>NZ_CP136624.1:2784166-5568333 GCF_032917945.1 Bradyrhizobium sp. sBnM-33
AGTTCCACCCGCGTTTCGGGCGTTAGGCGGACTGCTCAGGCAGCTGCCGCGAGAGGCACGCCAGCTTCCCCCAGAATTGCCTGTCATCGTTAAGGGAGAGATCGGTTCGCTCCGTGCGACGGTTGCGCTGCTAGGGAAAGCAAATGCAGGAGACGCTCTATTGCCGGACGTAATACCCTTGGCCCGTGGCCAAGCCATCCTCAACGCGGGAACCTTATGGGCTCCGGCACATGTTGCAGAGGATCGCTTGATCGTGCGAGGGGCATTCCGCCTCCAACCACATCCCCTGGAGTGTGCACATATGATGACTCAATCCGAAAAACCCCGGCCGCCCTCTGAAAGTGATCTCGACAACATCGAGATTACTCTTGTTTTCGAATGCGGCCGCTGGACTGTCGCACTCGGAGCCTTGAGGGATATCAGCGAGGGACATGTGTTCGAACTTGGCCGGCCGCTCGACGGACCGGTTGATATCCTTGCTAACGGCCGCCGCATAGGCCGCGGGGACATCGTAAGCATCGGCGGGGAGCTTGGCGTCAGGTTGCGGGGCAGGTTGGCCGTCAATGACTGACATTCAACCGGGAATTCTTGGACTCCTTGCGCTCACGGCCGGCCTTGGCCTGCTGGCGTTCCTAGTCGTAACAAGCACAGCGTTCATAAAGGTGTCCGTCGTGCTCTTCCTCGTTCGCAACGCGCTCGGGACTCAATCTATCCCACCGAACCTCGTTCTATATGGCGCGGCGCTGATCCTGACAGTTTTCATTAGCGCGCCAGTGATTGAACAGACCTATAATCGCCTTTCTGCGCCACAACTCCGCTACCAAACGGTCGATGATTGGCTGAGCGCCGCAAAGGAGGCGCAGGAGCCGCTGCGCGGGCATCTGAAGAAGTTCACCGCTGACGAGCAGCGCCGCTTCTTCTTGGCTTCAACCGAACAGGTCTGGCCCGAGGACATGCGCGGCAACGTGAGCGCCGATGACCTGGTCATTCTGGTGCCATCTTTCCTAATTTCAGAACTCAAGCGTGGCTTCGAAATTGGTTTTCTTCTCTATCTGCCCTTTATCACCATCGATCTGATTGTAACGACCATCTTGATGGCCATGGGTATGTCGATGGTTTCGCCAACGGTGATATCCGTGCCGTTTAAGCTGTTTCTATTCGTCTCAATCGACGGCTGGTCGCGGCTCATGCACGGGCTGGTGCTCAGCTACACAACACCGGGAGGCTGAGCATGGATGAGGCGAGTATTCTCACTCATATGAGCCGGTCACTTGTGATCTTCATGATCTGGGTTCTGCCACCGCTTATCGCGGCGGTCGTTGTCGGCTTGGTCGTCGGCATCATCCAGGCGGCAACGCAGCTTCAGGATCAAACTTTGCCACTGACTGTGAAGCTTCTTGTCGTTGTCGCGGTGATCGCTTTGTTCTCTCCAGTGCTCAGCGCCGCGCTGATCAAGGAAGCAGAGCAGGTATTTACCGACTTTCCCGCACTCACAGCAAGTATTAGCCGACGTTAGATGAACGTCCCCTCATTCACCGAGACGCAAACTCTGATCCAGGAGGCGATCGAACTCGTGCTCGCAGCCGGGCTCGCGGCAGCCCGCGCCCTTGGCATTATGTTGGTCCTTCCCGTGTTTACGCTGCCGCGCATTAGGGGGCTGATCCGCGGCTGCGTGACCTTTGCGATGGGACTGCCATGCCTGTTGCAGATCAGGCACGGCTTGCAGTCGCTGGATGAGGGCTCACGACTGATCAGTCTCACGCTGCTCGGTTTGAAGGAGGTGTTCGTCGGCCTGCTCATCGGCTTTTTGCTCAGTATTCCGTTATGGAGCATCCAGGCAGTGGGTGAGATCATCGATACCCAAAGGGGGATTACGAACCCTGTTGCTTCCGATGATCCAGCCACGCGTGGCCAGGCTTCGGCGACGGCGGTTTTACTCGGTACCACTGCGATTTCGATTTTCGTTCTAGCCGGGGGATTGGAGAATATGATTAGGGGCCTTTATGGCAGCTATTTGATCTGGCCCGTGTATCGGCTGATGCCTAGCTTGACCGTGCAAGGCGCGATGGCATTTCTGGGGCTTCTCGGTCACATCATGTATACGGCGCTACTGGTCTCTGGCCCCGTGTTGGCATTCCTGCTGCTACTCGATGTATCGGTCATGATACTCGGGCGGTTTGCGCCGCAACTCAAACTGAACGATGTCTCTCCCACCATGAAGAATCTGGCGTATGGGATAATCATGGTAAGTTACGCCACCTTCCTCGTCGAATATATGGGATCGGAGATCAGTCAGTCCAACACCGTGCTCGAGTTGTTCAAGAACCTCCTTAAATGAGTGGCTCGAGCGAAGAGAAGAAGCTCCCCCCCACTCCCAAGAAGCTAAAAGATGCGCGCAAGAAAGGGCAGAGTCCGCGCAGCACCGATTTGGTCAGCGCAGTCAGTGTTTGCGCCGGTTTCGGCTGCCTCTGGTTAAGAGCGGGCCTCATTGAGACCAAGTGGTATGAAACGGTACGGCTAATCGACAAACTGCAGGGGCAGCCGTTCACAAGCGCGGTCCAGCAGGCGCTGGGCGGCTTGATCGAACTGTTTCTTGCGGCCGTTGGTCCATTCCTCGGGGCCGGTGTTGCCGCTGGTATTCTAGCGGGAGTCCTGGCCAACGGTGGATTAAACGTCTCTTTCGAGTCCTTAAAGCCGAAATTCGAGAAATTGGATCCCATGAAGGGGCTCAAGCGGATTGCGTCTAAGCGGTCGCTCATTGAACTCTCGAAGTCGCTTCTTAAGGTGTGCGTTCTCGGCGCAAGCTTGCTATTCACGGTTATCGCAAGTTGGAAGGCGCTGGTATACTTGCCAACCTGCGGTAGGGGATGTCTCAACTTCGTGTTCACTGAGATCAAATTGCTGACCGAAATTGCTGCCGGTGCTTTTCTGATCGCCGGATTGGCCGATCTTCTTATCCAGCGCTGGTTGTTTTTACAGGACATGCGCATGACGGAGACCGAGGCCAAACGCGAGTCCAAAGAACAGCAGGGCAATCCGCAGGTCAAACGAGAACACCGTCGCCTTCGTCAGGAGACGGCGAACGAGCCTCCGCTTGGCGTGCATCGCGCTACATTGATAGTGACAGGACAAGCGATCTTGATTGGGCTTCGCTACATTCGTGGCGAGACCGGCGTGCCGATCGTGGTTTGCCGTGGTGAGGGCGAACTTGCCTCACGACTGCTTTCTGAGGCGCAGTCGCTGCGCCTCAGCATTGTCCAGGATCCAGCCTTGGCGCGGCAGCTCATCCGGAATGCCAGGCTGGGCAACGTCGTTCCTGGGAAGTGCTTTGAAGGAGTTGCGAGAGCGCTCTATTCCGCCGGGCTGGTCTAGACATTGCTTATGGCAGCAATGATTGCGCCATCCGGCGCGCTATCGAGGCGACTGTATATCCCTCGTCGCCGTTGACCCGGCTTCTGGCGAGGACCTGTTGCCAATTCCATCTTCCAAGTCGCTCTTGTTGCGTCGCCCCATGGACCCATATGTGGCAACAGGAGTGGCGGCACGATCACCTTTTGTTGCCATAACAGCTCTATTGTCCAGCAGGTCGCTCGGATCGTTGACCATGACGCCCAGATTGTTACGGGTTGAGCAGCCTAGCGTCTGGTCGAACGAATTATCGTTAACCGAAGGACCAATGATCGAAAGGGACGGACATACGGGAGGACGTGCTTCATAGACAATGGCCTCGATTCGCACCGCGAAGCCGACAGGCCGGTCGATGCCAGGGCCGAACAGGCGGACGTTGTAAGGCGCGACGCCCATTGCGCGGGCCTCGCTGGCTACCTGCGCGGCGAGCCGGGGCGAGCCGGTGATATCGAGATGGAGCGCATCAAACCGACCGCGACTGGCGCCGGCAATGAAATCCCTCAGTCGATACCGCTCGAGGCCACGAAGGCTCTGCAGCACCAAGACACTGTTCTGCTGCTGCACCATGCTTGGTTGTTCAGCCGGCCCCGTGTTGATCAGAGCAGTGCTTGTGCAGCCGCCTAGGCTCGCCATCAGAACGAACAGATGGGGCAGGGCTCGTAAAGTCATTCGACGATCCTCATTCGATAATAAAGCCGGCGCCGCCTGTCGCGCCTGGTACACTGGTGCGCGGAGCGTCGCGGCCTCGCGGCGGGCTTGCCAACGTGTTCGTCAAGGCGCGCCCCATATCTGAGGGCGGTCCGATGCGGTCGGCGGGGGCGCTCATCCGGTTCGGGTTCGATGCTGGCCGCACGATGTAAGGCGTGACAATAATAACGAGCTCCGTCTCCTGCTTCTGAAAGGACGAAGAGCGAAACAGTGCACCGAGAATGGGCAGGTCGCCTAACCAAGGAAAAGTACTGATATCCGTGCTGAAGTTACGCCTGATTAGCCCGCCTATTACGAAGCTTTGTCCGCTCCCAAGCTCGATAACGGTCTCCGCACGCCTCGTAGAGAGGGCAGGCACGGCCATACCGTTCACTTTGACCTCACCTACTTTCGAAATCTCGCTGACCTCAGGTTTCACGCGGACATTGATTTGATTGTTGTTAAGAACAGTCGGGACGAAGTCGAGGCTCACTCCATAGTGACGAAATTCGATCGAAACCTGTCGGTTGTCCTGCATGACCGGAATTGGAAATTCGCCGCCCGCCAGGAAGCGCGCGGACTCACCGGACATTGCGGTGAGATTCGGTTCAGCCAGTACGGAAGCGAGGTGCTCGCTGGCGAGCGCGTCGAGAACAGCGCCGACGTTGATACTACCGGCGCTGAAGCCGATACCTGCCTTGCCGCCGCCGCTAGCCGTGCCGGAACCAGCACCTTTGCCGCTGCTAAAGAAAAAAGTGCCATTCTGACCCAAAGCGGAGAGGTTGATGCCGAGCTCCTTCATGGCGCTGCGTGAGACCTCCGCTACGCGAACGCTCAGATTGACCTGTAACGATCCGGCGACCTGAATTTTATTGAAGACCAGCGCACCCGGACCGAGAAACTGCTCTGTGACCCTCACGGCAGTGGCGACGACATCGGCATTGGGAGCCGTACCGTTAAGGATCGCGCCGCGGGGGGTATAGCTGACTTGGATCGGATAGTCGCCGACCTGGGCCTTCAGCATGGCACGCAGATCCTCGATCGGGTCCTTGACGATAACACGAAACTCGGCGAGAGCTTCCCCATTGTCGTTCAAAGCGAACAGGCTGGTCCGTCCTGACTTCTTGCCAAAGACGAAGATGGTCGTGTTCGATGGCGCTTGATAATCCGCGATCGTCGGGTCGGCAACAAAGATGCTCGCCGCCGGCCCGGGCAGATGAATTGTCTTGCCGAGCGAGGAGGAAAGGACCAGCGTCCCATTGATGCTGCTAGGAGCCGCGCGCGGCGGCCCCCCTCTAGCGTCCCGCGTCGTCTGAGCTGCGGAAGTTAGTGGCGATAGCAAAGCGACCGCGCACAGGAGGTGGGAAAGAGAAGGACAAACGGCAGACCACAGGGCGCTAGCGACGATCGAGCGTCGATCGCTGCCACCCTCATTATCAAGAGCGATCTTCAAGGTAGTCTTTGCTTTCAAGTTCGATCGACTACGCGGCCGATGCCGCGCTGTTCAATTCAAGGATATAGCCGACGCCGCGTGCGGTTGTGATCCGTAGCGTCGCACCAGACTGATTCAAATGACCGCGCAAGCGATAGATTGCGACTTCAAGTGCATTGGTAGAGACCTCGTTGTCAAACGCATAGAGGCTATCCTCCAGCGACGCGCGTGGCACGGCGCGGCCTGCGCGGCTGAGCAGATGCTCAAGAATGCACACTTCGCGGCGTGCAATCTTTAGCGGCCGACCACCAACTGAAACTTGCCGGGCGATCGGATCGAATTTTAGATTGCCAAACACAACGACGGGGGCTGTCATTTGCGTTGATCGCCTCAGAATGGCTCGCATCCGAGCGATGAGTTCATCAGTAGACACGGGCTTGGGCAGAAAATCGTCTGCACCACCATTGAAAATGGCGATCCGCCTATCGAGATCATTGCGGCTGCTCATCACCATGGCAGGCATCAAATGTCCGTCGCGTCTCAACCGCTTCAGCCAGTCCAGGCCGTTTCCATCCGGTAGGGCCAACTCGAGCAGGAGAACGTCGTACTTGGCGTAGTCGAGAGCGGTCGCCGCCTCATCCAGCGTGCCCGCCACATCAACGGCGAAACCGCAATCCGAGAGCGCTCCTTGCACAGCGCGCGCAAGGTCCGCATCATGATCAACCAGTAGCGTTCGCATTTCATTGCCTCTTCATGCCAAAACTACCAAGCAGATCACCGTCGACCATGAAGTCGGGCGAAATTGAGTTCTCCAGCTTCAACGTAAACGTCGGGAGTCGGTACCGACTAAGAAGAGCAATGTTGCCAACGGCCAACATCGCTCCGCCCATTGAGAGCCGATTAGCAATTTCGGCCGTTTGCTGTGGATCGCATGCGTCCTTGACAGTCACCGTGGTCTTGATGTCGGGAACTAGGTCAGAATTAGTCAGAGCATTGAGCGCTGTGGCAGGACCCTCGTGCATCTTCGCGCCAATCTCGGCAGTGCTTCCGGTCATCGGCTCGGCGAGCGCATTGCCAGCACGCGCAATCGAAACCAAAGCACAAGAGAGAATGGCTGGATTGGCATCCGAACTGAACGAGACATTTCGAATCTCCCCATGTTGCCCTGACTCTGCGGTGAGTCTTGATATGCCATCGACCTGTGAGGTCGTTTGGTCATAGCAAATGCAACCTTGAACGCGTGAAGACAGATCGCACCCCCGCAGCGGGCCGATGCTCTAGATGCCGCTAACATGGGACGAAACAACCAATGCGCCGCGGGCTATGAAAGATTGTCTCGGTGGGCGGTGACGTGCATCGGGAGCGCGAGAAAACCCGGCATTTAGACAGATCCAACGCGCCCGCTTGGCTGCGGCCCATCTGGCACACCGAAGAATGGCGAGTCCGTCCCCGCAGCGGCGTAATCAGGCATGTGGTTCGGGTGGTTCCGCCGCCTGCATTCCACCTCTCGGGACGAACGGCGGCGGATACCGAACTTGGACTCAACTTCATTTCCCCTCTGACAACGGGAACGCGACGACAGCGAGTACTGCTCTTGAGCTCCTCGTGCTGTTGCAGCCTCAACTTGGCCGGCGCGGGTACCCCGTCCGGCGCGTAGGCTACGTTGCCAACAGGCTTTCGAGTGGACTGATCGAGGAGCGTGACGGGGTCGAGCGGTGTGGCCCTACGGGTTGGAGACATTCGCAATTCTTGTTACCTTGTCAGGAAGTGTTGCGCGCGACGCATTGTCGCGACTGGTGTCTGAAACCCTACAATCTGACGCTACGTGCGATTCAAGTCCCTTCGAGAGCTCGTTGCATGAATATTCTAAAAATCGCAGGCTTGCTGAAGCAGCCACCATGGGAAATTGGATAAAAAGCACCGCGACGCATCAAAACAGCAAATCATCTTACGCGAACCAGAGGGCCTTCGCTGGCGCCGAGACTCATCATTCGTGGTTATCTGGACGGAAAATCGATGCCTCTCATGCGGGTTTGAGACATTTCGCGCTTTTTGCTATCTGTCAGGACGTATTGTCGCGAGCTGTGTCGGAAACACTACAATCTTACGCTGCATACGATTTAAGTCCTCCGAGAGCTCGTTGCGTGAAGATAAGCGGCCAACCCCCCTGACGCTCGATTCATACTCTCGTCCGACGTTTGCCGTCTTATATCCGGTGACGTCGTTCGTGCACCGACGAAAATTGATAAGCTCCTTCGCATGGGTGAGAGTTGCATCACTTCACCCGAGATAAGCAAGGGGCGCGACGTTTCCTGACAGCTCACCACCATGTGTCCGAGCTATGGGCTCAATCGGTGCCCGGCATAGTTCTTCATGGCTCGCAACTTGGCGCATTTCCCAAAGCGCGTCGGTTACGCGCTTGACGGTGCGCTCGTCATCGGTGGCAATTGTCGAGGATCGTGGTTCCGCCCCTAGGCCCGTTCGAGCTGATTCAGGGTCCGGGCTGATTCGGAAGCAGCGGATGTCAGAGCCAGCCATGAAGGCAGGCCGCCTCTCAAGAAGAGCGGCCAAGGTGCTGCGAGCTCATTAAAGTCATCACAATGAGTTTCTGGCGAGGGTGGTTGCGAACGATGGGCGCCACAATGAGGTAGAGTGACACGGGTTTAGGTCCATCGACGCGGGTACAACCAACGGCGCAGCCCGCGCATCGCAGTCGCGCGCGTCCCAGCCCAGAGATCGGCGGGTCAGAGCGAAAGGCCGCGTTTGTGCCCAAGGGTCCAGTCAACGCTGCCGGGACCGGCTATGCCGCTCACGTAGTTGCTCAATTCGTGCTCGAGCGAAGGGGCGGGGCACGAGCTGAACCGAGAATGATGCCATCATGGCAAAGCGCCCCGAGGCGATCGACAATCTTCGGCGATAGATCCCCCGCAATCTACCCACCTGCATCAGCGGGCAATACGCAAGGCCCATATCCTCGGCGAGACGGCTTCCGGTGTCGAGCTCACGGCGGCGCGGGCGCTCAACCTTGTAGCCGTGGCGGTGGGCAAGTCCAAGGTCTGCCAGCCCATCGATCAGCCGCTCGAGTGCCGCGCGGACCTCGGCAATAAGTAAGTTGAATTTCGCGATCGCCATTTCCTTTTATCCAAACTCATATTGCGCAGCGCATTTCCCGTGGGTGCCCCTGGTGCGAGCAAGCCTATGCCGCTGGGTGTGCGGTAAAACTTCCCCCCATGCGCCGCCCCGCTGACCCGAGATTGCAGCCCAAGCGCGTTCTTCAACCAGCTTCAGGATAAACACGAACGCGTGAGCCGCCGTCCGTTTCCAGCAACTCGGCCCTGTAAGGCACGCCGCGGATGTTGATATACGTCGGGCGCCCGGCTTCCGGCAAGAGGTGCTCCCCCTCTAGTGCACGGACAAGGTAAGGCGGAAGCCAGCGTTCGCGGTGCTGCCATCCCCCGCGGATAAGAAACCCAAGATCAGCTATGGGCTGCCGCGATGGCCCAGCTTCATTCATCGGCCTCGCGCGAGGATGATGGATGAGACGAACGTCCCTGTGCTCTCCCGGCCCAAACGTGGCCGAGTAATGCTCACCGTTGATCGCGAACTGGCTTGGGCCGAACTGGTTCGGCATGAGATTGATGTTACTCAGTACATCGATCAGGACGTCCGAGGCCGGTTGGGAGCCGTGGTGCCAACCCTCGCCGACGATAGATCCGATATCCAGCCGCTCCTGAGGGGCCCCTGATGACCCAACGAACGACGGCGGTCTGGCGAGGTCAGGCGCCGGCACAGAGTGAGCGTCGTCACGCAATTCATCCGGTGTGGGCGGATTCAAATTAACTAGCGGCTCAAGACCGCCGTAGACGTCTGACGAGGGACGCCTCGCAGATGATAGTGACGAGGGTTCTTGCATCTGCTCTCTAAACCAATCCCAAGCGCCCGCGCTCGGGGTGGCTGGCGTTGCCGGAAGCTCCTGAAGCGAGCGCGGTTGCGGGCCGCGGTGCGGTGTGAACGAGGATGACGCGGGTTCTTGCATCTGCTCCCTAAACCAGTCCCAAGCTCCCGCGCTCGGGGTGGCTGGCGTTGCCGGAAGCTCCTGAAGCGAGCTCGGCTGCGGGCCATGGTGCGGTGTGAATGTGGACGACGCGGGTTCTTGCATCTGATTCCTAAACCAATCCCAAGCTCCCTCGCTCGGGGTAGCTGGCGTTGCGGGAAGCTCCTGCGGCGACCCGGGCTGCCGAGCGCCTTCCCCGGCGAGCGGACGCGCGCTCTCAGGAGGAGGCAACCCCAGCGCTCTGTTCGCCTCGAGGACTTGCTGGTAGCGCCGAAGCCTGAGCAAATCGGCGTTAATTTTGGTGTCCGCGGTTTGGTTCCTATACTCCTCAACATCTTGGGCCAGCCCATTGTCATTCAGTCGGCCAGCCATGGCCCCTTTTTCGCGCGTTTGCAGCCAATCACTCAACCTGGAAAGGCGGCGAGCCTGTCTATCGACAGTCTCCGGCTCAATCCTGCGTGTCGCCTTTTCCGCCGCGGCCCACATGTCGATGAGGGTTGCGTCTGCCGGATAAGGAGCCGAGCGCCGGATATCGGCTGACAAGGCCTTTCCGGCGCCGACGTCCCGGAGCTTTTTCAATGCCGCTTTGATGCGCCCGCTGCGATCCTTCGCATAGGTTTCCACATCATCATCCAACCCAGCTTCCAGCTCAGGGTTGCCAATTCGATCCGCGATTGATGGCCTCCTGTTCTGGCTAAGTCGGCCGCTCAAATGGCGCAGATCGGCTATCGCATTTTTGATGGTGCCGTCGCCCAGTACTTTGCCGGTGCCGTCGTCCCGGGTGACCTTGGCTTTGCTTTTGAAGTCCTCAAACAGCTCCTCGTCCTCCTCAGGGACCCCGCGTGTTCGGCCGGGCTGCTTGGCGTAATCCACGCGAAACTTCGTTGAAAAGACCTCTTGCTGAGCCGTGGAGCCGGACGGCTTTTCGCTGCGACTCGTCCCAAACGCCTTTCCGACACCTGACTTGATACGCGACCACAGTCCGCGATCCTTGCTGTTCTTCGTCTGAATCGCGGGCTGCTCCTCAGATGGCAAAGTGTAGCGCGCACTGCTGAACAAATCATCCCGCAAATTGGACTGCGGCGGTACTTGGGCCGAATCTCGAAAGTGAGCTCGGGGGATGTCTACGCTGTGGCGCGTGCTGCTGAACGAGGTGTCCCTCAGCCGGGAGTGTGGCGGCATCCGCACCGAACCGCCGAAGTCAGTGCGCCGGAGTCCTCCATCGCCTTTTGCGGGACTCTCATCAGGCGAACTAGACGTTGCGGAGCTCTCATCAGACGAGTTGAGTTGTAACTCGTTCATCTGCTGCTCAAAGCTAGCTTGCTCCCTCGTGTTGCCCGATTGCTGCCCCGCGCGCGACTGTTGATAGTACGCTTGTGCGAATCCTTCCACATCAAAATCAAACAGGTTAAAATTGTTATTCGTTCGCTCCATGGCACCTCACATCCCACAGCAAAGCTCGTATCTGGCGTACGGTAGGGTGATCGAGTGAAAGCGGTGGAGCCTTCGGCCGAGATTCCGACTGTCGAAGCCTGAAGACAACTGACAACCAACAATCGTTTGCCGCGACCGAGACCGCTCGCCACGCCCCTCCGATTCCGAGATCAAGCAATCGGGTGTTCATTTACTGATGACGTCGCCGTCTAGATATCGAGGTTCTCATGCTAGGAGAGTTACCTGATGAGAAGCTGACGAGTCTCAGAAGGTCACAACGAGCTAATGGCGACCGCGTTGATTTCTCCAGAACTCTGTCGCGTACTCGCCACGTGATTTTTGGACCAAGCCACGCACGATGCCGTCCCGACACGAAGCGGGCAAACAGCCTTGCCAAGCGCTCGGACATTACGTCTGAAAGCAAGACGATCAGACTTGAAGAATTCTTGTATCGCGGGAATTCTCCACCTGTGGAGCCCGACTCAAGACGACGGCTGTGGCATCACCATCAATTCGAGATCGCGTAGCATGATGTAGTTCCGCCGGATCCACTGATGCAACTCGATGGAGGTATCCTTCTCTTTGCGCAGATATCCGGTGAACGAAAAGCTCAGTCGATCGATGTAGGTCTTTAGAAATGCCGGTAGCGCTGAAAAGCGGAGTACGCGCGCGCCATGCATGGCTTCAGGTAACTCGCCGCGCAGCATGAATTCATTGTGGACGGTGATTAGCGCCCACGGCGGAATCCGCCACCGCAGCATCTCATAGCTGCGCGAGGAGGCGCGGTCGGTGCCGGCGACGAATAGGATGACGGGGGCGACACGGCGGCGGAGCGCCTCCTTGATGAAGCCGATCTCCTCGCACATCTTGAAGAATTCATCAAAGGCATGGAAGCCGAGGTCGATTACCTTGGCCACCCGGTCGTGCAGGATAAGCCGGTCCATCAGCTGCATCTTGCCGTAGGTGTCGATCACATCCGCCGTCTCAGTGATGTTAGGCAGGTAATCGACCAGTGACGGCTCCTTCAGGTTGATGTCGAACGAGAGCGCAGTGCCGTTCTTCAGCAGCGAGAACTCGCTCATGAGGCGAGAGACGAGGGTATTGCCGACCTGCGGGATAGGAGAGCAGATGATGTAAACGGGCGTGGCTAACATTGCCAGTAATATCAAGCTAACTTCGTATGTGGTTCAGTCCTTCAATCGCCGAACGAGCGACTATTTTTCGCCGCCGCGGGTCAGTGACTTGGCGCCGGCCAAGTCGGTCAAGTTAATGCGATCATATTCGCGCCAGACATTCGCGAGCCAGTGCCGAACATAGCCGCGCAGCACGAAGGAGTGGTTCGCGGCATCGTCGTGCCGATCCTTGTTGGCTACGAAGTTGACGAACGGGACGGAAGCAACTTCGACCTGCTCATAGGCCATCTCGTTGAGCTTAGGGATCGTCAGCTCGGTCGCGTTCTTGATACGGTGGTATAGGAGTTGTAGGTCGACTCGTCCCACTGGAAGAATTGAGTGTCGTTGATGAAGTTCTTGAACAGAAAATACATTGCACCAGTCATGGAACTGGCGGTCTCGGCGATCTCGTCCCGGGAAGCGATGGATGATCCCAAGATGTGGAATACGGCAAAGGTGATCTGGCCGGACCGCGCGGCATCCAAAAAGCCGATGTCGCGCAAGGATGCCAGCGCCGGAGACAGCAAGCCTGCGCGGGCGTCGATCACCGTGATGGATAACCCTGAGTTAAGTGTGTCGAAGATCTTCATCTGATCCGCAGTCGTGGTCATGTCGACGATCTCGGTCATCTCGGGATGGAAGCGCTTCAACGTTCCTCGCGGCGACTCAGTATCGAATGCGCGTGTCTGCACGTTATTGGTATTGAAATAGTCCAGAAGCGTTCGGGATACGGTCGTTTTGCCAACCCCACCCTTGTCCGCACCCACCACAATCACAACTGGCTTTGTCACGGAATCCCCTTAAAGCACTCGCTACCGCCGACCGCGACGTGTGCAATCAGCAAATCTCTGCTTTGGATGCGAAGATGGCAGAAACAAGGGATAGTGGAATCTTTGACGCGTCACCAACGCGTGGTGGGGATTTCTTGATGCGAGGCCATCAGTGACGGTGGGATACGGACGACTAGTTGCTGTGTGCGGTGTTCCACGTCAGGTTTGTGAACATGCGAACGAGCCGTTCTCGGAAAAAGCCGACTGCGGCGATTATGACCGCGACCACCATCAGCGGTACATCGCCGTATATAGATGAGCATCAAACAGCTTGAATCTCACGTAGCGTCAGGTTGTAGGCTTGGAAGAACGATGACCAAGGCTACCACGCAGGCGTCTATGGCTCATTTGAGCAATCAATTCGAGCGGCATGCCTTGCGAGGTCGACCTTCTCGCTTGCGGATGATGACCGATCATTCGGGTACATCTTGTACAAGGATGGGAAGCGCTCTCGCCGGTTATTGGAATGATACTGAAAGCTGGCAAAGTCGCATGTGGCCTGGGGAGTGTCGGATGATACGAATGCTGAATGCTTGGTGATGTAAGTTGCAATTGCGCAGGTCGCGCACCGCCCGCGCTGCGATCAAGCTACCAGAATCTCGCGAAGAGACGCGCTCCCGCTGCATAGGCAGTCGTGTCCGGCCGGGGTGCCGGCGTGGACCAGGCAACGTTCCTGTAAAAGGCCGCCGCAGATACTAACTGAGATTCGTGCCATGCTTCGAAGAAGACATCCGCGCCGGGATATCGTGGGGGTGCGCCACGACATGCAATGCGGTGAGCCAGCAGGCCTGAGGTCAGGCAGGTATCGAAGCGTGCGAGCGCATAGCTGCATGTATGTCGCGGCTTGATAACCCTCTGATTAAGGAAGTCGGGCTCAGAGCCCTTTCGTTCTTCGCATCATCATTCGGTCGACACTTCAACGATGGCCGAATACCGTAATGCAACGATCAGAATAGCCGCATGTTCGGGCGATGAAAGCGGAGCGCTTCAGGAGTTGAACAGCCAAAGTCTAGCATCGCTGGTGAATGGTTTCAGCAAGTGGCCGGAAGAGGCGGCCTCTCGCCAAGCCACGATCGCAATCGCGGGTGACGTCCTTCGCCCCGGCGACCGGCTCTCCCACTTTGATCAGCAGGACTGGCCGGCCGCTTACGGCTCACCTTCGGCTCTCTTCATCAGCGCGGATGCCCAGAGCGCGACGATGACCGCGGTCCTCAACATGCGAACGCCGTCAGGTCGGAATCTCACTCGGCGACCGCGCCCCATGACATCGTCGTCGGATCCGACGTGTAGGGCTCGCTCAGAGCGCGTTTGAGGACTCGCCGCCAACAAACTTGGAGACGGCAACCGGCAAGCATCGGTGATGCGGCAGCCTGTACGGCCAACGCCAGCACCACTGGATGCCCCCGCCGCAAATTGCCAGATACCAGATCATGCTGCGATGCCGAGCGCCCTGGCCGTGAAGTCGCCAGAGGCAAGATGATCCCCGAGCAGGCATTCGAGTTCGGCACGAGACCCAGGGTCGTCGTTTAACGCACGTGTTGTCGTGGTCAGCCGTGTCCGGTTGAAGACGTAATTTCCAGGCCCGACACTACGCAGCTAGTAGTTGACGCGAAGCACATGGTGTGTCTTCTTCAAGCAGCCTCGCACAAAAGGTCTTGTGGCACGCCGATTGCTGGGAGACGGTGAAGAATCCGTCACGACAATGGCGGTATCGCAGGCACCGGCCCGGGAGTTTAGATGAGGCTTGCTCAGTTGATCCAAATCAATGCCATAACTGCTGTACTGTTGAGTGCTGGAGCGCCGATTGAAGCCACATCCGTCGTGGTGCCGCTGTCATTCGGCCAGCAGCGGCATTGGTCCTGTCGCGTCTGATCGTCGGCAGAGAGGCACATCCAGATCGCGCCTCGGTCGCGGCGAACTGGGAGAGCCTGCCCTTCAGTGGCTTCGGAAATGGTCGTGAATGAGGCGCAGTGCACTACCTTCGTGGAGGGGGCGGCGAGCCGTTCCAGCAGATCGGCGGCTGGAGTTAAGATAGAGAGCTCGATTGGCGCGCAAGAGCTTTGAACCGAGAGAACGAAGTACATTTGCTGGCCGCGGCGCAGAACCACCCTGCGACAGTGGGCTGGGCGCCATGTTTGAAGCGGCTCGGTGACCATCGTGCCCCAGGAGAAAAAGGATGAAGCTTGGACTGTTTTATGAACACCAGTTGCCGCGTCCTTGGGAGGACGGCAGCGAGCGAAAATTGTTCAGTGATGCGCTGGAGCAGATCGAACTGGCCGATCGGCTTCGATTCGATCACATGTGGGCGGTTGAGCATCATTTCCTCGAGGAGTACTCCCACTCATCCGCACCCGAGGTCTTTCTGGGTGCCGTCTCCCAGCGTACAAAGACTATTCGCATTGGTCACGGCATTTGCCTGTCCTCCCCGAATTACAACCATCCGGCGCGGGTGGCGGAGCGCCTGGCGACGCTCGATCTGATCTCTGGGGGGCGCGCCGAGTGGGGGACCGGAGAATCCGCGTCGCTGATCGAGATGCATGGCTTTGGGATCGAGCCCGAGCAGAAAAATGCCATGTGGCGGGAAGGGGTCGAGCAGACCGCCAATATGATGACGATGCGGCCGTATCCCGGGTACGACGGGCAATTCTTCTCAATGCCGACCCGTAACATCGTGCCAAAGCCGGTCCAGAAGCCGCACCCACCGATCTGGATGGCGTGTTCCCGGCGCGACAGTATTTTGCGTGCCGCGCGTTACGGGGTAGGGGCGCTGGTTTTTGGATTTGTGGAGGCGTCGCAAGCGAAAGTGTGGCGCGACGAGTATTATCAGATCATCAAGTCCAATGAGTGCGTGCCCATTGGGCATTCGGTAAACGCCAATATCGCCACTCTCAACGGTATGATGGTTCATGAGAACGCCGAAGAAGCGATGCGTCGAGGACTCGATGGTTTCAAGTTCTTCGGTTATTCGATCGCGCATTATGCGGTATATGGCGAACACCGTCCTGGGCGCACGAATTTGTGGCGGCGCTTCCAAGCGATCAAGGACGAGATGAAGGAGACGCCAGGCTCAGGCAGCATCGGACAGCCCAGGAGTGTTCGCGAGCATCTCATGGGGTATGCTGATGCCGGTATCGACCAGATGATCTTTATCCAGCAGTGCGGCATGAATAAGCACGAGCATATCTGTGAGGCACTTGAGCTGTTCGCCAAAGAGGTCATGCCTGCTCTGAAAGAGCGGGAAGACGAGCGCGTCCGACGTAAAGAAGAGGAGCTGGCTCCCTACGTAGAGGCGGCACTTGCCCGCAAGTCCTCGATGCCCGAGCTGCACGAGTCGGACATCCCGAATGTCGAGGCGATTGGCATCGTCCTTGAGCGTTGTACAGGTAAGGACTACGCCTCGGCCGGTGGCACCTTCGCGGACCCGACCCGCGGAGGCGCCATTCCGATGGCTTCACGCGAGTCCTTCGCCAAGTCGGCCAAGGTCGACTGACGCGAGGGCCGCGATGGGATCTGGCCGAGTTCATGGGCGGGTGCCCTCAGTGGCCGGCAACGGCCGAGGAAATCGGCCACGCATCGCTCACAGTCCTAAGAAGCTTGTGTGCTGGCCGCGCCAATCCTACAAGTGATTTCTCTGCGAAGCTGGGAACCCAAAGCTATGCGTCTAAGTTTTCTGGGTGACTACGTTGATCGGGGTAGATGCCGAATGCCTCACCCCCTGAATCCAATTGCCCCTTTAGCTGATGGATGCCCCAATCCATACGCGAAATCATGGGTACTACTCAGTTATCCGAACTGGGCTGAGCATTGAAATCCTATAAGCATCTGCGCATTCGATGAAGATATCCCAAGCCTTTTGAAACGGCTCACCGGCTCCCGAACGTGCCGCCCACACATAGGTGCAGCCGCGTGCACGGCCATTCCTATAGGGTCGAGGTGCAACTCGATGGACCAGGGATCCTGTCACCGGATTCGTCGTAGACTTTTCTGACCTAGATCATCAGTGCACTTGATCATTGATGCCTAAACGAAGTCGAGGGATTGGAGAATCCTACGGCAGAGAACATTGCCGTTTTGATCTTGGAGAGATTGAAGCACAAGCTTCATCAAATATTATCCGTTCGAGCCTACGAAACCTCCGATTGTTGGGCTGAATATGAGGGACGATGACAAGAAAAGCACCTTGTTTGGCCTGCTTCTCGTCGTCGAATTTGCAATCCTTCGAGCCCTATAGCTTGAAAAAAGCGTGCATCTAAAACCCCTTCTGCCCGAACGATCGATTCCCGCTCAAGCGCTAGGAGAGTCTTCACAGGCCGATTGCTTATGGGTCCCGGATCACGCTCGCTTGTTCGGCACGCGGAGGACTACTCTGCCGCGACCTGTGGCTCTCGTTTAGATATGCCCGGTACGCCAACGCAATGCCCTCCCTCAGCGAGGTGCGGGCTCGCCAGCCGAGCGCGGTGAGATGGCAGACATCGAGCAGCTTGCGCGGCGTGCCGTCGGGGCGCGAGGTGTCAAAGCTGATCTCGCCGGTATAGCCGACAGTTGCGGCCGCGACACGGGCGAATTCGGCAATCGTGGTGTCCTCGCCGGTGCCGATATTGACTAGTTCGTCATCCGAATAGGTCTTCATCAAATGGATGCAGGCGTCCGCGAGGTCGTCGACATAGAGGAATTCGCGCCGTGGCGTGCCGGTGCCCCAGACCGCGACCTCGCTGGCGCCGGATGCCTTCGCCTCATGGAAACGGCGGATCAACGCAGCCACGACGTGGCTATATTCGGGATGATAATTGTCTCCGGGGCCATAGAGATTGGTCGGCATCACATTGATGAAGTCGGTGCCATACTGGCTCCGATAGGCCTCCACCATCTTGATACCGGCGATCTTCGCAATCGCATATGGCTCGTTGGTCGGCTCCAGTGGGCCGGTCAACATGGAATCCCCGCGCAGCGGCTGCGGCGCCAGCTTGGGGTAGATGCAGGAGGAGCCGAGAAACATCAGTTTCTCGGCGCCATGGACATGCGCGGCATGGATCACGTTCGCCGCAATCGCCAGATTGTCGTAGAGGAATTCTGCGCGCAGCGTGTTGTTGGCGACGATGCCGCCGACCTTGCCTGCCGCCAGAAATACGACCTGCGGTCGGTGGGCGGCGAACCACCGGTTGACCGCCCCCTGATCACGCAGATCGACCTCATTGCGGGTCGTTGTCAGCAGTTCGACATCTTCACGCCCCAGCCGGCGCGCCAGTGCGGAACCGACCATGCCGCGATGGCCGGCGACGTAGACGGTCTTGCCCTTCAGCTCAAAGGGAATGCTTACCATGAGCCGCCTCCCGTCGCGCGTCTTCGAGGTCGCTCGCGACCATCTCCTTGACCAGCTGGGCAAAGGGCGTCTTGGGCTTCCAGCCCAGTTTCTCCCGCGCCTTGCTGGCGTCGCCAATCAGAAGGTCGACCTCCGTGGGCCGGAAATACTCCGGATCGATGCGCACCACGGTCTTGCCGGACTTCTTGTCGACACCGGTCTCCTCGACGCCCTTGCCGTGCCATTCGATGCTGCGGCCGACTTCGGCAAAGGCGACTTCGATCAGTTCGCGCACCGAGCGCGTCTCGCCGGTGGCGAGCACGAAATCGTCAGGCTGATCCGCCTGCAGGATCGCATGCATGCCCTCGATATAGTCCTTCGCATGCCCCCAGTCGCGCTTGGCCTCGAGATTGCCGAGATAGAGCGTGTCCTCAAGCCCCACCTCGAGGCGGGCAACGCCGCGCGTGATCTTGCGGGTGACAAAGGTCTCGCCGCGGATCGGGCTCTCATGGTTGAACAGGATGCCGTTGCAAGCGAACATGCCGTAGGCTTCGCGATAATTCACCGTAATCCAGTAGCCGTACAGTTTTGCGACCCCGTAGGGCGAACGCGGATAGAACGGCGTGGTCTCCTTCTGCGGCACCTCCTGGACCAGGCCGTACAATTCCGACGTAGAGGCCTGGTAGAAGCGCGTCTCCTTTTCCATGCCGAGAATGCGGATCGCCTCGAGCAGGCGCAGAACGCCGACCGCGTCGGCGTTGGCGGTGTATTCCGGGCTTTCGAAGCTGACGCCGACATGGCTCTGGGCAGCGAGGTTGTAGATCTCGGTCGGCCTGATCTGCTGCATCAGCCGGATCAGGTTGGTCGAGTCGGTCATGTCGCCGTAATGCAGCAGGAACGGCACGTTGCGGGCATGCGGGTCCTGGTAGAGGTGATCGATCCGCGCCGTGTTGAACGAGGACGACCGCCGCTTGATGCCGTGGACCTCATAGCCGAGGCCAAGCAGATATTCGGCCAGATAGGCACCGTCCTGGCCGGTGACGCCCGTGATCAGCGCCACGCGCCGCTGTGAATCCTGAGCCGTCATTCTCTCTCCGGTTATGCGCAAGGGAAGGCCGTCATTTGCGAAGTCTAACTGAAAGTCGATTCAAATCAGGCGGTTAGGCCGCCGAGTCAGCATCGGCCGGGGCAATGAAAGCTGGAGCCCGCCCTTTGCCTTGTGCTGTGGTGCGATTGTGACGAGCTACTTTGCAATTCGACAGCAATGACATGGTACGACGCGCCTATTGAAGAGCCCGAAATACGCTGGCGACGCATCCTAAAAGCCACGAGTTGATCGAGAGGCGCGCATAATCCATCCGATTTATCGTCAGGCCGGCGCATACACTATATATACATTGATATACATTGCGCAGGAAGGGGGTGCGTGTAATCGAGAATTCAAGGACAAAGTTCAACGGACCTCCGCGAGGCCCTGTAAGTAGGCAGCTGCCGAGCGCTCCAAAAGTTCTCGACAGGACTGCTGGCTAGGCTTCGGCAGGCCTTTTTCTAAGAGACCGCATATTTCCATGGAACCCACATCATCCTTAACAGTACAATCGGCAGATTGCTTCTCTTCTTCCAAAAGCCGGATCGCGTTATCTTGGACATCGGCTGCAACGACGGAACCGATACGCGAAAGTTTCTCGAGCTCTGCCCGCAGGCTCAGCTCTACTGCTTTGAGCCAGATCCCCGAGCGGCTGCTCGCTTCAAGAAAAACATGGATCTGTACCTCGACAAAGTGAAGCTATTCGAGATCGCGGTCAGTGAGCGAAATGGCAGGGTCGATTTCCATCCAAGCAATGGAAATGGAGATGCGAAGGAATGGGATCTCTCTGGCTCAATACGCCGACCCAAGAATCATCTCGTGGAACATGACTGGGTTCGGTTTGATCATCCCATCTCAGTTGAAACTCGACGGTTGGATGATTGGTGCCGTGAGGCGAACTTAAAACGCATCGATTTCATCTGGATGGACGTGCAGGGAGCCGAGTCCGATGTGATCGCTGGCGGCAAGGAATACCTTGAGCAACACGCGCTTCGTCTACACGGAATGCAGCGACCAGGAGCTCTATGAAGGGCAGCAGTCCCTGCAAGCCAATCTTGACCTGTTACCTTCGTTCGTCCGGCGATGAACCCTTACTCGCCTGCGATCAGCTCTTCGATAAGAACTCGCAAGTACCCAAATCCCGAAAAGCCGCAAGCCCAACAAAAACAGCTTGAATCTCACGTAGCGTCAGGTTGTAGGCTTGAAAAAATGCTGACTAAAGCCATCATTAGCAACTCAAACGAGTGCCACGCAACGTTCCCATTGAGGGATTCGCGTCTTCTCGAGCATCCTCGTGACGCTTTCATTCAGTGTGCTTCGAGAGGCTGAGTCACTTCGCGTGTTGGCAGGCAGAAACAGATCGGAGTCAAGGAAAGATCCACAAATCCAAGAGGGCTCGTAAGAGGGCTCGTAGTGGTGCGACGTGGGAGGTAGATCAGTCCGTGCAAGCGCTTCGGAGGGCCGGCCACCCTTAGGCAGAGTCACCCATGTGGGTGAGGCGTGCGCCGCATTGGCTGGGCTGCGTGGCACGTTGCGATCTTCTCAGCCGATCTTGATATGCAGGTGGCGAGGGCGCCGTATTCTTTAGGAAGTGCGGTATCGCTGCGAAGGAGCTGAACTACTGTGATGCTTGCTGCCTTCTCCTCGTTTCGTGGAGCATGTTGGGAAACCTCAGTCCGCTGCTCACCGGGGGCCGGCGGTTGCGCCGGCATGGTCATCATGTTCGTGTAATTTCGGACTCCCGCCATGCGTGCAGAAGTCGACGTCGCCGCTTTCGAGTTCGTGTCACGGCGAAGCGCCCCAATGGGTGAGGCTGCGGATCCGGCAGACGTCTCGAACTTCCGAGATCGTATGCGCAGGGTCGTCTTTGAGCCTTACTCTGCTTACTGCAGCCCCATAAGTAGAGTCTAGAAGTCGACGGAAGCTGTCTCGCCCAAGTTTCCTGAGCCCGCATGATGTGACCGTCGTGGCAACACAGGCGCGGAGGCGGAGCGGCTTTGGCCGGTCTTTCAACGGCGACCACAACTTCGCCGACAGGCGAGCCAACATTCAGAAAGGAAGCATGTCTTGACTCAGGCCGAAAAAGACGTGGTCGAGCACATGCTCGCATCATTAGCGATCAGCTCGCTGCAAAGTGGCATTGCACCTACCAACGAACAGGTTGCGCATCATTTTGAGCTATCATGCGAGGAGGTTGGACTTGTCGTCACGCTTGAATCTGCGACCCGAATCTTCAATTGCGTCGCACGTGAGATCCACAAGGCGCAGTCGGTGCTCGAGTTCATCGGTCGCGCCACGGATCAAATGCAGTGAGCGAGAGCTCCTCGCACGACCGCGCAGCACAAAGTCGCCCTCGTTGGTCCGGCATCATAATGGAGGGTAGGACCGACAGGTTAGGTTCCACATAGACTGCATAATTCTGCTCGACGTCCACAAGCAGGGTACCAATCCGCCCCGACCTCTGCCTCACCGGAATTGTTGAAGGCCGTACCCGTCCACTCTGAGCACTCTGCGACAGCTCCGACAACGGTGATGCAATTCGGCCAGCCAGGTGTGGCGCGAGGGCTGTCGATCTCGAAAGCGGGTCGCGTCAGCGCAGAGCTCGTCCGATGCACGCTCGATCGGTCCGATCCTGCCGTCGAAATATCGAGCGTCGCAGAGCATGACTTCGTCTCGGACGCTGCGGGCCTTGAGCGGCCTGCGATCTCAGGCTAGCTAACGTAAAGCGAGCTCAGATCTGCAGCTTCAGATTGTTCCAGAACAAAGGTTGGTCCAACCTATGAAAACGCTAACGACGTTAGGGGCTGCTATCGGCGCAGCTTTGGCAAATGACATCAGCTTTTCCGGCGGATCGATATGTGACCCGGTCCCCCTCCCATTTCCGGCCGAAGACGACATGTTGGGGAACGTCTCGCTTCGTCGTCGGCGTGAGTTCGCCTGGGGACGGCATCACGCTCATGAGGTCTTGCGCAAATTGGGTTTCGCTCCTGTTCCGATTTTGTCGAGAGTGGATCGGGCTCCTCTTTGGCCTTCGGGGGTCGTCGGCAGCATTTCCCACTCTTCGTCTGATTGCGGAGCTGTTGCTGGAAAGTCCAACACTGTGCTCGCTCTGGGGTTGGACATTGAAGATCATGAACCGCTAGGTGCGGACCTTTTGCCGCTCGTGTGCACCTCCGAGGAAATCGAACGTAAGGAGTGGTCCAGCAGTCGCTTCGGCCCGAAATTGTTCTTCGCAATAAAGGAAGCCGTATACAAATCATATGCGCCGGCAACTGGTGAATTCTTGGATTTTCAAGATGTCAGTGTCAGGACGAATGATCAGAGCGGGGTCTTCGAGGCTGAGATTGTCAACCCGGAAAAGCCTACTAGTTTCGGCAGTCGAACCATAAATGGAATCTATCGTCCATTTGTTGGAGGAATTCTAGCACTAGCCGTGCGATTTCGAGGCGCGTGATGCATCTCGTCAGCTAAATGCTGGAAGGCCAAACGAGACCTCATCGAGGTTGCCTTGCAATTGAAGAATATTCTTCTGTTCTAGTAGCGAGTGGGCGCTTTGACTCCGATAAGAAGCTTAATGTGTATGACTCCGTAGCGCCCCGCTGCCCTCTCCGCGATCCGACCAGACAAGGTCCTTCACCGAGCCCTTTCTGATCGAACGTGAGCTGAGATGCCGGTCATCATGTGGGTCTCTCAATCAGGAAACCGTGAAAAGGGAGCGCCTGATAGGTCACGACTAGCTGCCGTTATCCGGGTTTCGCGCGATGATGCCCACGCTCGCAATAGCGATGGCGGCGTTAGATCCAACATCGAACAAGCTATGTAACTGCCGGATACGCAACGTGGTGAGAGCGACGCCGCAAGCAACAGCCAAGCCAGAGATGATCGAGGCGGTGGGCGCCCGTCGGGCTGCCGAGTCGCAATTCGCCTTGGCCTGCGCGCGCGCTTCCGTACGAAAGCAAACGCGCCTCTTGTCTAGAAGCCGCCAAGCTGTTGCGAATGCGACATCGCGAGCGAAAAAAACAGCCAATTTGCGGTTGCGTCGCAGTGGCTCAAATCCTGCACCGCGCCAGGTGGCAGTAGGGCCAAGCCGGTCGCAGAAGTCCGAAGTTGCAATTGAAAGGGGAATCGCGAGCTGCGGAGCATTGGGAGCTTTTTGGGTTTCTAAGCCTCTCAACCCATTTCCGCTGTGCTTCGTTACGCTTGCGGACCGGTGCTGTTCGCACGGTTCTCGACATAGGTGTAATGATGAAATCCGCGTCTAGTGAGAACGAATCGATCAAGACCGTCGCCCCTGAGAGCCAATCGAGTGTCAACGCCATTCTGACGACGGCTTTTACAATGTGCCCCTTATCTAGGTGGCTCTATCCGGAGCCGGAGCGCTACTTGCGCCATTCAGCGGGTTCATCGAGCATTACTGCGGCGATCCATACACCAATCGAAGCGGCATATTTCGATAACGGCGACAAAGGCGCGCTTCTGTGGCAGACCGACAAAATGCATCGGAACGACGCGCGGATGATGAAGTTCCTGCTCGGGAGCGTTCCAGAGTACAGGCGAGCGGAAACCGAAAGGGTACCCCGATTGTTCTCTGATATGCGATCCGCAGCCTAGGTATCGGAGGGATCAAGCGAACCTTCCGTCAATGTGAGCAACTCGCGGCCTACGCAGCCGAAGAGCTAAATGCCCATGGCGTGAGAGCGTGGCGCAATCCCGATGCGCTGACCGTGGTCTTCCCTCCCGTTGGAGAATGCATCAAGACCAAGTGGTAGATTGCGACGCAGGACGTCAGCCACCTGGTCGTCACGCCGGGCACGACCAAGCACCAGATCGATGCGCTAATCGAAGCTATGACGACGAGAAGGCTGGGGCTCGAGGAATCGGACATTCGTGATGGCTGCGTGTGGCACGCTTAACCCCCTAACATCGGAGTAGGTGAGGTGCGTCGAGTGTCTACTCCGCTTGCTCTCGAAGGAGATGAATGTTGCAATCACATTGATCGAGCACCGCATCATGACACTCGAAGGGTTGTCGGGCCTTAGTAGTCTCGCATTCGTTGCCGGAACGGCCTATCGTACCGAGCCAAACATGGTGCGGTCCTCTCGGTCGGATCCGTCACCTTTGGCTAAGGACTGCCGATAAAAATTTCGATGAACGTTTCTGGAGCTTCGGGCGAATGTCCTCGACGCGATCTCAAGCCGGAGCACTGTTGTGGATCGGCGAGGAGAACCAATGGCGACAAACGAGCGTTGCTAGTCGCGAAGCGTCTAGCCGTCAAATCTTGTGCAAGCAATTTCTGCGGGGGACGTCGAGTTGGGTAAGTCAAGCGAGCGGATTGGAAGCGCCCGAGTAAGCTTAAGAAGGAAGCGTGCCGGAGCGGCTTCCGCCTACCGCTGCGCGACCGCAAAGGCGCCGATCGATGAGAAGGGGGGCTGCCATTCGGCGTGCCCGGCTCGAGAGCGGGCTTACGCTTGGCGATGGTGCATCGGCAGCATGTATTTCAGTCCGGATGATCAGTCGGTTCGAAACGAGGCAATCGACCGTCAGCATTGTGCTGCTTGAAAGTTTCTGCGCGAGATTAGGTAATGACCTGGGCGTTTTTCCGTGAAGTTGAACGACGGGAGAGGCTCAACTCAAAGGCGCTGATCAAAGTGGAGGTCGTCCGCTCAGCTGGCAGGTACGGCACACCTATCGCTTGCTGTCGCACCGAAAGGGAGCACGGAAGCTTTTCGAACCCTTCCTCATCAGCATACAAGCAGAAAGCGATAGCATCCGCGGTTTCTATGCGCGTTAAGTGATGAAAAGCGCGCAAACGCGTCGATCCGCGGGGTGAAACGCCTGCATCAGCGTGTTGTCAATTCTCGGATGGTGCTTCAACGGGAACAGCAAAGCCCGCCTTTACGCGATCCAATACGACCATCGTCTTGAAGCTCTTAATGTCCGGGTTCACATAGAAGAACCGCCGAGTGAACTCCTCATAATCTTCCATTGTGGGCGCGGTAACGTATAGGACAAAATCCGCGTCGCCGGTGACGTAGAAGCCGTTGACGATCTCAACGGACGATCTGATGGCCTTCTTGAATCTATCGATTATATCTGAACGCTCTCGCTCCATGGTCACCAGCACCAGCATTTGAATAGGTCTGCCCACCGCTTTCGGCGAAACGATTGAAACATCGGCCTCGATAATGCCCTCCGAACGGAGCCTCTTCAGTCGTCGTTGACACGCGGTAGCAGAAAGCCCTGCTAGTGCGCCGATCACCTCGGAAGTTAGGCGGTTGTTCTTTTGCACAATCTCGAGGATGCGGGCGTCTATCCGATCGTATTGCATAATCGGCTCCCCGGCCTTGAGGTGAATTTCATCCCGAAAGGCGTCCAAAATATTCCAAATGCATGCGATGATTTCAACGAATGACCGCGTGGGCCATCGCACCGTCTTGGCCGCTGGTAGTGAGTCTGCTCCGCCAGGAGTTGATCATCCTGCCGGATGAAGAGCAGCCAGTGAACGTTAACGACGACGTGTGAATGGTATGAGGCGTTGGTGCGATCACCTGCTGCTCCCCACCTTTGCCAAAGATCGTTCGTTTAAAGGAGGGCCTATGCTCAAATTTCAAGCTGGCTCTGCTTTCTCTTGCGAAGCTTTTGGGTTCCGGAGATTGCGGGCCCCTCGGCTCTAACTTGCTGACGGATTTGCTCAAGCTGGCGGCCGATCTCGGCCTTGCCGCTGGCAACGCGATTGCGCCAAAGACCGCTTACAATGTTCGCATCCTTCTGAAAACGTTGCTCCACGCTCCGGGCCTTCTCCTCGCCTATCCATCGTTGGGGCGCTGCCGCCGGCGGCCCAGGGCGATGACCTCGATGCAACGATAGGAATCAACTTCCTGCCTGAAATCATGCATCGCATTGCCGCCATTCCACCTCCACTGATGAACTCAGTCTAGGCCGGATCGCAGGTGAGCCGAAGGATGGAGGTGAGGGGCTCATGCCGGTAGACTTAGTTACGTGTTGAGCGGCACAGGTACTGAAGTTGACTTGAGCCTCAACGTGAAAGGAAATGTGGTCGCTAACAGCCGTTCGAAGGCGGAACACTGTTCAACCAGGCGTTGCTCGATGAGCTTTCGCTCCTCATCAGGCAACTCGCTTTGAAGCAACTTAAGACAACGCCAAATTTCATTGCGCACTGATCTGATCTCACTTAAGCTATCATCAATCGAAGTACTCATGGATGCCGACACAGTGTGGAACTAACCTTTGAAAACTTATCAAAGTGTCATCCTCGGCGAAGCCGCACACTGAATCGCCTTCATCACGAACGTTTCAGGTGTGTTGAGGATGGCCGGAAGATCAGGCCGACAGTGGCATTCATGGCATCAAGATAGCATCGATAGATGCAGGCCTCGCGCGCCGATCTCGGGGCCACCATAAATCTTAGGCTCTCAATCGAGCCACGGTGGAAGCTTTGCGCATGTTCGCCTTCAGTCGGCATTACGTCTATAGCCTCCCTACATTGTCTTCCGCTTCACCATGCCCGCAGGTGAGGTGCAGCGATCCCAAGTCTGAGGTCCGCCTTGTTGGCGAAGCGGCTCGCTCCATCGGAGTGCTTTGCGAGGTTTGCTGAGTTTAACGAATATTTAGATCTTGATTAATGCAATGAGCAGCGCATCTTCGTGGAATTTCTGCGCTTTGGTACATTTTTTTGATGGATTCAAGCGGCCGGGATGCGATGGGTTTGTAGCAGCACTCGTGAAGTCGCCACTGCCAATACAGGCACGCGAACAAGCTTTAACGCGAGCCATGTGTTACCGGCAGAGCGTGTGAGATGTCGATCTCGGCCTTCCTTTTTCATTACGGGGGCGGAGAATGCTTACTCTCCACATTTCTTCCGATCATGGTCGTCTGGATGGAAGGAGTGCACCATATCGCTTTCTACGGTAACCGGCATGAGGCCCCCACCTCGCCATCGCGAGGTTCACCTGCGATACAGCTTGGCATGAGCTGATCTGTGGAGGTGGCGCGATGGCAAATGCCATGCTTGATGCCAGGCAGGAAGGTGACTCTTATCGCCGCGTCGAGGTGATCACCGGGGAGCGCCGACGGTGACGGTGGACGGGCGAGGAGAAGGCCCGGATCGTGGCGGAGAGCGTTGAGGAGGGTGCGAACATCTCCGAGGTGGCGCGGCGCAATGGCGTTTCCCGCGGGCTGCTTACGGTGTGGCGACGCCAAGTTGCGGCGGCGGTAGCGGGCAAGCCGCCAAACTTCGTGCCGATCCAAATTGGTGCCGAGAGCGGTGGCGGGACAGCAGGCGAGTCCGAGCGTATTTCGCCGGTACAAACGAAGCCTTTGGAGATCAGCGCGCCGCGGGCCAAGGCCTGCGGGGTGATCGAGATCGAGGTGAGCGGGGCGCGCATCCGGGGCGAGCCGGGCGTGGAGCTGGCGACGCTGTCGACCGTGCTGGCAGCGCTTCGGGGCATCCGGTGATTGCGCTACGGTCCGACCTCAAGGTGGTGCTGGCGACACAGCCGGTCGATTTCCGCAAGTCGGTGCACACGCTGTCGGCGCTGGTGAGCGAAGCCTGCGCGCGAATCCGTATTGCGGCGACGTCTTCGTGTTCCGCAGCAAGCGTATGGACAGAGTGAAGCTTCTGGCGTGGGACTGCAGCGGCATGGTGCTGGTGACGAAGTGGCTGCACCAGGGACGCTTTACCTGGCCGCCCGTCCGCGACGGCGTGGTGCATCTAAGTGCGACGCAGCTCGCGATGCTGCTCGACTATCCATGCGAATGCCCCTCCTCGTGAGGCTCAGTGATTCTGAGATCAAGATGATCGAACGCGTGATTGCGTAGTTTTCGAACAGCCTCAATCACGTGCGACGTGTTGGAGAACAGGTGCGCGCCGGAAGAGTGACGATCGATCAAAAGGCGCCTTTGCCTGATCTGAACGTACAGCCAGTTCACTGGAATGTTCAATACGCCGGCGAGTTGCTGGGCGCTGAGCAAGTCCGGTGAATGCCGCCATCGCGTACGTTGCTCGGTAAGCCCCCTTGAGGCCGGCGTGCAAGCGAATGCGCTGGACGGTGATCGGCAGCACTTTGTCGGGGCAATTTGGTGACCGGTGTCCTTCGTTCGTCAACATGGCAGCGATCTCGTCGTCGTGCATCTTGGTGCGGGCGAGCTTGAGCACGCGTTCTCGCATCTCCGCGCCTTGGGTGAGACTCGCTACTGAGTTGACACGCATCTTTACCTCGATCTCGGTGACAGCTCCGCCGCGCCAGACGATCCTCACCCTGACGACGTCGTGCTCGCCGCGGTCGAGGATCACCTTGTCAATGAGACAGCGCAGCAGCGCCTTGCGTTTTGCGTCGGTCGTGCTCGGGTCTGTCCAGATCGCAGGCAGACGGCCGGAGAGGCGGACGACTTTGTCGTTCAGCGCCTTGTTGCCGACGGTGATCTGAGCGATAGCCTGGGGAGACTCCAAACGGGCCAGGACCTCCTCTGCCGCTCGGACCTCCTTCAGAGCCTCCTCCCAACGGCGCTCGAGCTCGGCGGCGACAAGCCGGTTGTCAGGATCGACGCGGTTGAACTGACGTTCGGCGAGCGCTGATTCGTAGCGCCGGCGCTCGAGCTGCTGCTCGGCATTGCTCCGTATTGCTTTGTACGTCTGTTGCTGAGCGCGACGAGCGCACGACAACGCGTCGATCTCGGCCGGCGCCAGCGCTGTGAGGAACGCTTGCGCCACGGCGGCGTCGACGCGGGGAGCACGGATGACCTCGTGGCTCGCAAGTCCGGGTGCGAGAGCAATGACCCGAACTTCACGGCCAAAGCCGTCGATGTTGTCGGCCTCTACGTCGCCCCGCCCGAGAAGGCTATCGTGCTATGCGTGGACGAAAAGCCTTCAATCCAGGCTTTGGAGCGAGCGCAAGGTTATCTGAAGTTGCCCAATGGTCGCGCCTTGACCGGTCAGAGCCACGATTACACGCGTGCATGGCACGACAACGCTGTTTGCGGCGCTCGAGGTTGCGACCGGAAAGATCATCGCGATGCATTCAAAACGGCGGCGCCGTGTCGAGTTCCTCGACTTCATGGACAGCGTCACCTCGGCTTTTCCGGACCGCCAGCTTCACGTCATCCTCGACAACCTCAACACCCACAAGAAGAACGAGCACTGGCTAAAGGCCCACCCCAATGTGAAATTTCATTTCACGCCGACAAGCGCATCCTAGCTCAATCAGGTCGAAGTTTGGTTTTCGATCCTGCAGGGGCAGTCGCTCAGCGGCACCTCCTTCACAAGCCTCAAGCAGCTGCAGGAACACATCGATGCCTACGTCGACGCCTACAACGACAAAGCCGAGCCCTTCGTCTGGACCAAGAAAAAAGTCCGTCAACGCAGATTCAAAGGCCGCCGTATCACTCAACTCTGATTCCGGGTACTAGCATCGGGATCCGGCGCCGATTGGGACGGCATGCCCGCAAGCGTTTCCGTAAAGCTGTCGCTATCCACCGACTGGTTCGGTTCGTCAGCTTGGCTAGCGCGTGTGGATGAGCCACTAATTCGATTATACATGGCGATTCGCGTTTCCCTTCGGCGAAGTCTCTTCGCAAGCGCGTCGGGCTGCATGATACTCAGACAAGCTGATGACAAGCTGACGGGCGCAGGTGTTACCCGGCTTAGAGAGCATGAGGAAGGGCATCGTCACGTTAACGGGCATCCGACGGATCTTGGGCGGGGAAGAGCATAGTTTTCAGGCAGCGAGCGCGACCGAGGTGATGTCCGCCCATGTCTCGAAGGCGACCCCATGGGCTTCGCGATAGGTGCTAGCAGTCAAGCGATGGGGCCTTAGGTGAAACAGGTTCGCGATGGGATCGTGGATAGAAAGAAAGCGCTGCGCCTGTCGTGCCGATTTGAAGCGCTTCATCTGCCGCTCTCTTCGGCGAGCGGGCTGGTGGGAATTCTCTGTTCGATGTTTAATCCTCTATGCTGCCGATGCTTGATGCTTAGCCCCATCTCCCTGCGAGTAGCGCCATATGGCAGGAGCGCGATCGCGAGCGCTACCGCAGCATCGCTATTGGCCGGTACTGCATTCAGGAAATCCGCCGGACCGCCATCAGCTTGCGCAGCCACTCAACTGCCACAGCGTTCATGCTCGCCAGCTGCCAGCGGGTTCGACAAAATGCGCACCCGCTGGCGATGCGGACAGTTAGTGGGGAACGGTGAATTGTCTATGTAGTAGAAGCCGGCTGGACCGGAGGGCTCCCGCCCAGCCAAGTTGGCTCAGCCACCGCATAGATTTCAGGTCTGGCGGCGCGTAAGCCTAACGAACCCTCCTTCTTTTAGCTCGGCGTTATAAAGCTTGCTGCCGAGCGAAATGGTTGTTGGGTGGTCTGCGGTAGGCATGAGCCCATGTTCGCGCAGCTTTTCAATAAGCGCCAGCGGGGCCCATTGCTCCGGGCGGGGCACACGACCACGCCGGGTCTCAACGAAGAACGCTCCGAAATCTGGCGCCCCCGTCGACCCGAGTCGCGGCATTTGAGCTTCCGGTGGGTTATGAATGAGGCGTACGCTCTGAGACGGATCCAATGCGGCCGTGTAGAGGTGACCCCGGATCTCGTAGCTCATCGTCGGCTGCTCCGAGTCGGGCAGGAGACCGTGGTAGGTCAGTTTCTCGATCATTCGGAGCGGGGCGACTTGGGAGCCGTGCGAAAACATTTCGGGAACGGCCCATGAGACATCATATACCGTCTTGTCTGGCTCGGCAGACGAGGACGGCCCGGCTTCATTCATCACTCGACTAAATAGGTCATGATCTTCTTGAGTCCACTCGTAGGCACTTGGGGACCCTGGAGACCCAGCACCGTCGATCCGGTTGAAATCCATACAGCTCTCCTATTGGTTTGAGAACGTGGGCTCAAATCCGCCAGAGCTTTCCTTGGGCTTGTCACCAGTTGACCCATCGGCGGCATCCGTCGTCAAGAGACCACGTTCTCATGTTAGGGAGCTTAGCTGTCAGGAAGCTGACGAGTTTCGGGACACAGCTGTACCCGCGCCCGCGTTCCCAACTCGATCTTCTGGACTCCGGGAATGAGATCCTGTGCCATTAGCCCAGCAATAGAGCAGCTCGGCGATCTTACCAAGACGGGTGTTTTACCTTCATTGGCGTTATTGTCTCACCACGTCTCTTCTTTCTTTGTGTCAGGTCGTGCGCCACATCTTCGCTTCGAACCCGGCTACCCCGATCATTCTCGAGTGTGACCCCTCTGATGTTCGCGCCATTGTTCGTCTTGTTTCTTCCGAGCCTGCTGCTGCTTGAGCGCGTTCTCAGCAGCTTCGGGGAATTGCTCTGCTCTCCGGTTGGCAGAGATGGTTCGGGACAGGCCGAGCCCAGGTCTATAAGATCTACTGCTCACGCCCGCTTCAGGCCAATGGCTCGGATGGTGGCCCGGACTGACGCATAGACGATTAGATGGAATTGCCCTAATCATCATTCCAGACGGTCGCATTTAACAGAAACAGCGCCGCGAGATAATGATAAAGTGCCGTCAGCTCGACCGGTGGGGCAAAAGCCTGCGCCATCAGTGCCGTCAAGGCTGAGCGATGTTTGTTGGTCTCGATGTACTGCGCCGACGCGCAGACATTGCCCTTGGTCCGGCGGGGCAGCGCGACGTTGCCGGCGAAGAAGGTAGCCAAGGCCTCCGGCGTCATCGGCACATCGCTTTGGACAACTCGGTGAGGCAAGGGCCGAGATAGGGAATAATGCTGCGGGCACGCTGCCTGAGGCCGAGGCCAATGAGGATCATCTCCGCGTCGCTCGCATTGAGCGGGGTCGTCTTCATCGGTCATCCCCGTCCTCACCACGTTCCTGGCATTTACGTGATCGGCAACGGCATGTCACTCGCCATCTCAGGCAGATCGAGCACCCAGCCATTGGCTATTCTTATCCACCCGCCCCACAGCGTGTCGTGCTCCGATCCAAGCGACCGACTCTTCGAGGTCCTTCTTCGGCACGTAAATCGACAGGCCAGCCTCGGGCGAGCGGCAATCATGACTTTCATAAGATCAACTCTGGTTCGAAGGACATTGCCCGCAGGACTGCGAGCGTCCAGCGCGCAAGCGCGCCACGATGCCGGACAGCGCGCGCAAGAGCTGATCGATCTCTCCGATCGTGGTTTCACGCGAAAGCGGAAAGCGGATCGCGCCCCGCAGGCTCGTCGCCGGCACATTCATCGCGCAGCACATGCGATGCTTCCATTGAGCCGGAGCTGCAAGCTGACCCGAGCCTGTGCCGATTCCGAATCTATATCCGCTCGCGCGTCACATCAGCAGCACGCCCGCGCGTGGCGGGCGCTCCCGTTGCAGCCCCACTTTCGCCCCGGTGCATGCGGCTATGAGAAGTCGGCCACTTTCAGTCCAAGCCGCACCTGGCGCGACTTCTGCTAGCCGGTCACCGGGACTAAATTGAGCGGATCGAAGTACCAAGAAGGATCATCCCCAGACGAATCCGTTTCGATATATTCTTCGCCGGAATATTCCTCGACGCTTTCTTCGTTTTCGTCATCACCACTCTCAGCTTTGGAGAGATATAGTCGAGGCTTGTCCGCCCGCTGCCATTTTCCCTCCTCATTCAGCGTCCACTTGTCGGGGTGCTGCCGAGGGTCAAGCACATATTGATTGTCACCCACGTGAACAAAACTGTTCGCGTCCGATAAGGCGCCTACAGTCGGAGAACGACGACTTTTCGGCGAAGACCTAGTTCGCGCGCGCCGCGCCAAGACGATGGGACACCAGCGCTGGGGTCGGCGGCACGCCAACGCGCCAAGAGTAATGCGTCTAAGCTCCCTTTCGGAGGGGTTACTCAACGGACACGCGCTCATTCTCGAGGAGATCGCGTGAAGCTCGCCCGTCGCTTCAGCCAGATCGTGCTCTCGGGCGAGCTTAAGGAGTTGCTCCCGATATAGACCTGAAGGGCCTGGCCGAAGCGCGTCAGACAAGAGAGGTGTGTCGAAATCCGATCCGCCGGTTATCGACACCTCCATTCTTATCCCTGCTCATCCACAACGCCACTCGATGCGCGGCAGCGTCTTGCCGGCGCTCCAAGAAAAGGGGTGGCAATGCCTTATATCGATTCAGGTGGAATAAGGCTGTATTTCGAGGAATATGGGCGGGGCTATCCAATCATTTTCGTTCATGAATTCGAATCCGACCTGCACAGCTGGGAAGCGCAGATCCGTTATTTCTCGCGTGGTTATAGGTGCATCGCCTACAACGCGCGTGGATATCCACCGAGCGACGTTCCTGATGATCCCGCCATATACGGCTGGGAGGTCGCCGTGGAAGACATCGGCATCGTCATGCGCGACCTCTCGATCGGGCGCGCCCACATGGTTGGATCTAGCATGGGCGCCTATGCTGCTCTGCTGTTTGGGTTGCGGTACCGCGAAAGGAGCAGCGCGATCGTCGCAGCCGGAGCAGGGGCGGGATCTCCAGCCTCGGATCGTGAAAGGTGGTTGAAGAACACGTCTGTTCTCGCGCGCGCATTGGCGGCGCGAGGTATGGATGCCATGGCAGAGAAAATGGCACGCCACTCCACGCGAATTCAACTGAAACACAAGGATCCGAGGGGCTGGCAGGAGTTCGTAGATCGGCTCAAGCAGCATTCGGCGCAGGGGATGGCCAATACTTTGCTTCAGTGCCAAGCTGTGCGACCGGCTTTGTACAACTTCCGCGACGAATTTTCACGGATGACGGTCCCGGTACTGCTCGCGGTGGGTGACGAGGACATGCCATGTTTAGAAACCGGCCTAGGTGTTTAGTCCCGGCATTTTCTGGAGCGGATTAAGTTTGAATCGTTCTGGCTGGGAAGTCCAGCATTTGCAGATGTATTCGTAGGGCGTGAGACCCTTCAGGGTCTTCAGCCGCCGAGCGCAGTTGTAGGCGTTAATGAAGTCGGCAAGGTGTGCTTCGAGCTGATCGTGTCGATCGTAATGGTAGCGTTGGACGGTCGCTTCCTTGATCGTGCGGTTCATGCGCTCGACCTGGCCATTGGTCCAGGGATGCTTGATCTTGGTTAGCCGATGTTCGATGCCATTCTCTTGGCAGCGCATATCGAACATATGTGTCACGTATCTTGCCGTCGGGCCGTCTGCGTAGCGCGGCGGGAAAGTGAACTGGATCCCATTGTCGGTGAGAACCGTGTGGATCTTGTAGGGGACAGCCGCAATCAGAGCTTCGAGGAAGGCCGCGGCGGAGGTCCTTCCCGTCTTCCTGACCAGTTGCACGAAGGCGAACTTGCTGGTGCGATCGATGGCGACGTAGAGGTAGAGCTTGCCTTCAGCGGTCTGGAGCTCAGCAATGTCGATGTGGAAATAACCGATCGGGTAAGCCTTGAACTTTTTCTTCGGAGGCTTGCTGCCTTCGACCTCCGGCAATCGGCTGATGCCGTGGCGCTGGAGACAGCGATGCAGGGATGATCGCGTCAGATGCGGGATGGTCGGCTGGAGCGCATAGAGGCAATCATCGAGCGGCAATAGCGTATGCCGCCGGAAAGCGACGATGATCGCCTCCTCCTCGATGGAAAGCACGGTCGATTTGGCTTCCTTCGGGCCTGTCGGGAGATCGGCGACAGTCTCGCGCTCCTTCCACTTCGCGACGGTCTTCTGGTTGATCCCGTAGCGCTTGGCGAGCGCCCTCAGGCTCTCTTGACTATTCTGTATTGCTCGACGGACTGCCTCCGTCGTGGTGGCGCAGCCGTGTAAAACTTGTCCCATAGCGCATCCTTCGAATCGTGCGATAAGAATGCACCATCAAAGCTCGGGACTAAACACCTAGGAGCCTGTCCCTATAATGGACTTAGGATTAAGCGAAGCGGGTTCTGAAGCTTTTTTTGGGGAGACAGGTTCTCCTCAGCGTGCGGCGGCGAGTTTCGCGAGGTTGTGGGCGATGCAGATCATGGCCCATTCGGCTTTGACCTTGTCGATGCTGCGCAGGAGGAACTGGCGGAAGCCTCTTGCCTGCTTGATCTGACCGAAGACGGGCTCGACGATCTGTTTTCGCAATCGATATCGGCTTCGATAGCCTGCGCGCTTGAGCTTTGTGCTCATTCTGGCGACGAGCGTGCCGGATTTGAGCTTTCTTTTTGTCGTGGCCGCCTTGGTGCCGTGCTTTTGCCGTCCGGTGGCGACGTAGCCCTCGATCCGGCGTCGAATGAGCGTGCGAAGATTGGCTTGCGAGCAATAGCCTGCATCGGCCGACGCTTCATCCGGGTTCTTCCCGAGATTGGCTTTGATGGCATCGAGCAATGGCGCAAGCTGCGCCTGATCGCTTGGCGAGTTGGTCAGCGTGTGCGCCACGATGATCTGATGGGCGCCATCGACGGCGGCCTGTGCGTTGTAGCCCTGGATGAAGCCGTTTTTGGTCGGCATCACGCGGCTGTCGGGATCGGTGAAGTTGCGCTGCGCCTTGTCGCTCGGCTCTGCCGTGACGGGCTTGGACTTGCATCCCGGCCGGCCCTTGCCGCCGTCGCCGGAGCGGTCGTCGCCCGGCTTCGAGGCCGCTTTGGCTTTGGCTTCAGCTTCCAGCGCAGCCTTGGCGGTCCGGATCTTCTCCAGCCGCTTCTCTTTGTTGGCCATCCACTCGGGCATTTCGTCGCCACGCTTCGAGGCTCCGAGCTGACGATCCTCAGCCTTGTCGGCTTGGGCGGCCTGGGCCAGCCAGCCCTCGACCTCCGCCGCAAGCCTCGGCTCGGCCTCTTTCATCCGGCCATAGCTCATCGCCTTGTTGATCCCGGCATTGGCCTTGATCTTGGTGCCGTCGAGCGCCACGTGGCCAAGCTTCACGAGCCCCGCCGCGCGACACAGCGCAAGAACCTGCCGGAACAATCCGGAGAGCGCAGCCAAATGCCGCTTGCGGAACTCGCTGATCGTGCGGAAGTCCGGACGCTGCATCCCCGTTACAGCCGCAAAATCCAGCCGCTCCTCGCAGCCCCGTGCGATCTTGCGCGACGAGTAGATCCCCTGGCTGTACGCATAAAGCAGCAGCGCTACCATCATGCCAGGATGATAGGGCGGAAAGCCGCGCTCCTCGTCGTAGACATCCATGATCCGCGACAGGTCCAAGCCGGTGCGAACCGTGTCGCGCACAAAGTGGGCCGTGTGCCCGGAAGGCACCAAATCCTGGATCGATGGCGGCAGCAGCCAAACCTGATCAACGTCCCAAGGACGAAATGTCTTGCTCATCCACCGTTTGAATCACGACGCTTGTTCTTCGTCGAGAAAAATCCGATTACTTGGACAGGCTCCTAGAAGATGTGGACGAAAGCGGCACCACCGAGATCCGGGTCCATGTGGGAGCTCTTCAACCTGACGTGCCCGGCTTTGCCGCGAAGTGTTTAATTGCGGGGGGCGACAGGCAGAGCCACTCAACCCAGTCGACGTCTTCACGTGGAGTTAGTCTTCTTGAGTCAGCCATGTGATAAACTGTTCAACACTTCTTGCTTTGCGCGCTGAGGGGTTGAATAGGCCGTAGAACCCAGAGCCAATGATGCGTGATTGAGGAAAAAGAATTCCAAGGCGCCGTTCTGCAATGTCCAGCGAAACGAGAGCCTCCGGCACAAGAGCAATACCATAGCCGTTGATTGCTGCCTCTATGCAGAGAAAGAAGTGGTCAAAGACTTGGCCACGTGGCGTCTGACTGATATCTATACCAGCCTTGCGGAACCAGTCTGGCCAAGCCGAGATACGGCTTTTCATGTGCAGTAGCGGGCACCGCGTCAAATCCTTAGCATGACGTACTTTCAATTCCGACAGCAGCACTGGCGAGACGACCGCCACGGCTTCGTCATCGAGAAGATGACGGCAAGCTAGTCCGGCCTTTTTCATAGGATAGCGGCGGATGACAAGATCACTTTGCTCGACGCTCGACTCGAACTCATCGGTGTTAGAGGTTTCAAGTCGAATTTCGATACGCGGATTCAGTCGCTGAAAGGCCGCGATACGGGGGATGAGCCATCGCATCGCAAACGACGGCGTCGCGTTGATGCGGATGCAGTGTGCGGAGCCGGAGCTGGCAAAGTCCTCCGAAGCAACGGCCAACAGATCGAGGCTCTTGCGTACATCATGAGCGTAAGAACGTGCTGCAGGCGTCAATTCAATGCGGTTGCCAGCCTTCCGCACCAATTTGCGGGAGAAATATCCTTCCAGCAGGCGCAACTGTTGGCTGACAGCGCTGTGGCTGACATTCAGTTCAGCGGCAGCTTGCGTGACGCTTTCATGGCGTGACACCGCCTCAAAGGCACGAAGAGCGGTGAAAGGTGGAATTTTGCGCATGCCTAGGTGTTAGATTCTCTAACATGGATCTCAAGAAATGATACTTTCAAGATGACGGAAACCCTGTTAATTCGGGCGATTGAAAGTCTTCAAGGGAAACGACAACAAGGTTGATTGTAAGAGATTCTCTAGCTCTTGTACGGCTGCGTTGCAGGTTTTCACTTTGAAAAAGGATAAGATGGCAATTTAGTCTCTTGGCGGGGCTCACCGTTCGCACGGCTTTTCCGAGTTTGCCGAAATCCTGTCCGAATGGGTTGCATAGATGATGCCGGTACATCGACGGGCAGGGTCTTCGTGTGCGCCTCCAGCTCGGCCACCCGGTCTCGAGCGCGTGGCTGTTCTGGCGGGAGCTCGCGCGACCTGGTAGGCCGAGCAGCTTCTTCGCCAAGGGCGAGGGTGAGGTCATTAGGAAGCACGTCGATTATGTTCAAATGGTAGAGCCGGAATGAGCCCGGTCGAAAGCATCTTCCAGGAATTTATTGATGCCATCCAAACCGCAACCAACGCGGATGAATTCGAGCGTGTCGCAACGCGGCTAACACAGAGGCTCGGCTTCCAGCGATTTGCCTATCTGCGCCTGACGGGCGAGACGCCGATGTTGATCTCGTCCTATCCAAAATCCTGGACCAGCCGGTACTTCCAGCTTGGATATCAGCAGCTCGATCCTGTGGTGCGCCGCGCGCGTGCCGAGCACGCGCTGTTCAGCTGGGGAGGCGAGGCGTCAACCCTGGCCGGAAACCGCGAGCAGCGCCGGTTCTTCGATGAAGCGACGACCTTCGGGATTAGATCAGGCATCACTGTGCCAATCAGGAGTGGATTTGGACGGATGGCTGCATTTACGCTGGCGACGGGCGACCGGGAGGTTCACCCGGAGCGGCTCGTGGCCGACGGGAAGGATCTGGTACACCTCGTCGGGTTGCACTTTCATTGTTATGTCGCCGCCAGACTTGACGAACTCTCTGCCAGTAAACTCGCCGCAAGTGAACTCACTCAGCGCGAGCGCCAATGCCTTGCCTGGACCGCGCGCGGAAAAGCTGTCGTCGATATCGCGGTGCTGGTCCAGATTGCACCGCGAACTGTCGTGTTTCATCTTGAGAACGCGCGCCGCAAACTAGGTGCAGCATCTATTGCCCAATGCGTCGCCGAGGCGCTGCGGCGCGGTTTGTTGTCCTAATCATCCACACCCTCCCATTTCGCGAGATGCACAAAAGACCTGGCGCTCGTCGCGCCGGGCATGTTGTATTGTGTTCTGTCCAAAAAGGTCTAGCGTAATCAAACTGAATAAGTGTTACCTGTAAAATTTGACAGGCGATTAGCAACTCTCTTTCTGGTTTTGAGGCCTCCCGATAATTTCAGGAGGTCGCTATGCATGCCATCGCACTTCACACCTCTCAATTTGGTCGTCATCTGGAGTTGCTCGCGGCGATGTATCGGCTGCGGCGCCGGGTCTTCAAGGACCGGCTCGACTGGTCAGTGTCGGTCTCGGGTGAATTCGAGCTCGATGTGTATGACACTCTCGGGCCGACTTATCTCATGCTCATGGCAGACGCCGGAGAGCCGGTTGGTTCGGTTCGTCTGCTTCCGACGACCGGACCAACCATGTTGGCCGACACCTTTCCCGTTCTGCTCGGCGGGACGCCAGCGCCGCATGACGAAAGAATTCTCGAAAGCTCACGCTTTTGCGTTGACACCAGTCTTGTCGCGGAGCAGGCGCCCAATAGTCTCAACCGCGCAACGTTTATCCTCTTCGCCGCCATGATGGAGGCAGTACGCGGCGCGCGCGCAGACAGCATCGTGACAGTCACTGATACACGTATGGAGCGCATTCTTCGGCGAGCGGGCTGGCCATTGAGGCGGATCGCTGCACCGCAGCAGGTCGGATCGACCATGGCGGTCGCCGGCTTTCTCGACATGTCCGAACAAACGCTTCACAGGATGTACGAACAAGCCGGCGTCAACGGCCCCGTGCTTGTGTCATCGGATCTTGTTAATGCGGCCGCCTGATGCCCCGTGAGCAGCATCCAGCCAAGGTCATTTGACACGTAGATGCTTGCAGACCCACGACATAGTCGGGTGGTTTTGATCAATATGACGCGCGGCGAGACGCCGGCTTCGGCCGGTCTTGCCCCGCGGCACGTCAGTTTCTCGTTGCTGCAGACGGGCTTGGAGATGTTCGCCGTCGCGTCGACCCTCATCGGCGAATGCCAGCCGTTCGGGATTAAGGGTCAGCAACTCGTGCACTCGATGACGCAGCTGGACGTTGACGCTCTTTCCATTTGGCACGATCGGCGGTTTACGGACAATCTGGCTTCACGCGAGACCGGTATCATTTTCTTTGGAGGAGGTTGGCTCGAAGAAGATATCTTCATTGCCGCTCTGCAGGCCGCCGAGCGTGGATATGACGTACGCCTCCTCTCGGACCTGATCGCGACGCGTGTCGATGCGGATCGTTCACTTGCTCTGGATCGGATGGCGCTTCATGGCATCTTGGCGACCACTGTGCGCCAGATGCTGCTGGAATGGGCGGTATGTCTGCATGAACCGCTTTTGACGCAAAAAGTTCAGCAGCTTCTATCGTGATCTGGGTTGCCATCGGCAAGTCCGCCCACGAAAGATCATCCGAACGACCCGGGTCTCTTTGATCGCCTGTTCGTCTACAGTCAGCAGATCCCGGTCGATCAGCCCCATATCGGACCGCTATCAGCACGAGCCACGGGTGTAGGCATAGAGCATGGTCGACTGCGGCATGCGCTAGAGGCCAACGGTCGCTGATCCGAGGTCTGGCGGAATTTCAGGTCTAGAAAATTCAGCGACGTGGAAGGCTGAAACAGCACAACGATCAATCGATCGACGCCCGAAGCGACCGCGGTCATTTGCGTTCGTTGTTCCGCTGCGCGGCAGCCGCTCATGTACGAGCCGAAGGAGCAGGCTGGGCGCCTCGGCGCCGGAATCACTCCGCAGCCGGTGCGACGTCGTTGAGGTCAACTTGGCCGACCGTTCCGTCCATCTCGCTCTGCGGTCGTGAGCGGCTTGGCAACATTTCTCAGGATCGTGGCGCGGCAGTTGGCTAGCATCTCTTTCGTGTACTTCTCGCCGAAGTAATCCAGAACGAAGGTGCCGCCATAGTCCGACTCATCGGCGACACCGCTGGTTAGGCCGTCGAGGATTGTGCCGACTTCGCGGATGCGATCGGAGTACCGGGCGCGGATAACGTAACCGCGTTCATCGAGTGAACTGCCTCGTCGGCAGTCACTTCTCTTAGCCAACGAACGAATCTATCGTTCCCAAGTCCGGCATAAAAACCCTTATCCGCAGCATAGGCGTGGCAGGTGCACATTTCATCAAAGGCGATTATAACCATCAAAGAGAATTCGTCTTTCAGGTATTCATTGATTGCACTAAAATTGTGTGATCGAGCGTCCAATCTCTCCCAAAGATCCTTTTCGGATCCATCAGCGACGAGCTCCATAATCTGGATAACGCCCTCGGCGTGACGCTCCTCGTCCGCGGCCCAGGCATCAAAGAACGCCGCAGCTTCTCGGTAGAGATCAAGTTGCGGATGGACAACTCCTTTTCCAGATGCCTCGCGTCATACTCAGTATACAATTCTGGCCACAACTTGTTCCAACGTGCGCGCAAAACGGATAGCTCGGCGGTGAACATCACCGGCGTCAGAGCATTGAACAACTCTTTGGGACACCAATTCCGTCGAACCGGCGTGATCGTCCGACTCTTCCGAATCACGAACGATACGAGCAGTCTGGCAGACGCATTTTCTTCCCGAACGCTCGCAAAGCATATTTGCTACACACAGATGTTGTCGCCTCCTTGTTTTGGTGGCCTGCAATTCCAGGGCCGCACTCCTTCAGAACTCGCCTGAAGCATCGCCTTGACAGCTCAATAGAAGCCCAGCGCGGCCGTCATTGATCTCGGTCAACTCGATCACCAAGACGAATCCGAGCGTACTGTCGAGGGCAGCGTGGCACGGCTTTTTTTCGCAAGCCGCTCACGTCAATCGCTCGGTGGGCGCTCGGGCAGGTATCTTCGATTAAATCAAACGCCACTTCGAGGTGGTGTTAACCCTCGAACATGCGGGCCTCATCAGGCGGCAGCCCGACTCGCCGCGCAGCATCGAAGTGCCGGTCCCTCCTCAGCAGCTACCCGTCTTGGATGCCAAACCAATCAGTCAAAAACTCTGTCGAGGTACTAGCTCCGCCTAGGAACAACCGTGCGTTCAACTCCGGAACAGATCCCGCGGCCTAGGCGGCACGGCAAAGTGCGCGAGGCTGTTCATGGCAAACTGTTTCCGCTAACGGGATCGCGCAAGCTGGCCGCGCAAGGGGGACCGCTGACATCAGTACTAACGGAGGAGCGGCGGATTACAAACCTTCGTATAGCCCTCCAAACCCTTTCAATATTGAAGGCCTACTTACGTACAATTGAGCCATCAATCGCAATAGTTTTAGTCTCGTCGAGAAGCGGGCCGGAGCATCCTGAATGGCTCTCGGCAAGGAAGTAAGACGAGCTGACGGACGATTATGAAGTTCTATCGCAGGACGCCACGCGGTCCGTCGATCTGCATCGAGTGTCGTCGATCACTAAGGTCGCGCTACCAGCAAGGTATCTCCACCCAGCAGCCCTATTGCGACTACGATTGCTATCTTCGCTACCGGACGAAGAGTCTGTTTGCGCCATGTCTCGCTGTCGCACGGGACCATGGACTCGCGCCTGAGTATTTGGCTCACCTCGAAACCCTCAGTTCGTTCGCAGCGCTTGCTGCCGTTTCCTACTGGTATTCGATTGTGCTCGCCAAAGCCGCGCTGCGGTTGGGCGAACCGATGATGGTTGAAACTTCTAAGACCTAGCTTACGCGTGTGCACGCGGCGAGACTAATTGCTCTGACAGGGAGTTTTCAGAGTTGAACCGCCAACGATGTCGCCATCGGCTATGAGTATTGAGTACGTTCAGACGAGTGAATTTGGTTAAGAAGTTTCTGCGGTTTTGAAGATGATTTCCTTGAAGCTGGAGGGCATTGATCGGTATGTGTGGGATTGTCGGCATCTTGGGGCGTGGTCCGGTCACGGGGCAGCTGGTCGAGGCACTCAAACGACTGGAATATCGCGGCTACGACTCCGCAGGCGTAGCGACGCTTGAAGGCAACCATCTCGAGCGCCGGCGTGCCGAGGGCAAGCTGAAAAATCTCGAGGCGCGGCTACGCGGCGATCTGCTGTCGGGTCATACCGGTATCGGTCATACGCGCTGGGCCACCCATGGTAAGCCGACCGAGCGCAATGCCCATCCGCATGTGACGGACAATGTCGCCGTCGTCCATAACGGGATCATCGAGAATTTCCGCGAGCTGCGCGCTGAGCTAGAGCAGAATGGCGCTAACTTCGCCTCGGAGACCGATACCGAGGTGGTGGCGCATCTCGTCGAATCCTATCTAAAGCATGGCTACTCGCCGCAGGACGCAGTGAAAGCGTTGCTGCCGCGGCTGCGCGGCGCGTTCGCGCTGGCATTCCTATTCAAAGGTCATAACGATCTCATGATCGGCGCGCGCAGGGGTTCGCCGCTCGCGATCGGGCATGGCGACGGCGAAATGTATTTGGGATCGGATGCTATCGCGCTCGCGCCCTTCACCGATAAAATCACCTATCTTGAAGACGGTGACTGGGCCGTGCTTACCCGTACGATCTGCGTCATCTATGATTTGAAAGGCGCCGTCGCCCACCGGGAAACGCTGAAGTCTAGCGCGTCATCGCTCATGGTAGACAAGGCGAATTATCGCCACTTCATGGCCAAGGAAATTCACGAACAGCCGGAGGTGGTCGGGCAGACGCTGGCGCGTTATGTTGATATAGCCGCAAAGCGCATCGCGCTTCCGTTCGAACTGCCATTCGACTTCAATGACATTAGGCGCATCTCGATCACGGCTTGCGGTACCGCAAGCTATGCCGGTCACGTCGCCAAGTATTGGTTCGAGCGGCTCGCGCGTATGCCGGTCGAGATCGACGTGGCCTCTGAACTCCGATACCGCGAGGCGCCTTTGCGCAAGGGGGATCTCGCGATCGTCATCTCGCAGTCTGGCGAGACCGCCGACACGCTGGCCGCTTTGCGCTACGCCAAGGCGCAGGGTCTGCACACGGTTTCCGTGGTCAACGTACCGACGTCGACGATTGCGCGCGAGAGCGAAACCGTGCTGCCGACATTGGCCGGCCCGGAAATCGGCGTCGCCTCGACCAAAGCTTTCACTTGTCAGCTGATGGTGATGGCCGCCCTTGCGGTCGCCGCAGGCAAAGAGCGCGGAGAATTGTCCGACATCGATGAATTGAAGCTCGTGGGTGAGCTGATTGAAGTTCCGCGGCTGATCGCTGCGGCGTTCGCGATCGAACCGCAGATCGAGAAGCTCGCGCGCGACATCGCCAAAACGAGCGCTGTGCTCTATCTCGGCCGCGGCACGTCGTTCCCCTTGGCGCTGGAGGGCGCGCTCAAGCTGAAGGAAGTCTCCTATATCCACGCCGAGGGCTATGCCGCCGGCGAGCTCAAACACGGCCCGATTGCGCTGATCGACGATAGCATGCCAGTGGTGGTGATCGCTCCTTACGACCGGGTTTTCGAAAAAACCGTCTCAAACATGCAGGAAGTCGCCGCTCGTGGTGGCAACATCATCCTGATGACCGATGCGACAGGTGCTTCGGAAGCGACGGTGGATTCGCTCATGACAATTGTGCTGCCAAACATGGCTGCAACATTTACACCCATGGTCTATGCCATTCCGGTGCAGCTTTTGGCCTACTATACCGCTGTCCTAATGGGAGCGGACGTCGATCAGCCACGCAATCTCGCGAAATCGGTGACCGTAGAATAGGCGGGCAGGGCCAAAGTCGCAGTGGTCGTGAGACTTCAGCGAATAGGCCTTCGTGTTCGGTTATGTCCGTTCTGTGGAAGCCAAAACCGAGCAGATCCTCAATTTCTCTCCTATCCATGTTGATGCCGATCGTCGTTGCTGCGTGCGTCCATATCGCCTTCCGGACATGAATGGTTCGTATCTCGAAATGCGATAATGACCTCAGGAGTACAACTGGAGTTCAGCTCCCGGACCGGGATTCACGGATGGCGCGATCACGAGCGGCTGACCGAGCAGATCATGGCCGCGCTCTACCTCAACCATCCCTACGGCCGCCCGGTGATCGGCTGGCACCAGGAGATCGAAAAGCTCGACCGCGAGGATGCGCTGGCGTTCTACAAGCGCTTCTACGCACCGAACAATGCGATCCTGGTGATCGCGGGCGACGTCGACGCCAAGGTGCGCGTGCCTGACCTATGTGGGCAGGACAATGGTTGATGATATCGACAAGGCTCTTGACTGGGAGGGCAACCGGCTTGATTGCACGTCGTGCGAGCACCTCGCACTGAGCGAAACCGGCGGATGTCGGCTCAAGCACGCCTGCGTCAACGACCGTTGTCCCCGCGGTATCGAGAGGTTCTTCGAGTGGAATCCGGATCTCGCCGACCGCTATCTCTGCCATCCGCATTTTGAGGTAAGGGCAATCGCGGCGAAGTTTGCCAATGTCTTGCTGCTGCCGCCGCTGATCGATGATCCCAATGAAAAAGTGCAATGGAATGCGATGCTTCGCCTGCCTAGACGCTACGCGTTGCAATTACGGAAGCATCCGCATCCCGAGCTGAGGAAGCGGGTGGCGAGCCTGTTCGACGGTGAAGAATTGCTACCCATGGCCTCGGACGAATATTACTATGTTCGCCTTGTCGTCGCGAGTCGGATCGAGCCTATGCTGCTCCCCCGAATGGTGGATGACGAGGAAGCCGAGGTCCGCCGTGTTGTGGCACGGCGCATTCCAAATGAATGGTTGCTCCGCATGATCGACGATCGTGAGGCGTCGGTAAGACTGGAGATAGCCCGACGACTATCTGTGCAGCTTGTGCCGCTGCTGCGGCATGATCCTGACTGGCGCATCCGCTACGAGGTCGCAAGCCGTGCGCCAGTGACTGAGATCCTTAGCCTCGTCGATGACCCGTATAGTCTCGTGCGCGAAGTCGCGAGCTCGCGGATTGCAGGAGACCGCCGCTGAGATCGATACCGCGTCGGCCGACGCCGACGGCCAGATGAACTTGCCGCGATATGCCTATTGCGTCATGCCGAGGATCTTGACCAGATCGCCGCGGCGTTCCCGGAAGATGTAGAGATCGCCAGCATACGGATATGTGACGCGCCACATATCCATTCTGCGGAGATCTGTTCCTTTTCCGATCCAGGCAATGCCTCCTTGGTCGAATTTGCGCCAAACAAGGTGCTCGCGCAGCGAATTTAAGCCCCGCGGCGGGGCAAGTTGCAGGAAATGGTGCAACCACCTGAGTACGATGCCCGGGAGGACGCAACATTTAACGAGCCAATTATCGCGAAGGTCGCAAGAGCAGTGGCCCGTTGCACGATGCTCGGGGAAGCTACTAGTGTGGCAGCTCCAGGAGCCTCATACTGTGCGGCTGTGAGTCGCGACTGACCGCGCCAGATGAGCATCGAATGCGGACGCTACGGTCCTGACGAGAAACTCGGCGCCTTTCCTGACGAACAGTCGCTCGTCGCCGTCCATGGTCACTGCGCCGTCTGCAATGAGGCTATCGAGCCGCGAGCGATCGACGATGGCCGACTTCGGATCGCGGCCATGCGACAGAGCGATCTTCGACAGGTCGAGGGCCATGTCGCACATCAGTCGCTCGATCAGATCGGCTCGGAAGCGATCGTCACCCGTGAAGCCATACCCCTTGAGGGTGGCGGGCCGGTCCTCGGCGATGCGCGCCAGGTAATCACGGGTTACCACGACATTCTGTGCGAATCCCTGCGGCATCCTCCCGATGGCGCTTGCCCCTAGCCCGATGAGTGTTTCGGCGGTGTCGTCGGTGTAACCCTGGAAGTTCCGACGCAGCCGCCCCTCGCGCTTCGCCGCGGTAAGATTGTCGCGTGGTAGGGCGAAGTGGTCGAAACCAATGCGCACGTAGCCCGCGTCGACCAGGGCTTCCGCAATCAATTCCGACTGAAGATGACGCTCGACTGGCTGGGGCAGGGCGTGTTCGTCGATCTTGCGCTGATGCTTCTTGAAGGAGGGCATATGCGCGTAACCGAACACCCACAAGCGATCCGGCCGGAGTTCGATGCATTTGGCTACCGTGTCTAGGCACGATTGCATGGTCTGAAGCGGCAGACCGTAGATAAGATTGAAGTTGAGCCGGCCGACGCCGGCTCGCCGCAGGCGCTCAACGCACGTGGCGGTCTGCTCGAAAGTCTGCAGGCGGTTGATGGCGCGCTGCACAACAGGATCGAAGCTCTGTACACCCAGGCTCGCGCGATTGACGCCGCTGTAGCCCAAACCCTCCGCGATCGGCTCGGTCAGGGTACGCGGATCGATCTCCACGGCGATTTCGGCGTCGGGCAACACGAAATACGAGAAGCGGAGCGCGCCGACGAGATCGGCGAAGGTCTCGGGCGTCATGATCGTCGGCGTGCCGCCGCCGAAATGGATGTGCGAGATAGGAAGGCGGTGGCCGATAGTTTCGGCGATTAGGTGCGCCTCCGCTCGCAGGCCCGATGTATAGACTGCGATGGGGTCGTCTTTCTGCGTGACCGAGGTGTGGCAACCGCAGTACCAGCACATAGACCGGCAGAACGGAACGTGCACATAGATCGAGGCCGGCTGGCGGGGCGGCAGGGATCCAAGCCACATCCGGTAATCAGGTTCGCCGATCGCTGGCGAAAAGTGCGGCGCGGTCGGATAGCTTGTGTAGAGGGGAAGCCTGTCGTGACCGTACGATTGCGCCAGATCCGATCTCATCTGTTTCTCCTTCAGCTGCCGGATTGTCTAACGACTTCGCTGAGGAGGCACCTTGCGCTGGCGCAATCCTTTGGTCGTTTTGGGCTTCAACTCCGCCAGCAGCAGTTGGCAGCTCTGATCCTCTTGGCCGAAACGCGGCCCGCGGCTTGATTGCGGCAAAAAAAGCCGGCCGAAATGCGTTCGGCGGGCCAAGTCGCGGAGGAGAAACGTCGGCCGGGTGAAAGCGATCAGGCGTCGAGATTGTGCAGGCGCTAGCGGTTGCGATCGGGGTGATCCTGGCGCTCGGCATGTCCGTGGTGGAGACCATTCATCATGCCGAGCACGCTTATTTCGACGCGGCGGTCATGTTGCTGACGTTCCTCCTGGTCGGCCGCGTCCTCGACCAGAACACGCGGCGGCGGACGCGCGCGGTCGCCGGCAATCTTGCCGCATTGAAGGCGGAGACGGCGGCCAAATTCGTGGGACCCGATGAGATCTCGCAGGTGCCGGTGGCGGCGATTCATCCCGGCGACATCGTGCTCTTGCGGCCCGGCGAGCGCTGCGCCGTCGACGGCACCGTGATCGAGGGGCGCTCCGAGATCGACCAGAGCCTGATCACCGGCGAAACGCTCTATGTCACGGCCGGGCAGGGACGCCGGTTTATGCCGGATCGATCAATATTTCCGGCACGCTGCGGTGCGGGTCTCGGCCGCCTCGGAGGCGACGCTGCTCGCCGAGATCACGAGGCTGCTCGACAATGCGCTCCAGGCCCGTTCGCGCTACAGGCGGCTCGCCGACCGCGCCTCTCGGCTCTACGCGCCGGTGGTGCATGCGACTGCGCTGCTCACCATCCTCGGCTGGGTCATCGCAGGCGCAAGCTGGCATGATGCCATCGTCACCGGCATCGCCGTCCTCATCATCACCTGTCCCTGTGCACTCGGGCTGGGGCGCAAGTCCTGGCTATTCTGCGGCTCCGATCGCGGCGGCGACCGTGCCGCGGTGATGTACAGCCGCCCTATCCCGCGCGCGGCATAGGGCCGATTGGACTAAACCGCTCCGCGGTAGGCAGCGATGGCGGCGGCCTGAAGAAGGAAGCGGCACAGAGTGCGCGGCAGCTTAACGATTCTTCGCTGTGCGTCGCGCCGTCCGACCCGTGGCCTCGCTGAACAGGTGGCGGGGGATGTTGATTATCGCATAACGTCGCCGTTCTTCCGGGTGCGTTTCAAAATCTGCCTCCACAAAAATCTCGACGGTCTCCTCACTGGCATGAACTTCGACGCGTACCGGCGCGTCTTCAAACTCCACTTCATATCGGCGACCATTCTTTCCTCGGATAATCGCGTGCGCCATTTCTATGCTACCTCCGGCCCTGCTTCTTGAGCTTCTTCACTCGGTGCTTCTGATAATCCAGAACGGCCGCTGCAAGTGGCATCGAGCGCGGCACGCGCACATGTGTGAGGGAGACGACAAGCGCTCTGCCTGTTTCTTCCGAGCGAGACAAATGGCAAATGATACCGCCCTCGTCACCGGCGTATGACAAATCCCAGACGACGTGGTGCATCCGATCAGCATCGGCAACATTCTCGGCCTGCAGATATTCGATCAACGATGGTGCCAGTTCAACGTCAAATGGCGCAGCTGCCTTGAGTGCGGCGAGCAGCCGGGTGGTCTTCTCCGGATTGTCGAGCATAGGTCGTCCATCTTTAACGGGCGAATCAGAGAGCCGACGGTCAGCGATGATAGCGAATATGGCTCAACAGAGCCATATTCCCTATCCGTCGCACAACTCGCCTTCCTCCCATTGCTGGTTGACCCGATCCAATAGCGACGACCTCACGGGCATTACCCCGCTTCCTCGCTAATACAACGCAGTCCGCCCCCTCCGGCGCATCACCGCTTCGCGGTAGGCGACTCGTGGCAAGCTTCGGTACCACCATCTGATCTTCCTGCATTCCCGACGAAGTTCGATTGCGAGATGCTGGAGGCGCTGCTTGCAGCGCTTAAGGAGCTTCCCATGACGGTTCTTCGACAACGGATGACTGAGGACATGCAGGTGCGGAATCTGTCGCCGCATACACAGGCATCGTATCTCCAACAGGTATCGCTGTTTGCACGTTACTTCCGTATGTCGCCGGATGCGCTGACCCCCGAGCACATCCGGACTTATCAAATCTACCTCACGAACGAGAAGAGGTTGGCCCCCAATTCAATCCATACGGCTGTCGCGGCGCTTCGGTTCCTTTGCAGGATTACGCTCAAGGAGGACTGGACCTTTGGAGAAGACATCCCGCTTCCAAAAAAGCCGCAGAAGCTACCCGTCGTCCTGAGCCCTGAAGAAGTTGTGCATTTCCTCAGCTGCGTGGATTGCAACAAACATCGGGTGATCCTGACCACCTGCTACGCGGCAGGCTTGCGCATTTCGGAGGCCGTCCGGCTGAAGGCCGCCGCCATCGATAGCGCCCGTATGGTTGTTCGCGTCGAGCAGGGTAAAAGTCGCAAAGATCGGTACGTGATGCTGTCGCCCATGCTGCTGGAGATCCTGCGCAGCTACTGGATCGCCGTTCGCCCGAAGGAGTGGCTGTTCCCTGGCATTCACGATGATCGGCCAATCACGAAGGACGCCGTAGAAGCAGCCTGCCAAAAAGGCGCATCGGTTGTCCGATCTCTCTAAACCCGTCACCCCACATTCGCTTCGGCACGCATTCGCTGTACATCTCCTCGAATCAGGTACCGACTTGCGGACCATTCAGCTCCTCCTCGGTCATCGCAGCCTCGCCACCACGGCCAAGTACTTGCGCATCGCGACCAACAAGGTCTGCGCGACGTCCAGCCCTCTGGACCTCTTGCCGCATCCAGTTCCAGCCGAACCACAGCCGGCGCCGCCAAAACACTTCTGAGTTTCAGACCGATGGCCCGCTCGGAGCCGGAAGTGGCGGACATATTCCGCCGCTACGGCGCAGCCTATCGTGAGAGCCATGACGCCTCGCTATGCACCGCACAGCGTCGCGTCATGAGCGCGATCGAATTGTGTCGAACTGCGGCACTTGGTGGTCATGTTGAGCGCTGCGATCACTGTGACCACCAGCGCATCTGCTACAATAGTTGTCGTGATCGCCACGGCCCAAAATGCCAATCACTGGCTCGTGCCCAGTGGTTGGACGACCGTCGATCAGAACTTCTCGACACCCAGTATTTTCATGTGGTCTTCACCATACCGCAGTCCATTGCAGCTATTGCCCTTCAAAACAAGAAGATCGTCTACGGCATTCTGTTCCGGGCCGCCAGCGAGACGTTGCGCACCATCGCAGCTGACTCCAAGCATTTGGGCGCACAAATCGGATTCTTCGCGGTGCTTCATACTTGGGGTCAGGCTCTTTTTCACCATCCGCATCTGCATTGCGTGGTTCCGGGTGGGGGCATTTCTCCGGATGGTACACGATGGATTTCCTGCCGGCGCAAGTTCTTTTTGCCCGTTCTCGTGTTGGCGCGACTGTTTCTCGATTATCTCCGGAAGGCCTTCGACGCCGGAGACTTGCAGTTCTTTTCCTCGCTGGAATCCCTTCGGACGCGCGACGCCTTCTTGCGTCACATCGCGCCTATCCAGAAGAAGGATTGGGTGGTTTACGCGAAGCGCCCCTTCGCCGGACCTGAACAAGTCCTCAAATACGTCGCACGATACACGCACCGCATCGCCATCTCTAACAATCGCCTCCTCGATGTCGACGACGGCAAGGTTCAGTTTCGCTGGAAAGATTATCGCAATGGCCACCGTCAAAAGACGATGACGCTTGGCGCTGACGAATTCATCCGTCGGTTCCTGCTTCACGTACTTCCCGACGGGTTTCAACGTATTCGGTATTTCGGCTTCCTGGCCAATCGCTACTGCGCAGAAAAGCTCGCGAAGGGATGTGATGAGCTGGGCCAGTCGAGGAAATCCAAACATGAAGTCCTGCAAGAGTAGGACCGCCTCAGTTGGCGGCCCGCCATCGTGAACCGGCGGACGAGACGCGCTTGACCTCCGCTCGCCGCATTCAAGCAGAAGCACTTTGCGCTAAGCTCGTGCAAGAGAGCAGAAATGCAGCAACCATTTTTACCTAACCATCACATCGTTCCGTCGGCTGCCGAACGATCGCCTGCTGCTTGGCATGAAGGGCATCCGCGCCGTGCGCAGCGGTGCCGTTCAATACGTGGCGAAGGACGCCAGCGTCTCAATGGGAGGCAGCTACGTCGGGGAATCCACGCCGCGTCTGGCCGGCTCTCCTGTTTGCGTCGATGCGTGAGGAGCCACACGACATGAACGTGATCACATCAGAACGCAATTCCCTGATCTCGGAAACTTGGGCTGTGCTTGCGGCGGCCAAGGACCTTAGCGACACGTCAATGCAACTCATCTGCCGACGCGTGATCGAAGGCCATCTCGCCGGCAGAACACCGCGTGAGGCCGACGCGGTCGCGATCCGCGCCTATTTCCGCTAGGTGCTGATGCAGTGCTCTACGTGAAGAGGCCCGGGAGGTCATCCTGGGCTTTTTCTTGGTGCGCCAGGCATGGCGCGGAGCGCCGTGAGTGGCGCGATTTGATCGGAGTGGTGTCCGGTCGATGACTTGGAGGTGAGAGTCCTCTACAGACCCTGGTGATGGGAACCGTTAGCCGAACAGCAAGGGCGTCGTCGCCAACCGACAGCAGGAACTGAGACAATGCCAGCACACTACCGCGGCCCACCACGGCTGGGCGAGAAGCGCCGCCAAGCTCATGCCTCCAGCGCTCAGCGCCAGCGCAACCATCAGCAACGGCCCAAGCCCGATCGCACGTCCCGCCCACGGTGCGGTGACCGCGCCGACGACGCCACCGAGTGCACCGATGCCGAGCACCACGCCGACAGTTCCGCCCTCCAAACCCAGATCTTTCGTCAGGTGCAGCAGGAAGACCGCCGAGTATGCGTTGTACCAAAAGATGAAGGTGCCAGTGGCCAACGTGACTGCCCGCAGAATCGGGGTGCCGAACACGGTGGTCAGCCCTTCGGCCATTTGGCCGAGTAGCTGGGTCGACCCGGCCGCTGAGCCGGCAGCCGCGCGCTCGGCACGAGCGACAGCAACGCGGCGGCGAGCAGGAACGAGGCTGAGTCGGCCAGGATCGCGGTCGGCGCGGAGAACGTGCTGACCAGCCAGCCGGCCAGGAACGGACCGGCTGCCACCGCGCTTCCTGGCTGAGCTCCAACAAACTCTGCGCCTGGACCAGCCGATACCGGTCCACCACCGTGGGTACGCACGCCAGATAGGCCACCTCGGCGTTCACCGGCGCCACCCCGACCAGCGCCGTTGCCGTACACAGCTGGACCATTCCGAGGTGTCCGAGGCCGGCCAGCAGCGGAATCGTGGCCAGCGTTGCCGCCATCACCAAGTTGGCGATCAGCAGGATCCACCGGTGCGGGAGGCGGTCCACGATGACGCCGGCGAACGGGCCCGCCACCAGGTACGGCGCCCGACCGCAAGCCAGCAGTAGCCCGGTCTGCACGGGTCCCGCGCCCAGCAGAGTGATCGCGGTAAGCGGCAGCGCCAGCATGGTCACCTGGGAGCCCAGCAACGACACGGTCTGGCCAACGAGCAGCGCCAGGTCGCCGCGCGGCGGTCGGAGCAGGGCGGCGGAACAGTGGGCGCGGCTCACGCTTCGACGGTCGAGGTCGGGGCCGATAGATAGCCCAGCCGGGCCAGTTCACTGCCGGCGATCCGCTCGAACTCCGCGATCTGAGCGCGCGTCAGATCCTCGGCGTAGCGACCGAGCCGGCCCGAGTGCAGTGGTTTGCCCGCGGATTCGGCCGCCGGGTGGCCGTACGGATGGTCGAAGAGCGCGTGCTGATACTCGGCGTGCCGCAGCACGGCCTCGTCCCAAGGCAAGCCGAGGTGGTCCAGGATTTGGGTCAGGATGGGTCGAGGACGACTTACCAGATCCTCGTAGCGCAGCTCGAGGTAGCTGTCCGGCGGCGCGACCCGATGCGGCCGGGATACCACTTCAAGCCAGCCCCGCGCGGCTTCGGCGGCGGTCCGGTAACCCCAATCCGGCACGGTTTTCAGGTGCGAGGCGGCCAGGTCCCGACCGTCGCGCACGATGTGCACGAAATGCGCCCTCGGCCACAGCCGGGCGTAAGAATCGACCTGAGCGATCTTGCGCTGTAGTTTTAGTCCCCACCCGCCGGGCTCCGGTGTGAGCCCTGCGGAACTCACCGATCTCGTTGATCAGCCGGCACCGGTCGGCGAACGACACAATGTCATTGGCCACCTCGACCATTACCTTGGTGACCAGCTCGCGCACGTCGTCGAAGTCCAGGCCAAAGCGTCGGCACTGCACCGCGAAGTGCACGCCGTCGTACCAGAATGGATCGATCGTGCTTTTTGTGGTGCCGGTGACCTTGGGATCGCGGGCATCCAGCAGGTCAATCGCGCGCAGGATGTGCGGACCGAGGTTCGGCGGCTCCAGGAAGTCGATTTCCGGCCCGATCACCAGATCGGGATGCGAGTCCAGCACGACGCTCAGCAAGGTCGTGCCGGACCTGTTGTCGCCGCCGAGCAGAACCGGCGAAGTGGGAAATGGGTCGGCCTCGGGCATAGCGGTGTCCCCTGTTTGACAGCTGGTGCTCATGGGTGGCTGGGCGCAGTGAACCAGCGTCGGACAGAATCCGGGGTGGCCACGAAGTGATCACCGGCGAACCGCACGGCGGCGGCCACCGGATCCGGGTCGCCGCCGGTGCTATCCACTCGCGCCAATGCCGCCGGCAAAGCCTGTCCGGCGGCTTCGATCGCGGGTCAGCGTCGGACAGTGCCGCGGATGGCATGAACCGGCCGCCGTACTGCATGAGGAAGCCCCGCGACCACATCTCCTGGAAGAACGCGTGGCCGAGTTCGGCGTCGGCAAACATGACGTCGAACATGGTGGGCCAGGCGAACGCCCACGCCTCGACCTGCTGGCCGACGAAGACCTCGTTGAGCCCGTTGATGAGTTGCTCGCCAACCTGACGCATCCGCGCCAGCGCGGTCCCGTCGCGCAGCGCGTCTAGGGTGCTCAGCGCGGCCGCGAACGGGGTAACCTCGCGCTGATAGGTGTTGCCCAGGTAGGTCTTTTCGGTGGCGTTGAGCACGTCCGCCCGACCGGCCACCGCAGATAGCGCCATGCCGTTCGCCAGTCCTTTGCTCAGTGTGATCAGGTCGGGCGTGAGGCCGACTGCGGTGTGGTATCCGCCGAGGGCGTAGCGGAAACCGGTCATAACCTCGTCCAGGATCAACAGCGCACCGTGCTGGTGCACCAGCGTCTGCAATCGCCGGTGGTATTCGGCAGGGAAGAAGTTGACCTCGGGGGTGATGATCACCGCGGCGACGCGCTGGACGCTGGCCAGTTTCTCAAGCAGGTCCAGGTCGTAGCGGAACTCCACGCTGTCCTGGTCCCGCCTGGGCTGGCCGGTCCTGTAAGTGCCAGTCATGCCAGCCGTGATATCCGTTAGTAAGCACCAGGTTGACGCCGGTGTGCGCGCGGGCGAGGCGGACTGCGGCGGTGGTGGCGCATGAGCCGGTGCGGAAGAACACCGAGCGTTGCGCGACCGGGAAGATTTCCGCAAGCCGTTCGGCCACTTCGACCCGGTGCACGGACAACGGCCCGGGTAGGATGCAGCCGGTGCGGCGCATTTCCGTGGTGACGTGCGCGAGCACAGGTTCGTATCCGGCTCCCAACGGCGCGGCCCCGCTACACGAGGTGAAATCCACGTATTGTTTTCTTGTTTTCCATTAACATCCCAGACATGCGCACCGGAAGCGCGGCTCATCACCACTGGAAAACGCCGGTTAAGATCCCATTTCTCCGACGCGGTGATCCGCAGCGCGCGGCGGAGCGCCGTTTTTTGCGCGTCGCTCGCGGCCAAGGTGGCACTGGGCGTGTTCATGGACATGAACGATCTCCGCTTGATTGTCCGCCCATGGTCGGTTAGGCGAGCTGCGTGACTATTCTTCGAGCGATCCGCAGCGCGTTCGCCTGAATAGTGAAGGTCGGGTTAACGCCTCCGGAATACGGAAAGAACCCGCCGTCCGCGACATAGAGATTGTCGACGTCGTGCACCCGACCCCAGCGGTCGACTACAGACTCTGTTGGATCGACCCCTGCTCGACAGCCGCCATGCAGATGCCCGCTACCGGACTGATAGTTGGAATCCTGGTAATCGACTTTTTTCACGCCGGCTTCGGTGAGCAATTCCGACGCGCGTCGGGACAAATAGCCTAATCGGCGTTTGTCCAGCGGATGGGTCCAGTATTCAAGAATGATTTTCTGCAGACCTAGCCGATCTCGACTGTTGGCCAGTCGGACCGTGTTTTTGCGCATGGGCTGATCGGCCGCCAGAAAATGAAGTCGTAGCGCTATATTGCCGTCACAAACCGCCTGCTCGGCAGGACTGGCTTCGTAGATCATTCCGCCCAGCCCGGAGGGCGCCTCGTCGTCGAGGTAGTGATCCGACATTGCAACCGTGGAGAACGGGCCGCCCGGCGACCGCGCGGGCAGCCGGTCCAGCGTGGTGCTGCCGGACACGTAACCACTGATTTTGAACGAGATCCCGCTGCCGACCATGCCAGTGGCGTTGCCGATGCCGTTGGGCGCCGCTGACTGCGCCGACCGTAGCAGCAGGGCGGCAGACTGCACCGCGTTGCCGGTGAGCACCACGCAGCGGGCGCGGACCCGAGCGCGTTGACTGGTGACGGTGTCCAGCCATTCCACCGAGTCTGCGCGGCTCGCGTTGCCCAGGTCGATACGCACGGCCTTGCTGCCCAGGGCGACTGTCAGTGCGCCGGAAGGCAGGGGCACGTCAGTGAACGGGGACCGCGCGTCGGCCCTCGCACCGGTCGGACACAGGTGTTCGTTGCACGGGCCGCAGCAGTGACACGCCGGGCGACCGCCATACGGCAACGAGTTGATAGCCAGCGGGGTGGGGAACGGCAGCCGGCCTAGGCGTCCGCCCGCCTTGGCGATCAATAGGCCCTGTGGGCTGTACTCGTGCGGCGGCAGCACGGCGGGATCGCTGGGCGGTTCGAGCGGGTCCGCGCCGGGGAGCCGGGCCACCCCCATCCGCCGTTCGAGCTCCTCGTAATGGGGGCGTAGTTCGGCGTAGTCGATCGGCCAGACTGGGTCGAGCGCGTCCGCGGCCACATGCGCTCGCGCGTCAAAATCGACGGTCCGATAACGGAAGGCGATCCCGGCGTACAGCGTCATTCCACCGCCGAGCGCCGACACGGTCCAGGGGCGCCCGAACGGCGTCAACGTCCCGGCAGGAGAGGGCACCAAGGCGTCATCGAAACCACTTTGGACAGTCGCCAGTGACGCGCCGGGGGGAAGCGTCCGGCCTTCTTCGAGGACGAGCACCCGGAATCCGTTTCGAGCGATCTCGTGGGCGACTATCGAGCCACTGGCACCACTCCCGACGACGCATACGTCAACGGCTCTGGCCGTCATTGTCTTACCTGGCCGTTCTAGCCGCAACTATCGCGTCCTGTGATATGCTCCCAAAACCGCCGCGTATCGAAGTGCCGCGAACTTCTTTGGCGTTGGTCTGTTCTTTCCTCGGCATCAGCGCTTTTTCTCCGTAAATCCAAGATCCTGTCGTGCCGTTCATGTTCATTGGCCCTTATTGCCCTACGGTGAGATAGAGCAACGGCCGTGCCAGCGCTCCTCACGCGCATTAAGCGCCTGATTGTGCTTTGAAACAGTTCGCGATTCGCAAACGGCGCACGGTGTTTTGAATCTCACAGGTTTGTGTGCCGCTGTCAGAAAGCGGACAAGGATCGAGGGGCTGACGCATCCGGACCTTGCCCCACGGACTTGATCCAGGTTGAAGGCACTTCCTTTTTTTTGGCAATGCGCGCGGCGTCCTGGGAGACTTGCGGTGGACTACCGCCAACTGCTGCAAGAGGATTTCACGGTCCATGCCGCGCTTACAGCAAACTAACTGAGGCCGCCCGTCCATGCTGCCGAGGTCTATAGTCTCGGGGGCTGAGAGCCACAAAAAGTTGACCCTGCGCCGGCAATTAGACAACGCCCGCGCGTGACCGGCGTGTACCCATGCTACGCATTTCGATCGGATCGCAAATTCGCACTTAGAGTCAGAACGCCGCGATACTCGCGCACGATTTCGATGTCAGCAACATAAGCTTCCCCACTTATCGAGTAACCCACTCGCCCGGCATTGACGGAGGCCACACCGGTTTCCATGACCTGGGCTTTGAAGGATGGGACTCTGGATCGCATTCACGGTCGCGACGCACCGAGATGGCCGAGACGAGGAGATATCCAGAGAGCCAAGAGTGGCGGCCTGGATTGCCGTGACGGGTTTATAGCCGCGAGAGAGGCTCGCGGTGCCCGTCGCGGAGAACCGCGATGTCCAGGCACAACCAAGTTTCGCAGAGCAGCCCCAGCCGGACCAATTTTTATGACGAGATCACGAATAGACTCATTGCCGAACTAGAGGTGGGGTGTGTGCCCTGGGTCCAGCCGTGGGGAACGGCCGCGGCGAAGGCGCCGCTTGCCATGCCTCACAATGCAGCAACACATCGGCGATATAGCGGCATTAACATCCTGATCCTCTGGAGCGCTGTGGTCGAGCGGGGCTTCTCCGGCCAGAGCTGGCTCACCTTCCGGCAGGCATTGTCGCTGGGTGGCCACGTCCGCAAAGGAGAGCGAGGAACGACCGTCGTCTATGCTGACCGCTTCGTGCCCGAAGAGGAGAGGAAGCGGGCGATTGAGGCGGCCGACGAAGCCCAAGCGATTAACTTTCTGAAACGTTTTACGGTCTTCAATACCGACCAATGTGACGGGCTGCCAGCCGAGGTGTCGACTATGGCGCCTCTCCCGTTACCTCACATGATCGAGCCGCAAGTCGAAGCGCTGATTAGTGCCAGCGGCATCGATCTTCGAATCGGCGGTAACCGAGCTTTCTATTGTCCTTCTGAGGACTACGTTCAGGTGCCATGTCCGGCTGCCTACTTTGAGCCGATCAATTGGCACCGCACGGCTCTGCACGAGTTGGCTCATGCCAGCGGCCACTCCTCACGGCTCAACCGGGATCTATCCGGAAGTTACGGCACCAAGAAATACGCCTTCGAGGAAATCATCGCGGAGATATCCGCTGCATTCTGCTGTGCTTCGCTCGGCATCGTGCCGACCGTGCGGCATGCGGACTACATTGCTTCGTGGCTTGAGGTGCTCCGCGAAGACAATCGCGCGATCGTCCGCGCCGCTTCGCAGGCCAGCAAAGTCGCGGATTATCTGCTCGCGTTCTTGCCTGATCTCGCTTCGAGCCCGGCGGAACAACCCGCCCACTGCGAGGCCGCCTGATGCTGTTCGACGCTTCCGAACTGGCACACCGCCTCGCGCGCGAGGCCGAGGCGGTGTGCCGCCACTATCTCTCCAATGGTCGGCGCGTGGGGCGCTACTGGCTGGTCGGCGACGTCCGCAACACGCCAGGCCGCTCGATGTTCGTGCGGTTACAGAAATCACAGAAGGGGCCTGCGGGCAAATGGACCGACGCCGCCACGGGCGAACACGGTGATCTCCTCGACATCATCCGCGAAACCTGCGGCCTCATAGAATTCCGCGATGTCGTGGACGAGGCAACGCGCTTCCTTAAGCTGCCTCGGCCGCACCCGGATCTCCCAACGAAGCCCGTCCGTGCAACAGCAAAGGCAGGATCGCCGGAAGCGGCGCGGCGGCTGTTTGCGATATCTCGGCCGATCGACGGAACCCTCGTGGAGGCATATCTGCGCGGACGCGCCATTTTCGAGCTGCACCACGGAGCGAGCCTGCGCTTCCACCCACGCTGCTACTGTCGGCCGGATGAGGACGCGCAGACCGAGATTTGGCCTGCAATGATTGCCCGCGTCACCGATCTCGATGGCCGGATAACAGGCGCGCACCGGACCTGGCTCAATCCTGAGGGCTTTGACCCGATCCGGCTCGGCAAGGCGCCGATCGACACACCACGACGGGCAATGGGCGATCTGCTCGGCAACGCAGTTCGTTTCGGTACGGCGAATGATGTGCTTGTCGCTGGCGAAGGCATCGAAACCATCCTGTCGCTGCGCTACGTACTGCCTACCTTGCCAATGGCCGCCGCACTATCGGCCAATCACCTCGCTGCCATGCTGCTCCCGCCGACGCTGCGTCGCCTCTACATCGTCCGGGATGCGGATGCGGCGGGAGACGCGGCGACGGCCGCCCTCAGGCAGCGCTCGGAGGCTGCTGGTATCGTGGCGATCGCTTTGTCTCCTCGGTTGGGAGATTTTAATGACGATCTCCGCACGTTCGGCATCCACGAGCTTCGAGCGGCCATGCGCATTCAGCTCGCGCCGCAGGACGTTACCCGCTTCTTGGTTATGGCGGAGAAGGGATAAAGCCGGCGTTGCTCGCGCCGTCGTCACGGCAGGTCGATGGTAGGTCCATGGTGCCGAGGAGAGGCGGCGCCCTAGCCTTCTAGTGGGCGATCGGACAGCATTCGGACCGGACCGGCAATGGCTGCGCCCGGCTATTTTCCGCCGGCGGTGTTCACCCCACGAAGAAAGCTTCGCGGGGCCCCGGCCACGCGCCTTTGCTTCGCGAAACAAAATAGCCGGACTTCGCCATCCTCCGCTATTGCTGCGGCCCTTCGCTTCGCTTCGGGTTCTGGTCCGTTCCGCCCGCCGTCAGATGATCGCCACGAAGGCCGCGATGGGCGCGGCCGATCCGGGCAAAGGACCTCGACCATGACATCCGATCGCAACGACCTCGATTTCGAACCAACGCACGGCTCATTCCCGAATGATCACGTCATTAGCGAACTTCAGCTCTTTGGCTACCGTCCTTTCAACGACGAGCCAGACCCGAGGCCGCTTCCCGAAGGCAAGATGATCGCGGGTGCTGTCGCCGATATCTTCGACGCCCTCGTCGCAACCCTAAGCGACACTCGCCTCGAGCCGGATCTCGATGACCTGCTCTGGTCGACGGTCAACCTGTTCCACCGTGCAACAGAGCGCATCGAGCGCGAGCTCGACAGCAACGAGCAAGCGCAGCGGAAGAGCCAGCGTGAGCAGGACGGCTCGGAAATCAGATCGGTGGAACTCGAGCGGCTCACGGCCGAAGGCATCACGCTGGTCGAACGTCGTAACTGCATGGAGCTCTTCCGCGATCAATCCATCGAGAGCTTCCAGGTCCATACCGGCTCGCCCTGGCGTCCTCGCTCTGGATCGCTGGTCAATCATCGCAAGCTTACTGCGGCGATGATCGACTCCAGGGATTTCCTCGCCGCCAAACACCGGGCGGAGACCGAAGTGTTGCTGCCGGCCGGCCCCAAAATTGCCCTGACCGGTGGGCTCGACTTCAACGACCATCATCTGATCTGGGATCGACTTGACAAGGTCCACGCCAAGCATCCTGACATGGTGCTGCTGCATGGCGGCTCGCCAAAAGGCGCCGAACTGATCGCCGCCAAATGGGCGACCAATCGCAAGGTGCCTCAGATTGCTTTCAAGCCAGACTGGACCAAGCACGCCAAGGCCGCACCGTTCAAGCGCAATGACGCGATGCTGGAGATTCTGCCGATCGGCGTCATGGTCTTCCCCGGCACTGGCATCCAGAGCAATCTCGCCGACAAGGCGAAACGGCTCGGCATCCCGGTCTGGAAGTTTGGCGATGGCGGCGCGTGAGCGCCGTCCATGCCGATTTCGAAATCTCTCTGCATAGGGCTAGCGTCGTAACCGACGCAATCGCGCCACCCGAGCACATTCGCCACCTCGAACCGTGGTTAAACAGTGCACCGCACTTCTAACTAGTTCCGGCTTGAGTAACCTCGCGTCCAGGTGGTGGTGGAAGGCGCGAATTGCTCTCGGACTTCCTCAATACCTTCGCATCGGCCTATTCTGCTCCGATCTTTGCTCTCGCTGTAGACGCCCTTCCATTCCTGGTTAGGTTCACTGCCGGCGTGATGGTATTTCATAGTGCGCAGGCACCATCGGCGCTTTGCTCGTCGGCATCGCTGCCGCCGCGCTGATGCTCCTCATCGGTCAGATCACCTTCGCCCTGGCGCCGTCATTCGTCTTGCGCGCCGTCATCGCGGCAGTCTTTGCCATTCCGGCGGCCGTTGCCGGTTATCATGTGATTCTCGGATATCGTACGTTGGGATGCCATCCCCGCTCTGCCGCGAGATCTTTGGCTACATCGGTTCGATCTTCATCGGTGACACGGGAGCGGGCGCGCATGACCGTCTTGGCCGAGCTTGGCCCGCTTCAGTCAGTCAGGGCAGGGCGAACCGAACGTCAATCAGTTCTCGCGGCCAGGACGGTTATAGCCCTTCGGCTCGACGCCCAGGGTTCTCCTCAATCGTTGGGCGCGTCGAGAATGCCAACGACGGGTGTCGCAGCGAGAGGCGGTCTCCTCAGAGTACTACACGGCCATTATGCCCATCATTCGCGACCCTGTGAGTGTCGAGGCGGGCGCTCTCTAACGGCTATTTCGGGGCGGCCGACGCCCGACTTTTCCCGCACGTTGTTTCCTTTCTTCGCCTGAACCTCTCGACCTCTTGTACAGGACGACCGACGTCCGCCGCCCCGTCTCCTTAAGGCTGTTCAGCGCACGGACGCACCTTGCCTCTTGATGGCTTGATCTGGCCGAAGACCGGCTCCGCCTCGATCGTCTGAGCCGCAACGCCGCCGTTAAGACTTTCTTCCCCTGGGCTCACGCCCATTCCTCGCGAGCCAAGAAAGTCTTCCGGCTAGCGTCCTCCGCTACGCTCCGGCCCGCGAGCGGGTGCGTCGCCGATCGTCATTCGGCCTCTCGATCACCATCGAGGCCGCGGTGGTCGCGGGCTCGAAAACTCAAGGAGAAGTGACATGGCTAACATCGGTTCCTTTAAGAAGGTCGGCAACGATTTTCAGGGCGAGATCGTCACCCTGAGCGTGCAGGCGAAGGGCGTCCGCATCGTCGCCGAGCCCAACCGCACAAACGAGAACGCGCCCAGCCACCGCGTCTACGTCGGCCGGGCCGAGATCGGGGCAGCCTGGTCGAAGCGCTCGGAGGAGGGCCGCGACTACCTCTCGCTCAAGCTCGATGATCCTTCGTTCAACGCGCCGATCTATGCGAACCTGTTCGAGGATGAAAACGAAGGTCATGCCCTGCTCTGGTCGCGGCCGCGGAAGAACGGCGACTGAGGTTCTCTCCACCGAGCCCCGCCCGACCCACTCGGGCGGGGCCTTTTAGCCGTGCGACGGAAGCCGTTAATCTTTTGTTTACCTGAACTTAAGGCCAACCGATTCGGCGCGGCGCCTCAATTCGTGCCCCCGAGTTTGCCGCAGCCGAGTCGGTGAAGAGTCAACCTTACGGGCAACAAATATACTGCATCGCGATCGGCGCGACGCCCTATTTCTCGGCCACTATAAACGCGTTCACCGCTTCACGGAGCTGACGATGGCGAGTCCGTTCATGGTGTTTCCCGATCCACAAGCGGTGACGCTTAGCGCACTTGCCTGGCGCAAATGATCATCAGCCTTGCCGCGCTGATGTCGACTGGCGTCCTGCTATCGAAGGTCGTGACGGTGATGAATGGGTTTCATTAAAGGCCTCGGCCAACTCAGGGCAGAGCTGCCGGAAAGGCTGTAAGAATTTGAGGGCCGGACTGCACGGTGCCTAAGGCGCCATGCGGTCCGGCCCAACCATTGATCGGTCCATTCAGACCAAAGCGAGGTCGACGAAACGTTGCCGCAGCCTGCATCTTGCTCGGAACGAGCAGAAGGTCGTCGAAGACTTACTTCTTCATCTTCTTCTTTTTGGCCTTTTTCCCGGTGGTCTTCTTCGCCTTCTTCGCTTTCTTGGCCATATGCCCCTCCGTTAAATCTCAAATGAGATCGCTTACTGCGCAGACCGGAATCGGCCCGCACACGAGAAAGCGTACCATGGAATTTGCAAGATTGACATTGAGACGTCTTGTTCGTGGGCTACCGCGCTCGAGTGTCTGCCGTGGGGTCAGCACGGGGGCGAGAGAAGGGTTCTCGCAACCACGGCCGATTTTCATTATGTGATCCGGCGTTGGGCGATCCGCTAAGACACCAGCAGAAACTTGCGCGGGTATGATCGGGACACTGGCGGACTGATGCAATCGGCGCCCAAAAGTACCCGCTGGGCCGTTCTGTTGCCCCATTTGGCCGAAACGATCAGCACTCCGAAGTGCTTTCTAGCTTGGGGCAGGCCCTGAACCATCCCGACATGTCTTCGCACCGCCGTCCGCGCGATGGCATCGCTCGCCTTGATCCGGCGGGCTATGACCCATGCGACTGGGCGTGGGAGTTCTTGCGCCGGAACAAAGACTATATCGCCGAGTGGCGAGGCTCCGTTCCTCGACGTCTGCCGTACATCAGACTTAGCGATGGGACGTGGCTGTTGCGTCTGCGGCGACGCTTTCCTCGCGCCGAACGATGGGGACTTTATGCCTTTGCCGACCCCGCGCTACGCGCCCGGCAGGCACCGGTGTTCTGGCACGTCGATGCCCTGAAGCGGGTGATCCGCCTCAACGCCCAAATGCGAAATGGCAACGAAAACACGCCGCCGTCCACGCTTGCGGACTTCAAGGTCAATCGAATGGCGGTCATCGGTGTCGACGAAATCCCATTGGTGTTGGTGAAGGGAGCGGGCGTTCATGTCCCCCTCGAAATTCGCGGTCTTCCTGCCCTGACTGCGCCCTTTGCGCCGGTCTTTGAGCTCCATGGCCTCGGCGACCTCTCCGCGCAAATCGAGCTTCTGAAGCGCCTGAAGCGTTTCACCGAGCCTGGCCAGAGGACGATACAAACGCCGCCGTTCGCAAGCGACGAACGTATGCACCACGCCCTGATCGCGCTCGATGAAAGCCTGGAGGGCAAGACCTACCGCCAGATCGCAATCACGATCTTCGGGGAGAAAAAAGTTGCGGAGGAATGGCACGGGCACAGTCAATTCCTGAAGGATCGCACGCGACGGCTTGTTGCCAAGGGAACCGAATTGATGAAGGGCGGCTATCGCGATCTCCTGAGCTAGCCGCTTCTTGTCGCGGCTGCTTGACGAGACTTGCTTTCGCGGGATGGCGAAACAGACCCTGCCGCATTCGCCACTCCCAATTAGGTTGCCAATGTGACGACGCTTCTTCTCACGCCTCGTGCTTGATGAGGTAGGTGACAAGGAGCCTCGGAAATGACGAAGAGTGACGACAAAGAGTCCGATAAGCCGTTTCTCAACACGGTAGAGGCTGCCGCCTGGCTGCGCCTCACCAAGAATACCCTTGAAAAAATGCGGGTGAACGGCAGAGGGCCCGCCTACCGCAAGCACGGACGCTATGTCCGCTACCACATCGAAGACCTCATCGAATATTCGCAAGCCAATAAGCGGAGGTCAACCTCCGATGCTGATTGATCGCGCAAGTCCCTGGCGCCAACTGGCCGTGCTCTCGGCCATGTGCGCCAGCATCATCGCAGTGCTGATTTCCTTCGCGAACGGGATGCCGCTGTTGATCTATAATGCCTCGGGCAGCGCGCCACTCGGCTTCTACTATCTGGAGCAACGGCTGCCCGCGCACGGTGAACTGGCGCTGTTCAGACCGCCGCCGGCTATTGAGCTCCTGATCATCGCGCATGGTGTTTTGCCCGGGCCGGTACCCCTTCTGAAGCAGGTGGCTGCGGCCGGCGGCGATGAAGTGTGCCGCGCCAAAGCACCGATCGAATCGATCTTGGTCAATGGAAAGGTCATTGTAGAGGTGCTTCAGAACGATCGAGGGGGACGGCCCCTGCCAACCTGGGAAGGCTGCTTGCGGCTTGTTGAAGGAGAATTTTTCCTGCTGCAGCCGCACCCTCATTCGTTCGACTCGCGATACTTCGGCCCGGTGCTGCGCTGCGACGTCCTGGGCGTGGCGCATCCGCTCTGGACCTGGAATCCAAATATTTGAAGTTGCCCATGACAGCGATCGTGCGTGTCAGAAAAAGGCGCGCACCTTCCCCGGTATGCCGCTGAGCCTTCGTTCGGGCAGATCGCGAACCTGCGGTCAAGCAAGCTCTTCCATTGAGACCAACGGGTGAACGAGCGAAGGTAAGCGTCCGGAGCTTGCACATCAGTCAGGTCTTGACATGATTTTCTGTTTTCCAGGTCCACGGCAGCAGTTCGTCGAGGCGGTTGATGGGGTGACCATCCACCATTCGCATGAGCACGTTGCACAGGTAAGCGTAGGGTTCGACACCGTTGAGTTTGCAGGTTTATGTCGCCCGCCGAACTATGCCGAACGGGTTTGGTATGGCACGCCGTTGTCACGCTGGCACCGTCGATCGCGTCGACGGCAGCCCCATTCCATTCGGCATAATCTGGTCGTTCAGAGCGCCTCCAGAAAGGCGAGCAGGCGGTCGTTCGGCTGGAAGCGGGTTCGCTTGCCGCGCTCGTACGGCTCGAGCTTCGCCAGGGCAGCTTCCTTGAGGGCGAGGTGGGCGTGCAGGTACGTCTGCGTCGTCTCGACCGATTCATGACCGAGTCACAGCGCGATCACGGAGCAGTCGACGCCGGCTTACAGCAGTTCCATCGCAGCGCTGTGTCGCCTATGTCTTGGTCGATATAGCAGGCATACCTGCGCGATGCACACCCTGTAGGCAACCCGTGCGGAAGGTCTCGCTCTGGCTCGGACACGCCAACCTGCCAAGTACCGAGGTCTACCTGCGCGCGGACCCGACCGAAAAGCTCGAAGCGCTCGCCGCCATGGTGCCGCCGATGCTGAAGCCCGGACGCTTCCGCGCGCCTGACAAGCTGCTCGCCATGCTGAGCACGGTCAAACGCAGGCCGGATTATGCGGAGTAAGATCTACGAGAAAAGCCGCGGCGGCCGCAACATTCCGCCGCGGACTCTGCATAACCGTGCGCTCCGCATAATCCTCATGTCGGTATAGCCCAGCGCCACATGCACCTTTACGCCCGCGGGCACGATCATCATGGCGCGATCTCTCCGCTTTTAACGCGCGCCCGCACGACATCAGGATCGCTGTCGGCGGTAGCAAAGACCTGCCGCCCGTCGGGCGGATCAACAGCCGTCGTTCCGTCAGGCGGTTGCAGAAAGCGCGTGGCTACTATGTCGTCCGCCAGCGCGACGGAAGCGAGCCTTGCACGTTTCTTTTGCGCTACGGCGAACTCCACCCGCCAGCGGAACAGCAGCCCGGTAACGATGCCGTGCTTGCGGACAACGCTGGAGACCGTTGTACCCGGCTGCTCGCTTTCCATTACGATCGCAAGCTTCTGTTCATCGCTGAAGAAGCGCCGGACGGGCGTCGCTGGCGTTTGCGCAGCGTCATTTGCTGCTCCTGTCAAGTGGCTTTCGGAGGCCGATTTCTTAGCACTAGTGCCAACGACGGGGCGGGCGGAGTGGTGAAGATGCGCGCGCCAGTCGATTTCAATCTCGCCGCCGTCCAACCGGTCAAGCCATTTGCGGAGCGCATAGGGCGACAGACACAGCGCAGCAGCGTATTCGCGAACGCCCATTCCGCTCCAGTTCATCGCCTCGACGTGCATAGCCCAGAACGCCTGAACTGCTCGCGATTGCGTGTCGGTGCTCACACTAAAGCGCCGCCGCTGGCGTCGTTTCAGTCCTTTTTCTCGCTCCTCGCGACGCTTCTCGCGGCGCAATTCGGTCTGATATTCCGTAAGCTTGCGTGCAGCCTCCTCCCCAGTGAGCGCGTTGAGCCAGCGCGCGAACGTTCCCTCGTCCAATCGATGCCGACGGCAATACGCGACACGCGAAACGCCGCTGCGCCGCCAGGCCTCGATGTGAATCGACCACCACTCGCGTCTGGCTTTGCTTTGGAAATGTTTTGGACCCACCGGAGATTCTCCAATGCAGCAGAGAACCCGAAATGGAACGAGAACGCACTCTCAGAAAGTCGTGCAAGCTCCGGACGCTTACGAGCGAAGCCGGAGGGCAAGATAAAAGCACTGGCGCCGAGGCGCGCCTAAGTCGTTGTCTGCACATCCTGGATTTGTCGCCAGCCGTAACGGCATTGTCGCCAATGAGACAGCAGCGCCTTGGCGCGATTGACGAAACACGTCTGCGTCTTGCGACTAGACGTGAGAGCACGCACATGCTCCGCCGCGACGGCGGAGAGCGGCGATGTCGGACACCGACGATGAATTCAGGGTCAGGCTCGGGCGGATTGGCAACCGCCGCGGCCGCAAGGCCACAAGCTACGTCAAACGCGTGCGCAAGATCGCCGCGAAAGGTGGCACGGGACGACCGCGCAGACGGGCGGTTTTCATCGGCTCGCGGATCGGCCGCGGCCATGCCAAGGGAGCAGTTTCCGCGAGCCATCGTTCGGCAGGTACGCGCCGCGTGGTCATCAAGGCCCGCATTGTCCGCGCCAAGGCAGGCGACAATGGCGCCGCGAGAGCGCATCTGCGCTACATCCAGCGCGACGGCGTTACCCGTGAGGGCGATCCCGGCGAGTTGTATGATGTTGGCAGCAACCGTGCGGACGGGAAGACGTTCGCGGAACGAGGCGCGGAAGACCGCCACCAGTTCCGGTTCATCGTCGCCCCGGAAGACAGCAACGAGCTTGCCGATCTCAAGCCGTTCGTGCGTGATCTGATGCGGCAGATGGAATCGGACCTCGGCACGAGGTTGGATTGGGTGGCAGTCGATCACTTCAACACCGGCCATCCGCACAGCCACATCGTGGTGCGCGGCAAGGACGATCGGGGCAAGGACCTTGTGATCGCGCGCGACTACATCGCACATGGCATCCGCGCGCGCGCCAGCGAGCTCATCACCCGCGAGTTGGGACCGGAGAGCGAACTGGAGGCAATGCGCAAGCTTGAGAACGAAGTCGGCGCCGAGCGGTTTACCCGACTCGATCGTGCCATCCTGCGTGACCCAACCGAAGGAACCTTGAGGCTTGCCGCCAAACCTGAGCGCCATCCGGAGCGGTACGCCATGCGTATGGGGCGGCTGCGAACGCTGGAGCAGATGGGCCTGGCGCAGGAGACCGCGCCCGGCGTTTGGCGGGTCATGCCGGAGATGGAGCAGGCGCTTCGGCGGATGGGCGAGCGCTGCGATATCATCAAGACGATGCATCGCGATCTGACCGCCGCAGGAATCCACCGTGCCGCCGGTGACCATGTGATCTTCGACGGGCAGGCCGGCGCCGCGCGCGTGATCGGGCGGCTGGTCGCGGAAGGGGTTTCTGACGAGTTGCACGACCGCCGATACGTCATCGTGGACGGGATCGATGGGCGAACGCATTACGCCGATCTTGGAGTCCGGCAGGCTACCGACGAACCCTTGATCCGAAATACGATCGTCGAGGTTCGCGCGCGCGACGTCAGCCCGCGCGACGTTGACCGGACGATCGCGGAGGTCGCTGGCCGCAACCGTGGCGTCTACAGCGCCGAACTGCATCGAGAGTTCGATCCGAAGGCCTCCGGGGAGTACATTCAGGCGCATGTCCGCCGGCTGGAAGCCATGCGGCGGCAAGGCCTGGTCGAGCGCTCCATTAGCGGCGACTGGTCCATTGATGCGGATCATCTTGAACGCGCCGGTCAGTTCGAGGCCGCGCAGCGATCGCGCAACCCGGCGCGGATCACGGTGCTATCCTGGCAGAGCCTCGACGAATTGCCCCGCGCGTCCGGCGCGACCTGGCTCGACAAGCAACTCGTTGCCAGATCGCCGGAGGTGATCTCATCGAGGGGACTGGGGGCGGAATTCGAGGGCGCGCTTCGCTTGCGACGACAGTGGTTGCTGGCGCAAGGCCTTGCGCGCGAGCAGGGCGGACGGATCGCCTACGCGCGCAATCTGCTGCAAACGCTGGAGCGGCGGGAACTAGCCGAGGTCGGCGCGCGCATAACCCGCGATACCGGCCTTGATTACGCCGAGCCCAAACCGGGCGACCGGATCACAGGTATTTATCACCGCATGCTGACGCTCAGCAGCGGGCGGTTCGCGCTGATTGAGCGTACGCGCGACTTCAGCCTCGTGCCGTGGCGACCAGTGCTTGAGCGGGCCAAGGGCCAGGCGGTCACTGGCGTCGTCGGCGGCGAGGGGATCTCGTGGTCGATCGGACAAAAGCGCGTTTTGGGCTTATAGTTCAGCTTAACGTCATAAGTTCCATATAAGCTATTGATATGCCAGTAAGTTATACTAGTTTTATGGATTTAGTATAACTGACTTGTCTTTCGAGTTCCAGCAGTTATACTATTTTTTCTAAAATAGTATAACGGATCATCCGCCATGGCTTCCACCCAACGTCTCGATATCACCTATCAGACGCTCTATTCCGAACTGGTCCAGCGTAGCCTCGACGAGAGCTTTACCTCCGAGTTCTCGGCGAACGGCAGATTCGTGGCCGTCGAGGTCAAGGGCAAGAAGTATTGGTACTTCGACACGCCCAAGCCTGAGGGCGGCGCCCAGAATCGACGCTACGTTGGTCCGGTTGACGATCCCGAAATCACCAAAAGGGTCGAAGCGTTCAAGGATCTGAAGGCCGACCTGAAAGGACGCCGCCGTCTCGTTTCCACACTGACGCGCGAGGCCTATCTGCCGCGTCCTTTGCCGATGACCGGTCAGGTGGTGGAAGCACTGGCCAAGGCCGGCTTCTTCCGCTTGCGGGGAGTGCTCGTCGGCACCGTTGCCTACCAATGTTACTCTGCCGTGCTCGGTACACGCCTTGATGCAGTCGCCATGCAGACCGGCGATGCTGACTTTGCGCAGTTCCACGAAATCTCGGTGGCTATCAAGGATTCCATGCCACCCATCCTGGAGGTGCTTCGACAGGTCGATCAGACCTTTCGCGAGATTCCGAGCCAAGTCGGTCGACGGCAGGGTCTCCACCCAGTTCGTCTCGAGGGAAAACTTCAAGGTGGAATTCCTGACGCCCAATCAGTGGTCCGACGACCAGGCAGGCAAGCCAGTCCCGATGCCGGCGTTGGGCGGCGCGGCGGCACTCCCGCTACGCTTCCTCGACTACCTGATCTACGAAACCATCCGCGCGGTGCTGCTGCACGGCGCCGGCGTGCCAGTTCTCATCCCATCACCGGAGCGATACGCCATCCACAAACTCATTGTCGGATCCCGCCGGAAGGCGGATCGCGACGCAACCGCAAAGAGTTCGAAAGACCGGCTTCAGGCTCGGTCAATCATCGAAGCGATGATCGCGAACCGGCAGCATGCCGATCTTGCTTCTGCCTTTACGGAAGCGTGGGACCGCGGCGATCATTGGAGAGCAGCGATCCGTACCAGCATCGTGACCTACGACTACGGCTTCCAGCATTCGTTCCGGACCGAGCTTGCCAAGGGCGTAACCGAGCTTGGCTCCAACCCTGCCGATTACGATCTTGCAGATAAGCCAACCGATGCCCCTACGCTCCGCCCAAAATGACGCGCGGATTACGGGAACCGCGTACCGGTCCGAGCTGCGATCGATTGATTGAATGGCTCAAAATCTAGGATTGGCTAATAGAATCGGAGGATCGCTGGGTCGTAGAGAACGCCGAGTCGGGATGCCCCGATCGGAATTTCCCAGCAGTCCATCGTCCGCCAGATGGATGCTGGAAGCGTAAGCAAACGTCGTCGCACTGCTCACATTCTATTGAGGTGTTTCCTGACATGCGCTGACATTGGAGCGCGCGTGATTTCTCCAGTTCGCATTTGATCAACGCGGATTTCGTTGCGGAGCACGATTTTTATTTCGATTGAATGTGCATCGTTCTCGTCCTCTTCATCGCCCCGTTCACGTCGCGCTATGAATGGGGCAGAGAATGTTTCCGGCAAAAATCTACGTCGGACAGATCGCCGTCGTCTTCGGCATCGTCGTCACCTCGACGTGGGGCGCGACGCAGTGGACGGCCAGCGCACTCGGCTATCAGGACGGCCTTGGCTCGCCCTGGATAACGCTGTCGGGCTATCCGGTCTATCTGCCATGGCGGCTGTTCGAGTGGTGGTATGCCTACGAAGCGTACGCGCCCGAGATATTCGAGCGCGCTGGCGCCCTGTCGGCCGGTGGAGGAATTGCGGGTGCGCTGTTTGCGGTCATCAATTCGGTGTGGCGCGCCCGGCAAAATCAGCTGGTCACGACCTATGGCTCGGCTCGCTGGGCGACACGTAAGGAAATCGCTGGTGCCGGACTGTTCCGGGGCCAGGGCGTTTTCCTTGGTCGCATCGACGGAGACTATCTCCGCCATGATGGTCCAGAACATGTGATGTGCTTTGCGCCGACGCGCTCGGGCAAGGGCGTCGGTCTGGTGCTGCCGACCTTGCTCTCCTGGACCTCGTCGGCCGTGGTTCACGACATCAAGGGCGAGAACTGGCAACTTACAGCCGGCTGGCGGTCGCGCTTCTCGCATTGTTTGTTGTTCGATCCGACCGACACCCGCAGTGCCCGGTACAATCCGCTGCTTGAGGTGCGGAAGGGCGCTGCCGAAGTCCGGGACGTTCAAAACATCGCCGACATTCTGGTTGATCCAGAAGGAGCGCTTGAACGCCGCACCCATTGGGAGAAGACCAGCCACGCGCTGCTCGTCGGCGTGATCCTTCACGTCCTCTACGCCGAGAAGAACAAGACACTCACCCGCGTCACCGAAATCCTCGCCGATCCCGCCCAATCGTTTGAGAAAACGCTGCGGATCATGTTGGCGACCAACCATCTTGGCACGACGGATTCGCCGAAGGTCCATCCAGTGGTCGCGGCGACCGCGCGGGAACTGCTCAATAAGTCGGAGAATGAACGCTCCGGCGTGTTGTCGACCGCGGTGAGTTTCCTCGGCCTCTACCGGGATCCGACCATCGGCCGCAATACTGAGGCCTGTGACTGGCGGATCGCCGACCTCGTTGCCGACGACAGGCCAGTCACGCTCTACCTCGTGGTGCCGCCTTCCGACATCAGCCGCACCAAGCCGTTAATCAGGCTGATCCTCAATCAGATCGGGCGCCGTCTTACCGAAACGTTGAACGTAAATGACGGAGCGCCGAGGCAACGGCAACTCCTGATGATGTTAGATGAGTTCCCGGCGCTGGGGCGGCTTGATTTCTTCGAAAGCGCGCTGGCGTTCATGGCCGGTTACGGCATCCGCGCCTACCTAATCGCGCAGTCGCTCAATCAGATCGTCAAGGCCTATGGCGAAAACAACGCCATCCTCGACAATTGCCACGTGCGGATTGCGTTCGCCGCCAATGATGAGCGTACAGCCAAACGCATCTCGGATGCACTCGGCACCGCCACGGAACTGCGGGCGCAACGTAACTATGCCGGCCATCGGCTCGCGCCCTGGCTGGGCCACGTCATGGTCAGCCGGCAGGAGACTGCTCGGCCGCTGCTGACGCCGGGCGAGGTGATGCAGCTCCCTCAGGGTGAGGCAATCGTTCTCGTGTCCGGCCTTGCGCCCGTCCGCGCCCAAAAGCTGAGGCACTATGAGGACGCAAACTTCACCGGGCGGCTGCTTCCGACGCCGCGGCTTGATGCCGGCCTTTACGCTGATCGCCCACCCGCGAGAACCCATGATTGGCAGGATCAGCTCAGGCAGGTCGATCTCCGGCTGGCGACGCTTCCGTTCCGCGATCTGATGCAGGACGCCGAGCATGAGGGCGGCCTCAAGCCGCAACTTCCCCTGTTCGACGAGCCTGCGCGTGGCGTCGGGGAGACTTCTTCAGGCGAGGAACGGCTCTTTGAAGACGATTCCGACGCGGCCTCCGATCGTAGCCAGATGCAGCGCGCGGCCAGCGGGACAGCCACGGTTCGCCGCGCCCATGCAGTGACGCGGGACGATGACGATCTGCTTCCAGCTTTTTGATGGACCAAACCATGAAACCGAAACTGTCTGCCTATGTCTCTGATCATGTCGCCAAGCGTCTTGCGCAGGCAGCCAGCCGGCCTGGAACCAACAAGTCGGCAATTGTTGACGCGGCGCTCGACCGCTTTCTCAATCCGGAGCGCGATCAGAGCGGCGATGCAGCCCTGGTTCGCCGCCTCGATCGTATGAGCCGGCAGCTCGACCGGATGGATCGCGATCTTTCGATCACGGCGGAAACCATTGCGCTGTTTGTCCGCTACTACCTCACCATCACGCCGCCATTACCGTCGGGTGACCAGAACGCCGCGCGCGCCTTAGGGCGCGAACGCTTTGAGATGTTCGTGGCCCAGATCGGCAAACGCGTCGCCTCGGGCGGACGGCTCGTCGCCGACGTGATGGAGCGGGTCAGCACGTCCAATCCAGATCTGTTCTTGCGGAATCTGGAGGAGGGCGCGCCGTTGGGTCAGCCGACGGCACGAGACAAAACCGACCCCCGTGCAACCGAAGCAACGGGTGAGCCGCCGGAGCATCCTCCGGAAGGACGAGAGGAGGTCGGCTATGTCTGATCTCCTCTCGCCCGAGACCCGTGAGCGCCGGCGCAACATGCTGCGTACCGCCATGGGTCCTGCCATCGCATTAGCGCTTGATGAGCCGGACGTTGTTGAAGTTCTGGTCAATCCCGACGGCCGGCTCTGGCTCGACCGCCATGGTTCCGGACGAGCCGATACCGGCGTGGTCCTGACGCCCCACGAAGCGGAGCGGATCATCCGTCTGGTCGCAAGCCATGTCCGCGCGGAGGCCAGCGGGTTGTCCCCCATCGTGTCGGCTGAATTGCCCGAGACCGGCGAGCGTTTCGAGGGGCTGTTGCCACCAGTGGCGCTTGCGGCCTGCTTTGCGATCCGCAAGCCCGCAACAACCACGTTCCATTTGTCAGACTATGTCAGAGCGCAGATTGCCTCGCCCGCGATGGCAAAAATCCTCACCGAGGCAGTCGCGGAAGCGCGCAACATCCTGGTGGCGGGCGGGACCGGTTCGGGCAAGACCACGCTTGCCAATGCGCTCCTGGCCGAGGTCGCAGGTCTCGACCAGCGCGTGATCATCATCGAGGACACCCGCGAACTCAGATGCGACGCCAAGGACGCGGTCGCGCTGAGGACCAAGCCCGGCGTCGCAACGCTCGCCGATCTCGTGCGCTCGACCCTTCGGCTGCGCCCCGATCGCATTGTCGTCGGTGAGGTCCGGGGAGGGGAAGCCCTCGACATGCTGAAAGCCTGGAACACCGGCCATCCCGGCGGAATCGCAACCGTACACGCCAACTCCGCGCGTGCGGCGCTCTATCGGATCGAGCAACTGATCCAGGAAGCGGTAACGACCGTTCCCCGCCGGCTGATCGCAGAAGCGATCGATCTCGTCGTCTTCATCAAGGGACGCGGCCCCGGACGCCGCATCGAGACAACTGTTGAGGTCAAAGGCCTCGATCTTTCAGGCGACTACGTCCTGGAGATACCGCCCGGCCTGCCGAACCCCGTCAATCATCCCTGATCAAGACCTGGAGAGAGTTCATGACGTTCAGACTGCAAGTCTCAGCCGCGCGTGGTTGCGTTGGACGGCTTCGCCATGTTGCCCAACCCGTCATCGTCGACTTCGGCGCCGGCGCCATTGTCACGTTACTGACGGCGTCGGCCGCTTGCGCGGCGGGCTCTGGCATGCCGTGGGAGGCGCCGCTCGAGCGCATTCTGGAATCCGTGCAGGGGCCGGTCGCAAAGATTGTCGCTGTCATCATCATCACGGTGACGGGTATCTCGCTCGCCTTTGGCGATACGTCCGGCGGCTTCCGAAAGATGGTCCAGGTCGTGTTCGGCCTGTCCATCGCCTTTGCGGCCAGCTCGTTCTTTCTGTCGTTTTTCTCGTTCGGCGGCGGGGCGCTGATCTGATGCGAAGCTATGGCTTTGAACTTGTTCTTCACCGCTCGCTGACTGAGCCGATTTTGATCGGAGGCGTCCCGCGCGCCGCCGCGATCCTGCTTGGCACGATCTCGGCTGTGCTGGCGCTCGGCTTGAGGCTTTGGCTTGCGGGCCTCGTGCTCTGGATCGTCGGGCATGCGATCGCGGTGTGGCTTGCCAAGCGCGATCCGGCCTTTGTCGAAATCGCGGTGCGCCACACCAAGCACAAGGGATGGCTCGCATGCTGAATCTGCGCGAATTCCGCTCTCACGCACATCGGCTGGCCGACTGGCTGCCCTGGGCTTGTCTGATTGCGCCCGGAATTGTCCTGAACAAGGACGGCAGTTTCCAGCGCACGGTTCGTTACCGTGGTCCAGATCTCGACAGCGCAACCGAAGCGGAACTGATGAGCGCCGCATCCCGCGTCAACAATGTCCTGAAGAGATTCGGGTCAGGCTGGGCGCTGTTCTTCGATGCCACCCGCATACCGGCCCCGGAATACCCGCGGTCGCAATTTCCCGATGCGGTGTCCTGGCTGGTCGACGAGGAGCGACGCGCGTCCTTTGAGGGAACGGTTGACACGGCATGGGATGACCCTTCGCGTCAGGGGGGCCAACATTTTGAGAGCATCTCGCATCTCACACTCATGTATCTGCCGCCGGTCGAGCGAGTCTCAAGGCTGGAAGGCCTATTTCTGGAAAATCCGGGCCATGAAACGGCCGGCTCGAACCCGCTGTCTCGCTTATTTCGGCGACAGCACGCCGTTCGCCCGCAGCACGTGGCCGACCGCACCACGCCGCGACACGATAACACGAGCGACCGTCAACCGCCGCAACGCGCAGCGCGGCCGGGCGCATACCAGGAGCATCTCCAGCGCTTCATTCAGGAAACCGATCGTGCCGTCGATCTGCTCTCGTCCGTTCTGCCGGAAATCGCCCCGCTCGACGACAAGGACACGCTGACCTATCTGCACACTTGCGTCTCGACGAAGCGGCATCCCGTCAGTGTTCCCGAGATTCCGGCCTATCTGGACGCATTCTTAAGCGATGAGCCGCTGACCGGCGGTCTCTCGCCAGCGATCGGCCGCAGCCACCTTCGTATGGTGACCGTACTGGGCTTTCCGGCCGTTACGTTTCCGGGGGTGCTCGATGATTTGAACCGGCTCGGCGTCGCCTATCGATGGGCCACGCGCTTCTTACCGCTCGATCGGACGCAAGCCCAAGCAGCACTTTCCCGCTATCGGCGGCAATGGTTCGCTAAGCGCAAATCCCTGGGCGTTATCCTGAAGGAGGTGATGTTCAACGAGCAGGCAGCCTTGCTCGACACGGATGCGGATAACAAGGCGGTGGACGCGGATGCGGCGCTCCAGGAACTCGGCGATGACCTCGTGGCGTTCGGCTACATCACGACGTCAGTCACGGTTCACGATGAGGATTCCCACGCCGCCGACGAAAAGATTCGCGCGGTGGAACGGGCCATCAACAGCCGCGGCTTCACCACGATCCGGGAGAACGTCAACGCGGTGGAAGCCTGGCTCGGCAGCCTGCCGGGACAGGTCTACGCGAACCTGCGTCAGCCGATCGTCCATACCCTCAACCTCGCCCATATGTGTCCTTTGTCTGCCGTATGGGCAGGCGAGGCGCGCTGCGAACATCTGGATGGACCGCCGCTTCTCTTGGCCAAGACCAAGGGCGCGACGCCGTTTCGCCTGACGCTGCATGTCGGCGATGTCGGTCACAGCCTGATCGTCGGACCAACGGGCGCCGGCAAATCTGTCCTTCTGTTGGTACTGGCTCTTCAATTCCGCCGCTATCAAGGATCCCAGCTTGTGATCTTCGACAAGGGCCGTTCGGCCCGCGCGGCAACGCTTGCACTCGGCGGCGCCTGGTATGAGTTGGGGGTGAAGGGCGGACTTGCGTTCCAGCCACTCCGGGATGTCGACGATGAGGGAGCGCGGCTCTGGGCGCTTGACTGGTTGTGCGGCGTTCTTGCCCATGAACGAGTCCTCATCACGCCCGAGGTCAAGGAGACGATCTGGTCGGCCTTGAAGAGCCTTGGCTCGGCACCGGTCGCGGAACGCACCATGACCGGTCTTGTGGCCTTGCTGGCGCGCGACGCGCTGCGTCAGGCGCTGACGCCCTACACGCTGGAAGGCCCGTACGGACGCTTTCTTGACGCTGACGCGGACAGGCTCTCCAGCGCCGATGTGCTGACGTTCGAGATGGAAGAACTGATGGCGCTGCCGGGACTGGTGGCGCCCGTGCTAACCTACCTGTTTCATGCGCTCGAGGCGCGATTTGACGGCCGTCCAAGGCTTCTGGTTCTGGATGAGGCCTGGTTGTTTTTGGGCGATCCGTTGTTCGCCCATCGCATCCGCGAATGGCTGAAGACGCTCCGCAAGAAGAACGTCGCAGTGGTTTTCGCGACCCAGTCACTCAGTGATATTGCCGACAGCCAGATCGCGCCGGCGATCATTGAGTCCTGCCCAACCCGGATATTCCTGCCAAACCCCCGGGCGCTTGAGCCTGCCCAGTCGGAAACCTACCGCCGTTTCGGTCTTAACGACACGCAAGTGCGCCTGATCGCGGAAGCCTTTCCGAAGCGCGACTATTACCTGCAATCGCGCGCCGGCAACCGCCTGTTCGAGCTTGGTCTCGGTCCAATTGCGCTTGCCTTCGCAGCGGCTTCATCGCCCGAGGATCAGCGCCTGATTGAGGCACTACTCGCCAAATTCGGCCCCAGCCAGTTCGCGGAACGCTACCTCGCCGCCCGAGATCTTCAGTGGGCCGCCAATCTGATCAGCACCTTCGAACACGTCAGGGACGCGTGATTCCACGCGCGTTGCCTGCAATCCTTTCCTCTAATCCGGAGTCCATCTGATGCTGGAAAAGCTGTTCGGCAAAACCGTTCCACGAAAAATACCGACCAGTGTCGTCGCAATCGGACTGGCACTCGTCGTTGCGGTGAATGGGTCGCGACGACTTGGAGCCCAGATCGTCGTGTTCGATCCGTCGAACTACAGTCAGAATATTCTGACCGCCGCGCGGGCATTGGATCAGATCAACAATCAAATCAAGAGCCTCGAAAACGAGGCGCAGATGCTGATCAACGGCGCCAGGAACCTGACGAGCCTGCCAAGCAGCGTTGTTGGCCAACTCACTTCGAAGATAAACGAGATCAACAGCCTGATCGCCCAGGCCAAGGGCATTTCATTCGACGTTCAGAAAACCCAGGGCGACTTTCAGCGGTTTTATCCTCGCCAATATAGCGCAGCAGTGTCCTCAGATCGGATGGTGCAGGACGCGACAGCCCGCTGGGACAACACCTATCAGGCGCTGAAGCAAACGCTGGTGACCCAGGCGACGATTGCTTCCGCGCTCGATCAGGACGGGCAGACGCTCCGTACCCTGATGGCGAATTCTTCGGGCGCCGTCGGGTCACTGCAGGCCCAGCAGTCCGGCAACGAACTATTGGCGCTTCAGGTCAAGCAGTCGCTGCAGGCTCAGGCGCTGGTCGCGACGCAGGCCCGAGCTGAGGCCTTGCGAGCGGTCGAGCAGCAGGCGTCCGCGGAGGCCGGGCGCGAGCGCTTTACCCGTTTCATCGGGGACGGTCGCGCTTACACCGGCGGACGCTAGAGGAGGGGGACCATGGCTGATCTCGCGGTCATCGACCGTTTTACCGAAACATTCTCGCGCTACATCGATTCCGGCTTCGGAATTCTCGGCGGCGACGTTGCGTTTCTGAGCTCAACGCTGGTTGTCATTGATTTGACGCTTGCGGGCCTTGCGTGGAGCCTGCGTGCCGACGATCACATCCTGGTTACGCTTGCCAAGAAGGTGCTCTATGTCGGGGCATTCGCCTTCATCATTGGCAACTTCAAGTCGCTTGCCGGCATCGTCTTCAGTTCGTTCTCAAGCATTGGGCTGAAGGCAAGCGGCGGTTCGCTGAGCGCGGCGGATCTGATGCGGCCGGGCTTCGTGGCCTCGTCGGGGTTCACCGCGGCACATCCGCTGCTCGAGGAAACCGGCCAGTTCTCGGGCTTCGACATACTGACCAACCTGCCCACGATTCTGATCCTGCTGTTTTGCTGGATCGTGATCGTGCTCGCGTTCTTCATCCTCTCGGTCCAACTGTTCGTTACCTTGATCGAGTTCAAGCTGACGACGCTTGCGAGTTTTATTCTGGTACCGTTCGCCCTCTGGGGCAAAACGTCTTTTCTCGCCGAAAAGACGCTCGGCAACGTGGTCGCATCCGGTGTCAAGGTGATGGTGCTTGCGATCATCATCGGCATCGGATCGACCATCTTCGGTGAACTCGCCACGACGCTGACCCGACCGGTCGATATTGTTTCCGCCATGAGCCTGCTGCTTGCCGCGCTCTCCTTGTTTGGGCTCGGTATCTTTGGCCCAGGAATCGCGGCCGGTCTGGTGTCGGGCGCGCCCCAACTTGGCGCCGGTGCTGCCGCGGGCACGGTTGCGGGCGCCGCGGCGGTCGCGATCGGCGGTGGTGCGATGGCGCTCGGCGGCTTGCGGATGGCGGCAGGGTCGGTAGGAACGCTCCGTTCAGCCGCTTCCCTTTCCGGTACACCGACGAGCGGGCCTACCCCTGCGGCAGATGCGGCCGGCGCTCGCCAGAGTTCTCAGCCGGCGGAAGCCGGCAGGCTTGGCGGTGAGGGCTCCGCTTCATCCAGCGGCAGACCGTCGGGTCTGGCCGGCCAGTTCCGTCCGGGACAGCAGATCAAGGATGCGGCGCGCGTCGCCAGCCATACCCTGAAGGAAGGTGACAAAGGTGGACACTCTTCCGGTCCCAAGCTGGGAGAGGACTAAAGCTATGGCGACTCATCCCTTCCACCGCCCGTCGGTCCGCTATGGCAATACGCCCGAGCCGGTCACGCCCTATCAGAAGGCGCAACAGGTCTGGGACGAACGGCTGGGCTCGGCCCGCGTTCAGGCCAGCAACTGGCGGCTAGCCGCTCTGGCCGCTATTGCACTTTCAACGGTGTTGGGTCTCACGTTTTCGATGGTGATTGGCCGGTCCGGCGTCGTGCCATATGTGGTCGAGGTTGATCGCCTCGGTGAAGTGCGCGCTGTCGGTCCTGCATTTGAAACCTACCAGCCGTCCGATGCCCAGATCGCGCACTTCCTCGCGCGCTTCGTCGAAAATGTCCGCTCGCTATCGATTGACCCGATCATCGTACGAACGAACTGGCTTCGGGCATATGACTTTGTCACCGATCGCGGGGCGCAGGCTCTTAACGAGTATGCCCGCGAAGCCGACCCCTTCACCAAGATCGGTGCAAAAACCGCAACCGCCGACGTGATCTCGGTTGTCCGTGCATCCGGCGAAAGTTTCGAGATTCGCTGGAAAGAGAACACCTACGAGAACGGTGCGGTCGCAAAGACTGAGCGATTCACCGGTGTCGTGACAGTCATCCTGAAACCCCCAACCAGCGCCGAGACGTTGCGGAAAAATCCGCTCGGTCTCTACGTTCATTCCCTCAACTGGTCGCGCGACCTGATCGGAGACGCAAAATGACGTTCTTTGCCATGAAGAGCTGCGCATCGGTGAGCATCCTTGCGGTGGCGTTCGCACTTGGGGGCTGCGCCATGAAATTGAATCTTGAGGCGCCGTACGACGAGTTGAGTTTTGAGAAGGCTCTTCCGGAGGCTGATCCGCCTAAGCCGGTCGAGGTTGTCGAGGTACCCAAGGTGTTGCCTCTGCCTGGCCAGCTCAAGCCTTGGCCAACCAAAGGTGCGAAAGGCGAGAAGGTTCCGCCGGAGCAGGCCATTGCCACTGCCAACAAGGCCGCGCGGATCGAGCCGACCCGGGCAGGCTATATCAATGCCATTCAGGTCTATCCTTGGACCGAAGGCGCGCTTTATCGGCTCTACTCCAGCCCGGAGAAGGTCTCCACCATTGTGCTGCAGCCAGCCGAAGAGCTGATCGATGTCTCGACCGGCGATACAGTGCGCTGGGTCATCGCTGACACCATCAGCGGGCAGGGGGGCACACGGCGAGTTCATATCCTGGTCAAGCCGACGCTGCCGGACATTCAGACCAATCTCGTGGTGTTGACCGACCGGCGCACCTACCACCTCGAACTCGTCTCCACCAAGCAGACCTACATGGCCTCAATCTCCTGGACCTATCCGACCGATAGTCTGGTTGCGCTTCATAAGCAGAACCGGGCGGCGCAGGAGAATGAGCAACGTGTTGCTGATCGCGGCGTGCGGCTGGACAGCTTGAACTTCCGTTATCGCATCGAGGGGGACGATCCACCGTGGCGGCCGCTTCGTGCCTTCGACGATGGCCATAAGGTCTTTATTCAGATGCCGTCGGGTCTCTCCCAAGGCGAAGCGCCGCCGCTGTTCATCGCCGGCGCCGATGGCCGGCCTAACCTCGTCAATTATCGCGTACGAGGTTCCTACTACATCGTCGATCGGATGTTCGGCGCTGCCGAGCTTCGCCTTGGCGAGAATCCCCAGCGCACGGTTCGGATCATCCGTACCGATGCGCGCCCGGTCTCACAGATCTTCAGCACCGGAGGCGCATCGTGATCGAGGATTCCGACAAGGTGCCACCGGAACGGCTGGAATTGCGGGCACGGCCGCGGCCGATCCGCCGTCTCAACAAACGCACCCTCATGATTGGCTGCGCAGTCGCCGCGTTGTTCATCGCGGGTGCGACGATCGTCGCGCTCAGTCCGCCTCGGATGTTCAAACCCGCCGACCGAACCGAATTGTACAATACCGACCGCAAACAGACTGCTGACGGGCTCACCAAGCTGCCCAAATCCTATCAAGACTTGCCGCCGAAGCTCGGCCCACCTTCGCCCGGCGATATCGGTCGCGCCTTCGCCGAGAGTGAGAAGAAGCTAGGAGCAAGCCCGTCCGAAACGCCGTTCCAGGCCAATCCGGAGCAGGATGTCGAGCGGGCAGAGCGCATCCGTCAGGCCCGTATTGCGCAGCAGGCCAAGGAGTCAGGCCTCCTGTTTCGCCTGTCCGACAAGCAGGACCGGCGCAAACAGCCGGTGGCTGCGGTCACGACCACTGAGCAGCCTTCGGCATTTCGTCCGGCACCCGCCGATAACACTCCGACGACAACTGATCTCCTTGCAAAGGCCCGTGGCCTGAACGACCGCTCCAGCGAAATCATTCCATCTTCCCAGGCGCGCAAGCTCGCCTTCGTTAGCGCCAAAGCCGACAAGGAGACCACCAACCCTCACAGCCTCGCAGCCGCGCCGTCGCCTTATGCGATCATGGCAGGATCGATCATTCCGGCGAGCCTGATCACTGGCTTGAATTCCGATCTCCCGGGATCGACGATCGCCCAGGTAACGGAAAACGTCTACGACACCGTGACCGGCGAGCATCTCCTAGTACCGCAGGGAACGAAGCTCTTTGGCAAATACGACAGCGTTGTCGCCTTTGGCCAGAAACGTGCGTTGGTGGTCTGGACGCGCTTGATCCTGCCTAATGGCAATTCGGTCGTCATCGAGAATCTACCGGCCACAGACGTGGCGGGCTATGCTGGGCTGGAGGACGAGGTCGATTTCCATACTTGGCAGTTGCTCAAGGGGATTGGTCTGGCGACTCTTATTGGTGTTGGGACCCAGCTCTCGCTAGGCAATGACGAAAGCGATCTGGTCAAGGCGCTGCGCGAAAGCATTCAGCAGACGACCAATAGGGCAGGTCAGCGGCTCATTGAACGTGAACTCGATGTACAGCCGACCATCACAGTACGACCCGGCTGGCCGTTACGCGTCATTGTTTCGAAGGATCTCGTGCTGAAACCCTATCGGGACTTTCAGATTGCCGCTAAGACGAGATGACATCGATGAAGCTCTCGAAACTGCCAGACCGTACCCCGGTCAAGCTCGGCACGACGCTAACGCCGATCCTTGCGGCGCGGCTTCGCGACTACGCCGATTTTTACGCAGAGACCTACGGCACACGGGAGGAGGTCGCCGATCTGGTACCGTTCATGCTGGAGGCGTTTCTCGATGGCGATGCGGATTTCAGGCGAGCCAGCCGGGCAGGCGGCGCAAAGGACCCGTCGATTGGTACGCCCCGACGTCTCAATAATCGGTCTACTGAGAAAGAGCCGGGGGAGAGCCACAGCAAGAGCAAGGAACCATCCTACCGGCCGGCTAGCAGGGAAGAGGCGAGCCAGAGATTTCCGTCGTCTAGACCGGAGTGATCGGTTCGCTTGACATCTGGCTGATGGCAGCCTTCACGAGACTGATAGAACATTCAAGTCGCTGCAGGAGGGTCTTTAGGTCTGAAACAGTTGCTTCTTCCATCCGAAGATTTTCAGTATTTACGGCCCTTCGAACTAGGACGTCGAGCGCCTCGACGTCGGTCGGCGGATTTGGGGTGGTGTCCGCAGCATGTGACAATAGCATATGTGAAATTACCGTTCCGTCCGGACTAATCCTCACGGTTAACGAAGCTCTCGTCAACACCGTTTGCTCTACGATTTGGGTAGGCACATCGACCGCCGAAACGTAATCGCTGACTCCGACGATACGGTATCCAAATCGATAGGTATCCCCCGCGACTTCCGCGAATGGCTCTAGCTGTACCGTCTCAAGACCATTCATTCGGGATACTGCCTCTGCAATTCTCTTTGTTGAGTATACTCAATTGATGAGTATGCTCAACAAGAAGCATGCCGTCTTTCATGGACGGGATGCGAGACATTGTTGCAAAGAACCTTCGGCGGCTCCGGCATGAAAAAGGCTGGAGTCAGGAGGAACTCTCGTTCCGGGCAAAGGTAGATCGAAGCTACATCAGCCAGCTGGAAACCAGCGCCTACAGTGCTTCGGTTACTATGCTCGGCAAGCTTGCAAAGGCACTGGGCGTGGACGCTGGGGACCTACTAAAGCGATAATGTGAGTCGCGAGTTTGCGCGGTCGTGCCGGCGGTTCGAAAGCTTCGGTCTCGACAGAACCAACGCGCTCCGGCATCCCACGAATTGGACGCATGCCGGCGCGGGCTGGGAAGGCAGCCCGCTGAAATCCACCGGATCAGCGCAGCGTTTCGATCAGCACGGGCGGCAAAATATGACTTGTACGCTGACCCTGTGAGCAGCCTTGGGATGTTTGTATTGGGTGAGCGGAACCGTGTCGCCATTCCGGGGGTAGAGAAAAACATTTATGCCTCCCTTATCCGAGAGATATTCAACCGAAGGGAAGAGACAGACGTTCCGCGCCCTTCGCGGAAATCGGCTGGCTCGGCGAGCGGGCCGGATAAGATAGGCTTGCCGCCGCGCAATCGCCTTTAGTGCAGAAATCGAGTATCGCGACACAACGGCGGAAGGTCTGCTTCGTGCCAGTTCGTTCAAAGATTTGTTGAGGCTAGAGGATTACTCGTCCGCCCAAGGTCGCGCCAATCGGTGGCCAGCGCTGAACGAGAATAGCTTATCCTTCCATCGGTTCTTTGCCTTTGTCGCGTCGTCATGGACGCGCTTCCAATCAAACGCAATGAATTCCCTCTGCCGCTGAGCACGCGTTTTCAGTTTCAGCTTTATGCGTTGCGCGGCAGCAGGGATCGCGTTTCTTTCGGCGTAATGGACAAATAATTCCCAAGCGACAAGGAACGCCGCGTCATCCTTTGCGGCGAGCGCTCTATCAAGCCACTCCAAGCTGGTCCAGGTCTTCTGGATATTTTCCTTCGCATGGCGATAAACGATGCCAATCCAGCCATCGAGCGGCGCCCTGGCAAGTTCTGTTTTCCAGATTGAACGCACGGCCGCAGAATCGTCTAGGAATCCAGCGATCATCAAGGCTCTGGCTATATCACCCGGCGCCTCCGGTTTGGCGAGCAGTTCTTTGATGAGTGAAACCGCCCACGCAATCCGCTTGCGACGAACGATGAAGCTCGACAGCGTGAGAAGCTTCCAATCGTTGTTGGCGCGCATGATCTGCTTCTTGCGCAACTCATTGATGACCTCGCCATCGTTGGCTTCGAACGGTGCTTCCTCAATGTCATCGCCGGCCTTGAATGGTCCGTCAGTTTCGCTTAATCTGGTCCAGTATTGAGCGCCTTTCGCGGGATTGGTATGCAAGAATGCTTCCATGAGGTCCGTTCTTGGAAATTCCCACCGTCCGAACGCCGGATCGTCTTCAACAGCGAACAATCTGTCGGCGAGCGCGGCGATTTCGTCCGGCTTTTGTTCGACTAACCTTTTTGTAGCCGCGCCGTGCGTCACCCGGTGACCAGAAAATGTGCGCGATGCAGGTGGGCTCAGTTCGCGTTCGACCGCTGCCTTCAAGAAGGCTTCAAAAGCATATGCGCAATCCGGCCGATACTTAACCTTATGCCATGGAACTGCGCTCCGTTCGGGACCGATCCTCTCTGAAATCGCCTTGAACGTTTTCGGTGTCACGAGCAGCGAGAGAAGGAGTGCGCCTCTCGCGTTTTCTTGGGCGCTGCGCTTGTCGGAAGCAGCCCAGGTTGATTGCAAATGTCGGTTCGCCAGGAATACGTCGTTGGCATTCAATGCAATCAGAAACACAAGCTCACGTATGCTGGGGTTTTCATGCGCGAGCAGCGCCGCCAAAACTTCCCAGCGAGCCGGAAGTTGCTTCGGTTCGCAGAGCATTAGATAGGCCAACCACCCGGCCAACTTGTCGATAGGCTGAGTTGGCGCGAGCCGTGGGCCGAGATCCTTTATCTGTTTGACCGACGGCGCGCGCAACAGATGATTCCAGTCCAACGGAGCGGATCGTGGCGCGCCGATCTCATCCCAAAGCTTGATCTGTTCGCGAGGCGCATTGCCGAAAAGGGCGGCCTCAATGAGCGCATGATCAATCTGATCCGGCTTGTCCTGGAGTCTGTCTTTCCGGCGCTTGATGAGCGCGGCGCGTATCTTCTTTTGGATTTGCGGCGTCAAAAGGATCAACAGCTTGCCCAGCGAGTATGTATACCCCAGCAACTGGGCCTCGTTGCGCTTCGTAATCGACAGCAAAAAGCGGCGATAAAGCGCGATCAGCTCTTTCGGCGCCCAACGCGCGAGAGCCGGCCTTGCCGTATCAAGATCAAGGCTGGCGCTGGTCCGATCGCGCCCCTTGCCGAGTTCCAACACAGGAAAGGACTTGGCGAAACGGCGCAACAGTTTTGTATGTTCGGAAGCTATCTTCGCGTCGGCATCGGCCGCGAAATTTGAGAACAAGGAAATGGTATGCATGTCATTTGGCGATGTATCCTCGTGCCATGTCACAAGGCCATCGATCAGCGATACCTCTTCCTCCCACTGGTGCCAGCGACGTGCTTGAAACGCCTGTCCGACCGAAGAGAGCTTGACGGCGGCCTCCGGCCCGCCGTGCGCTTCAAGCAGGCTTAGGGTCATTTCTCTTAACGCGGTTGACGGAAGGGCCAGCAATTCATCGACGGTTTGCAGCAATACCTGGGTCGACGACGTCGCGTCGATCGCGTTAACGCGCAGCGACCAAGCGATGTCATCGAAATGATTTGCCCGGCCCATCGCGGCGCGGCTCAAAACCCACCCGCGCCAGATGGGCGCCTGAACGGCGCGCGGCAGGTAGGTCGCTATCGATATCGCACGATGAATCACCCAGCTCGCGCCCACGCCATCATCAGTCTGGACGAGATCGAGTTTTGCAAAAGCTGGTGCGCCGATCTCATCTCGCACTTTATCAAGGCGTGCCTGTGTTGCCGCGACAGCCTCGACTCTCTGCTGTGGTTCCGGGGCGTAGTTGATAAATTGGCCGTCGTGCGGATCAAGCCAAAATGTCCGCGCCCATTTCGCAAGAAATGCAATGACTTCCGCTTGCCGCCTGCCGTCGCCCCCAACGTTGGCAATACTCTTGATGAGCACCTCGTCCACGGAAGAGCCGCCGGATCGTCGTAGCCACATGGATTCGGCCACATCGAGCAAAGGTGCTGGATTAACGCTGCCGATGCGCCAAAGAAGCTGGAAATGCGCATTCGAAAAATTGTGAGAATTGATCCAGCGTCGCAAAAGCACCCGGATAGCCAGAGCGGGGTAGGCCGGATCAAGAAAGGTCAATGAGACGGCCGCGGCCAGTATGTTGACGCCAATGGTCTGGTCCTCCATCGGACCAAGAAAGCGCTCGATGTTGCTGTCAACTTCCTCCTCAGTCGTGAGCGTTTGAAGCTCGCTATGCAGCGCCAGGCCGATGGCTAGCGGCAATACCGCGTTGTCCATTTCGAATTGGTAGGACGATCCGCTGGGGCGAAACCAGACACCCGACGTGATTTCATCAACGGCCTGCAAGAGATTCTTCTCGGGCTCACCGGTAAAGCCGGATAGCCTGTTTTTGAGGGTGGCCCGGGAAAACTTGCTGCCAACATCCCAATTGCGCTGGATGTCTCGACCGAGACCTGACAGCAATTCACGAAACGTCGCGTTATCGACGGATGTGCCTTGGCGCGCGCCGAGCCGATGCTGAACATAACGAAGCATAAGCTGGTCCGCCGAATGCGCGGTCCAGTCATGTTCGCGATCAAACATTTCCGCGGCGACGGCGAACCAGCTTGGCCATTTGATCAGATTCAAGACGGACGAAGAAAATGCCGTACGCGCCTTTCCATGCTTGGCGAGAAGCGCGTCCAGCTCGGCATCGCGGAAATGGCTTAGCTTTACGCTCGCAGGGCGAGGTTCCAAGGATTGGCCCGATTTGAAGCGCGACTGCCAGTGGTTGGGTCGGTCGGTCAGAACGATCCGGATAGTGCCGCGCCAGTCGGAGTCGGCAGCCTCGGCCAAGAGTTGTGTTACAAATGGCTGGGCTGTGCCTTCATTCGTCCCATCCAGCATCAGCCAAATGAATGGGCTTCCGGGATGCGCTAGCAGTCTGCTGAAGAACCCCTCGCCACGGAGGGGGCTTGATGATTCACTTTATCATCTCGAATCGGCGGAGACGATCATGCGTGGCAGATTTACGGATCAGGGCGGCCTGTTTTCGTACATCGCGCCCGATAAGCGGGTCCCGGCGAACCATCCGCTGCGGAAGGTGCGGGAACTTGTCCGGGATGTTTTGAGTGATTTGAACCGCAGCCTTGGGCGGCTCTACGCCAGCGAGGGACGTCCTTCGATCCCTCCGGAGCAATTGCTGAGCGCCCTTCTGCTGCAGGTGTTCTACGGCATCCGCTCGGAACGCCAGTTGATGGAGCAACTGGACTACAATCTTTTGTATCGCTGGTTCGTGGGACTGTCGCCCGACGATCCGGTCTGGGACCCGACCACCTTCACCAAGAACCGGGAGCGGCTGCAGAACGGCGATGTGTTCACGAAGTTCATGACCAGGCTTCTGAACCACCCGCAGGTCAAGCCGCTGCTGTCGGACGAGCACTTTTCGGTGGATGGAACGCTGATCGAAGCCTGGGCTTCACAGAAGAGTTTTCGCCCCAAGGACGGCAGCGGCGACGATGATGACGGCGCTAACTTCCACGGCCAGAAGCGCAAGAACGACACCCATGCGAGTACCAGCGACCCGGACAGCAGGCTTTATCGCAAGGCGACCGGACGGGAGGCCAAGCTTTGCTATATGGGCCACACCACCATGGAGAACCGGCATGGGCTGGCGGTGGCCGGCAGGGTCACGCATGCCAATGGCACCGCCGAACGCCGGGCTTCGGAGGCCATGCTGAAGGCGAGACGCAAAGCCGCAGGCCGCCGCATCACGGCCGGTGAGGACAAGGCGTACGATACGGCCGATCATGTCGCCAATCTTCGCGCCATCGGTGTGACGCCGCATGTGACGCAGAACCAGGCCGTCACCAAAACCGGCAAGACCCGCAACAGTGCCATCGACGAACGAACCACGCGGCATCCGGGATATGGCATGTCGCAATCACGCCGGGCGATGGTCGAATGCATCTTCGGATGGGGCAAGCAGCATGGCACCATGCGCAAGACCAAACATCGCGGCATCGCTCGCGTTGCCGCCGACTTCCTGCTCAATCTGATCGCCTATAACCTGATCCGCATTCCCAAACTGCTTGCAGCGTAGCCGTACCGGGCGGCAACACCGCCCTCACGCAAAAAAAATGCCTCGAGCTGGCGAACACACCACCTGAAACTTGATCGACGGCGTTCACCGAGACAAAAAAGACTCAAATCCTTGGGTTTTTCAGCAAACTGCTAGAGCTGCTTGGCGCCAGCGCAGAACACGCTGGGTCCAAAACGCCGCGGGCTTACTTGGCACGAGCACCCATTTGGCAAGCGCTGCCCCAAGACATCCGCGAGCGATCCGGAAGTTATGTCTCGAGCGGCAAACCACACGAATAATCGCGACGGGTCCCGTTCGGATTCCCGCTGCCACCAATCAAACAGCAGCCACGTCTTGCCGGCACCTTCGTCGCCGAGCACTGCGCAAACGGGCGGCGCGTCAGGGGCTTTCGACCATTCTTCGATGGCTGCGCATTCATTGTCACGCGGCGCCCAGATGCAATCTGGCGCACATAAATCAACATTGTTTTGCAATCTCGATTTGGAGTCGGTGCGCGTTTGCAGCGTTTGGCCAATTCGTGACCGGACTGCGTGCGCCGCAAAAATCCGCCCAAGACCGGGATGTTTGATCTTGTGCAGGAAATCGGCTCTTCGGACTTCAAATTCCGGAAGATCTGCGATTTGCCTTATCGACGAGCCGAGTTTGCGCCCCAGCACGCGCTCGACGGTATTGGGCGCCAGCGCGAGCAGGAACGGAAGGGGCGCAAAAACATCGTTTCTTGAGCGCCAATCAAGCACCAGCACGCCGATTCCCAGTTCATCGCCGATTTGTTCAAGAGCGCCGGCATCATCGGCAGAGACTTCCTTGCTGGCTGCAAGAATCCAAAGCTCTATCGGGTTGCCGGAGCGCCTGGCGGCATCAAACAGCTTCTTCTTGAGATCATCGAGTGCCAAGGTGGTGGTCTCGCGATACCGCTTGGCTTCTATGCCCGCCGCGATCTGATCATCCGACCCGTCTGAAAATGCATCAACACCGCCCTGTGTTCCGGATTTTTGAATTCTTTGCGATATGCCCGTCGCTTCGACGAACGCATCACGGATGAACCCTTCAAAGCCCTCAGGGCCGCTCGCGTCGAGCTTCAAGAGCGCGCGCTGCAGAGTAGAACAAAAACGAGTGAGATTAAGTGACATTGATGACCGCCACTTAGTCGCTCAACGCTTCTTCTAATCGTGCAACAAGTGCTTTGCGTTTTTCGGCCGGAAGCTTGTCGAGATTCTGTTGCCGCCATTTGACTGCCGGCAAGTTTGCCGCGCCATCTACACCGAGCAGGTCCCATTTGGGCGCCCCCTCTTCAAACGAGATTAGAAACGCTCTGTGTTCCTTCGGCATTTGCCCGACGATCTTTTCTATGATGCTTTCTCTAGCTGCGAGCAAATCATCGAGCGGGACCTCGTTCTCTGTCATGCCGACGAAGCCACGAGCGTACTCATTGGCAATGTCCTTGCGCGGCGGCGCCAGAACTTCCGACATCGGTCGGTGATGACTCAGTATGTAAACGATAAATGCGCGGCGAAGATTGTCGTCTATGCCCTCATTAGCAAGTAAATCACGCACGTCGAAAAAATCGCGCGGGTGCTGACGGTCTAGCGCGGCGACAATTTTTCCGGCGTAGAGGTCGGGAAAGGATGTGACTTGGATTTCCGCGTAGCCGAATGCATCTTCGACGGCGTCGGAAACGGACATCAGCGCGGGCGGATAGACGCAACCGCGCAGCACGGGCGTAACGTCGATTTTGATTTGCACCCCATCGGCACGAGCCTGGAGCTTTACGAGATTGCCTTCGAAGTGCTGCTCGATCAATTTGGAGCCGGGGATGGCTTTCTGAACTCTTTGTGCAATTCGCTTTAGCGCGGTGCTGATGGCGGCTAAGGATTCCACACGCGGCTGAACCGGCAAATAGGTGAGGTCGATATCGACCGACAGCCGAGGCATATTGCGCACAAAGAGATTGATGGCAGTTCCGCCTTTGAGCGCAAAGCAGTCTTCCTGCGCCACCAAGGGAAGAATGCGCATCAGCAACGTAACCTGACGGCGGTATTGTTCATTAAACGCCATTCAGATCCTCCGGGACGGTGATCTGGTAGGCGGAGTCAAACTTCCCGCCCTTCACCAACATACGTTTGCCTGCGCCAAGATCGACCGCGCTCTTATCGACGTGTTTGAGCCATGTGTGCTTATGGCGATCGGCGAAAAAGAAGAACAGGCGCTTCACTTTCACGCTGCGGCAATCGACCAGTAATTTTTGCAGCCGTCGCGGCCTTAGATTTGGTAGGCCTTCCATCAGTTTGTCGGCCTGCTCGAAGCTTTCATGTGCCGGTAGCTCATCGAGCGTTTCAAGATAAGCGCGCTCAGGCATTGAAAGGGTCAATGGCCAATCCCATTGACCCCAAGGCTGCGCCATGAAGCCTGATTGTGCGAGAACGTCATTACGGGATTTGGTGACATCCCATTTTAGGCTGCCAAGTCCGAAGGTGACCGGGTCGTTCTTGAACAACCTTTTGCTGTTGTGAAAGACGAATTTGGCGCCCACGCGTAGCTTTCCAAGCCAGGTCGGCGGGGACTTCGGCCCATATAGGTGGACCTCTGTTGTTGTCTGCGAGAGATAATGCGCGAAGCCCTGGAGTTCGAGGGCAGTGCGGCCACCTACTATGAGGGGGCTGGCGTTCAATATCGTCTGCAACGATATGACGGCTTGCTGCCAGCTCAATGCACCGCGTGGTTTTCGATACACGCTACGCGCGGGTTGTTCGAGGCGACCCGTCGATACGTAGTGGCTGACAAGGTTGGTCGCATAGCCTTTCTTTCGAAGCCAAGCGGCATCCACGAGCAAGCCTTCCGGAAGCTCGTTCTGGAGTTGGTTTAGCTTGCTGGTGCTTAGCTCAGCCATATTGAGCAATATAGCATATCTTTAAACCAAGGGCTAGTTTAAAAATTCTCTTATTTACTCAATAGTGTTGAGTATATCGCGCCACAAGCGAACCTAGCCTCGTTCTGAGGGCTTAACATCGCTGGACATTTGTAGAACCGACTTGTTTTTGACCGAAGTCTTGCACATTGTAAACCCTCGTTCCCCTGATTCGTCTCGAAGCGCGAGATCAGCCTTGGGGCCACCTTATGGTTGAAGGCGACCGGACCATTAGGGAACGCGGGGCGCACTGGCCCATCCAGCACGACACTTAGCGAAAAAGCGCATCTGATTTCGGTGGATCAACATGAAACGCCTCGTTTTTTGCTTTGACGGTACATGGAATGCGTTGAACGCGGATACGCCGACCAACGTCGTTTTGACCGCGGCGAGTATCGTCCGAGAGACGAGAGACGGGATAACGCAGATCATTCACTATGATGAAGGCGTAGGTACAGGCCGTCTCGAAAAACTCTCTGGAGGTATGTTCGGAGCAGGCCTGATCGAGAATGTTCGCGAGGCCTATCGCTTCCTGATCTTCAACTACGATCCCAAAGATGAGATCTTCGTCTTCGGATTTTCTCGCGGTGCATTTAGTGCTCGGACCTTCGTGAACTTTGTGCGCCATGTCGGACCGTTGCGTCGGCTCCATGCCGCCAGAATTGACGAGGCCTTAGACCTGTATCGTGAAAGACTCTCCGGAGCGGACGGCGCCAGCGAACGCACGAGAAAGTTCCGTGCTGATTACTCGAGTAATGTTTGTGTTGGTACTGACGACGACTCTTGGCGTTGCCAGAATGTGGCCGACTACCAAAAGGGCTCGGCTCCAGTCCTGACCATCAAGTACCTAGGAGTTTGGGATACAGTTGCAGCGCTCGGTTTTCCCGAGGTTATGCCTTTCAGTCAGAAGCTGAACAACAAATATGCTTTTCATGATGCAAGTTTGAGCGATTTTGTTGAGAGTGCGAGACATGCCGTCGCAATTGACGAGCGCCGCGCATTATTTCCGCCGGCGACCTGGAGTGATCTGACTGCGATAAACGCTGCGAAAAACTATTCCCCGGATCACCTTGATGCTCCCTATCAGGAGAAGTGGTTTCCCGGCACCCATGGTTCGGTGGGCGGCGGCGGTGACATCCGGGGATTGTCTGACGGGGCACTGGCTTGGGTATTGAAAGGCGCAAAGCGTGCGGGTCTGGTACTTGATGCCGCCGCCGGCTCACGCATCCAAGGATTTGCACCCAATGCTCTCGTTCCACTTGTGAACATGAGTAAACCGGAAAAAAGCTTCACGAACGTCATCACGACGGATAGGAAGGGGCCGGATCACCGCTGGCAACTTTCGGCGGCGGCACTGCGCCGTTACAAAGCCTCGCCTAGCGAATTGCCTGATCGGGCTGCTTATAGGCCAAGAACGTTGAGCAAACTTGATTCAGCGCTTGCGTCTTACGTGATCGACGCCGGTCAGCAGGATACCAACATTCTCGCTGAGCACGTGGTTGTATCAGGCGATCAGCTCCGCAAGCTCGCAAAGCACTACTATGGCGATGCTGAAAAGTGGAAGATTATCTTCGACGCTAATAGAGACACGATCGACGACGCAGATGAATTATTTGTCGGCTGGAAATTGCGTATCCCAGCATTGGCATCAACTGAGCAACTTACAATCTGAATTCGAGTGGAAGGACGTGACGACTGCCGCCCGAGAACGGCAGTTGATCTTGCGCACTGATGAGGTTTTCACAGAAGGTTTATCAGTCCGGAGCGGGCGGCATTCTTGGGCCCTCCACTCCGCAATGGTGATGGCCATCTCCGATCGCAGAAATGCAAAAACGTTTGGTTGTAGTATCTGATTATGAAAATCAGGGGTAATGCTATGGTATGGCGACTCGCGTCTGCGAGAGATTCGGAGATTGCCATGGCTCATGCGAGTCTTGCCTGTTCTTTTCGTCGAGGGATTCAAACGGCGCTTGTGCTTGCCGCTACCGCTCTCTGTGGTCCGTCGGCCTGGTCGGCTGAACCCGAAAGAAAGAGCGGCTACGCGATCGGCGCGGAGCGATGCGGCAGCCGGGGACTATCGTTTCCCAGCGTCAAGATCGACATGAAGAAGGGGTTTTGCGCGGGGCTGGTTCTGAGCGAGGAAGACGGGCTGAGGTTTCCGCGCTCCATCGTGCAAATCCCCGGCCACGAGCAGTTCGTGATCTCCGACATGAGTGGATGGAATCGCACAGATGGCCGGCTGCTGCTGCTCGATCCTCACGCCGCGGAAGGTAAGCGGGTCAAGGAAATCGTCACGAACCTCGAATATCCGTTTGGCCTCGCGATCGGGCCGGATAAGAAAATCTACGCCTCAACCCATGAGACGATTTTCCGGTTCGATCCACTCGCGGCAAATCCGAAGAGCACGATCGAGACAATCATTCACGGCCTCCCGGGCCGCAGGGTCACGCTTCCGAACGGCACCAAGATCGAAGAAAGCAGTCACTCGCTCAAGCATTTCATTTTCGACAGGACGGGACGCATATTCGTCAATGTCGGGTCCCACAGCGACGACTGCATCACGAGGCCGCCGATCACCAAGCCGTGCGCTGCGGGTGAAGGCCCGTCGCCTCTTGCCTCCATCTGGGTGTTCACGCCGTCGTCCGGTAACGTCTTCCCGGCGCTAAGGCCGGGCGATTCCAATCCGCCGCGCGAGATTTATGCGCGGGGCCTCCGGAACTCGATGGCGCTCGCCGTGCATTCCCGCTTCCCCGACGCCGGTTATGCCTTCCTGCAGGGCGAGAATGCGAGGGACCTGCCGGATATCTTTCAGCCCAACGAGGAGATCAACGCGATCGAGAGAGGGAAGCATTACGGCTGGCCATATTGCTACGATCTTTCGACGCCAAGCCCTGAATTTAAGGCGGTGCTACAGTCCGGGCCCTACAAGAATTTCTGTAACAACACGGCCGCGTACAAACCGCCGCACTCGCTGCTGCCGCCGCACGGCGCGCCACTCGGCATGCTGTATTATCACGGGCGCAAATTCCCGGAACTTGACGGCAAGCTTCTTGTCGCCCTGCACGGCTACCGCCCGACGGGAAGCCGTCTTCTCATCTACGATGTAGACGGCCGCGGCTTCCCGAAAATAAGCCCGCCGCCCGTCCGCTATCAGGTGAGCTGTGGCGCGGAACCGAGCCGCGCCTTTCAGACCGACGCCGGAAATGCTCCGGCCGCCGCCTATGAGGAGCTGATATCCGGCTGGTACCGGGTGAACGGCGCGCGGCCGCAGGGCGCGCCGGTCGGCATGACGGTCGCGGCCGATGGTGCGATCTGGATCGCCGAGGACAAGAACCAGGCAGTGATCCGCATCGATCGCGCTTCCGGCAACCCGCCCGATCCGCTGCCGTGCGGCGTGCGGACACCCGAGCAGATCGACGAGCTTGCCGGCTTCGTCACGAACGATTCCAAGAACAAGGCTCGCCTGACTTCCGTCCGGACCAATCTGGTCGAGAAGCACTGTCTCGGCTGCCATTCCGATTTCGGGCTTAAGAAGGGACAGCCGGGGGCTGAGAAAGATCAAACGGTCCTGCGCTTCATACTCGCGCAGGACGGCTGGATTTATCCAGGAGACCCCGATTCCGGGAAGCTGCGCATCCGCCTCCGCGGACTCGGCGCGGAAAAGCTGATGCCTCCAGGAGGAGAGAAATTGCCCCAGACGGAGCCGGGCTACGCGCAGGTTCTGAACCTTGCCGATTATCTGGCGGGGACGATGGTTCCCGGAACAAGGATGCGGATCAAGCCCGGCCCCGTCCAGCGGAAATTCGTTAGCAAGACCGACAAGGAATGCGGCGAAATCCCGACGACGAAGGTCGTCGTGGTGACACAAAAGAACGCTGCAGGTAAGCCCGGCTTCAGCCGGTTCTATCGGCCTGCCGATATCTTCCTCAACGGCGAGTGCGCCGATGCAGATGGCTACTATATCCGTCAGGACCTTCTGGTGCCTTTGCTGTAGCGCCATGCAGAGCCTGGCCGCCGTGACATCCGCGCCGGCCGAAGTGAAGTTGTTCGAAAGCGTCCAGGCCACGCCCGCGGGCGAATACACGTCGGGCATCGAAGGGCCGGCCGTCGATCTCGACGGCAATCTCTATGTCGTCAATCTCGGCAGACAGGGCACGATCGGCAAGCTTCCACCCGGGAGCGCCGCTTCCGAGAAGTTCATCGATCTTCCCGAGGGCAGCGTCGGCAACTCGATCCGCTTCGCGCGCGACGGAACGATGTTCATAGCGGACTACAAGAAGCACAACATATTCGCGGTGAGGAAGGGCAGCGCGATGCCCGAAGTCTGGTTTCATTCCGACCAAATGAACCAGCCTAACGACATGACCATCGCGCGCGAGGGCACGATCTACGCGAGCGACCCGAACTGGAAGGGACGCAGCGGCCAGATTTGGCGGATCGCGAAGGGAGCCGACGGATCGGTGCAGGGTAAGGTGATGACCGCGCCACGCGCCATGGGCACCACAAACGGCATCGATCTCAGCCCCGACGAAAAGACGCTCTATGTCGGCGAGTCCGACAGTGGTCAGATATGGGCTTATGAAATTCGCGGCAACGAGCTGACCAATGCAAGGCTAGTCAAGACGTTCGATCGCGACACAATCGACGGGGTGCGTACCGACACGGAGGGCAAACTATTCATCGCCCGCATCCTAAAGGGTTCAATTGCAGTCCTGACCCCAGACGGCAAAGCCCAGAGAGAGATCGCGCTCAAGGGCAAAGAGCCCTCAAACCTCGCCTTCGGTGGCAAAGACGGCAAGACGATCTTTGTCACCCAGCGGCAAGGGGGCTTCATCGAATCCTTCCGCACAGACCAGGAAGGGCGTGAGTACTGCCTGCAAAGAACTGATTGCTAGACATGACTTATAAGCCTTCGAGCAAATGCTTATAAGTCGGCAACTGGATAGGTTTCTAACAAACCTGATCAGTCTCAACGCACCTAAGCGGAGCGGCTCGTGAGAGCTTGTCAGGCTCATAACCTGAAGGTCATAGGTTCAAATCCTATCCCCGCAACCAAACTTTGATAGTGATATCAGTGACATAGACCGCCTCTGGCGGGCTTTTGATGTCTTGCAGTACTTTCCTGCCTTTTACCCATCAAATCCATAATATATCATTTGATATCAATATGTTACAGGTCTCACCTCCAATCAATTGCCGAGCGTTACAATTTTCTACATGGCACACATGATTGGCACATGAATGCGAGATGCAGGCGCCCTTGCCAGTGCCGCCGGGGCCCTCCTAAAAAGTGTGAATGTTCTGAGTAGGCGCACTTTTTAACCTTGACTGCCGAAGACATCCGCTCCATTCATCGTTCGGAGTACCGAACATTATGTGAGTCTATGGAGAATCACGTGCCCCTCAACAACACAGCGCTCCAGTACTACGACGCCAATGTCCTGCGGCTTCCGACCGACAAGCGGAAGGAATACCACGCGCAGGTCGATCGGTTGATCACCGAACTCAGCCGCACCGTTCGTGAAAAGACGGCGATCAAGATCACCAAGGTGGTCAAGGCGGGCTCCTTCGCCAAGTTCACGATCTTGCGCAAGACCTCGACCGACCCGGTCGACGTCGATGTCGTCTTCTATATCTCGGGTCGCAATATCGACCACGAGACCCTCCAGGGCCTGAACGACACCATCTACAAGTTGTTGATTGAGATCTACCCCAACAAGGATGTCGAGGATTTCGAGATTCAGCGGAAAGCCGCGACAGTTTCATTCGTTGGCACTGGGCTCAGCGTCGACATCGTGCCCGTGATCGAAGACCCGGCTCGTCCCGGCTACGGTTGGCAGTTTGATTTGCAGGACGGCTCCAAGCTGGAAACCTGCGCGCCGTGTCAGATCAAGTTTGTGCGGGACCGGAAAAACAAGGACAAGGATTACCGGACCCTCGTTCGCCTGACCAAGAAATGGCGCAACCACGCCGAGCTGAAGGCACTCAAGTCCTTCGTTATCGAGCTGATCGTCGCGTACATTCTCGACACCGAAGGCAACGCTGGCAGTATCGAAGAGCGCTTTCGACGCATTCTTCTCTACATCGCCCAGACCGGCCTGAAGGAGAAGATTCAGTTCGCGGAGAACACCGCCCCGTTCGGCACCTTCACTGATCCGGTGGTCATCATCGACCCGGTCTATAGCCTCAACAACGTGGCGAGCCGCATCACCGAGGCGGAGCGCATCTCAATCGTGGCGGCAGCGCAGGATTCTTGGGAAGCGGCACACTTTGCATCCGCTGAAGACGACAACGAAGTGTGGAAAGAGCTTTTTGGCCCGCGTTTCAAGATCGAGGAAGCCGCATGACCTATTCTGCCACTGCGAGTGAGACCTATTCCTATACCACGGCCGACGTCGAAGCAGTTGCGCGCCGTTTCACGGCCGATCTGGTTATGATCGGCCAGAGTTCGGCTGCCATCACTGAGGAGAAAGCGCGCGAGTATGCGCATGATGTGGAAGCCTTGGCTAAGAAGGGCTTTCTTGAAAAGGTCGACCTCACGCTCCTGTCGGGCGGAGTCGAGCTGCGCGCAACGCAGTATATGGTGAATACGGCCTCGGGCGATCTGACGATGAGTCGCCCCGGTGGGGTTATGTGGCCGCGGGTTGCCAATGCCTACTTGCGCATCATCTTGTTTTGGACCGACGACTATACCCTCACTCAGCAAGCGGCGATGAGCGGAAAGTTGAAGATCAACTGGAGTCCAACGAGCGATGACACGAACCACACCGGTCTTAAGGCGACTGGTGGACGCGACTACGCCAGCAATGCCTTCGGCATGCAGCGGAAGGATTTTGCCACGTGAACCAGCCAGCTCCTAAAGTTTTCGACAGCGAGACCCCGCTTCCGGACCCAGCGTTGACCGCGAAAGCGAAGACCCTGCTGGGATTTGAGGAGCGGTATACGCGCGTTCACAATCAGCTTCGACTTCTCTTGAGTTTGAACGAATTAGGTGCCTGGAACAAAAAATACCACGGCGGCAAGTTATTGCTCGGCGACCTTGTCGCCGAGCAATACCCGCTTGCAATCTTCCACGGGGATGTCGGGACTGGAAAGAGTGCAAACGCCGAGTGCTTAGCAAACCGCATCGTTGCCGAAGCGCGGGCAGAAGATTCGATCCTGTTCAAGTTGAGCAACCGCGTTCGCGGAAGCGGTAAAGTCGGCGAGATGGGAACTCACCTCTCGGAAGCGTTTCATCGTGTAACACAATCTGCTGGGCGGGGGCGGCGCGCGGTCCTTATCATCGACGAGGGCGACTCACTGGCGACCTCGCGTTCTCAGGACCACAGCCACCACGAAGACAAGGTGGCCGTAAATACACTCATTCAAGGTATCGACGATCTTCGAAAGTTCGGTGGCCGTGTAGTCACTTTTCTCTGCACCAACCGTTTGTCTGTGCTTGATCCTGCGTTGCGCAGGCGTGCGGCGATCGTGGAGGAATTCAAGCGGCCGTCCGCCGAAGAGCGCCGCCAACTCTTTAAGCTCGATTTGGCCGGGCTTGGTTTGCCGGAATCACAAATCGCTCAGCTCGTCGCGGCTACCGAGGCAAAGAGCGGTCAGCCATCCTGGACCTACTCGGATATTCGCACTCGCCTTTATCCAGGCGCGTTGGCATTAGCTTTTCCGGATCGGCCGCTTTCTTTTGAACATTTGAAGTCCGTCGTCTCGATGATGAAGGCGTCGCCGGCAGTGGAGGATCGCTGATGGCGAAGTCTTCGCTCTTTGGACGGCGTATCCATATCTCCGGTAGCGTATCTCAAGATCCAGCTATCGCGGCGGTCGCCGAGGTGACGAAGGCGCGTGCACTGGTGGAGGGACTCGTACAGGAGCTTATGTCTCGGGGAGCTACCTTTGTCCTGCCGGTCGATAGTGAGAAAACCCGTACAGCAGACGGGACGCCAATTCTGTTCGACTGGTTGATTTGGGAAACAATCCGCAACTGCCTCGCCCGCCGCCCGTCAGGCGCGCCCGGCCCGCTCGTCATCGCGGTGCAGCACCACAAGACAGAAGATCAAATTCCGCCCCAGTTCCAAGCACTTTGGGACGAATTGCGATCCTCGGACCTCATACAGATTGAGAACGTGTCGCACTGGAATATGAACAGCAAGCGCATGGAAGCACAGGCGCGATGGGGCGATATTCTTCTGACGGTTGGTGGTTCCGAGGGTGTGCTGTTCCTGGCCAACCTCTATCATGACGCGGGTAAGCCAGTGGTTCCGCTCAATTGCAAGGTGACCCCGGTTGGTGAAGGAGCACGTCGGCTATTCACTTTGGGCTTGTCGAGTGCCCAGGCGCCGCGCCTCTTCCGGACTCTTGCCCAAACCTCGCACACTTGGATGAATCGCATTAACTTTACGGATCGCGCCGACACAACCGATCAGATAAAGGGCATCATAGACCTTCTAGAAAGTCTAGAGCCGCCGCCGGCGTTCGTCGTGCGGCTCTTGAATCCAGACCATGCGGACTTCGCGGACGTGCAGAATTTTTTCGATGTGGTTGTGCAGCCGATCATTGAGGGTGAACTGGGTTACCGCATGGTTGTTGTAGACGGCCATCAAAAATACGAGCACGCACGCATCGATCAAGAGATCTTTGCCAAGCTGCACCGGAGCCGCGTGGTCTTGGCCGACATTACTGGAATGCGCCCGAACTGTTTCTTGGAGCTTGGCTATGCCTTTGGCCGTATTCTTCCGACGATGCTAATGGTGAAGGAAGGAAGCTCTCATCCGTTCGATATTCACACTTTTGCGGGCTTGCATTGGAAAACAGCGGGCTCGGTGGAAGAGCGGCGGCGCGCGTTTCGGGAGCATTGGGCCGCCATCCAGAGCAGGCCGGCCCTTGTTGCAACGGAGCCCCTTGTCTCATGACCGTCAAGCGAGAAATCTTTATCTCAATTGACGTGGAAGCCGCTGGCCCCATACCAGGAGAGTTCAGCCTCTTGTCTATTGGCGCCTGTGATGTAGATGAACCGTCGCGTGTATTTTCTTGCGAGCTGCAACCTATAAATCGAAATGCTGACCCGAAGGCTCTGGAAGTCGGCGGCTTCTCCCTGGAAAAGCTAGCTAGGACCGGGCTACCTCCAAAAGAAGCCATGGAGAAATTTGCATCTTGGATCGAAAGTTTTGTTGGTGAGTCAGATACGGCAGTATTCGTCGGGTTTAACGCCCCCTTCGATTGGTCATTCATCAATTACTATTTCCACAAATTCCTCGGAAGAAATCCCTTCGGTTTTACCGCCTTGGACATCAAAGCCTATTATATGGGTGCTACCGGCTCCACATGGCGCGATACGCGCTCCAGTGCGATTGATGCAAAGCTGAATCCAAAGTCCAAGTCCGATCATAACGCCTTGCACGATGCCCAATATCAAGCAGAGCTCTTCCGTCTCATTCGTAAGAATCTTGTATCTGGCCGAGCGGGCAATGCCTGACAGTCACTCCAACTGTCGGTCATAAAAAGGAGAAGATACAAATGTCTACAGCTTTGGGAGACAAGATACGCCGCCTTCGAAAAGAAAGGGGGTTTAGTCTCGATAAGCTCGCTGAGCTCTCTGAATCGAGTAAGAGCTACATCTGGGAATTGGAAAATAAAAATCCACCGCGCCCATCGGCAGATAAGTTAGCCAAGATCGCGCACCAACTCGATACGACCATCGAGTATCTTTTAGACGAAGGAGAGTCTCTCTCTACTGAAGATGCGGCAGATGCCAAATTCTATCGCCAGTATCGTCAAATGGATGAGGCGACCAGAGCGAAGATAAGAAAGATGGTCAAGCTGTGGGGCGACGATACATGACTGATGCGTTCTCCCCTGAGCGGTGGGCTTTCGAAATAACCCACGTGTTGAACACCGTTTTGGGAGCAGAGCATTTTCCGATTAACGTCACAGCCGTGGCGCAAGAATACAGTGTCCAAAAATTTCCGCACGATCCGATTTCACGGATAGTTGGCGGCAGTCTTCCCGGTTTCGACGGTGCTCTCTACAAAGCACCCGCCGGGAGGAAAGGCTGGGGAATTTTTTACAACAACCGGATACGTTCGACCGGCAGAATAAACTTCACGTTGGGCCACGAATTCGGCCACTACCTATTGCATCGCTTGGCCTATCCCGAAGGTATCCGGTGTGGAGAGCAAGACTTTGTTCAATGGGACTCGACTTACGGTCAGATCGAGCACCAGGCTAATGTGTTTGCGGCGAACTTGCTGATGCCGCTTGATGATTTCCGCCGACTTGTTCCGCCGTCGTCGAAAATCGACTTGGACGTCATTTCTCATTGTTCAGATCGTTACCAAGTATCCCTGATAGCCGCGACACTCCGTTGGCTCGCTTACACCGAGAAGCGCGCTGTGCTGGTCGTATCCCGAGATGGATACATTCTTTGGGCACGATCGAGTGCATCCGCGCTAAAATCCGGAGCCTTTTTCCGTACTTCCGCAGGGCCGATCGAAATTCCGGCAACATCGCTGGCGGCGCAACGCTTGACGGCAGAGAAACATGCCACGAAAGAACACGAGCTTGGAGTCTGGTTCCCGGAGCCAGTGACCGAAATGACGGTGCTGTCGGAACAGTATGACTTTGCCATTTCGCTACTTCTCCTCTCTAATGACCCGCCTCCGTTTATTGAGCGGGCACCCAGTCTTTACTAGACGACCGATTCCATGAAACCCGCGTGCTGCAGCAGGCTGAATTGGTGGAACGGACGGGTTGTTGGCGGATTCCTCGTTTGCGGTCGGCGAAACGAGGAGCTGTATCATGGCAGGATGGCGGCGAGCGGTCGAATTGGCAATGAGTGATGAAGAGATAGCGACCTTGACGACGCTTTCGCGGTCGAGGATCGAACTGGCGAGCCGGGTGTCGCGGGCGCAGATGCTGCTGGCGTATCGGGAAAACCCTTCGTTCTGCGCGGTGGGCCAGAGACTTGGGGTCCATCATCAGACGGTGCAGCGCTGTGTCGAGCGAGCACTGGCCGATGGCCCGCTGGCGGCCCTCGACGATCGCCCGCGACCGGGCAAGGAACCAACCATCACGCCGGGAAGCCAAAGCCTGGTTGGTGTCGCTGGCGTGCGACAAGGCCAAGGACCACGGCTATCCACATGAGTTGTGGACGACGCGGCTCTTGGCGCGCCATGCGCGTGAACACGGGCCGGCGGCGGGGCATGCGTGTTTGGCCAATTTGGTCCAGGGAACGGTGTGCAAGATCCTCGGTCGAGAGGAAATCAAGCCGCACAAGGTGCGTTACTATCTTGAAAATCGCGACGCCGAGTTCGAACAGAAGATGGCGGAGGTGCTGGGCGTCTATCGTGAAGTCGAAATCCTGAAGAAAGCCTCTGCCAAAGGAAGGAGGCGGGGAAAGCCGGTGACGATCGTCTCCTGCGACGAGAAGCCGGGAATCCAGGCCATCGCAACGACGGCGCCGGATTTGCCGCCCAAGCCTGGCGTCCACGCCACCTTTGCGCGCGATCATGAATACAAACGCCATGGCACGCTCAGCCTGTTGGCTGGGATCGATCTGCTCACCGGCAAGGTCCACGCCCTTGTCAAAGATCGTCACCGCAGTCGAGAGTTCATCGAACTCCTCAGGCTTATCGATGCCGCTTATCCGCCAAACACTGCGATCAAATTGATCCTCGACAATCATTCCGTGCACATATCGAGAGAAACCAGAGCCTGGCTCGCCACTCGACCGGTGGGACGCTTCGAGCTCGCCTTCACTCCCAAGCACGGCTCATGGCTCAATCTCATCGAGGGATTCTTCTCCAAGTTCGCCCGTTCAGTCCTGCGCCACATCCGGGTGGCCTCAAAACACGAACTCAAGGAGCGCATCATGGCCGGTATCGACGACGTCAATCGCCATCCGGTCATCCACACGTGGTCCTACAAACTCGCCGACGCCGCCTGATATGATTCGAACCAAGAAAACGCTAATCTAGATACCGCGAGAGCGACGCATAGCCCTTGAATTCTTCCATTGGTGGCAGAGGCCTTCCGCAGTTTGTGAGGTCCTCCGGCTGGCAATAGGTCTATCGCTGCAACATTCGCCAATCTTTGTGTCCGGTGACTAGAGCTACCTATTTTAGGAACGTCCAGCCTCAAACAGCCGACCGTTGCCTTCGTGGCGAAGGTCATGGAAACGCAGGTCATCGATCTTAGTTCATCATGTCCGCGCGCAAATGTGGTGCGGATTGATCGGATGATTGTGTGAGATGTCTCTGGCCTGGTTCAAACCTTCTTTCGTGAGACCATCACGCGAACAAAACGGCAATCAATTCTGTGGCGGTAACTGAGGCGGTGCCAAATTATCAACCTTCAGGAACGTCGTAAGCTCCTGTAATGTCTGGTGGGCCCGGCAGGACTCGAACCTGCAACCAGACCGTTATGAGCGGCCGGCTCTAACCATTGAGCTACAGGCCCCGCCGCGGAGCGGCCGCGGGAAGGCGGCCGGCAACGGTGCCGCCATCGTTTACAGGCATGACAGCGATACGGCAATGCCGGGTTAGCAGCCAAGAACAGGCTTTCATCGGGCCCCGCCCTTGCCTACAACTTCCGTCGCATCATTCGTCAGCAAACGCTTGAGGCCAACGATGAAACTCGCTCGGATTGCCTGTGCCGGCCTGCTGCTGCTTGCGGGAAGCGCCGGGGCGCAGGAGGGAGGCAGGGCCATTACGAAAACCACGATCAGCCTTGGAACCGCGACGCCGGGCGGCGGCTTTCCGGTCTATGGCAATGCATTTGCGGAAGTGATGAATGCCGCGGATCTGGCGCTGTCGATCGAGCCGCGCAACACCAAGGGCTCCAATGAAAACATCCCGCTTCTGGAATCCGGCCAGCTCGACATCGCGCTGGTGGCGGGGGAGCCCGCCTACGAAGCCTTCATGGGCATCGGACGGCCGGCGACAAAGCTGAAAATCCTGACCGCGATGTATTCCAGTCCCGGCATGTTCGTGGTGCGGGCGGACAGTCCCTACAAGACGATCAGGGATCTGGTCGGCCAGCCGGTCGCGTTCGGCGCGAAGGGCTCGGGCCTGCCGATCCTGTCGCGCTACATCCTCGACGGCATCGGGCTGAAGCAGGACGAGGACTTCAAGTCGATCTATCTCGACCGCGCCGGCGACGGCCCCGCCATGGTGCAGGACGGCCGCGCCGCCGCGCTGTGGGGCGCGGGCGCCGGCTGGCCGGGCTTTGCCGCGATGGCGCAGGCGCCGGGCGGCGCGCGATTTATCGCACCCGACGCCAGCGAGATCGCCCGCGTCCGCGCCAAGCACACGTTCCTTAAACCGCTGACGGTCCCCGCCAACAGCGTCCGAACCAGCCCGCGGCGATCGATTCTATTGGCTCATGGAGTTTTGTGCTGGCGCGTGAAAGCCTGCCCGACGACGTCGCCTACCGATTGGCGCGCACGCTGCATGGGCAGGAGGCCGCGCTATGCAAGAAGCTGCCGCAGGCCTGTGAGACCACGGCGGCGAACACGGTAGCGGCGGCGCTGAATGCAGGACTGATTCATCCCGGCGTGATGAAGTATTTCAGGGAGGCGGGGGTGGTGAAATAGGGCGAATAGCGAATGGTGAGTAGCGAATGGATGAACTCGCTGCCGACCATTCGCCACTCACTACTCGCCGTTCGCCAACTTCACTTCTTCACCATCGCGCACGCCGGATCGGGCGGTCCGAACGCTTCATCGCCGGGGATCTTGGCGAGGATCTGATAGTAATCCCACGGATATTTCGATTCCTCCGGCTTCTTGACCTGCACCAGCCACAGATCGTGGACCATCAGATTGTCTTCGCGCAGTTTGCCGTTGCGGGAGAAGAAATCCTCGATCGGCTTTTCGCGCATCTTCGCCGCTACCTTCAGCGGCTCGTCGGTGCCGGCTTCCTTGATGGCGTTGAGATAGCTCATGACCGATGAATAGACGCCGGCCTGCCACATCGTCGGCATCCGGTTCATCTTGGCGAAATAGCGCTTCGACCATTCGCGCGTCTTGTCGTCCATGTCCCAGTAGAACGAGGTCGTCAGCAAGAGGCCCTGCGCTGCCGGCAATCCCAGCGAATGAATGTCCGTGATCAGCGCGAGCAATGCCGCCATCTGCTGGCCGCCCTTGAACACGCCGAACTCGGAGGCGGTCTTGATCTCGTTCATGTTGTTCGGCGGGCCGGCGGCAATGCCGATGATCTTGGCTTTTGAGGCCTGCGCCTGCAGCACGAAGGACGACAGATCAGGTGTTGCAAGCGGCGGCCGCACCGAGCCCAACACCTTGCCACCATTGGCGGTGACGACGGCGGAAGCGTCACGTTCGAGCGAGTGGCCGAACGCATAGTCGTCGGTGATGAAGAACCAGCTATCGCCGCCGCGCTTCACCACCGCTTGCGCAGTGCCGACCGCGAGCGAACGGGTGTCGATCACCCACTGCATCGCGTAGGGCGAACAGGATTTGCCGTGGAAGTCCGCGGTGAGGGTCGAATGCGTGATGAACAGTTTCTTCTTCTCATTGGCGATGCCTTGCACGGCCAGCCCCACCGCAGATACCGGCACGTCGACGATCAGATCGACCTGATCGACGTCATACCAGCGCCGCGCGATGCCGCCGCCGATGTCCGGCTTGAGCTGATGGTCGCCGACAATGATGCTGATCGGCTTGCCCAGCACTGTGCCGCCGAAATCGTCGATCGCCATTTGTGCAGCGGTAACCGAGCCCTGGCCGGTCGGCGTCGCCGCCGGCCCGTTCATGTCGGTGAGGACGCCGAGCTTGACCACGTCGTCCGAGATTTGAGCGAGCGCGGCGGTCGATGCCAGCAGCGCGGCCATGAGCACGGCAAGCCTGGATAGTTTCCTGGCGAACATCCTGTCTTCTCCCTAGGAATCAGCACATTGGCCGTTGGTGTTTTTCGGGCGGTTGGTTCCGCCAATTGGTCTCATTTGCAACTATTTCGCGCCGACGTCAACGTTGGTCGGATGGGCTAAACCACGCGCGCGGTATCCAGTTCTATTTATTTTCGGCGCGATTCAGGGCATAGGCGAGCCCCATGACCTCGGACCAGCGCTTGCCGACTTCGCTGACACCGCTCGATGTGGCGCTCACCGCGTTGCTGGAGGGCGTGAACCCGGTCGCGCCGGTGGAACTGGCTTTGGCGGAAGCGCTGCGCTGTATTGCCGCGGATATCCCGGGGCTCGATGCCCACCCGCCGCGCGATATCGCTGCCGCGGACGGCTATGCATTCCGCGCGCGCGACCTTGTCGGCGCATCGTCCTATTCGCCGCTGCCATTAGCGACAGCGCCGGTCTGGGTCGAGGCCGGCGAGACCATCCCTGACAACTGCGACTGCGTGCTGGATTCCGATTCAGTCGAGATGTCCGGTCCGCTCGTGCAGGTGCTGGCGGAGGCGATCCCGGGGCAGGGCGTGCGCCGCGCCGGCGGCGATATCGCCGCAGGCGGCCACCCCGTTGCATCCGGCCGGCGCGTGCTGCCGCGCCATCTCATGATCGCCCGCGCCGCAGGAATGGCGCGATTGAGCGTGCGCCGTCCGCGCCTGCGCATCGTCAATGTTCCCGGCGGCACAGCAACTGCGGATCTGGTCACCGAGAGCGCGCGGGCCGCGGGCGGCGAGGTTTTTTTGGTCGCAGCTACAGGTCGCGATGCCGCATCGATTACCGCAGCGATCGATGACGGTGCGTGCGATCTGCTGCTGATCGTCGGCGGCTCCGGTGTCGGCCGCACCGATACGGCGGTGACGGCATTGGACGCGCGCGGGAAGGTTCTCGCACATGGCATTGCCCTGCAACCAGGCCGCACTTCGGCCGTTGGTCGTGCAGGCAAGACGCCGGTCGTGGTGTTGCCAGGCGCGCCCGATCAAGCCTTGGCGGCGTGGTGGACGCTGGGGCTTCCCGTGCTCGATCGTTTATCGGGCCGCCGGCGGCGCAGCACGCTCAATCTGCCGCTGGCGCGCAAGATTGCTTCAAGCGTCGGCATTGCCGAGATCGTGCTGCTGGAACGAAAGCAGGATGCTTTGGTCCCGCTGGCGGTGGGCGAATTGTCGCTCGATGCGATCGCGCGCGCCGAAGCATGGCTCGCAGTGCCCGCCGGCTCGGAAGGATTTGCGGCGGGCACCCGGGTCGATGCCTATCTGCTGCGAGAGTGATATGGGTTCGGGAATGACGAATACGCCCTCGCCGAAAGGCCGCGACAATATCGATCAGGATCAATTCCTGACGATCCTGTCGCGCGAGGATGCGCTGGCGCGGTTTGAAGCCGCGCTTTTCCCGCGTGCAGTCGCGAGCGAGCAACGCTCGCTTGCGGGCGCACTCGGCTGCGCGCTCGCCGAGGACGTCGTGGCGCCGATCGATGTGCCGCCGTTCGATCGCTCCAATGTCGATGGATTTGCGGTGCGGTCCACCGACCTTGCTTCTGCCGGCGAGGCCTCACCGGTGCGCGTGATGCTGAACGACGAAGTGATCGCGTGCGGCACCGCCCCGACGCGGCCGGTCTTGTCGGCAACAGCCACGCCGATCGCGACCGGCGGTCCGGTGCCGCGCGGGGCGGACGCCATCGTCATGGTCGAGCACACGCAGCCGGCGGGACATCGTGCGATCGACATCCGCCGCGCCGCCTCGCCTGGTCAATTCGTGTCCTATGCCGGCTCCGATATCGCCCGCGGCGAAGCGCTGCTGCGCGCCGGCACCATCATCGGCTCGCGCGAGATCGGGATGCTGGCGGCCTGCGGCATCGCGGACGTCGTGGTCGCGCGGCGGCCACGCGTTGCGATCATTTCCACCGGCGATGAGCTGGTGCAGCCTGGCCATTCCCTGCGCCCGGCTGCGATCTACGATACCAACGGCGCGATCGTCACGGCGGCGATCACGGAGAATGGCGGCGAGGCAAAGTTTCTCGGCGCCGTCGCCGACGATGAGGCGCAGCTCGAATCCGCGATGCGCGATGCGCTCGCTAAGAGCGACATGCTGGTGCTGTCAGGCGGCACGTCCAAAGGCGCGGGCGACGTGTCTCACCGCATCATCGGCCGGCTCGGCAAGCCCGGCATCGTCGCCCATGGCGTGGCGTTGAAGCCCGGGAAGCCGCTGTGCCTTGCGGTATGCGACGGCAAGCCCGTGATCATCCTGCCGGGATTTCCGACCTCGGCGATGTTCACCTTCCACGACATGATCGTACCGGTGCTGCGGCGGATGGCCGGCTTGCCGCCGCGTTCGGACACCAAGGTCAATGCGCGCGTGCCGGTGCGGATCGCGTCCGAACTCGGCCGCACTGAATTCGTCATGGTGTCGCTGGTTGAAGGCGCGGACGGGCTGATTGCGTACCCCACGGGCAAGGGCTCCGGCGCCATCACCTCCTTTGCCCAGGCAGACGGCTTTCTGAAGATCGATGCTCTGGCCGATCAGATGCCGGCCGGCAGCGAGACCGAGGTGACACTGTTCACGCCGCATGTGCGTGTACCGGATCTCGTTATCGTCGGCAGCCATTGCACCGGGCTCGATCTGGTCACCGCCCCGCTGGCGCATGCCGGACTCACCGTGCGCTCGATCGCCGTCGGCAGCCTCGGTGGCCTCTCGGCCGCCAAGCGCGGCGAATGTGACTTTGCCCCGATCCATTTGTTCGACGAGAAGACCGAGACCTACAACACGCCGTATCTCGCTGACGGACTCGAACTGGTACCGGGCTGGCGTCGCATGCAAGGCATCGTCTTCCGCAAAGGTGACAAGCGCTTCGAGGACTTGAGCGCGGAGGACGCCGTGCACGCCGCGCTGGCCGACCCCGCCTGCATCATGGTCAATCGCAACCAGGGCGCCGGCACGCGCATCCTGATCGACCGGCTGCTTGGCGATGCGCGACCCGATGGCTACTGGAATCAGCCGCGCTCGCACAATGCGGTTGCGGCTGCGGTCGCGCAGCACCGTGCCGATTGGGGCATGACCATTGCGCCGGTCGCGCATGCGTCAAACCTGGGTTTCATTCCCTTTGCCGAGGAGCATTATGACTTCGCGCTGGTGACGGCGCGCAAGCAACGGTCGGCGGTGCAGGCGTTTCTTGAAGCGCTGGCGTCGGGCGGGGCGCGCGCGGCACTGCTGAAGGCGGGATTTCGGCCGGCCTGAAGCGTTCGCGAACTGAAGAAGCCGTCAAAAGAAGCGGCTCGGGCAGGGGGGACGGGAATGGCAAGACCGCTATCAATTCATCAGGCTCAACCACAAGCTGGTCGGGCTGAATGAGATCGGCGAGGGCGTTCGGCTCGCCTTTGCTAACGGCGCAACCGTGACAGCCGACGCCGTGATCGGCGCCGACGGCGTTCACTCGGTCGTAAGAGATATCCTGTTCGGCGCCTCACCGGTGAATTTCACCGGGCGGATCGCCTACCGCACCACCTATCCCGCCGCGCTGCTTGGCGGCGAAAAGATTGACGACTGCACCAAATGGTGGGGCGAGGACCGCCATATCGTCATCTATTACGTCAAGCCGGATCGCAGCGAGATCTATCTCGTCACCAGCCAGCCGGAGCCGGATTTCCGGATTGAATCATGGTCGGCGAAGGGCGACGTCAGGCAATTGCGCAAGGCGTTCGTCGGCTTCCACCGACAGGTCGAGCGGGTGCTGGCCGCGTGCCCCGATGTGCACAAATGGGCGATCGTCGATCGCAATTCGCTGGAGCATTGGGCGGATCGCAATGTGACGCTGCTCGGCGATGCCTGCCATCCGATGACGCCTTACATGGCGCAGGGCGCTGCGATGGCGATCGAGGATGCCGCCGTACTGTCGCGCTGCCTTGATGGCGTCGAGCGGGAGGGCGTCGCGAATGCATTCCGCCGTTTCGAGGCGACTCGCAAGGAGCGGACGGAGCGCATCCAAGCAACCTCGCGCGCCAACACCTGGCTTAGCGGCAAGACCGATGCCGATTGGGTGTACGGCTACGATGCCTGGACCGCGCCGCTGGCGGCGTAATTTCTCTTTGATTTGAGCATGATCTTTTCGGAAAACCGGTTCCCACTTTTCCGGATCATGCTCTAGCCCTGAACGCGCAACAGTTCACTTATGATCCGTGGCTTCATCCAGCCCACGTTGTCCATAATCTCCCTGCGCAGCGCGTCCTGTTCGGCCTCGTATTGCTCTCGCGTGATGCCTTGGCCACCCATCGCTGTAACTCCGAACGCTTCGAGCGCGAGATCACGGCGCTGCTTCCATTCGATCACGCGCTTGGTCATGACCTCCGTAACCGCCGGCACCGTGCCAGGATGGCCCGCGATGTCACAGAGCTCTTTGGTGCGTACATCCGCCGCCAGCATCAATACGTTCCAGTCATCGTATCCGATGAGGTTCATCTGGGCATACAGAAACGCGCCATGTTCGCCGTCCCAGATTGTGTGGTCGATGACCAAAAAAGGCGCGGCGCGGCAATAGCCATGGCGCATCGTCATTTCACGGTTGAAGGCCTCGGTGCGCTCCTCCAGCCGCTGCTTGGCTGCAGCAAAAAGAGCGATATAGTCGTTTGCCGTGGGCAGGACGTTGCGCGCATCATCGGGGGCGAAGCCAACGTCCCGCAGCAGCTTGCCGATCTTTGGATCGTCCCAGAGCTCCCTCGAGAAAGCGCGGGTTACACCATCTGCGTCGGGCGTCGGACGCATTGTCTCTTTCAACTCGGTGAAGCTCTGCGGCTTCCTGCGTCCGAATACTGCCACGGGTGCCTCGCGCCAAATCCATCGCGGCAACCCTATGAGCAAAGTCAATTAAATTGCATGAATCTGAAGCTGAAATCATGATCGAATTCTTCAATCTCCAGGTAGTCAAGACGATTGCTTGTTAGGTCTATCCCATTGAGTGTGACATTGCTGGCGGCGTACAGGCGGCTTGCGCTCAATGACGAATTCGCGTTCCCGTGTCCCGGACGCGGCGCAGCGCGTAGCGGTGCGCCGCAGAGCCGGGACCACCTCCGATCCGCGGTGGGCCCCGGCTCAGCAGCGCATCACTTCGTGCTGCGCTGCATCCGGGGCACGAGTTAGCCCCCGTCCAGCGCTGCCAGCCGTTCCGCTTCCGCGATGTCGTCCATGGTGTTGGCGTTGAAAAACGGATCGAGCGGTGTGACCGGCCATGTCACCGTGGCAAGCCTGTAGCGCGCGGTCCAGCGGTCGATCTTCCTGATGTCCTCAACGACCAGCGCGTGGCGCAGTTGTTCGCGCAAGCTGACGCTCCACAGTCCGATCACCGGGTGCGACTGGCCGTCGGAGGCGGCGACGGCCAGCTCGGCATTCTCCGCTTCGAGCGCGCCATAGAGCCGCGACACCAAATCGCGCGGCAGGAAAGGGCAGTCCGCGGCGGCGCTGAGCACCAATTTTACATTGGGCCGGTTGGCGGCAGCCCAGTCCAGCGCCGCCAAGATGCCGGCGAGCGGGCCGGGAAAATCGGCGATGCCATCGGCAATGACCGGCAGGCCGAATGCTGAGAAGCGCGCCGGATCGCCATTGGCGTTGAGGATCAGGCCGGCGCATTGCGGCCCAAGGCGCGCGATCACGCGGTCGAGAATGGTGCGGCCGCCGATCGTGCGCATCGGCTTGTCGCCGCCGCCCATCCGCCGCGCGAGACCGCCGGCGAGCAGTACGCCCGGAATTTTACTCGTCACGTTCTTCGCCCTTACGCTTGTGCCGCGCGGATTCTTCTTCGACATAGTCGAGGTTCTGGTCGAACACGATCCGCTCCTGTCCCGACAATGCGATGAAGCGTTTTCCCCGCGTGCGTCCGACCAGCGTCAACCCGACCTGCCGCGCCAGCTCGACGCCCCATGCGGTAAAGCCCGAGCGCGAGACGAGAATAGGAATACCCATCCGCACGGTCTTGATCACCATTTCCGAGGTGAGCCGGCCTGTGGTGTAGAGGATCTTGTCGGCGGGATCGACGTCGTGGCGATAGATCCAGCCGGCAATCTTGTCGACAGCGTTATGACGGCCGACGTCTTCGGTGTAGCAGACGGGCGTGCCTTCCTTGCACAGCACACAGCCATGGATCGCGCCGGCCTCCAGATAGAGCGAAGGCATGGTGTTGATGGTGCGCGTCATCTCGTAGAGCCACGACGTGCGCAGCTCGGCCTTCGGCAGCGCCACGTTCTCTACCGCTTCAAGCAGGTCGCCGAACGCGGTGCCCTGGGCGCAGCCGGACGTCTGCGTGCGCTTCTTCAGTTTTGCCTCGAAGTTGGTGTGATGCTCGGTGCGCACCACCACCACCTGGAGGTCGTCGTCATATTCGACCTCAGTGACGACGTCGTCGTATTTCAGCATGTTCTGGTTCAGGAGATAGCCGAGCGCCAGATATTCCGGATAATCGCCGATCGTCATCATGGTGACGATCTCCTGCGCGTTCAGATATAGCGTCAGCGGCCGTTCCACCGGCACCCGGATTTCGACGGCCGCGCCCGTCTGGTCGGTCCCGGCGACCCGCTCGGTCAGCCGCGGATCCTCGGGGTTCGGCACGATCAGGGGGGCCGGGGCTTTTTCCATCTTCATCATAGGACGCAGGTTAGCATGACTTTGTCTCCGGGCTGATATAAGGACCGGAGTCAACAAGTCACGGTTTACTCCGTCATGGCCGGGCTTGTCTCGGCCATCCACGCCTTCCTGCTGCGATAGCGTCAAGACGTGGATGCCCGGGTCAAGCCCGGGCATGACGATCCTGCAAGGAAATGCAGGCTCGGAGCGCAAGATGAAAGTGATAGGCCTCGCCGGATGGAGCGGCGCCGGCAAGACCACCTTGCTGACGCGGGCGATCCCGCAGTTCGCAAAACAGGGCCTGCGCGTGTCCGTGATCAAGCACGCCCATCACGCCTTCGATGTCGACGTGCCCGGCAAGGATTCCTGGCGGCATCGCGAGGCCGGTGCGGCCGAAGTTTTGGTGTCATCGGGGCGGCGCTGGGCGCTGATGCATGAGCTGCGTGGGGCGCATGAACCACGATTGCCGGAACTGCTGGCGAAGATGTCGCCGGTCGATCTCGTCGTCGTTGAGGGATTCAAGCGCGAGCCGCACCGCAAGATCGAGGTCTACCGCGCCGCGAATGAAAAGCCGCTGCTGTTCCCCGACGATCCCGGTATCGTCGGAATCGCGACCGATACGGCGGTTGAAACCAAGCTGCCGACCGCCCATCTCGACGATATCGAGGCGGTGGCGGCGATGATGTTGCGGTCTGCAATATCGCTCGAAGACGTGCTGGCGAAATGCGAAGCTGAGGGCTGATCAGGCACATGGCGCAATTGTCCGACGATTGCTTTGCCTTCGGCGGTCCGATGATGTCGGTCGATGAGGCCGTCGGTCTCATTGCCACGCGGGTGACGCCGGTGGTTGATATCGAGACGGTTGCGCTCGCCCGCGCCGACGGCCGCATTCTGGCGCACGAGATTTTGGCGCCGCTGCCGCTGCCGCCCTTCACCAATTCCGCCGTCGACGGCTATGCGGTTGCGAGCCGCGATCTGCCGCAGCAGGAAGAGCAAGCGTTTTCGGTTACCGGCCGCCTCCAAGCAGGCAGTTCCGCATCTGCCCCGCTCACGCCGGGACATGCCATGCGCATCTTCACCGGTGCGCCGATGCCCGAAGGCGCCGATACCGTGTTCATGCAGGAAGACGTCCGCATCGACGGCGACAAAGTCGTGCTTCCCGCAGGCCTCAAGCCGGGCGCCAATGTACGCCCCGCAGGTGAAGACATCGCTTCAGGCTTCGCGGCGCTGCAGGCGGGCCAGCGGCTGCGGCCGCAGGATGTCGCGCTTGCTGCGGCGTTCGGCCTGACTGAGCTCGATGTCGTCAGGCGTATTCGCGTCGCCGTGTTCTCCACCGGCAACGAACTGGCCTCGCCGGGCGAGGTGCGCGCCGCAGCGCAATTGTTCGATTCCAACCGTTTCATGCTGATGGCGATGTTGTCGCGGCTCGGCTGCGAGGTCAGCGATCTCGGCATCATCAGGGATGATCGCGCCTCGCTGGCCCGCGCGCTGCAGGAGGTCGCGGGCAGCCATGATCTGATGCTCACCACCGGCGGCGTTTCGACCGGTGAGGAGGACCATGTCAAGGCAAGCGTCGAAAGTGTCGGCAGGCTGGTGCTGTGGCGGATGGCGATCAAGCCGGGGCGGCCCGTCGCGATGGGCATCATCGGCGGCACCCCGTTCATCGGATTGCCCGGCAATCCGGTGGCGAGTTTTGTCACTTTCGTTCACGTGGTGCGGCCGACCATTCTGGGGCTGTCCGGTGCCCGGCCGGAGCCGCTTCGGCCGATGCCGGTTCGCGCCGCCTTCAGCTACAAGAAGAAGATTTCGCGCCGTGAATATGTCCGCGTCAGCTTGCGCAAGGGTGCCGACGGCGCGCTCGAAGCGGTAAAATTTCCGCGCGAAGGCGCGGGCCTGCTGTCGTCGCTGGTCGATACCGATGGCTTGGTTGAACTGCGCGAAGAGATCACGCTGGTCGAGCCCGGCCAGACGGTCGGCTTTTTGTCCTATGCAAGTCTGGTGTGATTGACGTTGCGTCTCTGCTTCGCCATGTTCGAAACATGACCACCACGACCAAACTCGATCTTACCGGATTGAAATGTCCCTTGCCGGCGCTGAAAACGCGCAAGGCGCTGAAGGCAATCACGCCGGGCCACTTTCTCGAAGTGCATTGCACCGATCCGCTGTCGGTAATCGATATTCCCAACCTGATCCGGGAAACCGGTGACAAGGTCGAGATCGCCGAGCGTGCGGAGAGCCGTATCGTTTTCTTGATCGAGAAAGCGGACGCGCCGGGGAACTGAGCTGGCCCGCGAGGCATCTGCATGCGAGGCACCTGCATGATGGTGCCATTGCCGTCTGCTTGCGGATCATTTTGGATTCATATCGATCAATCGCAGACGTCAATCGATACGCGTTCGCAATCGCAACATGAGACAGCTTTATTGATCTCCGGATCAATACAAGGTCTCATCCGGCATCGGGCAAGGCAGGCCCGGCATGGCTCGCGCCAGACGCGGCAAAATCTGCACTGCGCCACCGCCTGCCGCCTTAAATGCCTATTAAAGCGCGATAATTCGCTTGGCATCTGGCATGCCACGGGCTAAGCTCGCAGCAAGAAATCGGCAGGGAACGAGACGTTTCGATGGATCACGACGTACACGACCTACAAAAAGTCCGCTCGTTCGAACATCCGGGCGCGGGACGGAAGCGGGCCAAGGCGACGCCGAAGGGCCGTCAGGTCGATCCCACTGCCGCCCACGAGATCGAACTCCTGCTCGGCGACCGGCCGCGGCGGCGCGACCTGCTGATCGAGCATCTGCACCTGATCCAGGACAAATATCACCAGATCTCGGCGGCTCATCTTGCTGCGCTTGCTGACGAGATGAAGCTGTCATTTGCGGAAGTGTTCGAGACCGCGACGTTCTATGCGCATTTCGACGTGGTGAAGGAGGGCGCCCCCGATATCGCGCCGCTGACGATCCGCGTCTGTGATTCCCTGACCTGCGCCATGATGGGTGCGGAGAAGCTGCTGCACGAGCTGCAGGATAGCGCCGGCCCCAGCATTCGCGTCGTGCGCGCGCCCTGCGTCGGCCGCTGCGATACGGCGCCCGCCGCCGAAGTCGGCCATCACTTCGTCGATCATGCCACAGTGACGGACGTGCTCGCCGCCGCCGAGGCCGGCGACACCCATGCGCATTTGCCAAGGTATACTGACTATGACGCCTATGTCGCAGGCGGCGGTTACAAGCTGCTCAATCGCCTGCGCTCCGGCGCGATGACGAAAGAAGATCTGCTGCAGGCGCTCGACGATGCTTCGCTGCGCGGGCTCGGCGGCGCCGGCTTTCCGACAGGGCGTAAGTGGCGGGCGGTGTTGGGTGAGCCCGGCCCGCGACTGATGGCGATCAATGGCGACGAGGGCGAGCCCGGCACATTCAAGGATCGCTATTACCTCGAAACCGACCCGCATCGCTTCATCGAGGGCATGCTGATCGGCGCACATGTGGTCGAGGCCACCGACGTTTATATCTATCTGCGCGACGAATATCCGGCCTCACGCGAAATCCTCACGTGTGAAATCGCAAAGCTGCCGCCGGGCGGTCCAGTGCTGCACATGCGCCGCGGCGCAGGCGCCTATATCTGCGGCGAGGAATCCTCGCTGCTCGAATCCATTGAAGGCAAGCGCGGTCTGCCCCGGCACAAGCCGCCTTACCCATTCCAGGTCGGCCTGTTCGGCCTGCCGACGCTGATCAACAACATCGAGACGCTGTGGTGGGTGCGCGACATCGTCGAGAAGGGCGCCGATTGGTGGAAGAGCCATGGCCGCAACGACCGTCATGGCTTGCGCAGCTACTCGGTCTCGGGCCGCGTGAAAAATCCCGGCATGAAGCTGGCGCCGGCCGGCGTCACCGTGCGCGAACTGATCGACGAGTTCTGCGGCGGCATGGCCGACGGCCACACCTTCCATGCCTATCTACCGGGCGGTGCATCGGGCGGCATCCTGCCGGCATCGATGGACAATATCCCGCTCGATTTCGGCACGCTGGAAAAATACGGCTGCTTCATCGGCTCCGCCGCCGTCGTCATCCTGTCCGAGCAGGACAGCGTGAAGAATGCAGCGCTGAACCTGATGAAATTCTTCGAGGATGAAAGCTGCGGCCAATGCACGCCGTGCCGGGTCGGTACCCAGAAAGCGGCGCTTTTGATGCAGCGGCCAATCTGGGACCGCGAACTGCTGGACCAACTGAGCCAGGCGATGCGCGACGCCTCGATCTGCGGGCTTGGACAAGCCGCCTCGAACCCGCTCACGTCAGTGATTAAGTATTTTCCGGAAGAATTCGTGCCGAAAGAGGCCGCGGAATGACCAAGATCAAGTTCGAACTCGACGGCCAACAGGTCGAGGCCAACGCGGGCGAAACCATCTGGCAGGTGGCAAAGCGCCACCAGAAGGAAATCCCGCATCTCTGCTACTCGCCTGAGCCGGACTACCGGCCCGACGGCAATTGCCGCGCCTGCATGGTCGAGATCGAGGGCGAGCGCGTGCTGGCGGCATCCTGCAAACGCACGCCGAGCGTCGGCATGAAGGTGAAGACCGAAAGCGCGCGCGCCGTCGCGGCGCAGAAGATGGTGATGGAGCTTCTGGTCGCCGACCAGCCGGCGCGCGAGACCTCGCACGATCCCGATTCGAAATTCTGGCACTGGGCCGAGAAGGTCGAGGTCACCGAGAGCCGCTTTCCCGCGGCTGAACGCTGGGCGGGCGACACCAGCCACCCCGCCATGAGCGTCAATCTCGACGCCTGCATCCAGTGCGGCCTGTGCGTGCGCGCCTGCCGCGAGGTCCAGGTCAACGACGTCATCGGCATGGCCTATCGCAACTCTGGCGCCAAGATCGTGTTCGACTTCGACGATCCCATGGGTGAATCGACCTGCGTCGCCTGCGGTGAATGCGTGCAGGCCTGCCCGACCGGCGCCCTGATGCCGTCGGTGATGCTGGACGAGAAGCAGACTCGCGTCACTTACGCGGACAAAAAGGTCGATTCGCTTTGTCCGTTCTGCGGCGTCGGCTGTCAGGTCACCTATCAGGTCAAGGACGAGAAGGTCATCTACGCCGAGGGCCGCGACGGCCCGGCCAACCACAACCGGCTCTGCGTCAAGGGCCGCTTCGGTTTCGACTACATCCATCACCCGCATCGGCTGACCAAGCCACTGGTGCGGCTGCCGAACGCGAAGAAGGACGCCAACGATCAGGTCGATCCGGCCAATCCGTTCACGCATTTCCGCGAAGCGTCGTGGGATGAGGCGCTCGATATCGCAGCCAAGGGGCTCGTGAAGATTCGAGAGGAGAAGGGCGTCAAGGCGCTCGCCGGCTTCGGCTCGGCCAAGGGATCGAACGAAGAGGCGTATCTGTTCCAGAAGCTGGTGCGCACCGGCTTCGGCTCCAACAATGTCGATCACTGCACGCGGCTGTGCCACGCCTCGTCGGTCGCAGCCTTGATGGAAGGCCTGAACTCGGGCGCGGTGTCGGCGCCGTTTGCCGCCGCGATGGACGCCGAGGTCATCATCGTGATCGGCGCCAATCCGACCGTGAACCATCCGGTTGCGGCGACCTATCTCAAGAATGCGGCCAAGCGCGGCGCCAAGCTGATCGTGATGGATCCGCGCACGCAATCGTTGTCCCGGCACGCCTGGAAGCATCTCGCGTTCAAGCCCGGCAGCGACGTCGCCATGCTGAACGCGATGCTGCACACCATCATCACCGAGGGGTTGACCGACCAGCAATATATCGCGGGCTATACCGAAGGCTTTGACGAGCTCACCGAGCGCATCAAGGAATTCCCGCCGGAGAAGATGGAAGCGATCTGCGGTGTCCCTGCCGAGACGCTGAAGGAGGTGGCGCGGGTCTATGCACGCTCGCGCGCCTCGATCATCTTCTGGGGCATGGGCATCAGCCAGCATATCCACGGCACCGACAATGCGCGCTGCCTGATCGCGCTGGCGCTGACCACCGGCCAGGTCGGCCGTCCCGGCACCGGCCTGCATCCGCTGCGCGGCCAGAACAACGTGCAGGGCGCCTCCGACGCTGGCCTGATCCCGATGTTCCTGCCGGATTACCAACCGGTCGGACGCACCGATCTGCGCGAGCCTTTCGAAAAGCTCTGGCATCAGGACCTCGATCCCGTGCGCGGCCTCACCGTCGTCGAGATCATGAACGCGATCCACGCCGGCGAGATTACGGGCATGTACATCGAGGGCGAAAACCCCGCGATGTCGGATCCCGATTTGCAGCACGCGCGCCACGCGCTGGCCATGCTCGACCATCTGGTAGTGCAGGATCTCTTCGTCACGGAAACCGCGTTCCATGCCGACGTGATCCTGCCGGCCTCGGCATTTGCAGAAAAGAGCGGCACCTTCACCAATACCGATCGCCGCGTGCAGCTCGCGCGCGAGGTGATCCGGCCACCGGGCGATGCGCGGCAGGATCTCTGGATCATCCAGGAGATCGGCAAGCGCATGGGCCTGCCGTGGAACTACAACGGACCGGCCGATGTGTTCACCGAGATGACGCAGGTGATGCCGTCACTGAACAACATCACGTGGGACCGCCTGGTGCGCGAGGGCGCGGTGACTTATCCGGTCGACGACCCGAACAAGCCCGGCAACGAGATCATTTTCACCACAGGTTTCCCGACCGCGAGCGGCCGCGGCAAAATCGTGCCGGCGAAGGTGATCGCGCCCGACGAGGTGCCCGACGCCGAATATCCGATGGTGCTGTCCACGGGCCGCGTGCTCGAGCACTGGCACACCGGCTCGATGACCCGGCGCTCATCCGTACTCGACCAGATCGAGCCGGAAGCGGTGGCGTTCATGTCGCCGAAGGACATGCGCAAGCTTGGCGTCTGGCCCGGCGATTTCATCAAGCTGGAAACCCGCCGCGGCGCAGTCGAGGTCAAGGTGCGCTCCGACCGCGACGTGCCGGAGAACATGGTGTTCATGCCGTTCTGCTACGCGGAAGCGGCGGCGAACCTCTTGACCAACCCGGCGCTTGATCCGTTCGGCAAGATCCCCGAGTTCAAGTTCTGCGCGGTGCGTGCGGAAAAGGTCGCGCTGCAATCGGCGGCGGAGTAGGAGCCCGTAGCCCGGATGGAGCGCAGCGCAATCCGGGGCCAGTGCCTGTTGTTTTCCCGGATTTCGCTTCGCTGCATCCGGGCTACTCTACGCGAAATTGTCGCTGCACGCCGCTTCATACGCCGGGGTTGCCTCCTGCGGCACGGGCGGGACGCTGGTCCGGCTCGACGGCGTGCTGATACGCCGCGCTTCGACAAAAGCGCTCAGCATCGCCAGCGCCAGATCGGCATGACGAGCTTCGACGGACTGATCGAGCCAGTCCGGTAGTTCGCGCTGCCGCGACAGCGCGCAGTACCATTCGCCCTCATCATAGGCGATCCGCCGAATCCGCCATTGCGGCAATTCCAGATCGATCAGCGCCAGCACGGCATCGATCCAGGCGTGAGATTGGATCAATTGCTCGATGCGGGCCGTCTTTGCGCCGTGGGTATTGGACGGAAACCGCCGGCATACTGCGGCGATGTCGGCGAGGAATTCGACCGTCACGCAGCAAGCGTCGCGAAGTCGATCGCCGAGATCAGTGGTGGTCCGGTGTTCCAAAAGAATTGACATGGCCGTCATCTCGTTCATTCGCACGGCCGCGACTGCAACCGGACTCCCAAAGTGGCGAAAACGCCATTCGAAAACGAGTGGGGGCGAGGGGTGAAAATATAGGAACTTCATAAGGGGGCGGGCTCTTCCCCTCTCCCCTTGTGCGAGAGGGTGGATCGAATGAGCGGAAGCTCATTCGAGACGGGTGAGGGGTTTCTATCCGCGGAGATAGACCCCTCATCCCGCGTGGACTTCGTCCACGCCACCTTCTCCCACAAGGGGAGAAGGGAGGCCGCAAGTGCGACGGTTCTTTATGAGATTCCTATAACGTCGCCATCCTTCCCGTCTCGAAAACCTATGCGGCCGGTGGCACCTCAGCCCGGAAGAACGCATAGCCGAATCTTCGGCTGCGCGGTTCACGTCGCAGAGGAACATCCCATGCTGGACCTTGTGATGCTGGCGCTCGCTCTCGGCCTCTTCGTGGCGGGCATTGGTTATGCCTATGTCTGCGAGCGGCTCTAAAACGTTGACGCGCTTTCTTCACGCGAACCGGAATCCACTTCGCTCGAAAACGCTATGGAGGAGAGCGCCATGATCTTCGATTACTCGCTCGCCGGCCTCGTCTCGCTTGGCCTGCTGTTCTACCTGACCTACGCGCTGCTGCGTCCCGAGCGATTTTGAACCGGTCATGACCACGCTCGCCGCCATCGCGCTGGCGTTCCTTGCGACCGCGGCGCTGCTCGTCATGCTGCTGCGGGTGCCGCTGCCTGCAAGGTAATACGAAGGACACTCACCCATGACACTTATCGGCTGGTTTCAGATTTTGCTGTACTGCGCGATCGTGGTCGCGCTCGTAAAGCCGCTCGGCTGGTACATGACGCGCGTCTTCAACGGCGAGCGCACGCTCCTCTCTCCGATCCTGCGGCCGGTCGAGGCTGGGCTATACTGGATCGGCGGCGTCGATGAAAAGCGCGAGCAGCATTGGTTGACCTACACGGTCGCGATGCTGCTGTTCCATATCGGCGGCTTCCTCGTCATCTACGGCCTGATGCGGCTGCAGGCGCTGCTGCCGTTCAACCCGGCGGGGCAATTGGCCGTCGCCCAGGACCTATCCTTCAATACCGCGATCTCCTTCATCACCAACACCAACTGGCAGAACTACGGCGGCGAAAGCACGCTGTCGTACCTGACGCAGATGCTGGGCCTGACGCATCAGAACTTCCTGTCCGCCGCGACCGGTATTGCGCTCGCAGTTGCTCTGATCCGTGGTTTCTCCCGTTCCTCGATGCGCACGATCGGCAATTTCTGGATCGACGTCACGCGCTGCACGCTTTACGTGCTGCTGCCGATCTGCATCCTCTATACGCTGTTCCTGGTGTGGCAGGGTATACCGCAGACGCTCGGCGCCTACGTCGAGGCGACCACGTTGGAAGGTGGCAGGCAGACCATCGCGGTCGGCCCTGTCGCTTCGCAGGTCGCCATCAAAATGCTCGGCACCAATGGCGGCGGCTTCTTCAATGCCAACGCCTCCCATCCCTTTGAAAATCCCACCGCGCTGTCGAACTTCGTGCAGATGATCTCTATCTTTGCGCTCGGTGCGGCGCTGACCAACGTGTTCGGCCGCATGGTCGGCAACCAGCGGCAAGGCTGGGCGATTCTGGCCGTTATGGGCGTGCTGTTTCTCTCGGGCGTCGCCGTCACCTATTGGGCCGAAGCCAACGGCACCTCGACGCTCCATGCGCTCGGGCTTTCCGGCGGCAACATGGAAGGCAAGGAAGTCCGCTTCGGCATCGTTGCCTCCTCACTCTTTGCGGTCATCACCACGGCGGCCTCCTGCGGCGCCGTCAATGCCATGCATGACTCGTTCACCGCGCTGGGTGGCATGATCCCGCTGATCAACATGCAGCTTGGCGAAATCATCGTCGGCGGCGTTGGCGCGGGGCTTTACGGCATGCTGCTGTTCGTCGTGCTGGCGATCTTCGTCGCCGGGCTGATGGTCGGCCGCACGCCGGAATATGTCGGCAAGAAGATCGAGGCCCGCGAGGTCAAGATGGCGATGCTCGCGATCCTGGTGCTGCCCTTGATGTATCTCGGCTGGACCGCGGTCGCCGTGGTGCTACCGTCGGCGGTAGCGTCGATGGCCAATGCCGGTCCGCACGGCTTTACCGAAGTGCTCTATGCCTTCACCTCGGCGACCGGCAATAACGGCTCAGCCTTCGGCGGCCTGACTGGCAATACCTTGTTCTACAATCTGACGCTCGCAAGTTCGATGTTCGTCGGCCGCTTCTTCATGATCGTGCCGGCAATGGCGCTGGCGGGTTCGCTCGCCGCCAAGAAATCGATCCCGCCCTCGGCCGGCACGCTGCCGACCACCGGCGGCCTGTTTGTCGGCCTCGTCGTTGGCGTGATCCTGATCATCGGCGGCCTGACCTTCTTCCCGGCGCTGGCGCTCGGGCCGATCGTCGAGCACCTGGCGATGAACGCCAACACCTTGTTCTGATCGAATCCGTCAGGAGTGACATCCATGGAAACCATGAAATTGCAGAAAAAGGCGACGGCGTCGGCGATGTTCGATCCGAACATCGTGCTGCTGGCAATCCGCGCGGCCTTTGCAAAACTCGATCCGCGGCTGATGGTGAAGAACCCCGTGATGTTCGTGGTGGAGGTCGTGGCCGCGCTGACCACCGTCATCTTCCTGCGCCATCTGGTGACCGGCGGCGAGAGCCTCGCCTTCACGTTCCAGATCATCCTGTGGCTGTGGTTCACGGTGCTGTTCGCCAATTTTGCGGAGGCCGTTGCCGAAGGCCGCGGCAAGGCGCAGGCTGAGTCGTTGAAGAAGACCCGCACCGAGAGCAAGGCCAAGCTGCTGGAGGGTCCCGACCGCAACTATCGACTGGTTTCCGGCACCAGCCTGAAGGTCGGCGACGTCGTCCTGGTCGAGGCCGGTGACAACATTCCCAGCGATGGCGAGGTGATCGAAGGCGTCGCATCCGTGAACGAGGCGGCGATCACGGGTGAGTCCGCGCCAGTAATCCGCGAATCCGGCGGTGACCGCTCGGCGGTAACCGGCGGCACGCAAGTGCTGTCGGACTGGATCCGCGTTCGGATCACGGCGGCGCAAGGTTCGACCTTCATCGACCGCATGATCAAGCTGGTGGAAGGAGCGGAGCGGCAGAAGACACCGAACGAGATCGCGCTCAATATTCTGCTCGCAGGCCTGACCATCATCTTCGTGTTCGCCACCGTGACGATCCCGAGCTATGCGGCCTATGCCGGCGGCTCGATTTCGGTGGTGGTGCTGGTGGCGCTGTTCGTCACGCTGATTCCGACCACCATCGGCGCGCTGCTGTCGGCGATCGGTATCGCCGGCATGGACCGGCTGGTGCGCTTCAACGTGCTCGCGATGTCCGGCCGGGCGGTGGAGGCCGCCGGCGACGTCGACACGCTGCTGCTGGACAAGACCGGCACCATCACGCTCGGCAACCGGCAGGCGACGGCGTTTCGCCCCTTGCGCGGTGTCACCGAACATGAGTTGGCCGATGCGGCGCAGCTCGCGTCGCTCGCTGACGAGACGCCGGAAGGCCGCTCGATCGTCGTGCTGGCGAAAGAGAAATACGGCATCCGCGGCCGCGACATGAAGGAGCTCAATGCGACCTTCATTGCCTTCACCGCGCAGACACGCATGAGCGGCATCGATGCCGGCTCTTCCTCGGTGCGCAAGGGCGCCGTGGACGCGATCCTGAACTACGTCGATGGCGGCGGCGCGGTCCGCGCGGTCGCCTCTGGCAACGCAACGCGCGCGCTGCAATCGGGCGCCACATCGGACACGGCCCTTGAAATTCAGGCAATTTCGGATGAGATCGCCAAGGCCGGCGGCACGCCGCTGGCGGTCGCCAAAGACGGTAAACTGCTCGGCGTCGTGCATCTGAAGGATATCGTCAAGGGTGGCATCCGCGAGCGCTTTGCCGAACTGCGCCGCATGGGCATTCGCACCGTGATGATCACCGGCGACAATCCGATGACCGCAGCCGCCATCGCGGCCGAGGCCGGCGTCGACGACTTTCTGGCGCAGGCGACGCCCGAGGACAAGCTGAAGCTGATCCGCGACGAGCAGGCCAAGGGCAAACTGGTCGCGATGTGCGGCGACGGCACCAACGACGCGCCGGCGCTGGCGCAGGCCGACGTCGGCGTCGCCATGAATACCGGCACCCAGGCCGCCCGGGAGGCCGGCAACATGGTCGATCTCGATTCCAACCCGACCAAGCTGATCGAAGTGGTCGAGATCGGCAAGCAGTTGTTGATGACGCGCGGTGCGCTGACCACGTTCTCGATCGCCAACGACGTCGCAAAGTATTTCGCCATCATCCCGGCGATGTTCCTGGCGTTCTACCCGCAGCTCGAAGTCCTCAACGTCATGCACCTCGCAAGCCCGCAGAGCGCCATCCTGTCGGCGATTATCTTCAACGCGCTGATCATCGTCGCGCTGATTCCGCTGGCGCTGCAAGGCGTCGCCTATCGCGCAGTCGGGGCGGGTGCGCTTCTGCGCCGTAACCTGCTGATCTACGGCTTGGGCGGCATCATCGTTCCCTTTATCGGCATCAAGGCTATCGACCTGGCGGTTGTGGGTTTGGGCCTAGCTTGAATCCAACCGTCATTCGAGTGAAGCGAAGCGACGAAGCAATCCATTCTTTTCTTTGTTAGGCGACATGGATTGCTTCGCTTCGCTCGCAATGACGGAAACACTTACGGAGACACACCATGATTCGCGAAATCCGCCCCGCCATCCTCATCCTGCTCCTGCTCACCGCGATCACCGGCCTTGCCTATCCGCTGGCGATGACCGCAATCGCCGGCGTGATCTTCCCGAAACAGGCGCAAGGCAGCCTGATCGAGAAGGACGGCAAGATCATCGGGTCCGCTTTGATCGGGCAGGAGTTCAAAGACGATAAATATTTCCACGGTCGCCCGTCCGCGACCTCGGCGCCGGACCCCGCGGATTCCACCAAGACTGTGTCTTCGCCCTATAACGCCGCCAGTTCGGGCGGCTCCAATCTCGGGCCGACCAGCAAGGCGCTAGCCGACCGAATCAAGGACGACGTCGAAAAGCTGATGACGGAAAATCCTTCCGCGCCCGTGCCGGTCGATCTCGTCACCACCTCCGGCAGCGGTCTCGATCCGAATATCTCGCCTGAGGGCGCGCTATTCCAGGTCCCACGGATCGCAAAAGCCCGCAACCTGCCGGAGGCCCGGGTCCGCCAACTGGTCACGGAGCACATCCAAGGCCGCATGGCTGGATTGCTCGGCGAGCCCCGCGTTAACGTATTGGCGCTGAATCTGGCACTGGACGAGGCCTCCAAATGAGAGCCGCTAGGCCCGTCGAAGGGTGAGGACTATATTGCCGCATGGTCCAAGCCCGCCGCGACCCCGAACAGCGTCCCTCGCCGGAAGCACTGCTGGAGGCAGCGCGGCGCGAGGAAAGCCGCGCTGGCAAGCTCAAGATCTTTGTCGGCGCCGCGCCCGGCGTCGGCAAGACCTATGAGATGCTGCAGAGCGCCCACGCCAAGAAGAAGGCGGGCGCCGACGTCGTGATTGGCATCGTCGAAACCCACGGCCGGGCTGAAACCGAAGTGCTTCTGAACGGCCTCGAGGTGCTGCCGCGCCGACGGTTTGCCTACAAGGAGCAGACGCTCGAGGAGATGGACCTGGATGCGCTGATCGCGCGACGGCCGCAGATCGCGCTCGTCGACGAGCTCGCTCACACCAATGCGCCTGGCAGCCGGCATCCCAAACGCTATCTCGATGTCGAGGAACTGCTGTCGCACGGCATCGACGTTTATACCGCCGTCAATATCCAGCACATTGAAAGCCTCAACGACGTGGTCGCGCAGATCACGCATGTGCGGGTCCGCGAGACCGTGCCGGACAGGATGTTCGACCGCGCCGACGCCATCGAGTTGATCGACCTGACGCCCGACGACCTGATCCAGCGGCTCAAGGAAGGCAAGGTCTACGTCCCCAAGCAGGCCGAGCGCGCGCTGGAGCACTATTTCTCGCCGGGCAATCTCACGGCGCTGCGCGAACTAGCGCTGCGGCGTACCGCGGAGCGCGTCGACGAGCAGTTGCTCACTCATATGCAGGCCAATGCGATCGCCGGGCCCTGGGCGGCGGGCGAGCGCATCCTGGTTTGCGTCAGTGAAGATCCGCGGGCAGCGGGGTTGGTGCGATATACCAAGCGGCTGGCGGACCGGCTGCACGCGCAATGGACCGCTGTTAGCATCGAGACGCGCCGTAGCCTGCAACTGACCGACGAGCAGCGCGACCGACTGGCCGACACCATGCGGCTGGCGGAAGCGCTGGGCGGCGAGGCGCTCACCATTCCCGGCGTCGGCCGCCGCATCGCCGACGACCTGATCAATTTCGCGCACGCCAACAACGTCACCCAGATCATCATCGGCAAGTCGACCCGCTCGTGGTGGTTCGAACTGACGCGCGGTTCTGTCGTGCACGATCTGGTGCGCCGCGCCGGCCATATCAGCGTCCATGTCATCGCCGGCGACGAACAGGGCGTGGCGAAAGCGGCGGTGCAGACCGCGGCGCGGCAGGAGCCGTTCAATCCGCGGCCCTATCTGATGGCGCTGCTGTTCGTCGCGCTCGGTCTCGGCGCCGCTGTACTGATCCGACCCATGTTCGGCGGCATCGAGAATGTCGATCTGGTGTTCCTCACCGCCGTCGTGAGTGTGGCCGTTCGCTACGGGCTGTTTCCCTCGCTTCTGGCGAGCGTCGCGGCGTCGCTGTGCTACAATTTCTTTTTCCTGCCGCCGGTCCACACCTTCACCATCACCGATCCGACCAATGTCGCGGCGTTCTTCTTCTTCATGCTGATTGCGCTCCTGGTCTCCAATGTCGCAGCGCGGGTGCGCGTTCAGGCCGATACGGCGATCGGCCGGGTTCGCACCACCGAATCGCTCTACGCTTTCAGCCGCAAGCTGGCGGGTACGGCGACGCTCGACGACGTGCTGTGGGCGACCGCGTACCAGGCCGCGTTGTTGCTCAAAGTGCGGGTGGTGCTGCTGTTGCCGGAAGCGGGCGTGTTGACGGTCAAGTCGGGTTATCCTCCGGAAGATCAACTCGACCAGGCCGATCTCGCCGCGGCCAACTGGGCCTGGAGCAACGATCGTCCGGCCGGACGCGGATCAGATACGCTGCCGGGAGCAAAAAGGTTGTTCCTGCCGATGCGAACCGGGCGCGGCGCGATCGGCGTCATCGGCATCGACGACGACCGCACCGGTCCCTTGCTGACGCCGGATCAGCGCCGCCTGCTGGATGCGCTGGTCGATCAGGGCGCGCTGGCGATCGAGCGTGTGCTGCTGGTGGAGGACATGGACCGGGTCAAGCGCACGGTGGAATCCGACCGGCTGCGCGGCGCGCTCTTGACCTCGATCTCGCATGATCTCAAGACGCCGCTGGCTTCCGTGCTCGGCGCCGCCTCTACCATGCGCGACCTCGACTCCAGCCTGACGGACCCGCAAAAGCGCGACCTGCTGGCCACCGTGATCGACGAATCGGAGCGCCTCAATCGCTTCATCGCCAACCTGCTCGACATGACCAAGCTCGAATCCGGCGCCATCGTGCCGAACGCGGCGCGGCACGATGTCGGCGAGATCGTCGGCAGCGCGCTGCGCCGGGCCGGCAAAATCCTGGAGCGGCACAAGGTGTCGCTGGAATTGTCCGCTGACTTGCCGATGCTGGAGCTTGACGCCGTGCTTTTCGAACAGGTGCTGTTCAATCTGCTCGACAATGCCGCCAAATACTCGCCTGCGGGTACCACGATATCGGTCAGGAGCGCGCGGGATCGGGATTCCGTCTCGCTGCAGATCCTGGACGAGGGCAACGGCATCCCACCGGCGGAGCTGGAAAGCGTGTTCGACAAATTCTATCGTGCCCAAAAGGGCGACCACGTTCGTCCCGGCACCGGGCTGGGGCTCGCCATTTCGCGCGGTTTCGTCGAGGCGATGCATGGCACGATATCGGCCGCCAATCGCAGCGATCGCTCTGGAGCCATCATCACTATTCGTCTGCCCGTCCCGGCCTCCGATAGCGCGCTGGATACCGCCGCATGAACGCCGCCCAGATCAAGGTTTTGGTGATCGACGACGAGCCGCCGATCCGCAAATTGTTGCGGATGGGGTTGAGCACGCAGGGCTACGACATCCTCGAAGCGCCCAGCGGCAAAATCGCGCTGGAGAAGCTCGCGGAAGGCCCGGCGCTGATCATCCTCGATCTTGGCCTGCCCGACATCCAGGGCCATGATCTCCTGCGCATGATCCGCGGCCGCAACGAGAGCGTGCCGATCGTGGTGCTGTCGAGCCGCGGCGACGAGGCCGGCAAGGTGCAGGCGCTCGACCTCGGCGCCGACGATTATCTGACCAAGCCGTTCGGCATGGACGAGTTGCTGGCGCGGATGCGCACAGCGCTCCGGCACCAATTGCAGGTGCAGGGCGAACGGCCGGTATTCCGCGCGGGTAATCTCTCGGTCGACCTGGTGCGCCGCATCGTCAAGGTCGGCGAGCGCGAAGTAAAACTCTCGCCGAAGGAGTATGAATTGCTGCGCGTTCTGGTGCAGCATGCCGGCAAGGTGCTGACCCATCGCTTCCTGTTGAAGGAGCTGTGGGACGAACTGACCGATGCGCAATACCTGCGTGTTTATGTCCGCCAGCTCCGCCAGAAGATCGAAGCCGATCCCGAGCGTCCGCAGTTCGTGCTGACCGAGACGGGGATTGGGTATCGGTTGCGCGCACCGGATTGATCAAACCTCCGATGGCCGAGATCCCCGCACTTGATCGGTCGCGCGGGTCGGCTTGCCGCACGCGGCATCACCAAGAAGGGGTATGCTTCCCTGCGAAACCTGCCCCGGGTTGGACCGTCCATCCAGGTGGTTCAGAGCAGGAGGGCGTACGGCCATGGCTGAGAGCGTCATGTATCACGAAGGTAACAGGCAATTGCAGGATCGGTTCGACAGCCGCCGGATTTCGGACCGGCTGGAAGAGAAGCTGATGCGCAAGGAATTCACAGCCGACGACAAGCAGTTCATCGAAAGCTTGCCATACTTCTTCCTGGCGACGGCCGATGCCGAAGGCCGGCCCGATTGCTCATTCAAGGGCGGCGCGCCGGGTTTTGTGCGCATCACCGGGCCGTCCGAGCTCGCATTTCCCGACTATGACGGCAACGGCATGTTCAAGAGTCTCGGCAACATCGTCGTCAATGCCGATGTCGGCCTGCTGTTCATTGCCATGCACGACAAGCCGCGGCGGCTGCGGGTCAACGGCAGCGCCAGCGTGAGCGACAGCGACCCGCTGCTGTCGGACACCGTTGGCGCGCAGCTCATCGTTCGCGTGACCGCGCGCGCGATCTTCCCGAACTGTCCACGTTATATTCCGACGATGAGTTCGATCGAACCGTCGATCTATGTGCCTCAAGCCGGACAGGACGCGCCGGAGCCGGCGTGGAAAGGCTTTGCAGACTTCAAAGACTGCATCCATCCGCGGCAACCGACATTCAAGGGTTAAGCGGGCAACCGTCCGGTCGCGCGAACAGGCCTGGGCCGTGTACTCTTATACCGTCCTCAGGGCATCGGCCAAGCGGGCAACGCCCTGCCAGATCTCCCGTTCCTCAAGTGCAGCGTACCCGAAAACGAAGCCGGCTCGCCGTTTCGCGGCAACTCTTCGCCCACTTTCGTATAGATCGGAAACAGGATAGATACCGACGCCCGTCTGCCTGGCGTTTCGCGCCATTTGGTCTTCCTGCGCTGCATCGAAGTTGTTGAACCACGCGACCACATGGAGCCCGGCCTCCGATCCCTGCACCTCGACCGCGTCGCCAAAATGATCAGCGAGTGCGTCGAGTAATGCCGCCCGGCGCTCCGCGTTCTTTCGCCGGAGTTTTCTTACGTGCCGCTCGTAGGCGCCCGATCGTATAAAGTCGGCCAGCGCGGCTTGCTCCAGCGTCGGCGAGTGCCGGTCGGTAAGGCGCTTGGCGGTGCGGAAGGCGTCCACGAGCTCTGGTGGTACCACGAGGTATCCCAGACGCAGCAAGGGTGAGAGCGTCTTTGAGATCGTTCCGAGATAGATGACGTGAGCCGCGTCATCGAAAGCGTGCAACGGTTGGATGGGCCGAATGTCGTATCGGTACTCGCCGTCGTAGTCGTCCTCCATGACGTAAGCGCCCGCTTTGTCGGCCCAACGCAACAACTGAGCACGGCGCGATGCTGAGAGAACGTGACCTAACGGAAATTGATGCGACGGCGTCACGTAGCAAAGCCGGACCTTTTTGATGTCCTTGAGGGCTTCCGTCTGCAAACCTTCTTCGTCGACCGGGACGAATAGAGGCGTCGCACCGACACTCTCAAAAACATGCCGGGCGGCCCAATAGAATGGGGTCTCGATCACGAACCGGTCGCCGGTATCGAGCAATATCCGCGAGCACAGATCGAGACCCTGCTGTGACCCATTGACGATGACGATCTGGTCAACGCTGCAGCGCAGGCTCCGGGCACGCCATAAGTACGCTTGCAGCGCGGTTCGCAGTTCCATTGACCCCTGCGGCTCCTGATAACGTAGACGGCGCGAACCAGACGTCGTCAGGGCCTTCGTCAAAGCACGCCGCCATGCCAGGCTCGGGAAGTCGGCAGTTGCAATATCGCCGTAACGAAAGTCGACCTGCAGGGGCTCGGCCGCGACCGGCGGTCCGGACAATTCGAAGAGCCGTCGTCCGAAAGCCGATAGTCGAGCAGTTCTTGGCGCCTGCTTGCTGCTTGCCCGTGAAGAGCGGCCCGATCGTAGCGCAGGCGCGACGGATGCCCGGCGTCCCTGCCGCGTCTCGATGAAGCCTTCGGCTAGAAGTTGCTCATAGGCTGCCGTGATCGTCGTTCGGGAGGCGCCAAATTCGCTAGCGAGCGTCCGCGTCGAAGGTAGCCGGTCGCTCGGCCTGTAAACGCCATCCTCGATCTGCGCCTTCAATGCCTCGTAGATTTGCCGGGCACCACGTGGCTTGGGGTACCTCTTTACCGATTTAGACTGGCCCACCAAAGTTGCTCCAAACTGGCTCTTCAGGTGAACCAGTGTGCCGTGTAGACGATCAGGCATCAAGGGCCGACCGACGTCATTTGGTGTCGCATCGAGATGCCGAGGAGCTTCGCCAATGTATATTCCGCCAGCCTTCCGCATTGACGACATGGCGGATATTCACCGGACCATGCGTGAGGCACGCTCGGCGACGCTTGTCACCGCGACCGAGGAGGGGCTTATCGGAACGCTGCTTCCCATACTTCTCGACGAGAGCGAGGGCCGGAACGGCACGCTTTACGCGCATGTCGCGCGGGCCAATCCACAGTGGAAACTGGTGCCGTTCAGCGAGGCGATGGCCATCTTTGCTGCGCCTGAGGCCTATGTCACCCCGTCCTGGTACGCGACCAAGCAGGAGACGCACAGGGTCGTGCCGACGTGGAACTACGTTGCCGTACATGCCTACGGACCTGTTGAGTTTTTCGACGATGCGGACCGACTGTTCGACGTGATAACGCGGCTGACGGATCTGCACGAGGAATCACGCCGGGATCGCTGGGCAGTGGCGGACGCCCCGGCTGAGTTCATCAAAGCGCAACTCAAGGGGATTGTCGGACTGCGCATGCCGATCACGAGGCTCGATGGCAAGCGGAAGATGAGCCAGAACCGAAATCCAGCAGATCGCGCTGGCGTCATCGACGGTTTGTCCAAGAGCGATCGCCCTGAGGACCGTGTCGTGGCGTCTTTGGTACCCAAAGGCTGATAAGTTTGGACGCTGGCGATCGATGACCGACTTCCAGACTTTTCTGCTGTTCTTGGTAGCGGCGCTCCTGGTCGCGATCACACCAGGACCCGGGATGCTCTACGTTGCTGCACGAACGCTTGCAGGCGGTCGTTCGGAAGGCCTGGCATCGAGCTTTGGCACCGGGGTCGGCGGCTTTGTGCATGTTATCGCTGGGGCCGTCGGCATCTCGGCGCTTGTCATGGCAAGCGCCGACGCGTTCAATGTGCTCAAGATCGCCGGTGCGTTCTACCTGATCTGGCTCGGCTTCAAGACATGGCGGAAAGCGGGCATCGTCGACCCGATCGGGGTGGAGACGACCGGGATCGGGCGGGCATTTCGGGAGGGCATCCTTGTCGAGGCGTTGAATCCGAAGACGGCTGCATTTTTTCTCGCCTTCATCCCGCAATTTGTCGACCCAAGCGCCACTGTTGCGCGGCAGTTCATCATCCTTGGGATCATTTCGGTTGTGCTCAACACTGGGGTCGATGTGGTCGTGACCTATTGGGCCGCGAGTGCGAGAGTCGGCCTGGCGAAGCGACCGTCTCTCATAGCCAAGATGCGACAGACCTCGGGTGCAGTCATGTGCGGGCTAGGGGCTTCACTGCTCCTTGCGCGGCGCGCTGGCTGATTGCCGGAGACGGCTACTTCAAGGGCGCAATGGCGCGATCTGCCACGCGGCTTCGGACCCCATACCGCCTGCTAAACCGCTTCGTTCGCTGGTGTCGGGCGGACGTCGGGATCCAGATGCGTTAGTGAATCCACGGCCTAGATCGCCGTCATCTCGCCCTTGGTGCAGGCTTCCCGCAGCTTGAATTTCTGGATCTTGCCCGATCCGGTCAGTGGGAAGGCGTCGACGACATACCAATGCTTTGGCGTTTTGTGCGGGGCGAGCGAGGCGCGCATGTAGTCGATCAGTTCTTCCTTGTCGATGATGGCGCCGGGCGCTGGCCGGATGAAGGCCGCGACCTCTTCGCCCCATTTCTCGTGGGGCAAGCCGATCACGGCGACCTCGCCGATTTTGGGATGCCTGAACAGCAGTTCTTCCAGCTCGCGCGGATAGATGTTTTCGCCGCCGCGGATGATCATGTCCTTGAGGCGGCCTTCCACGGTGCAATAGCCGCGGGAGTCCATCGCGCAGAGATCGCCGGTGTGCAGCCAGCCGTCGGCGTCGATCGCGGCGGCGGTTGCATCGGGCATTTCGAAATAACCGATCATCACGTGATAACCGCGGGTGCAGAACTCGCCAATCGTGCCGATCGGCACCGTCTCGCCGGTGTTGGGGTCGATGATCTTGGTTTCCATATTGGGCAGCGGCAGGCCGATTGTATTGGCCTTGTCCTCGACGCTGTCGGTGGTGCGGGTCTGCGCCGCGACCGGAGAGCATTCGGTCTGCCCGAATACAATCGTAAAGGGCGCACCGAGCTTTTCCTCCAGCAGCCGCACCAGCGAGGCGGGCACTGTCGAGCCGCCGGAGCAGATCGCCTTGACGGAGGAGAGATCGGTCGCCGCGAATGTCGGATGCTCCAGCATTGCAACCAGCATGGTAGGCACGCCGAGCATCGCGTTGCCGCGATAGGTCCCGAGCATTTCCAGCACGAGCCCAGGTTCGAAGGCCTCGACCAGCACCTGGGTTGCGGCTTTCGATACCGCGCCGATCACGCAGCAGACGCAGCCGCCGGTATGAAACAGCGGCATCGTGGTGACAAAGACGTCGCCATCATCAACGCCCATCCGGTCTGCGGTATCGGCACCATTGTTCAGCAGCCCGCGATGACGGAGCAGGGCGCCTTTCGGAAAGCCCGTCGTGCCCGACGTATACTGGATCATGACGGGATCGTCGGGGCTGACGGCCGGCAGCTTGATGCCCTCGTCGTCGCCTGCGGTGATGAAGGCATTCCAGTCGTCGAAGCAGATGATCTCGCGCAGCTCGGGGCAGTTCGGTGCCACCGCCTGCACGGTGTCCAGCATCGGATTGCCGCGGAAACCGCTGACCACGAACACCCCGGCTGAGCGCGACTGTTTCAGCACATATTCGAGCTCCCGGGCGCGAAAGGCCGGGTTCACGGTGACGAGGATCATGCCCGCCATGCCGGCGCCAAATTCGAGCATCATCCATTCCGGGATATTTTGTGCCCAGACCGCAATGCGCTCGCCGGGCTTGAAGCGGGACAGCAGCGCGCGGGCGGTGCGCTGGGTTTCGCGATAGAACTGCGCGTAGGTCCATTGCCGCCGCTGCGCCGGATCGGGCACGCCCGCAATCAGGGCGAGGCGATCGGGCGCGGTTTCAGCCGCCTTGCGCAAGAGATCGCCGAATGTCATCTCCCGTACCGCAGGCGTGGTCGGTCCTGCGACGTGCGACTTCGTCAATGCCATCAAATCCTCCCCGGTCCGGCGCCGCTATTGTCGTGGCGTCAGTTCCCAGGGGGAAAATGCCTTCCGGCTTCGGGTAATGCAAGCGGGAGGGTAGGGCCGGTGGGCGATGGACGGATATAGTTGCGCTAGCTCGCCTTGCGGTGTCTCGCCGCCGAGCGGTGCGCTTTCTTTGCCGTCCGCCGCGCCGGCGCCCGCCGCGAGGCCGGGGCATGCGCGCGCCGTTTCGTCGCTGCCTTGCCTTTCAGGCTCGCCTTCAGCGCGTCCATCAGATTGATGACGTTGTCCGGCTTCTCCTCGGGCTCGACGACCTTGACCGGCTTGCCGGAAGCCTTGCGCCGCACCAGCGCCTTCAGCGCGTCCTCATATTCGTCCTTGAATTTCGAGGGGTCGAAGTGGGCGGCCTTGGTCTGCAGGATATGGCCCGCAAGTTCGACCATGTCCTTGGTGATCTTCGGGGTCTTGATATCATCGAAGAAGTCGCCCTCGTCGCGCAGCTCGTAAGGATAGCGCAGCGTGGTGCCGAGCAGGCCCTTGCCGAGCGGCTCGATCGCCATGACGTGCTCGCGGTTGGTCAGCACAATGCGCGCCAGCGCCACCCGGTCCTCGTCCTTCATGGCGTCGCGGATCACCGCAAAGGCGTCGATTGCCGCTTTGCCGTCGGGGGCGATGTAATAGGGATGGTTGTAATAGCGCTTGTCGATTTCGTCCCGCGGCACAAAGCTGTCAATCTCAATGGTGTGATTGCTCTCGATCTGGACGGCTTCGAGTTCCTCCTTTTCGATCTCGACATACTGACCCTTCTTCAGCTCATAGCCTCGGCCTTTCTGATCCCTCTCGACGACCTCGCCGGTCTCGGCATCGATCATCTGCTGCTTCAGCCGGTTGCCGGTCTCCTTGTTGATCATGTGAAAGCGCGTTTTCTCGACCGATGTCGAGGCCGGATACAGCACGACCGGACATGACACCAAAGAGAGCTTCAGCGAGCCTTTCCAGTAGGCGCGGGGGGCCATTGCAATCTCCGGACGCGGTTGGGTTTGGGAACTTCAACGGCTAGTATGGGTTTTCGTTCCGGGTGTTGCCGCGGGGCGGTTTTGATTGAGGTGTGGCCGTGGCGTTGAAGAAACTCAGCACGTACCGCAAGAAGCGCGATTTCGGCAAAACGGCGGAGCCCTCCGGCGACGTCGAGGTCGCGCCCGCCCGCGAGCGGCGCTTCGTGATTCAGAAGCACGATGCAAGCCGGCTGCATTACGATCTCCGGCTCGAGTTCGACGGTGTGTTTAAATCCTGGGCCGTCACCAAGGGGCCGTCACTCGACCCCCACGACAAGCGGCTCGCGGTCGAGGTCGAGGACCACCCGCTCGACTACGGCGATTTCGAAGGCACTATTCCGGAAGACCAATACGGCGGCGGCACGGTGATGCTGTGGGACCGGGGCTATTGGGAGTCCGATGATCCCGATCGCGGCTTCAAGAAGGGCGACCTGAAATTCACCCTGCATGGCGACAAGCTGCATGGAAGCTGGGTGCTGGTGCGAATGCGGGGCGACCGCTACGGCGGCAAGCGTACCAACTGGCTCCTGATCAAGCACCGTGACGAATTCGCCAAGGAAGGCGAGGATAACGACATTCTCGACAAAGACCGTTCGGTCGCGTCGGGACGAACGATGGACCAGATCGCGCAAGGCAAGGGCAAGGCGCCAAAGCCATTCATGCTGGCCACGCAGACAAAGGCCGACGCGGTCTGGCAATCCAACCGCGGCGATGCCGCCGAAGCGCGGACCTTGCGGAAGACCGCCGCCTTGCGGGCCGCGCCGGAGATCAAGACGCGCGCCCCGGCCCCGTCGGTCAAGCCGAAGAAAGTCGCGGCGATGCCCGATTTCGTTGCGCCGCAGCTTTGCACGGTGGTCGAGAGGCCGCCCGGCGGCGAGGGCTGGTGTCACGAGATCAAGTTCGACGGCTACCGCGTGCAATTGCGGGTCGAGGACGGCGATGCGGTGCTCTACACCCGAAAAGGCCTCGACTGGACCGATAAGTTCAAGGCGATCGCCGAGGAAGCGACATCGCTTCCCGACGTGCTGATCGACGGCGAGATCGTAGCCCTCGATCATAACGGCGCGCCGAACTTCTCCACCTTGCAGGCGGCGCTGTCGGACGGCGACAGCGAGAGCCTGATCTTCTATGCGTTCGACCTGCTGTTCGCCAATGGGGAAGATTTTCGCAAGCTCCCACTCGGCGAACGCAAGGCGCGGCTGAAGAAATTGCTGGAAACGCAAAAGGGCAAGGCCAAGCAGATCCGCTATGTCGAGCATTTCGAAAGCGGCGGCGATGCCGTGCTGCAGTCGGCCTGCAAGCTCGAACTGGAAGGGATCGTCTCCAAGAGGCTCGATGCGCCCTATCGTTCCGGCCGCACCGAGAGCTGGACCAAGGCGAAATGCCGGGCCGGCCATGAGGTGGTGCTGGGCGGCTGGAAGACCACCAACGGCAAATTCCGTTCGCTGATGGCCGGCGTCTATCGCGGCGATCATCTGGCGTTCGTTGGCATGGTCGGCACCGGCTTCGGACAAGACACGGTCCGCCGCATCATGCCGGCCCTGAAGGCCGCAGCCTCCGACAAGAACCCGTTCGGCGGCAAGAACGCGCCGAAGAAAACCCGCGACGTGCACTGGCTGAAACCCGAACTGGTCGCCGAGATCGAATTCGCAGGGTTCACCGCGGACGGAAATATCCGGCAGGCCGCGTTCAAGGGCCTGCGGCAGGACAAGCCGGCCGAGGAGGTGGAGGCGGAAACACCGTCCAAGGCAGGCGTCGCACAGCCGAAGCCCGGCAAGGGCAAGGGTGCGACGGTGCGGGCAACGCCCGCAACAACGAACAAGACCGGCGAGGTCATGGGCGTGGTGATCTCAAAGCCGGACAAGGAGCTGTGGCCCGACGCCGGCGACGGCGAGGGCGTTACAAAGCTCGACCTCGCGCAATATTTCGAGGCTGTCGGCGAATGGATGATCGGCCACCTCAAGGGCCGTCCATGCTCGATCGTTCGCGCGCCCGACGGCATCCATGGCGAGAAATTCTTTCAACGCCACGCTATGCAGGGCGCGTCCAATCTGTTCGAGCTGGCCAAGGTTTCGGGCGACCGCAAGCCCTATCTGCAGATAGACCGGATTGAGGGATTGGCTGCGGTGGCGCAGATCGGCGGCCTCGAATTGCATCCCTGGAATTGTGCGCCGGACGCTTACGACACTCCGGGACGTCTGGTGTTCGATCTCGATCCCGCGCCCAATGTTGAATTCGCCGACGTCATCGAGGCGGCAAAAGACATGCGCCAGCGATTGACCGCTGTTGGTCTCGAAAGCTTCTGCAAGACCACCGGCGGTAAGGGGCTGCACGTGGTGACGCCGCTGCTTTATGGCGCAAGGGAGAAGGTTTCGTGGAAAGAGGCGAAGGCGTTCGCGCAAGGTATCTGCCAATGGATGGCGAACGATGATCCCGAGCGCTACCTGCTCAACATGTCGAAGAAGCTGCGCAAGGGAAAGATCTTCCTTGATTATCTTCGCAACGATCGGATGTCGACGGCGGTCGCTGCCTTATCGCCCCGTGCGCGAGAGGGTGCTACCGTGTCGATGCCGTTGACCTGGACGCAGGTGCGCGCCGATCTCGATCCGAAGAAGTATACGATCCGCACCGTGCCGTCACTGCTGGCGAAGACGAAGGCGTGGGACGGCTACGATGACGCGGCAGCGTCGATCAAGCCGGCGATCAAGAAGCTGGCGGCGATGTAGTCACGCTGTCCTGACTAGACCAAAACTGTCATGCCCCGCGAAGGCGGGGCATCCAGTACGCCGCGGCTTCTCGATTGACCGCGAACGTCTCTGGAATACTGGATCCGCGATGACGCCTTTTGTGGTTTTCGTAGGGTGGGCAGAGCGAAGCGTGCCCACCATTCCATATAACGAGAAAGGTGGGCACGGCGCTTTCGCGCCTTTGCCCACCTACCGATTCTGCGCCGTTGCCTAGATCTTCCCGAGCAGCAGCAGGATCAACAGGATCACGATTACGAGGCCTAGTCCGCCACCGCCGTAGTATCCGGTGCCATAGAACGGGCCGCCACCGATGCCGCTAAAGCCGCCAAGCAGGGCGATGATGAGAATGATCAGGATGATGGTGCCGATGGACATGAACCTCTCCTCAGCCCGAACGGGGCATTCTGCACGTCTGCCCTTCACTGGGAACAACAACCGTGAATCATCTAAGTTCCGTTCTGCGTTGCGATAATGCGTGGGGTCCTTACTTTCGAACCGCGGACAATTACATGCAGTTAGATCAAGGAGGATTTTTCAGCGATGACCAAACCGCTCGTGGTTTCCATCCCGCATAGTCTGGGCCGCGAGGAGGCGATGCGCCGCCTCAAGACGGGACTTTCACGCGCCGCTTCCAGCGTGCCGATGCTGACCGTCGACGAGGAGCGCTGGGAAGACAACCGCATGATCTTCCGCGTGCGCGCGCTTGGGCAAGGCGCAGCAGGCCATGTCGACGTTGCCGACGATCATGTGCAGGTGGAAGTGGTGCTGCCATGGCTGTTGCAGCGCTTTGCCGAAGCGGCCCAGGCTGCGATTCGCAGTCGCGGCCAGTTGCTGCTGACCAAGAAAAACTGACGCATCAGCCGCGACGGCGCCTTTGTGCCGGCTTTGCCGCGCCATTGAACCTGGCTTTCAGCACCGCGACCGGGAGATGCGTCAGCAGATCTGACAGACGCAATTGCGCGGCATCGGCGTCGGCAAAACCTTCCGCCGCATAATCGCCGACGTTCAGAGCGGCGTCGTAGTTCTCCGGACCAGGCCAGTGTCTGCCGCTGTCGGTAAACGGCGCGAACCATCGTGTGACCACGACGACCGCCGCGTCGCGACCCTGCCGCCGAGCGAACGCGATGAAGTGGTCGCGATGCGGCCCGCTTACTTCCAATGGCTCGTAATCACCGCTTGTGAACGTATCGGCGAGCTCGGTCCGAAGCTCAAGCAGATGCCGTGTCCAGGCCAGCTTCAGGTGACCGCTCGGCCATTTCTCGACCAGCCGATCCCAATCCGGATTCTCCACCGCGTCCAGCCGGCCACCGCGTTCGGCAAAGTCGACCGGCCGCCGGTTGTCGGGATCGACCAGCGAAAAATCCCAAAGTTCCGTGCCCTGATAGAAGTCCGGCACGCCCGGTATCGTCGTCTTCAGCGTGATCTGGCTGAGCGAGTTCAGGGCGCCCAGCAACGAGAGCCGCTGCGCCAGCGTCTGCAGGGAATTCAGGAATTCGCCGGACACTGCCGGATCGAGAATCTTCGCGATGAAGCTCTTGACGCCCGCCTCGTAGGTCGCGTGCGGATTGAGCCAACTCGTTTCCTGTTTGCCCTCGCGCGCAGCCTTCAGGGCATATTCCTGCATCCGGTCCACAAACGATGCGTCGTCCGGCTGCCATGCCCCCGCAAGCGCCTGATACAGCATGTATTCGAACGGTGCCGACGGCGCGCGAAGATCGCCATCGACGAGCAGATGCGGCGCGTTGAGCAGCTTCCATCGGGCTACCGTGCTGGTCCATTCACCCGGAATTTCCGATAGCGCCAGAATTCGAGCGCGGGCATCCTCGCCGCGCTTGGTGTCATGCGTTGCAGTCGCCGTCATGCCATGCGGCCATTCCCCGGCGCGCGCCTCCATCATCCCGTGAAAGCCATCAACCGATAACGCCCTGGCCGCAGGATCGCCGCCGACCTCGTTCAGCGCAAGCAGGCGATGGTAGCGGTAGAACGTCGTGTCCTCCAGCGACTTTGCCATCATCGGTCCGGTGAACTGCTGCACCTTCAGTGCAAACCGGCGCACCCGCGGCGCACTGTGGCGCGTGCGTCCGGGCTTGATCAGGTCCATCGTCAGCGTGTCGCGCAGGAAATCAAAGATGCCGTCATCGGCGGCAAACCAGTCGGCGCGCGCCCGTTCGATCGTTCCTGATATCAACTGGCGATCATGCGCAGACGGGCCCGACGCTGTCAGGTAGGTGCGGTACACCGGAAAGTGCAGCACGTAGAGTTCGAGCGCCTGCCGCAGGCTGTCGGCGGAATAGTCGCGGGTTGAATAATGCCCGCTGGCAATCCGTGCCAGGAGGCGCGTCAAGACCGTGAATTCGCTGGTCAGCAGCGTTTCCAGCACGCGACGTTTTGCATCTCGCAGGATCGGTTCGAGTTTCGGCGACTGGTTGCTGATTTGCCGCCAAATCTCGTCGAGCGGCTCCAGGCCGCTTCCCTCGATCAGCACATGGGTGATCGCGTTCAGCCACTCATAGCCGGTGGTGCCGTGAACGCCGGCGAACGGCGGCAGCTTTTCGTGCTCGCCAAGAATTTTCTCGACCACCACGTAGAAGGGGTTGCTCCGCCCGCCAAAGCCATCGCGGATCAACCGGCGCAGGCGCTGGAAATACTGGACGGGATCGCGCAGGCCGTCGATGTGGTCGAGCCGCAGGCCTTGCAGCTTTTCCTCCGCGATCAGCCGTTTGACCAGACGGTGGATCGCTTCGAATGTGGCGGCGTCCTCGACGCGCAGGCCCGCCAGCGTATTGATGTCGAAGAAGCGCCGGTAGTTGATGTCGCTGGAAGCGAGCCGCCAATGCCCGAGCTTGTAGTGCTGGCGTTCGAGCAGATGATGCAGCGCCTGCGTTGCAGCGGCGCGATCCGCCCCGGCGCGATAGGCCGCAAGGCCGCGCGCGATGATCTCGGCAGCTCCCGCGATGCCTTTCAGTTCGGCCTTGAAGGCGGGCGCTTCCTTGCGGTTGGGACGTCGCGGCCCCTGATAGCGGGAGGCCAGCGCAAGCATGCCCTTGCCGGGCGTGCTGTCCTCCGCGCCCGCTTCCTTGACGATCATCCGCAGAATTTCGCCATAACGTTCCGGCGCGATCGGCAGCCGATGCTCAAAGTACCAGGCCGAAAAACTGCCTTCGCCGGCGTCATAGCGTAATTCGATCTCGCCGCTTTCCAGCGCCTGACCGTAGGACGAGCCGATGATCGGCAGCAGCACCCCGCCGCGGGCGCGATACGGCAATTGTTCCCAGTCGATGTCGAACGAAGCCGCGTGCGGCGAGGCGGGACCCCATTCCAGCACGTCAACCCACCATGGATTATCGTCGCAATGCACGCCGACATGGTTGGGCACAAAATCCAGGATCAGCCCGAGATCGTGTTGCTGCAAGGCTGCGCTGAGCCGCTCGAAGCCGGCTTCGCCGCCGAGCTCCGGATTGAACTGGGCGTGGTCGGTGACGTCGTAGCCGTGTGCGCTGCCCTTGCGGGCGCGCATGAAGGGCGATGCATAGAGATGGGTGATGCCGAGCGCCTTCAGGTAGGGCACCACGGCAGCGGCGGCGTCGAAATCGAAATCCGCCGACAATTGCAGGCGGTAGGTCGCGATCGGGATCGCCGGGGGCATTTTCCTATCCGATGCGCCAGTGCACCGACCATGGCGGGACGCTATTGCCCAACTCGCTACCCCAGATCAGGGTTCCTGCAGTTTCGCCGTGGCTGACAGCCGCTTCCGACAGGTTGGCGGTGAGGCGAAGCGCGGTGCCATCGCCCATGCGCCAATCGGCTGTCAGCAACCCGCTGCTTTCCGCGTCTGCTGTCCCAAAAGCTGCGCCGGCCAGCCGCGGCACAATCTCTTGCCGCCGGACCTGCAATAGTTTTCGTACCATCGTCAGGCGCTCCCGCCCCGCCGGAGCGTCGCGGCCATTCCAATCGAGTACGGCGGAATCGCGGGTCGAAGCGGCAAGCGCATCGGGGACTTCATCACCATATTCCGCATAGGCCCAGGCCAATTCGATGCGGCGGCCCTTCCGAACCGCGTCGGCGAGTTCGCCGCCGAAATCGCAGAAGAACGGGAAGGGGACCGTCGAGCCCCATTCCTCCCCCATGAACAGCATGGGGATGTGAGGCGCGATCAGCAGGACCTGAAGCGCCGCCTCGATCATTCGCGCATCGGCATTGCCTTCGAGCCGATCGCCCAGCGCACGATTGCCGATCTGGTCGTGGTTCTGCAGGAAGTTGATGAACGCGGTCGGCGCGAGATGGCCGCTCGGCTCGCCACGCCTGACGCCGCGAAAAGCAGATGGCTCGCCTTGGTAGACGAAACCTGATGACAGCGAGCGGGCGATATCCGATATCGGCGAGCGCTGGTAGTCGCCATAATAGCCCTGCTTTTCGCGAGTCATCAGCACGCGCCAGGCGTGATGATAGTCGTCGTTCCATTGCGCGCGGTATTTGCCGTGCGGTGGGTCCTGGATGGGGTCCAGAATGCTGGCGCGGTTGTCGCCGTTCTCCAGCACGAGGTGAATGTGCCGGCCGGTTTCCGCGGCCAGCCGGCCGGCAGCGGCGCTGATGTCGTGCAGCAGCGACAGCCCACCCGGTTCAACGATCGAGTTGACGGCATCGAGCCGCAGTCCGTCGAAGCGATAGTCGCGCAGCCAGGAGAGCGCGTTCTCGATCGCAAAGGCGCGGACCTCTTTCACGCGATAGTCGATCGCGCTGCCCCAGGGCGTCTGGGCTTTGGTGAAGAAGGAGGGTGCGTAGCGGCCGATATAATTGCCCTCGGGGCCGAAATGGTTGTAGACCACGTCGAGTATCACCATCAGCCCGCGCAGATGCGCCTCGTCGATCAGCTCCTTGAGATCTTCGGGACGGCCATAGGCGCTGTCGGGTGCGTACCACAAGACGCCGTCATAGCCCCAGTTGCGGGAGCCGGCGAAATCCGCCAGCGGCATCAATTCCAATGCAGTAATACCGGTCTCGACGAGATGATCGAGCCGGTTGATCATCGCGCGATAGGTGCCGTCCCGAGTGAAGGCGCCGACATGGGCCTCGACGATGACGGCCTGCTGCCACGGCCGCCCGCGCCAGCTTGCGGCCCGCCACGGATAGGATTCATGGTCGATAACTTCGCTCGGGCCGAAAACGTCCTCGGGCTGAAACAGAGAAGCTGGATCGGGGACATCGAGTTCGTCATCGACGCGGAATTTGTAGCGTGCGCCGGCCTTGACGCCGGCAATATCGGCCGTGAACCAGCCGTCCCCGCCGCGCCTCATCGCGTGAGGTTGCTCCAGCATCACCTCGACGCGTGTCGCCGCCGGCGCCCACAGCCGAAACCGCGTGCCGTAGTTTGTCAGATGCGGGCCGAATTGCCGGTCATTCATGCCGCGCCCGCAAAGGCAAGCACCGACCGCGGCGGCGCGCTGGTCTCTGCACCGGAAGCGAATTCAACGAAGTTCTGCACGGCTGCGGTCGTGTTCAGCACCTGCTGCCAGTTCTTGTACTCGGGCATCTCGGGCATTTTGAAACCGATCTCTTCGGGCGCGGCATTCAGGACGATAAAGATCGGCGGTTGACCTGGTTCCAAAGGCCCAAGCACATAGGCGAGGAAACGTCCTTCCGGAAAATTCCAGTCGGCTTCCTGCATCTCCTCGGCCGCGGGCGTCAGCCACAGCACGCCAAACGAGCCATCCTTGCGCCGTCCCGAAAGCCAGCGCTGGGAGCGGAGTTGCGGGAAGCGCCGGCGTAGCGCGGTCATGTGGCCGACGAAATCGATTAGGTCGTCGCCTGGCTTGCCGAGATTTTCCCAGTTGACCCAGCCGATTTCATTGTCCTGGCAATAGGCGTTGTTGTTACCGTTCTGCGAATTGCCGACCTCATCGCCGGCCAGCATCAAGGGCGTCCCCTGCGCGAGGAACAGGCAGGCGAGCTGGTTCTTGCGGAGCTGCCGGCGCAGCCCCACGATCGCGGGGTCGGTGGTCGGGCCCTCATGGCCGCAATTGTTGCTGTGATCGTCGTTGGAGCCGTCGCGATTGTCCTCGCCGTTCGCCTCGTTGTGCTTCTCGTTGTAGCTGAACAGGTCGGCCAGCGTGAAACCGTCATGGACGGTGATGTGGTTGATGCTGGCGCGCGTTGCGCGGTTGTCATGGCGGAACAGGTCGGATGAGGCGGTCATGCGGCGCGAGACCTCGCCGATCAGGCTGCCTTCGCCGCTCCAGTAACGCCGCAACGCGCTGCGATAACGGTCATTCCATTCTGACCATTGCGAGGGAAACGCGCCGACCTGATAGCCACCCAAGCCGAGGTCCCACGGCTCGGCGACGAGTTTTACAGTTGCCAGCACCGGGTCTTGCCGCACGGCCGTGAGGAACGCGGAATTGCGGTCAAAACCGTTTGGCCCGCGCGCCAGCGTGGTGGCGAGGTCGAAACGGAAGCCGTCGACGTGACAGACCTCGACCCAGTAGCGCAGCGAATCCATCACCATCTGCAGCACGCGCGGATGGGTGAGGTTGACCGAGCTGCCGCAGCCGGTGAAGTCGTCATAGTAGCGCGGATGCTCCTTGTTGAGCCAGTAATAGGACGCGTTATCGATGCCGCGGAAACACAGCGTCGGGCCGAGATGATTGCCTTCGGCGGTGTGGTTGTAGACCACGTCGAGCATCACCTCGATGCCGGCGTCGTGCAGCCGCGCCACCGTGGTGCGGAACGCGTCGAGCGCGTTGTCCTGCGCATAGCGCGGCTCCGGCGCGAAGAACGCCAGCGTGTTGTAGCCCCAATAGTTCGCAAGCTTCCGTTCCACCAGCACCCGGTCGTCGATCAGGCCGTGGATCGGCAATAGTTCGATGGTGGTGACGCCGAGCCGCTTGAGATGATCGATCATCGCCGGCGAGCACAGCCCGCCATAGGTGCCGCGCCAGCCCGGCGCCACGTCGTCGCGCCTCTGCGTCAGGCCCTTGACGTGGGCCTCGTAGATGATGGTGTCTTCCCAGGCGATGTTCGGCCGTATCTCGCGGCGGCCCCAGTTGAAGCTCTCGTCGACCACGACCGCCTTCGGCATGCCGCGCGCATTGTCGCGGCGATCGAACGAAAGATCCTCGCGCGCGCTCCCCGTCCGGTAGCCGAAATGCGCGTCGCTCCACACCAGCCGGCCGGCGAGCCGCTTGGCATAGGGATCGAGCAACAGCTTGTTGGCGTTGAAGCGGTGTCCGCGCTCCGGCGCGTAGGGGCCGTGGACGCGGTAGCCGTAGAGCTGTCCGGGCGAGACGTCGTTGAGATAGCCGTGCCAAACATCCTCATTGCGCTCGGGCAGCTCGATCCGCTCGAGTTCGCGGCGGCCCTGGCCGTCGAACAGGCAAAGCTCGACCTTCTCCGCATTGGCCGAGAACAGCGCAAAGTTGGTGCCCCTGCCGTCCCAGCTTGCTCCGAGGCGGGCGGGGCTTCCCGCGGACAGTCGCATACGTCAGCCTTCCGGTACGAGAAAGATCGCAGCCAGAGGCGGAATGGTGAGGCTGAGTTCGGGGATGTTGCCTTCCAGGGTATGGACTTCGCCGACGTTGCCGACATTGCTGCCGCCATAAAGCGCAGAGTCGGAATTGAGCGCTTCCTTCCACGTCCCGGCGAACGGCACCCGGACGCGGTAATTGTGATAGACGTTCGGCGAGAAGTTCACGACCACGAGGCAGCGCGCGCGTGCATCGAAACCCTTGCGCAGCCAGGCAAAGACGTTGCCGCCGGAATCGTGGGTGATGACCCATTCAAATCCCGCTTGGTTGCAATCCATCTGGTGCAGCGCCGGCACGCTGCGATAGAGCCGGTTGAGGTCGCGGATCAGGTTCTGGATGCCGCTATGGCGGGGCTGCGCCAAGAGATGCCAGTCGAGCGAATGATCGTGGTTCCATTCGCGCTCCTGGCCGAACTCGCAGCCCATGAACAGGAGCTTCTTGCCGGGATGGCCGAACATGAAGCTGTAATAAGCACGCAGGTTCGCAAAGCGCTGCCACTCGTCGCCCGGCATGCGGCCGAGGATCGATCGCTTGCCGTGCACGACTTCGTCATGCGACAGCGGCAAAATGAAATTCTCCGAGAATGCGTAATGCAGGCCGAACAGCACGTCGCCGTGATGGTGCTTCCGGTATATCGGATCCTTGCCGATATATTTCAGCGTGTCGTGCATCCAGCCCATGTTCCATTTGAAGCCGAAGCCGAGCCCGCCATATTCGATCGGCCGCGAGACCTGCGGCCATGCGGTGGATTCCTCCGCGGCCGTGGTCGCTTCCGGAAAATGCCCGAACACTTCGATGTTGAAGCGGCGCAGGAACTCGATGGCTTCGAGGTTTTCCCTCCCGCCATGCCGGTTGGGGATCCACTCGCCGGCGGGCCGGCTGTAGTCGAGGTAGAGCATCGAGGCGACGGCATCGACGCGCAGGCCATCGATGCCGTAGCGATCGAGCCAGAACAGCGCGTTGGAGACCAGGAAATTGACCACTTCGGTGCGGCCGTAATTGTAGATCAGCGTGCCCCAGTCGAGGTGGCGGCCCTGCATCGGGTGAGCGTGCTCGTAAAGCGCGGTGCCGTCGAAATAGCCGAGCCCATGCGGATCGTCGGGAAAATGTCCGGGCACCCAGTCGAGCCACACGCCGAGCCCTTCGCGATGACAGGCATCGACGAGGGCGGAAAAATCTTCCGGCGCGCCGAACCGGCTGGTCGGCGCGTACAGGCCGGTCGGCTGATAGCCCCAGGAGCCGTCGAACGGATGTTCGCTGACGGGCAGAAACTCGAGATGGGTGAAGCCCATATCCTTCGCATAGGCCGGAAGCTGTTCGGCGAGGTCGCGATAGCTCAGCCATTCATTGCCGTTCTTGCGCCGCCAGGAGCCGAGATGGACCTCGTAGATCGAGATCGGCGCCTCGATCGCGTTGATGCCGGCCGGCGCGGGCCGCGGCTTCGGAATTCGGCTTTCATCGACGACGATCGAAGCCGTCGAAGGCCGGACTTCCGCCCCAAAGGCGACCGGATCGGATTTCAGCGGCAGATGCCGTCCGTCGGAGCCCGTAATATCGAACTTGTATCGGTCGCCGGCGCGGGCATGGGGCACGAACAGTTCCCAATAGCCGACGCCGCGCACCCGCATCGGATGCCGCCGCTCATTCCAGAAATTGAAATCGCCAACCACGTTGACCGCCTTGGCGTTCGGCGCGAGCACCACGAATGCCACGCCGTCGACGCCGTCGAGTGTCATCGGATGCGCGCCGAGCTTGTCGTAGATCCGCCGGTGAGTGCCTTCTCCCAGGAGATAGAGGTCGAAGTCGCTGAGCACGGGCGGAAAGCGGTAGGGATCGTCAAGATCGACGACGTTCTCGCCGAAGCGGGCGCGGAGCTGGTAGCGCTTCGATCCGTTCGGCAGCGCGCCTTCAAACAGCCCGGCATCGTGAATGCGTTCAAGCGGCGCCGTCTCGCCTTGCTCGCAGATCGCCTCCACGTTGGACGCTTCGGGGATAAAAGCGCGCACCACGCTGTGTCCGCCTTCGCTGTGCAAGCCGAGATATCGAAACGGATCCGAATGCTTGCCTTCGATGATGGCGTAGGCCTCTGCGGATAGCTTGGTCATGAGGCCTCGAAGGACGGTTGTGACAACATTCTGATAATTCCGCTCAGTGGCACGCGCAGCCATTCCGGCCGGAATGACAGTTCGTGTTCGATCTCGTTCAAGGCCTTCTCGAGCAGGAAGAAGGTCAGCAAGCCGTCTGCCGTCGTCGGATCGGCCGGCCACAGCCGTTGGTCGGTCATCGCTTCGCGATAGGCGGCGAGAAATGCAGCTGTCGTCCGGTCCCGCCATTCGCCAAGCGCCGCGCCGAGCTTGCCGTGGTCATCGTGGGCTACTTTGAGCGCGCGCTCAAGGGCTGCGGTTGCCGAATAGTCGATCGAGCGGATCAGGCTTGCGATGTCGCGTGCTGCAGGCATCTTGCGCCGGCGTTCAGCAATACTGCGCCGCGGCGCGCCTTCGAAGTCGACGATGAAGATGTCGTCCTTGACGATCAGCAACTGGCTGAGATCGAGGTCGCCATGGCCGCGAATGTTGGCGGCGTCGGCCTCACGCAGCAACAGCGTTTCCAGCCAATCCGGCAGGACCGGCTGCAACGCCAGCACCTGGTCGGCCAACGCTCGGTCGGCTTCCTTGAGGGTATCTCGCCGCTGCCGAAGCGCATCGAAGACGCGCCCGGCGCTGAGCATCAGATCGTCGACCCAGCGCTGCACGTCGTCGCGGCTGGTCGGCTCCGGCGCGAATTCGGCAAGCTCGCCGTTGCTGGCGAGCGCAACATGCAGCTCGGCCACGCGCCGTCCGGCCTGCGAGATGTAGCGCAGATAAGGGATCTCTTCCTCGCGCTCGCCGGGATGGATGCTCGCTGCGAGCAGCCTCTGCTCCTCGACGAAGCGATCGAGATAGGCCGCACTCACGGTCCAGAGGTCGCCTTGATTGGCGACGAAGGCGTGAACGACGCCGATCGCGCTCTTCTCGTTGCCCTCGACCAACTCGGCGCTGCCGAGCAGCGCCGGCGCATTGGGAAAGTTGGCGATGTCGGTCAGGAAGCGTCCCATCTCGATTTCGGGATTGGGACCGGCCTGAACCGTCCGGTAGATCTTGACGACATAGTCATTGTCCACCAGCGCGGTGCTGCGCGGCAGTTCGGATTCAATGATGCGAATGTGCTCGGGCTGCCGGATCGGCTTGTCGCCGAAGCGGCTGGTCGGGCGGAATTCGAGCCGCAACCCCTGTTCGCTCTCGTCGACCGTCAGCGATTGCTGCAGATTGCGCAAAAATAGCGCGATGAAGATCTGCTCGGTGGCAACGTCGAGCAGGGTTCCTTCGCGCGCTCCTTGCCGAACCGCGGCCAGCGCCTTCGGGTTGTAGCGCTCGCGGTCGAAGCGCACCCATTCGATCTGCATCGGCAGCACGTAGCGCGTGGTGACGCGCTGCGTCGCTTCGAAAAAGGCGAGCCACGGCCGGTTGTCGCCGATGTCGCAGAACGGAATCGCCGACGTCAGTTTCGGATGGATCGCCTTGGCCGAGCGTTCCGGATACCAGCGGCTGCGCGCCAGATGTCCCGGAAGCACGTCGCGCTCGAACACGCCGCGCTCGCGCGCCAGCGATACCCAGGTCGCGTTCAACGGCACCACCAGCGTTTCGAACTCGGGCACTGCCCGCTGCGGCACCGGCGCCGACTTGTCGCGCTCCTGCAGTTCGAACCAGTAGAAGCCGTAAGGCGACAGCGTGATCATATAAGGTAGCTCGCCGATCGCCGGGAAGCGTGTGCGGCCGAGCATTTCCAGCGGGATGCGGTCCTTGAAGGCGGAGAGATCCAGTTCGGTCGCCTGAGCCGATCGCGACAGGTTGGCGACGCACAGAATGACCTCGTCCCCGTACTGGCGCACGTAGCACAGCACCGAGCGGTTTTCCGGGCGGATGAATGTCATGCTGCCGCGGCCGAAGGCGAGCGTGGATTTGCGGACCGCAATCAGCCGCTTGGTGGCAGAGAGCAGCGAGGAGAGGCTGCGCGACTGCGCCTCGACGTTGACGGACTCATAGCCATAGACCGGGTCCATGATGGTCGGCGCGTAGAGCCGCGCGGGGTCGGCTCGGGAGAAGCCGCCATTGCGATCCGGCGTCCACTGCATCGGTGTGCGGACGCCGTTGCGGTCGCCGAGATAGATGTTGTCGCCCATGCCGATCTCGTCGCCGTAGTAGATGATCGGTGTGCCCGGGAACGAGAACAACAGCGAATTCATCAGCTCGATCTTGCGCCGGTCATTATCCATAAGCGGCGCCAGCCGCCGCCGGATACCGACATTGATGCGGGCGCGGGGATCGTTGGCGTAGGTCGACCACAGGTAATCGCGCTCGACGTCGGTGACCATTTCCAGCGTCAGTTCATCATGGTTGCGCAGGAACAGCGCCCACTGGCAATTGCTTGGAATATCCGGCGTCTGGCGCAGGATGTCGGTGATCGGAAAACGGTCTTCCTGCGCGATTGCCATGTAGATGCGCGGCATTAGCGGAAAGTGATAAGCCATGTGGCATTCGTCGCCACGGCCGAAATATTCCTGTACGTCCTCCGGCCATTGATTGGCCTCGGCCAGCAGCACCTTGCCTTTTGCGTAGGCATCGAGCTCACTGCGCAGCCGCTTGATGATGGCATGCGTCTCCGGCAGGTTCTCGTTGTTGGTGCCGTCGCGCTCGCAGAGATAGGGAATGGCGTCGAGCCGGAAGCCGTCGACCCCGGTGTCGAGCCACCGCTTCATCACCTGTACCAGCGCGCTCACCACGCGCGGATTGTCGAAATTGAGATCCGGTTGGTGCGAGAAGAAGCGGTGCCAGTAGAACTGGCCGGCTTCCGGGTCCCAGGTCCAGTTCGACTTCTCGGTATCGGTGAAGATGATCCGGGTGCCCAAATATTTCTGGTCGGTATCACTCCAGACATACCAGTTGCGGGCGCTTGACTTCGGGTCCGAGCGGCGGGCGCGCTTGAACCAGTCGTGCTGGTCGGACGTGTGGTTGATGACGAGTTCGGTGATCACCCGCAGGCCGCGCTTCTTGGCTTCCTGGATAAAGCGCTTGAAATCCTTCATCGTCCCGAAATCGGGATTGATGTCGCCGTAATCGGCGATGTCGTAGCCGTCGTCGCGGCCGGGCGAGGGGTAGAACGGCAATAGCCACAGCGTGGTGACGCCGAGGTCCTGCAGGTAACCCAGTTTCTCGGTCAGCCCGGCAAAGTCGCCGATGCCGTCATTGTTGCTGTCGGCGAAGGCCTTGACGTGCAACTGATAAATGATCGCGTCCTTGTACCAGAGCTCGTCGGTAACGGCGTCGGCGACGGGCACCTCTTTTGCTTCGACCACAAGGCTGCTATCCGGATTCAGCGGATAGGCACCGTCGATAGTGAGGGAGACGCCGGCGTTGGAGCTCTCGGCGGTTTGCGCTTTTTTGTTCACGGTGATGCCATTGCCATGGAAATGACGTCCCCGTTTCGTTTGCAGAAAGGGGACGTTCCGGACATAGATAGAAAGCCGCTCGGCTCGCTTTGGTTCCAGCGGAACCGTTGGCGGGCCTGAGCGTTACACACCGTCTATCTCCTTCCCCTAATTAGACAATTTCGCGACATCGGTTTGATGTTTGCGTGCAAAGTACGTGCCGAATGGATCTTTTCGCTCAAGCTAAAGCCCAGGGAATTCAGACCGAATTCCTGGATGGACAGGGTAATCGCCGTGTCACAGACGCGGCGGCGCTCAAAATTATCCTGGACGCCCTGCCGCCGCCGGCGCCGGGACCGCTGGTCGGCCATCCGGTCGTGGTCCGGTCCGGACGGCCGTCGCGAACCGAACTCCCCACAGCCAGGCTCCCCGTGGAGTGGAAAATCGTTGCGGATTCAGGAGTTATCGCCAATGGCGCAAGCTCCGATCACGCCATCGATTGGCCAAGGGACCTGCCGCTCGGCATCTACCGGCTGCAGGTGAGCGATGCCGCGACTACCGAGGACGTGCCGCTGGTTTCGGCGCCGGAGCGGGCATTTGGCGGCGAGTTCGACCGCTGCTGGCTGCTCGCGGCCCAGCTTTACGGCGTCCGCTCCGCGCGCAACTGGGGCATGGGCGACTTCACCGACCTCGCAAGCCTGATCGAACTCGCCGATCATCTCGGCGCCGACGGCGTCGGCCTCAATCCGCTGCACGCCCTGTTCGACGATCGCCCGGGCGATTGCAGCCCGTATTCGCCGAACAGCCGGTTGTTTCTCAACGCGCTTTACATCGACGTCGAAAAGCTTCCCGAATATCGGCTCGATTCCGAAACCCGCGAGGCGCTGGCGCCATTGCGGGCGGGCGACGTTGTCGATTACGTCGGTGTCGCCGGTTTGAAATGGCGCGCGCTTCGCTCCGCCTTTGCTGCCTTCAAGGCCAATGCCAATCCGGTCCGCCAACAGGATTTCGACAAATTCCGCACCGAGCGCGGCACGTTGCTGTCGCACTTTGCCTGCTTCGAGGTGCTCCGGCACAAATTCGGCAAGCCGTGGTGGGAATGGCCGGAGGAGTGGCGGCAGCCGGACGACGCCAGATGCGCCGCTCTCCGCCAGGGCGCGGACGCCGGTGAAATCGAATTCGTCGAATTTGTGCAATGGACCGCAGACCGGCAGCTCGGTGCGGCCAGCGATCTGGCGAAGAAGCTTGGCATGAAGGTCGGGCTCTATCTCGACGTCGCGGTCGGCGTGCAGGCAGACGGGTTCGACGCCTGGAATGAACAGGTCGCGATCTCCCGCCATCTCGGCGTCGGCGCGCCACCCGATCCGCTCAACACCGCCGGCCAGACCTGGGGTCTTGCCGGGTTCAATGCGGCGGGGCTCGAGCGTCAGTCCTTTGCGCCGTATCGCGACATGCTGCGCGCCTCGATGCGACATGCCGGGGCGATCCGGCTCGATCATGTCCTGGGCCTGAAACGGCTCTATCTGGTGCCGCAAGGCTTCACCGCACGCGACGGCGTCTATGTGCAGATGCCATTCGAGGCGCTGCTCGCGGTGACCGCGCTGGAAAGCCTCGCGCATCGCTGCGTCGTGATCGGCGAAGATCTCGGCACCGTGCCGGAAGGATTTCGCGACCAGATGGCCGATTGGGGCATCTGGTCGTATCTCGTGATGATGTTCGAGCGCGATGACCACGGATCATTCCGCAACATCGATCATTATCTGACCAACGCGCTCGTGACCTTCAACACCCATGATCTCTCGACCTATGCCGGCTGGCGCTCGTTCGGAGATCTCAAGCTGAAGCGCTCGCTCGGGATCGATCCGGGCGAGAGCGACGATGCGCGGTGGCACGCACTTGCCATGCTGGATGAAGTGTTGCGTCATTCCGCCATCGACCGCAATGATCTCTATTCGGTCGCGAATTTCCTGGCACGGACCAAATCGCGGCTGCTCGCGGTCTCGCTCGAGGATCTGCTCGGGATGGTCGATCAGCCCAATATCCCCGGCACTGTCAACGAGCATCCGAACTGGCGGCGGCGGCTTCCGGTGCCGATCGAGGAGATGACGTCCACGGTCGACATCGCTGCACTCAAGGCGGCAACCCATGAGCGGTCGCGCGCCGCGATCTGACGAACTCAAGGAGGAAGGCAGAGCGGGATGACAGCTGCACGAAACGCCATTCGGCCCCGCTGGTGAATCACCTTGTCGTGCCGGATCGAAGACTACGGGTTGATCGGCGATTGCGAGACCGCGGCACTGGTCGGCCGTGACGGATCGATCGATTGGCTGTGCTGGCCGGCCTTCGATTCCGACGCCTGCTTTGCAGCCCTTCTCGGCACCCACAAGCACGGCCGCTGGCTGATCGCACCGGTGGAGGAGGTCACCGGCACCTCGCGCCGCTATTGGGACAATACCCTGATCCTGGAGACGCGGTTCGAGACGGCTGACGGCGCGGTCGATCTGATCGATTTCATGCCGCCGCGCGGCAATGCCTCAGATGTGGTGCGGCTGGTGCGCGGCGTGCGCGGGCGGGTCAAGATGCACATGCAATTGGTGATCCGCTTCGGCTTCGGCGTCGACATTCCCTGGGTCAAGAAGACCGAGGACGGCTCGGCGCTGCTCGCGATCTGCGGGCAGGACATGACGGTCTTGCGTACCCCGGTGGAAACCCGTGGCGAGGACTTGACGACGGTGGCCGATTTTGAGGTCGGCGAGGGCGATACCATTCCCTTCGTGCTCACCTACGGTCCGTCGCATCTGCCAGTACCGAAGCCTATCGATCCCTCATATGCGTTGAAGGATACCGAGGCGTTCTGGAGCGAATGGTGCAGCCGCTGCACCTATCAAAGCGAGTATCGCGATCTCGTGATGCGCTCGCTGATCACGCTGAAGGCGCAGACCTATGCCCCGACTGGCGGCATCGTTGCTGCGCCGACCACCTCGCTGCCTGAAAAGCTCGGCGGCGCCAGGAATTGGGATTATCGCTTCTGTTGGCTGCGCGATGCCACCTTTACGCTGCTGGCGCTGATGAACTCGGGCTATACCGAGGAAGCTTCCGCCTGGCACCATTGGCTGTTGCGGGCAGCGGCGGGTTCTCCCGCCAACATGCAGATCATGTACGGCATCATGGGCCAGCGGCGTCTCCTGGAATGGGAGGCCACGTGGCTGCCCGGCTATGAAGGCGCACGTCCTGTGCGGATCGGCAACGCCGCGCATGCGCAACTGCAGCTCGACGTCTACGGCGAACTGATCGACGCCTTTCACCAGTGGCGCGTGGCCAAGCTCGAAATGGATGAAACAAGTTGGGCGCTGGAATGCGCCGTGCTGCAGCACCTTGCCGGACGCTGGGACCAGCCGGATCACGGCATCTGGGAGCGCCGCGGCGCGGGCAGGCATTATGTCTCGTCGAAGGTGATGACCTGGGTCGCATTCGATCGCGGCATCAAGAGCGCGGAGATGTTCGGTTTCAAGGCGCCGCTTGTGAAGTGGCGGGTGCTGCGCGACGCCATTCACCGCGACGTCTGCGCCAGGGGATTCGATCCCGAACTAAACGCCTTCGTCGAGTCCTACGGCTCAAAGATGCTCGATGCATCTATCCTGTTGCTGCCGTCGGTTGGGTTCCTGCCGCCTGAAGATCCCCGTGTGCGCGGCACGCTGGAGGCGACCGAACGGTATCTGATGCGCGACGGCTTCGTGTTGCGGCACGATCCCCGTGAAGTGGAGAAGCAGCCGGCCGAAGGCGCGTTCCTCGCCTGCACGCTGTGGCTGGCGGATGCCTATGTTCTGGCGGGTGAGTTCGCCAAGGCGCAAGAACTTTTTGACCGTGTGGTCGCGATCGCCAACGACCTCGGCCTCTTGGCCGAGGAGTACGATACGGAGGCCCGTCGCCAGACCGGCAATTTCCCGCAGGCGCTGACGCATATCGCGTTGATCAACACCGCGCAGAACCTCAGCTTGGCGAAGAAGTCGACCGAGAAGCCCGCGATGCAGCGCTCGAAATAGCTGGCGAGGTCGGTAGGGTGGGCAAAGCCGCGCAGCGCCGTGCCCGTCTCACGTCTTGCTCGAAAATGGCGGGCACGCGTCGCTTTGCCCACCTGCGATTCTGCGCTCGCCATGCCCTATCCGAGCCGCAGCACCGTCTCGATCGCCGCTGCAAAGCCGTCGCGCTCGTTGCTGTCGGTGACATGCGTCGCGTGCCGCTTGATGCCGTCGGCCGCATTGCCCATCGCAAACGAAACGCCGCTTCGGGCAAACATCGGAAGATCGTTCTCCATGTCGCCGATGGTCGCGACTGCTGCGGCCGAAATGCCGAGCTGCCCGATCATGGCGTCCACGAAGGTGCCCTTGTCATGACCGGGCGGCGTGACGTCGAGATAATAGGTCTGCGAGCGAACCGCGGTCGCCTCCCGGCCGACGGCCTCGCGCATCGCCACCTCGCAACGCTGCAACAGCTCGGCATCAGAACTGGCGCCGACGATCTTGCAGGCGTCCGCGAGATGCGGCGTGAAGTCGGCGACGATGGTCGGGTCCGCCTTGATGGCCCGCTTCTCGTGCGGGACATACTCGCCGTCGGGATTGCGCCCATACCAGCGCTGATTGGTGAACAGCCAGATATCAACGCCGAAGGCATTGAGCACGTCCAGGCTGCGCTGCGCCACGGCCGAGCCGATCAGATGCTGCTCAATCGGCTTGAGCCCGGCATCTACGATCGAGCTGCCGTTGAAGGCGCCGACGGGAAGCACGATCGAAAGCTGTTCGATCAGAAAACCCATGCCGATGGTCGGCCGGCTGGAGACGATGGTGAAGCCGATGCCGGCCGCATGCAGCTTGCGCACGGCCGCCTTGGCGCCATCAGTCAGGACCTTGTCGTGCGTCAACAGGGTGCCGTCGACGTCGGAAACAACGAGCGCGATACGTGTCATTGGGGAACCAGGTTCAATTGACCGACGATGTCATCCACGATGTTCTCGACCGGGGCATCGATCGATACAATGATCGGCCGCTCGCCCGCGCCCGGCGGCTCCAGCGTCCTGAACTGGCTGGCGAGCAGGCCCGGCGGCATGAAATGGCCCTTGCGGGTGGCAAGCCGCTCGGCGATCAGATCCAGCGTTCCGTCGAGAAAGACGATACGGACATCATCGCGGCCGTGCACAAGAATCTCGCGATAGACGCGCTTGAGCGCCGAGCAGGCGATCACGGCGTGCTCGCCGGATGCCGCGAGGCGGTCGATCTCGTCGGCGATCGCCCGCAGCCATGGCCAGCGGTCCTCGTCGGTCAGAGGGTGGCCGGCGCTCATCTTCGCTACATTGTCTGGCGGGTGAAACCGGTCACCGTCCTCGTAGCGCCAGCCGAGGCGTTTGGCGAGATGATCGGCGATGGTGCTCTTGCCCGAACCGGAAACGCCCATCACCACCAGCGCGCTAGGAGTCCTATCGCCCACCAAAATCCTCCGGAAGCGCATCCCGGTCCACCAGCCAGACCGTCTCCCCGGTGGATCGCGCGCGGTTGGCAGGCAAGTTCTCGCGTGCAAAGAGGCGCGTCAAGGTCGCACGTTTCTCGGCGCCCGCAATCTCGAACAGCATTTCGCGACAGGAGGCAAGGGTGGGCAACGTGAGGGTAATCCGCGGGACGAACGGCTCGACATTCGCGCGTGGCACGCCGACCACCCAGCGCGCGGTCTCATCGAGCGCGGGATCGCCGGGAAACAGTGATGCGGTGTGGCCATCGGGACCTACACCCATCAACACGAGATCGAACAAGGGGCGGGCTTGATCGAGCGTGTCTGCGCCATAGAACGATTGCAGTTCCCGTTCGTAAAGCGCGGCGCAGCGGTCCGGATCGGTCGGGTCGGCGGTCGCGGTCGGAGTCGGATGGATGTTTGCCGCCGGCGCGCAGCTATCCAGAAAAATTTCTCGCGCCATGCCCATGTTGTTGAGCGGATCGTCCGCCGGCACGAAGCGCTCGTCGCCAATGAACCAGTGCACGCGCTGCCATGGGATCCGGCTGCGATAGGTATCAGTTGCGAGCAATTGGTAGAGCTGTCTGGGGCTCGATCCGCCGGTCAGGCAAATCGCGACGCGGCCGCTATTGGCCTCGATCCTGGCCAGCACGCGTTCGGCTGCGGCCTCGGCCAGTGCGGCCGGATCGGCGACCGCGATCACGCGGCGATTGTCGTTCGCTGTCATCGCTCACCCGAGCTTTCGCCAGGTTCGGCCGTCGCGGGTCAACAGTTCGTTCGCTTCCTGTGGGCCTTCGCTGCCGGCCTTGTAGACCTTCAACCCGTTGCTCCCCGCCTTCTTCCAGGCATCGAGGAATGGTTGCACCGCCTTCCAGCCGGCCTCGACGCTGTCGGCGCGCTGGAATAGGATGTTGTCGCCGATCATGCAGTCATGGATCAGCGTCTCGTAGCCGGTCGAAGGCTCCGCCTTGAAATAGTCCTTGTAGCGAAACTTCATCTCGACGCCGTCGATCAGGATCGAGGGGCCGGGCACCTTGGTGTTGAACTGCAGCGCGATGCCTTCGTTGGGCGCGACGCCGATCACGAGGTAGTTTTGCGCCAGCCGTTCCACCGGCGTGCAGTTGAACATCGCGAACGGCGCCTGCTTGAACTTGATCGCAACTTCAGTGCGCTTGATGCCGAGCGCCTTCCCGGTGCGCAGGTAGAAGGGAACGCCGGCCCAGCGCCAGTTGTCGATGATCAGTTTCAGCGCGACATAGGTCTCGGTCGTGCTGCCGGGCGCGACGTCCTCGATTTTGCGGTAGTCGACAATCTCGTTGTCGCCGATCCGGCCGGCCAGATATTGCCCGCGCACCGAATTCCGCAACGCCTCGGCCTCGCTCTGGACCTGGATCGCGGCCAGCACGTCCGCCTTTTCAGTGCGCACCGAATGCGCGTCGAACCGGATCGGCGGCTCCATTGCCACCAGTGACAGCAGTTGAAACAGATGGTTCGGCACCATGTCGCGCAGCGCGCCGGTCTGGTCGTAAAAACTGCCGCGGTGGCCGACGCCGAGCTGTTCATTGACCGTGATCTGGACATGGTCGATATGGTTGCGATTCCAGATCGGCTCGAACATGCCGTTGGCGAAGCGCAGCACCAAAATGTTCTGCACCGTCTCCTTGCCGAGATAGTGATCGATCCGGTAGATCTCGTGCTCATCGACGAGCTTGAGCAATTCGCTGTTCAGCGCCTTGGCGGAAGCGAGGTCGGTGCCGAACGGCTTTTCCACCACCAGCCGCCGCCACGCGCCGTTCTCGGCCAGCATGCCGGTGCGGCCTAGCTCGCGGCTGATCGGCAGGAATGCGTTCGGCGGTGTTGCCAAGTAGAACAGGCGGTTGCCGCCAGTGTTTCGCGCGGTCTCCAGCTCGCCGAGCTGCTTGCTCATCGCGTCGAATGAAGCCGGATCCTTGGGATCGGCTTCGATGCAGGTCAGGCAGTCCAAAAGACGCCGCGAAATCGCTTCGTCCACCGGCCGGGTCGCGAACTGGCGCAGGCCCTTCATCAGGCTCTCGCGCAGTTTGTCGTTCGTCATGCCTTTGCGCGCGACTCCGACCAGACAGAACCGGTCCGGCAGGAGATCGCTGGCGGCGAGATTATAGAGGGCAGGGACGACCAGCCGGTGCGTGAGGTCGCCGGTAACGCCGAAAATGACGAACGAGCAGGGATCGGGCTTCTTCTGTGTTGTTTGACCGACCGCCATGACCGCTCACGCCTTTGAAGTGAGGTTCTTCGGCGGCTCCTTGTGGCCGCCGAAACCGGCCCGCATCGCCGAAAGAATCTTTTCCGCAAAGGTGTGGTCCTTGCGCGAACGAAATCGCGCATAGAGCGCCGCCGTCAGCACTTCCGCCGGTACCGCTTCGTCGATCGCGGCGTTGACGGTCCAGCGGCCTTCGCCGGAATCTTCGACGAACCCGGAGTAGGTGTCGAGCGTCTGGCTTTCCGCAAGCGCGGAAGCGGTGAGATCGAGCAGCCAGGAGGGGATCACGCTGCCGCGCCGCCACACTTCAGCGATGTCGGCAACGTCGAACGCGAAACGATGCTCCGGCGGCAGTGCGTCGATGTTGGCGTTCTTCAGGATATCGAACCCTTCGGCATAGGCCTGCATCAGGCCGTATTCGATACCGTTATGGATCATCTTGACGAAATGTCCGGCGCCGGACGGCCCGGCATGGATATAGCCCTGCTCGACGCGCGGGTCGCGGCCCTCGCGCCCGGGTGTGCGCGGAATCTCGCCCACGCCCGGCGCCAGCGTCTTGAAGATCGGATCGAGCCGGTCGACCACCGCCTTGTCACCGCCGATCATCATGCAGTAGCCGCGCTCGATTCCCCAGACGCCGCCGCTGGTGCCGACGTCGAGGTAGTGCAGGCCTTTTGCCTTCAGCGCCGCGCCGCGGCGGACGTCGTCCTGCCAGAACGTATTCCCGCCATCGATGATGGCGTCGCCGGGCTGCATCAGCTTTGCCAATGCCTCGATGGTCGTCTCGGTGATCTTGCCTGCCGGGAGCATTACCCAGGCGGTGCGCGGCTTCTCCAGTTTCGCCACGAAATCTTCCAGCGTGTCAGCGCCGGTCGCGCCTTCCGCCGCGAGTGCGGCGACCGCCTTGGCGTCCTTGTCGTAGACCACGGCGGTGTGGCCGTTCTTCATCAGCCGGCGGACGATGTTGCCGCCCATCCGGCCGAGGCCGATCATGCCGAGTTGCATGTTCTGACTTCCCTAACTAAGCGCTTCTGCGATCGCGGCATCGAGCGCAGACAGCCCCGATCCGAGATCGCCCTTGAGATGGACGCGCAGCGCACGCCTGCCGCGTTCGGTGAGCACGTCGAAATCGCCGCGCGCCTGCGCCGCCTTGATGATGCCGAAACTCGCCTTCTGTCCGGGCACCGGCAAATCCTCGGCATCGTCGGCCGTGATCTGCAGGAACACGCCGCTGTCGGGACCGCCCTTGTAAGCCTGGCCAGTCGAGTGCAGGAAGCGCGGGCCGAATTCGGCGCAGGTCGCCAGATGATGCTTATCGCGCACAGCAAGCCGCATCTTTTGCAGCGAGCCGATCGTGCCGGGATTGCGCGCGATATAGGCGAGCAGGGCGACATAGTCGCCGCTGTCGGAGCGCGAAAGATGCGCTTTGACCCAGGAGCCAAGCGTGCCGTCGGCGCCGGCCTTGCGCAGCTCGGCCGCATTGTGCTCGTCGGTGTAAAGATCAGCCTCGTCGGTCGAAATCACCGGCTCCTCCGCCGGCAGCGATCCGGTCTTCTCGAACGCACGCGTCAACTCGCGCGTCTTGATCTTGGCCGCTTCTACGTCGGGCTGGTTGAATGGATTGATGCCGAGGATCGCACCCGCGACAGCGGTCGCCATCTCAAACCGGAAAAACTCCTGACCGATATGGTCGATCGATTTCATGACGATGCGAACGACGGGATGGCCGGCCGCCTCGAGCGCCTGGAGCCGATCATCATGCGAGGCATCGTCCTCGCCCTCGGTCCGGATATCGATGAAGAAGCGGTCGTCGCCGTAAAGCGTGGGGTCGCCGAGCGGCTCGCCGTCGATCGGGATCAGGCCCTTGCCGTCCTTGCCGGTGGATTCGGCGATCAGCTGCTCGGCCCAGGCGCCGAAATCGGCAACCTTCTCCGACGAGGTAATCGTCACCTTGTCGCGGCCTTCAAGGCCGGCAAGGCCCATCGCCAGTCCGAGCTGCACGCCCGGGTTTTCGTGCGGCGGCACGTCGGCGCCGCAGGAGCGCACCATTGCGAGCGCGTGCGTGATCAGGCTGCGAACGTCGATGCCGGCGGCAGCCGCCGGCACCAGTCCGAACGGCGACAGCACGGAATAGCGCCCGCCGATCGTGAGATCGCCATGGAAGATGCGGGCAAAGCCTTGGCTGATCGCGACTTTCTCCAGGGACGAGCCGGGATCGGTGACCGCGATGAAGCGATGGCCGGCCTTGTCCTTGCCGATGGTCTTGGCGACGCGATCGAAGAAGTAATCCTTCATCACGTTCGGCTCGGTGGTGCCGCCGGACTTGCTGGAGACGATGAACAGCGTGTGGGCGAGATCGACGGTCTCCTCCATCGCCTGCACCTGCGCGGGATCGGTGGAATCGAGCACATGCAGCTTCGGGAAACCGGATTTCTTGGCAAACGTCTCCGCCAGCACCTCCGGTCCGAGGCTCGACCCGCCCATGCCGAGCACGACCGCGTCGCTGAAATTTTGCCCCTTCACGCGGCGGGCAAAATCCTCGTAGTCGGCGACGTTGGCGGCGGCCGCGCTGTTCAGCCAGCCCAGCCATTTGTTCTCGTCGTCACCGGTCCAGACCGACTTGTCCTTTTGCCACAGCCTTCGGATCTTGGCCGATGCACGCCACTCCTCGGTGCTCTTCTCGACGGCCTTGCCGATGCCATCGCCGAACGCGAATTGCTGCCGGTCGATGCCGCCGCCGAGCGAGGTCGCGCGCTTGTATGCGACCGCGCCATAGAGCTTGTCAGCAGAGTCCGCGAACAGCTTGACGCCGTCCTTGACCAGCTCGGCCGTGATGGCGTCGAGCGAGATGCCGGATTTTTCGAGCTCTTCCAGCACGCGGCGCGCGTCGTCGATATTTTCTTCCAGGCTATCTCTCACCTTGCCATGGTCGCGGAATGCGTCCAGCGTCGCCGGCGGCATGGTGTTGACGGTGTTGGGGCCGATCAGCTCCTCGACATAAAGCACGTCGCTATAGTCCTTGTTCTTGGTGCCGGTGGAGGCCCACAGCAGCCGTTGCGGCTTGGCGCCTTTGGCTGCGAGCTTTTCCCAGCGAGGCCCTGCGAACAGCCGCTTGTAGTCCTGGTAGGCGAGCTTGGCGTTGGCGATGGCGACCTTGCCCTTCAATGCGCTCAGCCGCTCCTTCTCGCCGGGGTCATTGGCCCTCGCGATCTTCTCGTCGAGCTGCTTGTCGACCGCGGTATCGATGCGGCTGACGAAGAAAGACGCGACGCTGGCGACGTGAGAGGGATCACCGCCTTTGGCGACGTATTTTTCCAGGCCCGCGATGTAAGCCTCCGCCACCTCGCGATAGACGTCTTGCGAGAACAATAGCGTGATGTTGATGCTGATGCCTTCGCCGATCAGGTGTTCGATCGCGGGCAGGCCTTCCGGCGTGGCCGGCACCTTTACCATCAAGTTCTGACGCTTGACGTCGTTCCAGAGCCGTTGGGCTTCCGCAATGGTCCCTTTGGTATCCGTTGCCAGATAGGGCGAGACCTCGAGGCTGACGAAGCCGTCGTTTCCGTTCAAATGGTCGTACACCGGGCGCAGCACGTCGGCGGCGTTCTGGATATCCTCGATGGCGAGCGCCTCGAACAGGTCGGCGACGGGGCGGTCGCCCGCCCTCAGGGCGTGGCTGATGGCACCGTCATATTCGTCCGAACTGCCGATCGCCTTTTCGAAGATCGAGGGATTCGACGTCACACCTTTGACACCGTCGCTGTCGATCAGCGCCTTGAGGTCGCCCTTGGCGACGAAGCCGCGGGCGAGGAAGTCGAGCCAGATTGCCTGGCCATGATTTTCGAGTGCTTTGACGGGATTCATGGTGCCTGTTCTGTTCGATCAGTCGATTTTTGGGCTTCCGGCAGCTTTCGGGGACAGGGCCAGAAAGTCAACATTTGGTTGGGCATGCAGCCGGATGGAATGGAGCGGTCCGGGACGATAACGCCAGTGGCTTCGGTTCGATCCCGGAAAGTCCGTTCTTGCCCGCTGCGATCCTGGCAGATCGGTCAAACCAGCGTTCGGAATGGCGACACCAACGGGCGCATGCACGAAGTCGTGAAGAAGCCCGTCATGAGCCTTCGTTTCTCGCCTCCGGTCTGTCTTGCGATTTTGTGCGGCCTGGATCAGAAGACAAGACGTATTCAGCGCGATGGAGCGGCGAAAGTGCGGCGACCAAATTGTCAAATGAGGGACGTGAATTGTTCACCTCAATCAGCAACGCCTCACGGCCTCAGGTAAAGATAACCTTGCGATTGCAGTTCGGCGATCCGCACCACGCCGCCGCGGTCATCGCCACTTCAATGCCGCCGCCTTCGCAATCGACGCGGCAGCCGAGACGAATTTCACCGCCGGTGTTTTCGGCGACAATGTGATTGCAATAGCCGCTGGACTCGAAATTGCCGGCTCGGTGGCGATATTTGAAACCGAGACGGAAGGAATAATTCACGGTCTTATCTTCCGGCGCGTCTTCGACCGTCACCAAAAGCTCCATCGCGCTGACTTTCTGCTTCGGATGCTGCGCCAGATCGTTGGCGTCATAACGACGCACGAAGCAGGCATAAGCCTTTTTTGGCTGAGCTGGCCGCCGAACATTCGGGCATCGAATGCGCTGGCTTTGGCCTTGTCGGACACCATCCTGGGCGTGGCAGGCCTCGGCTCCGACGAGGGAGGCAACGGCGGCGGCCATCCAGAGATGTTTCATGGCAGACTCGGATTTAACGCACGGCGTATTACTTTAGTTGCAGGCGTCGCCGGGTGCATTCAAACGCGGAGCTTCGCGACTGGCCTGACGGATATTTGGCCATTTTGCGTCAGCGCGGCCCGCCCAGAGGCCTGAATGTGCGATAAATTCGGCGTTTATCCCCCGTTCAGAGCCCGGGATTGCGACGTTTGCCGCCTTCGCCTTGCCAGGCCGGACGCAGATTCGAGCCCCGCACCTGCTCACAATCCCCAAAAAACCCCTTACATATTGCTCAGTACTTCCCTGGTGAAAAATGTTGCTGCACGGTTACAACGCGAGTGAAATGGCACCGTATCAATACGAGGTGGACGCCCTTAGCACGACTATTGCATTGCATTGTGAAGTCGCTCGCGTGTCCAATCAGTGCAGGTGCTGATGGTGATTCGCGAACGGAAGCTGTGACGCTCCGATACTGGAACCCTAGTGGTGCGTCCGGCATTTACAGGTGACCATGGAGAGACGGATCATGTACAACGATTCTCTGTTCAATGCTTTCGCCCGGTCCTTCGAAGCTAGAAGCCAGACCGACATGTCGATGGCGGAATATCTCGAGTCGTGTCGAAACGATCCGATGCTATATGCCAACGCGACCGAACGACTACTAGCTGCGATCGGCGAGCCTCAGATGATCGACACGGCCAAGGACTCTCGCCTTGGCCGTATCTTTTTGAACCGCACGATGCGGGTCTATCCGGCCTTCGCCGGCTTCTACGGCATGGAAGACACGATCGAGCGCATAGTCGGATTCTTCCGCCACGCAGCTCAAGGCCTCGAAGAGCGCAAGCAGATCCTCTATCTGCTGGGTCCCGTCGGCGGCGGAAAGTCGTCGCTCGCCGAGCGCCTCAAGTCGTTGATGGAAGTCCATCCGATTTACGTGCTCAAGGCCGGCGACGAACTGAGCCCCGTGTTCGAAAGCCCGCTCAGCCTGTTCGATCCGGATTCGCTGGGGCCGATGCTCGAGGAGAAGTACGGCATTCCGCGCCGTCGCCTCACCGGATTGATGAGTCCGTGGTGCTACAAGCGCCTCGAAGCGTTCGGTGGCGACATCTCGCAATTCCGCGTCGCCAGGATCCAGCCGTCGCGGCTGCGGCAGATCGCGATCGCAAAGACCGAGCCTGGAGATGAAAACAACCAGGACATCTCGTCACTGGTCGGCAAGGTCGACATCCGCAAGCTGGAGACCTTTGCCCAGAACGATCCCGACGCCTACAGCTATTCGGGCGGCCTCAATCGCGCCAACCAGGGCATTCTCGAATTCGTCGAGATGTTCAAGGCGCCGATCAAGATGCTGCATCCGCTGCTGACGGCGACGCAGGAGGGCAACTACATCGGGACCGAGAATATCGGTGCGATCCCCTTCACCGGCGTCATTCTCGCCCACTCCAACGAGGCCGAATGGACAAGCTTCAAAGCCAACAAGAACAATGAGGCCTTCATCGACCGTATCTGCGTCATCAAGGTGCCGTACGTCCTGCGGGTCACCGAAGAACAGAAGATTTACGAGAAGCTGATCCAGGGTTCCGAACTGGCCACGGCGCCGTGCGCTCCGGCCACATTGGAAACGATGGCGCGCTTCTCGGTGATGTCGCGGTTGCGCAAGCACGAGAATTCAACTGTGTTTGCCAAGATGCGGATCTACGACGGTGAAAGCCTGAAGGAATCCGATCCGAAGGCGCGCAGCGTCCAGGAATACAGGGATGCTGCCGGCGTCGATGAAGGCATGGACGGCGTCTCGACCCGCTTCGCCTTCAAAGTTCTCGCCGCAACCTTCAACCACGACACCAATGAGGTAGGTGCCGACGCGGTCCATCTGATGTACACGCTGGAGCAGGCGATCCGGCGCGAGCAGCTTCCCGACGAAGTCGAGAAGCGTTACCTCGAATTCATCAAGGCCGAGCTGGCGCCGCGCTACGCCGAATTCATCGGGCATGAAATCCAGAAGGCCTATCTCGAATCCTATTCGGATTACGGCCAGAACCTGTTCGATCGCTATGTCGACTATGCCGATGCCTGGATCGAGGATCAGGACTTCAAGGATCCCGACACCGGACAACTGCTCGATCGCGACCTGCTCAATCAGGAGCTGACGAAGATCGAAAAGCCGGCCGGCATCGCCAATCCCAAGGACTTCCGCAACGAGGTCGTCAAGTTCTCGCTGCGGTCGCGTGCGCAGAACGGCGGCAAGAATCCGTCATGGACCAGTTACGAGAAGATCCGGGAAGTGATAGAGAAGCGGATATTCTCCCAGGTTGAGGACCTGCTTCCCGTCATTTCGTTCGGCTCCAAGAAGGACGGTGACACTGAGAAGAAACATACCGAGTTTGTCGCGCGCATGGTCGAGCGCGGCTATACCGAGCGGCAAGTCCGCAGGCTGGTCGAGTGGTACATGCGCGTAAAACAGGCTGGCTGAGGCGGATGAAAACGTGGCTATTCACATCGTCGACCGGCGCCTGAATCCAGGCAGCAAGAGTCTTGAGAATCGCCAGCGCTTTCTGCGCAGGGCCAAGGCGCTGGTCCAGGGAGCTGTGAAAAAATCGTCGCAGAGCCGGGACATCAAGGATGTCCTGGAAGGCGGCGAGGTCAGCGTCCCGATCGACGGCATGGACGAGCCGCGCTTTCGCCGCGAAGGCGGCACGCGCGACATGGTGCTGCCTGGAAACAAGAAGTTCGTCGAAGGTGATATCCTTCCGCGACCGAACCAGAGCGGCGGCAAGGGAAGAGGGGCGGGCGAGGGCGACAGCGAAGATACGTTCCGCTTCGTTCTCAGCCGCGACGAGTTTGTTGACCTGTTCCTGGACGACCTGGAACTGCCCGATCTTGCCAAGCGAAAGCTGGCCGAGGTGGAGAGCGAAGGCATTCGCCGCGCCGGTTACACAACATCCGGATCGCCTGCCAACATCTCGGTGAGCCGAACGGTAAGTCGCGCTCTGGCGCGGCGCGTTGCGCTACGGCGGCCGAGACCGGAGGTGCTGGAGGCCCTCGAAGCGGAGCTTTTGGATTGCACCGAGGAGGAGCGTCGCGCCGAACTCATGGCCGAGATCGACGCCCTGAAGTCAAAGATGCGCCGCATCCCGTTCATCGATCCGATCGACATCCGGTACCGGCGTTTCGAGACGGTACCGAAGCCCGTGGCGCAGGCCGTGATGTTCTGCCTGATGGACGTCTCCGGTTCGATGACCGAGCATATGAAGGATCTCGCCAAGCGCTTCTATATGCTGCTCTACGTCTTCCTGAAGCGGCGGTATCGCCACGTCGAGATCGTTTTCATCCGGCATACCGACCGGGCCGAAGAGGTCGACGAGCAGACGTTCTTTTACGGGCCGGCTTCCGGCGGCACGCTGGTCTCAAGCGCGTTGCAGGCGATGCATGAAATTGTGCGGTCGCGGTTCCGGCCGGCGGACTGGAACATCTACGCTGCACAGGCTTCCGACGGGGACAATTCCTACGCGGACGGGGAAGTCGCGAGCCGGCTCCTCACCGACAACATCCTGCCGGTCACCCAGTTTTTTGCCTACCTGGAAGTCGGCCAGGAAAACGGCCTATCCTACGAAATGCCCAATTCGGCGCTCTGGACCCTCTACGAGGGCCTGCGCGCCAGCGGCGCGCCGCTGTCGATGCGCAAGGTCAACGAGCGCAGCGAGATTTTCCCGGTGTTTCACGACCTTTTCCAGCGTCGTGGCCCGCAGGAAAGGACCGCATCATGACCGCGACTGACCAGTTGCTGTTCGAGGGTGCCGACTGGAATTTCCGGACGCTGCAGCGGATTTGCGATGCGTGCGAGCAGGTTGCGGTGCAAGAATTGGGGCTCGACGTCTATCCCAACCAGATCGAGGTCATCACCGCCGAGCAGATGCTGGACGCCTATTCATCCGTCGGCATGCCGCTGTTCTACAAGCATTGGTCGTTCGGCAAGCATTTTGCCTTTCAGGAGGCGTCCTACCGCAAGGGGCTAATGGGTCTGGCCTACGAGATCGTCATCAACTCCTCGCCGTGCATATCCTACCTGATGGAGGAAAACACCGCGACGATGCAGACGCTCGTCATCGCGCATGCCGCTTTCGGCCACAATCATTTCTTCAAGAACAACTATCTATTCAAGCAATGGACCGACGCCGACGGCATCCTCGATTATCTCGAGTTCGCCAAGCGCTACGTGGCGCATTGCGAGGAGCGCCATGGCCGGCTGGCGGTCGAGCATACGCTCGACGCTGCGCACGCCCTGATGTCGCACGGCATCGACCGCTATCCCGGCAAGAAGAGCCTCGATCTACGCGCGGAGGAAAAGCGGGCGGGCAGGCGCCGTGCCCATGAGGAGAGCGCCTTCAACGATCTGTGGCGTACCGTTCCGACCGGCCCGGCCAAGAGCAACGCGATACTGGACGTCGAGCGCCGCCGTCAGATGCTCGGTCTGCCGCAGGAAAATCTGCTGTATTTTCTCGAGAAGACGGCGCCGCGGTTGAAGCCCTGGCAACGCGAGATACTCCGGATCGTGCGGCACATCGCGCAGTATTTCTATCCGCAGAGCCAGACCAAGGTGATGAACGAGGGCACGGCGACCTACGTTCACTATCGCATCATAAGCCGGCTGCACGAGCAGGGACGGCTGACGGACGGCAACTTCCTGGAATTCCTGCAGTCGCACACCAACGTCGTGTTCCAGCCCGAATTCGACGATCCGCGCTATTCCGGCTTCAATCCCTATGCGCTGGGATTTGCGATGATGCAGGACATCCAGCGCATCGTCACTGATCCGGACGACGAGGATCGCGAGTGGTTCCCGGATATCGCCGGGAAGGGCGATGCGATGGGCGTGCTGCGCGACATCTGGGCCAATTATCGCGATGAAAGCTTCATCAGCCAGTTCATGAGCCCGCGGCTGATGCGGCACTTCCGCATGTTCCATCTGCATGACGATCCACAAGAGCGCTCCGGCATCCTGGTCGATGCCATCCACGACGAGCGCGGCTATCGCCGGCTCCGGCGCGAACTGGCGCGGCAGTACGATGTCGGTTTCATCGACCCCAACATCGAAGTCGTCGACGTCGACCTTGCAGGCGATCGCCGCCTGATGCTGCGCCATACCGTGGTAAAGGGCGCCCAGCTTAGCGAAGCCGACACCAAGCGCGTGCTGCAGCACCTTGCCGATCTCTGGACCTACGACGTGTCCCTCGTCGAGGTCGATACGTCGTCCGACAAGGTCTTGAAGGAGTACGTTGCGCACCCGCGGAACATCGCCGCGGTAGCCTAGCCAGGTTTACCGCGTCATGAACCCTCATGGTGAGGAGCGCAAAGCGCGTCTCGAACCATGAGGCCCCACCTGTGGCCTACATCCTTCGAGGCGCCCGCTCCGCAGGCTCCTCAGGATGAGGTTTGAGCAGCTTTAGCGCAGCTTAACTACCGCAGGCTGGCGTTGATTTTTTCCAGCGCCGCCGAGCCGGGGCACAGGTCCTTCGCCTCCAGCGTATTGAGCGGCGTCTCGACGGTGTCGAGATGGGCGTGGAGGTCTTCCGCGTCCGGATCGACATAGAGCAGCCCGGTGACGACCTGGCCTTTGGCGGCGTGTTTCTGCAGGAACGTCATCGCCGCCAGACGATCGTTGGCGTCGTAGTCGGCGTCGATCTTGCGCAGCGCCAGCCGCGTGCCGTCATGCTGTTCGACCACCTGCACCGTGCCCGGCGCATATTCGACGGTGATCGGGTCGCGGCCGGTGAGGACGTCGAGGCGGTTGACCGCATCGTTATGCTCGCGGACATAGTCAAAGCTCTTGGTCGAGCCGGCGTGATTGTTGAAGGCGATGCAGGGGCTGATCACGTCGATGAACGCAGCGCCCTTGTGCCGGATCGCAGCCGCAATCAGCGGCACGAGTTGGCTCTTGTCGCCGGAGAAGCTGCGCGCCACGAAGCTAGCACCCAATTGTAGCGCGATCGCCACCAGGTCGATGGCGTTGTCGGTGTTTATCACGCCCTTTTTCGACTTCGAGCCTCGATCGGCGGTCGCCGAAAATTGCCCCTTGGTCAGGCCGTACACGCCGTTGTTCTCGACGATATAGGTCATGTTGACCCCGCGCCGGATCGAATGCGCGAACTGGCCGAAGCCGATCGAGGCGCTATCGCCGTCGCCGGAAACGCCGAGATAGATCAGATCACGGTTGGCGAGGTTGGCACCGGTCAGCACCGACGGCATGCGGCCGTGCACCGAGTTGAAGCCGTGCGAATTGCCGAGGAAATAGTCCGGCGTCTTCGACGAGCAGCCGATGCCGGAGATTTTTGCCACCCGGTGCGGCTCGATCGAGAGCTCATAGCAGGCCTCGATGATCGAGGCGGTGATCGAATCGTGACCGCAGCCGGCACACAGCGTCGAAACTTTCCCCTCGTAATCCCGGTGGGTATAGCCGAGTTCGTTCTTCGGCAGGCCCGGATGCTGGAATTTCGGTTTTGCAATGTAGGTCATGACACGGCCTTGCGGAGAGGGGTCACTTTCAGGTGGTCCTGGTGGTCGCCGATCGCGTTGGCGATAAAGCGCGCCGTGATCGGCGTGCCGTCATAGTGCAAGATCGGCACCAGCCGGACCGGATCGATGCCGTTCTCGTTGACGATCAGCTGCCGAAGCTGGCCGTCGCGATTCTGCTCGACCACGTACACGAAATCATGGTCGGCGATGAAGCTCGCCACGCTGGAATGGAACGGGAAGGCGCGAATGCGCATGCGGTCGAGCTGATGCCCGCGCGCTTCCAACAGCCCAATCGCCTCGTCCATCGCGGGCGACGTCGAGCCGAAATAGATCACGCCGTATTTGGTCGGCTTGGCGGCGTTGGCCTGCAACGGCCGCGGCACCATGTCCTGCGCCGTTTCGAACTTGCGCACCAGCCGCTGCATGTTGTCGGCGTAGATTGCGCCTTCCTCCGAATAGCGCGCGTAGCGGTCGCGCGAGGTGCCACGGGTGAAGAACGAGCCTTTGGTGGGGTGCGTGCCCGGATAGGTGCGGTAGGGAATGCCGTCGCCGTCGACGTCGAGATAGCGGCCGAAGTCGCGGCCCGGCTCATCGAGCATTTCAGCGGTCATCACCTTGCCGCGGTCGTATTGCCGGGCGTCGTCCCACTTCAGCGGGCGGCAGAGTCGGTGGTTCATGCCGATGTCAAGGTCGAGCATCAGGAAGATCATGGTTTGCAGCCGGTCGGCGAGATCGAACGACTGCGCCGCGAATTCGAACGCTTCGGCCGGATCTTCCGGGAATAGCAGGACGTGCTTGGTGTCGCCGTGCGAGGCATAGGCGCAGGCGATGATGTCGCATTGTTGCGTTCGCGTCGGCATGCCCGTCGAAGGGCCGGCGCGCTGGATGTTCATGATCACGGCCGGAATTTCCGCGAAGTAGGACAGGCCGATGAATTCGGTCATCAAGGAAATGCCGGGGCCGGAGGTTGCGGTAAAGGCCCGCGCGCCATTCCAGGAGGCGCCGATCACGATGCCGATGGATGCGAGCTCATCCTCGCCTTGCACGATCGCGTATTTCGCCTTGCCCGTCTCAGGGTCGTGCCGCAGCTTCTTGCAGTGGCTCGTGAAGGCTTCCGCCACCGACGACGAGGGCGTGATCGGATACCAGGCGCAGACGGTGGCGCCGCCATAGACCGCCCCTAGCGCAGCCGCGCTGTTGCCTTCGATGAAGATGCGCTCGCCGACCTTGTCTGATTTCTTCACCCGCAGACCGATCGGGTATTTCAGGTTCTGCAGCGCCCAGTCGCGGCCGAGATGCAGCGCGTGGACGTTCGAGGAAAGCAGCTTTTCCTTGCCCTTGTACTGCTCGCCGATGAGCTGCTCGACCAGCTTCGGGTCCATGTCGAGCAGGGCGCAGAGCGCGCCGAGATAGATGATGTTCTTGAAGAGCTGGCGCTGGCGCGGATCGGTATAGGTCGAGTTGGTGATCGCAGTCAGCGGCACGCCGATCACGGTGATGTCGGTGCGGAATTTCGACGACGGCATCGGTTTGGTCGAATCGTAAAACAGATAGCCGCCGGGCTCGATCGAGGCGACGTCCTTGTCCCAGGTCTGCGGGTTCATCGCTACCATCAAATCGACGCCGCCGCGGGCGCCGAGATGGCCGGCCTCCGTCACGCGCACCTCATACCAGGTCGGAAGCCCCTGGATGTTGGAGGGGAAGATATTGCGCGGTGAGACCGGCACGCCGTGGCGCAGGATCGAGCGCGCGAACAGCTCGTTGGCGCTCGCCGAACCCGAGCCGTTGACGTTGGCGAAGCGGACGACGAAGTCGTTTACGCTGCTGATCGGGCTTTGGACTGACATGTTGATCCCGCGTAAGTCATATCGATGAGGTACTTTTGCATGTCCCAGGCGCCGGTGGGGCAGCGCTCGGCACACAGCCCGCAATGCAGGCAGACGTCTTCATCCTTCACCATGACGCGGCCGGTCTTTAGCCCTTCGGCGACATAGAGCGCCTGGTCGTGATGCGGCGACGGCGCTTTCAGCCGCTGCCGCAGGTCGTCCTCCTCGCCGTTCTCTGTAAACGTGATGCAATCCATCGGGCAGATGTCGACGCAGGCGTCGCATTCGATGCAGGCGGGCGCCGAGAATATGGTCTGCACGTCGCAGTTCAGGCAGCGCTGCGCCTCGCCGAGCGCGAGCTTGACGTCATAGCCGAGCTCGACCTCGGCCTTGATGTCCTTTAGCGCGATCACCTTGTCGCGATGCGGCACCTTGTAGCGCTTGTCGCCGGAGATGTCGTTGTCGTAGCTCCACTCGTGAATGCCCATCTTCTGTGAGGAGATTTGCACTTCGGGAAGCGGGCGCTCATTGATGTCTTCGCCCGAGATCATCTTGTGGATCGACAGCGCGGCGTCGTGGCCGTGCGCCACCGCCCAGATGATGTTCTTCGGGCCGAAGGCAGCATCGCCGCCAAAGAACACTTTCGGATTGGTCGATACGAACGTCTTGGGATCGACCTGCGGCATGTTCCATTTATCGAACTCGATGCCGCAGTCGCGCTCGATCCAGGGGAACGCGTTCTCCTGGCCGACGGCGACCAGCACGTCGTCGCAAGGGATGGTCTGGTCCGGCTCGCCCGAGGGCACCAGGTTACGACGTCCCTTGGCGTCGTATTCGGCCCTCACCTTCTGGAAGGTAACGCCGATCAGCTTGCCGCTTACATGCTTGAACGACACCGGCACCATGTAATTGAGGATCGGAATATCCTCGTGAAGGGCGTCTTCCTTCTCCCATGGGCTTGCCTTCATCTCCTCGAAGCCGGAGCGCACGATCACCTTGACGTCCTCGCCGCCGAGTCGGCGCGCGGTGCGGCAACAATCCATCGCGGTGTTGCCGCCGCCGAGCACGATCACGCGGCGACCGATCTTTTCGACATGGCCGAACGAGACCGATGCCAGCCATTCGATGCCGATGTGGATATTGGCGGCAGCTTCCTTGCGGCCGGGGATGTCGAGCTCGCGGCCGCGCGGCGCGCCGGAGCCGATAAAGATCGCGTCGTAGTTCTCGCTTAGCAGCTTCTTCAGGCTGTCTATGCGGTGGCCGCCCTTGAACTCGACGCCGAGATTGAGGATGTAATCGGTCTCCTCGTCGATCACCGAATCCGGCAGGCGGAACTTTGGAATCTGGCTCCGCATCATGCCGCCCGCCTTGGGATCGGCATCGAACACGGTGCAGTGATAGCCGAGCGGCGCGAGGTCGCGCGCCACCGCCAGCGAAGCAGGACCGCCGCCGACCAGCGCGATGCGCCTGCCGTTCTTTGCGAGCGGCTTCGGCATGCGGTGTTTGACGTCATCCTTAAAGTCGGCGGCAACACGCTTCAGGCGGCAGATCGCAACCGGGTTTTCCTCGACGCGGCCGCGCCGGCAGGCGGGCTCGCATGGTCGATCGCAGGTGCGTCCCAGAATTCCGGGAAACACATTCGATTTCCAGTTGACCATGTAGGCGTCGCTGTAACGCCCCTCGGCAATCAAACGGATGTACTCGGGAACCGGGGTGTGTGCGGGGCAGGCCCATTGGCAATCGACGACTTTGTGAAAGTAGTCTGGCGCCGAGATATCAGTCGGTTTCATTCCTACCTTGTCCGCGCCAGCAACCGCAACGCGGCCTTATTTTGCCTGCGAACGCTTACGAAGCGTTCTTGTGGTTTTTGAATTGGATCATCGGCTTATCTTATTAGAGCCATTCCAGAGCTGGCACAAAGGCAATTTTGCGCGATCTCTAGCTTTCAATTGCATGGAGACGTGGATTTGGCGTCGCAGCGTTGATGTGGCGCTGCAGCATGTGCAGTGCAGCTTTGCTTTAATGCTGAAACGGCAGACGTCAGGTCAGCCGCAGCGCAGCTCCGGCTGTCGCAAGAATGACCACGACAATCCATGGCGGCAGCTTCCAGACCGTCAGCAGCAGGAAGCCCGCCAACGCGACGGCGAAGTCACGTGGTGTGAGCACAGCGCTGGTCCAGACCGGATTGTAGAGCGCGGCGCCAAGGATGCCGACGACCGCGGCATTGGTGCCGCGCATCGCGGCCTGGGCTTTGGGGCGCAGCCGCAGCGCGTCCCAGAACGGCAGCATGCCGTAGACCAGCAGCAGTCCCGGCAGGGACAAGGCGATGAGCGCAATCGAAGCGCCGGCGAGCCCGTTGGGGGCGGGTTCTGCGACGGCGCCGAGATAGGCCGCGAACGTGAACAGCGGTCCGGGCACCGCTTGCGCCATGCCGTAGCCGGCGAGGAAATCCGCGTTGCTGACCCAGCCCGGCGTTACGACTTCCGCCTGCAATAGCGGCAGCACGACATGGCCGCCGCCGAACACCAGGGCGCCGGAACGATAGAAGGCGTCGAACAGGGCAAGCCCTTGCGAGCCGGTTTTTGCCGTCACCAAGGGCGTGACCAGGAACAGAATTGCGAACAGCACGAGTGCGGCCATGCCGTGTCGAGGTGACACGGAAAAGCCGAGCTGGCCCGTTGCCGTGGGCCCATCAGCGCGACACAGCCAGAGCCCGGCCAGCGCCCCGAGCGCGATCGCGCCGATCTGCCCAAACGATCCGCCGATGAACACCACGATTGCAACAGCGGCGAGCGCGATGGCAGCCCGTTCGCGGTCCGGCGTCAGGCTGTTTGCCATGCCCCAGATCGCCTGCGCGACCACGGCGACCGCGACCAGCTTCAGGCCGTGGAGAAGGCCCTCCGCGAACGGGCCCGTGAGGGCTGTCGCACTGACTGCGAAGGCAAACATGATGAGCGCGGATGGCATCGTGAAAGCGAACCACGCTGCCAGCCCGCCGAGTAGGCCGTTGCCGCGAAGGATGCCAAGCGTAAAGCCGACCTGGCTGGAGGCCGGGCCCGGCAAGAACTGGCAGAGCGCAACGATATCGGCGTAGCTGCTTTCACTCAGCCATTTCCGCCGCTCGACGAATTCCGCCCTGAAGTAGCCGAGATGCGCGATTGGCCCGCCGAACGATGTCAGCCCCAGTTTGAGGAAGGCGGCGAAAATCTCGGCGATACGGCCCGCGGACTTTTCCGCCATGCATCTCAACTCCAGTTACGGTTGAAAATACCGGGAACCGGTAACGTCACCAAGCGCATCCTCAACCGATTGGTCGCCCAGCACCTAGAGAGCGCTTCGGGGCGATCATCACACATCTGAGAAAGAACATCAGCAAGGTAATTGAAAGCGATGCTAGAGACTTCGGCGGAAGTTCTCATCCGCCTTATCAAGGCCTTCGACCATTAGGAGAAGAAGAATCGAAGCCAAGTCGCGCAAGCACTGGCCGTGGGGCCCGCTTCGAACCGAGCAGCGCTTGCCAAAAGGCAAATTCCCGGCCACCGCTTTACACACATTGCGTTAACAGCGTCTTCATCGGTGGTCTCTTACCGGCGTATTCGACGCATGCTGTTTGGAACGGCCGGCACAGCGCTATATCAGGGATTCCTGTCGAGCCGCGCCAGCCGGGTCGGATGGCCGCCCAAGCTCTCCGCACCCATCGGTAGCAGCGAAAGCGTCTAGCCGATATCGCTCTTCGCCAGATCCCACATCAGCCGGTAGATTCCGCTCGAGACCACGAGCGGCTTCAATGCGATATTGCCGCTGAAGCGCAGCATTGCCTCAGGCACCGCATCCACACCCGTCGCATCGATCAATACGAACCAATCGCCGGCGCCGGGATTGGGCGTGGAGGGATCGTCGGTGATCGGCTTCGACAGCGCCGGGTCGCTCTCGATCAAGTGCAGGGAGATGATGCCGTCGAGCTGGGTGGGATCGAGTTGCTCGACAAGCGCAGCACGCAGTTTGTCCTCGCCGCCGGCCTGGGGACGCAGCCGGACAATGCCGAGCGCAGCGCCGCGGCCGGTGCCGCGGCTGACCGTGATGCGTGCCACCGCCCGGATCATGTTCTGGAAGCGGGCGATGTTGGCCTTTGACCACGCCGTCTGGTTCGCCAGGGCGGTGCGATAGGCCGGGCTGTCCAGCACCTCGAAGCTTTCAGTGGAATAAAGGCTGAGATATTTCGGGTTGCCATCATGCGCGACATAGCGGCGGGCTTCGAGAAAACCATCTATGGCGACGCGCTCTTCGAGATGTTCGCGATCATACCAGCGGTTGAACTCGGCTTCGTGCTCGGCATCGATATTCATCGACGTCAGCAGCATGCCCTTTCCGGCGATCGGCATTTTATTGTTCCTGTTTGCCAGTTCTCGACGCCATGTCCGCGGTTGCCTTCATCACGGCGTCGCGGACGCCGGGATCGTACAGCGTGTGGCCGGCGCCCTCGACAAAGCGGATTTCGGCTTCCTGCCACACGGCAGCAAGCGCATGCGAGGTCGCAGGCGGGCACAGCAGGTCGTAGCGGCCCTGCACGATGATGCCGGGGATGCCTTTAAGCTTGTCCGCTTCGCGCAACAATCGGCTCGGCTGCATGAAGCAGTCATTGGCGAAGTAGTGCGCTTCCATAAACGGCGTGGCCGGCATGTTACGCGACGAATTCAGCGCCGGCAGATCGAGCCGCGTACGGTTCGGCGTGTGTTCGGAAAGAATGCGTTCGGTTTCGCCCCATGCCCGAGCGGCAGGAATATGCACGTCGGGATTGGAATCGAGGATACGGCGGAAATAGGCCTGCAGCGGTTGCGCGCGCTCGCCTTCGGGCAGCACGCTCATGAAGTCGTCGTAAAGCCCGGGATAGAACCGAGGCAGCACTTTTAGAAAACCGTTCTCGATTTCCTCGATCGTGCCCAGGAAAGTAGCGCGAAGCACGATGCCGCTGATGCGGTCGGGATGGGCCTGCGCATAGGCCAGCGCCAGAGTCGCGCCCCAGGAGCCGCCGACGATCATCCAGCGCTCAAAGCCAAATTTCTCGCGGATCATTTCCATATCCGCGATCAGATGCGGCAAGGTGTTGGCTTCGCGACGACCTTTGGGGCGGCTGCGGCCGGCGCCACGCTGGTCGAACAGCACCGCATGAAAACGTTCGGGATCGAACAGCCGGCGGTGGTCCGGCTGGCAGCCGCTGCCGGGCCCGCCATGCAGATAGACCGCTGGAGTGCCATCAGGCCGGCCGATGCTCTCGACATAGATGTCGTGGCCGTCGCCGACCGCGAGCTGCTCCGATGTCAGCGGCGCAAAGGGGTCGGCGCGTTTGATGGATTTGCCGGCGTCGGCATCAGGCGCCATGTTTGCCTTCCGTCTCCAGCGTGCCGCCGGCGAAATTGCGGTAGAGGAAACGGTCCTGATGCGCGGCAGCCTCGCGTTGGGCGTCCTTGAAGATCTGCTCGTGCATCGGCGACAGCGTGCAGGCCGGATCGGTATTGCCGGCGTCGCCCGTCAGCGCAAAAGCCTGGCAGCGGCAGCCGCCGAAATCGATTTCGCGGAACTCGCAGCTCTTGCACGGCTCGGGCATCCAGCCGGTGCCGCGATAGCGGTTGAAGGCTTCCGAGTTCTGCCAGATCCAGGCGATCGAATGGTTTGAGCGGACGGATTCGAATTTGAGCCCGGTGATGCTTTCCGCGGCGTGGCAGGGCAGCACCTTGCCCGCGGGCGAGATGTTGAAAAACTGCCGGCCCCAGCCGCCCATGCATTTCTTCGGCCGCAGCGCATAATAATCCGGCAACACATAGTCGATGGCGAGGATGCCCTTCAGGCGCCTCGCGGCTTCCTCGACGATACGGCTGGTTTCCTCGATCTGTTCGAGGGTCGGCATCAGCGCCGCGCGGTTCTTCAAGGCCCAGCCGTAATACTGGACGTTGGCAACTTCCAGCCGGTCGGCGTCGAGATCGACCGCCATCTGGATGATGTCGGAGAGCTGGTGCAAATTCTGGCGGTGCATGACCGCGTTGACTGTCAGCGGCAGGTCGAGCTCGCGTGTCCATTTTGCGGCTTCGATCTTCTTCTCATGCGCGTTCTTCAATCCGGCGACGCGATCGGCCACGATGGGCTCGTTGCCCTGGAAACTGATCTGCACATGGCAGAGCCCGGCATCGGCGAGCGCCGAAAGTTTTTCCTTGGTCAACAGCACAGCCGAGGTAATGAGATTGCTATACAGCCCGACATCGGTTGCGTGCTGTACCAGCTCCACCAGGTCCTTGCGCGCGGTCGGCTCGCCACCGGAGAAATGGATTTGCAGCACGCCGATTTCGGCGAGTTCGCTCAAGACCTTCTTCCATTCCGCAGTCGTCAGCTCGCTGCCTGCACGGTCGAGCTCGACCGGATTGGAGCAATAGGGGCATTGCAGCGGACAGCGGTGCGTCAGCTCGGCGAGCACGGCCAAGGGAATGCCGAACGTCTCCGCGGTGGAGCGTTGCGATTCCAGAACCGCGAGCCCGTCACTGGGCGCGGTGCCGGCTGTCTTGCCGTCTGCGAGAATGTCGCTCATGACGCCTTCTCACGCGCTTCGGTCAGAAAGCCCTTGTCGGCGAGGTCCTGCAGCATCGCAATGACGTCGGCTAAAATCGCCTCGCGCGGCGCGGCATATTTGGCTGCAAGCTGGTCGACCATATCGGCGACGCTGCGCACGCCATCGCAAAGTTGCAACACCTCAACTGCGATCTCATCCGGCGCCAGCACCCGCTCCGGCGCCAGGATCACCCAGACCTGCCGCGTCTCATCGAACTTCAAGCGGGCGTGGCGCGGCAATTTCGGCCGGCTCGCCTCGCTGACACTGATGTTGCGGCTTAAAGCCATCGATCGCCAGTTCCCTTTGTCAATTTCCTTGTTAGCTTCCTTGTTAGCTTCCTTGGGGCACGAATGCCCCGGGCGGTATGTGGCCCTCGACATAGGCATGATACAGCGCGTCGAGCTGAACCCATAGCACATTGGTCTTGAAGATCAGCGCGTTGCAGACCGCCTCGCGCTCGGCCGGCGTTTTTGCGTTCGCCTTGACGTATTCCAGCGCAAAACCGGCATCGCGCGGCGCTTGGGTCAGGCGGCGGCTGAAATAGCTCATGATCTCAGGATTGACGAAATCGTAGTGCTGCAGCATGCCGGAGATGCGCTCTTCGTGCAGGTTCGGCGCGAATAGTTCCGTCAGCGAGGAAGCGATGGCCTCCAGCGGCGTCTTGTCGCGGCAGAAATGCACATAGGCCTCCACCGCAAACCGTGTTGCCGGCAGGATGCCTTCGGTCGATTCCACATAGGCGCTGTCGAGCCCGAGCCCCTCGGTCAGTTTGAGCCAGCGCTCGATGCCGCCTTCGCTGCCCACATCGCCATCGTGATCCTCAATGCGGTGCCGCCATTCGATCCGGGTCGCACGGTCGCGGAACCGCGAGATCACCATCGCATCCTTCAGCGGGATCGTGCTCTGGTAATAATAGCGGTTCAGTGCCCAGGCCTGCACCTGTCCCTTGTTAAGTTTGCCGCCATGCAGCAGCCGATGGAACGGATGCAAGCTATGATAGCGCGTCGCGCCGATATGGCGGAGGGTCGCCTCCAGTTCCTCGGCGCTGTTGAGCGTAATGCCCTTGCCGATCGATAGGGCGGTCATTCCGGGCGCAGCGACGACGTTCACAGCTTGATCTCCGTTCCGTCAGCGGGGATGTGCCAGCCAGCCTGCTCCACGGCCTTGCGCTCGTCCGAGCCGCGCAGCAGAGCAGGGTTGGAGTTGTTGATATGCAGGAACATCTTCGTTCCGACGTCGAGATCGGCAAGGCTCTCGATCGCGCCATGATCGCCCGACATCGAAATATGGCCCATGCTTTGTCCTGTCTTGGTGCCGAGGCCGGCTGCGATCAATTCATCGTCGCGCCACACGGTGCCGTCAAAAAACACCAGAGCAGCGCCCGAAAGGCGCGATTTGAGATCGTCGGTCACGCGTGCACAGGCGGCCAGAAAATAGAAATACTTGCCGCTTCCTTTGTCCAGAATCCGCAAGCCCAGCGTATCACCCGCGCCATCGCCGCCTGCCGGATGCGCTTTGCCTTCGAGATACCACGCGCTCTTGCCGGGAACCGCGAACGGAAGCACCTCAATGCCTGACGGCCTGCCGTCGGGCAACGCCGGCTCGAACGCCTTGTCGATCTCGATCGGCCGCCGCTTCACGTTTTTCTCGTTCAGCACATTGAAGATGCTGTTGGATCTGAGAATCGCAAGTACCCGTTCATGCGCATAAAGTGTGAAGGGTGAACCTTCGCGCATCGACAACAGTCCCGCGACGGCATCGATTTCGCCATTGGTCAGGATCACGCCGGCGATCGGGCTGTGTCTGAGCTGTCCTGCCTTGGGATGAAGCTGCGGCGTTGCAGTCACCTGCTGGCGCAGGTCGGGCGAGGCGTTGACGAGAAACCAGTGCTCGCCGTCGGCGCTAACCGCGATGGAAGCCTGGGTGCTCCGCAATTCGGGATGATCGCTTCGTGCTTTCCGGCACACCGGACATCCGCAATTCCACTGCGGAACGCCGCCGCCAGCCGCGGCGCCCAGGACGACGACGCGAAGCATGATCCGTCTCCTGGAGATACGAAACTCGAAGATACAAACCAAAAACGCCACGAGGTGGATCCAGCCCAGGACACAGCTCCGCTCTCGCGAACGTGTCAGGCCCGGAAGTCCACCTGCGTGAGATTGATACGCGCTGCCGCTTATTTGCGGGTGGCGCACATATACATGTTGATTTCCATGCCGACCGATACTTCGGCGATTTTCGGTGCTTTCCAGGCCATTTGGTGCTCCTTTTTGCTGCCGGACGAATTTCGCCCTGGTCTGTTAAGGTACTGCGGATCAAAAAGTTCGCCAGTTAAATCTTTTGCCTGGAACCTCTATTTGTTTATGCTGCGCCGCGAAGAAGAATTCACGGAGTTGTGCGGAGGCCTTGGTCAAAACGGCGTGGGATCAAGCATTTCGCGGTTGTTCGCACCACCGCGAATGGCAATTCTGGGTGCGACGGAGCGCTGCCGGCTCCGGATAAGGAACTTTTGAGACAGGGCCCTCCGGTTGCGGGGGCTCAACCGGAGCCAGGTTTTCGCCGATGCCGCGATATTACTTCAACACCCGTATCGGCGATGAGCTGATTTCCGATCCCGACGGCGAAGTGCTTAGGGATCCCGATCGTGCCTGGGAAATGGCGCGTGCCATGATCCGGGAACTGCTCAAGACCGATGGCGCCGACGGTGCGCTTCTCAGCGCCACCATCGAAGTCACCGACGACGATGGTGAGATCGTGCTGGAGTTTCCGTTCGCCGAAGCGATTCTCGATGCGCCCGGCGGCCCCATCACCAGACACTGATTGCGCGCTGAGCCGACCGGCGCCGGAGCTTCGTGCTCGCTCGGTTTGCGAAGCAACTTCCGGGCGCATGTTTTGCGATTGCGCACCGGCGGATAAATATTGGAGAGTGACGGCCGGGAAAGCCTCCGGTGCCGGCGTCATGCGTGCCCGCGCAAAGAGAAAGGCTTCCGCCAGGGAGAACGCCCATGATGAGCTATTTGTCGGTGCCGCGCAGCGTGCTGCTGTCCGGCGCATTTTTGAGTGCCTTCATGCTAAGCGCCGCTGCCCAGCAGTCCGCCGAACCGCCGGCTGCCGCCCAGCAGCCTGCTACGCCGCCGGCTGCCCAGCCGCCGGCTGCTGGCGCGCCGCCGCCCGCCGGTACTGCGGCCTCGCCCACGCTTCCGCCGGGATCGCCCCTGATCGGACGTCCCGCGGGCAATGATGCCGCCGCCAAGCTGGCGCCGATCGCGCCGCCGCCGATACCCGCGGCGCCGGACAAATTGCCGACCGCGAAGCTCAAGGTGCCGGCCGGTTTCAACATCGAGGTCTATGCCGCCGGCGTGGCGAACGCCCGCTCGCTCGCGCTCGGCGACAAGGGCACGGTGTTCGTCGGCAGCCGCCTGGTCGACAAGGTCCATGCCATCGTCAACAAGGACGGCAAACGCGAGGTCAAGGTGCTGGCTTCCGGCCTATACCGGCCGAACGGCGTCGCCTTCAAGGACGGCACGCTCTACATCGCTGAACTGTCCAGGATCTCCAAGATCGAAAAGGTCGAAGACAATCTGGATAACCCACCGAAGCCAACCGTGATCTTCGATAAGCTGCCGAAGGACGAGGCCCATGGCTGGAAGTTCATCGCCATCGGTCCCGACAACAAGCTCTACGCTCCCGTCGGCCAGCCCGGCAACAACGTGCTGAACGATGACGAGCATGGCCTGATCCGCCGGATGAATCTCGACGGCTCGGGCGCGGAAGTGATCGTTCGCGGTGTTCGCCACACTGTCGGCTTCGATTGGCATCCGGAGACCAAGCAGCTCTACTTCACCGACAACGGTCGCGACTGGATGTCGGAAGACGTGCCCGAGGACGAGCTCAACCGGATCACCAAGGTCGGCGAGCATTTCGGCGCGCCGTTCTGTCTGCAGGGCAACATCGTCGATCCCGAATTCGGCTGGGGCAAATCCTGTAGCGAATACACCGCGCCGGTAGGGCTGTTGGGCCCACATTCTGCAGCGCTCGGCATCCGCTTCTACACCGGTAACATGTTCCCGAAAGCCTACAAGAACGCGGCGATCATCGCCCGGCACGGCTCATGGAATCGCACCAAAAAAGTCGGTGGCGACGTCGTCATCGCCAAGCTGAACAAGGACGGCACCATGAGGTCGCTGGAGCCGTTCATCACGGGCTTCCTCGAGGACAACAAATATATCGGCCGCCCGGTCGATGTGCTGCAGATGAAGGACGGCTCGCTCTTGGTCTCCGACGACTACAACGGCGCCGTCTATCGCATCACCTACGGCAAGCAGAAGACGGCGGGGAAGTCGTAGTCCAGCAAAATCGTCATTGCGAGCGAAGCGAAGCAATCCATTTCTCCACTTGCGGGGCCGTGGATTGCTTCGTCGCGTAGCTCCTCGCAATGACGGAAGTGCGGAGTAGGCGGATGCGTAAAACAATAACGGCGATTGCGTTTGCCTCGATCACAGTGTGCGCCAACGCTCAAACCATCGAACAACGCATGGCGCCATGCCTCGCCTGTCACGGTGAGAAAGGCCAATCGGAAATCGAGAACACGCCCTCGCTTGGCGGCCAGCAGGCGCCTTATACGCTGATCCAGCTCTTCATGTTCCGCGAGAGGCTGCGCGTCTTCGAGCCGATGAACGAGATGACGAAGCCGCTGACCGACGACGGCCTTCGCCTGTTCTCCGACTTCATCGCCAAGATGCCGAAGCCTGCGCCGCCCGGGGAAAATGGCGAGCCGGCGCGCATGCAGCGCGGCCAGGCACTGGTGCAGCAGCACCGCTGCGACACCTGCCATAACCCAGATATGTCGGGGAAGGAAAACGTCCCGCGCATCGCCAACCAGCGCGAGGACTACCTCGCCAAGACGCTTGGCGAGTACAAGGACAACAGCCGCCACGGCTATGACGCCAGCATGGCTGACGTCATGGCGTCCGTCACCTCAGAGCAGATCGCCGATCTCGCCTATTACATCGCCCGCATGCGCTAAATCCGGACCGCGGCCCCGCTGGCATTGCCCCGCGCCCGGCGCTACAAGGGCGACAACCGGATGGAGTTTTGCATGCAAGATCTATGGCGCCTGTCGGCTGCGGAAATGGCCTCGCTGATCAGGTCGAAAAAAGTCTCGGCGAAAGAGGCGGCGGCCGCGGCGCTGTCGCGGCTCGACGCGGTGAATCCCAAAATCAATGCTGTCGTCGATCACAGACCCGAGGACGTTCTTTCTCAGGCTGCCGACATCGATGCCGCCATCGCGCGCGGCGCAGATGCCGGTCCGCTGGGCGGCGTGCCTGTTACGGTGAAGGTCAATATCGACCAGCAAGGCTTTGCCACCACCAACGGGCTCAAGCTGCAGCGCGACGCGATCGCCAAGAGCAACAGCCCGGTGATCGACAATTTGCGCAAGGCAGGCGCCGTCATTCTCGGACGCACCAATTGCCCGGCGTTCTCCTATCGCTGGTTCACCACCAACCTCATCCATGGCGATACCAAGAATCCCCGTGACCCCGGCATCACGCCGGGCGGCTCATCCGGCGGCGCGGGGGCGGCGGTCGCGGCCGGCATCGGGCATATCGCGCACGGCACCGACATTGCGGGATCGATCCGCTATCCGGCTTATGCCTGTGGCGTGCACGGCCTGCGGCCGACCATGGGACGCATCGCCGCGTTCAACGCGGCGCTTCCCGAACGGCCGATCGGGCCGCAGATCAGCGCCGTATCAGGTCCGCTGGCCCGCACCATCGGCGATATCAGAATCGCGCTGGCAGCGATGTCGGCGCGGGACTATCGCGATCCCTGGTGGGTGCCCGCGCCGCTCGAAGGTCCGGCAATGCCGAAACGCGTCGCGATGTGTCTCAATCCTGGCGGCCTCGATCCTGTGCTCGAAGTGAAGGCCGCGGTGGCGGACGCCGGCAAGCGGCTCGATCGGGCGGGCTGGATGGTCGAAGAAATCGCCGATACGCCGCCGCTGCGCGAGGCCGCCGATCTGCAGACAAAACTCTGGCTCGGCGATGGCTATGAGGCGCAGCTCGAAGCCGCCGAGCGCGAAGGCGATCCCGGCGCGCTGGCGTGCCTGCGCGGCAACCGCGCCAAGGTGCATCCGTTCGACCTGTCGAAAGCGCTGACGCGGCGCGCGACGCTGACGCGCGAATGGCTGGCGTTCTTCGAACAATATGCCGTGCTGCTGATGCCGGTATCCGGCGAATTGCCGTTCCCGGATCAGCTCGACCGCAAGGACGAGGCGTCGTTTGCGCGCGTCTGGCATGCGCAATTGCCGCAGATCGCCATTCCCTTCATGGGCCTGCCTGGGCTAACGGTTTCGACCGGACTGGTGGGACGCGTTCCCGTCGGCGTGCAACTGGTTTCCGGGCGCTATCGCGAAGATCTCTGTCTCGCCGCGGGCGAGGCGGTTGAAGCCGGCGGAACGCCCTCGGCAGCGATCGACCCTGCCGGCTGATAGAGAGGGACATGCCAGGCGTTTACGATTTCTCGGCGCAGTCGCTCGCCGGCGAAGAAGTTCCGCTGAAACGGTTCGAGGGTCAGGTGCTCCTGATCGTCAATACCGCGAGCGCCTGCGGGTTCACGCCGCAATATAAAGGCCTGGAGCAACTGCATCGTGAACTGGCGCCGCGCGGCTTTGCGGTGCTCGGTTTTCCCTGCAACCAGTTCGGCGGGCAGGAGCCGGGCGATGCCAAACAGATCGAGCAATTCTGTGCGGGCAAGTATGACGTGACGTTTCCGATGTTCGCCAAGATCGATGTTAACGGCAGCCATGCGCATCCATTGTTCAACCATCTGAAGAACGCGAAATCGGGATTGTTGGGTTCGTCGATCAAATGGAATTTCACCAAATTCCTGGTCGACCGGTCGGGCAGGGTCGTCGGGCGTTACGCGCCGACCGCGACGCCCGAGGGAATCAGAAAAGAAATCGAGGCACTGCTGTGAGCGAGACCAATAAAGCAATGAGCGACCAATTCCCCGACCGTCTCTCGGTCGATCCGAACAGCCCGTATTACAACGCCGAGATCCTCGCGCGCGATGTCGGCATTCGCTTCAAGGGCGTCGAGAAGACTAATGTCGAGGAATATTGCATTAGCGAGGGTTGGGTGCGCGTCACCGCCGGCAATGCCAAGGACCGCCACGGCAACCCGCTGACCATCAAGGTGCACGGCCCGGTCGAGCCGTATTTCCGCGACAAAGCGAAGTCCTGAGCCAACGGCGCTGCGCGTGCACCACACACCCGTCATGCCCGGGCTTGTCCCGGGGCATCCACGTCTTGACAGTGTCGCCGCAAGAAAGACCTGGATGGCCGGGACAAGCCCGGCCATCCACGACCGGAAAAACCAGCGACTGAAAGCCAAACCATGTCCGTCCGCATCGTCGACGTCTGCGAAATCACGAAACCGATCTCCTCGCCGATCCGCAACGCCTATATCGATTTCACTAAAATGACGACGAGCCTGGTTGCCGTCGTCACGGACGCGGTGCGCGACGGCAAGCGCGTCGTTGGCTACGGCTTCAATTCCAATGGCCGGTACGGGCAGGGCGGCCTGATCCGCGAACGCTTTGCGCCGAGGCTGAAGGAGGCCGATCCGAAGACGCTGCTCGACGCATCGGGTGACAATTTCGACCCCGACAAGATCTGGGCGGCGATGATGTCGAACGAGAAGCCCGGCGGCCATGGCGAGCGCTCGGTCGCCGTCGGCACCATCGACATGGCGGTGTGGGATGCGGTGGCGAAGATCGCGGGCAAGCCGCTGTTCCGGCTGCTCGCTGAGCGCCACGGCCGGCAGGCCAATCCGCGCGTGTTCGTCTATGCCGCCGGCGGTTACTATTATCCGGGCAAGGACCTGTCGGCGCTGTGCGGCGAGATGCGCGGCTATCTCGACCGCGGCTACAACGTCGTCAAGATGAAGATCGGCGGTGCGCCGATCGCGGAAGACCGCGAGCGCATCGAAGCCGTGCTGAAGGAGATCGGCAAGGACGCGCAACTCGCCGTCGACGCCAACGGCCGCTTCGACCTGGAGACCGCGATCGCCTACGCCAAAATGCTGCGGGAGTATCCGCTGTTCTGGTACGAGGAGGCCGGCGATCCCCTCGACTTCGCGCTGCAGGCGGCGCTCGCCGAGTTCTATCCCGCGCCGATGGCGACCGGCGAAAACCTGTTCAGCCATCAGGACGCGAAAAACCTGATCCGCTATGGTGGCATGCGGCCCGATCGCGACTGGCTGCAGTTCGATTGCGCGCTGTCCTATGGCTTATGCGAATACCAGCGCACGCTGGCCGTTCTGAAGACGCACGGCTGGTCGCCGAGCCGCTGCATCCCCCACGGTGGCCACCAGATGTCGCTCAACATCGCGGCGGGCCTCGGCCTTGGCGGTAACGAGAGCTATCCCGATCTGTTCCAGCCTTATGGCGGCTTCCCGGATGGCGTCCGTGTCGAGAACGGCCACATCACCATGCCGGATTTGCCGGGCATCGGATTCGAGGGAAAATCCGATCTCTATAAGGAAATGAAGGCGCTGGCGGCGTAGGGCGTTGAGCCACGCAAGACTTCAACTCGCAGCAATGCGCGCGCTTCATCCCCGTCGTCCTGAGGAGCGCGGAGCGCGTCTCGAAGGATGAGCGGCCCGGCTAGTGGCCGTCGCCCTTCGAGGGCCGTGCTGCGCACAGCCGCCTCAGGGTGACGGATCACATCGATTCGGGCTTACTTCATTTTGGGATGTGCTGGCCATCAACTCTCGGCCAACAGCCCCTTGTCGATGGCTGATTGCCGGTTCCTGAAGATTGCCATCGCTGTCTTCATCCGCAGGAAGCCAAACTTTGCATACAACGGCTCGCGGCCGGCGACCGCATAAAGGATTATCTTGGCGTGTCCTTGCGATTTGGCGAGCAGTCTTTCAATAAGTTGTTTTCCGAGACCAGTTCCCTGATGGCTCGGCAAAACCGCGACATCACAGAGATAGGCGCAATCGCGTCCGTCAGCCAGAACACGGCCGGCGCCAACGAGCTGGCCGCCATCGCGGGCAAAGCAGCAGAACATGCTGTTGCCGAACACCAGTTCGAGATCGGCTGCATTCTTGTTGCCGAGCGGGGCGGCCCGATAGAGGGCTTCGAGTTCCTGCCAATCGACGTCGTCGCGGCTGTCGCTCCAAATGACCGTCATCGCGAGGGGGCTCCGCGCCGTTCTACGAGAGCCGCATGTCCAGTAACCGCCGGCCTTCGGTCTTCAGCAGTTTCTTCACCGCACTTGATGCGGCGATCTCGCCCTGGTTGGCGTAGGCCTCGTGGTTCTTCTCGATGTCCTCGAGCCGGTAGAGGTAATTGACCATGATGCCGGCAGATTCCCGCAAGCCCTTGGGCGAGAGGTCGCCGAGCCAGTCGATCTTCTCCAGCCGTGCACCGTTGCCGATGTGGAAGCGGGCCACCGAATCGACCAGCCGGCCCTTCGGTGTGCGGGCTTTCAGGAAATAATGCGCCGCCAGCGGCTCCAGCACAGCGCGCAATTGCGCGGTTAGTTCGGCATTCTCGAACCAGTCCGGCTTGTCGAGGCTTTCGAGCAGTATCCGCTCCTCGTCGCTCACCGGAACATCGTCGGCCTGTTTCAGCCATTGCATGAAGCCTGGCACCGGCGACAGCGTGATGAAGGTGTCGAGCTTCGGCAGTTCGCGCCGCAATTCCTCGACCACCTGCTTGATCAGGAAGCTGCCGAAGGAAATGCCGCCCAACCCTTTCTGCGTATTCGAGATCGAATAGAACACCGCGGTGCGCGCGCGTTCGATCGGCACCGGCTGCCGCTCGGCGGCGAGCAGCGGCGCGATCGCAGTCGGTATCGTCTCGGTCAGCGCGACCTCGACGAAGATCAGCGGTTCGTCGTTCAACTGGGGGTGGAAGAAGGCGTAACAACGCCGGTCGACGGGATCGATGCGGCGGCGCAAATCGTTCCAGTCGCGGATTTCGTGCACCGCTTCGTAACGAATGATTTGTTCCAGAATATTGGCTGGCGTCGACCAGTCTATCCTGCGCAGCACGAGAAATCCCCTGTTGAACCAAGAAGACAGCAAATGCACCACGTCGCGATCGAGCGCGGCCAGATCCTTGTTGCCCTTCATCAGGGAAAGCAGGTCGGCGCGCATCGCCACCAAATCGCTGGTGCCGCCGGGCGCGCGGTTGAGCCGGCGGACCAATTCCTGCCGGCGCGGCTCGGAAGCAAAATGAAGGTCGCTGGCATCGCTGTCGTTGGGCTGGCTGCGCCAGTTCTCGATCGCCTGCGACAGCTTCTCGCGATCGGGACCGAAATTGCGCGCCAGCGCTTCGAAGAAGGCGAGCCGGCCGGCGGCGTCGAGGTCGTGGTAGCGATCGAGCACCTCGCGCGCCATCGCGGTGCCGGAAGCTTCGCCGCGGCCCGACAGCAGGGCTTCGCACAATTCGATCAGCTCCGAAGCGTTCTGGCCGTCGTCGGACGGTCCGGCCCGCCGCAGCAGCGTGCGGCCGCGTTCTGATATCGTCGCGAGAAGATCAGAGAAAAAGGCATTGGCCATGTGGCGGGTCGAATCCAGCGGGGGTTTTGCGGAATTTTACATCGAATTTAGGCCGGTGCCGATCACAATCAAGATGAACGAGCGGCAGCCCCTTCGTTGAGCCATCGTCCTTGAATACTAGATTACCCGCTTCGCTGACAATGACGACAATACAATGTCACCGCCTCACTCCTTCCCGGCGAATTCCGTTGGTGTTTTGCCGGTAACCTGCCGGAAAGCATGGGAAAACGCCGGCACGCTGGCATAGCCCAAATCCGAGGCAAGCTGCTTGACGGACACGCTGGCATCCGTCGACAGCTTCTCGATCGCCGCTGCAATCCGGGCGCGCTGGCACCAGCTCTTGAAGCTCAATTGCGTCTCGGCCGAGAACAGCCGCGACAGCGTCCGCACCGAGGTGCCGACCTCGCGCGCCAGCGTTTCGATCTCATGATCGCCGGTCGGGTCCGTCAGCACGATGTCCGCGGCGCGCCGGCAGCGCGGCTCCCGCGGCAGCGGGATGAAGGTCGCCGAATCTTCGGCCTGGTCGAGCTCCATAATGGCAAGTCGTAGCAGAAGCTCGGTTCGCTCGCGGTCGCCACGATCGTCGAACAAAGCCAGGATGGTCTGATGCAGCAGCGGCGACACCCGCACCACGAATTCCGCATCCAGGCTGTGGCTGCGCACTTCGCGCTGCAGCCAGTCGAGTTCGAAATAGAGCGTCCGCATCTCGATATCGGCGAGCACGTCGATCGCATGCTCCGATAGCGCGGGCACCCATACCGCGCGGTCCGGCGGCACCAGCCAGCGACCCTTTGGCGTCGTCACCTGCATGGTGCCCTTCGCCGCATAGACGAGCTGTGCCTCGCGGTGCATGTGGGTGTCGAGCCGGACGCCCTTCCGGTAGCTGTTGGCGATCATGTGGATGCCGTCGCCGGTCGAGATGCGGCGCCCGATAATGGCGGCAATTGGCTTTTCGGCGATATTCATTGGCGACATCCCGTCAGGGCAACCCCGTATAACCTATTTCGGAAAATTACGGGATTCGGGAATCGACCATGAACAGCCCCAGCCGGGTGATCACTTTCGTCAACGCCGCCCATTTCATCGACCATTATTCGATGCTGATCTTTGCCGCCGCCGTCATCATCATGGGCCCGGCGCTCGGCATGGCCTATTCGGAACTGTTGCCTTACGCGACCCCGGGTTTCGTTGCCTTCGGCGCTGGCTCGCTCGTCACCGGCTGGCTCGGCGATCGCTGGAGCCGGCGCCACATGATGGTGATTTTCTTCTCAGGCATCGGCGCCTCGATGATCGCCGTCGGCTTCGTGCAGACGCCGCTGCAACTCGGCGCGGCGCTGCTGGCGATCGGCCTGTTCGCCTCGATCTATCATCCGGTCGGTACCGCAATGATCGTGTCCTATGCCGACAAACTCGGCCGCGAGATGGGCCTGAACGGCGTCTGGGGCAATCTCGGCGTGGCGTCCTCGGCGCTGGTCACCGGCGTGATCGGGCAATATCTCGGCTGGCGCTGGGCCTTCATCGCGCCGGGAATCGTCACGATCCTGATCGGCGTGGCCTTTGCGCTGATGGTGGTGCACGAGGACCGAACGGGCACCAGGCAGGCCGCAGCACAGGCGCGAGTGGCGAAAGAAGACATGTGGCGGGTGTTTTTGGCGCTTTTGATCGTGGTGATCGCGATATCCACGACGTTTAACGCCATCACCGTGGCGATGCCGAAACTGTTCGCCGAGCGGCTGGCCGGCCTGACCAACAGTCCGGCCCTGCTCGGGGTGATCGCGGCTGGCGTCTATGTGTTCGGCGCGATGACGCAGTACACCATCGGCAAGTTGATCGACCATTACTCGCTGAAGACCGTGATGCTGCCGCTGTCGTTTCTGCTGGCGCCGTTCATGTATTTCGCGGCGACGCTGTCGAACCTGCCGCTGATTATCGCCTCCATCGGCATCGTGATGGGCGCGTTCGGTCAGGTCACCGTCAATGACGCCATGGTTGGCAAGTACACCACCGAGGAATGGCGCTCGCGCGCCTATTCGGTGCGCTACTTCGTCGGCTTCACCGCTGCCGGCGCCTCCGTCGCGCTGGTGGCCTGGCTCTATGAAAAGGGCGGTTTTGTCACCATGCTGCAGGCGTTCGGCGCGCTGTGCCTTTTGGTGATCGTGGCGGCGATCATCCTGCCGCAGGAGATCAAGGTACCGGCGGCGCAAACCGCGCCGTGACATCACTAATCAATTGATCATGCGCCACTTTCCGTCATGGCCGGGCTTGCTTGCCCGGCGAAGCCTTTGCGTAGACGAGTCTCCGTGACGATTTGTTGCGGCGCAATAGCTCCGCCGTGCGGCCGTGAACTCAAACAGAACACTTGACCATCGCCACCCTCCTTGTGTGAGGTGCGCGCATGACCCGAATCCGGCTTTTCCTGTTCATCATTGCGATATTTATGCCGTCGCTGGCGGCGGCCCAGACCATGAAATTCGAGGAGGCCGCGGCCATGCTGGCCGCGAGCTGCGGCAAGGACATCGACGACAATTGCCGCGGCGTCAATCTCGACGCGACGCGCCTCAAGGAATGCCTGGGCCGCAACCAGGACGTGGTGTCGGCGAAGTGCAAGACCGATTATCCCCAGGCTCTTGGCGCCATCCAGCAGCGCATTACCGCGCGCACCTCCCTTGTGAAACTGTGCAATTGGGAATTGAACAAGCTTTGCGGCGAGGTTCGCCAGGATCCCGTCAAGGGCCTGCAATGCCTGTTGGAGTCCACCAAGAAGGCCACCCCCAACTGCAACAAGGCGATCAGCGCAGCGGGGTACCGCTGATGCTTTGGGACGAAAAGTTGCGCGGCATCGGTCTCGTGCTGGGCGCCTTGGCTCTGTTTACCTTTCCGATGACGCCTGGGCGGACGCAAACCGCCATGTCGAGCGGGGACATCATTGAGAAGCTTGCCGTCGAAGCCGAGTCGGATATCGATTTGGCTGCGTTGCGCCAGCAGGCCGCCGACCGCATCAAGGCGAGAGCGGACGCCCAGCCGCAGAAGCGCCCGCCGATCGCGCCGCAACTGACGAAGCTGCCGCAAATCCGTGTCGACGTCGTGTTCGACCAGGATTCCTCCCTGATCCGGCCGGCCTCTTATCAGACCATCGGCAGCATCGCGGACGCGCTCACAGATCCGAAGACGCGGCCCTATCGCTATCTGATCGTCGACCACGTCGAATCCGCCGGAAGGCGCGACCACAATCTGATCCTGAGCCAGCGCCGCGCCGAATCGATCCGGGATGTGCTGGTGAACACCTTCAAGGTATCGCCGAAACGGCTTCAGGCGCTCGGTCTGGGTGAGGAACAGTTGCAGGATGTCAATCGTCCGGCGTCGCCCGCCAATGCGCGCGTCCAGATCATAGCGATCGGCAAGTTCGAAACGGCCGAGCCGGTAACGCCGGCTGCGGCTCCAAAAGGTGCGGCTGCGGCAAAAAAGAAACGCTGATCATCCGTGAAGGGATGAATGCGACGCCAGCGATCGGCTGGGGAAGGAGCTCCCGATGCTCAATCAACTCTCGCCGGCAACGGCCGGTCTCTTGCTGGGATTGACAGTGATGATGACGATGCCCGCTACAGCCGATGCCCTCAAGGATGAGATCGCGCCGACCGGCAAGCTGCGGGTGGCGATCGCGATCAGTCCGGCCGGTGGCGCGTTCTGGTCGACGAAGACCGCGACCGGTTATGCTGGCGTGCCGGTCGATCTCGGCAAGGCGATGGCGGAGCAACTTGGCGTGCCCGTCGAATATGTCGCGCACAACAATTCCGGGCAGATCGTCGATGCGGCGTCGAAGGGCACCTGGGATGTCACCTTCCTGCCGAAAGATCCGGAGCGAGAGGGCAGGATGTCGTTCGGCCCGATCTACGAGGTTGCGGACGCGACCTACATCGTCAAGCCAGGCTCGACGGTCACAAATTTCGCAACGCTCGACCAACCTGGGATCAAGGTCGCTGCCGTGAACAACACTACCACGATGCGCGGCGCGATCGCGCATTTGAAGAACGCCAAGGTCACGGGGTACCAGACCTATGACGAAATCTTCGGCCTGCTCAAGAATGGCGAGATCGATGCGTTTGCGCTGTCGCGCGACCAGCTCAACGCCATGGCGAAGCAGATTCCGGGTACCCGCGTGCTGGATGAAACTTTCAAGCAAACGGTCACGGCCGTAGCGGTGCCACCCAATCGTCCGCTGTCGCTGGCGTTTGCGGTCAGGTTTCTGAACGAGGCGATCGCCAACGGCACGCTGCGCAAGGCCTACGACAACAACGGCCTGAAGGACCGGCCGGTGCGGACGCAGACGAAATAGCAGGCACGGTCTGGCGCCAATCTATCCCCATGTCATCTGGGGCGATGCGAAGCATCGAGCCCGGAATCCGTTTAGCGCCGGAGCTGACGCGACATGGATTCCGGGCTTGCGCTACGCGCGTCTCGGAATGACGAGGCGGCACGGTAGGCGCTAACATATGTGCAACTGCACAAATACAGGGCATCAGTCCCAATCAGGGCAACCCTGCAATAGGACCATAACCACGTAGAAATACGCGTTTTTTAAGCCCGCGGCCCAATTTCCGGTTGGCACATCGATTGCTTAATCCTGTCTCAGTCAATGACGACTGCCGTCCGTTAGGAGTGCCAAGGCCAGCGTTGGCCGAAGGCCGTTGGGATCAAGCGGCCTCACGTGAGGCGCTTCGAGCAGTCTTCGGGACCACCTCACGATAGCTCGCGCATCCTAAGTCCCTGATCGGGCCTGACCTGCGTCGTTCTGTGCCGTTCAAAGGCGGCGCGGGATTTGTCGCGCACGAGGACGGCAAGATTTTTCACTCAATCGGTGCACGGCTGCGCAGCATCCGGCGCGCTTCAACCTTGTCTCGAAAGGGGAACTGGAATGGCCTATCTCGCGCCTTCGGAATTCGTGACCAAGATGGTCGACGCCGGAGAATCCAAAATCTTCATGTCGACGCGGGATACGGTCATCCGCGCCTACATGGCCGGAGCGATCCTCGCGCTTGCCGCGGCGTTTGCGATCACCATCAACGTGCAGACCGGCGTGCCGATCGTCGGCGCCGCGCTGTTCCCGGTCGGCTTCTGCATGCTGTATCTGCTCGGCTTCGACCTGCTCACCGGCGTGTTCGTACTTGCACCGTTGGCACTGATCGACAAGCGCCCGGGCGTGACGCTCGGTGGCGTGCTGCGCAACTGGGGTCTCGTTTTCATCGGCAATTTCGCCGGCGCGTTCACGGTGGCGGTGATGATGGCGATCGTGTTCACCTTCGGCTGGTCTCAGCCGCCGGACAAGGTCGGCCAGGTGATCGGCACCATCGGCGAAAGCCGCACCGTCGGCTACGCCGATCATGGCGCGGCCGGCATGCTGACGCTGTTCATCCGCGGCATGCTCTGCAACTGGATGGTCTCGGCCGGCGTTGTGGGCGCGATGATCTCCACGCACGTCAGCGGCAAGGTGATCGCAATGTGGATGCCGATCATGCTGTTCTTCTTCATGACCTTCGAGCATTCCATCGTGAACATGTTCCTGTTCCCGTCCGGCCTGCTGCTCGGCGGCAAGTTCACCTGGTGGGACTACATCTTCTGGAACGAGATTCCGACCGTCGTCGGCAACCTCGTCGGCGGCCTCGCCTTTACCGGGCTGACGCTGTACGCGACCCACGTCAAGACCGGTCCGTCGCGCAACGCGTCGGCTGCGGCATCTTCGCGATCGTCCTCGCGCATTGCCGCTTGATCTTAAGATGAGGATGGGCCTCTCCTCGCGAGGGAGAGGCCCATTGTCGTGAAAGCCGGGAATGCCGCGCGAGCTGAAAATATCGGTCGGACAATTTTCCGATAAGGGAGCTAAGGAAACCAACCAGGATTTCCATGGCGTCCTGATCCCGGACGAGCCGCTGCTCAGCCTCAAGGGCATTTCCATCGTGCTGGCCGACGGCATCAGCAGCAGCAAGGTCAGCCGGGTCGCCGCGGAATCGGCGGTCAAGGGGTTTTTGACAGACTATTACTGCACCTCGGAATCCTGGTCGGTGCGCACCTCGGCGCAGCGCGTGCTGGAGGCGACCAATTCCTGGCTGCATTCGCAGACGCGCAGCCAGTATGCCTATGACAGGGACCGCGGTTACGTCTGTACGCTCTCCGCCATGGTCATCAAGTCGACCACGGCGCATCTCTTTCACATCGGCGATTCCCGCATCTATCGTCTCTCCGGCAGCACGCTGGAGCAACTGACCAACGACCACCGCATCGTCATCTCCTCGCAGCAGAGTTATCTCGGCCGGGCGCTCGGTGTAAATCCGCAAATCGAGATCGATTACCAGATGCTGCGGCTCGAGCCGGGCGACGTCTTTGTGCTCGCGACCGACGGCATCTACGAGCATCTTAGCGCCCGCCGCATTGCAAAGGCGGTGAACGAAGGCGGCGCCGATCTCGACGCGGCCGCGAAGGCGATTGTCGACCAGGCTTTTGAAGCTGGCAGCAAGGACAATCTCACCGTCCAGATCGTTCGCGTCGACGAAGTGCCCGACGGCGCCGCCAGCGAAGTGTTCGCGCAGCCGCATGAATTGCCGCTGCCGCCGCTCCTGGAGGCGCGGGCGGTGTTCGACGGCTACCGGATCGTTCGCGAGCTGCACGGCTCCAGCCGCAGCCACATCTATCTGGCCGTCGATATCGAAACCGACGCCGTGGTCACCATCAAGATTCCGTCGATCGATTTGCGCGACGATCCCGCTTACCTGAAGCGGTTCATGATGGAGGAGTGGGTGGCGCGGCGCATCGACAGCCCGCATGTGCTGAAACCCTGCCTGCTGCAGCGCAAGCGCAACTTCCTCTATGTCGCGACCGAATACATCGACGGCCAGACGCTGACGCAATGGATGATCGATAATCCAAAACCAAGCCTGGAAACCGTGCGCGGCATCGTCGAACAGATCGCCAAGGGGCTGCGCGCCTTCCACCGCAAGGAGATGCTGCACCAGGACGTCAGGCCCGACAACATCATGATCGACGCTACGGGTACGTTGAAGATCATCGATTTCGGCTCGACGAAAATCACCGGTGTCGTCGAGGCCGAGCCATCAGGCATTCGCAATGACATTCTCGGTACCCAGCAATACACCGCGCCCGAATATTTCCTCGGCGAGCCGGCGACGACACGCTCGGACCTGTTTTCACTCGGCGTCATCACCTATCAGATGCTGACCGGAAAACTACCCTACGGCGCGCAGATCGCAAAGGCGCGGACCAGGTCGCAATTCAACAAGCTCGTCTACCAGCCGGCGTCCCATGGCGACCGCGAGATGCCGCAATGGATCGACGGCACGCTGGAGAAGGCCGTGCACCCCAATCCCTACAAGCGTTATGACAGTTTCTCGGAATTCTTGTTCGACCTGCGCCATCCCAATGCGAACTATCTCTCGACGTCACGGACCCCGCTGATCGAGCGCAATCCGCTGCTGTTCTGGAAGAGTACGACCGTCGTGCTGGCGCTCGCGGTGATCGTGCTGCTGGCGATGCAGCACGGGATGCATCGGTAGTTTTCGTCATGCCCCGCGAAGGCGGGGCATCCAGTACTCCGTGACATCACGTTTTCACTATACGCGCTCCGGCGTACTGGATCGCCCGGTCAAGCCGGGCGATGACCGGTGAAAAAACGGTTCATCGCAAAATCGGGTTAATTCGTCGTCCCCGCCGCGATCGGATCGAGGCCGCTTTTCACGATCTCCGCGCGCGCCGCGGGGGAGGCGAGGAACTTGATCAGCGCCTTGCCAGCCTCGGGCTCCTTGGAAACGCTGGCGAGCCCCGCGGAAAACACCGTGATCTTCTGCAACTCGTCCGGCAGCGGCCCGACGATCTCAATGCCTTCCACTGGCTTCAATTCGCTCATCTGCTGGAAGCCGATCTCGGCGTCGCCGTGGGCGACGATCTCGCCCACCGGAGTGGCGGGAATTTTCCTGGCCTTGTCCTTCATTTCGTCGGCAATGCCGAGCTTGCCGAACATCTCGGTCGAGACATAGACGCCGCTGGCGCTGTCCGAATAGGCGACGGTCTTGACCGCGAGCAGCGCGCGCTTGAGCGCATCGGGCGTGGAGATGTCCGGCTTCGGCGTGCCCGACTTTACGGCGACGCCGATCGGCGACTTGACGAGATCGACACTGGTGCCGGCGGTTACTTTGCCTTTCTTGGCGAGATCTTCGAGCGCGTAGCCGACCATGATGAGAACATCCGCCGGCTCGCCTCGCTCCAGCCGCACCGGAATAGCATTGGTCGTCGTGCCCATCGATGGCCCGTAGGCGGTCAGCACCTTGTGGCCCGTGCTACGCTCGAATTCCGGAACCAGCGCCTTGTAGGCGGCCGAGAGTCCGCCCGAGATCATCACCCGCACCTCGGCGGCAGAGGCCGTGACAGTCAGCAGGAATACGCCGAGAGTGGCGAGCGTGAACGCGCGAAGATTGTTTGAAAGACGCATGATGGTTTCTCCCAAGGCGACTCTTGACCGGCCGGCCTTGGAAGAATGTTAGGGTGCGAAGGGCGAGGCGGCTAGAGCCACCAGCCGTCATTGCGAGGAGCGCAGCGACGAAGCAATCCATGCATCAGCGAATGCGGCGCGATGGATTGCTTCGCGGAGCCTGTCATCGGGCGCGCATTCGCGCGACCCGTTGGCTCGCAATGACGGGGGGAGAGTGGCGCGAGCCACCTCACGAATTCACATGCACGAAATCCCGCAGCAGCGGATAGATATCGTTGTTCCAGCGCTTGCCGGAGAACACGCCGTAATGGCCGACGCCGGCCTGCATGTGGTGGACCTTGCGATAGGCGCGCACGCCGGTGCAGAGGTCCTGCGCGGCCAGCGTCTGGCCGATCGAACAGATGTCGTCCTTCTCGCCTTCGACCGTCATCAACCCCATGCGCCGGATCGCGGCCGGGCTCACCGGCCGGCCGCGATGCATCAGTTTGCCTTGCGGCAAGAGATGCTCCTGAAACACGTCGCGCACGGTTTCGATGTAGAATTCCGCTGGCAGGTCCATCACGGCAAAATATTCGTCATAGAAGGTCTTGATCATCGCGGCCTTTTCCTTCTCGCCCTTGGCCAGATGATTGGCGAGGTCGATGTGCTGCTTGATGTGACGCTCCAGATTCATTGACACGAAAGCGGTAAGCTGCACGAAGCCGGGATAGACTTTTCGGAACGCGCCCTTGCACTGCACCGGCACGTAATTGATCAGGTTTTTCTCGAACCAGTTGATTGGCTTGCTCTTGGCGAATTCGTTGACTTTGGTCGGCTGGATCCGGGTGTCGATCGGGCCGGCCATCAGGGTCAGCGTGGCCGGACGGGCGGGGTGATTGTCTTCCGACATCACGGCGGCCGCGGCCAGTGCCGATACCGATGGTTGGCAGATCGCCACCATGTGCGCGCGAGGGCCGATCTTGTCGAGGAAGGTGATCAGGTGATCGGTGTAGTCCTCAAGGCCGAAGCGCCCATGGCCGAGCGGAATGTCGCGCGGGTTGTGCCAGTCGGTGATGTAGACGTCGTGGTCCTGCAGCAGCGTCTTCACGGTGCCGCGGAGCAATGTTGCGAAATGACCGGACATCGGCGCCACCAGTAATAGCCGCGGCTGCTCCGGCGCGTTCTCCTTCTTGAAATGCAGCAGCGAGCCGAACGGGGTGGCGAAGGTGACTTCCTCGATTACCTCCAGCTCCTGGTTGCCGACCAGCACCCGGTCGATGCCATAGGCCGGCCGGTGATAGGTGAGGGAAGAGCGCGAGATCAATTCGAGCGAGGCGGCCAGCCGTCCGTACAATCTATCCGAGACACCCTGCGGCACCAGATTGAGATATTTGAGCGCCGCCGCCGCCCCGGTCCGCCATGGCGACGTCAGATCCATGTGGTTCTGATAGGCTTGGTACATCATTGACATCATTCACATCAGCCCCTGTCCGGCGACGCCATGCAATATCGACGCCAGAGCCGGGCCGGCCGCCTCTAAAACTGGCACGTGGCTTGCTGTACAAATGACCGACGCACAGGCATTGGGCGGCGGCGCCGTAGGTCGTCCTTGCCTGGGCAAAGGCGTTTTGGGGTTCGAGGGAAGGGGCCATATGGCAAAGACCACACTGACCATCTCCAGCAAGAACTACTCGTCCTGGTCGCTGCGCGGCTGGCTGCTGGCGAAATTCTCCGGCCTCGAGTTCGAGGAGGTCATCACCGCTCCCGACGATGCCTCGGCGCGGGCGGAAATCCTGCTGCTGTCGTCATCGATCCTGGTGCCGTGCCTGCGCCATGAGGGGGCCACCGTCTGGGATACGCTGGCGATCGCGGAGTATCTCAACGAGGTTATGCCGGACGCCGGCCTGTTGCCGGCCGACCGCATCCGGCGCGCGCATTGCCGCTCGATTTGCGGCGAAATCCATTCCGGCTTCACCACGCTGCGCGCCTCGCTGCCGGTTAACCTGAAGGGCCATTTCCCGGGCTTCAAGATCTGGTCGCGCGCGCAAGCCGACATCGACCGGGTCTGCACCATCTGGCGCGAATGCCTCGCGGAGTCAGGCGGACCGTTCCTGTTCGGTGAACGCACCATGGCGGATGCGATGTACGCGCCCGTCGTCACCCGTTTCATCACCTATGACGTCAAGCTCGAACCCGCCCTTGCGGCCTACGCCAGTACCGTCATGGCGATGCCCGAGATGCAGCAATGGATCGAGGCTGCCAAGGGCGAGCCCGCCGATATCGAAGAACTCGAGGTCGAATATTAGGCAGGCGCGGCGCGGCCTTGCCCGCCTCAAGGGCTCAGGGAGCGGGCAGGCTTGCTCAAGCCGGTGTCGGTCGCGACCTGTGTGCGGCTGGCCCGTTCGCCACTTTCCGCGAGTCGCTGAAACCGGATTCCTGCCTTGGGCCAAGCGGTTCAGCGCGCCGATGCCGGCCTGATCGCTGCATCGCAACGCGACTGGCGCGGATTTCGCATAGCAACATGCAGCCGTGAACGCGACGATGCGAGGCTGCCGAAAATTTGGACGCTCTCCGCGTGGTCGCGTTCTCGCGAACAGGAACCGTGGAGGCTTCAATGAACAAGCAGGCTATCGTCAGCAAATTCTCTCACGTCAAACCCGGCGATACCGAATTCAAGGGCGGAGGTCTGCGCGACTTCTTCCTGTATCGCGACCTCGGCATTGCCGACGCCACCGGCGGGCAGGTGATATGCCATCTGGTCAAGGCCAACCCCGACTTGCCGCCTGAAGAGGGCACCGGCTGGCACAAGCACGAATGCGAATTCCAGATCGTCATCATGACCAAGGGCTGGGCGCGCTTCATGTATGAGGACAAGTCGACCCTGGTGCAGGCCGGCGATGTCGTGCACCAACGGCCCGGCATCACGCATTACCTGTACGATTACTCGGAGGACATGGAGTACCTCGAGATCGTCAGCCCCGCCGACTTCAAGACCGTCGATGTGCCGCCTGCCGTCGACAAGGTGCCGCCGCCCACGGCCTGGAGGTGACCGCCATGTCATCCCCCGAGAAATTAACCTTGTCGTAGGCCGCTGGCCGCGGCCGATTGTTGTGGTGCTTGATGTGGTGCGCCTGGTGGGATGGCGCCCGACATCTAGCCGTGAACAGAGGAGTACGGCGCCAAATCACTGATTCGGGCGCGGTTCGTTCCATCGCTGTTCCGAACCTTAAAGTTCCGCGCGCGGCCATCGGATTTTGACACAATCTGCGACAGGTCAAGGCCTGTCCGCGGCGTTTTCAGATCTCGGCCGCGGCAGTCGCCAACCGACCACCGTGGCCTCGACCATGCCGCCAGTCCTGTCATTACGCCATTGACCGTCGATCCAGCGGCAGGCGAAGGGCAGTTGATAGGTTCCGCTGTGATCCTCGCAAAGAACTTCCACCGGCAGGTTCGCCGGCGGGTCCCCGTTGCCGTCGAACTGCGCCAGTCGTTTTTCACGCGTTGCCATACAATCAATCTCCACTGCCGCAGCCGGCAAACACACCGACGTGCGGCGAAATCCATCCACCGTTAACGGAATGAAGCACAACGCCTGAATGAGGTATCAGTATGGTATCTCTGCGAACGGGGCCCTGCTTTGCGCAAATTGCCGTGATAGACGTTCCCCTGCGTGAGATGCTTTTGGAACGAGGATTTTGATGATTGCTCCGACGCCCAGGACCACTATCGTCGCCATCGCACTGCTGATGGTTTTGTTGTCGGAGACGGTCCACGCGCAGGACGTTCCCGGCATTGAGATCTGCACCGTCGAAAAAACCATGGAGCGGCGCACCTCTTGCCTGCAGAGCAATGTCGACTTCCTGCAGAAGACGATCACAAAACTCACCACAGATCATCAGCAGAAGATTGATGCCGCCAACCGGCAGATCGAGGCGCTGAAGAACGCGGTGATCGGCTTGCAGAAGCTCGTCGTCGAGCTGCAGGCGGCACAGAGCAAGGCGGCGGAGGATGCGAAGAAGACCGCTGCGCCTGCCACGAAGGATGCCCCACCTGCTGCAAAGGATGCCGCCCCGAAGGACGGCACGAAGTGATCCGGCTTTGAGCAAGTTGCCTGTTCGTGCGTGCCGGGTAAGGCACGGAGGCCTGCAACTTCAGCCGCCGCTGCGGCACACTTTAGAATCAATGGCGTGGATGTAGGATCGACCTTGATCAATGAAGCTTGGCCGTTCGCTTCGTATGCGGCGCAACAAGCTGCCCCGCGCTTCCGCGTCCTTGTGTTGATGGCAGAAGAGGAACATGCGCGCGAGCGGACTCGTTGGAGGCCTGGAGGTTTCCTCAACGAGTCCGCAACCGCCGCCGCTGCCTTGATACCGCGCAGAAGACCCTTACGAATCCCGGCAACAGAGTCTGTAACGAAGCGAACACAACGATTGCGGAACTCGTGCTATGTTGTAACGGAGATACATTGTCTTGCGCCAGAATCTATCGCCGGCGGTTATGACACGCGGTATTGCTCCATAACGGCCTTATCCGGTTCGTAACCGAGTCCCGCCCCCTGCGGCACCTCCACATCGCCATTGGCATCGACGTCGATGCGACCGCGCCACAAGCAGGCGGCGCGTTTCATGGAGAACACCTCGACGAAGGTTGCGTCGTCGCGCAGCGACATCAATTGCAGCGTCGCCAGGAAGCCCGGCCCGAAATACGGCGAATGCGGCGCAAGCCTGACGCCGAGTTCGTCGGCGAGGTCGACGACCTTCAGATACTCCGTGATGCCCCCGACCTTGATGACGGAGGGTTGCGCATGGCTCACCGCGCCCGCGTTCATCATCTGCCTGAACTGATGAACCGTGCAGGCATTCTCGCCGGCCGCAACGTTGAGCCCGCCTTTGGTGCGCACTTCGGCCAGCGTTGCAAAATCTTCCGGTGGCCAGACCGGCTCCTCCAGGAACATCGGCGCGGCGTCGCGGCAGGAATGCGCGAAGGCAATTGCATCCTCGCCATTCAGCGGACAGTTCAAGTCGACCATCAGTGGAATGCCCGGACCGATCGCCTGCCGCGCGGCGAATACTGCTGATGTCGTGGTCTCATGCAATTTGATCGCCTTGTAGCCCTGCTGCAGCGCGGTCTCGCATCCGCTTGCGATCAGCTCGGGCTTTCCGATCCGCAGCAGGCTCGCATAGGCGGGAATCCGAGTGCGCCTGGCCTCGCCGATCAGCCGGTGCAACGGCACGCCCTTCGCTTTGGCGGCAAGATCCCACATAGCGATATCGAGCGCCGATATCGCGAACATGGTGATGCCATAGCGGCCGAACAGATGCAGGTTGCGCTGGATCTGTTCCATGAAGGCGGGAATTCCGGCCGCTTCTGGAACTTCCTGTCCCTGCGCTTGCGGCGCGATCATTTCTTCTATGGCGGCGTAGCTGGTTCGCGGACAAACATAGGCGAAGGCATCGCCCCAGCCGGTGAGGCCGGCGTCGGTCGAAACCTCGATCATGACGATTTCCAGGGCCGAGATGGCGGACGCGCCCTGCTTGAAACTAGCCACCCCGGCGTCATAGGGAATCCGGATGTGGTGGGCCCGAACTTTCGTGATGAGCATGGCACCCTCCCAAAGCGTTCCCTACCTTGTCAGTGGCATGATCGAAGAGCAAGGACTGTCAAACGAAGCGCGGCGCAACCACCGATAATACCAATGCTTCGCATGAGAGCTGTCAGTCATGAATCCGGCCCAGAAAGCGCTCTGGTACATCGAAAGCCATCTCGCCGACCCGCTTACGCTCGATGAGATTGCTAATATTGCCGGCGTCTCGCGCTTCCATCTGGTGCGTGCGTTTGCCGCCGCGACCGGCGTTTCGGTCATGCGCTATGTGCGCGCTCGCAGGCTCAGCAAGGCGGCGCGTGCGCTGGCTGCCGGGGCGCCCGATATCCTCAGCCTCGCATTGGATGCGGACTACAGCTCTCACGAAGCTTTCACCCGCGCGTTCCGCGACCATTTCGGCACAACGCCCGAAGCGGTCCGCGCCGCAACGTCGCTCGACCATCTCAAGCTTCAGGAGCCAATCGTCATGGATTCAACCGCACTCGATCATCTCAAGCCTCCGCGTTTTGAGACCAGCAAGCCGTTGCTGATCGCTGGCATCAGCGAGCGCTGCACGCATGAGAACGGCGGCGCTGGCATTCCGAACCAGTGGCAGAAGTTTCACCAGACCGTCGACGACATCCCGGACCGGGTCGGAAAAGTAGCCTACGGCGTCTGCTGTAATGGCGACGATTCCGGCTTCGACTACATCGCCGGCGTCGAGGTGGCAGACTTCTCCGACCTGCCGCGCGAATTCGCCCGCGTGCGGATTCCGGAGCAGAAATATGCGGTGTTCACCCACACGGAGCACATCTCGACTATCCGTCGCACCGTCAACACGATCTGGAATCACTGGCTGCCGGTATCCGGCATGAAGGCGGCAGATGCGCCGAGCTTCGAGCGCTACGACGAGAATTTCGATCCCGCCACCGGCAATGGCGGGCTGGAGATATGGATACCGGTGAAGGAGTAACGCCGCCGCAATGCTGCCCTGCGCCGCTTCATTGCCCGTGATTGCTTGGCAAGCCAAACCGACTTTGCCATAACAGCCGCAACGAATTGTTGCGCGTGCGGGGCCGAGCCAAAATCCGCCTGCAGCCAAAAGCAAGCCGGGAGGATTCATGGCCGATATCCGCGTTCTCGCCACCGATCTGGAGTTTCCGGAAGGCCCGGTCGTCATGCCGGACGGATCGGTGGTGCTGGTCGAGATCCGGGGCAAGCGGCTGACGCGGGTTTATCCTGACGGGCGCAAGGAGGTCGTCGCGCAAATTCCGGGTGGCCCCAATGGCGCTGCGCTCGGCCCTGACGGCAAGATGTACATCTGCAACAATGGCGGCTTTAGCTGGATTCCGACCGGCAAGATGATCATGCCGGGGCCACAGCCGGATGATTATCAGGGCGGCTCGATCCAGCGCGTGGATCTGCAGAGCGGCAAGGTCGAGACCGTCGTCACCAAATGCGGCGAGCACGCCTTGCGGGGCCCCAACGACCTGGTGTTCGACAAGCACGGCGGCCTCTGGTTCTCCGATTTGGGCAAACGCCGCGCCCGCGAGATGGATGTCGGGGCGTTCTATTACGTCAAGCCGGGCATGACGGAGATCGTCGAGGCCGTGCACGGCGTGCTGCCCGCCAACGGCATCGGCCTGTCGCCGGACGAGAAGACCGTGTACATCGCGGAGACGCCGACCGCGCGGTTGTGGGCCTATGAGATCTCCGAGCCCGGCACCATCAAGCCGCGTGACGTGATCTACCGCGGCGAGCGCGGCAAGCCGATCGCGGGACTGGGCGGTTACCAGATGTTCGACTCGATGGCGGTGGAGGCCAACGGCAATGTCTGCGTGGCAACGCTGGTCTCGGGCTGCATCTCGGTGATCGCACCCGACGGCACCCTCGTTGAGCAGGTGCCGACCGGCGATCGCGTCACCACCAATATCGCATTCGGTGGGCCGGAGCTGAAGACGGCGTACATCACGCTCTCGGGCAAGGGCGAGTTGATCGCGATGGACTGGGCGCGGCCAGGGCTGGCGCTGAATTTTTTGAACAAGTGAACCATCCACGTCATTGCGAGCGAAGCGAAGCAATCCATGCGACCACACGGGGATAGATGGATTGCTTCGTCGCTTTGCTCCTCGCAATGACGGTGGAGAGAGCGGAGTTTACCGATGGCCTTTCTTGAACCGGTCACCCTTCGCGGCGAGTACGCGCGGCTGGAGCCGCTCTCGCACGATCACATCAACGGGCTCACGGAAGCCGTAAGCGACGGCGAGCTCTGGAAGCTCTGGTACACCTTCATTCCGACAGCCGAAAACATGAAAAAGGAAATCGACCGCCGGCTCGGCCTGTTCGCGGCCGGCACGATGCTGCCGTTCACGGTGTTCGATGCCGAGGGCAAGGTCGCGGGCATGACGACCTACATGAACGTCGATGCCGCCAACCGGCGCGTCGAGATCGGCTCGACCTGGTACGCCAAGCGCGTGCAGCGCAGCGCGCTCAATACGCAGTGCAAATTGCTGCTGTTGACGCACGCATTCGAGAAGTTGAATTGCATTGCGGTGGAGTTCCGCACCCATTTCTTCAATCACCAGAGCCGGCGCGGCATCGAGCGCCTCGGCGCCAAGCAGGACGGCATCCTGAGGAGCCACCAGATCGCGCCAAACGGGACGTTGCGCGACACCGTCGTTTACAGCATCATTGCCAGCGAATGGCCGACGGTGAAGGCGCATCTCACCTATCAACTCAACGACAAGCCGCGGTAAGTAAAGCCGCGCCAGAAACGAGACGATGGAAACGTTCGATTATGTGATTATCGGCGCGGGCTCCGCGGGAAGCGTGCTCGCCAACCGGCTCAGCGAAGATTCTTCCAGCCGCGTCTGCGTGCTCGAAGCGGGTGGCAAGGACTGGCATCCCTACATCCATCTGCCGGCCGGCTTCATCAAGACGTTCCACATGAAGAGCGTCAACTGGGCCTACCAGCAGGAGCCGGGGCCGTGGACCGGCGGGCGCAGCATCTACGCGCCGCGCGGCAAGACGCTGGGCGGTTCTTCGTCCATCAACGGCCATATCTACAACCGTGGCCAGCGCCAGGATTTCGACACCTGGGCGCAGCTTGGCAATCGCGGCTGGGGCTATCCGGACGTGCTGCCCTATTTCAAGCGGCTGGAGTGCCGCGTCGGCGACTGTGACGAGACCTATCGCGGCCGCGAAGGCAGCCTGATCGTCACGACCATGGACTGGAAGGACCCGCTCTGCGAGGCCTTTATGGAGGGCGCCGTCAGCCTCGGGATCCCGCGTAATCCCGATTATAACGCGGAGATTCAGGAGGGCGTGTCCTACTGCCAGCGCACCATCCAGAACGGCCTGCGCATGAGCGCGGCGAAGGCGTTTCTGCATCCGGCACGGAAGCGGGGCAACGTCGATGTGCGCACCCATGCGCATGTCACTAACATCATCTTCGAGGGCAAGCGCGCCGTCGGCGTGCGCTATCTCCGGGGCGGTAAGGGCGGCGTGCCGGTCGAAGTGCGGGCCAACAAGGAAGTCATTCTGTCCGGTGGCGCCTATAACTCGCCGCAGGTGCTGCAACTGTCCGGCGTCGGCTCGCCCGAATTGCTGCAATCGCACGGCATCGAGGTCCGTCACGCGCTGCCTGGCGTCGGCGAGGGCCTGCAGGACCATTACGCGCCGCGCTCAGTCGCACGCGTCAAGAACATCAGGACCATCAATGAACTCAGGCGCGGCCTTAGTCTCTGGGTCGAGGCGCTGAAATGGGCGACGACCCGGCGCGGGCTGCTCTCGCTGTCGCCGACCATGGTTTATTGCTTCTGGCATTCCGGCGAGACCACCGAAAGCTCGGACCTGCAGCTCACCTTTACGCCGGCGAGCTACAAGGAAGGCGTGCAGGGCCAGCTCGAGGACGAGCCCGGCATGACCGTTGCCTCATGGCAGCAGCGCCCGGAGAGCCGCGGCTATGTCCGCATCCGCTCCGCCGATCCGTTCGCGCCGCCAATCATTCAGACCAATTATCTGGTGGAAGAGATCGACCGCCGCGTCGTCGTCGCTGGCATGAAGCTGGCGCGCCGGCTGCTCGCGTCCAAGCCGCTCGCGCCCTATTACGCCTATGAAGATTTCCCGGGGCCGAAGGTGCAGAGCGACGACGAATTCTTGGCGGCCGCCACCGAGCGCGGCACCACCACGTTCCATCCCGGCTGCACCTGCCGGATGGGACCGGCGGATGCCAAATGGGCCGTGGTCGACGACCAGTTGCGCTTGCACGGCCTGCAGGGCCTGCGCGTGGTCGATGCCTCGATCATGCCGCGGATGATTTCGGCCAATCTCAACGCCTCGACGCTGATGATTGCCGACAAGGCCTCCGACAAGATCCGCGGCAAGACCGCGCTGGAAGCGGTGAGATTCCCGGTGTCGGCCTAGCATTGGCACGAGGAGCATGGCGTTCGCGATCAAAGCCGAGGTTTCCGACCCGCGGCCGAAGACGTTTGTGTTCACCGCGCAAAAGACCATGTATGGCGGCAAGCATATCGCCGAAGGCGACACGGTTTTCGTGTTCGCGAGCGAGAACGAGGGCGGGCAGGGCCTTATCGCGCGCGGCGTTGTTATTTCAGCCGAAGCGATCGCCAGGAAGCGCGGCATCACCAGGCAAACACCACGTGTGAGCGTCACCATCAGACGCACCGCGCTCGCGAAGTGGTCGCTGGGGCGGAGCGAACTCAAGCACTTCACCGACTGGAAAGACGGCCAGCCCGGGACCGAGCTCAATTTCAAGTTCTATCGTCAGGCAACGAACAAGATCGCCGGCATCTCGGACGAAGCGGCGGCGTTCCTCGGCGAATTCTTCTAGGGGCGTGTACTCATAAAAGCGTAGATGTCCGCTTCTGACGGAGAAGCGGAAATCTTACGATCAGTTAGAGTATTACCGGTCGTGGCCCAACTCGGTCATCGAGGGCAGCAAATGTCAGGGATGGCGACACAGAGGCTCGGCTGGCTTGTCGCCCTCCTGGGCGCAACCTGCCGGACTGCCATAGTTCGTTCGCGCTACGTCCAGTAAAAAGTAAGAGTTGGAAGGCGCACGGATGCGTTTCGGCTTTTTCTAACCAGCGATGGCTTGAGGTTCAAACGAGCGGCTAATCGGGGAGGGATGGACCCGGGAGACAAGACGAGATTGGTGACGAGCCGACGCTCGCGCCAAGGCGTTTAGGACTAGCGCCAGACCAAAGTTTCAACGCCGCGATCGCCCTTCGCAATAAGTTCCGGCGGCTCCAAGCGATGCTCATGGGCCATCGCTTTCGCCGCGGCAAATTGCGCGTAGAACGCGCGCTTGGGGAGGATACAGTGAATCATTGAATGTGACCCAGGGCGGGTCACAAGGACATGACGATTGGCATGAGCCGTTCCGCGACGCGCGAGCAGCGGCTCGACCAGATGCTGACGCAGCCGTTCCGAGAAGACGACCGCAGCTACCCACTTCGGGCTTGGAAGCCTGGCGCATGATCCTGTCCGCTCTCATGGGGCGCATTCGCAACAAGGAGGACATCGCCATGACGCCCACGCGTTTCGTTTCAACTGCCAGCGTGCTGGCGGCAATCTGGCTCGTGACCGGAGCCGCGACAGTGCGCGCCCAGGACAGTGCGCTGCCGGCCGGCTTCAAGACCCAGCCGCTGCTGAAGACCGGTCAAACCCGAGACAAGCAGCCGATTGTTTATCCGAAGACGGACAAGCCAGAAATGATCTCCGTTATTGGGACCATCGAGCCCGGTGGCCGCACGCCACTACATGAGCACCCGGTACCGACCTACGTCTATGTCCTCGAGGGCGAGGTGGAGTTGCAGAGTCACGGCGGACAACCGTATCAATATAAAACCGGCGAAGCCTACATCGAGGCTCTCAATCACCAACACCAGCTTTTCAATAAGGGCAATGTTCCGGCCAAGGTCCTGGTGGTCTTCGTCGGCGAGGAGGGTAAACCCACAACCATCGCGGCGAAATAGCCGCCGGTCCCAGCGCCAGTCGGCACGCCCGCTATCTAAAAAAGCCCGCGCCGCCGCGCTGATCAGGGGTCAACGTCGTGGCCGCGGATTGACATTTCTCTCTACGGGAGATTGCGCGGCGCGCACAGCTTGGCTTTACGGACCTCGTCATGAAACTTATTGCGCATCGTGGATGGTCCGCGGGTCGGGGCGAAAACTCGCTCGCCGCGTTCGTACGTGCCGCCCGTGACGGCAGAATATCCGGTGTCGAATTCGACGTCTGCCGTGCAGCGGATTCCGACACATTGGTGGTGTCACACGACCCGCCGCGTCATGTCGAGAATGCGCTTACCCTCGATGCGGCACTTTCGCTTCTTTCGCCGACTGACCTTGAACTGTTCGTGGAGGTGAAGGAGACGGGACTTGTCTCTGAAGTCATCGAGAGGCTGGTTGCTAGCGACGTGGCCCGTCGCTCGGTCGTATTTGCCTTTGCCGCCGTCGCAAGATCCTTTCCGTGGGAGGGTGCGCGACCGGTGCGCCTGGGCATCATCGTCATTTACCCGTGGAACCTGAATCGTGCGGTGCGCAGGTATGCGCCGGATGTCCTCCTGCTCGGCTGGGACGCGCGCACTTGGACACGAGTCGCTTTTCGCGCCTGGTGGTCCGTTTTCTCCCTTGAGCAGCTTGCGCGACGCCACCACGTGCCGGTTGTGGTGGGAATCGTGCAACGCATGGACGACCTTCATTGGCTCTCACGGCAGCGCCTCTACGGGGCGGTTGCCGACGTCGACCGTACTATCGGCCGCAGCGCCAGGCCTGATTAGGCCACGCAAACCCGTTCGTGGCCCGTGAAGTATGACAGATCGGCCTAGTCTGGCGTGGGGGACCGGCTGTTTCGGTGATGTCGCCTTTTCGCCCCTTCGAGACATGCCGACCGGCCCCGAAAACATCTACTAGTCGGGGAAGAGCGGAAATCGATTCGAATGTCGCTAATGACCCTCAACGGACTTTCGCTCGCATCTGCTGAGTTCAGAAAAGGTTCTGGAGTTGCCAATCTCTCCCATGCGCGGCCGGGTGCTGGCTTGATTTGATCCCTATTGGCCTAGTTTGAAATTTCGGGTGGCCTAGTATGGGTGATTGCCAGAATGGAGTAACCTAAGCTTGGGGGCGACGGTTAACTTACGGCGGAGCCACTTGTCATGACGCCTCTCAATAGAAACATACTGATCGCTGCCGTGGTGGTTATTCTTGCTGGAGTGCTCATTTATATTTACGGCGGATTCGATACGACTACGACAACGCCCTCGCCGCCTGCAACGCCGCCCGCGCCAACACAAAAGTAGCCGTCGAAGCGACGAATCAAAGAGCGAAGGGTACGATTTGCTAGTCGAAAGAGGCCCGCCTCAGTTGGCGGCCTCTTTCATTTCGAATGTCACCTGTTGGCCCTAAGCCGAACACCGCACAAGCCTTTGTCATGTCGGCTGGCAGGGGCAGACCGGACGCAGGTCCATGCTCGCCTCTACCGTCGCTTGTGATCCAAGCCAGTCATCATGAACGACGCGAGACGTTCAGCCATCGACCTCAGCGTAGGTTCGGACTCACATCCTGCGCCGTCACACATGGAGTGGCCGGACCTCTTGCGGCCAGCCACAAGCGATTGCGAGCTTGCCGGCCCAAAACTTCGCCGACTCTTGCTCGGAGACATCAACGACCGTGAAGCCACCGAGATACTCCGGGGCGTTGGAATACCGACCTTCGCTAAACTGCAGTTCGCCGCTGATGTTATTAGCACTAAAAGCCTTGCTCAGATCTTCATCTACTCCCGCGGCGAAGATGAGCACGCCCGCTTCCTTCATCTCGGCCACGACTGCCCTAGCCAACGGTCCGCGAGACTGAAACCACTCTTCGGAGTGATCACCGACCCATTGCTGGTTGAAGTAGATAATGTAGTGGGTCATGTGACCTTCCTATTATCTGCGGCCAAGGAGAACATACTACCCCAGATCATTGGTGTTTGGCGTATTCCGCTTATGGCCCTTAGACGAACAGCTCTTAAGCCATTGTCACGTCGCCTGTCAGCGGTAAACCGGACGTCGCTCTGCGCTCGCCTCCAACGCCGCTTTTGACCGATTGTGTTGCAAAAGTCGAAAGTTGCAGGGCTCAAGATTTTTCGCAAAAACACTAAGCAGCGAGCGAGCGTTGATTCGTATGACCTCAATCGCGCTACGAAAGTCGCCTGTGAATTTTGCGCGAGGCCGTGAGGTTCCCTCACATCTTGTACACGAAAGTCGCGCCCACGGCCCGCAGAATTTTGGTCATCGGCGAAAATCGACTTTTGCAACACAATCGACCCTAAGCGGACGTGGGCTCCCACGCGACTTCAAGCGCGCGCAGAATTCCACCGGGCAACTCGTCTTGTCCGGGAAGCTCTCTGAACGTTGCGGCGTAGAACGAAGGGCGAGGTGTGAGCACCTTGATTTGCTCGTTCAGCCATCCGCTCAGTTCATCGTACTCTGGGACAATGCCGCCGTGACCCGGATGCGTTTCGAGAGGTTCTATGCCTCGATGAAATCTAGCCTCCCAGAACCGGTAAATCGCCCAGACCCGAAGCTCTCGTTCCATGAACTGAGCAGTCACTGCATAGAGCCGAAAGTGCTGCGTATAGTCGCCTATGTTATCGTCAAACACGGACGCGAAGTAGTGTGGAGCACCGCTCAGATCGGCGGTGCCGGTTCGGATCCCATCATAGATGTCACGGATCGTGTGAACCTTCTGGAACTTCATGGTTCCTAAAATAGACCAGATCGATGCCCACTCGCCACCGAGACTTATGTCGGCTCTTGGCCGATTGTGTTGAAAAAGTCTTCGGTTGCGCTGGTTGATGTTCGCTGATTCAGTCGTTGCGAGAGGACTGAATCATGATGGGACATCAGCGAGTTGAGCAGGTCGCGTTGTTCTATGAGTTTTCGCTCGAGCGGCACGTTCCGGCCGATCATTTGTTGCGATCGATCGACAGGTTCGTGGACCTCGATGGGTTAAGGCGAGAGCTATCCCCCTTCTACAGCACGATCGGGCGGCCCTCGATCGCGCCCGAGCTGATGATCCGGATGCTGTTGGTCGGTTACTGCTTCGGCATCCGCTCGGAGCGGCGCCTGTGCGAAGAGGTTCACCTCAACCTGGCATACCGCTGGTTCTGCCGCCTTGGGCTCGATGGTGACGTGCCCGATCATTCGACCTTCTCAAAGAACCGACATGGCCGCTTCCGCGATAGTGATCTGCTGCGACGGCTGTTCGAAGACGTCTTGCGCCGCTGCATCGACGAGGGTCTGGTTGGCGGAGAAGGCTTTGCGGTCGATGCTAGCCTGATCAAGGCCGATGCTAACCGGCAGAACGGCGTCGAGGGCGAAAAGGGGTTGCCGCCAAAAGCCGCAAGCCGTGCCGTCGACGAGTATCTAGCTGTCCTGGACGATGCGGCGTTTGGGGCCGCGACCGAGATCGTCCCCAAGTTCATCTCACCGGCTGATCCTGCCGCGCGCTGGACCGGTGCCCATGGCGGACAGGCTTTCTTTGCCTACTCCACGAACTATCTGATCGATGTGGAAAATGCGATCATTGTCGACGTTGAGCCGACCACAGCGATCCGGCAGGCAGAAGTTCTCGCTGCCAAGCGCATGATCGAGCGGACCGCAAAGAACTTCGGTCTTCACCCGTCCAGGCTTCTCGGTGACAGCGCCTATGGTTCAGCCGACATGCTGGGCTGGCTGGTCGATGAGCACGGCATCGAGCCGCATGTGACCGTGTTCGACAAATCAGCGCGCAAGGATGGGACCTTCACACGGGAGGACTTCAACTACGATCCAGTCAGCGACGTCTATATCTGTCCTGGCGGCAAGACGCTGACCACAACAGGGACACGTGTGAATGATGGCGAGACGTTGCTTTATCGAGCGAGCAAGGCTGACTGTGACGCCTGCGCCTTGAGGCCACACTGCTGCCCGAACACGCCTGCTCGAAAGGTGCCTCGCTCGATCCATGAGAGAGCCCGCGACATGGCGCGGGCGATTGCTAAATCCTGGGAAGGTCGAGCATCGCGACGGCTACGTAAGAAGGTCGAAATGTTGTTCGCTCACCTCAAGCGCATTCTCAAGCTCGACCGACTGCGATTACGTGGACCAAACGGGGCTCGCGACGAGTTCCTCCTTGCAGCAACCGCCCAGAACCTCCGGAAACTAGCCAAGCTGGTCCCAATGCCGCAGCCAAATCCGGCCTGAGAAGCGGTCGGCTGTGCCGCATTTGCGGCTCGCCTCGCTCGCGGGCCGACTTCTTCAACGGAATCGACCCCCAGTGGACATGCCGATCCGTCCGATTGGTGTGTGCTTCCCGGGGTAGACCGGACATGGCGAAGTAAACCGCCAATTCCGCTCAACTGACAATAGCCTGAAATTTTCGAACCCAGCCGGCTCCGCTGGCGTTCGAAAATTGCTAGCCCGCAACAAATTCCGCACCTCGTGAACTAAACATTTGACGCGCTGAATTTTCTCTGCGCTTAGATCATGACATTCGTCGCGGGTGAAATTGCCCGCACTCTTGAGGACCGTGATGCGCAACGCACGCACACACATTGCAGAGACTGCCGCCCGCGTCCGGCTCAACGGCGATTTGCCGCGCGGGTTGATTTTCTCGTGGCTCGCTGGCTCGAGCGCTGCGCCACAAACGCCGAGGCCGCACAACGGTTGTTGAGGACCGATCGGAAGCCCACACGTGAGTTCGGGATGGGCGTGAGTCTTGTCGTTTCATCTCCACGTTGGGATGAGTCCCCATGACGGGGCAGGCGGCGGGGTGGGGATAGCTTCAAGGCATGGAGAGAGGCTGCCCGCATGGCAGCCTCCGTTACTCTATTGCCGATCACCTCCGGGCTTCCGAGTTTGCCCAAAGCCGAACAACGTAGGCCCGTCGTCGCCATCGGATGGATTGGCGCGACAATGGCGTTCGGCTATCGCACCATCGACCCAATAGGGGTCGAGGTTCCGGCATGTCTCATATCTGCCGCACTGTAGACCTATCCCTCGAACGTGTCTGATCTGCCGCACTGTGGACGTATTCCGACACGCATGCTCACGGCGTATCTGAGGGGAACGCGCAGCAGTTTGCTGCCTTGTTCCTTCTAACCTAGAGGAAAAGTACCGTGATGAAAATTGTGATTGTTGCGGGTGCAACGCTTGCCGTGGTGACTGCCGCTGGCGCTGCCGACATTCCGCGCCGACAGCCCGTTTATCAGCAGGCCCAAATCGGCAAGATGCCGATTGGCAAGACCCCAATCGGGAAGACCCCAATCGGCAAGACGCCTGTCGCGACGCGGCCCTATACGCGGTATTGACTTAAGGTCTCGCTGAATCTGACCTTTATCGTCGACAGTTGAAGGGCGAAGCGTGGCAAATAGGCCGAAGAGGTTAGCAGTATGCTTGCTTGCGGGATTCACACTCGCTGTCTTGCTCCAGTGCAAAATTCAATCAGCTTCTGCACACGAGATTGACACTCGCGCCCGCTCGGAACGTTTCATTTCCCAGAAACGGGAGGTCCACAAGCGCACCGCCGCCGCGAACGCGCTTGTTTCCAGTGAGGCGCCCATTGAATCCAAACCGGCGCCACAGTCGACTCGAAAGCCGGGATCGGGAGCAGCAAAGGGCCCGTACTACGTTGATTTCAGAGCCAGGACGGCGGCGAGTTGGGGACACGCTTTCGTCTGGTTCGGGAAGACAAGCGAGCGAGCAGTTGAAGTCGCGGGCCTTACCCCTGCGGGAGACACCGCAGCTTATGTACTTGGTCATTTGATGTGGGTGCCGTCCGAGACCGCGGCAAGCTATGGGGATCTTGATCCGCAGTACTTGACCGCCAGTTACCGAGTTTACCTGAATGAGCCGGATGCAAAACGGGTTTTCGCATACATCAAGAAATTGCAGGCGAGTTCACCGGTCTGGAACGCCGAAACAACCAATTGCACGGCGTTTATCGGTAGCATCGCGGAGTTCATGGGATTAGAAGTTCCTCACCGCTGGAAGCGCCCTGAGGACTACGTCAACAGTCTCAAGGCGATGAATAGCGGGCGCCAGATGGTCCGCCTGTCGTCAGAACAATAGCTCGCGTTCGTCCTTGGCCGCCGTGGCGATCTGGCGCCCGATCCAGGCGCTAGACAGGTTCAGCCCGGTACAGCGTGTCGATGGTCACCACGCCGATCGCGCGCGACACGCACGGGCAGATCTTGCGGTTGTCCTGCTTCTGCTGGTCGCTGAAGAACACATCGCGATGATCGATTTCGCCCTCGACGGCGACGACATCGACGGCGCAGACGCCGCATTCGCCGCGCTGGCAATCTGATATCACCTCGAAACCGGCACCGTTCAGCGCGTCGAGCATCGAGCTGTTCTGCGGCACGACCAGCTCGGCGTCGGTATCTTTCAGCCGCACGCGGAATTCCGCTGTCGGCTTCAGCCCGCTGGAGCCGAAGGTCTCGTAGCGCAAATCGGCGGGCGCTCGTCTGGCATCATTCCAGGCGCGCCGCGCCGCCTCCAGCATCCGCATCGGCCCGCAGATAACAGCGATGGCGTCATCCGGCAGTGCGCGGAAGGTAGCTTCGAGATCGAGCCGGTCGCCCTGGTCGGAGGCGTGCACGATCAGCCGATCGCCGAGCAACGCCGAGAGCTCGTCGAGGAAGGCGGCATCGCCGCATGACTTGACGGCGTAGTGCAGGGGAGCGTCGATGTTCCTGCGGCGCAGGGCGGCCGCGATACCTGTGATCGGCGTGACGCCGATGCCGCCGGCGATCAGGCAATAATTCTTCCTGGTCCAATCGATCTCCAGCAGCGAGGTCGGACTTGAAGTCTCGATCCCTGCGCCCGCTCGCAAATTCCACATACCGTGCGAGCCGCCGCGGCTGTCGGGTGCCAGCCGCACCGCGATGCGATAGGTGTAGGGATCACTGTTCTCCACCAGCGAATAGGAGCGCCGCGCGGGCTGTCCGTCGATCAACATGGTGACACCGATATGGCTGCCGGGCGGGTAGGGCGCGATATGACCGCTTTCAGGACGCAGGCGGAATTCGCGGATCGTCGGTGTCACGTCGCGGATAGATTCGACGGTGCACCAGCTCCATTGCTCGGCAAAACGCATGCGCTATCTCTATTCGACTGGCGATTTCAAAAGGGCGAGCGCGGGCAGCAAATCGAGATGCGTCCGATTTCGGATCGCGAGCCGCAAATTGCGCGCGGCGAGACGCGAATGCTCGCGCATCACGGCTTCGGCCCGAGCGCCCTCGCGGTTCTCGATCGCATCGACCACGACGCGGTGATGATCCTGCCCGATCAGCAGGATCTGGTGCGCTTCCGGCAGCGCCGATTGCGCCATCACGAACGCGCTGGGCGAAGCAAAGGGTAGCGCCGAGACGCGGTCGATCTCCCGGATCAATGGGGCGCTGGCGGATAGTTCGTTGAGCAGCGCGTGAAACCGCGCGTTCATGGTCACATAGGCGGAAAAGGCTTCGACCGAAATCGGGTCCTGCCGAACCAATTGGTCGAGATCGGCAAGGCACTCCTTGAGCGGCTCGAGGCTGCGCGCGCTGACGCCGCGCTCGGCGGCAAAGCGGGCGGCAAGGCCTTCCAGCGTACCGCGCAGTTCGATCGAATCGAGGATGTCGCGTTCGGTGAACGCTTTCACCATGAAGCCCCCGGAAGGGATCGCTTGCAGCAGGCCTTCATCCTCCAGCCGCACCAGCGCCAGCCGCACCGGCGTACGCGACACGCCTGTGACGTCGACCGCCTGTAGCTCGGAGATGCGCTCGCCGGGGCGCAGCCGCCCGGACAGAATCATGTCGCGCAGCGCAAGCTGCGCCCGCACGGTCTGCGACACGGAGCGTTCGGCGTCGCGTTCGCTCATGCTCTCACTCCGCAGCTTGCATGGTCTGCGGTGCGCTCTCGCGCGCCACCATCCGGTCGATCACGCGCCGCGCCCACATCGCGCCGGCATCGATGTTGAGGTTGTAGAAGGTGCGGTCCGGATTCTCGTCCATCGCGCGCTGCTGCGCTTCGAGGATGAGTTCGTCTTCGCGGAAAATGTTGGAGACGCCTTCGCGGATTTCGGTGGTCAGTTTCTGCTCAGTGTTCCGGTAATTGCGGACGAAGGCCCAGAAATAGTGACAGGTGGTCTCGGTCTCCGGCGTCATGGTGTTGAGCACAAAGCCGTTGACGCCCTGCGAGCGGTCGCCTTCCGGCGCGCCGGTGCCGGCGGGCGCCACGCCAACGTCGATGTTGACGGTGCCGGGCGCCTGGAAATGGATGATCTGCCAGCGGTCGACCGGGCCCGGCTTCTGCAGTTGCGCGGCCCAGAACGGCGGTGCGTCGATGCCCTTCATCCAGCGCGTCACGGTGACCGTCTTGTCGCCGTGGGTGACGTCGAACGGAGCTTCGGCGACGTGATCATTGCCGATGCTGGAGCCGTGCACGAAGGTTTCATGAGTCAGGTCCATCAGATTATCGACCACGAGGCGGTAGTCGCATTTGACGTGAATGGTCTTGCCGTCGCCCGCCCAGGCGGGATCGTCGTTCCAGTGCATGTCGGGCACCAGCGCAGGGTCAGCCAGCGCCGGGTCGCCCATCCACAGCCAGATGAAGCGATGGCGCTCGACCACCGGATAAGAGCGCACGCAGGCCGACGGGTTGATGGTGTCCTGCGAGGGCATGTAGGTGCAGCGGCCCTGCGCATTGAATTTCAGGCCGTGATACCCGCAGACGACGGTGTCACCGTCGAGCCGTCCTTTCGAGAGCGGCACGAGACGATGCCAGCAGGCGTCCTCCAGCGCGCAAACCCGCCCGTTGGACTGGCGGTACATCACGACATGCTTGCCGCAGATCGTGCGCGGAAACAGCGCGTGCTTGATATCGACGTCCCAGGCGGCGGCGTACCAGGCATTGAGCGGGAATGAGGACGGCATGGCTGCACTCCTTCGTTGGGTGCAGTCTGTATACAAAAATCGCGAGGCTCTGGCAAAGAGGCCGTGATTTGCGTAGTATAATACCATTAGCGTATACATGCGCTTTGTGAACTGTATCATTTCGCCCATCCCGGTTAAGCGTCACCCTTGATTGCGGGTCAAGCTCGCGAGGCCCAGGGACCTGCTTGCAGGTGTGGTTGGATCGAATAACTCCCGCCTCGCACTGGTAATGGCCGGCGGGAGCCGCAGCGCCAATTCTGTTCCGAGTAGCACTCGGCAAGCCCGCGGGGAGATCACGTCAGGAGTTCGTAACAGTCACGGCAAAAGGAGGCGCGATGACATCTCAACTATCGGCCCTCAGACTTTTCGATCTGATTCAGTCGCACCGTGTAACGGCTGTGATCTACGTGGCGGCCAGACTTGGACTCGCCGAGCTATTGCGGAATGGACCGCTGACGCTTGGCGACCTCGCAAAGGCAACAAGCGCGGATGAACGGGCGCTTGCGCGTCTGCTCACCGCGCTCTCCACCATCGGCATATGTTCGCGAACCGGCGAAGGTAGCTACGCCTTGACGGAAGTGGGCGCCTGCCTCGACAGCGCTGCGGAGCATTCGTTCAAGGGCTGGGCAATCCTCGAAGCTGAAATGCTTTCAAAGTCCTGGAGCGGGATGCTTGAGTCCGTGATGACCGGCAAGACCGCGGCGGAATTGCAGGGTGTCGCCGACAGTTTCGAACTGATGGGTCGAACGCCTGAAAACGTCGACAAGTTCAATACCGCGATGACCGAGCTCACGCGGCTGGTAACGCCGGATATCCTTCGCTCCTACGATTTCAGCGGGATATCCTACCTGATGGACGTCGGCGGCGGTTCCGGCGAATTGATCGGCGCGATCGCGCAGCGAAACCGGGAACTGCGAGGAATCGTTTTCGATCTTCCGAGGTGCGCTGATGCCGCAAGCAGACATCTTCGGCAGATCGGCGTCAGCGACCGTGTCGAATTTGTCGCGGGTGATTTCTTCAAATCGGTTCCGGCGATCGCTGATACGATCATCCTCAAGAGCGTGATCCATGACTGGAATGATGCGCGCAGCATCTCGATACTGCGCAACTGTCATCGGGCGCTCCCGAGTAGCGGCAAGTTGCTGTTGGTCGAGCGGCTGATGCCTGAAAAGCCCGGCATGGCCGATGAAGATAAGGCGCACGCGATGAGCGATCTGAACATGCTTCGCGGGCCCGGAGGGCTCGAGCGTACCAAGAGGCAATATCGCGAATTGCTCGAGCAAAGCGGCTTCGCTCTGGCTGGGGTTTATCCTGCCGGCCGCTTCAACGTGATCGAGGCGCGTCCCGCTTTATGAATGCCGGGTGACGGGACGTCGCCGTCACCTGGGATCAGGCTGCGGTCTCAGCCGTAAACGAATGCCTTGTCCTTCAGGTCGATCGCCGGAAATTCGTCCTTTTCCGCCCAGTAGTCCTGGTTGTGCTGCCATTCCGGCTTGTCGCCGCGCTTGGGCAGCAGGTGCATGCCGCGCATCATGTAGCCGGGGTTGAAATTTTCCGGATCGATCCACGGCAACAGCGGCATATTGTGGTCTTCGGGACGAAGCTGCGGCGTTACCTTTTTCGCACCGGTCTCCTTCATGTGCGTGAGCAGCCGGCAGACGAAATCGGCAACGAGATCGACGCGCAGAGTCCAGCTCGCGCGGAAATAGCCGAATACCCAGACCAGGTTCGGTACGCCGGTGAACATCATGCCGCGATAGGTCACAGTATCGGCGAAGTCGAGCGGCTTGCCGTCGATGGCAAACTCGATATCGCCGGTGGCGCAGAGATTGAAGCCCGTCGCGGTCACGATGATGTCGGCTTCGAGCTCCTTGCCGGATTTCAGCAGGATTCCCTTCTCTGTGAAGCGGTCGATCTCGTCGGTAACGACGGAAGCTTTGCCCGACTTGATGCCCTTGAACAGGTCGCCGTCGGGAATGAAGGCGATGCGCTGCCGCCACGGCCGGTATTTTGGCGTGAAGTGGGTTGCGATGTCGTTATCCTTGCCGAGATAGGCTTCGACCGCCGACAACAAATCCCTCTTGGCCGCTTCCGGCTCATTGAAGGTCTTGCGGGTGAAGGCGTCCTGGTCGAACAGGATTTTGCGCCGGGTGATTTCGTGGATCCACTTTTCATCGACCTGCAGTTTCCGCAGCTCCTCGGCGATCTCGATCGCGTTGCGCCCGGTGCGGAAATACGTCGGCGAGCGCTGCAGCATGGTGACATGCGCGCAATCGGGAGCCAGCGCCGGTATCAGCGTCGCTGCGGTAGCACCCGAGCCGATCACGACGATGCGCTTGTTCTTGTAGTCGAGATCCTCGGGCCATTTCTGCGGATGGACGATCGGGCCCTTGAATTTGGCCATGTCCTTCCACTCCGGCGTGTAGCCCTCGGTGTGGCGGTAATAGCCCTGACACATCCAGAAGAAATTGGCGGTGAAACGCAGCCTCTCGCCAGTGTCGGTGCGCGTGGCCTCGATGGTCCAGAGGTTTTCCTCGCTCGACCATGTGGCCGAGGTGATGGTGTGCCGGTAGCGAATGTGCCGGGCGAGATCATTCTCCTCGATCACTTCGCCCATGTATTTCAGGATTTCCTTGGCGCTCGCGATCGGCGCTGACGTCCACGGCTTGAAGCGGTAGCCGAAGGTATGCAGGTCGCTGTCGGAGCGGATGCCGGGATAGCGGTGGGTGGTCCAGGTGCCTCCGAATGTCTTCTGCGCTTCGAGCGCCACGAATGTCGTGCCCGGGCATTGCGTGGTGAGGTGATAGGCGGCGCCGACGCCGGAAATGCCGGCGCCGGCAATCAGAACGTCGAAATGCTCGGTGGTGCGGGGCGACATTGCGTCGATCTGGGTTTGAACGTTCATCTTCCCTGTCTTTTTCGTTTGTTGTGTTTATTGCAAAGCAAAACGCCAGAACCTTGGGTTCTGGCGCGGTAGTCGTCAGCAAATTACACTTCGCGTCGGCTGAGGAACGCCAGCCGCTCGAACAGGTGCACGTCCTGCTCGTTCTTGAGCAGCGCGCCGTGCAGCGGCGGGATCAGCTTGCGCGGGTCGCGCTCCCTGAGCATTTCCGGGGTGATGTCCTCGTTCAAGAGAAGCTTGAGCCAGTCGAGCAACTCCGAGGTCGAGGGCTTCTTTTTCAGGCCCGGCACCTCGCGCACCTCGAAGAAGATGCGCAACGCTTCCTCCACCAGGCGCTTCTTGATGCCGGGGAAATGCACGTCAACGATCCGGGCCATGGTGTCGGCGTCGGGAAACTTGATGTAGTGGAAGAAGCAGCGGCGCAGGAACGCGTCCGGCAGCTCCTTCTCGTTATTCGAGGTGATCATCACGATCGGGCGCAGGCTCGCCTTGATGTTCTCGCCGGTCTCGTAGACGAAGAACTCCATGCGATCGAGTTCGAGCAGGAGGTCGTTCGGAAATTCGATGTCGGCCTTATCGATCTCGTCGATCAACAGCACCGGGCGCTTTTCGTGGGTAAAAGCTTCCCACAATTTGCCGCGCTTGATGTAGTTGGAGATGTCGGAAACTCTGCTGTCGCCGAGTTGGCTGTCGCGCAGCCGCGACACCGCGTCGTATTCGTAAAGACCCTGCTGCGCCTTGGTGGTCGACTTGATGTGCCAGGTCAGAAGCGGCGCGCCGAGCGCCTTGGCGACTTCTTCCGCCAGTACGGTCTTGCCGGTGCCGGGCTCGCCCTTGATCAGCAGCGGGCGCTCGAGCACGATCGAGGCGTTGACGGCGACTTTCAGGTCGTCGGTGGCGACATAGTCCTTGGTGCCGGTAAATTTCATCTATCCGTTTGCCTTATTTTTTTGTTCGTCAGCCGCTCGCGGCGTGAACAGTAAACGACCGCCGGTCCGGCGGTCGCGATTGCAAGCGATGTGCTTGTCCTCAGCGTCTGATCAGCGACAGGATCACCAGGATGATCACCGCGCCGATGGTGGCGTTGATGATATCGCGGACCCAGCCCGCGCCGAGGCTGACACCAAGTTGCGGCAGCAGCCAGCTCGCGAGCAGCGCGCCGATGATGCCGATCACGATATTGCCGATCAGTCCGAAGCCTGCGCCGCGCACGATCAGCCCGGCAAGCCAGCCCGCGATACCGCCAATGACCAGCGCCGCTACGATTCCCATTGAATTTCCCCTGCCGGAATAAGCCTTTTATGGTTCAATTGTAATTGAAAAAGCCTCCCGGTCTAGGCCTGACAGCTATGCGCCGACCTTTGACATGCTCTGGGCCTTGACGTGTGCCGCCCGGCGGGCAATCTGTATCCCATGTTCCTGCAATTCTTCACATCGTTGCGCGACGCGCAGGTCCCGGTGACGCTGCGCGAATACCTGACGCTGATGGAGGCGCTCGACGCCGACCTCGCCGATCAGACGGTGGAGAATTTCTACTATCTCTCCCGCGCCGCTTTGGTGAAGGACGAGCGCAATCTCGACAAGTTCGACCGCGTCTTCGGCACGGTGTTCAAGGGGCTGGAAAGCCTTTTGGACGCCATGGAGAAGGCGGACATTCCCGCCGAATGGCTGAAGAAGCTCGCGGAGAAATACCTCACCGAGGAAGAGAAGAAGCAGATCGAGGCGATGGGCTGGGACAAGCTCATGGAGACGCTTCGCCAGCGCCTGAAGGAACAGCAGGGTCGCCATCAGGGCGGCAACAAATGGATCGGCACCGCCGGCACCTCGCCGTTCGGCGCCCACGGCTACAATCCCGAGGGCGTCAGAATCGGCCAGGAGAAGAACCGCAACAACCGCGCCGTGAAGGTGTGGGATAAGCGCGAGTTCAAAGACCTCGACGGCAATGTCGAACTCGGCATCCGCAACATCAAGATCGCGCTCAGGCGGCTGCGCAAATTCGCCCGCACCGGCGCGCCCGATGAACTCGATCTCGACACCACGATCCGGGAGACCGCCAACCACGGCTATCTCGACGTTCACATGCGGCCCGAGCGGCGCAACGCGGTGAAAGTTTTAGTGTTCTTCGACATCGGTGGCTCGATGGATTCGCACATCGAGCAGGTCGAGGAGCTGTTCTCGGCGGCGAAGTCCGAGTTCAAGCACATGGAATATTTCTATTTCCACAACTGCCTCTATGAAGGCGTCTGGAAGCAGAACAAGCGTCGCTTCACCGACCGCACGCCGACCTGGGACGTGCTGCATAAATATCCGCACGACTACAAGGTGGTGTTCGTCGGCGATGCCTCGATGTCGCCTTACGAGATTATGGTGCCGGGCGGCTCGGTCGAGCACGTCAACGAGGAGGCCGGTGCGGTCTGGCTGGAGCGCATCACGCGCACCTACCCGCACACGGTGTGGCTCAATCCGGTGGCGCAGAAACACTGGGACTATTCGGAATCCACCACCATTATCCGCCGGCTGTTGTCTGATCGCATGTACCCGATCACGATCGAAGGTCTCGAAAGCGCGATGAAGGAATTGGTGCGGTAACGAGATTTGCGTGCCCCGGACGCAGCGCGGCACCTGAAGCGCGTTTACGCGCGTCTTCGACGCGCTATGGTGATGCGCTGCTGAGCCGGGGCCTATCGATTGGGCCGCGATGTGGGTCCCGGCTCTGCGGTGCATCGTGAAGAACGCTGCACCGCGTCCGGGACACACGAGGGGAGGCGGCTCAAACAAAGAGGTAACAAAATGCCCCAGACCATTCACCGCGGCATCAAATCCCTGATCGACGAAGCCAATGCCGAGATCGAGACTGTCAGCGCCGCTGACGCCATCAAGGCCGCGAAGGATCCGAACGTCGTGATCGTCGATATCCGCGACCCCCGCGAGATCGAACGCGAGGGCAAGATCCCCGGCGCGTTCTCCTGCACCCGCGGCATGCTGGAGTTCTGGATCGATCCGCAAAGCCCCTATGCCAAGCCGATCTTCCAGGAAGACAAGAAGTTCATCTTCCATTGCGCCGGCGGCATGCGCTCGGCGCTCGCGGCCAAGACTGCGCAGGACATGGGCCTGAAGCCGGTCGCGCATATGGGCGGCGGCTTCGCCGCCTGGCGCGACGCCGGCGGTCCGGTCGAGAAATGGGAGCCGAAGAAGAAGTAATGGGCGCGAGCTTTAGCCCCTCGTCATGCCCGGCTTGTGCCGGGCATCCACGTCTTTGCCAACCGCGAAGGAAGACGTGGATGGCCGGGACAAGCCCGGCCATGACGATCGAGAGAACCTGCGAGAGAAGAATCCATGACCACCACTGACCCGCTCGTCTCCACCGACTGGCTCGCCGCACACCTGAACGATCCCGACGTCAAAATCGTCGACGCCTCGTTCAAGATGCCGGGCGTGATGCCGTTGCCGAAGGACGACTATCTCGCCGCGCATATTCCGGGCGCGGTGTTCTTCGATGTCGACGCGGTGTCCGACCATTCCAATCCGCTGCCGCACATGTTTCCCTCGGCCGAGCAATTCGGCTGCGACGTCGGCGCGCTCGGGATCGGCAATGACGACACGGTCGTGGTCTATGATTCCGGCGGCTGGGTCGCCGCACCGCGGGTGTGGTGGATGTTTCTGTCGTTCGGCAAAGACGTGCGCGTCCTCGATGGCGGCCTCAAGAAGTGGGTCGCGGAAGGCCGCAAGGTCGAGAGCGGGCAGGTGACGCCGAAGCCTTCGACGTTCAAGGCGACGTTCGATGCGCGGCGCACGCGCAGCATGCAGCAATTGATCGGCAACCTCGCGACCCGCGCCGAGCAGGTGATCGATGCGCGGGCCAATGAACGCTATCAGGGCAAGGTCGCCGAGCCGCGGCCGGGCCTTCGCTCCGGGCACATCCCGGGTAGCCTCAGCCTGCCCTACAACAATCTCTTCGACCCCGCGACCGGCACGATGAAGCCGCTGGATGAATTGCGGGCAGCGTTCACCGGCGCCGGCGTGAAGCTTGACGCACCGATCGTCACGAGCTGCGGATCCGGCGTCAGCGCCGCCGTGCTGACGCTGGCGCTTTATCGTCTCGGCGTCGAGAACCCGGCGCTCTATGACGGCTCGTGGACGGAGTGGGGCGCCGCCGACGGCCCGCCGGTCGCAACCGGCCCGGCCTGATCTCAAGGCTAGGGGCTACCTCGTCGCGCGCGTCATCGGGAACGGTAAGAACGGATTGGGTTGTTGCTGCTGCAGGGTCAGCGTCGCCTCTCGCGCGAGGCGCGCCCGCCGTGCTGCAGCAATCCGCTGCCGTTCCCGGGCCCGCTCTGCGGCCCGCTTCTTGACGGCGCTGCGGTCCGGCTTCGCTTCCGTCGCCTTCGCCGATGTCTGTCCGTCGACGATGACGGCGGGACTGCCGAGCGTTGCGATCCGGGTCGCCGCGGCATTGCCTTCGAATAATGGGACATCCGTCGCCGGCTCCGGTGGAGGCGGGATGGCAGCTGCAGGCTCCGCCGTTTCCGGGATGGCGGCGAGCTTCACCTCGGTATTGGTAGCGGGCGGCATTTCGGTTTTGGCCGCGGCCCGAGCGACCGGCGTCTCCGGAATGGCGTCCTGCGCGGGGGCTTCCGGCCTTGCCGCTTCGACCTGTACCGGCTCGGCCGGCCTCACGGCTGCCAGCTCGGCCTCTGCCGGACTGGCGTCCGGAGCCTGTCCGACCGGTGCCGGGATATCCGGGGCCGCTTCCGGAGCGGCGGCTGTCGCGACATTCTCCGCCGGCTTCTCCTCGACCGGCGGATCGACGCGCAGCAGCGCTAGCGTTGGCGGCGTCTCGTCCGTCCGGCGGGCGAACATCGGCTCGGGCGCCGCCCGTCGCAAGGGAAGATTGGCAAATTCCTCATGCGCTGCCCGCAACAGGGCGGCAGCGCCAAGGCCAAAAACCAGGATCGACGTCGACAGCACGATCGCGGTGAACAAGAAACGAAAGCCGGGAAGCATGGACTCGGGTTCCACCCTCCTTGATCTCTGAAGGGTTATTGCTTGCGAAGGGAACGCGGTGACCACTGTGCGGCCGGATGCGGCGGTGGGGGCGCGCGCGAATCAGGCCGATTTGAGAGTATCTCAATGCCTGGCGGCTTTTTGTTACAAAATCTGCGGTTCGACGTCGCGCACCACCCGCCGGCGGCGATTTGCGCCGTCCTGAGGCATCTTTGCCGCAGCTTGGCTGCGATCACAAATGACTGGTTTGGGCCGAATTTCGCGGATTTGTCTTGAATGCGCCGCGATCTTCCGTCATCTGCCGTTAACCGTCCGGTGGGGCTTGGGGTCTATACAAAGGCGATGATGAACAACCGCATTTTGACGATTTGTGCCGCCATTGCCGCTGGCATGGCGGGAACCTCGCTCGCCCATGCGCAGAGCTATCCGCACGCCCCCGGCCAAGTCTATTCGACAGCTCCGGGACCGTACGTGCCCGGCGGCTATGCGGTTGACGAACGCCGCCCCGGCGAACCTGATTTCGACGCACTGGAAGACGACGACGAGGCGCCGAACGCGCCGAATTCGGCTGCGTTGCCGCCGCCCGGCCCGGTGCTGTCGCCCTCTGATCCCCGCTATGGCCGCCCGGCCGCTGCCCCGGTCTATTCGGACCGCGGCGCCCCGATGCCGACGGGCCCGGTCCTTTCTCCCGACGACCCGCGCTATGGCCGCCCGGCCACCGCCGCGACACCCACCGGCCCGATCCTTTCTCCCGATGATCCGCGTTACGGCCGCCCGGCCGGTCCGCCGCCGGTGATCTATGCGGACCGTCCGCCCGCATCGCAGCAACAGGTCTATTCAGATCGCGGCGATAGTCGCATTCCCGGCGCCGGGATCGTCTATCCGAACGACGACCGTTCTGGCCTGCGCCCGCCGGGAGCGATCGGTGCTGCACCGGCGCCCGCGCCCGGTGCTACCGGCGCGCTGCCGCAGCCGCAGCAACCTGCCGTCGGCGCCGACGGCAGGCCAGTGCAGCTCGCTGCGCTGCCGCCGGAAGAGCAGCCGGAAGTGGGCCCTGCGCAGCTTCCGCCGCACCTGCGCCGCCAGGAAGTGGCCTTTGCGACCAAGGAGCCCGCGGGCACCATCGTCGTCGATACGGCTAACACCCACCTCTATTACGTCCTCGGTGGCGGTCGCGCGATCCGCTATGGCGTCCGCGTCGGCCGCGACGGCTTCACCTGGAACGGCGTGCAGAAGATCAGCCGCAAGGCCGAGTGGCCGGACTGGCATCCGCCGACCGAGATGATCGAGCGCCAGCCCTATCTGCCGCGCTTCATGGCCGGCGGCCCCGGCAATCCGCTCGGCGCGCGTGCCATGTACCTCGGCTCGACTATCTATCGCATTCACGGCACCAACCAGCCCTCTACGATCGGCAAATTCGTTTCGTCAGGCTGCATCGGCATGCTGAACGAGGACGTCTCGGACCTGTTCGAGCGCGCCAAGGTCGGCACCCGCGTGGTGGTGATGCCCGGCGGCCCGCCGCCGGCCAACACCGCAAGCGCTTCGGCCGCCCCGCCGCCGTCCGCTCGCCCGGCCGCCGCCGCAGCCTCCGGACCGGCACAGGCCCAACTGGCGCCTGTTTCCGGTGCACAGCCGACGGTGGTGCCGCCGCTGCCCGCGCCGGTCACGATTCGCTGAACCGCCCGTTTTCGAACAAGCATCTAAGGCGCGCCGAAAGCGCGCCTTTTTGTTGCGTTAGAGCGTTTCCAGCGAAGCATGCCCTCGGACTTGATCCGTGGGCGGATACCGGTTCGCGGATTTCCGCCGCTGCCCCATTCGCACGCTTGATTTCACATTCGCGCCGACTACCTGCCGGGCGGTCGCAACGAATGCGAGGATCACGCCATGCGAATTCTTGTTGCGGGTGCCACTGGCGCCATCGGCCTTAAGCTCGTTCCGCAGCTCGTTGAGGCCAGTCATTCCGTTGTTGGTACGACGCGAACGGCGGCGAAGGCCGAGGTCATCAAGCGGATGGGCGCGGAACCTGCGATCGCCGATGGGCTCGACGCGCAGGTCATTCGCGCCGCCGTGATCGCGGCGAAGCCCGATGTCATCATCGACCAGATGACCGATCTGGCTGATGTCACGGATCTCAGGCATTTCGATCGCGCGTTTGCCAACACCAACAAGTTGCGCACGCAGGGCACCGATTTCTTGTTGGCGGCCGCACGCGAGGCCGGCGTGAAGCGCTTCATCGCACAGAGCTTCTGCGGCTGGACCTACGGCCGCGGCGAAGCGATCAAGACGGAGGCCGATCCGCTCGATTCCGATCCGCCGGAGGAGCTGCGCCGCACGCTGCAAGCGATCCAGCATCTGGAGAGCGCCGTCATCGGCTCGGCAAACCCTGAAGGGATTGTCCTGCGCTATGGATCATTCTACGGCCCGGATACCGGGCTGCTGTCGCGCGCGATGATTGATCAGTTGCGTCGCCGCCGCGTGCCGCTGATCGGCGGCGGTGGCGGACAGTGGTCGTTCATCCACGTCGAGGATGCGGCTGCCGCGACCGTTGCTGCCGTCGAACGCGGCAAGCCCGGCAACATCTACAACATCGTTGACGACGAACCGGCGCCGGTCAGCGAATGGCTGCCTGCTCTTGCCGCGTTGCTCGGTGCCAGGCCGCCAATTCGCGTGCCGGCCTGGCTTGGCCGGCTGTTCGCCGGCGAGCACCTGGTTTCCATGATGACCGAGGTGCAGGCAAGCTCCAACGCCAAGGCTAAGCGGGAGCTAGGCTGGCAGCCGGCGCATCCGTCGTGGCGTCAGGGATTTGCCGAGGTCGCAAGCCGCACCACCACGCAATATGCTGCCTGAGCTTGGCTACGCCAGCCGCTGCTTTGGCTCGCCCTTGAACCAGGCGTCGATGCCCTCGACCATCTGTTGATAGTGGTTTCGAAAACTGTCCTCGGTGACGTAGCCGAGATGCGGCGTCAGCACGATGTTGTCGAGCTTGCGGAAGGGATGGTCGACCGGCAACGGCTCGACCGAGAACACGTCGACGCCGGCACCGGCGATCTTCCTTTGCGTCAGCGCTTCCAGGAGCGCGCCTTCGTCGACGATCGGCCCGCGCGCGGTGTTGACGAGGTAGGCGGTTGGTTTCATCCGCGCGAGATCATCACGCCCGACCAGCCCGCGCGTGCGCTGGCTCAGCACCACATGGATGGTGACGATGTCGGCGGTCGAGAACAGCTCTTCCTTGCTGACATAGGTGACGCCGACCTCGTTGCACCTTTCCGGCGTCAGGTTCTGGCTCCAGGCGATCACGTCCATGCCGAAGGCCTGCGCCAGTTTCGATACTTTCGTGCCGAGCTTGCCGAGGCCGATCACCCCGAGCGTGCGGCCCTCGATCTCCATGCCGACATGTGCCTGCAACGGCTCGCCGGCATGCATGCGGGCGTTTTCGCGGCCGATATTGCGGGTCAGCTCCAGGATCAGGCCCATGGTCAGCGGCGCTGTCGGGTCGCGGCCCCATTGCGTGCCGCACAGCACCACCTTGTGGTTCTTGGCGGCCTCCATATCGATGGCGGCATTGCGCAGGCCCGAGGTGATCAGGAGTTTTAGGTTGGGCAGGCCTGCAAACATGGTGCGCGGGAACGGGGTGCGCTCGCGCATCGCACAGATGATCTCGAAATCCCTAAGCGCGGCGGCCGCGGCTTCCGCGTTTGCAAACGGCTGGTTGAACACCGTGATGTCGACGCGGTCAGTGACTTTGGACCAGTCGGCGACCTTAAGCGCCACATTGAGGTAATCGTCGAGGATTGCACAGCGCAGCCGCGTCATGAGGAAGTCCGTTGATGGCGAGGATGACGGCTAAGATAGCCGTCGGGGAGGTCGCCATGGTTGCGCGCAAACGGAAAGCGCGCAAGCGGACTTAAAAGCGGGGCTGCCTCAAATAACCGGAAGAGCTCGGTTCTGACGGCCAAGATGCTTGGCGCGCCAGGCCGGTCCCGGGCCACGCATATAGTGCAGTTCCGGGCGGTAGGGGTTGAACGCCTTGGCCACGAACTGGCGCCAGAAGGCGCGGAGTTCTGCCAACGGTTTTGCCAATCCGGCGTGTGCATGAGCCGAGGCGGAAAGGGATGCCGAACCGATCGTAGCCATGACGCGGGCCCTTGTTTTCAAGACGCCTTTTTCGTCTGAAAAGGAGTTTTCGCCTGATTTATTAAAAGATAGTTTCAATTGTCGGGATCTCGGCGGACATGGTGACCATCCCGTATTCATCCGTGGTGAACGGATGGAAAACGCTTTGCCGCGGTTGCCCTTTGGGGGCCGCGCCGCTACATCAGCGGCAGCAAATTTCCGTAAAATCCAACGATTCCAAGGATCGCGATGGCTCGCCAATTCATCTATTTCATGCAGGGTCTGACCAAGAGCTACCCGACCCGAAAGGTGCTCGATAACATCCATCTGAGCTTCTACCCGGACGCCAAGATCGGCGTGCTCGGCGTCAACGGTTCCGGTAAGTCGACCCTGCTCAAGATTATGGCCGGTCTCGACAAGGAATACACCGGCGAGGCCTGGGTCGCCGAGGGCGCCCGTGTCGGCTACCTCGAGCAGGAGCCGCACCTGGACCCTGCGCTTACCGTCCGCGAAAACGTCATGCAGGGCGTCGCCAAGCAGAAGGCGATCCTCGATCGCTACAACGAGCTGGCGATGAACTATTCGGACGAGACCGCCGATGAGATGACCAAATTGCAGGACCAGATCGAGGCCGCCGGCCTCTGGGATCTCGACAGCAAGGTCGACCAGGCGATGGACGCGCTGCGCTGCCCGCCCGACGATTCGGACGTGACAACACTCTCCGGCGGCGAGCGCCGCCGCGTCGCGCTGTGCAAATTGCTGCTGGACCAGCCGGACCTGCTGCTGCTGGACGAACCGACCAACCACCTCGACGCCGAGTCGGTGTCGTGGCTGGAAGGCCACCTGCGCAATTATCCCGGCGCGATCCTCATCGTGACCCACGACCGCTACTTCCTCGACAACGTCACGGGCTGGATCCTCGAGCTCGACCGCGGCCGCGGCATTCCCTACGAGGGCAATTATTCGTCCTGGCTGGTGCAGAAGCAGAAGCGCCTCGAGCAGGAGGGCCGCGAGGAGGCCGCACACCAGAAGACGCTGGCCCGCGAGCAGGAATGGATCGCGTCCTCGCCGAAGGCGCGCCAGGCCAAGTCGAAGGCGCGCTATCAGCGCTATGAGGAATTGCTCAAGCAGGCGAGCGAGAAGCAGACGCAGACCGCGCAGATCACCATTCCCGTGGCCGAGCGCCTCGGCCAGAACGTCGTCGATTTCGAAGGCCTCACCAAGGCATTCGGCGACCGCGTGCTGATCGACGATCTCACCTTCAAGCTGCCGCCGGGCGGCATCGTCGGCGTGATCGGCCCCAACGGCGCCGGCAAGACCACGCTGTTCCGCATGATCACCGGGCAGGAGAAGCCGGACAAGGGCACCATCACCGTCGGCGAAAGCGTGCACCTCGGCTATGTCGACCAGTCGCGCGACGATCTCGACGGCAAGAAGACGGTTTGGGAAGAGATTTCCGGCGGCAACGAACTGATCCTGCTCGGCAAGCGCGAGGTCAATTCGCGCGGCTATTGCTCGTCGTTCAATTTCAAGGGCGCCGACCAGCAGAAGAAGGTCGGTGCGCTATCAGGCGGCGAGCGCAACCGCGTGCATCTGGCCAAGATGCTCAAATCCGGCGCCAACGTGCTGCTGCTCGACGAACCGACCAACGACCTCGACGTCGATACGCTGCGTGCGCTGGAAGAGGCGCTGGAGGATTTCGCCGGCTGCGCCGTCATCATCAGCCACGATCGCTGGTTCCTCGACCGCATTGCGACCCATATCCTGTCGTTCGAAGGCGATAGCCACGTCGAATGGTTCGAAGGCAACTTCCAGGATTATGAAAAGGACAAGATGCGCCGGCTCGGCCAGGACAGCATCATTCCGCATCGTGTGAAGTACAAGAAGCTGACGCGGTGAGCCAATCGGGCATTTGCGTGATTAGTGTCCTGCTTGTGCTGCGGCCAGTTGTCGCTTCACACGACGGTGACAGTGCGTAGATATAGGCGTTGTTCCGCAATTCCAATCCTGAGCGAGCCATCCCTGATGTCCCTTACCCCCGAAACACCGTTGCCGCCTAAAGGTAAGGGGAAGGCATTGCGCCCCGTTCCGATGCTGATCTTCGGCTCCCGCTGGCTGCAATTGCCGCTTTACGTTGGGCTGATTGTCGCGCAAGGCGTCTATGTCGTGCTGTTTCTGAAGGAACTGTGGCATCTGTTCGCCCACGCCTTCGATTTCAGCGAGCAGCAGATCATGCTGGCGGTGTTGGGCCTCATCGATGTCGTCATGATCTCGAACCTGCTGGTGATGGTGATCGTCGGCGGTTACGAGACCTTCGTCTCCCGTCTCAACCTGCAGGGCCATCCCGACGAGCCGGAATGGCTCAGCCACGTCAACGCCAGCGTGCTGAAGATCAAGCTGGCGATGGCGATCATCGGCATCTCCTCGATCCATCTGCTGCGCACGTTCATCGAGGCCGGTGCACTAGCGTCGGGAAAAAGCGTCTACACGGAAACCGGCGTCATGTGGCAGACCATCATTCATACGGTGTTCATTCTGTCGGCCATCGGCATTGCCTATGTCGACCGGGTGTCGAACATGGCTATCGACGAAGCAAAGCGCGCCACTTCGCATTGATGGGCGGTTTGTCGATCATCGGATTTTCAGCTTTGCGAACGAGGGCGGCTGCCGCAGTTCTGATAGTGACTGCGGTGACGCTCGGCGCGTCGCAACCAGCGTTCGCCGCCGCCGCCGCCTTCACCCAGTTCATCGCCTCGCTGTGGCCGGAGGCGCAGGCAGCCGGCGTATCGCGCGCGACGTTCGACGCTGAAACGCAAGGACTGGAGCCTGACTACAAATTGCCCGACCTGCTGCTGCCCGGGCGGCCCCCCACCGGCGCGCCGGCGCAGGCCGAGTTCGTGCAGGTGCCGGCGGATTATCTGAAGGAAGCTTCCATCGCGCGGCTGGCGGCCGAAGGGCAAAAGCTGATGCAGAAGCATCGCGCCGCGCTGACCGAAATCGAAAAGCGCTTCGGTGTACCGGCTAGCATCGTGCTCGCGATCTGGGGTCGCGAGACCGATTTCGGCCGCTACCGGTTGCCTTACGATACGCTCCGCGTGGTCGCGACGCAGGCCTATGTCGGTCGGCGCAAGGATCAGTATCGCGCCGAGTTCATTCAGGCGCTCAAACTTCTCGGCGAGGGCGCCGTGGCGCGCAAGGATTTTCGTTCATCCTGGGCCGGCGCCACCGGCTACACGCAATTTCTGCCCTCCGAATATTACAAGCACGGTGTCGATCTCGACGGCGACGGCCGGATCGACATCTGGCACTCGGTGCCGGACGCGCTGGCCTCGGCCGCGCGGCAGCTCGTCAACAAGGGCTGGCAGGCGGGCGTGCGCTGGGCCTATGAGGTCAAGGCGCCCGCCAATGTCGATTGCACGATGGGCGTGCCCGAGGTGACGAAGCCGATCGCCGAGTGGCTGCGCGCCGGCTTTGTGCCGGTGCGCGGGCAAAGATTGAGCGCGGCCGAGCAGGCGCAGCCGGCCTCGCTATTGCAGGTGGAGGGTATCTACGGCCCGTCGTTCCTGACGACGAAGAACTATTTCGTCATCAAGGAATACAATTTCTCCGACCTGTATGTGCTGTTCGTCGGCCATCTTGCCGACCGCATGACGAGCCCGCTGCCGTTCGCAACGCCGTGGTCGGCCTCGACACAGTTGCGCTCCGCCGATGTCGAGGCCATGCAGCGTCATTTGACGCGCATCGGCCTCTACAAGGACAAGCTCGACGGCAAGGCCGGCATGCAGACCCGTGCGGCATTGGGCGCGTATCAGAAGTCGGCGGGCCTGAAGGTGGATTGCTGGCCGAGCGAGGCGGTGCTGCGCTCGATGGGCGGGGGGCGCTGAGAATTGCTTCCCCTCATGGTGAGGAGGCGCGCAAGCGCCGTCTCGAACCATGAGGCCACAGACGGGCCTGCATCCTTCGAGACGCGGCCTGACGGCCGCTCCTCAGGATGAGGAACATACAAACAAAAAGCCCGGCCGAGGATACGGCCGGGCCTTGATCAAACGCGCTAGATCAGATCAGTGGCAGACCTCGACGCGGCGATAGCGCCAGTCGTAGCCATCCCAGAAGCGCTCGCGCACCATGCGGCACGCCGGATAGGGCGCTTCTTCCACATACACCGGTCCGCCGTAAGCCGGGCGGCTGGAGGCGATCGCACCGCCGATGATCGCGCCGCCGAGCAAGCCGGCCGCTACGCCTGCGGCAACGCCACGCTGTGCGCTCGCGGGCGTCGAGGCAAGCGAACCGGCAATCGTTGCGACCGCGACGAAGGCAGCAAATGTCTTCTTCATGTCCTGGGCTCTCCTGGAGTGACGCCTTCGGGCGCCGGGTTTAGGGGATGACTCACACGCTGTTCGCTAAAAAAGCGCACATCGGTCAATCGAAGGTAAACGTCTCAAACGGTCGACGAAAAAAGCGGTCTTTTTCGGGCCGGAAATGACATGCATCCCGGAACAGCAGCGCCTTTCCGGGATGTTGGACGCAATTTAATGAAGATGAACGGGTGCTAGTCGCAGACCCTGACGTTGCGGACCCGCCAGCCATAGCCATCCCAGAACCGCTGCCGCTGCCAGAAGCAGGATTCACCGTAGCCAGGATCGACCACATAGGCCGGGCCGCCATAGCCGGGCCCGTAATAGCCCGGGCCGTAATAGTAGCCGTTCTGCGAAGCAATCGCGCCGCCGACAATGGCGCCGCCGATCAATCCGGCTGCGACGCCCGCGGCAACGCCGCGCTGCGCCTGGGCGGGAGCGGGAACCGCCACGGCCGAAACGGTCAACGCAGCGGCGGCACCGAGCGCCATCAATGTCTTCTTCATGGCCTCACCTTTCTCGTGGAGCAAACGCATCAGGATCTGTCCCGGCAAAAGTTCCACATTTCGCTTGAATGATCAATGAACGGCGGCGCCTCCGCGGGCAACGAAATGGTGAACGCGCGGCGGATTTGCGGTGCAACAATACCGAATGCCCGAGGCCCGGCGCGAGCGCAGCGGCGGCGACACCGGCGGCATGGCTTCCAGCGACAGTTCCGGTGAGAGGAGGTGGCAGCGATTGATCCCGAAAACCCAACGGGCAAGTCAGCGGCAGCGTGATCTATCGCAATTCCAGCCTTTTAGATTCATTCCAGTATTCCCCCGGCATCAGTTTGGAATTGCTTGAAAATGCGGCTTTTCCTTTTGCATCTCGGCGCGCCCTTAAATATCGATGAAGCCGCATCACACGAAGGTCTACTGGTTTCATGATCGTCTGTTCCTGCAACGTTTTGAGCGACCACGATGTCCGTAATGCCGTAAGTGCGGCTTCGGACCTGCCGCGGAATCCCAAACAGATTTACGGTTGCCTCGGCTGCAGCGCCGAATGCGGCCGCTGCGCGCGCACCATCAAGACCATCATCGATGAAGCGCTCGGCGCCTGCGCCAAGGAGTGCTGCTCCGGTTGCCCGCACACGCGTCACGCCGCCAATGACGAGCCGGCGCAGGAAGCCGCCCCGGCTGCCCCGGCCTTCGCCCTCGCGGCCTGCTGAAAAACCCTTAAAATCCACCGATTTCCACCGTTCCCCACGGGTTTTTTCGTGGAACGGTTGCCCTTGGCACTAAACTGATTTAGAAGCGTTCTAAATGTAGTATCAGGCCGCGTCGGCCTGAGGAAATTGGAGTGGACCATGCAGGGTGATCCCAAGGTCATCGACTATCTCAACAAGGGCCTGCGTAGCGAGCTTACCGCGATCAACCAGTATTGGCTGCACTACCGGCTGCTGAACAATTGGGGCCTGTTGGAATTTGCCAAGGTCTGGCGCAAGGAATCCATCGAGGAGATGGAGCACGCCGACAAGTTCACCGACCGGATCCTGTTCCTCGACGGTTTTCCCAACATGCAGGTGCTCGATCCCCTGCGCATCGGGCAGAACGTCAGGGAAATCATCGAATGCGACCTTGCAACCGAGATGACCGCGCGCGCGCTCTATCAGGAAGCCGCGACCTATTGCCATGGCGTCAAGGATTACGTCTCACGCGACCTGTTCGAGAGCGTCATGAAGGATGAGGAACATCACATCGATTTCCTCGAAACCCAGCTTGACCTTATCCAGCGCATCGGCCTCGAGCTCTACACCCAGAAGCACGTCGGCGGGCTGGAGAACGGGGACTGAGCTACGTTCGCTGAACGCTCACAACTGTCATCACCCGCGAAGGCGGGTGATCCAGTATTCAGAGACGTCAGTGATTGACCACAAAGGCCGCGGCGTACTGGATACCCCGCCTTCGCGGGGTATGACGACCGGATTTCGGTCAGATATCGTCCCTACAACTGCGTCTTATATCGCTCGTAAATCTCCGCCTGGCTTTCACGCTCGCCGAGCCCGGTCTGGTCGTGGATCACTTCGCCGATGCTCGGCATCACGGAACGCTCGACCTGCGTGGCCGCCCACAGTTTGGAGCGCATCAGCGCCTTGCCGCAGTGGAAATAGGCTTCCCTGACGTCGATGCGCAGCACCGCGCGCGGCGGCTTGCCGAACTCGACCATCGACGCCATCAGCTCTGGATCCACCGAGACACTGCCCTTGCCGCCAACGCGCAGCGTCTCGTCGATTCCGGGCACGAAGAAGATCAACTGCAGGAAGCCCGATCCCTCGACGATATTGCGAAAGCTGTCGATGCGGTTGTTGCCCGAGCGATCCGGCATCAACAGCAGGTTCGGTCCCGCGACATGGACGAAACCGGGATTGCCGCCGCGCGGCGACGCATCGACGCTGCCGTCCGAGCCCGAGGTGGCGAGCACGCAGAACGGCGACATGCCGATGAATTTTTTCGCATGGACATCGATCTCCGGCCGCGCCTTCGCGATCACGCGGGGTGTGGGAGCGGGATAGATCGAGGCGAGGTCGGAAGCGGCAAGATCGGACAAGGGCGGCTCCTTTGCAATTTTCCGTCAGATTATCATCCGCCGGTGCCACCGTCATCTTGAAGAATCTAAACCGCGTCCGCCGGCACGAAGCAGCTGATGATGATGCTGCCGCGGTGATGCACGTACCACACCACGGCTTCGCCGATCGGGTTGCCCTGGTCGCGAATGATCGCGCGCTCGGGCACCTGCATCCATTGGCCCTCGATCGGAACCCAATAGGCCCCGCCGCGGACGTCGTAGCTCGTGCGATGCCCGTCGGAAATATCGCAACAGGGCACGCCGTTCGGCGCGATTACGCTCTTGAACCAGGCGCGAATATCAGGCGGCACGTGGTCGTACTGGCCCCTGTCGACGGCAAGCGCTGCGTCGGCCAGCACCGAAAGGCAGACGAGCAAGCCGAATGGCGCAAGCCTTCGCATCCGATCCTCCGCTGCGTTTGTCTCGTCCTCGCGGCGGCGCATGCCGCCCACGATTCGTAATCCGAAGACAATTCAAGCGGAGCCCGGTTGCGGATGCACGCTCAAATAATGAGCGATGTGAGCGAAGCAGATTTGATGCATTGCGAAATCGGGACTTTCCGGCTGGTCCCGTCCTGTACACAGTTTGATGCGAGCCACGGCCGGCTCAACGATCGCACTGAACTGGTTGCTGCCCTGAAGTAGGAAAAGTACGAACGTGCTATCGATCTTGCGTATGGATTCGTGGTGAGCTGCCGGGCGCAGCAAGCTGCCTGACATGCGGTCTAACCGCCCGTGCTTGGTGGAAGGAGCCAGTCAACGGTCATCTTCACGATTGGAAACGCGTTGGGCACGAACCCGAAGATTGCGATAGGCCTGCTTTCACCCGTGGGATTGCTGTTTGCGCTCCCAATATTGCTTTGGGCTTTCAGCTTCACCGAACGTTTCGGACTGGAGAAATGCAGCATCGGTTCGATCAGCGGTGCTGAATACCAGAACATATTGTCGCGAGCCGGCGAGCAGCGCTGGACAGTATGGCCCGGTTTGTCGAATGGGGTGTTTTGGCCGTCAGACAGGGACTTTCGAGGCCCGACAGCATCTTTCAACAGCAATCTCAATGATCAGCTTCTCTCGCATATCAGAGAGCTTGCTGGACCCGACGCGTCCATGAACCGCCAACTTGCTTCGGGCCATGCCGTCATGCGCAGCATGGGCGCAGAATACGTCCAAACTCAAGAACGCGCCGGTTCGCGCGTCCGTTTCACATACTACCTGCCGCAAGTGCGTTTCGCGCCTGTGTGTGTTCTTTGCCTGATATGGTGGTACACGACCATTGACGTGATCTTTTCTCATGACCTTGCCACCGATCGATACGATTTGCAGGAAGTGAACGTTCTGTTCGCCGGGCTGAAAGGTAGTCCCGACAAAAATCTCGCGCGCAACGTTCCATGGGGTAGTTGCCCCGAGTTTCGAAGATAATCGTGCCTCTGCTTTCACGGATATCGAGTTTACATCGCCCGCTGCGGCGCGGTTTGCAGCAACTCCTGCAGCTCCTTCTTGTAGAACTTCGCATTTCCCGTCGTGAGATGGCCGCGCGTCTCGCTGGAGGCCGGGATCAGGAACAGGCGTCCGTTCCTGACGCGCTTCATCGCCGCCTCGGTGACGCCGGTTTCCGGCGGATTGCGCTCGTCGTCGGCCGCATTGATCAAGAGCAGCGTGGCTTCGATCTTCTCCAGCGCGGGTGCGGGATTGTAATCGTGCGAGGCCTCCCACTGGTAGATGAAGTCGTTGGCGTCGGCGGTGATTGCGGTAGCCAGCCGGTCGTCGACCATCTTGTCAGCTTTCGCCGCCGTCGGCGCCAGCGCCTGATATGCCAATGTGCCGCCGGCGGTCGCAATGCCATAGGCATTGATGGCGTATTTCATCATGCGCGGCTGGGCTGTGTAGTTGCCGCCATTGTACTCGGGATCGTTCCTGATGGTCTCCAGCATCATCCGCCGCAGCATCCAGTTGCGCGCCGCCATCTCGGTCGGCTGCGAGGCCATCGGCACCAGCGCGTCCATGAAGTCAGGATATTTGCCGCCCCAGATCCAGGTGTGCATGCCGCCCATCGAATTGCCGATGACGAGCCGCAGGTGCTTTACGCCGAGACCTTCCGTGACCAGGCGATACTGCGCATCGACCATGTCCTCGTAATTGTACTTCGGAAAAATGGCCTTCATGCCGTCGGAGGGCTTTGACGATTTGCCGTGGCCGAGACTATCGGGAATGATGATGTAGTATTTCGCGGCATCCAGCGGCTGGCCGGGACCGAACAACTCGCCGCCGAAGCCCGCCGTCAGCATGCTGGCGGCCGAGCCGCCCGAGCCATGCAGCACCAGCACCGGCTGACCGGTCGGCTCGCCGATCGTGGTGTAGTGCAGCCGCAGCTCCGGCATCGTCTCGCCGGTGTGGAATTTGAAATTCTTGGCGATCCAGTTGCCCTGTTTCGGTGCGGGGTAATCTGCGGCGAAGGCAGTGAAGGAGGTGAGCGCCAGTGCGGCGGCCGCAAAGGCCGCGTGCAAAAAATTCATCATGGTCTCCCCAAGACTTACAGTTTTCCAGAACCTGCGGCTATCTTTTGCGAGCCGCTTGGCAGGGAACCTAGCACACCGGCTGTTCCCCCGTCACCAAATCGCCGAACGATGCACTAACCCTCCACCTCGGTTTCCGGCCGGTCGTTGCCGGCGGCAGTTTCCGATTGCCATCGTCCGTCAGCAGTTTCGTATTCGATGACCTCGGTGCGGCCGGGCACCCGCTGCTCGGCGGCCGCGCGGCGGGCGGCTGCCAGTGCCGCGGCGCGGTTCGGAAACGGCTCGGAAAACACGCCGTTGACGGTGTAGGCCCAGCCGCCGTCATGTTCGACGATCTTGTAGGTCAGATGGGGCATCGGGAACTCGCTGCTTGCAGGTGCCGACAGGGGGTAAACGCGCCGCTGGATTCATGACAGAATAAGCCAGGCTGTCGGATTTTGCACCGGCCGTTCGTCCTTGATCGAAGACCTCTGCAGAAGAGAGAACCATGTGCCGTAACATCAAGACCCTGTTCAATTTCGATCCCCCGGCCACGCACGCGGAGATCCATGCCTCCGCGCTGCAATTCGTGCGCAAGCTTTCCGGATTCAATTCGCCGTCGCAGGCCAATGCCGAGGCGTTCAACCGCGCGGTTTCCGAAGTCTCCGACAGTGCGCGGCGTCTGCTCGCCTCGCTGCAGACCAACGCGCCGCCGCGCGACCGCGAGGTCGAGGCAGAGAAGGCGAGGGAGCGTTCGCGGGCGCGGTTTGGGTAGGGGCGTGGACTCACAAGCGCGCAACTAAATGCGGCGGGCATCGATTCCCGGATCGCGCTAGGGAGCATCGAACGCAAGACCCAAAGATACCTTTCAGGACGCGTCGGTCGTCAACACGGGGAATGCCACGCCGTTGTTTGGAAGGAACGACCTGATCACAGCGCATCCAGAGTCTGTGAGTTCATACCGCATGACTCGAGGCTTCAGTTCGAGCGCTTGAATGACAGCTGGATCGATCGAAACCGGACAACCGGCACTTCCGGGATTGACCCCCTAAGCGGACATGACAGGGACATGCCAAATCGACGCGAATGACCCTAAACGGAAAACGCATCCGAATTCCGGTAGCCGAGCGCGCCCACAATCTCTTGAAGAGGCGGCTGCCACGACGTAACCTAAAGCTCCAAGGTGGCGAAATTGCCCCTTGCTTTTTCGGCTGCGCACATAGGCAGCCAAGCATTCGGACAATCGATAGAAGGCGCTTTCTTCTTGGGAGCGACCGCTATCGTTCACGCCGATCCTTGGTCATCTGGAACGTCGGATAACAAGGGAGGGATTCATGATCTTTTCATTCACCCGCGCCCTGATCGTTTTATCTGTCGCTGCGCTTGGGCCGTCCGGTATCTTCGGCGGAGTCGATGAGGCAAGGGCCGACGACGTGCCCGACGCACTATCTGTTGAGTGGCAAGGCAAGAAACCTTGCGAGAAGCTTTTTGACGACGCGCATGTCCGCGTGGCCCGGTGCACGTTCCCACCGGGGGCTATGCACGTCTGCCACTCACACCCGGGTTACCTTACCTATGTGGTGAGCGGAGGCCAAGGACAGATCGAGGACGAGAAAGGAATACGTAAGATTAATATACCCGCCGGCGCATTGTTCGATGCGCCTCCAACCCCATGGCATGAGTTTGCAAACCTAGGAGACACCACGATTCAATACATCATCGTCGAGAAAAAATACCAGGGTGTCACCCCAGTGAGTCAGACCGCATGCCCGAAAGGAACAGTGGGCCGCTCTCAATAACTGACGGCAGGGTCAAGCCGCCGGCTCACTTTTCGGGTTCGCAGGCAGCGAGTCGTTTGCTGAAACGACTGCTGGTAGCGCCTTGCGATCGGAAAGGGACAAATCGGGTGCCACAGAATGCGAGACTAGCGTGACTTCTCAGTGGCAGTACCAGGTTAGGTTCGATCTGAACGATTCTGCCACGGCGGAATCGGTACGCCGAAAACACCGTGTTCCGGCACTGGCGCCGCTGTTCGATATCCTCGCCGAGCATCGCGCTGCGCTGAAATGCCAGTTCGACGCCTTTGCGGAGTATGTCGCCGCAGCAGAAGAGCACGGCGTCGAAAACTATCCGCTCTACCAGTGGACGAAGGCGACGATCGAAAATCCGGCGAAGAAGGAAAAGTATTTGAGATCCTTTACAGTCTACGTGGACGACCGGGAGGTCTATGCCAAGGAGATTGCTGACGCGCTGGAGGTGGACTTGCAGCCGCTCGCCACTAGCGGGCTCATCACGCGAATATCCAAGTACGATACCAATCCCGCCAACAATCCTCAGCCGCCGCAGGGCCCCCGCGAGCGGAGCTAGCCCATCCGCGAGAGCGAACTGAATGCCCGCTCCTGGCACCCTTGAGACATGCCCACCTATCCTGAGAATGTCCGTTCACCGGGGTAGACCGGAAGTCACCGTGGTCCGGCCAAACCGACGCCAAAGCGAGCATTACCCCTCCGGCACCCCGGCCATTCGCATCTCACAGTGCGCTCGCGCCAGAGAAGCTGGTTCGGATTGTCACTCATCAATGCGCCAGCGAAATTGTTGTGCTGACGGCCCCTGCAACACTGTTCAAAACAGAACAAAGCTCCCGATCAGCAGGCCCGCAGAAAAGGACCAAAGCCCCAAGGTGCAAGCTGACACGAGGCGCACGAGGTTACGAACCTGCACCTCGAATTCCGCTTCTGTTGTCTCATGGAACTGAGCTGTCATTGGCGTGGCCCTGCCCAGTAGGCGCGGTTGGATGTACGCACAAATCATGGTGAAGGTGGGGCATTTGCGCCCGCAGTGATGGCAATGGTGCTCAGGCTTGAGGGCTCCCAAGCGGACATGCGGCATCATTCCTCCGATGTCTGCTGTCGAGGGGATTGTGTTGCAAAAGTCGTTTTGCCGAAGGTGTCAAAAATTCTGAGGGCCGCAGGCGCGATTTTCGTGTAGAGATCTGAGGGACCTCATCGCCTCATGCTAAACTCATAGGCGACTTCGGTAACGCGATTGAGGTTATCCGAATCGTCGATCGCCTCGCGTTTTAAGGTTTCACCAAAAATTGGACTGATGCAACTTTCGACTTTTGCAACAGTATCGGCACTTTTCGGAAACCTGACAGGCCCGGCTGATGATGTATGTTCTTGAGGGTAAAGCGGACTGCCGAGTTGCACGCTCGGACTTCCGAATTTGACCCAACTGCGACATTCTCAGAATGGCGGGGATGAGCGAGTCCGCTCTCCTCCCATACCCCACATCGTCGCTTTCACGCCAATATGACGGCGGCGGCCTCTAAGAGAGCTTCAGCGTGGGCAACGAGGCGCATCACACAAGGTCCGTTCACTGGCCTCACCAAATACCTCGAAAGAGGTAGTATCGGTGGGCTGAGCCGACCGTTAGAGTGCAAATCAGCGTTCAACATGACCCGGTATCAGCGTCCAGTTTTCGCGGACGCGGATCGAGGCAACGGAATAGGCGCCACGAACATCGGCGAGGCGCGCCTTGCGGGCCGGATTGATCGAAGGCAGTAGCTTGGCCAGCCTAAAGTACCACATGCGGCGCGGCCGGACGAGACGGAGCCTACCATGAACATAGGATTGAGAGGCATCTTCATTGCCATCGTCGAGGATCGGAAGATAGCTTTTAGACCGCATGGCAAGCTTGTGCCAGTGCGACTGGCGACAGTTGTTTTCTTGCTATTGGCCTGCATGTTTCATCAGGCTGTGCCGTCGATCGCGCTAACGAATGCGCCTGAAGCTGCACCACAGACACAGCCCTATCCAATGCAGACCATGCCTCGACTGGCACAGGCCAAGCGCTCCCCTAACCCAAATACTGTTGGGATCGTGACGGGCCGCCCAAACGGAACTGATTTTGCAATCGCGCAAGAGATCTCGATGGTCCTCGCGACCGGACAGGAGACTGGTCCGAGAGGTGAGGTGGCATTGCGGATTCTGCCGATGGTCGGAAAGGGCGGCATTCAGAACGTTCGTGACGTGCTAACCCTAGCTGGCGCCGACATGGGCATTGCGCCCAAAATTTTGCTCGACCGCCTGCGCGCCAGCAAAGAGTTGGGTGATATTTCCAAGAGCCTGGTCTACATCGCCCCGCTCTTCCAAGAAGAACTCCACGTCCTTGCTCGCCGAGAGATCCGCACCTTTGCCGACCTCGCAGGAAGACGCGTCAACGTTGGTGAGGAGAATAGCGGTACGGACATCCTGGCGCGGGACATCCTCAGTCGACTGGGCCTGAAAGCGACAGAAATCAATATTGATCAGAATGCAGCTGTTGAAGGCATGCGGAGCGGCGACATCGCGGCCACGGTGTTCATCACAGGCAAGCCCGCTCGTTGGCTTGAACGATACGCGCGCGAGGACGGCTTCCATCTCGTTCCGGTGCCATACACATCATCCTTGGAAGAGGACTATCTGCCGGCGACTTTCACCCACCAGGATTACCCGAACCTGATCGCTACTGACGAGCGCATCGCCACGCTTGCGGTTGGTTCGGTCCTCATTGCTTACAACGCGCCTCGGACAAGCGAGCGCTACCAACGCTTGGAGACGTTCGTCAACGCGTTCTTTTCGCGTATTTCGGAGTTTGAGAATCCAGCGCGGCACCCCAAATGGAAAGAGATCAATCTTGCCGCGGTGTTACCCGGGTGGACCCGCTTCGCTCCCGCGGAACGCTGGCTGAAGCAGCGCCGATTAGCGGCACCCGATGCCGAGTCGCGCGCGGAGTTTGAGCGGTACTTGGATCAGTCGGGCATCGTTCCTTCCGCCACCGAGCGCGAACGCTTGTTTAAGGATTTCCTACGTTGGTGGCGGGAGGGGAGAGGCCGTTGATCGATCTCACATCCGTTACAGGGCGGCCTACGAGCAGCAATGGAAAGGGGTCATGACAATGATGACGCATGCATCTGCCATCGGATTTCTGGCCATCCTCGCTATGCCTCTTGCGGCGAACGCGCAGACAGCAGGCAAAACGGAAACCCTCACGCGCAGTCCACCTGCACGAGTGGCGCTGGACATCAGCGACAAGAAGAGCGATCGCCTGGGATATAAGAAGCTGGGCTCGCTCGTGAATTTTCCGCCCTTCGTCCCCAACATCGGCACGCTTAACGGCCAGCCCAAGGCGCTCCCGGGCGGACCGTGCCGTGCTTTCGACCTTGGGGACGGACTGAGCAGGACGATCTACATGCGCGCGCGCTACATGCGCACGCGCAGGCCGAAACGAGTGGCGGTGCACATAAGCGACAGAAGGAAGAGCGAGCGCATAGGATATAAGAAGGTGAGCTCGCTCGTGAATTTTCCGCCCTTCTTTCCCGGAATCGGTGCGCTTTACGTTCAGCCCGAAAAACTCCCGAACGGACCGTACCGTGCTTTCGACCGCCGGGGCAGACTGAGCAGCACGATCTACATGCTCCCCATCGAGGACCTTGAGAATCGGAAACACTTCGATCTTGAAGGCCTCGCCGGAAAGGGCGACCACGTAACATTCTACTTCAATTCCGGTCACCCTGGACTCGATAAGCCCCATTATCACATCCACATTTGGCACGTGAGCAAGAAGGGTGAAGAGCGGGTCGCGAAATAGCGAGCAGTGGGACCTTATTAGGCAGGATCGTGTGGTCCCGCAGAACATTTTGTTGGCGCGGGGACCGACGTCGGTCGCTGCACCGCCAAGGCACGCGAAACCGGCGACGCTGCTCGGCCGGGCGGACGAGGTGATCAAATAATCTATTTGCTGCGGTGCATAAGTCCGGAGATGGCACTTTTCGGACCTCACGCGATGTCTGACGTGAGTCCGGAACGCGCATCAAAGCGGAAGTCCGCCAACCACTCTGGATTTATGCGTTCATAGCCTCGGCGCACCGTGACGCTGCTCACGGTGCCGCGAGGTCGTAGCGCTCATGATGCCATCCATCGCAAGCCATCGGGGGGGGGGTATCATGGATCAGGCAACACGGTTGAAGCTTGGCGCTATCTTCTTCGCCGTCTTCTGGACCGGCGGAATGCTGTGGTGGAGCGGCGAGTATCATCCCGCCTACATCATCCTTCTTGCCGTTTGCGGGACCATCGGAGGTTATCTCTGGTACCTCGCGATGCGCTGGGTGTTTCAGCATATGCACCATTCCGGGTAGCGCGATCATCGACACGTTGTCTTATCAGGAATGCCCGCGCCAGTAGGCCGTCACGGCGAGATCACGCCGCATCCCACTTCACCGGAAGATTGAGCAACCCCCGAAACGCCCAGCCGCCGATCCGCACCGGCTCGCGCTCGTCCAGCCGCAGGCCTTTCAGCCGCGCGAACAGGCTCGGCAACGCGACGTCGGCCACCATGGCGCGGGAGGCGAACGCGCCGGCGCAATAATGCGGGCCGGCGCCGAAGGCGATGCTTTTTTGCGTATCGCGGGTGATGTCGAAACGATCGGGATCGCTGAAGCAGGCCTCGTCGCGGTTGGCCGAGCCGAACATGAAGAACACGCGGTCCTCCAGTTCGAAGTCGACGCCGTGATACGTCCACGGTTTTGCGACGCGGCGCGGCGACATCTGGATCGGCGCGATCCAGCGCGCATATTCCTCGAACACGTCGATCCATTTCGCTTTTCCCTCGCGCACCAGCGCGAGCTGATCGGGATGCGTCAGCAAGGCCCAGGTCGCGCCTGATATCGCATCGCGCGGCTCGTTCTGTCCGCCGGAGATCGCGAGCTTGACGTTGGCGCGGATGCTTTCCATGTTCTGGCCTGAAGCCAGCAGCACGCTCAGGATCGAGGTGTTGGGGTGTTTCTTCACCACCGGAATCATGTCGTCGATCGCGGCGTCGATGCCGGCGGTTGCGGCATGGCAGCGCGCCTCGACCTCTTTGTTGCCGGTGTAATTGGCGATGCCATCGATCATCGCCTGCGACCACGCGTCCATGTCCTGGTAGCGCATGTTGGTCAGCCCGGTGACGTCCTTCAGGCATTCGGCCGATAGCGGCAGTGCGAACGCCTTGCAGAGATCGGCGCTGCCTTGCGGCGCCAGTTCATCGAGGATGCGGTCGGCATGGGCCTGAAACTGCCGGATCCAGGTATCGCGCACCGTGCGCGGCGACACGGCGGGAAACATCGCCTGCCGCTCCGTCATGTGCGCTTCGCCGTCCTTGCGCATCATGTTGTGGCCCATCAACACATTCATCAGCCCGTTCGGCTGATGCGAGGAGAACACGTCAATGCGCTTCTCCTGGGTGAAGATGTCGTCGCGCCGGGTGAACACGGTCGAGCCGAGCTGCGGCACGAACGCGATCGGCGCCTCCTTCCGCATCTTCGCCAGCGCAGGATAGGGATCGGCCCAGAAGGCGGGGACGTCGATGTTGAAGTGCGGGGCGTTGGACATGATGACCTCACACCGCTCGATATCCGCCGTCGACCATCACGATCGATCCGGAGACATAGGCCGACAGGTCGGACGCCAGGAAGATCGCCGGGCCGACGATGTCCTCCGCGGTACCGGGCCGACCGAGCGGCGTGTGATCCATGAAGGTCTTCACCAGTTCCGGATTGCTGGCGCGGGCATTGGCGTTCAGTGGCGTTGCGATGAAGCCGGGGCCGATTGCATTGACGCGGACGCCTTCCTTGCCGAGTTCGGCGGCGAGCGCCTTGGTGAAGCCGAGCACGCCGTGCTTGGAGGCGGTGTAGGCCGGCGAGCTCGGCGTGCGCACATGCACGAAGGACTGGATCGAGCCGATGTTGACGATGCGCCCCTTGCTCGCGCGCAAGGGTTCGAGAAAAGCATGCGTCACGTTGAAGACGCCGGTGAGGTTGATCGCGATGATGTCCTCCCAGTCGCTGATCACGGCCTCCGCCGCGCCCAGCATGCCGTTGCGTCGGACAATGCCGGCATTGTTGACGAGGATCGAGACCTGGCCGACCTTGTCGGCGATCTGCTTCGCCATTGCGACGCAATCCTCGCGTTTGCTGACGTCGAGCGCAAAGCTGACGGCCTTGTCGCCGATTTCCCTTGCTGCTTCGGCTGCCGCCTTCTCGTCCCTGTCGAGCAGCACGACGCGCGCGCCCTCGCGGGCGTAGCCGAGTGCGATGGCGCGTCCGATGCCGGAGCCTGCACCGGTGACGACGGCGATGTGATTTTGGAGAAGGGGCATGGGGGCGTTTCCTCTTGCTTGGTTTTGCCAGAGGATAGCAAGCGTGCCCGCTTGTACAAGTGGGAGCGGTTGTTGCAGTCCGTAGGATGGGTATCGCTGCGCGAAACCCATCAATGGTGCCGGTGAGCGAAATGATGGGTATCGCGCAGCGATACCCATCCTACGGAACTGCTATTGCACTTACAGCTTGCAGGTGCCGTTCTTGAGCATGCCGTCCTTTACCGCAAGCGCGGCGGCAAATGTCGGGACCGGCTTGCTGACCGTCTTGTAATTCGAGGGGATCGGCTTGGTCGGGATGCTCTGATCCCAGACCTGGCAGACGCCGGTGCCTTCCCAACGGATCAGGTGAAAGGCGGCTTCGGCGGGGCTGGTCGTGGCGATCGCCGTGAGCGCGAGGCCGGCGGTGGCAGCAAGGGCGGTAACTCGAAGCATGGGCAAAATACTCCTGTCTTAGAAATACGTGGCCGCGCTCCGCAAGGGGAATTGACGGAGCGGGCTTCCGGCCGGGATGACCGGGCATCCCTTTGGTGTAACCGACCCGTGATTGGTTCAAACGTGCCTCACGAAAAAGGCCGGCGAGTCATCCTCTCGCCGGCCCCTTTTTCGTAGCCCACATGAGCGCAGCGACATGCGGGTCTGTTCGAAGGACCCGGATATCGCTGGGCTACGAACGAAGTCAGAACGAGCAGGTGCCGTTGCGCAGCATGCCGTCCTTGAAGAGCAGCGCGTCGCCGAACGTCGGCACTTCGCTGCCGGCGATCACAGCATAATTCCCGGGATACGGCGCGGTCGGGATGCTCCGGTCCCAGATCTGGCAGAAGCCGGTGTCCTGCCAGCGGATCAGGTGATACGCGGCCTGCGCCGGGCTCGACGCGGCAAGTGCGGTGAAACCGATAACGGCAACGGCGCAAAGGGCAAAAATGCGACGCATCTTCAATCTCCTGTTTGGCATACGGCGCTCAGCGCCCGATCACCGATTGAGTAGCGAGGAGGGCGAGAAGGTTCAAAGATGAGAGCTGCGGAATGGGTTAGCGAAATCCTCAGGCCCTGTTCCAATTTGCTGCCGTCGGCCGCGGCGCGATGCCGTTGGAGTTGAAGGAGGCCAGGCATGACGCAAACGGCAACCGGATGGCGAGCGTCGCGCCGGCGCAGCGGCGTGCTGACGATGCTGTGCGCGCTGGCCGCATTGTCGTTTGCATCGGGCGGATCGCCGGCCGCCGCGCCGATCGCGGTCGCCGTAGCGGATTTCGATTATTTCGATACTTCCGGCGAGGTTTTGGACCAGAGCGCGGAGCATCGCGCTCGCGTGGCGTCGTTTGCCGCGTTGCTGCGCGATAATCTGGCGGCGCAGGGCGGTTATCGCGTGGTGCCGATCGAATGTCCCGATCATCCCTGCACGGCCACCAGCATGTCGCAGGACCTCTTCATCGCCGCTGCCCGCAAGGCTGGCGCGCGCCTTGTGGTCTATGGCGGCATCCGCAAGATGAGCACGCTGGTGCAATGGGGCGAAATCCAGTTGCTCGACCTCGAAGCCGAGAAACTGTTGATGCGGCGAACCGTGACGTTCCGCGGCGATAACGATGCCGCCTATCGCCATGCCGCCGATTTCGTCGGCAATGCGCTGAAGGAATCCATGCCGAAGCCGTGAGCGTCATAAGCCCCTCATGGTGAGGAGCGCCAACGGGTCCGCGCAAAGCGCGGCCCGATGACAGGCTCCGCGCCGTCTCGAACCATGAGGCCCGGTCCGTGGCCTACATCCTTCGAGACGCCCGCTCTGCAGGCTCCTCAGGATGAGGGGTTCAAGCAGGTGACGCAGTAGAGCCAATCCGCCCTACGCCTTCGTCAGTGAGGCAACAGCTTCGATCTCGATCAGCATCTTCGGGTCGGGCAGCGCCTGCACCACGCAGGTGGTGCGGGCGGGGTAGGGCGCCGGCCCGAACGCCGCCGCATACAGCACGTTCATCGTGGCGACGTCGGATGCGCGCGTCAGCAGCACGTTGACCTTGACCAGATCGCGAAACGTCGCGCCGGCTTCGTCGAGCACGCGCTTGATATTGGCGACGACGAAGCCGAACTGTGCCTCGAAACCATCCGCCAGCGCGCCCTTGTCGTCAAAGCCCGGAATGCCCGAGATGAACAGCAGGTCGCCGGTGCGCGTGGCAAAGGATAGCGGCGGGGCCTTGACGCCGGCAGGCGGCGCAAAATGCTGGATCGGGGGCATGGGACACCTCGTGGATGGTTCGGTGCATTCAAGCCTAACGCGCCGCTGCCTCGCTGGAAAGGCAGCGGCGCACGCGCTTCACGACCCGCCGATTGGTTTGAAGGTCCCGCAAGTCAGGGAAATTCGCCCGACACGAAATAGCGGGTTACGGTTGCTGTGACAGTAATGCAGTTCACAGGGCCGGGATTTTGTGTTCGTGCAATCGTGATGAAATTGTGTCGGGCGCACGGCGCGGGTCGACGCGGAGTCCGTCGCGCAGGGGCCTGAATATGCTTTGCCCCTTCCGCCGATCGGTTACAATCCGATAGTTGCGACTCAATCTGAGCCGCAAAGCCCACCCGACACTTTCTGATTTTGCAAGCCTCCGGAGATACGATCCATGAACATGCCATCCGCCCTTCGCGCCGCCGTGCTCGCGCTTGCGGCTTTTGCGGGCGTCACGCTGTCCTCCGCCGCGCATGCCGACGAAGGTTTCGTGCAGCTCACGATCTACAAGGCGGGCTGGGTGATCGGCGGCTCCGGCGGCAGCGGCGTCCTGGATTTCCGCGGGCGGCGCTACCCGCTTTCGACCGGCGGGCTCGACTACGGCCTGGTGTTCGGCGGATCGAAGACGGTGCTGCGCGGCCGCGTCAGCAACATCTATCGCCCCAGCGACGTCGCCGGCGTTTACGGCGCAGCCGGCGCGGGCCTTGCGATCGGCCGCGGCGCGCGCGCGATCGTGCTCACCAACCAGAAGGGCGCGGTGCTGGAATTGACCGGGCACCAGGTCGGCTTGATGGCGAACGCGGATCTCAGCGGGCTAGCGATCACCATGCGGTAGAAAAGAGATGGGTGGGCAAAGCGCAGCGTGCCCACCATTTTGATCAGTGTCTTGGATGGTGGGCACGTCGCTTCGCGCCTTTGCCCACCCTACGGCAGGGACGCGGAGCCTTGCGATGAACCGCGAACAATTGATCGCCGCTTACTCTGCCCCGGGCCGCCACTACCACAACCTCACGCACATCGAGGACTGCCTTGCTGCGCTCTCGCGCGTCGACAATCTTTCGGCAGCCGAGCGCGAAATCCTCACCGAGGCGATCTGGTGGCACGATGTCGTTTACGATCCGACCCGCTCGGACAATGAAGAGCTCAGCGCGCAATCGGCCGAGCAGCACGTCCGCGAGGATATCGGAGCGGAAGTAGCCCGCCTGATCCGCCTGACGAAGACGCATGACGTCCAGCCCGGCGATCGTCTGGGCGCCATTTTGATCTCGATCGATCTCAGCATCCTCGGCGCCGAGCCCGCGCGCTACGACGCTTACGCCGCCGCGATCCGGCAGGAGTTCATCCACGTGCCGAACGCCGACTATCGCGCCGGCCGCGCCAGGGTGCTCGGCCAGTTCGCCGCGCGGCCGGTGATCTTTCCCGATGCGACCTTTGCTGCGAGATATGACCGGCAGGCCCGCGAAAACCTTGCGCGCGAACTGGCGTCCTTGCGCTGACGATTACCTCACCCCGAGAAAATCCCGCTTGCCGATTTCCACGCCGTTGTGGCGCAAAATGCCGTGCGCGGTGGCGGCGTGGAAGTAAAAATTCGGGAACGCAAAATTGACGAGATATTGCTGGCCCTTCACCGTCATGGTGTTGCTGGGGCCGATCGGGAAGGTCACTTCGCGCATCTCGCCACCCTCAAACTGCGCCGGCTTGAACGCCTTCACATAGTCGACCGTCTTCGCGATCCGCTGCTGCAATTCCTCAAAACTCTTTTCGGTGTCGGGCGTGGACGGCACTTCGCTGCCGGTGAGGCGCGCGCAGGTTTTCGCGGCAAAATCGCAGACGGTCTGCACCTGGCGGATCAGCGGATACATGTCCGGATAGAGCCGCGCATTGAGCAGCACCTCGGGCTCGATGTTCTTTGCCTTGCAATGCGCTTCCGCTTTGGTGAGCAGGCCGGAAAGGCTGCCGAGAATTTGCAGGAAGGCCGGCACGGTTAGGTCGTGGAATGACATGCGATGCTCTTTTCGTGATGTGGAATGGTGCCTCGGGAGGATGAGGCTTGTTCGAGATGGGGAGCTGCGAAGGAAATACAACGCTCGCAGCTTACCGAACGCGGTCAAATATTCTCCGCTCGTCGTCGCCCGGCTTGACCGGGCGATCCAGTATTCCAGAGCAGTTGCGATTAACCCGATAGGCCGCGGCGTACTGGATTCCCCGCCTTCGCGGGGAATGACTGGGGTGCTACCGCGCCGCCGGCATTACCAGGCCGGCGGGCTGCGCCTGGACGCTGGGGCCGCGCATTCGCGCCAAGAGCTCCGCCGTCGGCCAGGAATCCGCAGGCAGGCCGTATTTGATCTGCATCGCCTTCACCGCCGTGCGGCTCAATTGCCCCATCACGCCGTCGACCTTGCCGACATTGGAGCCGGCGCGCACCAATAAAAGCTGCAATTCCTTCAGCTCGTTAAGCGGCAGTTGCGCCACCGGCGCCGACGGCTGCCGCATCGGCGGGGCGCCGGCGATACGGGTGGCGAGATAGGCTGCGGTGGTCGAATAGATCAGCGAGTTGTTCCACTCGGTATACGCGGCGAAATTCGCATACGCCAGGAACGCCGGCCCGGTGCGGCCCATCGGCAACAGCAGCGAGGCCGGCAAGTCGTCGTTCGGCAGCGGCCGGCCGTCGGGATAGGTAACGCCGAGCTGCGCGAATTTCGCGCGCGGGAGTTTTGTCGTGAGGTCAGCCTGCTCCCACGGAAAATTTTGCGGCGCGCGCACTTCCTGCAGCCACGGCTCGCCGCGCCGCCATTTCAATCCGTTGGCGATATAGTTCGCGGTCGAGCCGATTACGTCGGACGCGCTGCGCAACAGGTTGCGATGGCCGTCGCCATCATAGTCCACCGCGTAATTGAAGTAGTGCGTCGCAAGAAACTGCGTCTGCCCGAGCTCGCCGGCCCATGCGCCGATCATCTCGCTTGCCGTGAGATCGCCGCGGTCGATGATCTTCAGCGCGGCGATGGTTTCCTTCTGGAACATCTCGGAGCGCCGGCAGTCATAGGCCAGCGACACCAGCGAGCGCAGCGTATGCAGATTGCCCAACTCGGCGCCAAAACTGCTCTCCAGCCCCCAGAACGCGGCGATCACGGCCGGCGGCACGCCATATTCCTTCTCGGCGCGGTTGAACGCGGCCGCATGCATCCGGATTCGCGCTTGCGCATTTCTTGCCGCGGCATCGGAGGCCCTGTTCCGCGCGAACTCGGTGAACACCTGGCCGAATACGCGCTGGCCGCGGTCGCGGTTGACGATGCCCTGGTCATAGACGAGGTAAGGTGCGGCTTCGGCCAACGTGCGCTGCGAGACGCCTTCCGCAACCGCCTGCTGCTTGAGGTCGGCAAGGAAACGATCGAACGACATGCCGTTGTGGCAGGCCGCCGCGCGGGGCGAGGGGGCGAGGGCGACCGGCTGGGCGGCAACGCCGGCGACCGGAGGTCTCGGCGCTGCCACGGGCCGGACCGCGGCGGGCCGGACGGGGGTGGGCGCCGGTTGCGCTATGCTTGCCGATGAGAATGCCAACGATGCCGCGGCGACCAGGAGAAATCTGCAAGTTGGCATCAATGTCACCGCCGCAATCAGAGGGATCGTAGAGTCCCCGAGCCGTACCGTCATCAGCCCAGCGCACGCCATCAGAACAATGCCGCGCCGTTGACCCGGAGCCGTTCGCCGGACAGCCAGCGCGCTTCCGGCCCGCACAGGAAGGCGACCACATCCGCGATGTCTTCAGGTTTCGCAATCCGCCCGAACGGCGAACGCTGCGCTGCCGCGGCACGCCCGGCTTCGGTACTGAGGCCAAGGTAAAGTTCGGTCTCCGTCGCGCCAGGGCTGACGGTGTTAACCACGATGCTGCGCTTGCCGAGCTCCTTCGCGGCCGCCTGGCCGAATTGCTCCAGTGCGCCCTTGGTGCCGGCATAGAGCACCGTGTTCTCATAACCTACCGCGGTCATGGCCGCCGAAATGCTCACGATCCGACCGCCATCCGCCATCCGCAGCGCGGCCTGCTGAAAGGCAAAGAACGCCGCCTTGACGTTCACGGCCACCGTCTGGTCGACTTCGGTCACCGTGTCGATCTTCGCAAACCGGGCGATGGCGGCGTTGTTCACCAGCATGTCCACGCGGCCGAATGCGGCCAGCGCCGCGTCGAATAGCGCGCGCACGGCGGCCTCGCCGTTCAGTTCCGCCTGCACCGCGAGCGCGCGGCTGCCCCCGGCCTCGATCGCAGCGACCGTCTCCTTTGCCGCGCTGTGGTTATGCGCGTAGTTCACGACCACCGATGCTCCCTGGCGGCCAAGCGCCCTAGCCACTGCGCTGCCGATGCCGCGTCCGGCTCCTGTCACGATCGCGACCTTGCCCGCGAGCCTTGCTGTCATCCGGCATTTCCCTCATCAAAACGAAAGTAGCGATCTCGACCACAAATTGGCGATTCCGACCAGCCCTGCCGCCCACACAATCCCGCCTTGTGCATAGGAGCCTGCCGTATCAACCTGATCTCGCAGGCTGTTCCAACCGCTTTTCCCCGTGTAGGCTTGCCGTCTGCCCGACTTTTGAAGGTGAGCCGACAATCACTGGGGCGGGCGGAACGAGGGAGATGGCGGAAAGACCATGACGGAACTCCGATATCTGGCGCCTGGCACGCTTGACGAAGCGGTCGGCGCATTTGCGAAAGCCGGCAGCGCCGCGCGCATCCTGGCCGGCGGCACCGATCTTCTGGTGCAGATGCGATCGGGCGCGCTCAAGCCCGGCCTGATCGTCGACATCAAGAATATTCCCGAGATGACGGCAATCGAACAGACCGCCGACGGCGGCTTTCGCATTGGCGCCGCCGTTTCGGGTATGGCTCTCGCCGAACAAAAGACGTTTGGCAAAGTCTGGCCCGGCGTACTCGAAGCGGTCAACCTGATCGGTTCCAAGCAGGTGCAGGGCAGGGCGTCTGCGGGGGGCAATCTCTGCAACGGCTCGCCCGCAGGCGACAGCGTGCCCGCGATGGTCGCGGCCGGCGCCATCGTCACCGTGCAGGGCCCGGACGGCCGCCGCGAGATGAAGGTGGAGGATGTCCCCGCCGGCCCCGGCCGCACCAATCTGAAGCCTGGCGAGATCCTCGTCGGTTTCACGCTGCCGCCGCGCCCGCCCGGATCGAGCGATGCTTATTTGCGCATGATCCCGCGCACTGAAATGGATATCGCCGTGGTCGGTTGCGGCGTCAGCCTTACCATGAAGGACGGCACCGTCATCGCCGCCCGCGTCAGCCTCGGCGCGGTGGCGCCGACCGTGCTGCTGGTGGAAGACGCCGCAAAGGCGCTGATCGGCTCAAAGCTCGACGACGCCGCGCTGGCGAAGGCCGCCGCTGCATGCTCCGCCGCCTGCCGCCCGATCGACGACAAGCGCGGCACCATCGCCTATCGCACCAAGGTGGCCGGCGTGCTGCTCAAGCGCACCGCCGTGATCGCCGCCCAACGCGCGACCCAAAAGAACTGAGATCGGAAAATAATTCATGGCCAAAGTTCACGTCACCACGTCAATCAACGGCGAGCCGATGGAATTTCTGTGCGAGCCATCAGACACCATGCTCGACGCGCTGCGCGGGCCGCTGGCGCTGACCGGCTCCAAGGAAGGCTGCGCCTCCGGGGATTGCGGCGCCTGCTCGATCACGATTGACGATCGGCTGGTCTGCTCCTGCCTGATGCTCGCGGTCGAATCCGAGGGGCACGAGATCAGGACCATCGAGGGCCTGGCGCAGGGCGACAGGCTTCATCCGCTGCAGCAAAAATTTCTGGAAATGGCCGCGCTTCAGTGCGGCATCTGCACCTCGGGCATGCTGGTCGCCTCCGATGCGCTGCTCAAGAAAAACCCGGACCCGACCGAAGAGGAAGTCCGCTTCTGGCTCGCCGGCAACCTCTGCCGGTGCACCGGCTATGACAAGATCGTCCGCGCGGTGATGGAAACCGCTGCCGAAATGCGCGCGCAATGAATTGCGGGAGATAGCCCAATGAACCTCGTCACCAACAACAAGTGGATCGGCCAGCGCACCATTCGCCCCGATGGCATGGACAAGGTCACCGGCCGCGCCCAGTTCGCCGCCGACACCACGATGCCCGGCATGATCTGGGGCAAGGTGCTGCGCAGCCCGCATCCGCATGCACGCATCAGATCGATCGATACCTCGAAGGCCGAGAAGCTGCCGGGCGTGAAGGCCGTCGTCACCTCGAAGGACATCGTCGATTTCCCGATCGAGAAGGGCGCGGTGATGCTGGGCATCCAGGATATGCGCTGGATGTGCCGCAACGTGATGGCGCGCGACAAGGCGCTGTTTCCCGGGCACCCGATAGCTGCCGTCGCCGCGACCACGGAAGCGATCGCGGCCGAAGCATGCGCGCTGATCGAGGTCGATTACGAGGTGCTGCCGTGGTCGATCAAGATCGACGACGCGATCAAGCCCGACGCGCCGATCCTGCACGAGTTCAACAAGTTCGACGGCAAGCCGTCCAACATTGTCGGCCGCCTCGAGCACAAGAAGGGCGACATCGAGCAAGGTTTCAAGCAGGCCGACACCGTCATCGAGCGCACCTTCACCACGCGCCCGGTGCACCAGGGCTATATCGAGCCGCATGCCTGCCTGATCTCGGTGGCGCCAGACGGCAAGACAACGATCTGGAGCTCCAGCCAGGGCCAGTTCATGGTCCGCGCGATGACGGCCTATCTCACCGGCATCCCGCAGAGCGACATCCGCGCCATCCCTGCGGAGATCGGCGGCGGCTTTGGTGGCAAGACCATCGTCTATCTCGAACCGCTGGCGACGCTGCTGGCGAAAAAATCCGGCCGCCCGGTGAAGATGGTGATGACGCGCGAGGAAGTGATGCGCGCGACCGGCCCCACCTCAGGCTCGAAGAGCACGGTGAAGATCGGCGCGACCAAGGACGGCAAAATCGTCGCCGCGCACGGCACCTTCTATCTCCAGGCCGGCGCCTTCCCGGGCTCGCCGATCCGCGGTGCGGCCGGATGCAGCTTCACGCCCTACGACATCCCGAACCTGCTCTCGGAAGGTTTTGACGTCTGCTCCAACCGCTCGAAAGTCGCGGCCTACCGCGCGCCGGGCGCGCCGATCGGCGCCTATGCGGTCGAATGCGTGCTCGACGAAGTCGCCGAAGCCTTGAAGATGGACCCGCTCGACTTCCGCCTGAAGAACGCCGCGAAGGAAGGCACCAAAGCCGCGCACGGCCCGGTCTTCCCGCGCATCGGCTATATCGAGACGGTGGAAGCAGCCAAAGCCTCGCCGCATTATGCCGCGCCGCTCGGCGACGGAAACGGCAAGCTCAGGGGCAGGGGCGTGGCGTCCGGCTTCTGGTTCAACGCCGGCGGTGAGTCTTCCGCGCAGGTCAATATCACCGAAGACGGCAACGTCGTCGTAACGACAGGCCATCCTGACATTGGGGGCTCGCGCGCGGGCATCGCCAACATCTGCGCCGAGCTCCTTGGTATTGATTACCGCCGCGTCTCCGTCATCATCGGCGACACCCAGACGGTCGGTTTCTCCAACCTCACCGGCGGCAGCCGCGTGCTGTTCGCCTCGTCGATGGTGGTGACGCAGTCGACCGAGAAGATCATCCAGACGCTGCGCGAGCGCGCGGCAAAAATCTGGGAGATCGACCCCGAAGCGGTGAAATGGGAGAACGGCGCGGCGCATCCGGTGAGCCCGAACGCCGGCCAGTTCGAACCGCTGACGCTGGAAGAACTCGCCGAGAAGGCGCCCGCGATGGGTGGACCCATTGGGGCCGGCGTGCAGCTCAATACCCAGGGCGCCGACGGCGGTTTCGGCACGCATATCTGCGACGTCGAGGTCGACGTCGATCTCGGCATCGCGCGCGTGATCCGCTACACCGCCGTGCAGGATGTTGGCCGCGCCATTCACCCCGGCTATGTCGAAGGCCAGCTCCAGGGCGGCGTCGCGCAAGGCATCGGCTGGGCGCTGAACGAGGAATACATCTACACCAAAGAAGGCAAGGTCGATAATCCCGGCTTTCTCGACTACCGCATGCCTGTTTGCTCCGACCTGCCGATGATCGACTGCATCATGGTCGAGATCCCGAACCCGAAACACCCGCAAGGCGTCAAGGGCGTCGGCGAGGTGCCGTTGGTGCCGGTGATGGCCGCAGTCGCCAACGCCATCTACAACGCGCTCGGCAAGCGGTTCTATGCGCTACCGATGTCGCCGCCAAAGGTGCTGGAGAAGCTGGACGAGCCAGTGCAGCAGGCGGCGGAGTAGGGATCGGCTTCGTAGGGTGGGTTAGCCGAAGGCGTAACCCACCGCTTGCGGCAATAACGGCGGATCTGCGCTTCGCTAATCCACGCTACTTATTACCGATGTCACTGCCGAAGGTGGTAGAGAAGCTGGAATGCCCCTCCAAGCCGACCGCTGAAATCACAATGGACTATGAAGACGATAGAGTCATCCTAGGAGAGGCTCTGGAGAGAGCGATAGTCTAGGAGAGGCTCTGGAGAGAGCGATAGTCCTCCATGATCAAGCCATGCCGCGCCCGACAATACTTGGCGGTCCCAGCAAGGAAACTTTGAACATTCTGACGGAAGCCATCGAACGGTGCGCAACCTATAGAGCAATCGCGGGTTTGGTTATTTTCAGCGGTGGTGACGGTCCAGTCCTGGATGCTCACTCGTTGGCAACGCGGCTTTTTGGGAAAAGGGCGCTATCCTCTAGAAATACGTCGGAGGCCGTCGACTGGCTAATCCGCCTGATGACCACGCGAGAGACCACCGGCTTGTTCAAGGCCGCCGTGTGGGGACTCAGCATTGATCGAGACGTCGCATTAGCTGAAACGTCATGGTTGATGCCCTTTGCAGTTTTGCCGGACTCCTACATGCGGCGAAAAATTGTAGAGCGCATTCGACGTTGTTACGACGGTTCGGTGTGGATGACGCAAAACTATTTTGATGCTCCGTCTGCCGCATTCGTGGAGCAAGTCCGTGGCTTTCCCTACATCCGGGAGGATAACGCAGCCTTCTTGAAGATGGATGAACTGATTTGGAAGGCTCATGAATTCTTTATTCTAGCGCAAGCCGCCTGCATAGGTCATCCATTAGCTGTGGCGTGTTGGTTTGAGTATGCCGATTCCGAGCTTGAATACGCTGAATGGGAAAACGACTGCACTTGGTTGCTTCCCGAAATTCCTCCTCATGTGAAGCGCCTCATTTCCGTGGACGTCGATGATATTCAAGCCAGCGTAGCGGGTTACTATCTTCTCCCGGAAGAACAGCGCGGCAGACTGTTTAGATCGATGGAACGGTTTAGGCTTAGCCAGTCGCGCCGGGAAGCGGTTGACCGCGTTCTCGATCTTGCTCTCGCGTTCGAAATTGCTGTGAGCGAACGGGGCGACAATGCGCCTCCAGGTTGGAAGGTCAGTGTTCGTTCTGCACAAATGATTGGTGGCCCTCTGGCAGCCCGTCAGCAAACACGCGAAAAAATCGGTGCGCTTTATGAGCTTCGAAATCAGGCAGCGCACGGCGCTACGTTGAAAACAAAGTCGGCTAAGACATCAGTCGACGAAGTACTTCAGGAGAGCTGCGACTTGTATGTTGCTCTTGTGAAGCGGCTCCTGAGCCTTCGAGAAAAGCCAGACTGGAAATCTATCGAGCTAGGAGGCAAATGACCAACCCCGTAGGCGACTTCCCAAAAGCATGCGTAGCCCGGATGAGCGAAGCGATATCCGGGTCCTTCATTGTCGTTCCCCGCATATCGCTGCGCTCATGCGGGCTACAAGCTGGCAACGCCAATGAACGATGTGCTTCCCTATCGCACCATGGCGTATAACAACGCCTGGGCAAACCACCGGCTGCTCACCGCCTGCCTCGGGCTGACGCAGGATGAATTCACCGCGAAGCGAACCGGCTTCTTTCCGAGCCTGCGCGCCACGCTCAACCACATCCTGATCATCGACCACTTCTACGTCGATGCGATGGAAGGCGGCACGCTCGGACCCGCCGCCTGGGCGGACGAAGAGCCCTGCGCAACCGTTGCCGAGCTGAAGGAAGCCCAAGCCGCGGTAGATCGGCGTTTGCTCAAGATCGTCGAAGCGCTCGACGGAACCGGACTGCAAAGTATCGTCTCCGTGCATCGCGGCACCTCTATCCAGCGCGAGCGGATGGACCGTTTGCTGCTGCATCTGTTCCAGCACCAGGTGCACCATCGCGGCCAGGTCCACTGCATGCTGAGCGGCACGTCGGTGAGTCCGCCGCAACTCGACGAGTTTTTCTCGGCGGGTGAAGCGCCGTTGCGGGCGGCGGAGTTCGCGGAGCTGGGTTGGACTGAGCAGCGTATCTGGGGCGAGACCGGACGGTGAGGTTTGAGTTTTTGCAACGAGGAGCGGCGAAGTAAGTGAGGTGGCCCCGATGAGCGAGCCCTTCATAGCGTGGTGCACGTTGTCGAAAATGTATGCTCATCTAACGTGTGTGACTGACGCGATGCAGGTGTCGCCCTGTCGCTACATCGATATCGAACCGAAGCGGATGCCGATGAGTGTCCGCAGGATCTCATTATGGAAATATCGTGAACGATCAAAATCCACCCACCACCTCCCCCTTCCACTCCATCCACGCGATCGACTACACCGTCATCTTCGTGCGCGACATGGCGGCGATGCGCCGCTTCTATGAGGGCGTCCTTCGGTTTCCGCTGACGCGCGAATTGTCGGCGGGCTGGATCGAATATCAGATCGGCGGCAACACGCTCGCGCTGGCGCGGCCGAGCCGGACGGCGAAGGATGCGCCGGTGCCCGCCGGCAGCGCTTCGTTGCAGCTTGCTTTCAAGGTTGGTGCTGACGACGTCGATCGCTGCGCCGACGAACTGGTGCGGCACGGCGTCGATCTGCAGGAGCCGCCGACCGACCAGCCGTTCGGCCATCGCACGCTATTCTTCAGGGATCCCGATGGGAATCTGCTGGAGGTATATGCGGAGATTTGACGCGGGCGAGAATCGTAGCCCGGATGGAGCGCAGCGCAATTCGGGACAGGTCGCGCTGTGGTGAGATCGCCCCCGGATTTCGCTGCGCTCCATCCGGGCTACTCTAGGCGTTATGCCGCCGCATTGCGCGCCCTAATTCAGCGTCAGCCACACCAGGTTGCAGTCGGTGTGGCAGGTGTTGCAGCGCGCCGGCTGATTAAACGTGTTGGCGAGCTGCCATTCCTGCGCTTCGTTGCTCCACTGCGCGGTGGCGTGGCAGATGATGTCGTCGGAACCGCAGGCGTCGCACACCGGCGTCGAACGGGCAGCGCGATTCACCACCTTGCGCTCGATCGGCTGCGGCCGGTCGTGGGTGATCCGGTCTTGACTGACCCGGTCTTGGGCGATTTCGAACGGGTTTATCAGCTTGGCGAGTCGCAACATCGTCCTTTGCATCCATCTGCGAGTTCTGGGAATCGCTACCTTCAAACTAGCGAATCGGCATGGCCGTTCCATCGCAAAATTACGGAATACCCACGTTTTAAATGTGATCGTCACCAGCGGGACACAGAAGCGGCTTTCCGGTGAGAGAAAGCGGTCCATTGATGCATCGCACTGTGCAAATGACGCAGAGACCTGCGGAAAAGATCAACCTACACGCGCACGCAAAACGGCCCGGCATCGATGCCGGGCCGCGCTGTTGGAGAATTAGTACTTCTTCTTCGCAGCCGATCCGGTTGTCGTCTGCTGGCCGGGCGCGCTTTCCGAGTGGCCCTTCGCCGTCTTTTTCTGATGTCCCGGTGCGTATTCCGACGCGCCCGGCGCGGTCGAAGTCTTGCTCTTCTGCATCTTCTGTCCCGGGGCGTACTCGGAGGAGCCCTTGGATTTCGTGGTGCCCTGCGCAAACGCCGCGGTCGTCAGCAGCACGGTCGAAACGGTAATGAAAGTCTTCAGCATTGGCGGTCTCTCCTGTTGCAGGAAACCAAGCAACGTCTCGCTCGCGGTGGTGTTCCACTTTTTCCCGCTCACGGCTGACGCGCAATGCTGATGAACAAACCTTCATCTTCCGCGTAAACACATGATCCCGCATCCTTGCACAGGAGACCGCGGGTGCCAGCCAGCACCCGGCCTTCCCTGCGCCCCTGAATTCGGGGCGAAGAATTCAAGCACAACTCGGGCGCTATCCACGTCGCGAGACGGCGAAGTCATGTTCAGTGTAGTCACCCGCCTTGTGGGCAATTGCGCACTGGAGCGGGTGACCCAGTATTCCAGAGACGCCAGTGATTGAATCGAGAAGCCGCGGCGTACTGGATCGCCCGGTCAAGCCGGGCGACGACAAGCGGAGGGCGATCGCACCCTCACAACTCCCGCGCATTCGAAAACGCGAACGACGACACCCGCCGCGTGTTCTCGTCCAGAATCAGCGTCCGCGTGATTGGTGGCTCGGCGCGCTGGCTGCAGTTTTCGCGTTCGCAGAGCCGGCAGTTGACGCCGATCGGCGTGCCCTCGGCCTTCTCCAGGTCCATCCCGGCGGCATAGACGAGTTTCGACGCATGGCGGATTTCGCAGCCCAGACCGATCGCAAAGCGCGGCTGCGGCTGCGGATGCGGGGCGATCGGCCGGCGCACCATCTGCGCGATCGAGAAGTAGCGCGTGCCGTCGGGAAGTTCGATGACCTGCTTGAGCAGGCGATCCGGTGTGTCGAAGGTCGAATGCACGTTCCAGAGCGGACAGGTGCCGCCGAATTTCGAGAACGGAAACGTGCCGGAGGAAAACCGCTTGGAGACGTTGCCGGCATTGTCGACGCGGAGCAGAAAGAACGGCACGCCGCGTGCGTTCGGGCGCTGCAGTGTGGTGAGGCGGTGGCAGACCTGCTCGAAGCCGGCGTTGAAACGCTGCGCCAGCACATGGACGTCGTAGTTCAGGTTTTCCGCCGCGCTGTGGAATGGCTGATAGGGCATCATGACGGCGGCGGCGAAGTAATTCGCCAGTGTAATCCGGTAGAGCCGCCGCGGCGTGTCGTCGAGCGGGCCGGCGCGGTTGACGATGGCGTCGATGGACGCGCTGCATTCGGCGAGGCCAATTTGCAGCGCGAGCTGAAAGGCGCGGCCCGAGCCGTCGACCAGTTCGGAGATCAGAAGCTGGCGCCGATGGCGGTCGAACCGCCGCAGCGTCTCGCGCATCACGTCAACAGGCATGATGCGGGTGACGATCGAATGCTTTTCGCGCAAGCGCGCCGCGAGCGCAGCAAACAATTCTTCGGCGGAGGCGTGGAGTTCGTCGCGCAAATTTTCCGCAGCCTGTTCCAGCTCCGGAAAATAATTGCGGTTGGCTTCGATCAGATCGCGCACGCGCTCGATCGGGTTGGCCTCGAAGCGGGCGCCTTCATCGCGGTCGGCCATCTGCGCCGCCACGAGCGTCTCGCCGCGGCGGGCCTCGGTATAGGCGGCGTAGAGGCGCTGCAGCGAATGGGTCACGCCCGGGCAGAGTTCGGCGAGGTCGCGCAGTTCCTGCTTCGGCAGGTCGATCTGGCGGAACAGCGGATCGGAAAAAATCTCGTTCAGTTCGGCAAAGAAGCGGTCCTCGTCGGCGGTGGCGAGATCGCGCAAATCGAGGTCATAGGTCTCGGCCAGCCGCAACAGGATCTGCGCCGTCACCGGGCGCTGGTTCCGCTCAATCAGGTTGATGTAGCTCGGCGAAATCCCGAGCCCTTCCGCGATCTGGGTCTGCGACAGCCCAAGCTGCTGGCGGATCCGCCGGAAGCGGGGGCCGACGAAGAGCTTCTTTCCGGTATCAGCGGCCATGGCAGAGTTCCTGACCCAACTTTGTGACAAAATTTACAACATGACATATGTGACAAGTTCATATGTTACATGACATCACCAATAAAAAACAAGACATCTATACGAATTTCTCTTTCTCGCGTTTAGCTCTTGCCACGCATTTCGCAATGCACTGTCAAGAATGTCGATAGAGAAGTAGCAGATAGCGCTGCAGCTTTGTCGTCACCGAAAGGATCACGCAGATGAACTACCAGCCACGTGGGATCAGCGACCGGGCTATCCAGGGACCGGCTTCCTATCTGAGCGAGATTGAAGCTGCCGAGGCGCTCCTCAAGACCAAGCCGACCTGGAACGGCGTCACCGCCGAAGCCGTGGCGCGCATGCGTCTGCAGAACCGCTTCAAGACCGGCCTGGACATCGCCCGGTACACCGCGGCGCTGATGCGCAGCGATATGGCTGCCTATGACGCCGATCCCACCAAATACACCCAGTCGCTCGGTTGCTGGCACGGCTTCATCGCGCAGCAGAAGCTGATTTCGGTCAAGAAGCATTTCGGTACGACCGATCGCCGCTATCTGTATCTCTCCGGCTGGATGATCGCCGCGCTTCGCTCCGAATTCGGGCCGCTTCCTGATCAGTCGATGCACGAGAAGACCTCGGTGCCGGCGCTGATCGAAGAGCTCTACACCTTCCTCCGTCAGGCGGACTCCCGTGAGCTCAACGATATCTTCCGCGCCCTCGACGCCGCCCACAAGGCAGGCGACCAGGCGAAGGAAAAGGCATTGATCGAAAAGATCGACAACTTCCAGACGCATGTCGTGCCCGTCATCGCCGACATCGACGCTGGTTTTGGTAATGCGGAGGCGACCTATCTGCTCGCAAAGAAGATGATTGAAGCAGGTGCGTGCGCTCTGCAGATCGAAAATCAGGTCTCCGACGAAAAGCAGTGCGGTCACCAGGACGGCAAGGTGACTGTGCCGCACGAGGTGTTCCTGGCGAAGATCCGGGCCTGCCGCCATGCCTTCCTCGAGCTGGGCGTCGAAGACGGCATCATCGTGACGCGCACCGACTCGCTGGGTGCCGGTCTCACGCAGCAAATCGCTGTGAGCCACAAGCCCGGCGACATCGGCGATCAGTACAACAGCTTCCTGGATTGCGAGGACGTGACAGCCGCCAACGCCAGGAATGGCGATGTCATCATCAACCGCAACGGCAAGATGATGCGTCCCAAGCGGCTTGCCAGCAACCTCTATCAGTTCCGTGCCGGCACTGGCGAAGATCGCTGCGTGCTCGACTGCATCACCTCGCTGCAGAACGGTGCCGACCTGCTGTGGATCGAGACCGAGAAGCCGCACATCGAGCAGATCGCCAAGATGGTTGACCGCATTCGCGAGGTGGTTCCGAACGCGAAGCTGGCCTACAACAACTCGCCGTCGTTCAACTGGACGCTCCACTTCCGTTGGCAGGTGTACGACGCGATGAAGGAAGCCGGCAAGGACGTCAGCAAGTACAATCGAGCCGACCTGATGAAGCCGGAATACGACGATACGCCGCTGGCCATCGAAGCCGATGAGCGCATCCGCACCTTCCAGGCCGATTCGGCAAAGCGTGCCGGCATCTTCCACCACCTGATCACGTTGCCGACCTATCACACGGCAGCTCTGTCGACTGACAATCTTGCGAGGGAGTACTTCGGCGAGCAGGGCATGCTGGGCTATGTGAAGAATGTTCAGCGCCAGGAGATCCGTCAGGGTATCGCCTGCGTCAAGCATCAGAACATGGCCGGCTCCGATATCGGCGACGATCACAAGGAGTATTTCGCCGGTGAAGCCGCTCTGAAGGCGGGCGGCGTCCACAACACGATGAACCAGTTCGGCTAACGGTGGAATTGATCAGTCTGGGGTCTGGTCGGATGCCAGACTGGTCGCGCTACTCGGACAACAGGAGACGACAATGACCAAAGGCAGCAATTTCTGGGTGATCGGCGGCGAGTTCGGCTCGATGAACTTCCACAAGCTCGTCGAAGGCTCGGCCCAGGTCAGAGGCCCGTTCAAGACCCGCAAGGAAGCCGAAGAGTGCTGGAAGGAGGTCTCGGAAGAGAGCCGCCATAAAGCCGGGGTACGCTTCTCGATCGTCGAAGAGCCCTCGCGCGTCTCGGCCTGACCGGCTGCTGCCGAATTATCAGAAGAAACGTCCAAGGACAGGCGGCCCCATCCGGAACCCCGGGTGGGGCCGTTTGCGGTTTTGAGGATAGCCTTTTCTTCACCCTCTCCCGCTCGCGGGGCCGGCGTAGGCGGCCTGCGGCCGCGGTCCTTGAAGAAAAACGCCGATGCAGAGCATCGGCTACGGTGGGGGTGCCGCCACGGGGGATAAAGCTGGAAGCATAACTCATTGAAAACAAACAACCATTGCGCCAGGCATGGTTACTGCTAGGTTAAGCTCAGGCTAACCCCTGCAGGATAAAGGCGGCTACCGATGTCAAACGCGCAAAATACCGGCAACGAAGCCCGCGACATGCGACCGACCCGGCTGCGCGATGCGCTCCGCCAGGCGCGGATCGAGGCTGCCGATCGGACCGGCGTCGTGGTCGAACTGCGCGATGCCGAGGTCGCGCGGCTCGAGATACTGAACGAGGCGCTCGATCCGCTGTTCGCAGAGGTGCCCGAGCAGGTCGATCTGTTCGATCGCGGTGTCAGCCAGGGCGAAACGCCGCGGCTGTGGATCGACGTGGTGGCGCATATCGTGATGGGACGCGACAAGCGCATGTACCGCTTCGTGCAGGATACGCGCTTCGGCCGCATCGTGCTTGCGGAGTCGCATGACGTACCCGTCATCGTCGATGCCGTCACCGGCTATGTCGCGCGCCGCATGATCGAGCGCGAGCATGCGATGGTGGCAATGCCCGTGGCCGAGCCTGTTGTGGAAAAGAAACCGCGCCGTCGCGGCCTGGGCATGTTCGTGCTCGGCTTCGCACTGGGCGCGGTGGCGCTGTTCGGATTGGCGCTGTATGCGAGCTTGAGCAATATGTAGCCAGAGCCGGCGGTCGGGCATTCGGGGGCATTGTGGCGTCATCCATACCGCTGATCGCGCTGCTTGCCGCAGCGCTGTTCGGAACGTCCTATCTGTACGGCAAGTGGCGTACGCTGCGCCGCGCCGAATTCATCCGCACCTTTCGGTGGCCGCGCGGGCTGCTCGAACGGCTCGAGAAGCATCATCCCGGTTTTCAGCGCAAGGACAGCGCGCTGGTATCGCGGGGCTTGCGGCAGTTTTTTCTCGCCTATCTCATGAGCGGCAAGCGCTACGTCTCGATGCCCTCGCAGGTCGCCGACGATCTCTGGCACGAATTCATTCTGTACACGCGCGAGTACGACACGTTCTGCCGGCGCGCCTTCGGCGGTTTCCTCCACCACACGCCCGCCGTCGTGCTCAGCGAGCACCGCAAGAGCAACGAAGGCCTCCGCCGCGTCTGGTGGTATTGCTGCAAATACGAGAATATCGATCCGGTTCGTCCGACGCGCCTGCCGCTCTTGTTTGCGCTCGACAGCAAGCTCAACATCGCCAACGGCTTCGTCTACCACCCCGACTGCGAAGAGCTGCGCAAGAACGGCAGCGGCGCTGCGTATTGCGGCGGCGATTTCGCCGATGGCTCGATCGATGGTGCTACGGACGGGTTTGGCGACGCCGGCAGCGACGCAAGTGGTGATGGCGGCGGTGGTGGCGACGGGGGCGGTGGCTGCGGCGGCGGGGATTGAGAAATTCGCCCAGTTGCAGGCGTGAGGAAACGCTAGAGCAGCGTCGCCTGCTTGATTTGTTTGACACGGAAGTCGGCATCGACGGCGCGCACGGTCTGCACGCAGCGCCATTTGCCGCCGTCGCGCGTGATCGAAAACAAATTGTAGGCCGCGGCCGGATAATGCCGGTGCGCCAGCGCCGATGCCGAGGGCACGCCAACCGCGGGGATCTGGTGGCCGGCGCCTTCAAGCCACATCGTCGAATGGATGTGGTCATGGCCGTGCAGCACCAGTTCCGCGCCGCGCCGCTTCAGCACGGCGCGAAGCGCCTTCGAGTCGGTCAGCCGCTTCATCCGCGAAGTCGATTCCAGGGGGTGATGGACCAGCAGCACCCGGAACGCCTCGTCCGGTCGCAACTGGGCAAGCTGGCGGTCGAGCGCATCGAGCTGCGCGCGGCCGAGCCGGCCGGTTGCCATCAATGGCAGCGTCGGCACCGCTGAGGAGACCCCGATCAGCACCAGCGGACCGCGGCGGCGCACGAATGGAAACGACGCGCCGTCCGTCGCGGCATCGCCGCGCAGATATTGCTCGAACGCGCCGGTGAAATGATGCCGCGTCGCCCACACATAGGCGTCGTGATTGCCGGGAACAACCGTGACCTGCTGTGGCGTCCCGACGCTTTCGAGCCAGGCCTGGGCCGGAGTGAATTCCGCCTCAAGCGCCAGGTTGACGAGATCGCCGGTCACCGCGATGTGGTCCGGCCGCTGCGCCTGCATATCGGCAACCAGTGCGTCCAGCACCTCGCGACGGTGATATTTATGGCGGTTGCGGGTCCAGTTGAAGTAGCCGAGCGCACGTTTCCCCGCGAGATCGCGCAGCCGCGCCGCGGGCAGCGGCGGCAGATGCGGGTCCGACAGATGCGCCAGCGTGAAGATAGCGGTCATTCGCGCTCCGCCGCATTCTCTGTGATATAGAGCCGTCGCACCATCATGTCGGCGATATAAGGATCAAACGTGATAGCTGTCCATCCGAGGTTTGCGTGACGGCGCTGCAGCACTTGCGAAAACGTCTGGAGCCGCAATTGCGGCAGGCCTTTCACCTCTATTGGCGGATGGCCCGCGGCATGACGCTGGGAGTTCGCGGCGTCGTGCTCGATGGCGACGACAGGGTGTTTCTGGTCAGGCACAGCTATGTCGCGGGCTGGCACCTGCCAGGCGGTGGGGTGGAGGTCGGCGAAACCTTTCTCGAAGCCTTGCGAAGGGAGCTGTTGGAAGAGGGGCGGATCGAATTGACCGGAGAGCCGGTCCTGCACGGCCTGTTCTTCAACGGCCACGTTTCCCGCCGCGACCATGTCGCGGTCTACGTCGTCAGGCAGTTCCGGCAGGACCGCCTGCCGCAGCCCAACCACGAGATTGTCGAGTGCGGGTTCTACGCGGCAGGGGCGCTGCCGGCGGAGACGACCAGGGGCACGCGGCTCCGGATCGCCGAAGTGCTCGACGGCGCCGCGCGGACCGCGACCTGGCGCTAGGGAGAGCTCGTGCTATTGACCCCTTCAGAGCACCATCGAACGCCGCCGCCGACGGGACAAAGATGAAATTCCTGAAAGTCTTCTGCGCCGTCGGCTTCCTCGTCGTGCTGGTCAGCAACATCTGGTCGATATCCACTTGGGTCGAAGCGCGTGGGGTCTACGACGATATTTGCTACCTGCGGCAGGCGCATCTGTTCGAGAGATTCGGACTTCGTGGCATCGACACCAACATTGTCCTCGATGACGATCATTATCTTGCCGGCCAGCTGAAGGAGATCGGCTTTTCGGACTGGAACGATCCAAAGCGAATTCCCTGCCACACCTGGATCGCCAATGCGGCCAAATATGTGCTGCAATATCCGCCCGGGACCGGCTTCATCCTGTCGCTGTTTCCCACCGGATTTCAGGTCGTCCCGCTCTACATATTGACGTCGGTCGTCGCCGTCGGCTTTTCGCTGATCGCGCTGACCTATGCGTCCACGTTTTATCAACTTATGCTGGTCGCCGCGTTCGGTGATGCCGCCATCTATCTGATGATCAATCCGACGAAGGCAAGTTATTCGGTGGCGCCGACCATGATGATTTGCGCGCTCGCGGGATTTCTGACTGCGAAGCTCTTCACCGACGGGCCTCAGCAGCGGCTTTTTCTGCTCGCATTGATTGGCCTGCTAATAGGTATCTCCGTCAACGTCCGCCTGCCGAACCTGTTTCTGGCGGCCGGCTACTGTCTTTATCTTGGCGGCGCATTCCTGTGGACTAGAAGCAGGGAAATGTTCCTGCAGGGCGTCGTGTTCGGTGTCGCGCTTTTGATTGGAATGGCGCCGACGCTGATCGCCAACACGATCAATGCGGGAAATCCGCTCTCGACAACCTATAGCGGCGTCGACGTCGTTCCGCCGGAGCTGAACCCGGGCATTCTTTGGCGATATTTCGTCGACGTTCAGTTTATCCTGCTGGGGATTGCGGCCGTCTGGACCGGCCTGCTATGGCGCTTTAATCGCGCAAGAGCCGGGCGGATAGCCGTTCTGGTCGCGGCAAACCTCGCCGTGAACCTGATTTTCTTCATGACCCATCCGATATTTACGCCATATTATATCATTCCGATCGACATGCTCTCGCTCTGGACTCTGCTGTTCGCAACGCTCGACCTGCGCGGCGAACGGGCCGCCGACAGCGCGGCCTTTCACCAACCGGCCAACGCCTGATTGCGATATAACGCGCTATGGACAGACTTGATTCGGTGAGCGTGCGATGACGGGACCGGCGCTGCGGATTGCGGTTCTGGTGCCGTGCTTCAATGAGGAAGCCGCGGTCGCCACCGTGGTCTCCGATTTCCGCAAGGCGCTGCCGACGGCTCAGATTTTCGTCTACGACAACAATTCCAAGGACCGCACCATCGAGGTCGCGCACGCAGCCGGCGCCATCGTGCGCAGCGAACGCCGCCAGGGCAAGGGGCATGTGGTGCGGCGCATGTTCGCCGATGTCGATGCCGACGTCTATGTGCTGGTCGACGGCGACGCCACCTATGATGCGCCGAGCGCGCCGCGCATGATCGATGCGCTGGTCAAGGACCATCTCGATATGGTGGTCGGTTTTCGCATTGATCAATCGATCGCGGCCTACCGGCCCGGCCACCGCACCGGCAACTGGATGCTAACGAGCTTCCTTTCTTCGGTGTTCGGCCAGGCGTTCAAGGACATCCTTTCCGGCTACCGCGTGTTCTCGCGTCGCTTCGTCAAATCCTTTCCGGTGCTGTCGGACGGTTTTGAGATCGAAACCGAGCTCAGCGTTCACGCGCTCGAACTGGCGCTGCCGGTGGCGGAAGTCGAGACGCCGTATTATGCCCGGCCCGAGGGATCGTTCAGTAAGCTCAACACCTGGCGCGACGGTTTCCGGATCCTCGGCACCATCCTGAAGCTGTACCGGTCGGAGAAGCCGCTGCGGTTTTTCACGGTGATCGGCGTCTTCCTGATGCTGGTCTCGGTCGGCCTCGCAATCCCCGTGATCATCACCTATCTCGAGGAAGGCATCGTTCCACGGCTGCCGACGGCGGTGCTGTCGATGGGCCTGATGATCGTGGCGGTGCTGTCGGTAAGCTCGGGGCTGGTGCTGGATACGGTGACGCGCGGCCGCCGCGAAATGAAGCTCCTGGCCTATTTGTCCCAACCCGCCCGCGTCCTGGATTGAGGCAATACAGGGATTGCCATCTTCCAGCAATGGACCGCGCCGTCGCCAGATGCTATCCCGCGCCCCATCATGAGCGAACTTGACGTCACCATCCTGGCCGAAACACCAAAGGACGCCCAGGCGATCGAACGGCTGCACGAGCGCACGTTCGGTCCCGGCCGTTTCGTGCTGAGTGCCTACCGCCTGCGCGAGCATGTCGATCACCTGCTGGACCTCTCGTTCACGGCGCGGATCGGCACGTTGCTGGTCGGCTCGGTGCGCCAGTTGCCGATCTGCATCGGCGACACGCCGGCCCTGATGCTCGGGCCGCTGACGGTCGAGCCGCCATTTCGCAGCCGCGGCGTCGGCCGCATGCTGCTCGATCGTTCGCTGCGGGATGCCAAGGCCAAGGGCCATCGCTTGGTCATTCTGGTCGGCGACGAAGCCTATTACAGCCGCGTCGGCTTCAAGGTCATACCAAAGGGAAGGGTGACCATGCCGGGACCGGTCGATTACAGCCGCCTGTTGGTGGCGGAACTGGTCGAGGGCGCGTTCGACGGCGTGTCCGGCAATATCCGTCCGGACTGGAGCAAGGCGCGGTAGGGCTGCCGTCGCGATCCGTCAGAAAAATCGACGCCTTTTGGTACCGGTCGTCTCAACCGGCGCAGATCGTGCGCTGCCGGCGGCCTTCTGCAATTCGTGCCGGAACTCCTCGCGCTTCTCGTGGATGCTGGCGACGACATGACCCATCGCCACCCCGAGCCCGATCAAGGCAGCTTCCGATAACAGCAAGCTTGCCTCGATGGTCTCTGGCACCGCGTCGGTAACGCCGATCTGGTAGAGATGCCGCGCGTGGTCGGCGTCGCGGGCCCGCGAAACCACCAGCATGTCTTTCCTCAGCGCGCGGACCTGCGTGACAATTTCGTCGATGCCTTCAGGCTCGTTGATGGTGACGATGACGGCGGCGGCTTCCATCAGGCCGCAGCTCTTCAGAAACTCCGGGTTGGTTGCGTCACCGTAAAAGACGGTACGTCCCTGCCTTCGCTGCTCGGGGACGGCCGCGGCATCATTGTCGACCGCAATGTACTTGAACTGGTGCCGGTCCAGCATCGCGCAGACGACCTGTCCCACGCGGCCGTGTCCGACGACAATGGCATGGCCGCTTCCGCCGCTTGGCGCAACGGCGAGTTCAGGGTCAGTCGGCTTGTCTTCGCGCATCATCGGCCCCAGTCGCCGCGCGACATGAGATAGCGCAGGGGTGAGCATCATGGTCAGCGAGGTCAGTGCGACCGTGAAGCTCGATACGCTGGCATCGATCAGACCAAGCGTCGTCGCCATTCCGATCCCGACGAAAGCGAACTCGCCGCCGGGACCCAGCAGCAGACCGACTTCGATAGAAGCCGGCCATGAGAGGCGAAACATCCGCGCCAGGAAGATGAGGATGACGGCCTTCACGGCGATCAGTCCGGCCGCACCCGTGATCAGCCAGACCGGTTCGCGCGCAAGCTCGCGGAAATCGATATTCATGCCGACCGTGAAGAAGAACAGGCCAAGCAGCAGGCCCTTGAATGGATCGATGGCGGTCTCGATCGCCTTGCGAAATTCCGTCTCGGCAAGCAGCAGTCCGGCGACAAAGGCGCCGAGCGCCATGGAAAAGCCGGCCACGGCAGCAGCCACTCCCGTGGCGACGATCACGAACAGCGTCGTCGCGACGAACAGGTCGCTCATGCCCACTGATGCCACCAGACGGAACAGCGGTCGCATTACGACGCGGCCGACGATGACGATCACTGCGAGCGCGACGGCAGCGTTGGTGAGTGCGAGAACGAGCGTCGCAGCGACCGAACCGGATTCGCTCGCGCCAAAAATGGAAATAAAAAGCAGGAGAGGGGCGACTGCCAAGTCTTGCGCGAGCAGCGTCGCGAAGCTTGCCCGGCCTGCGCTTGTGCTGAGCCGCCGTTGCCTGGAAAGGATTTCGACGACAATGGCTGTCGAGGATAAGGCAAGGCAGGCGCCGAGAATGAGCGCTACCGGAGCCTTGTTGCCGACAAGGGCCGCAGCCGCGCCGATTGCCACGGTGGAGAGTACGATCTGCAAGCTGCCTAGCCCAAATATCAGGCGGCGCATTGCCTTTAGTCGATCGTAGGACAGCTCCATCCCGATGAGGAAGAGCAGGAACACGACGCCAAGGTTCGCGATCCCTGAAACGTTTTTGGGGTCAACAACGGTGAACCAGTAGAGAAACGGAAAACTCTCGATAAACGATCCCAATCCGAGAGGGCCCAGGATCGCGCCGGCACCTAGATAGCCGAGAACGGGATTGAGGCCGAACCGCCGCACCAAGGGAATGACGACGCCCGCGGTGCCGAGCAGGACGAGCGCGTCGCTGTAGACGGGAATATTGATAGGCGCGGTCATCTACCGGTTGTGCATTCGCTTCCATGGGGCAAGGGATATCTGACGGCGGATGTGCGCGGTATCCACCGTCGTCCCACAGGGACGTTAGCTGGTAGCACCAGCTAACGCCACCCCATGGACCATGCCGTCCGGCTAGAACTTCAAGTTCGCGAATGCCCGCACACCGATGCCCGGCAGCAGGACCTCGTCCTTGTTGAAGGACGCCGAATTGCGAATGTTCTCGTTCAACAGGTTGTTGCCGACGAGGCCGACCATCATCTCGCGTGCGCCGAACCAGGAAGAATCAAGCTTGGTCTTGTAGCTGATCTCTGCCTTCAACAGATTGTAGCCTGCCGTTGACGTCTCGCCGATCGGGGCGATGTCGTTCTGGGCGAAGGCGTGCAGCAGATTGATCCGCGTGAGCCAATTGGCATCGCGCCAGAACAGGCCGCCGCCCACGCGCACGGGCGGGATGCGCGGGACATTGGTGCCGTCGTCGAAGGTTGCGCGGACGACGTCGAACTGGTTCTCGATGCCCCAGGTGCCGCCGTAGAGCGGCCCGACGTCCAACTGACTCTGGAACTCACCGCCACGGAAGGTAGCGTCGCGCTGCGAATAGATCGCCTGGTTCAGCTCAAGGGGAAAAGCCGGGTCCGCAGGACCGACGCAAGCGACATCTTCGCAGGTATTGCCGGTGAGACGGCGGTAAATGAAGCCATTGAACTTGGTGTAGTAAGCCGTCGCCTCGAACCTGAAGGGGCCGGTGGCGCGCCGTAGTCCGATCTCGATCGATTTGGCGGTCTCGATGCCGAGATTGGGATTGCCAATATCGAAGGTGACAGTTGCTTCGTGCGGTCCGCGCGAAAACAATTCCGCCGGCTTGGGCGCGCGCTCGATGTATTGAGCGGTGATGCTTGCGACCAGTTGACCTGGAAGATCCTGGATCAAGCCGATGCTCGCGCTCTTCGGCGTGAAGCTCAGATTGCGCGCCGTAGGCGGGCCTACGTCGCCGGGATTGGCATTGAGGTCGAACAGCTCCGGAATAAATGCCGGCGTCGTTCCGCTGAGACTGACATGCTCAATACGACCCGCGATCTGCGCCTTGGTTGAGTCAGTGAACTTCAACTCGTTGAAGACATAGCCGGCGACCCTGTTATTCTTGTTAGGATCAAACAACCCGTTAAGCGGGCTGCCCGGATCGTCCGGGCTTGATCCCGTCAGTTCCTGATGCCCGGCCTGCAAACCGAAGGCGGTCGTCACAGCGGCAAAGCGCGCGTTGAACGGCGCCATTTGCACCTCGACACGCCCTTCCTGCTCCTTGTTGGTAAAGGTCTGCCGCACGCCAAGGGACGAGAAGTCGGCGGGATCGGCGAGCGCGATCTCGTTGTGCTTGTAATCGGTGGCGCCTGCCCAGAACCTGATGGCGTCGATCGCCGCCCCATCCGGCCGGTATTCGCCCTTGGCCGTGAATTTGGTTTGGCGCGCGTCGATCCGGGACTGGTGATCGGAGGGCTCAATTCCGGGAATGCGGTACAGCGTGTCGTTCTGCGTGATCGCCGCGCCGATAAATCCGCCATCGAAGATGTAGGAGCCGCCAATCGATGCACCAGCCGCCTGCATCGCCGAATTGGGCTGCCGGCCGTTGACCGGGCGGGTCTGGTCGAACAAATACGGATAGCTCGGAATGCTGTAATCGCTGGCCTTGCGGCCATAGGCGTCGGCATGAACAGCGAAATTGCCACCGCCGGCATCGATCAGGATGCCGCCATCGACACCGCGGTCGACGGAACTGACGGCCGTTCGGGTTTCGACCGTGACGCAGGAAGGTGATCCCACATTTGCGAGCGGCGCCTTCGCCGGCAGTCCGTAGGTCTGGAATGGTGTGGCCGCGCATGAAGGCAGGGCGTCCGGGATGCGATTGTTGGTCGCGCTGACGACGCCTCCGATCGATGTTGATCCGTAGCGCAACGCCGCCGGACCACGGATGACTTCGACCTGGTTTGTCGCCAATGGATCGACCGGCACGAAATGGTCTTCGCCGAGATCGGAGGCGCCGCCAGCGTTGGTGCCGTTCTCGATGATGCCGACGCGATTGACGTCGAGGCCCCGGATGATCGGCCGGCTCGAGGCACCGGGCGCGAAGGTTGAGCCGGTAATGCCGGGCTTCGAAAACAGTAGATCGCCAAGCTGGGCGGTGCCTTGGCGGCGGATCTCCTCGTTGGGCACGACGGTAACGGTTGCGAATTGGTCGGTCACGACCGGCAGCACGCCCTGCTGGGGCGCGGCGGCGACGGGGGCCGGTTGCGGTTCTGGCGCGCGCTCGCGGTTCTGGCCGGGCGCTGCGCGGGCGACGCGCGCCGGCGTTCGTACGGGCACGGGTTTGCGCCGCACGATCGGGCTCGGCGCCGTCACGGTAATTTCGGGCAGATGTGTCGAAGCGGTTGGCGATGCCGCGCCCTGCGCCATCGCGGCGGTGCCCGCTGCGCACAGCAATAGCCAGCTAGCCCCACCGATGTGGAACGCACGTTTCTTCTTGAATGTCATGGTCCGATCCTGATTCCGTCGATGTGCGACGGACGATTCCGATTCCCTCAAGAACCGCGCCTCACGCGGCAATCCCTTGGGGAGTGCACTAATTCAATCGGTGTCAGGAGGCGGGCGGTGCGCGAGACTGGAACGCGAGATGAGACGAGCCGAGGTGCGCGAATTCAGCGCCGGTGACCAGGTACAGAAGTTCGACAGCCCCCGGCAACTGCAGTACGGGCGGCGTGATGAACAGGAAATTGTTGGCCAGGGAGAGGACGGCGCAGATCGCGCAGGTATTGGCCGTGTGCTGGTCGTCATCGTGGCCCGCAGGCTGCTGCGGCTGCGCGGCTTCGGGGTGCACATCTCCTGCAGCAACGGGCGTGACGACCGCAAGATTTGCGCCGACCAGCCCGCTTTGAACGGCCGGTGGGGCCTGCGTGGCCGCCGCGTGAAAATGCCCGCACGACAGCGCAAACTGGATCGCGAGCGCAAACAGCGCCAACCGCGAGCCGTGCTTGAGGTGTTTTCGGAACCAGTTCACGACGATTGACGCCTTGTCCCCGGGGCGGCTCAGGCATCTCGCCGTCCCAGTGTTACATTATAACGTCGCGAAGACCGCGGAGTGTCAATCGACACCGGAGTGCCGTCTTTCCGGAGCCCTGACAATTCCGCCAAGTGTGGGATTCGCGCAACATCGGCGCTTTTGCCCCCGCGCACCCCCTAGCTGATTCACACATCTTTGAGGGTCTCCCAGGCGGAAGCCACGCCCAAGAAGTATTGGAGGCCATGCCTCATGGTGATGGGGCCGGGTTTGGTGCGAGGGTATCCATCCCATCCGCCGAGGCGAGCAATGATCCATGAGGCCCAAGCCAAGGTTTGCGGGCGATGTGGATTGCTTTGGAGTTTGGTTCTGCCTTCGTACTTGGTGGCCAGTGCGGCGAGCAGCTTGATCTGCTCTTTGTTGAACGCGTTGCTGGCAGGTTCGGCGCTGCGTCCGTCGCGAGCCTGAACCAGTTGCAGGATCACGACGGCAGCCTTGGCGGCGATCGCGGTGAGCTTGAGCAGCCGATCGGCGGTTTCGATCCGGCTGTCTTCGAGTTGCAGCCCCTGCGTTTTGATCAGGCGGAACAGCTGCTCGATAATCCAACGCTTTTTGTACCAGTTGACGATCTGCCAGGCAGACGCGACATCGTTCACGTCATGGGTCGTCAGCAGGTACCAGTGCAGCGGCTCGACGCCCGCTGGCGGATCGACTTCAACGACCTCGACCAAAGCGAGTTCGACTGTCCGCGGTAAGTCGGCAGACGCGTTCTGCGGCCTTCTGAGGGTGACCCGACCGAACCGCAGCACCAGCTTGGCCTGTCGGGCGGGCCGATCGGCACGCGCCACAACGTCGATGGTGGCAGTGTCGACGACGGGCCAACTGCTGGCGGTGGCATACATGCTTGCACCGTCGGCCAGCACGCGATCATGCATGCTCCGCGTCAACAGATGGAAGTTTGAGGCCGATACGCTCGCCCATTTGGCATAGATGTCGCCCTCGCGATCGTCGATCACCGTGACCATCGTGGCCGCAGAGAGCACCTGCTTGGCTCGATGGGCCGTGCTGATCCAACGTTCCGACTCCTTGCTCCAGTGGCCGCTGATCGTGCGGCACCGTAACCCGGCCCTGGCGCGTCCAAATCTTCCCGCCTACCAGCCCCAGACAGGCGTCACTGGCGGCATCCACGGCGGCCATCGCATGCAACAGCAAGCCGTGGCTGTTCCCTTTGCCGATCTCACCCAGCCCGCGCCGACGCTCGGGTTGGGTCCTAAAGTTGATCTCGCTTGTATCCTGGATCGCCAGCACGTGCCGGCCGGCCGCCGCAACCGCCGTCTGTTCGCCCCAGCCTGCGAGCAGTGCTTCCAAGCTCACGTTCTCATTGGCGAGAAATCGGCCGTATCGGACTATCTTGGCCCGATCACCATCCGCCGCTCGACGCAAGCACGAGCTGGCGCGCGTGACCATCCCTTCGAGCAGAGCCGCCCCCCTTTATCGAGACGGCCATCCCCGAACCGACCAAGCCTGAATTGTTCGTTCAACATCTTGGCACCTCAATGGAATCGAAGTGCCAGATACAGAATCACAGCAGACCGTCGCTGCGGAAGGCCAAATCAAGACATCGAGTCATTCCGTCGCAGCCGGCAATGTGTGCATCTGCTAGCGCGCACCCCGCCTGTTTTGCCAGTTGACAACCTCGCAACCTTCCGCTGTTATGTTATAACATTGCATTTTTCGCCACCGACGGTGTCCCTTGCATGCGTCTTCCTCTCCGGTTGGGGCCCCGTGAGCTCAAGAGGCTTTTCGATCTCCATGCGAAAACTCCCCGTCACCGTCTTGTCCGGCTTCCTCGGGGCTGGAAAGACAACTTTGATGAATCACGTGCTCAACAATCGCCAAGGCCTGAAGGTTGCGGTGATTGTGAACGACATGAGCGAAGTCAACATCGACGCAGACCTCGTCCGCGATGGCGGTGCGAACCTCTCGCGGACTGACGAAAAGCTGGTCGAGATGACCAACGGTTGCATCTGCTGCACGCTGCGCGACGATTTGTTGAAGGAAGTGCGGGCGCTCGCCGAGAGCGAACGGTTCGACTATTTGCTGATCGAATCCACCGGCATCTCGGAACCGCTTCCGGTCGCGGCGACCTTCGATTTCCGGTCCGAAGACGGAGAAAGCCTGTCCGACGTGGCAAGCCTCGACACGATGGTCACGGTCGTCGATGCCGCCAATCTGCTGAAGAACTATTCCTCTACCGTGTTTCTGGCGGATCGCGGTGAGTCGCTCGGCGAAAGCGACAGGCGCACACTGGTGGATCTCTTGGTCGAGCAGATCGAATTTGCCGATGTGATCGTACTCAACAAGATCGATGCGGCGTCGCAGGGAGAACGCGACTCCGCCCGAATGATTATCCGGTCTCTAAATCCCGAGGCCGATATCATCGAGACCAATTTCTCCAATGCACCGCTGGAGCGCATTCTCAATACCGGCCGTTTCGATTTCGAGCGCGCGCAGCAACACCCGCTGTGGTTCAAGGAGCTTTATGGCTTTGCAGACCATAGGCCCGAGACCGAAGAATACGGCGTCAAGAACTTCGTCTATCGCGCGCGACGGCCGTTCGAGCCTGCGAAATTTCACCAATTCCTGAAAGAAAGCTGGCCTGGCGTCATCCGCGCCAAGGGACATTTCTGGATCGCAACTCGCCCGCAATGGCTTGGCGAATTGAGCCAGGCCGGCGCGATCGTCCGAACCGAAGGGCTGGGCTTCTGGTGGGCGAATGTGCCGGTAGATCGGTGGCCGGACGATCCGTTCTGGCGACAATCGCTCAAGAAGAACTGGAGCGAGGTGTACGGTGATCGCCGGCAGGAGATCGTCTTCATCGGCACGAATATGGATCAGGAGGCGATCACGGCACGTCTTGATGCGTGCCTTGTTTCAGGAAAGCCGGGAATGCGCGTTGCGGAATGGTCCGGGCTCGTCGATCCATTCCCGAGGTGGCGACGCGCGGCCGAGGCTGCGTAGGGCGCATCGGCGAGGCGGGCGTGCCCTCAGCGCCCTTCGCGCACCCAGGTCGCGGCGAACGCGCCGAGCAGCAGCAGCAATCCGACAATCCCGGCGAACATCGGCAGTACGCCGACGCCTTTGACGACGCTGGCGTCACGCATTTTGACGCCCATCCAGCCGTCGCCGTGGAAGATGCCGGAGGCACGCACCGGCACGACGCGGGGCAGGTCGACGCTTCCGCCATCGGCGACGCGGCGGGCGTCGCCGCCGGTGGCCTGCGCTAACGGTTTCAGCATTTCGGTCGTCGAGGTGACTTCCGAAAATTCCTTCGGGTTGGTCGGCCCGACATTGATCAGCGCTTTCAGCGCGCCGTCGGTTGCCTGCCACAGCCCGAGCTCGTTGGCAGGAATGGTCGCCCGCCAGGTGCCGGGCTCGCTTGCCGTCAGCGTCAGCTCCTTGGTGGCGCCGCTCGGCGAGGTCACCGTTACCGGCGGCACGTTGTCGGCCATGGTCTGGCGCAGCACCACGAGGTCCTTGCCCTGGGTTTGAAGGCGCAGCGCTTCTTCGTCGAGATCAGGCTGCTTCATCAGCCAGTGCGACATCCGCCGCAGCAGATCGAGATGCGGGCCGCCGCCCTCATAGCCGCGCGCCCACAGCCAGATGTGGTCCGACAATAGAAGCGCAACGCGGCCTTCGCCGAAGCGCGACAGCAGCAGCAACGGCTTGCCGTCGGCGCCGGTCATCACGGGAGAGCCGATCGCGTTGCGCGTATCGACGGTACGGAAGAAGCGGCTCCAGCGCGGCGGCTCGCTGGCGGAGCCTTCGAGGCCGCGCGTCACCGGATGACGCTTACCGGCGTCGCTCAGATGCGCGTAAAACGGCTTCTCGGTGACGCCGACGGGCTCGGCCGGCAGCACCGTATCCAGCGGCGTGCGCCAGATACTGGTAGTGGAGGCGTAATCGGGGCCGGCCGATACCAGCACCGCACCGCCGGCGCGGACATAGCGCGCCATGTTGTCGAAATAGGCAATCGGCAGCACGCCCTGGCGGGCATAACGGTCGAAGATGATCAGCTGGAATTCGTTGATCCTCTGCTGGAACAATTCGCGCGTCGGAAACGCGATCAGCGACAATTCGTTAATCGGCGTGCCGTCCTGTTTCTCCGGCGGGCGCAGAATCGTGAAATGGACGAGGTCGATGCTGGCGTCCGACTTCAGCAAATTGCGCCAGGTGCGTTCGCCGGAATGCGGCTCGCCTGATACCAGCAGCACGCGGAGCTTGTCGCGCACGCCTTCGATTGCGACCACAGCGCGGTTATTGACCGGAGTCAGTTCGTTCTCGAGGGGCGAAGCCTCAATCTCGATGATGTTCGGGCCGGCATGCTTGATGTCGACCTCGACATTGGCGGTCTGGCCACTCGAGAGGTTGCGCTCATTGATCACCTCACCGTCACGGCGCACCACGATCTTGGCGCGCTGGCCGGTAACGCCCTGATCGTCGAGCCGGTATGTGATGGTCTGCGGCTGTCCGACGATACCGAAACGCGGCGCAGCCGAAATCGCGATGCGACGGTCGCGCTCGTCCTTGCGGCCGGTGATGAGTGCATGCACCGGCGCCTGGAAACCGACGGCCGCGGCGTTGGCAGGAATGTCATGCACCCGGCCATCGGTGATCAGGAACGCTCCGGCGACGCGGTCGACGGGAACGTCTGATAGCGCCGAGGACAGCGCGCCGAACAGTTTTGTGCCGTCGGTTTCGCCGTCGGCCTGTCCAGCCTCGACGACGCGGACTTCCAGTCCCTTAATCTTCTTCAGCGTATCGACCAGCGCCTCCTGCGCCTTCGCGGTCTCCTGGTTACGCGTGCCGAAATTCTGGCTCGGGCTCTTGTCGATCACGACGGCGGCGACGGATGATAACGGCTCGCGGTCCTCGCGGGTGAAGGAGGGATTGGCGAGCGCCAGCAGGATCAGCGCCAGCGCCGCGACGCGCACCGCGGCACCGCGCGCACGGCCGAGCAGCAATAGCGCAGAAATCGCGACGATCGCGGCCAGCGCGATCCAGAGCACGATTGCCGGAACGAGGGGAGTGAACGCGATACCGTAGCTCATGGCGTATTCCTATCGGCATCGTCGTGCCCGGGCTTGTCCCGGGTATCCACGTCTTTCTCGCCAAGTATCAAAGCGTGGACGGCCGGGTATAGGCGTGCGACAGCGACGCCGTCCTTGAGACGGCGATGCCCGGCCACGACGGCGTGATTGTGGAAGCCAGTAACGTTCATCGCGCCCATCATTGCCCCAACCGTTCGAGCAGGGCCGGCACGTGGACCTGGTCGGCCTTGTAGTTGCCGGTCAGGGTGTACATCACGATGTTGACGCCGGAGCGGAAGGCGAATTCGCGCTGGCGCGGCTCGTTCGGCGTCAGCGGCAGCATCGGCTGGCCGTCCGGGCGATGCGCCCAGGCGCCGGCGAGATCGTTCGAGGTGATGATGATGGGCGAGACGCCGTCGCCGCCGCGCGCCGGGCGCGAGGCCGTCTCGTCTTCATCCTCGCGCGGCAGGGTCTCGACCCAGGTCTGGCCCGAGGTGAAGCGGCCGGGAAAATCGCGCAGCAGATAAAACGTCTTGGTCAACACATGCTCGCGCGGCACCGGCTCAAGTTCAGGCACGTCCAGGGAGGAGAGAATTTCGCGCAAGGTGCGCATGCCCGACGTCTGCGACGCGCCGTTCTCGCCCGGCGGCGCCTCGACCGCGTCGCGGGTATCGAACAGCACCGTGCCGCCCTGTTTCATATAGGCGTCGATGCGGTTGATGGCGTCCTGCGGCGGCTTCGGCGCGCCCGGTACCACCGGCCAGTAGATCAGTGGGAAAAACGCCAGTTCGTCCTTTGCGGGATCGATGCCGACGGGATCGCCGGCCTCTAGCGCCGTGCGCTGCGCCAGGAATAGCGTCAGTCCGGCCATGCCCGCCTTGACGATGGAATCGACGTCGGCGTTTCCGGTGACGACATAGGCAAGGCGCGTCTGCGACACCGCCTTCATGGCGAACTCATCGTTGCCTTGGGCCCGCGTCGGCGAGGGCGCGATCGAACTCGCAGACAGGATCAGGGCCAGTAGAACGGTGGCAGCCGCCGTGCGCCGCCGCCACAGAGCGGCAAGACCCGCGCCCAGCATCGCGACCACGACCGCGTCGATCAGGAACAGCACCAGCGACGATGACAGCAGGATGCCGCGCAAATCGCGCGGTTCGGCGTTGGTGTAGCTGGCGCGCTGCGCGCGCAACGAGGATGTATCGAGCGGCGCGATGCGATCGGCCGAAGCTAGGGTGTTGACCGCGATCGGGCCATCGGCCGGGCCGTAGAAGCCTGGCGGATGGTCTGATGTGGCGCGATCGCGATAATCCGCGGGCATCGGCTTGGCGGTCGAGGGCGGTGGCCCGAATGCGCCGAAACCATCGAGTGTGCGCAGTGGCGCCACCGTCTCGACATTGGTCGCCTCGCTCGCAACGCCAGCACCGGGCTTCGTGGTGTAGCCGGACATGTCGACCAGCCGCCGCAGCATCTCGACGAAGCTGCCGGACATCGGCAAGTCAGACCAGCGCGAGTCGGCGCCGACATGGAACAGGCTGACAATGCCCCTGCCGCGATGTTCGCCGGTCACCAGCGGCGTGCCGTCTTCCAGCGATGCCCAGGTCTTGGTGGCGAGCACCGCATCCGGCTCGGCCAGCACCTGCCGGTTCACGGTGACATCCTTGGGCACTGCGAGGCCCGCGAACGGAGCGTCGGCGGCAAAGGAGGCCAGATGCTGCGGCTTTTCCCAGGTCAGGCTGCCGCCGAGGGTGCGGCCGCCGCGACGCAGTTTCACTGGCACCAGATCGTCATCGGCCTGCGCCAGGCGGGGACCTGCGAAACGCACCAGCACGCCGCCCTGATCGATCCATGCGTTCAGCCGCTCGCGGATTTCCGGCGACAGCGTGCCGACATCGGCGAGCACGATCATCGGCAGCCGCTGATCGAGGAATTGCGCGATCACCTGTTGCGGCGCGCCGCGGTCGCCGAGCCGCACGTCGGCGAATGGCGACAGGGCGCGGGTCAGATAGAAAGTCGATGCCAATAGCGGCTGGGCGGTATCGCTGGTCGCGCCGGTGACGACGCCGACGGCGCGCCGCCGCCATCGCTTGTCGAGCAATTGCACCGCGCCGGCCGATCGTTCACCCGAAATTTCCAGTCGCGAAATGTCATTGCGCAGTTCGACCGGCAGATCGAACGCCGCTTCGCTTTCGCGGTCCTGCATGCCGAAAGCGTAGCGCGCCTCGCCGATCGGCGAGCCCTTGGCGTCGGTCGCGCGAACCACGCCGGCTGCGACGCCGCCGGTGGTGCGCAGCACCTTGACCGTCATCTTGGCCGCGGCGTTTTCGGCGGCGACCAACGCCTGCGCAGGCGCCGCGCCGCCCTCGAACACCGTCAGCTTGCGCTCGCCGATGGTCTTGCCGAGATTCTCGACGAATTCGGCGCCGCGCCCGGTATCGACGCCGTCGGACAGCCACGCGATCTCGGCGTCGCCAGTGGCTTTCAGGAAGCGGTCGAGCGCGCCGAGCGTCTCGACGCGGTCGATCGAATGGGGCTTTGGTGCAATCTGGCGCAGCGCGACGCGCGCGGTACCGGCCGGCATCAGCGTGATGTCGCGCGCGGGTTCGGAGAGCGGAACCAGCGCCACGCCGCGGCGGTCATTGTCGGCATTGGCGATCAGTTCGTCAGCGGACTTGATCCGGGTGTCCCAGCTTGCAGCCGCGCTCCAGCCGTCGTCGAGCAGGATCACCAACGGCGCGTTACTGCCGCCGACCGCGGTCTGTGGATTCCAGATCGGGCCGGCGGCGGCAAGGATGACCAGCGCCGCGGCGGCGAGGCGCAGCGCCGTCAGCCACCATGGCGTGCGCGACGGGGTTTCTTCCCGGGGCCTGATGTCGAACAACAGCCGCGTCGGCGGAAACTCGATCCGTCTTGGCCGCGGCGGCATCACGCGCAACAGCCACCACAGCACCGGCAGGCTCAAGAGGCCCAGCAGAAGCAGCGGTTGCGCAAAGCTTAAGGGGAGGGCTGCCATCATGCGCTGCGCCCCGCCTTGACCGTTGAGCCGCGCACGTTTCCTTTGGCTGCCATCATGCCGGAATGCAGGAACAGCAGCAGTTCGGCGGCGGACCGGCTGGTGGTGTGGGTCGAGAACAGCCAGTCGAGCTTGTTGGTTTCGCTGCGGATCTCGTCGCGGTGCAGCGCGACGCGGGCGACATAGTCGCTGGCCCAGCTCTCGGCGCGGCCGGCAGTGATGACGCCAAAACCTTCCGGCTCGACGAATTCGACCCGGCCGGCATAGGGAAAGGTCTCCTCGGCGGGATCGACGACCTGGATCAGCGTGCCATGGGCGCCGGAGGCCGAAAGCCCTGCGAGCATCGTCCTGATTTCGCTCATCGGCGACCAGAAGTCGGACAGCACGACAATTTCGGCCAGCGCCGACGGCACGAAGGAGGGCGGCAGGCTCGCGCGCACCGCATCGTCATGCAGCATCGCCTGCGCCATCTTGTCGATCACGTTGCGGCTTGCGGTCGGGGTCATCAGGCCGGGAATGCCGACGCGTTCTCCGCCCGAAACCAGGAGTTCGGCGAGCGCAAATGTCACGATCAGGCCACGCTCCAGCTTGGAGTCGCGGGCGCCCTTGGAAGCAAATGCCATCGACGGCGAACGGTCGGGCCACAGCCAGATCGTATGCGCAGCCTCCCATTCCTGCTCGCGGACATAGAGATGATCGTCGCGCGCCGAGCGCCGCCAGTCGACGTTCTGCGACGGCTCGCCGGAGACGAAGCGGCGATATTGCCAAAAGCTCTCGCCGGCGCCGGCGCGGCGCCTGCCGTGCAAGCCATGGATGACGTTGGCAGCGATGCGGCGGGCGTCGAGCACGAGACGGGGCAGCGATGCGGCGAGCGTTCGGCTTTCGCCATCGGCACGTCGGATCGCAACAATCTCCCTGTTCTCGTGGCTGGTCTCTGCGGCCATCAACCAATCCGCGTCTTCAATTGTCTGATTACGTCGGGAATGGTGCGGCCTTCCGCGCGCGCCGAGAAGGTCAGCGCCATGCGGTGCTTGAGAATGGGCTCGGCGAGATCGAGCACGTCGTCGATCGACGGCGCAAGGCGGCCGTCGAGCAAGGCGCGGGCACGGACCGCCAACATCAGCGATTGGCTGGCGCGCGGGCCTGGCCCCCAGGCGATCAGCTTGTCACTGCCGCCTTCCGGGTCGGGTCGCGCGGCGCGCACCAGCGACAGGATCGCCTCGACGACGCTGTCGCCGACCGGCAGGCGCCGCACCAGCCGCTGCGCCGCGATCAGGGTTTCCGCGTCCATCGAGGCCTTGGCGAGCGTCTCTTCCGCGCCTGTCGTCTCGAACAGGATGCGGCGTTCGGCGTCGCGATCGGGATAATCGACGTCGATTTCCATCAGGAAGCGGTCGAGCTGCGCCTCGGGCAGGGGATAGGTGCCTTCCTGCTCCAGCGGGTTTTGCGTGGCGAGCACGTGGAACGGTTTTGGGAGATCATGCCGCGCGCCCGCAACCGTGATGTGCTGTTCCTGCATGGCTTGCAGCAGCGCCGATTGCGTCCGCGGGCTGGCGCGGTTGATCTCGTCGGCCATCAGGAGCTGCGCGAATACCGGTCCGGAGATGAAACGGAATGACCGCTTGCCGGAATTGCTCTCGTCCAGCACCTCGGCGCCCAGAATGTCCGACGGCATCAGGTCCGGCGTGAACTGGATGCGCTTGGCGTCCAGTCCGAGCGTGATGCCCAAGGTTTCGACAAGCTTGGTCTTGGCGAGGCCGGGAACACCGATCAAGAGCGCGTGGCCACCGGACAGGATCGTCACCAGGGTGTTTTCGATCACCCGCTCCTGGCCGAAGATGACGGTGGAGATCGCTTCCTTCGCGGCGCGGATCTGGCCGGCGACCTGCTCCGCCGACCGGACGATCGCGTCCTCGAGTTTCTCGACACCGTCTGCACTCGCCATGACTTTCTCCTTCAAGCACCTAACCGCTCATGACACCGCTGGTTGCGTCGTCATGCCACGAACTCATGCTAAACCTGTGCAAAGGCCATGCATTCGTTGAATTAAACTATCCCCACATTATCGGTATTTCGGGGTATGAACGGCATCACGATATGGCGACTTGATCCGCAATAGTACGGACCCAAATCGTCGGGAACACATATCTCGGTATATGTGTGCACCAATCGTGCCAATCGAGGCGCCGAGACTCAGGGCAAACAATGGCGAAGCAAGGGCAAACCAGCGGCCAACGGCACGAAGGCAAGGATTCTGACAGCAAGGGGCTTGAAGGTCTGACGGTTGCCGCCAGGGAAGCCGTCAATCGCACCCAAGCCGGAAAGGGACTGCCTCCGGTCCATCTGTGGAATCCGCCGTTCTGCGGCGATCTCGATATGCGAATCGCAGGCGACGGTACGTGGTTCTACATGGGGACGCCAATCGGGCGTCCGGCGCTGGTGCGGCTGTTTTCGACCATTCTCAAGCGCGAGGACGGCAAGCACTTTCTCGTGACCCCGGTCGAGAAGGTCGGCATCCGCGTCGACGATGCGCCGTTCCTGGCGGTGGAGATGCAAAACGAGGCCGGCGATCGCGGCCGGCTGCTCCGCTTCCGCACCAATGTCGACGACTGGGTGCCGTGCGATTCCGCGCATCGCCTGCGCTTCGAGGTGGCCGCCGACGGTGGGCTGACTCCCTACCTGCATGTCCGCGCCGATCTGTGGGCGAAGGTGACGCGCGCGCTTTATTACGATCTGGTTGACTTGGGGGAAGAGCGGATGGTCGATGGTCAGCCGATGTTCGGCGTCGAGTCCGGCGGCGAGTTCTTTGCCATGGCGGACGCGAAGCAGGTGAGGGATGCGGTTTGAACGAGCCGATGCTGAAGAAGATGGAGGCGGCGGCTCCGGTCAACTCGACCGAGTTCTTCGCGCGAAGCAAGGCCCGGCTGAACTTCGACGTGCCGCCCGGTCTGGTCGATCCCAACATCGTTCCGCGGACTGGTGATGCGGGCAACGACCGCATGCTTGAGATCATCGCGCGCGAGCAGCCGGTGCGCCCGGCGGCAGTGTTGATCCCGGTGGTCGATCATCGCGAGCCGACCGTATTGCTCACGCAGCGCTCGCCGCATCTTTCCAGCCACGCCGGCCAGATTTCCTTCCCGGGCGGCAAGATCGATGCAACCGACGCTTCGCCGCTCGATGCCGCCTTGCGCGAGGCGGAGGAGGAAGTCGGTCTCAAGCGCGAGTTCATCGAGCCGATCGGCTATCTCGATCTTTATGGAACCGCCTTCGGGTTTCGTATCCTGCCGACAGTGGCGCGTGTGAAGCCCGGCTTTGAGCTGACGATCAATGAAGGCGAGGTGGTCGACGCCTTCGAGGTCCCGCTGGCTTTCCTGATGAATCCCGAGAACCATCAGATCCATTCCAAGGAATTCCGCGGCATGGAGCGCTCCTATTATGCCATGCCGTTCGCCGAGCGTTACATATGGGGCGCGACCGCGGGGATCCTTCGCGTGCTATATGAGCGGATTTATCTCGCATGATCCGTCCGATTCTCACCGAAATCGCAATATTCCTGATCCCGTTCGCGGTCTACGCGCTGTTCCTGATTGCCACTCGTTCCGGCGTCTTCGCGTCCTCCTCCTGGCCGGCACATCTTGTTGCCAAACTAGCGCTGGGATCGCTGCTGCTGGTCGCCATCAGCTTCGTCCTGCTGGCGCAGTTTTCCGGCGCACCGCCGAATTCGAGCTATGTTCCAGCGCAGCTGGAAGACGGCAAGCTGGTTCACGGGGGGGAGAAATGAGCGAGGCACGCGTGCTGTCGGACGCGCCCTGGCTGAGATCCGGTCCGGCCGCGCGCGTGCTCGCGTTGCTCAATGGCGAGGGCGAGGAAGCCCGCGTGATCGGCGGCGCCGTGCGCAATGCGCTTCTGAAAATTCCTCTCGGCGATGTCGATATCGCGACAACGGCGTTGCCCGACGAGGTCGTCCGCCGCGCCAAGGCGGCCGGCATCAAATGCGTCCCGACCGGGATCGACCACGGCACGGTCACGCTGGTCGTCGAATCTCACCCATTCGAGGTTACGACCTTGCGTGAGGACACCGAGACCTTTGGCCGCAAGGCCAGGGTTGCGTTCGGGCGCAACTGGATTCGCGATGCGGAACGGCGCGATTTCACCATCAATGGGCTTTCCGTCGACGCCGAGGGTGTCGTGCACGACCATGTCGGCGGGCTTGCCGATATCCAGGCCAAACGCGTGCGTTTCATCGGCGACGCCGGACAGCGCATCGCCGAGGATTATTTGCGCATCCTGCGCTTCTTTCGCATGCATGCCGCCTACGGGGCGGGCGAGCCTGATCGTGCCGGATATCTCGCCTGCATCGACGGGCGTGCGGGGCTTTCGAGTCTTTCCGCCGAACGCGTGCGCATGGAGATATTGAAGCTGTTGATCGCGGAAGGCGCCGCGGTTTCGGTGCAGGCGATGGCGGATGCCGGCCTGCTGCTGCTGATCTTCGGCGGCGTCGCCTACACGGGGACATTCGCGGCGATGATCGCGGCCGAACGGGCGCTGGGCCTGCCGCCGAGCGCCGTGCGCCGGCTCGCCGCGCTTACGGTCGCCGTCACCGAGGACGCCAGGCGCGTCTCGGCGCGGCTTCGGCTTTCCAACGCGGAAGCCAAAGCGCTGGATTCAATGGGCCATCGCTGGTGGCGGCTTGCGAGCAAGGACGACGCGCGAGCGCGGCAGCTTCTCTATCGGCTCGGCGAGGATCCCTACCGCGACCGGCTGATGCTGGCGTGGGCGCGGGCAGGCGGAATCGGTGATGGCGCCGCGCGCTGGCGTGAGCTTGCAACGTTGCCGCAGCGCTGGAGCGCGCCGAAATTTCCGCTGAAAGCGGCCGACTTCATCTCCCGCGGCATTGCCGAAGGTCCCGGCCTCGGTCACGTGCTGACGCTTGCGGAAGACGCCTGGTTGGCCGCGGATTTTCCGCTTGAACCATCCGCGCTTGCCGCGATCGCCGACCAGGCCGCCGCCCGTTTCACCCGCGATCACCGGCTGTGAATATTCTGGCCGGGTTTGCCGATGTTTCGCTAGGTCAACTCGTGCTGGTCGGAGGCATGTCGCTATTGGCCTCCGTCATCGGCGGACTTGCCGGCTATGGTACCGGCGCCTTGATGCCGCTGGTCCTCGTGCCGCTGGTCGGCGCCGAGCCCGTGGTGCCGATCATCGCGATCTCAGCGATCTTCACCAATATCAGCCGCTTCGTGGCGTATTTTCGCTACGCGGACCGGCGGCGCGCGCTGATCGTGATCGGCGCCGCCATGCTCACAACAGCGCTCGGCGCCTATGGCTACACGCGGCTGACCAGCGCCGGTGCGGCGCTCGTAATCGGCGGCATGCTGGTCCTGAGCGTGCCGCTACGCCGGCTGGCCAAGCACCGCGATATCAGGATCGGCGACACCGGCCTCGGCGTCAGCGCAGTAGGCTATGGCGTGGTGGTCGGCGGCACATCGGGTTCCGGGGTGATCCTGCTGTCGCTCTTGATGGCCTCCGGTCTCGAGGGAGCTGCCGTGATCGCTACCGACGCGGTGATCTCGGTCGTGATCGGTCTCATCAAGATTTCGGTGTTCGGCCTTGCCGGCGTCGTCACCGCGCAGGTGCTTGCCTTCGCGCTCCTGATCGGCGCCATCGCAATTCCCGGCGCGTTCCTTGCGAAAGCCTTCGTTGAACGCATGCCGGTGCATATCCATACTGCGATCCTCGACACCGCCGTGATTGTCGGCGGCCTCGTCATGATCACCGCGGCGCTGCGGCACTGATTGGGATCAATGCGTGAGCGATGCCGTGCGGATCGGGAAGCAGTTGATATTCGGTATGTTGCGGACCAGCGGCACGCTGCACAGGAAGCCGACCGGACGGTACTTCACCCGAATTCGCTCCATCTGATGCAGCGCCAGGCTGCTGAACGCGCTGACCCGGCCGGCCAGATCGTCCAGTTGGGCATTGATCTCTTTCTCGCGCTCGACGATTTCCTTCTCCTTCGCGATGTCCCGATCGCTTCGGGAGGCCCATTGCCGCGCTGCTGCTAGTCTGTCGTGCGCGGCCTCGAAGCAGTAGTGCATCGTCAGGACATGGTGCTTGGCGCTGTACCAATAGATTCGCTTTGCTGCCCTGTCCTGAGGGCCGGCGCAGATCCGGACGAATGCATCTTTGGGCTTGGTCCGGTCGTCGACGCCTCGTTTCTCGGCGATTGCGCAATATTCATCGTCTGCAACTTCCTTGGTGGGCGTATCGTCCTCGACATGCACGTTTCCGAACGCCGGAAAATTATACTTGTCGGAACAGTCGAAGGCGTACTCGCGCAACACCTGCCGTGACAGCGGATCGTCGCCGATGTTATGCTTCTCGGCCGGGTCGCGATAGGTATTGCTTGCCCAGTCGATATAGACTTCCGCCTTTCGCGTCAGCACGTCGATATTTTCGCGCAGTGCGATCCGCGCCTTTTCGTAACGCTCGGAAATCGCCTGCGCATTCTTGGTGTCGAGCGCCTTGTCGCTGGCGTCGAACTTTTCCCTCACGGCACGCGTGAAATCGGAATACAGGGTTTGCTGCAATGCCTGCATTTCGGCGAATGCGCGCGAAATCTCAGTGTATGTCGCTGTCGCCGCGGCCATGTCTTCCTTGGCTTGGCTCCCCACCTTCTCCTGATAGGCGTTGAGGTACTGGAAATAGCCGACCACAAGGCTGCTCGCCACGGTAACCATCGACAGCCCTTTGACGATGTCGAACCCGTGATTGAACTTCCAGAGCCACCTGAGCGGGCCGAATTTTGGTGCGATATCGTCTGCCGGAGGCGGCTGCTTGTGCGTGTCGACGTTCGGCATTGGTGAACTCCCATCCCACGGACTTCAACCTTCGACCAACGTCGGTACGATCTGCGATTGCGGGCTACCGCACTGTGAGGCAACGCACATTGCACGCGATCGTGTCATGCCGCGGTGAGCCGATAGTGGAACTTCTGACGCTCTTTCACCCCTTGCGGGGCAGCAGTTCCGCCAGCGAGCGAATGATGCGGTCGGGCTTCACGGTGGAATCCGGCGGCAGGCCGTCGCCATGCACGTCGATCCAGATGGCGTAAATACCGAGCCGCTGCGGCGCCACCACTTCCCATTCCAGATTGTCGCCGATCATCCAGGTCTCGGGTGCGGTGACGCCGAGCGCCTGCATCGCGTGCAGATAGGCGCGCTCATCCGGCTTGCCGAAACCGTGCTCGCCCTCGATCTGGATGTGATCGAAGCGGTGCGACAACGCAAAGCGCTCGACCTTGGCGCGCTGGGCACCCGCGGCGCCGTTCGTCACCAGCGCCAGCTTGACGCCGCGCGCCTTCAGTTCGTCTATGGCGTCATGCGCGCCGGGGAAGACGAACATTTCCTCTTCTCGGTAGGCGGTGAAGCGGTCTGCCAACCGTATCGCGAGGTCTTCAGGCAAAACGTGACCGCCTTCGGCAAGCGCGGCAAATCCGTTCCTGACGGTGACGCGCCGTGCCTCATCGAGCTTCAGCCGCCATTCGGCTTCGGCAACGGCCCAGAATTTGCGCGCGGAATCCAGAACGGCGGCGGCAACCTGCTGCGAGGTCAGGGGGGCGAACTCGGCGGCGAACTCGGACGTGACATTGTGCCAGGCGATCTCCGGGCGGCCATAGGCCGACAGGATGGTGTCATCCATATCGATCAGCATCGCGCGGGGCAGGTGGGTCATTGTTTCGCGGCCATCTCACTTCGAGCGTCGTCGGCCGCGGGAAGCAGCGGCGGACTTGCCGCGAATATCAGATCACCCGCACCGGGTCCAATCCCGGGAAACGACGCCGCCGGACCATCAATCCCGGCGGCGTCAAAAAGTGCCTCACGCCACCTTGTTGGCGCGGTCGTCCTCTTCCTCGTCCTCGTCTTCCTCTTCGTCCTCGTCTTCGTCGTCTTCTTCGTCGTCCTCTGACGTATCGGCTTCGGCGAGCTCCAGGACAGCAAGCGGCAGCGTCTCGCGGAACAGATCGCCTTCATTGCCCATCCATACGCACGCAACGTTGCCGTCTTTGACCTCCACCACACTGAGAGGATGGCCGCCGGACTTCAGAATGACGACGTCGCCTGGTTTCAAATCCATGATTACTCCTCGGATTACATGACACGAATCGCACCATAGCGATCAGTCATGACAACCAATCATGCGATCATGGCCACTTTACCTCTGGCGGCATCGACGAGAGGATAGAATCCACATTGCCGCCGGTCTTTAGCCCGAAGATGGTGCCGCGGTCGTAGAGCAGATTGAACTCGACGTAGCGCCCGCGCCGGATCAACTGTTCCTCGCGGTCGGCGGCATTCCAGGGCAAGGCGAAATTGCGGCGGACCAGTTCAGGATAGATTTTCAGGAAGGCGCGGCCGACCTCCTGGGTAAAGGCGAGGTCGGCGTCCCAGTCGCCCGAGTCATGCCAGTCGTAGAAGATGCCACCGATGCCGCGTGCTTCCTTGCGATGCGGCAAATAGAAATATTCGTCACACCATTTTTTGTACTTGTCGTAGTCGGCGACGCTGTTCGGTCCGCCACATGCCTCTTTCATCGCCTGATGGAAGGCCAGCGTGTCGGGGTCATCCTGGGTGCGCCGGCGGTCGAGCACCGGCGTCAGGTCCGCGCCGCCGCCGAACCAGGCCTTGGTGGTGACCACGAAGCGGGTGTTCATGTGGACCGCCGGCACATGCGGGTTGCGCATGTGCGTGATCAGCGAAATGCCTGATGCCCAGAATCTGGGATCGTCAGCCGCACCCGGAATTTGTGCGCGGAACTCGGGGGCGAACTCGCCATGCACGGTCGAGCAGTGCACGCCGACCTTCTCGAACAGCCGCCCGCGCATCATCGACATCACCCCGCCGCCTCCTGGCCTGCCGGTGTGGTCGGTGCGGTCCCAGGGCGTGCGCACGAAGCGACCGGCATCGCCGGGATAGAGGGCAGGCGGCGCTTCGTCTTCGAGCTTTTCAAAGGCCGCGCAGATGTCGTTGCGCAATGCTTCGAACCAGGCCCTCGCGCGCCTCTTGCGATCCTCGATTAGTGAGATGTCCATTAGGTATTCCCCGGCCTGCTTCCGTCATTGCGAGCGGAGCGAAGCAATCCATAGTGCCACGAAAAAGAATGGATTGCTTCCGCCTTCGCTCTTCGAGCTACGGCGGACAAGTCGTCGCTTCGCTCCTCGCAATGACGGTGAAAGTTACCCTTGCGGCCCGAAATAGGTGCAGCTCTCGTTGCAACTGTCGCGATGAACGCTGACGCGGGTGATCTTGCCGGCGTGCTGGACTCGCTCGAAGATATAGCGCGAGATATTTTCCAGCGTCGGCGCCCCCAGCGCCTCGACGTTGTTGAGGAGCTTGTGGTCGAGGGCTTTCCGAACCTCTTCCATGCTGCGTTCGAGCAGGCCGAGATCCAGCACCATGCCGGTTTCCGGGTCGGGCGTGCCGCGCACGCTCACTTCGGCGCGAAACGAGTGGCCGTGAATTTCCTCGCTGGCCGCGCCGAAGGTTGTTCCCTTCAGGGAATGCGCAGCTTCGAAGCGAAACGATTTCGTCAGTTCCCACATCTTGAAAATCTACATCCTATCTGATGCCAAGCGTCTTGTGCGTCTGCAGGCTGAGCCGCCATTGCGGATGGCGTAGGCAGTAATCGACCGCACGCGCGGTGTTCTCGATCACGTCGGGTCCATCCATCGGCTGCAGCGAAAAGCGCTCGAACTCGAGGCCCGCAAAATTTTCCGGCGGCGCGCCCGCCTGCGGATAGACCAGCTTCAATTCGTGACCGCGGCGCACCACAAGATCGGCGCCGGCTTTCGGACTGACGCAGACCCAGTCCACCCCTTCGGGCGGCTCGATCGTGCCGTTGGTCTCGATACCAATGGCGAAGCCGCGCGCATGCAGTGCATCGATGAAGGCGGGATCGACCTGCAGCAGCGGCTCGCCGCCGGTCAGGACCACATAGCGGTTGGTGCTGTCGCCCGTCCATTGCCCGGCGATAGTATCGGCGAGTTCGTCCGCCGATGCATAGCGGCCCCCGAGCGTGCCGTCGGTGCCGACAAAGTCGGTATCGCAGAATTGGCAGGTGGCGCTGGCGCGGTCCTGCTCGCGGCCGCTCCAGAGATTGCAGCCGGAAAAGCGGCAAAACACCGCCGCGCGGCCCGCATGCGCGCCTTCGCCCTGCAAGGTCAGAAATATCTCTTTGACCGCGTAGCTCACCATCTCTCCTTGAGAACCGCGTCCGCTTGTACCGCGGAACCGGTCTGCCGCAGCGCCTCGCCTAATGCCATGGCGGCGGCCATGGCGACATTGAGCGAACGCAAGCCCGGCCTGATTGGAATCACCAGCCGCGCATCGGCGGCAGACACAACTTCGGCGGTAACCCCTGCGGATTCGCGCCCGAACAGCAGCACATCGTCCGGCCGGTAGTTGAAATCCAGATAGGAACTGGAGCCCTTGGTCGTAAACAGCACCAGCCGGAAACCCGCCTCGTTACGCCATTGCTCGAATTTTTGCCATGAGTCATGGCGCGTGATGGCGACATGATCTAGATAGTCCATTCCCGCCCGGCGGAAATGGCGGTCCGAGGTCGCAAATCCGGCCGGCTCTATAATATGGGCGGCCACGCCGAGGCATGCACAGAGGCGCAGAATCGTCCCGGTGTTCTGGGGAATATCGGGCTGGAAGAGGGCGATATGCATGTGTCTAGGCTTCGGACGCGCGGATGAAATGACTGAATAATCACGGTCGGGCGCTGATTTAGTGCATTGCACGCTTGCGAGCCGATAGCGGGCTTGCGCTCTCACGGCAAGGGTGCCAATAGAACGATTCTGGACTGCTTGTTCCGCCGGAATGGGGGAGGAAAAGCGGTTTTTTCTGCCGCCGCGGGGGCCGCGGGCGCCGGCAGCCTCCTCCGGGGCGCGCGTTTGCGCGGGTCCGGGGCGGTTCCGCTGGTTGCAGATAAGAAAGGGCTTGAGATCGTGACGACAGCGTCTTCGGCGGACAATCCGACACGCCGTGATTTCCTTTATGTTGCAACGGGAGCCGTCGCCGCCGTAGGCGGGGCCGCCACGGTGGTGCCGCTGGTTTCCCAGATGAATCCGGATGCCTCGACGGTCGCGGCAGGTGCACCGATCGAGGTCGACCTGACCCCGATCGCCGAAGGACAGGACATCAAGGTGTTCTGGCGCGGCAAGCCGATCTACATCAGCCATCGAACCAAGAAGCAGATCGAAGAGGCCCGCAAGGTGCCGGTATCGAGCCTGCCCGATCCGCAGAGCGATGAGCAGCGGGTTAAGCCGGGCCATGACCAGTGGCTGGTCGTGGTCGGCATCTGCACGCATCTCGGCTGTATCCCGATCGCCAATGAGGGCGCCTACGACGGCTTCTTCTGCCCCTGCCACGGTTCGGTGTACGATACCTCGGGCCGCATCCGTCAGGGACCCGCGCCGACCAATCTGGCCGTGCCACCCTACACCTTCGTCTCCGATACCAAAATCCAGATCGGCTAAAGGGCTCGGACGCCAGTCCGAGACACCCTTTAAGCCGTCGCGTCGTTTTACTTCCTCAGGATCGCATCAATGAGCGGACCATCCGATTTCCAGCCGACCAATCCCGCCTTGAAGTGGATCGAACGGCGCCTCCCGATCATGGGACTCATGCATTCCTCGTTCGTGGCGTATCCGACGCCGCGTAACCTGAATTACTGGTGGACTTTCGGCGCCATCCTTTCGTTCATGCTGGGTGTGCAGATCCTGACCGGCGTGATCCTGGCGATGCACTACACGCCGCATGCCGATATGGCATTCAAGTCGGTCGAACTCATCGTCCGCGACGTCAATTACGGCTGGCTGCTGCGAAACATCCACGCCTCCGGCGCGTCGATGTTCTTCTTCGCCGTCTACATCCACATGTTCCGCGGCCTCTATTACGGGTCGTACAAGGAGCCGCGTGAAGTGCTCTGGATCCTCGGTGTCATCATCTATCTCCTGATGATGGCGACCGGCTTCATGGGCTACGTGTTGCCGTGGGGGCAGATGAGCTTCTGGGGCGCCACCGTCATCACCAACCTGTTCTCGGCCGTGCCCTATTTCGGCGAGAGCATCGTGACGCTGCTGTGGGGCGGCTATGCCGTCGGCAATCCGACGCTGAACCGCTTCTTCTCGTTGCATTATCTGCTGCCGTTCGTGATCGCGGGCGTCGTCGTGCTGCACATCTGGGCGCTGCACGTGGCGGGTCAGAACAACCCGGCCGGCGTCGAGCCGAAGACCGAAAAGGACACGGTGCCGTTCACGCCCTACGCGACCATGAAGGACATGTTCGGCGTCTCCTGCTTCCTGCTGTTCTTTGCCTGGTTCATCTTCTACATGCCGAACTATCTCGGCGATCCCGAGAACTATATCCCGGCCAATCCCGCCGTCACGCCCGCGCACATCGTGCCGGAATGGTACTACCTGCCGTTCTACGCGATCCTGCGCTCGATCCCGAACAAGCTTGCCGGCGTCGTGGCGATGTTCGGCGCGATTATCATACTGGCTTTCCTGCCGTGGCTCGACAGCGCCAAGACCCGCTCGTCGAAGTACCGTCCGCTCGCCAAGCAGTTCTTCTGGATGTTCGTTGTCGTCTGCATCGGCCTTGGCTATCTCGGCGCCCAGCCGCCGGAAGGCATCTATGTCATCGTCGGCCGCATCCTGACCTTCCTCTACTTCGCCTATTTCCTGATCCTGCTGCCGTTGCTGGCGCGGATCGAGAAGCCCCGTCCGGTGCCGAACTCGATCGCGGACGACGTGCTGGCAAAGACGGGCGGCAAGCCTGCGCCGATGGTCTCGACCGTGATCGCGCTGATGGTGGCCGGCGGTCTGCTCCTAGGCGGCGCCGAGAGCGCCCGCGCCGCCGAAGGCAGCGCCAAGCCGCCGGCGCAGAAGTGGTCGTTTTCAGGCCCGTTCGGCAAGTTCGACCGTGGCGCCATGCAGCGCGGTCTGAAAGTCTACAAAGAGGTCTGCGCGTCCTGCCATGGCCTGTCGTTTGTCGCCTTCCGCAATCTCGCAGAAACCGGCGGTCCCGGCTATTCGGTGGCCCAGGCGCAGGCTTTCGCCTCCGAATACAAGGTCAAGGACGGCCCGAACGACCAAGGCGAGATGTTCGAGCGGCCGGGCCGGCCCGCCGATTATTTCCCGTCGCCGTTCCCCAACGAGCAGGCGGCGCGTGCGGCCAATGGCGGCGCGTTCCCGCCGGACCTATCGCTGATCACCAAGGCGCGCAGCTACAGCCGTGGCTTCCCGATGTTCCTGATCGATTTCTTTACCCAGTATCAGGAGCAGGGACCGGATTACGTCACGGCGCTGTTGGAGGGTTATGAAGACAAGCCGCCGGCCGGCTTCAATCTGCCGGAAGGTTCATACTACAACACCTACTTCCCCGGCCACGCCATCAAGATGCCGAAGCCGTTGAACGACGGCCAGGTCACCTACGACGACGGCTCGCCGGCCACGGTTGCGCAATACGCCAAGGACGTCACCCACTTTCTGATGTGGGCCGCAGAGCCGCACATGGAGGCGCGCAAGCAACTCGGCCTGCAGGTGTTCGTGTTCCTGATCCTGCTCACCGTTTTGCTGTACTTCACCAAGAAGAAGGTCTGGGCCAACGCCCACTGATCACGGCGTCTTTACCGCAATTCGGAAAAGCCCCTGCGGGGGCTTTTTTATTGGGCGCAGCAATGCGCCGACAGGCGATTGCGTCCGGCTCTTGCAGCCGCCAAAATGGCCGCAAGCATCACGTTCAAGAAGCAATCCCGGAGGAACCCATGGGCACCCACATCACCTTCAAACGTCCGGACGGCAAGGAAACCGCCGGCTATCTCGCCAATGCCGCGCGCGGCAACGCGCCGGGCGTGGTGGTGGTGCAGGAATGGTGGGGCCTGTCGGAGAACATCAAGGGTCTGTGCGACCGCTTTGCGATGGCCGGCTTCGATGCGCTGGCGCCCGATCTCTTCAAGGGCGTCGTGGTGCCGTATCACGATACGGAGGCGGCCAACGCGCAAATGACCTCGCTCGATTTCATGGACGCCACTACTCAGAATGTACGTGGCGCCGCGCAATATCTCGCGCGCAACGGCGCTAAGGTGGGTCTCACCGGCTTCTGCCTCGGCGGCGCCGTGACCATCATCGGCGCGACCAAGATTCCGGAGCTAGCGGCGGGCGTCGTTTTCTACGGCATCCCGCCGGAGCAGGCCGCAAAACCTGCCGACGTGAAGATCCCGCTGCAGGCGCATTTCGCCAACAAGGACGACTGGTGCACGCCGGCTGCGGTCGACGCCTTCGAGAAGGCGATGAAGGACGCCGGCAAGTCGCTCGAGCTGTTCCGCTACGATGCCGAACATGCCTTCGTGAACGAGCAGCGCGTGGCCGTGCATGATCGCGAGGCCGCCGAGCTCGCCTGGGGCCGGGCGACGGAGTTCTTCAGGAAGCATCTCGGCTAAATTGAGCGCATCTCGGCGAAGGAGTTAGCCGCGCATGAAAATCTTCTGCACCGGCGCATCGGGCTATATCGGCGGGTCGGTTGCGGTTCATCTCATCGCCGCCGGACATCAGGTCACCGGCCTTGTTCGCTCCCGCGAAAAGGCAGATGCCGTTCGTGCGTTAGGGATTGAGCCGGTGATGGGCACGCTGGATGACGCGCAAGTTCTCGCGCGCGCGGCGCAGGCGGCCGATGTTGTTGTGAACGCCGCAAGTGCCGACCACAGGGGCGCCGTCGTCGCACTGCTCGATACTCTCGCCGGAAGCGGCAAGGTTTTCATCCACACATCGGGATCGAGCATCGTCGGCAGCCGTTCCCGCGGCGAGCGGTCCGATGACATCTTCGACGAAGATACGCCGATCACACCGTCGCCCGCGCGCGCCGCACGGGTCGAGCTGAACCACTTCATTCTCGGCTTTCACGACAAGGGCTGCCGCCCGGTCATCATCTGTCCGAGCCTGATCTACGGCATCGGCCACGGGGCAGGGCGCGACAGCGTGCAGGTGCCGCTGCTGATCAAGCTCGCCAAAAAGCGCGGCAATGCCACGCATGCCGGGCCCGGCGAGAACATCTGGTCCAACGTGCATATCGACGACCTCGTGATGCTCTACGCGCTTGCGATCGAGAAGGCGCCAGCCGGTGCGTTCTATTTCGCCGAAAACGGCGAGAGCTCGATGCATGAAGTGTGTGAGGCCATCAACCGCATGCTGGGTTTTGCGGGACCGCCGGCGGCGATGTCGATGCAGGAGGCTGCCGCCGGATGGGGCGAGGGTACGGCCGAGGATACGATGGCTTCGAATAGCAGGGTGCGGGCAAAGCGCGCGCGGCAGGAACTTGGATGGCGGCCGGCCGCATGCGGCCTGATCGAGGAGATCGAGAGCGGGTGTTATCGGGAGTAGGCGCTGTGAACCCGATCGATGAGATACTTTGGCTACTCACCAAGATCTTGCGAGAGCCATCGTCTCGTAAGGAGACGGTGAAAGAGTTTGAACGATACTATGGCCGTATCGGCACAATTGCCCGGCGTTCGATCGGCCGTGACGTGCTCGATATTCTTGATGATCTCGTTTACGATCTCGCATTCTACGTAGCTGATCCGGCTACTCGTGCTCAGGACCCTAGCTACTACGGGGACGAGCGCTTGGTGAAGGAAATTGACGCAGCTCTTCGATTGCTTTCGCAAGCTGGAATTATCGTGCCGCAGGAGCAGCGGTAATTACTCATTGCTCTGCTTCGCCCCGTCCCACCACGCGCACGTCCCCGACATCAGCTTGTAATTGCCTTCCATCACCTGCACCGGCGCGCGCAGGCCAGAGGCTGCGGCGCGCAGGCGCATCTCGCGCGCGACTGCGCGGTCTTCGGGTGGCAGCCAGACGCGCTCGTGGCCCCACAGGCTCGGGCCGTCCTGCATCTCGACCGGCTGCCATGTCGCGGGATCGATTTCGCGGCCGCCCCAGCCGCACTCGATCATGAAGGACGACGGTGTCTTGGCGTAGAACGAGGTCATGAAATCGTTGGTGTGCCGGCCGAGCGTGACGCTGACGCGGCCTTCCTCCGTCTGCGCGATGTCGTAGCACTGGCCGACATCGTCGAGTGAGAACAACTCAACCATCAGATGATGCATGCCGTTCCTGCCGGTCTCGATCAACGCGAGGCTATGATGCCGCGCGTTGACGTGGAAGAAGTAGGCGCGGAACGGCTTTGAGATGTAGTCGGAGAGGCCGAAGCCGAGCACGTCGACATAGAACGCCATGACCGGTTCGATGTTCTCCACCGTCAGCACGGCGTGCCCGAGCCCAAGCGGGCCGGTGCGGAAGCCCGAGATCGACCGCCCCGGTATGAAAGGCGTGTCGTCGATCTCCGCGCCGTAGAACGCCTCCAGCCGGTTGCCGGCGGGATCTTGGAACGAAATCAGGCTGCGCACGCGGCGCGCGTCGGCCCGCGACTGCGGTTCAGCTACAACATGCACGCCGGCCTTTTCCAGCCGCGCCGCCAGCGCATCAAGCGCTGCGGCATCTGCGACCTCCCAGCCGAAGAAGCGCGTGCCTTCGCCGATCGCGCGGTCGATGACGATGCGCTGCTTGCGGTCGTCCATCCGGAACGCCAGCAGTGAATTGCCGCTCTCGACTGCCTGCAGCCCGACGAGACCGGTCCCGAACTGCCGCCAGTCCTCGAGGCTATCAGATCCGAAGCCGGCATATCCCAGACCCAGCAGTGCCATCCTTGCCTCCATGGGTTGCTATCTTTGCGCGTTGAAAGCGCCGCTGCTTGCTCAAATCCTACGCAAGTTTGGCGCCGCCCGTCACCCAAAGTTGGGCTTGGGCGGGCGTCCCGGCCCATCCCCTCCCTTGACATCGCCTCCGCCGGATGGTGATTAGGTTCCCATGAGCACCGTTGTTACGCCCTCCCGTCTCTGGTGGCGCACCTCCTAAGAGGTGGCCGGTGCGATTTCATTTTTTCAATCGTCGAAGGTCGCCATCGCAGTGCGACGGTCCCTTCGTTTGTCCTGTGTGGCGCGCCCTCCCGAAGTTTCGTAAGAGGATCACATGAACAGGACAGCCTTCTCCCTGCCCGAGCACAGCGAATACCGGACCAGCGGCGGTCTGGCGGTTTCGCGCGCCGTCGAGCAGTTCACCGGCAACGCCAGGCGCCTTGACGACCTGATCGAACTGCTCGATCGCTGCCGGGGCGTGGTGCTGTCCTCCGGCACCACGGTGCCGGGGCGTTACGAAAGTTTTGACCTCGGCTTTGCCGATCCGCCGCTGGCGCTGGAAACGGCCGGCTCGAATTTCTCGCTCCAAGCGCTGAACGCGCGCGGCGAGGTGCTGATCGCCTTCCTCGGCGACGTGCTGCGCGAGCCCTGTGTCGTCATTTCGGAGCGAAGCTCCACGCGGCTGGCCGGCCACATCATCCGCGGTGCCGCGCCGGTCGAGGAAGACCAGCGCACCCGCCGTGCCAGCGTGATGTCGCTGGTCCGCGATCTCGTCGCTGCCTTCACCGCAAATGACGATCCGCTGCTCGGCCTGTTCGGCGCCTTCGCCTATGACCTCGTGTTCCAAATCGAGGACCTCGTGCAGAAGCGGGCGCGGGAGGCTGACCAGCGCGACATCGTGCTCTACGTACCGGATCGCCTTTTGGCCTACGACCGTGCGACCGGCCGCGGCGTCGTGCTGAGCTACGATTTCTCGTGGAAGGGGAAGTCCACCCAGAGTCTGCCGCGCGACACCGCCGAGAGCACTTACGCCAAAACGCCGCGGCAGGGATTTGCCGATCACGCGCCCGGCGAATATCAGGCGACCGTGGAAGTTGCGCGTGCGGCGTTTGCGCGCGGCGACCTGTTCGAGGCCGTGCCCGGGCAACTCTTCGCCGAGCCCTGCGAGCGTTCGCCGGCGGAAGTGTTCCAGCGACTCTGCCGCATCAACCCGTCACCCTATGGCGCGCTAATGAATCTCGGGGACGGCGAATTTTTGGTGTCGGCCTCGCCGGAGATGTTTGTTCGCTCCGACGGCCGCCGTGTCGAGACCTGCCCGATTTCGGGCACCATCGCGCGCGGCGTTGATGCGATCGGCGATGCGGAGCAAATCAGGCAATTACTGAACTCGGAAAAGGACGAGTTCGAGCTCAACATGTGCACCGACGTCGACCGCAACGACAAGGCGCGGGTCTGCATTCCCGGCACGATCAAGGTGCTGGCGCGGCGGCAGATCGAGACCTATTCGAAACTGTTCCACACCGTTGACCATGTCGAAGGCATGCTGCGCCCGGGCTTTGATGCGCTGGATGCCTTCCTGACGCACGCCTGGGCAGTTACCGTGACGGGGGCGCCGAAACTGTGGGCGATGCAGTTCGTCGAGGACAATGAGCGCTCGTCGCGGCGCTGGTACGCCGGCGCGATCGGCGCCGTGAATTTCGACGGCAGCATCAACACCGGGCTGACCATCCGTACCATCCGCATGAAGGATGGGCTGGCCGAAGTGCGCGTCGGCGCCACCTGCCTGTTCGATTCCGATCCGGCCGCCGAAGACCGCGAGTGCCAAGTGAAGGCGGCCGCGCTGTTCCAGGCGCTGCGCGGCGACGCGCCGAAGCCGCTGTCGGCCTTTGCGCCTGACGCCACCGGCTCGGGCCGCAAGGTGCTCTTGATCGACCACGACGACAGTTTCGTGCATATGCTGGCGGATTACTTCCGGCAGGTCGGCGCAAGCGTGACCGTGGTCCGGCACGTGCATGCACAGGAGATGCTGAAGCGGAAGGGCTGGGATCTCCTGGTATTATCGCCGGGCCCGGGTCGCCCTGAAGATTTTGGAATCTCGAAGACCATAGGCACGGCGCTGGACCGAAAACTGCCGATCTTCGGTGTCTGTCTCGGCGTGCAGGCGATCGGCGAATATTTTGGCGGCCAGCTTGGTCAGCTCACCCAACCGGCGCATGGACGGCCATCCCGGGTTCAGGTGCGCGGCGGGCGCTTGATGCAGAACCTGCCGAATGAGATCGTGATCGGCCGCTACCATTCCCTCTACGTCGAGCGCGACAGCGTGCCCGATGTTCTCGAAGTCACCGCGACCACGGAGGACGGCGTCGCGATGGCGATCGAACACAAGATCCTGCCTGTCGGCGGCGTGCAGTTTCACCCGGAATCGCTGATGTCGCTCGGCGGCGAGGTGGGGCTGCGTATCGTCGAGAATGCGTTTCGGCTGAATGCGAATTGAAGGCAGCCGTCATTGCGAGGAGCGCAAGCGACGAAGCAATCCATTCTTTTCTCGATGCGGCGCTGTGGATTGCTTCGCTTCGCTCGCAATGACGGTGAACAAACGAGGGGTTGAGAAAAACCAATGACATTCGATCACGACATCAAGGCCACCGTCCGCACCATTCCGGACTACCCGAAAAAGGGCATTCTGTTTCGCGACATCACGACCCTGCTGGCAGACGCGCGCGCCTTTCGTCGTGCCGTCGATGAGCTGGTGCAGCCGTGGGCTGGATTGAAGATCGACAAGGTCGCCGGCATCGAGGCGAGGGGATTCATCCTCGGCGGCGCGGTCGCGCATCAGGTTTCCGCCGGCTTTGTGCCGATCCGGAAAAAAGGCAAGCTGCCGCATACCACCGTGCGGATCGCCTACTCGCTGGAATACGGCCTCGATGAAATGGAAATGCATGCCGACGCGGTCCATCCCGGCGAGCGCGTCATCCTGGTCGATGATCTCATCGCCACCGGCGGCACCGCGGAAGGCGCGGTGAAATTGCTGCGCCAGATCGGCGCCAACGTGGTCGCGGCCTGCTTCATCATCGATCTGCCCGATCTCGGCGGCGCCGCCAAGCTGCGCGCGATGGAAGTGCCCGTGCGTACGCTGATGGCGTTCGAGGGGCATTGATATCCGACAGGTGGCCGTTCCCCGGATGCTGCGCAGCGCGCCGCTTTGCGGCGTGCGTCAGTATTACCCGGGTGAAAATTCCGGTCGTGCCGCGGACCTCACTGCCGCTGCGGGAGCAGGCTGAACTCGAGCTCGCGAAAACCGGTGTAGTTCCTGCGGATCCACTGATGCAGCTCGGTTGACGTATCCCGCTCGTTGCGCAAATAGTCGGTAAAGGAAAAGGTCAGGCGGTCGATATAGGTCTTCAGGAACGAGGGCAGCGCCGATATGCGCAGCACCCGCCCCAAACCCATCGCCTCGGGCAGTTCGCCACGCACCACGTACTCGTTGTCGACCGTAATCAGCGCCTTCAGCGGAATCTGCTCCCGTAACGTCGAATAGGCGCGCGCGGAAACGCGGTCGGTATCGGCCACGAACAGGATGATCGGCGCGACGCCACGCCGCGTGGCCTCTTTGAGGAAACCGATCTCGTTAATCATCTTGAAGAACTCGTCGAACGCATGAAAGCCGAGGTCGACCACCTTGGCGATACCGTCGTTGACGATCAGGCGATCCATGAGCTGCATCTTGCCATAGGTGTCCATCACGTCGGCCGTCTCGGTGATGCGCGGCAGATACTCGAGCAGCGATGGTTCCTTCAAGTTGATGTCGAAGGAAGATACCGTCCCATCCTTCAGCAGCAGGAACTCGCTCAACAGACGCGCGAGCAGCGTCTTCCCGACCAGCGGCCGGGGCGAGCAGATGACGTAGACAGGCGTGGAGCTCATCACCCGCTATATCAAAGGAATTTTCCGCCTAATCCAGCCCCGTCGCGGCGGCTATCCGACTATTTTTCGCCGCCGCGCACGCCAGGCTTGGCGCCGACGAGATCGGTCAGCTTGATGCGGTCGAACTCGCTCCAGACGTTGGCGAGCCAGTGCCGGACATAGCCGCGCAGCACGAACGAGTAGTTCGCGGCCTCGTCGTCCTTGCCCTTGTTGGCGACGAATTTGAGGAACGGCACCGAGGAGACCTCGACCTGCTCGTAGGCCATTTCATTGAGCTTGGGGATCGTGAGTTCGGTGGCGTCCTTGATGCGGTGGAAATAGGAATTGTAGGTCGACTGGTCCCACTGGAAGAACTGGGTGTCGTTGATGAAGTTCTTCACCAGGTAATATTTGGCGCCCTGCATGAAGTTCGCGGTCTCGGCGATTTCGTCCAGCGAGGCGATCGAGGGGCCCAGTATATGGAACACGGAGAAGGTGATCTGTCCCGCCTTCGCCGCATCGAGAAAGCCGATGTCGCGGAGCGAAGCCAGTGCCGGCGACAGCAGTCCGGCGCGGACGTCGATTACGGTCACCGAAGGCCCGGCACTCAGCGTATCGAAGATCTTCATCTGATCCGATGTCGTCGTCATGTCGACGATCTCGGTGATGTCAGGGTGGAAGCGCTTCAGGGTGCCGCGCGGCGATTCGGTGTCGAATGCCCGGGTCGGCACGTTGTTGGCGCTGAAATAGTCCAGGAGCGTCCGCGACACGGTCGTCTTCCCGACCCCGCCCTTATCGGCGCCCACCACAATCACGACTGGCTTTGCCATGGAATTCCCTTGAAACAGCAGTTCCGACCGCGGGAGCGGCCGGCATGCCCCATTCCCTGCTTTGGGCGCGAACATGGCAGAAACAAGGGAGAATTCAATTCATTAGACGGCCGTCGCCATTATTCCGCACGGAATTCGTTAATCCGGCGCGTCGGCGGGACAGCCGTTTAGCGGTGCGGGCCCGAAGGGCCGTCCAGGCAGCCGGGGCGCGCGCCCGGAACGCCGGCGGGCTCGCCGGCGTCGCTCCACGCGCCGCGGGGAACCGGCGGTTGGAGTTGCTCCGCGGGCGATTCCTCCGGCTCATCGCTTTCATCCGCCGGATCCGTCGGGAGGGCGAGCGGGCCGGGATCACGGCCGCCGGCAAACTGCACCAGCGCCTTGATGCGCGCATCCACCGACGGATGGGTCGCGAACAGATCGGCAAAGCCTTCGCGCGGATTGTCGACACAGAGCTCCATGACTGCAGACGTCGCGCCGGGCAGTTCGCCGCGATTTTCGATCTTGCGCAGCGCCGTGATCATGGCGTCGGGGTTCTTGGTCAGTTCGACCGAGCCGGCGTCGGCCAACAGTTCGCGCGACCGCGATAGCGCCAGCTTGACGACCTGCGACAACAGCCAGGCCAGCAGGATCAGCACCACCGCAATGATGATGGCGATGATCGCGCCGCCGCCCCCCTTGCCGCGATCGGACGACGATGAAGAGGACGATGATGACGAAGACGATGACGACCAGTCCCTGCCGCTCGAATTCCACGACAGGTTGGTGAACATGCGAAAGAACAATTCGCCGAAAAAGCCGACCACGCCGGCGATGATGACGGCGACTACCATCAACTGCACGTCGCCATTGCGGATATGCGTGAGCTCGTGGCCGAGCACGGCCTCGATCTCCTGGTCGTTGAGCGCCTGCAGAAGGCCCGACGTCACCGTAATGGAATATTGCCGCCGGTTGAGGCCGGTGGCGAAGGCGTTCAGCGCCGGGCTGTCCATTACCTTCAGTTTCGGCATCGGGATCCCGCGCGAGATGCAAAGGTTTTCCAGCAGATTATAGAGCCGCGGCTGTTGCTGCCGCGTCACGCTCGCGCCGCCGGTCACGGCGTCGATCATGTTCTGGTGGAAAAAATAGGCGATCACGATCCACAGCGCGGCGATAATCGTGGCGTAGGGGAAGGCTGCGATCAGGTCGCGTGAGGCATGCGTCAGATAATGGTTGAGTGAAGCACCGCCGTTGAGCACCACTTCCGCAACCAGCGCGCCGGCAAAGACCAGCACGTAGATCAATAGAAACAGGCCGGCGAGCATCAGCATCGAACGAAACTTGTTCGATGCGATATGCGTGTAGAGACCATACGCGACCATGATGGGCTATCCCTCGTCATTCCGGGGCACGCCAACGGCGTGAACCCCAATGTGCAATTGCACATTGTGGAATCTCGAGATTCCTTGGGGAGAGGAGCTTCTCCGATGTGCAATTGCACATCGTAGTTCGATGCTTTGCATCGCCCCGGAATGACGGGGAAGGCGAGGTGCCATTCTCGCTAGAACTTCACGCTCGGCACCGTCTCGACTTCGGTGCGGCTGGCGCCGAGGTCGAAGAATTCCTTGCGGGTGAAGCCGAACATGCCGGCGAACAACGCGGCGGGAAGCTGCTGGATGCCGGTGTTGTATTCCTGGACCGCGTTGTTGAAGAAGCGGCGGCTGGCCGCGATCTTGTTTTCGAGGTCAGAGAGCTCGCTGGCGAGTTGCTGGAAGTTGGCGTTGGCCTTGAGGTCCGGATAGGCCTCCGACAACGCGATCAGGCGACCGAGCGCGCCGCTCAACTGGTTCTCTGCCGCGGAGACTTGCGCCGGCCCCTGCGCCGACATCGCGGAATTGCGCGCCTTGATAACGTCGTCGAGCGTGCCGCGCTCGTGCGAAGCGTAGCCCTTCACGGTCTCGACCAGGTTCGGGATCAGGTCGTGGCGCTGCTTGAGCTGCACGTCGATGTCGGCAAAGGCCTGGCCGACGCGCTGGCTGAGCGCGACCAGGCGGTTATACGCAGCGAACGCAAACAGCACGATGATGACGATGACGCCGAGAACGATCCAGCCGGTCGACATGCAGACAACTCCTGTGGGACGAAAAGACGGGGAAACTAGACGAAAAACCGGGCGCGCGGCAGCCCGCCTGCGAAGTGGGCATGGCTTTAGTCGGAAGTGGGGCGGGATAAGTTCAAGGCCGGATTTGTGTCGGTTTGCGTGGCCCGGACGCGGTGCAGCGTCTCTTTGACGGTGCATCGCAGAGCCGGGACCCACCGCGCCGGTAGAGATGGGCCCCGGATCAGCAGCGCACCACGCCGCAAGTGCGGCGCGCTGCGCAGCATCCGGGGCACGAGACCGATATCCAGATCAGCTTTCTTCTCTCACCGGATCGCCCCACCGCCAGCGGCGCGCACGGGCATAATCCGCCTTGGCGCGGCGAGGCACTTTCGTAAAGGAGAGACCTTCCGGCGTGCAGAGCTTGGCGGTTATTTCGATCTTGCTGATGATCGGTTGCGCCAGCACGCGGGAAAATCGCCGATCGTCAACCGGCGCGCGCGTCAGCGCCACATAGGCGAATTTCTCGTCCTCGTACGGCAGCTCCGCGCCCTTGACCTGCTTGTGCGCGCGCGACCGCTGCAGACGCTGGGTGAAATGGCACCAGTCCGGTGCTTGTAGCGGGCATTTGTCGTCGTGCGGGCAGGGGGCGGCGACATGTCCGCCCAGCGCGATCAGGTGCGCGCGCAGCGCAATCATCCGGGCATAACCGGCGGGCGTGCCGGGTTCGACCACGAGCAGCGTGTCGTGGGTCTTCTGCCACAACAGTTCGGCGAGCGCGCGTTGCTCGGCTTCGCCGAGCTCGCCGATCATGTAGCTCGCCACAACAAGGTCTGCCGTATCCGCTTTGGCAAGCGCGGCGCGGGCTTCGCCACGTTCGTAAGCGATGCCGCGCAGCCGGGTGCTGTCGCGGGCAAGGTCCAGCGCCAGCGTGCGCAGCGCGTCGTTGGCGTCCAGCAGCGTGAAATCCTTGAGTGACGGAAATGCTTCGGCCGCGCCCCATGTAGCCGTGCCCGGCCCGGCGCCGATATCGAGCAAGCTGCTAGGTGTGAAGTCCGGCCTGATCTCAATGAGCGCGTTCAGGCTTGCGATGACCGCGGCATAGGTTGCGGGCATCCGCGCCAGCGCATAGGCGAGCGCGTCGGTCTCTGAGCGGATGGTGGTGGAGCCGCCGCCGCTGCGGTAGACCTGAGAGATCGATGCGGCGCGGCCGGCGGCCTCGTTGCGCGAGAAGCCGCGCAACTTGCCGTCGAGGGCCGCCTTCAGTTCGGCGGGTAGGTCGGGTGAAGTCATCTATCTGCCGTCATGCCCCGCGAAGGCGGGGCATCCAGTACGCCGAGACGGTTGAAGGTTCCACAGACAGCACGGCGTACCTGGATCATCCGCCTTCGCGGATGATGACGTCAACAGGGTGAGGCAGCGCCCCTCACGCCACGTCCTGATCCAAAATCTTCACGGCGTCGTCGAGGCCGACCGAGACCAGTTGCGAGACGCCGCGTTCGGCCATGGTAACGCCGAACAGCCGGTTCATCCGCGCCATCGTGATCGGGTTGTGCGTGATGATGATGAAGCGGGTTTCCGTCGACGAGGTCATTTCGTGCAGCAGGTTGCAGAACCGCTCCACATTGTGGTCGTCGAGCGGCGCGTCGACTTCGTCCAGCACGCAGATCGGCGACGGGTTGGTGAGGAACACCGCGAAGATCAGCGCCAGCGCCGTCAGCGCCTGCTCGCCACCCGAAAGCAGCGACAGCGTCTGCGGCTTCTTGCCGGGCGGTTTGGCGATGATTTCGAGGCCGGCTTCCAGCGGATCGTCGCTCTCGATCAGATGAAGCGCCGCTTCGCCGCCGCCGAACAATTCGACGAACAGCCGCTTGAAGTGCTCGTTGACGGTCTCGAATGAGGTCAACAGCCGCTCGCGGGCTTCCTTGTTAAGACTCTGGATGCCCTGTCGCAGCCGCTTGATGGCTTCGACCAGATCGTCGCGCTCGGTAGTCAGCGCCGTGTGCTGGGTCTCGACTTCGCGCAGCTCTTCCTCGGCGCGCAGATTGACGGCGCCAAGGCGCTCGCGGTCGCGGCGCAGCTTTTCGAGGCTTTCCTCGATCTCGCCAAGCGGCGGTAGTTCCGCGCCGGGCTCGATCTCGGCGAGCCCTGCTACCGCATGCGGCTCGACTTCGAGCATGTCGTGGATTTCGCGCTCGATGTCGGCAAGCCGGCGCTTGGTGCCTTCCATGCGTTCCTCGGCGCGGCCGCAGGCTTCGCGGGCAGAGGAGAGCGCTTCGAGCGAGGCTTTGGCTTCGCGGTCGGTTTCCGCCATCAGGCTTTCAGCGGCGGCCAGTGCGTCCGCGGCGACGCGGCGGGCGCCTTCGGCCGATTCGATTTCGTTGATCAGCGCGCGGCGCTTTTCGGCAAACAGAGCCGGCGCATTCTCAAGCTCGGCGCGCTCGGCGGTCACTTCGGTGATGCGCGCCTCGACGGTGGCGACCTGCGAGGCCGAGCTCTGCTTGCGGTTCTGCCATTCGGTGCGTTCGGCCGTGATCGCCTGCACGCGCTTGTCGGCCAGCTCTGCTTCGCGCGCCAGCGCCTGGGCTTCGGCCCGCACCTGCGCGGCAAAGCGGCGGTGTCCGTCGATCTCGGTGCGAACGGCGCTAAGTTTCGCTTCCGTCTCATCCGTCGGCGGCAGTTCGGTCAGCGCGGCAGTGGCGCTCTCATGCGCGGCCTCGGCCTCGCTGCGATCGGCGGCAAGGCGGGTATGGGCTTCGGTCAGCGCGGATTTGCGCGCGGCGTGGCGATTGATCTCGCGCTCGGTCGCGGCATGGCGTTCGCGCGCCGCATCGGCCTCGCGCTGCGCGGCCCGCCAGGCCTCGCGGGCGGCGGTTTCGGCGGCGGATGCCATCTTCAGTTCCGCCTCGGCGCCTTCCAGCGCCTGCCGCTTGGCGGCGGCATCAGTGCGGGCCTGTTCCAGCTCATGTTCGATATCGACCAGGCGGGCGCGTTCGGCGAGACGCCGAGCGGCGCCGGTCGGCGCATGCGCGGCGGCGACAAAGCCGTCCCAGCGCCAGACGTCGCCTTCCAGCGAGACCAGCCGCTGGCCGGTCTTCAATTGCGAAACGAACTCCGCGCCACGCTCCTTCGGCACGACTCCGATTTGCGCGAGACGGCGCGCCAGTTCGGCGGGCGCCTCGACATGCGCAGCCAACGCCTCCACACCGTCCGGCAGGGCCGGATCGTCGAAGCTTGCACCGGCATTGGTCCAGCGCATCGGCGCGGAGGGATCGACGGGCGCGTCAAGGTCGTCGCCGAGGACGGCGCCGAGCGCCTTCTCATAGCCCTTGGCGACGGTGACGCCGTCGATGATCGGCGGCCACAGATTCTTGGTCTCGACATTGACCAGTTTTGAAATCGTGCGCGCTTCGGTCTCGAGCCGCTGCACGCGCTTTTCGGCCTCGGTGAGCGGGGCGCGGGAAGCCTCGAGCGTCTGCCGCGCGGCGATGTGGCCGGTTTCGCTAGCTTGCGCTGCCGCTTCGGATACGGCCAGGGTTTCCTGCGCGGTCTCCATGGCGGCGGTGAGCGCGTCGAGGTCGCCGAGATTGCCGGTCTCCTGCGCGAGCTTTTCCTCGTCGGCCTGGACGGTGGCGATTTCCTGGTCGAGCCGGGCCAGCCGGTCGCGATGGGTGCGCACGCCGGCCTCTAGCTGGTTGCGCTTGGCGGTGAGGTCGGCGAGCGCCGTGGTCAGTTCGCCGAACATGCGCTCGGCGGCAGCCAGTGTCGCTTCCGCTTCCGACACGCGCTCGTCGACACCGGAGCGCTTTTCGACGCGTGACTTGATCTCTTCCTTCAGCTCGGCGTCCTCGGTGTCGAGGCGCTGCAGTGCGACCTCGGCGTCCGATGTCTGCTGCTGTTCGCGCGCGATGTCGGCGGCAAACTGATTCAGCCGCCGGTCGAGCTCGGCGACACGCTCCTTGGCGCGCTCTTCCTCGCGATCGAGCTGTTCGCGGGCGTTGGTGAGGCGCTGCAGTCCCGCCGCGGCGCGGGCTTCGCCTTCGCGCAACGCTGGCAGTTCGGAGGCGCGGATCGCCTGGATGCGGGCGGCCTCGGCCTGCTCGCGGGTGCGCTCGGCCATCTCGCGCACATTGATGTCGTGCGTATGCGCGGCCTCCGCGACGTCGGCATTGGCCTCGAGCCAGCGGAGGTGGAACAGCGTGGCCTCAGCCTTGCGCACCTTGGCCGCAACTTCGCGGAACCGGATCGCCTGCCGCGCCTGCTTCTTCAGCCCGTCGATCTGGCCGGAGAGTTGCCCGATGACGTCCTCGACGCGGGTGAGGTTGGTTTCGGCCGCCCTCAGCCGCAACTCGGCCTCGTGGCGGCGGGCATGAAGGCCAGCGACGCCGGCGGCGTCTTCCAGCACGCGGCGGCGCTGCTCGGGCTTGGCCTGAATGATCTCGCCGATCTTGCCCTGGTGAACCAGCGCCGGCGACCGCGCGCCGGTGGCGGCGTCGGCAAACAGGATCTGCACGTCGCGGGCGCGCACGTCGCGGCCGTTGATGCGATAGACCGAGCCGGCCTCGCGCTCGATGCGGCGGGAGATTTCCAGCACCTGGCTGTCATTGACCGCGGCCGGCGCCGTGCGATCGGCATTGTCGATCGTCATGGTAACTTCGGCGTGGTTGCGCGCCGGACGGTTGCCGGAGCCGGCGAAGATCACCGCATCCATGTCGGCGGCGCGCAGCGATTTGTGCGAGGTTTCGCCCATCGCCCAGCGCAAGGCTTCTACCAAATTCGATTTGCCGCAGCCGTTCGGTCCGACCACGCCGGTGAGGCCGGGTTCGATCATGAAGTCAGTGGGTTCGACGAACGACTTGAAACCGTGGAGGCGGAGGCGCGTAAGTTTCATGAACACAAATCTCTGTTGGCCGGGCGCGAATCTCCCTGCCGTGACAGTACCATGGAAGGCAATGTCAGTGTGGATGAGCCGCCCGTTGCGGCGCTTATGAGCCGCGACAATGGCGAGGCCGAGGCCGGAGGGCAACGCCCCCGCGGGGCTTTTCCCAAGGGATTTGAGGCGCTTGTGGGGCGCCTTTTGCTGGACTTATGAGCGCGAATGAATCCGGCCGCGCGAATCAGCTTTTCAGCATCGCGTTGATGCGCTTCGAGAACTCCTCGAAGCTCTGTTCGCCCTTGATCATCTCGCCGTTGATGAAGAAGGTCGGCGTCGACTGCACCTTCAGCACCTCGGCGGCATATTTCTGGTCGGCGGCGATCTTGTCGAGCAGCGCCTGATCCTTCAGGCAATCCTCGACCTGGGTCTGTGTAAGGCCGGCCTGCCTGCCGATCCGGCTCAGAGTCTCCGTGGTGTTCTTCATCACCCAGTCGTTCTGCTGCTTGAACAGCAAGTCGATCACGGCGAAGTATTTCGGGGCGTCGTCCTTGGCGATGCAGCGGGCCAGCATCGAGCCTGCGGCCGCCTTGATGTCGAGCGGAAATTCGCGGAACACGTAACGGATCTTGCCGCTGTCGATGAATTCAGACTTGATCTTCGGGAATACCTTTTCGGCAAAGGCCGCGCAGTGCGGGCAGGTCATCGACGCGTATTCCGTAATGGTGACCGTAGCGTTGGCCGGGCCAAGCGCCATGTCGGGCAGCGACTGCGGCTTGGCGACGTCGGCAGGGCCCTGCGCCATCGCATCCGTGATCAGCCGCAGCGGCGAGAAGCCGGCGAGGGCAGTCAGCCCGGTCAGCGATAGGGCGGCGGTGAAGGCGCGGCGCGTGATCATCAACGTCTGCTCCCGAATGGCGCGTTCACGCCCGAAAGAACTGCGAAAAAGAAGCCTTCGCTAGCTTGAAACGCCAGTTGTGGCAATGGCGGGTTGTGGCGGTCGCGCCGCGCTGCGGGCTCAATTTCGCTTGATCGAGGCGCCGAGCCGCGCCAGCGCGGCGCGCAGTTCCTCATCCTCTACGGCGGACAGGGTTTCGGCCACTTTCGCGACAGACTTCGGGTCCGGCGCGCGGGGCGGCGCAGGGCGGTTTCGGCGCGACAGCGGCGCCTGCCGCAGCGCCAGCCGGCCGACCGCGCTCCACCCGAAAAAGCGGTTGACCCGTTGCAGGATCACGTCGGACGAATGCTGGATCTCCAGCGCCATCGGGCCTTCCACCCGCAGCACCAGGGTTGCCGGTTCCTGCGGCTGCCCTTCCACCGGCCGCGGCCATTGCATCTTGAGCGGCTCGGAATGGGCGGCGATCTCGGGCCCGGCGATCTCGGCCCAGCGCGTCACCAGCTCGCGGGCGGCAAAACCCTGCCTGGCATAGGCGTCCGAAAAGACGTCGCTGAGCAGGACGGAAAGCGGTTTCGCCGAGATCGGGCCGGGTTTGGACATGCGGCGACTCTATCCGAGGTAACTGCCGCGGTCACGCCGCGCGCGGACGAATCGCCTTCAGATCGCGGTCGATTTCACGCCGCCGCTGCATCAGGTCGTAGTCCATCTGTAAGCCGAGGAAAAATCCTTCCGACAAACCGAAATAGCGCGCCAGCCGCAGGTCGGTGTCGGCAGTAATATCCCGCTTGCCCAATACGATCTCGTTGATTCGACGCGGCGCGACGTGAACTGCGCGCGCCAGTCCGTTCTGACTGAGCCCCATCGGCTTGAGGAACTCTTCCAGTAGGATCTCGCCAGGATGCGGGTTTTGAAGCAACCCGCTCCTAGTCGTGGTAGTCGACGATTTCGACATGCGTCGGTCCTCCTTCATGCCAGACAAAGCATATCCGCCACTGGTCATTGATCCGGATCGAATGCTGGCCGTGCCGGTTTGTCTTCAAAGCTTCAAGCCTATTGCCAGGGGGAACACGCAAATCGGTGAGTACCCGAGCCTGGTTCAAAAGACGAAGCTTCCTCAGCGCGACATTCTGAATATCGGCCGGAAGTCTTCGGCTCCGCCGGCCGGACCAGATCAACTCCTGCTTCCGGATCGGCGAAGCTTTGAATCATGTCCGGCTATAACGCTCTGCGTTATAGCTTGTAAACTCTGGTCATGGCCCGAATCCGATCTTAAGGTGGGGTGTGCCCGCACTCGCCGCCCGCAAGCAACAGACTGCCACAGAACACAGCGCCTCTCGCCCCGCGCTGCTGCTCGACTGGTACGACCGTCATCGCCGTCGCTTGCCGTGGCGGGCGGCAGCGGGCGAGCGGGCCGATCCATACCGGGTCTGGCTGTCGGAAATCATGCTGCAGCAGACCGGTGTCAAAACGGTCGGGCCGTATTTCGAGAAATTTCTGGCGCGCTGGCCCGATGTCGCTGCGCTCGGCAGCGCCTCGCTGGATGACGTGCTGCGGATGTGGGCGGGGCTCGGCTATTACTCGCGGGCGCGCAATCTGCATGCCTGTGCGGTCGCCGTACTGCGCGACCATGGCGGGGTGTTTCCAGATACCGAGGAAGGCCTGCGCCGATTGCCGGGGATCGGGCCTTACACGGCAAAGGCGATCGCGGCGATCGCCTTCGATATCAGAACCATGCCGGTCGACGGCAATATCGAGCGGGTCGTGTCGCGGCTTTACGCGGTCGAGGAGCCATTACAGCAGGCCAAGCCGCGCATTCAGGAACTGGCGTTGACGCTGCTGGGTCCCTCGCGTGCCGGCGACAGCGCGCAAGCCTTGATGGACCTCGGCGCCTCGATCTGCACGCCGAAGAAGCCGGCCTGCGCGCTGTGCCCCTTGAATGATGATTGCGCCGCTCGCCTGCGCGGCGATCAGGAGACGTTTCCGCGCAAGGCGCCGAAGAAGGCGGGAACGCTGCGCCGCGGGGCCGCCTTCATCGTCACGCGCGGCGATGAACTCCTCGTTCGCACTCGGGCGGAAAAGGGTCTGCTCGGCGGCATGACCGAAGTACCTGTTTCGGACTGGCTCGCCGGGCAGGACGATGGGGCGGCGCTCAACCAGGCGCCCGAACTCAAGAGCGTGACGCGCTGGCACCGCAAGGCCGGCGTGGTCACCCACGTGTTCACGCATTTTCCGCTGGAGCTTGTGATCTATACCGCTGATGTAGCCGCGCGCACGCGGGCGCCGGCGGGCATGCGCTGGGTGCCGATTGCAACGCTCGCCGACGAGGCGTTGCCCAACGTGATGCGCAAGGTCATCGCGCACGGGCTGGACATTTGAAGATGCGAGGCTTCCCGCTGCTGACACCATGCTGGCAGTAGGGCTGCGTTAGGAAGGAGCCTCACGGAGGTTCCAATGATCGCGACTGCTCTCGATAATCTTAACCTACCGCCGTCTTCCAAACTGCTCGGCTGGCGCCTGCTCGACGCACGTCCGAACGACGGCTGGATCCGCATCGGTTTCGACGGCAAGCGGGATTTCTGTAACCCGGCCGGTTTCGTGCAGGGCGGCATTCTCTCGGCGATGCTCGACGACACGATGGGGCCTGCGGTGTTCGCCATGACCGAGGGAAGACTCTACACGGCAACCATCACCATGACCGTAAACTTTCTGGCGCCGGCTAGGCCAGGGACGATTGTCGGCGAGGCCAAAGTCACGCAGCTCGGCAAGACCGTCGCATTCGTGGAGGGACGGCTGATGGCCGAGGATGGCACCGTGCTGGCGACGGCCACAACCAGCGCGCGGCTCGTCGAGACGGCGAAGGCGATTGCCTCGGCTAGATCGCAGCCCGCGGCGATTCCCGCATAACCTGAACGATCGGCGGTTTGGCGTTGAGCCCCTCGACCTGGAAGCCGGCAACGCGCTTGTAGTTGGCGGCGATGTCTTCCAGCTCTTGCAGTGAGAGCACATCGGTTACGACGTTATAGCCGTTCGGCGCGCGTTCCTCGACCATCTGCATCACCTGCTCGGGGCCGTTGCGGCGGTTGAGCATCACGAGGTCGGTCGTTGCCGGGCGGCGTTCCGCTTCATAAGCCACGAGCGCAGCATTGGTCGGGCCGTGCGCAAGGATTTCGCGGGTGATGACGCGCGCGTCCAGAATTGCCTGCGAGGCACCGTTGGAACCGATCGGGTACATCGGGTGCGCGGCGTCGCCCATCAGCGTGACCCGGCCGAACGTCCATTGCGGGATCGGATCGCGATCGACCAGCGGATATTCGTAGGCGTGCGGGCAGTTCTCGATCAGGCCGGGTACGTCGAGCCAGTCGAACTTCCAGTCCTTGAACCAGGGCAGAAATTCTTCGAGTTTTGCGGTGCGGTTATAGTCCTCACGCCGCCACTGATAGGTCGGCGGCATGTGCCGCTCGGCCACCCAGTTGATCCTGAATTTGCCGGCGCTGTCGGCCTGCTTCGAAATCGGATAGCAGACGAATTTCAGGATCTCGTGGCCGGCCATAATCATGGTGCGGCCCGACAGGAAGGCGTCGCTGTCGGTGATGCCGCGCCACAGGATGCGTCCATTCCAGATCGGCGGGCCTTCGTTGGGATAGAGCTTTTCCCGGACCGCCGAATGGATGCCGTCGGCCGCGATCAATAGCGCGCCGTCGTGAGCGCCTTTCGATTTGCCGGTCGCCTTGTCGATGAATTCGGCGCGAACGCCATTCTCCGTTTCGGTCCAGCCGGAGAGGTGGTGGCTGGTCAGGATGTTCGCTCTTCCCAGCCGCTCGATCGCGGCGTCGAGCAAAATCTGCTGCAGCGTGCCGCGGTGAATCGAGAATTGCGGCCATTTGTAACCGGCCTCGATGCCGCGCGGCTCACTCCAGATCGGCTTGCCGTGCTTGGAGAAATACGCGAGTTCCTTGGTGCGGACAGCGGCGGCATCAAGCACATCATGCAGGCCGAGTTCGATCAGCTCGCGCACCGCATGTGGCAGCACATTGATGCCGACGCCGAGCGGCCGCAGTTCGGGCACGCTTTCAAATACTTTGGCCGCGACGCCGATCTGGTGCAGGCTGAGCGCCAGCGTCAGCCCGCCGATGCCGCCGCCTGCGATGAGAACAGTCATGGTACGCCCCTGTTGCTTCCCGGGCGTCATGGCATGAGGGGCTGCAGGGGGCAACTGCGAAGGTCCCGGCAGACGCAGTCCCGGTAGCTTACGGGAGAGGAGGGGCCGGGCCGAAGAACCCGACGATCTTGACCAGCCGACCGTCGCGACCGATCTCGCCGAAGTCGATTGAAATATCGCCATAGGTTCCGTCCGCGCGCACCAGGCGCCAGAGGAAGCGAACCATGTCGTGATGGATATCGATGCCGCTCATGAACTCCAGCCGCGCGCCGGGCCGGCTGGCCAGCACCTCACCGATCTTCGTCGCCAACGTGTCACGTCCGGCCAGGGAGACGTTCGGATCGAGATAGACGCCACCGTCGCTCCAGCATTGCTCGAGCAAGGCGTGTCTGGCCGTATCGTCCGGCTCGTTCCACGCCGCCATATACTGCGTCAGGACCTTCTCGATTGCGTTCTTGTCCATCGATGCTCCCCACGAACTTCGGTCTCTAGGGGTCTTACTCTGCAAGCAATTTGCCGGGCTGGTCACTTACATCCGAGGTAATTGCCGTTCTGAGGCGATGGTCTAGATTGTCCGGCATGGGCGCTCCAGGCACGAACTCGCACGAAATCCCGGCTGGACATTTCAGCCGCCTGTTGAAGCACTGGCGAAGCGTTCGCCGGCTGACCCAGATCGAACTGGCGGCCGACGCCAACGTGTCCGCCCGGCATCTGTGCTTTCTGGAGACCGGCCGCTCGCAGCCGAGCCGCGAGATGGTGCAGTTGCTCGGCAGCGCGCTCGACCTGCCGCTCGAGGAGCGGAATGCCCTGCATGTCGCGGCGGGCTTTGTGCCGCCCTATGGCGACAAGGGTCTGGCGGCCGAAAATCTGCAGCCGGTGCGGCAGGCGCTGGATTTCATTCTGCGACAGCAGGAGCCCTATCCGGGGATCGTGATCGACGGGCACTGGGACGTTCGCATCCGCAATCAGGCCTCAGCGCGCCTGCTCAAGCCGTTTCGCGATTCGTACGAAATGGAAAACTCCCTTGCGGACAATGCCATGCACGTCGTTTTTCATCCCAAGGGCCTGCGGCAGTTCATGCTGAACTGGGACGAGTTCGCGCGGCAGTTGATCCAGATCCTGCATCGCGACGTCGCGCAAGGCAGCCGGCCCGCGGCGCAACTGCTTGATGAAATCATGGCCTATCCCGGGCTGTCCGCCGAATGGCGGCTGCCGCGTCATCCGCAGGCGGCTTCACCGGTCATGACGATGCAACTCGCCAAGGGCGACTATCGCCTGGCTTTCTTTTCGACCTTCACGACGCTGGCCATGCCGACGGACGCGGCGCTGCAGCAGATCAAGATCGAATGCTTCTTTCCGGCTGACAATGCGACCGCCGAGAAGGCGCGCCAGATGGCCCTTCAAGTTCCAGGAGATAGAAATGCAATATGCCCTGCGTGATCATCAATCGGTCGCGACAATGGAGGAACTGCGCGCATTGAACGCCCGCTTCATCCATAATTTCGTCACCTGCGACGTGCCTTCGCACGACGCCATTCTGCATCCCTGCTTCATCAATATCTGGCCGACAGGCCAGCGATGGGATCGTGCGACCTATCTCAAATATTGGGCGACGGCCTTTGACCCTAAGGTCATCGTCTATTGGGACGTCCGGGATGAACTCATCACGGTCGTGGGAGACGTGGCGCTTGTGCGTTCCACCAACAAGCACACCCGCCGCCGCGATGGCAATGAAGTGACGGGGATGACCACCTATAGCGACACATATCTGTTCGAGAACGGCGCGTGGAAATGCATTCAGGCCCAGCTCACGGCGGTGGCGCCCGAGCATTATCCCGCTGACGACACGATCGTCAGCGTTTATATCGAGGGTAAGCTGCAGCCGCGGGTGAGCTAAGCGCCAAAAGGGGGTCTCCACCTACTGGGGTGGACGGCGCAAGGGCATGCAGTTAACGTTCCGGCTTTCTCCGTGAGGACCGCCATGTTCAAGCTCTACTACGCCCCCGGCACCTGCGCACTCGCATCGCATATCGCGCTGGAAGAGGTCGGCGCGCCCTACACCGCCGAACGGCTGAATTTCAAGAACAACCAGCAGAACAGTCCGGATTACCTCAAGATCAACCCCAAGGGCCGGGTGCCCGCCCTGGTGACGGAAAGTGGGGTGCTGACCGAGACGCCGGCGATCCTTGCGTTCATTGCGCAGAGCTTTCCGAACGCGAACCTAGTGCCGCAGGATCCGTTTGCTTTCGCGCAGGTGCAGTCGATCAACAGCTATCTCTGTTCCACTGTGCATGTCGCACACGCCCACAAGATGCGCGGGGCGCGCTGGGCGACCGAGGAGACCTCGTTCGCCGACATGAAGCGCAAGGTACCGGAGACGATGACGGCATGCTTTACCCTGATCGAGCGCGACATGCTCAGGGGACCCTGGGTGATGGGCGAGCAATACACGATCTGCGATCCCTATCTCTACACCATCTCGGGCTGGCTGGAGGGCGACAGCGTCGATCTATCCAAGCTTCCGAAGGTCGTCGCGCATCGCAAGCGGATGGAAGAGCGGCCGGCGGTAGCAACGGTGCTGGCCGAGGAGAAGACTTGAGATCATATGTCAGCTCGTAGGGTGGGCAAGGCGCGTTTGCGCCGTGCCCACCATGTATCCCCAAATCATCAATGAGGATGGTGGGCACGCTTCGCTTTGCCCACGCTACGCTACCACGCGGGTGGTGGCGCCCGGTAGGGACCGTAGTCTTCAAATTCCCATTTTCCGAGACGAGCCAACTTTTCTGCCAAAGCACTCCAGGTCGGGGCTTCACCGCAGCTTTCACAATATTCCCGAATGAATCTTTCCAACTGCGTGTAATCGAAGTCTCGAACGAACAGGTAATGCCGTCCCATTTTGAAGTCTTCGCGGATGTTGGAAGCAAACCATTCGGGTGTGCAGAGCATGAAATCGAATGACTCGTGACCTTGTTGGCCAGCAGGTCCGATCATTGCCATAACTAAGATCCCGAATTGTCCGGTCGGCGCGAAATCCTTCAAGGGATCTGCATCGGGACTGAACAGGGATTTCAATTCAGCTCGCATCTTGTTTTTCCACTACGCTGATCGCGGTGTAGACCGATTGCCGCGCTGCATCTCGCGCCCGATGCCGAGCATGATATTGCGCAGCCAGATCGAGCCGGGGTCCATCTGGACCCGGGTTGGGTAGAACATGAACTGCTCGTCGATCCCGGGATCGAGCGGTGGCGCGACGGTTGCTAGCGACAATTGCCTGGACAGCGCGCCGATCAGGCGGCGCGGCACGAAGGCGACGAGATCGGAGCGCGCGGCGACATGAAGCGCCTCGAGATAGCCGGGCACGACCAGCGCGATCCGCCGTTCGATGCCCTTGGGGCGCAACCACATGTCGATCAGGTCCTCGCTTTGGCCGCGGATCACGACCGCGACATGGCGCGCGTCGAGAAAGGCCTCGATCCGCTTCAGCCGCGCGCCGGCGGGATGACCGCGCCGAACCGCTAGAGCATCGCTGTCGGTATAGAGCCGTTGCCGGTGGAAGCCGGTGAAGGCGTTTCCGATCGAGATCACGAGATCGATAGTGCGGGCGAACTCCGCGGTGAAGATCGCAGGACCCCGCCATGGCACCACGTCGATCCGGACGTTCGGCGCGACTTTCGTTATTTTTTCCATCAGCGGCGGCATCAGAAGCTCGACGGCGAGATCGGGCATCATCAGGCGAAACTGGCGCTCGCTCCTCGCGGCATCGAACTCATCGGCGACGAACAGCGAGCGCACCTGGTCGAGCGCCTGCGCGAGAGGCGCGCGTAAGGCTTGCGCGCGCGGCGTCAGCTCCATGCGGCTGCCGGTTCGAACCAGCAGCGGATCGCCGATCAGGTCGCGCAGCCGCTGCAGCGCGTGGCTCGCCGCCGGTTGCGACAGCCCGATCCGCATCGCGGCGCGGCTGACGCTGGCTTCGCTCAAGAGCGCGTCGAGCGCCACCAGCAGATTGAGGTCAAGCGAATTCAAATTCATAGAATGAATATATATCATATTCTCTATTGATTGGAAGAATGCTGCGCGGCGCGCGATGATCCCGACATCGGATCAAAGGAGAAGCCGCGATGAGCGCAGCAGCGAACAAGAAACTAGTGCAGCAGGTCTATACGGATTCCGCCAACCGGAGCGGGACGACATTTCTCGATAACCTTGCCGAGGACGCGACCTGGATCGTCACCGGGCAATATTCGTGGTCACACGAGTTCAAGGGGCGTGAGGCGATCAATAGCGGACTGATGGGCCATTTCCGCTCGTTCTTCGCGGTACGCCCGCGCACGGTGGCGTTCAACTTCATCGCGGAAGGTGATTACGTCGTGGTCGAAGCACGCGGCGATAACGTCACCAAGGACGGGGTTCGATACGACAATCAATACTGCATGGTCTGGCGCATCGAGGACGGCAAGATCAAGGAGATCAAGGAATACTGCGACTCCGCGCTGGTCGAGCGTGTGCTCGGGCCGTTTCCGGCAGAACGAAAACTCGCCGCAGTGGTTTAAGCGATTGAGCAGTGTTTGCGCGGAGAGCAGGCCGCATCGACGACCTGGCCCGCCAAAGTCCGGAGCCTTTGCCGTCGCGGCAAGCGCGCTCGCGCTTGTGCGCACCTGGCGGAAGCGCAGCCGCACACGGCATCAATTGGCCGCGATGAGCGGGCGCGAGTTGCAGGATATCGGCACGTGCTGGGCGGAAGTTGCCAATGAGGTGGCCAAGCCGTTCTGGCAAAGATGAAGACCGAAACGAAAACGGCGCCCTTGTGGGCGCCGTTTTGCCGGATGAGTCTGATCAGGCGGCCTTGACCGCCATGTGCTTGAACATGTTGCTGCGGGCCTCGTCGTCCATCTCGGCCTTGAACTTGAAGTTATCCTTCAGCGCGATCGCCTTGGCCGCCGCAGGCCGGGCGATGATCTCGTCGACCAGCCGCTTGACGTTGGGATACTTTGCGACCGCATCCTCGCCCATCACGAAGGGCATCATGCGGGCCCAGCCCCAGACGTCCATGTCGACGATGGTATAGGTGTCGCCGACCATGTAGCGGCGGTTGGCCAGATGATCGTTGAGAATGCCGAAGTGCCGCTGCGCCTCGAACTGGTACCGGTTATGGGCGTAGTCGATCTTCTCCGGCGCAAAGTGCTTGAAGTGGACGGCTTGGCCGGAATACGGGCCGACGCCCGTGGCGACGAACATCAGCCATGACAGCAATTCGCCACGGTTGGCCGGCGTATTCGCGGGGAGAAACTTGCCGGTCTTTTCCGCCAGATAAAGCAGGATGGCGTTGCTGTCGAACACCTTGACGCCGTCGTCGTCGATCGCGGGCACCTTGGCGTTCGGATTGATGGCGAGATATTCCGGCTTGAACTGGTCGCCCTTGCGGGTGTCGACGGCGATCGGCTGGTAGGCGAGGCCGGCTTCCTCCAGGAAGAGGGCGACCTTGGTCGGGTTGGGCGATCCGTTGAAGTAGAATTTGAGCATTTAAAATTTTCCTCCATTGCTTCTTGCCAGGACAATTTATTGCGGCACGCGGCGGCATCGCTGCCGGGCGGCACGTCCATGCTCAATTTTTGCGGGGTGCGCAAGCGACGAATTCGTGAGAGGCAGCCTCACGAAAAACCGGGCCTTACGATACGATCAGGCCGCCTATGCCGGCGACCGCAAGGGCGGCACCGGAAGCAATCATCACCAACGCAAAGCGAATTTCCGAACGCAGCGCCGTTCGTTGCCCTGTGCGCTCCGATCCTCGCGCATAGCCGTGCACGATGATTTGCTCACTGAAGGTGCCGCTGGCGTCAAGAATGTCGGTCAAGCCAGCGCTGGCGACCAGGATGCCGAGGATGATCAGTCCGGCGGGGCCTAGCAAACTCAACAGCAGTATTGGAAACAAGCCGATCAGGAAGATCGGCAGAAGTGGCAGCACGATGAACGACTCGGAGCCTCGCGTGCGCATGGGAGCAATCTCTTGTGGTCAAATGAACATTAGCACTTACCGGTCAAATAGGAGCGAAAAGGTGCGTTGCCACCGGCGTACATGGCACGGCTGCCATGCCGCCGGATCACGGAAGCTGCACAGGGGGCGGGCGGAAGTGCATTTCGCGGCATGGCCGCCGTGGCAGCATCGGTGGCCATGTGCACGCCGGAGTGCGTTATCAGGCTCGTCGCGGCGGGGAAAGAGTTGTCCCGCCGCCATCCCGGAGCGGATTTCGGCTTCCCTGCGCCGCCATTCGATATTTCGATCCCGGCCAAACTTCTATTCAGGTTGTCATAATCGGGGGGCAAGGAAGTAATCTTTTTTCAATCCCTCCTGGGGTCTATAAGGGTATGCAACCTGGAGGCGATATGCCCTTCTTCGAATGCTCCGTGTCGCTTGCCTGTCGTGCAGGCGTTGTTGCGTTTCTAATGTTGCTGGGCGGCTCCAATGCGGTCCTGTCACAGCAATCCGCGCCGCAGCAATACATTGTGCCGCCCGGAGAGCAGTTACTGCTCTCGCGCCTGCCGAGCGGGTCGGAGTTTGGCCCCTATCTCTACGAACTGCGCGCCCATTTCTTCCACCTCGACGCCGATACCGACGGCAAGCTGACGCAGCGTGACATCGATCTTCATACATTGATGGAAGCGATCCAGGCCCGGACAATAGCGTTGAACTCCATCATGCGTCTGGATCTCGATGGTGACGGCGCGGTGACCGAAGACGAAATCCGTCGGACGACGAGGTACGACCGGAGGGGGCAAGTTGCTCTCGCCGCGTCGAACTCAGCAGGAAAAAAGCAGGCAGCCGACGCGGAGGAGCAGATCGAAAACTACATACGATCGGTCATGGCGCTGGATACCGACAAAGACGGGAAGGTAAGCTTTTCGGAAGCCGGCATGTACGGCGAGCCCAGCAGGCGGCGCGCAGCCGGACAAGGCGGCCTTTCTGCTCTCGTTCGTCAAGCCATGACGCTGGCCACTCAGCCTCCGTACGAACTCACACTTGTCGATTATCAGGCGGCAGGCGAGGCGCTATTTCGCAAGATCGACTCCGACAATGACTTCAAGATTTCGCAGCAGGAACTGACCGGTTATCGTCGCAAGCCGGAACCGCCTGACGCTGCGGTGCGCGACGCCGCAGCGGAGGCCGCGAAAAATCGCCTCGCCGAGCAAGCCGAAATCGCGCGAAAAAAGCAGGAAGCTGTTGAGGCCGAGCGGTCGGCGTGCGCCATGCCGAAGGCCTCCGACAAGGCGAGGGTCGTTCTGTTCAGCGGCTATCAAACCGAGGCGCTGTCGAGCGTGACGCTGGGATCGCAGGATGTCGTCGTCCACGCCGGGCGCGTCGTCGTCGAGCCCGGACCTGAGCCGCTTTACATCGTCATCTCGACCTACAGCGCAACGATTTGGCAAATCAGCGGGGCGACTGAAAGAATCGAGCGAATAGTGTTGAGTAGCTCGCGGACCGGTCCCAAGGGAGCGAACGCGCAACGGCTATCGCTGGTCGGCGCGACCGGCATCGCGCCGGAACGGGTCGTCTTCTTCTCCCGATCCGATTGCCTGGGCTATTTTTATGAAAGCCCTTCGAGTTCGTCGATCCAGACGGTTGCTACAGTCCGTAACGCAACAGGCAAAGAGCCGGAGGTCGTGGCCTCGAAGTATTCCGTCAGCAGCTTTGCCGTGCCATCCGGAAAAATCGAGACGGTGCGGGCACAGGGGCAGCCGCTCGTCATCGAGAAAAGTCAGGGAACGCTCAAAATCGTTGGCAATAGCAGCGACGTGATCGTTCAGGCCGGACCAAGCCGGGCGCGTGATGAAATGTATCGGTTTTTCCCGGGTGGAGTGATCGATATCGATCCGAAAACAGTCGTCGCCAGCGTGCCGCCCGCGGCCTATGAAGTACTTCCCTCACAAGCCGGGCTTGTTCAACTGCTTTCTACAGGTGCGGTGACCCAGAACCGCATGGAAGAATACATTGTTCGGCAGAAGATCCGGTTTCCGCCAGGGCTTGCCGGCGCGCATTCGGTGACGTTCCTCATCATGAAGGGAACGCCATATCCCGACGGCGATCCGGCGCACTCATGTGTAATCATGGAAGAGACAGGCGAACGCAAGGGAGCGGCCTGCCGAAGTCGATAGCTGCCTCAACAGCGACTACCCCGCCGCCATCCCGGAGCGGATTTCGGCGCGCAACTCGTCGATCAGCTTCAGGCCGTTCTTGGTTTCGACATGCCAGAACGTCCAGCCGTTGCAGGCGCCGGAGCCCTGCGCCACCGCGCCGATGCGGTGAATGGAGCCGACCTTGTCGCCGAGCATGATGGCGCCGTCCGCCCGAACCAGCGCGCCGTGACGCTTCTTGGAATCGACCAGCCTGGTGCCGGGCGGAATCATGCCGCGCTCGATCAGTTCCGAGAATGCGACGCGCGGCGCGTCGCGCGCGGTCATGAACGGCGCCAGCGTTGCCCCGGGCAGCGGTTCGACGGCGGCGATGCGTTCTTCGGCCGCAGCCGCATAGGTCTTATCGCGTTCGAAGCCGATGTAGCGGCGGCCGAGACGTTTTGCCACGGCGCCTGTCGTGCCGGTGCCGTTGAAGGGGTCGATCACGAGATCGCCGGGCTTCGAGGACGACAGCAGCACGCGCGCCAGCAGCCCTTCCGGCTTCTGGGTCGGGTGCACTTTCTTGCCGTCGGCGCCTTTCAGGCGTTCTTCGCCGGTGCAAAGCGGAATCAGCCAGTCGGAACGCGCCTGCACGTCCTCATTGGCGGCCTTCAGCGCTTCGTAATTGAACGTATAGCCCTTGGCCTTCTCGTCACGCGCGGCCCAGATCATGGTCTCGTGCGCATTGGTGAAGCGGCGGCCGCGAAAATTCGGCATCGGGTTGGTCTTGCGCCAGACGATGTCGTTGAGAACCCAGAAGCCGAGGTCCTGCATGATCGCGCCGACGCGAAAAATATTGTGGTAGGAGCCGATCACCCACAGCGTTGCCGATGGTTTCATGACGCGGCGGCAGGCGAGCAGCCAGGCGCGGGTGAAATCATCGTAAGCGGCGAATGACGAAAACTTGTCCCAGTCGTCGTTAACAGCATCGACATGGGATTCGTCGGGACGCTTGAGATCGCCCTTGAGCTGCAGGTTGTACGGGGGATCTGCGAACACCAGATCGACCGAACCTGCCGGAAGCTTTGACATCTCGGCGACGCAATCGCCGACGACGATGCGAACGCTTGAATCAGACTCAAATTTAGTGCGGGGCGCCCTTGCAGACGCCCCGCGACGCGACACAACCATGACTCAATTACTCTGACTCAGGCGACGCTGTCGGCGACGCGGGACTAAACAACCGACTGGCGATACATTGACCGGGCAAAGTAAAAATCGACTTAACCAGGAAAGTTATCGACGCAGAATGCGAAGAGATCATCGGCGAGATGCCATCAGAGATTGCGGCGGCTTGCGCACTAGGCAATTTTTGCCGGGCGGGTTATTGATTAATGGAATGGAAATTTTACGTGATTGCCGCGTTGGATATTCGCGCCAACAGCCGGGGATGAGGAAATAGCGCCATGCGTTACGATGATTTCCGCCGCAGCGACGAGATCGAGGACCGTCGCGACGGTGGCGGCGGAACGGGTGGCGGCGGCGGCTTTGGCCTGCCGATGGGCGGCGGCGGGCTCGGCATCGGCACCATCATCGTGCTCGGCCTTGTCGGCTATGCCTTCGGCATCGATCCGCGCATTCTGATCGGCGGCGCCGAAATCCTTACAGGTGGCGGGCAGGCGCCGACCTACCAGACCGATCGCAGGTCGGGTCCGGCCAAGACCGGCGCGCCGAAGGACGAAGTCGGCAGCATGATCGCCGGCATTCTCGGCGAGATCGACGACCGCTGGAGCGAGATCTTCCAGGCCAGCGGCCAGAATTATACCGGGCCGCGCATCGTGCTGTTTCGCAACGCCACCAATGGCGGCCGCTGCGGCATGGCGCAGTCGGCTATGGGACCATTCTACTGCCCGCCGGACAAACAGATCTTCCTCGACACCAGTTTCTTCCGCGAAGTCGAAACCCGTTTCCGCGGCTGTTCGGGCAGCGCCTGCAAATTCACGGCCGCCTACATCATCGCGCATGAGGCGGGACATCACATCCAGAACCTGCTCGGCATCCTGCCGCGCGTGCAGCGGCTGCAGCAGCAGGCCGGCAGTAAGGCGGAAGCCAATGCACTACAGGTGAAGGTCGAGCTGCAGGCGGATTGTCTTTCCGGCGTCTGGGTCAACCGGGAGGAGAAGAAGCGTCCAGGCTTCATCGAACCCGGCGATATCGACGCGGCGTTGAGGACGGCAACCGCGATCGGCGACGACACGCTACAGCGGCAGTCAACGGGCAGGGTGGTGCCCGACAGCTTCACCCACGGATCGGCTGCGCAGCGCAAGCAATGGTTCATGACCGGCTATCAGCAGGGCACGGTGCAGGCCTGCAACACGTTTGCGGCGGGGGCGTTGTGACCGGGTCGTGCCCCGGATGCTGCGCAGCATAAGCGCGTTCACGCGTCTTAGACGCGCTATGGTGATGCGCTGCTGATCCGGGGGCCATGTTGCGCGACGCTTCTTTGAGTATAGGTCCCGGCTCTGCGGAGCGCTGCACCGCGTCCGGGACACGAGGGATCCAGTGAAATGTCCTCCATCGACGAAACAAAACAATTCGTGCCGCTCAACATCGCCGTGCTGACGGTCTCGGACACCCGCTCGCTGGCCGACGACAAATCCGGCGCGACGCTGGCGGACCGGCTGACAGCGGCGGGCCATCATCTCGCCGCGCGCGAGATCATCGTCGACGACGTCGATGCGATCCGCATCATCATCAAGCGCTGGATCGCCGATCCCAATGTCGATGCGATTATCACCACTGGCGGCACCGGTTTCACCGGCCGTGACGTGACGCCGGAGGCGATCGAGCCGCTATTCGAGAAGCGGATGGATGGTTTTTCCATCGCCTTCCATATGCTGAGCCATGCCAAGATCGGCACCTCGACAGTGCAGAGCCGCGCCACTGCCGGCGTTGCGGGGGCGACCTTCATCTTCTGCCTGCCGGGATCGCCGGGCGCCTGCCGCGATGCATGGGACGGCATCCTCGCCGCCCAGCTCGATTACCGCACGCGCCCCTGCAATTTCGTCGAGATCATGCCGCGGCTGGATGAGCACCTGCGGCGGCCTAAAGCCAAAGGCGCCTCGGCGTAAAATGCACCCTCATTCCGGGGCGATGCGAAGCATCGAAACCCGGAATCTCGAGTACTCAGGTGCACAATTGCGCACCGTAGTTCGGCTCTTCGAGCCGCCCCGGGATGACGACCTTTGTTATAACTCCAATTCCCAGGTTTCGCCGACGAGATCGACGCCAAAGCTGTGGTGCGGCTCTTCCTTGACGCGACGGAAGCCTGCGGCCTGATAGATGCCGCGCGCGGCGACAAGGATGCTTTGGGTCCACAGCGTCATTTTCTTGTAGCCCTTCTCGCGGGCCGAGCGGACGCATTGCTCGACGAGTGCGCGGCCGACGCCGAGCCCGCGCGCTTTTTTCTCCACTAGCAACAGCCGCAGCTTTGCGACGTCATCACTGCCCTTCACCAGAAAGATCGAGCCGACCGGTTCGCCGCCTGTTTCCGCAATCCAGCAATGCTCGCGCGAAGCGTCATAGTTCTTGATGAACTGCGCGCAGATCTCGGCGACCAGTGCCTCGTAGCTGATGTCCCAGCCATACTCCTCGGCATAGGCCTTTGCCTGGCTCGAGATCACCCAGCCGATGTCGCCGGGCCGATGGCTGCGCAAGAGAAAAGCGGCTGGCTTCTCCGTGGGCCCTTCCAGTGCCCGCTCGATCGTCTTCATCGCCTGCACGACAGCGGCGCGCTGACCGTCTTCGAGCGAAGCGAGCAGGCTTCCGACCTCCTCACGCGAGCGGCGCTCGAGCTCGGCAGAGGCGGCGCGGCCTTTGGCGGTCAGCGAGAGTTCGTTGACGCGGCCGTCATTCTTTGACGGCTTTCGCGTCACGATCTGGCGGCGCTGCAGCGCCTGCAAGGTCCGGCTCAGGAAGCCGGGATCGAGGCCGAGGTCGCGGGTGAGGTCGGTGGCGGTGCAGGTCGGGCGATGCGCGATCTCGTAGATGATACGCGCTTCCTGCAGCGTGAAGGGGCTGTGCAAGAGCTTCGGCTCGATCAGGCCGAGCTTGCGGGTGTAGAAGCGGTTGAAGGCGCGAACCGCCTGGACCTGATCGCCGGATTGAGACATCGCACACCTCTATAATTGCCATAGTCAAATAATTATTTGACTATGGCAAGTATATTTTGTGCTGCGAAAGACGGTTGCGAGTGGGGTAAGGGGCCGTGACGGCGGGACATTCTTCTTGTGCCCCGACACAAGCCGCGCGCGTCGCGATCGATGCTACTTTGCATGGGGTTGTTTTCGCGATTTTGGCTGTGGGCGCTGCGATCTACCGCCGTACTGCCGAAGCTATGCGACGACGATAATCCGGCTGCGCAACTGGGTGCGCGCCGAGCGACCGAGTTGGCGCAGCAATCGCGTCTCTGAGCGGCGGGCATCCGGCCGGTAGCCGCCAAGCCGCTCATAATGATCGCGGGCGATCAGGAGCCCCTGTTCCGCCGATGGCCCGGCGATCATGCGGGCGACGAATTTGAAGCCGTCGCGCAGTCGCGTGTCAGCATAGGGCGAGCGGGCATAGCGAAACACTCCGGCGCGCGGCCGGCCGCTGCTCGATACGTTTTGGATGAACTGCGTGGTCTCGTCGATCCAGCCGCTGTCGAGCACCGCGCCGGCGTGCAGGAACATCAGCCATGGCGAGCGCGCCGCCCGCGCGCCGGCGGCCAATGCCGCGGCGCGTGTTCCCTCAAACCTGAGAAAGCGACAGCCGGCCACGTCGGCCACCCGTTCGATCACGCCGTTACCGGTTCCGTCTACCAACAGCACTTCGCGGATGACGCCGGCTGCGGCTCCCGGCACCAGCGCTGCCAGCGTGGCAACGGCGGGTTGTTCTATTCCCTCGGTCGGGATGATAACGCTCAACATGGATGAGACTTCGCTGGCTCAAACGGTGAAAAACGCCGCTTGTTACCACCTTGTCACATTCAAATCAGCCATCCTGCTGCAGTTTTTTGCGGCAAGCCCATCGCAGACGGCCCCTGCCAGCGTCCTCCCCGCTTTTCTGCGCGGCCTCAGCTTCAGACCACCCGAAGGTTGGCGTTGTCGATGCAACTGCTGGCGAAGCGCTGACGGCCCGGCGGCCCTCCTCGTAAGTGGCACAATTGCAGGCAAGTCCCTCGCTTTTGCCATAGGTGTTTGAGCGCAAACGGCCGCGCTGGCGCCGGCGCTGCCCGGCACGATGCCGGCCGCGACTAATGCGCCAGTTAGCGGCGCTGCAGGGGCGAAACGGCGCCTCCGCCCCGTGACTTTAGTTGGATAGCGGTTTTCGCCTTGAACGCGATGCTCCAGAACTCTGGCTCGCTCGAGGATTCTCGAGGCAGCTTCCCGTCATGCCGCTGACATGGGCGCGGCACTGTTGGAAATTCTGGAAATCGCAACGCAGCCCGTCATTCGTCCCATAAGTCCGGGAGCAAACTGGCCAATTGGCATCAGCATGGCTTGGCAGCGTGCCCGCGAAGGTGAATGATGCTGCAAGCGACATGGTCGCGGCAGCCAAAGTGAGCAGACGCATCTGCACCCTCCCTGGGTTTGTACTCTTCGAGTTACGAGGGCGGTCTGCTGCCGTTACCCCCGGCACACGCAAAAATGTACGTTCTTGATTTGTTCTCAATGTGTGCTATGTTCGCTTCATGAGCCGAGCATCCTCTCATGCCCTCAAGCACCCGCCGGTCACGGCGCCCTCCGAGCCGGCGGGTGCGACACCTTTTCCCGAGCTCGCGGTCGCCATCGAACGGCAGCGGCGACGCGGCCGCGGCGCGCAGTCCAACGACAGCGGCCGGTTCGAAGCCGAGGCGCGGGTCGCCTTTGACGATGGCTGGCAGAGTCTGGACGACCTGCCGCCGTTCAAGACCACGGTCTCGCTGGATACCTCGCGCAAGGTCATCACCCGCAACGACTCGCCCGACATCGGTTTCGATCGTTCGATCAATCCCTATCGCGGATGCGAGCATGGCTGCGTCTACTGCTTCGCGCGGCCGACCCACGCCTTCCTCGGCCTGTCGCCCGGACTCGATTTCGAATCCAAATTGCTCGCCAAGCCGGACGCGCCGGAACTGCTGGAGAAAGAACTGGCGGCGCCCGGTTATGAGCCGCGCATGATCGCGATCGGCACCAACACTGATCCCTATCAGCCGATCGAGCGCGAACACAAAATCATGCGCGGCATTCTCGAAGTGCTCGATCGAGCCGGTCATCCCGTCGGCATCGTGACCAAATCGGCGCTGGTGACACGCGACATCGATATTCTACAGCGAATGGCGAAGCGCAATTTGGCAAAGGTCGCGATTTCCGTGACCACGCTCGACCCTAAGCTCGCCCGCACGATGGAGCCGCGCGCCTCGACGCCGCCGAAGCGGCTGGAGGCGCTGCGGCAATTGTCGCAGGCCGGCATCCCCGCGACCGTGATGGTCGCACCCGTTATTCCAGCGTTGAACGATTCCGAGATCGAACGCATTCTCGATGCCGCGGCTCACGCCGGCGTCAAGGAAGCGAGTTACGTGCTGCTGCGGCTGCCGCTCGAAGTGCGCGACCTCTTTCGCGAGTGGCTGATGGCAAACTATCCCGACCGCTATCGTCACGTCTTCACCTTGATCCGCGACATGCGCGGCGGGCGCGACTACGACTCGCAATGGGGTACGCGGATGAAGGGTACCGGCCCGATGGCCTGGATGATCGGGCGGCGGTTCGAAATCGCCTGCGAGAAGCTCGGCCTCAACAAGCGGCGTTCGAAACTGACGACAAATCATTTCGTCAAGCCGAAGCGGAACGGACAGCAACTTAGTCTATTCTAGGTGGTTGTCATCATTGCGATCGAAGCGACACATCACTCCATCCTCCGCAGAGAGGCCTGGATTGCGTCATCGCTCTCGCAATGACGGACGGAGAATGCATGAGTACTGGTAAGCCAGTCCCCCGCTTCACGGTCATCACGCTTGGTGTTAGCGACATGCGCGCCAGCATCGCCTTTTATGATGCGCTCGGCTTTGCCCGAAAAATGCGCGCAACCGGCGAGGCGGTGGCATTCTTCGATACCGGCGGCACCGTGATCGCGCTCTACCCGTGGGACCAGCTCGCCCGCGACGCCACGCTGCCCGATCAGCCGCGGCCGAAAACCTTTCGCGGCACCACGCTCGCCTGGAATTGCAGCTCGGTCGAGGAGGTCGACACGGCACTCGATTTCGCAATCTCCTGCGGCGGGTCACTGTTGAAGCCCGCGCACAAGACCGACTACGGCGGCTACTGCGGCTATTTCGGCGATCCCGACAACCACATTTGGGAAGTCGTGGTCGCGCCCGGCATCGAGGTCGGCGAGGACCGGCGGGTGCATCTGCCGGATTAGGCACAAGTATAGGGTTGAATAACGGGAATTGTGCCGGGTTCCCGGTTGCGCGCCGCCGCGCGCTGGCGCACGAATCCCGGCCATGATTCGGGACAAATCCACCAAAAAACCCGACGGGAAATCGGACAAGAAAGCCGGCAAGGAACAGGCCGAGCTGCCGAAGGGCGTGATCGCAGTCGCCCCGCCGAGCTTTCGCCGCGAGCGGGCGCTGATCAAGCGCGGCGTCTGGCCTGTCGCCGGCTGCGACGAGGCCGGGCGCGGTCCGCTGGCAGGTCCGGTGGTAGCGGCCGCGGTCGTCCTCGATCCCAAGCGAATCCCCAAAGGCATCGACGATTCCAAGCGGCTGACGCCCGAACGCCGCGAGGAATTGTTCGAGGAGATCTGCGCGACCTCGTCGTTTGCGGTCGCCTTTGCCTCACCCGCGCGGATCGACCGCGACAATATCTTGCGCGCTTCGCTCTGGGCGCTGGCGCGTTCCGTGCACGCGCTGCCCGAAATGCCGAAGCACGTGTTCGTCGATGGCCGCGACAAGATCGATGCGCCCTGCGACTGCGAGGCGGTGATCGGCGGCGACGGCATTGTCATGTCGATCGCAGCCGCCTCGATCATCGCCAAAGTGACGCGCGACCGCTTGATGAGCGCCTTGGCGCTGGATTGCCCGGGCTACGGCTTCGAAAGCCACAAGGGCTACGCCGTGCCGGAACATCGCGAGGCGTTGGACCGGTTAGGCCCAAGCATCCACCATCGCCGCTTTTTCGCACCCGTCATTGCCGCGCGGTTGAAACATTATCCCGAGACGGTCGAAGAGACAGTCGAACCTGATCTCTTCAGCGTGGACGGGGAGGTCACTTCCGATATCTCCGCCACGATCTGACGCCGGTTGCCTCGGCGCCTCGTCCACTCTATCAAACGTCCCCCAGGACAGGGCTGCCCGGCCCGGCATTCGGACGTTTCATGCGCTTCACCTCGCTCGTTGTCGAACTGATCCGCGCCCGGCCGCGGCTGGTAGTCTGGCTCGTGGTGTTGGTCCAGGCCGCACTTTGGCTGATCCTGCCGATGCTGCTGTACCGCAGCCCGCCCGGCGACCTTGCGACCGTGCTGGCCTTTGGCCGGGAATACCAGGTCGGAACCTGGCTCGGTCCGCCGCTGGCGTTCTGGCTCGCCGACATCGCGTTTCGCGCAGCGGGCAACCATATGTTCGGCGTCTATCTGTTGGCGCAGATCTGCGCCGTCGTCACCTTCTGGAGTTACTATCAGCTGGCCCGCGCGATTGTCGGCGGGCAACAGGCGGTGCTCGCGGTCTTGCTGTCGATGACGGTGGTGGCCTTCAGCTCGCCCGGCGTCGAGTTCGGCCCGCTGGTGCTGGCGCGCCCGCTATGGGCGCTGCTTTTGCTGCATTCCTGGCAGTTGATCGGCCAGAACCGGCACAACGCCTGGTTCGCCTGGTCGATCGAAGCCGGGCTTTTGCTGCTGACGACGCCGGCCGCCCTCGGATTGCTGCTGCTGCTCGCCGGATTTGCCGTTGCCACCGCGCGGGGGCGGCGCGTGCTGATGTCGCTCGATCCGCTCTATGCGCTGCTCGTGATCGCCGTCCTGGTGTTACCCTATCTGATCTGGGTGCTTCGCGCCGACGCGCTCGCGATGCCGCCGTGGCCGGCGATTTCCGATCTCGGCGCGCGCGTCCTGCAGTGGGGCTGGCTGCTCGTTGGCCTCGTGCTCGCAATGTCCGCCATCGTGCTGCTGGCGATCCTCAACTCCGGCTGGTTCGCCCGCAATGCAGGGGAGGCGCCGATCATCTACCGGCCGCCGGTCGATCCGCTGGCGCGCCAGTTCGTCTATTTCTTTGCGCTTGCGCCGGCGCTGCTCGGAAGTTTGATCGCGGGCATCTTCAACCTCGATCATGTCGTCGGCGGGGCGGGCGTCGCCTTGCTGTTGTCGGGGCTTGCCGTAATCGTCGCGAGCGGCGATCTGATCCATCTGCGGCGCCAGCGGCTGTTGCGGACGGTATGGGCGGGCGCGGTTGCCGCGCCTGCCTTGGCGACGATTGCGGCGACGCTGTTTTTGCCGTGGACCGCGAACGAGGTGCCGACCTCGCTGCCGGCAACAGCCATTGCGCATTTCTTCGGCGACAGCTTTGAGCGCCGGACCAACCAGCGCCTGCGCGCCGTCGCCGGCGATCCGCAACTGGCGAGCTTGATCGCGATGAGCAGCGGGCGTCCGCATCTGTTGCTCGATTCCACGCCGGAGCGAACCCCATGGCTGTCGGTCGCGAAATTCAGCGAGACCGGCGGTGTCGTGGTCTGGCGCGCCTCCGACACTTCAGGGACGCCGCCGCCCGACATCGCGCAACGCTTTCCGGGCCTGGTGCCGGAAGTGCCGCGCGCGTTCGAATGGATGGTGAACGGCCGGTTGCCATTGCTGCGGGTCGGCTGGGCGATCGTGCGGCCGAAGGCGCCTTAGCTGCGAATTCCGTGCCCCGGATGCTGCGCAGCACGAAAGTGATGCGCTGCTGATCCGGGGCCATTGTCTTGCGCTGCTATAGGTCCCGGCTCTGCGGTGCGGCGCCGAGAGGCGCTGCACCGCGTCCGGGACACGAGCTAACTTAGTTGCTCCAGCGCCTTCGCAATCGCGCGCAGGTCCTGCCAGGACATCCGCTTGTAGGACGGCGAGCGCAACAAATAGGCCGGGTGGAACGTCGCCATGGCGCGGATCGTGCGGGTGCCGGTGTCGTAGTCGAACCATCTGCCGCGGGTCTTCATGATGCCATCGCGGGTCGACAGCAGCGTTTGCGTCGATGGGTTGCCGAGCGTCACCAGTATGTCGGGGTTCACGAGTTCGATCTGCCGCTGGATGAATGGCAGGCAGACTTGCGTCTCCTGCGGCGTTGGCGTCCGGTTGCCGGGCGGCCGCCAGGGGATCACGTTGGCGATGTAGGCCTTGCTGCGATCTAGTCCGATTGTGGCGATCATCCGGTCCAGCAACTTGCCGGAACGTCCGACGAAGGGCAGGCCCTCGATGTCTTCGTCGCGTCCGGGGGCTTCGCCGACGAACATGATGCGCGCCTTGGGATTGCCGTCGGCAAACACCAGCCGCGTCGCGGTGTTTCGGAGCGCGCAGCCCTCGAAAGTTTCCAGGAGCGTACGCAGCGCGTCCAGCGTCGGCGCCGTTCGCGCCGCCTCGCGCGCGAGAGCGATGGCCGCCTCCGGCGCGGGCGCTATTTCGCTGCGCGGAACTGCCTGCATGGTGGCGGGCATTTCCCTGACGGGGCGGGGTGGGGCGGTCTCGCGGACAGCGACGGGGGCGACAGGAGCGTCGGGCTCGGTCAGCCGATCGACTGGTTCCTCCATCAACGCGCAATCGACTCCGGCCTCCAGATAAAAAGCCAGCAATTGCCTGATATTAGGCGCGGGTTCGGGGATCAAATCCATGATGCCAATCTAATATGGATCGAGCCGGCGTGAAACGCCTCGCGTTGCATTTCCATGGTTGTCCTCCCCGCAAAAATCGGAAACAACGAGCCTTTAGAGCCGTTCTCAATTGGGCTGAGATCAGATCATGAGTGCAGAAGAACTTCCTCCTCGCGAATCCATGGAATTCGACGTCGTGATCGTCGGCGCCGGGCCGTCAGGGCTGGCTGCGGCGATCCGGCTGAAGCAGCTCAATGCCGATCTCAGCATCGTCGTGGTGGAGAAGGGTTCCGAGGTCGGCGCCCACATCCTGTCGGGCGCGGTGATCGATCCGGTGTCGCTCGATAAGCTCATTCCGGATTGGCGTGAGGACGCCGATTGCCCGCTGAAGACAGAGGTCAAGGACGATCGCTTCTACTGGACCACCGCAACCAGCGCGATCCGGCTGCCGAACTTCGCCATGCCGCCGCTGATGAACAATCATCACTGCTATATCGGCTCGCTCGGTAACGTCTGCCGCTGGCTGGCGCCGAAGGCCGAGGCGCTCGGCGTCGAAATCTATCCGGGGTTTGCCGCCGTCGAGGTGCTGTACGACGATAATGGCGCAGTGCGTGGCGTCGCGACCGGCGACATGGGCATCGCCAGGGACGGCAGCCACAAGGACTCCTATACCCGCGGCATGGAGCTGCTCGGGAAATACACGCTGTTCGCCGAAGGTGCGCGCGGCAGTCTGAGCAAGGAACTGATCGCGAAATACTCGCTCGATGCCAAATGCGAGCCGTCGAAATTCGGCATCGGGCTGAAGGAAGTCTGGGAGATCGATCCCGCCAAGCACCAGAAGGGCCTGATCCAGCATTCGTTCGGCTGGCCGCTCAACAATAAGACCGGCGGCGGCTCGTTCCTCTATCATTACGACGACAACAAGGTGGCGGTCGGGTTCGTCGTGCATCTCAACTACAACGATCCGTATCTCTCGCCGTTCGACGAATTCCAGCGCTTCAAGACCCATCCCGCCATTCGAACCGTGTTCGACGGCGGCAAGCGCATTTCCTATGGTGCGCGCGCCATCACCGAGGGCGGCTATCAGTCGGTGCCGCGGCTGAGCTTCCCGGGCGGCGCGCTGATCGGCTGCGCGGCGGGTTTTGTCAATGTGCCGCGCATCAAGGGCGTGCACAACGCGATGGGCAGCGGCATGCTCGCTGCGGAATACGTTGCGGCGGCGCTTGGCGCCGGCCGCGCCAATGACGAACTGGTGGAATACGAAAACGCCTGGCGGGATTCCTCGGTCGGCCGAGACCTGCACAAGGTCCGCAACGTCAAGCCGCTGTGGTCGAAATTCGGCACCATCATCGGCGTGGCGCTCGGCGGCTTCGACATGTGGTGCAACACGCTGGGCTTTTCGCTGTTCGGTACCCAGTCGCACGCCAAGCCCGACCGCAAGACGCTGGATCCGGCCAAGGCGCATGCGCCGATCGCCTATCCCAAGCCGGACGGCAAGCTTACCTTCGACAAGCTGTCCTCGGTGTTCCTCTCCAACACAAACCATGAGGAGGATCAGCCGGTTCATCTCAAGGTCGCCGACATGAACCTGCAGAAGACGTCCGAGCACGATGTCTATGCCGGTCCGTCGAACCGCTATTGCCCGGCCGGGGTCTATGAATGGGTCGAGGAGGCCTCAGATCCGCGCTTCCAGATCAACGCCCAGAACTGCGTCCACTGCAAAACCTGCGATGTGAAGGACCCCAACGGCAATATCACCTGGGTTCCGCCGGAAGGCGGCGGCGGGCCGAATTACCAGGGCATGTAGAGAGGCCGTATAGACCACGATTGCGTGAGCTGGAGGAGGGTGATACCGCCTCAGGCCACGATACTGCCACAGTAAAAGCGTTTCCCGGTTGGGCTGGCTAAATCGGAGCCCTAAGGGCCTAATCTGCCGATCGATTCGCCAACCCGTATCCTTGCGGTTGAGGGCCAAAAGCGGCATTGTCGCTGCCCGAGATGCCGCCGCTTGGGTTTGCATTCGAGACCGATCGTAACGATCCCGCCATACATCCTGGAGCTAGGCGAACGTGATGCTTTCCACTCGTATGAATCGTTGGACCATCGCCGCAATAACTGTTGCCAGCCTGGCCGCCCCCGGCGTGGCCTGGGCCCAGACGCCCGAACATACGGCCGACAACGCCGCGCAATTCCCCACCAAATCCGATCTGAAGTCGCTGACGACGGCAGGCAGCTATCTCGCCGCACGCCACGCCAGCGTCGAGCGCGATGCGGCCTCGGCTGCGGCATTCTATCGCTCCGCTCTGCGCACCGATCCGAAGAACAACGAACTGCTGGACCGCGCTTTCATCTCTTCGCTTGCCGATGGCGACATCGATGAAGCGGTCAAGCTCGCTGATCGCATCCTGACGATGGATAAGGCGAACCGCGTCGCGCGTCTGGTGGTCGGCGTTCGCGACCTCAAGCAGAAGAAATACGCGGCCGCTCAGCTCAACATCAACCAGTCGATCCGCGGACCGATCACCGACCTCGTGGCGACGCTGCTGTCGGGATGGGCGAGCTACGGTGCAGGCGATGCCAAGGCGGCGGTTGCCAATATCGACAAGCTGACCGGACCGGAATGGTATCCGATCTTCAAGGATCTCCATACCGGTATGATCCTGGAGATCTCGGGCAAGGACAAGGACGCCGGTGCGCGGTTCGAGCGCGCCTACAAACTCGACGATTCGATGCTGCGCGTATCGGATGCCTATGCGCGCTGGCTGTCGCGCAACAAGGATGGCGCGGCGGCGGCCGGCATTTACGAAGCGTTCGACAAGAAGTTGCCGCGGCATCCGCTGGTGCAGGAAGGCCTGCGCGAGACCCGGGCCGGCAAAAAGATGTCGGCGCTGGTCGATTCGGCGCAGGCCGGCGCGGCCGAGGCGCTGTACGGCATCGGCGCCACGCTGACCCGCCGCGGCGGCGAGGATCTGGCGCTGGTCTATCTGCAGCTCGCGCTCTACCTGCAGCCCAATCATCCGCTGGCGCTGTTGTCGCTCGCCGATCTCTACGAGTCCGTGAAGAAGCCGAAGATGGCGATCAAGGTCTACGAGCGCATGCCGGCCAGTTCGCCGCTCAAGCGCAACGCCCAGATCCAGCTCGCCACCAATCTCGACGCGGCCGACCGCAGCGAAGAGGCGATCAAGATCCTCAAGGGCGTCATCGCGGAGGCGCCAAAGGACATCGAAGCCGTCATGGCGCTCGGCAACATCGAGCGCGGCCGCAAGAAGTTCAACGATTGCGCCAATACCTATTCGCTGGCGATCGACGCGATGCCCGGGGTGACCGACAAAAACACCTGGGTCACCTATTATTACCGCGGCATCTGCCTGGAGCGTTCCAAGCAGTGGAGCAAGGCTGAGGCCGACATGCGCAAGGCGTTGGAGCTGCAGCCCGAGCAGCCGCATGTCCTGAACTATCTCGGCTATTCCTGGATCGACCAGGGCATCAACCTCGACGAAGGCATGAAGATGATCCGGCGCGCCGTCGACCAGCGCCCCGATGACGGCTACATCGTGGATTCGCTGGGCTGGGCATTTTACCGGATCGGCAATTTTGAAGACGCGGTAAAGCATCTCGAGCGCGCGATCGACCTCAAGCCCGAGGATCCGACCATCAACGACCATCTCGGCGATGCCTATTGGCGCGTCGGGCGGACGCTCGAAGCCAAATTCCAGTGGGCCCATGCACGTGACCTCAAACCCGAGGCGGAGGAATTGCCGAAGATCGAAGCCAAGATTGCCAACGGCCTGCCCGAAGACACTTCCTCTGCGGCTTCCGCCGACAAGAAGAAAGAAGACGGCAAGGGTGGCTGAGGCAAGGACTTTGGGGGCTGTTCGCCAATGCCGCTGTTGAATGACAAGGCGTGTGCCAAGGTCAATCTGACCTTGCGGGTGAATGGCCGCCGTGCCGACGGCTACCATGACCTCGAAAGCGTGGTGGCGTTCGCCGATTGCGCCGACCGGCTGACGCTGACGCCGGGTTCGGATCTGGATTTGAAGATGTCGGGACCGTTGGCGCAGGCCTGCGGCGAGACCTCGGACAATCTGGTGCTCAAGGCCGCGCGCCTCTTGGCCGAGCGCGTACCGGACATGAAAGCCGGCAGCTTTACGCTCGACAAGGTCTTGCCGGTGGCGGCCGGAATCGGCGGCGGTTCGGCCGATGCCGCGGCGGCGCTGCGGTTGCTTGCGCAGCTGAACGGGCTCGCGCTCGACGATCCCCGCATCGTCGAGGTCGCGCAACTGACCGGCGCCGACGTGCCGGTCTGCGTCAACTCGCGCGGCTGCGTCATGACCGGCGTCGGCGAAACGCTGCAGCCGCTCAGTCTGCCGAAAATGCCGTGCGTGATGGTCAACCCCGGCGTTGCCGTCGCGACCCGCGACGTTTTCAACGCGCTCGGCCTGCGTAACGGCGAATTGCTGGTCGGCGTCACCGACGTGCTACTGCGGGACCGCTGGCCGGACGAGAAGGCATCGCTGGAAGATTGGGTCGAAGCGCTCGCTGCCAGTTCCAACGATCTGGAAGCACCCGCCATGCGAGTCCAGCCCGTGATCGGCGAGGTCATCGCAGCGCTCAACGCGACCAACGGCGCCTGGCTGGCACGGATGTCCGGATCGGGTGCCACCTGCTTTGCGATCTACGAAAACACCGTCGAAGCCGGACGCGCGGCGGAGCAGATCCGACGCGATCACCCGGGATGGTGGGTGCATGCGGGAACGCTAGGTTAGCTCGCGGGTCGCCGCGCCAGCGCCAGCGAAACACCAAGGCCGGCGATGAATAGTCCCGAGCCCTGCCGCAATCGCTGAAGCAGGTTCGGCCTTTGCGTGAGACCGGCGCGCGCCGTCGCGGCCATCATCACCACGATGATATCGACAAGCGTGTTCAGCGCGACCGAGATCAGGCCCAGCGCCATGAACTGGAGCGCCGGATAGCTGCCGGCCGGCTCGAGGAATTGCGGAATGAAGGCCAGGAAAAAGGCCGCAGTTTTTGGATTGAGCGCCTCGACCAGCACGCCTTCCCGGAACGCCCGTTGTGTACCGACGGCGATGACCCGTTGCGGCAGCAGGTCGCGCGCCTCGCAAAACGTCTTGAAGCCGAGCCACACGAGATAGATTGCGCAGCTCGGCGCTGGCCAGGATGAGCGCCGAGACGCCAAGCCCGCCCGCAATTACATGCACAAGCCCGCCAAGCGCCGTTCCAAATGTCGAGGCGATACCGGCGCTCTTGCCGCCGGACAGTGTTCGTGCCGCGACGTAGAAGATGCCGGGGCCGGGGACGGCGGCGATAACAAGGGCGGCCAAGAGGAACAATGTGAAATTGGTGCTGTTCAATGCGATGTCTGTCGTAGGATGGGTGGAGCGAAGCGATACCCCATCAGCCGGCGCGAACAGCGTGAAGTGAAGGGTATCGCTTCGCTCCACCCATCCTACACATTCTTGTCGTCACCCGCGAAGGCGGGTGACCCAGTATTCCAGAGACGTTCGTAATTCATCGAGAAGCCACGACGTACTGGATACCCCGCTTCCGCGGGGTATGACGACCGAGGTCAATGCGATCGCGCCAGACAGAACGCCACCACCTGCTCCAGCGCGCTCTTCATCGGCGAGGCCGGGAATAGCGCCAGCGCGTCGACGGCCATTGCGCTGTAGTGCTGGGCTCGGCTGATCGTGTCCTCCAGCGCGCGGTGCTTCGTCATCAGGCCGATGGCGTGATCGAGATCGCTGTCGCCGATCTCGCCGCGCTCCAACGCCTTGATCCAGAACTTGCGCTCGCTGTCATTGCCGCGGCGGAATGCCAGCACCACCGGCAGGGTGATCTTGCCTTCGCGGAAATCGTCGCCGATGTTCTTGCCGAGTTTCGCGGCCTTGCCGCCATAATCCAGCACGTCGTCGACGAGCTGGAATGCGATGCCGAGATTCATGCCGACCGAGCGGCACGCGGTCTGCTCGGCCTTCGGCCGGTTGGCGATCACGGGCCCGACTTCGCAGGCGGCGGCGAACAATTCGGCGGTCTTGCCCCTGATCACGGCGAGGTATTCGTCCTCGGTCGTCGCGGTGTTCTTGGCCGCCGCAAGCTGCATCACTTCGCCTTCGGCGATGGTGGCCGCGGCCGAGGAGAGAATGTCGAGCGCACGCAGCGAGCCGACCTCGACCATCATGCGAAAGGCCTGACCGAGCAAGAAGTCGCCGACCAGCACGCTGGCCTCATTGCCCCACAGCATCCGCGCCGACAGCTTGCCGCGGCGCAGCTCGCTCTCGTCGACCACGTCGTCATGCAGCAGCGTCGCGGTGTGCATGAATTCGACGGACGCCGCGAGCTTGATGTGACCATCGCCGGAATAGCCGGCGAGGCCCGCCATCGCCAGCGTCAGCATCGGGCGCAGACGTTTGCCGCCGGATGAGATCAGGTGATTGGCGACTTCCGGAATCATGGTGACTTCCGACCCCGTCCGCGACAGGATCGTGGCGTTGACCCGCTCCATGTCGGCGGCGACCAGCCCGACCAGCGCATCTATCGAAGCGTTCGACGGGCTTTCGAAGGGTACAATAACCGCCACACGGGTCTCCAATTTTGGCCAATTCGCACTATCCTTATTCTACAATAGAAAGTGCCGGCAATCGCGGCAAGGGCACGTAGCGGTTGACAGACCCCCCGTGCCGTCGTCGCATCGGGTCGAAAAGGAGAACACCACTTGCGGGAATTGGTCAGGACCAACGACATCGTGCTGGTATCGGCAGTCGGCGCGCTGCTCGACGGCGCCAATATCCATCATCTGGTGCTGGACCAGAATATGAGCGTCATTGAGGGATCGCTCGGCATCCTGCCACGCCGCATCCTGGTTCATGAGGACGACAATCGCGCAGCCCGCCAGTTGCTGGCCGAGGCGGGTCTGGCTCACGAATTGCGCCCCGATGACTGACCACGTTCTCGAACTCACCGAGGATGCGTTTCTCGGCGGGCAATTGCGTTTGAAGCAACTGAAATCGGGACATCGCGCCGGTCACGATGCGGTGTTACTGGCGGCAGCGACCGCGGCCCGTCCGGGCGACCGCTTGGTCGATCTCGGCGCCGGCGTCGGCGTCGCGGGGCTTTCGGTTGCCAGGCGCGTGGCCGGTGTCGATCTGGTTCTGGTGGAGATCGATACTGTGCTGGCGGGCCTTGCGCGCGCCAATGCGGAGGCGAATGCGATTCAAGCCGACGTGATCGTGCTTGACGTCGAGGCCGATGCCACAGCCTTTGCCGCTGCCGGACTCCTTCCTGACAGCGTCGATGCGGTGCTGATGAATCCGCCCTTCAACGACCCGGCGCGGCATCGCGTCTCGCCGGACGCGGCACGCGGGACCGCGCATATGGCGACCGCGACGACGCTCTCGAAATGGATTCACGCGGGGCGGCGCATTCTCAAATCGAAGGGAGCGCTGACGCTGATCTGGCGTGCCGACGGAATCGCCGAGGTGCTCTCGGCGCTCGATCACGGCTTTGGGAGCCTGCAGGTGCTGCCGGTTCACGGTGACGCACGTGGGCCTGCCAATCGCATCCTGGTTCGCGCCACCAAGAGCGGGCGGGCGCCGACGCAAATCCATCCCGCCCTGATGCTCAATGATGAGCAAGGTCAGCCCCAGAAAAGGGTGCAGGAGATTTTGGCCGGGAAGGGAACCTTACCGCTCGCGAACCTGTAAAGTCGGCCCGCAACTCCCAACTACTCGCTATTGCGGAAGCGTCTCTGACTGTTGTTTGGGCGCCGACGTAAAGTGGATCGCGGTCAGAAGGCTGCCGATGAGCATTATCAGCAGGTAGATTTTCATGTCAGTCTCCGCTGCGCCATTGCAGTCTCTCGTCTGCAATGCAAAAGGCGTTGCTGCCAAAAGGCGTTCCGGCCTTTCCAATGACATTGGCGTGATAAAAAATGGTTAATTCGAGGTAACGGCATGAGTGAACAATTTAGTGATCGCACGGGATTGCCGGGCCTCATTGACAGGATGAAACGATTCATTCCGGCAAAATTCCGGCGCGACGCTGCGGTCGTTCCGGTGGTGCGCCTGTCGGGCGTGATCGGTGCGGTGACGCCATTGCGGCCGGGCCTGACGCTGGCCGGCATCGCCAAAACGCTCGAACGGGCGTTCGCGATCCGACACGCCAAAGCGGTGGCGCTGGTGATCAATTCGCCCGGCGGCTCGCCCGTGCAATCGCGGCAGATCTATTTGCGGATCAGGCAGCTCGCCGCGGAAAAGAAGCTGCCGGTACTGGTGTTCGTTGAGGATGTCGCGGCATCCGGCGGCTACATGATAGCCTGCGCGGGCGACGAGATCTTTTGCGATCCGTCCTCGATCCTCGGCTCGATCGGCGTGGTCGGCGGCAGTTTCGGCTTTCAGGACTTGATCAAGAGGATTGGCGTCGAGCGGCGGCTTTACACGGCAGGCGAGCACAAGGCGATGCTGGATCCCTTCCTGCCCGAAGATCCAGATGACGTCGCTCGCCTGAAGGCGCTTCAGCGCGAGATCCACGCCATCTTCATCGCGCTGGTCAAGGGCAGCCGCGGTGCGCGCCTCAAGGAGGCCGACGATGTCCTGTTCACCGGCGAGTACTGGGCGGGCGAGAGGTCGGTGTCGCTCGGCCTTGCGGACAAGATCGGCGATCTCCGCTCGACGCTGCGCGAGCGCTATGGCGACAAAGTGCTGACACCCGTCATCGCGCCGGCAAGCGGGATGCTGGCCGGTCTCTTGGGCCGGAGATCGCCGGGCGCGGGCTCGCTGGCTGACGGTATCGTCGGATTGCCGGACGAGCTGATTTCGGCGCTGGAGACCCGGGCAATTTGGGCCAAATTCGGGTTCTAGAAATCAACTGGAGGTCAACGAGCCGCGCCATTTAGTCCCAAAAGCGGAATTGCGGTGCAGCCCGGCTTGGGCGACAATGCACCCATTGGGGGCTGACAGGTGAACGACAAGGATCGACCGATGCCGCCGCTAGTCGCATTCGCGGGTGCCCTGGGTGGGCTTGCCGTGGTCCGATGGGCCTACAAGACCGCCGTCCGCATCAACAGGGAACTGGAAGAGGCGCGTTTGGCACGCGTCGCCGAGGCCACCCAGACGGCTGATATTCCAACGCTGCGCCGCGACCCCGTCACCGGCGCTTATCGGCCGGGGTAAGCCTCCGGCCTTCATCCGAGGAGCGGACGTAAGCCCGCGTCTCGAAGGATGGCCGCACAATCGGGGCCTTATGGTTCGGGACGCGCGGCGCTGCCGCGCTCCTCACCACGAGGACTACAAGGCCCGATCGCCTTGATTCCCTGCCTTCGCGTCGATACGGTCCCGCGCTCTTAATCCCCCTCGCGAGACCGATTCTGCCGATGGACGCACTCCCTGCCCATATGCGCCCGGAACGTTCGTTCCAGGGCTTCATCCTTGCTCTCCAGCGGTTCTGGGCGGAGCAGGGCTGCGTGATCCTGCAGCCCTATGACATGGAAATGGGCGCAGGCACCTTCCATCCGGCGACGACGCTGCGCGCGCTGGGGCCGAAGCGCTGGAACGCGGCCTATGTGCAGCCCTCGCGCCGGCCGAAGGACGGCCGCTACGGCGAGAACCCCAACCGGATGCAGCACTATTACCAGTTTCAGGTGATTATGAAGCCGTCGCCGCCGAACCTTCAGGACCTGTACCTGAAGTCGCTGGCCGCGATCGGTATCGACTCCAGCGTCCATGACATCCGCTTCGTCGAGGACGATTGGGAGAGCCCGACGCTCGGCGCCTGGGGGCTGGGCTGGGAGTGCTGGTGCGACGGCATGGAAGTCAGCCAGTTCACCTATTTCCAGCAGGTCGCGGGCGTCGAATGCGCGCCCGTTTCCGGCGAGCTCACCTACGGGCTCGAGCGACTTGCGATGTATGTGCAGGGCGTCGACCGCGTCTACGATCTCAACTTCAACGGCCGCGACGGCCCCGACAAGGTCACCTATGGCGATGTCTTCCTGCAGGCCGAGCAGGAATATTCCCGGCACAATTTCGAGCATGCTGATACGGCGATGCTGTTCGAGCAGTTCAAGATGGCCGAAGACGCTTGCAAGAAGTATCTCGCGGCCGGGTGGAAGGAGGGCGGTAATCAGAAAGAGCATCTGATGGCGCTGCCGGCCTATGACCAGTGCATCAAGGCGAGCCATGTCTTCAACCTGCTCGATGCTCGCGGCGTGATCTCGGTGACGGAGCGGCAGAGCTACATCATGCGCGTGCGCGAGCTGGCAAAGGCCTGCGGCGAAGCCTGGGTTCACACCGAAGCGGGCAGGGCGGTCTGATGCCTGATCTTCTGTTGGAACTATTTTCCGAAGAAATCCCCGCGCGCATGCAGGCGAAGGCGGCGGACGATCTGCGCCGCATGGTGACCGACAGACTGGTCGCCGAGGGCTTGGTTTACGAGGGCGCGAAGGCGTTCGCGACGCCGCGGCGACTGGCGTTAACCGTACACGGCATTCCGGTGCGGCAATCCGATTTGAAGGAGGAGCGCCGCGGCCCACGCGTCGGCGGCCCCGATGCAGCGATTCAGGGATTCCTGAAGGCCACCAGCCTTGCCCGCATCGAGGATGCCAAGATCCAGACCGACCCGAAGAAGGGCGACTTCTACATCGCCCTGATCGAAAAGCCGGGCCGCGCCACGATCGACGTGCTCGCCGAAATTCTGCCGGTCATCATCCGAACCTTCCCGTGGCCGAAATCGATGCGCTGGGGCGCGCGTTCGACCAAATCGGGCTCGCTCTCTTGGGTGCGGCCGCTGCATTCGATCGTCGCGACCTTTGGGCTTGAGACCGAAGAGCCCGACGTGGTGAAGTTTTCCGTCGAAGGCATCGAGGCCGGGCAGACCACGTTCGGCCACCGCTTCATGGCGCCGTCGGCGATCTCGGTGCGCCGCTTCGCGGATTACGAAGCCAAGCTGAAGGCGGCGAAAGTCGTTCTCGACCCGCAGGCGCGCAAGGACATCATCCTCGCCGATGCGAAGGAGCTGGCATTCGCACAAGGATTTGAGTTGGTCGAGGATCAGGTGCTGGCGGACGAGGTCGCCGGCCTCGTGGAGTGGCCGGTGGCGCTGATGGGATCGTTCGACAAGGAATTCCTCTCAATCCCGGACGAGGTGATCCGCGCCACCATCCGCAACAACCAGAAATGCTTTGTGGTGCGCGATCCCAAGACCGGGAAGCTCGCCAACAAGTTCATCCTGACCGCCAATATCGAGGCCACCGACGGCGGCAAGGTGATCGTTGCCGGCAACGAGCGCGTGATCCGCGCGCGGCTATCGGACGCAAAATTCTTCTACGAGACCGACCTGAAGACGAAGCTGGAAGACCGCCTGAAGAAGTTCGACCAGATCGTCTTCCACGAGAAGCTCGGCACCCAGGCGGAGCGGATCAAGCGCATCGAGCGACTAGCCGCGGAGATCGCGCCGCTGGTCGGCGCCGACGTCGCGAAGGCGAAGCGAGCGGCGCATCTGGCAAAAGCCGACCTGTTGACCGAAGTCGTCGGCGAATTCCCCGAACTGCAGGGCCTGATGGGGAAGTACTATGCGCAGGCGCAAGGCCAAGACACATCCGTCGCCGCGGCGAGCGAGGAGCATTACAAGCCGCAAGGCCCCGCCGATCGCGTTCCCACCGATCCGGTGAGCGTGGCGGTCGCGCTGGCCGACAAGATCGACACGCTTGTCGGCTTCTGGACGATCGAGGAGAAGCCGACAGGATCGAAGGATCCGTACGCGTTGCGGCGGGCGGCCTTGGGCGTGATACGGATCTTGCTGGAGCAGGGCAGGCGACTATCCCTCACGACGATTCTGGAGTGGTCAATCGCGCTGCACATCATGCGCGGCTCGGAAGCCCGGTTTGAAAATATTGTTGAGGCGATGCGCGATCCGACCCGGGGATCGGACTTCCTGCGAAAACGTGGGACGACGTCATCCGGCGACCAATTACCAGCGCTGATCGGTGATCTGATCTCCTTCTTCGCCGACCGCCTGAAAGTCCAGCTTCGCGACCAGGGCGCGCGTCACGATCTCGTCGACGCCGTGTTCTCGCTCGGTGGGCAGGACGACCTTCTGCTGGTCGTCCGCCGCGTCGAGGCGCTCGGCAAGTTCCTCGACACCGACGACGGCAAGAACCTGCTTGCAGGGACCAAACGCGCGAGTAACATCCTCTCGATCGAGGAGAAAAGGGACAAGCGCACGTTCGATGGTGCGCCGGATGCCGGGCTCTACGCGCTTGCAGAAGAAAAGGCCCTCGCCAAGGCGATCGACCAGGTCAAGAGCGAGGCCGGAGCCGCAGTGCAGAAGGAAGACTTCGCAGCCGCGATGAGCGCGATGGCGAAGCTGCGCCCGGCCGTCGATGCGTTCTTCGACAAGGTCAAGGTCAATGACGATGAACCCAAGGTGCGCGAGAATCGACTAAAACTCTTGAACGAAATCCGTGCGGCGACCCGCGCGGTGGCGGATTTTTCCAGGATCGAAGGCTAGACCATGGATCGTCAGACGCTCGCCGCCTATGACCAGGATGCGGCGGCGTTCGCGAAGGACTGGCTCGGTCAGCCGGCGCCCGTCGACCTGCAGGAAGTCGTCGAACGATTTTTTGTGCGCGGCGGCAATTCGGCCGATATCGGCTGCGGCTGCGGCCGCGAGGTCGCCTGGCTTCACACCCACGGCTTTTCGGCGGTGGGCTTCGATGCCTCGGAGGGCCTGCTCAACGAAGCGCGCCGGCGCTATCCATCGTGTAAGTTCGCACATGCCGAATTGCCCGATCTGCGCGGCATCGGCACGTTCGATAACGTGCTGTGCGAAACCGTGATCATGCATCTCGACCGCAAGGAGATCGCGGCGTCGGTCCGCCGTCTGCTCGATATCGTCAAGCCCAGCGGCATTCTCTATCTGAGCTGGCGCGTCACCGAGGGCGCCGATCAGCGCGACGCGCAGGGACGGCTTTACGCCGCGTTCGATCCGGCCGTCGTGCAGGCGGAGCTGAAGGCCGCGACTGTATTGCTCGACGAAGAGATCGTCAGCGCCTCATCGGGAAAGAAGATTCACCGGCTGGTGGTGAAGAAGCCTGGATTGGAAATCAGGGAATAATGGTCGGCATCTGCGATGCCCACTCCTGCCGGACCTCATCCTGAGGAGCGCGTCTTCGCGCGTCTCGAAGAATGAATGGCACCAGCGCGGCCTCGTAGTTCGAGACGGCGCTAAAGCGCCTCCTCACCATGAGTGAGGGGTTCTACGCAGTCGGACTGCACACGTCAGCCACCTGCGCAAAAGACCCCGCCCGGAGGGGACGCCGGGCGGGGCTTTTGTCCGGTCGTATCTCGCGCACATCCGCTTGCGCGGCGCCCGGACCACTCGTTCAGGCTACTGAAGGTCAATCGACCACCTGAACGATGCGACGCGAACGCGGTTCGACCAAGATCGTCTGGCCGTTCACCACGGTGTAACGATAGGGCGTCACCCCGAACGATTGCGGCACGTCGTAGTAGGTCACGCCGGTTTCCGGCAGCACGGTGCCAACCGTTACACGCTCGGAGATCGTATAGTTGGGCACGCGTTCACGCACGATGTATTCGCGGAAGGCCGGACGCACGTCAGCCGCGATGCCCTCATGTTCACCGATGACGACGGTGCTGCCGCCGGCTGTGCCGGTGGTGATCGAGGTCTGCGCCTGAGCCGCGATCGGGACGGCGATCGCGCCCGCGATCGCCGCAATGGCAATTAGTCTGTTCCGCATGGTCAACTCCTTCGCGAGAAGAGGCGCCGGCATCCGCCAGCACGCACAATGCGGGGCCAATTCATCGCACGCGGCATTGTTCCGGAAAAAGCGCGGCCTCATCCGCGGCATTTCTGGGGAATTGTTGCGGAGGCTGGAACCCTTTGAAGTGGTTAGGCGTCTTGCTATTCCCAAACCGCGCCAGCGGTTAGGTTGCCAGCCTCGATTCGATTCCCCGCATCTCGTCACCCCCGGAGATTTCAATGACCATCACCGCTGCGCACATTTCCCCGATCGTCGCTCTGATCGCGGGAATCTTGATTCTGATTATGCCGCGGTTCCTGAATTTCATCGTTGCTATCTACTTGATCGTGGTCGGTCTGGCCGGCCTCGGCGTGTTCAAGATGTTCAAGTTCTAGCGCTGGAAGCGGGTTTCGCGGCTTGCGCGGAACCCCTCAAAATGGTGTAAGGCGCGCAATCTTCTTCCCTTTTTCGGATAGTTGGAATCCATGGCCAAAGCCGTCGCGAAGTCCAAGAAGGCTGCAGTGAAATCTGTAGCGAAATCAAAGCCATCTGCCCGGCCCAAGGCCGCGCCGCAGGCTTCGGCCCGCAAAGCGCTGAAGAAGGCACCGGCCAAGCCGGTCGCCAAGGTCGCGGCCAAGAAGGCTGCCGTCCGCAAGCCTGCCGCCGAGGCGGTAAAGTCCGGCAAGTGGGTCTATACCTTCGGGGACGGCAAGGCGGAGGGCAAAGCGGGCCTGCGCGATCTGCTCGGCGGCAAGGGCGCCAACCTCGCCGAGATGGCCAATCTCGGCCTGCCGGTGCCCCCGGGCTTCACCATTCCGACCTCGGTCTGCACCTATTTCTACGCGCATGACAAAACCTATCCGCCCGCACTTCAGGGGCAAGTCGAGAAGGCGCTCGAGTATGTCGGCAAGCTGACCGGCAAGGCATTCGGCGACTCGAAAAATCCGCTGCTGGTGTCGGTCCGCTCCGGCGGTCGCGCCTCGATGCCAGGCATGATGGACACCGTGCTCAATCTCGGCCTCAACGACAAAACGGTCGAAGCGCTCGCCGAGCTCTCCGGCGATCGCCGCTTTGCCTATGACAGCTATCGCCGCTTCATCACGATGTATTCGGACGTGGTGCTTGGCTTTGAGCATCATCACTTCGAGGACATTCTCGACACCTTCAAGGACAGCCAGGGCTACACGCTCGACACCGATCTCACCGGCGACGACTGGGTCGAACTGGTCGGCAAGTACAAGGAAGCGGTGGCGCGCGAGACCGGCAAGGATTTCCCGCAGGACCCGCACGAGCAATTGTGGGGCGCGATCGGCGCGGTGTTCTCATCCTGGATGAACGCGCGCGCGGTGACCTATCGCCGTCTGCACGACATTCCGGAATCCTGGGGCACCGCGGTCAACGTGCAGGCCATGGTGTTCGGCAATATGGGCGAAACGTCTGCGACCGGTGTTGCGTTCACGCGCAATCCCTCTACCGGCGAGAGCAAGCTGTACGGCGAATTCCTGATCAACGCGCAGGGGGAGGACGTTGTGGCGGGCATCCGCACGCCGCAGGACATCACCGAGGAAGCCCGCCAGGAATCCGGTTCCGACAAGCCGTCAATGGAAAGCGCGATGCCGGACGCCTTTAAGGAACTGACGCGGTTCTACACGCTGCTCGAAAAGCATTATCGCGACATGCAGGACATGGAGTTCACGGTCGAGCAGGGTAAGTTGTGGATGCTGCAGACCCGCAGCGGCAAGCGCACCGCGAAGGCTGCGCTGCGCATCGCGGTCGAGCTCGCCAATGAAGGCCTGATCTCGAAGAAGGACGCGGTGATGCGGATCGATCCGGCTTCGCTGGATCAATTGCTGCATCCGACCATCGATCCCCAGGCCAAGCGCGACGTGATCGCGACCGGCCTGCCGGCCTCGCCGGGCGCCGCATCCGGCGAGATTGTGTTCTCATCAGATGAAGCCGCAAAACTTCAGGCCGATGGCCGCAGCGTCATTCTGGTGCGCGTCGAGACCAGTCCGGAAGACATTCACGGCATGCACGCCGCCGAAGGTATTTTGACCACCCGTGGCGGCATGACTTCGCACGCCGCGGTGGTCGCGCGCGGCATGGGCAAGCCCTGCGTCTCCGGCTGCGGCGCCATTCGCGTCGACTATGGCCGCGGCACGATGAGTGTGGGCTCCCGCACCTTCAAGACCGGCGACGTCATCACTATCGACGGCTCGCTCGGCCAGGTGCTGGCCGGCAAGATGCCGATGATTGAGCCGAAGCTGTCCGGTGAATTCGGCACGCTGATGGGCTGGGCCGATGCCGTCCGCAAGCTCGGCGTTCGCGTCAACGGCGACACGCCGGACGATGCGCGCACGGCCGTGAAGTTCGGCGCCGAAGGCATCGGGCTGTGCCGCACCGAGCACATGTTCTTCGAGGAAACCCGTATCCGCACGGTGCGCGAGATGATCCTTTCCGAAGACGAACAGTCGCGACGTGCGGCGCTGTCAAAACTGTTGCCGATGCAGCGCGCCGATTTCGTCGAGCTGTTCGAGATCATGAAGGGCCTGCCCGTCACGATCCGCCTGCTCGATCCGCCGCTGCATGAATTCCTGCCGCACACCCAGGCCGAGATCGAGGAAGTCGCACGCGCGATGAACACCGATCCGCGCAAGCTCGCCGATCGCGCCCGCGATCTCGCCGAGTTCAACCCGATGCTGGGCTTCCGCGGCTGCCGTCTTGCGATCGCCTATCCCGAGATCGCCGAAATGCAGGCGCGCGCGATCTTTGAAGCGGCGGTAGAAGCCGAGAAGCGCACTGACGAAGCCGTCGGCCTCGAGGTGATGGTGCCGCTGATCGCGACCAAGGCCGAGTTCGACCTGGTCAAGGCCCGGATCGACGCCACCGCGCAGTCGGTGATGAAGGAGACCGGCAAGAAGCTCGCTTATCAAGTTGGTACGATGATCGAGTTGCCGCGTGCGTGCCTGCTGGCCGGCGATGTCGCCCAGACCGCGGAGTTCTTCTCGTTCGGCACCAACGACCTGACCCAGACGACCTACGGCATCAGCCGTGACGACGCCGCGAGTTTCCTCGGCACCTATGTCAGCAAGGGAATTCTCGAGATCGATCCGTTCATCTCGGTCGATCGCGATGGTGTGGGCGAACTGGTGAAGATCGGCGTCACTCGTGGTCGCAAGACACGGCCCGGCCTGAAGGTCGGCATTTGCGGCGAGCACGGCGGCGATCCCGCTTCGGTGGCGTTCTGCCACGAGATCGGGCTCGACTACGTCTCCTGCTCGCCGTACCGCGTGCCGATCGCACGGCTTGCCGCCGCGCAGGCCGCGCTCGGCAAGACGGTTGCAAGCCAGGCGTAGGCCTCGCCTTCTACCCATCGATCAAGATCTCCGATGCCCGGGCTTGTCCCGGGCATTTGTGTTTCTGTGTACGTGGAAGTGATCATTCATCGGGAGAACTGTTTCGGCCGTCATTGCGAGGAGCGAAGCGGACGAAGCAATCCATCTATCCCTTATGCCGCGCTATGGATTGCTTCGCTTCGCTCGCAATGACGCCGAGGGAATTTGCCTTGAAGTCGCCAAAGTGGCCCGCCCTCCGCGTACACGAGTTCCCATATTCGCAGGGCACGATTTTTCTTCATCATCTTCGTTGACGGGATATTTACCACTTTCAGCGAGCGGCCGTTTACCAACACTTCTCATGCAATCGGCGAATCCGCGCGATCTCTTGCGTGTAGCACGCACGCCACGTCGATTAACTCCCCGGCAACCTAAATTCGATACCAACAAAAAAGGTCGAATTGCACGGATGTACTGACGTTCGATCGTGTAAGCGTTGCGTGAGCGTACAATGTTTGTGTTGCGTAACCAGCCGAAGGGCGCGCGGTTCGCGTCCTTCGGTCTCGGTCTCTGCATCTTCGCATTGATGCCGACCGAGATCGGATATCAGGACATCGCCTCGCTGCTGGCCCGCCAGCCGGGCGTCGCCGAGCGCTGGCAAAAGCGCGTATTTTCTTCCGCCGGCACCATCCAGGTCGCGACGTTCTCCTTCGGCCGCCCGATCGGAACCTCGTCGCCGCAAACCGCGACTTACCGTCTCGCAAGCCTCGACACTCAGGGCATCGACATCACGGGTTCAGTGACGCGCAATCCCGTGGTCGCTCCACCGCCGCGCTATCACGCCGCCGATTTCCCCAAGGTTGACCGCACATTGAAGGGCGACCGCCTTATCATCGCGCCGCCGGCAGCGGAGACGGCGCGCCCAGCCGATCGAGCGCCGGCGATCGAGGATCCTGCAAATTCCAATGCATCGGTCAAGGGCGCCAAGACCGCTGAGACGCCGCCGTCGGCCGAGCGCGCACCGCTCGATCCCGAGCTGCAGGCCGCGCTGAACGCGCCGCCACTGGATATGTCGCTGTCGCTGGAGAGCAAACCGCAGGAGGATCTCAAGGTCGCGCCGCAAGCCGCTACGCCGCCGCGCGATGGCTTCTCCTTCCAGACCTCGAATCTTTTCTTTGGCTCCTCGCTCGGCTCGCCCGAGAGCATCGAACGCTGGCAGCCCGGCGAAGAGCCCGTCATCGTCATGCCACCAGCGCATGCGGATCCCGAAATGAAGGTGATGGCCTCGCTGCCCGTCGATGCCGATGGCCCGGTGCGCGCCGGCGAGATGGGCGAGAGCGTCGCGCCGAAGGGCGAGGTCAACGCCGACAACCAGCGCGCCAAGACGCCGGCCGAACGCCTCGGCCTGTTCGACGAGAAGTCGCGCGTCAAGTCGGAAAAGTGCCTGGCTGAAGCGATCTACTTTGAGGCCCGCGGCGAAGCAGTGCGAGGCCAGATCGCCGTGGCGCAGGTGGTTTTGAACCGCGCCTTCTCCGGCAAATATCCCGAAACCGTGTGCGGCGTGGTCTACCAGAACAAGCATCGCCATCTGGCATGCCAGTTCACCTTCGCCTGCGATAACAACAAGGACGTCATCCGCGAGCTCGACATGTGGGAGCGGGCAAAAAAAATCGCAAAGGCGATGCTCGACGGCCAGCTCTGGCTGCCGGAAGTCGACAAGTCGACACACTACCACGCCTATTGGGTGCGGCCGTCTTGGGTCAATGAAATGAAGAAGATGCACAAGTTCGGCGTGCATACCTTCTACCGGCCACGCGCCTGGGGCAATGGCAGCGACGCGCCGAGTTGGGGCACTCCCGCCGAGACCGCGGCGATCTCCGCCAAGCTCGCGGAAGCCGCGCAAAGCTCGGCCGAGCAGACAAGCGCGAAGCGGTAACAACGTCGATCCTGTAGCCTGGATGGAGCGAAGCGAAATCCGGGACCGGATGATCCGCGTGTGGCATCGCCCCCGGATTGCGCGGAGCCTGTCATCGGGCGCGCATTCGCGCGACCCGTTGGCTCCATCCGGGCTACGGCTCCACCATCGTGGGCGAGCGCGCTTCGAAATTGCACTCATTGCCCTCGACAATTTTGCAGAGCTGCCCTGCAGCGGAAAATTTTTCTCTTCCGCCCTCTTGGGGTTTTCATGCAACTGCATTAACTCACCGTAATGTTTCGTCCGGCCGTCCCGGGCGCCGACTGGTCCAGGGGGAAGCAAATGGCTGTAACGACCGACCTTCGTCCATCCTCCGGCCTCGGCACCTGGCGCACGCCGCTCGTCATCATCATCTGCGGCTGCGCGATCGCGCTGTTGAGCTTCGGCCCGCGCTCCAGCCTCGGTTTCTTCGTGCAGCCGATGAGCCGCGAATTCGCCTGGGGCCGTGACGTTTTTGGCCTCGCGCTGGCACTGCAGAACCTGCTGTGGGGACTGGGTCAGCCGATTGCGGGTGCCATCGCCGATCGCTTCGGCATCCTGCGGGTGATGATTGTCGGCGCCTTGCTGTATGCCGCCGGCCTGCTTCTGATGCGTTATTCCACGGCGCCGCTGTCGCTCGATATCGGCGCCGGCGTCCTGATCGGCTTCGGTCTTTCAGGCTGTTCGTTCAATCTCGTGCTGTCGGCGTTCAGCAAGCTGTTGCCGGTCGAGAAGCGCGGCATTGCGCTCGGCGCCGGCACCGCGGCCGGGTCCTTCGGCCAGTTCCTGTTCGCGCCGTTCGGCGTCGCGATGATCGACAATTTCGGCTGGCAGGCGGCGCTGACGGTATTCGCGCTCCTGATGCTGCTGATCGTGCCGCTGTCGCTGGCGATCGCGACGCCGCCCTCGACGTCGACGAAGGAACCTGTCGGGGACGAGCAATCGTTCAAGACCGCGCTGGCGGAGGCGTTCGGCCACCGCTCCTATGTTCTCCTGGTGCTCGGCTTCTTCACCTGCGGCTTCCAGCTCGCCTTCATCACCGTGCATCTGCCGGCCTATCTCGCCGATCGCGGAGTCTCGTCGCAGACCGGCGGGTGGGTCGTCGCGGCGATCGGCCTGTTCAACATCATCGGCTCACTCAGCGTCGGCTGGCTGCAGAACAAGTATCCGAAACGTTACATCCTCTCGCTGATCTATTTTACCCGTGCCCTGGCGATCGTCGCGTTCATCTCGTTTCCGATCACGACGTTCTCGGCGATCATGTTCGGCGCGGTCTCGGGCCTGACCTGGCTCTCGACGGTGCCACCGACCTCGGCGCTGGTGGCGCTGATGTTCGGCACAAAATGGTTCGCAACGCTGTACGGCTTTGCCTTCGTCAGCCATCAGGTCGGCGGTTTCCTCGGCGTCTGGCTCGGCGGCATCGTGTTCGAGCAGTTCGGCTCCTACACGCCGATCTGGTGGCTCTCGATCCTGTTCGGCGTATTGTCGGCGCTGATCAACCTGCCGATCGTCGAGAAGCCGGTCGCGCGCCCGGTTGCACAACCCGCCTGATGCGGTAAACACTCCCGACAGAGAAAAGTCCGGGGAGGTTGCCGTGGGAACGTTCAAGGCCATCAGGATCGACAAGGCGGACAAAGGCACCACCGCCGCGCTGACGCAGTTCGACGAAGCAGAGTTGATGGAAGGCGACGTCACAGTCGCGGTCGAGTGGTCGACGCTGAACTACAAGGATGGTCTTGCCGTCACCGGCAAGGCTCCCGTGGTGCGGCGTTTCCCGATGATCGCGGGCATCGACTTCGCAGGCACCGTCGAACAATCTTCACATCCAGCGTGGAAGACCGGCGACAAAGTCGTCTGCAACGGCTGGGGCATGGGCGAGACCCATCTTGGCGCCTATGCGAAAAAAGCGCGCGTCAAGGGCGACTGGCTGGTGCGGTTGCCCGATGGCATGTCGACACGCGACGCAATGGCGGTCGGTACTGCCGGCTACACCGCGATGCTGTCGGTGCTGGCGCTGGAGAAACACGGACTGACGCCCAAGAGCGGTCCCATCGTGGTGACCGGCGCCGCCGGCGGCGTCGGCTCGGTCGCGTCCGCCGTGCTTTCGAAACTCGGCTACCACGTCATCGCCTCCACCGGGCGGATGTCGGAGGCCGACTATCTCAAGGGCCTCGGCGCCGCCGAAGTGATCGATCGCGCCGAACTCGCCGGTCCCGCCAAGCCCCTGGCGAAGGAACGCTGGGCGGGCGGCGTCGACAGCGTCGGATCGACCACGCTCGCCAACCTGCTGTCGATGACCAAATATGGCGGAGCCATTGCCGCATGCGGCCTTGCCGCCGGTATGGATCTGCCGTCCTCGGTCGCGCCGTTTATTTTGCGCGGAGTGTGCCTTCTCGGCATCGACTCGGTGATGTGTCCGATCGAGCAGCGCAAACTTGCCTGGAACCGCCTCGCCAGCGATTTGGACAAGGCAAAACTAGCTGATATTACTCACGAAATAGGTTTGGACCAGGTGATCGGCGCGGGCGCCGAAATCCTCGCAGGGAAGGTCCGCGGTCGAATCGTGGTAAAAATTCTCTAACGGTGTTCAGACTTTACCAACCAACCTGCTCCAATGTTGCCACGGTTGGTATGGTAAGCAGCGGGTAAAGGCGGGCGCCCGCGCTCTTGTTAAGTTGGAGTAGCTGCATGCTTGCGCGTTTGGTTCTGGGGGCCGTCACGGCCAGTGCGATGATCGTTCCTGCGCTGGCCGGGATGATGAATGCCGACGAGGCGCGCAGGTTCGTGAGCGGCAAGGTTTTCGCTTTCACCTGTTTTGACGGTACCCGCGGGGCGGGTCGCATTCTCGACGATCTCGGTGCAGCCGGTTCCATCCAGTTCAGCGGCTCGGGCCCGATCCGCCATGTCCGTCTGCCCGGCAACACGCTGCAGATTCGCGGCCAGGCCGTTTGCGCTTCGATCAAAGGGCTGCCGTTCGAGCCGTGCTTCAATCTCGACAAGCGTGACGATCGCTCATTCCGCGGCTCCGTCTCCGGTATGGGCTTTGCCTATTGCGATTTCCGCCATCAGGGCGCCTCTCAGATGCTGATGGCGCGCTCCGTGGCGCGACCGCGCTCGCTACATCGTCGGGAGGAGCCGTCGCGTGCGACGACCGATGCACGCGCCGAAGTAACGGCGCGGGCCGAGACGCCTGCGGTCGAGAGCGCCAAACTCGAGCCGGTGAAATCCGAGAAGGCGGAGCAGGCAAAGCCCGAACCCGCGAAGGCCGAGAGCGCCCCGGAGCTGCGCCGCTCGACCGATTGATCGCGGCAATGGCACCTGCGGCCGGCGGCAAACAAGCCGCCTCGGAGACCATCGCGCAACCTGTGGATCACCTGCCATTCCACCGTGTTGGCGAACGCGACCCGTAGTCATACGGGCTGGCGCATTCATGTCCTGGTAGCGAATCTCGTTCCAACTGGTGACCGGCAGAGAAGGCCGGGAGGCGGCCCCAACACATGAGATCAGTCATGCCGCTGTATTTTTTTCGGATCAGCCACGGTCGCTACGCAGGCGCATCCGATCAGGGATCCGAGTTCGAAAGCCGCGAAGCCGCCTGGGCCGAGATGACCAAGGTCTGCGGCAATCTTCTCGGCAGCCTTTCGCGTACCCTGAAACAGAACGCCGAATGGCAGATGGAGCTTTTGGACGAAGCCAAAAAGCCCGTGTTCAGGATTCGCCTCGTCGCCGAATCCGTCGGTTAGCTCACAATTTAGCTTCCCGTGGGCGCGGCCGGGACTGCCGCTTGCCTGCGGAACAGGATCCGCTGGTAAAGCCACCCGATCGCCACCAGCACCAGGCCGAGGCACATGAAGGACAGCGCGCGATAGACGCCGGTCAGTGCCGACATGTCGATCAGGAACGCTTTCAGGATCGTCAGTCCGATCACCACCGCGGACGCCAGCCGCGCGCGCTGCGAGTTGAAGAGAATGCCGATGCCGAGCAGCACGACGCCGAACGCGAGATACGCAATCGAGTAGGTGTACTGTTCGGCGCCGGTGGTCGGGCCGGCCGCAATCACCGGGCCGTGATAGATGCGCCTGATCTCGAACGTTACATAGGCCAGTGCCAGAACGAGCGCTGCCCCTGCGATCGTGTTGGCGTAGGCGACCGGACGGCGGCCCGCGACGGCATAGGACAATAGCAGCGCGAGCACCGCGGGCAGGGCGTAACCGAGCAGCAGCAAGTTGATGACGATGCCGCCGACATCGATCCATTGGAGCATCGGGTTTTCGAGCAGCAACAGCCCGAACAATGTCGCGAGGCCGGCAAAGGCCGTCAGCAGGATCGCGCCGGCATTGTGAATGACGCTGCCGGTGCGGACGCGTAGCCGCTCCAGCCCGATCGCCAAGGCGAGCGCGACGCAGACCTGCAATGCCACTTCGGTGAGACCGGCGCTCTGCCGGTACACATCGCCATTATTGACGGCGTGGCGGATTTCCATGAACGCCAGCAGCACCGTGAACAGGATCGCCGCCGCTTCCACCGTGCGCAGTGGCCCGTCATCGCCGCCGCGACGAAGCAAGATGCTGCCTGCCCAGAACGATGCCGCCGGAATGCCATAGCCCCACAATAGCCAGTTGAAGATCGGCGTGGTGCCGACGGCCTGGCCGACGATGCGTGGCTCGTAGCCGATGCGCAGCACCACGATGCCCGCGAGGACGGCCGCGAGCGTGCGCAGGAACGGAATCGGCCGCTGCGTTGAGATCCAGGCAGTGCCTGCCGACATCAGCGCCAGGGCGATCGTCAGCCAGCCTTTTTCCAGCGCAAAGGTCAGCGCCAGCGCCAGCGCTGCGAGGGTGCCGGTCGCAAACAGCGCGATCGAGGCTTGTAGTCCCGGACGATCCTCGCGCCTAGCGAGTATCTCCGTCGCGGCAGCATAAGCGGCGGCGAGCATCACCGCGAGGACTGCAAACGGAATCGAGCGGTCGAGATGCGCGATGCGGGCGTAGAGTGCGACCAGCAGTGCCAGCGGCGTGAACACGGCCGCGGCCGACCAGATCACCGGTATGATCGGCCCTGTCGAACGGCCCTGCGCGAAAAATCCCGCCACGCCAAAGCCTGCGGCGAAGATCGCGGCCGAGATCAGATGGAGCGACACTGATCCGTCCGTGGCGGTCGGTCCGATGCCTTGCAACGGGCCGCCGGGCAGCACCAGCATGTCGGGATTGGCGCGAATGGCCCATTCGGCGAACACGACGAAGACCAACGCAGCAGCGGCGCCGACGGCACCCGCGGCGGCATCGCTGCGCCAAGCAACCGCAAGGCTGCCCGCCACCAGCAGGCCGAACACGATCATCGCGGTGTCGGCATGAGAACTGTTCAACACGATCAAGGTCGCGCCGAGCAGATAGGCCGCAAGCGAGCCGGACGAGATCGGCTCGATCTGGCCTTCCTCCGCAGGCGGGCCGAACATGAAGCCGCACACCACGAGTAGCGCGGCGAGAATGAAGCCGGCGAGCACGTGGAACGCATGCGGTCCCACCATCGAGGGGCCGCATTGCAGGCAAGGGAACGTCCACAGCAATGCGAAAACGATCGTGGTGACCGCGAGCCAACGCCACAGCCTGACGCGCGCCAGACCGAAGGCCGCCGCAGTGACGATTGCGAGATAGATATAGAGCGCCCAAAAGTCCGGCTTGTCGGACGAGACCAGGACCGGCGTCACAAAGGCGCCGACCACACCGAGGCCGGCCAGCGCCGGGCCATGCAGCAGCGCCGCGGCCAGCGTGCCCAGCGCTACCAGCCCGAGCAGGATGAACGCGGTCGCCGGCACCAGGAAGCCGTACAGCGCATAGGCTGCATAAACCGTGGCAAATGCGACCGCCGTTCCGGCGGCGGTGAGAATGGCCGGGATATTGGCGATCGGCAGCGCGTCGATCGTGGAAATGCTTTCCTTGCGCCGCGTCCATTCGCCCGCAAGCAGCAAGGCGAGCGCGAACAGGCCGCCGAGGATGGTGCGCACGCCGGGGCCGAGCAAACCGGCTTCGATCGAATAGCGCACCATGAAGAATCCGCCGAGCGCCAGCGTCAGGCCGCCGATCCACACCACCCAGCGCGTGCCGACGGTTTCCTCGAAGCCGCGATCGGTCGGCGGTAATGGAGGCGGCGGCGCCCCGTCGGCGGCTTGCCCAGCCGCCTCAGGGGTGGCAGTAGACGCGGTGGATTCCGCCTCGGGAACGATCGGCGGAGGCGTCGGTGTGGCCCCGCTCGGAGCTGGTGGCAGGCTTTGCTCGAAGGCTTCGAATGGTGTGAGGGGCGGAGGCACGGCTGCAGCGGCGCCCGCCGGCGTGGCCTGCATCGCCTCCAGGCGCTGACGTAACTCCGCCACCTCATTCATGGCCTTCCGCGCGAAGATCAGGGCGACGATCGCGATCACAAGCGAAAAGAAAGCGAAGGGGTCGTCGAACATCGGGCCTCCAGGCAGGCGCGTCAGAGCGTTAACCGGCCACGTCGGCAGCCCGGTTGCAATCCTTTGTGTGCCTTTGTCTGCTAAAAGTTCACGCCGATCCGGGCGTCATGGGCGCATCCGTGTCCCGGACGCGGTGCAGCCTAGGCGATGCGAAGCATCGTCCGTCAACGCTGCTCCGCAGAGCCGGGACGATGCCAATGGACCCCGGATCAGCAGCGCATCACGCCGCAAGCATAGCGCGTCAAAGACGTGCGTGAACGCGCTGATGGCGCTGCGCAGCATCCGGCAAACGCCGCGTCATTCCAGATCTAGTCGGAACGGCCGGCCTTCGACCATCATGCTGCCCGGGCCCATTTCGTCCAGCGCGCGCAGCATTCGCCCCTTACGGCCCAGCGCCTTATCTGCGAGGCTGACGATCAACCGGTTCGGCGACGCGATCGGGGAGCGGGCGCGAATTTGCCGGGCGATCTCGATCTCGGCGCGATGCGGATTAAGGGCGCAGGCGGCGGCAAACGCACTCGCCGTCGAGCGGCTGATGCCGGCATAGCAATGCACGACCATCGGTGCGCTGCGGTTCCAGCTTCGGACGAATTCCAGCACTCGTTCGATATGGTGATGCGCCGGCGCGACAAAGCCGTCCATCTCCTCGATGATATCGTCCATCGAGATTTTCAGATGGTTGGCCTCGAGCACCGAGGCCGGGCGCTGCACCTGATCGACATTGGCCATCACCGTGAGAATGTGGCTGGCGCCGGTTGTCCTGACGGTGTCGGGAAGTGCGGCAAGCGAACAGACGTGAAGCATAGCGTTCCCTGGGCAGTCTTGGTTGCCGCGATTATAATCTGTAGGGTGGGCAAAGCGAAGCGTGCCCACCATTTTTGCCATATGGTGGGCACGGCGCAAGCGCGCCTTTGCCCACCCTACGTTGACGATAGTAGCTCGAATCGCGCCAAAAACTGCTTTTCGGCCCGGGCCGCGGTCCACGGCGTCAGATAGTCTCGCACCGTGGCCTCGGGGAGGCCGGGGTCCCTGCCGAACAGGCGCTTCGCTTCACTTACCGAAAATCCTGCCAGATGGGTGGCTTCGAGATAGGCCGCACCGCGGTCGGCCGCTTTGATCGCCCTCGTGATTTCATCGGCGAGAATTGGCGGCAGGCCGAAGCGAATATGGATCGCGGCCAGCAGGCGCTTCTCGACCACCTTGTAGTCGCCGCCGAGCACTGCCTTGAACGGCGAGATCATGTCGCCGATGACATATTCCGGCGCGTCGTGCAGCATCGCCGCGAGGCGGAAGCGGGCGTCGACGCGCGGCATCTGCTCACGCATCACGGCTTCGACCAACAGCGTGTGCTGTGCCACCGAGAAGATGTGAGCGCCGCTGGTCTGCCCGTTCCAGCGCGCCACGCGCGCCAGGCCATGCGCGATATCGGCGATCTCTATATCGAGCGGGGAAGGATCGAGCAGATCGAGCCGCCGCCCCGACAGCATCCGCTGCCAGGCGCGCGTGGCGACGCTGGACGATCTTCGTGCCGTCATTTGGCCTTAAGGCGGGGCTTGCGCAGTTTGCCGCTGCAGGTCTCGTGGCAAAAGCACGTGACCAGATGGTCGTTGACCATGCCGGTAGCCTGCATGAAGGCGTAGACGATGGTCGGGCCGACGAATTTGAAGCCGCGCGCGCCGAGTTCCTTTGAGATCTTGACCGAGATAGGCGTCGAGGCCGGTACACTGGCCGTGGTCTTGAACTGGTTGACGATCGGCTTGCCGTCGACGAAGTCCCAGAGGAATTTGGAGAAGCCCGGACCTTCCTCCATGATCTTCAGATAGGCCTTGGCGCTGTTGACGGCGCCTTCGATCTTGGCGCGGTTGCGCACGATGCCGACATCGTTCATCAGCGCTTCGATTTTCCTGGCGTTGTAGCGCGCGATCTTTTCCGGCTGGAAATCGTCGAACGCTTTGCGGAAGTTTTCGCGCTTGCGCAAAATCGTGATCCACGACAACCCGGCCTGAAAGCCGTCGAGGATCAGTTTTTCGTAGAGGGCGCGGTCGTCATACTCAGGCACGCCCCATTCGGTGTCGTGATAGGCCATGTAGAAGGGGTCTTCGCCGGGCCACGGGCACCGTGTCTTGCCGTCGGCGTGCAGGCGGGCGGCAGATCTACTCATAGAACTTTGCTCATGCGACGGTCTGCTTCGGTGGAACGCGAAGGTCGTTCGGATCGGTCAGCCGGATCGCAAGGCCGCCGGCGGTCAACGAAAGTCCTGCATCAAGCGCATCCGCAACACGATCGATCCGGACCAGTGCGAGGCCGTGGCCGCCGGCAGTCGATCCCATGGTACCGACCTGCTTGTCGCCGCCGAGCACGGCAACGCCGGTTTCGGGCGAAAAATCTTCGAGCGTGACGCGCACGATCCGCGTGCGCGCCGTGCCGCGATGCTGCATGCGCGACACCACCTCCTGGCCGACATAGCAGCCCTTGTCGAAATCGACGCCGTGCAGGCGGTCCATGTTGGTCTCGTGCGGGAATGCATCGCTGTACATGAAGTCTAGGCCGCCGCGTGGCACGCCCACGGCGATGCGATGCGCCTCGTAGGCCTCGCTGTCGACGAGCTCGGCGCCGATCAACTCGGCCACCTTTTGCGTGAGGTCTTCGGGGACGAGAATGCGCCAGCCCAGCGCTTGGTGCCGCGGATCGGCAAAGGCCAGATCGGGCTTCGTCGAAGGCTCGCCGCCCCAGGCGGCCAGCACGCCCATGCTGTCGGAGATGTTTTCCACCGCGACCTTGGCGCGCAGCTTGTAGAAGCCGAGCTTGTCAGCGAGGTTCTGCGCCAGCACGCGGGGCGCATCGAGCAGGAAGCCACCGCCGTGGCCTGCAGGGGCTTCGGTGATCAGGAAGTCCGTCGTGATTTTTCCCTGCGGCGTCAGCAGCGCGCCGAACCGGCCAAGGCCGGGCTGCAGCGGCGTGACGTCTGTGGTGACGAGGCCGTTGAGGAAGTTGCGTGCATCCTCGCCGCTGACCTTGACCACGCCCCGATCCGGAAGAAACGCTGCTTTCATTAGGTAAAACGGCCTCTTTTGCAGTGCGGTTCGCAGTGAGCTTTCAAGTTCCTGGGAAAACGCAGGAGCCGGATATCACATGAGAACGTAAGGCGCTAAGGTGCTGTCAACAAGGCCTTAAAGCGAGCGCCAGAGGACCATGAAGCAGCGATGAATCAGCGATTTGATACCATTCTAAAATCCGGCACCGTGGTCAATGAGGACGGTGAGGGCATCCGCGACATCGGCATTTCCAATGGCCGGATCGCTGCGATCGGGGGGCTCGGCCAGGCCTCGGCCGGCGAGACCATCGACTGCAGGGGCCTGCACATCCTGCCCGGCGTGATGGACACGCAGGTGCATTTCCGCGAGCCGGGACTGACGCATAAGGAAGACCTCGAGACCGGCTCGCGCAGCGCCGTAATGGGCGGCGTTACCGCGGTGTTCGAGATGCCAAACACCAATCCGCTCACGGTCACCGAGGAGACGTTCACTGCCAAGGTCAACGCCGGCCGCCATCGCATGCATTGCGACTTTGCCTTCTTCATCGGCGGCACCCGCGAGAACGTGGCTGATCTGCCCGAACTGGAACGCGCACCGGGTTGTGCCGGCGTAAAGGTGTTCATCGGCTCTTCCACCGGCGCGTTGTTGGTCGAGGACGACGAAAGCCTGCGGCGCATCTTTCAGGTAATCCGCCGCCGTGCTGCGTTCCACGCCGAGGACGAGTATCGCCTCAACGACCGCAAGTCGCTCCGCATCGAGGACGACCCGCGCTCGCATCCGGTATGGCGCGACGAGACTGCGGCGCTGATGGCAACCCAGCGGCTGGTCAATCTTGCGCGCGAGACCGGCAAGCGCATCCACGTGTTGCACATCTCGACCAAGCAGGAGATCGACTATCTGCGCGACCACAAGGACGTCGCCTCCTGTGAGGCGACGCCGCATCATCTCACCATGGCCGCGCCGGAATGCTACGAGCGGCTGGGCACGCTTGCACAGATGAACCCGCCGGTGCGCTCGGCCGATCACCGTGAGGGAATTTGGTATGGCATCGAGCAGGGTATCATCGACGTGCTCGGCTCCGACCACGCGCCGCATACGCTGGAGGAAAAGGCGAAGACCTATCCCGCTTCGCCCTCCGGCATGACCGGCGTGCAGACGCTGGTGCCCTTGATGCTCGACCACGTTAACGCGGGCCGGCTTTCTCTACAGCGTTTCGTCGATCTCACCAGCGCAGGTCCTGCGCGGCTGTACAACATCGCCTGCAAGGGCCGCATCGCGGCGGGCTATGACGCCGATTTCACCATCGTCGATCTGAAACGCTCTGAGACCATCACCAACAAATGGGTGGCCTCGCGAGCGGGATGGACGCCGTATGACGGCATGCGCGTCACCGGATGGCCGGTCGGCACCTTCGTGCGCGGCAGGCGCGTGATGTGGGAGGGCGAGGTAACGACGCCCTCCACCGGCGAACCGGTGCGGTTCTTGGAGACGTTGAGGGTGTAGCTCGGAGGTCGTTCCGAATACAACTGTCGTCGCCCGGCTTGACCGGGCGACCCAGCATTCCAGAGAAGTTTGTATTCTATCGAGAAGGCGCAGCGTACTGGGTCACCCGCCCCTGTGCGCCAATTGCGCACAAGGCGGGTGACGACATCCGAACTTTGCTGCTACTGCTTCGCCAGCGTCAGCGAAAACTCGCCGTTGCGCACGCGCGCCGAAAGACCTTCGGCGAATTTCGCCACCGCGTCCTCGCCATAAGTCGAGACCAGTTCGGCGAGCGCCGTGAACAGGCTCGCCTGCGCCAGGCAGTCGCCGTCGACGCCATCGTGCCGCGCTTCCGCCCAGGCCTCGCTCAGATAGCTAAGGGCAGTCTGCTTCTGTTCGAGGTCGGGAAGTGGGTCGTGGGCGATCGAAAAGGCGGCTGGGCGGCTCATGAAGCTCAACGAAATCTGCGCGCGAACCAGGGCGGATCGCATCCTAACCCGACAAGCTGTAGCACGCGGTACGGGGCCGCCTAGGCCACATCTTTAGGAAAGGTTAACGCGGTGCCGATATTTCGAGCGGCGGTTCCCGGCACCGATCAGGTGCCGCCCATTCGGCCGCGAATCTCCTCGATACCACCGGTGAAATAAAACGCGTCGGCGGGGAGATCGTCGTGACGGCCATCGAGGATCTCCCGGGAGCTACGAAGGGCCTCGGTGCGGCTGACATAGGAGCCCGGCCGTTTCGTGAACGGCTCCGCCACGAAAAACGGCTGTGAGAAGAACGCCTGTAGTTTTCGCGCCCGTTGCAGCGCGACGGTTTCCGCTCCCGCTTGCGGAGTATCTTCCGCGGCGCCCAACAGGGCGATCGCTTCGCGCGCTCGCCGGGCTATATCCAGCTCCTCAGCACCGATCAGGTTGTCGTCCACCAGCCTTGATCTTGTCGTCAACAGGTCGACCCCCGGGTAGTTCTTCTGGAGGATCATGTTGCGCGTGAGATGGATGACGGTATCAATCGATGCGAGCTTGGCCAGCTTCTCTGTCGTCCATGGCTGATGTTCGCCGCCGAGAAAGAACGTCTGCACGGAGCCCACGGTGCCTTCGCTGTACCCTTCCGCCTTCAACGCATCAGCGATTGAACGTTTCTCGTCAAGCGAAGGCGGCCAGATATCGGATGGCGGCGGATAGAGCACGAACAGGGTAACGGGATGAACGCCCTTGCTGATGCGGCGCACGATTTCCTCCATATTGACGGTGATCCCGGTGCCGTATTCACCCGCGATAGCGACGCTGCCGCCGCCGCGGATCGGGCACATCACGTCGATGACCTTGATGCCGGTCTCGACGACTTCATTGGATTGCCGGCCGTCGGTGGTCGCTGCCGCAAGCAGAGGCAGCAGTCGTTCGAGCTGCATGTGATTGATCGGCGCCGTCGCCCGTCGGCGCGCGTTGAGTACGGTGGCGCCGCGCGGCAGCGCGGTCACCGGCGCCGTCGCGATGCCGCGGACAAGGCCGCCGCCTGGTCGCTGCATGACCTGAATGGTGACGCCCTGTTTGCGCGCTTCGTCGCTGACGGTGAGTTCGCTCATGAGATCTGGCGGCGACGCCGGATCGAACAGGGCTTCCACGATGTCGCCATGGGTTTCGATCAAGCGGCCGATGCGGCTGGCGAAATCGTCCGGCAGTCCCTGGGCGTGCAGCGTATCAGTGACCATGGTCAGCATCCTTTGCTTCAGATGGGTGCGGGCGGCGTGCAGGCGATTATTGACGGTCGCGACCGAGAGGCCGAGGAAAGTCGCGACGTCCTGATGCGAACATTCGTGGACGAAGAACAGTGTTGCTGGTTCGCGCAGCGCACCGGGGAGTTCTGAGATCGCGGCGAGAGCAGCCGCAGCCTGGCGGCGCTGCTCGACGATGTGTTCCGCCGTCGGATCGTCGCTTGGAATTTCTTCCGCTTCGGCCATAGGCACGGCATGCAACTGCTTGCGGCGCAACACCCGGAACGCATGATGGCGGACGATGCCGCGGAGCCAGCCGGGAAATGCCCTGGGTTCGTCAAGCGTGGGAAGCGCCGACCAAGCGGCTACGAAGGCCTCCTGAACGATATCTTCAGCCTGCTGGAAATCGCGCACCTGGGCCAGCGCCGAGCCGAAGGCGAAATGCTGGAAGCGTCGCGTCAGGTCGACGAAGGCGCTGACGTCGCCTTCGCGTGCCTTTCGAACCAGTTGCTCGTGATCCATCGCCATGCCCTCTCACCCACAAGGTGCCAGGGAGGGCAGTGTACCTTTAGAACAAATGAAAACAATTTCGAGTGGCTTGCGGCAGGCCAGGCTTCAAGAAATGCAGCTGAGGATCGCTCCGGGCGTGGCGCAAACACGGTGCGCGCCGGCCTCGATCAGCTCGGCCCGGCTACCGTAGCCGTACAACACGCCGACGCCCTTCATGCGGTTGCTCTTTGCGCCGACCATGTCGTGGCTGCGATCACCGATCATCAGCGCCTTGGTCGGATCGACCGATACTTCCTTCAGGGCGTATTCCAGCAGATGCGACTTGTCCACACGGGTGCCGTCGAGCTCGGCGCCGAACACGCGCTCGAAGTGCTTCCGCAAGCCGAAATGGTCAATGATGCGTTCGGCGAACACGTGCGCCTTGCTGGTAGCGACGAACAGCCGGTGGCCGGAGGCGCGGAGCGCCGTCAGCACCTCGTCGATGCCGTCGTATACGCCGTTTTCGTAGAGGCCGATGTCGGAAAATCGCTCTCGGTAGAGCGTCACCGCGCGGTCCGCGGAGTGATCGCCGAGCAACTTCACAAAGCTTGAGCGCAGCGGCGGGCCGATGCACCAGGTCAGTTCGTCCTCGGTCGGAATCGTATGATGATCGAGCCGTTGCAGCGCGTATTGGATTGACCGGGTGATGCCGGGTTTGGGATCGGTCAGCGTTCCGTCGAGGTCGAAATAGATCGCGTCCATGGGCTTCAGTTCGCGTAGCGCGCGGTGAGGTCGCGCGAGATTTTTGAGCCTTCCTCGATATATCTGCGGATCGCGACCGAAGCCGCGGGTGTGCAGGTCCGGTAGGTCTGCTGAAAGCCGTTGTAGCCACGGTTGAAGCCGGCGATCATGCGGGCGCGGCGGTCGCCGGAAGGGGTTTCGGCATCGATCAGCGCCTGCATTTCGTTGCGCCACTTCGCCCCCTCATTGGCGCCGCAAATGCCCCGGAGGTAGTGCAGCGTGCCTAGAATCTCAGCCAGCCGCTGCAGGTCGCCGTCAAACGGCGCAGCCGCGTCCTGGGCGCGTGCGGGGGCCAGGTGGCATGCCGAAATGAGAATGAGGGCGGCGAGGGCGTGTTTGAGCATTTGAGGGCCGATATGCCCCCTCAATACGCCGGAGGCAAGACGTGAGGTGCCGGTAGGGACCCCCTAGACCAGCTTCCGGGCGGCCTCGATGACCTCCAGCAGGCCGCCGGTGACCTTTAGGTTGCCGAGCCCATCCGGCGCCAGCCATTTGAAATCGTCGTGCTCGTCGTTCAGGACCGGCTCCCGGGCCGCCCAGCGCGCCGCGAACGACATAATCACGTAGTGCCCGCCGCCGCCGGCCCCGGGCAGCACCTCGCGCCAGCCGGCCAGGCCCAAAATATCGATTCGCAAACCGGTTTCCTCGTCCACCTCGCGGTGGAGCGCGGCATGCAGGGATTCGCCGAATTCGACCCGGCCGCCGGGGAGCGAGTAGAAGCCCTTTCCCGGCGAGCGGGCGCGGCGGACCAGCAGCACCTTACCGTCGCGGAAGATCGCGCCGCTGACGGCGAGCTGGGGGCGGATCGGCTGGATAGGGGCCAAGGGTGAATCCGGTAAGCGGGGAACTCGCCGGGACCATCATGCCCGATCGGTCCGCGCAGGTCTAATGCAGCCCCGCTCAAGCGAAGCGTGAGGCGGCTAGTTCGACATCACGGCCTCGAAGTCCGCCTCGGCATGGCCGTTGATGACGCCACCAGCCATCGCAACCAGCGGCTTGACCCAGGCGGTGGCCTGTTCGGCCAGCGTGGCGCGGGTTTTGTCCTGCTGGGCTTCGCGCATCGCCTTGCCTACCGCGGTCAGGATCGAGGTCATGGTCGCCGTGAGCTTGTCGAAATCGGCACGGACCTTGGGATCGGCGCCTTCATAAGCCTCGATCGCGAGGTCGCGCGCCTTGAAGTTTGAGGCCCAGAAGTGCTCGGCGTAGGACAATGGGGTCCAGGTGAGAAAATCCTCGGCGCATTCCGGCATGTCCGGAACCATTTCGAGCAGCATGATGGCTTCGTTGAAATGATTCAGATAGTCGGTGGCGAGCCCGGTGCGGGGATTGATGTTGGCGGCGCGCAACTGCTCCGCGCGGGCCTCGTCTATACGGCCCGTCGGTGGCGGCATCATGGGATCGGATCGCACTTCTGTGGCGGCCGTGGAGGTCATCCATCCCACTGTTAACATCTGGGGTTAACACCTATTAAACAGAAGCTTATGTTGGTTAGATAATGTGCGGACGCTTCGTCATCACCTCGCCGCCGGAGGCGCTTCGGCAAATCTTCGGCTATATCGAGCAGCCCAATTTCCCGCCGCGGTATAATATCGCGCCGACTCAACCGATTCCGGTGGTGATTCTGGAAAACGGCGGCCGCCACTTTCGGCTGATGCGCTGGGGCCTGGTGCCGGCTTGGGTGAAAGATCCCCGTAAATTTACGCTCCTGATCAACGCGCGCTCCGAGACGGTTCTCGACAAGCCCGCATTCAAAAACGCCATCAAGCGGCGGCGCTGCCTGATCCCGGCAGACGGCTATTACGAATGGCAGGACGCTGGCGGCCGCAAGCGGCCGTTCTTCATCCATCGCCGCGACGGCCGTCCCGTCGGCTTTGCCGCACTCGCGGAGACCTGGATGGGGCCGAACGGCGAGGAGACTGACGGCGTCGCCATCGTCACCGCGCCCGCGAGCCGCGATCTCGCCACGCTGCATCACCGCGTGCCCGTGACGATCGCGCCTGACGAATTCGAGCGCTGGCTCGACGGCCGCATCCACGACGCCGAGGACGTCATGCCGCTGCTGCGCGGGCCTGTTGAAGGCGAATTCGCCTGGCACGAGATTTCCAGCCGCGTCAACCGCGTGGTCAATGACGATGCGCAATTGCTGCTGCCGATTACGGAGGAGGAGCGTGCGGCGGAGGAGCCGAAGCCTGCGAAGCGAGCTGCGCCGCGTAAGGTGGCGGCGGTGCCGGAGGATGACGGGCAGGGCTCGCTGTTTTGAAGTGGGACTCAACCTGAGTCGTTTCCTCGCAATTCCCTGTCAGACCTCATCCTGAGGAGCGCGTCTTCGCGCGTCTCGAAGGATGAGTGGCACCAGCGGGGCCGCATGGTTCGAGACGCGCTACGCGCTCCTCACCATGAGGGTTATACGGTCGTGCGGTGGGCACGCTGCGCTTTGCCCACCCTACGGTCTACGGTCCTCACTTAAAAATATTCAGCGCTGCGTATTGCAGCAGCATGATCGTCTTGGCGTCGACGATGCGGCCGTCCGATATCATCGCGAGCGCCTGGTCGATCGGCAATTCCAGCACCTCGATGTCCTCGCCTTCGTCGGCCAGTCCACCGCCGTCACCGACCCGCATCGCAGCTTCGTATTCGGCGACGAAGAAGTGCAGCTTCTCCGTAATCGAACCGGGACTCATGAAGGCCTCGAACACCTTGCGCACATCGTGCAATCGATAGCCGATTTCCTCCTCCGCCTCCGTGCGAATCCGATTCTCGGGAGTCTCGTCATCGAGCATGCCGGCGGCGGCCTCGATCATGAGATCGTCGTGACCGGCACGATAGGGCGGCAGGCGGAACTGGCGCGTCAGCACGACGGTGCGGCTTGCGACATTGTACGCCAGCAGCGCTGCGGCATGACCGCGGTCGAAAACCTCCCGCTTCATCGTCTGCCATTCGCCGCTGCCGCGGCGATAGTCGAACTCGACTTCCTCCAACCGATAGTGCCGGTCGGAGAGCACGCTGACGTTCTTGACGCGGACACGATCTGCGAGGCTCATGGCAATCCCTCAGCTCACCGCGGCGGCTCGCGGCCGTCGAGCCATTTCGCGAAGAACAGGATCTGCTGCTCGCCGAATCCGATCGACTGATAGAACGCGGCGACATCAGAGTTTTCCGGCCGCACCAGCAATTGCAGTTTCGGTATGCCCGCCGCGCGCAGCCAGTCCTCGGCCGCGTTCATGATGGCGCGGCCATAGCCTTGCGCGCGGCGATCGGGATCGGTGGCGACGTAATAGACCCAGCCGCGATGGCCGTCATGGCCGACCATGGCGGTCGCGACGATCGCGCCACCCTCGCGGCCGATCAGCACGGTCGAGTTCGGCCCGCGGCGGGCGAGGGCAATGTCGCTGGCGGGATCGTTCCACGGCCGCGTCAGGCCGCAGGCCTGCCACAGCGCGATCCCGGCCGCGACGTCGGCATCCACGATGTCGGTGATGGAGAGCGCAGACACGGGCTTCGTCGCGGGTGCTGTCACAGCACCTTGCCCGGATTCATGATGCCGAGCGGATCGAGCATCGCCTTGATGCCGCGCATCAGTTCGATCGCAACCTTGTCCTTGACGTCGGGCAGTTCGTCGCGCTTGAGCACGCCGATGCCGTGCTCGGCGGAAATCGATCCGCCCATCCGCAGCACGATCGCGAACACCACCTCGTTCACCTCATGCCAGCGCGACATGAAGTCGGCGGTATTGCCGCCGATCGGCTGGCTGACATTGTAGTGGATGTTGCCGTCGCCGAGATGGCCGAACGGCACCGGCCGCGAGCCCGGAATGAGTTTTACAACCGCCGCATTGGCTTCCTCGATGAACGCAGGAACGGCCGCAACCGGCACCGAGATGTCGTGCTTGATCGAGCCGCCTTCCGGCTTCTGCGCCGCCGACATCTCGTCGCGCAGTTTCCAGAACGCGGCGCGCTGGGAGAGATTTGCCGCGATCACGGCATCATCGACGATGCCTTCTTCCATTCCTTTGGCGAGGATCGCTTCCAGCGCGTCACGCGCGTCGTCGCGCGAGGACGACAATTCCATCAGCACGTACCAGGGGTGCTTGGTCGAGAGCGGATCGCGGATGTCGATGCCGTGACGCAGGCTGAAATCGACGGCGATGTCGGCCAGCAATTCGAAGCTGGTCAGGCTGCCGGCGGCCTCATTCTGCGCAATCGACAACAGTTTCAGCGCCTGCGCCGGCGATTGGAGACCGACATAGGCGGTCTCCACTGCACGCGGCTTCGGAAACAGCTTTAGCGTCGCCGCGGTGATGATGCCAAGCGTGCCCTCGGCGCCGATGAAGAGGTTGCGCAGATCGTAGCCGGTATTGTCCTTTTTCAGTTTGGACAATCCGTTCAGGATCCGGCCATCCGCCAGCACGACCTCGAGCCCGAGCGCCATCTCGCGCGCTACGCCATACGCGAGTGCCGCCGTGCCGCCGGCATTGGTGGAGAGATTGCCGCCGATGGTGCAACTGCCCTCGGCGCCGAGCGACAATGGGAACAGGCGATCGACTTCGGCCGCGCGAGCTTGCGCGATCTGCAGCACCACGCCGGCCTCGCACGTCATGGTGTTGGAGGCGGGATCGATCTCGCGGATTTTGTCGAGCCGCCGCATCGACACGACGACCTCGCCATGATGCGGCGTCTGCCCGCCGACCAGGCCGGTATTGCCGCCCTGCGGGACCAGCGCGATCCTGTGTTCGCTGGCGAGCTTGCAGATCGCGGACACTTCTGCCGTCGAACCCGGCCGCAGCACCAGTGGCGAGCGGCCGTGGAACAGGTCGCGTTCCTCGGTGACGTAGGGTGCAATATCGGCGGCATCGGTCACCGCGTATTTGTCGCCGACAATAGCGCGAAATTTTGCGATCAACTCGGCGGGAAGCGGCGGCAGGGAACCTTGCACAGATCCTTGGACAGATCCTTGGACGATATTCATTTTTTTCTCTTTCATTCCCGCCCCACCGCTGCGCGGCGCAGCCGGTCGTTGATGGCTTCGCCCAATCCTTCGTCGGGAATTGCCATCACCGCGATGGTGCGCACGCCTTTGCTGTCGAGCGCGCGAAGATGTCCGAACAGGTTGGCGGCGGCCTCGTCGAGATCGCCGCGCTCCGACAGATTCATCACGCTCGAGGCGGCGTCAATTCCCGAAATTGCTCCGAGGCCAAACGCGAGCAATGCTTCGCCCGGCTCGAGCGCGACGGCATTGAGCCGCACACGCGCGCGCGGCGCGTAATGCGAGGCCAGCATGCCCGGCGCCAGCGGCTGCCCGCTTTCGCTTTGGGCATCCGCCGGCTGCACCAGCGCGCGGCCAAGCACGCGCTCGATCTCGGCGCGCGGCAGGCCGCCGGGGCGCAGCAGCATCGGCGCGTCAAAGCAGCCGACGATGGTCGATTCGACGCCGACCTCGACCGCACCGCCATCGACGATCAGGTCGATCCGCCCCGCGAGGTCGCTCTGCACATGGGCCGCGGTAGTCGGCGAGACGTGGCCCGAGATGTTCGCGGACGGCGCCACAACCGGCCCGCCGAACTCGCGCAGGATGTCGCGCGCCACCGGGTGGGCCGGAATGCGGACCGCAACCGTATCGAGGCCCGCCGTGGCGAGATCGGCGACTGCGCAACCTTCCGTCTTCGGCAGCACCAGCGTCAGCGGGCCGGGCCAGAACGCTTCGGCGAGCGCCGTCGCAGCCGCGTCAAACCGGGCGATTTGCCGCGCGGCGGCGAGATCGCCGACATGGGCGATCAGCGGGTTGAAGGCGGGCCGGCCCTTGGCCTGGTAGAGGCGGGCGATCACGGCCGGATTGGTGGCGTCGGCGCCGAGGCCGTAGACCGTCTCGGTCGGGAACGCCACCAGTCCGCCCGCTGAAAGTGCACGCGCGGCAGCCGCCACGGCGGCCTCGCCGGCGGGCAAAATCTGGGTTTTCAGGCCAACATTCACTGTGATTAATTTCCTTAATTCGGCTGCTTGCGGTCGCCGAAACCCAAGGCTATAAGCCGCGTTCCAAGTCGGAGTGTGGCTCAGCCCGGTAGAGCACTGCGTTCGGGACGCAGGGGTCGCAGGTTCGAATCCTGCCACTCCGACCATCCTTTCAAGTACTTATACTTTCGACGATTTTTGCGCGCAATGAAATGCGCAATGAATTGAAGGAGAACTGGTGGCCGAGTTCGGGGATCACCTTGAGAAGCTTCTTTCCGCTTGGAAGGCATTGCTGCCCGTAATGGCAGTTGTGGCCGGATCGACCTTCTGGTTTGCGAAGACGGTATACGAGCGTGAAATTTCTACGCTGAAGACCGAGCGCGACGGACTGCGGGGCGAGAACACGGATCTTAAGGCGCGATCAAAGTCGGCGGCCCAGCCGCCCATTGCCGAAGACGAAGGCCCGCTGATCTGGTTCACCAACGTCTCGATGGAAGGCGGCCCGCTTTCAGCGCGTAACGTTTTTGCCTTGCGATTTCCCGGAATGAATAAATCGAAAACTGAATTGCGAATCAAATCCGCAGCGATCGTCTCGGCGGTGGACGGAACAAGCCTTCCGCTCGAAATTGTCGCCGGCAACGAAATCGTTCCTCTCGGGAGTGTTGGGAACATCCCTCCCGGCGCACGTGTCGAGTTGGTCGCAAAGTTTGGGCCACCGGATCCCGACAACCCCGGGAAGATTCTTGGACTCGATCCCAAGATGTTTCTTGAGAGATGGCGGGAATTTTCATTCAACGTCGACGATGACAAGCGCAGCTATCGTTTGCCCTATGGCGAAGGTTTTATGGCCGTTTTTTTCCCCAATATGATTGGCCCGCGCGTCATCAAGAAAGACTAGCCGACTAGACTTGGTGCCGCGGCTGCTTGCCCTCGTTTCCGAGCACTGCGGTCCGTATTTCCTCGATAATGCGGATTGTCTTGACCGTATGTTCGGGAGAGGCTGATTTGCCGAACCGAATAGCCACGCTGTCGGCGACCTCAGCAGCTTGGTTGAAGCCTTCCACGATCGAGGGGCGGAGCAATGGGTTCGTCGCCAATTTGGACAGAATCTGGCCGATGATGATGCTCATCGCCAAAGTCTCCGCGTGCAGGGCGTTGATCTCTTCTTCGTAATCCAATTTCAGCTCCTTGATATGTCTAGATAAGACGGTGGGGAGGCGTCGCACTACAGAGGTACGAAGCATAGCTCGAATGAGCCGCCTTATGGCAACTACCGTCTTCCCCTAAACGCCTCTGCTGCCTCTTCCTGAAAATCCGGGTGATGATGGCCGTAGTTTGCCTCTAGCTGTTCCACCGTCATCCCGAGCCAGCCGGCAGCTTCCCACATGTCTACGCCGGCCTGCATCAGCCAGGTCGCCGCTGTGTGGCGTAGTGAGTGCCGGACGACATCATCACCGAGCCCCGCATCCTCCAAAATCCCCTCCCAAGCTGACCTGATCTTGCCGGCAAGCGGCTGGCCGTCGTTCATGCGGTTGACGACGAACCGGATTTGCTCGCCGTTCTCCAGAATGCCAGCCGCGCGCAGCTCGGCCGACCGCGTTTGGTCGATCTTGCGCCAGCGGAGCAGGTGAGGGCGCAGGCGGCTGGCGATCTTTGCCGGAGGGCGCCTCTTCTTGGTCGACCGCTCCAGAGCGCCTTTGCCCTGATAGACCATGGCGTCCAGGTTCATCCAGGGATGCGTGGTAGTGGGGAGCCATTGTGTTCGCCGGATCGTTTCCTCGCGCCGTGCGCTGTAAACGCCAATCAGGCAAAAGCGGGTAGCTGGATAGCGTCGCCGGATGATCCAACGCTCGCGACGCAATAACATGCCATCTTCCTTGCGCTTCCAGGACCCTCGTCCGTTGTCCCAAACGTAGCCGATCGCGGCACCAAGCAGCCGCGCGGCTTCAGTGCGCGTCAGCCAGCGGTGACGGCCTTCGGCCTTGGGAGGCAGGGTAATCTTCGGAACGACGCTCAGCGTGTGCTCCGCGTGGTACGCGTTGACAGCAGCCCGCAAATCCTCGAGCCGCCGCCTCGCGGTTTGATCGGAAACGTTGCCTTGACGTGGCCTAATCCCGGCCTGCCTGTTGTTTTCATTCGGCGTGCCGGTGGACCAGTCTACGAAGTCGCGGCAGAGCTGGCCCCTGAGCTTCCCGACCGTCTTGTCACCGAAGAAGCCATTGAGATCGAGGAGCCGGATGAGCAGCAGATCGTGTTGCGCCCACGCGCGCTTGTCATTTTTGTCCTTGGGGCGTTTGGATATTTCGTAGGCTGTGAGGACGTCGGCTATGGCGAGGACGTCAGGATCGGTTGCGCCGATCGTGGTTGTGTGCCGTCCGCCGATGTAGGTTTCGAGCGCTTTCGCAGCGCCGTCAACGTCGTCGCGGCTGCAGCCTGTGCGGATTTGCCGGCCACGGTCGAGGATGATCCAGGTGTTGTCGTCCTCTCTGAACCAGAGTCGTGGTGGCTTGGCTTTGCGGCCCGGCATGATGGCTTGACCAATTTGCGGATAGAACGAGGCGTGGTCAGATCCTTGCCCGCCACTTTGGCGATTTCAAGAGTCCCAGCGGCCGCTTCCCTGCGCAATGATGATAATGTCAATGGGCCTTCCGGAAAAAACACAGCAGCAGCCTCGATCAGAGTCATTATTTCGTCCTCGCCCCATTGGGCGGGATTGGGCCGTGCTTTAGCGCGGGCGAGCTTGTCGGTGTTACGCTTGCGCATGTTGGGACCCGGTACTCGTGAATTCGCGAGACCTTTGCCTCGGCCGTTCTGTTCAACGTGTACGCGAAATTCGCTCTTCGAGAAGCTTGCTGCCTTGGCGGTGCGGCAATCGGCGACTTCAGAGTACAAATCGGAAGGTCTGTGACTCTTAATCAGCGGGTCCCAGGTTCGAGCCCTGGTGCGCCCACCAAGCTTCTCAGAGACTTAGCGAAGAAAACCGTTTGAGGCGGCCGAACTAAAACGGTTTTTCAAACGGTGTTTTTTGGCAGCCGGCTGACCATCTTCTCCCGACAACGTGATCGGCAGGGGCAGGGCGACAACGCGGCTCGATGACCGGCTTCTTGCCTATTCAGAACCGCCACCGACACCTCGCGCTGGATGCGCGTACCGCCAGTTCGAATCCCTTTCCCTCCGCCACAATATTCCAGGACCTTTTTCTCCGTGCGATGGGATAGGCGCGATTAAGCCCCAGTAACCCGTGTCGTGGAGCAGGAGGGGGTTCGCACAGCTTTCACAGACCCACCTAACGGGTGAGTTATGATCCTGCTTGGAGGGTGCACGCAGGCGTCAACCTTAGATTGGCCGGTCCACGAGTAGGGTTCTTAAAGACGGGAAACTCCCCGCCTAGTCGGTAGTTGACCCTGCTCAATACGACGATGTGCCAGTTTCCTAGGTTTGCGTCGATGCATGTCCGTGCCTCTCCAAGATACAGAGCGCAGGCCTCTTGCTGTTCCACCAAAAGGACAAGGACGTTCAAGTCTTGCTCGGGCACCCGGGCGGTCCGTTCTGGAGCCGTAAGGATCAGGGTGCCTGGACCATTCCGAAAGGCTTGATTGGGCCTAGCGAATCCCCGCTTTCGGCCGCAGTGCGTGAGTTCGCCGAAGAGACCGGCTACCGTCCGGGCGGCGAAGCAATTCCGCTTGGCAGTGCCAAGCAACCAAGCGGCAAGGTCGTCCACATGTGGGCAATTGAAGAGGACTGGGACCCAGCCGATCTTCAGAGCAACACGTTCGAGATGGAATGGCCGCCGCGGTCTGGGCGACGGCAATCATTTCCTGAGATTGATCGCGCGTCCTGGTTTGGCATTGCCGAGGCGCGACTTAAGATCCTGAAAGGCCAAGCAGCGTTCCTGGATCGTCTGTTGGAAACACTCAGTCGGGCTGAAGGCAGCTAGTAGGCCTCGACCACTGGCCGACTGCTTCCATAACATCCCATATCCGACTGATTTCCGTTGCTCGGCGGAAAGCCGACGTGCCGATCGCGCTACGTCGAGGTCCGTTATTTGAACCCAAAGCCGACGAGGGTCGCTGAACAACGGCGCGCCGCGGAGACTCGGCGGTTGTTGTCAGCAGCATCCTATGACACCATCTGAGTACCCAGTTGTTATGAATTCTAGTGCCTATGCCCCGCCGGAAATATGCTTGGGAAAGCCTATCGGATGAGCAGTTGCTCCAGCAGCGCCTCAGTAGTCTGAGGGTTGCGGTCGAAGGCAATTGGCTCGAGGATTGTATCAGCACTCTTTATGAAGAGCTGGAAGAGCGGGACATCCGGCTGCGGCCACATACATGGATATCGAGCGAATGGTTTAGTCCGGCAGATGTGCCCGGCATTGCCATCCCATTCTATCTCACCCATCCCCGCCTGATGAAGCTCGAGAAGAAAATGATGCTCGACGTCGAGGGTGGCACGTGGTCCGAATGCATGGCCATCCTCCGCCATGAGGCAGGCCATGCCATCCAGCACGGCTATCAGCTGCAGCGCCGCCGGCGTTGGCAGCAGCTGTTCGGCCGGTCCTCAAAACACTACCCACGCTACTACCGGCCCAATCCGGCCAGCCGGCAATATGTCCAGCATCTTCGGCTCTGGTACGCACAGAGCCATCCGGACGAGGATTTCGCTGAAACCTTCGCGGTGTGGCTGCGGCCGCGTTCAAACTGGCGGACGCGCTATGCCGGCTGGCCAGCGCTGAAGAAGCTCGAATATGTCGACGAACTGATGGAGGAAATCGCCGGGAAGCGGCCGCTAGTCACGACGCGGGAGCGTGTCGATCCGCTGCATGAACTCAGCCAAACACTCGGCGACCACTATAAAAAGAAGCAGGCGTTCTACGCCTTTAGGCCACCGAAGACTTACGACCGCGACCTCTCTCGGCTCTTTTCCGCCGATCCACGGCATCGCCGGGGGCAGCCGGCTTCTGCATTCATCAGGCGGCACCGCGCCCACTTCAGGCAACTGGTCGCGCGGTGGACGGGCGAGAACCAACTCACGCTTGATGCTGTACTTGACGACATGATCTCCCGCTGCCGAGAGCTCAATCTGCGCGCTGTCGGCTCCGATCGAAAGCTTGTTACTGACTTCACCGTCCTGTTGACCGCCAAGACCATGCACGCGCTGTTCGGTCCTTCGCGGCGAAAGTGGATCGCGCTATGAGACGCCTGCGCGTTCTGGTGCTCATGCATCCGGACTTCGTGCCCCCGGACTCCACCGACGGATACACGGCACGGCAAATCAACGAATGGAAAACAGAATACGACGTCGTGAGCACCTTGCGTGCGGCCGGCCATGATGTTCGCCCGCTCGGTGCGCAGGAGGAAATCAAGCCGGTGCGCGAGGAGATCGAAAGTTTCAAGCCGCACGTGGTGTTCACGTTGCTGGAGCAGTTTCACAACGAGCCCACGTATGACCAGCACGTCGCAAGCTATCTCGAACTGATGCAGATCCCGTATACTGGGTGTAACCCGCGTGGTCTGATCTTGGCGCGCGGTAAGGATCTGTCCAAGACATTGGTGCACCATCGCCGGATCGCGGTGCCGGCCTTCGCCGTATTCCCGATGCGCCGAAAGGTCAAACGCCCAGCGCGTCTTGCGCTGCCGTTGATCGTCAAGAGCCTGAACGAGGATGGATCCCGGGGGATCTCGCAGGCATCCGTCGTCGATACGGACGAGAAGCTCGCGGAGCGCGTCGCCTTCGTCCACGAGCGGATCGGAACCGCCGCGATCGCCGAGCAATATATCGACGGGCGTGAGCTTTATGTCGGCGTGCTCGGCAACAATCGGTTGCGAGTGTTGCCGGTTTGGGAACTGAAATTCGGCACCATGGGCGGCCAGGCCATAGCCACCGAGAAGGTCAAACACGATCCCAGTTATCAGGAGCGCGTGGGAATTGTAGATGGGCCGGCCAAGGACCTTGCGCCGGGGGTACGCGCCCGCATTCAGCGAACAGCGAAACGCATCTACCGAACACTGGGGCTCGACGGATACGCGCGCATCGATTTTCGCCTCTCTGCCGACGGTACCCTGTATTTTATTGAAGCGAACCCCAATCCCGAAATCGCGAAGAGCCAAGAGTTCGCTACAGCGGCAGGGCATGACGGACTTGATTACCTGGGTCTCTTGCATCGCATTCTGGCGCTCGGAATAAGCCGGGCAACCGCCGGCGCATCCATAGGCTGAGACGGGTATGCGGAAGAGGGATTCCCATGCCGATTCATCTATGTCCGGCTGTTCTCGAAGGTCGCAGTTCTGAGGATGTTTTAGCTTCCGATCCGACAACCCAAATTGGGCCCGTTAAGGTCAATCGGGCCAATTCGCCAGGATTGCAACACGATGCCCTTAGCAGACATCCGGCTCAAAAAGGCCCGCAGTGTTTGCAGCACTGCGGGCCTTTTGATGGGCTGGCTGGCTGGCTCCAGCCGCCTGTTCAGATGCGCAGCCTAGCGTATTAGGCCGCCTCGCGACTCCCAGTACGTGGGTGTCCCGTAGTACTGGTGGGTGCGCGTTTCCCAGTCTCGATCCTGCCACGAGTCATCACTGAACTCAGGCGCGTCCCTCAACTGCTGCTCGGTGATATTTGTTCGGAAACCACCAAGCGACGTATCAAATGTTAGAGCGCCCCAAGGGATGGGATAATGGCTGTGGCCTAACCCAACAAATCCGCCAAAGCTCATGACGGCATAGGCCACGCGACCTGACACCTTATCGATGATGAGGTGATCAATCTCACCGATATTCTTTCCATCTGCTCCATAAACCTCGGTTCCATGAATGTCTTCGCTCGAGATGCATTGATGATCCGGATGGGCTGTCGCACGGGCCATGGCCTTCCTCCATCAATAGTGAGTTTGCCGCCTTAACTCGGCCGCTACGGCCTCGTTCCTAATTTCCGAGAACATTTCTCACCCGCAACCCACCAGCCCATCGTCGTCGGCATCCACTCCAAATTCCTCGCCAAGCATCATGGTGTCGGGAAAAAGCGGCAACTTTTTCAAGGCAAACGAATTTAATCTAAGAACGGCATCTTGGAGTCAAAGATGGACGACGATTCTCCTCTGAAGACTGCTGTGCAGCGAACGTGGAACTTGCACTTGGCGACGCACGACGACGTCGACGCCGCCGATCCGCGTCGTTGCTCGCTTGAGAGGTACTTAAGCGGAAAATGGCAAGCTGGTGAAAGCGATCCAGAAGAACTGACGTGCTGCGGCCTTTCTTATCTAGCTCGCTTAGGATCTGAGAGTTGGTGAAGGAGGATGGCAAACTTCGCAAAGGCTCTGATCCGCCTAGCTCTTCGAAGTGCTAGACCCGATTGGACGCTGGGCGCGATGGCAAGTCTCATGGCAGCCGGTATCACCGTCTCGCTGCGATATGCTTTTGGATAAGGGCCTGACCTGAAACTTCACTAAGCAAGGCGAATTATTATCTTAATTGACGGGGATCAAAATGGCGGACACAAACGGCTTGAAACTCATCGGACTTGCTTTTGCAATCGTGACTCTTGCCGTCACTGCAACAGCGGCCGTGGTCGCGATTTGAGATCGCGGCCATGGAATACAAAGCTATTCAATTTGAAATCATTCAAGCGACAATTCCCTTTTGCTGGAAATGGATTGTCTTTCTTGACGCAACCAGAATGCGGACTGGCATCGCACTTACTCGGGCCGACGCGGTATTGGATGCCGAATTTACCATCGACAAAGCGTTGGACAGCCGACGGGCCAGAGGAAACGCGGCGTAAGAGAGGCGGAACATTTTAGTTTTCTTCGGCGTTAGGCAGCGCCGCACTCAAGCGGCTTAGGAGATAACGATGAAGAAACTTTTCACGATTGCTGCTGCTGCGTCGATCCTGGCGACGGCTGCTATTGCGCAGACCACCGTTACCACCACCACCGGCACCGGAAATGCGGCTATTCAAATCGAGCCGCAGTATCGCACCAAGATCAAGAGCTACGTCACTGAGAAGAAGGTTCGGTCCATGACGACACAAGAAAAAATCGTTGTCGGCGCCAAGGTCCCAACCAGCGTTGAACTTGAAGCAGTCCCGGCAGATTGGGGGCCCTCTGTCAGCAGGTATCGCTACGTCTACTCCAATGACCGCGTGATGCTGGTGGATCCCGGCACCCGAACCGTTGTGCACGAGGTCGACTGAACGACCGAACTTTTGGTGATAACGGAAGAGCCCGCGCCGAAATCGGCGCGGGCTTCTTCTTTTTGATACACCTGTCCCTCGCCGATCTTGCGCGCGATACGGTCAGGAGGTTCCCCGCGTGGGTATCGAAGTGAGCACGTCTGACGGACCGACGTTCGAAGCAGTCTATGGGATTTATGGCCCGACCGTTAGCCGCCTCCGCCGCGCGGTTCCCGCGTTTGAATGTCTTCTGTTGGCACTTTTCGGACCTGCCGTTGTCACCTGACGATGTCCGCTTCCGAGGGTAGAGCGAACATCTCTGTCACGAGGCCCGAGTTCCGAAAGGGACGACCCCAAACCGGACGTCGGCCGGTTTCACGGCCCAAATTCGAATGCGTTATCGGCGTAACTGCTGACATTGCCGCGGCGTTCGAGATTGCAAACGTCAACCATGAAACATTTGAGTCGCAGAACTCGCGAGCCAGAAGCAATGCCCTCGCATGACCGCGTTTGGACAGCCCTTCAATGGAATAAGCAAACCTTAACCAAACCGGGGTTACTCTCAGATCGGGCATTGAACACTCCGCGGTCCACATGAACCTTAGCGGTCCTGTACCTTCGAACGGTAATGATCTGCCGTAGAGCTACTAACTCTCGCATTCAAGGAGACGAGTGGCTCCATAAAGTCATTAGCGCGTGATTGAGCGGCTCTCCGGTGAACTGGATCTCGTGGCCGGCACCTTCGATCACCATGCGGGAAGCGCCGATTCGTTGCGCTAGGTCGTCACAGATCGCGTCGAAGCCTGCACTGTGCCCACCCGATATCACGAGTTTGGGGAAGGGGGCAGACGCCAGCTTAGCAAGCGGCGGTTCAGCCTCCCAGATCGGCCGACCGCGGCGGAAGACGGGTACAAGCGGCACTGCAGCGGCGATCAGTTCGGGGGAAAGAGCGCTCGGATCACTTCCCACAGTTTCCAGGAAACGAATGACCCATTCCTCGTCCGGAGCCTTCTGATCCCAGAGAGAGAGAGAGCGAACCTCTCCCACGAGTGTCCTCGCTGCTTCATTGTGCTGGCCCAACGCGAAGGTAGCGGGTTCCAGTAATGTAATAGATAGAGCCGCTTCGGGACGGCGGGCGGCGGCGAACAGCACGCCGAGACCACCGTAGGAATGCCCTACAAGGTGCGCGCCATTGCCCATGAGACCGGCAATGTCGTCGGCATCGACTAGAAAATCCTCACCTTGAGCCGCGGGACTTCGCCCATAACCACGCCTGTCCGGAACTATCAGACGAAAGCCGCTGTCGGCCAGCGGTCGCTGAGCCTGCCACTCGTCGGATCCTGTTGCCAGTGAACCGTGCACTAACACGACGGGCACGCCCGACCCCCATGCTTCCATGAACAAATCGCTCATTACTCGACCGCCCTTTCAATTCGGCAAGGCTTTGGCTCGCTCCATTTTCAGCTCACGACAGGGGAGACCCTAGTTGGGCCGGGTATTAGCCATAGGTCGAGAACGGCTAGTAGGAGAAGGTGTCCGGGCGGATTGTTCCGCAGCGATCACGAGGGGCCGATCCTATGAGAGCGCAACTGCCTGTTCATACTAGCAAACGTTTCCGCGTACATGGCAGCGCGTGGCCGGCTGAGCGCCGGTCGGTGCTGGATGTTATAAAGGTGAGCGTCACGCTTCAAAGATTTGAAATCTGCAACAGCTTGCGGTCGCCAATCCAGGTTTTCGCAAGATTAGCCCGGGCCTTGCGCATGCCAGCGGCATCGCCGCGTGCCTTATGCAGCTCGGCCAGACCGTAATACGACCAGCCGTTGGCGGGTGCCCGCCGCAGCGCAAGCTCGAATTGCTGCTTCGCCTCAGTGTAGCGACCGGCCTGCAGCAAGGCTGCTGCGAGCGACTGCCGGATTGGATAATACCAATAAGGCGGTTCCGTATAAGGCAAGGCATCCTGCAAGTTAGCCGCCTGCTCGAACTGGACAACGGCGCCGCTCTTGTCGCCTTTACCCTGTGCCACGCGCCCCATGACCACGGTGCGCGCGATACGAAGCACTTCCTGTACCGGTATGTTGGATTCCTTCAGGAGCTTGAAGTCGGACTCGCGCTCCAATTTCTCGATCGCATCGGCCGCCGCCGTTGCGGCCTCGAAGTTGCCCTGCGCTGCCAGCGCCACGCCGCGGGCATAGAGCCAGATCGCTTTGACGTAGGGGACAGCATCACCCGGGTCGGGTAGCGCCAGGATGGCCTCCGGTGAACTGAACTGCGCGTGCGCGAAATACGGCGCTGCTTTGACGGGCTGCACCAGCGCGATGCCACGGGCGGCCTCATCCGGAATGAGCGTTCCCAACTTCTCCGCGGCTGTAATTACGGTTTTCCCGTCGCCCGCCATTTGCGCGGACGCCATCACGAAGTGCACGTTGTGCGGATAATAGCCCATCCTGTAGACGCCGGGAGGCGCGTTGGTGTCAGCCAGATATTTTTCGTCGACTTTGACAGCGGCCTTATTGTCCTGCAGAGCGTCCAGATAACGCCCAACACGATAATAGATGTGGCTCGGCATGTGCACGAGATGGCCGGCGCCGGGCACCGAATTACGCAGGCGGTCCGCATAGGGCTCCGCGCGCTTGGGTCGGTCAGAGGCCTCGACCGCATGGATGTACAAATGGATCGCGCCGGCATGATTTGGATTGCGCGCCAGCACTCGCTCCAATGTCGGCACGATCGGTACGCTCTGCGGGTTGGGTTCGCGGCCAACTGGCTTTTTCCAGTAATCCCACGGGCTGAGATCCATCACCGCCTCGGCATAAAGCGTGGCGATTTCGTTGTCGTTGGGAAATTGCGCCGCGGCTTTCGCCATTTCGGCGGCATAGGCCTTGTCGAGCGGCGCACGTTCCGCCTTGGCATCGTTGCTGTAGCGCACAGCGAGAGCGCTGATCAGGGCCTGCTCCCGAGGCGTTGTCTTGCCGGCAAGAGCTATCGCCTTCTGTGCGGCGGTATAAGCGGGCGCGATGGCATCCTCCTGCATGGGCAGATTGATATTGGGGCCAAGCACCAATGCTTCGCCCCAGAAACACATGGCGCAATCGGGATCGAGCTTTTGCGCCTTGCGGAACGCGCGTTGCGCCTCACCGTGATTGAAGGCGTAGGCCAGGCGCAGACCCTGATTGAAATAGGCTTGCGCCTTTTCGTTCTTGGTCGTGATCTTGTAGGTGATGGATCCGAGGCCGTCCCATAGCGGCGGCTCGGTGTCCGCGAATGCCGGTGCAGAAGAGGCAGCACTCATCTCCGCGCGCGGCACTTCGGTTTGCGCAAGACGAAGCATCATGCCCGGTCGACCGCTCTCGCCCGCTGTCTTGCAGAGCGCAACATCCGGATCAGCGAGGGAAATGTCCCTGGCGCTGGCGCCTGCGTCGGCGAGAGTTGCAATATTGTATGCCAGCAGCGCCGCCAACGAGGTGCCTGCGAGAGCTGCGGCTCCAGTGGAAGCAAGCAGCGTGCGAGAGTGCCTGGAGATGGCCATGTCGTGCTCCCAAACGTTCGTCATATGGGTCCTAAGGCGTTTAGAAAGGTTCAATGATTGCTACAAAATGTCGTGAGGGTGCAGCTAAGCCAACGATACTGTCCCAATGTTCCTGCCGCTGAAGCACCGCTCCCACACGTCGATCAGCGAACAAGGGTTGGCGAGGCGGTCTCTGCTGCAACGGAAAAAATTGCTGATTTCGACGAAAGTCGAAGACTTAGAGACGGAGATCGCCGAGCTTTTCAAGGCTATGAGCGGCCCCAAACACGATATTCAACCAAAATTGGGGTTCACGCCCACAGAACCCGCCCGACTTTATCGGAGCATCCGGCTGCTAACCGACGATGGCCGCCGCGGGATATCCGAGGCTAGCCTTGGTTCGGCTAATCTCATTTTCCTTACGCTAAAGACCCTCGAATTGAGGGCCCTCATAGAAGCGAATAAACGCGATCACAGCTTCTTGGCCATCGAAGAACCGGAAGCCCATCTCCATCCACACCTTCAACGATCGGTCTACCGCCACCTTTTTGAGAAAGCGGGCGACGCCAACGAGACTGAACTCACCACTCATTCTCCTCACATCGTAAGTGTCGCCCCACTGCGATCTATACTTTTGCTCAAAGAGGCGGAATTGGAGGGCACAGTTGGACGGTCAACAGCTCCCATCGGCCTTTCGAAAGAGGAAGAAGATGATCTCGCTCGTTATCTCGACGTGACGCGAGCTGAGCTGCTCTTCGCGCGCGGGGTACTCCGTCGACGGTTTTCTGTCGCGCTTTAGGGGGTGAGTGAACCGCTTGCGCGGTAACGCTGCCGTTCGTCGGGTCGCTCGGTCATCGAGCGCTCATGTGAAGCTCGGAGGCCTTCAACACTTCTTGGGAGGGGTCAATGACCGCATGGAAGCAGTACCAGGAAGACACCGCAGCACTCTTTCGGGAACTGGGGTGCCAAGCCGCGACCGATCTGGAAGTTCAGGGGGTGCGCGGGAAGCATCTTGTGGACGTCTCTGTCCGGTTTTCTCGATTTGGGCTTCACCTGCACTGGATCGTCGAGTGCAAGTTCTGGAAGAGCGCGGTGCCCAAGGAGAAGATTCTCGCGCTCAAATCCATCGTTGAGGATACCGGCGCGGATCGCGGCATTCTGGTGTCAGAATCCGGGCATCAGTCCGGCGCCATTGATGCTGGGCGAATGACCAATATCACGCTCACTTCTTTGGAGGGTTTGAGGTCCGCCGCTCGTGCTGATCTGCTTTCTCTCGGCCTGGCGGAGGTCCATAGGCGTGCCGCCCAGATGAAGGCCTATGTTTTCTCTCTTTGGGAGACTACGCGGCATTCGGCAAATTATTCTGAAAGCAAGTTGAGGGCTGGTGTTAACGGCAACCTTGCTCTGAGGCTTGGTGGCGCGGTGTCGATCATTGGTATGGGTCTTGAAGAGGCCATGCTCGGGAGATTCCCGGCGCCGCTGCCTGTGTTGAACGATGGGGACAGGATAGTCCGTGCGAACGACCTCGACGAATTTGTTACGGCAGCATCTAAGGTTCTTGACTGTCTCGATGTTCAGATTGCGGAACTAAGCAATCCGATAGTTTCATCAAAATAGCGCATCTGCCATGCGGACCGAGCTTTATTCCATCCGCTGTCGCAGCTGTCACCAAGCCTTGGGTCTCGGCCTTTCGGGTAACAATCCCTCTCGTCCTGCAGCGTCCATAACCTCGCCATGGAAGCGAGTCATTCGATGCGACCTCTCCGCGCCCAGGTGTCCTACTGGGCACTTGCCATTCCATTCGGCTCTGAGGCGCTATGAACCGCTACTGCGTGTCGATCATTCTTTAATCAACGTCTGGAGAGCGCGGGGGCACCTTGAAGCGCGGAAACAGCGCCATCCTTGGCGAGTACCGGTACCTCGCGCTTGCCGGCGCGCGCGCCGGTGGCCTTGCCGACTTTCGCCTACACTTGTGATCGGGAATTGACTACCCAATCGACGCGACCGGACGTCATGTAGACAATCGCTCCGCGTTGTGCCCCGGTTGCATGGAGATACTGGGCAAGCTGCTGCCTGTAAGCCGCACGGTCGGCTTCCTTGGGAGCGATGTCGCTCTTCCAGTCGAACACGACCGTACTGCCGTCGGCGGCTTCTGCGATCGCGTCCGCCCGGCCGGCGATCAAATGATCGGGGCCCGCGGGGGCGATCGCGTAGATCGGCACCTCCGCCTTGAGTCGATTGCGAAAGGGCTTAATGTCGGGTAGCCGAAAGGTGTCGAGGGCCGTACTCGCAAGCTCGGCCGCGTCCACGGGCGCGGTGGCCGACGACACGGAAAACAGTTGATCGCGCAGCTGCTCGGCTCTCGAAGTCGCCGTCTCCAGGCGCTCCTCCAGTTCGCCGGTCACCAGCTCTTCCATCAGTTTGTGCAGAAGGATGCCGCGGATGCGCCCGCCCTCCAGAGCCGACAGGGGACGGAGCGGTTCTTCGTCGCTCGCTTCCGATGCGAGCTGTTCCGTGATCACGTCCGGATCGCCGTCGCTCGGTGTGATCCATCGAACCTTTGGCGAAGCCTCGAGCCGCGACCGCTCCTCAGCGAATACTTCCGCGCTCTGCAGGTTTTCGGCCGCGCTCGGCGGAGAAATGCTGGCTCGGGGAAAGCGCGAGACATCCAGCTCCGGTATTGTGTCCAGTCGGAAGCTCAACAGCTTTGCCCACGACTCGTCGTTGCTCCAGGTGAAGTCCGGTATGATCAAGGACTCCATCGCCCGAGTGCACGCGACATAGAGAAGCCGTAAGTTTTCGGCCCGCTTTTCGGCCTCCTCCGTCAGAAGAGCGTCACCCAAGCTTGGTGGGATTATTTGACCGAGCGCCCAATGAAGACTCTCGTCGCTTCGTCGATACACGAAGGTTTCGGCGCGCCGCGGCATGGATGCGCGGTTGATCGGAATGACCACCGGCCACTCGAGGCCCTTCGAAGAATGAACTGTGACGATCTCGATCGATTGTCCGTCGGCCTCGACCATGCCCTCAGCGGAGCTCGATCCGCCGGACCACTCTTCGTCGATGTCCCTTGCGAACTGCGCGAATCCGCGTACGCTGTAGCTACGGGCGCGCTCGAGCAGTCCGTCGATGTTTGCAAGGGATCTGACGGCCTGGTCCGCGCTCCGTGCCGCGACGATCGTGCGGACGTGCAGTCGCTCGATCGCTTCCGCGAGGATCAGCGCCGGACTAGTGCCGTTCACGCGTCTGCGAAGATCGCGGAGAACGCCAAGGACTTCGCGTGCGGTGTCATGTTGAACAGTCGCCGGTTCGGTCAGGAGCGTCAGTCCTGTGATTTGATCAGTGTCCTCCGACGGCGGCAGGCCGGCCGTGATGTCCAGAAGTTCGCGCTCGGTCAGGCCAACCAATGGTCCGCGCAACAGGGCCCCGAGGGCGAGGGTATCTCGGGCGTCGGCCAGGGCCCTGACCAGCGCCACCAAGTCCTGGGCTTCCTGTCTCTTGAAAAGGTTTTTGCCGGCCTGCGAGGCGAAGGGCAGGCCAGCCTCCTCCAGGGCGCGTTCGTATCGCCACAGATCCGTCGAGACAGGAGCCAATAGCGCTATGTCGCCGGCGGTCAGTCTTCGGACCTTGCCGTCGTTGAGCCTCAATTCGACGTTCCCGATCAGCCGAGCGCAGAGTTCGGCGACGACGCGCGCTTCTTCATCGCGCGCGCTGGCGACCCGCGTTTCGGGAGGGAGCTTGACGGATACCTTCGCGACGCCAGGCAAAACTTGGTCGGACACGCTGCGAGTGCCTTGCAACGCGACGTAACCGGCTTCCTGCCGCGACAGATGCAGCGAGAAACAGTCGTTGATGTGATGAAGGATCGGATCGCGCGAGCGGAAGTTCGCCGATACCCTGATTACGTTGCCTGGAAATTGATCCTCGATGGCCTGCCGCACCGTCAGATAGGTTGCGAGATCGGCGCCCCGGAATCGGTAGATCGCCTGCTTGGGATCGCCGACAACGAAAAGCTGTCCCGGTCTTAGAGGTCTCCTGTGCCACGCCGTCCCATCCTCGGCGCCGGAGCACAGCAGAAAGATAATCTCCGCCTGGACGGGGTCGGTATCCTGAAATTCGTCGACGAGAACTCGCGAGAACCGTTCGCCCGCCGTATTCCGCACGACCGGAAAGTCGCGCAGCACCTGGCGGCAGGTGTACAGAAGATCATCGAAGTCCAAAACGGCGGCACGTCGTTTGAAGGCCTCGTAGTCTTGCAGCACACCGTCGAGCTCGATCGATAAGTTGCCGATAACCGCGGTGGCGATCCGACCCATCAGCGTCCCGTATGCCGTCCGACATCGGGCGTAGTATTCCTCCGCCCGATCGGCCAGGCGATCGCCGTCTTCTCTCCCGGCCGCCCTCCGCCACAAGGAGCGACGCCTGTAATCGCGCAAGGCGAACGCGTCTTTGCGCATAATGGCCAAGCTCGGTGGATGGGCCAATTCCCAGAGCCGCTCGAAGCCGGGAAAGGGATCGAAAGCTCCCTCGAAGTGAGAAGCCAGCGTTTCGAGAGCGACGATATCCGGATCGGCTTCGGGCGGAACGTCGACGTGATCGCACCAGCGACGGAATTCACGAACGCTCTCCACGAATTCCAGATCCGCCGCGGCGTCCAGGTCCGAGGGCAGGGGCCTGGCCGAACGATAGCGCCGACGAAACTTCGCAAAGCCCCGCAAGAGCTCTTCGGCGCCCGTAGGATTTCTGCGGGCCACCGATGCGATCGGGTCGTCCGTCGCCGGAAGAGGTCGATCGAGCCGGTCTCGCCACCATCGGTCGAAATTCGAATCGAACGCGAAATCGGCCTGGTCCGCGTCTAGCACCTCCGCGCCCGGATCGATTCCAGCTTCCACCGAATAGGAAAGTAGGAGGTCGTGACAAAAGGAATGGATCGTTCCGCAAGTCAGCTCGTCGAGCCGCTCGGACGCTGCCATCAACGATCGTCTTTGCTCAGGCGTCGGGCCGTTGGGCAGGCAAAGCCGAAGTTCGCGCGGAACGCTGCCGCCGAGTAGGGCGTCCAGATAGGCCGAAATCCGATGGCGCAGTTCGCCGGCCGCAAGCTCGGTGAACGTGATGGCGACGATCGAGCCCGGGGATATGGCGGACGCCAGCAGCATCACGACGCGGCCGGCGAGAAGAGAAGTCTTCCCCGTTCCGGCGCCGGCTTCCACCAGCAGCGTGGAATCCAGATCCGTCAGAGCCCGCCTGCGCTCGGCATCATCGACCACAGACGTCATTCCGAACTCCAGAGTCGTGCAATGCTTTCGCTCGCCTTGCCGAATGCCAGTCGCTTGCGCCGCTGATAGCCGGGAGAAGCGGGCAGCGCCAATCGCAGATCGTTGGTCCGTTCGAAGGAGTTCGGGCCAGGTACGGCGGTGCCCCGCATCAGCATGGCAACCACAACGTTGACGAAGGCTCCAATCTGTTCGATGGCGCCGTCGAGATCTTGGAGGCTGTGCGCCGATTGCTCCCCCCGCAGGTAGAGGAGTCTGGCGACGATCTGCGGGTCTCCCGGCAGGAGCTGACGGCACGCCAGACCATAGAGCGCACGCTGCAGCTCGGAGCCTCTACCGATGGTGATGCGCGCGGCGTTCCTCGGGGGCTCGCTCGTCTTGTAGTCCGTCACGCGGACGGCGGCGGGTGCGGTCCGCAAGTCCAGGCGGTCGATGGTGCCTCGGAGACGAATGGGCGTGTTCGGCACTGAAACTGGCACGGTGGCGTCCCAAGGGAGCTCCCGTTCGGCGACGAAGCTTTCGGGCTGACCGAACGGAACTTCGGTCCAGCTTCGCGTGGTAGTTTCCGTGATCTCCTTGCGCAGCAATCCGACGAGCGCCAAGGACGCGGCATAGTCAACCGTATTCTTCCAAAGCAAACTTGGTGGCACCGGACCTTCGAGTGGCCATGCTTCTCGCACCACTCGAGCAGCGTCCTTGAGCGCGTCTTCGATCTCATGATCCGATGCTCGCGCATAACCAGGCCGAGGTTCGAGCGAGTCGACCGCACGCCGCAGCAACTCGTGGACCAACTTGCCAAAGGCGTCGGGCGCAATCGAGAGGGGCTGTTCGCGTTCCTGCGGGGTTCGCCAACCAAGCGCATAACGCCAAACGAACCCCATGGGATCCTGCAGCATGCGCCGAAGCGAAGTAGCCGACTGCACGCGGTCGATCGCTCGTCGTATCGCGGGATGGTCTGCGGAAAACTGCGCGTCGTACGTCGTAAGGCCTTCTTCGTGCCAGCTCGTCCAGCATGTGTTCGCCGATCTGATCCGACCAACCGTCGCTGCGTCCGCCGGGCGAGCCATCAAGCGGTCGGCTTCGTTCCAGGCGTGCTCGGGGACGCGCGCTCGCGACAGCGGAACCTCCGGCCGGTCCTGCAGCAACGGGCTTCGTCCGACACGGCTACCTTGCGCGCTCCGACGGCTACGCGACAACACCACCTCGCAGGTAGCACCAGCGATGATGGCTTCGAAATGCCGCCGGTCCGCCTTGGCCGTCGGATCGACGTCAAATTCACTCGCGGACAGCACATGGTTGGGAAAGATGGAATCTTCCGCTGAGCGCCGCGGCCAGCCCCGGTTCGTGAGCCCAAGCAGCCGCGTGTAAGGGCGGGGCGCGCTTGCGAGATCCCGCGCAGCGCACCAAGCGATCGAATCAGCCGCGTCGTTCTCCGACGGGAAACGCGCGTTTTGCAGGGCGAATTCGACAGCGTCGGGCGGCCCCGCACGCAGGGCAGCTTGCCAAAGCTGGGCCGAACGGCCACGCAGAAGGAGGTCGGATGCCTCTTGGGCGGCCGCAATCCCTCTTGCCAACGTTTCCAATATGGGGATGGCGCCTTGCAGCGCTGCCAAGGACGCATTGCCTAGAATGGTGTTCGAGATCGCGCGGCGCCAGTCCTCGAGCTGGGCCAACCCTGCTCCGCGCGGGATCGACGACAGCCATCCCTGAGGAAGTTCGTCAAGGGCGCCGCCCTCGCCCCGGCACAAGGAGACGAGGCGTCGCACACGCAACTGGCTTAGGCCGTGCAGAAGGACATCCGCCAGCGCCGCCGCTCGTTGACCGTCTCGGGTAGCGAGGGCGGGAATGCCATGCACGAAATGCAATCGCAATCCGGCATCCGCCGTCGATGCATAGAAATGATCGTCCCAAGCCGTGGTACCGGCGGATGCGATGGCGATCTCCTGAGGGTGTGCCTTGCCCGATGCGATCAGTTGGCGAGCCCAACGAAGGCTCTCGACCACCTCGTGCCGCGGATCAGCGCAAGAGACCGCGGTGGTGACTGGTTCATGACCCGATGCCTCGAGCCGGACAACCGAACCCGAAAACCAATCGGTCTCGGCTTGGATCGGAGCGTGCCACTCTACCGGCACTCTTTCGACGAGACCTTCGATCAGGGGGCGCCAATTGGGAGCGATGAACGAGAGACGCTCGATAGTGACACGGCCGACGAGCCGTGCTGCGTGGCGAGTTCTCGCCAAGGCCGCATCCCGTAAATCACGCGGCGGCATCATGCTGGTGGGCAGATGACGCCGCACTCGCTCTTCGATAAGTGCTAACTCGCGGATGCGGACGCCTCCGGCTGCACCCGTCTCGATACGAAAATCCGCGTCCCAGAGCTTGCGCAAGGTTCGTGAGACTGCCCGGGTCATGCCCGGAAGGTGTCGTACGCCCTCCAGTTCGACGAATCCTCCTTCATCGAGGGCGCGTTGGACGGCGAGATCGAGCTGCTCGACGGTAACCGGCGTAACGAAGCCACCCGCGAGTCTCGCCGCAAGCTGCGGTAGGTTTAGGATCTGAAGGCCGCACTCGTTAGCCCGGGCTGCCGCCGCGCGACGCATCTGGTAGCCGAGAGCTCCCCCAACGACGGCAGTTCGCGTACGAAACGTGACGCCCTCCACGGCATCTCCTAGCCCTGTGACTTTCACCAAATGCCGCCGAGTTTGCAACTGTCCTGCTACTCGCGATGCCAATCTCGATCCAGTCCACTACATGTACCATGACGCCGGATTCGGATCATCATGCCGGCCGACATTCATCTCGTACGCAGGAGCGACGGGTCGAGCGCAGGCAGCCTTATCGGGTCGAACGGCGCCAGGTCGACGCTTTGTGCTGCGCCGTCAACGATCAATTCGGCAATGGCTTCGCCTGTCGCTGGTGAGTTGAGGATACCCCAGACATTGTGCCCGGTAGCAACATAGAGCCCCTCGCTGCGTGGGACTTTGCCTATCAGCGGCAAGCCGTCATGTGTGACCGGTCGGAAACAGGCTTGCCGCGCAAGGATCCTTTCTTGGCGGAAGATCGGCGACAATCGTTCGGCGATGGCGTGCAGGCGACCGATGGCCTCTGAATCCGGCTTTACCGCGGCGGGGTCGATCGGCAGCGGGACCACGTCGGATAGAGCCGCAATATGGGTGCTGCCATCTGCGCGCGGAAACACCTCGACGCTTACCATCTCGTCGGTCTCATCGTGATAGTCTAGAAATAGTGCGTGTGGGGGAACGTCTGCGCCGGTGTCGTAGACAAGACTCGGACTACGCTGCCCGAAAACGGCCGGCAAGCTCATCCATTCCGCCGCCAGCAATGACCACGGTCCCATGGCGACAACGACGGCGTCTGCCTCAATGATGTCGCCGTCAACTTTGACGCCCCGCACAGTCGTGGCGTGGGTATGCCTCACCACGCCGGTCGCGCGCCCGCGGCGCAGTTCGGCGCCTCGCGCTTGGGCGGCGCGCATCATAGCGGAGGTGAACATGCGGGGATGAACAATTGCCGTCGTCTCAGTGGTGCTCAACCGCGACGCAATAACAACGCCGTTGGAGAGCCAATCGAGCTCCGAAGGTTTCTGGCGGCGCGGATCGCGCTCGGAAGCGACGAAGCCGCTGTAAGCGGTCATGGGACGATAGCCCCAATCGTCGGCGAGCTCCTGCGGCAAAGCCGCGTGCAGCTGGAAACTGCGTCGGGCCAGCGCGTCTACCGGCGTGCCGGCACACCAGTCGAGTGCCAGAAATCCGCCGGCCTTTCCAGATGCTGCGGCGGCAACCTCGGTGCTCTCAACCACGATCACTTGGGCGCCGCGTCGGCTGAGGAAGTAGGCTGTGCAGGCGCCCACGACGCCGCCGCCGCAAATCACAACCCGCATGGTCTCTCCGCTTGCCAGCTCTCAAACGCCGAGAAGGTCCAGCGATGCTAACGCGTCGGCTGTCCCTTTGTCTCCTTGAGCTTATCGACGCAACTTTTGAGACAGACGTGTCCGCCGTCGGAACGACCATGCTTGCGCACGTAGGCGCTTCCGACACAACCCGCGCCTCTGGCGTGCAGTTCCAATAGTTTGGAACCAAGATTCAACGAAAGGAGTGGCCTGTACCCTGAGACTGATCACACCGTTTGACCGATGCCCATCGCGTAGACTGGCTGGATGCTTACCGCGTTGCCCTATTCCAGTTCAAATCCCGAAATCCAGTTGCGGCTCCGTGTCGTTCTCACCTTGCAGAGAAGACAGCGACACTCCCAGGAGGCGCACCGCCTTTGGAAGGGGCATGGCGTCCTCCAGCAGGCCGATCGCCAGACGCGCGAGATCGTCGCGGTTCGCGACAGCCGCAGACACGGATCGGCTGCGCGTGATGATTTCGAAGTCGGCGAGCTTCACTTTAAGTGTCACCGTTCGCCCCCGGGTGCCCGTCGACTCGCAGTGCCGCCAGACCTTGTCGATCAACGGCCGGAGCTCCGCGAGCATCGCGTCGAATTCCGTGAAATCGGTGAAGAACGTGTTCTCGGCGCCGACCGATTTGCGGATACGATTGGCCCGTACAGGCCTCTCGTCGATGCCGCGCGAAATCCAGTAGTAGTAGGTGCCGGACTTGCCAAAGTTCTCCTGCAGGAACGCGAGGGACTGGTTGCGGATGTCGAGGCCGGTCCAAATCCCGAACGCGTTGAATTTCGTGGCGGTTGCCGGCCCGATGCCGTGAAACTTCCCGACCGGCAGCGTCTCGACGAAGGCCGGTCCCATCTCCGGCGAGATGACATACTGCCCATTGGGTTTGCGATGATCGGAGGCGAGCTTCGCCAGGAATTTGTTGTAAGAGATGCCCGCCGACGCGTTTAAGCCGATCTCGGCTTTGATCTTCTCGCGGATCCTCATCGCGATGTCTCTGGCCAGCAGGATACCTTGCAGGTTTTCAGTGACATCGAGATAGGCCTCGTCGAGCGAAAGTGGCTCGATAATCGGCGTGTGCTCGGCGAAGATCTCGCGAATCTGTCGGCTGATCGCCTTGTAAACTTCGAACCGTGGCTTGACGAAGATCAGGTCCGGACACTGCCGCTTCGCGGTGACCGACGGCATGGCCGAGCGAACGCCGTACTGGCGGGCTTCGTAGCTCGCGGCGGCGACGACGCCGCGCTCGGCCGAACCGCCCACAGCCACCGGCTTGCCACGCAAGTCCGGATTATCGCGCTGCTCCACCGATGCGTAGAAGGCATCCATGTCGATATGGATGATCTTGCGGTGAGGCGCTGTCGAAGCGCTATGTTCCGGATCGGGAGGGACCATAGGCGGATTGTACAGGGCACCGTAGGCCAAGTCGCGGCCGAGTCAGCGTCAATCCGCAGAGGGGCATTCAGGGCAGGTGTCGCCGATCGAGTCCAGTACCTCGGCGATCGCGACGGCAGTTACTTGGGATGAAACGCCGGCCGGCGGATCCGTCCGAGCGATCTGGAATGCGCGGTCGCGGGCATGCGGATCGGCGCGGTCCTGCATCCACCCGTGCTCCTCGCATTCGCGAATGGCGCCGGCCTCGCTGAGCACCGAAATCGCCCAGCCGCGAAGCGTCCGGATCGCTGGTTGCCTCTCCTTCGTCATCAGCATTCGAAATCGCTCCTACCGGGCGAATCCTCACGCCTCGCCGTCCGTTCCGGGCTGCTAACACAGGTCAGGGATTCCGAATTGCATGGCCTATTGCTTTTCCACGTGTTCCGTCCGCCTGTGCAAAAGGTCAGGCGGCCAGCGCGGGATCTTCCTTTTCGCCGGTCGCGACGATCTTCAGCGCCCCGTCCGGCAACGGCCGTTGGAGCGCCTTGGCCTCGTCCCAGGGGGCGCGCAGCCAGACATCGTACTCTTCGGTTGTCGTCAGGATCACCGGCATCGCCTTCGGATGGACACGTTCCACCTCGACGTTCGGCTTGCAGGTCAGGAAGGCGTACACATCGATCGTGACTTCTCCTTCCTTGGCCTTCCGGACGCTGGTCCAGTTCGTCCAGAGGCCGGCGAACGACAGCAGCGGGCGGCTTTCGTCCGGCGCGAACCATACCGGCACCTTGTTGCCATCGATCGTGTCGTACTCGCTGAACGACGTGAAGGGGACCAGGCAACGGTGCTCGGTCCCGAGCCACCGCTTCCAATGCGCGCTGCCCACGTTTCGGATGTTGGTGGTGCCACTGTCCGGCTCCATCCGAAGCAATTCCTTGAAATCGACCGGCTTTCCCTTAGCCTCGAGCTTCTGGGCTCGCTTCTTGGTGGCGTCCAGGAGCGCCTGCTGCGAGGACGGCATGCCCCACCGAGCCATGGCGATCTCGCGACCGTCGGGCGCGTTGCGAACTATCGGCGCTGGGTAGTCCGGAAAGATGCCGGGCATTGAAGGCAGGTTGCCAACGCGACTGTTGAGTGCGCTGAACAGGCGACGGATCGCGTCAACGTTCTTGGTCATCGAATAGATGGGGTGATTGCAGTTGCTGCTCGAAAGGCTCAGCCTGGAAGGGAAGCCGGCGAGCCGGCGGCAGCAGGAGCGGGAACATGAAGCACTATGTCGGTCTGGATGTTTCGCTAAAGGAGACGGCTATCTGTGTTGTGGACGAGAATGGCGTCGTCATTCGCGAGGGCAAAACATTTTCGGAACCGGAGGCTATTGTTGCCTGGCTCAACGAAAGCGGATTGCCCCTTGCCAAGGTCGGGATTGAGATTGGTGGTCTCGCTCGTTGGCTGTACGGCGAACTGCGTGCTGCCGGCTTACACGCAGTCTGCATCGATCCCCGAAGACTGCGCGGCGTGACTAGGACAATGCCGATTAAGACCGATCGAAACGACGCTCGCGCTATTGCGCAGGTAATGCGGGTCGGCTGGTACACCGTTGTTCATATCAAGGGTGACGTGAGCCAGGAGCTACGAATGCTTCTCAATAATCGCAAGACGCTTTTGATTAAGCAGATCGATATCGAGAATGAAATTCGGGGCGTCTTACGCGTCTTCGGCTTAAAGCTGTCTGGTCGTATATCTCAAGTAACGTTTGAGCAGCAAACGAATGAACTCACAGATGGCCATCCACGACTCGCGGCGATGCTGCGCCCAATGCTTGTGGCTCGAGCCGCGCTGCGTGAACAGTACGGCGTCCTACACAAGATGGTACTTGAAATAGTACGCCGCGAACCGACATGCCAGCGGCTCATGACGATACCAGGCGTAGGCGCACTGACGGCAATCACTTTTCTAACAACTATTGATGACCCGGATCGCTTTCAACGCTCCCGCGATGTTGGCGCGCATCTTGGCCTTACGCCACGCAAATACGCATCTGGCGAAACCGATCGGAATGGCGCTATTTCGAGGTGCGGCGATGTGATGCTCAGGACCATACTTTATCAGGCAGCGCTTGCACTTCTAACCCGCACCCAGCGTTGGTCTGCATTGAAAGCCTGGGGTGTAAGGGTGGCCAAGCGACGCGGTCTTCGCCGAGCAGTCGTGGCGGTCGCGCGAAAATTAGCGATCGTGATTGCATCGGATCTGGGCAGATGGAAGCGAGTTCCGATGGACCCGCGAGGAGGCGACCGCATGATCGATTAGCAATTCAGCGGATCCGCCGAAAAGGCGGAACGACGTCCTGCGAGGACGAGGTCGGGGTGACTGCGCTGCAACCTCTGTGCCTGCAGCACGCGCCTAATAGATAGCAGCTCCCGATCTTCGGACTACCATCGTGAGGCGGCTATGAACGTCGACCTCGTAGACAAGAGCGAGCCTCGCAGGCTGTCGGTAACGAGCTGAACCCTTGTGCCAGCAACCGCAATCAGACAAGAGATTGCACACGTTCAGTCCTCCAGAGGCACGTTGCGCGGCCGCTGAGTTAGTTGCAGCAGCGTCGCCGAGGGGCGCCGGCCTGCCTTGGCGCATTTCCGACAGCGCAGCCTGCCGGCGAGATCATGAACGAAAGTTGTCGGTGGATGGGGCAGGGCAGCGAGATCGACCTGGCTCGGTGCTTTGCAGCGCGAGCACTCGATCAGAAGCCAAGGATAGCCGCCGTTTATCGCCTGGTCGACGGTCGGAGACGGATCGATCGGTTCTCCGTCCGCCCACATCCGCTCGTTCCAGCTTTCAGCCAGGAGCTGATCGGCTTGGCGTATCAGGACGTCCCCCTTGGCGCGCAGCTCGTCCGACTGCGCGGCCAAAATGCCTGTCATCGCCCGCGCCTCGCCGAGCTCCCTCTTCAAGGCCTTACGGTCTCCGCCAGACAGAGGCGTCGGGTGATGTTTGGGGGCCATCCGGAACGACGCCGGGCTGTGATCAACGGGACTCGAAGGCCGGCCAGCAGCCGTCTTCCTCGTGGCGGCCAGTCCGGTTCTGGCAGGTGTTGTCTAGCAACCGCTGCCCGACCTCGCTCCAGCTGGCTTGCTGCCCGTACAGGCGGATGGCGTCGGCCTTCTGGATCTCGACAATGCGCTCGCACCTGCGACAGGATACCCGCAGGACATGCTGCGGGATTTCGGAGAGGCGCTGCCCTGCGCTCGATCGTTCCGAAGATCTGGTTTCGACTTTGGCATCGTTCAGGACGGCATGCCAATACTCGTCCGGCATCTCGTCCTGCGGACCGAGAGGCGGTGTCACCGCCGTCTTTCTGCCGATCGAAGCGGCCAGCTTTTCCATTTGTTTCGGTGTAGGCATCCGCCAACTCGCGGGTCGATCGCTCATGGCATAATTAGAACATATCAAGAACAAATGTCGAGTCCGACGAACGGAGTGCAGGGACGGATTTTTTCTAGTCGCGATTGGCCACGTCCAAATTGACCTCAAAACAGGACGGCGTGTCGGAACCAGCCCCTTTCGATCGTCTTGAATCCGAGCTGCCCCGAAAACGGAGTTCTGCGTACATGGCCCCCCGCGCCAATTGGAAAGGCTTTCTGCGTCTGTCCCTCGTCACTTGCCCGGTCGCGCTGTATCCAGCCACCTCCGAGTCCGAGAAAATCTCGTTCAACCAACTCAATCGGCAGACCGGTCACCGCATCAAATACCTCAAGGTCGACGCGGATACTGGTGACGAGGTGCCGAACGAGGACATCGTCAAGGGTTACCAACTCGAGAAAGACCAGTTCATCGAGGTGACGAAGGAAGAGCTCGAAGAGATCGCGCTGGAGTCCACACGTACCATCGAGATTGACGAGTTCGTCGAGAAGTCCGAGATCGATCCACGTTACCTGATCCGTCCCTACTATCTGCGTCCGGATGGGAAGGTCGGCCACGACGCCTTCGCGGTCATCCGCGAGACCATCCGCGAGATGAACAAGGTCGCGATCGGCCGGGTCGTGCTCACCAATCGCGAGCACATCATCGCACTTGAGCCGCTGGAAAAAGGGTTGGTCGGGACGCTCCTGCGGTATCCCTACGAAGTGCGCTCCGAACAGGAGTATTTCGACGAGATCCAGGACGTCAAAGTCACGAAGGACATGCTGGACCTGGCCAGGCATATTGTGGACCAGAAATCAGGTCGGTTCGAACCTGACAAGTTCGAGGATCAGTACGAAACGGCTCTGATCGACCTCATCAACCAGAAGCGTGCCGGTAAGCCGATCACGCCAAAGGAGCGGCCGCGCGGCGAGAACGTGGTCGATCTGATGGAGGCATTGCGACGAAGCGTAGGCGGGGCTGCGGGCGAAGCGAAGGCCACGAAGAAGCCGGTGAAAAAGCCGCGCAAGGCGGCAGTTGGGCAGAAAGAAATGTTAATGCCGATCGCCGGCAAAAAGCCGAAGGAGACGGCGGCGAAGAAGCCGGCAGCCAGGCCGCAGCGCAAGTCTGCCTGATTGGGAGACCGTGTGATCGGCGAAAATCAGTGCGTGAGCGTTCTCGGCTGTCAAATCCGGAAAGAGGGGAAAGCCGGCCTACGATGTTCGCGCTCACATTCCTAGGGACCTCGGCAAGCGTTCCGTCGGCCGAACGGAATCATCCCGGTCTCCTCGTCGAGGCCGAAAGTTACCGCATTCTGGTGGATTGCGGAGAGGGGACGCAGCGCCAGCTGCTACGCAGCGGCGCGGGCTTTCGAAGGCTCGATCGGCTCTTGTTGACCCACGGCCATCTCGACCACGTACTCGGGATTCCCGGTCTCTTTTCGAGCCTGCGGCTGCGACAGAGCGCTGACGTCATGACGATTCACGCAAGCCCGGCCACGCTTGAAGTCGTCGTCGGGATGCTCGCCGGCCTCTGGGGCGAGGGAACAGCACCCATTCCACTCGAGCTTGTTCCGCTGACGGCAGGTCAGGTCATCGACCGAGGCGAGTTCACAATTGCCTGCTTCCCGGTCCGTCACCGCGATACCGACAGCTTCGGCTTCTCCTTTGAAAGTCGGGCTCGCCGTCACCTTCGGCCGGACCGCCTCGCCGCCCTCGGTGTGCCCGACGGTCCGGTGCGCAAGGAGCTGGCGGAAGGACGACCGGCGACACTTGCGGACGGTAGGACAATTGATCCCGAAGGCGTCCTCGGTCCGCCAGAGCGGCGCAGGAAGCTCGTCATCGTCGGCGATACCGAAACCACCGATGGATTGGCCGAACCGGTTCGCGGCGCGGACGTGCTCGTGATCGAGGCCACGTTTCTGGATCGCGACGCAGCGATTGCGCGCGACTACGGACATCTCACCGCCCGTGAGGCGGCGGCGCTTGCGGCTATGTGCGACGTGAAGCAGCTCGTCCTGACTCACATTTCCGGCCGCTATACCGATGAGGATCTACTGGCGGAGGCGAAGAAGACGTTTCCAAACAGCCGGATTGCCATCGATTTCGATCATATTGTGATCTAGCCGGCCGCTGCGGAGTACAGGCATGGCGAAGAAGCTGAAGACCTACGAGACATCATTGGGCTTTTTCGACCTGGCAATAGCGGCGCCTTCGATGAAGGCGGCTTTGGAAGCCTGGGGCGCGGACAGCAATCTTTTTCATCAGGGTGTGGCGAAGCAAAGTGAGGATCCTGACGTTATCGCAGCGACCATGGCGGCGCCGGGCGTCGTTCTGAAACGCGCTGTCGGGTCCGGCGGGCCCTTCAAGGAGCACGCCGAACTGCCTACCGATCTCGCCGGCGACCGCGGCTCGAAGATTCGCAAGTCGCAGGGCCGCAGCGCACAGAAGCCCCCGAAGCGAGGCAACGACCAGGCGGCCGATCGGAAGGCCGCACTCGCTTTCGAGAAGGAGCACAATCGTCGCGAGCGAGAACGCGCGAAGGAAGAAGCTGCCCGGGAGAAGGAGCGCGAGCGACGGCAGCATGCCATCGACAAGGCACAAGGCACCTTGGATGCAGCCCGTCGGAAGCACGAAGAGAAAACAGCAGGCATTCGAGCCGAGCTAGAGGCTCTCGAGGACGAGTCGCGGGCCGAAGAGGCGCGTTGGGAGAAAGAGAGGACGCGACTGGAAGCTGCGTTGCGACGGGCGCGAGGGTAAGCAGCCACTACCTGGAAGCGACCGGTGAGTGGATAACCATGACACCGCGGCCCGTCACTTGCTCGATACGATTGATACTCTGGTGAAGCAGGGTGAGCGCCGCAGCCTATTTTCTCTCCAACGGAGCTATTAGCGCATCCAGCGCTTTCGGGCGGAGCAATGCTGTCCCTGGCCCCTAGAGGAACCGGTCGTTCCTCATTGCGTTTTCCTCCCGGAGCGTTGATCCATGGTCAATGCGCTCGTCATTCGCCGCAATACCCAACTGGCAAAAGCCCAGAAGGCGCTTCGCGCGGCGCAATATGTTCGAATGTCCACCGACCTTCAGCGCTATTCAACCCAGAACCAGGCGGCCGCCATCGCGGCATACGCGCAGCAACGAAACCTTACTATCGTTCGGACTTATGTCGACGAAGGGCGCAGCGGAGTGAGGATCAACCGGCGGCCGGCCCTCGCCGAACTCATCAAGGATGTTCAATCAGGAAACACGGACTTTGAGCACGTTCTGGTTTACGACGTCAGCCGATGGGGACGCTTCCAGGATGTCGATGAAAGCGCGCATTATGAGTTTGTCTGCAAACGAAGCGGCGTCAAGGTCGCCTATTGCGCTGAACAATTCGAAAACGACGGAAGCCTTCTGTCGAGCATTTTAAAGAACATCAAGCGTGTAATGGCGGCTGAGTTCAGCCGGGAGCTTGGCGTCAAGGTGCACGCCGGCCACTGCCGAATAGCGAGCCTTGGCTATCGCGTTGGTGGATCGCTGACGTTTGGGCTCGGCAGGGAGATGATCGATGAGAAGCAACGGTCGAAAGGCCACTTGGCGAAGGGTGAATGCAAGGCCCTGAAAACGGACCGAGTACGGCTTCGGCTCGGGTCTGACGAAGAGATAGCGGTCGTCAAATGGATATTCCAGCAGTTCGTTGTGGAGCGAAAGACCGACGTTGAAATCGCACGGCAGCTCAATCGCGCAAACATAGCCAATCACCATGGGCGTCCTTGGACCTACATCATGATCCACTCTGTTCTCAGAAATGAGAACTATATCGGCAATCTTGTCTACAACCGAACGTCCCGCCGTCTTGGACAGACGCAAGTAAACAATCCTGATCATCTGTGGATTCGGAGCCCAGGAGTGGTTCCGCCGGCGATCGACCAGGACCTCTTTGCACGCGCTCAGAAGATCATGGCCGAGCGGTACATCTCGATTCCGGAAGACCAGATGTTGCGCAGACTCCGCCTGACGCTCGGTCGCAAAGGAAAACTCACGACCCGCATCATCAAAAACGCGCCCGGACTCCCTTCTGTCGCATGCTACATCAAGCATTTTGGCTCGCTCCGACAAGCCTACGCGCTCATCGGCTATCAAGGATCCCGTGACTGCAACTGGTTTGATGAGCGAGATCATTGGTCCGAGGTTTTGTCAAAGCTGGCAGCGCAGGTTGCGGAGCCGCTGAGGACCGATCTCGGGATTCCTTTGAATCTTACCGACGATGGTGCAGGGCTGGCACGGCACGGAAGCAGCAAGATCATCTCGTTTCAGGTGGTCCGGCGAATGGCGCAGAGGACCCCAAACCATGTTGCTCTGTGGAGAGCCCACCTGAGGAAGGAACGAACCGAACTGTGTGTTTTCTTGCGGCTGAAGGATTGCAACAAGGTGGTTCAAGACTATGTGCTATTGCCCGCAGCAGACACTGCGAAGCCTTATCTAACGCTTTCAGATGGCGCTTTGGCCCGCCACAAGGCCGTTCGCGTGGACACGGTCAGCGAACTTATTCGGGACATCAAAATGAGATTTATATCGGCCAGCCGTGCCGCGCTAACCAGGCCAGGACGAAAGAACAAGCGAAGGAAACCAAGCCGGCCCAAAACCAAGAACGTCCGCGCGCGGCACTGACGGAGCGCAGATAGAGAATTGCGCCCAAAACCTTGCCGTAGTTTCTCCTGAAATCGACATTGAGCTTCGAAATCTCGATGAGCTCGGAACCCTGGTCGGACATTACATTCTCCTGGAAACACCCCAGGTGCCCCATAGAGCACTGATTTGCCCGATCAGTCAAGTGAATTTCTGATTTTCCGAAATTGCGAGTATGCCAGCTGCCGATCAATTAGCTGCTGACAGCCTAGAAGAATCCGACGCAAGTCGAGTCCTTGAAGAGAGGCCGCCAGCCCGGAATTTAGCGCCGTGCCTTCTTTGCTGACTTGCGACGATTGTAGGGTGAGCGATTGGTTGGCCTTAGCGAGATGCCCTCACGTTGTGCCTTGCTGACAATCGACGCTGGCGGCCGTTCCATCTTAAGGCTGATGACGCCGGTCGGCGTGTTCGCCTTCAAGCGAGCGAAGCTGCTTGACTTCCTTGTCACTCCACGGCTGGCGCGAGCGGCGCTTGTACTTCGGATTTGTCTTTCGCGGACCCTTCTTGCCCATTGGCGAGCCGGGCCGCTTCCATGCTGGTTGTGCCATTTGATCCTCCTTGTAGGGAGCTAAAGCACGGATCGGCAAACCAGTTCCCCCGATGGTCCGTTCAGAAAGCATTCACTTGCCTACGGGCGACTCCAGCCAGTCCTCACACACGAACAGCGTTCCACAATTACGATATTGGCAACGGGGCACGTGCCTTAGCGCGCGCGGCAAGTGCCGCACCGGGCTCTCGTGAACCGAGCCGCGCAGCGTCTCGGCCATCCGGCTTCGATCCCTCGCGCGATCATGAGTCGCTCGCCGGAGGCACTCGCCTTCGGGTCCCGCCGTCATTTCATTCCGGCGTCGCTATCACTGCCCCTCTGCGGGTGCCTTCTTAACCGGTCTCGCGACTGCAGTCGGTCCCGCGTCCCGCCGCGGTTCCCGCGTCGGCGCTATGCTGACGCTCCTGCGGCTGCCTCTTTTAGTTTTTTCGCCCTCAGGCGAATTCGCTCGCACTGTGCGTGCGAGTCCTTCACTTAGAGTCTAAGGGGCGCAGACCGTCCCTTGTCGGACACGCTGGTCCGCGATCTCACCGCACATCGCACCTTAGGGCTTCGGCTCAATCTGAGTAAGCAGCCGGAAGTCGCCATTGTCGCGGCGACCCATGCGTTGTCCGCTCAAATCTTCTATCTCGGCGCGGACGCGCATGTCGTCGGTATCCAGCCGGTCAAGTCGGATTTGGCGGCGCATGCCGACGGCATCGAGGATACCCTCACCGGCAAGGCATGGGCAGATCGTCACGCCAATTGGGCCAGGCAGATGCCGCGCGATGTGACCGGCCTCTGGACGTTTGTGGCCGAACTTGATCACGACAGCCGAATGGCACTGTTCGCGCATTGCGTCGCGCTGACCGTCAATGCCGTCAGATTGCCGTGGGACCGCAGGCCCCGGGCGATTGCGCCCGCGGACCTTCTGGCGGAAGCCGTATCGCTCGACATGACTGGCTATTGGCGGCCGACCGTGCGGAGCTATCTCGGACGCGTCACCAAGGCACGCATTCTGGAAGCCGTGCGGGAAGGCGTGAGTGAAGAGGCGGCCGAGCGGATGGCCGACATGAAGAAGTTCGACATGGCGGAAGCGGCCGAGCAATTGCTGGTCCCAACGGATTGGCTGCCTGCGTTGCTGAGGACGGCCAAACCCGCCGCAGAGCAGGTCGAAACGCGGACCGATATTGGAAGCGGCGAAGCCTACTCGGAGGCCGCCGAGTGAATTCCGGCCGGGGCCGCATTAGCGGCCCCGGCTGATTGCCAGAAGATTCGGCCGCGCGCCTTGTCGGCGCGCGGCCGAAACAACTGATTGCAAAGCTATCACCGGCTAGGACCATCCGAGCAAGTGTGCGCGATTCCTCTTCGACGCCGTTTGCCGCGGAAGTGGGGATGGCCCTGTCGCAGGCCTCTCATCCGCGAGGCGAGGTTTTGCCAGGCGTTCCGTTGTCGCAAGATTCGATTGTCTTTCGACGGAACCTCCCCCGGGGGCAGCGTCGTCGGCGCCGTGCGATAGAATGCGAAGGTGTTTGCTTGCGTTTGCCCCAGCGCGTCGTCGTGGCCGTTAATGCGCGTCTGTCAGCATGTGCTCGACCGATCAGGCCGTGACCTTGTGCTGTGGCGATACCGGCAGCCATGGTTGTCTCCGTCAGTTCGTTCATGGTTCGCGTCCACCGCAACCTCGAATGGCTGATCAGGCCCGAGGGGCGGCCAAAAGGCCTCGATCGCCTTCCCGCAACGGCTCCGCCTGCTTTTTTCCCCTGCCGCGAAAGACGCGGCATTCCTCGCGGGAAGTCAAAAAAGCAGGCTCACGCCGTCCTCCGCTGACGCTGCGGGCCCAAGGGCTGCGGGCCGATCGCTCCCCCCGGGCCGAAGATCGCCATCGAGGCCGCGATGGGCGCGGCCCGAGAAAACCAACGGAGATTACCATGGCTACCATCGGCACCTTCACCGCGTCGGACAACGGTTACATCGGTTCGATCAAGACGCTGACGCTCAACATCAAGGCAAAATTCTCCCCGAGCGATAAGGACAACGACAAGGCCCCCGACTATCGCATCTTCGCGGGCGCCACTGAATTCGGCGCTGCCTGGAAGAAGACCGCCCGCGACAGCGATCGCGAATATCTCTCGGTCAAGCTCGACGATCCGAGCTTCCCGGCACCGATCTACGCTTCGCTGGTGAAGGTCGACGGCGACGAGGGCTACACCCTGATCTGGTCGCGCCGCAGCGGCGACTGATCCATTCGGCGATCACGCCCCGCCTCCTTGGAGGCGGGGCTTTTTTGCGTTTCTGGCACCGCCCTTGCGTGGAAGAAGAAGTGCATTTCTTGTTTGAAGGGTGCTAAGGGCTCCGCCCTCGCGCGGGCAAGGGTGAAGCACGCCATGCGTGCCGGCCGGACGGGTTTCCCCGGTCTTCCGCGCCTAAAGAAGGATCTTCACGGACGATGCGGTCATCAGGCGCGTGCAGACGCGCGCGTAATCGCGCGCCCTTGTCAGGCGGGTGATCCCCCTCCACGTCCAGCCGCCCTTGCCCTTGCTACCCCAGGTCTCGCCGACGGGCAGGGTTGCAGCGCAGCGCTGCGCTTCAACCTCAGCCCAAAGGAGAAAGACCATGAACATGATGACACCAGCCCAAAGCGAGCAGACGGTTTCCAGCGGCTTCCGCGTGGATATATCGCGTGGCCAGCGGAATGGCCGTGTTTCCTCGGAGTGGTTTACGCGCCCCGATGACGAACGCTTCTTGAACCTCGCTGATCTCTATGAAGCAGTGCGGGGCAGGGCGGAACGCGCGCAGGCGCGGACGGTGGAAAGCCGGGCCATTCGGCTAGAAGCCAATAGGGATAGTTCAGAACGGCTAGCCTTGATGGTGCCGGGACGTGACGAACAGGTCATGCCGACGCATTGGAGTTTTGGCCAGTTGTGCACGCTGGTCGGCGCTCCAACCTCTTATTTGCGGCAGCTTCCCGCGGCCTTGTCCGCCATCAACCTGCAACACGGCTTGCTTTCCCATCGCGCCGAACTCATCAAAACTCTGGAAGCGGACAACGGCCGCGTCGAACTCCGCGCTGTCACCGGGCCGGACTATGGGCGCATTTGGGACCATGAAATGGTCGCCGCCGTCATGAGAATCGCAGGCAATGGCACTGGCGATACGCGTTGGAAGGTGCCGGGCGTGATGGATTGGAGCACGATGACCCACAATCCGTTTGTGGACGTAACCAAGGATACGACAACCCTTTACGCCAGCGACCGCGACGTGTTTCTGTTTCTGGTCGACGACACAAATCCGATCGAAGTAGGGCGGTTGGCGGATGGCACGCCGGATTTGTATTTTCGGGGATTTTACTGCTGGAATAGCGAAGTCGGCAGCAAGACGCTCGGAATTGCCAGTTTCTATCTTCGCGCCGTCTGCATGAACCGCAATCTCTGGGGCGTCGAAAACTTCCAGGAAATCACGATCCGGCACTCCAAATTCGCCGCCCAGCGTTTCGCGCATGAGGCGGCGCCAGCCTTGACCAGCTTTGCCAATTCTTCGCCGGCGCCATTCGTTGCTGGTATCAAGGCCGCGCGCGGTCGGATTGTTGCCCGGACCGATGAGGATCGCGAGAGTTTCTTGCGCAAAGGCGGGTTTTCCAAAGCGGAGACCGCGAAGATTATCGAAACCGTGCTTGGTGAAGAAAATCGGAAACCCGAAAGCGTCTTCGACTTCGTCCAAGGGATCACCGCGCTGGCCCGGACCAAGTCCCATCAGGATGCGCGGCTGGAGCTGGAAGGTAAGGCCAAGCGCTTGATGGAACGTGCCATCTAGGACGTGAGCCGCGCAGTTTGAGAAAATTGCGCGGCTACTTTCTGTTTCCATACAGGGGCCAGGTGCGCCGCCGCCGATCCGGCAAGCGGATCGGCGGCGGCGACGCGTGCCCGCGCTGGCGCTCGCCGGACCTTGCGGCCCGGCTCGCGAAGGAAATGAGAGGCACATTCGTCAGCGACAGACCTTCGAATGGAATCGCTCACTTTTTCTTCGAGAGTTGCCGACCTCGGCCTTGTCATCATCGATGAGGAGCAGCACTTTGGTGCGGCGGAGAAGGCGAAACTTTCGAGCCTTGCGAAGGGCGTTCATACTCTTTGGATGAGCGCCACGCCGATACCGCGCACGCTGGCGGCGGGTCTTGCGGGGTTCAGGGATCTGAGCGTTATTGCTACGCCACCAGGCCATCGGCTGCCTATCGTCACCAAGGTTGCTCCGCTATCGGACGCCGCGATCGCCGCGGCTTTGCTGCGTGAGCAGAGGCGCCACGGGCAGAGCTTCCTGATTTGCCCCCGTATCCAGGATTTGGAGCCGATGCTGGCAAGGATAAAATTGATTGCTCCGGACCTTCGCATCGTTTGTCTCCATGGTCGGTTGCCAGCCGCAGATATCGACGATCGAATGATGAGCTTCGTCGAAGGTGAAGCGGACGTGCTCCTCGCGACCAATATCGTGGAGAGCGGCCTCGACATACCCCGGGCGAACACCATCGTCATCTGCTGGCCGGAGAAGTTTGGTCTGTCGCAGCTTCATCAGCTAAGGGGCCGCGTCGGACGGGGCGGCACGCGTGCTTTCGCGTATTTGTTAAACGAGTCGAACTCCGAACAATCCGAGAAGCGTTTGGCCGTGCTGGAAGAGTTCAGCAAGCCCGGCGCCGGCTTTGTCATCAGCGAGCGTGATCTGGATCTCCGGGGTGCCGGAGACCTGTTCTCCCAACAGCAGTCTGGCCATCTGCAGGTATTCGGGCCGATGCTCTATAGCCATCTTCTCAAGCGGGCGTCGGAGAAGGGCGTCGACGGTGGCGCCGATCTGTGGGTGCCTGATCTGAACCTGCCGATCGCCGATATGCTGCCCGCGGGCTACGTACAGTCGGACTCTGTTCGCCTGGAAATCTATGGCCGTATTGCCAGATGTCGCACCGAGGATGATCTCGAGGATTTGGAGGGCGAAACCGCACGTCGTTTCGGCAGGCTGCCGCCGGAAGCGCGCGAGTTTTTCGCGGCCGCAAGACTCAGGCTCGATTGCAAGCGGCGCGGCATTATGAGGCTCGACGTCGGCCCCGAGGCTGTTGCGGCGACGCTCCTCCCTGGTCGGCTTCGTAAGTCGAGAGCGAAGTCGCTGGAGCGCGATGGCGATCGTGTGGTCTATATCGGCAATCGCAGTGCGAAGCCCTTCGAGCGAATAAACGACTTCCTTGAGCTGTTGGACGAGTGAAGGTCAACCTTTCGAGCCCGATTGTTATGGTCTCCGGGGAGCGTCGTCTTTCGGATGAAATCAATCCGCTGACTTATAAGGTTTTGGCACAATGGAGGCAGTTCGATCACTGATAAGGAAAGCAGACAAACCTTATCAGTCGTGAAGGCCGCTTGTGGCGCAAAGCGGTCTTCGCGGAATGATGGATATGGAATGACCAATTGGTGAGGCGATCTGGCTGCGAGATGGTGAATCCGAAACAGGATGCGGGCGAGTTCCGGAACAGTTGCGTCCTCATTCGGCTCCGTCGTGACATCCGGCTTTTTGACAACGGACTAGGGCGGCGGCGGCCCCTTGAACGCGCCGAATGAGCACGGTCTTCGGGCCGTCACCCTGGATGGACGTAAAGTCTTGCTGAGGGTCGCTACGCGTGTGCGCAAGGCTGCGGAACAGAAGTGCTTGGTGCGGATATGCCGACTATCGAAACTTAAAGAATTCCGCGGCAAGTTCGCGCATAACTTCCGACGGTTCATTAGGCCGAATGCCGGCGGGCGTCTGTAGATCGATGACAACCAAGGCAGCTCGGGAGGGATCTAACTTCTTGCTCCCGTTCTGAAGCGCCGGCCTAGTCGGATCGGCATATGCATCCGCCGGCGCGGCGTGGGTGGCACCCGCACTTGTTGCTGTGAATGCCGTCGGCGCCGTGATGCCGGCCAGGGCTGTTAGGAATGACCGTCGTTGCGGTCTGCAGCGTTCATCCTCGCGCATGTCTAATCCCTCAGTTGAGAAGTGTCGAAGCCGACAAGAGGGTCGTCCATTTATCATCAGCGTCCGTTTGCCGTTGACCCCTGCCTAAATCTACCGAACCGGGTCCGCCGCTGCGCCAGAGCGTTTGCTGTACGTGAAGCGCGATTGCTGCCAACGGCCCGCGGCGGTCAACCGCTCGAGGTTCGCCAGTCATCCGTCGGAGCGCCATGGCGAAGGCAGTCGCAGGCATAACCAGTGCGATCGCGACCGACCGGACCCGTGAAAATGCTCATTGAACCTCGATCGATGATCCTCATGCCGTCAGGGCCCCTCGCGCCGGCATGGCGTCTCGTTAGACCCGGCGCCGTCGAGAAAGACTTTCACCGCAGTGCGGGCGCGCAGATCGATCTCGGAAAGCGTTCGTATTTCGCTGAGCTGAAGCACTGCTTCCAGATGAACGTTTCCGTGGAGCATTCCAAGAAACCGGCGAGCGCCGGCTTCGCAATCCGCGAAGTTGACTTCACCGGCCTGCTTAGCTCTTGCAAGAATCTTCGTAAGAACCGCGATGGCCGGCGAAGGGCCATGTTGCGCGTAGGCCCGTGTCGCATCGGGATAGCGGTCCGCTTCGAGAATAGCTGTGTAACAGACCTCCAGCAGCGACGGTGTCATCATCGTTTCGAGAAGATTGCGTCCAATGATGATGAGCAATTCCCTTAGCGGGAGGGAAAGCTGGTCGGCACCGACACTCAGTGCGTTGGACGAGTACTGGCTGACGACTTTGGTGAATTGGTCGACGAGAAGTCGCTGAACATTCTCGCACCTTGTTGACTTTTCTCGACGCAATTGCCGGTAGAGACCGTGCGGCGTCCAAGCCCAGCTCGGTCTTCCCAGCAAGAACGCCGAGAGAACCGCGCAGTTGGACCAGCCACGAATCTGGCTCGCCTTCCCCGGGACCGCTTCGCGGACTCGGAGGATATCGCCCGTCGCACCCCACCGGAGAAATCTGACAGCATCGGCCGGCGGCAAGATCGTCACCATCATACGCGACCACCACGGCTCCACGAGTAACCAGCTGCCCGTGCCTGTAGGTCGCATGGCAAAGACGTGCTTATGCCTATGATGAACGAATCGATGCCACCACTGCCATCGAAGGCCAGGTACGAAACAGACGATCCAATCGGCGGGATCGACCGTCACCAGTGATCCATCCTCGTCGAGGTTATTCGCGAGGTCGGGCGGGACATCGCCGACGACGTTCAGCCCTGAAGGATTCGCGCTGTCGCGCCTGAGCCAGGATCGTCTCGACTCGACAATATCGTTAGCTGCGCTCATCGGGTGTTACTCCTCGTGCTCCCGCATCCATGAATGAAGCTTTCGACGCTGGCTCTCACGCGGTCGGCTGCTGCTTCTTCCCGGCGCAATGCAGGACTCAGCATGAGTGCTTGGTAGAGCGGTTCTCGCAGCAGTCCCAGCAATTGCTCTGCGTACAGCTGAGCGTCCGATACCGACAGGATCCCACGTTCGTTCGCTGCTGACAGAAACTCCTGCAGCTTGAGGGTGACCATTACCTGACCCGCCTCATGTACCCGCTTCTTGAGGGCAGGATTGCGTGCACCTTCGGTCATGATCATCCGAATGAACCCGACCAGTGTGGTCGAATATTCCTTCCAGGCGACGCGTCCGAAGGCGACGAGGGTTTCGCATGCGTCGTCCACGGTGCCTGGGCGCGCGCTCCTCACCAATGGTTGCGATATGAGGGACGCCTTGTGTTCGGCGATCGTGACGATGAGATCGTCGATGCTCTCGAATGCAGATAGAATGTCCTTCTTTGAGTATCCGCTTCGATCCAGGATACTGTCGAGATCAGCTGGCGCGCCGATCGAACGGGCGAGAGCCTCGCTGACTGCCAGAACAATGTCGGCGCGAGCCTCTGGGCTCGATGCAGCCGTGTCTTGTCGAGCGGGTTTCGGCGCAGGGTGAATCATATGCAGCTCCTCGGTCCGGATTAACTGCGCCGCACGCATCTTTGCGTGCAGGGCGAAGGCGATCTTGATGGTGACCAGCACGGGCGCGGCGACGACGAACAGCAGTGCGATTGCAGCGAACGCGGTGTCGAATGCGATCACCGTGGACTGACCGGTAATGGTTCGGCCCAGCAGGCCAACCGCAGTCCGGCCTGCAGCCACACCGTCCATTCCTCTTGCAGCGAGCATGGCAGCCGTTGTCGCCAACCGCTCGCTGACCGCTGGAACGCCTGCGGTGACGTGGGCGCCGAGCACCGCAACATTGGCGGTAACGTTATGGTCGATCAGCGTCTGAAGCCCGGCCACTCCCATCAGACCGCCAAGCTGGCGACCCGCATTGAACAGACCTATGCCGGACGCGCGGTTGCGATCGTCGAGGTTACTGAAAGCGATCAGCGTGATCGACAGAAACAGGAATCCGAGGCCCAGGCCGCGCAGCAGGATGGCCGCCATCATGTCGTCCGCACCGCTTTCGCTGGTCGAGCCGGACAGCATCCACATCGCGACCATGATCGTCAGGATGCCAAAGGGCACGGTGGCGACCGGAGGGATGCCGCGGACCTGCATGAGGTAGGCGGCGATGAAGAGCGCGCCGACGAAAAGCGCCCCGCTTGGCAACAGGAGCGTTCCGGCGTCGGTGGGCGTGAACGCGAGAACCGACACGGCAAAGGACGGGATCAGGAAAGCGCTCCCGAACAATGCGGCGCCGGCGACAAAGCTGACGATGAAGGCGAAGCAAAAATCGTCTGACCGGAACAAAGTGTAATCGAGCAGGCCCTTGTCCTTGGCCATCATTTGCTGGCCCAGAAAAGCGAGCAGGGTGGCTGCACCAATCACCGTCAGCCACAGGATGCGAGATTCCTCGAACCAGCGCCAGCGGCTGCCTTGGCTGAAGACATATGTGAAGCAGAAAAATGTGACGGCGATCAGGGAGAAGCCGATCCAGTCAAACGGACGGCGCATGGTCGCGGCGGGCCTCGGGCCGTCGGCGATCAACAGGAGCCCGGCAGCCGCCAGGGCCAGTGGAACAACGCTGAAGAAAATCCATGTCCAGGACTGGCTGTCGACCAGCCACCCCTGGAGAGCCGGGGCGATGGTGGCGGGAGCGACAACCGACCCCATCGCAAACAGAGCTTGAAGGATCGGCTGGCGAGAAAGCGGATAGGCGCGGAAAATGATCGCTTGGCCGGCGACAAGCAAGGTGCCCCCGGAGATGCCTTGTATGACACGCAGCGCGACCAGCAGGTCCAGCCGAGCTGTGACGGCGGCAATGCCGCATGCCGCGCCCATGACCAGCGTCGCGTCGATGACGAGGCGGCGCGGATCGACACGGGTCATCAGCCAGGGTGCGAGCATGAAGCCGATAAGCTTTAAAGCGGTGTAGCCGATATCCAGCCAGGCGAACTCATCGGGAGTTGCATAGGTATCGCCGATGATATCGTTGCGTCCGAGCGACAGGACGGTGCTGGCGATTGCCTCCGTCAGCGTGGCAAGCACGATGCCTGCGACCAGAAGCGGCCCCGTCGCAGCTCTGTCGCGATCTGGCGAGATGGCAATGGCCGTGTTCATGAGCCACTTCCCAGATCGATCTCGACACGGGCGGACAAGCCGGGCACGAGGCGGCCGGGCAGTGGATTGCCGACAAACCGGATCTTCACCGGTACACGCTGAACCACGCGAATGAAATTTCCGGTCGCATTGTCCACCGGCAGCAGACTGAAGGCGGACCCGCTGCCGGGCGCAAAGCTGTCCACCACGCCTTCAAGCGTGTCGCTCGGGAAGCCGTCGATCGTGATGCGAGCGCGCTGACCGGGCCGGATATGTTCGATCTGGGTTTCCTTGAAATTCGCGACCACCCACACATCGTTCACCGGAACAAGGTCGAGCAGGGAGGCGCCCGGCGCCACAAGCCGACCGATACGAACCTGGCGGTTGCCGATAACGCCGCCGACCGGTGCATGGACCACGGTGTTGTCGAGATCGATTTGAGCAAGGTCGCGCGCAGCCGTGGCCTGCGCCAGCGCAGCGACGGCAGCTTCGCGCTGCGTAGCAAGAACGGCGATGCGTTGCTGCTGAGCCTCTACGGTTGCCGATGCCGCCGACACGTTTGCCTCCGCTCTCGATCGCGCCGCGTCGCTTTCATCGACCTGGGCCTGGCTGACGGCGCTGGTGCGGATCAGCTCACGGCGGCGATCGGAGGCCTTGGTCGCCAGTACCATCTCGGCTTCGCTCGAACGTTTCTGGGCTTCGGCCTGCCGAATTAGAGCATGCTGAAGCTGGGTATCCGCATCGACATTGGTGAGGCGAGCCTGGGCAGCCTGGACATTGGCCACGGCTTGCGCGAACCGTGCGCGGTAGTCCCGATCGTCGATCCGGAACAAGACGTCACCCACCCGGATGGTCTGGTTGTCTTCAATCTCCACGGCCGTGACGTAGCCCGCGACCTTTGGCGCGAGCGAGGTGACGTCTCCGCGGACGTAAGCATTGTCCGTCGACGCTTCGCCGTGCGAACGGGCCCAGGTCCATCCGGCAGCCAAGACCGCCACCGAGCTGAGACACAGCAGCAGGCCGACCTTCTTTTTCCTCTTCGAGAACATACTCATTTGCGTTGCCTATTGCGCGGTCCAGCCGCCATCGACGGAGATTGCGGTCCGGCTAGCCCTGGCGAATTTTCCAATGAACCAAGAGTTGAGACTCGTCAGCTGGCAGTCTCCCGCCGTTATCCAGGGCGCGCACGCATTAACGCTACGCGCCCTGGTTCGGCGCCTAACTCAACAAGCGGTCAGTAGTCCCAGAAGACCGGCACCCAACGAAAGACGTCGCCGTCGACTGCCACATGGCCGACGGACGGGAAAGGCAGGTGGGTGGCCACCAGCATCCCACCGGTCTCAGCCAGTTCCCGCAAAAGACGGATACGAACGCGGGCCGACTCCTCGGGGTCGTGTTCGAAGCCGTTGTACCATTCGGGGTGCTCGAACCCGACCGCGAACACGAGGTCTCCGGCGAACGTCAGCCGGTCGCCGCCGGACGCCACGCGGACCACGCTGTGCCCGGGGGTGTGGCCGCCGGTGCGAGTGACGACCACTCCCGGCGCCACCTCGTACTCCTCCTCGAACAGCCGCAGCTGGCTGCGGTACTCTTTCACGAACCGCTTGGCGGTCGACCGAAGCGCGTCCGGGAACCCCGGCGGCATGGAGACGTGGGAGAAATCGGGCGCCTCCCAGAACTTGACCTCGGCGGCCGCCACGTGGATCCGCAGGTCCGGACGCAGTTGGTCCTTCACCCCGTCGACGAGCAGCCCGCCAATGTGGTCCATGTGCAGGTGGGTCAGCACCACGTCGGTCACGGACGCAAGATCGATGCCGGCGGCCTCCAGTCGCTTGATCAATTGCCCGGCCCGCGGCAAGTGCAAGTCCGGGTCGAGCCCAAGCCCAGCATCGACGAGTATGGTCCGGCCGCCGCTACGCACCACGACCACGTTCAGCGCCCAATCGTAAGCGTCCGGCGGCAGGAACATGTCTTTCAGCCAGGTCGCCCGGACGGCCGGGTCGATGTTGTGTGCCAACATTGCGGTTGGGAGCGGTAGCACGCCATCACTGACCACCAGGACGTCGATGTCGCCGACCCGCACCGCGTAGCGCGACGGAACCAATTCGTCAGATCTCGATCCGCCGGGGTGTGAGGTGTTGTCCAGGCTCATGTTGTGTAGGTTCATGTTTGTCTCCTGTTTCATGGTAGAGGCTACTTGCTGGTCTCGGTTGAGCAGGCCGCGCAACCAGCGCTGAGCGCGGCCCGTTTCGCGTGACGGGTCTAGAAGAAGCCAGTCACATCAGTCACACGTTCCGGATCGGCCAAGGCCAGCGCGGCAGCACGCTCGGCCTTCGGCGGATAGATCCAGACGGTGTTGATTTCCTGCTTGGTCTTCTTGCCGACGTCGCCGACCATCGTTACCTCGCGCTCCCAGCCACGCGTGAACAGCGCGCCGGCTTCTCCGAGGTCGAGACAGGTGACATAGCCCTTCTGGTGATACGGCTTGGTCCGCACGCCCAGCAGTTCGGCGGCGGCGTTGTTGCCGGCAAAGGCGCCCATCCGCGTGGCGTGCTGGCACGACATCAGCGCGTAATTGCCGTCATCGTCGCATGCGGCGCGAGCGGCATCGCCGGTGGCGAAGACGCCTGGCACCGACGGCACGCGCAAATCGCGGTCGACCAGCAGCCGGCCGAAATTGTCGCGCTCGGCGGGAATCTGCTGGGTCAACGGCGCGGCGCGAATACCGGCCGCCCAGATCACGGTCTCGGTTTCGATGTGTTCGCCGTTGGAAAGCGTCACGCCGGATTGGTCGAGCGAGGCGACACCGGCGCCGAGCCGGGTCTCCACCCCGAGCTTGCGCAGGGCTTCCTCGATGACAGGTCGGGGGCCCTCGCCCATATCGGGTGCGATCGCTTTGTTGCGGTCGACGATGATGACGCGGGTCTTGGCATCCTTGCCGAGGATTTTGCGCAGTCGAGAAGGAATCTCGGTGGCCGCCTCGATGCCGGTGAAACCGCCGCCCGCCACGACGACCGTGTCGCGCCCGTTCACCGCCGGCCGTTTCGCCAGGCCGTGCAGATGCTTGTCGAGGGCGATCGCATCATCAAGTGAGTCGACGCTAAATCCGTGCTCGGCGAGGCCTGGAATGTTCGGGCGGAACAGCCGGCTGCCGGTGGCCACGACCAGCCGATCATAGGAGAGCGACTTTCGCGTGCCTTTGTCGGTAGCGATCTGCACCATGCGAGACTTGGTGTCGATGGTTTCGGCGCTGCCTTGCACGTAAACGACGTCGATCGCCTTAAGCACATCAAGCAGAGGTGCCGTCAGGGTTTCGGGCTTCGGCTCGTAAAGCCGCGGCCGGACCACCAGGGTCGGCTCGGGCGCAACCAGCGCGATCTCGAGCTCCTCGGGTGAAACGCCCTGGATATCGCGCAGGCGGGCAGCGGAAAGTGCGGCGTACATGCCGGCGAAGCCGGCGCCAATGATGATAAGTCGCATGTGTTTGCTCCTGTGGGTTGAATTTTCTCGAACGTACGCACGTCACCGCCGCCGCTCTGCATTGGCGGTAAACCTCTTGCGATCGATGACGCAAAGATGATGTGAAACGAATCCCGACTGTTACGGTGCGGGGCAGTCCAGCATTAGCGACATTGGCATGGGGTGTTCACATGCCGCCCGGCAGCCTCCGGATCCCAAGAGCGAGCCGCGTTGAAAGGCCATCAACGGAGCGGGCTTCGCGGGCCAGTCCTTGTAGAAAACGATGGAACTGACGGGGCTGGCGGTTTGGACGGCATGTGCCGGAACTTCCGTTTCTTCGCCCGCTGCCGAGGTGAAGCGAACGCTCAACGAAAGTCCGTAAATGAGTGCCGTCGCGACGACTCTCCGCCGCGGTCCGATAGCAAACGGGTTAACGACGTTCATCCAGGCCATCGATTTGTCTCCATCCGTTGTTGGCGTCGGCGTAACGCTGATTTAGCGGATTAGCTTTGCAACTGCGCCAGAGCGATTGCCGTACCTGTAGAGAGATTGCTGTTACCGAATGCGTCGTCGCCAATCGCTCGGCGTCTCGCCGATCAGTTTCCTGAACGCTGCGGCGAAGGCTGTCTGGGAGGAGTAGCCAAGTGTGACCGCGATGGAGGCGACCGATTCGTTGGTGTCCCGCAGCATGTTCATGGCCTGCTCGAGCCGGTGCTGGCGCAGCCAGGCGTGAGGTGAAAGCCCGGTGCTCTCCTTGAAAGCACGGCAGAAGTGGAAGCGCGACAGTCCGGCTTCCGAAGCGAGCGCTGCGAGCGAGACGTCCGCATCGCTGTCCGAATGCAGACGTTCGATGGCGCGGCGCAGCGCTGTTGGCGACAACCCACCGATGACAGGCTGTGTCGCTACAGGTGAACCCGCATGCGCGGCCAGCAGGCGTGTTGCCAGCAGATCAGTCAATTGCTGCCTGAACAGGGCATCCAGCGTGGCACTGCCTTCCAGTACATCTGCCGCGCTCAGGAGCAAGCGGGATGTAATGGGATCGGGATACGCCGATCGATCCATCAGATCAGCTGGGGAAGCCGTGCCAGCCTCCAACGCAACGCGCTCGAGCGTTGTTTGTGGAAGATAGAGGTGGATCACGTTCAAGGATTCAGGAATGTCCCAGCGCGACGTCGATCCGGCCGGGATGACCGTCACAGTGCCGGGACGCGCCGTTCCGACCACGACCGATTTCCCGGTGCGCCGCTCGAAGCGCAGCGAGCCCGAGAGGAATGTCATGAGGACGTGGTCGGCCATCGGCGCGACGACATCGTGCAGCGCGTCATGTTTCCAATAGGCGATCACGCTGCTGGACGGGTCAGAAGCCATCCGGACTGGACTCATCTTGAGTACGCGCGTCATTTCTGCATCGGCAGGCCGCAGGTCGGCATTTGGCTCACTGTCCGGGTGCGTCGCGGCTGCCGGATTTTTCGACGGATCGCGCATAGTTTGCTTGCTCATCGACTTGTGCTCACGTTGTAGCGTCAGGCGTCAGAACCAATGAAGCGCGACACTGCTGCCTCTGTGCGCCAACTATGAAGGCAAGCGCCGCCTGACGGAATCGTGTGGCAGATCTAGTCTGGCAGGTTCGGCGGATAGATTGACCTGTACCTTGGGATAGTACCGGCGGGAGCGTGCCATCAGATAGAACCGCGCCAGCGAAGCGAAAGCCTGTGAAATATTTCTGGCGAACCAATTCGGCAACGCAGGAATCGAGCCCGACGACTGGCAGCGTAAAGCGAAAATTCGCGCCGCCATTTGGACCGTATAATCCCGAGATGCGGCCACCATGCGCGGTATTGGACTGGCCAATGGCCAGCGCACCTTCGAGACCCATATCTGGGTACTGGTTGTCCCGACTGCGCAATCGCTGGATGCTATCGATCAGCAGGTTGATGATCCCCTGCTGCAACTGAACCCGGTCGCCTATCACGCGGAAGCGTGGAGCCAAATGCCGTCGACACAGTGATCCACTTCGAGAAGATTCCACGAGATTTGAAGGCTCAATACGTGGTCAGTCCCGGCAGTCCGCATTGATAGGAACGGTGAACTGAAACGCCGCACCTTTTGGTACGTTTGCGGTCGCCCACAATCGTCCTCCATGATCCTCGACGATCGAACGGCAGATGGATAGTCCCATCCCCAGGCCACTCGACTTCGTCGTATAAAATGCCTCGAAGGCTCGCTCAATAGCGCCGTCTGACAGGCCCGGGCCAGAGTCTCGCACCGAAACGAGAACACAGTTAGCTTCGGCCCGGGTGCTGATCTGCAATTCCCGACGGTCGTCGTTCATTTGGCTCATCGCCTCGACTGCATTTACGATCAAGTTCAGCATCACCTGTTGAATCTGGACCCGACTGCCTTGAATGACAGGTAAACCCTCCGCCAGTTGAGTCCGCACTTGAACGCCGTTTTTCGAGGCTTCCCCGCGTGTGAGTCCGATAACTCCCGAAATGGCTTCATTGATCTCCATGCGGTCCTTTCGCACGGGCTCCTTCCTAACCAACGCGTGCGTCCGGTCGACAACTTCACTGACACGCATGCCGTTCAGCACCGCTCGGTCTATTGCCTTTTTCGCCTTCTCAACATCTGGCTGCTGGCGAGTGAGGAGGCGCTGAGCGGTTTGGGTATTGAGGAGCGCGGCCGTGATCGGTTGCTTGACCTCATGCGTAATAGACGCCGTAAGTTGGCCCAATGTTGCCAGCCGATTAGCATGGGCCAGTTCCATCTGCATGTTGCGGAATCGCCGCTCGCTCTCACGCGCTTGTGTTTCTGCCCGTTTGCGCTCGGTTAAGTCGAGCACAAATGCGATACCTTGGCCCTCTGTCCCTTCAAGGCCCGCGATGCCGACCAACACTGGAATACGGCTGCCATCCTTCCGGATGTACTCCTTTTCGAAGGGTTGCGCGGCTCGCTTGTTCTTTAGTTCGGATAGCGCCAGCGCATTGCGATCGCGCCATTCAGAGGGCGTCATGTCCGCCCAGCTCACTCGACCGGACAGGAGATCGTGCTGATCATATCCAACTATGCGGAGAAACTCGTTATTGGCATCAAGAATCTGACCCTCCACATTCCAGATGACGATGCCGATGATGTTGGCATCGACGAGGCGGCGAATTTTCGCCTCACGTTGTTCAATCTCTCGCTGCATGCTTGCAATGGATATCAAGTCCGCCTGCAACACGTCACGCCACTGCAACAGCAGTCTGAGATAGAGCTCGCTGTATTCGTTGCTTTTCCTGTCGAGAACACAAATCGTTCCAAATATCTCGCCATCGGGCCAACTGATCGGCACGCCGAGGTAAGAGATCATGCCTAGTTTGATGTCAGGGTTTGATTTCCACGCCTCATCTTGCAGAGCGTCCGGGACAATCAATGGTCGGCGAGTGTTCATTACAGTCTCACAATAGAGTCCTGTATTGAGACATGCGACCTCGCCCGGTTCGTAAGGATTTCCTTTAGACTCGCTGGAAACGAAGACTTTGATATTTGGCGGCTCTGCCCTCATGATCAAGGCGGAGGGAACGCGTAGAATCTCGGCCAGAAGGTCTGCGATCTCCTGCCATTTTCGCATGACTTCCGCGGGTACTTGCATACTGTTGAGCATGTCAGCCCATCTCGAAACTGATGTCCGTTGCGCGCAAGTCATCCGAACGTGATCCTACTGACTGTGATGTATGGCCGACGAGTTACCCTCTCGGATGCGAAATCCGAGCTCCATTCCCGGCGGAGACGCCAACGGCGTTTCGCGTCCGTCTATTACCGCCTTGTGGACGGGGCTGGCCATCGGAATGCCTCTCTCACTCGGCGTCAGGTGGAAAGCCCAGTCAGCCTCAGGGCGGACTGCAGATGCCGAAGCAGCGCTTCAGTTTCTATCGGCTTGGTCAGATAGGCATAGGCGCCGTATCGCATGGCGCGCGACCGGGTCGGCGGATCGGTGTCGGCCGTGATGACGATCACCGGCACCACGGAGGCAATGCTCTGCAGGTGCTGCAGCAGATCGAGCCCGCTGCGGCCCGGCATGTTCAGATCGGTAATCAGGCAATCGAACTTGCCCGGGACGTATTCCGCCATGAAGGCCTCCGCTCGATCGAAAGTGCGACACGATAGTTCCAGCACCAGAAGGAGATCGGAAAGGGCCTCTCGCACAGCTTCATCGTCATCTATGATCGCGACTAAAGGCGCTTTGGACAACGGGGGGCTCTCGCTAACACGGCCGGATGGCCGTCTCCCTCATCTGATCCATTGCCGGCCTGATCGTAACCATCCTTTGGTCTAGGGTGATTTTTCCTCCCGGATCCCCGCAGGCAGCAGTTCCCAGATGCGGATGAGCTGGCCGATCGATGTTGCCTGCATCTTCCTGGTTACGCTGCCGCGGTGCAGTTTGACAGTAACCTCGCTGATGCCGAGATCGAATGCGATCTGCTTGTTGAGGCGGCCCTTTGCGGCTTCGCGCAGGATTTCGCGTTCGCGCGGTGTCAATTTTGTGTAGCGGTCGACGTGTTGCTTGATGTGGCGGGCGGCCGCCCTCAGGGAGATATCTTTCTCGATTCCGGCCGTAACCGCGTCGAGCAGCGTCTGGTCTCTCACGGGCTTTGTCAGGAATTCGACGGCTCCCGCCTTCATCGCCTGCACCGTCATTGCGATGTCGCCATGACCGGTGAGGAAAATGATCGGCCGCCTGTTGCCGTTCACGACGAGGTGCTGCTGCAGATCCAGACCGCTTGCGCCGGGCATGCGGACATCGAGGATCAGGCAACCGGGGCGATCTTCAAGATCGGCGTGCAATAGTTCCCGCGTTGAAGCAAAGCAGGATGCGTCGATTCCCACCGACAGCAGGAGTTCTCGAAGCGCAAACCGGACGTCCTCGTCGTCGTCCACGATCAAGACGAGTGGGCGATCCGTTTCGAGGTCGGCCTTTGCTGGACGAGGGGCCGCCGCGGTCGACCACGCGAACGAAGCGGAGGGTGCATTTGTCGGCATCGGCATTGATCCTTGGCGCTGGACGTGCCCGACGTTCTACCGGGGAAGTCCCGCCAAGTCGTTGGCGGACTTCCTAAATCTCGCTAATCGCCGGACCTGCCTGTCGCATCAGCGCTCCGCGACCCCGATGAGACGCAGGCCGCGGTAGTGGCGCTCATGCCCGGCGAGGTAGTTGGGATCGTCGGAGAAAATCCGCGCGCGCAGACTATCGATCGTGAGGCGGTAGCCCCCCATCGCCTCGCACCATGAATCGAGCGACCTTCGTCCCTCCTCGATCCGGCCCGCAAGGGCAAGCGAGGCAGCGAGAAAAGTCGCACAATAGACCAAGCTGGGAGCAAGGTCGGTGGCTCGCACGAAATACGGAATTGCGAGCTCGTCGCGACCATGCCAGAAGTCGTATTGGCCTAAGAAATGATGCCACAGGCCGACGCCGCGGTCGCGCGGACTAAGCGCAAGCGCATGCTGGATTGGTGCCCGCATTTCCTCAAGACGGCCCATCAGGAAATGGACGTGGCCTGTATAGGCAAGGGCCTCGGCGTCACACGGATCGAGCGACAAGGCCCGACCGAAAGCGATCAGCGCCGCGTCGAAGCGGCGCTGACACTCCCGCACGTAGCCACGGCAAAACCAGGCTCGAGGCCAGTCCGGAGCTCGCGCGACCGCCCGCGTCGCCAGTTCGTCGGCCTGCCGCAGCTCGTCACGATCTGCAAGATCACGACTTTGCGCAGTGGCCCTTATGTTCTCTGCGACAATCGTGTAGGCCAACCCCGCCAGAGCCGACGCGTTCGATGAATCGGCGAGGAGCGCGCGGTCGAACCATCGCCGTGCCTCGGCGAGATCCTGGGGGACCCACAGCTCGCGATTTAGGGCGCTCCAACCGCGCAAGGCGCTGTGCTGCGCGCCAGCGGTGTGCGATGCCTCTTCGGATGGGCCCCGGGCGGCTTCCCGGTCCACTAGCTCCATGACCACCGCGTGTGCCAGCCGGCCTGAGATCTCTCCCTCCATCGGGCTGAGGCCGATGTGCCGGTGCTGGAACCGATCCGCCCAGATAGTCGCTCCGGTGGCGGCATCATCGATCATGGCAATGACCTGAACCACGCCCTCCACTGGCCGGATGGACGTACGCAGGACATAGCGGGCTTCGCCCGCGCCGATGACCACTGCATCGGGCACGCGCGAGAGCTGCACCATGAGATGCCGCCTGACCTCGACTCCAAGCGATTGAGACTGCTCGTCGTCGAGCAGGCTTTGGACGGGTGGTATCAGAATGGAAATGCCTCGGGACTCTAGCTGCCTGCCGACGTGAACCGTCGATCCGCTGGGCACACTGCTCCCCTCGGCCTGCGCGACCGCGACGGGCATAACGAAGCGATAACCGCGACCATGCTCGGTTCGAATGTAGTTGTCGGCCTCCCCTCCGTCGCGGAGCACGCGGCGAAGGGCCGCCATGTGTACGGTGAGGTTATTCTCCGCGACGACCCGGTCACCCCAGACTGCGTGCAGCAGATCGTCCTTGGTGACGAGTTCGCCCGCTCGCCTCAGCATGAGCAGCAGCAGTTCCGTTGCCCGGGAGTTGAGCAGCACCAATTCGCCTTGCTTTTCCAGCCGGCGGCTTAGAACGTGAAACGCGAAAGGCCCAAAGGCGAAACTGGAGGGTGCCTCCATGAATACCAAACTGATTAGCGGATTTTAGGAATCTATAGCAATGCATCGCGGCTGCATCAACGGAAATCGGCGCCGGTGAGCTCGAACCCATCCCGAGACGGAGAGTGTAAGATGCGAATGGTCGAAAATGATATGCGGATCAGGTCCATGGTGCGCCAGGACATGCCCGAGCTGCTGCGGCTGATGGAGGGCATCGTCAAGTTCGAGCGCGGCACAGACTTCCGACTCACTGAGGCCGAACTGCTGCACCGCGGCTTCGGCGAACGTCCTGAATTCGGCGCCTTCGTCGCCGACCGCGGCGACAGCATGCTCGCCGGCATGGCCGTGTACTACGAGATTCCTCTCATGCACACGCTGCGGCCGCTGCTCATGATGAAGTGGCTTTTCGTGGACCCGGATGTGCGCGGCCGCGGGATCGGCCGACGACTAATGGGGCGCATGGCCCGCCATGCGGTGGATACAGGGCACGAAAGGTTCTGCTGGTTCGTGCTGAAGGATAACGCACCAGCCCAGGCTTTCTACAAGGGCGTCGACGCGACCCCCGATCCGGACTGGGATCGCTGGCAATTGGGAGCGGAGGCGATCGCCCACTTGGCCGCCGATGGCTAGGACGTGAACTCATCAACGCTATGAGTACGCGCCCTGGTTCGGCGCTTAACTCAACAAGCGGTAGTCCCAGATTGCTGTTAACGCACGCGCCTCCGCCAATCGCTCGGGGTTTCGCCCGTTAGCTTTCTGAACGCCGCGGCGAAGGCGGTTTGCGAGGCATAGCCGAGCTCGGCTGCGACCGACACGATCGATGCGTCAGTGTCGCGCAGCATGTTCATGGCCTGCTCGAACCGGTGCTGGCGCAGCCAGGCATGCGGTGAAAGCCCGGTGCTTTCCTTGAAGGCACGGCAGAAATGGAAGCGCGACAGGCCGGCATCCGAAGCCAGCGCCGCGAGAGAGACGTCCGCGTCGCTGTCCGAGCGCAAGCGCTCGATGGCGCGGGCAGGACTTTCGGCGGCAGCCCGCCCATGGTCGGCTGATCGGCCCCATGGCGATTTGAACTGTCCCACCAGTTGAAAGTCGCATTCGAGCCGCGCCTGTGACGATGCCGAGAGTTCCCTCGCTTCCAACGAAGCACTGTTTGATATCGTAGCCTGTATTATTCTTCCGTAGTTTGCGCATGTCCGAAACCACCGTGCCGTCCGACAGAACCGCCTCGATCCCCAGGAGCAGATCGCGAGTCATCCCGTATCTGACGACGGACAGTCCGCCGGCGTTCGTTCCGATGTTGCCGCCGATCCGGCAACTGCCTTCCGCGCCGAGGCTGAGCGGCAACAGAAGTCCGGCGATCGCCGCAGCGTCCTGTACGTTCTTCAGGATGGCGCCGGCGTCGACAGAAATGCTCATGGAGACGGGATCGACTTCGCGGATCCTATCCATCCGCTCGAGGCTCACGATGACCTGCCGTCCGGAGGCGTCCGGCGTCGCGCCGCCGCAGTAGCTGGTGTTGCCGCCCTGCGGAACGATTCCGATGCCCTGTTGTGCCGCCAGCCGCACGATGTCGGCGACCTGCTTCGTCGTCGCCGGCTTCAGCACGGCCAGCGTTGACCCCGTGAAGAGCTGGCGTTGATCCGTTGTGTAGATGACGATCCGCTCTGGATCATCAACGACGCCCCCGCTATCCAGAAGGTCGCGAAAGGCGTGAACGTGTACCTGAGACATGCTTCAGCTCCCGATTTGGCGTCGGATCATCTTCGCGTTTGTGCGGCATTGCTTGCCGTTCGGTGGCGGTTCGGAAGATACCAACGCCGAAATGCCACGACGTTCGGCAGTTTGCGCTGCTTCAGCCTCGTATTGAACGTCTTCATGGCGAGCCCTTTTGGGCTTAGAGGCAATCCATGACTCGCCAGACAGTCTATCGGAGGCCAGTGTTTCGAAAACGGCGCGCTGCCAGTTCGACGGCGTCGCCGCCTACTCAACCGGTCGTTCGACGAGGGCGACCGGCTCTATCCGACGTGCGCGATTGCCCCCACCTGTCCGATACATTGGGACGAAGGCAGCGTCGCCGTGTTCAACGGACTATCGCGTCGAATGCTTAAACTCGCGGATCTGCGGAAGCTCGCCATGAGAACGGCCGTTCCATATCGCGCCCTCAGCCCCTCAAGAACTCCTTTCGGCAATAAACCCTTTTGAGTTCGCTTGTGCTGATCGCGTCAGGAACGGCAGATCCGATGTTGCCTCGTCTAACTCGGCAAGGTTGCACGCCGGCTCGACCGGCCGCTTCTGGCGCAAAGCGGACATTCCAACACCACGTTGGACGGTCCGCAACTGGAAGTGACGCCAACATCAGCGCTTCGATTATCGGCGAGCTTTTGCTTCGGGCCGCCAGTCTGTTGGAGTTGCCCGATCAACCTACCGAGCCGCAAGGAAGCTAAGCGCTGCGTCCCAGGCCACCGGCAGGCGAGAGGGGAGACAACTATCTCGTCCGATGCCAGGGCTAAATCCGCTTTCACACCTTTGGCGATACGTGGGGTACGCTCGGCGATTGACGCACCAATCTACTCGCCTGGATATCCGAAAATACGCGCGATCGGCAAAATGGCTTGTGTGCGGTTTACTAGGCATTTTGATTCCGTGCCATGTCCGCAACCAGAATACTTTGGGGCCAGATCGCCTGCGTCTTAATTGTCGTGCTCATCACGATGTGGGCCGCGACGCAATGGACGGCCTGGCGTTTCGGCTATCAGCCGCAACTCGGACACCCCTGGTTTGAGCTTGCACCGGGCGTTCCCATCTATCTGCCTCCGGCCTTCTTCTGGTGGTGGTATGCCTACGATGCCTACGCACCTGAAGTGTTCGTTGAAGGGGCATGCGTCGCTGCGTCCGGCGGGATCATCTCGATTATCGTTGCTTTCGCGATGTCGGTGTGGCGGGCTCGGGAGGCGGAGACGGCGGCCACATATGGTTCTGCACGTTGGGCCAACCAGCTTGAGATTCGAAGTGCCGGTCTTGCCGGGGCAGATGGCGTGATCCTCGGGCGGTTCGAGGGACTTTATCTGCGGCACGATGGACCTGAGCATGTGCTGTGCTTCGCCCCCACCAGATCCGGAAAGGGCGTCGGACTTGTTGTCCCGACCCTCCTGACCTGGCCGGGGAGTGCCATCGTCCACGACATCAAGGGTGAGAACTGGACCTTGACGTCCGGCTTTCGGGCCCAACACGGTCGGGTGCTGTTGTTTGATCCAACCAACTCACGGAGTGCAGCCTACAACCCTCTCTTGGAAGTGAGGCGAGGGGAGTGGGAAGTTCGTGACGTGCAAAATGTGGCCGACGTGTTGGTCGATCCCGAAGGCTCGCTGGAACGGCGCAATCACTGGGAGAAGACCAGCCACGCGCTACTGGTCGGAGCCATCCTTCACGTCCTCTATGCGGAGCAGGACAAGACGCTTGCCGGTGTTGCGAGTTTCCTGTCCGATCCGAAACGGCCAATCGAAACCACGCTCCGCGCGATGATGACCACGCGGCATCTCGTTGAAGCCGGGACCCATCCGGTGATCGCATCCGCAGCGAGAGAGCTATTGAACAAGAGCGAGAACGAACGGTCCGGCGTGCTGTCGACCGCGATGTCTTTCCTCGGCCTGTACCGCGACCCTGTTGTTGCCGAGGTGACGCGCCGCTGTGATTGGTGCATCCGCGATCTCGTTGAAGACGATCGGCCGACGACGCTCTATCTCGTTGTACCTCCATCCGACATCAGCCGCACCAAGCCCCTGGTGCGGTTGATACTCAACCAGATCGGTCGCCGTCTCACCGAGGAACTCCAAGCCAAGGGCCGCCGGCATCGATTGCTGCTCATGCTCGACGAGTTTCCGGCACTGGGAAGGCTTGATTTCTTCGAGTCAGCGCTTGCCTTCATGGCCGGCTACGGTCTCAAGAGTTTTCTCATTGCGCAGTCGCTCAATCAGATCGAAAGGGCATACGGGCCGAATAACGCGATCCTCGATAATTGTCATGTGCGCGTTTCCTTTGCGACCAATGACGAGCGTACGGCCAGGCGGGTTTCGGATGCGCTTGGGACTGCCACCGAATTAAGGGCGATGAAGAACTATGCCGGTCACAGGCTTAGCCCGTGGCTCGGCCATCTCATGGTTTCGCGACAGGAGACCGCGCGGCCATTGCTAACGCCCGGCGAGGTGATGCAGCTTCCGCCCGAGGACGAGCTGGTGCTGGTTTCCGGCGTGCCACCGATCCGCGCCAAGAAGGCGAGGTATTTTGAGGATCCACGTTTGACCGAGCGCGTGCTTCCACCGCCAAACTCAAGCTCCCTCGACCGCGACGGTAGGGCAGCGACAGACGATTGGAGCCGGCAGCCAGCTCCGCCGAATTCAAATGTTGCCGAGCCGGTAAGCATGTCGGGTGCTCGGCAATCTACCGCAAACTCCGGCATTCGCCGCGAGCCGGAGCTTCCGAGCATGAAAATATCGCGCCAGAGGCCTTGAAGCCTCCACCGGAGTTCGACTTCACGGAAGATGAGGGCGACAGTGACGCCATACGGGCGCGTGTGCTGCGCATGAACGTTCCCGGTCTGGCGCGTCAGGCCGCGATGGATCCAGGCGACGGCCTCGACCTCTAGGATGAGATAATGCGAACCAAGCACACGTTTCGTTTGCCTCCGGAGCTTGCGGGCCAGCTCGCCGATCATGCCAACCGCAAGAGAGTACCTCAGGCGCTCATCGTCGAAACTGCGCTGGCCTCATTCCTGTCGCCGAATAATTCGGAGCGGATGGAAGCGGCGCTCGGCCGTCGCCTCGACCGGCTGACCCGGCACGTCGAGCGGCTGGAGCGTCACATCACCATTTCAAATGAGGCATTGGCCTTGTTCGTGCGGTTCTGGCTGACGGCAACGCCGCCGCTGCCTGATACGGCGCAGCCCGCTGCGCAGGCCAAGGGCCGGGAACGGTATGAGGGGTTTGTCGAAGCGCTCGGGCGCCGGCTGGCCAGGGGCCAGACCCTGGCCCAGGAGATCTCGCTCGACATCGATCCGGCGCAAACGTCGCCAACCGTTCCTCGTAAGTGATCCCGCCATTTTTTTCTTTTGCTACGCCACGGCACGCCGACTGATTTCAGCTAGTTGCACGAGCGCGTAACCTGCCTTTTCTACTGATCCCCACCGCCGAGCTCATATCTCGGCGACCTTGGGGGCAAGCGTGGCAGTTCATTCCTTTCAGTCCGAGGCGGCCTCGCGTGGTGCACGCATGTTGCGCACCGCGCTCGGACCGGCGATAGCGGCTTGGCTCGAAGACGCTGGGATCGTCGAGGTCATGCTTAATCCCGATGGCCGGCTCTGGGTCGATCGGTTGTCGGGGGGCATGACAGATACCGGCGAGCGTCTCGCCGCAGCCGACGGCGAGCGCATCGTGCGGCTCGTTGCCCATCACGTCGGCGCTGAGGTTCATCCGGCAAGTCCCCGCGTCTCGGCCGAGTTGCCCGAGACGGGAGAGCGTTTTGAGGGGTTGCTGCCGCCTGTGGTGACCGCTCCAGCCTTTGCCATTCGCAAGCCGGCGCTAGCCGTCTTCACGCTCGACGACTATGTCGCCGCCGGCATCCTGACAGTTGCTCAGGCTGAAGGGCTGCGGAACGCTGTCCGGGACCGTCAAAACATCCTCGTGGCCGGCGGTACTTCGACCGGCAAGACCACGCTGACGAATGCGCTGCTGGCCGAGATTGCAAAAACTGCAGATCGCGTCGTGCTGATCGAGGATACGCGCGAACTCCAATGCAAGTCGGAAAATCTCGTGGCGTTGCGCACCAAGGACGGTGTGGCCTCCCTGTCCGACCTCGTGCGCTCTTCGCTCCGGCTACGCCCGGACCGAATTCCGATCGGTGAGGTGCGTGGCGCCGAGGCGCTCGATCTACTCAAGGCCTGGGGCACCGGCCACCCCGGGGGCGTCGGCACCATTCATGCCGGTACGGCGTTGGGTGCGCTTCGCCGCCTCGAACAGCTTATCCAGGAAGCCGTCATCACCGTGCCGCGCGCGCTGATCGCGGAGACCATTGATGTGATTGCCGTCCTCTCCGGCCGCGGCGCAGACCGTCGGCTGACGGCACTCGCGCGCGTCGATGGCCTGACGACCGAGGGCGACTACCTCATTTCACCCGCAGGAGACCCATCATGAACGGCGTCACATTGAGAAGCGGGATGATAGCTGTTGCGGTAGCCCTCAGCTCCGTGGCGATCTCGCCCACTGCAGAGGCCGCTGGCTCCAACATGCCGTGGGAGCAGCCGCTTAACCAGATCCTGCAGTCGGTCGAGGGGCCCGTCGCCAAGATTCTGGCCGTGATCATCATCATCGTCACGGGCCTTACGCTCGCCTTCGGCGACACTTCGGGCGGTTTTCGGCGCCTGATCCAGATCGTTTTCGGTCTGTCGATCGCGTTCGCAGCCTCGAGCTTCTTCCTGGCATTTTTCTCATTCGGCGGCGGAATGCTGATCTGATGGACGGGCCGGTTGATGGATTTGCAATTCCGGTGCACCGCGCGCTGACCGAACCGATCCTGCTCGGCGGCGCGCCGCGTGCGATCGCCATCGTCAACGGCACCGTTGCCGCTGCGCTCGGCCTCGGCCTGCGGCTGTGGATCGCGGGCCTCCTGATCTGGGCAATCGGTCATGCCGCTGCCGTCTGGGCCGCGAAGCGCGATCCGCTCTTTGTCGAGACTGCAAGACGCCATCTGCGCATCCCAATCCATCTGAATGTGTGAGCAACCAATGATGAACCTAGCCGAATATCGCCGCTCCACTACACGTCTTGCGGATTTCCTGCCATGGGCCGCACTGGTCGACGAAGGCATCGTCCTCAACAAGGACGGATCGTTTCAGAGGACTGCGCGTTTTCGCGGGCCCGATCTTGATTCCTCTGTTCCAGCAGAACTTGTTGCGGTTGCCGGCCGCCTCAATAACGCCTTGAGGCGCCTCGGATCCGGCTGGGCAGTGTTTGTTGAAGCGCAGAGGTATTCATCGAACGCCTATCCACCGAGCAGTTGTCCGGACGTGGCATCGGCGCTGGTCGATGCGGAGCGCCGGGCGCAATTCGAGGAAGAGGGAGCTCACTACGAGTCAGCCTATTTCCTCACCTTCCTGTATCTGCCGCCGGCCGAGGATGCGGCGCGCGCCGAGCGCCTCCTTTATGAGGGACCTGAGCGCGGGGAGGCTGCCGGCGCCCACCAGGTATTGCGCGGCTTTGTCGATCGGACCGACCGCGTGCTGCAACTGGTCGAAGGGTTTATGCCGGAGTGCCGATGGCTCGATGACGGCGAGACCCTGACGTACCTGCATGCTTGCGTCTCGACCAAGATACATCGCGTCCGCGTTCCCGAGATTCCCATGTATCTCGATGCGCTGTTGGCGGACGAGTCCCTGACGGGTGGGCTCGAGCCGATGCTGGGCGACCAACACCTGCGGGTGCTCACGATTGTTGGGTTCCCGACGGCAACCACGCCGGGGCTCCTGGACGATCTCAACCGGCTTGCCTTCCCTTATCGTTGGGCGACCCGGGCGATCATGCTCGACAAGGCAGACGCAACGAAGCTCCTGACCAGGATCCGGCGGCAATGGTTCGCCAAACGGAAATCCGTTGCCGCCATCCTGAAGGAGGTGATGACCAATGAGACTTCGTCTCTCATCGACACCGACGCCAGTAACAAGGCTATCGACGCCGACGCTGCGTTGCAGGAGCTCGGTTCCGATCTGATCGGAGAGGCATTTGTCACCGCCACGATCACGGTCTGGGACGAGAATCCGCGCATCGCGGACGAACGGTTGCGCTTGGTCGAGAAGGTCATTCAGGGACGCGACTTCACGTGCATGGTGGAGACCATCAATGCCGTCGATGCCTGGCTGGGCTCGTTGCCCGGCCACGTCTATGCCAATGTCCGGCAGCCGCCGGTTTCGACCCTGAACATCGCCCATATGATTCCATTGTCCGCGGTTTGGGCAGGGCCGGCGAGGGACGCGCATCTCGGTGCGCCGCCGCTATTCTTCGCACGCACGGAAGGATCCACGCCGTTTCGTTTTTCCCTCCACGTCGGGGACGTCGGGCACACGCTGGTGGTCGGCCCGACCGGTGCGGGCAAGTCCGTGCTGCTTGCGCTGATGGCGCTGCAGTTCCGCCGCTATCCAAGCTCCCAGATCTTTGCCTTCGATTTCGGCGGGTCGATCAGGGCCGCGGCGCTCGCCATGAAGGGCGATTGGCACGATCTTGGCGGTGCGCTGTCCGATAGCGCCTCCGAGCCGGTCGCCCTGCAGCCGCTAGCCATGATTGACGATGCGGCCGAGCGCGGCTGGGCGGCGGAATGGATCGCAGCCATTCTCGCCCGCGAAAAGATCGACATGACGCCTGAAGCCAAGGAGCATCTTTGGTCGGCGCTGTCTTCGTTGGCGTCGGCACCTATTGGCGAACGGACGCTGACCGGTCTGTCCGTGCTACTCCAATCCCAGAGCCTGAAACGGGCGCTTCAACCCTATTGCCTCGGCGGCCCCTTTGGCCGGTTGCTCGATGCTGAAGCCGAGCGGTTGGGCTCTGCTCCGGTCCAGGTGTTCGAAACCGAGAGGCTGATCGGCACCGGAGCCGCACCGGCCGTGCTCGCCTATCTCTTCCATCGGATCGAAGGCCAGCTCGACGGAAGGCCGACGCTACTCATTCTCGACGAAGGTTGGCTCGCACTCGATGATGAAGGATTTGCCGGTCAGATCCGCGAATGGCTGAAGACGCTGCGCAAGAAGAATGCCTCCGTCGTCTTTGCCACCCAGTCGCTCTCGGATATCGACGGCTCCGCGATTGCGGCCGTCATCGTCGAGAGCTGTCCGACGCGGCTGTTTCTGCCGAATGAGCGGGCGATCGAGCCGCAGATCTCGGCTATCTATCGGCGCTTCGGCCTCAACGACCGGCAGATCGAGATTCTCGCGCGCGCCACGCCAAAGCGGGACTACTATTGCCAGTCCCGGCGCGGCAATCGCATGTTCGAACTCGGTCTTGAAGAGTTCGCGCTCGCCTTTACGGCCGCTTCATCAAAGTCCGATCAGGCAATGATCGAGCGCGTGCTGGCCGAACATGGCCGTGAGGGGTTTGTCACCGGCTGGCTCGCCGCACGTGGGCAGGGTTGGGCCGCCGATCTCATACCCGGTCTCATCAAGCAGGAAGGCTTGTCATGAAGCGCCGCCGTCACCTCTCAGCGGTGGGTGCGCTCGCAATTGCGATTGTATGTACCGCTTCGCCAACATCCGGCCAGTTGATCGTGTTCGATCCTAATAACTATGCGCAGAACGTGCTCACGGCTGCACGTGAGCTGCAGCAGATCAATAACCAGATCACCTCGCTGCAGAACCAGGCGCAGATGCTGATCAACCAGGCCAAGAATCTCGCCAGCCTGCCGTATTCCTCGTTGCAACAGCTCGAGCAGTCGATCCAGCGAACCCAACAGCTTCTCGCCCAGGCGCAGCGCATTGCCTATGACATCAATCAGATCGATCGGGCGTTCTCGACGACCTATGCGCCCGTTTCGGCGAACGAATCAGATCAAGCGCTGATCGCGAATGCGCAAACACGCTGGCAGAATTCTGTGGCGGGCTTGCAGGATGCTTTACGCGTTCAGGCGACCGTGGTTGGCAATCTCGACACCCATCGCAAGGAGATGTCGGCCCTCGTCAGCTCAAGCCAGGGCGCGACCGGCACGCTACAGGTCAGCCAGGCCGGCAATCAGCTTCTTGGCCTGCAGGCCCAGCAGCTCGCCGACCTTACGGCCGCAGTTGCCGCGCAGGGACGGGCGCAAACTCTCGAAACGGCCCAGCGTACCACCGCGCAGGATCAGGGCAGGGAGCAGCTTCGTCGCTTTCTTGCACCCGGTCGTGGCTATCAGCCTTCGATAGTTCGGATGTTTCACCAATGAGCGTACGTGGTGGACTTAAGCGGGTGATGCTTGTGACGACGGCGGCTGCCATCCCCATCCTTGTCGCAGCGTGCACAATCCAGCTCCGCGGCGACAGCGACGGTCCACCGGCTAGATCGTCGGCATCCCGGGCAACCAGTCCGCTTGGCGGCGAACTCGAACGCTGCCGGAAGGTCACCTCCGAGCAGGTTGCAGAACTCCAGGAGTGCCGTCTGATTTGGGCGGAGAACCGCCGTCGCTTCCTTGCATCAAGGAAAACACCGGGCGTTACTTCCGCCGATGCTCAACCAGGCAGCCCGACACCGTCGTTGGCGCAGCCCAAGCATCCCGATCGTCTCCCCCAGGGCTGGCCGCCCGTCGCAACAGCCGAACGCGAGTGATTCCATGGGTGGCACCGGCGTCATCGACCGATTCCTGGAAACGTTTACCCGCTATATCGACTCTGGCTTTGGGTTGCTTGGCAACGAAGTCGCCTTCCTCGCAACCACGCTTGCCGCGATCGATGTCACGCTGGCCGCTTTGTTCTGGGCGTGGGGTACCGACGAGGACATCATCGCTCGCCTCGTGAGGAAGACGCTCTTTGTCGGCGTGTTCGCTTACCTGATCGGCAACTGGAACAACCTCGCCCGCATTGTTTTCGAGAGCTTTGCCGGTCTCGGCCTGAAAGCCTCAGGGACCGGATTGTCCGCGGCTGAATTCCTGCGCCCGGGGCGGATCGCGCAGGTCGGCATCGATGCGGGGCGGCCGATCCTGGACTCGATCTCGGGATTGATGGGCTATGTCAGTTTCTTCGAAAATTTCGTCCAGATCGTGGTGTTGCTGTTCGCCTGGGTGATCGTGCTGCTCGCCTTCTTCATCCTCGCAATCCAGCTCTTTGTCACCCTGATTGAATTTAAGCTGACGACGCTCGCGGGCTTCGTCCTGATCCCGTTTGGGCTGTTCGGCAAGACGGCGTTCGCCGCTGAGCGCGTGCTCGGCAACGTCATCTCGTCAGGCGTCAAGGTTATGGTGCTCGCCGTCATCGTCGGCATCGGCTCGACGCTGTTTTCACAGTTTACCGCCGGATCGAGCAGCGCGCAGATCGGCATTGAAGATGCCATGGCCCTGGTGCTCGCGGCATTGACGCTCCTGGGCTTAGGGATCTTTGGGCCCGGCATCGCCAATGGCATCGTGTCCGGCGGTCCGCAACTTGGCGCCGGAGCCGCCGCGGGCACGGGGTTAGCTGCCGGCGGGGTCGTGGTGGCCGGAGCGGGTCTCGCTGCCGGAAGCGCCGGTGCACTCGCCCGCGCGGCGCGCGGGGCTACGGCGCTAGCGGGTAGCGCGAGCGGGGCGTTCCGGGCGGGTGGTTTGTCCGGCGTCGCGGATGCCGCCGCGTCCGCGATGACGAGCCCGCTTCGTCGCGCCGTGGCTGCAAGCGGCTCGGCTTCAACTGGTGGCACGGCAGCCGGTGAAGCCGGCGCAGCTCAGCCGCCGGCAAGTTCCTCACCTCCGGACAGTCAGTCCAGCTCGGCCAGACGCATGAAGCGGATGCAGACCATGAGTCAGGGGGTGTCGGCCGCTACCAACGTCGTTCGCACTGCCGACCATGGTGGAGGAGGCGCCTCCGTCGATCTCTCCGAAGGAGGGAAGTGATGTTCAAACGACCATCCGTTCATTATGGCCGCACGCCCGCGCCCGTAACGCCCTATCAGAAAGCGGCGCAAGTGTGGGACGAGCGCATCGGCTCGGCGCGGGTGCAGGCCAAAAACTGGCGACTTATAGCCTTCGGTTCTCTGATCCTGTCGGCAGGACTTGCATCCGCACTTGTCTGGCAGTCAACGCAAGGTACCGTTACGCCCTGGGTCGTTGAGGTCGATCGTCTCGGCCAGGCACAGAGCGTCAGCCCAGCCAATCCCTTCTATCAGCCGACCGATCCGCAGATCGCGTTCCATCTGGCACGCTTCATCGAAGACGTACGTGGGCTTCCGGCCGACGCCGTCGTGCTGCGCCAGGACTGGCTGCGTGCCTATGACTTTACCACGGACCGCGGCGCCGCCGCCCTCAATGACCACGCCCGCGTCAACGATCCCTTTGCCAAACTCGGCAAGCTGCAGATCGCAGTGGAAATATCCAGCGTCATCCGTGCCTCGCCGGAAAGCTTTCGGGTCGCCTGGATCGAGCGCCGCTACGACAATGGGCAGCTTACCGCCACCGAGCGCTGGACCGCCATCCTCACCATCGTGATCGAAACTCCGCGCGATGCCGATCGTCTGCGCAAAAATCCTCTCGGGGTCTATGTCAACGCCATCAACTGGTCGAAGGAGCTTGGGCAGTGAATATGCAGATTCCTGGAGTCGCTAGCCCGAGTGTGCGCAAGGTCATGGGCCCGTTTCTGTTTGCTTGCATGTTTGCACTCAGCGGCTGTGCCACCTCCAAACCGCCGCAGATCAGCTACGACGACGATATCCCGCCACTTCCCAGTCCGCCGTCGCTGGCGGAGGATCGTCCGCGATCCCTTCACGTTCCGCCGTCCTGGACGCCGGCGAAGGGAGGCAAGAGGGGAAACGTTGAGGCAAAGGAGCCTATTGCGCGGATCGAGACCGCCAATGACGCTGCGCGCGTCGAGCCGCGTAGCGCCGGCTACTTCAATGCTGTGCAGGTCTTCCCTTTTAGTCCCGGCGCCCTCTATCAGATCTACGCGAGCCCCGGACAGATCACCGATATCGCACTCGAGCCTGGCGAGCAGCTCACGGGTTCGGGGCCGGTATCGGCTGGCGATACCGTGCGCTGGGTCGTTGGCGACACCGAAAGCGGAAGCGGCGATACCAGACGTGTCCACATCATGGTCAAGCCGACGCGGCCTTCGATTGAGACCAACCTCGTGGTCAACACCGACCGGCGCACCTATCTCATCGAGCTGCGCTCGCGTGAAAAACCCTACATGCCATCAGTCGCCTGGTTCTATCCCGAGGACAGGCCCGGCCGTGCCCGAGCTGTTTCCCCGACGCCAGTTCTTCCTGACTCTTCTCAGCGGCGCTTTCGCTACACCCTCGAGGGCGACAATCCGCCTTGGCGGCCGGTCGGCGTCTATGACGATGGCCGCAAGGTCTATATCGAGTTCTCACCCGGCATCGTTCAGGGAGAAATGCCTCCGCTGTTTGTCATCGGTCCGGACGGCAATTCCGAGATCGTCAACTACCGAACCTATCGTAACGTGCTGATCGTCGATCGGCTGTTTGCCGCGGCCGAGCTGCGACTTGGTGGCGACCCTCAGCAAAAGGTCCGAATCATCAGAAGCGACGGGAGGCCGTCGTGACTGATAAGCAAACGACTGGCGCCGGTGGTCCTGGTTCTGCCTCGCCGAAGAGCACTGCGGAGATCGCCAGCTCACTGCGCCTGCGTCCAGAACGTCCGCCCGTGACTCGCCTGTCGCGTAAGGTATTGGCCGGGGGCACGGCACTCGCGCTCGTTCTCGTTTCCGCAGCCGTGCTGTGGGCCCTGCAGCAGAATCGCACGCGTGGTCCAGCTTCCGAAGAGCTGTACAGCATCGATCACCACAATGTGGCCGACGGCCTTGACGGGCTGCCACGCGACTATGCGGGCATTCCGCGCGAGGTGCCGCGCCTCGGGCCGTCATTGCCGGGTGATCTCGGTCGCCCCATTGTTGCGGCCCAGGCCCAGTCCGGCCCGCTTGCGGTCGATCCCGAGCAACAGCGGATGAGCCAGGAAAGCGAGGCCGCGCGCACCAGCAAAGTATTTGCGTCGACGAATGTTCGGCCACCGGCGGCAGCGACTCCTGCCGAGACGAACTCAAATGCCGCATCACCGTCCGATGAGGCGTTTGCCCAGAATGGACAGGACCGCAAGCTCGCTTTTATTAGCGTTGCCGTTGATCGGCGGACCACGAGCCCTGACCGTGTGGCGAAGCCAGCCTCGCGTTATGTCGTCCAGGCAGGGTCTGTGATTTCGGCCGCCCTTATTACGGGCATCCGCTCCGATCTGCCCGGGCAGATCATGGCGCATGTGACCGAACCGCTATTTGATACGCTGTCCGGTCAAACTTTGTTGGTGCCCCAGGGTGCGCGGCTGATAGGAATCTACGATAGCCACGTTACACATGGACAGTGACGCGTGCTCCTGGTCTGGACACGCCTGATCATGCCGAACGGCCGATCGATCGTCCTTGAGCGCCAGCCGGGTGCCGATACCGCAGGCTATGCTGGGCTTCACGACGAGGTCGATCATCACTGGGGCGAGCTGTTCAAGGCGGCGTTGCTGTCGACTTTGCTTGGTGTAGGAGCCGAACTTGGGTCCGGCTCGGATGCTGGCAACGGAAACAGCGCCATTCTGCAGGCCCTTCGCCGTGGGGCAGGGGATTCCCTGAACCAGACCGGTCAGCAGATCGTTCGGCGCAATCTCAACATCCAGCCGACCCTGACAATCCGGCCGGGTTTTCCGGTGCGGGTAATCGTCAATCGCGACCTCGTGCTCGAACCATACAGAGGCTGAAAAAATGGCAAAGCTGAAGCTCGGCGCCATTGCCGATGACAAGCCGGTAAAGCTCACCGTGGAACTGCCGGCCGATGTCCATCGCGACCTCGCGGCCTACACCGACATGCTTGCCCGCGAAACGGGGCAGTCGATCTCGGATCCGGCAAAGCTGGTCGCACCAATGCTGGCGCGATTCATGGCAACCGACCGAGCCTTTGCAAAGACCCGCCGCAAGGGTCAGCCTGCGCAAGGCAGGGGATAGCGCTCGCTCAACAGTTTGAGGAAGTTTGCCAGCGCCGGATTGTCATTGTCCTTGCGCCAATGTGCTGAATAATTTACCTGGCTCGGCCCCGTGCCGTCTCGTACCTCTCGATAAGTCAGGCCGGCAAAAGTGACGCCGATGTCGGACTCGGCCACCAAACTGACACCGAATCCTATGGATATGAGGGTCTTGATGATACCTCTGCTAACGTCATGGCGTTCGATCTTGGGACGGTCTGCTGTCGAGATCAGCTTCGCCAACAAGATATCCTCAAGTTCTCGTCCCGGGTCATAATGGCTGAGAAGGACCGTCTCATTCCGCAGGTCGGTCCAGTAGATCGCCTTCTTCCCAGCCAGTTGGTGTCCCTCAGGCAAGGCCACCAGGACGCGCTCGCTCCACAGCGGCAAGGCGTTGCTGTCAAAGACGTGTCCCCCGTCGGTCGCGATGACAATGTCGATTGCACCATTGCGTAAGGCGGTGACGAGGCGCATCCGCGACCTTTCGACCATGCCAAGTGCGACCTGTGGACACCGCTGCCTGAAATCTACCAACGTCGCCCGTAAATTGCCGGCCGACAGCGATGTATAGAATCCCACAGACAGCCGCCCAGCCTCGCCGCGTCCGTTAGACTTGGCTGACGTAACCAGCGCATCCATTTGTTCGAGAATTGACCGCGCCGTTCGGAGAAAATCCCGGCCAGCCGACGTGGCGCAGACGCCGCCGCTCGATCGCTCGAACACAATCACGCCTATTGATTCCTCGAGCTCCCGAATACAGCGGCTCAGAGTTGACTGCTGCGTCAACAACGCTTCTGCAGCCCGCCGAAAGCTGCCATACTCCGCGGAAACAACCGCATATCGGAGGTGTTGAAGGGGGATCGTTGCAGATTGATTGCGGAGAGATAAATATCTGTGGTCTTGTTCATCGGCCATTCGCGACCATGATGCTCTGAGAATGCAGGAGCATCGATAAGATATTTGGAATCGGGTGATTTCATCGGCAGGTTGTGTTTTTTATTGGGCCGATCCGTGCTCTGCCGTCAGCGTCCGGCAGGCGATGGGGCGCCATCCGGACCGCGTCGCCCGAGTAGCGCACGCTTCTCTCAGATCGTCGGATAAGCGACATCGCGTTACGCTACGCGTGGCGACTGCACCTCGTCGTGAACATCGCGCGGGCGAACCTGGAGGAGACCGGGATGTCCTATGGCCTGGAGATCGACATGATTGCAAAGGCGCACGGGCCTGAGCGATCGGTCGGCGCAAGTGCCTTGGTGAGCCCTCGCGCAGCACCATGGATGTCTCCCGAAGGGGAATTGTAACGCGCCAGATCGGCCTTGGTCTTGCCCCAGGCCATGTAGAAGCCAAAGTACAGGCCGATCACAGTGAGATTCTTCACTAGGATGATGTTCGCGGGAATATCCGGAATTCGGCCCGATGCGAATCCCATTGGCAGAAGACGGCCGAGTGTCGCGACGCAGCGCAGAGACTCGTCGAAGACGTCGCCGCCGGCGGGATCGAACACAACGTCCGCCCCGCGCCCCCCGGTGATCTCCAGGACCCGGTCGCGGAAGCCGCCCTTCCTACAGTCGATGGCATGATCGGCGCCGTATCTCTTGACTGCCTCAACTTTGCGATCGCCGCTGGCGGTCGCGATGATAGTCGCTCCCAACGCACGACCGATCTCAACGGCCGCCAGTCCGCTCGCACCCGCCGCGCCGTGGACGAGCAAGGTCTCGCCGGGTCGCAGGTTTGCGCGCAACTTCAAGCCGGGCATAGGCCGTCGCGTAAATGGTCGGAAACAGCGTCGAGCCTTCGAAGCTCAAGGGATCCGGAAGACGTTGGCGGCGTCCACGATCGCCTCGTCGGCGAAGCCTCCTGACGGCAGGCCGGCGCAAACGGTCTGACGCTCACTGCCGGCGGTGCTTTCCTGGTAGCGAGCGGAGGGTCCTTCTATTACGGGCTGACCGGATTGGCGTTGACCGCGAGCGGCGCCCACATCTTGAAAAAACAGCTTACACATCAATGGAGAGCTTACACATCAATGGAGATTGACTGACACTCTGTCCGCCGCTGCACTGTTCTCCGATGCATCCGATCGTTCGCACCGACAGCAGAACAATGGATCGCGCGACAATTCTCGTGATGTTACCCCCCAGTCACGGCGCAAACCGTAGTTTCTGAGTGTGGGGTCGTGACGGTCTCTCACTCATCGTCTTCAGCGCCACGTCGAAGAACTGGAGCTAGCGAAAAGGATGGCAAGCATCGCCGGCCATGCCTAAGCGACCGTCTGAAAGAGCAATTTGACATGACTGCATGTCCGGGATTTGGACCTACTCTTGTCCGCCGGATGGATCGCTCACAATCGGCGGCTCTTGGCAGCCTTCCATTACTGGGCCTCGCGAGTGCGAGAGCGATCGGGCCCCCTCCGATAGCAGTATGGCGAGGCTCCACCATGTGCCAAGCTCATGCCACCATACTAAGGACAACAGCGGTTCTTCGTGTCGGTGGGTTACGTGTAATTCCCTCCCTGGGCATCATTAATTCGCTTCGAAAATTGCTCTTATTTAGTCCTTGCTCTCAAGTGATCGCGAAGTTCACGGTAACGCGTGGGGTACCGGCACCATCAGACGAGTGAATTCGATCAAGACCGCAGGATGATCCCTTACGCGCGTTTTCCCATTGGCACCACGTTTCCATCGCTCCGCGGCACCAGGGACACGACTGCCGCCCTTGCGAGGTCTTCCAAGGCGGTCGCAATGTATTTCGCGTAGTGCCGTTCGATCATTTTGACTGAGGTGTTGTGCAGTTTGGCCCGACCTGTTGGATGGGCAGGCCCTTTCGGAGACCGCGCACGATGCTCGAGTGCCGCAAAGCATAGGGAATCACCTCCGGCATACGGGCGTGCTCGCGAATGGCCATCCACGGACGTGCAAGTTCGCCTCTTTTCCACGGACCGCGTTCAGACTTCTTCCACGCAATGCCTCCCGGCTCCTGTTCATGGATCCATCGCTCGAAAAGAGGTGCATCGCTTGGCCGCCCGGCGATTGCGGGCAAAAGCACCTCAATCACATCGTCGCCCACCGGCACCGGGTCTGAGCCGCCAAAGCCGCCGCGCCCCTTGCAGGAGCCCGGCACCATCAGACGCCGTGCAGAAACCTGTACGTCGCTCACGCGCATTCGCCTGACCTGGGCATACCGCGCGCCGGTCCCGGCCAGACATACACAATGGACACTCGTGACACCCACTACACCAGCACGCGGCTCCAGTTTCCGTACCGATCTCGGATCGGGCCGCGGCGGACGCTCAGAGCGATGAGCGCGACGCCTGAAACGACGCTGGCGATAGTCGCAACCATGTCTGCGCCGTACACAAAGGGTGTGACGAATAGCGCGGCGCCGAGCAGGGCGTTAACATACCGCACCGGGCGGGCGACATCCGCCGCCGCGATTGAGACCATGGTCAGGACGAGGGAGCCGATCAGGTGATCGGCGTTGGCCTGGGCGCCTTCAGCGCCGACAGTTAAGCGCGTGAACAGCAGCGACAGGCCGATGACGGCGGAAACAGCAAGGTTCCATGGCAGGCTGACGCCGCTGCCAATCATGTCCTCGACGATGGTCCCAGGCGGCCGGTCGAACTCGTCTTTGAGTGGCGCGGGATGTCGAGGGTCCGGCATCTCGTCAGTGCCGCCGACAAGAAGCACGCGTAGCCAACTCTGGCCCGCCTTTATCCGGCGACGCATGAACTGCAATGTCGCGAGCAATTCGTCCAAGGAATAGGGGATTTGAACGAGTACCGCCGCGGCTGCGATCAAGGCAAGCGTGCTCCAAGTTCCGATGACAATCGGCTGAATCACGATGAAGATGATCGAGGTGATGCCGAGAGGCGCAATCATCAGGCCGAACAGCAACACAAGCCAGGGCATTGTGCGCCAGCGCGCGCGCGAGCCGACGATGCCGGTGAGAATTTCGAGTAAGTAGGTGTAGCCGCCGACCGCAGCATCGGAGACTGGCCAAGCCTTTGAAACGGATGAAGTGATGATCTCTTCGGTGCCGTTTCTGGGGTCTGCCGCAGAGCCGGCGAAGAACGGCTCCCATACTTCGGGTATATGGCCCAGCTGGTACGCGGCGAGATAGCGAGAAACATAGAGGCCCACGAGCGCCAGCACGATGATGGGCAGCCGCTGCGTCCATGTCGACGGATTGTAGCTCCAGCCCGGCGGGATTTCAGGGCCGGTCAGCGCGGCGAGGGCCGAAGGTCCCGGGTCCGGCTTGGTGCAGACGGCAAGGCCGAAGATCAGCGCGCCGACAAACGTATCGGAGAGATAGGCGGCAGCGGTCGCGGTCGAAAACAGGAAGGGCGCAGCCATCACCAGCGAGCCGATGCCGGCGCAGGCCCAGCGTGCCCATTGCGCGCGCCAGGACAATGCCAATGCTGCGCAAACGAACAGGGCAGTCCCAAGGATCAACTCGCTCCAGCGCAGGAGCGGCTCGCTGACGTTGATCAGGGGCGGCTGCGTCACGAGCCAGGTTCCGAGACCCATGTTGACGAAGTGCGCCCAGCGGTTGGCCATGTGCTCAGCCCTGACTTGCGCCTCGTGGCGGACGGACAGCTCTTCCGGGTTTTCACCCAGTTTTCCGGCCGCGCTGAACCAGGCAGGGGGCGTAACGCCGTTCGCCTTGTACCAGCCGATCGGATCGTTCTTGAAGTCCGCAACGATGCGGGGCAGCACGTCTTTCAGACGGTGCCGCGGCTCCCACCCCAGCAGGTCCCGCGCACGCCGGATGTCCAGCGCGTAATGATCGTCGGCCATCGGAACCATAAACGGCTTGATGAACGGCGGCTCGCCCTTGTCGATCATGTCGGGGATGACCGGCTCAAGCTTGCCCTGTGCCCAGGAACCGGCAACGGCAACGGCTTTCGGCAGACGCATTGTCGGCCAGTCATTCGCGCCGTGCAGCAGATAGCCGAGCTCATCTTGGAGCGCGTCGTACCCGACCGCGTCCGGCTCGCCGACCAGGATTTCCGTTTCGGGCGGCAGTGCATTACGCCTATCGACGGCGCGGCAGAAGGCGTCGAGCATGTCCTCTCGATGAAGCATCGCCTGGCCGACAAGGGTGCTGCCTGAATAGAAGTAGCTCTGGAAGTCGCGCTCATAGATCCGCGCTATTTGCTGAGCTAATGTCGGAACCATGGAGTGCTCGTCATAGACCCCGGCTAATCGCAGAATCACATACGGTATTTTTTTGTGCTCCGCGCGGACGACGTTTTCAGCTTCCGCCTTTGATTGCGGGTACGCCCATCGGGGCTCGACCCGCCGGCCCTCGTCGATGCGCTCGCCGGGGTCGCAAGGCGCATGCACGAGCATTGTGCTCGAGTAGACGAATTGCCCGACGTTAAAGTCCTGCAGCGCGCGGAGCAGCCGGCGTGTACCCTCGACGTTGACAGTCCGGTAGAGCGGGTTATCCTTACCCGTAAAGTCAAAATAGGCGGCGAGGTGGATTACGCTTGCGATGTCCGAGCCGAACGCGTCGCGGAACTTCCAGAATGCCAGTTCGACAGCCGCATCTGATGTGAAATCCGCCTCGATAACCGGGAAGTCAGCGCCCTCGGTCGAAAGGTCAAGTCCTACGATTCGGTAGTCGCGGCAGAGAGCCGCGCCGAGAGAGCGGCCGAGATTCCCCGCTGCTCCCGTGATAAGGACGATCGGCCTGTGGTCCGAGGCGTTTTCACGAACGCTCGATTTTCTGCTCGATTTTCTGCTCGATTTTTCTCTTACAGGCATGGCATTTCATTCACGGCTCTTGTTTTCGCTCCCTCTTTTCCCCGCGGTCATCAACGATATCCGATACCCATGACGTAGGCGCGCAGGAGCAGTTCTTGATCCGTAACCTCCCTCAAGAGCGCTTGCAGCGCATCGCGTGCATTAACAACCCCGGAAGGCCGGGAATGCTGATCGACTATGGGAATATGCACAAAGCCGCGTTCTTTCATGATCGCCAAGACATCGTGCACCGAATCGTCTGGGCGGCAGGCGGTGACATCTCGCGTCATCACGGCGGCTGCGGTGATCGTATTGATGGCCTCTTGGCTGCTAGCGATCTGACGAACGACGTCGGTCTTCGTAATGACGCCGAGCATCACTCCATCTCGATCGCACACGACCACGAGCGCCCTGTGTGTATCGCACAGAAGCTTTGCTGCGTCCGCAAGCGAAGCATCAGCCTGTATCGTGATTAAACGCTCTAGCGCTTTCGGCAGTATGTTCTCAACAAGCATAGCGTCCTCTTGCCTGCCGGCAATCAATGCTTCGCTCGATCATTATCGTGTTCCGAAGAGCCCGCTGGGCTCGACTGAGGGAAGAAGAGATCGAATGTCCTTCCGATTCCGACTTCGCTGCTGACGTTGACGTAGCCGCCGATCAGTTGCATGAAAGCTAACACTTGCGGTAAGCCCAAACCGGTCCCTTTCTCGCCTTTGGTCGTGAAGAGCGGATCGAAGATCCTTCGCACCACGTCCGCAGACATCCCCTGTCCGCTGTCCTGGACGCGAACGCGGACATAAGCGCCGGGCGCGGGCGAGTCGGGCCCCGCGCCTGTGGCTTCCCACCGGTCTGTGCTGATCCGAACTAGGCCGCCATTGGGCATTGCATCCCGCGCGTTCAGCATCAGGTTAAGCACCGCCGCATTGAACTGCGACGGATCAAGGACGCACTGTGGAATGTCGTGGGTAAGTTCCAGGACGATGCGATTCCCCGAGCCGGCGCCGTATTTCAGGAACAGTTCAAGATTCCTAATTAGCTGGGTTGCATTCCCCGCGCGAAGGTCCCGTTCATGCTGCTTCGCAAAGGTCAGAAGCTGTGAAGTCAGCTGCAGGCCGCGATCAACACCGTCCTTGGCGCCGGCGATATATGCGCTGACCTTCTCCGGCGCCCCTGAATTCATCTCGGCCAGTCGCAGGGCCGACTCGATGATCGTCAGGATATTCCTGAAATCGTGAGCGATCCCCCCGGTCATTTCACCAAGCGCCGCTATCCTTTGTGTGGCGCGTGCGCGCTGCGGAAACGCCTCTCCAGCTCCCGATACCGCAGCGGGCCCGCCGTGCTCCTCGCGATCTGATTGGTCCCTCTCATTATCATCAGGAACCGTGATGCGCGCCATGGCACGCACCTTTGCTCGCATCTCATGATAATGTCGCATCTGAACAGTAGACATAGCGTGTCCTTGCCCGGGATCAGGCGACAAATTGCGGGCCAAGTTCTCGATGATGCCCAAAGGACCTCTCCGTCCGCCAGGCTTTCGGCCGCCTAATCCGGCTTCAGGCATTGCGCGGGAAAGGAGTTCAGCGGCTGTTGCGCGCTGACGGTTTCCCTCCTTTGACCCTATGGCACCACCCGGTGACAGCAGTGTTTCATCAGGGCACTCTTCCGGCAAACGAAACTGTTTGGGATTTGAGTGCATATTTTACGCTAGCTGCGACATGCCCTAAATCGATCCAAGCGCGGCAAGAGCGGGAATGCTGGCGCGGCGCGTTCGCCTATACTGGTCGGAATCCGGACCAGTTTCAGATGCCGGCAGCAGAAGCGGTAGCAGCACCGACAGGCGGGATCGACCCGTGGGGTGCGAGCGCCCGACGCTTACTCGGCTACATGGATGGTCAGCAGATCGGCGTGCAGATCTTGCAGCAGCGAAGGCGCTGACGTTAACGCCCGCCAACCCGACACCGGCCTCACGCCGCTCACCTCGCCGTCGCCACGGACTATTTTCTCGCTTCGCGCCATCTGATCGAGCAATTCGGCGGGCGTTCGGACCGGGCAATTCGGCCGCTGGCCTATGTCCATTGCCGCCCAAGGTCGCGTCCGCCGGTGCCTCCGGTACGTGGGGCTTCGGTCTGTCTGGTCTGAACGTGAATCTTCAATCGTCGGTCCGCGCTAAGCTAAGCTGCCCGCGAACGGCGCGGGCTGTCAGCGCGGCGGCCGGAGCTCGCCGGCGAGCCAGCCGACCGCATTGCTGTTCATCGGATCTACCGCGATCGAGACTTTCTCCGTCCGCCCGCAGGTTGAGCACTGGAACGTCCGCTTCTCAAAGCCGCGCTCGCCGGGAGAGATGCACGCCAGTGCCATCCGGTGCTTGCACACAGGACACATTGGGCGATCGTTCGGGGAGTCCATGTTCATGCCTCGGAGGCTAAGCACAGTCTTAGTGCGATTGGCGGCCAATTTCATTCGAGATCGGAGGGTAGGTGTCCAGGGATATTTGGTCCGGGGGCCGTTCGCCCAGGATCGTGGTCGCTGGTGCGTGCGGGGCGACGGCCGTCCTGCTGCCCGAGACCTCCCGGCCGGCCCTTGTTGCTCACCAACTGGTAGTGGATCGTCTGCATCTGTATTTTCCCATCCTTGATCAGGAAGGTATCGGCGCCGCCATTCACATTGAACCGATCGGAGTGAGCTCGCCAGACGAGAAGCGCGTAGGGGCCGCTTACCTGCTTGGACAGGAATTCGAATTTACTGTTCGGAAGTTGTTCGGCAAGCCGCCTCGCAGACGCGCGCATGGCGTCATGTCCCTGCGCGTTGGAATTCTCGGTCAGCAGCACGACCGCTTCGGAATAGTTTCGCTGCAGGTCAGTATCCAGATCCCCCTCGACTCTGAGCTTTAGATGATCTTCAAACACCTCGATCGTGCTTCGATTCATTTTGTCTTCTCTCGTATAAACGTCTCGCAGCAGGTCCGGCAATCGTCCTCGGTGCCGCTTCAGCTTAACCTTCTTTCATGGTTCTGCTTCGGCGCGCTGCAGCTAACGCAAACAAAAGCAAGACAACGAGTACCCCTGAGCCCCAAGCGTATCGGGCGTACTCACCGGCGTGCTCGTATCCGCCTTCGTAATCAGGCCAGACCACTCGAAGATAGCCGTTGGAAACCGCCGGCAGCGGGAAGTTCTGATCACCGACGTGCATCTCCAGTCTGGCTCCCTCTCTGGAAGTGGTCATCACATGCACTGGTACTCCTGCGGCTATCAATCTGCCATTCGCGCTAACGTTGCCCAGCGCATAGACCGCCACGTTGGACTTTGTCGGTGGTAGGGTCGCCACGCCTATCCCGCTTCTCCCGTGGTGCCAGACGTCAAAGCCCACTCCTGCCCAAGTCGTGAAGCGCCCCTGCGGGTCCGACACCATTGGTTCGGTGGCTACAATACGATAGCTAGTCCCGTCGGCCCTTGGGACCAGGGCATCGATCGCCACTCGGTCGTGCGGCGGCAAGGGTGTTCTGTGGGTGTTGCGGTTCTCGACGCTCATGCGAAGCGTGGCTGAAGTGGGCGTCAACTCACTTTGCTTTCCGGCTGTCTGCCCAATACCTCCGATGCCTTTGGAGCTTACGACGGCGGAGTTGGCTTCGGGCCCGGTGTAAGCGGCTGCGACAATCCCAAGACTCAGCAACGCGACCAAGGACGCGACAGCGCCTATGACACTCCTACATCCCCACTCGCCGAGCTGGCTGCGGCTTGAACTAGTGGCGATCAAGTAGCCGGCAACCGCAACAATTACGGTGATCGGCAGGATGACGAGGAATTCCTGACGATAAGACAGCCAATGCACCACGGCAGGCGGTGGATTCTCAGCCAAGAGGCGAAATGACTGATTAGGCAGACCGTTCGGGCCAAGGAAATGACTGTATGTGGTAAGCAGAAGACCCGTCATTATGCCGCCACCAATAGCAGCAGTACGGTCAGTGCCCGCAATGACCCACCAAGAAAGGGTAAACGGGAACGCGATGGCAACCCGAACCACAAACCATGCGACGCCCGGAAAATCGTGCAAAACCAGGGTTTGCAACGCGCCTACCACGATCACCACGCCCACCGACACCACGAGTGCCATCGTGGTTAGGCGAGCAGGTGAAGAAAATGGTCGCCCTCGTTGAATCCTTTCCACCGAGGCTCGGCGCTGCCACAGCCACAACGCCACCACGTAACCAAGATAATAAACGGCGAAATGAGCAGGCAGTCCGGTGATCCAGGTATGCTCGAGATCCAGCCACTCGGGATGTGACGGAAGGCCGACTGGCGAAATCGACCAATAAAAAGTGGTGAGCAAAACCATATGCACGGTCGTGAGTGCTGCCCCTCGCACCAGGCCGATTCCGAGCCAAGCGGTGCCAAGGCCGAACACCGTCGCCATAAGCAGCGTGTCGGTAAGCCAGTAAGTCCAATAAGGGTCATTTCCCCAGAGCATTGCGTGGGCGATAGCGGCATCCATGAAGATTGCGAGTAGCGAGGCTAACGCTGTGAACTTGACCACATCCGAAACGGAGATCGCTCCGAGCACCATTGTTTGATTCTTTACATTGTTGGGGTCGGCATTCGTACGCGTCTTCATTTCAACTTCCTCTGCTTGGCATAGGTCCGCTTTACTGCTTCCGTGCGGCGAGCGAAGCTCGCGGGCGTTGAAAGGAGAACAGTCCGCTGACGCCTAAGTTCTACGAATTTGATTGGTAGTTCAGAGCAGCTATTTTGCTGGAGATTTCGCGGTCCCCGCGTTGGCTCGTCCAGGCGCTTGCGCGACCCGAGCCAACGCGCACCTTCCCACCCCTCTACTAGCAACGTCCGGCGCGCTCGTCTCAGATGGAACGTGCAGGGCAGCGCCACGACCACGTTGATGCTGAACGCGTCAGCCGAAGCGCAATGCGAACCGATCACACGAATTGCGTGGTAATGAACGAACACGCTTTCACAGCTCGCGAGTCATTGCTTTGACAGTATTGAAAGACCGACCGTCGAGCGGCGGATCGATCGGTCTGCCATACATGTCACTTTACGACAGCGGAGACCTTCTGGTGGCTATCGCCGAACGACATGAGCTTACGAGCATGGATGGCCCGCATTTCCTAACCGGCAAGTGCAGTCATCGTGATCGAGAGGACGCCGGCACGACGGGCACATCGCTCACCTGGCTCAAGTCGTCGCGCCTCTGCTCGATCATCCCTGGCCGGGAAATGCTGGTGAACTGCGCAATGCAATGGAATGGGTTTCGACGCTGGTGCGCAGTCCCATGGTCGAGGCGCGTGATCTCGGGTTTTTATTAGGCGAGTCCTCGAATACCACTAGGGTGCCATTCAATCTCACGTTACTTGACGGGGATTTGAACGTCGCAGTCGAATCGCTGGAGCGCGCGATGATCCTGCGAGCGCTCGAGGCCTGCGCCGGAAATCGCGCAGAGGCCGCGCGCCGCCTCGGCATTCACCGTCAATTGCTCTACAAAAAACTCAAGCAACTTGGCCTCGAATAAGCGTGTAGTGTGGCCCGCAGTGCAAAGGGCCTCGGATCGCTCCGGAGCCTCTTAAATGCCGCTGGACTTCACCTGGCGACCACTGTTTCGCACTCTGGCGCGCGACTTCGCGCGATCACCGTATCCAGCTGGTAGACAACAGTAGAAATAGCGCCCGGTTACCCCTGTACTTGGCCGCTGGTCGGGTGCTTTCAAACCCGCCCATAATCGTGGCCCCGTAGCGGTCACAGACCCGCCATTCCCACCTGGTCGGGCTTCGCTTGGTAATCAAGACTTCCAACACGGCCGCCCCGCCATCCCAGCTGCGTACCGTCACGATACCAACGGGACTTGAGGTGTCGGTTCGCTTTTAGACTCTCAGGCGTAGTCTGATGAAAGTGAATGTTTGCAACAATGTTTGAAACACAGCGTCCAGCAATGTCTTAGTTTGGCAGGTTAATCACCCAGCAGCAGACAGGCAAAGCAGATCAAGGCGCGGTCAGTGCGCAAAGTCAGCTCATGACACCCACAAGGGACATCGCACGTGAATTTACAGCTGGCTTGACGCCCATCGCTGAATTGATCACTTCAGCGAAGTGTGCAATCAAGAATGGCTTGCAGTACTGGCTTGTCGGCAAACACGGCTGGCCGACCAGCCGCTCCATACCCGCTGACGAATACGAACAGCAGACCGCGCCGCAACGATCTCCGCAATGAGGCTGATATTGAAGCCAGCGACGCTGATGTCGAAAACCGCTAAATCGAATGCGGAGGTGCGGGCCAACGGTTCGGCCGCCTCAATACTGCCCGCCTCGGCAACTACTCGATGCCCAAGCTCCTCGAGCATCTCGACGATCATCATCCGAATCAGGGCCTTGTCCTCGACCAAAAATATGGACGCCCCCTTCTTGAAGCCGGTCAATTGTTCGGAGTACCGACGTTCAAAAGCTGAGACACGGCCGTGACAAGTTGGGCAGGGACGAAGGGCTTCACGAGTAGGATGCTGTTGGGCACGTCGTGCGAGGCCCAATCGTCAGCAGCGGACCCGTCATGTAAACGATCGGAAACTTCGGTTCGATCTGTTGGGCCTGTTTCGCAACCTCCCACCCGGTCATACGGCCGCTCAGGTTGATGTCAATGACGAGCGCGCGATAGTTGTGCTCCAGATCTTTTGGGGCACGCTTCGAGGGAAGCAATCCTCTATATTATTGATTGTAAAGGCTTGATGGTGGAGGCACAAGCGATCGAACCTTGGACCTCTCCCGTGTGAAAAGCCGCCGCATCATCGCGACGGCTTCTATTAACGCTCTTGGAAGGATCAGGCGGCAAGTTTGGTGCGGATCTCGTCAGCGTGATTACCGGCGCCATCAGACGAATGAATTCGATCAAGACCGCAGGATGATTCTTTACGCGCGTTTTCCCATCGGAGAGCGGATAGGCTGACTTGTGACTGTTGTCCGCCAGTTTTCTCTCGTCGATTGTATCTCACGTGGCCTTCCTGGATGACGACTACGATAAGTCCGAGCAGCTTGCCGACGCGGTCAAGCTCCTTTTGCAGCGGCGTCGTCTCCTGCTGCGCCGCCTTCAGCATGCCGGCGATACGGCCCATCGCGGTCTGCATACCGGTGGCGGTGACAACCGCGCGCCCGCGCCCGTAGGTCGCCGACGTACCGCTGAAAACCATGTTGCGCCGATCGCCAAGTCCCGCCTCTCCCGCGACCGGCGCGCTGTTCTTCGACGTCGGCAGGCTCTCGCCGGTGAGCGCCGCCTCCGCCGTTTGCAGGACGACGGTTTGGAGCAGCCGGGCATCGGCCGGGACCGTGTCGCCTTCCTCGATGAGGACGATGTCGCCGGGCACGATCTCGGCTGCCGCAATGCTCTGCGGGGCGCCGTCTCTCACGACGTTAGCGTGTGCCGCCGAAATCTGCTGCAAGGCGGCTACAGCCTGCTCCGCCCGGGCTTGCTGGATATAGCCCATCACGCCATTGAGAAGCACGATCGCGGAGATTGCCATCGCCTCGTACGGCAAGGCGGATTCGCGCTCATAGAGCCAAAGCACAGCGGAGACGAGTGCCGCAATGAGCAATAGGATGACGAGGACGTCGGCGAACTGAGCGACAAATTTTCGCCACGCAGGCACGGGCTCTTCGGCGGTGAGCTCGTTCCTACCGAAGCGGTCGAGCCGCGAACGGGCCTCGGCACTGGTCAGGCCGACATCAGCATCGGTGTTGAGCGCTGACAAGACCCGATCGGCGGTCTGCTGGTGAGGCTCCGCCCGGCCGGACTGGTCGACGTTGATGTCCATGGTTCGGGACCCTGTTTCTGCCTCGTTCTCTTGAAGGGACCTATGTCCGGGTCGTTACGGGAGTACGGGCGTTGCGTCACGTTGTCAGATGTAGCTCAGCCAGCGCCAGTACGTCGCAATGCGTGGGAACATTGATCGTCACTGTGCGGGCTCGGCTGGCAGCGGCTTAGGAGCGGCATTTGTTGTGTCTGATCGGCGCGGGAGGTGTAGAGTATGGACTTCACCTCCCGTATGGCGGCCGACCGCGATGAACATGCTGCTTTTGGTACTCGACCTCATCGGGACCTTTGTCTTCGCGCTTAGTGGGGCCACCGCTGCCGTCAAGCGCCGGCTCGACTTGTTCGGTGTTCTGGTGCTGTCGTTCGTGGCGGGAAACTTCGGAGGTATCACGCGCGATCTGATGATTGGCGCGGTTCCGCCCGCAGCGATCAGTGACTGGCGATATCTTGCCGTCTCCCTTCTGGCGGGCGTGCTCACCTTCTGCTGGTTTCCCGGCGTCGACCGGTGGCACAACTCCGTCCTCTTGTTCGACGCTGCGGGACTGGCGCTGTTCGCCGTGTCCGGCACTCAAAAGGCGCTGGCCTTAGGCCTGAATCCGGTCATGGCGGCGCTGCTCGGCATGGTGACGGGAATAGGCGGAGGCATGGCGCGCGATGTCCTTGTCGCCGAGATTCCAACCGTGCTGCGCGCCGATCTTTTATGCTGTCGCCGCTTTGGCCGGTGCGGCGGTGGTGGTTGCAGGCAGTCTGTTGCACATTCCCTCAACCGCGACAACGATTGCCGGGGCAGCACTGTGCTTTGGACTTCGCCTGATGGCGATCCGTCGCGGGTGGCAACTCCCGATTGCCCGTCCGCGCAAGCACTTCGAAAAAGATCCTTGAGTGGGAGAGGACGGCAATTGCGCGGTCGTCCGCGGCGCTACCGACAACTCTGTTGGGAATGCTGTATGGCCGACCGCTCGACTTGCTAAGGCAAAACAACGCATCTTTCCCAACCAGCAAAGAGATGTGAACATGAGATCCGAGACTAAAATGACCGGACGTTTGATTGCCGCGGCGCGCGCCTTAACTGGAATCAGCCGGGAGGATTTCGCGGGAGCTGCTGGAATTCCAGCCAACACGTTAGCCTTGATGGAGGCAAGCGGCAGCGCTTGGCTCCATTCGGAAAGCGATGCCGAGGCTGTGATCCGCGCCTTTGAGAAGTTTGGAGTCGTCGTTATCGAAGAGGATGGCAGCATGGGGGCTGGCGTCCGTTTGAAATTCACGCGCCAGGACGTGAAACAGATCAATCGACTGGAAAGCGAAGGCGGGATCGTGCGTTCAGACGACGCGCCCTGAGATTGTGGTCGTGATGGATGATCGTACCGCGCTCTACGACGCCAGCGGTAGGTCCGACGGCATTCCGCGTTCCGGCCGCTCGCACTAGGCGTCTTGATTCGTCCAAGGTGGAAATGTTTTGAACTGACGCTGAGACACCGTTTCGAATGCGTCCGGATCAAAAGCACCACGCGAGGAAACAGCGCCGAAGATTGAGATCGAGCTCAAGTTATTGATGCTGTAATCTCGCAAGAGAAGGGACTTTTCTGAAAAGAACGTTGTGGTGGAGATCGATCACAAGGAACCGGTCGCGGCGGATTTGGACTTAAAGTTAGCCCGCCATTCCAATTATGGCCCTTGCTCAGGAGGAGATGCAGATGACCAGCTACATAAGCATCTCCCGCTTTTCAGTCATGATTATGACGCGGACTGTCCGCCAGTCACTCGTGCATTCAAGGATACCCTGAAGAAAGTCGACGCATTGCTGTTTGTAGCTCCTGAATATAACCGATCGATCCCCGGGCGGCTGAAGCACGCCATTGACCGGGCAAGCAGGCCATATGGCGCCAACTCATTCACGCACAAGCCCTCGGCGGTTATCGGCGCGCGCCAGGGGCAATCGGCACTGCTGTCGCCCAACAAAACCTTGCGTTTTTAGCTTCTGCAATTCACCGCAAATGAATGCGCCGAAAGTATCCACTTCACGCCGGCCTCGTTACTGACGATGGCGAGGTGACCGTCTAAAGCGCGCGGCATTTTGCCCGGCGTTGTGACCGCCGATGCCGAATTGGAGCAGCGATCCAATTGTCCTTTCGTGGTCCAATTCGGAAGTTCGTCCGCTTCGGATCGGGGGAGAGGATTTGTGAATGTCGGATCCACCCCATCGGAGTGTTCTCACGGTCGCAACGTCGGTAAAAACACCATGCGCGACGCATGGTTGTTCGCCGCATCGCGACTCCGCAAATTCCTCATCACCGGTTCGGACGGTAGACTCCGATCGGAGTTCATGCGGGAGGGAACATAACGCACAAGAGCCGAAGCTGGTCTCTTCGCATCGAAGATCGCGCGCCTATGCAGGTGATTGGCGCTGTGAACACGATCCAGGCTTGGGTGGTGTAGAGAACCCCGCCGGGATAAAACACTTTCTCGACGCAACAACGAATGTGCTCGTGAGCCTTTGCATCGATGTTACCTTCAGCGCTTTTTGAACTTCACCTGCCTCAAGCCGGTCTCATTGCGCAAGCTGCTATCGCAGATCGATCAAGGCCGACTAATAATCAGCGCATTCGCGTGTGCCGAGCGAGCAGCGCTGATGCGATTGTTCGAGATAGCGGTGGGGACTATGTGCAATATTCTCCGATCCGCGCATCTGGAAACTTAGATTAATTGCTCTCGGACGAGAGCCAGCTACGCTGCGCCCATCGCAGGACCTTCCCCGGCCACGTCGACGCAGCGTCCAGCTGCGCACGACAGCGTCGCCAAACGGTGCGTGCTTCCGTCGCAATGGTTTTGACGCAAGAAGCGCCTATGTTTGGTCTGTTATGATCTGCGCGACTGGAATGGACACGCTGCTTACCCGCTCTTTTCTGCACGGCGGACGCTTAATCAGGCTTCTAGCGGACGGTAGCGCTTGCTGCGGTCCGGTATCACTTCACATCAAAAAATCTGCTTCATGGTTCCTTCCTAGGTTCGCCTCGGTTGCCTTTAGAGGAGTGCAATAATGTCTCTACCTTCAATCACCTTAACCGCGTCCGACCACCCCCGACTTGAGCAGCTCGCGCTGCTCTCTGCGCAGCGAGGTGACAAGTCCGCGCCATTTTTGCTCACCGAAATCAAGAGGGCAAAAGTCGTCTCGGACGACGCTTACGATGTCAAGTCACTTGTGACGGTGGGATCCTGGGTCGCGTACTGGACGAACCGAGGCATTCGCCGAAAAACAGCGCGGCTGGTTTGGCCAGAAAATATCACGTCCGATCCGAGCGACGTCTCCGTTTTGTCGAGTTTAGGCGCAGCGTTGATCGGCCTACGAGTCGGAGATCGAATGCCATACGTCGTAGAAAGAGATATGGACGTCATCAGAATCGAGGACGTGAATCCAGTGATCGGACGAAACGCATCAGCTTGAACCAACATTCAATCGTGCGACGTGACTTCGCTGCGCGACACATCGGTGGGTGGAAGCGTATCCTCATTCGGATGCCAGAAGCAGCCGGTGCGCTTCTCTTGACGGTTGTCGCTACCGTTGAGATCGACATAGGAGGGAAATAGGAATGATCGAGTTGTCCAGGCGCGGGGAAGCGTTCGAGAGCAAATTTGCGCACGATGAGGCGTTGCGCTTCAAGGCTATTGCCCGCCGAAATAAAATTGTGGGCCTGTGGGCCGCGGAACGGCTCGGCAAATCAGGCGCGGACGCCGACGCCTATGCGAGCGCCGTGGTCCTCGCTGATTTCGAAGAACCCGGCGATGAAGATGTCATTCGCAAGGTCGCCAACGATCTCGAGGCTGCAGGTATCCCTTCTGACGAGGCTGAGGTACGACGCGTGCTGGAGGGCTTCATGGTTCGCGCGATCGATGAGATCAAGGCCGGCCTATGAGTGTTCTCGGCTCGCCTGCCGAGCCGGAGAGTTGCCGGTGTTCAGGAGATAATTTCGTCAGTCAATCGGACGCCGATCACTAAGCGTTGGAGATGTTTGAGCTCGATCCGTCCGCACTGGTCTCCTTTAGAAACGGAGGACATTAGGATGCTGTACGTCGATATCCCCACTGCCGCGGATATTGCGGCTTTAGCGTTCAATCGAGGCGATGTTTGCGTCTCGATCTATTTGCCTACCACTCCTGTAACTCAGCAGACGAGAGGCGATCGCATCGAGCTCAAAAACCTGACCAAGAGGGCCGTCGAGCAGATCCGTTCCGTTGAAGGCGGGCGCGCTGCGGCCCTGATAAGGGAGCAACTCGATGATCTTGTCGACGACGACGAATTCTGGCGCTTTCAGGCACACAGCCTTGCCGTCTTTGCGACGCCGGAGAATGTGCGAACCTTTCGCCTTCCGAATTCCCTTGAGCGGCTCCTGGAGGTTTCGGATCGGTTTCACGTCAAGCCGCTGCTCCGAAGCGTGAGCTTCCCCAATGCATGTTACGTCTTGGCGCTGGCGCAACGGGGCGTGCGTCTCGTCGAAGTGTCGGCTGACTTGCCCGCCGTCTTGGTCAAAGTGGAAGGCCTGCCGGTAGATGCCGGAAGAGCGGTGCGCGGTGTTGGGGAGATCACTCATTGGCCTAGCGGCCGAATCCAAGGCCGGGAAGGTCAGAAAGTGCTGCTGCGACAGTTCGCCCGGAGGGTGGACAGTGCCCTACGGCCCGTGTTGGGCGGAAGCGGTCTCCCGCTCGTCCTCGCGGCAGCCGAGCCGCTTGCTTCGATCTACCGGTCGGTGAACACATACCCGCAGCTCGCTGATCCCTTCATCGAGGGAAGCCCCGAGGGATTGAACGAAGCCGACCTCGCCGAGCGAGCTCGGCCGATTCTGGATGGGATCTACCGGCATGAGGTCGCGGCTTGGCAAACGTTGTTCCGGCAACGCGCCAACACTGGCCACGCGACAACGGACATCGCCCAAGCGGCTCGCGCGGCGACGTTCGGCGCCGTCGAGACGATCCTCGTTGACATTGACCAGGTCGTTCCCGGTCGCATCGACGACCAAGGCGCAGTCAGCTTTGCCAAGCAACAAGGCGACGGCAATTATGGTTTGATAGACGAAATCGCCACGCGTGTCCTTGCCGCAGGAGGTCGGGTGATCGGCGTCCGCAAAGCCGACATCCCGGACGAGCAGTCGCTTGCGGCGGTTCTGCGGTATCCCGTTTAGCGTGCCGCCGCTGATGAAGGCGCGACTTCCCCAGCCCGGCGTGCTGCGACGGACGTACTGCCGGAATTGCATCTGGAAGGCTCGCCTCCTGCAAATGGGAATGCTCACGCACAAGGCTGGAAAATGATGAATCGATTGGAACGGAGGAATACATGGACAGCTTCCGAACTGCCTCACAGCTGAAGGTCGGACATCGCGCCTACACGATCTACCGCCTCGACGCGCTCAAGCGACACGGTTTTGCCGTGGAGCGTCTACCGTATTCGCTTCGCATCCTGCTTGAAAACTTGCTGCGAACCGAAAATGGCTCTTCCGTGACGCGCGCCGACATCGAGGCGCTGGCGGGTTGGCGACCGAATTCGCCCGAGCGCGCCGAGATCGCATTTCAGCCGGCCCGCGTCCTGCTGCAGGATTTCACGGGCGTTCCGGCAATCGTCGATCTCGCCGCGATGCGCGACGCCATGGTTCGCCTCGGCGGCGATCCCGCTAAAATCAATCCGCTGCAGCCGGTCGAACTTGTCATCGACCATTCCATCCAAGCCGACGCGTTCGGCGTGCCCGGCGCCATGGCGATCAACCAAAAGCTCGACTATATGCGCAACGGGGAGCGCTATGCGCTGCTCAAATGGGGCCAGCAGGCCTTCAAGAACTTCCGGGTCGCGCCGCCGAACAGCGGCATCTGCCATCAGGTCAACATCGAATATCTGGCGCGCGTGGTGTTCGGAGCGGACGAGGACTCGAAGGGAAATCCCGCAAGCGGTGCTGTGCTCCCGCTCGCCTATCCGGATACGCTGGTCGGGACCGACTCTCACACGCCGATGGTGAACGGCCTCGGCATCCTCGGCTGGGGTGTCGGGGGTATCGAGGCCGAGGCGGCAATGCTCGGCCAGCCTATTTCAATGCTCATCCCAGAAGTCGTCGGCTTCAAGCTGACGGGCAAGCTCCGCGAAGGCGTGACCGCGACGGACCTCGTGCTCACCGTGACACAGATGCTGCGCAAGAAGGGAGTGGTGGGCCGGTTCGTGGAGTTCTGTGGGCCGGGTGTGAGCAACGTTCCCGTGGTGGACCGCGCGACCATCGGTAACATGTCTCCAGAATACGGGTCGACATGCGCGATCTTTCCGATTGATACCTTGACGTTGGACTATCTCCGGCTAACAGCTCGCTCGGAGGAGCGGGTGGCGCTCGTCGAGGCCTATATGAAGGAGCAGGGGCTTTTCCATGACAGCACCGCGCCCGAGCCGATGTTCAGCGACACGCTAGAGCTTGATCTCAGCGAGGTTGAGCCCAGCATTGCCGGTCCTGGTCGCCCTCAGGACCGTGTGTCTCTTAGGCGCGCCAAAGTGGCCTTCGAGGCTTGTTTGCCATCGCTCTTGCCGCCTAGCTCTCCGCGCAGTCGAAAAGGCGCCGATGCTCGCACCTCGCACCATGAGCGACTGGATGTGTGGGGTGAATCGAGCGCAGGGGATTTTGGAGGCGGCCCGCTCCATCCCGTGGTGGGTGGCGCCGACGTCCTGGAGCACGGCTCGATCGTCATCGCTGCCATTACAAGCTGCACCAACACATCAAATCCGTCGGTCATGTTGGCCGCTGGCCTGCTTGCTAAGCGTGCGGTCGAACGTGGCCTCAGCCGGCAACCTTGGGTCAAGACCTCCCTCGCGCCGGGCTCGCGCGTGGTGACCGCTTACTACGAACGCGCAGGACTCACGCCCTATCTCGAACAACTCGGTTTCAACCTGGTCGGCTATGGTTGCACCACCTGCATCGGGAATTCCGGACCTCTTCCAACCGAGATATCGGAGGAGATCGAGCGCAGGAACCTCGTCGTCGCCGCAGCGCTGTCCGGGAATCGCAACTTTGAAGGTCGTATCCATTCGGAAGTACGTGCCAATTATTTGATGTCACCGCCGCTCGTCGTTGCTTTCGCGCTCGCCGGACGGATCACAATCGATCTCGAAACCGAGCCGCTAGGGCATGATCGAGAGGGACGCCCCGTATTTCTGCGCGACATTTGGCCGAGTCAGGAGGAAATCCGGCTGACCATGCGTGAGGCGACCGGTTCGAAACTTTACCTCGAGAACTACCGCGAGATTTTCGCCGGCGATGAACAGTGGCGCACGCTGCAGGCACCCACGGGAAACATTTACAATTGGGACCAGACTTCCACCTATGTCCGGAGTCCGCCATTCTTCGAGAAGATGCCCCGCAAAGCTCCTCTGGAAGTCGAGAACATCCGTGGTGCTCGCGCGCTCGCAGTGTTTGGGGACAGCATCACCACGGATCACATCTCGCCCGCAGGAACGATCCAGGTGCAGTCACCTGCCGGAGAGTACCTCGTTTCGGAAGCCGTTGCACCAAAGGACTTTAACTCATACGGGTCACGACGCGGCAATCACGAGGTAATGGTTCGTGGCACTTTTGCGAACGTTCGCATTCGCAACCGGCTCGCTCCGGGAACAGAAGGCGGCTACACGACCTATCTGCCACGTCACGAAGTGACTTCAATTTACGAGGCGAGCCAGCGCTATCTGGAGAAGGGCATTCCTCTTCTGGTACTCGCCGGCAAGGATTATGGATCCGGCTCCAGCCGGGACTGGGCGGCGAAAGGCCCCTACCTCCAGGGGGTGCGAGCCGTTATCGCCGAAAGCTTCGAGCGGATTCACCGGTCGAACCTCGTTGGCATGGGCATACTGCCCCTCCAGTTCGCGGACGGGTCCTCGGTAGCCAGCCTCGGACTCACCGGGTCGGAGATTTTCGATATTGACGGAGTCACCACCGGCGTCGCGAGCGGCTTCGCGCAATCGCGCCGCTTGAAGGTGCGCGCTCGCCGCGAGGACGGTAGCGCAGTCGAGTTCGAGGTCAGTGCCCGCATCGAGACCCCGCAAGAAGTGCTCTACATCCGCCACGGGGGCATCCTGCAGTACGTCCTACGTCAACTCCTTGGAGGTCCGTCGGAAGTCTCTGCGACCCCCGCCCGCAAACCGCACCCGCTCCCGGCAGAGGGAGCCCAAGATAGGACCGTTGACGAGGGTTCGATCCAGTCGTTCCCGGCAAGCGATCCGGCCTCGTATACGGGAAGCACGCGAGTTTAGCTCTGCGTTTGCAATTTATGCGACGTTTGGTGATTTCGGTGTGCCCAAGCCGGTTGATGCGCGCCTTTCGATCGCATTCAGGCTCGCTCGTCTTGTCTTCCACATTCGCAAGCTGCTGGCCCGGCGCCTCGTGATACAAGCGGACGCCGATTTCACCCGTACAGAGAGGAGAACGCATCGAGTCGGCTGTCACGTCATCGGACAAGCCTGCAGCCGAATGCCTACGGCAGGATGCCAGCAATGGTTAATCTCCCAGTCTAACCCGTTTTCATCATTCCAATCGATCGTTTTGCCATCACCGAATGCTAATAGACGCTTCCAAGCGGTGAAGGGCCTGAGATGACGTCGGGTGTCTCGACGTGATCTGAAATGTCGCGTCAAATCGGCGCGCCCCGGAGCAGCTAGCTTGATTCCTATAGTTGGATCGCCAACTGAACAAGAAATTGCGTTCCGGCCACGCAGGCCTTCTTAAGAAGGGCCAGTAATCCCGGCTGGCCTCAGCCGCCGGGTTAACTTCCCAAATCTTAATCTCGTTGGTCGGGTTGAGTGCCATGCTTGGACGCTTGGCGAACTGGCGAACTGACCTGGCTGCCAAGCCCCTGATGTTGCGAAATCGCATTCAATTCAATCCGCTAGCTGGCGCTGAGTGTGTCCCCTCCAATCCAAGGGATCGAGAGCATGCCGCCATCAACTCGCCAGGCAAATGAGCCGATCTACTCTGAGATCGGTCAGGGGATAAACTGATGGGTAGGTCGATGTACCCTGAGGCAGATAGCCATCGAGCCGTTTCGGAGGCGACCCTGGAAGTCACCAAATGCGTCTCGAATTACGGACTAGTCACGGCAAGGTTGGTAGCTGCTAGTCATCTCGAGGCGCTACAGCTTGTGAGCCGGCTCGCTTGTTCGAATAACGGAGCAGAAATCATCAAGCTTTCGGAAGCGCAGTATAGAGCTCAGGCCGAAATAATGCGCGAACATGCTATGGGTCTCTTCGAACTCGGTCGCGGGATCCTTCTCGGAACGACGCGTCCGTTTAGAACGCAAGCTATCACTGCTTGCTGCGTCATTTTGTAAGGAGAATTCGATGAAACAGTCTTCATTGCGAAGACAGTATCAGACTGAGGCGGCTCGTTAAATTCCGGTTTGCACTTTTGATGTCTGAAATTAATCGAGCGCATTTATGCAGGCATGGTGAGTACTTCAAAAACGTCGCGAAGCTGACGGGTCGGTGACGTAAGGGTTGACAGCAGCAGTAGGACGCAAGGTTCTCGTGTGCTCGGAAAATTTTTGCGACGCGCAGATCAACGTTTCGGTGCTTTCACCAAGGGCTGCAATTTAGAAATTGGCGTAGGTAAGCATGAAGTTTCAGGGTCTCGAAGGCGACTATTGACGGCCGACTGCCCCGAGGATGTCTGCGAGTTTCTTCGTGAAGAACTGGACCGAGGGCGCATACTCCGTCAAGCGATTGGAATCGGAGATCGTTACCTTGGGAGCAAGTCGAATTTGGAGATGGCATTCAGTTTTAGGAAATCATGCTCGAGATCCATCCGAGGCGCATATCGAGAACAGACGCGTGTCTGTAATGACGCTTATTGGGGCGGCCCTCATGGACTCTCGGTCAATCAAAAAAATTCGCTCCGCTACAGTTTTAGCGATCCACGCCAGCTAAACGGTGTTCAATGTCATAGGTTGTCGACTTGCGAAAGGCCATTCGCGTGACCAAATAGACGTGTGATGCACCTCAAGAGCGACGATACCAGGGCGGCATGAAGGACGTACTGCTAATCACGACGCCAGTTTATACGAACGCTCCCGGACAGGCGACCAATTACGCGTGCGCTTTGGCTCGCCTGGTTGGAGCACATGTCACAGCATGGATAACCGAAATAGAGTCTGACCCGGCCACTGGGATGATCGAGCCCGATCTCATGCAAGTCGGGGACGAGGTGGCCGAACAGCTAGCTAAGGAGTGCGTGCCACGTACGGTCGAGCTTGTTCAAGATGCGGCAAGTCGCGCAGGAGTGACTTGCACCGTGGTGGCGCAGCCTCCTTCTTCAGCGCTCCGTGAGAAGTTGATCGACACTGCACAAGCACGCGACGTCGTAATCTTCGACGTCTGCCGCTCGTTGCGTCATCCCCGCCAGGGGCTTGTACAAGCTGCGCTCTTTGGGAGTGGCCGCCCGATCATCCTCGTCCCAGGCGGTGCTCATACGCCGGCAGCGGAAAGAGTCCTAGTTGCCTGGGATGGCACGCGCTCCGCCGCTCGAGCATTGCACGATGCTTTGCCGGTATTGACCCATGCGCGGGAAGTGGTGGTCACGACGGTGGCTGATGACAAGGAACGTCGAGTCTCGGAGTCCGGCGACGAAGTTTGCCGTTATCTCGGCCGATGGGGAGTGCGCGCGCGCTTCGACCTTTTGCAGCGCGGAAATCGGAGTGTCGGTGACATTCTTCTCGGCCATGCAGCGGAAATTGAAGCTGGTCTTGTAGTAATGGGAGGTTTCGCACACGACATGGAGCGGGAGTTCCTCTTTGGTGGCGCGACCCGGAACATCTTTCAATCCGCACTTCAGATCCCTGTCTTGTTATCGCATTGATTGATGGCATCCAGCGGTCTAGAACTTATAACCGTGAAATGTAAGGCGAGGGGCGCGAGGTTGGACGAGCCCGATGTTCAAGAAAATCCTTGCTCCGATCCGAGGTACGCAAGAGGACGCCGCCGCCCTGGACGTGGCGTTTCTGCTGGCGAATCAATTCGGATCTAGCGTCGAAGCACTTTACGCTGCACCCTTGGATGCAGCTTCGATTACGGTCGACGTGATCGATTGCAAACCTGCCGGCGAGATAGCCCTTCCCGACGGCACAGAGCTGCAGCGAGCCGCTCTCGTCCTGTTTTCGCGCCGCCTCGAAACTGCAACAACGATAGTTCCGCTGGACAGCGGTTTATCAGGCCGTTTCTCGGCACTGCCGGGCACAGAGCCGGACTTGATTGCAGCGAATGGCCGGATCTCTGATTTGATCGTGATCACGCGTCCGTCTGCGGCCGAATCGGCTTGGCCCAATCTTTCGCTAGAGAGCGCTATTCGGGAGACGGGTTCTCCCGTGCTGTTGATTCCGCGGGCGGTTTCTCGAATCGGTGGCCGAACGGTGGTCGCCTGGAATGGGAATGTTGAAGCGGCGCGGGCGGTTCGGTTCGCGTTGCCGCTCCTTCGGAAGAGCGTCCAAATCGTGGTTGTGATAGTCGGAGGTCAGCCCTGCACATCCTCTGGCGCTAAGCTGGTGGAGTATCTACGCTGTCATGGGGTCCGGGCGGAGATGTGACACTACCGCTGCAACGCGCTTCAGAAGGTGCGACTCTGCTTCAAGAATGCCTGGCTCGCGAAGCTGATCTAATCGTGATGGGCGCCTTCACGCGCTATCGCTCCGACCGTCTGACATTCGGCACCATGACCCAAGCTATGATCATGCAAACCCAAATCGCCGCATTGATGGCCCAATAGGCATCATGGAGCGCTCCTAGTCTGGTGCAGCTCTGTAGGATATTCCATTCTCTTGGAAATGCGCCCTGATACCTGCCTCTCTCCGCGATTTTCGACTGCTTTGTCGACCAAGCTCGACGGCTGTATAGCTGCTCGCACGCTCCGGGAGCGCCCCGATCGCGAACCTCCGTCTAGAGGCGCAGGTTGGATCGCGGATCTCCTAACGCGCAATTTGGTGCAAGCTCGTCGCGCGCAACAGATGGACGCGAGGCCCAGCCGCGACACGCGCCTCAATTTGCGTTCCCAACGCGCGGGGGCGGCGCGCTTTTGGAAAAATATCGCAATCAAAGACAAGTTCTGAACACGGAGGTCAGCCGTACGAAAAAGTCAGACGCATGATTGGCGGCCCGATTTGGGGCCGAAGCTACCCGAGCGGCCACCGGTGAATTGTCAGCGTCATCGAGTGCCTTCGCGATGTCCAAATGATAGAGCCGCAGTGAGGATTAGCCATTACGCCAGCCCCGAGTGCTTTGATCATACCGCCAACCCTGAGCAAGACTAACGTTGCTACATCAGGTAACAAGAGCGACGACAAGAATGTCGAATCTGTCTTCGGTCGCATAATGCACGCGACGGTCGCGCGCGGGGTGCAAGCGAGGCCGGCTATCTTGGCGCGCCTGGTTCATATGTCCTAGAGTTATGAATCACCCTGTCTCAGACCGAGAGCACGGTAAGCAGGGTTGGCATTGTGCTGAATGGATGAACTTGAAGCCGGCGCCCGCCCGCGGATCGGCGAAGGTGTGATGGATGCCGTGGTGATCGCCGCTATGACTACCGAAAGACATCCGGTGATAGACATGCTAACCGCATAGTAAGAGAGATACCGACCGGCATCGATACCGCAGAAATCCGACGCTTTCCGCATGTGGGTCTGGAATAAATGAAGGTAGAGCTTGTGCTTCCACCGTCGAAGCGGGATCTCCGGTAGGACCTGTTTCGCGGACTCGCCAACTGGGCGATGTTTCTTGGCCGGCCGGACTCCGATGCGCGTCGTAACAGTTTTCAAGCAACCACGCGCCGAGGGTGTCGAGCTCACGCACCTCCGTCATGTCGATCTTCAGGGTTGTCGCCTGTTGAAGCTTCGGCAAGGCTACGTCGGAGAGACCCTCCAGCTCATTTGCGTGAATAGCCGTCCAGGATCCACTGGGACGGAGCTTCAGTGTTTCGCCCCGGCTTGCTGTAGCCAGGCAAGGTGCAAGGCTCGGGATATTCGCCGACCAGGAACCAATCTTCGTCATGAAGTTGAGCTCCCGATCCTACCGATCGAAGATGAGGCAGGTGGTTGTTCCGTGCGCAAGAAGACGACCCTCGCTGTCGGTCAAACGCCCTTCAGCGGTACCGATGCGCTTACCACTGGTAATGACGATCCCCTCAGCTCTTATCGGGCCCGTCTCTGGCATCAGAGATCGCAAAAGTGAGATCTTGAATTCCAGTGTCGTTGAGCTGAAGCCCGTTCCAATTGTAGTAAGAACTGCGAGTCCCATGCAGGTATCGAGCAATGTTGCTGCGAAGCCTCCATGCACGGTTCCCGCAGGATTGAGATGATCTGCCGAGGGGGCAGCGGTTACGATAACCCGTCCTGCCGTCGCTTCAACGATATCGTAGCCTAGCGTTCGGGCCATGGTGTTTAGTGGCAATGCGCCGGTAACGAGCCGTTGAACGAACTCAAGCCCACCCAAGGCGCGTCGCTCGTCAGCAGACACAACTCCGTAACGTCTTTCTATCGAAACATTTGGCGACATATGGTCCTCCAATTCGCTTTTACCGTTCGATCTGACCTCAGCCTAACGTGATGGATAGTTCATGTGTAAGATTCGTCGGCCAGTTCAAAACGCAGAGGACGCTGGGTTAGCAAGGTCCCATCCATCCGGGCCGCCGCGACGCCGCGTGTGACGCGCTTTCGGATTTTCGATCTTGATGTGTAGCTGGGCGGGACGGCGGCGAAGCTTATCTCGAAGCCTGGCCTGCTGTTGGGGATGCAGGGATCGATATGTAGAGACGATCCTTCACACTCTCGAGCCCGGCACGTTGCATCCATCCGGCAGAGCCTGTGTACCAGGTCCAGCCCCCATCGCCGACGTGATGGGAGGCGGCGTAGATGTCGGCAGCGATTACATAGGGCTCCACCTTGTAACGCCGCAACTCGGCTCGGGTTCGAGCACACGTTGTCTCCGTAACTTTAGTTTAACCACAGTGGTAACGACGGTTCTTTCGACCCGCTCACTTTCATCGTTGCGCGTCGCCTCAGCGATGATCTGAAGAGTCATCTCGCAAGGACGTTAGACAAACGAATTCTATTGTCACTTAAATGCATTTTTCCGGATGTATGAGACCGGCATCGAGCTTGCCAGACCCTTTCCCGTCTCTCAGTACGGAGTGTCGTTAAGAGCGCTGATCGATTGATTGCCGACCAAACGACGGTCGGCGCACAGGCTCGCATCCTTGAGCAACAGCTCGGGGGACAGCTAGGAGCTTGGATTCACAAGCGCGTAGCAAATTCGGATTGATGCGAGCTAATGAAGGTCAGATAGTTGGCGGCGAGTTTGTCGTATCGGGCCGCGACACGGCTGCGCGACCGCGAAGTTGCCAAGCGCTTGCGCGCAGAAACCAGCGCGGAGGCAGCGCATGTCATCCCGTCTACAGATTCCCGGCGCGGACACGACCTGCAACCGAATTGGAAGCACGCGCTCTGATCCTCGCCGCGAGTGTCGCCGTTGACTTTCCGCAGCGAATGCCTAAGTATTGCATCATCATGTTGAGCTTAGCGACATTTCGTCGAGGCCTGTGTCACGCAGGCAATCTGATCGCGGGCATTTAGCCCCGAGCTCAGCGGGCGCCGTCGTATCCCGAGCTCGGGGACCATCACACCAAGCTGACTGAAGCGGGTCGCCACTTTGGTGGTCGATCGCCCAATAGCCGATACGGCGCATTCTTCAAAAGCTTTGTTCACCCGCTCCAGGCCGCACAGCCTGCTGGCGCGTGTCCGCAATCCAAGAGCCGCCGGACTAAGTCCGCTGCGGAGGAGGTGCGCTATGAACGGCGAATCGGACGCAACGCTCTCCAAAAAGCTAAGAACAGACGAGCAGCCGCCAACTTTCGGTTCGTTTCGCGTGAGGAGCGACAGCCAGAGCCGATGCAGCCGGGAGAGACCGTTCGGAAATTCCAGAGACCGCGAGCCAGCATGCAAGCCGGCGTCACTGGGACGACAATGATGACGATCCGGGTCCGACCGCTGCCTTAACTGCAGATTTCGAACAGGAATAGGAGATGATCATGATAACACAACGCAAGGCGATAGCCATTAGCGGTGAGATCAAGCCGTGCATAACGCTCACGGCCAAGGATTACGAAGGAATCTCGCGACTCGCGCGAGCGGCAGCGACGAGGATGCCGGACCTAGTGTCGGTCCTTACCGAGGAGCTTGAGCGGGCGCACGTGCTTGCGGATGGCCTTTCAGAGCAGACTGTGTGCATGGGTAGCGAAGTCGAGTTCCGTGATGACACGACGGGAAAGGTCCAGACCGTGATGCTCGTCTACCCGGGTGATGCGGACATTTCGCAGGCAAAGATATCCATTCTCACCCCCGTCGGGGCCGCGCTGATCGGCCTCAGCGCCGAAGATTCCATCACCTGGGAAACACGGACCGGAGAAATTCGGCAATTGACCGTTCTTAAGGTCCGCGAGCCCCAGTTTGCCTGAGGCTCGCGGCAACCGCCGCTGCCTGGCAGCGCCGGTCCATCTTACGTAACCGGCAGAGCATCTGCAACGTGGAGAATCGAATGGAAAGCACGTCCCGCGTCAGCATGGCTGCACTCTCCAACCCTCTCGACATCAATCATGAAGAGGCCCGTTTGCGCCATGCCGATGGTGTTACTCCGCGCACGGCTTCTCATGTCATGCCAAGCGGCACCGTCCACGACCACTTCGTCGAGCGAGATGGCCTGCGCTTCGCCGGAACGCATCTCGTCATCGATCTCTGGGAAGCATCTAATCTTGACGACATCGAAGTAGTCGAGACGGCGCTGCGCGACGCCGCTGTGGCGGCGGGGGCGACGCTTCTTAAGATGGACCTTCACAGCTTCACGCCTGGCGGCGGGATCACGGGCGTGGCCGTGCTTGCGGAGAGCCACATCTCGATCCACACATGGCCGGAGCGCGCCTACGCTGCCGTCGACGTATTCATGTGCGGTGACGCTGATCCGCATAAAGCCATCGGGGTGCTCAGGCACGCCTTTGGCCCCCGGATGTTGACCGTCTCGGAGCACAGGCGAGGAGTAATGCCATGAACGCGTTTCAGGAGAAGCTCTACGAGCACCACTCGCAAGTCTTCACCATGGACGCCGATCTGTACCAGGCGCGAACCAAGTTCCAGGATGTCCTCATATTTGAGAACCGGCTGTTTGGCCGCGTATTGGTTCTGGATGGCGTCGTGCAGCTGACCGAGCGCGACAACCACATTTATCACGAGATGATCGCGCACGTGCCGCTCATGGCACACGGCGCGGCCAAGCGCGTGCTCATCATCGGTGGAGGCGACGGCGGCACCCTCAAGGAAGTGCTCAAGCATCCTGTCGAACGAGTCGTGCTGGTTGAGATTGACGATGATGTCATCGAACTCTCGAAACGGTTCTTTCCGCAGGTGTCGGACGGCGCATTCGAGGATCGACGTGTTACTCTCGTCATCAGAGACGGCGTCGAGTACGTGACGCAGGCGGAGGCAAAATTCGACGCCGTGATCGTTGACTCGACTGACCCAATCGGACCCGGCGAGCAGCTATTCACCACGGCGTTCTACGAACGCTGCCGGAACTTGCTCCGACCGGGTGGCATGATCGCCCTCCAAAGCGGGGCACCCTTCTACAATCCAGAGCAGTTGGATAGCGTCTGCAGCCGGCTTGCCCGTTCGTTCCACGCTGTTCGGCCCTTCCTTGCGCCTGTTCCCACCTACGCGGGCGGAATGCTGGCCCTGGTTGCCGGCGGTGAAGACCACAAAGCACTGCGGCCACCCATCAAAGCGCTACGGGAGCAATTCGATCGGCTGCGGCCGAACACGGGTTACTACACGCCAGAAATTCATCGGGCTGCGTTCACATTGGCACCAGCTTTCACGCCTGCTCCTAAGAGGCTGGCGAAGCCGGAACGGCCTCCGCTGCCCGACCAACTGGTGCCCCTCACCATCCTTAGCAAGATCAACGAGTCGCTGCGCTGAGCCGCCTTGCGACCGCGGCCAGGGGTGAAGGATGGGCGCATGCACCCTGTAGATACGTTGCCGCCAATCACCGTCAGTTGCACGGACTACAACGAGCTCGTCTTCGCTATTAGGTTCGCGAGTGACAAGAAGACCGCACGGTTTCTGGCGCAGATGGTTTGGCTCCTTCGATGTGAGCACACCCTGCAAGGATAGGAGGAGCTTTACAGCTGCTCCGCGTGCGCCGTGCAACTCTCAAAACGGACCGGTGGTCCAAGGATCAGAATGAGAGAGTAGACAAGCATGTCGACGCCAGTTGTGTTCACGGGGCTTAGCCTCTCTCAAGAAGAAGCTAGGACGCTACTCGCAGCCGAAGTCAGACCTCCGGTGAAGCGAGGCGATCTCGATCAACTGAGCGATGGGACGGTCGCAGCGATCATCGATGGAGAACTCGGTGGAGATTCCGCCGTTCCAATTGATGAGATCCGCCGAGCTCTGCGTCGCGGCGTAAAGATCATCGGGGCTGCGAGCGTCGGCGCTTTGCGCGCGTACGAAGCACGGGAGGATGGTATGGTGGGGCTTGGATGGGTATACCGGGCCTACTGCACCGGGCGCATATGGGGCATCGATGAGATCGCAGTCATATACGATCCCGATTCCTATCGTTCCCTCACGATCCCCCTGGTGAATGTTCGCTTCTGCCTGGAGCGCCTGACTGCCCGGCGTGGCATCAGCGCGGGAGAGGCCGACCACGCCATGGCCTCATTGAAGCAATTGAGCATCGGAAAGCGTGATCGCCGAAATATTGTACTTCACCTTGCCGGCCTATTAGGTCGAGAGCGAGTAAGGAAGATGCTAAAGCTGGTCAGGCCTGCAGAGGACGACGTGAAGAAAAGCGACGCATACGAGTTGCTGCGCACCTTGGCCAAAGGTTCGAACAACTAGGCCGCAATGCCTATTCGCGGTGAGCTGCAAAGACTTACCGCATAACAGCGGGATTAGCTTCTCATCTCGAAATGGGATGGAGGAGAGCATCCACACGACCACCTTCCAGCGAACAGTAACACGATCCAGCCGATGATGCTGGTACCGGAGCGAAAGCGCTGGCGATTTCTAGTTTGGGCGCAGCGGGCGACCATTGGTTCCATGGTCGCGACGGTCTTGGCAAGCGGCTTGATCGGATTCGATTTTCGCGACGAGTCCGCCGATACTCTTGAGCCTGCCGCTATTCGCGGCTGGCCCGCCACCGGCGCGGCGGGAGGCGATTTCGTAGTCGGTCATTACTCTGACCGGCGGTATCTCTCTATCCTAGTCAGCAACACTGCTGCCACGATGTAAAATCGAGGCGCTCTTCGAGTGTCGTTATCACACATTTTGTGCGAAACTAGTGCTTGTCGGATGTGCGGAAGCCAAGCGTCTGCACGGCGCCCGGCCGAGTTTGCGCGCATCAGGAAGCGCACGACTAATGATCATCAGTTAGGCGCCAGGCAGCAAGGCCCATGAGACCGGTATCCCGTGGAACGACGCAAGCGGCGACCGCCTCAGGAATTGGACGGATTTGAACCGCTCGATTTTCTACGACCAGAGAAAAATCGCGATCCTGCCCATTGGTTTTTGTTACCCCGGCGCGGCGGCGAACGGCGGTGATAAGCCGCCTCGTCCGGAATGCGCTCCCCTCTGGCACGGGCGCGTACTTGATCACCTGCCGAATCCTCAGTGACGCTGTTACTTGGTCAATATTCCCAAAAGCGTTATCTGGGATCAGGTCGGAAGAGCTCGATGACGGAGACGGTAAAAGCATTTCCCGAATATTCCGAAGTTCTTTCCACTTCCACATCCGAGTTGGCGAAGCGGAGTCTGGATGCAAAGACAACCTTGGTTTGAACAGGAGGTTATACCTCAGCTCAGACGGGCTGTGCGGCGCGTAATCAAGGAGTGAGGCGGTCGAGGGCTGCGGTCTGCGCTTAAAGCGGGCGGGGACGTATAAGCTCGGGCCTTCGCTTCCGAAAGCCGCGCGTGCCGTTGTCTCGGTACCGGGCACACAGATCCCCTGACGGCCTTGTTGCAGCGCGCTTGATGGCGTTTGTGACAACCTGATCGGATCGCCTTTGCTCACCTCCCGGGTGCGTAAGTAATCCTCGGTGGTCATAGTCGGTGGGCGCGGCACCGCATGAGGATCGAAGCTTTCGCTGACGGCGGCCTCAACGCGGCAGTCTTCACACATCTTTACGACATCGATGCGCCGAGCATTAGCACCGGCAAACATCCAATGCTTTTCCTCAAGTGTGGCGACTACGCGTTCGATTGTACTTTCGTGCCGAACGGCTTGCCACATCCGATGCAATGGAAGGGATCCTCTTCCTTCAACACCCGCTGCGGTGCATTCCACGCTTGGAAATCGAAGCGGGGTTGCAGCGCAATGGCGTCCTCGGGACATGTCACTTCGCACAGCCCGCATTGTACGCAGATGCTTTCAGTGAAGCGCAGCATTGCGCGGTCTGGATTGTCCGACAGCGCGCCGGTCGGACAAGCGTTCACACAGGAGTGACAGAGCGTGCAGCTATCGACATTCAACAACACGCCACCGAATGGCGCCCCGGGCGCAAGCGCCACGACAATGACGGGCGTTGGCGCCGCTAGGTGCAGTTCGCGAAAAGCGGTTTCGAGCAAGCCGCGCTTGGCGCCGCGCGGAACGAAGTTCGCGGGTTTCCGGGTTGCAACGCCAGCCGGCACTGCGTCCAGCATGGCAAGGAGTTGATCGGGGTCATCGGTCTCGATGATGCGCACCAGCCCATCGCCGAAGCCGAGCGCTGCGACGCTGGTTTCCGACGTCTCAACAACCCGCCGCAGGCCGAGAGGATCGTGACTGGGTTTTGCCCGCGTCAGTAAACAGGCACCGGCTGCGCCGTAAGCGAACAGCGCAGCAATCGCTTCGGGTCCAACCTGCGTGACTTCGTTGACCCGGACCGGGAGCACATTTGCCGGCAGGCCGTCGCCGAACCGCGCCAGCGCGTCAATCAACGGAGCGCCGTTGTCGCCGTCATGAAACAGTACGACGGCATTGCTGCCGCCGGCCTTGCGATAGGCCTGCACAAGCGTGCGTAACCGTCGCATCAGCACGTCCGCGGCCGGCAGCGCATAGGATGCGGCTCCGGTCGGGCAGACCGCGGCGCAGGAGCCACAGCCTGCACAGACGGCAGCGTCGATTGCCACCGCGTTGCCGTTCGGCGTGATCGCGCCAGTCGGACAAAGATCAAGACAACGCGTGCAGCCGGTGATTCCGGAGCGCGAATGGGCACAGAGCGATTCGTCGAACTGGACAAAGCGCGGCTTGTCGAACGTGCCGACCAGATGGCCAGCGTCCGCGATCATTTTTTCGACTGCGGCGCGGTCGCGGGGATCGGCGCATAGATAGCCGGGCCGCAATTCATGTGCGGGAAATAGCGGCCGGCCGCCGCTGATATCCAGCACGATATCGCAGGTCGAGACCGCGCCATTGCGCGGGGCGCCGAACTCCAGCCGGCGGCGCGACGAAGGCGCGGGAAATGCATAATCGTCGATCGTGAGTTCAAACTGCCCGAGATGCCCACGAGCATGGCGCACGCTACCCTTCAGGACTGGAAATTCGTTTGAGTGGCGAGGCGTCACGTCGCCAGGCTTGGTCAGAAGCACCGTGATGTCGAGGCGGTCGGCGAGTCGGCGACCGACCTCGATCGCTGCCTCGTCGCGGCCATAGATCAGGGCGACGCCGCGGCTCTCGAGCGTCACCAGCGCGACGGGCGGCGTATCCTCGCCTGCCGCCGCGATCAGCGCTGCGGCCTTTGGGCCAGCCGCGGCCACATCCTTCGACCACCCCGCGGTTTCTCGAATGTTGACGAAGGTGAGCGCTGAGGAGGGGACGAGATCTTCCGCCACTTCCCGGAACAAGGGTGCTTCCTGGGTACACGCGACGGTCATAGGTACGCCATCGGCGAGTGCCGCCTTGAACCGGTCGATTTCGAGCCCGCAGAGCTGGTCGGCCTGGGTGATCTGACCCGAACAGGCACGGGCAATCGCTCGCGCGTCCACCGGCATCGTTTTCTCGCAGTTGCAGATCATCAGATGAGGCGCGGTATCGACCGTCATCGTTTTCCTCCCTCGGGACGATCCTCAGAGTCGGCATGACCAGAGTTTCCATGGGCGTAACTGGAGCCTTGCTTCTGAGTATCGACACGCCACGAATAGGCGAACGCGTTAGCGAACATCTGGAGCATCCACCACTTGGCTTGGCTTACCAAATCGGAAAATGGCGGCGCTGCCGCCCATTTCAGTTTCGCACGGAAGTCGCTATCTCAAGAGGGTTCGTTGATGGATTAACAGTCGCGCGCGAGGAGCGATTTTCCAGATCACGCTAGAAGTACAGGTGAGTTTGGCAAACGCTAAAGGTCAGCAATTGATATCAATTTTATTGCTAGAACGATCGCGCACGTTGCAAATCGCGGCCACCGGAATCCGCAAGCGCTTCATCTTGCTTTGTGCATTGTTTACCCTAGCTTGTGAGGGCATCCATCCGCGGAGGTAGCGTCATGAGATCTTTTATTGCAGCGATAGTCTGTTCGGCAGCAATTGGGGTCGGGGCATCTTATTTGCTCCATACACAACAGGAGACCGTCGACGTTGCGTTTTCGACGATCAGCGTGCGCGTCGGTGATCCCGGGCACAATCTGGTCAGGATAAATTAGAAAGATCAGATCGACCGCGGCCACCGACCTCAAGAGGGCCCTCGCAGAGGTCAGCGGATGAGCGCACGGCGAACCGACCAAACGGATGTTCGCTCGGTAGAGAGTGAGTTCGCTGGCGGTCCGTCCGTTGCTGAAAATGGCGAAGCATGATTGCTTCTCTGTTCTATCAAAGTTCTATCAAAAAAATTGATATCAACTGACGACATTTATCGTTTGTAAAAAGCGCCCGCGCGCCTAGCTTCGTCCGAAAGAGCACGCATGCCCTGCGGGGAAATGAGAAGTAAGGACTTATGTGAAAGTTGAGTGGCGGTTGTGGCTGCTATCGCTAGTTCAGAAAGTGAAGCTAAGTGGTAAACGGCGGGTTATCCCCCGTGCCGTTCGATGTGAGGGTTCTCGGGAGCCGTCGCTCGTCTCGGTCGGCAACGGGCATGGTCATGAGGCCGTTGCCAGGTGCTCATTCCGGTTAGTGATCAGCCGTAATCAGCAGAGTCTTCGCTGAACTCTCTTCTGCCGCAGTACTCGGAAGGCCAGCGTTGAGGGGAGGGCTAGAGCAGGCGCCGATTTGCGAGAGATATGGAGTCGAACGAAAAGCGGTTCGCGAAAGCTAAGGACGTGTGAGGAGGCCGGATCAACAATCTCGGAAAAGAAGGGAAGCATATGCCCGACATCCAATCGCCTGCGAAACGGCTCGCGCAGAAACGCAGGAAATTATCGCCTAACATCGAAACTGCCTTCCAAGCGTTCAGCAAGACGGTTTTCGCAGATGGTGCGTTACCCGCTAAGACCAAGCAGATTATCGCCGTCGCGGTCGCACATGTCACCCAGTGCCCTTATTGTATAAAGGGGCACACCGAGGCGGCGTTACGGCACGGCGCCTCGCAAGAGGAGTTGATGGAGGCGATCTGGGTGGCCGCTGAAATGCGAGCCGGAGGAGCTTATGCTCATTCTGTTATCGCAATCGAGGAAATGGAGAAAGCTACGGCGGAGACGAATGCGTAGGCGACGATACACGATCGCCTTGGATCTCCGGATGGTCCGTCGTGATCGATGAATAACTCGAACTGAGTGGAACTAAGCCGCCCGAAGTTGATGCTGCAGGCACCGATGCCCTTCGCTCTGTTCTCAGCGAGCCCGTCCAGAGGCCTACTGGTTGACATTCCTAATGCAAACGTAGCCGTCTTTGTCATCTTGGCAGTCGTGCCCGGGAAAGTGCTGCACACAAAGCCGCGGCATCTTTTCTATCAGGCTTCTGATCCAGAACTTGGAGGCAGTCGCGTGAACGTAACAGCGCCGCTCGTACGGATTCCCATAGGCATCGTAGTCGAGCGATGCAAGGCGAATTCCCCGTGGTCTGAATTTATCTGGCGTCCCACCGCGGTGCTTGGTGGCCTTGCGGATGCGGATCCATGGACGCAGCTTGCGATAGAAAAGGAAACCATGACCTTCTACGCCGGAGCGTCGGAGATCGAGCTCTATCGCACAGAAACGGAAAACTACCGAGATAATCTCCGTTCGGCCGTGCCCTCAGTGTGGGTCGCTTTGCTCGCAACTGCAGGCGACCCCCCGTATGAGATTGCGGCCGTCACGGCGGACCCAGCAGAAGGGGAGGCTTTGACAGAACCGGGCCAAGGAATTGTTGAAGCCGTGCCGATGCCCACCTCGGTGCGTGATACCATTGCCTCGTTTATCTCCGAACACCATGTAGAACGGACCTTCGAGAAGCGTAAGCGCAAGCGTGCGGATCCGGAAGCGCTGGCGCGGCGTGGCCCGCAATACAGGAGCGGAGATGAGTAACGACACGGATTTTCTCGCGCGATGGTCCCGTCGCAAGCATGATGCGGCTGCAGACAAGATCAGGCAATCGAAGTCGGAGAGTACCCCTGATGGCGTTGTCTCCGGAACTTCGGCGGCTCTTGCGCAGGGCGGAAATAGACTGCCATTCGACCCTGCGAGTTTGCCTACAATCGAATCCATCGGTGCCGAAACCAATATCCGCGCCTTCCTCGAAGCCGGGGTGCCTGGCGATTTGGCGCGTGCGGCGCTGCGCCGCGTGTGGTCGTTAGACCCCGCGATCCGCGACTTTGTCGGTCTGTCGGAGAACTCCTGGGACTTCAACGCGTCTGGTGCGATGGCGGGCTTCGGACCAATCGACGGGGAGGAAGTCGGACGGCTTTTGACGCGGCTGTTAAGAGAACTGGACACAATAGCCACCGCGGCGCATCCGCCTGTCGTATCGCCGCTGCCAGAAGACTCGCGGAAGCCAGCAGGGGAATCCGATCCGGTCGTGTATCAAGCAACCAACGCAGAATCGGTGACGCTGGTATCCGCCAAAGGTCCGCAGTTGGACTTCGATGAGATGGACGTCGCCGGCGACGGGGCGCAACAGGGCAGAGCCGCTGGTCCGCAATCCGAACTCACCCCATCAGAACGTCTTTCGCCAGTTTTGCGTCGACGTCATGGTGGCGCCTCGCCCCAACTCCGGTAGGGGAGGAAGGGGACAGACAATAGTGAGTGAGTCTCCACCCCTTGGGTATGGAAGACGAGCCGGAATAGCCGACCGGCGCAGCAAGCCCCTCAACCGAGAGCCTTGATGGATCGGACGCGGAAACTCCGCAAGCATTTTCAGGGTGATCGAGCGCGGCCGCGCTCGAGGCCAATGTCGAGCTTTCCTGCGTGGCCCAGACAGTGTTAGGCCGCCTCGCATCATCCGCATTGACGGAATGCACCGGGTAGACTGGTACGGGAACCACGCTGATCTGGCCGAATTCGGCTGGTCCGTTGCACGCAGCAGGCGACCGTAGGAAGCAGTCTTTAAGAAATACCTCCAGCTCAGCGCCCGGAATATCTCCAACAAGAAAACTGCACTCAATTCTCAATAATATTCGGTTGTCTCATCGATCCCTCGATGAGACGCTTCCGACGTCGTCTTGTTACGCATGTGCATCAAGTGAGCAATTCTGCACAAGCGGCAGCGACGAGCGCACAATCTGCGCATTTGGTGAGAGGCTAACGGTATGACCGTGCTTATCCGCACTGGCACGCCAAAAGAGGAAAATGAAACGAGCGACCGGAGACCCGAGGAGGCTGTTCGGGCAATTGGTGGTGTTCTCAACCCCGCAGATCTGATCGAACCGCCTCAGCTTCCCGTGTCGAAGTTGTCTAAGGTTCCGGCGCGTACGCTGTCGGTTGAAGCCGTGATGGATCTCGCGAGCGAGATCTTGTGGCCGGAAGTCGGCCATGAACAACCCGTCGAGATCGACGAGTTCGATGCGCACCGTGCCCAGGAATATTTACTTCTCGCCATGCTACTGAGCCGTTCGCCAGATGCAGCCACGCTCAATCGGATTGCTAAGCTTCGCGGCGATGCGACCCCGCTTGGCCTCGCGCATCTGGCCCTTGCGCAGGCAGCCGGCACTGCGAGCGCGGAAAGGATCGCGCGCGAGTACTTCACCCTTTTCATTGGAGTTGGACGCGGCGAGTTGCTTCCCTACGGCTCATACTACCTCACCGGCTTTCTCAACGAACGGCCGCTGGCGCGATTGCGCGAGGATCTTCGCGCGCACGGTATCGAACGCGCCGAAGGACAGGTGGAGCCGGAGGATCACGCCGCTACTCTTTGCGAGATCATGGCCGGGATGGCCTGCGGTCAATTCCCAACGATCGCTAGAATGCAGCAGGAATTTTTCGAGAAACACCTTGCCTCGTGGACTGGTCGTTTCTTCGCTGATTTGGAGGGAGCCGAGGCGGCCGAATTTTATCGTCAGGTGGGGACGCTTGGCAGGCTGTTCCTGGAGACCGAGACAAAAGCGTTCCGGCTTCCCACCAGGTCAGAGGTGCGTAACCCGGAGGACGTGTGATGCATACGGTCGATAAGCCACTCGGACGTCGTCAGTTCCTTCGTGCGTTTGGTGCCGGAGCGGCGGTCGCCGCCGTGTCGCCGCTCGTTCTGGAGGCGAAAGCCGATAGCGAGAACAACGATGAAAAGCGCAAGTCTCGCTACAAGGAAAGCGACCACGTGAAGGCCTATTATCGCGTCAACCGTTATCCGAGCTAAAGGAGAGGCGACCGTGCTGATCAAGAGAACCGAACGCGAAAAGCACCGCGGCTCGTTCGCCGCCTTCACCAGTGGCTCGAACAAGCATCTGGATCGTCGTGCCTTCTTGCGCCGTTCGGGCCTTGCCGCAAGCGGCCTCGCCGCCCTGGGAACCATGCCGCTCACGAGCGTGCGAAAAGCGAAGGCCGGTCCGCCGCCCGCGCCGGGCGCAGTGGTCACCATCCACAAGAACATCTGTACGCATTGCGCTGTTGGTTGCACGGTTACTGCGGAAGTATCCAATGGCGTATGGATCGGCCAGGAGCCGAGTTGGGACAGCCCGATTAATAGGGGCTCGCATTGCGCAAAGGGCGCTTCGGTCCGCGAACTGGTGCACAGCGAGCGCCGGCTAAAATATCCGATGAAGTTGGTCGGCGGGCAGTGGACTCGCATCAAATGGGATCAAGCCATTGATGAGATCGGCGACAAGATGCTGGAGATCCGTCGCAAGTCCGGGCCAGAATCGCTCTATTGGATGGGCTCGGCGAAATTCTCCAACGAAGGCGCTTATCTCTTCCGAAAGATTGCGGCGTTCTGGGGCACCAACAACAACGACCATCAGGCGCGCATCTGTCATTCGACCACCGTCACCGGTGTAGCCAACACTTGGGGCTACGGCGCGATGACCAACAGCTTCAATGACGTCCGCAACTCCAAGACCATGGTTTTCATGGGTTGCAACCCGGCAGAAGCACACCCGGTTTCGCTGCAGCACATGCTTGAAGGCAAGGAGCTCAACAGGGCAAACTTCATCGTCATCGATCCGCGACTGACGCGCACCGCCGCCCATGCGAACGAGTATGTCCGCATCCGTCCCGGCACCGACATTCCGGTGCTGATGGGGATGATGTGGCACATCTTCAAGAATGGCTGGGAGGACAAGGAGTTCATCAAGCAGCGCGTCCACGGTTTCGAAGAAGCGCGCAAGGAAATTGACAAGTGGAATCCTGAAGAGGTCGAACGCGTCAGCGGGGTTCCCGGCGCGCAGCTCGAGCGCGTTGCCAAATTGTTCGCGACCGAGAAGCCATCGACCCTGCTCTGGTCCATGGGCCAGACCCATCACACGGTCGGCACCGCGAATGTTCGCGCCAGCTGCATGTTATTGTTGGCGACGGGTAACGTCGGCAAGCCAGGGACCGGCGCCAACATTATCCGCGGCCATGACAATGTGCAGGGCGCCACCGACATTGGCGTCGATACCGTGACGACGCCGTTTTATTACGGTCTCAGCGAAGGTGCATGGAAACATTGGAGTCGTGTCTGGGAGGTCGACTACGATTATCTGGTCTCCCGCTTCGATTCCAAAAAGATGATGGAAACTGCGGGCATTCCCCTGACGCGCTGGTTTGATGCCGTTCTTCTGCCTAGGGACCAGGTTGATCAGAAGGACAACGTGCGAGGCATGTTCGTGCAAGGACACGCGAGCAACAGCATCACGCGTATCCCGGAATCAATGAAAGCGTTGCCGCAGCTTGATCTGCTGGTCGTCGCCGATCCGCATCCCACCACCTGGGCCTCGCTGGCCGTGGCGGCCGGGCGCAAGGACAACATGTATCTGCTGCCGATTTGCACCCAGTTCGAAACCTCCGGCTCGCGCGTTGCGTCCAATCGCTCGCTGCAGTGGGGCGAACCGATCGTCAAACCAACCTTCGAGTCCAAGGACGATTATCAGGTTCTGTACTTAATAGCGAAGAAGCTCGGCTTCGCCGACCAAATGTTCAAGAACATCAAGGTTGAAGGGGACCGTCCGGTCCCCGAGGACGTCCTGCGCGAAATGAATCGGGGAAGCTGGAGCACGGGCTACACCGGACAGTCGCCGGAGCGGCTGAAGGCACACATGAGGAACCAGCACAAGTTCGATCTGGTGACGCTGCGCGCGCCCAAAGACGATCCGGAGGTTGGCGGCGACTTCTACGGTCTGCCCTGGCCATGTTGGGGCACGCCGGAGCTCAGGCATCCCGGCTCCCCCATCCTCTACAACAGCGACGCCGCTGTCATGGACGGCGGAAATGGATTCCGTGCGCGCTTTGGAGTGGAGCGCAACGGCCAGACGCTGCTGGCCGAGGGTTCATATCTGCCGGGTTCGGAGATTAAGGACGGCTATCCTGAATTCACGATGGGTGTTTTCAAGAAATTGGGCTGGGACAAGGATCTTACGGCCGCAGAACTGGCGACCATTGAAAAAGTCGCAGGCAACCCCGGTAATATTGACACGGTGTCATGGTCGACGGATCTTTCCGGCGGCATCCAGCGCGTCGCGATCAAGCACGGTTGTTCGCCCTACGGCAACGGCAAGGCGCGGACGGTCGCCTGGAATTTGCCCGATCCAGTCCCGGTGCACCGCGAGCCGATTTATTCGCCGCGCGTCGATCTGATCGCACAATATCCGACGTTGCCCGACGCGAAGCAGTTCAGACTGCCGAATATCGGCTTCTCGGTACAAAAGAGCGCTGTCGACAGAGGCATTGCCAGGGCGTTCCCGCTGATCGTTTCGTCGGGTCGCCTTGTGGAGTACGAGGGCGGCGGCGAGGAGACCCGCTCCAACAGGTGGCTCGCCGAGTTGCAGCAGGACATGTTCATCGAGATCAGCCCGGCGGATGCGGCCGAGCGCGGAATCAAGGATGGTGGTTGGGTCTGGGTCACAGGAGCTGAGAACAGCGCCAAGGCGAAGATGAAAGCGCTGGTGACCGAACGTGTCGGCAAAGGCGTGACCTGGATGCCCTTCCATTTTGGGGGCTGGTTCGCCGGCGAGGATCTGCGGTCCAGATATCCACAGGGCTCCGATCCGATAGTGCTCGGCGAAAGCGCCAACACGATCATGACTTACGGCTACGACCCCGCAACCGGCATGCAGGAGCCCAAGGTCAGTTTGTGTCAGATCAGTGCGGCATAAGGAGGCGATACCATGGCTCGTATGAAATTCCTCTGCGACGCCGACCGTTGCATCGAGTGCAACGCTTGCGTTACCGCCTGCAAGAACGAGCACGATGTCCCATGGGGGATCAACCGCCGGCGCGTCGTAACCATCAATGACGGTAAGCCGGGCGAGAGGTCGGTCTCGATGGCGTGCATGCATTGCACGGATGCCCCTTGCCAGGCGGTGTGCCCGGTGAACTGCTTTATCACCACTGCCGATGGCGTCGTCCTGCACTCCAAGGACCTCTGCATCGGCTGTGGTTATTGCTTCTACGCCTGCCCGTTCGGCGCGCCGCAGTATCCCCGCGTCGGCAACTTCGGTTCGCGCGGAAAGATGGACAAGTGCACCTACTGCGCCGGAGGTCCTGAAGCGGATGGCTCGAAGGAGGAGTATGCGAAATACGGCGCAAACCGGCTGGCCGAAGGCAAGCTGCCGTTATGCGCCGAGATGTGTTCTACCAAATCGCTGCTCGCCGGTGACGGCGAGATCATCGCGCAGATCTACAAGGAACGCGTAATGAAACGCGGCTACGGCTCTGGAGCCTGGGGCTGGAAGACTGCTTATCAAGAGACCATCGCATCTTAGTACGAGCGCGGTGATCAAGGCTCGACTGCGTTGGAAGCGAACCTCGCCAGGAGGATGTGACATAATGATTGTTGCCGCCAAATTCCGCGTCATGGTCGGAGCGCTGGCGTTCCTCGTAATGGCGCTCGGAGCGCAGCCCGCGAGCGCTCAGCAGCCCGCGTTGGTTAACCCTCAGGCGAACGCCGTGAAGGAAGGTCAGCTCTTCCAAGAGATGAATCGCATTTCTGGTCGTTGCACTGTGCCCGATCAGAAGGCTTGCACGATCGAGCAGCCTGCCGGCCGTGATTGGCGCCATTTCCACCAAGTGACGCTCCGTTGGATTGGTGGCCTCGTCATCCTCGGTATTCTGGCCGTACTCGTTGTCTTCTATCTTTGGCGTGGGATGGTGAAAATCGAAAGTGGACGCTCAGGGCGCACCGTCGTACGGTTCAACGGCTTCGAACGGTTCGTGCATTGGATGACGGCAACCTGCTTCATCATTCTCGCCCTTTCGGGGCTCAACATAACCTTCGGCAAGCCTCTGCTGTTACCCCTCATCGGTCCCGAGCCGTTTACAGCCTGGTCGCAATGGGCGAAATACGCCCATAATTATCTTAGCTTCCCGTTCACGATCGGCGTGTTCTTGATTTTTCTCATGTGGATCGCGGGAAATATCCCCAATCGGGTCGATGTGGAATGGCTGAAGCGGGGCGGCGGCATCGTCGGTCATGATCACCCGCCGGCCTACCGGTTCAACGCCGGACAGAAGATGATCTATTGGATCGTCGTTCTCGGTGGCGCCGCTGTCGCGGCTAGTGGCTATGTGTTGATGTTCCCCTTCTATGGCACGGACATCGCCAGCATGCAGGTCGCTCAGATCGCACATGCTATCGTCGCGGTGCTGTTCGTCGCTGCCATGATCGGACACATCTATATCGGTACCATAGGTATGGAAGGTGCGTTCGAAGCCATGGGGACCGGAACTGTCGATCTTAATTGGGCCAAGGAACATCATAATCTGTGGCTTGAGGAGGAGCAGGCGCGAACCGGGCCGAACGAGACGCAGCGGCAGCCGGCTATCACCCCAGCGGAATAACTTCGTTCGCGGCGAGAAGGTGAGGTCGATCGGGGCCGCCGTTGGGGTGGGCGCCCAGCGTAAGGCCGGCGATTACCACGGCCGTCGACTACTCAGGCTAAAACCGCGAGGACATCGACGCAACGGGCTTGGACGTTTGCAGGTCCGCCTGAATCAGCTGTAGCGTCCATTTCAAGGCTGAGGACTATCGCAGTTGCTATTACTTCTGCCGCGGCGGTTCAGTTAATCGGCTGCCTACGATCATTTCTTCGGAGTGACGTGCTCTTTACGATTATTGGGGTGGGGTTGCATTCCGGGCGGCGAATCCCCCTGGGGGCTCGATGCGGGCGTACCGCCGGACGTCGTATCAATCGGCCCGGGATGACCTTGTGGCTGAGGTTGGATGGGTGCTGCTGTGGTCGGACTACTAGCGGCTGAGTTAGCAGCTGGATTGTTGGTAGGATCTGAATTGGGAGACGCGGTTAGTGCAAGCGCAGCACCTCCAATTAGCGCAGTGCCAAGCACCAATATGAATGTTACGCGCATATCGTTTCCTCCCTCTCGCCCTTCATTATGATAACCGTTGCGACAGCCTGACGTTCCACGTTACCTCTTTGGCCGTGGTTGCTTGACTAATGCTGTCCTTTGGTGAGTTTGATTGAGCTGTAGGCCAGCACGCGTGCGGAAGTGGTGCAGTCGCGGCTCAGCCGCGGCCCTTCCAAACGTTCAAGGGCACCGAGAGTGAAATGGTGGTGAGGGAACTTGAAAGTAAAATTGTCACGCCTGGCCGGATCCGGAGCGGTCGGTGCTTACGAGTGCGCTCTGCGCGATCCCCCTCTCCATCGAGAGCTCGGCAAGGCTTTCGTGATCTCTAAAGATCGAGGCTATTGCCAGCGTGCGTCCGTCGCGCTTGAATCGTAAAACGCAATCCTTGCCAGCGATGTCACCTTCAATTGCAATTTTATCCCAATGTTCTGCATGGCCGACATAATTGATCGGAACGTCGTAATGCTGATTCCAAAAGAAGGGAACAGCGTTAAATTCCTCGCGATGTCTCATCATGTTAAGTGCCGCGGTTTGTCCTTGACGCTCCGCCACAATCCAGTGTTCGACTTGAATGCTTCGGCCAGAATGCGGATCAGGCCAACGCGCGACGTCACCAGCGGCAAATACACCCTTCGCGTTCGTTTCCATACAGGCATTCACGACCACGCCCCGCTGGACGGCAATGCCCGCTTTTGCAGCAAGATCAATTCGGGGACGGACACCGATACCGGCAACTACGAAGTCTCCTTCGAGGATGCAACCGCCCTTTAGGGTCATTTATATTTCCTGTGATTGACAGGGCCGTCTCATTGAGGTGGAAAATGACACCGTGTTCCTCATGAAGCGATTGTACAAATTTTCCCAGTTCCTGACCGAGGATGCGTTCCAATGGCCGCTTTTCCGGCGCCACCACATGAACCTCGATACCGCGGCTACGCAAAGCAGCCGCAACTTCAAGCCCGATAAAGCTTGCACAAGTATGATTGCCCTGCGCGCCGTTTGTGCGCGTGCGATGATGGCGCGACAATCGGCAAGCGAGCGAAGAGAATGAACGTGTCCCTGGTCGCCCCCGGGATCCAGAGACGAACTGGCTCAGTCCCGGTGGCAAGCAGCAATCGATCATACCGAATACTCTGTCCGTCGGAGAGCGCGACTTCGTGCGAACCCGGATCAAGGCGGACAACCTCCGTCGCGACTCGCAGGTCGATGGCATTATCTGAATAAAACGATTCCGGCCGGAGCGGCACCCGTTCCTCGGAGGCGTTGCCGGCGAGATACTCCTTTGACAGAGTAGGGCGGTCCACGGGTGCGGCAACGTCGCTACTCAACATCACGATACTGCCTGCAAAGCCTTCTCGCCGCAGCATTTCAGCGGCGGCAAAGCCAGCTGCACCCCCTCCAACAATTACAATTCGCTGGGGCGTGTCGCAAGTGGACTTACCGATCTTGATGGCTTTGGCCTTGTTACGCTTGCCGCGAACGAAGACGCGGTTGTTCCGTAGCTCAACTGCCCAACATGACAACGGATCAAAGGCGGGCGCCCGAAGAGCCTCACCCGACCTCAAGTCAAAACAAGCATGATGCCACGGACATCGTATCGTTTGGCCAACTACTAGCCCCGCAACGAGTGGACCATGGTAATGAGTGCAGTGAGCTCCGACCGCAAAAAACTCGTTGCCGATCCGAACTAACAAGACCGCTTTTTCGCCCACGCGGCCGAGCAGCTTGGCTCCGTCAGAAAGTTCGTCTTGCGGAATACCGAGGGTAAGATCAGGACCACGGGGATCGCGACGACGCTGCATCTCTCCCTTTCGACGATGCGGGGGCGCATTGGTGGGCAGATTACGTCGCCTCAAACTAACTCCGCATAGCTCTACGGCAGCGTATGCACGTGAACATCTCGTGACGAATGTCTCTTCAAGACGTCTACTGCGCGATCCTCGGCCTTAACGTCCCGGGTTCGCACCCATAGCAGCAGACCCCCATGATCGATTTGCGTCTGCAGATACTGCGCGTGGTTGTCGCCCAGCCACTTAGCTAGCAGCGCACCGACGACGCCTCCGGTCGCGCCGACTAATGCTCCCACGACGACGGCAACAACGATTGCCCCGCCCGAAATGAGGACCGTTCCGGCCGCAGCCGTTGCCCCTGCATACACAAGAGCGCTCACTATGCCACCTTGAGCGTCCCCGATGGCCTCAGGCGAGACATATGCCGTTCGCGGAACAACAGGATCATCCTCCACAACGCGCAAGCTCGCAGAGTCACTGCCGAGCTTTTCATTCACTACTTCTTGACTGGCGAGTAAGCTCAGTTCGGCCCGATCGAAGCCGGAACTTAGGAGCTCGTCTATTGCAGCCTGAAGATCGTTCTCGCTGGCAAAGACGCCGACTGCTTCGCGCACGGTGTCTGGCTGATCGTCCATGTCAATTCTTTCATTAATGCTCAGCGGGGGAAATGGCGCACCATCTCCTCCATCCCCGTATCCATCATGGCGTATTCTGTTTGCCATCTGCGTCGAATTGCTTCAGGTAAGCGATCACGTCTGATATTTCCTGACTTTTCTTCAGGCCTGAAAAGATCATCTTTGTGCCAGGTACGATCTTGGCCGGCGCGCGAAAATAAGCGGATAACGTCCGCTCGTCCCACACCAAACCCGAATTCTTGTTCGCTGAGGAGTAGCTATAGTTTGGATACTGACCGGCTGGCCGGCCAACGACGCCGTTTAGCACCGGTGCGATTCCATTTTGAGCGTTAGGACCGATTTGATGACAGGCCGTGCATTTCTTAAAGACCAGAGCCCCGGCATCAGGGCTCCCCGCAGGGATGGCAGCATCCTGGCCTCGAGCTGAGCCGACCGCGATAAGCATTAGTGTAAGCACTAGCATCGAGATTTGGTTCAATTTCCTCTTCCTGGGCAGAGCTCGCGGTTAACCCTTGATGCGCTTGTTTTGACGACGAGGGGGAAGCTCGTACTACCTGGTTGTCGACGCTGCGAATTGAGCATCAGGTTTCTTGTCCCCGTTGGTCAATGCTACCCTCTCATCGAGCAACAGCGCAGACAAACGAATTTCATTGACATTTGTCCTTATTGATTATGCTATGAAAACATGGATATCGAGCTCGCCAGGACTTTTATAGAGATCGTTTCCACCGGGAGCTTCATCAAAGCCGCCGACCGTTTGCATGTCGCACAAACGACGGTTAGCGCACGCGTGCGCCTCCTTGAGCAGCAGCTCGGACGACCGCTTTTCGTTCGCAATAAAGCCGGCGCAACTCTCACCCCGGCGGGTGAACAATTCCTTCGTTACGCTCCGACATTCGTACAGTTGTGGCAGCGCGCGAAACAGCAGGTCGCGGTACCTGAAGGACACCGCGCAGTTTTGACTGTTGGAAGCGAGGTCAGCTTGTGGCAGCCGCTTCTACTCGAGTGGGTCAGGATGATGCGGCGCTCGCATCCGGACATAGCGCTTCGCGTACACGTCGACGTTCCTCAAGATCTGATTACGCATGTAGCGGCCGGACTCGTGGATATCGCGATCATGTACGCGCCCCACCATCGACCTGGTTTAGAGATAGACTTGCTGATTGAGGAAAAGCTCGTGCTGGTAACAACCGACCTCAAGACGTATCGCGCAAATGATCCAAAATACGTTCACGTCGAATGGGGACCGGATTTTTCCCTTCATCATGCGGTAAGTTTTCCGGACACAACCCCGAGCCTGGTGGCCAACCTTGGTCCGCTAGCGCTCAATTATATTCTGTCAGAGGGTGGTTCCGGTTACGTCCGAATGAATGCAGCTCAGCCCCATCTAGCATCAGGAGAACTGCATCTGGTTCCAGGCGCGCCTCACTTCTCTTTCCCGGTCTATGCCACGCACTCGGCGAACGTAGATGCCGATACATTGGGTGCAGCTCTCACCGTGTTGCGCGCTGTCGCAAAGGTAGAAGTAGAATAATCGACGGCAAGCCTTGACGGCCAACCTTCAAAGCTCGTCGATAAAGGACAGCGTCATCTGTGCGATTGTTGCGCAGTCGAGAGACATTCGTATCGTGACTCCACAGTGCGCCACCCATTTTCTTCATTCGTCAGGAGAGTTTCCCGTCGGAATTTGTGGCCGGCGCGTTAGCCATTCGGCGATCGGTGCGGCTCTCAGCCGTTAGTCTTATTCAGAGCCGCGCCTTTATCCATCGCGATGTGGTCGGTCTTATCGCTCTGGATTTCATACTGCGGTTCATCCTTGCTGGCGCGGTGCATATGTCCTTTGTAGTTAACATCCTTGAGGTGGACCCTGATAATCGTGCCGCTCACGTATCCTGCTTCCGAATTCCAGGTCACGTGATCGCCAACTGCGAACCGCTTTCCCATGAAGTACTCTCCGTACGATTTTAGGTGTGAGATTCGCAACGCGCCGGATTCCGTAGAGTTCCAGGCGCCCTAGCGTCGCGCCACACAGAACGCGTCCAGAATAACTCGGGGCGCACTTCCGGCCGCCCGTTATCAACCACGCAGCATGAAGTGTGTTATTAAATCTCAACTAAATTCGTTTGTCTGAAGTATGCGTTAGGCTCACGATGCTAGTGGCCGACGATGTGCTTAAGCAGCAGGGCGTTGGCGTAAATGTCAAGCCAACGCGTCACTGCATGACCACCCGCGGCGTGCACAAGCCCGGCACAGATCTGATCACTAGCCGGATGTTGGGCTGCTTCCGCACAGCGCGCTGACCCGACAGGAGTTTCTCTGCGTGGCCGTTCGATAGCGGCCTCTGAAGGAGGGAACATGGTGGAAGAAAGAGCCAAGTCCAGTGGTCCGGACCTTACGCAAGGCATCGCGCTGAGCATGTTCACGAACGAGACCCTACTTGGGCATGTCGACGATCAGGATGTTCTGCTGGTACGCGTCGGCCCGGAGATCTTCGCCGTCGACGCGCATTGCAGTCACTATCACGGACCGCTCGCCGAAGGGCTCGTGGTCGGCGACAGCATCCGCTGCCCCTGGCGGAACGCCTGTTTTGATTTGCGCACCGGGGAAGCAACCCGCGCACCGGCGCTCACTCCGCTCGCGGTCTGGCAGATCGAGTACGAAGGCGATTGCATCTTCGTTCGGCAAAAGCGCGAACAACCGAAACCGCTTGGCAAGGGACCCGTTGATGCGCCCGGCAAGATCGTGATCGTCGGCGGCGGAGCAGCGGGATTCGCTGCGGCGGAGATGCTGAGGCGGCAGGAGTTTCGCGGCAGCATTGTCATGCTGAGCAACGATACCGTGTCGCCAGTCGATCGGCCGAACCTGTCAAAGGAGTATCTCGCTGGCACCGCGCCGGAAGAATGGTTGCCGTTGGGTCCAGGCGGCTTCTACGCTGAAGCCGGTATCGATCTGCGGCTCAACACAGAGGTCCTCTCGATCGACACCAAGGCACGCAACGTCGTCATCGCAGGTGGCGGCGATATCCCCTTCGACCGCTTACTGCTGGCGACAGGTGCGGAGCCGGTGAAGTTGCTGATCCCGGGCGCGGACCAGCCGCACTTCCACACGCTGCGCTCGCTTGGGGATTGTCGGGCGATCATCGGGTCTCTGAACGGCGCACGCCGCGCTCTCGTGATCGGTGCCAGCTTCATCGGCCTCGAAGCCGCGGCGGCATCGCGTGCACGAGACATCGAAGTCCACGTCGTTGCGCCGGAGCAACGGCCGATGGAGCGCGTGCTTGGACCCAATATGGGAGAGTTCGTACGCGCGCTGCACGAAGACCAGGGCGTTATCTTTCATCTCGGTGATACCGTGGCCGAGATCGATGGCAAACGTGTGATACTGAAAAGCGGTGGCGTATTGGAGACTGACGTTGTGGTCGTCGGCGTCGGCGTGCGTCCGCGGCTCGGCCTAGCCGAACGGGCTCGTCTATCGCTGGAGCGCGGAGTTACCGTGAACGCCTATCTTGAAACCAGCGTCGCCGGGATCTATGCGGCGGGTGATATCGCGCGCTGGCCCGATCCGCATTCAGGCCAAAATATCCGGGTCGAGCATTGGGTGGTGGCGGAGCGTCAGGGACAAACCGCCGCTCGGAACATGCTGGGACAGCGTGAGGCGTTCGATGCGGTGCCATTTTTCTGGAGTAAGCATTACGACGTAAGGATCAACTACGTCGGTCACGCGGAGACGTTGGATGAGATTGCTCTCGACAGTAGCATCGCGGCCAGGGACTGCCTGCTGAAGTACAAAAGCAAGAGTCGCGTGCTTGCGGTCGCCTCGATCTACCGCGACCTTGCCAGCCTGCAGGCCGAACTAGCCATGGAGCGAAACGCGATGCGCTGAAGTCGCCTGACTGTTGTCGCGACGCCCGCGCTTCAGAATCGTTTCGAGCAGTTCAGCATGAGGAGTGTGACGCAGACGTCGCTCTCTACTGCCAGTTCGCGGGTTCGCGTCCACCCAATCTTGCAGTGAAACCCTTTCAAACGCAGGAGCCAGCATCCCGTGTCCAGCTACGACGAGCGATCGAGAACCGCTTTCGTGTTCGCAGGTGGTGGCAGCTTGGGTGCCATTCACGTCGGCATGCTGCATTCACTGGCAAGCCGCGGGATTGTCGCCGACATGGTCGTCGGCTCAAGCGTCGGCGCGCTCAATGGCGCCTACTACGCGGGAAATCCCACGCTTGAAGGGATCCAACGGCTGGACACGATCTGGCGCGGCTTGCGCCGGAGCGACGTGTTTCCATTGACGTGGCGGACGATAATGGGCTTTCTGTATCGGCGGGACTTTCTTGTTACGTCTGATGCACTGCGCCAGCTCGTCGATGACAATCTCGGCTACTGCAATCTGGAGGATGCAAAACTTCCGGTGCATATCGTTGCGACCGATATCTTGACCGGCGGTACCGTCGTGATGTCGGAAGGTCCGGCGGCGCGAGCCATCATCGCGAGCGCTGCCGTTCCGGCGGCGTTCGAGCCAGTGCACTTCAACGATCTTTATCTTGCGGATGGAGCGGTATCGAGCAGCACCCCGGTCACCGTAGCGGTTGCCCGTGGCGCGCGGCGCCTGATTGTTCTCCCTACCGGTTACGCCTGCGCTCTCGAGAAGCCGCCGGCCGGGGCCGTCGCGAATGCCCTGCACGCGCTGACTTTGCTGATCGCGCGTCAACTAGTAAACGAGTTGCGGGGCCTTGATCATAGCATCGACTATTTTGTTGTGCCGCCGCTCTCTCCGCTGACCGAGTCGCCATATGATTTCTCGAAGACCAGCGAGTTGATCGAAAGGGCAGCGAGGAGCACCGACGCGTGGCTTTCGGAAGGAGGTCTCGATCATCCCCGCGGTCATGCACAATTGAGCACGCACAAGCACAGGCATTAGCTCGTGAGGCAGGTCGTTCTCGGACGAATCAAGAGGCGCGAACGTCTCAAAGACCGTACCTTCTGAGTCGAGAAATGATAAAATGGTGTCGAAGCAGTTGGTGACAAAACGGCACCCGCCTTCGACCGTCTTGATTAAGCGGTTATCATCCCAAGTATCTATAATTGCGCTCGATCAGAATATCACGCCGCCGCCGGCTCTTCCAAGTCTGCACGTACCCCGTGGGCTCGCGTCACGCGAAGGCAGCAAGGCCGGGCTGATACTCATCAGCAATCATGATTGCCCTATCAGCGGCCAAACCTCGCTCATCCCGCGCCAGATCATATCTACGGCGACATACAGGATTACAAGCAATCCCACATATGCGATCCACCGGTGCCTGTGCAATAGGCGAGCGATATAGCCCGCCGCTATCCCCATCAGAGCAACTGATAAACCAAGCCCAATAATCAGAACAGAAAGGTGCTCTCGCGCGGCTCCTGCAACAGCCAGCACGTTGTCGAGGGACATTGAGACGTCGGCCACAATGATCTGACTTGCAGCCTGAGCAAAGGACTTCCGCGGTGCATGAGTTACAATTGTCCCGTCATCATTGATGTCCATATTGCTCATTGCTTCGATAGCGTCGTCGTGCCCCTCAGCGGAGAGCCGCAATTCTCGGAACATCTTCCAGCTCACCCAAAGCGAAAGAACGCCACCCGCAAGCACTAGGCCTACGACCTGTAACAACTGGGAAGTGGATGCAGCTAACGTTATGTGCAGGACCGTCGCTGCGATTATACCTACCAGCACAGCTTTCGTGCGTTGCTGCAGCGGTAATCCTGCCGCGCGCCAAGCCGATGACAATGGCGTTGTCAACGGCCAAGACCAAGTCGATCAAAACGACTGAAGTAGTGCCATGACTTCGTTTGAAATGGAGCATCGTCGAGACGTCTGACTTCCCGAAGGGTGATCCGGTCTGTTGAACGAGTTGTCCGATCCATTATCGAACTGGCGCCGATGACACGGATCAGAGCTCTAGCACTTGTTGCGGATCGCTAAGCATTCCCGCTGCAAATCCAATGAATGCATACGCGCCCGAAACATCCCACAAGGTAATGCCGACGCCATCACGATCGGACGACAAGCACCACGCGGCCAGTGCCACGATGGCTGAGAACGCTAGTGCGATCACACTCATCGATTCCAGCAGAAGAGGTGTTCGAGTCAGAAGCAGAAGGTCGGTAGGGGGGATCGCGACGGCCAACAAAAGGACTGCCGAGATCAGATACGGGCGTTTCCGGGTAAACATGACGCCTCCATAACGCTCTCTTCTGCGATTCCAGATCGAAGGGATGCGTTAAGGAAGAAGTAGGCGTGACCTTCGGTTCAGACAAACGAACTCAATTAGCGCTTTGCTGCAAGCATTTTGTTCTGGGAAAAGGAGGGCCCGGGTAGGAGAGCGAGCCGTCTGGCAACAGCACAGCCTCTCGAGTGAGAGATGCTGGCACGACCTGATTGGTCCCCAAGATGTGGAATACCGTCTCGCCCGCCGTGATGAGATAGTCAGTAATTATCCTTCGATGGCATCGCCACCAGACGGCCTCGGCACACATTATTGCAGATGTGGTCCCGTGTCCAAGTTTGCGCAGCCTGGCGAGGCCGGACCGAAACTCAGCGCTCATTGCGTAGTCTGCATAATTGTGAAAGCTCCGATTCTCCCAGAACGCATTCACGCTCGCCGGAACGTCTCGCCCCCTGCCGCGGAGTCCCCCTAGCTCGGGGATATGTTCGTAGCCGATTTCATACTCGGACAGTGCGTCAGCGAACCGGCCCGCATTGTACTGGGGATTGGTCAGCGAGCGCGGAATGCTTCGAACATCGACGACAAGCTTCACCTCTTGCGACCTCAGCAAGTTCATGAACTCACTGAAGGAGCGGGTGGAATGCCCGATTGTAAAGAAGCGAATCGTCATGTCTCTAAGCTTCCGTTCGACAAGGGTGCTCCTTCGTAACTTTCATTAGCCGTCGCATTGCCGACGTGTTCCTCGATCCCACTTCAAGAACCGCGAGGCTACGCTCTCTACCTTGCTCGATCCAACGAATCGATTGCCCCGGCCCAAGACCGATCAACGCACTTCCGATCGGAGTTAGCACCGAGATGCAGTGGCCGCGCTGAGCCTCGCCCGGGAAGACAAGCTGAGCTTGTTGAATTCGTGCATCTGCGTGATCCACGAATTTTACGTCACAATCGAGCCTTACGACCGAATTAGGCGCGACATCATCTGGCGCAACATCCGCACGCTCGATCTCCTCGCGAAGAAAACAAGCAACCTCCGTGTTCAATGCCGCCGGCGAGGCGCCAAGCAACGCGAACAACCGTTCACGGTCCGATGCCGTCAAGACGATAGGCGGCCTTTGTTCAACACGATTTCGCTCGAAGTCGTTCATGGGTGTTTCTTTCGCAATGATCATTACTGATCACCGAGTGCACTGAGGGCGATAGACCGGGCGAACTGCCTCGTCACACATGTAATCTGGGCCAGCCTGTTTGCAAACGTCTTGCGAACCTACGAACGCGACGAAGCCGCTTCAGCGGAAAAGTATCCGATCGATGACGTTCGGCTAGCGAAACCGCGATCGCCTACGGTGGGACGAAGTCGAGCGAGAATGAGGCCCTCGTGGGATACTCCGGCCAAGCAAAATCTCTCTCAGAACGACCGCGTCGTTATGAGCCTTATCATGCGCTGCAAAAATGAGTGTAATCCGTCCTCCTTGGGCGAGAGCGCGTAGTTTGTCGAGCCGGTCGCCGTGCTGATGGACCTCTTCGGAGTAGCGGCGTCGAAACTCGTTCCAACGAGCCGGATCATGCCCGAACCTCCTCCGCAGCGCAGTGCTGGGTGCAATGTCCTTGGCCCACAGGTCAATGGCAGCATCTACTTTCCTGACCCCACGAGGCCAAAGACGGTCGATCAGTATTCGAGTCCCGTCACCGGAGCGATCGGCATCGTATGCCCGTCTTAGCTTGACGTTCTTAGCAACAATCCTTCTGCCCATCGATACTGCTCCCGTATCTCGATTAATCTGTTCCAATTCCGCGCGATGATCGTGTGTCGGTGTGCTCCGGTGCAGCTCTGCTGACCACGTGGGTCGGATCGCCGGAGTCCTTGGTTAAGCTCTGCATGCTGTTTCCCGAAATGGCGATCGACATAAATAGCATCCCGGCGACCACCCAAAACGTCAACCTGCCGTTACCATCGCCCGCCGAGAGCGGAGTAGAGCGGGGATGACCATGTGACGGCAGAAGATCGATCAAACGAACCGCCACTATGCTCGCCTCTGACGGCGACCAATGGTCGCTATTCGATTTCCAGATCTTTGTAGCAAGGCTGTTTATCGCCTGAGCCTCAGGAAGCTGAGTCAGGCGAGCCGCCTCCTGCCAGGGATCGACATCCTGACGGGCGAGTAGGGACAAGACGCTCAATGTCATCTCATCTGTCTCGCAAACCGAAGCGAATAGGAAAGCATCATACTGGGATTCGAGACCAGATAGTTCGGTCATATTACGCTCCCACTCTCGAAGGAAATGTCCGGTTGGCAAACGGTGCGGCATCGTTGCGCTATCGGGGCTGCGGTATCCTGGGCGCCGTCAGCAGCGTCTGACAAGCGACAAATATTGACAATTCATAATCACGAAATTGATAGGTGCCTCCGTTGGACCGTTGGTCCGCTAGCGTTTCTCCGTGTTCGGACCACGACGCTGGAGGAGTCTGCTGACGAGCGGGTAATCTTCGGGGGATCGCTTGCTGGAAATGTGCCCTCCAACTCCTCATCTAACCGACGGTCGATTTCTCTCTTTTTTCGTTGTGTAAAGGTTTTTGCGCTCATGACGAACTCCATCCATCTTATACATGTGGTGCAGCACAATTGTATCTTGGTGCGGCTCCGATCATTCGATTCAACGCTCGACTTGAAGCAATTGTCCCCGTCAATCCAACCATCTCGCGAAAGAATGGACGGAAATCATGAAGGTCGGACCAGAGCGAGCTAGGTAACAAACGTTTCAAGCTGCTCGACCTGTTTACGGTGCAGCAGCAGCAAGTACATAAGCTTCGCATTCAATTTTGAATCGAAGATGTTCAGGACGGCTTCCTCAATCATATCGGCCAGCCTAGCCTGGTTGCGGCTTGCGAATCCGATTGTCCGTCCGAAGCTGCAATCGCTGTTAGGAACAGCGGTTGTCCTCTTGCGACGAATTATGTTGGCGCCACCTCTTGCGGCCATCTCCTTTTTGAGAAGGATGCAAATCGCGGCCTGAGCCAGTTCGGACTCAAAAGCGAGGTCTGCAACCTGAGAGTCGGCCGTGCGTCCGATTGCTGCATATGCAGTGACGCCGATGCGTTCACTTTCAAGAAGCTCTTTGAGAAAATTCAGTATCTCTTCCCTAGACCAATAACCGAGGTAACTGGGGTCGCCCGCATTCGTCCTGCGAGGAGAGGACGCGAAATGTTGGGTCGTGTCGTCTAAGTCCGCTTGTTGGCCTAACCGGGCTTTCCGCATGATTTCGTTTCCCTGCGAGAACGAGATGAGAATCTGCAGCCGTCGTACTCTTCAGACAGAGTGTTGCTTGGCTGCTGCGCACAACTACTTGCTATTCAGCCAAGTTCTACAAGCGAAAAGTATTGTCAGTTTGCATCAAGAAAGTTGTTACTTGAAAGAGTTGGAGTGGCGCAGTGCGCGATATGCGTATGTTACGCGGGCGCCGTCTTCCACCTCGCGGGCGGAGCGAGCGGACCGGGCTCATTGGGTGACGCTGTGGACACGCTGACGTGCAATTGGTCAGCGGCGTTGATGAACATCGCGCCGATAACAGTGGCCGATAGCATTGAAGGAGCGCGCATAAAGATGATGAACCTTCATGCTAGCAGGTCCAAGTCATTAGCGGAGTGATAGTACGACGGTGAGGCGTCTGATCGATCAGCACTCGTTATCGACGTTAGCAATTCCGGTGTGCCTCAAAGCATTGGTGTCAAATTGGATCGAGCGGGATGTTGGATATCGGCGCTGCTTTCGTAGCCATAGGCCTACTCATGATCTTCACGATATCGACAATTGGATTGGCCGCGACGTAACGACGGGCGATGGCCCTGTTCGGCTAGGCCAAAGGCTGACATTGACCAGCAAGAGGCCTCCAGGCGGCTTTACTCGGCGGGCGGCTCCCTCCCTTTCCTAAACGGATCGGCCGCATCGTCGTGACCGCTGCGGCTGCTGAAAAACATGAGGGCCATCAGACCGCATCCAATGAGAAGCGAAAAGAATGTGCCGAGACCGAGGGCGATCCAGCCGTGCTTATCCATCACGACGTCGCCGGAGGAGTTCCATACCATCGTTGCCCATATGCCAGTGAGAATGAGCAAGGCAACGAGAACTGCGATAAGAGCGATTTGGCCCGGGCTAAGTCGTCGCATGGGTAGCGCCTTTCTGTTCCCATCTCCGACAGGCGAGTTGAACCAGCCGAGGCATTCGCTCCTCAGCGAAATATGGATCAGGACGGGGCGGTTCGCCTATTTGGGATACTTTGGTCATGTACCTATGGAGGTTGTGGTCGATACCACCTCCAAGTGACCCAGCTGTTCCTCTACAATACGTTCGCTGGCAAACAAGCTTAAGCCCACACAATGGCAGCTGGAGCTGAGCAAGTCTCGATCGACAACAAAAGCCTGCGCACGAATGAAGATGCCAATAGTCTCTCATCGAAGGATGCAGCATGCAAATGAATTTAATTCACATTTGAATGCAACCGTCATGCTAGATGAGGTCCCTGGACATCGAATTGGCTGGGACGTTTTTGGAGATCGCCTCGACGGCAAGCTTCATCAAGGCTGCCGAGTGACTACATGTCGGTCAAACAATCATCAGCGCTTGGGTACGCTTGAACAGCTTGGGCGTCCGCTTTTTGTCCGGAACAAAGCCGGAGCGTCTCTGGCCCCAGCCGAACAGCAATTTCTGCGTTTCGCACCAATCTTTGTGCAACTCTGGCCACGTGCACCAGCAAGTGGCCGTGCCAGCCGGAAATCGCGCGGTGCTTGCCGGTGGGTAGCGAGGTCCCTGTGGCAGTCTCTCTTGCTCAACTGGGTTCGGCGGATGCGACGTTCATACGCTCTTCGCGTTCATGTCGATGTCCACAGGATCCCATCACTCATGTAGCAGCGGGTTGTCGACATCACGTGTGCGCCTCAACACCGCCATGACTAAAGATCGATCTGGTAATGGAAGAGGATTTGTCCTGCATGGCTACGATCCCGATCAGGTCGTGCGGACTGCGGAACGCTCTCGCTCGACGCGTTCGGTGACGTCGCGTGCCACGGCGACCGAACCAAGCACTTCGCCTTCGTCGACCTTGACGATGGCAAAGGTCATTTCGACGTAGAGTTTGCGTCCGCTTTTGTGCAGCGCCCGGGTCAGCGTCGGACGACCTTGAAGCTTCGTTGCGCCCGTTGTCATCGCTGCGTTAAAGCCGCTCCAGTGCGAGGCGCGCAGATGCTCTGGAATGATCAGATCGAGGCTCCGGCCGAGCGCCTCTTCCGCGGAGAAGCCAAATATACTGGTCGACGTGCGGTTCCATCGGACAATTTCGCCCGATCGGTTTGCGTAGACAACGGCATCGGCAATTTGATCGAGAATTCTCTCAGCCAAGAGTCGGTCTTCCATGGGTTAGCCTCCCGGATATCGGCTCCGCGACGAACGCTAGACGTCTTCTGATTGTCGAGCAACCTGCTGGTCTCGAGGATTGCAGCAATGGTTTTGAGCCCGAGGCGCAAGTTTTTTCGCTTGTAGAAAGCGAGTGGTAAGCGAGAATTTGCGTGGCTGGATACGACAGGAGCCTGGAAAATGGATGCCGCCGAGTACCATCATCCCGTGACGCTTCCCCCGGTCATTATTTCAGAGACGGATCGAGAGAATCTGTACGCTATTGCCACCTCCGCGCTGACGAATAGTCGCATGGCGCCGGCTGCGTCAAACGTATTGCGGGAGATCTATCGAGCGACAATTGTCCCTAATGATCAGCTTCCAACGAATGTTGTGGCTGTCAACTCACGCGTAGATGTACGGGACAACGTCGCCGGCGCGAACAGGCGAATAGTCCTCGCCCTGCCAGACGAAACGTCTTGCGAACCGAACGCGGTTTCGGTGTTGAGCCCGCTGGGCGCGGCCTTGATTGGACTGTCGGAAGACGCGTCGGTCGAATGGTGCACTGCAAGCGGCGATCGAAAGAGTATAACGGTTCTTCGCTCCACGCCGCAATGCTCGCCGATAGGAAAGTATCGCAACTCGAAAAGCCCATGTGAGGAAAATGCGGGCAAGGCGAGTAGGGCAGGCAATGTATACAACGCTTCCGTGCGACGGGTTTACAACGTCGCACGGTCAAGCATCGTGTCAGCGCCGATGAAGTTTGCGGACCGAGATTACGGTGAGTTGCCGCGTCTCTCCAAGGGGCGTTTCCCACGTGATCGAGTGTCCGGTCCGCAGGCCAATTAGGGCTGTTCCGACCGGGGTCATCACGGAGATCTTCCCTTGCGAGATGTCGGCTTCGTCAGGATACACGAGTGTAACCCGACGGGCACGCCCCGTCGTATCATCGCGAAATTCGACGTCGTCGTTCATGCCCACGAACTGGTTCGCTATTTCGTCCCGGCCTAGCACGTACGCGCGGCCGACCTCCGCGGCCAACTCAGACGCCAGATCAGGCAGTCTGTTCTGAGCCGCGCGCGCCAAGCGTGGAAAGCCGATTATAGTCCTTTGCTGAGAGGATGATCGCGGGCTTGACGTCGCTCCTCGCCATGGTGACTGTCTTTTCAATTGTCATCTCAATTTCCCTGATTCATGCTCGCCAAGTCGCCGTTTTGCTAGGTAAGCATCGGCGGTCGGACGGCACCGAAGTCATTACGTTATCTTCCTTAGGCGGTCTGCACTGCGGCTTCCGGCGTTAGCTGCCGGCTGATTGCTTGTTAAGCGTTGGTCCGACGATCAGTCAGGGCGTTCTTGGCCCCGCTGGGGCTCCGACGAGGTCTCGGTGCGCTGAATCCATCGGGGTCAAAAAACAACACCAGGCCTAGCCACAAAATCAGGACAGTCGCTGTTAGTATTAGCAACATTGACATCATCACTCCTCTATCACGCGAGCTACGACCGTTCCGCCTGGCAGGCGTGCAACGACGCGTGCCAAGCGGATCGAGTAGGTGAGATTGCAAAAATTGGATAGAATCATCCCGGCCGGCGTAAAGCCGTCCGGGCTACCCGCCAGCTTGCAGGAGGCCCACGCGAGATTGTAGGGGGAGCGCTTTAGACATCATCATACCTACGAGCTAATCATGAAATCAGAAACGTCAAGTCGTCGTTATTTCACTTCCACGCTCGTACAGATCGTCTGTATCGAAGCTCAGGAAAATTTATCGGCAAACTGCTTTGCTAGCGCTTCAGCGGTAGCATCGGCAATTTGATAGATGTGATCTTTCATCTCTTCCCAGGTGTGAGCCTCGGCTTCGTACTTGCGACCTTTCAATTGTTGGATCTGCTGGATGTGATGACCGCCATGCGCCAAAAGAAGGTTGTTAACTGCATTCTTCGGCAAAAAAGGGTTTGCTTTGCTTAAGAAGCTTGCAATCTCCTCAGCGTTCGACGTCAGAGATTGAGTTGCCGTGCCTTGCTTGGTAGCGTCGTCTGCGACCGTCGCCACAAGGTAGGCCTTTACAGCACCATAGTGCCCCGCGAGGAGCTTGAAGAAGGTGTCCTTGGCCGCTGCTCCGTAAAATGGTTCGATGGTCGCGGCGATGGACTGCGCGTTGGTGACGGCTTGTTGCTCTGCTATTGTTGCGGCGGCGTCGTGCTTTTCGATCGTGGCTACCGAGACCGCTCTTACCCAAAAGATATGTCCTATCCAAAGATCTCGAAGAAGCGCTGCGGTCTCGAACGTTTTATCGGTGCGGGCCTTTCTTTTGGCGCGGTGAGAATGTCTGCTGGCCGCGAAGGCACTTCCGGAGAGTGGCACTAACGCTGCGATAGCGGCACCGACGGTTAAAAGCTCGCGACGATCGGTGAGGGCCAGTCGTATTACGTTCCGTGACATTGAAGCCTCCTCGGACGGATCAGCACCGTTTGGCTTGAGTGGTTTAAGAGCTTGTATTTCACCAAGGGTATGATCGGACAAACGAATTTAATTGTGATTTCAAATCATCATCGTTGCTAATCCTGCACCGAAGACGCTGCGTCGAGCCGCAGTTCTCGGCACCGAGCTTTCGGCCACGCCGACTGCAGAACTGGTAGGATGGCCGACATCAAGAACCGTGTCGTGAGTTGTTGAAGCCGACTTATCACGCAATAACACGTGCAGACTGGCGCGTAGATAATCTGCACGCCAATGCCAAGAAGGCTAGCGACAACGCGTCGCGTCTTGTCGTTCCGTCGAAGGGTGGCTTTCATAATCGGACGGGACCAACTGATACGAGAGGGAATCACAAAGTGGCGGACTGGGTCTTTTGATGGGTAGACCTGGGGAATCTTCGTTAGGAGTGATCGTATGCAGATCCTGGCAGCAACGGATTTTTCCACACGTTCCCAGCGGGCGTTGCGTCGAGCCGGCCAGTTGGCTCAAGCCGAGGCCGCGGAACTCGCCATCATCCATGTTGTGGATGATGATCAACCGCAGCGTCTCGTTGAGATGGAGGTGCGGGAGAGCGGGCGCATGCTTGCGGAGCTGACCAGCGCTGTATCAGAATTGCGCGACGTACGATGCCACCCGATCGTTGTAAAGGGTGACCCTTTCGACGCCATCGTTCGGACAGCGGCGGCGCAAACCGCTGATCTCATCGTGATGGGTGCACACCGCAAGCAGTTATTGCGCGATATCTTCGTCGGCACGACAATTGAGCGCGTGATCCGTACCGGACGTCATCCGGTGCTTATGGTAAATAACGAAGTGAGCGCACCTTACGAGGTTGTGCTGACTCCTGTCGACTTGTCGGACGCATCCGCGAACGCGATCAGGGCTGCCCGAACCGTGGGGCTGATCGACGGAGCCCGCCTGGAGATCCTTCACGCATTCCTGCCGGTGGGGAAGGGGAAGATGTCGATGGCGGGTCTCGATCAAGCCGACATCGACGAGTACGTATCGAACGAACGTCAAGAGGTGACGGAGGACCTGACGGCGTTCTTGCTCGAGAACGATCTTGGTGGGCTTGGAGCGTCTCTGCGCATTGAGGAAGGTGGTGCTTTCGAAGTAATCTCAGCGGGAGTCGATAGGATGAGGCCTGATCTTGTGGTCATTGGAACGCATGGCCGTTCTGGATTGCTGAAGGTGCTGCTCGGAAGCGTCACCGAAGAAGTCCTGCGTTCGTTGAATGTGGACATTCTGGCTGTGCCACCTAAGCGGCAATAGTGTCGCCACCCCGTAGGCGCGAGCAGGACATTAGTCGCTGTATCGCTCGCGAACGTGGGGCGCGTTTTCGGCTGTGTCGCGAAACCGCGCAGCGCCTACCAATAGGGTCAGAGCGACGGGCGTGGTCACGGCACCTAACCCAATAATCAGGATTTCGTGCAGCACGGGCCGGCTCTGGAGGACTGAAAAGTAAACGATTGAAGCAAGCGCGACGAATACGGTGCCGAGCGTTGTCCCCAGCGTCGGCGCATGGACCCGCTCGTAGAAGGTGCCGAGCCGCAAGAGACCGAGCGAGCCGACCAACGTGACCGCCGCACCCATCAAAAGGAGAGCTGCCGTCAGAGCAGCAGCCCAAGCCGGCACTTGTTCGATAGCGTTCATTCGATCACCTCGCCGCGTAGCAGGAATTTGGCCAAAGCAACGGTGCCCACAAAACCTAAGAAGGCCATCGCCAGAGCCGCCTCGAAATAGAGCGTGTTACCCGATCGGATACCGAACGTCAGAAGCAATAACATCCCGTTTACATACAATGTGTCGAAGCCCAGCACGCGATCCTGTGCGCGCGGGCCCCGCAAGATGCGGAAGGCGGCGCAGCCCATGGCCATCCCCAGCAGTATATGTGCGACGGCAAGCGAGTATGTCAGCACGAGGGGGGTCATGCGAATATCTCCAGCAGATGACGTTCGTAGCGGCCCTTGATCGTGCGGATCCACTCGCCTTCATCGATCAGGTCAAGAACATGGATCATCAACAAGCCCTTCTGTGCATCGAGGTTGACCCACAGCGTGCCGGGAGTCGAAGTGATGATGCAAGCTAATAGGGCCAGCCCATAGGGATTGCGGATGTCGAGGGGGATGGTCACGAACCCTGATGTTCGCTGTCGCCTTCCAAAGCCGAGAATGATCCGGCCGACCGCGATGTTTGAGCGCATGATGTCCAACGACACCAGGCCCAACAATCGGAGGAGGGCACTCGGCCGGCGAACGCGCGCTCTTGGCAACTGCAGGGTGGTCAGGATCCAGCCGCCGACAAGCGCGATCACGCAACCGATGAAGAACTGTCCTAATGAGGTTGTTTGATTGAGCAGCAGCCACAGCACCAGAAGGCCGAAACTCACGAACGGAAAAGGTAGCAGTCGTGTCATATGCCGCCTGCCTTTCGGGTGCTGTGTCCGCTGGTCTCCAGGACGTCGCGGATGTAGCCGCCCGACGCGTGCAGCGACTGCGCTGTAGCCTGCATGAAACGCATGACCGGTCCGGCTTGTACGGTTTGGGCCGCGCAAAGGATCAAGAGGAACATGACTGGCGCCATCTCGATCACGCGCACACGCGGCACGGTGCGATCCGGCGAGGCCCAGAAGGAGCGGATGCCCGCTCGCGTCATCGCGACCAGTGTCGCAAAGCCGGACGAGATTAGTATCACGAGGATCGCCCATCCACTGCCAGGAATGGCACCCGTCCGGTGTATCTCTGACGGATGGAGGACGGCGGTAAGGAGAGCGAATTTGGCGATGAACCCCGACAACGGCGGTAACCCGGCGATGACAAGCGCACACCCGATGAAAGCAACACCGAGCAGCCCCATCGTGGCCACGATGGCCATGCCGACCTCCTCTTCCCCTTGGTCCGCGTCATCATCTTCTCCGTAAGCCTCTCGCGTGACGGCGATCATGTCCGCCCCAGGTTCGCGCCCGCGCTCGATCAGTTCGACCAGAAGGAAGAACGCGCTGATGCCGAGCGTCGAGCTAACCAGATAAAAGAGCGCTCCACCGGTGACACCTGTTTGTCCCATCCCGGTGGCGGCCAGCACCGTTCCAGAGGATACGAGCACCGAAAAAGCGGCGAGACGGGCCGTGTCTTGCGATGCCAAGGTGCCGATTGCGCCGAATACGATCGTCGCCAACCCGCCGAACAACAACCAGCTGCTGCCGAAGCCCGCCGATGCGCCAGCACCGTCGCCAAAAAGCAATAGCGAGAGTCGCAGTACGATATAGACGCCGACTTTCGTCATGATCGCAAAGATCGAGGCCACGGGCGGACTGGCTGCTGCGTAGGTCGTCGGCAGCCAGAAACATAGGGGCCACATTCCGGCTTTGAGCAGGAAAGCCATCGCCAGGATGCCGGCACCCGCCTCGAGCAAACCGCGGTTCTCCGCAGCGATGATTGGTACCCGTGCAGCAAGGTCTGCCATATTGAGGGTCCCGGTAACGCCGTAGATCAGACTGACGCCGATCAGAAACAGCAGCGATGCCACCAGGTTCACTACGATGTAATGCAACCCGGCCTTCACCCGCGCAAGGCCGGAGCCATGCAGAAGAAGACCATATGACGCCGCCAGCAATAGCTCGAAGAAAACAAACAAGTTGAAGAGATCACCCGTAAGGAAGGCGCCATTGAGGCCCATTAACAGGAACTGAAAGAGGGGATGGAAATGCGCGCCGGCACGATGCCAGCGGGCGAGCGAGAACACCACCGCGGCCAAGGCTAGTGTGCTCGTGAGGAGCAGCATAAGAGCGGAGAGACGATCCAGAACGAGCACAATTCCAAACGGAGCCGGCCAATCGCCGATACGATAGACTTGGCTGATCCCCGTCTGACCCGCATCCGACATTTTAAGCAAAGCAATCGCGATGCAAGCGAGCGCAAAGGTTACGGCAACATTGACGGCAGCCATGATGTTGCGGTGTCGTTCTCCGCTAAGGAGCAGCATGCCGGCGCCGGCAACGAGGGGCAGGACGACTGGCGCGATAATCAGGTTTGCTACGCCGCTCACGTTTCTGGCTCCTGACCGTCAACATGATCAGTCCCTGCCAGGCCGCGCGATGCAAGGAGGACAACCAGGAACAGTGCCGTTGTCGCGAAGCTGATAACGATCGCAGTCAGAACGAGCGCGTGTGGGAGCGGATCAGCATACTGCGATGCATCCCCGGTTTCGGGCGCAACGAGCACCGGTGCTCCCGTCCGCAACCGTCCCATGGCCACGATAAAGAGATTGACCGCATAGGAGAGTAGTGACAGCCCGATGATTACTTGAAACGTGCGCGGTCGCAGGATCAACCACACACCAGAGCCCGCAAGCGCACCTATACCGACGGCCAGGACAATCTCCATCACACCACCTCCTCCTTCGGCCGATCGGCGGACGCGCGTTGCTCTCTCTGGAGCGGGACACCGTAGCGCCGCAGGGATTGATGCGCGATCGCGATCAGCAGCAGTACCGTTGCCCCGACGACGAGCGAGAACACGCCGATGTCGAAGACGAGAGCGCTGGCCGTCGGAACGCGCCCGATCAGAGGCAGTTCGGTGTAAGCAAAGTATGAGGTCAGGAACGGGCGTCCGAAAACCAAGGCGGCAGCTCCCGTACCAGCCCCCAATAGGAGGCCCAATCCCATCCAGCGCACCGGCATGACGTGCAGACGCGCCTCCACCCATACCGTGCCGCGAGCCATGTACTGCAGGATGAATGCGGAGGCCATGGTGATGCCAGCGACGAAGCCTCCGCCCGGAAGGTCGTGCCCGCGCAGCAGCAGGAAGATGGCCGTTACGCCGATCGCCGGAAATAGCAGCCCCATTATCAGCGCTGCCGTAGCTATCGTATCCTGTACAGTATCACCCTTCTTGCGATCGGGATGCGCGTGGTCGTAGGCGTCCTGAGCATGCTGCTGTTCGGGGACGGGAATGCTTTCGGGCGCCGGACGGAAGCGGCGTAGCAACGCATAAACGGTCAGCGCAACGACCGCGAGCACGGTGATCTCGCCCAACGTATCGAAGCCGCGGAAGTCCACGAGGATGACGTTCACCACATTGGTTCCGCCGCCCATGGTGTAAGCGTTCTCGACAAAATACCGCGAAATACTGTTGGGAGCAGGGCGCTGCATCACCGCTAATGCAAGGCCCGCTAATCCGACGCCTACGAGCAGCGCGATAGCGAAATCGCGAACGCGGTGCCATCGGATCCTGCCGACGGTGGTGCTCGGGGCGATTTCCGCGACGCGCTTCGGCAGCCATCGCAAACCGAGCAGTAGGAGTACCGTCGTTACGGTTTCGACGACGATCTGCGTCAGAGCGAGATCGGGCGCGGATAGCCAGACGAAACTGATGCAGGTGACGAGACCCGCGCCGCCGAGCAGTATCAGCGCGGCCACGCGGTGAAATTTAGCCCGAAGGGCGGCACCCAGCGCGCAAGCAATCCCAATGGTCCAGAGCAGTCCAAAGGCGACGTCGAGTTGGCCCCGAGGCGAGTCCCCGACCATGATTCCGCGTGCATAAAGCGGTAGCAGGGCAGCGACGAACGCTGTCCCAGCCAAGAGCCGCAGCTGTGGCTGTAGATGCCTCGTCCCGAGATTGCCTTCAAGCCATCGTGCTAGTCGCCAGGACAACGTCACAAGCACCCAGTCAAAGATCCGCTTGCCATTGATACGACGCAGCAGGGGCGGTCCCTCACGTGTGAGCAGATAGGAGCGCAGCATCGCGTAAACGGCCAGGCCGCCGGCCATTGCGACGAAGCTCATCAGGAGTTCGGGCGTAAAGCCGTGCCAGACAGCTAGGCTGTACTCTGGCATCGCCGAGCCGAGAACCGCCCGGGCGGCCGTATCGAGGATCGGCGCTACGGTAAACGACGGTGCGACGCCAACGATAAGGCACGTCAGCACGAGAAGTTCAGCCGGAAATCGCATCAGGAGCGGTGGCTCGTGCGGAATGCGTGGCAGGCCTATAGGAGCCGGGCCAAAGAACACGTCGCGAATGAATCGCAGCGAATAGGCAACCGTGAACGTGCTGGCAAGGGTGACGATATATGGAAGCGCTTGATCGACGAGCGAGTTATCATGGATCTCGATCGTTTCGGCAAAAAACATCTCCTTCGAAAGAAAGCCATTCAGCAAGGGCACGCCCGCCATCGCTGCGGCGGCCACCATAGCCAGCGTCGCCGTGATCGGCATGAAGGCCCATAGCCCACTGAGGCGACGAATGTCGCGTGTGCCGGTTTCGTGATCAATGATGCCTGCCGCCATGAACAGCGACGCCTTGAAAGTCGCGTGGTTGAAAATATGGAAGATCGCGGCGATCTGCCCGAAAGGTGTATCGAGTCCCGTCAGGAGCGTGATCAACCCGAGGTGGCTGATTGTCGAGTAGGCCAGCAGTCCCTTTAGATCTTGCTGAAATACTGCGAGAAACGCGCCCAGGAAAAACGTGATCAGGCCAGCCGATCCTACCAGCCATAGCCATTCATTCGTTCCACCCATTGCCGGCCAGAGCCTTACCAGAAGGAACACGCCGGCTTTCACCATTGTTGCGGAATGCAGATAAGCCGAGACCGGAGTTGGAGCGGCCATGGCGTGGGGCAACCAGAAATGAAATGGAAACTGGGCGCTCTTCGTGAGGGCGCCGAGGAGGATCAGGATCAGTGCTGGAATATAAAGCGCATGCGAACGGATCACATTACCGGACGCCAGCACCCGCTCCAGGTCGTAGCTGCCAACAATGTGTCCAATCACCAGTACGCCGGCGAAGAGGCAAAGGCCGCCAGCCGACGTGATGGTTAAGGCCATCCGTGCGCCGTCGCGAGCGGCCGCGTTGTGATGCCAATAGCTGATCAGCAGGAAGGAAAACAGGCTCGTCAACTCCCAAAAGAAGACCAGCTGCAGCAAGTTGCCGGAGAGCACGATGCCCAGCATTGCCCCCATGAACGCAAGCAGGAAGGAGAAGAAGCGCGGAACGGGATCGCTGGGAGACATGTAGTAGCGGGCATACAGCACCACCAGGAATCCGATGCCGGTGATCAGCATGGCGAAGGCCCATGCGAAGCCGTCTAGCCTCAGGACGAACTCGAGTCCAAGGTCTGCGACCCACTCCGTTCGTAGTCGGATCACGCCACCATTCGTGACACTCGGATAGGCCGTCGCTGTCAGGCCAAAAGCAATAAGAGCGACTGCGCCGGCGAGCCACGCCTCGGCGTTGCGTGCGTTGACCCGCAGGACGGCCGCAATACAGCTCCCGGCGAAAGGAAGGACGAGAACGGCAAGGAGGAACATTTGCGTTCATTACCCTTACTGGAAGGTTCCGGGAGAATTGTCTCCCACCATCGGTAATTGCATAGCTGAGGAGATTGGATATCTCCACAGCCAGATTTGCAGTTTCGCGCTGACCAATTGTGCGAAGTCGCTGCGACCCGCAAGCCGCTACCAACTGGCCCAGAAGTTTTGTGAGTACTTTCGTTGATGATTCAGCGGCATCAGCGCCATTATCGAGCCGGCCAGATCCAGTACGGTAGCGTACCAATAGCAGCCGAAAGAGCAGCCGCGAGAGCGCTGAGCAAAACATAGAAGGCGAGGAGCGCAATCACTCGCCAGCCACTTGTCTCAACCGGCCGGATGTCCTCGTCTTGGCTGAAATTTGGGACAGCGTCGCGTTTCATAGAAAGCTGCTCGTTGTTCCGATGCTCGCGCGCATGTGAGCGATGGACCCTCAACCACTATAACCCGGGTCACGCAGAAAACGGCTCACGTTGACGTCAAACCGCCTCGCCGTCGTGACAGTGTCAGCCAAGCGGGCGGAGCCTGGCGTGAAGTGCGCGCTTTCGCCGCAATGTTGGCAACGCGATCTGAGGTTATGTTGGACTCATGACGATTTTCTTCGACATCGATCCGCGCATAGCGCGGCTCTGCCCATACGCTGGCCGCCTGCAAGCACGCGTTTAGCCGGACGGCTGATCGCGCCGTCCGGGCTCTCTTCTCAACAACAGTTGGTTTGTGGCTTCCCGTAAAGGAGCCCGACTCGCCTTGAGCAGAAGGAGTGCGCTGTGCTGCCTCTTCCCAAGATCGTCCTTTCCGTTTCCGACCATCCTCGTCTTGAGCAACTCGCGCGGGCCGCAGCCCAACAAGGGGACATGTGCGCGATGTTCCTGATGGTCGAGATCAACCGCGCGGAAATTGTCCCGGACGATACCTGCGATACTCAATCGATCGTAACAATCGGATCCTGGATCAGGTACTGGTCGAATTGGGGCGCCCCGCGGAAGACGGTGCAACTGGTCTGGCCCGAGGACTGCACGTCCGACCTTGCCCAGATATCCGTTCTATCGCCATTGGGAGCTGCATTAATCGGTCTCCATGTTGGCGACCAGATGCCGTACTTCGTCGCCGGCTGCATGAACGTGGTCAGAATCGAAAGCGTCACCGGACCCGAGTCCAATGTTGTGCCGCTCGTTCGTGCTCCCGTGTTCGCCGACAATGACCCGATTGATGACGATCCGGGGCCCACCGCGGCCTGATCAGAGGAGAGCGCCATGAGCAAGAAGAAGCGCAGGTTTGGTCGCGCTACAGGGCACGGCGAACGTCCTATGGTGGCCACGACATGATCCACGTCCTCGACATCGATCAGCGCATTGTGCGGCGTTGCTTGCACGCCGGACGGCTCCAAGCAGGAGCTTAGCCGGACGGTACTTGGTGCCGTCCGGATACCCTTCCTTCATCAAACAGATTTGGTGTGTGGCTCTCCCGAGAGGGAAGCCCAAACGAGGAGGCATGTCGTGAACAACCCCTCTATCCCGGAAATCACTCTTCCGGCGACTGACCATCGCCGCTTGGAACGGCTCGCGCGGGTGGGCGCAGATCGAGGCGACTTGGACGCACGTTTTCTGTTGAGTGAGATCAACCGTGCGGAAGTCGTCCCTGATCGCGCAGCCAGATTGGACAGCATCGTCACCATGGGTTCGTGGGTGACGTTCTGGATCAACTTGGGCTTCCCCCGCGAGACGAGGCAACTGGTGTTTCCCGAAGACTATACGTCCGAGCGAACCCAGATCCCCGTGATGTCACGGTTGGGCGCAGCGTTGGTGGGGCTGAAGGTCGGAAGCGAAATCCCCTTCTTCACCGCTGGGCGCACCAACGTCGTTAGGATCGAAAGCGTCAGTCGAGGTGATCCGAATGATGTTGTCAGGGCTCTGTTTAGCAATCCGCTGGTCAAGGGCAAGAAGCTCTTTGAGGACGATGATCCGGGACCATCAGCCGCTTAGGAAAGGAGAGAAGGTAATGAGCAAGACTAATCGCAAGGGCAAGCCCGAAATCGTGTTGCCGCCCATCACCGTGATCGAGGATGAGGCGAGGCGTCTCAACGCTCTGGCCAGTTCGAGCGCGGTGCTCTTCCCGCGCGTGGCCCATTTCCTTGCACAGGAGATGGAGCGTGCAAGCGTGGTGGCAGACAATTCCGATCTGCACGGCGTGGTCCGCATGGGCTCGCAGGTCCGGTACTGCGATGACAAGACCGGTGACGTCCGGGACGTGGTGTTGGTGTATCCGCACGAAGCGGACATAACACTAAAGCGCGTCTCGGTTCTGACGCCGGTCGGAGCTGCGTTGATCGGCCTGTCGGTTGGTCAGGCCATCGAGTTTCAAACGCCGGGGCACAACAAGCGGTCCTTGACGGTCCTAGCATTACAGTTGCGTTCTTGGAAGGTTTCTGAATCCATGGGCAACCATGATTCGGAGATCGTGGACGCGGGCAGCGTCGATTGAGGAGACGCTTGCGTTGTGGGCGGCGTCGCTTCGAGAGATCAAGAAGCTGATACGTCCGTTGTTCACGCAAGAGCGTGTTGCGATGAATGCAGGCCTGTTCCTGGAAGGTCTGCTCGGAGATGAGCAGCGCAAGACCGGTTGGATGCGCGCGGAGGCGGCTGGCGATCCAGGCCCATGGCGGCAGCAGGCAATCCTGGGTCGTGGGGATTGGGACGCTGATGCCCTGCGCGATATCGTGCGCGACTATGTCATCGAGCATTTGGCGGATGACGATGCGGTCCTCGTGATCGACGAGACCGGTTTTCTCAAGCAGGGCAAGGCGTCGTGCGGAGTGGCGCGGCAATACACTGGTTCGGCGGGCAAGATCACGAACTGCCAGATCGGCGTCTTCGCTGCCTATGTTTCGCGCCACGGTCATGCATTCATCGATCGTGCGCTGTATCTTCCGAAGGAGTGGACCGACGATCCGGATCGTCTGGAAGCGGCCTATGTGCCTGCCGATGTCGGCTTTGCGACCAAACCAAAGCTTGCGACGAGAATGATCGCACGCGCGATAGCCGCGCCTGTACCATTCAGGTGGGTTGCCGCTGATACCGTCTACGGCGTTGGCGACATCGAACAGCAATTACGTCGGGCAGGCAAAGGCTACGTGCTTGGGGTCAGCAGCGCTCATGTGTTTCGATCTTGGGGCAAACGACCGCCGGTCGCCGGTACGGCCGCAGACATCGCGCGGACGCGGCGCTCATCCGACTGGAAGCGCTTGTCGGCAGGAGCCGGAACCAAGGGACCGCGGCTGCACGATTGGTGTTATCTCGAATTGGCCGACCTCGAGGTCGAAGAATTCAACAGCGCAAATCAAGGTCTGTGGACGCGCGGTCTACTGATCCGTCGTCGCATCGCCGATGGTGACCTCGCCTTCTTCACCACCTGGTGCCCAGCGGGAACATCAATTGAAACGCTGATCGCGGTCGAAGGCCATCGATGGGCGATCGAGGACAGCTTTGAAACCGCGAAAAACGAGTTCGGGCTCGATCACAACGAGAGCAGATCCTGGCATGGCTGGCACCGTCACGTGTCCCTGGTGATGCTTGCCTTCGCCATGATGGCCGCGATCCGACATCGAGCTAACCCGCCACCGCCCAAAAAAACAAAACGGCGCCCCCCGGCAAAAGCCAAAACACAACCACGGCGCCGCTGATCCGTTGGTCAATCCAGGAAATCCGCCGCATTGCCATCAGACTCGCTCGAAACCGTATTCAACCCGCACACATCATCGCATGGTCATTCTGGCGTAGAGCTCATCAGGCGGCCGCTCAGCGCGCGCACGTCAAAACAAAAAGGCAACTGTAATGCTAGGGGTGTCCAACTGAAAGGAGGCGTTGCTATGCGCGACGTTTCAACTAAACAGGCCTCCTTAACAGTCGTCGGTATTACCGTCGTTTTGGCTGCCGTGTTCTATCTTGCGACCTTCTTCAAGGCTTGAAGATCCAACCTCCAACGTGGCCGTACCCCTCTCGGTCTATGATCGAGCTGGGGCACCTCCATTACAGCGGGGACTGCTCACCGCGCGGATCGCGTCATCTACCAGCATGACTTCACGGTTGTAGTCCGCGATGTCTACTGACCATTCGCCGACGAGGTTGATCGAATGGTGTTTGTTGCTGCGCTGCATGAGTCCGGTTGTGGCACTTTTCGAACCTGAAGGATCTGGCCTGCGATGCCCGTTGTTGAGGGCAAAGCGGACTTCCCAGCCGCTCGCTCACTTTGGTGCTCAAGACGAGTTCCTGCTGGCTGCCACCGCCCAGAACCTCCGAAAGCTGGCAAAGCTGGTCCCGCTGTCCGCCCCGATGCCGGCCTGATAGCAAACAAGCTCCCGCGCGCCTCTCTCCTCGCGCCACCCAGAACAGCTAAGGCGCCGACTTCTTCAACACAATCGGCACCTTTGAGACATGCCCGCCTGTCCTGAGAACGTCCATTCATCGAGGGAGACCGGAAGTCGCCGTGACCCAAACCGGAAGTCGGCATGCTAACGATAAATGAGAACGGATGAGGCGGCACCTATTGGCTCCGCCTTGTCCTTAAGACCGCGTTTGTCCATTATCGTCGTCATATCCGAAGACGATGCAACCAGGTTCCGCAAGCAGGCTGAGGAAGCCCGTCAGCAAGGAGGCTCGCCATGAACAAACTAGCGTCTGTTGCTTTCGCCGTGGTCCTTTCGGTGGGTTCGCTGGCAAGGGCCGACCAGCCGGGACCGGACTGGATGCCCGCCCAGCAAGTGATCGAGAGGGTTCTCAAGTCGGGTTACACGCAGGTCAGCAAACTTGAAGCCGACGACGGTCGATGGGAAGGCGAAGGCATCAAGAACAGCCAGAAGATGGACTTTCATGCCGACCCGAAGACTGGCGAAATCACATCCGAAAAGCTCGACGACTAAGGGCACCGCCTATTATTGCGTCGAGCATCTTATAAAATCATCCAAATGATTCGATGTTAGGCGGCGCAGAATAGGAATGGCCAAGTCATCAAAACTCGTTGCGGCAAAACGCGGGCGGGTCTTGTTGGTTAGAAGAAGGCGCGACCGGTTATGGATGTTTCCGGGGGGCCGCAGGCGTGGCCGGGAAACGGAGAAAGGTTGCTTGCGCAGGGAAATCCGGGAGGAGCTTCCAAAGCTCAAGCTGGGACGCTTGAAGCTCTGGAAGGAGGTCAAGGCCAAGAACCCCAGATCAGGACGAAAGATGAGCGATGCTATATTTATCGCTGACAAAGCCTCCGGTCGTCTTGCCATCGGTGACAAGAAGGAAATCGACAAGGCGGCGTGGCATAAACCGCGCGGGATCCGATTAACACCGACCTCTCGTTATATCCGCGACAAGCTGTTCCCCAAGCGAGGCTAACTACTTCCGCGTTTGGCACTTTTCGGATCTTCCGAAGCGGCCTGACTATGTCAGTTCATCGCGCCAAAGCAGAGTTCGCAACTGGGCACACCGAAGTCCGAGAGTGGCTACTTTTGAGACATGCTGATGGACTCTGAGAAGGTCCGCTTATCGGGAACGGCCGGAAGGGATCGGCGCCCCGTCAAATCGACGCGAATGATCCAACCCAGACATAGGGTGACGACGCGACGCGCGTCCGTCATTCGCAGGAAGACCCTTGGAGATCTTAGGCAGGGTGAGCGAAAACGGGCTACGGGTCTCCACTGCCGTGCGGACGATTTCTTGCTCCAGCGAGAGTGCGTCCTCCTTCACTTTCGTTCGCGAGCGCGTAGGTAGTTCTTACCATAAGCCCGCAAGCATTAATCCCTACGCGGACCTGGGCGCATTTCGCGCCGGGGCGTGCTACGCCCTATCCCAGCAAATGGGCCAACCACGAGCGCGCACCGTGAATAGCTCACGACGGAACGGAGGATTGAACAATGAAATTGCGCGTAAGATCTTGAGAATTGAGGTGACGGAAAGCGACATTCGAGGCTCCGCTATGGTCAAGAATATGCAGCTTGCTCACATCGCACGCAACTCCGAAGCGGAACATCAAAGGCGCGCCGCTAAAAGCCCAAACGACTTGGCACGTTCCATGCGACAGGAGCAGTGCGGTATGAACGCGCCAAGCCGGATCAGCGGGCCAGCTAAAAAGATTCTCTTAGCGACGGACCTTAGTGCCCGCTGCGACCGCGCACTCTACCGAGCGGCCATGCTTGCAAAACAGTGGCAATCGTCGCTAATCGTCTTGCATGTAGTTGAAGATCGCGACTTGAGCATCCCGGATGAAGCCGGACTGCCGTCGTGGCGACGCCCGCGTGATCCGATCGATACTGCCAGAAAACACCTCCTAGCCGATGTCGACGCACTTCCGGCCCGGCCAGCCGTGCGAGTCGCCGAGGGAAATCCGGTAGAAGCCATTCTAGGCAGTGCCGGCGCGGAAAACTGCGACCTGATTGCAATCGGCGTCGGAAGAGGCGAGTCGCTCGGACATTTCGTATCGGGCAGGACCGCGGATCGACTATTTCGTCGGTCTCGGCTGCCGCTCCTTGTTGTGAAGGGCCGTCCTCGCCGGCCGTACGAAAATATTGTTTTCGCTACCGACCTCTCCGATTCCTCACGCTATGCGCTGGAAACAGCCGCACGCTTTTTCTCTGGACAAAGGCTAACAATCTTTCACGCGTACAGCCCACCGTCCGGGCTGATAACTGAATCAGCGTTGCGTCGACAATATCGTATGGAAGTCGAGCAGGAGGTGCGTGCGTTTTTGGCAGAGGTGGACAAATCAGCGCCCGGTTGGCAACAGCCGCATGTGCTGATCGAGGATGGCGCACCAAATCTTCTGTTGCGCGACTATGTGCGAGACAAAGAGGTGGACCTGTTAGTGCTTGGTACGCACGGGCGGAGTGCCTTCTTCGAGATATTTCTAGGGAGCGTCGCAAAAGCGATCGTGGATGACGTACCTTGCGATGCCCTCGTTATCCGAAAAGCGAGCGCAGCGATCGAAACCTAATCAGAGCATGCTGTCTGTACGGAGCTGTTCCATCGAACGACCAACTCCATCGGGCGACGACGTCGCAGGCCGCGTGCAGAAAGCGGCGCCTCGATGCGAGAGTACGGCGACCGCCTCTCCCCTGAATTGTGATAACCACCTATGACCGAATTAGCATATTCCGCGACTGCAGGTTTATGCTCATACGGGCGAGGTGCGACAATGTCCGCGCGCCCATCTTCTTCAGCACAGCTGCGCGATGATGCTCGGCTGTCCGGGTGCTGATCCCGAGCTTTGTAGCGAGCAGCTTCGTCGGCATCCCTTCAGCCAGCAGCGCCATCACCTCCTGTTCGCGGGGCGTGAGCGACCGGTAGCTGGCCTCGACAGCCGCAGACGTTGCTTCCTCGGCAGCCAGTTCGCTGACGCGCTGGTGTGCTTCCTCCAGAGTCTGAAGGAGCTCCGCCGGCTCGAACGGCTTCTCGAGAAAGTGCAGCGCCCCCGCCCGCATGGCCTTGACGGCGAGCGGCACATCGCCATGGCCAGTGATCATGACCACCACCGGGCGCACCGGCCCCTGTTGCAGCTCTCGCACGAGATCCAACCCGCTCATTCCCGGCAAGCGCACGTCGACCAGCAAGCATAACGGCATGCTCAGCCTGACTTCCGCGAGGAATTCTTCGGCCGAGGCGTAGGTGCGCGCTTCCATCCCCGCCGTATGCAACAGTACTTTGAGGGCTTCGCAGACATCGGCTTCATCGTCGATGACGTGCACGACGTGTTTATGCCCCATGGCTCGCCTCCGGGCTCAAGGGAAGCTCGATCGTGAACCGCGCCCCGCCATCCGGCCGGATGCGCTCCCAATCGATCGTCCCTCCATGCGCTCCGATCAGCTCGCGCGACAGCGCCAGCCCGAGCCCCATGCCGCCCGGCTTCGTCGTGACGAACGGCTCGAACAGGTGGTTGGCCACAACTTCAGAGACGCCTGGCCCGTTGTCCTCGATCTCGATCCGCGCCCGCTTGTCTATCGCTGCCACGCGAACGGTAACGCTGCCAGGCGACCGGCTCGCTTCCGCGGCGGCGTCGATGGCATTGTTGATCACGTTGATCAGGGTCTGCTCAAGCTGAAGGGCATCGATCGTGACCGGCGGCACGGACGCAGCCTCGAACCGCACCGATACCCCGTGCGCCCTTGCGTCATCCTCGGCTAATGCCACCACCTTCCGCGTCAGGGCGCCGAGGTCGGTGGGAGCTGGCCTCAGCGTGCCGCGCGAAACGAAATCCCTCAGACGCTCGAGGATGTCTTTCGCGTGCCGCAGCTGCCCTGTTGCCTTTTCAAGAGATGCCGCAATCGGCGCCAGTTCGGCAGGCTTGTCAGCCAAAAGCTGCCGGCCGACGTGAAGGTACATGGCGACGTTCGACAGGGGCTGGCTGATTTGGTGCGCCAATGAAACGCCCATCGCACCGGCCGTCGCATGCCTTGTCATGCGCACCACCTCGGCATGCTGCTCGCGCAGGAGCTCATCCGATCTGCGGCGCTCGTCGACGACGGCGCCGAGCAACAACCCGTTGAACACGAGCGCCAGCACCAGGAGCTGGTAGCCCATGAAAGTGCTCGCGGGATAGCCACCCCAACTGATGAGAGCCAACAGCAGCAGATGGACGACACACACGCCAGCTGCCGCTCCCACGAACCCGGTGCGCATCGCGATCCAGCTCACCGGGAGGAACAGCAGATAGAAGAAATGGTATTCGTGGGCTCCCTCGAAGGAGAAGATCAGCCACAACGCGATCAGGACCCCCGCCAGAAAGGCCCCTGAGTCTATCAGCAGTACCGCGGGTCTTGTCTCACCCAGACGTTGAACTGACCCGGACGCGGCCATGGCAACGGGGAGGAGGATGATGATGCCGACGGTGTCTCCGACCCAAAGATGCTGCACCGCTTCCCAGTACTGCCTCGCCGGCAGATCGTCGAACCACACGAGAAAGCCGCAATAGAGGCAGGCTATGACGAATGTCCCTGCCGGCACCGTCACCAGCAGCGCAATCACATTGCGCAGGTCGGACCGTCCAACCGCAAAGCCGAGGCCTCGCGTGAGACCTGCGGCGAGCGCCGCATAACCGAGCGCAACAACCGCGCTCGTGGCAACAGTAGAAGCGACGCTCTTGGCTGCCCCGTAGATGAAGAGATCGACCAGCAACGCCGCCAAGAACAGCAGCGGCGCATAAGCGACGCCTTTGAGCAGCAACAGGCCGAGGCTCAGCGCCTTCACCGGATTCCACAGCGTGATGCCGAGGCCTTCGAGTTCATGGACGCGCGTGAGCCATTCGAGCCCGAGATAGGTGGCCGTGAAAACGCCGCCGATCAGAGCGTACCGCGCCGGCCCCAACTCGCGCAGCCGGCCTGCACTCCAGCGCAAGCCCGCAGTCGCACTATCTGATCTGCGGATGACGTCGCCCAATGCAGCTCCTCCGTGCCAGGCGGACGATTTTTTTTCCAGCGAGAATGCGCCTCCCTCACCCCGCACGCAAGCGCGTAGGTAGTACTCGCCATAGGTCCGTGGGCACTATTCCCTACGCAGCACTCGGCGCATGTCGCGCCGTGGCGTGCTACGCCTTATCCCCAGCAGGCACGATCCTCTCGCGCCGGTGAACAGGGCCCGCCGTACTCAAACCCAATAGTGGAAAGCCGCAAGGTGATGACGTTCGACTCTCGTCGACAGGGGCTGACGATGTTGCGTTTTGCCGGACGGCTATGGATGCTGGCGGTTCCGGTATTTGCCTTGCTTCTGTTCGCTCCCGCGCCGCTCCATGCCCAGGAGGCGGCGGCACGCATCGACTTGACGCAGCATCCCGTCGGCTATCTCGCGCTCCTGATCTTCTTCGTCGCCTACGGATTCGTGGCCGTCGAGGAAATCATTCAATTGCGCAAGTCGAAACCCGTTATGCTGGCGGCGGGCCTCATCTGGGCGCTGCTCGGCGTCGTCTACGCCGCGCATGGTCAAAGTGCCGTGCTCGAAGCCGCCGCCAAGCATGTGATCCTCGACTATGGCGAACTGATGCTGTTCCTCGTGGTGGCGATCACGTATGTGAACACGATGCAGGAGCGGCGCGTCTTCGCCGTGTTGAGGGCCAAACTCGTCAGCATGAAGCTCTCCTACCGGCAGCTTTTCTGGCTGGTCGGGGGGATTGCCTTCTTCGGCTGTCCCATGATCGACAACCTCACCACAGCGCTCGTCATGGGCGCCGTAGTGGTGGCCGTCGGGGTCGGCAATTACCAGTTCATCGTCATGGGCTGCATCATCATCGTGGTGGCCGCCAATGCCGGCGGCGTATACTCGCCGTTCGGCGACGTCACCTCGCTGATGGTCTGGCAGAAAGGCAAGCTGGAATTCCTCGAGTTCTTCCATCTCTTCCTCCCGGCGCTGGTGAACTTCCTCGTACCTGCGACGCTTATGCATTTCGGCGTGCCGAAAGGAATGCCCGAGCCGGTAAGCGAAACCCGACAACTCAAGCACGGCGCCGCCGTTGTGATCGGGCTGTTCGCGGCCACCATCGCGACCGCCGTCGCTTTCAAGAGCATTTTCAGTTTGCCGCCCGCGCTCGGGATGATGCTGGGTCTCGGATACCTGCAAATGTACAGCTACATCCTCCAGCGGATCGGGCGCCGCCGCGACGACCAAGACATGGCGTTCGACTCCTTGCGGGAGATCAGGCGCCTGGAGTGGGACACGCTGCTGTTCTTCTTCGGCGTCATCTTCGCCGTCGGCGGACTTGGCGTCGCCGGTTATCTCGCGCTTGTGTCGAATTTTCTCTATGGCGACCTGGGACCGACCGTCGCCAACATCGCGATCGGTGTGCTTGGCGCGGCGTTCGACAACATCCCACTGATGTTCGCGGTGCTCACCATGAACCCCGATATGTCGAGCGGCCAGTGGATGCTCGTCACGCTGAGCACCGGTGTCGGGGGGAGCCTCGTGTCCATCGGCACGGCGGCGGGCGTGGCGCTGATGGGACTGCTGCGCAACCACTACACGTTTATCAACCACCTTCGATGGAGCTGGGCCATTGGGCTGGGATACGTGGCAAGCATCCTCACCCATCTGTGGATCAACGCCGCGCTCATGTAATGCCGCGAGCCCGCCCATATCTCCGACGCAATCGGACCGCACGTGGACGGCCCGAAAGGTCCTTGCCAGCTCTGTGCCCATGCGGGACTAAAATCAATGAAATCGATATCAAGTGGCGATACTTTTCGTTTGTCAAAAATGATCCCGAGCATACTTTGATGGCAGCGTTAGCGTGCCGATGTGGCAACGCGCGGCGCAACAGCGCGCAGCAATGGGAGGCCCCAATGACGAAGAAATCGTTTCGGGGATTGAGCTGGTGACTTCTCTGATCAGAACGCTAAGGCGCGTTCGCTTTTGGTTCCTCTTGAAAGTCGACAACGATCGGTCATCGCTCCTACGGCCTGGATTCGATGAAGGACGCTTGAGGCCAGCGCTAATGCGCATCCGCCGTAGCAGCCAGCGACTCTAGCACAGAGCGCAACAGCCTCCTTCAAACGTCCTTTTCTCGACGCCAGGGCCGTGAATAAACTGATTCCTTTTCGCCAATGCAGAATGGAGCCTCAGATCTCGCCAGCCAAATATGCCGATCGTGAGCTCAGCGTACCAACTTACAAAAGGGAGATCCCTCATGTATCAAACAATTCTCCTGGCTTTCGACGGTTCACCCGATGGCCGCGAAGCACTGGTTCAAGCCGAAAACTTAGCATTAGCATGTGGTGCCACAGTTCATCTTCTTGCGATCATAGACCCGTCCGAAAGCATGCTCATCGTTGAGGCAATGTCTTTCATTCCCGACAATCAGCGTTTTGTAGTCCAGACCGTACTTGACGAGGGCGTGAAGCGGTTGCGACGCGCTGCAACCAGCGAACTCAAGTATGGCAAGCCGGCGGAACAGATAATTCTGTCCGCAACAGACATAAACGCGGATCTGATCGTCGTTGGTCATCGAGATCAAGGGACGCTTGCGCGTTGGTTGAACGGGTCGGTCGGCGAATCAATCTTGCATCAACCGCCATGCAGCGTGCTCGTCGCCGTAAAGTCCGGGCAAAGGGCGAGTAACGTCACGCCGATTCAGCAACGGAAGGCGAGGAGTAAAGGATAAACTTCATGTTGAAGACCACCTTGCTGCGTGCGCTGTCGCGCATGCTTGGCTGCAGGGGCAGCATGGCCATGAATTCCCAGGATCTCTTGCCGATGACGTCCGACCGAGTTCGGCCTCGTCCAGGTTCCTGAAAATCGTCAGCTCTTCGACCTGTACACGCTTTTCCCACGCTTGGCGGAGCCCCGGCGTCAGCTCGCTGGCAGCTTGTCGGGAGGCGAACAGCAGATGTGTACGATGGCTCGCGGATTGATGGCGGCTCCAATCCTGCTGATGATCGACGAGATGAGTTTGGGACTGGCACCCGTCGTCGTAGAACAGTTGATGGATGCGCTGGCAACGATCCCTCGCGAGGGCCTGACGATCTTATTGGTTGAACAGGACGTCAATCTGGCTCTGTCGATTGCCGATCGCGGTTACGTCATGGAAGCCGGTCATATCGTTCGTAGCGGGTCCACCAAGAAACTCATAGCCGATCCTGAAGTCCGGCGTGCCTATCTCGGACTTTGAGACGTCAGCTAATGACGGAAAAACCGTCGAGAGTAGCGTCTGTCCTATGTGATAACCGGCCGCGAGGACACAGTTTCGTATCAAGTCGGAAGGAAGGCAGGTTGAGTTGCAAGTTCCGCTTAAAATCGAGCATGCCATGACCAAGGAAGACGCGATTGATGAACTTAGATCGCTGCAACAGATCGGTGAAGGCTCCAACGTGCACGCGAACGCTGAGACGGTTTTCTGCGACTTCCTTGATGCAGTCGGCTATGGAGAGGTCGCACGCGAGTTCCGGAAGATCCACGAGATGTATCCGGTGGTGACCCCTAGATATTCGAAGCCTTCTTGGCCGTCGTAGGCAGAAGATAGGCGAACGCCCAGACCAAGCATCGTCCCTGCTGGAATTGTTGGCTCCAGCTCCATCATTCGGGCCTCCGTACATCCAAGGCGCTCACCTAGCGGTGTCGATTGGGAGAGCCCGTTACGATTTCGAACGAAGAAAGCGTGCTCAGCGATGGAGAGCGTGAGTAAACGGCAATCACGGCGCTGCCGGTCGATTGATCAAGAATCATGCACTCAAACAACAATAGAAATCGATTGTCGCCTGCATCCTCCGATGAGACACAGATAGCAGATGTGGCGGATGTCGAACGCCACGGAGCATTCGGCGCTTGTATCACTCCCGGGTGAACTGCTTGATCGGAGCTAGTGATGCCGACGATATCGAGAGTTTGCGCGCCCGAGAGAGGTCACGCATATCCGAGCGGCTGGCGCCGCTATCTTTACTCAACCAACCACAAAGACATCGGCACGATGTACTTCGTGTTCGCTCTCTGCGCAGGTCTGATCGGTGGAATCATTTCAGTTGTAATTCGGATGGAATTGCAGCAGCCCGGCCTGCAGATGTTCACGAACACGCATACCTACAATGTATTCGTAACCGGTCACGGCCTGATCATGATCTTTTTCACGCTCATGCCGGCGATGATGGGTGGATTTGGCAATTGGATGGTGCCGCTGATGATCGGCGCGCCGGACATGGCGTTTCCGCGCATGAACAACATATCGTTTTGGCTGCTGCCTGCGTCATTTGCACTGCTCATTATCTCGATGTTCGTCGAAGGCGAGCCCGGCTCGAGCGGCGCCGGTACCGGTTGGACGCTGTACGCGCCGTTGTCGACCTCGGGCCATCCGGGACCGGCCGTCGATTTCGTAATCCTGTCGATGCATATCGCGGGTGCGTCTTCGATCCTCGGTTCGATCAATTTCATCACCACCATATTCAATATGCGGGCGCCGGGTATGAGCCTGCATAAAATGCCGTTATTCGCCTGGTCGGTCCTCGTGACGGCCTTCCTGTTGTTGCTGTCGCTGCCTGTGCTCGCCGGCGCCATTACCATGCTTCTCACCGACCGCAATTTTGGGACAACGTTTTTCGCGGCGGAGGGGGGCGGCGATCCGGTGTTGTATCAACATCTTTTCTGGTTCTTCGGTCATCCCGAGGTTTACATCATGATTCTGCCCGGCTTCGGCATCGTCAGCCACGTCGTTTCCACATTCAGCCGCAAGCCGATATTCGGCTATCTCGGAATGGTCTACGCACTGGTTGCGATCGGATTTATCGGATTTCTCGTCTGGGCCCACCATATGTACACGGTCGGGATGTCAAGCAGCGCCCAGGCGTATTTCGCGTTGGCCAGCATGGTGATCGCAGTTCCAACTGGCATAAAGATCTTCTCCTGGATAGCAACCATGTGGGGCGGCTCCATAACATTTCGAACGCCAATGCTGTGGGCGATCGGATTCATCTTCGTGTTTACGGTCGGCGGTGTCACCGGTGTAGTGCTCGCCAATCCGGGCATCGACCGGACGTTGCAGGACACTTACTACGTAGTTGCGCATTTCCATTATGTACTGTCGCTTGGCGCCGTATTCGCGATCTTCGCAGGTTGGTATTATTGGTTCCCGAAAATGACTGGATACATGTACTCGGAAGCCCTCGGCAAACTGCACTTCTGGCTGACCTTTGTCGGCGTCAACTTTGCGTTTTTTCCGATGCATTTCCTCGGATTGTCGGGAATGCCGCGACGAGTTGCAGATTATCCCGACGCATTTGTAGGCTTGAACCAGATTGCCTCGATCGGGTCCTATGTCTCCGCAGCCGGTCTGATCGCGTTCTTCGTGGGCATGGTTTATGCCTTCGTCCGGAAGGAGAGGGCTGCGGACAATCCGTGGGGACCTGGCGCAACCACGCTGGAGTGGACGTTATCTTCGCCGCCACCGTTTCATCAATTTGAGGTCTTACCCCGAATTGAATAGATGAATCGACGAGCTCTATAAATCAGCCGCGCCGGCGTGGCATTTGAGCCATCAGACTCCTCCGATTCCGCGTCAACGATGTCCGCTTTGCATCGCACCCACGGTAGCGGTTCAAGCCGTCGTTAAAGGGATGCGAGTCCGTGCGCAGACCGAAAGGTGTCACGCAAGGCATTGTCCATTCTCATGCAACCGCAAAAATGTATTCAAGCGTCAATAGATTTCGTTTGTCTAACGTCCTTGCAAGATGGATCCTCAAGTGCTGCCGAGACGATCTTAATGCAAGCGGATACGCGGCGACAAGTGGAGAGTGATTGTTATCAAGGACATTCTGGTGACCCTTCCGGCGGGCAATACTCCGTCATTCGCGGTGGACTACGCCGTAACAGTCGCCAGAACTTTCAATGCGCACCTCACGGGCATTGCATTTGTGCAAGACGTGGCCAGCGCTGGAGCGTTGTTTGACTGGGCTCCAGCGATTGTTCTGGATGATTATCGTCGAGAAGTGGAAGCTGCCGCTGAAGTTGCCAAAGCCCGGTTCGAGGAAACGTGCCAGCGAGAAGGCCTCTCCGCTGAATCGATGATTCTCAACGCGGAAGCGGTCAGCCTTCCTGAACTCCTTTCACGCACAGCGCGGAGGTTCGATTTGACAATCCTTCCTCAGGCTGGCCCGGAGGACGAACGGTCGGAGGAGGTGATGATCGAGGCAGCCTTGCTGGGATCCGGTCGCCCAATCTTGCTCGTTCCCTATTTCATGGAAGGCGCAGTCAAGTTTGACCGGATTCTTGTTTGCTGGGACGGCAGCCACAACGCCGCGCGCGCGATAGCCGACGCGATGCCATTCCTGAGATGCGCCAAACAGGTTGAAGTAGTAACCGTTGCGACTGATGGGAGAGCGAATGACAGCACGGCCGGACTTGTGTATAGCACATCATCTTGCCCGGCATGATGTGATCGTCGAAGTGAGGAATATTGTCGCTCACGGCCAAGACGTGTCACTCAGGAGTCGTTCTCATGCGGCGCAGCACTCGGCAGATCTGATTGTTATGGGTGGCTATGGTCATTCGTGGCTTCGGGAGTTCGTTCTAGGTGGCGCGCGCGCGACATTTTCGAATCGACGGTTGCTCCAACCCTGATGTCACATTGAACTGACGGTGGCGGAACGCTTTCTCACCGGAGATGTCCCGTTGCGCCGCGGCTTTATGAACGACATCTCAGAGCCGCCGGGGTTGCGGCTCGCCTTCGAGGAGGGCGGCGCGAACATCCATCGCGCGCCCATCCATGGGCCATATTGAACGCGCCACGGATTACTTGTCGGCAGTATCCGAGATGCGTGCGAGAGAGAAACAAGATAGTCGTCATCTTTGGGCGCCCGAACGAGGACTCTTGTGTAAACTTCTGTAGTGTTGGGGCGAGACACCGTACATAGCCTTGAAGCTTCTACCGAAATGGGTCATATCGGAAAATCCCCAGCCGTACGCGATATCGCTGATCGTCCGATGCCCTTGCAGAGGGTCTTCAAGCGCTATTCGACATCTCACAAGTCGCCGGGTTCGGATCAGGCGCGTAATCGAGGTGCTCTGCTCGCCGAGGAGTGCGTTGGCATACCGAACGCTAATTCCGGCGGCCTCGGCCACTGTTCGAGGATCCAGCGCTGGATTGCATAATCTTGATTCGATAGCTGTGCGCACGTTGAGCAGCGCGAGTGACCGCGCGGACGAAACGCGCGGTTTTGATAATCCCACCGCGTTCAGAAGTGACCATGCAATGATATCGAGTGTTTGATCTCTGGCGAGTTCTTCCGCAGCACACGAAATGGAGCCGGCTATTCCGGGCAACATCGCTACGAACGATGAGACCGAACCGAACCGGGGCTCGCACGCCGAGATTGGAATTGCAAGCATCTCGCGTGTTTGCCCAAGGCGGGCTCTTAGAGCGGCCCTAGGAACCTTCAGCACAAGTAGCTTGGATACGTCCGAGAATCTTGCAAAATAAGGTAACAGCGGGTCAACGAGCGTCACGTCACCCGCTTGCAGTATGACTTGACGGCCGTTCTGCTCTATCGCGACTGAGCCTCTGACCTGCTGGCAAACGAAAAGGCTATCGCCCTCCGATTGCGCGATGTGCCGCGCTGTACGTGTGACTGTCATGGGGGAATTCTCGAAAAGAACAAGCCCCATGTCTGCGATCGACCCGCCTTCGATCTGTGCTTCAAAAGTCTGCTTGGACGCCGGCTTTGAGGAATGTCCCGCAATGTTTCTGCACGCAACGTCATGCCAATAGTCAAACCGGTCTCGAGGATGTACATCCATTGTCGAAAAGAGCTTATCCATCTGGGATATACCTACGTAGCCGAGGAAATATGCCTATATGGCCGAGTAACCTTTGCGCCCAGTAATAAGATGATAGCAAGAATCAATCAGCCGGCACGAATGAAATATCGCAAGGGCAAGATCAGATCGCGTTCGACGGTCTGACGGGCTTGTGCGGCTCCATAATATTGCCGCATGCCCCCAAAATCGCAGGCGAATTTCACGAAACCAGATGCATGGAGGGCACGGGGATTGGCGTCCTTACGGCAGAGGTCTGGAAATGACGCGTCAGATATACATAGGTCTGAGGCTTGGCGGAAACGAACCATATGTACTCTGGAGAAGCCCAACCCTTCTGGGGAGCTGAAGAGAGCCGTCCGTGATCAGTAGTGGACATGAAATGTCCCACGGTTTCGTTGTTGATGATCAGAATCACCTACGTTCGGCCCTTGCTATGGTTCTCCGCATTAAAGGGCTCGAGGTCGTCGTGGCCGAAAGCGGTGGGGGCAGGTTTGCAGGAGCTCGTGGACTCGAACTTTGAGTTGGTTGTCATCGACTGTTTCTTGCAGGACGGCATGGGCGGCTTCGAGCTTATTAGAATGCTGCGGGAGCACGACCCAAGTTTGTCTATCAGCGCGATCTCGAGCGTAGCGCCGATCGATTTACTCACGAAGTATCCCGAGCTCAGTGATGTGATAGGTCTGTCGAAGCCCTTTCGTCCAACGGAGCTGAATGCTTGCCGTTGACGAGGCTACTCAGTCAAACCTGTGATGAAGGCACGCACAACTCTTTGGTTGTTCTAATCATGACAATGAGCAAAGTATGAGGGGTGGCGAGAACAAGATCGCGCTCCTTATCGATGGAGTAAACCTTTCGGCGAGCGCCAAGGCGCTCGGCTTCGACATCGACTACCAACGCCTGCTGACGGAATTCCGGACCCGCGGAACGCTGCTGCGCGCGAACTATTATACGGCGATCATCGAGGATCGGGAGTCTTCCTCGGCTCGTCCGTTAATCGAGTGGCTTAATTACAATGGCTACACCGTCGTCTCCAAGGCAACCAAAGAATTTGTCGACGCCAGCGGCCGCCGCAAGACCAAGGGCAACATGCATGTCGAGCTCGCGGTCGATGCGATGGAGCTCGCGGAGCATGTCGACGAGATCGTGCTGTTCTCCGGCCATGGTGATTTCCGCTCGCTGGTCGAAGCGGTGCAGCGCCGCGGCGTCCGCGTCACCGTGGTCTCGACGATTTCGAGTCAGCCGCCAATGATCGCCGATGAGCTGCGGCGACAGGCCGACGCCTTCACCGATTTATTGGAACTGGAATCCAAGCTCGGCCGCGATCCGCAGGAGCGACGGCCCTCTCGACGCAAGGATCGGTGCGGGTAGTTACTTTCAACAGGCTAGGGCATCGGGCAAAAAGTCGCCGCCCCCTTCAGTACATCCCACGGGGGCACGTGTGAGGGCCCATCAAACGATTGGCGATGCTTAGTGCGCCGGGCTCATTGGTTTCGAGGGCAACCTTCTGAGCCAGCATGACGTCACCGGCCGCTAAATAGCCAACTGGCACGAAGCACCATCGGCAAACGGCCTCACCCGCGCTGTTCAGTTCCTCAATATTCGTCTGCGTACCATGGCGGATCCTAAAGACGCTGCCGCTATGGCTGCCGATGACGTCGAAATACCCAAATCGCTCATAGCAGGCGAGTTGCTCCGGCGAGAGCCACTGCTTTAGGAGCCTTAGAGCCCGGGCATGACCACTACGTTGTATGGGATGCTGTGCGAGAATCCCAGCAAGCAGCAACATCAGTATAATGATGATCAACGAAATGGTCATCGCCATCTGCGACATGCATTGATCAGCCGCCAACCAGACGCGGAAAGAACAGTGTTTCGTCCGCAGTCGGATCGAAATTTTTGATAACCCGGGGCTCGCCAAGCCCTGAGCGAGCGGCCGCTGTGAAGCCAGCGCCCGTCAACTCCAGGAAACGCTTCTCTGCCAGCGCCAGCTCAGCGTGATCATTGATATCTAAGGCATGCCGAGTATCGCCGGAGCGGTCCATCACTATTTGAGTTGACATGTAAGCACTCCCTTTGAACGAAAGTGTAAGGCCCCCGCTCAGCAGCTTTCTCTATCAAGAACGAGAACTGACGTTAGTTCCAAAGGCCTGGAGGCATAGTGCTCAATCCGATTCGACTTCTGGTCCTATCGTGGCTTGCTCACGGGTGAGCTGAATTTCGTGCTTTCGCCTTAATCGTCATCTGGATCGCTATCATGCTTTTAGGATCGGCTTGATCAAGGCGCTAGGCGCGCACTTCGACTGAGCATCGCCCTGGATTTGCAAAAGTCTTCCTTTGGCTTTCCTTTGCCGCTGTTTACGTCGATAAGCGGGAGCGGCGGTCAGTTTGGTGCGGACCGATTTGGCTTGGCCATCCCTTCAATCTGACACGCTAGGACGGCACCCCTCTCTAGTCCTCTGGAACGCAAGTTCGTCACATTATAATGATAGCTCGAATCTTCCTGTAGAGGAGAGCGCTTGTGGCGAATGCAGCTGTGAGAGGCCGGCCGATCGAACCGTTGGTGCTGAGTGCGCAGGAGCGGACGTACTTGGAGAGACAAGTCCGTCTCACCGTGTTGCGCGGTCGCTATCTGAGCGGTGCCGCGCGATCCTGCGATGTGCGGACGGCTTGCCAAGCAAATCTGTGGCTGCCGAACTCGGCATCCACGAGCATACCGTTGGCAAGTGGCGCCGCCGGTTTTTGAAAGATCGCTGTGATGGCCTGCTTGACGAGGCCCGCCCCGGCCGCCCTCGAACCATCAATGACGATCAGGTTGCTGCCGTGATCGAGCGGACGTTGCGCACGACGCCGGTCGATGCGACGCACTGGTCGATCCGCTCAATGGCTGCGGAAACTGGCTTTTCCCACACCACGATCCGCCGAATGTGGGCGGCGTTCGGTTTGCAGCCACACCGAAGCCAGACATTCAAGTTGTCGAGCGATCCGCTGTTCGTCGACAAGGTACGCGATATCGTCGGCCTTTACCTGTCCCCGCCGAACCGAGCCCTTGTCCTCAGCATCGATGAGAAAAGCCAGATCCAGGCACTTGATCGCGAGCAACCGGTCTTGCCGATGATGCCTGGCGTGCCGGAACGTCGCACGCACAGCTATGTGCGACATGGTACGACCACGCTGTTTGCCGCGCTTGATGTCGCCTCGGGGTTCGTCATCGGCAAATGCTACAAGCGCCACCGAGCAGTCGAGTTCTTGAAGTTTCTGAAAGAGATCGATGCTCAAGTTCCTGAAGGCCTCGATGTCCATATCGTCATGGATAACTATGCCACCCACAAGACACCTAAGATCAAAGCGTGGCTCGCCCGCCGGCCTCACTACCATGTGCACTTCACGCCGACTTCCGCATCATGGATCAATCAAGTCGAACGCTGGTTCGCTGAGCTCACCAGAAAGCAAATCCAGCGAGGCGTTCACACCTCCGTCAGGCAGCTCGAGGCCGACATCCGTACGTTCATCGACCGGCACAACAAAAACCCAAAGCCCTTCAAATGGACCAAGTCCGCTGACCAGATTTTGGCTTCCGTCAAACGCTTCTGCCACAAAGCCCAGCAGACTTTATGTGGCGAACTTTAGATTCACGTGACTAGCACTACTTTGGCACTTTAGTCGTCGCGATATCTGCAAGGAACATGTCGCAGTGAGGACATTGTCGGGGTGGAGGTCGTGCGAAGAGGTCGAGGATGGCTTGCCTGATGGCCGGCATGCTTGGTTGTGGTGGCGGTCCTGAGATTCTTTTTTTTCCGTCCCGCTGCTTTGAGGCGGCGGGATTGGAGGAAGGCGTAGGCGATCATCGTCATCAACGCGTGTCGATGTAATCCCGTCCAGGATCTACCTTCGAAGTGGTCGAGCCCAAGCTCCTCCTTGAGCTGCTGGTGGGCCTGTTCACAGACCCACCTGGCCTTGATCGTGGCAGCGAGCGTCTTGATGGTGGCATCGGCCGGCAGGTTCGACACATAGTATTTTTGCTCCCCGGTCGACCGCCGCTCGCCGACGAGCCAGACCTCGTCGCCAGGCATGCACTGCATACGGTTATTGATCATCCGGTGCTTATGGCCATCCGCAACGCGGACACGGCGGGCCGTGAAGAGACATGTCAGCCGACCTTTGGTGCCCCGCCGCCAGCTGACCCTTTGCCATTTGCCTTTGGCCAATAACGCTTCAGCAGAGACCGGTGGCTGATCAGGGATGTGGTATTTGCGGGGCTTTCCGGTCTTCGCGATGGGGAAGATCAGGGCAATGTCGGCGGGATAGACGTTCTGGCGCCGCGACAGACCCACCGCCCACAGCAGACCGCGCTCGCTCAAAGCCTGACGGAAAGGCCCGCTGGAGCCGTACCCTGAATCGGCAAGCACACAGCCGAAACGCACACCGGAGGCGATGACGCGGTCGATCTCCTCGATCGCAATCTCCGGCTTTGTCAGAGCAGTCTGTCTATCCTTCGGCACACCCGCCCGCGCCATGCGCTCAGGATCATTTGTCCAGTTCTCGGGCAGGAACAGCCGCAGGCCCACCATCACCGGCACTTCCCGCGACGCCAACGTTAGCGAGACTAGCGACTGACAGTTAGCAGTCTTTCCGAGCGACGAGGCATATTGTGGCGCGACGCCAATCGAGTGACGTCCCTTCTTGGGCAACGCCGTATCATCGATGACAAGAAAACCCGCATCATCGCCAACCAATCTGTCTGCCTCCTTCAGCAGGGCAGCCTCGAGTGGAGCACTGTCCCAAACTCCGGCAGCGACGAAATGATGGAGCTGATCGTAACCGACCCCACTGGCGCGTGCCGCCATCGGTTGAACGCTCTTGCGGTCTCCTGGACCAATCAAACCCGCGACGTAGAGAGGGCACATCCGGGCCCGCGTCTTGTGCCCTAGCGCCGCGACAAACGGCGCAAGCCAGCGATCGAGATCGGCTTGCCAGTCCACGTCCATAGATCGGCCCTCCATAAGCCGACCTCTCATGAATCATTGAAAACCTGATTCGGGAATCCTGTTGCGACGATCAATCCAATAAATCTGCCAAAGTAGTGCTAGGGCGTGAATCCATAAATCTGCGGGCGGACGGCAGCTGGAGGCCGCTAGATTCCGGGCGACTAACTTCCGCAGCGCAGCGAAATGACGCAATGTGCCATAGACTATGTATTTTGTTTCTGTGTCCGCGTAGACGCAAATAGCGTCGGCGGCGGTCCAAGCATGCGATCTTGAAAGGCCCATACACCGATCTTCTCGCGACGAATTTAAATGTTCGGCGTTTTCGTAAGATCAAGCTCTTCCGGAGGGCGCGATCCGGGCATCGCGCTCGCCGTTGCCGCCGAGACCGGCGTCGTGTTGTTGATCTACCTCGACAGACTTTGGCCGAGATCAAGGGCCGGCGTGATAGCCGAGAGGCGCGTCCTGACGCGCAGCGACCTTTTTACGATGCCATCATGGAGCGTGCAGTGGAGCGCGTCCGCCCCATCCGACGGCCAATCATCATAGTCGTGGCGCTCGTCATCATCGTTGGCATAATCCTAAAACCTTCCTGCGGGAACCAAACCCACCAACTAGCGTCAATTGGATACCCCTTTTCCGCGAGGTGCTGCTATGCCTGCTAACCCCCAAAGCACTGCAAAGATCGGAAATCATCCGCTTCATCCAATGCTCATCCCATTCCCGGTTGCATTCCTCGTCGGTGCATTCGTCAGCGACTTGGGATTCCTAGGTACCGGCGACGGCTTCTGGGCGAGAGCGTCCATGTGGCTGATCGGCGCCGCGATCGTGATGGCGCTTCTCGCCGCTCTGGCAGGCTTTGTGGACTTCTTCAGCGAACCCCGTATCCGCGCCTTGTCCGATGCCTGGTATCACATGATCGGCAACCTGACTGCGGTGGTCATCGCGCTGGTCAACTTCGCACTCCGCTACAGCCAAGGCGCCGAACCCGCGATCAGGCCATGGGGCGCAGTGTTGTCTTTTGTGGTGGTTGGCATCCTGCTATTCACCGGCTGGAAGGGCTGGGAGATGGTGTACCGCCATCGGGTGGCTGTCCTCGATGCCCCCGAACAAACGGCGGCCGGCACGACGGATACGCGGCCGCGGGGCCCGGGACGTCGCAGCGCCGCGTAATGTTTTTGCCTAAGTTATGGAAAGGAGGGCTGGGTGCCCGGCCAGGATGGACCGCCGCCAATGCCCGCGCGTGATCGTGTGCCTTATGGCGGCTCGGAGACATGACGCCAAGTGGCGGCGACATCCATGAAGTTGACACCGGCGATGGCGATCTCGACAAGAACCTGGCCCGTGCCCGGCGCGGGGTCCGGGCGCTCGACATACTCGATCACCTCAGGCCCACCCGTCCGGGTCATTACGATGGCTTTCATTGTATATCTCCGTACATCGGCCATGAGACTTGCTCACGTCCTCGCCATTCGAATTTACTGGCTATTTTGCCGCGGCCTCGATCAGCTTCGCGACAGGGTCGGGATTGGAGACCATGACCACATGCGAGGCGCCTTTGACCATGACGGTCTCGCGGGCGTGGGCCCGGGCGGCCATGAAGGCGGAGGCTTCCGGTGGGATGTTTCTGTCCTTGTCGCCATAGATGAACCAGGCGGGAATTCTCTTCCAGGCCGCATCGGTTTGGACCTCGTTCAGCGCGGCCTCCGTTATGGGTCGCTGCGTCGCGGCCATCAGCTTCGCTCCAGCGTCGGAGACGTCCGCGGCGAATTGGTTGTGGAACTTGTCTTGCTGGATGTAGAGGTCCTTGCCACCGCCGGAAAGTGACACTGGCGGAGCAAGCGTCGGGCCAAGCGTGCTGCCTGGAAATTTGCCCGCAAGTTGGGCGGCGGTTTCTCCTATATCCGGCGCGAACGCGGCGACATACACCAACGCCTTCACGTTCGCATGGCCGTCGGCAGCCTCGCTGATCACAGACCCACCATAGGAATGGCCAACAAGAACTACAGGCGACTTGATTGAGGCGAGGATGTCGGCGACATAGCCAGCGTCATTCTTGACGCCCCGCAATGGATTGGCGGCCGCCACGACGGCATAACCGTCCTTCTCGAGGATCTTGACGACTCCGTTCCAACTCGATGAATCCGCGAACGCGCCATGAACCAGAACAATGGTGGGCTTCGCGGGCTGCGCATGCGCATCGCCGAACATGGCTGCGGCGAGTGCCAGCCCTGCCAACAATCTCTTCACTGACGTATCCTTTCACGGGCCTATCGATGCGGCGTTCATTGCGATGAGCGCAGGGTCAGGGACGGAGATGCCTCCGAGGCGAACCTGCGGCGGCGCTCCCTTCCTGCGGGAAGTGCGTGGAGGTGCTCGGCCCGCGCCATCTCTCGAGCTCATTCAGCTTCTTGAGGTCAGCCTGCGCGATGATTTTCACAGCGTCGCTTCGGCGTGCCGGCTACGGCGCGAACCGGGTGAAGACGTAGTCTCGCGCCTTCACCCGTGATTCATGGCAGGCGAAGCATGTCTCGTGCTGAGCTTCGTCCACGGGCTTACCGTCGATGAAGCGCCCGAAACCCCAGCCGCCGCTGGCGGCGTACTTCTTCGAATCCTTGACCATGACCTGCACGGTCGTGGCGGCTCCGGGGACAAGAGCGGATTCGAATTCGGGCGACTGGATATGCTTCCAGGCGAGCTTGACCAGCACGGTCCCGTCCGGGAATGGCAAGGTGCCGGCACGGTAGGCATCGATCGCCTTTTGATTGCCGACGACCGCCCGCAATTCATTGAGCGGCTCGTGCTCCAGCGCCGGCGCGATCAGCTCCCATTTCCGGTGTCCGTCAGGGATCGTGACCCCGTAGATCGGCGAGGCGGGATTCTTGTCTCCATCGCCGCTGGCGACGGAGGTAACGCCGACGATGGCCATGGCGATAACGGCACCGGCATAGGGCAGCACGGAAAAAGGTCTCATCGGAAGCTCCTTTTGACCGCGCTCAGAACCGGTCGACGTCGACTACCGCCTTGGCAAAAGCCTGCGGTGCTTCCTGCGGCAGGTTGTGCCCGATGCCGCCGGTGATCGACCGGTGCTCGTACTTGCCTGAGAATTTCTTCGCATAGGCGCTGGCGACAGGATGCGGGGCGCCGTTGGCGTCACCCTCCAGCGTGATCGTGGGCACGCCGATCACGGGCGCCTTGGCGAGCTTTTCCTCCAGCTCGTCATATCGTCGCTCGCCTTCAGCAAGACCGAGACGCCAGCGGTAGTTGTGGATCGAGATGGCGACGTGGTCGGGATTGCGGAACGCGGCGGCGCTGCGCGCGAAGGTCGCGTCGTCGAAAGCCCAGCGGGGCGATGCGAGCCGCCAGATGAGCTTGGCGAAATCGTCCGTGTATTTCGCGTAGCCCACCCGCCCACGCTCCGTGGCGAAGTAGAACTGGTACCACCATTGCAGCTCGGCCTGAGGCGGCAGGGGGGCCTTGTTGGCCTCCTGGCTGCCGATCAGATAACCGCTGACGGACACCATTGCCTTGCAGCGCTCCGGCCAGAGCGCGGCAAGGATATTGGCGGTTCGCGCGCCCCAGTCGCAGCCGGCGACGACCGCCTTCGGGATGCGGAGCGCATCCATCAACGCGATGATGTCGACGGCGAGCGCGGCCTGCTGGCCGTTCCGGACGGTGGTTTCGGACAGGAAGCGCGTCGTGCCGTAGCCGCGCAGGAAGGGCACGATGACCCGATAGCCGGCCTCCGCGAGCAGGGGCGCGACGTCGACGTAGCTGTAGATGTCATAGGGCCACCCGTGCAGGAGGATGACCGGAGGTCCATCAGCAGGACCGTCTTCGGCATATCCGACGCTGAGCGGACCCGCATCGATCTGCTTCAGCGATGCGAACGAAGTTCGCAGCGTCAGCGGGCGGGACGAGGCCGTTCCTGTCCCACCGCCTTGTGCGTTCGCGACTGCGATTCCGCCGAACTGCGCGGCGGCAAGGGTCGCGGCAGCGATGCCGAAGAGGCGGCGGCGAGGATGGTCGATGTCTTCCGGGGTTCTGATGGTGTTCATTGGTACATCGCCTTTACTGCGAGGTTGGGGAGGCCTTACGGCTGATTGATGGGCAAGGCCGACACGACTAGATGAGGTTGATCTCGACCTCGATGTTGCCCCGCGTTGCCTTTGAATAGGGGCAGGTCTGGTGCGCGGCATCCACGAGGGCGCGCGCGATGTCGTGGTCGAGGCCCGGCATGCTCACATTGAGGCGCGCGATGAGGAAGTAGGCACCATCAGCAACGTTCAGATCCACCTCCGCGTCGATTGTCAGGTTGGCCGGTAGCGCCACATTCATCTTGCGGGCCGCGATTGCCATCGCGCCCTCGAAGCAGGCCGACCAGCCGGCGGCGAAGAGCTGCTCCGGATTAGTGCCGCTACCAGGGCCACCGGGTGTCGAAAGCCTGATGTCCAGCCGGCCGTCGGAGCTGCGCGATGTACCCTCCCGGCCGCCAGTGGTGCGGACTTTGGCGGTGTAAAGCGATTTCGCTTGCGCGTTCATTGTCTTGGTTCCTCTTCGGTCAGCGCAGCGAGCGAAAGGCCGCCCGGACCTCCTGGGTGAAGAGCTTGGGCTGCTCCCACGCCGCGAAATGCCCGCCGTCGTCGGCTTCATGGAAGTAGATGAGGTTGTGGTAGCAGCGCTCGGCCCAAGTCCGCGGTGCGCGGTAGATCTCGCCGGGGAAGACGGTCACCGCCATGGGCATCTTCGCGATGTCCACGGCGTTGAAATTGTTGGAATGATCTTCCCAGTAGATTTGTGCCGCGGAGGTTCCGGATGCGGTGAGCCAGTAGAGCGAGATGTCGTCGAGCATCTCATCCTTGGTCAGAACCCGCTCGGGTTCGCCGCCGCTATAGGTCCACTGCGGGAATTTTTCGTAGATCCATGCGGCGAGGCCGACGGGCGAATCCACCAGCGAATAGCCGATGGTCTGAGGCCGCGTGACCATCATGTTCGCATAGCCGCAGCTATCTCTATAGAAGGTGCCGAGCGCGTCAAAAGCCGTTCTTTCCTTCTCGGTCAAACTGCTCGGCGCCGCTCCGCCGGCCACAAGGATCGATGCGATCTCCTTTGGAACGGTTCCGGGCATGTTGACGTGGATGCCGATCAGCCCCGGCACGTTCTGGAGAGCCATGCGATGGGAGATCACTGAACCGCAGTCGCCGCCCTGAGACACGTAGCGTTCGTACCCCAGCCGCTGCATCAGCACGGCCCAGGCACGACCGATATGGTCGGAGCCCCAGCCGGTCTTTGTCGGCTTCCCGGAGAAGCCGAAGCCGGGGATCGAGGGTACGACGAGGTGGAAGGCGTCCTTGGCAGCGCCGCCATGCGCGGTGGGATCGGTGAGCGGGCCGATGACCTTCAGGAATTCCAGAATCGAGCCGGGCCAGCCATGCGTCATGATCATCGGCATAGCGTTCGCATGCGGCGAACGTACATGGATGAAGTGAATGTCGAGGTCATTGATTTCGGTGACGAACATCGGCAGCGTGTTCAGGCGCGCCTCGACCTTCCGCCAATCGTAGTCGGTCATCCAGTAGTGAACGAGTTCCTGGAGCTTTGCGAGTTGCACGCCCTGGGACTGGTTCGTGACGGTCTCGCGCTTGGGCCAGCGCGTTGCCGCCAGCCGCCGACGAAGATCGGCGACATCCTCCTCTGGAACATCGACGCGGAAAGGCTGGATGGCTTCGCTACCGACGTCTCCGCGCGCCCTTACGGGAAGCGCGCGGAGACCGCTCGCGGCCGCCATTCCGGCAAGCACGTTACGCCGCGTGAGCGACAGGGACGGTGCGGGCATGGTCATTCTCCTTGGGTCGGCAGTGTCTTGCTGCTTCGACACATAGAAGGAGATCGCCCGGACCACCCGTTATGCATTATGATGTGGTGTTAGCGCTCGCTAGCAGCGGCAAGTCCTGGAGCATCCACCTTGCGCCAGGTCGCGCGGTGACCTTCCCGCAAGTCGTTGCCGAACCTGAAGAATCTGCGATGCAGACCTGGTCTGTGACCCAGGCGGCTACTAAGGATTACATCGCAGATGAGCGAAGAGATAACGTTTGGTCCTTTCACGCTGCTTGCGAACGAGCGGCTCCTGCTGCGGCAAGGCGTGCTGGTCGAACTGGGAGCACGAGCTTTCGACCTCCTTGTCATTTTGGCCGCGTGCCCGAACGAAGTCGTCAGCAAGGCGGATTTGCTGGCTCGGGTCTGGCCCGACGTCACCGTCGAGGAAGGCAGCCTGCGATTTCACATCGCAAACCTCCGAAAGGCGTTGGGCGACGGCAAGAACGGCGCCCGTTACATCGCCACACTGACGGGACGGGGCTATTGTTTCGTGGCGCCGGTTTCGCGATCGGGCAGCCGTGATGACGTACAAAGCGAAATCGCCACAGGCTATCCGCAAGCCAATCTACCAAGCCGTCTGACCCGCATGGTCGGGCGGACCGATGACGCCGCCGCGCTCTCGACTCAACTGGCCGCCACGCGTTTCGTCACGATCGTCGGCACGGGCGGTGTCGGCAAGACCACTGTCGCCGTGGCGATGGGGCATGATCTGATCGAAGCGTTCGCGGGCGCTGTGCATCTCGTCGATCTCGGCGCGCTGAGCGATCCCGGCCTGGTGCCGACCACCGTGGCCTCGATGCTGGATCTGTCGCTCGAGACTGGTGATGCCATCTCCGGTCTCATCGCCTATCTGGCGAACAAGCGCATCCTCCTGATCTTCGACACCTGCGAGCACGTCATCGATGCGGCAGCAGGGCTGGCGGCCCGCATCTTCGCCGCCGCGCCGCAGGCTCACATTCTGGCGACAAGCCGTGAGCCTCTCCACGTCGAGGGCGAGCATGTCTACAAGCTTGCGCCGCTGGCCTGTCCACCCGACGATCTAGAGCTCACCGCGGCGGTCGCACAGGGCTTCCCTGCGACCCGGCTGTTCGTGGAACGCGCCGCGGCGAGTGGGGCTCGTCTCGATCTCAACGACGCGGATGCCGCAGTCGTGGCCAGCATTTGCCGGAAGCTCGACGGCGTGCCGCTCGCGATCGAACTGGCGGCCGGTCGGGTTGCAAGCTACGGCTTGCAGAAAACGGCGGCTCTTCTCGACGAGCGTCTGACCCTGCTGTGGCCGGGCCAACGTACAGCACCGCCGCGCCAGAAGACCCTCCAGGCTACTTTGGACTGGAGCTTCGGACTATTGTCCGAGTTCGAACGTCTGGTGCTTCGTCGGCTTGCCGTGTTCGTCGGCCATTTTTCGATCGAGGCGGCGCGGGCGGTCATGACGAGTGCGTCTGTCGATGATGCACTCGTATTTGGCGCCATCGACAGCCTCGTCACCAAGTCGATGGTCGCGACGAGGCCGGCCGGGGCATCGATGCGGTATCGGCTGCTCGACACGACGCGGGCTTATGCTCTCCGGCTCGAGGTCGGCGATGCCGAGCTCACGAACCTCGCTTCACGTCACGCGACGTATTATCTGCGATGGCTGGAGGAGACGGGGGCCGAATGGCCGACTTTGTCAAGCGCGGCGCAACGGTCGCTGCATCTCGCTGGCCTCGCGAATGTGCGAGTGGCTCTGGATTGGTGCTTCGGACCTAACGGTAATACCGACTTTGGCATCCGGCTTGCGGCTGCTGCTGCTCCGGTGTTCCTGTCGATGTCCCTGCTGACCGAATGTCATCTCTGGGCGGCTCGGGCGATTCTGGCTCTCGATGACACCATGCGCGGGGGTCACGAGGAGATGCATCTTCAGGCGGCTCTGGGGGTATCCCTGATGTTCACGCGCGGCGGAAGGGATGCGGCGCGCGCGGCGCTGAACAGAAGCTTCGCCATTGCCGACGAGTACGGCGATGCGCTCGATCAGCTCCAGGTTCTGGGCCCGCTTCAGATGTTCCACCTGCGCACCGGAGAGTTCAGGACTGCGCTGCGGTACGCGGAGCGCTGTTGATATCGCCGGGGTCCTCGAGGATTCGCTCTCGACCACATTGGCGCACTCGTTGATGGGAATCTCGCTTCACCTCAATGGAGAGCTTGGCCGTGCACAAACTGCGCTCGAAGCGGCGCTGCGGTATGGGCCGCGTTCTGACCGGACCACCACGAACTATCTTGGCTTCGACGGCAGGATTCTGGCCGGCGCGATCCTGGCTAGGACGCTCTGGCTGCAAGGCCATCCGGATCGCGCGGTGGAGCGTGCCCTTCTGACAATCCAGGATGCGGAAGTCCTCGATCATCCGCTGACACTCTCCATCGCTCTTGTCTGGGCTGTCTCGGTGTTTCTCTGGATCGGCGACCTCGATCGCGCAAACGCGCATATTGATCGCCTTTTCGCGCGTGCCGAACTCCATTCTCTCGGACCCTATCTGGCGGTTGGGCGTGGTTTCCAGGGGGAAATTGCCATTCGGCAAGGCGATGCGGACAAAGGGATCAGGAGCTTGCAATTCGGTCTCGCTGAGCTTCACGCGGCGCCCTATGAACTGCTCACCACGCCGCTCAACATCGCGCTCGTTCAGGGCCTCGCCGCAACGCGCCGGCTCGCAGAGGCCCGCACACTGATCGACGAGACGATCCAGTCGGTCGAAGCGAATGGTGATCTCTGCTATATGCCTGAGTTGCTGCGCGTGAAAGGCAACCTTGTTCTTGCAACCTCGGGGCCTGGCGCCGATCAGGCGGAATCTTATTTCACGCGATCGCTCGAACTGAGCCGTCGTCACGGGGCTCGGGCATGGGAGTTGCGCACCGCAATCGATCTGGCTGCTCTGCTGGCCGCCCGCGGTGAACGTGAGCCTGCCCGAGAACTTCTCCAGCCGCTATTCGAGATCTTTGTGGAGGGTTCCGATACGCCGGATTTGAAGTCGGCAGCCCGCCTGCTGGCAACGCTGAGTTAGAGCGTGCTCCCGCCGTGACTTGACGAAGACCGGAGTCCATCGCTGTCCATCCGTCAGCCAGTGCTTCTGACCGATGTCGTTCGCGGTCAGCGCGTGGGGGTTCGGAGAGGCGGTGATAACTAATTGATCTTGCTGGTGGGCCCGGCAGGACTCGAACCTGCAACCAGACCGTTATGAGCGCACGGGTCCAACGCCAAGTACATGATTTTTCGTCATTATTTGTAAAACCAATTCACGAAAATCTGCGTTTGTTCACGGCCAACCGGTCCACCGGCGCGTTCGGGCCATGGACCATTATGTACTGGATCGCTGGTTCTACCGACCTGGTCGTACTTGCCGCGGTCTCGTTCGCTCTCATCCGGTCAATGCGCTGAGTGCCCAGCGGATCGACTCGCCATTTCACAAGCCAGTCATGATCATTTTTGCGACCGCCAGCTCGCTCGGAAAATAGCCGCTGTATTTGGGCAAGCTATCGGGCATGTCCAGCACACGACGGTGATAGAATATATCCATCTGAACCGGCGGCAGCCGGGCCTCGGGCTCGAAAGTGCTGGCCGGGATGAACATCACCTTGAACGGCCCGACGCCCGCAACCTCTACAACGGGCTTGCCGCAAGTCCGGCAGACCCCGCGATTGAAGTTTGGCGGCGGACGGTATTTCCTGAATGAGATATCGCCGGCGTTGTTCAGCACGACATCCTTGGCGCGAACGGCGACCACATCCGCGAACGGTTTGCCGTTGAACGCCTGACAGATCAGACAGTGGCACCGGAACCTGGCTTTCGGCGACGTATGCACCTCGAACGAGCAAGCGCCGCATTCGCAGGAGCCGCGTAGCGGCAACGACGTGTCGGTGGTCATGTGCTGATGCTCCTCGGTTTCATTGGGAAAACGGGATTCCGATCACCGATCGCATAGCCGGCGAGCGCTTTGCGCTGATAGAAGCCCCAATCCGCGCCGGCCGCCCGAGCATGAGCGACCGGCGACGGAAGGAGATCGCCCGGTCTGGGGGCTTTGGGGGCTATGGAGGCCGGGCCACCTGGAAGCATGCAGTCCAGCACGCCTGGATCCACGTCGTCTACCCGTCAACGTTCGCGTAACCAGCACGCCGCCGCGCTGCTCCGTAGTCTCCCGGGGAAGCAAAGGTGCTAACGCTCGCGCCGACCGGCGCTGCGCATTTCAGGACTGACGAGCATATCTTCGATCCGGCGGGCCGCAGAGCAATCTGCGGACATTCCGTTTCTAGGTGGCGAGCGCTCCGCGCTGAGGAGTCACACCAGGGCGCGCCGGGGCGTCGTTCAGTCGTCCTCGTCGGGCGGCAGCTTCGCCAACAAGTGCGGCCAGTTGCGTTCGACGATCCTGCGGATTTCGGGATCGATCGCCTCGATCCTATCGAACGCCTCGATCTGCATCCGGATCATCTCCAGCTCCTCCGGCTCCAGCGGGCGTCCATGTAAGACCTCAATCGGCATATCGATCCCACGACCGCAGCGAGGGAGAGGGAGCGACCCCGGCCAGAGATTTTTCCATGAGTGTTGCGAGCCGGGGTCGCGTCAGGGGCGCTTCCTTTCGCCCGCTGAGTCTACGCAGCGGCCCAGCGGATCGTTCCTGCCGGGCGAGGGCTTCGCCCTGGAGATTCCAATTCCGGCCGCGCGCTCGATCGCCGCAAGGCGCTGCAAATTGCACCCGTAGTCATACGGGGCGTCACGACACACATCTGAAATGGATCTGGGGTACGGTGCCGGCGCGTTTCAACACGTAAGCATACTTATCAGCGGGCCGCAGAGGGTGAATCTGCGGCCCTTTGCTTGTGCCCACGGATGTAGCCAGCGCTTCGCGCTGAGGAGGAAGCGACCCCGGCGAGATGTCCCATCCATGGAGTGTTTTGAGCCGGGGCCGCGTCGGGGCGACTTCGGTCGCCGTCAAGTCCACGCTGTGGCCTGGCCATCGTTCCTGGGAAGCATGGCCGGCGAGGGCTTCGCTCTGGAGATACCAAGACGGGCCGCGGCGGAATACCTCGGGACGCAGCGACCCCCAACCTTTTCCAAAGTCCCCCCTGTTTTCGGGGGGCCCGTTTCACGATACGAATGCCGAGAAAGAAGGGGGATTAGTTTTGAGTATTAAAATTCTGGTTATGGTGTCCTTGGCAGTGTGCTGGCTCTCGGTGGACGCTAAGGCGTTCACAACCAAACAGGCCACTTGCTACAAGATCACCGGGTTTTGTGTCGTAAACTGCGATCCTGGAACGGTGGTCGTGAGCGGCGGATGCATGAATAGCTCAAACTCAGTGGGCATTTCGGCAAGCTTTCCTTCGGGGGACCGTCAATGGGCCTGTAGGCCCACCTCCAGGGCCGCCATGGTAAACGCCTACGCAATCTGCCAATGAACGGCCACTGACCGAGCAGCCGCGCCCACGGCGGGCGTGGGTAGCGAGTGCTTCGCGCTAAAAGAAGAACCAAACCGGCGCCGCGGCGTTGCCCCGCTTCTGAAGCGGGAGAGCCCATGTGCGCGAAGTGCAAGAACCTCGAGGAGAGGATCGAGAGCGCAAGGCATATTGCCGACCGCGTCCCAGACCAGTCGATGATCGATACGTACCAGCGCCTGATCAGCGCCCTGGAGGCAGAGAAGGTGACGCTGCACCCGCCCCAATGCGACGGTGGGTAGCGAGTACTTCGCGCTGATAGAAGCTCCACTCCGCGCCGGCCGCCCAGGCATGAGCGATCGGCGACGGAAGGAGGACGCCCGGTCTGGGGGCATTGGGGGCATAGAGGCCAGGCCGCCTCGCATGCAATCCAGCACGCCTATGCCAACGCCGTCTACCTGTAAACGTTCGGGCGTCTGATCTCAGTTTGTTTCGGTCTGTTCTCAAACGTGAATTCTGCCGTCAGGGCGCGTCGCTATTTCCACTTTTTCCCAGTTCCTTCATGATACGGTGTTGCTCCATGGGGGGACTGAGAGATGCCTATTGCTCGCTTGCTGCAGAACGTGCCGATGGGCCCTGAAGAAATTGGCCGGCTGACGACGGCCTACCAGCGAGCGATGCGGACTCTCGGCCTCGTTGATCGCAACGACCCCATAGCCGACCTGGTGGCCAAGAAGATAATCGAGATCGGGCAAACGGGCGTGCGTGATCCTGCGGATATTTCGGCTCAAGCAATCAGGGCGCTTGGAGTGCAGGCGCCCTGATCTAAGCAGTACGCCTCAGCGCTGGTGGCCGAGGCCGATTCCAAGCTGGTGCGCCTTCGCCCGCAACGCGGGCACCGTCCGCTTCATTTGTTTGGAGATCTTCGTGATCGGCGTCTTGGCTTTCGAGTGCGCCTTGAGAGCCTTCAGGTCGTCGCGAGTGTATTCCCGCCGGGGGGCGGGCTTTTTCTTCTTCGAATTTGGCATGCATTCCCCAAAGTAGACTGAATAGTCCGCGCCAACGCCAAGAGGCTGTGAATTGTTCCGCGTGGCCGGCGAGCGCTTCGCGCTGAAAAACTCGTCGCGGCGAGAGACCCCCAGCCAGCCGTGATGATGACTGGGGGTCCAGAGCGTGCCGTCCAGATCTCTCCAACACGCCCCATTCGATGAATGAAGGCGGCCCCAGCCGACCTGGGCTGGATGGTCAGCTGGAGCCTGCCCAATGCGTGCTATCCAGCACGCCCATCGAAAATGCACACCGGCCGCAAACGTTTCCGGCGCGAATGCGAATTGGTGGCGTGCGAATTGTTTGCAGCGGTGGGCAGGAAATCGCCACATTGATCTGATGCTCGGCGGGCGTGGGTAGCGAGCGCTCGCGCTGACTAAGGCAAAGGAACGTCCCGGCGGGGCGGCGCGTTTCGGGCCATGGAGATCATGTACTGGATCGCGGGTTCTGCCGTCCTGGTCGTACTTGCCGCGGTCTCCTTGGCTATCATCCGGTCAATGCGCTGAGTTTCCCCAGCGCTTCGCGCGATCTATTGTTCATCCGGCTTTGGCTTACCCGTTAGATCGAGCGGCTGCTCGCCGTGCATATGCGTCATCACCTAACCGAGGTCGCGCATGACCAGGCACGGCAAACCGGGCAGTTGCCGAAATGCTCGATCTCCGGCTCCGAATCATCCATGTCGACGTCAGTGTTGCTACGTATAGCCGGGAAACTACATCTCGGTTCGGGACGAGAGTGGGATCGAAATCTTTGAGGCGCCAATCAGACTTGGTCGATGCCGCCGCGGTCGTGTTTGGCATTAGACGAATGCGCGCTGATGGCGGCAGCCTTTGCACTCCGGTTTGGATCTATGTCAACACCAGCAAGGAAATTGGCGACAAAGATCACCCTGAAGGTCCTTGCGAGCGACTCTGCTCAGACTCGGCTTGCCGAAAATGATCCGGAAGGCGTTGCCTTCGAGTACGAGGTTCTGGAGTGGACCGGACCGTTGCGTGGTTATGCGCAACGCTTGGCCTGCAGCTCTGATTGACGTAGTCGTTCGATTTGCATTTTGATGCGGGTAACTCTCGATCTTCTTTCAATGACGCGCGTAGTCTTTCACCAATCTCTCTGACGATCGCGCGAATATGCCGGGAGTCAATGTCAACAGGCTTTGGCACGACGAACTCCCAGCAACCTCGACACCAATGCCGATGGTTTCAGATCAAAACGCCCGTGATGATCTCAAACGAACGGAGACCGTCGCCTTTGGCTATCGTGCGCGAGCGCTTGTTCTTGAACAGCGGGTCCAAAAGGACCTTTGGCTATCCGCGACATGCGCCGTTCGTTGACGGCGGGCGACGGTCTCGCACATCAATGCATCGGTGAGGATTTTCGTTCCGCGTTATTAATATTTGTTCAGTTTCGGCCGAGGAACTTGGCCCGCGGAGGCAGGAACCTTTGAGGCGATAGAACTCTTGCATAGTCGGGTGCCTCGCCGCCGGGGCACTCACCGACTGGACGGTCCCAGCCCACAGCCCCCTTAGCGCTGGGGCCGTTCTTTCGTTGGAGCCGCTGCGCGGCGTCGGACGGATCCACCAGTGTAGGCGGCTCCGAGCGCTTACGCATCTCGCTTCTCAACGGGCTCGGCAGAACAATTCGAGCATTGTCGTTATGCGGGCGTTAACGGCATCTCCCGGCACAAAAGCTCGCTTAACTTGCCGTGAAGTTGATGAGCTAATGCTCGTCGCCGACAACGGCAGAGCCAATGGCCAACGATATCATCACGCATAAGGATGCGCTGCACCACACCGCGGGTCGCACCGCTGTGAGCGTGGGCCTGACCGTCGTCTTGACGTTGTCCTTGTGCCTCCTGCAGTTCGGATCCGATCCGGAGGCGTTCGTGCGCGCCGGCTTCGTGACCAAATCGTCGATCCTGATCAGCATGCTCATTTCGGGGCTGCTGACGGCAGGCCTGAGCTATCGGTCTGCCTTGGTGATGCGTGAATTGGCGTTGGCGCGCGCCGCGCTGCTGCGAATTTCCTGTACCGACCAATTGACCGGATTGCTTAACCGGCGGGGCTTCGACGAAGCCGCGATGTCTGCCCTGACCGAGGCGCGCAAGGCGAATCTGCCCACCACCGTGCTGATGTGCGACATCGATCGCTTCAAGGCGATCAACGATCAGTTCGGGCATGAGTTCGGAGACAGGGTGCTCATCGCGATCGCGGAGGTGCTGCGCTCCTTCGGCGAGCGAAGGCAGATGCTGGTGGCAAGGCATGGCGGCGAGGAATTTGCCGTCCTGATGACCGGGACATCAAGGGAACGCGCCGCTCTATACGCCGAGGAGCTTCTGCAGGCCTGCGCCGCCCAGGAAATCTCGAGCGAAGAGATTTCGGCTAACGTGACGATCAGCATCGGGCTGGCCGAATGCCACGGTAAAACGGACCTGGCCAAGGTCATGCGCATGGCCGATCAGGCCCTTTATGCGGCCAAGCATCGAGGGCGCAATCGCGTCGTCCGGGCGGACATCTTGGCGGAGTCGATCGCCGCGTAATCTGGGCGGTGCCCGACCGGCATCTGATGGATATCAGCGATTGAACTCGTCGGCTTCGCCGCGCGGAGTTGTGCCGGTCGCACGCTGCACGAACTGCGGGGCGTATCTCGCTGCGCTCGCGGGGCGGGCGCTCGGACGGGTCCCGTCCCACCTTGGCCCGCAGCTCCGTCAGGTCGGTGAAGATATCGGCTTGGCGGCGGAGTTCGTCGGCGGCCATCGGCGGCTGGCTGGCGATGCTGGAGACCACAGTGACGCGGACGCCGCGGCGCTGCACCGCCTCGACCAGCGGACGGAAATCGCCGTCGCCCGAAAACAGGACCATCTCGTCGATCTGGCCGGCGAGCTCCATGGCATGGACCGCGAGCTCGATGTCCATGTTGCCCTTGACCTTGCGGCGACCGGTGGCGTCGACGTATTCCTTGGTCGCCTTGGTGACCACCGTGTAGCAGTTGTAGTCCAGCCAATCGACCAGCGGTCGGATCGAGGAGAATTCCTGATCCTCGATGATGGCCGTGTAGTAGAAGGCGGGAGCAGCGTGCCGCGGCCCTGGAATTCGTTCAGGAGACGCTTGTAGTCGATGTCGAACCCAAGCGTCTTCGCCGTCGCGTACAGATTGGGGCCATCGATGAAGAGCGCAATCTTGCTGGAAGCGGACGACATTCTTGCGCGGCCGAATTGGAATCCGAGGCGGGGCATGCGCTCGCGCGCGGACTCTGGTTACCGAAGCGATCTGAAGTTGAGGTTGGGGCGGCCTTTAGCTGGCGCCGCTCACTCGCATTCTCTGGAATTGTCCAAGAAATCCGAGCTCCGACGTGCAGAGTCTATTCCCAATTGTTTGCGGTTTCAAAACCTTTCCCATGAACACTTGAACCTGCGCTGCGAAGCGGAGACAGATGATTCGATGCCCGAGCAACTCCCGCTGTTCGAAATCCACCTGAGAAAGCGCGGCCGAGGCTGTCGGTGGTGCCTGTGCACGACCGAGGGCCATGCCGTGATGCAGGGATCGGCGGGCAGTCGGACCGCCGCCAAGTACCAAAGCCATCGCGCGCTGTTCCTGATGCTCCTGGCATCGGCCTATCGACCGCCACCGCTCAGTCATCCGGACGGGATCCGTTCGCGCCGAATCCGTTCATCCGCCGGTTGAGGTCGGAGTATCCTTGAGATTTCAGCACCCGTCCTAGTCGATGAAGGCCGCAAGCTCCTCGGGCACGCCCGAAGGGAAGGCTTCCTTGAGGAATTCGAGAAACGCCGATACGCGAGCGCTCAGCAGTCGGCGCGATGGATAGAGTGTCCAGAGAGCGATCTCCGGTCCCTCAACATCGCCCCAATGTACCAGCCTTCCGGCCGTCAGGTCGTGGCTGACAAGTGAAATCGGGAGCCGACCCGCGCCGGCGCCAGATCGGACCGCGTCCCGTGCCATGATGACCGACGAAAGGCGAAGAACGGGATCTACCACGATACGTGTTTTCCCGGTTGGCGAAACGAAATCCCAAGTCGCAGCCTGGTCGGCCGGACCCCGGAATACCGCGGACACAACGTGATCGTCTGCCGGCCTTGCGAGGTCCGGGCTTGCGACGACGACGAGCCGATCGCGCAGGAAGATTCGTCCGACGAGACTTTCGTCGTGATCCGGATTGACCCGGATCACCAAGTCATAGCCTTCCTCCACCATGTCGACGGCCCGATCTTCCGCCGTAACCTCGAGTCGAACTTCCGGATATTTCAGCGCGAAAGCGCCGGCCAGCTTTCCCATCGCGGTCTGCGAGAAGAGCAGAGGTGCGCTGATCCGCAACCTGCCTCGCGGCTTGTTTCCGCCGGAAGCGATCGCCGCCGCCGTCTCGTCTAGTTCGGCAAGCAACGATCCCGTCCGTTCATGAAGGGCTCGCCCCTCCTGGGTTAGCTTCAGCGTGCGCGCTCCGCGCTCGAAAAGGCGCAAGTCCAAACCGTCCTCCAGTTCGGAGACCCGGCGAGAAAGCGTCGCTTTCGGTCGCCCGGAGGCGCGCGCGGCCCGTCCGAACCCTCCGTGACGGGCGACCAAGTTAAAATCGGCGAGTGCAAGCAAATCCATGTGTTCCACCAATGAGACGGTCTGTCCAAATATGGCATCTATCGGCACGAATGTGGATCACTAACTTGCGGGGGTGTTTTCTAATCCCAATCCGGAGTGATCCCCATGACCATCCTCGTTACCGGCGCCACCGGCAATGTCGGCCGCCAAGTCATCGAGCAACTCGGCAAGCGCGGGGCCGATGTCCGCGCCCTCGTCCGCGATCCCGCGAAAGCCAAGTTTCCAGCGGGGGTCGACGTAGTGAAGGGCGACCTCCTCGACGTCGATTCCTTGCGCACCGCGTTCTCCGGCGTTTCGACGCTTTTTCTGCTCAACGCCGTCGTGGCGGATGAATTCACCCAAGCGTTGATCGCGCTCAACGTGGCGCGAGAACAAAAGATCGAGCGGATCGTCTATTTGTCCGTGATCCATAGCGATCGCTACGTGAACGTGCCGCACTTCGCCGGTAAGTTCGGCGTCGAGCGGATGATCGAGCAAATGGGCTTCAAGGCCACCATCCTGCGCCCCGCCTACTTCATGAACAACGAGCTGACGATCAAGGACGTGGTGAGCGGATACGGCATCTACCCGATGCCGATCGGCAGCAAGGGACTCGCCATGATCGACGCGCGCGACATAGGCGAGATCGCGGCCATCGAGCTGGTCCGCCGCGAGAAGTCCGCCACGCCGCTTCCGCTCGACCGCATCAACCTGGTCGGTCCGGACACGCTCACTGGGGCGAAAGCCGCCGCCATCTGGTCGGAGGTGCTGGGTCGCTCGATAGCGTATCCCGGGGACGACACTGCGGGCTTCGAGAAGAACCTGAGGCAGTTCATGCCCAGCTGGATGGCTTTCGACATGCGGCTGATGAGCGAGCGCTTCCTCACCGACGGGATGATCCCCGATGCCGGCGACGTCGAGCGTCTGACCACGCTGCTGCGCCGGCCCCTTCGCTCCTATCGCGACTTCGTCGCCGAGATCACGGCCTCTGCCTGACGGCAGGGGCACTACCCGTCACTCGCAACGAGCGAAGCCCGGAGTGCCTGGGAGACCGGGCCCGCAACCTAACAGCAACTGAGTGCGCTCATGCGCTCGGCACGTAATCGACTCTGCGCGGTTGCGGCGAGCGTGCTCAATTGACGTGCCGGGCGGGGATGTCGAACTTACAGCGCGCTCAGATCGTCCGGGACGTCGCCGAATTTGCGGATGACGGTGGCGTCCCCGATGTCGCCGGTCGCGGGATCCCCGCTGCGGCTGAAGGCGAGGGCGCCGACGATCCCGGGCTTTCGCGACAGCGCCTCGGCCTTCATCAGGGCCGCGTTGGGGTTGAAGCATTCGACCGCCTCGCCGGCGGCGACGCCGTCCTCGGCTGCCACGAAGGGCAGGGCGACATAGTAGGTGGACCTCGCTCATCTCAGTCGTACCAGTCCTTTCGATCGCGCGAGATGTCGAAACGGCCGCGCGCGTAGCCGGCAGAAACCGAAGCGCGAAGCTCCTCGACCTGCGCCTCGAGGAAGCCGTTCGCGACGATGAGCGCCTTGACGGCTTCCCGGGCGTCGCCGTCGCAGGCCGCGATGGCCTGGTCAGCCGAGGCGGCCCTTGGGCGCCTTGTTGACCTGCAGCAGGCAGCCTTCCGATGTAGCGGCGAGCGGACTTAGATCTGACGCGCGAGGGTCTGCTTTTGACACGTAGCTGACCTGTGCGCTCGTTCTCGGGCTTGCTACCAGCTTTTGCGTCCGCGCCTTGGACTACTCCGCTCTTGAGTAACCAAGTCGCCTACGCGCCTTGGCATCACAAAGTCTCCGCTGCGCACGCGTTTGACTCTAAGCGACGCGTTCCTTGTCCGACTGTTCCTCCACAGCGGTCGCGGTTTCTTCCAACCCCTTTTCGTAATTGCCCGCGAACCTCTCGATATTGTCGGCCCACATCCTCAACATAGAGACCTGAAAGTGCACAATTGGCTTCAAGGCGTTCATGCCGATTGCTGTGGCGGCGGTGATGCGCCTTTCTTGGTCGCGCGCGAAGTGGTTTGCTTCATGTATCTTGTCAGCCATGCTGTTCGCTCCTTCTGCGCTGGTGTTGTGCTCCAAAAGCTGTGTCGGCTTACGCGCCGCGCGATTCTAAACACGTAGCCAAAGCGTGATCTGCTGCGCGCCTCGCATCTCGGTCTTCATGCAATTCGTCCAATTTTTTCAGGTAAGCGACCGCCGCTATTTGCAAGGGACCGAAATCGTATTCGCCGGTATCACAAAGGCTGCTGATGTAGCGGTAGAGGGCAGCACGCCTCTCGTCGTTTTCGCTCACACCGCTGTGGAGCAGCAAGTAGTTCCGCCAAGCGAATGCGCACGCACCTTCTACGGCATTAGAAGTCATGGGCGCCCTCCTAAGCCAAAGAAAGTCTGACGAGCCGTTTCGTTCCGCGTATTTCCCTCAGATGTAATGCTGTTCCGTTACTGCGCCGCAAGGTATTTGCGCGCACCCTTATAGCATCGGTGGGGACAGGAGCGATCACGTCCCCAGATTGTTCCGAGTTTTCCCGAAGTAAGTAAAGTGCTCGCCGTTGCCCTCCAAAGTGCGGCTGGCTTTTCTTTTGTGAGTTTCCTAAGTGTCAAAGCGTACCGAAATGCCGGGGTTCATTAAACCCCAGCTCGCCACCCTGAAGACCAAGGCACTGAACGGTGACCAGTGGCTTCATGAGATCAAATTCGACGGCTATCGCGTCCAAGTTCATGTCAATAGCGGTCGCAAGAAAGTCTACACCCGCACTGGGCTAGACTGGACTAAACGCTTTTCGGTCATTGCTGGCGCCCTCGACATTCCCGGCCAAGCGATCATTGATGGAGAAGTGGTCGTAGTCCACGAGGGCCGCACGAACTTTTCGGAATTGCAGGCTGAACTTGCAGCCGGTCGGCAGGATCGACTGATCTTTTATGTATTCGACCTCCTCTGGCGCGATGGAGATCTCCGCAAACTCCCGCAGATCAAACGCATATCCGAAAGGAGATCAAGCTTACACCGGCCGGTTCGTTCCGGCCACTGGAGCGCTTAGCCGGTCCCAATCGATCCATCGGGCTCGTGGTTGGGTCACTAGAAGTTGCGTTGAGATGCGCTAAGCCCGTGATGCCCAGTGCGATCAATCGGCGATCAATCAGCCCGATAATTAGTAACCGATTCTTGTGCAAAAGTAGCTTGGTGATCGCCGCTCGGATCGATTGAGCCACCGTCAAAATCGTCTTCGAGGCGCCGTCTCGTCAAGGCATCCATGCCGTTGCGGTGCAGCCAGACAAGCCCCGTGGCAAGTTGCCGTAAGTCGTTCCGATCGGCGCCAACAGGGAGCCTTCTCGCCCGACGCAGCGAGAAAGAAAAGTGTGCGAGACGTCAGCGATTGAATGTCAGATTCGGGGCCATGGTTGCGGAGTTGTCGGTTTGAACCCCATTGACCAGCACATAGCCGCCGAACAGGATGGCGGCCAGCAAGCCGTAGACAAGATAGGACCGCCGTCCGGATATTTGACCATTCATTTCACTGCAACCTCTGTCTGGACCAACCGATCGCTCAGCTCTTCGTCGCCGTCTTCGAGAGTTCGGCTTCGACGCCGGCGGCGCAGGCCCTCGCGAATGAATAGTCCATGCTCGTGGCGGCAACGGCCTTGACGTATTCGCTGATGACGTTGTCCTTTGAATAGGAACCCGCCGCTTTGAACTTGGCGACGGCGCCGTCGACCGCGGTGAACTGCGCGACGCAGATCGGGACCAGGACAGACATCCGGCCGTTGCTCTCTGCCATGGCGGTCATGGTTTTGGCGGTGCCGCCGGTGATCCAGCCGCCCCACATGAATCCGATCGCCACCGCGGCAACAGCGCCGAACGCGATACCCTGGAGAAAGCGGGTCCGCGCCTCACCTTGCAAAATGTCGGGCATTCTCATGATGGTCTCCTTTGTTGTTTGTTGTTGTTTGCGCGCACGAGCGCATTCGCAGCCGCAGGACGCCGCTTGCATCCGCGCTTGGCAAAAACATCCAGCCTATTGGGATTGCGCCTTCCGATGGCACGCACGCTGCCGCTATGAGGACGAGCAGCGACTTCGGACGTCACCGCTTCATGGACAGCTTCGAGGCGAACAACTGCCGCCCCTATCGCTCCTCGGTAGGCCTTTGTCGTGATGCGTACAGCACGTTCTTGCTCTCTAGTCAGAAGGTCGCAGCGCCATCGTCTCTGAAGAGCGATCCCCGCCCGTGATCGCAGCTATCAGTGGCGTGGTCCCGACGATGTTCATGACCGCGTCAGATTATCGGCCAGGACAGAGAGCTATCTCCGTGGTCCTGGACGCGCTTTGCTCGCTGGATGGAGGACCGCGGCATCCGCCGGTCGGACGATTTTCTATGGTTTTGCCCGTTGGGGCTGTCCTTGAGCTAGTACGGGAATATTGCGCCATGGCCGCACGTGTTTCGCCGGCGTTAGCCCCACGGCAAAGACATCGTGCGCTATGCGCGAGGAGACGACGGCACGCCACTTCATCACCCGCGGACCGGTTCCCCGGGAATTGGGCCCGCTAAGCGGCAGCGTCTTTAGGTCCTAAGGTCGATGCTGCGCACGATGATGCCGGGGGGATTCCCTTCGAACTCCCGGGCCAGGAATTTGCGCGATGCACACGCTTCGATACGGTCCCGCAATCGCGCGAACTGCTCCTGACGTTGATTTGCAGGCGTTCGCGGCACGTGCTCCAGATCATCCATGGCCGACGCACTGATGGAAGACACTTTCCTGGCGCCTCATGGTCGGGGGCGTGCCGTTCCTCGACTCCTCGGCGGCAAATACGATCAGCCGGATCGCGCGGAAGGCCCGCAAGAGGGGCGTTGCGGTTTTCGTTACCGGCAGTTCTCACACGGTCCGCCGCGCGCTGCTGACCCACGGCGTCCGGCCGCCGTTCGCCAGATACCGCGAGACTATCGCGCGGGCGATCGCCGATATCGAAAGCGATCGCAAAAAATTCCCGGTCGGCACGGACAGTCTCTCCCAGCAACCGGCTGTAAAACCGTCGGTTGAAAGCGATCCAGCACGGACCGGGCCAACCCCAGAATAACCCCGGCTACACCACGAACGAACGGGGGTAATCGTCCGCAAACAGAACCAAAGATATAGGTTTTTCAACGGCTATACGCTGCAATAATCGGGTTCGGGACGCAGGGGTAGCAGGACGATCCCGACCCTCCGGCCATATCCACCAACAACCACAGTTCGTTCCTGGTGATTGCAACTTCGGTTCTCGGATTCCCCACGGAATGGCCAACCAATCCATCCGTTCAGGCTGCTGCTTCAAATAGTAATTTGAGAGGTTGCATGTCCGGGATTTGAACCTAACACTCGATGGGATGCGGAGGCTTATACCCACAACATAGCACAAAATTTAACACCGTCAAGTTTATCGGCTATCATCTCCGGTACAGCCTGCCGGTTACGTAACGCCTCGACAGGTAGACTGTTCAGAGCCCTACAACAACTCACCGAAAGCCTACCGATGGAACACATTGACTTCTATTTCGATTTCCTTTCGCCGTATGGATATCTCGCGTCTACACGCATCGATGCCCTTGCAAAGCGGCACGATTGCAGCGTCCGTTGGAATCCCTTCCGCATCGGCGTGGCGGTGGTGAAGGTGATGGGTCTCCGGCCGAACATGGAGACGCCCTTGAAGGCTCCATACATTGAAAGGGATATAGCTCGGCTCGCGGCAGTCTTAGGCGTGCCGTTGGATCCGGTGGAAATGAAAAATCCCCTCCCGCCGGCGCAGCTGTTTTATGCCGCCCCTCCAGAGATTGCAGGGAGCTTGGCCAAAGCCATCTTCCGGGGCCAATGGTCAGAGCGCCGCGACATGAGCGAGGAAGCCAATCTGATCGAAATCGCAAAACCATTCGGAATGAGTGAAGCGGAGGTGCGCGTAGCCATCCGCTCACCCGAAACGCGGCGGCTGCTGAAGGATGTGACAGAAAAGGCGATTTCCCGAGGGGTTTTCGGCTCGCCGACTTTCGCGATCGGGAAGGAGCTGTTCTGGGGTGTGGATCGTATGTGGCTCCTCGACCACTACCTCTCCCGTGGCCAGAGATACACCACCGTGTCGCCAGCAGCGGACCTCGAGGCGTTCTGTTGCGTGCCGACCTGAATCGACGCAGAGCTTGCAAGAAAGTGACGGTTGCCGGCCGCCGGCATCTGAGTAAAGTTGACAGCGTTAAATAAACAGGTAGCGTCATGGCGGCCGACGATCAAAGGCGGCGATACGATCACATGCCGGTAGTCGGACGTCCCCAGCGCCCGGCGGCATGCCGAATGAACAAGGACGCATAAATGCGTCCCTTAGGGAGCGAACCGATGCCGGTGGAACGCCAATTTCAGTTGAGAAATTTGACCGACATAGAGCGGTTCGAGACGGAGAAAACATTCGCGGATCGCTGCAGCGCCCGCAGCATTTATGATCTGTTCGTGGCGAGCGCAGAGCGACTTGGCGATCGAATTGCGCTCACAGCCATCAGCACCGGCGAGGACGACGAGACACCGCGTGAGATCTCGTATCGGGATCTGCTGGCAGGCATCACCGCCGCAGCCAACTCCTTCACTGGAATCGGTGGCCCCCAACCGGGCGTCGGCATCCTTCTCCCTCACCTCATAGAAACGCACTTCGCCTTATGGGGAGCGGAAACTGCGGGTTTTGCTGTTCCTATCAACTTTCTCCTCCAGCCCGAAAACATCGCGCAACTTCTACGAACATCGGGTGCGCGGGTCCTGGTGGCGCTCGGACCGAGCCCGCAGTCCGACATCTGGGAGAAGGCGGTCGCCGTATCCAGGCTGCTGCCCGAATTGAAGCTGATCCATGTGTCTCCGCCGAATGTCGAGATCGACGGTGCAATTGCCTTCCCGGCGGCCCTCAAAAGTGCCGATAGCCGCAAACTGGGTTTCGGAAGGGCAAGAGGAAGGGATCAGATCGCCGCTTATTTCCACACCGGCGGCACCACCGGATCCCCCAAACTCGTGGCTCATACGCATCGCAATCAGATCGTAGCGGCCTTCGGGGGCGCGGCCATGCTCGGCTATACGGAAAGCGACGTGTTGCCGCATGGGCTTCCGATGTTTCATGTCGCGGGTACGATCTGCTGCGGCTTGGCGCTCTTCATGGCCGGCGGGCGCCTGATAGTTCTTTCTCCATCGGGTTACCGCAACCCGCTGATGGTCAGGAACATCTGGAAAATCCTCAAGCGCCACGGTGCTACCATCTCGGGCGGAGTTCCCACGGTCATGTCCACGCTTCTCGACGTGCCCTTAGATCGAGACGATCTCTCGAAAGTCCGTTTCGCGATCTCAGGTGGCGCCGCAGCGCCGAGAGCGGTGGTCGAGCAGTACGAAAAAAAGACCGGAGTGCAAGTGCACGAACTGTTCGGCATGACGGAATGCGGTGGGCTCGCCACGATCATGCCTGCCGACGCGGACCGCGTCATCGGCTCAGTCGGCTTTCGCTTACCGTATACGAGGCTTTCGGTAAGGAAGCTCCTTTCCGGAGGTTCGCTCGGAGACGAATGTCGGCCCAACGAAATCGGTGTCCTCACCATCTCAGGCCCGACGGTTACGCCGGGGTACTGCGGCAATCAGGATAGCGGCGATCTCGTCAGGAACGGCGTGCTCGACAGCGGAGATCTCGCGTACATGGACGAGGCGGGGAGGGTATACATCGCAGGACGAGCGAAGGACCTGATCATCCGCAGCGGACACAACATCGACCCGCTCCTGATCGAGGAGACACTTCAGCAGCATGAGGCAGTCTCGATCGCCGCTGCGGTCGGCGAGCCGGACAAGTATGCCGGAGAGCTGCCTGTCTGTTACGTCATGCTGAAGCCTGGCGCAAATGCAACGGAGGATGAACTCCGGGCATTCGCCGAGCCCCGAATGGGCGAACGGCCCGCCTGGCCTAAGCACTACTACATCGTCCCATCCATTCCGATCACGGGCGTGGGCAAAATTTTCAAGCCCGAACTCAGAATCGATGCCGTCCGTAGGTTCGTCTTGCGTACATTGGGGCAGGCAATCGGCGATGCAGGCGTCGAGGTGTCGGCCGCCCTGGGAGGGAAGCGCGGGATGAGAGTGGAAGTCAAGCTGAGCGGCCCCTCGGCTGCTCAGACTGCTGCCGTCCGCGCACTGCTCGACGGATACAGCTTCGAGGCAATCGTAGAGTCTTCCGCATGACGATCCAGACGCGCTCCTAATCCATCGAAATCGTTGATTTTTCCGGCCCGAGAAGTATTCATCGACACGCGGACGAACCAAACCGGAAAATCGGATCAAATGGATGCGAAAGCAGCTCACGGATGAACAGATCGATGCTTTCAGAGGGCGCCTCGTCCGAGCTGCCGAGAAGCTGTTCGCGACCAAGGGCGTGGAAGGCGTTACGATGCGCCAGATCGCAAAGGCGCTGGGGTACAGCCAGACTGCAGCCTATCGCTATTTCGCGGACAAGGACGAAATACTTTTGGCTGTCCGCGCCGCCGCTCTGAACCGATTCTGCAGCAGGCTCGAGGCGGCTTTTGAACCCGGCCGGGATGCACGTGAGAACGCGAGATCAGTGGGGCAAGCGTACTTGCAGTTCGCGCTGGATGAGCCAGATTCATACCGACTGATCTTCGATTCTCGCGCGCCGGAAATGAGGTTGCCGGCGTTCTCGCAGACTGTCGCCCGGTTCTTCGCCACCATGACGGACTATGTGCAATCCCTCGTCGACGACGGGCACCTGGAGGGCGACCCAGTCGAGCTCGGACGTGCCTTCTGGGTCGCCGCACATGGAAGTGTGATGATGCACCTGGGAGGATTTCTAGAGTCCGTGGCAGCGCGGGACCAACTGCACCAAGCTACCGCACGTCTGATCTACAGAGGCGCGGCGGCACCTGGTGCTGCGCGTTTAAGAGGCAAGGCAAAGGCTGGAAAACCGCCTCTGAAAGTCATAGGGCGAAGCAAGAAGATCTGAACTGATGCTTGGCGAAGCGGGGATTTGCTTACTTTTCACCTCGATCCGAAGGCCAGCAGCCGCCCGCGAATTGAGGGTCTCGGGCGCTATTATGCGCCTCAAAAGCTCTATCGCAGAGCGATGGATCCAAGACGGGGCGAGTTTCCCTGTTCACGGCATTTCCAGCCTTGCCGTCGGCGGGTCCTTGTGCGCAATTTGCACGTCACGGTGGGCAACTGAAGCAAGCGCTGCAGTTATCGCCAACAGCGAGCCGTAGAAGCTGACCACGGCAAGTCTCCATTTGCGAACTGCACGGCGCTCCGAAGCCGAAAAATCGTGACGAAACTTCTGCATACAATGATCTCCAATGACTACCGAAAATGGAGTAAACTGTATCGTGGAAGTTGGCTCGGACTCGGCAAAATGGATGTGAGCCAATTCACTAGCTCATCGAGAAATCACATCTATCGCTATGCGCCTCGCAGCCGGCGAGCAGCCGTCCGAGATGAGGCTCATGATCTCGCTCGTGGTTCGAGCGGCGAGTCAGGATCCGCTTACAGCTGACGTACGAGCGACCTCGGCCAATACATTCTTCTTCCGCAGAACCGTGTCTGCCGACAGCTCTCGAGCTAGGCATGTTGGTCTGAGCCGATGGCCTTCATGCCTGAACAGGCGTGCAGATCTTCAGATTGGCCGCAAAAGTTGACGCTGTTAATTTAATCCAGTATGGTCTGTCAAATTAGCTGCGGCGACATCGCTGCGAGAGGGAGGGATGCGAAATGCCGGAGCTGTTGCTCGACGAGCCACCAACATCTGCGTTTGCGCCGTTCAGGCACGAAGCGATGGGCGCATCATTCGCGCAGGCGCTTCTGCCGCCCGTATCGCAAATTTCCCGGAGAAAAATGGAGCTTGCTCATGCTCCGTCGCCGGTCGGAAGCGTCAGCTTCTTCGTCATGAGGTCGGCGATCCGTGCAGGCTGGGTTTCACTAGTCGATAGCGTTGTTCTTTGGAGGAGTCGCGGATGGCCGAGTTTGTGTTGATACATGGCGCATGGCACGGCGCGTGGTGTTGGGATGACCTCATTCCGGCGCTCGCATCTTACGGGCATGCCGCTCATGTTCTGGACCTCCCGGGTTTGGGAGATGATCGGACGGCAGCTTCGGAAGTCAGCCTCGATGCATGCGCCTCACGCGTCGCGGATCGGATCAATCGCATCGGCCGCCCAGTTTGGTTGCTCGGTCATTCGATGGGCGGGGTGGTGACCACGCAAGCCGCGGAAAAGGTAGCGGACCGAATCGAGGCGCTCGTGTACCTCGCCGCATTCGTTCCACCGAACGGGCAATCCCTTCTTGATCTTGCTTCGCAAGATGCGGACAGCCGTTTGAACCAGGTCATGGTGCTCGATCAGGAGAAGGGAACGGCTTCGGTCCCGAACGAACATCTCCGAGAGTGTTTCTACTCGAGCTGCAGCGAGGAGGCCGTTCGGAAGGCGGTCTCGCATTTGCGCCGCGAGCAGCCGGGTCTACCAGCGGCTACGCCCGTCTCCCTAGGCGACTTATCGGCCGCGGCACTGCCGAGATACTACATCGAGTGTCTGCAGGACCGGGCCATATCGATCGGCGCGCAGAGACGGATGCATCAGAACGGTAGGGTCCGATACGTTTCTACCTTGGACACGGATCACTCGCCATTCCTCTCGCGCCCTAACGAACTAGCCGGCGCGCTGGATGGCTTCGTAGCATCGCAAGCAGGCCGATCCGCGCGTAAGCATTGACGCCTTTGCTTCTCACTTGCCGGCGACCTGCGCGGTTGCTTGACGGCTAGGAAGGTCGCGGCGAGTGATCGAAGGTTAGTAAGCGCCGAATGCGGGTGCCATAGGAACTTTGGAGGGAAGTTGCGATGAAGAAGACCACGACGATCTTGCTCGCGGCGCTCGGAATTTTCGGCGCTGCGAACGCCGGAGATGGTCAGGACGCGCTGAAGATCGGACAGACGATGCCCTACAGCGGGCCCGCTTCGGGCTTCGGGGCGATCGGACGTGCCGAGGAGGCCTACCTCGGGATGATCAACGCTCAAGGTGGGATAGGCGGCAGAAAGGTAAAGTTCATCACGCTCGATGACGGTTATTCTCCGCCGAGAACGGTGGAGCAGACCCGCAAACTGGTCGAGCAGGAAGAGGTGTTGCTGATGTTCGGCTCGCTCGGCACCGCCACGAACAATGCCGTGCACCGATACTTGAACGCTAAAAAGGTCCCGCAACTCTTCGTCCTAAGCGGCGCTACCAAATGGGCCGATCCGCAGAAATTCCCCTGGACGATGCCTGGAATGGTGGCTTACGAGTCCGAGGGGGCCATATACGCGAAACATGTGTTGAAGAGCAGGCCGAACGCCAAAATCGCGATCTTGTCGCAAAACGACGACTTCGGGCGGGATTACGTGACCGGTTTCAAGCGCGCGCTCGGCGAGCGAGCCGGAAGCATGATCGTAGCCGAAACCACTTACGAACCTACATCGCCGACCATCAGCTCTCAGCTTTCGACCCTGAAGACGTCCGGCGCCGACGTCCTCTTCGGTGTCGTGCTCGGCAAATACACCTCGCAGATGATCAAGGGGGTGGCGGAACTGGGTTGGAAGCCGGAGCTGTTCTTTTTGCCGACGTCGGCCTCGTCGATCTCCTTCCTGGAGCCGGCGGGACTGGAAAATGCGACGGACGTGATCTCTTCAAGCAATCTGAAGGACATCCTGGATCCACAATGGGCGGAAGATCAAGGAGTGAAGGACTACTTCGGCTTCATGAAGCAATATATGCCCAACGACGATCCGAAGAACGGCAACTTCGCCTCCGGCTATCAGGCTGCCCATCTGCTGACCGCCTTGCTTCGCGCTTGCGGCAGCGAGTGTACGCGCGATAGCGTCATGAAGCAGGCAACTTCGCTCAAGCAGCTGAAGCTGCCTCTGCTCCTCCCCGGGATCACGGTCACGACGGGGCCGGACGACTATCTTCCGTTCCAGCAACTCCGGTTGCAAAGGTTCAATGGGAAGAGTTGGGAGACCTTCGGCGAAATCCTCGACGATGGTCAACCATAGCGACCGCACCGAAGGGGCGCTCGACTGCTTGACAGTCGCGGCGCGGGCGTCCCGCTCGGTGAGCCTGAGGGTGGCGGTGCGTAATGCGCATTCCGTAATACCATCTCGACAGCAGGAGCTCCAACTCATGCGGACCGATTGTTGGCGCGTGCCCTGATCCTTGCGGAAGAAGAAGCTCTCGCGCCCGGACCAGGATGCACGTGGACTGCCTTCGCGGTAATGGGCTCGCCGCATTCGGAGCAGACCAGAACCGCATCGAACATCTTCTGACACGACTTATGTTCATGCAACATCGGGCGACCGCGTGTATCCACCATATGGGTGTTGCCCCAGTGCACGATCGACATGACGATCGGGTAAAGGTCGAGGCCCCTCTGAGTCAGGATGTACTCGTAGCGCTTAGGCGAGTCTTGATACGGGGTCCTTTCGCAGAACGCGGAACCGCACCAACTTCTTGAGGCGTCGCCAGCAGGTGCCGCGTGATTCCGAGCGAGGCCCGAAACTCGTCGAAACGGCGGATGCGGAGAAAGCTCTCGCGCAAGATGAGTAGAGTCCAACGGTCGCCGATCACGGCGACCGTGCGCGCGATCGAACAGGGTTCATCCTCGAGTGCATCCCACTTCATCAGAATCCCCACCAACGTCGCGACTACCTGAATTCCAAAATAGAACTTGTTGCGCTTCATGGGTGTGGAAGGGAGATCGTAACAGATTGATTGCGGAGAGATAAATATCTGTGGTCTTGTTCGTCGGCCATTCGCGACCATGGTGCTCTGAAAATGCAGGAGCATCGATAAGATATTTGGAATCGGGTGATTTCATCGGCAGGTTGTGTTTTTTATTGGGCCGATCCGTGCCCTGCCGTCGGCGTCCGGCAGGCGATGACCGAGGCGCCATCCGGACCGCGTGTCGTCCGAGTAGCGCACGCTTCTCTCAGATCGTCGGATAAGCGACATCGCGTTACGCTACGCGTGCCGACTGCACCTCGTCGTGAACATCGCGCCCATTGCGAGCTTGACCGGCGTTCGGCGAAAGCGCTTTACAGACCGGCAAGCATCACGTGATCAGAGCAGGGCGCAGCTTGTGCTCTGCTGCGGCAGCCGACGCTTATACCAACGAGGGCGTTCTAGTGAATGCTTGCACCTGAATAGAGCAAGATGAAAATCGCTTTACCCAGACGGACGACTTCATTCGACGGCGACTGCCATCCGACGTGGACGCTCCTCTACTGAATTCTTTCCACACCCGGGATCCGAAACCGGTAGTCGAGGATATCTGACCTCAGCTGATAGGCCCGGAAGACCATCCTTAATTGGCCGCTTGGAGCCGGAAGCCAGCTCGATTCCTTGTCGCCGTTGGCGGTTCATGCTGGATCAGGATGTCGATGCTGCCGTCGGCGTTCTTCCTCAGGCCGCTGGTGCGGTCGCCAATCGCGTAACGGTTGATCGGATTGCGGTGAAGAACAACCGGCCGTCGTCCATCAGTTCATACATCGATAGCGACCAGAACGCCTCAGCAGGAATACCCGTCGCGGGGATATGGAGGCGGTATTTTCGCTCGTCGGCGAGAGCATCGCCGCGCACATCTGTTTTGGCGCTCGGGTAGATAGCTTCGGCGGGCGCCATGGCCAGCAGCGCATTGAGGGCGATGATTGCCCGATAGTTATAGTTGAGAAGAAGCCAAATGAAAAGACGGAGTATACGTAGCGTCGGGTCATGGCGAACTTTCGGAGTTCCTAGGCCATGATGACGCGCGCCGGATCAGCCCGGACGACCTTGTTGGCTGGAAAGCAGAACTCCTTAAGAAGCGGCGGGCGGGCTGCCAAGACCATTCGCGACAGCAAGTTGGCCCCTGTGCGAGCAACCTTTCAGTGCGCGGTCGATAACCGAAAACTCGACGCCAATCCGGCCGCTCGTATCAACATTGATCTGAGGAGCCGATCGTCAGAGAAGAGGTGAGGATACTCGGATGATGAAGCCAAGATCATTCTGAAGGCTGCACGTACCGAGAAGGAGGCGCACAAGCGGTGGGTGCCTTGGGAGTTTGTGCCTATATCTCACAGAGCTTCGGCGCTACGAACGTCATGACCCGATCCTGAGAACACTCCCTCATGCTGTCAGGACTTGTCTCGTCAAGCCGTTTGCCTTCCGCTCGACCCGCCTGGGTCTTGAGCCCGCGAGATTCTGGGAGGATGCGATATCGGAACTTGACCCCCGAGAGGTGACGGCATCTCAGCTATCAATGGTGCTGAGTAAGTTTGATCGGCTGATCAATCAACAACCGTCGCCTGACCCGGCACCGGTCGCGGCCGCGATGACGCGCACTCGTCAGAAGCGGTTAAGAATAGTGAGAAATCCCGCGACTGCAGGTTCACTGACTTTGCTGCCTTGGAGCAAAGTGCTCCCATTCTGGGAGATAGGGTCGTTCCTGCCGCAGCATGTTGTTCAACGTCAGGCTGACCTTGCATCATAGCCTGCTGGGAATTCGTGACCATGAAAGCGGGGCAGCCTTGATTTCCGAATTGATCGCATCGAGTGACCGAACGCGTGACCTACTGGTCGCCCGCGAACCCTTGCCACTGGGTCTATCAACACGAGGCCGATGCTAATGCTCGCGCCCACCGTTTCGTTGAGCGCGAGTTTGACAAGCTTCTCTGCGATCTTGCCAAGTTCCTTTCCACTTTTTCATGCGGTCTGATGGCGTGTTGGGAGCATATGGCGAAGACGGCCCAAAGGCCAACATGTTGCCGGTCCTATTGAAAAGCGCGAGCTCAGTGTTGATGACTGCATCCCCACCGACGGCGAGCCAGTAGAAACTGGCTCAATGCGGTTCTTCATCACTTCCTTCGCTTCCGAAAAGGGAAAATAGTAATTTGGGTGTTCGGCCATTTTACCGCTTGGTGTTCTTCGTTCGCGCGAGGCGCAACTCTTTGTTTTGCCATACTGCTTACCGCTCCGAACAGTTCAAGCGCTTGGCGTTCATCCATCTGATGTGCCCCATGGTCATCCGCCGTCGCACATCGGCGCTCGCTGCTCGATATCCCGACGACTACATCTTGTCGGTGCACGCGCGTCGGCGTGGTCGCATCTTCCTCGACTTGCGGATCGGCCGCGGCACCACAGCGATCGGTGCTATTCGCCGTGCGCCCGCAAAGGCTTTCCGATTGCCGCGCCGGTCATGCAGGTCTCCTCCGTGACCCGCTACGGCGCATGTTTTTCTATCGGGGGGTGGACTTTTGCCCCGGCCCGCTGTCTAGGAACGGTAGGAGCGACCACTATCCACCGTGACGATGGTTCCGCTCATGTAGCTGGCACGTGCGGAGGCGAGGAAGGCCACCACATCGGCGATCTCTTGAGGCGTCGCTGCGCGACCGGCAGGCAGCTTGCTCGTGTCCTGGCACTCGCGCCAGCGCTGTGCGTCACCGAAACGCTCAACCGCCTGCTGGCGCAGCAGCGACTCCATGCGCTCTGTACTTATACGGGTTAGCACGTGATCCTGCAGGTTGGTTCCGATCGCCGGCAGATCGGCGACGACAGCATCTTATCTCCGGTTTCCGAGCCAGCCGCTACGAATAACTGCCAAACTCATTTAGTAGGTTTCTTAGACCGCTGCCGACGTGAGCGAGTTAGGCCAGCCCCGATGGCCGCCGCCCGTCGTATCAATCGCTGCGTATCTTAGGCCTTCGTGTTCGACGGCCTGATGCTCTTAGGAGAGCACGTGCGTTGCGCCTTACGATGATCCCCAACTATCGTCCTTGGCCCGTTGTTCCCGGCCGATTACCCCCATAATCTGCAAAGGGTCATAAGCGGGCACGATAAACGGCCCTGCATCAGATTCGATGCGAGCGGATACTGACGGCAACCTCAACGGCGCCATCTAATGCCAAGGCCGCGTTTTGGTCTTCTGGAACGGAATTCCCATCAGCCCGGTTCTTTTGCCGAACCGGATCAAGGGCCCGGCATGACCGTCCGGCCTGGAGAAATGATCCTTACATCGGGACCAGCGATGTGATCGGCGGACAGGGAGGATGATCTTTCACGCCACGGTGTTCGCGCAAACCCTCTTCATTGATAAGCCCTGCTCATATCGACAAGCGAAGCTAGCGATCTAATCGGGTTGTCTTCCGGCGCCTATATTGCAATCGCAGCAGCAGTTCATGGAGCGCAAGGTGAACGAGAAGAATGAGACTAGCAATCTAATCAAACAAGCCCAGCTCGATGTCGGCCGCCGTAACTTCCTGAAGATAACTGGCGCCGGTGCCGCTGCGGTCGGCATGATGTCGGCCATCGGTATTCCGTTTGCAAAGGCTCAAGATATGTCCAATGGCGCCAACAACTTCTACACTAGCGACCGGGTGACCTCGCAGAAGGTTACCTTCAAGACTCAGTATCAAATGAACGTCGCAGGCAACCTTTTCACGCCCCGGAGCCTCGATCGAAATGCGAGGCATCCGGCCATCATTGTCGGCCATCCGATGGGCGCGGTGAAGGAGCAGAGCGCGAACCTGTACGCCACGAAAATGGCTGAACAGGGCTTCGTCGCCATGTCCATCGATCTGCCGTTCTGGGGCGAGAGTGAGGGGCGGTCCCGAAACCTGGTTTCGCCGGACGTCTATTCGGAGGCCTTCAGCGCAGGCGTCGATTTCCTCGGCACCCAGCCGTTTGTCGACAGGGAGCGCATCGGCGCCATCGGAATCTGCGGCAGCGGCAGCTTTGTCATAAGCGCAGCCAAGATCGATCCGCGCATGAAGGCCATCGCCACGGTCAGCATGTACGATATGGGCGCCGCCAACCGTAACGCGCTGAATCTCTCGCAGACGGTGGCGCAGCGCAAGGAGATCATCGCAGCGGCTGCGCAGCAACGCTATGCGGAGTTCGCCGGCGGTAAAATCCAGCTGACCGGCGGGACCGTGCATGAATTGAACGCGAACACGCACCCCATTCAGCGCGAGTTTTATGACTTCTACCGCACGCCGCGAGGCGAATATACGCCCCCAGGTGCAACGCGGCTGACCACGACGCATCCGGCCCTGACCAGCAACGTCAAGTTCATGAACTTCTACCCGTTCAACGATATCGAGACGATTTCACCTCGTCCGATGCTGTTCATCACCGGCGACCAGGCTCACTCTCGCGAATTCAGCGAAGATGCCTACAAGCGTGCGGCCGAGCCGAAAGAGCTTGTCTGGGTCCTGGGCGCCGGCCATGTCGACCTCTATGACCGCGTGGATCTCATTCCGTTCGACAAGCTCAACGCCTTCTTCGACCGCTACCTGATGGCATGAGCGAGGGCCACCGTGGCCGCAGCCTGCACATCGAAGAGGGACGCGTAGTGGCGGCATGGTCGGTTACCGACGGATGATTAATTCTCATCGTTGCATTGAGCAGAACAGGCGGCAGTAACGCGGACCAGTAATGCTTCGTCATCTTCCCTTATCCGCGTCAGGCGAGAGAGGAGATCTAATGGAGGCGGAAATCGCAACGCAGTCGGGTCGGGCTACGCGTCTGCTCGTTGTCGCCATTCTGGTAGTGATCGGCGCGGCGCTGTCGGTTGGCGGGGGCGCGCTGGTCCTCAACGGCGGCTCGCCCTATTACATTTTGACCGGACTTGCCGTGATGGCCAGCGGGGTGCTGATCGGGCGGGGTGATTGGCGCGGCGCGGCGCTCTACGCCGCGATGCTGGTTTGGACGGTCGTTTGGGCCCTATGGGAGGTCGGCGGGAACGGCTGGCAACTGGTTCCGCGTCTGGTGGCGCCCTTTGCGCTCGGTCTCCTGTTATTGCTCCCGGCGGTGCGCAAAAGCAGCGTCAGGGCAACCGCATCGCGGGTGTCGCGTTGGCGCCTGGTTTTCCCTGGATCGCTGGGCGCCGCGGTATTGCTCGGAGCGGCCTTGCACGCGATCGGGCCTGACGCCCCACCAGCGCCCGTTCTGCGAACCGGCATACAATCTACGTCGCCGAGCCGCCTCGCTCAACCCCTCGCATCGATTGGCCATAGCGATTGGCCGGCGTTCGGCAACGACCAGGGCGGCACGCGCTTCAGTCCTCTTTCCGAAATCAACGCAAGCAATGTCGCCCAACTAGAGAAAATCTGGGAAGCCGATCTGGGGCCGCTCGGAGCCAGGCCGAACGGGCTGGAAGTCACCCCAATCATGATCGGTGACACGCTCTATGCTTGCGATGGCTACAACCGCGTCTCTGCTTTCGATGCCGAGACGGGAGCACTTCGCTGGCGACAGGACACGACGGCAGGGGCGACCGAGTCGGGCAAACCCTGCCGCGGGGTTGCGTACTATCGCGTGCCGGGCGCGAATGGCTTGTGCGCCGAACGCATCTTCTTCGCCAACCAGACGCCAAATTTGCTCGCGCTTGACGGCAGGACCGGCGAACCCTGTCCCGGCTTCGGGAACGGCGGCCGCATCGACCTCAAGGAGGGGATCGGCCACTATCCGTATGGCCACTACTATGTGAGTTCGGCCCCGCAGATCGTGCGGGGCAAGGTCGTGGTGGGCGGCGGCATCCCCGATGGCCAGGAATGGGGTGGACCCTCCGGCGTCATTCGTGCCTATGACGCCGTTTCCGGCGAACTCGCCTGGGCCTTCGATCCGGCTCATCCAGAGCGCACCGGCGCGCCGCCGGAGGGCCAGACATACACGCGATCCTCGCCCAATAGTTGGGCGCCGATCAGTGCGGACGAGGCGCTTGGTCTCGTCTATCTACCGATGGGCGGCGCGACCCCGGACAACTACGGCGGCCAGCGGCGGCCGTTCGATGAGGATCTCGGCTCGTCGGTGATCGCCCTCGATGCCGAGACGGGCCGGCTGCGCTGGCGCTTCCAGACAGTGCACCACGACATCTGGGATTATGACGTGCCTTCGCAACCGACGCTGGTGGACCTGCCGACCCTGGAGGGCATCCGCCGGGCGCTGATCCAGCCGACCAAGCGCGGCGAGATCTTCGTGCTCGATCGGGTGACGGGCCAACCGATCCTGCCCGTTGCGGAACAGGCTGTACCGCAAGGCGGCACTGCGCCAGGCGAGCGGCTGTCGCCTACGCAGCCCGCTTCGATTGGTCTGCCCGCCCTCCGGGCGCCGACGCTGCGCGAGAAAGACATGTGGGGTGTGACGCCAATCGACCAGATGATCTGCCGGATCTTATTCAAACGCTCGCGTTACGAGGGGCAGTTCACCCCGCTGACCCTCGACAAGCCGGTGCTCATAGCGCCGGGATCGATCGGCGGGATCAACTGGGGTAGCGCCTCTATCGACGTCGATCGCGGGATTATGGTGGCTAACTGGATGCAGCTTCCAGATCGCGTGGAACTGATGACGCGCGCTGAGGCGATCAAGCAGAAGCTCACCGTGCATGACGGCCTGGACGCTGGTGGGTCGCGCGACCGGCCGATGCTCAACACACCTTATGGCGCAGTCGGTACGAACTTTCTTTCTCCGCTCGGCACCCCCTGCACCGCACCGCCTTGGGGCTCGATTTCCGCGATCGACCTGACCAGTGGCAAACTGCTCTGGTCAAAGCCGCTCGGCACCGCACGCGACACCGGTCCGCTCGGTATTCCCTCGATGCTTCCGGTCACGATCGGTCCGCCGAACTCGGGCGGATCGGTGGTGACACGTGGAGGTCTCGTGCTCGTTGCCGCCGCGGCCGAACGGACCTTCCGGGCGCTGGATAGCATCACGGGGCGCGAACTGTGGCATGGCCGCCTGCCGTTCGCCGCGACGGCAACGCCGATGACGTATCGCGCGCCGCTCAGCGGCCGCCAGATCGTTGTTATCGCGACCGGCGGTCGTCCAGCCTTCTCGCTGCCGGCGGGTACGAAATTGGTTGCTTTCGCGCTACCTCGGTGACGCGTTTATGCCGGTTGATAGCATCTTATTTCCAAACTCAAGTTTCATTCCCCGCGATGAGCAAGTGTGGAAGCCGTACACAGCATGCCCGCCAGATCGTAAGGGACTTGCCGGCGTCTCGCTGTCCGGTGCCTCGCGATCGCGCGTACTGTCGCGACGAGAATGTGATAGCGAAGGCATGGTCCGGCCAAGGTTTTCATAGAGGTACTTTTTCCGGACGTTCCGCGCGACGTCCGCAGAAGGTATCGATCTGGAGCAAAGGCCGAAACATGCGCCTTGAAGGTGAATATGAACCACATGGTAGCCGGCAACTAAATGTTCGAGGGCGGCCCATGATGGTCGTACCAGCCAGTGTAGGAGCCTGCAAAATGCTGAATTTACTCTTCAGAGCTTTCGTCATTACATTCGGATTGATAGGGCCTGCAATGGCACAAGAGCGCATTCTGATTTCGTCTGAATGGGGCAAGGTCACTGCAGAACTGGTCGACAACAACGCCACCCGAACGCTGGTCCAGATGTTGCCGCTCTCGATCGAAATGCGCGACCACCTCCGTCAGGAAAAGACCGGCAATCTGCCTTCGCCCTTGCCTGCGGTCGAGCGGCAGTTCGATTTCGCGACCGGTACATTGGGACTCTGGAGCTCCGATCACTTTGTCATTTACTATCGCGACGGTCGCGTCCCTCAACCCGGGATTATCTCACTCGGCCGAGTGACGGGCGACGTTTCGATTTTTGATCGGCCCGGTCCGGTCACTGTCCGGATTGAACGGGTTAGATGAGACGTTCTCGCCGGCCGATCCTGGCGGCGCTGAAGGGCCTGGATGACCGGGGAGAACTGACCCCGTGGTTGGTCTGCATCATGTCGATTGTCGAGCCGGGCTTCATGTTCGGCACGGCCGCGGCGGCCGCCGTTTCGACGACCTTGGTTACGTTGCATCGCTGGATCAGGGCACCGAGGGACATTTCGCGACCGATGATGGGGCGACTGCAACGCGCGGCGTCCTGAGGGGGCATCGCGTCCGACCTAGTCTAGCTCCGGCACGGGCAAGGCAGCTTTGAAAAGCTACCGTGCTATTCCCGGTGGCGGAGTGCGTCGACAACGACGTCAAATGCCGCCGAGGATTGGCGGCTGATCGGGTAATAGAGATGGTATCCGGGCCAAGGGGCGCACCAATCGTCGAGAACTTTCATGAGATCGCATTTTGCGATGTGGGGTAACGCCAAGTCATCAGGCACGTAGGCAACGCCAAAGCCGGCTACCGCGGCCTCAAGCACTTCGAAGATGCCGTTGAAAATGAGTTGGCCTTCCGCGCGCACTTTCACTTCATGGCCATCTTTTTGGAACTCCCAAGCGTATAGTCCGCCGTATGTGGGAAGACGCAGATTGATGCATTTGTGATTGATCAAATCGCTCGGGGTGACCGGGAGAGGCCGGTCCGCGAAGTATGAAGGCGAGCCGACTGCCGCAAAGCGGACCTCGGGCCCGATACGCACCGCAATCATATCCTTGGCGACCTGCTCGCCGAGACGCACTCCCGCGTCGTAACGCTGGTCGACGATGTCCACGTTGCTATTATCCAGGTTGATTTCGACCTTAATGTCCGGATAGCTCCTCAGAAGCTTGGCCAGCTTTGGCCAGAGGATCGATCGAACCGGATGGTCTCCGGCCGTGATCCGAATAGTCGCGGCGGGCGTCTCGTCAAACAAGGCGGCAAGCTCCGCTTCGATCTCGTCGAGCCGGGGTGCAGCAGTTCGAAGCAGGCGCTCCCCGGCCTCGGTGGGATTAACGCCTCTGGTGTTGCGGGTCAGCAGCCGGACGCCCAGGCGACCTTCAAATTCACGAATCGTGTGGCTAAGCGCGGACTGGGATACGCCGAGCTTCGCCGCGGCTTTTGTGAAACTGCGTTCACGGCCTACCGCCTTGAAGGCTCTCAGGTCGTCCAGGTAGCCTCGCATTTATGTCTCTGCTCGTCAGCCTGCGCGCCGCAGCGCTTTTTGGTCGCCTGACCAGGAGATGGCTCCGTAGCCGGACCTGGTCCCGATTACCCCACGTCTCCGAACTTGAACTTCGATAGAGGCAGGCTCCGAATTCGCTGACCGGTCAGAGCAGCGATGGCATTGACCACGGCCGGCGGCACACCGGGCAAGCCGGGCTCGCCGATGCCGCCCATGGGAGCACCACTCTCTACGATGCGGACATGAACGCGCGGCATGCGATCAGGTGGAAGAATGGAATAGCCATCGAAGTTGCGCGCCTGGGGCGCACCGTTGGCATATACCACCTCTTCCAACAGCGCCGACGAAAGGCCGAGCGCGACGGCGGAATTGACCTGTGCTTCAATTATGGCGGGGTTGACGATGCGGCCGGGATCGATGGCCACCCAGACATCATGGACCGTGACTGCGCCGCTCTTGAGCGAAACCTCCGCGATGGTCGCGACCTCGCTGCCGAAGGGCGAAGCCATGGCGACGCCGCGCGCGCGTTTGCTGCCATCGCTTGCCGTGAAAGGGCCGCGCTTCCAGCCGCCCGAGAGATCACCAACGACTTCAAGAAGCCGCTTGTGGCGCGGCTTGTCCGCCAGCAGGCGAAGCCGGAGTTCATAGGGGTCCTGCTGGCCTGCGTCGGCAAGCTCGTCGAAGAAGGTCTCGTAGAAGAAGTCGTTCATGGAGTGGCCGACCGAGCGCCAGAAACCGATGACGTTCGGGTCGTCGACCGGAACATGGGCAACCCGGCGATGGGGGATGGCATACGGCTTGTTTGCGATGCCCTCGACCGACGAACGGTCCGCGGTGTCAGGCTTGCGACCAAACCAGCGGCCGGCCGGCCCTTCGCCGATGGTCTCCGCCTCAAACGCCAACGGCAAGCCCTTCGCATCGAGGCCGCCTCGGAAGCGCACGAAGCCCATTGGCCGCAGTGCATCCCGCAAAAACTCCTCCTCGCGGCTCCAGACGATCTTGACCGGTCGTCCGACTGCCTTCGACAGGAGAATAGCTTGAGGGAACGGGTGTGCGTCCGTTCCGTACAGGAAATGGCGGCCGAAGAAGCCACCCAGGATCGGCGAATGAATCTTCACCTTTTCGGGTGGAATGCCGGCTACCTTCGCAACAGCGGTCTGGAACAACTCGGGCGCCTGATTCGGCGTCCAAAGATCGAGCGTGCCATCCTGGTTCCAGCGGGCGAGCGCCGAGGGTGGCTCCAATTGGCCATGCGCCAGATAGGGCGCATCGTAGCTGGCGGTGATCACCTGCGCGGCGTTACTAAGAGCCGCCGAAGCATCACCTGCGGTTTCTGCAGGAATCCCAGGCCCTGGAGTCGCCGCGAGCAGGGCCTTCCGTCCCGCGGAAGAGAAGTCCGCGGGCATCGACCGCTGGTTGCTCGACGTCGGTTCTTTCCAGGTGACTTGCAGTGTCTCCACCGCACGCCGGGCATGCCACCAGCGCTCGCCAAGCACAGCTACCGCACCAGGCAGACGGTGAATGGAATGCACTCCGGGCATCGCCGCTACCTCCGCCTCGTTGGCGAAAGCTGCGGGTTCGAGGCCGAGGCGCGGCGCGTGCTGGACCGCTGCCTGCAGCATCCCGTCGATCTTCAAGTCAATGCCGTAGATCGCTTTGCCTGTGGATTTGTCGCGCACGTCAAGGCGAGCGACCGGTTTGCCAATCCAGCGGAAATCCTTGTCCGCCCGGAGCGTCACGTTTTCCGGCACCGGCAATCCGGCGGCGTCGCTCGCCAGTGCGCCATATTCGATCGTACGGTTCGAAGCGGCGTGGCGTACGCGTCCGGGTTCGGTCGAGAGGCTCGCGAGCGGCACACGAAGGCGCGCGGCCGCAGCCTGCAGCAGCATCTGCCGCGCCGAGGCGCCGACACGGCGCATCAACTCGTAGCTCGACCGCATCGAGCGGCTTCCGCCCGTGAAGCGGTTGCCATTCAAAACCAGATAATCGGCGCCGGGCGGCGCGCATTCCACGGTGAAGCTGGCCGGATCGGCATCAAGCTCCTCGCCGACGATTTGGGCAAAGCCGGTAGAGATCCCCTGGCCACCCTCGACGAAGGGGCTGCGCAACAATACGCTGCTGTCGGCGCGGATTTCCAGGAAGGCGGCCACCCGCGGAGCGCCTTGCGCCCCAGCGGCGGCGTTCTGCGCCAGCGCCTTGGTGCGGGGCAGCGTCACGCCAAGCACCATCGCGCCGACCGAGGCGCCGAGAAAGTCGCGCCGCGAAAGGTTCACCGGCCGTTGTTCAATCAGATCGCTGGCGGGGCCGAAATCGTGGTTCATGCTGTTCATGACGGCCCTTTTAACCCTGTGCGACTTGCCGGACCGCGGCGGCGATGGCGTTGTAGGTGCCGCAGCGGCATAGATTGACCATTGCGGCCGCGATGTCCTGGTCGTTGGGCTTCGGGTTCTGCTTGATGAGAGCGGTCGCGGCCATCACCTGGCCGGACTGGCAATAGCCGCACTGCGGCACCTGGATGGCTACCCACGCGTCGACCACCCGGCGGCCGACCGCATCGTCGGCGATGGCCTCGATCGTGGTGATGGATTGCCCTGCGACGCTGCCGACGGGCGTGACGCACGACCGGGTGGCCTGACCATCAATCAGCACGGTGCAGGCGCCGCACTGGGCAATGCCGCAACCATACTTCGTGCCGGTCATGCCGAGTTCATCGCGGATCACCCACAACAGAGGCGTATCGGCCTCCATCTTGACCTGATGAGTCTTGCCGTTGATGGTTACTTCCATAAAGCTGCTCCTCAGGTTGTCCCGTGAGGTCGCGACGTTGCGGACCTGTGCGCAGGACAAGACGTGGAATGAGGAACAACGTCTAACTCAAGCTCCAGTCCCGAATTAGATGGCCAGGTCCGCATGAGCTTATGAGTCTATTTGATCAATCAGCCGAGCAGCGGCTAGCCGTGGCGCAGTGCATCCACCACTAGGCTAAATGCTGCCGACTGTTGTCGGCGGCTCGGGTAAAAAAGATGGTAGCCCGAATACGGAAGGCACCATTCCTCAAGCACCCGTTTGAGGCGGCCCTTGGTAATATAGGGTTGTGCCCAACCCTCGGGCACATACGCCAAGCCCATTCCGGCCAGGGCGGCATTCAATATCTGGGCGGTCGTGTTGTAGGTCAGCTGACCATCGACGCGCACCTTCAGTTCACGGCCGCCCTTCTCAAATTCCCAGGCATACAGCCCGCCATGGGTGGGCAGACGCAAGTTGATGCAGTTGTGGCCGATCAAATCCTGCGGTCGCTTGGGTGCTTGCCGGCTTCTAAAGTACGATGGAGCGCCGACCACAGCCATACGCATATCCGGCGCAATCCGCACGGCGATCATGTCCTTTTCGACCTGCTCACCGCTTCTCACGCCGGCGTCAAGGCCTTGAGCGACGATATCTGTCAGCCCATAGTCGATGATGATCTCGACTTTGATGTCGGGATAGTCCGGCAGGAGCTTTGCCAGTTTCGGCAGCAGGATCGCGTCCGCGGCATATTCTGTCGCTGTGATCCGGATCGTGCCTGCCGGCTTCTCCCGGAGCTCTCGGATCGCCGCAAGCTCGGACTCTATCTCCTCGAGCCGAGGTGCTGCGGTCCGAAGCAGGCGTTGGCCAGCTTCGGTCGGCGCGACGCTTCGCGTGGTGCGCGTCAGCAGCCGCACACCCAGACGCGCCTCGAGTTCGCGGATGGTGTAGCTCAGCGCCGACTGCGACACCCCGAGCTTGGCCGCCGCGCCTGTGAAACTGCGCTCCCGCGCAACCGCCACGAAGGCCAGCAGGTCGTCCAGCTTCCCGCTCGGCATTTATCTAATCCTCATATAAGTCTATGCCGATTATACTGGCTAGTGGCCGCCGATGCGCGCTAAATCAGCGCCATGACCAACCAGGCAGCCCCAAAGTGATAGCTGCCGTCGCGACAGTCCGGTCAAGGCCCTGACAACGCTGTGGACGGTTCGAATCGAGTGCAGGAGCCTCGGATGCGCGCGGAGCGGAGCCCCGGCGATGCGCGATGCATTGCAATGATCAGAAGGCGCGACGACAGCCGTTGCAAGACGTAGTGGCCACAAAAATGCTTCCGAAAACGACACGATCTGCCGGCCGGCAGCCTGGGGCGCCTTCTCGAGATGCCATTTGCGTTGCTGTGCTGCGCACAATTCCAATTAGGTCGGCATGTCGCAAACACCGACGACCGTCTTCTCGGACGAGGCGCGCCTATCTTCGATATCGAAGCGCATCAACTAGCAAGGAAAATGCCGGAGATGGTTGCCGGCGGCTCGGATAGTACAGGTGATATCCCGAAAAGGGCGGACACCAATCGGACAGGACTCTGACAAGCCGTCCGCTCGAAAGGTACGGCTCCACGTGACCTTCCGTCAGATAAACTAGGCCAAAGCCTTGCAGGGCCCCGTCAAGCAGCGCGCCGGCGCCGTTGAAGACGAGTTGCCCTTCCACGCGAACGTTCAGTTCGCGTCCGTTCTTTTCGAATTCCCAAGCGTACAAGCTGCCGCCGTGCGTGGGAAGCCGAAGATTGATGCAATTGTGCCCTGTAAGTTCTTGAGGGGTGCGCGGCTTCTTCCGGTCCGCGAAGTACGAGGGCGAGCCCACCACGGCCATTCTGAGATCCGGACCCACCCGCATTGCGATCATGTCCTTGGCCACCAACTCGCCTGGCCGAATACCCGCATCATACTGGGCTGCGACAATGTTGGTCAGGCCGTAGTCGATGAATATCTCTACCTTGATGTCGGGATGGTTAGGAAGAATCCTAGCCAGGGCTGGCATCAGTATCGTGTGAACAGCGTATTCGGTCGCGGTTACTCGGATCGCACCCGCCGGCTTCTCACGTAGTTCACTCAGGGCCGCCAGTTCGCCATCCATTTCCTCGAATTTGGGGCCGATCTTCCGAACCAGCCGCTCGCCGGCCTGTGTCGGCATCACGCTGCGCGTGGTGCGATTGAGCAGCCTGATACCGACCCTTTCCTCGAGCGCACGGATGATGTGGCTGACGGCGGATTGCGACATGCCGAGCTTGGCGGCCGCGCGCGTGAAGCTGCGCTCCCTGGCCACCGCAAGGAAAACAAGCAGGTCGCTTGCATTGTCCCGGTCCATTGATGAGCCTAACTAATAATTGCATCCAATTTTTATCATCTAATCGTTGTGTTCGGGAAGTCATAGGTTGGTCGGACCGAGGGGCGGACGCCTGAAGGACTGAGGAGGACTGGATGAAACGGTTTTCAACGATCATGGCGTGCTTGTGCCTCGTTGCCTCAACGGGGGTCGCGGCGCAGCCGGCAGCAACGAAAGGAACCGGGGCGCAGATGGTGGAAGACCTTCGGGCGGTCGCGCCCGCGCTCGAATCGTATGGCCAGCGCGTCGTCACTGGCGACCTCTGGAAGCGGCCGGGTTTGTCGCCGCGGGACCGCAGTATCGTCACGGCCGCTGCATTGATCGCGCGCAACCAGACAGTAGAGCTCCCACATTATCTCGGGCTTGCGCTCGACAGCGGGGTAAAACCGTCGGAGCTCTCAGAGCTCATCACCCATCTTGCGTTCTACACCGGCTGGGCTAACGCCGTATCGGCGGTCCAAATTGCCAGGGAAGTCTTCAAGGCCCGCAACATCGGAGCGGATCAACTTCCGGCCGCGTCGGCGCCGCAACTGCCGCTCGACGAGGCCGCCGAAGCGCAGCGCGCAACCCGGGTTGGTCAACAGTTCGGCGATGTCGCCCCCGGGCTCGTTCAGTATACGACCGACGTCTTGTTTCGCGATTTGTGGCTCCGGCCCGGTCTGGCACCACGCGACCGCAGCCTCGTGACCGTGAGCGCTCTCGTCGCGACCGGCCAGGTGGCACAGGTCACCTATCACCTCAACCGGGCGATGGACAACGGCTTGACGCGGGAGCAGGCCGGCGAGGTCGTGACTCAGCTCGCCTTCTACTCCGGCTGGCCCAACGCTTTCTCCGCGCTGCCCGTTTTCAAAGAGGTGATGGAGAAGCGACCGCGATGAAGATCGTGAACCGGATATCGCGCAGGCGCGCGCTCGTCGACGTTAGTGTCGCGCTTGCTTCACTCGCAGGAATTCAGGCCGCCGCCGGTCAAACTTCGCACCTAGGGAGCAGCACGATGGAGATCAAGCGAAGTGGTTCACAGCCCTCCCGCAAAGGACCGGCGGAATGGTTCACCGGTTCGCGTCGATCCCCTATTTCAGCCGCCTGAGCCCGCTCGCGTCAGCGGCGCACATGTCACCTTCGAGCCCGGCGCCCGGACGGCGTGGCACACCCATCCGCTCGGGCAAACCCTGCTGATTACCTCCGGTCTGGGCTGGGTACAGCGCGAGGGCGGACTGATCGAGGAAGTTCGACCGGGCGATATCGTTTGGTTTCCGCCGGGCTTAAAGCATTGGCACGGGGCCACACCTACGACCGGGATGACGCACATCGCGATCCAGGAAGCCATCGGCGGAAAGAACGTCGACTGGATGGAAAAGGTCAGCGACGAGCAATACCGCAAATAGTTTTGAGACGCCGAATGAAAAGCTTTGGGAGGCCTCGGTTTGAGGCGGCCGTTGGATCAGGCAGCGGAAGAGCGGTAGGCCGGATGCTGCGCAAGGCGAGACGATGAAAATCCGCCTAAAGTGAACGGCAAGTCGCTTGAGGCCACGCTGAGACAGCACGAGACCGTCAGCGATTTCCTCTCGTTGTTGTCGCTGATGTTCACGCTTCGCGACCCGTCCCCCTTTCTGCTTGGCGCAAAGCCCAAGTGAGGCGAGTTCTGAAGTGCGGCCTGTTTCAACTGCGGAGATGACGCCAATGTCGAACGAGAACGGCAAATTCGCGGGGAAAGTCGCCTTTGTGACTGGGGCAGGAGCCGGCATCGGTCGCGCTACAGCAATGGCATTCGCGTGCGAGGGCGCCGCCGTCGCTGTCGTCGATCGATCGGACGCGCACGCCCAGGAAACTGCCCGCTTGATCGAGGAGGCAGGCGGCAGGGCCATCGCCATCGCCCGCGACGTCTTGCGTGGGCAGGACGTAAAGGCAGCGCTGGACAAGACCATCGACGCGTTCGGCCGGCTGGACTACGCCTTCAACAACGCCGGCATCGAACAGCCCGTCATGCCGTTGGCCGAAATCACGGAAGAACAGTGGGACCGGATCCTCGAAGTCGACCTGCGCGGTGTATTCCTGTGCATGAAATACCAGATCCCCTTGATGATGAAGCAGGGGGGCGGTTCGATCGTCAACACTTCCTCGGGTGCGGGGGTCAAGGGCTTTGGCCAGGCGGCGTACTGCGCGGCCAAATTCGGTGTGGTCGGCCTTTCGAAGGCGGCGGCGCTAGATTACGCCGGGTCGAACATTCGCGTCAATGTCGTTTGCCCCGGCATCATCGAGACTCCGATGATGGATCGCTTCAGCGGTGGTACGCCTGAGGGACGAGCAAGAGTGATCGCACAGGAACCTGTCGGAAGGATGGGCAAGCCCGAGGAAATCGCCGCAACTGTCGTCTGGCTGTCCTCGGAGGCGGCCGCCTTCGTCGTAGGGCACGCGATGATCGTCGATGGCGGGCAGACGGCTTGAAGGGATTTGCATGAAACCGCATGTCATCTGCCTGATGGCCGCGAGCGTCGATGGCCGAACGCTTCCCAGCCGCTGGCGGCCCACGGGAACAGTCGGGAAACTTTTCGAGCGCGTGCATGACGATCTTGCCGGCGACGCCTGGCTGGTCGGCCGCGTCACCGGTCAGGAGTTCGCCAAGGGCAAGCCCTACGCGGCGTCGGCGAGCGAGCGATTTCCCCGTGAGCCCTGGTTCGCTCGGCGCGACGCAAACGCGTACGGCGTGGCGCTGGACGGTCAGGGCAAGATCTGCTGGGGCCGTTCGGACATCGGCGGCGATCCGATCGTGGTCGTGCTTTGCGAGACGGTCGCGGACTCGCATTTGGCGGGCCTGCGCAGCGAGGGCATATCCTACATTTTCGCGGGAAAGTCGGAGCTCGACCTCCTCCTCACGCTGGATGTCCTCAATCGCGAACTCGGTGTGAAGCGCCTCCTCCTGGAAGGAGGGGGCGGCACCAATGGCGCGTTTCTGCGAGCGGGACTTGTCGATGAACTCCACCTCATCCTTTGTCCGGTGGTCGACGGCGCCAAGGGGGCACCGAGCGTCTTCGATTCCACGGAAGCCGAAGCCGACCAGCGCGCACCGGTCACCGGGATGGTGCTGGAGGGCAGCCAAGCCCTCGAAGGCGGTGCGATGCTGCTGCGGTACCGGATCGAAAACGCGAGCCCGCGGGCGGACGCTCGGTAAACTCACCCGCCGTCACTACGGATTATCTGCAGAGGGATCAAAAGCGAACGGCGGCCTCAGGAGGTAGTTAGTCGGTTTCATTGCCAGAAGCATGGGACCACCGGTCACCCCAATACCGACCGCTAGAGCTTCGTGCGCAAGATAAGCCCAGCTCTTCAGCTGCAGTGGCGAATAAGACATTTCTGGAGCCGCGCTGGCTAAGGGAGGTTGCTGCGGCGAGTGAGTAGTTTGATGGTGTAGTTATGGATATGGAGCTGGACGCGGTAACCGCGAATTTGATCTCCTCGATCCAGCGCTCGCCGGACGGCACCTTCTCGATCGAGCTCGCCAGCGCGCAAGACGATCACGAGCGTCTACCTTCCCAGCCTGGTCAGCGCCGTGCGCTTGTGCTCCTCCATCAGCATCGCCACGAATGCGGTTACCTTGGGCGGGCGGAAACGCGCGGCCGGGTAAACGGCATGGATGCCGCCGGCCGGAAGCGTCCATAGCGGCAGCACGCGGATCAGCCGGCCGGCCCTGATGTCTTCGGTGACCAGGAAATCGGGCAACACGGCGAGACCCGCGCCGGCGAGGGTCGCGGCGAGAACTGCCGGAGTTGTATTGATGGTCAGCGTTTGCTTCATGCGAACCGCCTGCCGGTCAAAATCGTTCTTGGTAAAGTGCCATTGCAGCGGCTCCTTGAGCGCGCCGTTGGTAACGAATGGCAGGGATGCCAGGTCTTTCGGCTGCACTATGGCGCCTCTCTTGACGATGCCCGGTGCGGCCACCAGCAATTGCCGAAAACTCCCAATCCGCCTGGCCTGCAGGTTCGAGTCGTCGAGCCAGCCGACGCGGATCGAGAGGTCGATCTGGTTCGCAACGAGGTCGATCTTGCTGTCGGCCAGTATCAAGTCGACCCGACAGGCCGGATGATTTCGCGAAAACGCCGCTGCCAGCCGCGCAAGCGTGCATGAGCCATAATCGTTTGGAGCAGCGATCCGCAGAAGTCCCATCGGCTCCGCATTCGTCTGAGCTAGTTCCGCGAACGCGTTTTCAGCTTCACGCAAGATCATGACGCATCGCGCGTGAAGCAAGCGGCCGGCTTCCGTAGGCTCAACACGCCTGGTGGTGCGAACCAGCAGGCCGGTTTTGAGTTCCTGCTCGAGCTTGGCGACTTGCTGGCTGACCACGGTCTTCGTGATGCCGAGCCGATCCGCTGCGCGGGTAAAGGAAGCTGCGTCCACGACAGCCGCAAAGTAGGCCAGGCGGTTGAGATTGATCGATTCCATACCTCACCTTCGGAAACATATTGTAAGTTATTAGCACACAGTATGTACCATTACATGCTATTTATCGACGAATAGAATTCGCCTATCCCGCCGTCAACGAAATCGACGGCGGGATTGAACATGCGCGTGACCTATCTATTCGATCCGCTTTGCGGCTGGTGCTATGGCGCGCACCCCGCGCTGGAAGAACTCACCCGGCGGGATGATGTGGCGCTTGAGCTTGTGCCGACCGGTCTGTTCGCGGGCGAGGGGGCGCGCGCGATGGATGCGCAATTCGCGGCCTATGCCTGGCAGAACGATGAACGGATTGCGCGCCTCACGGGCCAACCCTTTTCCGAAATCTACCGCACCCACGTCCTGGGCAAGACCGGCGGCATGTTCGACTCGGCACCGGCAACCCTCGGCCTGGTCGCCGTGCGCGTCACTGAACCCACTAGGGAGTTCGAAGCACTCAAGGCGATCCAGCATGCGCGCTATGTGGATGGACGCGACATTGGCAGCCTGCCCGAGGTCGGCGACATCCTTCAGTCGATCGGAGTTCCCGCTGCGGCTGAACGCGTGCGAACGCCGGACGATGAACTGACGCTAGCCTACCGCCGGCAGATCGAGGCCGCACGGTCCGAGATGCAGCGGTTCGGCGTTTCCGGCGTTCCGGCACTGCTCGTGGGCGACGGTGCCGAACGTCGTCTGCTGCGCGGCAACCTCCTGTTCGGCCGCTTCGACCTTCTCGTTTCACAGCTGCAGGCCGCCTGATCCCGCCAATCGGCAGTGCTCAAGGCTTCGCCGCTTTCACGTAGAGATCGCCGGATACTTCACTTGCCTGCCGGCAACGTTCAATCGTTTCGCAAAGACCCAATGGAGATCCAGATGTACACTCGGAGAGATATCGTGATGACAACCCTTGCGGCCAGCGCAACAGCCGTCCTTGCCTCAGCGGAGTTCGGCCATGCCGCCGAATCCAAATTGAGCTGGAAGCATTTCCCGGCGGGTCCCAACGGATTCTTCCGCGCCCCGGTGCTGTTATCCGGCCCGACCGAAGCCGTTCTGATCGACGGCGGCTTCAATTATCCAGATGGCCGCGCGTTGGCCGACGCGATCAAGGCGACCGGCAAGAAGCTCACTGCGATCTACATCAGCCAGTCGGATCCAGACTACTACTTCAGCCTTAAACCGGTTCGCGACGCCTTTCCGGGTGTGAAGGTGATCGCCGCCGCGGCGACGCTCGAAGCGATCAAGGGCAATGTCGAGAAGAAGCTTGCCGTATGGGGACCGCAGCTCAAGGAGAACGGCCCGCAGACCCTCTCCGATGTCGTTCTGCCAGAGGCGTTTGACGGTCCATCTCTGACGGTCGACGGCGAGACCGTCGAAATCATCGCCGCGGAAGGTCTGGCCAACCGTCGCTATCTTTGGGTGCCATCACTCAAAGCTGTTTTCGGCGGCGTCATGATCTTCTCAGGCGTCCACGTCTGGACCGCCGACACGCCGACAGCGGATATACGCGCTGCCTGGATCGCAAACCTCGACAAGATCGCCGCGCGCAAGCCGGCCGTCGTCGTGGCCGGCCATATGAAGCCTGATGCGGCAACCGATCTTTCAGGCGTTCAACACACCAAAGCCTATCTGGTCGCATTCGAAGAGGAATTGGCCAAGGCCAAGGACAGCGCGGCGCTGAAAGCTGCGATGGAAGCGCGGTTTCCCAATCTCGGGATGGGCGTCGCCCTCGACATCGGCTCCAAGGTCGCCAAAGGCGAAATGAAGTGGGGCTGATACGTGCGCCGATCTCAATGATCCGCGCCACTTCGTGAAGCCTCGTCGGACGAGAGCGGCCGCTACCCGCTGGTCGCTCTCGCTCACGGCTTGCATTCTCCGGAGGCCGCCTCAGACGCCGCGGCGAGATCGATCAGTATCTCCCGCCAGGTGACGATGTAGACTCCGTCTCTGATTTTCAATAGCTGCTCTCGTCGCTTCCGCAAATTGCCCCTGCGCAGTCCATTCAGGTCCAGACGATCGGCTCGACCGAGGCTGCCTTGCTGCGGCGCCGACATGCGTTTGGGTCCCACAGTGATCGCGCCGGAGTCCAAGACGAAGCCGGTGAACCGGCGTATTTCTGATCTCCATCCAAGCCCCGGGGACTAAAGCGGCTTGGTGATGGCAGCTATTGGCGTCGCGACGCTTACATCACCGCTAACGCCGACGCACGGATGCCCCGAACTTTCGTGAGTGCACAGATACGGGGAGCTAAATCGCGAACATGAGATTCTCAGGAAAAACCGCTCTTATCACCGGGGGTGGGACCGGAATTGGCGCCGCTGTTGCGCGCCGCCTCGTATCCGAGGGTGCCAAGGTGGCGATCATGGGCCGCCGTCTAGAGCCACTTCGCGCCATCGCTGATGACGTTGGGTGCTTTGTGGTGCAGGGCGACGCCGCCGACGGTGAGGCCGTGCGGGGGGCACTCGAGCAGATCCATCGCCAATTCGGTCCAGTCGACATTCTGATCGCCAACGCCGGCGGGCACGGCGTCGGCCCAACGATCTCCATGAGCGATCAGAATTGGGCGCTTGCGACACGGCTCAATCTGGATACGGCGTTCGTTTGCGCCCGCGAGAGCCTTCCCGATCTGATCGAGCGGAGAGGGGCCATTGTGATCGTCGCGTCGATCGCCGGCCTGTTTGCAGGACCCCAGGCGGCCGGATATGTGACGATGAAGCACGCCTGTATCGGGCTCGGCAAGTCGCTTGCACGGGACTACGGTCGCCAGGGTGTGCGAACCAATATCGTCTGCCCGGGTTGGGTGGCGACAGCCATGGCCGACGAACAGATGCAGGTCGTCGTCGATAAGCATGGTCTTTCGTCGATCGACGAAGCGTATCGGCTGGTCACGAAGGACGTTCCGCTCGGCCGTCCAGCGACACCCGAGGAGGTTGCCAATGTGATCTGCTTTGTCGCTTCGGATGAAGCCTCGGCAATGAACGGATCGATTTTGACCGTCGATGGCGGCGCCGCGGTTGTGGACCTCCCGACGCTGGCGTTTGTCGATTGAGTAGAGGGAAGAGGAATGGAAGCAGAAGCAAACCGACCTGCCGATTGGAAGCATTTCGATGATTTTTCTGCCGGCATCGCGACCAATCGATTACCCGTAACAGATGCGCTCTCCGGGCAGGTCTTCGACATTGTACTGAAGAGCGGGCGCAATATCAGGCTGCTGTTTGCTTCACCCGATAAAGTAGAGTGGAGCGAAGGCAGCGAAGCGAGCGCAGACTGGTACGAGGCGCTTTCGGTCGCGCCTGACGTGTTCTTCATCAACATGACGTTTTCTGCGCGACCGCGCGAGGACGAGGCCTTTGTCGTCAACGTCAAGACGCGTCGTGTGTTGTCGGTACGTGAGCGCGTCCGCGATGCGGCCGAGGCCCCCGGCGAGCCACGTGTAGCGCAAGTTTACACACCTGGTATTCTCGGCACCTCCGCCGACACGCCCGGCGGCGTTGAGCCGGCACCGACCAGAGATTTGATTGGGCTTACCTCACACTATGAATACAGTCCCAATCACCTCTATGAGCATATCTACCTGAGTTCCGAGCGATACGCGTGGCAGAATCTGGTCGGCGTGCAGCGCGGCCAGGGCGACGTCGATCTGGCGACGACCTATAAATTCGACACCGACCAGTATGTGTTCGGTTTCCGCGAGTTCATCATCCCCGTAGCGTCGATCTTCTTCTACAATCTCGACGCCATGCGTTCGACAGGGAAGTTTCTCGGCGTGACCAGCCAGGGCGCGGTCGAAAACAAACCCGCCGGGGCATTCATCCAGATGAAATCCAGGACCATCTACGACGCCGGCAAGCAGCCGGTCTGATCGGGACGAACGACATGAGCAAGAATTACGAGGCGATCAAGGCGCATTATGCTGCCTCGGATCGCAAGGACGTGGACGGCATGATGGCCCCGATCACTGGGCAGACCGTGTGGACGGAGATGGCCGGTTTCCCGTACGCGGGCACCTATGTCGGCCCGGAGGCGATCATCGCCGGAGTGTTCAAGCGGATCGGCGAAGAGTGGGACGACTACTCGTTCTCGCTCGAGAGGCTTGCCGACGCCGGTTCGATCATCGTCGGCATGGGCACTTATACGGGACGGTTCAAGAGGACGGGAAGGACGATGAAGGCCCGCGTGGTCCATGTCTGGGACATGGAGGACGGCCAGGTCGTTCGCTTCGAGCAGTTCACCGACACGAAGCTCGTCGTTGAAGCGACGAATTAAGTACGCTGGAAGAGATGCCGGCCTCCCATGGCGACCGGCATCTCCTCGCTGAACTCGCGCGTTTACGTCCTAGACGGCCGCGTCCGAGTCCAAGACGGGCTCCGTGCGTCGGGCCTAGTGTCTGATCGTTCTGCGCAGTCAACAAAAAATGCGCTGTGGCGTCCCTCCTCGGCGAGCGCTCGTTTCGCGCTTCAAGGGTAGGCGTTCGCCATGGCGAGAGCCAGACGCGCTGGAGATCGCTGAGCCGAAGGCGAGAGATTTTTCAGGGGAGGAAACCTTATGAAGTCGAGAAGTGCGTTCTTAGCTGTGATTGTCGGGACGCTGATGTCTTGCCTGACCAGCGCGGCGTATGCCGCAGATCCCAAGTGTGGCGCCAATACCGGCAAGGCAGCTGCTGGCGAGCCGATCGTCATCGGCGGCATCGTCAGCATAACTGGCCCCGATAATTTCAGCTCCTCTGGCCTGGCGGCGGCCGCCTATTTCAAGTGCCTCAACGCCAATGGCGGCGTGAACGGACGCCCCATCAAGTATCTGCTCGAGGATGACGCCTGGAATCCAGAGCAGTCCTCGCAGGTTGCAGCCAAGCTCATCCGAGACCAAAAAGCAGTCGCCCTGGTCGGCAATATGAGCTTCGTCGATTGTGGCGCAAACCAGGGGCTTTACGAAAAGGAAGACATCATGGTGATCGCCGGCGTCGGCGTGCCCCGTGACTGTTTCTTCCAGAAGAATTACGCACCGACCAATGCCGGCCCACGCGTCAGCAACACCAAAGCAGTGATGGATGTGGCGCAATCTTATCCTGGCAAGATCAAGCGCCTTGTCTGTATAGCGCCAAATATTCCGAACGTCGGCGAATGGTCGTGCACCGGAGCGGTCACGTGGATCAAGAAGCAGGGCGGCGATGGAAAGATCATAACCTTTGACCCCGGTACTTTGGATGCCACCTCGATTATCCTTGAGGCGATGGCTTTCAAGCCGGACGTGATCAGCGTGGGGACGCCCAAAGGGATGGCGGTTCCCATCTTCGCGGCTGCAGAGGAACAGAGGCTGGCGGACAAGGTGCACTTCACGGGTCCGGCGTCGCTCTACAATTTGGATTTTCCCCGCGCAATCGGCAAATATTGGGACGGCAAGGTCACGGTCGACATGGAGTTGAAGGCCGCCGATGCCGGAACGCCGGATATGCAGAACTGGCTCGCGGTGATGGAGAAATATGGCAAGGCCTCGGATCCTCGCGACACGTTCTCTCAAGCCGGGTATCTCGCCGCTCGCGTCACCGCAGAAACCCTGCTGAAGTTGGACCCCGCCAAGACTGACCGGGCGGCGGTGACGGCGGCCCTGCGGAACGTCAAGCGCTTCGAAAGCGATATGTTGTGCTCACCCTGGTACATCGGCGACGGTCCCCGCCACAACGCCAACCATGCAGGGCCCGTCTCGCTCGTGAAGGACGGCAAGCTGATGCCGAAGCCGACTTGCATCGAGTCGGAAGATCCTGAACTTGACGACGTGCGCGCGTACGAGAAGACGATCGGCCTCGCGAAGTAAGTCAGTATGCCCGATTTCGCGCCGTTTCTTGTCTCGGGTCTCGCGTTGGCCGCGACGTATGTACTCTCGGCCGTCGGTATCGTCGTGCTGTACCGGGCTTCAGGCGTGGTCAACTTTGCCCAGGGCGCCGTCGGCGCCCTGGCGGCCTTCATTTCCTGGTCGATCGTCGAGCGCGGCGGCCCGGAGGCCTTGTCATGGATTGTAGGCGTGGCCGTCGCCGCTGTTGTCTCGCTGGCCTATGGTCGCCTGATCGCGACGCGTCTGGTACACAGCGACCCGATCACGCGTGCGGTGGCAACACTCAGCTTTGCTCTGATATTGCTCGGCTTCATGGGTTATCTCTGGGGAGAGGCGCCGCGTCGTCTTCGCCTGCCGACCGACACGATGGGCTTCGAACTTCTTGGCGTCCGTGTCACGTTGACGCGCGCCATCGCCTTCGGGCTCGGGGTGCTGGTAACGGCCGTCGTCATGCTGTTTCTCGCGCGCAGCCGCATGGGTCTTCAGATGCGCGCTCTCGCCAGCAATCGTGAGCTCAGCGCGATGCTAGGAGTCCGCGTCTTTCGTATCGACGGTTGGGCCTGGGTTATCTCCGGCGTGCTGGCTGGGGTGAGCGGCGTGCTGCTCGCTGACCTGCAGCGGTTGAGCGGGCAATCTCTTACGTTCGCTGTCATCCCGGCTATCGCCGCTGCGGTCATCGGGCGTTTTTCGTCTCTTCCCGCGACAGTTGCGGGCGCCCTTGCGATCGGCGTCTGCGAGGCGCTTCTGACACCGGTGCCCGTCATAGGCCCGTTCCGCTCCGCGACTCCCTTCATCTTTGCCGTCGGCGCGATGCTGTGGATGCAGCGCAAACCCGTATTTGTGTACAGGTGATCGTGAAGTGACCGATCGAAGTCTTGATGGAGTTTCGCTCGTCGTCTCCGGCCGATTACCACTTCGGGAGATCGCTCTCTGCGTAAGCGCGCTCATTGCCCTCTGTTTTCTTCCGTCGCTCCTTAGCGGTTATTGGCTCCGTGTGCTGATTTCGGTCGCCGCACTCGTGGTCGCGAGCCTGAGCGTCAGCCTTCTTTTTGCGCAGCTTGGCATGGTTTCCCTTGCGCAGTTCGGCCTGCTCGGCGTCGGCGGGTGGTTCGCCTTGCGGATATCCCACGGAATCGGCGCGCCCTTCGAACTCGCGCTTCTGACCGGTGGAGCAGCGGCGGCTCTTGTCGGCCTGGTTGTCGGGCTGCCAGCTCTCAGGATGCGTGGGCTGTATCTTGCCATCATCACGTTGATGATGGCGGGCGCGATACAGGTGCTGATCAGTGCCTTTGGGTTTCCCGACGGCGGCACCGGCATTCTCGGCAAGAGCACGGGGAGCCGCGTCATGATGGCCCGCCCATTCCTTGCGCAAAGCGATCCGGCCTATTTCCGCTATGCCGTGGTCATCACGGCGCTCTGCTATCTCGTCGTCCTGGCGCATTTGCGCGGACGGCCCGGCCGCGCCTGGGCCATGATTCGACGGGGTGAAGTTTGCGCGCTGGCGGGAGGCGTCCACATCGTCGCGTACAAGGTCTGGGCCTTCGCCCTTGCCGGCTTCCTCGCGGGCGTTGCAGGAGGATTGCTCGCCGGCGGCGTAGGACAGCTCGACGGCAGCGCATTCCCGGCCAGCCAGTCAATCATGCTGTTTGCGTTGACGATTGTCGGGGGCGCCTATTCCTGGCTTGGACCAATCATCGCCGGGCTGTTGCTGCGAGCTTTCCCTGCATTGCTGAATGAATTTCATGTCGACGGCAATATCGCGACAATGCTTTTCGGGATTGGACTGCTGCACGCCCTGATGACCGCCCCGCAGGGCATTGCGGGTCAACTTGCCGATATGGTCCAGGCAGTTGCCCGACGCTTCAAACGCGAAGGAAGGGCACCCTCGTGATCGAGATCGACGATCTGACGGTGCTGTTCGGTGGTGTGCGCGGGCTGAACGCGTTGACGGCGAACTTGCCGGAGCCGATTACCGGACTGGTTGGGCCTAACGGGGCCGGAAAAACAACGCTCATCAATGTTCTGTCCGGCTTCATACGTCCCGCAGCCGGCTTGGTCAGGGTGGATGGCAAGGACCTTAAAGGCATTCCCGCCTATAAGCGCGCCGCCTTCGGCATACGCCGTACGTTCCAGAACGAGCAGGTGGTCGAGAATCTGAGCGCAGCCGATAATGTGGCCGCGGTGCTCGATAATGTGCCGACCGACGGCCAGCCGCGTCGGACGCTGATTGCGAAGGCCTTGGACTTCGTTGGTCTCGGTGCCAAGGCGAATGTGCTCGGCCGTAACCTCAACGCCTATGAGCGGCGCATGGCGGAGATCGCCCGCTCGACCGTTGGAAGCCCGCGCCTGATCATGATGGACGAGCCCGGCGCCGGCCTTGCGCAGGACGAGAGCGAGCATCTGCGCCAAGTCATCAAGAATGTTCACGACTACTGCGGCGCGCAGGTATTGCTGGTGGATCACGATGTCGATCTCATCTCCGCAACTTGCGCAGCGACGTTGGTGCTCGATTTCGGTTCGCCGATTGCCTACGGCCGAACTCCGGACGTGCTTGCCGATCCGAAGGTCAGGGCCGCGTATCTCGGCGTCGTGGAGGAGGACGCGTGAGCACCGGGCTGACAGTGCAACGCTTGAACGTCGCGCGCAGCGGCAAGGCGATTCTGCACGACGTAGATCTGACGATCTCGCCGGGCAGGATAACCGCTCTGCTCGGCGCCAACGGCGCGGGCAAGAGCAGCCTCGTGCTTGCAATCGCGGGCGTCTTGCCGGTTTCCAGCGGCGTTGTCACGCTCGACGGCCAGTCCATCGTGGGGAAGAGGCCGGACGGCATTCGGGCGAGCGGCGTCGCGGCCGTGCCCGAAGGTCATCAGGTGCTGAACGACCTGAGCGTGGAGGACAATCTGAAGGTGGCGGGCTGCCATCTCACGCGTGCTGAACTCCGGTCGGCCCTCGACGTTGCGCTCGACACATTCCCGGAGCTGCGCGACCGCTTGCGTGTTCGATCGGGCGATTTGTCCGGCGGACAGCAGCAGATGGTGGCGCTCGCGCAGGCCATCATCGGAAAACCGCGGTATCTGCTTGCAGATGAGCTGTCGTTCGGTTTGGCGCCAGTCATCGTCGCCCGTTTGGTTCCGGTGCTTCAGAAGCTTGCATCCCAGGGGGTCGGCGTCCTGTTGATCGAGCAGTTCACGCATATCGCGCTCAAGATCTCGCACATCGCCTACGTGATGGAGCGGGGAAGGATATGTTTCTCCGGCGAGCCGCAGGAGCTCGTCGACAATCCGCAGATACTGCACAGCGCCTATCTCGCCTGACCAACAAGGTCAGGATTTCTACCCTATCGCGCCGGCGGCCGATCCGCGATTTTCCTGGTGGCATCTCACCTCGTTGCGCAGTTCGTCGAGCGCTGCGGCGAGGTCGTTGACACGGCAGGCTTATCGCTTAACATGTTATCAAAATCGCCCGCTTAGCGGCGTTTCCAAGGGGAGGGGGCGCATGCAGCTCCAGGAATTTAGCAACCGGACGCCCGACGTCTGGGGACAAGCTCCATTGGAGGAGTGGAGGGATCGGCTCCAATCCGTATGTGGCCGCTTCAATCCATTTGGTTGGGAGAAGCGTGCTGTCGTCAACGGAGGCGTCTCGCTTTCCAACGCAGCGGGTGTGGAAGTCGTCCAGGTCGCCACTGACGTTGAAGCCGTCCGCCGCGATGAACGCGATATTCGCCGGGATTACGGCGAACATTTCTTTCTGCTGGTCCAACTGCAAGGGACGTGCGGGATAGAGCAGAGGGGTCGGCAAAACACGATCTTGCCCGGAGACTGCATCCTCGTGGACTCCTCCCTTCCTTCGAATTTTTACTTCCAGGGCCGTTTCAGCAACCACCTTTCTGTACATTTGCCCAGGCAATTGCTGCTGGCCGAAAAGCCGAACGATTTCGAGATATCGCGGCGATTGGCCGCTGACGATCCGATGTCGACCATGCTGCGGGCGCTGGTCGCAAAGATGTTGCAGACCTCGTCCGGTCACAAGCGATCGGCCGAATTGCGGCAGTTGTTCTTGCAGGCGACGCGGCAAGCCTTCGCTGTAGATGTGCCCGACACACCGCTTTGCCCGAGAGACCGGGCCAGCGGCCGGCTGGAGTTAGCGCGTGCGCTGGTCGATCGTCATCTCACGGATGAATCGCTGACACCGCAATGGTTGGCAACCCGGCTTGGAGTGTCCATGCGTACGCTTCAGGAGGATTTTAGCGCCATTGGGACTACAGTTACGTACTTCATTCGAGATCGTCGCTTGCATCTGGCAAGGGATCGCCTGGTTGAGAAGCAGCGCGGCGCCGACGACGGCACGATTGCCCAGATCGCGTACTCATCGGGCTTCAACGACATCTCCTACTTCAATCGATGCTTCAAGAAGGCCTTCGATTGCTCTCCGAAAGAAGTCGTACGTCGTTAATCTGCGCTTCGGTCCAACTAGCGCCGCGTTATCTTCCAAGACAGCGGATGTCAGATCGCTTTTGCTGAAACGCAAGAAACTGCGTGACAGGAGAGGTTCGCATGCGGCGTTGGGCCTTGTTCATTGATGGTCGTCGGGTCGAGACGGAGAGCTTTCAGGACGTCAGTAATCCTTCGACTGGCGAGATCGTGGGCGCCATGCCGGTCGCTACCGCGGCCAATCTTGATGCGGCTGTGGCGGCCGCTTCAAAGGCGTTCCTGAGATGGAAGGAACGTCCGGACTCTGAGAGAGCTGAAGCCTGTCGTGCCATCGCAAGGACAGTCGAAGCCAATTCCGAAGAGCTGGCCCGGCTCCTGACGCTCGAGCAAGGCAAGCCGCTCAATGGCCTTGGCTCCCGGTTTGAGATCGGAGGGGCCGTCGCCTGGACGCGCCATACTGCCGAGTTGGCTTTACCCCTGGAAGTGTTGCAGGACGGACCGGAGGGCCGGGTAGAACTTCACCGCAAGCCGATCGGCGTTGTCGGCTCCATTACGCCGTGGAACTGGCCGGTCATGATTGCATGCTGGCACATTATCCCCGCCATACGCGCGGGAAATACTGTCATCATCAAACCATCTCCCCTCACGCCGCTCAGCACGATCCGGCTGGTCGAACTGATGAACGAAGCGTTGCCGCCGGGCGTAGTCAACGTCGTAACGGGCGAGAACGAAATCGGCGCGCAGATGTCTGCCCATCCCGGGATCGCGAAGGTTACGTTTACAGGCTCCAGCGAGACGGGGCGCAAGATCATGCGGAGCGCCGCGACGACGTTGAAGCGCCTCACGCTAGAACTCGGTGGCAACGACGCAGGCGTTGTATTGCCCGACGCCGACCCAAAGGCGATCGCCGAGGGCCTGTTCTGGGGCGCGTTCATCAACGGCGGCCAGACCTGTGCCGCGCTGAAACGGCTCTACGTTCACGACAGCCTTTATGACGACGTCTGTCGGGAACTCACAGCCTATGCAAAGAACGTTGTCGTGGGCGACGGGCTGTCAGAAGCCTCCACGCTTGGCCCGGTTCAAAACAAGCGCCAGTTCGAGGTCGTCTCTGCGTTTGTCGAAGAGGCAAAGGAAAAGGGCGGCCGCGTACTGATCGGAGGCGACCCTTCCGGCGGCCCGGGATACTTCTATCCGGTTACGCTCATCGCGGATGTCGATCACGGTTGCCGGTTGGTCGACGAAGAACAGTTCGGACCCGCTTTACCGATCATCCGCTATCACGACGTGGAAGAAGCGATTGCGAAGGCGAACGCAAGCTCCATGGGTCTTGGCGGCTCCGTTTGGGGATCCGATCTGGATGCGGCAAAAAGAATCGCCGGCCAGATCGAGGCAGGCTCGGTGTGGATCAACAAGCACGGCGCCATCCAGCCGAACGCACCGTTTGGCGGCGTCAAGCAGTCTGGATTCGGCGTCGAGTTCGGCGTCGACGGTTTGAAGGAATTCACGACCGTCCAGACGGTGTTCTGCTAGTTCGGAACTGAGAGGTCGCCCGGGGGGAGCATGCAGGAATACGATTACATCGTCGCCGGCGGCGGTTCGGCCGGATGCGTTCTCGCATCGCGCCTGTCGGAAGATCCCGGCGTGCGCGTTCTCCTGATCGAGAGCGGACAGCGCGACAGCGACAAATACATCCACATCCCGGCCACCTTCTTCAAGGTTCTGGAAAAAGGACGGGACGCCCTGTTCTATTTTTCCGAACCGGAGAAAGGCCTGAATGGTCGGCCCTCAATTGTGCCGCAAGGTCATGTGCTCGGCGGCGGCAGTTCGGTCAACGCGATGGTCTACATCAGGGGGTCGCGCCAGGACTACGACACTTGGGCTCAGATGGGCTGTCGAAACTGGGGGTACGAAAAGGTTCTTCCCGTCTTTCGCGATCTCGAGAACAACCAGCGCCTCTCCGGCGAGTTTCATGGGACCGACGGCGAACTGACGGTTTCGGATCGATCCTATGGTCATCCCCTGTCATGGGCATTCATCCGCGCTGCCCAGGAGGTCGGGATTCCCTATAACGAAGACTTCAACGGGGCCCGGCAGGAAGGCGTTGGTTTCTACCAGACTACGACGAGCCGCGGGCGTCGTCGCAGCTCAGCCGAGGCTTTCCTGCGCAAGGCTGAACGTCGCTCCAATCTGACCGTCAGAACCGCGAGCCGGGTGCACCAGGTGGTGTTCGAAGGCAGGCGGGCGAATGGCGTGCTGCTCGATGATGGATCGACAATCAGGGCGCGGCGCGAAGTGATCCTGGCCGCCGGAGCGCTGGCCACGCCCAAGATCCTGCAACTATCGGGCATCGGGCCGGCGGCTCATTTGCGCGAGCACGGAATCGAGGTCGTTGTCGACCTTCCCGGTGTCGGCGAGAACTATCAGGATCACCTGGAAGCGACTGTTCAATGTGAAGTCAAAGACCCGATCTCGATGTTCGGTGAAGACAAGGGCCTCAGGGCCATGTCGCACATGCTGCAGTATGTTCTGACCAAGACCGGACTGTTGGCCTCGACCGTGGTGGAATCCGGAGGCTTCACCGATACAGCGGGGACGGGTGAGCCTGACATCCAGTTTCACGTGCTGCCGACCTTCGTTGGATTTGCCGATCGCGCGGCGGAGCCTGGCCATGGAATCTCAATCGGTCCTTGCGTCCTTCGCCCGCAGTCGCGCGGGTCTGTTCGATTACGTTCGTCGAATCCTGCCGATACTGCGCTCTTTGTCGCAAATTCGCTTGCAGAACAGGTAGACGTCGACACCCTAGTGCGAGGCGTCGAGATCGCCATTCGCATCTCCGAGGCTCCTTCGCTGGCACGTCTCGTAAAGCGCCGTGTTCTGCCAAAGCCGGGGCTGGAAAATAACGCTGAGGCTCTTCGCGATTACGTGCGCTCTATCTCGAAGACTGTGTTCCATCCGTCAGGCACAGCGAAAATGGGAGCTCCTTCGGATCCCATGGCGGTCGTGTCGGAGGACTTGCGTGTGCGAGGCGTAGAGGGTCTGCGCGTGGCAGACGCTTCGGTCATGCCGCGCCTCGTCTCCGGCAATACGAATGCGCCGACGATGATGATCGGAGAACGCGCGGCTCGCTTCATTCTGGGGAAGGAAGTCGCTGCATAGACTGGCCTTGATTCGTCAGCGTCCCTCTTGGTGCAACTTGTCACCCAACCGTGTGACTGATCCGCGCGGGTTGTCCTCGTAAAAGCGCGCTGTGCGGGTGATGGCGGCACGAAGGGCCTGCTCATTTTCGGCAAAGGAGCGATGATGGCGAGTTATACGGCAATCGGCCCCCATGATCTGAATCAGTTATCCGCCGCGGCCCGCAGCGAGCTTGAGCACGGCGGGCGTATGCTCATCGATGGCGAGTTTGTAGATGCGCCGTCGAAGCTGCCGGTCATCGATCCTTCGTCCGGCAAGGCAATCTCCGAAATTTGCGATGCAAGCCCGGCTGATGTCGACGCCGCCGTGGGTGCGGCGCGCCGGGCCTTCGAGTCGGGTCCCTGGCGCAATACCCCTCCTGCGGAACGCGAGAAATTGCTGTGGCGGCTCGCCGAATCCATTGAGGAACATGCCGACTTGCTTTCCGAGCTGGAGAGCGTCGATGTCGGAATGCCACGCTGGATGTCGCGCAATCTCGATGTCGCGGGTACCGCCGGCGTTGTTCGTTACATGGCGGGCTGGCCAACCAAAATCGGCGGCCGCACCACCGATGTTACCGTACCAATTCCCGGCTCCGAATTCGTCGGCTTCACCACGAAGGAGCCGGTCGGGGTCATTGGTGCCATCATCCCCTGGAATGTTCCCTTGATGCTGGCGGTATGGAAGCTGGCGCCGGCACTTGCCGCGGGTTGCACCATCGTGTTGAAGCCGTCGGAAGATGCCTGCTTGAGCGTATTGGCGCTGGCGCGGCTGGTGATGCAGGTCGGTATTCCGCCCGGTGTCGTCAACGTCGTGACTGGTGGAGCCTCGGCAGGCGAGGCGCTCGTGAGCCACCCCGACATCGACAAGATCACGTTTACAGGCTCCACTGCCACGGGACGTCGCATCGCCGAGGTTGCGGCGCGCAAATCGAAGAAACTAACGCTGGAGCTCGGCGGCAAATCGCCACAACTGCTTTTTGCCGACGCCGATTTCGAGGCGGCGATCAAGGGTATCGGCGACGCAATCTTCCTCAATTCCGGTCAAGTATGCGTTGCAGGCTCGCGCCTTTACGTCGAGCGGCGGCGTTACGAGGAGACCGTCGAGCGTCTTGCGCAACATGCCAAATCGCTTGCGATGGGACCGGCACTCTCGGACGCGACGGTGATCGGTCCGCTCGTCAGCCGGCGCCAGCAGGATCGGGTGCTGAGCGCGGTCAAAAAGGCCGCCGAGCAGGGGGCGGTGATCGCAACCGGCTCCCCGGAAGTGGAATCCCCGGGCTTTCACGTCCGCCCGACCATCGTGGCCGGAACGCGCAACAGCATGGATGTCGTCCGCGAGGAAATCTTCGGTCCGATTCTCTCGGTTGCGGCGTTCGACGACGTCGACGAGGCTATCGCCTTGGCCAATGACACGGAATACGGCCTCTCGGCCTGCATCTGGACCTCAAATCTGTCGACGGCGCACCGCGTCGCCCGGCGCATCAGGTCGGGCAAGGTCGCGGTCAACACCGAGCCTTTGCCATATCCGGCTTTGCCGGAAGGCGGCCGCAAAGCGTCGGGCTATGGGCGTGACCTCGGTCAGGAGTCGATTGAGAGCTTTCTCGAGGTGAAATCGATCCTGATCCGCACGGCGTGACGACGAAGTTTATCCGGGTCCAGGGCGGGACTGTCCCATATCTCGGTGACAGCGGGCGCTCACGGATCCGGGCTATCAATACATCGAACCGTGGACACGGGAGAGTTCGGGACTACCCGGTGGAGCCAGCAATCGATCGCCGTGTGTCGCTGAAGACGCCCCAGCCGGACAGCTCAAGAAGCCGGCGTGCATAAACTGTAGGTCGGTTCCAGGAGGAAACATGAAGGGTATCATCATCGCGGCGGTCCGGACGTTGGCCGTCGTCGCTGCCACCGCAGCACAGATTTCAGCAACCCAGGCGCAAACGCCGTTCCGCATTGCGGTAGTAACCCCGTTGTCGGGTACGCTATCCGTCATCAATATTCCGGGACAAAATGCGGCAAAGATGGTCGCCGAAGCCATCAACGCGGGAACACTGCCCACGCCTTATACGGGCAAGGGCATTGGTGGCCGGCAGATCGAACTCACATTTCTTGACGAGAACGGCGGAAATGCGCGCCAGGTCAGTGAATTTCGTGCCCTGGTCGAGCGCAGGGGGGCAGATGCGGTGATGGGCTTCGGCTCGGCCGCGACCTGCCTTGCCATCGCGCCGGTCGCCGAGGAACTAAAGGTCCTTACGATCATGTCGACCTGCGCGACGCCGCGCATCTTCGAGGATGGCAAGTACGAATACGTCTTCAGAACCGCGGCGCACACGACGATGGATAGTGCGGCGCTCGCGCTCTACGTGAAGGCGCGGATGCCGAACGTCAAGACGATGGGGCATATCAATCCGAACTTCGCGCTCGGCCAGGATTCATGGCGCGATTTCTTTGCCGCCATGAAGGCCGTCAAGCCCGAGGTCCAGGTGGTCGTCGAGCAATGGCCGACGCTGGGATCGGGCCAGTACTCGGCGGAGATTTCGGCCCTGGCCGGCAAGCAGCCGGACATCATCCACACCACTCTGGTCGGCAGCGATCTGGAAGCCTTCATCAACCAGATGACGCCGCGAGGCCTCAACCGCGATTCCAGGTTACTGACTCCGTTCCTTGAACTCGCGATGTTTCGGATGGGCAAGCAGATCCCCGATGGGCTCATTTTCACCGCCCGCGGCACCAATGGCCTGTTTGCTCCGCCATCGCCGCTGAATGACTGGTTCTCGTCAAATTATCGCGAGCGCTTCAAGGAGCCGCCTGTCTTCACCGCCTATCAATATGCAAACGCGCTGCTTGCTCTTAAGACTGCGGCGGATCGGGCCGCCAAGGACGGAAAGACGCCTTCGGCAGTCGAAATCGCTGCGGCCCTCAAGGGAGCGACGTTTGAAACGCCAAGCGGACCCATTCGCATGGCGCTCGGCAACGGACATCAGGCGATCCAGGATACCGCCATCGGGGAAATATTCTTCGATAAGACGAAAAACGTTCAGTCCGTTCGCAATGTGACGCGCTTTCCCGCGGAGTGCGTCAACCCACCGGAAGGAATGGCCAGCGAAGCGTGGCTGAAGAACGGGATGCCTGGTGCCGACTGCACCAAGATCAAGAACGACGAGTAGGGCGGCCCATAACCGATGTGGACCTCCCTCATCATTGTCATCGATGGAGTCACCTACGGGGCGTGGCTGTTCCTGGTTGCGTTGGGCCTTACGCTGATTTTTGGGGTAATGAAGATCCTCAATATCGCCCATGGCAATTTCTATGCGGCCGGCGCGTACGTGGCGGCTACAGCGATGGGGTACTGGTTCGCCAATCACGAGCCGTCCTATCTGGCGTTTGTCATTCAACTGGTTACCGCGGTGGTTACCGGTGTGTTGCTCGGCGTCCTTCTGGAAGTCACCATTGTGCGAAGGCTGCGCGGCCGCGACGAAGTGTCGGTCGCGCTCGCTACCTTTGCGCTGCTGCTGATGATGGATGACGCCATGCAGTTCATATGGGGTGCGGCGGCCTATCCGGCGCCGGCGCCCTATGGACTGTTGGGTACGTCGAAGATCGCGGGATTGCGTTTCAACAATTATGAATTCGCGCTGGTCGGCCTGGCTATTCTGGTTGGCGGTGCGGTTTGCTGGCTGCTGATGGGAACGCGAACCGGCCGGTCGCTCAAGGCATTGATCTATGACAGGGAAATGGCAGCGGCGATGGGAGTGCCCGTTGATGCGCTCTATCTGGTTATTTTTACGCTGGGTGCGGTGCTGGCCGCCCTCGGCGGCGCATTCACCGCCCCGATGATTCAGGTTGCGCCGGGTCTCGGCGCGGAAATCATCGTGTTGATCTTTGCCGTCATCGTGATAGGTGGAATGGGCAGCATCCTCGGCGCGGCGGTTGGCGCGCTTCTCGTTGGTCTGGCACGCTCCGCCACGATCCATCTCTATCCTTTTGCCGAAGTCTACATCGTCTACGTCGTCATGGCGCTGGTTCTGGCGTTCCGGCCGGAAGGTTTGTTCCCGCCAGCAAAGATCCGAAAAATATGACCGGGCAAGCTCGAACCGATATGGGGGTGGCGGCCGGCCTCGTTCTGCTGGCGATCGGCGCCTATGCGATGCCAACCTGGGTACTCAGTGTCGCAGCAGTCGCGCTTGCCAAGGGGCTCGTCGCGATTGGCTTGCTTCTGTTGCTCCGCGCCGGCCTCGTTCCTTTCGGGCACGCCATGTACTTTTGCATCGGCGGATATGCGACCGGTATCGCCGCGCAGTTCGGCGGCGTGCGTGACATCTTCCTTCTGCTGGCGATTGCGGCCTGCTCCGCCGGCGTGATCGCCTTGGCCGCAGGCTTTCTGCTGCGGCGCTATCGCGGAATCTTCTTCGCCATGCTGTCAATGGCCCTGTCCATGATCCTGTATGGTATCCTGCTCAAGTCGCAGAGCCTCGGGTCGTCCGACGGCTTCTCCGTGCCACGGCCAACGATCTTCGGCCTCTCGATGGCGGGCGCCTCCGCTGTCAGCATCATCTACCTCGTTATCGCTGTGAGCCTCGCCGCTGTCATGCTGATCGCGTCCCGCTACCTCAAGACCACGCTCGGTCATATCGGTCCCGCGGTTCGCCTCAACGAGTTGCGGATCGAATATCTCGGCTATGCGGCGGAGCGGCTGATCCATCTGGAATATGTGGCGTCCGGCCTCCTTGGCGGGCTCGCAGGCGGCTTGGTTGCCCTGTTCATCGGGCAGATCGATCCGGGAATGGGGTTTTGGACCACCTCGGGTGAGTTCGTGTTCATCGCGATTCTGGCAGGAACCGGTGGTGTGTGGGGTGCTGTCGCCGCCGCATTCATACTGGAGATCGTCCACGCGGTGGCTTTCAACTTTGCGCCGCAATACTGGAAGTTCGTGCTGGGCAGCACATTGTTGGTGTTGATCCTGCGCTTCCCGGGCGGGCTGTCGAGCATTCGGTGGGGACGACGGGCGGGACAAGCCGATGCCTGACCAGCCCCTTCTGGAAGCCCGCAATCTGACAGTGCGGTTTGGAGCCATCATTGCGGTCAATGATGTCTCCGTCACTGTGAACCGTGGCGAGATCGTCGGCCTGATCGGCACCAATGGTGCGGGCAAGACCACATTTCTCAACATGGTCACAGGCTATCTCAGGCCGACCAGCGGCCAGATCATGTTCGATGGCGATAGCGCGATCGGCCGGACGCCCCGTGAGATGGTGCGTCACGGCATGGCCCGTTCGTTTCAAATTCCGCAGCTGTTCTCCGAATTGACGGTGCTCGATCACGTGGTTCTTGCGATCGCGCTTGCGGAGCGACCACGCTTTTTGTTGAACCGCATCGATCATCGCGCCCGAATCGATGCCGCACATGAGGTTCTCGCCCGGTTCGGTCTCGCGCAGATTGCACGCCGGCCAATCAGCCTGATACCTCAGGGGCAACGCAAGCTGATCGACATCGCCATGGCATTGGCGCTTCGGCCGAAGCTGCTGCTGCTGGACGAGCCGACCAGCGGCGTGTCGTCGGCGGAGAAGCTCGGCCTGATGGACGTGGTTTTCGCATCGATCCGGGCGGACAAAACCACCGTGCTGTTTGTGGAGCACGACATGGAGATCGTGCAACGTTACGTCACGCGGCTGCTCGCCTTCAGGGACGGCCGCCTCATCGCGGATGGAATGCCGGCGGACGTGATGCGGGACGCCCAGGTCGCCTCCGCGATCATGCGGCGACCGCCGACGGAACAGGGATGCAAGGCGGAGCGGGCGTCGTGAAAGTCGAAATCCGGGATCTCGGCGTATCGGTCGGTCCGGTCTCGATTCTGGAAGGCGTCTCGCTCGACGCGCCGGAAGGATCAGTCGTTGGTATCGTCGGTCACAATGGTGCCGGCAAGACGACGCTGATGCGGGCGCTCACCGGCGCGTTGCCGGTTTCCTCAGGCCGGATATTGTTCGATGGCGAAGATATCGTCCGCCACAGTACACGGCAGCGTGTTCGCGCCGGACTTGGCTATATGCCGGAAGATCGCCGTCTCGTGCCTGATCTTTCGGTACGGTCCAACATCGCGTTGCCGATGGAGGTCAATGGCCTGCCGGCGGCCGAGATCGCGCGCAGGGTAGCTCGCGTCCTTGTGCTTATTCCGGAACTGCAGCCCCTGATCGATCGCAAGGGAAACCAACTGTCCGGCGGCCAGCAGAAGCTCGCAGCACTCGCACGCGCGATATCCTATGGCACGCGGCTGTTGCTGCTCGACGAACCCTTTGAAGGCGTGGCGCCGGCCCTGGTCGCGCGCCTTGGCAGCGTTTTGCGCGAACTTCGGCGCGAGGGCCCCACCATCATCGTGACCGACTCCGAGGGAGCCAACCTGAAAGGCCTATGCGACGCGCAATTTGCAATCGAGCGCGGCCGCGTGAGCGATCGGTTGCTCGAAACCTGAACAGGACTACAGCGTGAGTGCACAGAACTACGACTTTATCATCATCGGCGGCGGTTCGGCAGGATGCGTGTTGGCAAACCGCCTTGCCGAGCAGGCCGATTGGCGCATCCTCCTGATCGAGGCCGGTGCGGCCGACAATTCGATCTTCATTCGAATGCCGGCCGGGTTCAGCCGCGTGTTCGGCACGGATCGCATGTGGGATTACGTTTCGGAGCCTCAGGCCGCGCTCAACGGCCGGACGCTTCATGTCCCGCAAGGCCGAACGCTGGGCGGCAGCAGTTCGATGAACGGCATGATCTACATTCGCGGCGACCGCGACGATTATGAGGATTGGAAAGCGCAGGGTTGCGAAGGCTGGGGATATGACGACGTTCTGCCCTGGTTCCGCAAGACGGAGGCCAATGCCCGCCTGTCGGATCGTTATCACGGCGCCGAGGGACCCCTGCATGTCGTCGATACACCGTATCGGCACCCCCTGAATGCTGCGTTCGTCCGTGCGGCGCAGGAAACCGGTGCCGCCTTCAATCACGATTTTAACGGCCCGTCGCAACTGGGCGTCGGCTTTTACCAGATCACCGCATCGGAGGGGGAGCGGGGAAGCACCGCGAGGTTCTTCCTGCGCCCTGCGATCGCCAGGGGAAATGTCGAGGTAAAGACCGGCCTGATGGTCTCGAAAATTCTGTTCGAGGAACGGCGCACCGTCGGCGTCGAATGTGTGCCGAGTGGCGGGGGAACGCCCGTCACATTTCGGGCGCAGCGCGAGATCGTGCTGTGTGGAGGAGGTCTCGGCAGTCCCAAGGTTCTGATGCAATCGGGTATCGGCGACGGGGCTCATCTGTCCTCGCTCGGCATCAAGGTGGTGCGCGACCTGCCGGGGGTCGGACAGAACTATCAGGATCATCTCGAAGTCGCCGTGTATGGACGCACGCGCCGGCCGATCAGTCTCTTTGGGCAGGACAGGGGCCTTGCCGCGCTGAAGCACGGCGCACAATGGCTGTTCTTTCGTTCCGGGCTGATGACGTCGAACGTTGTCGAGTCCGGCGGCTTCTTTGATGTCGACGGTGACGGCCGCGCCGATATCCAGTTCCATGTGCTGCCTGTGTTGGTCGGGGATGCGGATCGCGCGCCATTGTCGTTTCATGGCGTAACGCTGAACCCATGCCTCTTGGCCCCGAAATCGCGGGGACGGCTGTGGCTGCGCAGTGCGGACCCGTTGCAGCTTCCCCGGCTGGACGCCGGCGCGCTGACCGATCCCGAGGATGTGGCCGTGCTTGTCGAGGGCGTGCGGCTGGCGCGGCGCATCCTCAAGGCGCCGTCATTGTCGGCGCTCGTGAGCGAGGAGGTAGAGGCTGATGGCGCGCCTTGCGACGATAGTAGCTCGGGCGTCGAGGCAAAGGTCCGCAAATATGCCAAGACCGTTTACCATCCGGGTGGGACGTGCCGGATGGGTAAACATCCGATGGCCGTAGTCGACAATGAGCTGCGCGTCCACGGCGTCGATGGTCTTCGCGTAGCCGATGTCTCGGTCATGCCGACAATACCGCGCGGCAACACCAACGCCGGCACCATCATGATCGCCGAGCGCGCCGCTTCGTTCATCAAGGCCGCCACGACCAATCGCTTGTAGGCGAGGAGGGTCGCAAGGGGACCCGGGATCAGTCTCTGTCGCTAAGCCATGTGACATCCGATGCGTAGCGGATCGTCTATTGATGGCCCAAGTCAAATTAGCGGTTGGAGGCGTCGGGATTGCTTCATGTCGATACAATTGAATAAGACGCATGATGCCGGCCGCCGCAGCTGGATCGAGTCCGCCAACGCCGCAGACTGCCCGTTTCCGATTCAAAATCTTCCTTTTGGCGTCTTCAAGCCTCGCGGGCGATCAGGTCCGGCCAGAGGCGCGATAGCCATCGGCGACGCCATTCTCGACGTCAGCGCCTGCGCGGCTGCCTTTGAAGGCCTCGCGCATGCCGCTGCGGCTTCGTGTTCGGTCCCCGATTTGAATGGCTTGATGTCGCTCGGCCCAAAAGCCTGGTCCGCTCTGCGGCATCAACTGTCGGACCTGCTGTCGGTCAACAATCGGCACGGCCGTGATGTGCTCTCGTCCAGCCTTTTCGATCTGAACGGCGCGGATATGTATGTTCCGGCCAAGGTCCACAATTTCACGGATTTCTTCGCGTCGATCGATCACGCGATAAATGCCGGGCGATTATTCCGTCCAAATCAACCGCTGCTACCGAACTACAAATATGTTCCGGTCGCCTACAACGGACGATCGTCGAGCATTGTGGTGAGCGGCACTGCGATCCGGCGGCCACGCGGGCAAATCATGCCAACTGGTGAGGTGGAACCAAACTATGGTCCGTGCCGACAGCTCGATTACGAGGTCGAACTCGGAATTTACTTGGGCGCGAAAACCGATCTCGGTGAGCCCGTCCGAATCGAAAACGCGTGGGACCACATATTCGGCTTCTGCGTCCTGAACGACTGGTCCGCCCGCGACATTCAGTCGTGGGAATATCAGCCGCTGGGGCCATTCCTGGGCAAGACCTTCGCCACCAGCGTGTCGCCGTGGATCGTCACGGCGGAAGCATTGCTGCCGTTTCGCGTGCCGGCCATGGAGCGCCCGAATGGCGATCCCGCGCCGCTGCCCCACCTCTATTCCAGTGCCGATCAGCTCGAGGGCGGCCTCGATGTCACGCTCGAATGTTCAATCCAGTCGCGCGAGATGCGCAAACGCGGGAGCGGCCACATCCGCCTCAGCCGTGGCTCGACCAGAATGCTGTACTGGACGCCTGCGCAAATGATCGCCCATCAAACCAGCAACGGCTGCAATCTCGAGGTCGGCGATCTCCTGGGATCTGGCACTGTTTCAGGCGCGACGCCCGACAGCCTCGGTAGTCTTCTCGAAATCACCAGAAGGGGCGCCAATCCAATCGATTTGCGTGGCGAACTCCGCGAATTCCTCGCCGACGGCGACGACATCGAGATCGTCGGATCCTGTCGCCGCGAGGGATTTGCCTCGATCGGTTTTGGTGCCTGCACCGGGACGATAGAGCCCGCAGCCCCGCTCGTCGAAACGGGCGCGATGACTCAATCCGTTCCCGCCTGAGGATACTGCCATGACGACCTCCCGATACATGTCCGGCTTTGGCAACAGCTTCGAGACCGAGGCGTTGCCTGACGCGCTTCCGGTCGGACGCAACTCACCACAGCAAGCAAACTACGGCCTTTATGCCGAACAGCTCAGCGGATCGGCTTTCACGGCGCCGCGTGGGACCAACGAGCGGTCCTGGCTGTATCGTATCCGTCCGAGCGTCAAGCATACGACACGTTTCACCACGGTAGAGGCGCCATTGTTGCGGTCGGCCCCCAATCCGGGCCAGTCGAAGCTGCCGATCGGCCAATATCGATGGGGTCCCGTGGCAATTCCACTGGAAAAGCTCACGTTCACAACAGGCCTTTTTACAGTGACGACGGCTGGTGATGCTGAAGCCCAGAGCGGCATGGCCGCGCATCTGCTGTTCGTGACCGCATCCATGACGAACGAATATTTTTGCAATGCCGACGGAGAGTTTCTTGTCGTTGCCCAGCAGGGCGGACTTCGGTTCCGCACCGAGTTCGGCGTCATCGAAATCGAACCCGGAGAGATCTGTGTTATTCCGCGCGGCGTGATTTTTCGCGTGGAGCTGATGAACGGTGCCTCGCGCGCCTATGTGTGCGAAAATTACGGCGGCTCGTTTACCTTGCCCGAACGCGGACCGATCGGCGCCAACTGTCTTGCCAATTCACGCGATTTCCTCACCCCTGTTGCGGCCTACGAGGATCGGGATCAACCGAGCACCGTCTACTTCAAATGGTGCGGCGAGCTGTTCAAGACCGAGATAGGACAGTCGCCGCTGGATGTTGTCGCCTGGCACGGCAACTATGCTCCTTACAAATACGACCTGCGTCGTTTCTCGCCGGTGGGAGCAATCGCGTTTGATCATCCGGACCCGTCGATCTATACCGTCCTGACGTCGCCGTCGGAAACATCAGGCACGGCCAATATCGACTTCGTGATCTTCCCCGAGCGCTGGGCCGTGGCGGAGAACACCTTCCGGCCGCCATGGTATCACCGCAACATCATGTCCGAGTTCATGGGGCTCGTTTACGGCGTTTACGATGCGAAGCCCGAAGGCTTCGTCCCCGGCGGGATGAGCCTGCACAACATGATGCTGCCGCATGGGCCTGACGCGGCCGCATTCGAACATGCCAGCACCGTTGAACTCAAGCCGCACAAGATTGCGAACACCCTGGCATTCATGTTCGAATCCAGATTTCCGCAGAAGCTGACCCGATACTCTTCGGAGCTCTCCAGCCGCGACGACGGCTATGTCGACTGCTGGAGCGACCTGAAACGGCGGTTCGCTCGTTAGCTCAATTGTGCAACATGCTTCTTGGGACGGCGTTCTTGTTGAGAACGAGCTTGACCAGTTCGTTCTGCGACGAGATGCCGAGCCGCGCATAAGCGCGCTTTCTGTATGTGAATACGGTGTTGATGCTCACGTTCAGAGCAAGCGCAATTCCTTCCGACGTCACACCGTTCACAATGGACACGCAGACATCGAGCTCTCTCGCCGGAAGCGCGGGAGCAATCGCCGCCAGCCGCATGCGGCATTGGTCGGAGGAATCCAGCGTTGAAGCAGACGCCTCCAGGTCATGCCGGCGGACCAGCGCCAGCAGGAGCTTTGCGGAGTCTAAGATGCGAGCGGCGTCTTCAGTGGAGAACGCATTGCCGCGGTATCGGTAGAAGTTGACGCGAACCGTACGGCCGTTGCGCGCTTCGGAAAGGCTGATCCGATCCTCAAGACCGGCTGATGTGTAGCAATGCGTGCGATAATTCGCGTGATCGATCTCGGAGGCTGAGGTGCGGACGCCCCAGCTTCCATCCGGCCTTCGCCCTTCGAGGGGAAGGGTGACCTGATTTGCGAGATCGTGCCGCCAATAATCTTTGCGATACTGGCGGGCGATGTCATGAGCGACCGGACGGCGGCCGATGTTTTCGGCAAAGATCACGCGCGGTTCGGCGTCGCCGGCAAAGGAGAAAGCGGTGAGATGATCCGGCTTCGTCAGATGGAACACTGATTTGAACAACGAGGGAGCGAAAGCCTCGTCGCCGACGACGTCTATGAGCTGCGCCAAACTGGGCAAAGTGGCCGACGACTCCGGCTGATCCGCGAGTTGATACGCTTTCATGCCCGATCCCTGATTTTTCGCTCCCTAGTACCGCCCTCTATATTGCAAATTCAATTCGCATGCAATATTGTATACAAACTTGTCTAGCCAAAGGTAGCCTATGGATGATGCTGTCAGGCGGACGGCCCGCCGATCGGACGACATCTACGAAGCGCTTCGACGAGCGATCGTGACCGGCGAGATCAGGCCGAACCAGCCCTTGATCGAGCTCGATTTGGCTGCCCAGCTTGGCGTCAGCCGCACCCCGGTTCGCGAATGCCTGCAACGGCTGGTCATCGCCGGCCTGGTCGTGCCACGAAAGCGTGGCTGGGCCGTGCGTGAATTCACTGTGGAGGAAATGCAGGAGAACGCAGAGGTTCGCGCCGGACTTGAGGGATATGCAGCATATCTCGCAGCCGCGCGCGGGTCGCAGCAGGCGATCGACAAGATCGTGACGCTGCATCGCAGCCGTCTCACACTGCGGGCCGGAGACGAACAACTGCGGCTGCAGACCAATCGGGATTTTCACGACGCCATCATGCAAGCCGCCGGAAATCAACGGTTGAAGGATGCGATCTACAATTCCGGTCAATTCTATTTCAATGGCACGATCGCCCGGCTGATGATGGGCGAGGAGCTGGCGCAGGGCAACGCCGACCATGCCCTGATCGTGGAAGCCATCGTCGCGCGCGATAGCCCGCGCGCTGAACAAGCCATGCGAGCACATATCGAGCGCACATTTTCCGTCTATCGGCGCGTGACCCAGGCAATGCCTGCCGGCTAATCGGTCCTAGCCCGAAGGTACGGGACCACGGTTCCTTTCGTCACAATGCTATGGGACCGGCACGCCCGTTTCGTCGTGCTAACTTTTGTTTCACCGAGGAGGGCATCCATGGCGGACGCAAGATCATTGAGCGGGCGTGTCGCGGTCGTTACGGGGGGCAGCAGCGGCATCGGCGCGGCGACGGTTCGGCAATTCGCGGAGCTCGGGGCAGACCTCGTTATCGGCTACCACGCGAACGAGAAGGGGGCGCGTGAACTTCTGCAGAGCTTGCCCGCCGGGCGGCATGAGATCGTTCGCCTTGTCCTCGAGGATGCCGCGACGTTCACGACGCTGGGAGATATGCTCAAACCCAAGTTCGGGAAACTGGACATTCTCGTCAATTCGGCGGGGTTTACCCGCGCCATCCGCCATGGCGATCTCGAGGCACTGACTGACGAACTGTTCGAACAGATCCTGATCGCCAACGTCCGCGGACCTTATTCGGCGATCCGTGCACTTCGTCCGTTGTTGAGCGCATCGGGAGATGCTCTTGTCGTCAATGTCTCATCGATTTCGGGATTCACGGCATCGGGCAGCAACGTCGCCTATTGCGCCGCCAAAGCCGCGCTGGACAATATGACGATGTCGCTCGCGCGCGCGCTCGGTCCTGAAATAAGGCTATTGACTGTTTCTCCCGGCGCGGTTGCGACCGACTTCGTTCCGGGCCGCGATCGTGCGGCGCTCGAAGCAGGCGCGCAGTCGACTCCGCTTCGTCGCGTCATCGACCCGGAGGACGTCGCATCCGCGATCGTGGCCTGTGCCACTCATCTGAAGGCAAGCACCGGCTCGCGGATCGTAGTTGATGGCGGCAGGCATTTGTAGGATGGCCGACGGGCCGCGTGGCTCGCGCTACGAGCAATGGGAGTAACATTGGTGTTAAGCACTATGCTTCGCAGTTTTCTCGCGGTCATGATATTGGCATTGGCTCTTCCGTCGGCCGGTCGCGCCGACCCGTGGCCTCAAAGGCCGATCACATTGATTCACGGATTTGGCGCCGGCGGCAACGCCGACTCGATCTCGCGCCTCGTCGCCGCTGCATTGAGCGAGTCGCTGGGTGTCTCGGTCGTCGTCGACGCCAAACCCGGCGCTGGCGGCAACATCGCCTCGGAATATGTCTCCCGTGCATCTCCCGATGGCTACACGTTGATCCTGTTGACCGGCGGGCATGCGGTCTCGGCTGCGCTTTACAAGAAACTGCGGTTCAACCCCGTTGACAGCTTCACCTTCGTGTCGCTGGTCGGTACTTTCCCGTTTGTGGTTGCGACACGTGCCGACAGCCCCATCAAGGACCTGGCAGACCTGATTGCGATCTCGCGGCAGTCCCCGGGAAAACTGTCGTTCAGTTCGGTGGGATTCGGATCCACGCAGCATCTGACCGGCGAATTATTGGCGTTGTCGGCTGGTGGAAAGCTCACGCACATTCCCTATCGTGGCGGAATGCAGCCCCTGACGGACGTGCTGGCAGGCCAGATCGACCTGATCGTCGACACCATCACCGTCACCGGTCCGGCCATCAAGGCCGGAACGTTGAAGGGATTGGGCGCATCGAGTTCCTCGCCATGGCCATCATTGCCGGGGGTGCCGACGATCGCGTCACAGCTTCCAGGCTTCGACGTCAAATCCTGGATTGGAATTGCCTTGCCCGCGGGCGCACCGCCAGAGGTCGTGGCGAAGCTCAATGAAAGCCTTCGCAAGGCGGTGAGCGATCCGGCATTTCAGGGCCGGCTCGAGCTGCTCGGCATACGCGCGGAATTCTCGACGCCAGATGCGACGCAGGCTTTCGTGGCTTCCGAAATCAAACGCTGGAGCGAGGTCATCGATAGAGCGGGCGTGGAGAAGGTAAATTGATTGCCGGCAGGACTTTCCGCGGGGCAGGGAGGGCATTATCGCCATTCCGGGGCTGGACAACCCGCTGCTTCCGGGCTGCGATAGATAAGAGTCTCGGGTAACACCTCGATCGGCTTGAAGTAGTCCCACGGGTACTTTGCCTCGGCGGGCGCCTTCACCTGGTAGAGCGTCACGTCGTAGATGGCGCGACCATTGGCCTGGATCTTCCCGGGATGACCGAAATAGTCGACCGGCAATTCGCGCATCCGCTTGTTGACGGCACCGGCTTCGTCGCTGTCGATGCTGTCGACCGCCTTGAGATAGTGCATAACCGACGCATAGGTCGCCGCATGCTCCTTGGTCGGCATGGTTCCCTGCGCCGCCAGAAACCGCTTGGCAAAGCTGCGCGCCTGCTCATTCTGATCCCAATAGAAGGATGTCATCAAATAGGTGCCCTGGGCGAGCAGTAGGCCAATGCTGTGCACGTCAGTAACGAACAAAACCATGGCCACGACTTTCTGTCCGCCTTGAATGAGGCCGAAGCCTGTTTGAGCGCATTGATGGTATCGCCGGCCGTGTTGGCGAGCGCCACGATCTTGGCCTTCGAGCTCTGTGCCTGCAGCAGAAAAGACGCGAAATCCTGGGTGGCGAAGGGATGACGGACGCTGCCGAGCACCTTGCCGCCTCCCTTCGCAATCGCGCCGCTGGCATCCTTCTCCAGCGTATGGCCGAACGCATAATCGGCGGTGATAAAGAACCAGCTGTCGCCGCCATTGCGTACAATCGCGTTAGCGATTCCAACTGACAAGGCGTAGCTGTCGTCCGACCATTGGCTGCTGAGCGCAGAGCATGCCTTGCCTGTGAGATCCGACGACGCCGCGCCGGAGAGCAGCAGCGTTCGATTCTTGGTTCGCGCAATGCCCTGTACCGCCAGGGCAATGGCGGAAAAAACGTGCGAGCCGCATGTTGGCCTATCGGACGGTGATTATTTTTTGTGAAGTGCCGGTTTTAAAGGGCCGATACGCGAGCGAGGCTTGCTGCTCCGTGCCGACGCCGACGAGCGTAGCATTCGTCACGTCGCTCTTACGACGATTCAAGCAGCTTCGCGATATGAAAGCGGACAGAAGCCGCCTCATGCAGAAAATGCATCAGGCCCGCCTTTGTCCGCTCGTCGTCGTCGAGATCCACCGTAGTGGTTATCGCGACGTGTCCCGACGGGACGGGTTCACACTCGGCTGTCAGCATACGAAAACGGCCGATCAGTTCCCACCCGAGCGCCCCTGCAAGCGCGAATTGCGCTGGGATCAGGATCAAAGGCAACAAGATAGACAGGATCGCGAGCAGGAAGAATGCGATCCATATGGGCGCGAGCAACGCGAACAGTGGCGCCAGGAAAATTAAAGCCAAGAAGGATTCCTGCGAGTTTTCATCGAAGTACCACTGAGAAAGCCTCCCTGCCGCGAACAACAGCAAGGTCCACGCCATGAACTTCGCGATAACTTGTGGCCACGAACGCGACTCCAGTAGTCCCAGAGCCAACCGAAATGGCTTGATCAAGAGGAACGACACGAAGAACTCTGCAACCAAATTGACGAACTGACACGCGTTTATGATCATACTGGCTTCGTCCCGAGGGCCTCGAACGGCATAAAGCGTCCAATTCCGATGGTCGCGTCTAGGTGCCTGGTCGCGCGTCAGCATTGTCCGGCCAGGAAAGCTAGTTCGGTTTGCATACAGCCAGGCCACGACAGGCATCAGCAGCCACGACTGAAATACAAGCGTCGCAAAGACGCCTTTCACTAGCCAAAGAAGAGAGCAGAAAACGAGGAGGCATGGAATTCCCAAGGCGAATGCTGAATATCTCGCCAGCGCGACGTAGGGCACGTCCTTGTTCGAGGAGAGCTTCGCGAACGGGCTTGCAATCGAAATTACGCAGGAAATCCTGCCGGTGCGGCTTGGATCGAGGCTATCGACTGCATTGACGACGACAGAGCCGCCGTGGCTGTGAGCAATGATGCAATGATTCGCGCCGGGCGCGCGATCGAACCAATCGACCAGGTGCCTAGCGAAGGAAGCGGACGCCCTGTCGCGTGCACCGAAGGAATTATCACCGCTCCATTCGAATGGCACCCAGTGGATGGACTTATCGCAGTTCTTCGTTACTTCTCTTTGGAAGTCCGAATCGTACCAGTACCAGCGACCTTCACAACTCTTGTCGCCTCTGAAGAGCTTCAAATGTCGAAGTACCCCGTATGGCCACGTGCCGTGTACGGTGTGTACGATCAACTCGGCATAGGACATGTCTGGCCCGGCCAAGGAAAAGTGTCCGGCTTGTTGGCAAGAGCTTCTCACGAAGCGATAATCGAAACTGGATTACTATTCAAGGATGTATCAGGGCGGGGCGACTAAGGGCCATCGCTCGACATCAGTTGCGCATGGCTCGCGGGCGTAAAGTCATCCTTCAGGCGCAATGAGAGCGTCGGCGTAGTCTCCCAGATTTTGCCCGAACCGGCACTCCGTGGGGGCATTTCCATTTGGAAGCGACTGCCAAGCTGTTGAAATCGCTGGAAGACGTTTCTAGCCTTTTTTCAAAATGCGGCCTCGAAATCGTTGAGTAATCAAGCTGATTTTGATTCCGCCATTCGGAGGTTCGATCCCTCCCGCTCCAGCCAGCACTTAAGCTGCTGAGCTCGTTATGTAAGCAGCTCCATTCCCGCCGAATTTTTTTGGGCGCGTTTGGAAATGGAGCTTCTGAAGCTCGTTCCGGCGGTAGCGATCAGCCAGCCGAACCTGGTCACATGCATTGTCTAAGCTGAAGCCTGCACTGATGAGCCGCAAATTGCAGTTTGCCGTTGTCGTCAGTTGCTTGAGATGCCGGCTTCCTTGATGAGATTGCGCCATTTGATAACTTCCGACGAGATCAGAGCTTTGAACTCAGCCTGGCTTGTGTAGATCGGATCGGCTCCGATATCGATCATCCGTTTCTGCACCGCCGGATCCGACATGATCCTGACCACCTCGGCGTGAAGCCGATCCACAATCGGTTTTGGCGTTCCTTTCGGAACCAGCAGGCCGAACCACGCAGAGGATTCCAGATCCGAAATACCCGCTTCCGCCATGGTGGGGACGTTCGGAAGTGCCTTGCTGCGTTGCTTGCTGGTGACCGCCAGCGGCTTTATCTGACCGGCCTGCAGTTGGCTCGCAATGTTGGGTATGAGCTGAAAGCTGGCCGGCACGTCGCCCGAAACAAGATCGACGGTTAGTTGGCCGGCTCCGCGGTAGGGGACATGAAGCAAACGCGTTCCGGTTCGGCGCTCGAACAGCACGCCGGCAAGATGTTGCGAGCTTCCATTGCCGATGGACGAATATGAGATCTGCTCTCGGCTCGCTTTCGCAAAATCGATGAATTCCTGCACATTGGTTACCGGAACCTTGGCCGGATTGACGACCAGAACATTAGGCATGGTCGAGATCAGCGAGATCGGTTCGAAAGCAGTCTCTGGATCGTAGGGAAGATCCGTCGTCAGCGTCTTGTTGACGGCGAGCGGGCCCGAAGAACTCAGCAGCAGGGTGTACCCGTCCGGTGCGGCCCTTGCCACGTTGTTCGTGCCGATATTGCCTCCGGCGCCTCCCTTGTTTTCGACTACAATCGTGCCGCGAAGAGCCTCTCCCAGTTTGTCGGCGAGGATACGGGTGATGGCGTCACTTGCGCCGCCGGCCGGAAAAGGCACCACCAATGTTATCGGACGCGACGGATAATCCTCTGCGGTTGCCGACGCGCCGTGCATGACGAGAGCGGACAAGGTGCAGAGTGCAATGGCGGTGGAGCGGAATAGCATTGGCGTCCTCAAAGGGTGGGGGCCGGCGGACCGTGGCCACCCGGACACTCTTGTCCATGGAGGCTCGTGCGACCTGTACCCGAACGTTTCCTCGCGGCGCACTTGGGCGCCCTTGAGGTCCAATTCTGGACACGCAACCGACGCACCTCGATTCCGTCGAGTCTCGGGACTTACCAAAGCGTCTCAAAAAAATTTCGGATGCTGTCGATGCGATCTCTGCGGGGGATGTGCTCGATCTAGAACGCCAGCTATTTTCGTCGGCCGCGCTCAAGTAAAATCGAAAGCGCCCCGGTGGCGACATGTCAGTTGAGCCAGCGCGTCGAGTGAATGCGCGCCCAGTTGTCCCATTGCGGTTTCCAGTTCTTCCTTCAGCAGCCCGGCCACATAGTCTGCGCCGTGCTCGCCGAGCGCGCCAAGGCCGAGAAGAAAAGCGCGGCCTGCAAATGTGCCGCGGGCGCCCAGCGCGCGGGCGCGGGCGACGTCGAGGCCCGAGCGGATGCCGCTATCGAACAGGACGGTGGTCCTGGCTCCCACTTTGGCTACGATGGCGGGCAGAACATCGATCGCAGCAGGCGCAGCATCGAGCTGCCGGCCTCCATGATTGGAGACCATGATGCCATCAACTCCCGCTGCAATTGCCTGCTCGGCGTCGTCGGGATGCATGACACCTTTCATGACGAGCGCGCCCGGCCAGGCGTCCCGCATTCGCTTGACGAAATCCCACGAAAACGTGCCCTTGATCTGGCTCTGCACGAAGCCGGCCGTGTTCGCCAGCGTCGCCGGTTTTTCGACATAGCGCTCCATGTTGCGGAAGGCCGGCGTGCCTGCTTTGGCCAGTGCAAGCAGCCACGGCGGCGATAGAGCTACGTCCAAAATGGTCTTAGGCGTGGGACGAAATGGCACCACCAGGCCGTTGCGCAGATCACGCGGCCGCTTGGAGCGCACCGGCGCATCCAGTGTCGCGGCCAGCACCCGCACGCCGGCCGCGCTTGCCCGTTTGATCAGATCGAGGGTGACGGCATGGTCGTTGGCGGGCAATCCGTAGAGCTGAAACCAGGCATAGGGACCTGCAAGCTCGGCGACCTCTTCGATCGCAGCGGTGGCGAGCGTACCGGCAATATAGGGAATCCGTGCCTTGCCGGCGGCGCGCGCGAGAATCCGCGTGGCGCCCGGCCAGACGATGCCGTCGACCCCGACAGGAGAAATGCCGATCGGTGCGGCGCAATGGACGCCGAACAACTCGACGTCCGTGCAGACGGGACCGGGATTGCCGTAGCGGGGGACCAATTCCACCGCGTCGAGGGCCAGTCGATTGCGCCTCGTGTTCAGATCGCTTCCGGTGCCGCCCTCAAGAAAGTCGAAGGCAAAACGCGGGATACGCCGGCGCGCGCGGCGCTCGATGTCGTCTAGCGTGGGCAAGCGCTGCCGCAGCCGAGCCTCGGGAGTCGTTCCGCTACCTGCACCCCAGGCGTGCGTGCGCGGCGAGGAGCGGCGAAGATCGCCCGTCATGAGAAAGCGTCCTTGGTTGCGTCTCTCCCCATTAGGATGCATCGGGTCATCACGGCAAATAATTAGGGATGATAGCCGCGATAATTTCGGATGATTGCCGGGCGATGCCTCTATCGGGACCTTGCGCGCCGGACCGCGCTGCGCCTCGGGGCGTCGCCGGAATGCGGCTGCACGTAATTGCTTGCTGATGTCGCTGCCTCGACCAGGTCGCGGCGAATGATATCGAGCACGGCTCTGGCGGCGGCGGACACCATTCGGCGCGGATGGTGGACCCAGGCGATCGATCGGGTGATACGCGGTTCGGCAAACCGCTGCGCTCGCACCCGGCCGTCGGACAGCGACTGTTGAAGCGCAATCGTGGGCAGCACGGTCACGAGGTTCGTGGTGGCGATCACATCGCAAACCGCGGGCAAGGTGTCGAGCTCCAGTCTGGGCTTCAATTCGATGCCGGCTGTGGCGGCGTGCTCCTCCAGGATCATGCGCAGGCCGTGCCGTTTCGATGGCATGACCAGATCAAACTCGGCCAGATGACCGAAGCGCAGCTTCGTCGGCGGCTTGATCGGTGCATCCTTTCGGCAGGCAAATACCATTTCCTCGTCCATCACATGGTGCGCGGCGAGCAAAACGCGCCGGCGCGGCACGTTGATCAGCGCAAAGTCGAGTTGCCCGGAATTCACCCAGTCGGTCAGCGTTTCGGTGTACCCCTCGCAGGCCGAGAGAGTGATCTCCGGATAGAGATGCGCAACGGTTGCCGATGAACTCGCCATTGTGCTTTGTGCCACCGACGTGATCAGCCCGACTGAAACCCGCCCCGAGATCCGGCCGTTGAGCCGCGCCATTTCCTGTTTGGCATACTCGACATCGCGCACGATCGGCGAGACGAGCCGAGCGAAGGCTTCGCCGGCGGTCGTCAGCGTCATGCCGCTGTTGCTTCGTTCGAACAGCTTTTGGCCGAGCTCGGCCTCGAGCTTGGCAATCTGCATGCTGAGTGCCGGCTGCACGATGTTGAGCTGGCGGGCCGCGCGGGTCACGTTCCGCTCTTCCGCCAGGCAAAGGAAGTATTGCATCTGCCTGAATTCCATCGCCGTTCCCTCCCTGTCCTGACGAACCCCTGCACGGCCATCATTTCAGATGATGGAGTTGATCATCAATCATTATTTGTTCTGATCCTGGCTTCCCTCTACTGTCCCTTCAAATGGCGCAAGACGCTCGAGCGTCTGTTGCGCCGCGACACAGGGAGCGGAACGCGAACCGTCATGCAGGATCGGACGCCCTCACGGCTGATTATCGGCATTTCCGGAGCCTCGGGCGTCGTCTATGGCGTGCGCTTGCTGCAATTGCTCCGCAATGCCGGCGTCGAGACGCATCTTGTGATGTCGAAGACGGCCGAGCTCACCTTCGCCTACGAGACTGACCTTAAGATCTCGGAGGTGAGGGCGCTTGCCAATTTCAACCATGCCATCGACGACATGGCCGCCTCGATCTCCAGCGGTTCCTTTCGTACGGCGGGCATGATCGTCGCTCCCTGTTCGATGCGGTCAATGTCGGAAATCGCGTCCGGCGTCACGACGACGCTGCTGACGCGGGCTGCCGATGTCGTCCTCAAGGAGAAGCGCCGGCTCGTGTTGATGGTGCGCGAAACGCCGCTGCATACGGGTCACCTGCGCACCATGACCGCGCTTTCTGAAATCGGGGCAATCATCGCGCCTCCAGTACCGGCGTTCTACGCCAAGCCCGACAGTCTGGACGATATGATCGAGCACACGGTCGGGCGTGTGCTCGACCTGTTCGATATCGACATCGGCGCGGTGCGCCGCTGGGGCGAGGACGAGGCGCTGAAACGTCGTTCGCTGCGAAAAATTGTTCCCTGAGCGCCTGCAGAAAACCACGAAAAAGGAGCGCATCATGCGGACCGAAAACCTGGACAGATCTGCTGCTGCGGATGCGCCTAAGGACTTGCGCGCTTGGCTCGCCCACCTTGCCCAACGAGGCAAGCTCGCTGTCGCCCGCGAGGGCGTGGAGCTCGCCGATGAACTTGCTGCCGTTTCGAAGCGGCTGGAGCGCGACCGCGCGGTGCTGTTTCCAGTGCCCGGCGGACACGACATTCCGGTGGTCGCCAATCTGTTCGCCGCGCGGGACTGGGTCGCTGAATCCATCGCTGTCGGCGCAGAGCAGTTGCTGGCGCGCTTCCTTGCTGCGGCGCGCGAGCCGCTGCCGAGCCGCGAAGTGACCAGCGGTCCGGTTCAGGAAATCGTCCACAACGAGGTCGACCTTCTCAGGCAGTTGCCGATCCCGAAGCACAACGAGCGCGACAGCGGGCCCTATATCACGGCAGGCCTGCTGATCGCACGCAATCCGCGCAACGGCATTCAGAACGTATCGATCCATCGCTGCCAGATCAGCGGTCCGAACCGGATCGGCGTTCTGCTCTTGCCCAGGCACACGCTTTCCTATTTCCGCATGGCCGAGGAGGCGGGCGAGGCGCTCGAGATCGCGATCGTCATCGGAGTCCATCCGGCATTGCTTCTGGCGTCGCAGGCGATTGCTGCGCTCGATGAAGACGAGATGGGGATAGCCGGCGCGCTGCTAGGGCAGCCGATCGACGTCGTGAAGTGCAAGACCAACTCCGTCCGCGTGCCGGCTCAGGCGGAGATCGTGATCGAGGGGCGAATTCTCCCGCGCGTGCGTGAGCCGGAAGGGCCGTTCGGTGAATTTCCCCAGTACTACGGGCCGCGCGCAAACCGCGAGGTCATCGAGGTGGATGCGATCACTCACCGCGCCCGGCCGATTTTCCACACGATTGTCGGCGGGGGCTATGAGCACCTCATCCTGGGCGCCGTGCCGCGCGAGGCGACATTACTGCAGCATTTGCGGCGCAGTTTCCCGAACGTGCTCGACGTGCGTCTGCCGCGCGGCGGTACCTGCCGCTACCATCTTGCCGTCAAGATCGACAAGACGTCTGACGGCGAGCCGAAGAACATCATCATGTGTGCCTTCGGCGCGCACTATGACATCAAGCAGGTCGTTGTCGTCGATAAGGACGTCAATATCGATGATTCCGAGGAAATCGAGTGGGCGATAGCGACGCGCTTCCAGGCCGATCGCGATCTGCTGATCGTTTCCGGCGCGCTCGGCTCCAAGCTCGATCCGACCACAAGGGACGGCATCAGCGCAAAGATGGGTCTCGACGCGACCGTGCCGGTCGACGCGCCGGAACTCGATTTCAAGCGTATTCACGTCAAGGGGGAGGAGCAGGTCGATCTCGCTTATGCCCTGCAGAAGAATCCGGCTCCGGCGCTCTCGCGTGTCCTTGTTCGAGATGCGCCCTAGGAGCCAAGCGCCAATCTGTTCGATCAGCCATGTATCTTGAGCCGAAGAGCTGTCGATGTTGATGACTTCAAGCCCGCGCAGTGGCGGCGAGATCCTCGTCGACGCACTGAAAACTAACGGCGTGGATACGGTATTCTGCCTGCCGGGTGAAAGCTTCCTGGCCGCACTCGACGCGCTTGCCGGCGCGGGCGAGGCTATTCGCACCATCGTGACCCGGCACGAGGCGGGCGCGGCGCACATGGCCGAGGCGTATGGAAAGCTGACCGGGCGTCCCGGAATCTGCTTTGTCACGCGAGGGCCGGGCGCGAGCCATGCCGCAATCGGCGTTCACACAGCGTCGCAGGATTCTACGCCGATGATCCTGTTTATCGGTCAGGTCGCCCGCGGCATGCTGGGGCGTGAAGCTTGGCAGGAGGTCGACTTCCGCCGGATGTTCGGCGGCATGGCCAAATGGGTCGTCGAGATCGATCGTGCCGAGCGCATTCCCGAGCTGGTCAGCCGCGCCTTCCATGTTGCGGTGTCCGGGCGCCCGGGGCCGGTCGTGGTCTCGCTGCCTGAGGACATGCTGACGGAGCAAGCCGCGGTGGCCAATGCTGCTCCTTACGTGCGGGTTGCGGGCCATTCCGGTCCCGCTCAGCTATCGCGCTTGGTCGAGATGATCGACGGCGCCGAGCGGCCGCTGGTGATCGTCGGTGGCGGCGGCTGGAATGCCCGAGCCTGCGCGGATCTCAAGGGCTTCGTGGAGACATTCAGCCTGCCGGTTGTCGCCGGCTTTCGGCGGCAGGACATTCTCGACAACCGGCATTCGCATTATGTCGGCCACGCGGGCCTGGGCCCAAGCCCAAAGTTGATCGAACGCATTCGCGGCGCCGACCTGATCATCGCCCTGGGCGGACGCCTGGGTGAGACCACGACTTCGGGCTACACGTTATTTGAAATTCCCCGCCCGGCTCAGCGCCTCGTGCACATACATGCCGATCCGAACGAGCTTGGACGCATCTATCAGGCCGATCTGCCGATCAACGCCGGTATGTCCGAGATGGCCGCGGCGCTCGCCGCGCTCCGGCCTTCGGAGCGATACGAAGCGGGGACGGAGGCGCGGCGGAAGGCATGGCTCGCAGCGGCGCGCGAGGACTTCATCGCCGACCAGATACCCGGATCGATGCCGGGCCCGGTCGATCTCGGCGCGGTGATGCTTCACTTGCGCGAAGTCCTGCCGGACGATGCCATCATCTCGAACGGGGCGGGCAACTACGCGATCTGGGTGCACAAGTTCCATCGCTATGGCGGTTTCAGGACGCAGCTTGCACCGACATCCGGCGCGATGGGCTATGGTCTGCCCGCGGCCATCGCGGCCAAACTGGTTCACTCTGACCGCACCGCGGTCTGCTTTGCCGGCGATGGCTGCTTCATGATGAGCGCCAATGAGCTTGCGACCGCATCACAATATGGACTCGGCGTCATTGTCATCGTCGTCAACAACGGCATGTATGGGTCCATTCGCATGCACCAGGAGAAGGAATATCCGGGGCGCGTTCATGCGACCGCGCTCGAGAATCCGGATTTTGTCGCGCTGGCCCGCGCCTTCGGCGGCTTTGGCGAGCAGGTCCTGGAAACCGAAAGCTTTGCAGCGGCCTTTGCCCGGGCAAGGGCCTTTGCAGACGAGCGGCGCAAGCCGGCCCTCCTCGAACTGAAGATCGAGGCGGAAGCCATCACACCTTCTGCCACGCTGACCCAATTGCGTCAGCGCGCGCTGGCGTCGCGGCACGCGGTACGATTCGCACCATGAAACGAAGCAACTTGTGAAGGGAGGACCAGTATGTCAACAGCTCTGCGCATCGCTCACGGCGCCTTCGGTAGGGTTGCGCTCCTGGACATGGATCGCTCGCTGGTGCGTCATGCCCACCCGCAGTGCCACGTCCTCCTGAAGGTCGAGGGCTCCGATACGCAATTCATGGTAGGCGACAGGGCCTATCCGCTCACCGACACCAATGCCGTGTTGGTCGATGCCTGGACGCCGCATGCCTATGTGCATGATCCGGCGCGGCCGAGGACTCTCATTCTCGCGCTCTACGTCGAGCCACATTGGCTGAAGGAATTTCGTTCCGGCTGGGCCGCCAGCGGCGCGCCCGGCTTTTTCGAGCAACCTTCCGGAGAGGTCTCGCCGCGGATTCGTCAGCTCACGCTCCGGCTGGCCGCCGAAATGGTAGAGCACCCGGACTGCACCCGCACCCATGAACAGGCGCTCTCAGATCTGATGATCGCGGTGATCGAGCGTTTCACGCCATGGCGCCGCTTTCCGGCTTCGATCCGCGGTATGAATGCGAAGAGCTGCGATTGGCGGATCAGGCGCGCCACCGAAGCGATGCGGGCTCGGGAAGGCTCATGCGCCAGCGTTGACCAGTTCGCGAAGAGCGCGGGCTTGTCGCGTGCGCAGTTTTTTCGTCTGTTCGAGTCCTCGCTTGGCATATCGCCGAAGATCTACCTGAATGTGGTGCGCATGGAGCGGGTGCTCGATGCGGTAATGCACCAGGATATGCCCTTTGGTGAGATCAGCGAGCGCTTCGGCTTCCCGGAGCCTGCGCATTTCACGCGCTTCTTTCGCGATCATGCCGGCGTGAGTCCGCGCGAGTTCCGCAGCGTCTCGCGCCTTGCGAGCTGATGGGGCAGCGTACGCTTCCAAATGAGACGATTTGGTAAGTGGTGAGAGGGGACGGTATGGCTCCTCTGGCCGGCGTTCTTACATCTGATCCGCGTGGCGTCGCAGAGCGCAATCGGGAGGAATGTTGTAAATGGCGCAGGTGGCGGCTCGACCCGCATCATCTGTCGACATGGAAGGCCGGCCGTGGGTCGGCCGCTCGATCGAGCGCGTCGAGGATGCGGCACTCCTCACTGGCCGCGGCCGTTTCATCGACGATCTCGGTACGCCGCCGGGCACGCTGCATGCTGCGATCCTCCGATCTCCCCATGCTCACGCCGATATCGTTTCGATCGACGCGGAGGCGGCACGCCGCGCACGGGGCGTTGCGGCCGTGCTCACCGGCGAGCAGGTCAAGGCGTTGACCTCAGGCCTCGTGGTCGGCGTCAAGGCGCCGGTGGAATGCTGGCCGATCGCGACTGAACGCGTTCGCTATGTCGGCGAACCCGTCGCCGTGGTCGTTGCGAGCGACCGTGCCTGGGCCGAAGATGCCGTCGAACTGATCCATGTCGAGTATCGGCCGCGCGCGGCCGTGGTCGATCCGTTGGCGGCGCTGGCGGCCGATGCGCCGGTTCTACACGACGGCTTTCCCGGCAACCTCGCCAGTGACCGTAGCTTCTCCTATGGCGATCCGGACCAGGCGTTTGCGCAAGCGCCGCATCGCTTCTCGATCGATATCCGCTATCCGCGCAATTCCTGCACGCCGATCGAAACCTACGGTGTGATTGCTTCCCACGATGCGGCCGAGGACGCCTTCGACATCCTCGCCAATTTCCAGGGACCGTTCAGCATCCACACCGTGATCTCACGCGCCCTGAAAGTACCCGGCAATCGGCTGCGGCTGCGCACCCCGCCGGATTCCGGCGGCAGCTTCGGCGTGAAGCAGGGCGTATTTCCCTACATTGTGTTGATCGGCGCGGCTTCGCGCGCTGTCGGACGTCCCGTGAAATGGATCGAGGATCGGCTCGAGCACCTCACTGCTTCGGTCTCGGCCACCAACCGCGCCACCACGCTTTCGGCCGCCGTCGCCGCCGACGGCAGGATCCTCGCCCTCGATTGGGATCAGGTCGAGGATTGCGGCGCCCACCTGCGCGCACCCGAACCGGCAACGCTCTACCGCATGCACGGCAACCTTGCCGGCGCCTACGACATCCGCCATGTGAAGGTGCGCAATCGCGTGGTGGTCACCAACAAGACGCCGACTGGCCTCAACCGCGGCTTCGGTGGACCGCAAGTCTACTTCGCGCTGGAACGCCTGGTGCAGCGGATCGCGATCGGCCTGCGCCTTGATCCGCTCGATGTCATCAAGCGCAATCTCGTTCCCGCGAATGCCTTTCCTTACCGCACGGCTACCGGCGCATTGCTCGATTCCGGCAACTACCAGGAAGCTATTGCGAAGGCCGTCGAGCAAGGAGGATTGGCCGAACTGATGGCGCGGCGCGAGGAGGCGCGCGCGCAGGGCCGTCTCTACGGCATCGGCTACACCGCGGTCGTCGAGCCCAGCGTCTCCAACATGGGCTACATCACCACCGTTCTTACGGCTGCCGAGCGGCGCAAGGCGGGGCAGAAGAATGGCGCGCAGGCGACTGCGACCGTCGCGCTCGATCCGACCGGTGGTGTGACGGTTCACGTCGCTTCGGTGCCGCAAGGGCAGGGGCACCGCACCGTGCTGTCGCAGGTGGTCGCCGATGTGTTCGGGCTCAAGCCGCAGGACATTCGCGTCAACACGGAAATCGACACCGCCAAGGATGCCTGGTCGATCGCCTCCGGAAACTATGCGAGTCGGTTTGCGGCCGCCGTGGCCGGCACCGCCAAATTGGCCGCTGAACGCATCGCCGCCCGTCTCGCGCGCGTCGCTGCGAGCCAGTTGAATGTGGAGCCGGCGGACATCGTCTTCGACGGAGGCTTCGTCGCCTCGAAGCATAATCCGGAGAACCGCGTCACCTTTTCCAGAGTTGCGGCGCTCAGCCATTGGTCGCCTGGCTCATTGCCTGACGATGCCGGCCAGACCATCCGCGAGACCGTGTTCTGGACCCCGCCGGAGCTGACTGCACCGGATGATGACGATCGAATCAACTCCTCTCTCTGCCACGGCTTCATCTTCGATTTCTGCGGCGTCGAGATTGATCGCACGACGTTTGAAACGCGGATCGATCGCTACGTGACCATGCATGATTGCGGCACCATCCTGCATCCAGCCATGGTGAACGGGCAGATCCGCGGTGGCTTTGTGCAGGCGCTGGGGGCGGCGCTCTATGAAGAATACGCCTATGCCGCCGACGGCAGCTTTCTGACCGGAACGTTTGCCGACTATCTGTTGCCGACCACGACCGAAGTTCCGGATCCGCAGATCATTCACATGGAGACGCCGTCGCCGTTTACCCCGCTGGGGGCAAAAGGCGTCGGCGAGGGCAATTGCATGTCGACGCCGGTGTGCATCGCCAATGCAGTTGCCGATGCGCTGGGACTTGCCGACGTCACATTGCCGCTGGTGCCGGCGAAGCTCGCCGACTTGGCGCGCGGGCCGGAGCCGTTGCCGCCGGCAGGACAAACGAGGGCAGCCGCCGCTCGGGAGGCAGACCGCCGGCTGCGCGGCGAGGGGAGCGCCTCCGTCAACGCAGCGCCGGAGCAGGTGTGGACGATGCTGCTCGATGCCAGGACATTGCAGGCGGTGATTCCCGGATGCCAGCGCGTCGACAAAGTTTCCGACACGCATTTCCGCGCCGACGTGACGCTGGGCATCGGTCCGGTGACAGGACGCTATCGCGCCGATGTCGAGCTGTTCGATCTCGACCCGCCGAATGCCGTCAGGTTGCGCGGCAAAGCGGAGGGCGCGCTCGGCTTCGGCGAGGCCGAAGGACACATCACGCTCGAGCCCGACGGCAACGGCGGCACGCGGCTGCACTACAGCTATGAAGCCGCAATCGGCGGCAAGGTCGCCAGCATCGGCGGCCGTCTGCTCGACGGCGCCACGCGCGTGATCATCGGACAGTTTTTCGCAGCACTTGCGCGCCAGGCCGGCGATGGAGCGTCCGTCAGCGGCTTCTCCCTCGTTGCGCTGCTCGGCAGGCTCGCAAGCCTGTTTGGAGGACGACGATGAAGCCCGCCGCCTTCGACTATGTCAGGGCCGAGTCCCTCGACGAAGTTCTGGAAGGACTTTCGAACGAGGGCGGCAATGCTCGCGTGCTGGCCGGCGGCCAGTCGCTGATGGCGATGCTCAACATGCGCCTGGCCCGGCCAAAAGTCCTGATCGACATCATGCGGCTAAAGGAGCTCAACCGCGTCGAGGAGCGGGCGGGCGTCGTGACGATCGGCGCGGGCGTACGCCAGGCCACATTGCTCGCTTGGCCGGAACTGACACGGACGCTGCCACTGCTTGCGCTGGCGCTACCCTGGATCGGCCACGTCCAGACGCGCAGCCGCGGCACCATCTGCGGCTCGCTGGCGCATGCGGACCCTAGCGCCGAGATGCCACTCGCGCTCATTGCGCTCGGCGGCGAGGTGCATCTGCGCAGCAAGAGGCGGCGTCGCCGCGTCCCAGCCCGCGATTTCTTTGTCGGTATGATGGCCACCGATCGCGCCGAAGACGAGTTGATCGAAGCCGTATCGTTTCCCGGTCATCGCGGCGGCCGATGCGCCTTCCGCGAGGTCGCCCGCCGCCACGGCGATTTCGCCATTGTGGCCTGTGCGGCGGTGGCGACGCCGAACGGCGTCCGCTTTGCCGTTGGTGGCGTCGCGGATGTACCGACGACGCGGGAATGGCCATGCCTGGATGGCACCGCGCTTGACGATGCGTTGAACGGCTTTGCCTACGAGCTTGACGCGCGCGACGACGTGCACGCGACCGCGCGATATCGGCGCGATCTGGTGCGGATTATTGGGCGCGACCTGATCGGCGAGGTGCTGTAATGACGCGTCTTGCCGCCCATGGCCGTCATCCGGTTCGCCTTAGCCTGAACGGCACGCCGGTGGAAGCCGAGGCTGAGCCGCGCATGCTGCTTTCCGATTTCCTGCGCCATCGGATCGGCGCGACGGGAACACATGTTGGCTGCGAGCACGGCGTTTGCGGCGCCTGCACGGTCATCGTCGGTGGCATGCTCACGCGCTCTTGCCTGACCCTGGCAGCGCAGGTCGATGGCTGCGAGGTCCAAACCGTCGAGGGGCTCGCCCCGTCACCTGATCGGCTTGGCATCCTGCAGCAGGCATTCCGCCGCAACCACGCTCTGCAATGCGGGTTCTGCACGGCCGGCATCCTGATGTCGCTTGACTACTATCTGCGCCGCAATCCCTCGCCGCGCGAAGCCGATATTCGCGATCTCCTCAGCGGCCACCTCTGCCGCTGCACCGGATACACCCCGATCATAAAGGCGGCGCTCGAAGCGGCCGCCGACTTTTCCAACACCACGGAAGAGAAGTCAGATGCTTGATCTTGGCAGCAGCTTTGTTGCAAGCGTCGCGCGAGATCCGGATGCGCTTGCGCTGGTCGATGGCGATGTCCGCCTCACTTATCGCCAGTGGTACCGCAAGATTTCGTCGCTAGTGGCATCGTTCGATCATCTCGGCCTAAGACCCGGCGATCATGTCGTCACTGTGCTGCAGAACCGCTGGGAGGCGGCGACGCTGCATTGGGCCTGCCAATTGGCAGGCCTCGTCCTCACTCCCATCAACTGGCGAGCCAAGGCCGACGAGCTCGATTTCTGCATCGAAAACGCCGAGGCGAGCGCCGTGTTCTATCAGGATGTCTCCGCCGAGGCCGTCAGAAATTCCACACGCGCGGCCAGCCTGCAGTGCGTTGCGGTCGGCATGAAGGTCAACGGCGACCCGGCCTTCGCGGAGATGGTGGGTGGCGCCGCTTCCGATGCCCTGCCGCGAGTCGGGGCCGATGCCTGGTCGATCATGCTCTACACCTCGGGCACGACATCGCGGCCAAAAGGTGTGCCGCGCCGTCACCGCGCCGAGCGGGCAGCGGCCGTCGCGCATGTTGCACAGAACCTCTACGGCCGGGGCGAGCGCACGCTTGGCGTGATGCCGCTCTATCACACCATGGGCGTCCGCTCCCTGCTCGCCATGTCCCTGGTCGGCGGCGCCTTCATCTGCCTGCCGCGCTACGACGCCCGCGAGGCGCTGGCGTTGATCGACCGTGAGAGGGTCAGCAATCTCTATCTGGTGCCGACGCTCTATCACGATCTCGTTCACCACGACGCGTTTGCTGCCACCGACATATCAAGCGTTCGAAAGCTCGGCTTTGCCGGCGCCTCGATGACGGATGGACTGCTCAAGAAGCTGGTCGACGTGTTCAAGCCTGAGCTGTTCGTCAATCATTACGGCAGCTCCGAGATCTACACCTTCACGATCGACCAGAATGCGCCGGCCAAGCCCGGCTCAGCCGGCAAGGCCGGCATCAACCAGCACATCAGGGTAGTCCGGATCAACTCCCGCTCGGTGGACGAACTGGCTGCACCGGGAGAGGAAGGCGAGATCATCGCCTCGCTCGCCGGCGACGAGGCATTCGAAGGCTATTGGCGGCGGCCCGAAGCCGATGCCAAGGCGTTGCGCGAGGGCTGGTACTTTACCGGCGACACTGGCTTTATCGATGCCGAGGGCGATCTCTTCGTCACCGGCCGCGTCGATGACATGATCATCACCGGCGGCGAGAATGTTTCGCCGGTGGAGATCGAGAGCTGCTTGTCGCTGCATCCCGCAGTTTCTGAAGTAGCGGTGGTCGGTCTTGCCGACGAGAAATGGGGCAAGGTCGTCGCAGCCTTTATCAAGCGCAATCGGCCGGTGTCGGAGGCGGAGCTCGAGCAGTTCTGCCGCACCTCGGGCCTTGCCAACTTCAAGCGCCCGCGGCGCTACGTCTTCGTCGATGCCATCCCGAAATCGCCGGTCGGCAAGCTGCTGCGGCGCCTGCTCGTCGCCGGAGAGTATGACGCCGAGCGCCGGCCGCCACCGGACGCGGCCTGATCACTTACAAACAGAAGGAAGCAAGAAATGCCGTCATCCTACACTTTTACCGATCCTCGCCTCGCCAAACTCGACGGATTCAAGGTCGAGCTCGATGAGCAGCGCGAACGCGCCGACATTATCCTTGGCCGACCGCCCTATAACGTCGTTGCGATGCCGCAGCGCGACCAACTGCGGCTGACCTTCGAGACGCTCGACGAAGATCCGCGTGTTCGTGTCATCGTGCTGCGGGCCGAAGGCGAGCATTTCTCCAGTGGCGGTAATATCGGCGGCTTCATGGAAGCGAGCCCCGAGCATGTGTCAAAACTGGCCTGGAATATCGCAGCGCCCGCGCGCTGCGCCAAGCCGGTGATCGTGGCCAACCGCGGCTATTGCTTCGGCGTCGGTTTCGAGCTGTCGCTCGCCTGTGACTTCCGCATCGCCTCCGAGACCACGCAATATGCCCTGCCGGAGCAGAAGCTTGGGCAAATCCCGGGGTCGGGCGGGTCCGCACGTCTGCAGAAGATGGTCGGCATTACACGTACGAAGGACATCGTGATGCGCTCCAAGCGCATCCCAGCAAAGCAGGCGCTGGAATGGGGGATTGCGACCGAATGCGTGCCCGATGGTGAGCTAGAGAAGGCGACAGATAAGCTCGTTGACGAGCTCCGCACCTTCTCGCCGCTGGCCCAGCGCACCGCGAAGAAGCTCTTGAATGATACGGAAGATTCGACGCTTTCGATCGCCATCGAACTCGAAGGGCACTGCTACAGCCGCCTGCGCCAATCCGAGGACTTCAAGGAAGGCGTCGAAGCCTTTAACGCCAAGCGTCCGCCGAAATTCGCCGGGCGCTGACGAGAGGCAACCGGAACTAGCGACACTGCAGATGGCACCGCGGCCGGTCTCATCGGGGCGACTCAAGCCTGGCCTCAACAAGAACAGGATGGCAGCGCGGTCATACCGCGTTGCAGCTAACGCTTCGGTAACGGTGTAACATGGGTTCGCTGCGGGACTCTTGAACCGCCTCATGCGAAGGATTGGATAAGATACCGTAGGTCTAGTTGGTGTGGGGAAAGGCGATAGCGTTCCCGTGACTCGAACCCCCGACAGCCACTGAGCCAATCATCCTACAAGTCCGAGTTGTGGCTGAGCAAGTTTCGATCCAACGACGCCGCTTCTCTAACTTCGGCGCCCGTTCCTCACGCACGCGATTCGGGATCGCGGCATTCTGAACACTGGAAATTCACTAATGCTGTCAATGGGTGAACCCAAGGCGAAAATTCAGAAGGCTCGTTGATTTTACTCGCGAATTCACCGGGTTTTTATTCCGCCATTCGAAGGTTCGCTCAAGCCAACATTGTTTACGAACATCAAGTTCTTGCGTCGGTATCGGGTTGGTCATTCGGAACGCAGCCATTGGAAAAAAGCCGCTTGGTCGGCGAACCTGGAGTCCAGTCCAGGCCCGCATCCGAAGATCCCAATTCCTCAGCGGGTCTCGTTCTTGTTCAAGAAGGCCGCAACGAAATCGCAACGAATTGGGTGAAACGACCGTGAACAAAACCGGACGGAAAGGCACGTCACAGAAAGAAAAATCAATAACTTGGAAGATGTTCACTGCGTTCGGGACGCAGGGGTCGCAGGTTCGAATCCTGCCACTCCGACCAATTATTCCTGCCAACTATTTCTTGCCAATTATTCTTGCCATTCATTTTTCAGGGCTTTTTCTGATTGCTGGCGGTTCCCGAGTCAACCGCCGATTCCCTTCCAAAGTCGAACACAGACCCGCGTTCCCGCGGCGCATGGCGCGTCCGGGGCTTGCCAGTCTCGCCCTCGAAATGGAGGTGCAGGGAATGCCGGGTGCCGGCTAGCACCCGCGGTCTCGTGTGCCGACATGGGAAGGAAATGCACACGGGGCATACAGGTACAGCCGGAGCATCCCGGCATTCCCTGCGCAATGGTTTGACGGCTTATGCCGCGCTCTCCTCCATCATGGTCAATATTCCCGATCGCCGCGGATCGAGGCCGCTCGAGTTCGCGGTTATCACAACATGTTGCGATTCCAAAAAGTCCGGAGCGAAGTGACGGGAGCAGCCTGCCGTCGGCTTCTCACCGGGAGGCGGACTGAGTGGTTTTGGAACATCTCGAAAGGGAGATTGAATCCGATTGCGTATGATCGATGAATTTTTCAACGTCCGCCATATCGTCTGGACGGTCACGTACTCGGGGATAGCTCATGGTCTCGCTCGAACAGGATCTGCCCGAATTGGTTGCCTGGCGCCGCGAACTGCACCGCAGGCCGGAGCTGTCGGGGCAGGAGAAGGAGACCGCGCAAACCGTGCAAGCGTTTCTCAGGGCGGCCGGGGCTGACAAGGTCATTACGGAATTGGGCGGGCATGGCGTGGCCGGGATCTATGACGGGAGTACGCCCGGCCCGACGATCATGCTTCGGGCAGAACTGGACGGATTGCCGATTCAAGAGACATCCGCGATTCCGCATCGGTCCGAGGTGCCGGGAAAAGCGCATCTCTGCGGCCATGACGGGCACATGACGATCCTCGCAGCGGTGGCGCGCGATCTCGGCCGAACGCGTCCGCGCTGCGGGCGGGCGGTGTTGCTGTTCCAGCCCGCTGAAGAGGATGGATCGGGCGCGGCTTCTGTCCTTGCCGACAAAAAATTTCAGCTGCTCCAGCCGGATTTGGTGTTTTCCCTGCACAATCTGCCGGGCCTTGCGCTGGGCGAGGTTGCCATCGCAGAAGGCCTGGTCAATTGCGCCTCGCGCGGCATGCAGATCGCATTGGTCGGCCGAACGGCGCACGCGTCGAATCCGGAGCTCGGCGTTTCGCCGCAAGGAGCCATGGTCCGGCTGCTGAACGAAATCCCTGCGCTGGGGCAGGGCGGCGAGCTGACTAGCGAATTCTCGATGGTCACGGTCACCCACGCCCGGCTGGGCGAGCCGGCGTTTGGAATCTCGCCGGGTCATGCCGAGCTTTGGTTGACGCTCAGAACGCTGACGGATGCCAAGATGGAAAGCATCCGCTTGCAGGCCGAGAATTTGGTTCGGCGCGTTGCGGAAGACGAGCGGCTGAAAGTAGAGATCGCCTATCGTGACATATTCGCTCATTGCATGAACGCGCCGGAAGCCGTCATTCATCTGAAGAACGCGCTTGATGCCGAAGGCATCGAGCACTCCGCGCGGGGGCTGCCGCTGCGCGGCTCCGAGGATTTCGGTCTGTTCAACCAACAAGCAAAGTCTGCGATGCTTTTCCTGGGCGCGGGTCGGGATCATGCCGGCCTGCATGCGCCGGATTATGATTTTCCGGACGAGTTGATCGAAGTCGGCTCGCGGGTCTTCATCCGCGCATTGCGCAATCTGCTGAGTTGATGTGGCGCGAATCAATTTCCAGATATCGCTGCACAGCAAAACATCACGACTCGGCCGAGCGCTGCATTCGACTTCGCGTTCACCTCACAAATTAGAACGCTTAAAAACTTCATACGGTTTAGAGCGATTCGAAAAGCGCGCGGTGTTGCCTCATCGCCACTAACGCAATCCGTTATGTGCACGCTTCATTACCTTAGATGGCTTCTACTCGCCGTTTCCACCTCAGAAGTTAGAACGAGCCGGGACCTGCTTGTGGGCTTTGGGTGGAAGTATGACGTATCAAGTCGCTGCCAGAAATGTTGCGCGCGCTGTTTCGCTGGGAGCGGTGAGCTATCTTGCGCTCTCTCTGGATTTTGCCGGCGGCTCGAGCGCATTCGCGCAGAATTTGCCGCCCGTCACCGTCGATGCTCCAAGCCAGCAACGAGCGCGCCCCGCAGCAGCACGGAGAACGCAAACGTCGACGTCGCGCGTGCAACGGCGCGTCGCTGCGCCGGCGCCGCGTCGCGTCGAACCGGTTCCGTATGTGGTGCCTTCGAGGGGCACCGTTGGTACAGTGCCGCCTGCATATGCTGGCGGACAGGTGGCGACGGGCGGGAGTCTCGGACTTCTCGGCAATCGCGGCGTGATGGATACCCCGTTCAACCAAACCAGCTACACGGCGGAGTTGATCGCGAATCAACAGGCCCGAACCATCCGCGACGTTCTGATGAATGATCCCTCCGTGCGGGTCATCCAGGCCGCCGGCGGCGGCGCCGACAGTCTGTTCGTTCGCGGCTTCTATTACGACAGCGGCGACTATGGGCTAAACGGTCTGTACGGGATCGCGCCGTACTATTCCATCGGGGCGAACTTCATCGAGCGCGTCGAAGTATTGAAGGGCCCGAGCGCCGTGCTTAACGGCATGACCACTGGCGGCACCGGTGTTGCAAGTGGCGGTGCCGTCGGCGGCAGCATCAACCTCATCACCAAGCATGCTCCCGACATCGACATTACACGGTTGACGAGCACGTACGTTTCCAAATCGCAGTTTGGCGGCAATATCGACGTCAGCCGGCGCTACGGCGAGCACAAGGAATGGGGCGTTCGGGTTAACAGCACCTATTCGAACGGCAATACACCGTGGGACCGTCAGACCGATGAGTTCGGCAACGTCGTCCTCGGCCTCGACTACCGGGGCGAGAACGCGCGCATGGCAGTCGATGTCGGTTATCAAGCCGACAATTTGACTCCTCCGCTACGCTTCTTTGGAATTGGCCCAGGTCTCACCTCCATCCCTGCGCCGCCGAAAGCCGGAACTAATTTCCAGGTGCCGTGGGCCTACTATAAGCCGAAGGACTTCTTCACCACCGTAAAAGGTGAAGTGGACGTGACTGACTGGATGACCGCGTATGCCTCGTTTGGTTATCATGACAGCAAGATCGACTACACTTATCCTTCACCCAACATTACCAGCGCTACCGGAGCTCTGGTGGGGCGTCCGGGGCTTGGGCATGAGACGTTCGAGACCTTTGCGGGAGAAGCGGGCGTGCGCGCGTCGATCGACACCGGCCCGATAAATCATGCTCTGAACATGAACTATTCGATCAATGACCGAACCTATGATCAGAGTGTCCTGAGTTCGGCAGGGCTAATTGCCTGGAACCTCTATACTCCGCCGACGAATGTCCCCCGTCCGAACTTGAATGTCCCAACTCTAAGACAAAATACCAACGTAAATCTCCAAAGCATCGGCTTTTCCGATACCATGTCGATGCTAAATAATCGCATTCAGTTGACGGTCGGTGTTCGTCGTCAGACGGCCGGAAGCGAGGTGACGAATATCCTTGCGCCCAGTTTAAGCCATCCTTTTCAGGATGAAACCGTGTGGACCCCGGCTTACGCCCTTGTCGTCAAGCCGGTCGAGAACATTTCGCTATACGCAAATTATATCGAAGGACTCCAGACGCCGCATGTCGTGGGTCCGGGGTTTTCCAATCCCGGGACTGTATTCCCGCCGGGGCAGACCCAGCAGGCTGAAGCGGGCGTGAAGATCGATACGGGCCGTCTGACGACGACCATGAGCGTGTTCGATATCGAACAGCCGAGCATCATCACGGTGGCGACGGGGATCCCTCCGTCCCAGCAGCTTAACGGAAGGCAGCGCAATCGGGGCGTCGAACTCAATGTGTTCGGCGAAGTCACGCCTGCGATTCGGTTGCTCGGCGGTGTCGCGTTGATCGATGGCAAACAGATCAAGACGCCCAATGGTGCCACTGACGGCCGGACGGCGGTAGGCGTTCCGGCAATCACCGCCAATATCGGAGCGGAGTGGGATACGCCGTTCATGCGTGACCTGACGCTCTCGGCGAGGGTCATTTATACCAGTTCGCAATATGTCAATATTACCAACACGCTCTCGCTGCCGGAGTGGACGCGGGTCGACATCGGAGCGCGATACACCTTCACCTCGCCCTGGAACGGAAAGCCGATCGTGGTCCGCGCCAACATCGAGAACGTCTTCAACGAAGCCTATTGGGCCTCGGCCTACAGCGGCGTGATCACGCTTGCTGCCCCGCGCACCTATCTCTTGTCGACGACGTTCAACTTCTGAACGCTGCGCCGTTCTCATCATCTGAAACACCTGCCGCCGCGGATCTCATCCGCGGCGGCATTTCTTTGATCTGATGGTGTCGCAAAACTGACTGATCGAAACTGATGACAACGCGATGAAAAATCATCGGACGTTGAACGTGCGATTCGAAAACCGAAAAAGGTTCCCGCCTGGCGAGCTAGAATTGAAAGAAAGTGCGTATGGCTTTGCCAATCCGTCACTTGTCATGCACACCGGCTCGCAAGCGCGGAGGTTGCATCGTGTCACGCGATCGCCAACTTGGAGCTATTAAAAACTTCGTCGTCGATATTGCTTTGACCCTCATTTGCTTCTGACCTAGTCAAAACGCCATTGCTTTCGTTTTCTCAGAAGGGACCGAACCATGATGGTGTTCGACAGAGACGACGTCACCTTCACCGTCGTTATCAATCACGAAGAGCAATACTCCATCTGGCCGACGTTCAAGGAAATTCCGGGCGGCTGGAAAGCGGTGGGCAAGACGGGCAGCAAGAAGGAATGTCTTGAACACATCGAACAGGTGTGGACCGACATGCGCCCGCTCAGCTTGCGCAAATTCATGGACGAGACAGCGCCGCAGCAGTCGGCTTAAGCCAACGGAGCCTTGTCTTCCGATGCGGCTTCTTTGTCTGCCTTACTCCGGCGGCAGCGCCATGTTCTATGCGCGGTGGCGCAAGCTCCTGCCGTCATGGATCGATGTCCGGCCGGTAGAATGGCCGGGGCGCGGCGCGCGCATGGACGAGCCGCTGGCGACCGACCCGCACGCGCTTGCATGGCAGCTCGCTGCAGAACTTCACGCCCAGCTTGATGTGCCCTATGCGCTGTTTGGACATAGCCTCGGCGCACTGATTGCGTTCGAACTCGCGCATTTCCTGCGTGATCGTGGCGCGCCTGCTCCGGCTATTCTCTTTGCCTCGGGCGCCGATGCGCCGGCCGTTCGAGACGGTAGCAAATGGCGTCTGCCATTGAGCGACGAGGCGTTGCTGAAGGAGCTCCGCGATCTGCAGGGCACGCCGGATGAGGCGCTGTCGAATGCGGAGCTGATGCGGTCGGCATTGCCGGTGCTCCGCGCCGATTTTTTGATGTGCGGCGCCTATGTCTATCGACGGCGGCATCCGTTGTCGTGTCCCGTGCACGTCTTCGGCGGCGCCGACGACGAGACCAGCCGCGAATCGCTACAAGCCTGGCGGCAGGAAACGTCCGTGGAATTCACGCTCGACGTGCTGCCGGGCCATCACTTCTTCATTCACACGCAGCAAGCCGAACTGCTCGGCCTGATCGGATCGGCCCTGGCCCGACGGTCGGGACGATCGATTGGTTCGCATCGGAGCGAGGATCATGAGCGCATTCTCCGTCCAGCCACTCATTGAAGGCAAGACTCTTCCGCTGTTGCTGAGGGCTGACAAGGCCGGGCAGCCGCTCGGCGCGGTGCTTCCCGTGCTGCGCGATACCATCGACCGGCATTTGACTGATTGCGGGGGCATCGTGTTTCGCGACTTCTCGCTCGACGGTCCTGATGCCTTCCGGGCGTTCGCGGCCGACTTCGGTCATCCGCTGCTCACCTACGAGTTTGGATCGACGCCACGCTCGCAGGTTACCTCCGGCGTCTACACGTCCACGGAATACCCGCCGCACCAGCATATCCCGCTGCACAACGAGCAGGCCTATACGCGCGATTGGCCGATGAAGATCTGGTTCTACTGCATGCAGCCGGCGCAGGAGGGTGGCGAAACGCCGATCGCCGACAGCCGCGCCATCTATCGCGACATGCCGCCGGACATTCGGGAGCGCTTCGCCGAGAAGGGCGTGATGTATGTGCGGAACTACGGCAACGGGCTCGACGTCGACTGGCAGCAGGTGTTCGGCACGGAGTCCAAGGCGGAGGTCGAGGTCTACTGCGCCGGGCACGACATCGAATGCGAATGGAAGGAAGACGGCGAGCTTCGCACGCGCCAGATCTGTCAGGGGACGGCGCGGCATCCGGTAACGGGAGAGTGGGTCTGGTTCAATCAGGCCCATTTGTTTCACGTCTCCAACCTCGAGCCGGAAGTGCGCGAGAGTCTGCTCGACGTGGTCGGCGACGAGACTGAACTGCCGCGTAACGTCTTCTACGGCGACGGTTCGCCGATCGATGACGAGACGCTCGCCACCGTCCGCAATGTTCTCGAAACGCACAAGATCAGCTTTCCCTGGCAGGCCGGCGATGTCGTGATGCTTGACAATATGCTCACCGCGCATGCGCGCGCGCCGTTCAAGGGGCCCCGCAAGGTGATCGTTGCCATGGCGGAAGCGCATCGGCAGGGCTGATCGGCATTTTCGGGCGGCGGGAATAGTCGTCGCGCGCGGACTGGATTCGAACAGATGTACAGAGACAACCTCGTCGAACGACTAAGGTGCCATGCCGCGTTACGCCCGGACGGGATCGCGTTGCGCTTCCTGGAGGGAGACAGCGTCGCCGAAGAGTTGACGTTTGCCGGTCTCGACGCCCGGATTCGATCCGTCGCAGCCCGGCTGCAGCAGTTGGGCGGCGCGGGCGAGCGCGCGATTATCCTTCTGCCCAGCGGCCTCGACTATGCCGTGGCATTCTATGCCTGCCTGTATTCGGGCGTGATCGCCGTCCCGGCCTATCCGCCGGAAGGAGGCGCCGAGCGCTATGCAGGGCGTCTCAACGGCATTCTGCGTGACGCGACGCCTCGCTTCGTACTGACCGAAACCACGCTGCTTGGTGCGGTGAAAGCGGCACTTCCCGAGCTGCCAAACGTAGAGATCATCGCAGTAGATGCGATACCGGCGGAGTTTGCAGCGGAGTGGCGTGAGACGAGGCCGGAGGCAGATGCGGTTGCCTTCTTGCAGTACACATCGGGATCGACCTCGCAGCCGAAAGGCGTCTGCGTCTCGCACGCTAACCTGACGGCCAATGAGAAGGCCATCGAGGCGGTGGCCCGAGGGGCGCTCGACGACGTCTTCGTGAGTTGGCTGCCGCTTTATCACGACATGGGACTGATCGGCGGGTTGTTGAATCCGCTGTTTACCGGCTTTACCGCCGTCCTGATGTCGCCACGGAATTTTCTCGAGCGGCCGCGACGCTGGCTTGAGGCCATCGATCGTCACGGCGGCACGATGAGTGGTGGACCTGATTTCGCCTTCGCGCTGTGTGCCGACCGCATTTCCGACGAAACGATCGACCGGCTCGACCTCAGCCGCTGGAAGTTCGCATTCTCCGGCTCGGAGTTTGTGCGCGAGACCACGCTGCGCAGGTTCGGGGAGCGGTTCGAGCGGGCGGGGTTCAATCGATGCGCGTTGACCGCCTGTTACGGTCTGGCCGAGGCGACGCTGCTGGTGACGGCCGGTGAGCTCACCACCGAGACGGTCAGCCATACGCTCGATACGGCAGCGCTTGCGGCAGGGCGCGTCGCAACCGCCGACCAAGGCACTGATCTGGTGGCGTGCGGCCGGACGGTCGCCGATCACGTCACGCGCATCATGCGCATTGATGGATCGGCTGCAGCACCGGCTGACGAAGTCGGCGAGATCTGGGTCGCCGGCCCCAGTGTCGCGCGACGATACTGGAATAATCCTGAGGCCACGCAAAAAGCCTTCGTCGAGCGTGACGGCGCGCGCTGGCTGCGTACCGGAGATCTCGGTTTCATTCAGGATGGTACGCTGATCGTGACGGGCCGGCTCAAGGACCTGCTGATCGTTCGCGGGCAGAACGTATATCCGACTGACGTCGAGCAGGCGGTCGAGGCCGAGGTCGAATCCGTCCGCAGCGGACGGGTTGCCGCGTTTGCGGTCGAGATCGATGGACGGGAAAGCATCGGCGTCGCGGCAGAGTTCAGCCGCACCGTTCTCAAGCGCAGCGATCCCGAAGTTCTCGCCCACGCGATCGGCGAGGCCGTGCTTCGGCAGGTGCAGGAATATCCGGCCGTGATCGTCCTGCTGAATCCGCAAGCGATGCCGCTGACGACGAGCGGAAAACTGCAGCGCTCCGCCTGCGCCGCCGGCTGGGCCAACAACACGCTCGACAGCTTTATGGTCTTTGAGCGAGGACGACGCCGCGACGGCGCGCTACTGACGGCGCCCGCGACCGACACCGATCGCGCGCTGGCACCGATCTGGTGCGAGGCGCTTGGCGTCCAGGCGGTGCATCGCGAGGATGATTTCTTCGTGCTGGGCGGAAACTCGATCACGGCCGGACAGATCGCCGCCGCTGTCCGTGAACGCTTCGGCGTCGAGTTGGAACTGCGCAGCTTTTTCGACGCGCCGAAGCTTGCAGCATTCGCGGATCATATCGAGGCCCTGCTGCGCGACGGCGTGAAGAGGGCACTTCCTCCGATCCAGCGGGCCGCGCTGGCCGACCGCGCCACCTTGTCCCATGCTCAGGAGCGGCTGTGGTTTCTCTGGAATCTGGACCCCGGCGGCACCGCCTATACGGTCGCGAGCACGATCCGGCTCAAGGGCAAGCTCGACCATACGGCCTTGTCGCAGGCGATTGCGGAAATCGTTCAGCGTCATGAGGTGCTGCGCACAACGTTCGTCGCAACAGATGGTCGGGCAAGGCAGATTATTCACAATGCCCTAAGCGTCGATATCAGGCACGAGGATCTCCGGGGGCGTTCCAAGGAGCATGCGGCGGAGGTCAGACGGTCCGAACTCGGCAAGCCGTTCGACCTTGTCAATGGGCCGCTATTGCGGGCGGTGCTGCTTCAGGTCGCAGATGATGCGCACGAACTGCTGCTGCTTGCCCACCACATCGTTGTCGATGGATGGTCGCTCGATGTGATGCTCGAAGAGCTGGCGGGACTCTACCGCAACGGCATCGGGCACGACGCAGGCCGGCCGCCGGTGCCGATGATGCAGTATGCGGACTTCGCCGTCTGGCAGCGAAACTGGCTCGCAGGTGGCGAGAGAGATCGGCAACTCGCCTATTGGCGCGCAAAGCTGGGTGATGCGCACCCGGTGCTGGCGCTGCAACATGACCGGCCGCGTCTGGCAACGCAAAGTCATGCCGGCGATACGATCGGCCTTGCCATCGACGGCGCGCTGGCCGCTCGATTGCGGGAGATCGCCGCAAAATATCGCGTGAGCGTTTTCATGTTGCTGCTCGGGGCATATCAGGCGCTGTTGTATCGCTATACGGGGCAGAGCGATTTGCGCATCGGCGTGCCGGTAGCGGGACGCCGTCACGCGCAGCTCGAGCGGCTGATTGGCTGCTTCGTCAACACGCTGGTGCTGCGTGCCGAGATTGCCGATGAAGCGACTTTCCCGAACCTGCTCCGGCAGGTCAAGGACGCGGTGATCGAGGCGCTGTCGCATCAGGATCTGCCGTTCGAAATGCTAGTCGACGGGCTGCGCCCTGAACGAAACGGTGGGCACAATCCGCTGTTCCAGGCCAAGTTCAATTACATGACAGCGCCGCGCGGGTTCGACGGCGTCGAAGGGCTCACCGCCGAGGTCGACATCATGGACCTCGCGGGATCGCATTTCGATCTTGCGCTTGATGTCGTCGATGGCGTTGGCAGCATGAAGGCGACATTCAACTACGCCACCGACCTGTTCGATTCCCCGACGATTGCGCGGCTGGCGGCGCAGTTCGGTTCGATGCTGCGCCAGATCGCCGAAGATGCGGAGCGGCGGATTTCGGACTTCGTCATCGACGATGCGAACCGGCAGGCGGTGCCGAGCGAGACAGCCGTATTCGGATTCACCGATGTCGTTGGTCTTCATCGCGCGTCAACGGCCGATCGCCAGGCCGCCGTCGCCATCCGATGCGGCAGCGAGACGCTGACGTTCACCGAGCTGGAGCGGAAATCGAACCGAGTAGCTCACATGCTTGCAGGCAAGGGGGTGACGCGCGAGGTGCCGGTTGCGCTCTGGATCGAGCGCTCGCCGGCATTTGTCATCGCGCTGCTTGGTGTGCTGAAGGCGGGCGGCGCCTATGTGCCGCTTGATCCGAAGTGGCCGCTGGAGCGCATCAGCCGCATCCTGAAGGATGGCGGCATCGAAATCGTGCTGGCGGCGGGCGATAAGCTGGCCGAAGCGCGTGCACTCGATTGCGCTGTGCTCGATGCGGAAGCCGAAGCTGCGCGCGAGGAAACATCAAGCGTGCCGCCCGACAATGTGATCCATCCGGCGCAGACCGCTTACGTCATCTATACCTCCGGATCGACCGGAACGCCGAAGGGTGTCGCCGTTTCGCACGGCGCGTTGGCCAACTATGTGCAGGCCCTGCTGCAGCGCCTGCAGCCGCAGCATTTGGCGAGCATGGCGATGGTCTCGACCGTGGCGGCGGATCTCGGCCACACCGTCCTGTTTGGCGCGCTCGCCTCCGGCGCGACGCTGCATCTGCTGCCGCCCGAAGTGGTGTTCGATGCGGATGCGTTCGCGAAAGCCATGCGGGACGGCGAAGTCGGTATTCTCAAGATCGTGCCCAGCCATCTGCGCGGGCTGCTCAAGGCGTCACGCTCGGCCGATCTCCTGCCCAGCGATGCGCTGATCCTCGGTGGCGAGGCCAGCGATCCCGCGCTGTTGAACGAGATCCGGCAGTTGCGGCCGCAATGCCGAATTCTGAATCACTACGGACCGACGGAAACGACAATCGGCGCAGTCACGCATGAATGTGGGCCAGCAGGCGAGACAGGCGCGATTCCCATTGGCCTGCCGATCGCCAATCTGCGTGCCCATGTTCTGGATGATGCGCTCAACGAGGTTCCGATCGGCGTATCCGGCGAACTCTACATTGGAGGCGCCGGCGTCGCGCGGGGCTATCTTGGCGAGGCCGGCTTGACCGCCGAGCGCTTCGTGCCGGACCCGTTTGGGCCGGCCGGAGAGCGGTTGTACCGGACCGGCGATCGCGTTCGCTGCGATCGAGCCGGCCGGCTGATATTCGTCGGCCGTGGCGATGATCAGATCAAGCTACGCGGCTATCGCATCGAGCTAGGCGAGGTCGGGCGCGCGATCAAGGCGCTGCAGGGGATCGATGACGCGGTGGTTATCGCGCGCGCCTTCGGCGACAGCGCCGAACGCCAGGAGCTCGTTGCGTACTGCGTGCCCGCGATGGGCGTCACGCCGAAGCCGGATGCAATCAAGCAGCAATTGGCGGCGGTGGTGCCGGAATACATGTTGCCGTCGCATACTATTATTCTGCAGCGCCTGCCGCTGACGCCAAACGGCAAGGTCGACCGCAAGGCGCTACCGGATCCGGCTGCAGATGTCGTTGCCACGAACTATTCCGTGCCGCTTGGAGAAACCGAGGAACAGATTGCGGCGGTGTGGCGCGAGGTGCTCGGTCGCGAACGCATCGGCCGCAATGACAATTTCTTCGAGCTTGGCGGCGATTCCATTCTCAGCCTGCAGATTATTGCACGCCTGCGCAAGCGCGGCATTCGCCTGACGCCGAAGCAGGTCTTCGGCCAACAGACCGTGGCCGGATTAGCAGCCGTCGCCGCCGTCGCGACGGCACCTGCGGCAAGGAAGGAGCGTTCGGCCGCAAAGGCATCGACCAATGCGGCCACCGGCATGCGTCATTTGCTGCCAATTCTGACCCGCTTTTTCGGCGAAGACATCGGCAACCGGAACCATTGGAACCAGTCAGTGCTGCTGGTGCCGCAAGCGCGGATGGACTGGGAGACACTGCGGCGTGCGCTCATGGCAATCGTCGATCACCACGATGCGTTGCGCCTGCAGTTCAAGCAAGTTGACGGCGCCTGGCAGGCAGAGCAGGGCGCTCCGTCGGAATTGCTGTGGATTCGTACCGATGTCGAAGATGCGACAGAGGTCACCGCGATTGCATCGGCCGCGCAGGAAAGCCTGTCGCTGTCCTCGGGCCCCTTGCTGCGTGCGGTTGCGATGGATCTTGCGGACAGCAGCCAGCGGCTGCTGATCGTGATCCACCATTTGGTTGTCGACGGCGTATCCTGGCGTGTCCTGCTCGAAGACCTGGCTTCAGCTTACGACCAATTGAAGCAAGGCGCCGTCGTGACGCTGCCGCCGAAGAGCGAGTCCTATGCGTCCTGGGGCGAGCGGTTGCATTCCTACGGGACGACCAGGGAGCTTGCTGACGAACTGCCGTTCTGGCTCGGTTGTGCGGCGGGTCCAAGCCTGCCATGCGACGATGATCATGGCGGCATCGATCGCGTCGGTGACGGCGAAGAGGTGTCACTGGTGTTCGATACCGAAGTGACGTCGAGGCTGCTGCAGGAGGCGTCCTCCGCCTATCGGACGCAGGTCAACGATCTGATGCTGGCGAGTCTGGCGCGTGCCGTGTCGCGCTGGAGCCAGCGCGACGGTGTCACGGTCGAGCTCGAGGGCCATGGCCGCGAGGACATCTTTCCCGGAGCGGATATTTCCCGCACGGTCGGGTGGTTCACGACGGCCTTCCCGGTGCGACTCCCCGGCGGGTCGGGCGACGACGCCTCCCTGATCAAGACCGTCAAGGAAAGGCTTCGCGCGATTCCGAACCGCGGGCTTGGCTACGGCGTGTTGCGCTATCTCGGTTCCGAGGACCAGCGCAGCGCGCTGGCGCGACTGGCGGAGCCGCAGGTCGTCTTCAACTATCTCGGCCGCTTCGACGGCAACGTGGGGGCTTCCTCGCTCTTCGGATTCGCGCCCGAGAACGCAGCTGCGTCGCGCAGCGCCACCGCTCCGTTGCGGGGATGGCTGAACATCACCGGGTTGGTGCGCGAGGGACGTTTGCATTTGTCCTTCGGATATGGACGCAAGCGCTACCGGCGAGAGACGGTCGAGCGGCTGGCGAAGCTTTACGAAGCGGCGCTGCGCGAACTGGTGGCGCATTGCTGCGGCGGCGCGTTTGGTCTCACGCCTTCGGACGTCGCTTTGTCCGGGCTCGATCAGGCCGATCTCGATCGGTTGGCGACGACTTTTGATCTCCGCAGCATCGAGGACATCTATCCGCTGTCGCCGATGCAGCAGGGCATGCTGTTCCACGCGGTTCGGGATGGCGACAATGATGCTTATGTGAATCAGGTCGGGCTTGAGCTATTCGGCTTCGATGCCGACAGGCTTCGAGCCGCGTGGCAAGCGGTGAGCGACCGGCACGCCGCCTTGCGGACCGGCTTTGTCTGGCAGCCCTTGTCAGGCGCGGCCCAGCAGGTCGTGCACCGTCATGTGAGGGTACCGTTCGTCGAAGAGGATTGGCGCAGCCGGACGGCAGCGCTGGAACGCAACGGCGGACGAGCTGAATTGGATGCCGCGCTGGCGGACGCGTCGCGGCGCGAGCGCGAGAACGGCTTCGACGTCTCTCAGTCGCCGTTGCAGCGGGTGCGGTTGATCCGGCTCGACGACAAGCGTCACTGGCTGATCTGGACCCATCATCACATCTTTGTCGACGGCTGGAGCTCGGCGCGGCTGGTGGCGGAGGTGCTGCAGCATGTGAGCGGCGGCACACTGCCAGCTGTACAGGGCAGCTATCGCGACTACATTGCCTGGCTGCAGGGCCGCGATCACGCAGGCGCCGAAAAATTCTGGCGCGACGCTTTGGCAGGGCTCGAAGCGCCGATCCTGCTGGCGAATGCGCCGGTTACGAATAATGCATCGGGGGAGGGACACGCCAGCATTGCGCTTTCCGCGAATCCGGAGCTGACCGAACGCATGAAGGCATTTGCGAAGCGCGAGCGGGTGACGCTCAATACGCTCGTTCAGGCCGCGTGGGCGCAGTTGTTGCGGCGGCATTCGGGGCAGGCCGCCGTCTGTTTCGGGGTGACCGTGTCGGGCCGTCCGGCAGACCTGCCGGGCTCCGAGGAGATGGTGGGCCTCTTCATCAATACGCTGCCGATTGTCGACGCGCCGAGCCCGCAAGTGCGAGTCAGTGAGTGGCTGCGTCAGTTGCAGGAGCAGAACCTGGCCTTGCGCGAGCATGGCTGGACGCCGCTCTACGAAATCCAGCGCCTTGCCGGCCAGGCCGGGCGGGCGCTGTTCGACAGCATTCTGGTGTTCGAAAACTATCCGATCGATGAGGCGCTGCGGCGGACGGGGGAGAGCGGCCCGCGCCTGGGATGGGTGCAACATGTGACGCCGACAAATTATGCGCTGGCGGTTGCCGTATTCGCCGGAAGCGAACGGCTCGATCTCGAGTTCAACTACGACCGCGCCCGCTTTGACGAGGGTGCCGTCCGGCGCCTTCGTGACATCCTGCACGGATTGCTGGAGCGGATCGCCGCCAATGCGGAGCGACCGATCGGCGATCTCGGATTATCCGCCGGTGACGAGGCTCGGCGGATCCTGGAATGGAGCGGCGCCGGTCGCTTGGCGACAGGCGCTTCATATGTCGGCGTCGTCGCGCATATCGAGGCGCAAGCCGCGCGGGCGCCTTCTGCCCTTGCGATTGTGTGGGGCGACCAGCGCCTGAGCTATGGCGAGTTGAATGCCCGGGCCAACCAGCTTGCGGGGCGGCTCCGTCACTTCGACGCCGGTCCGGATCGCCTGATCGGCATCGCCTTGGCGCGCAGCCCTGAAATGATGGTCGCGCTGCTGGCTGTTCTGAAAGCAGGCGGCGCCTATCTTCCGCTCGATCCGAATTACCCGGCCGAGCGGCTCGCCTACATGCTGCGCGACAGCGCGGCGACACTGGTATTGACGCAAAGCGCGCTGCTCGAACCTCTCGCGCCGGTGCTGCGCGAGACCGGCGTCGAGGCCTGGTGCATCGATGAGCCGCAGCGGCCCGTCGGCGACGATGCAGCCAATCTGAATTTCGAGATCCATCCGGATAGCCTGGCGTATGTGATCTACACGTCGGGTTCGACCGGGATCCCGAAGGGCGTGGCTGTAACGCACGGGCCGCTGGCCATGCATTGCGAGGCGATCGGTCGGCTGTACCGCATGACGTCGCGCGACCGGGAATTCCAGTCGGCATCGATCAGTTTCGACATTGCCCACGAGCGCTGGCTGGTGCCGCTGATGACGGGCGGCTCGCTCGTGCTGCCGTCCAGGCCAGGCCTGCTGATCGACGACCTCGTCGATGAGATTGCGAGAAACTCGGTCTCGACGATCTTTCTGCCGCCAGCGTATGCGGATCAATTGAGTGCAGCGTTGCGGCAGAGTGGGCGCCGGCTTGCGATCAGGGCGTGCATTGTCGGCGGCGAGGCCTGGTCGGATAGCGGAATCAAGGCGCTCCGCCAGGCCGCCGACATAGACCTTCTGGTCAACGCCTACGGCCCGACCGAAACGGTGATCGCGCCGACAGCGTGGCTCGTCGACGACGCCGCATTGACGCCGGGCCAGCCGGCGCCGATCGGACGGCCCGTTGGTATCAGGTCCGCCTACATTCTCGACGCCGATCTCAACGTCGCACCCGTCGGTGTCACCGGCGAGCTGTTCATCGGCGGTGTTGGGCTGGCGCGAGGCTATCTGAACCGGGGTGCGCTGACGGCGGAACGGTTTGTCCCGGATCCGTTCGACGGGTGCGGCGCGCGTCTCTACCGGACCGGCGATCTTGTGCGGTGGCGGGCGGACGGCGTGATCGAGTATGTCGGCCGCGCGGACCAGCAGGTGAAGATCCGCGGCTTCCGTATCGAACTGGGAGAGATCGAGGCGCGCCTGCTCGAGCAGCGCGGCGTGCGCGCCGCCGCCGTGGTGGCACACGAGAGCAGGACCGGGCGTCAATTGATCGCCTATGCGAGCGGCGAGCCGACGCTTGATGGCCGCGCCTTGCGCGATGCGCTGTCGGCCACTCTGCCTGATTACATGGTGCCGTCGACGATCATGGTGCTCGAGCAATTGCCGCTGACCCCCAATGGCAAGATCGACCGTCGGGCTTTGCCGTCGCCGCACGAGGATGCTCAGGCCCGCCGCTTCTATGAAGCGCCCGAGGACGAAATCGAGATCGCGCTGGCGAAGATCTGGGCCGAACTGCTCGGTGTCAGCCAGGTCGGACGTAACGATCACTTCTTCGAGCTCGGAGGACACTCACTGCTGGCGGTGCGGGTGCTCAGCCGCGTGTCGCAGGAGATCGGCGTGTCGATCCCGGTTTCAGATCTGTTCATTCATCCCGACCTCGCGTCATTCGCGCGCGTCGTGTCGATCAGGCTGATCGAGCAGGCGTTCCATGCAGATGAACTCCAGGATCTGATCGCGGCGGGGCAGTGAATATGGCTGAATCATCGAAGCCGAGCTTGCGCGATCTGGACTCCACGCAAGTGAAAAAACTCCTGTCGCTGGCGAGGGACCGCGGTCGAAATGCCGGCAACAACGGGATCTCCTCGATTCCGGCGGTGCCGCGCGATGGCCCGCTGGAATTGTCCTTTGCCCAGCAGCGGCTTTGGCTATTGACACAGCTCGATGGCGCCAGCGCCAACTATCACATTCGCGGCGCGTTGCACCTCGCGGGGGATCTCGACGTCGATGCATGGCGTCGCAGCCTTGATCAGTTGTTTGCGCGTCACGAAGCGCTGCGCAGTGTCTTCCGCGCGGTCGATGGAAAGCCTGGCGTTGAATTGCTGCCGCCCGATGCGTGCCTGCCGGTGCTCGAACACGATTTGCGACAACGCCTGGATGCCGAACAGGAACTCGCGCGCTTGTGCCGCGAGGAGGCCGATGCGCCGTTCGATCTCGCCGCGGGCCCATTGATCCGCGGCCGCCTCATCCGTATCGCGGAGAGGAAATATCTATTCCTGCTCACCCAGCATCACATCGTATCCGACGGCTGGTCGATGGGCGTGCTCGTGCGCGAGCTGGGTGCGCTTTACCGAGCCTTCACGGCAGGCCAAAGCGATCCGCTGCCGCGGCTGGCAATCCAGTATCCGGACTACGCCGCCTGGCAACGGCAGTGGCTGGCGGGTGAGCGATTGCAGCGCCAGGTTGATTATTGGCGGCAGGCGCTCGCGGGCGCTCCCGCGGTGCTCGAATTGCCGGCAGACCGGCCGAGACCACGGGAAAGGTCTCTCGCCGGCGCGTCATTGCCGATTGAGATCGACGTCGAGCTTGCGCATCGCATCAGGCTATTCGGCCAGTCGCATCGCGCGACGGCATTCATGACGGTGCTGGCGGCCTGGGCGGCGGTGCTGTCAAAACTTTCCGGGCAGACCGATCTCGTGATCGGCACGCCGACGGCCAACCGCAACAGGCGCGAAATCGAGGGCCTGGTCGGCTTCTTCGTCAACATGCTGGCGCTCCGCGTGGATTTGTCGGGTGAGCCTGATGTGGCGCAGTTGCTCAGCCGCGTGCGCGGTGCAGCGCTGGCGGCTCAGGATCATCAGGATCTGCCGTTCGAGCAACTCGTCGAGATCATTCAGCCGCCGCGGCGATTGGACCATACGCCGGTCTTCCAAACCGTGTTCGCCTGGCAGAACAATGAAGCGGCGGCACTTGAGTTGCCCGGCCTCCAGGCCGAAATTGCCGATATCCCGCTGCAGCAGGTCAAGTTCGATCTCGAACTCAATCTGGGCGAAGCGGATGGCCGCATTGTCGGCGCCTTGAACTATGCAACGGCGCTGTTCGACGAAGCGACAATCAGGCGTCACCGGGACTATCTGCTGGTCTTGCTGCGGGCCATGGTCGCCGACGCGGATCAGATCGTCGACCGGATCGATATGATTGGCGCCGAGGAGCGCAAGCTTGTTCTGGACACATGGAACGAGACGGCCGCACCGTTCCCGTCCGAGCTCTGCATTCACGAACTGTTCGCAGAGCAAGTCCGAACCGCGCCCGAAGCCACAGCGCTGGTTCACGAGGACGTTCGCCTGAGCTATGGCGAACTTGATGCGAAGGCCAATCAACTCGCACGGCATTTGATCGCTTTGGGTGTGGGACCGGATCAGCCGGTCGCGATCTGCCTAGAGCGCGGCGTCACCATGGTCGTCAGCATGCTGGCCCTGCTGAAGGCGGGGGGCGCTTATCTGCCGCTGGATCCGGCTTACCCGGCGGAGCGGCTGCGCCAGATCGTCGAGGATGCAAAACCGAAATTGTTGATCGCGGATGCTGCCGGACGCGCAATCTTCGCGAATGTCGCGTCCGAGATCGTCGATCTCGGCGCGTGTGCGCCCGCGATCGCAGCGCTCGCGACATCGAATCCACGTGACCTCGTCACGGGGCTAACCTCAAATCTCGCCTACATCATCTACACGTCCGGCTCGACCGGCCGGCCGAAAGGAGTAATGGTCGAGCATCGCGGCCTGGTAAATCTGGCGCTGGCCCAGCGAGCGCTGTTTGACGTTTCCCCACGCAGCCGTGTCGTGCAGTTTGCTTCGTTCAGCTTCGACGCCAGCATCTGGGAAATTGTCATGGCCCTGTGCTCAGGGGCCGAGCTGTTTATTGTCGGTCCGCGACATCATCAAGATACGTCGGAACTGCTCGACTATCTCTCGAACAACGCCGTTACGCACGCGACCTTGCCGCCGGCCATGCTGCAGGGGCGGGATGATCTCGACAGGCTGGCGTCGCTGCGGGTGCTCGTCCTCGCCGGAGAATTGCCCAAGGCGGAATTGATCAAGGCTCTGCCGCCTGGCGTTGCTGTTTTTAACGGCTACGGGCCGACTGAAACGACGGTCTGCGCTACCAGTTGGCTGCGGCCGGCGGGCTTTGATAGCGATGTCGTCCCAATCGGTCGCCCGCTTCCCAACACGCGGATCTATTTGTTGGACCGGCTCGGTGCGCCCGTTCCGCTCGGAGCGACCGGCGAAATCTATATCGGCGGAGCAGGAATAGCCCGCGGGTATCTCAATCGCGCCGACCTGACAGTGGAACGTTTCGTGCGCGATCCCTTCAGTGGCGACGCTACCGCGCGAATGTATCGCAGCGGCGACCTCGGACGTTACCTGCCGGATGGGAATATCGCGTTCCTCGGCCGCAGCGATCATCAGGTCAAGATCCGCGGCTTTCGCATCGAGCTCGGCGAGATCGAGTTTCGTCTCAATGAGCACGCCGGAGTCACCGACGCGGTGGTGCTGGTGCGTCAGGATCACAGCGCTGACCCGCGGCTGGTCGCCTACGTGGCCGCGAAGGACGATGGCGTGAAGCTTGACGCCGGTGAATTTGCGGCTGCGATGCGCAATCACCTTCGTGCGTGCCTGCCGGACTACATGGTGCCGTCGGCCTTCGTGCGCCTGGATACACTGCCGCTCACGCCGAACGGCAAGGTCGATCGCAAGGCGCTGCCCGCGCCGGAGGATGATGCCTTTGCAAGGCGCAGCTTCGAGCCGCCGCAGAGCGAGATCGAGCAGATCGTCGCAAACATCTGGACCGAGCTGCTCGGCGTTGATCGGATTGGGCGCAACGATCACTTCTTTGAACTGGGCGGCCACTCGCTGCTCGCAGTCCGCATGCTCGAGCGTTTGCAGCGACATTCGCTCCGCGCCGATGTGCGCACGCTGTTTGCAAAGCCGGTGCTGGACGATTTCGCCGCCAGCCTCAATGGTGGCGTCGCCGTCTCTGTTCCGGCCAACTTGATCACGCCGCAGACGACGGCAATTACACCTGAAATGTTGCCGCTGATCGCATTGAGGCAGTCCGACATCGACAGCATTGTGGCGAGGATTCCCGGAGGCGTTGCCAACATCCAGGACATTTACAGCCTGTCACCGCTTCAGGACGGCATCCTGTTTCACCATCTGCTGTCGAAGCAGGGCGATCCATACCTGCTGGTCGGACAGATGGCGTTTGCAAGTCGCGACCTGCTCGACCGCTATCTCGCCGCCGTTCAGCAAGTGATCGATCGCCACGACATTCTCCGCACATCAATTCAATGGGAGGGACTATCAGCTCCGGCGCAGGTGGTTTGGCGGCGCGCTTCTGTGGCCGTCACTGAGGTCGTGCTGAACCGCGAGAGTCCGGCGCAGGAACAGCTTACGCGGCGTTTCGACCCGCGCCGCCATCGGATCGATCTCGATCAGGCGCCGCTATTGCGATTTGTGATCGCCCGCGATCCCGGCATGGAGCGATGGCTGCTGTTGGTATTGCTGCATCATTTGATCGGCGATCACTCCACGCTGGAGGTGATGCACGACGAAATTCGGAAGATATTGTCCGGACGCGGACATGAGCTTTCGGCTCCGTATCCGTTTCGAAATCTGGTGGCGCAGTCGCGTGGATCGGCAGCCACCGCGGAGCACGAGCGCTTCTTCCGCAGCATGCTGTCTGACATCGATGAGCCGACCACGCCGTTTGGGCTCGATCGCGTGCATGGCGACGGTGATGGTGTGGCGGAAGCGAAGCGAACGCTGCCGGAACCGCTCAATGCACGACTCCGCGTTTTAGCGCGGCGGCTGGGGCTGAGCCTAGCCAGCCTCTGCCATCTCGCCTGGGGGCAGGTGGTGGCGCGAAGCAGCGGACGCGAGCGCGTCGTGTTCGGCACGGTTCTGTTCGGCCGCTTGCATGCCGGCGCCGGCGGCGATCGCACCATGGGACTGTTCATCAATACATTGCCGCTGCGGCTCGATCTCGATGGCACCGCGGTTGAAGACAGTGTTCATCATGCGCACGCCCGGCTGGCCGAGCTGATGGCGCATGAACATGCCTCGCTGGCGCTCGCGCAACGATGCAGCGGTGTCGCCGCGCCGGCGCCCCTGTTCAGTTCGATCCTGAATTACCGGCACAATGCGATGCCGGCGAACTCGTCTACGGACCAGAATAACGCAGGCGTGCACGGCATCGAGTGGCTCGGCGGCGAAGAGCGCACCAATTATCCCTTGATGCTGGCGATCGAGGATTATGGTCAGGCACTGGGGTTGGCCGCTCAGGTTGTCCATCCGCTCTCGGCCGATCGCATCTGCGCCTTGATGCAGCAGGCGCTCGATCAATTGGCGGAGGCGCTGGAGCATGCGCCTCGGTCTCCGATCAGACAATTGGATGTTCTGCCTAACGAAGAGCGTCAGCTTTTGCTGGAAAAGTGGAATCGGACGCAGGATCTATATCGACGAGACCGCTCGTTTGTCGAACAGTTCGAGGCGCAGGTCGGTCGATCGCCTGACGCTGTGGCGCTGGTGTTTGGCGATGCGAAGCTGAGCTACGGCGCGTTGAATGCGCGCGCCAACCGGCTGGCGCGGCGGTTGCGCGATCGCGGCGTCGGAACCGACGTGGTGGTCGGACTGGCGCTCGACCGCGGCGTCGAGATGATGGTCGCGCTGCTCGCGGTGCTGAAGGCCGGCGGGGCCTATCTGCCGCTCGATCCGGATTACCCGGTGGAGCGGCTGGCGCACATGCTGCGCGACAGCGGCGCTGCGCTGGTGCTGACGCAGCGGACACTGCTCGATCAGTTAACCCCCGTGCTGAAGGAGACCGGCGCCGAAGCGTGGCTGCCTGACGAAAATGAGAGCGGCGAGGGCGGTGCCGGCAATCTTGATGTCACGGTCCATCCCGAAAGCCTGGCCTATGTGATCTACACCTCGGGTTCGACCGGCCTGCCCAAGGGCGTCATGGTTCGCCACCACGCGGTGACGAACTTCTTGGCGACGATGGCGGAGCAGCCGGGCATGACGGCCGAGGACCGTGTACTCGGCCTGACCTCGCTGTCGTTCGATATCGCGGTGCTGGAGCTGTGGCTGCCACTGACGCTCGGGGCATGCGTGGTGCTGGCCGATCGCGCGGCCGCGCATGATCCGGCCCGGCTCATGGGGTTGGTCGCGAAGCACGGGGTCACCATGATCCAGGCAACGCCCTCGACCTGGCGGATGCTGCTCGATCATGACGGCCCGCCGCTGCCGGCGAACTGCCGTGTGCTGTGTGGCGGCGAGGCCTTGCCGCCGGACCTGGCGCGGCGGCTGGTGGCGCAGGCCGGCGAGGTCTGGAACCTGTATGGCCCGACCGAGACCACGGTGTGGTCGGCCCGCCACCGCCTCGATGCACAGGACGATCGTCCGCTTCTGGGCGGCCCGATCGGCAACACCATGCTGCATATCCTCGACAACGATCTCAACCTGGCGCCGGTCGGCGTGGCGGGCGAGCTCTATATCGGCGGCGCAGGTTTGGCGCGCGGCTACTGGCGGCGCGGCGCGCTGACGGCGGAGCGCTTCATCCCCGATCCGTTCGGCCCGCCAGGGGCGCGGCTGTACCGCACCGGCGACGTGGCGCGGTGGCGCGCCGACGGCGTGATCGAGTATATCGGCCGCGCCGACCACCAGGTGAAGATCCGCGGCTTTCGGATCGAACTCGGCGAGATCGAGGCGCGGCTTCTCGAACAGCATGGCGTGCGCTCGGCGGTCGTGGTGGCGCGCGAGGTTGGCGCTGCCCGTCAGCTCGTCGGCTATGTTAGCGGCGCGGCGTCGCTGGACGGGACAGCTCTCAAGACCGCGCTGTCGTCGTTGCTGCCGGACTACATGGTGCCGGCACGGATCGTCGTGCTGGACCGGCTGCCGCTGACGCCGAACGGCAAGATCGACCGCAAGGCGCTGCCGGCGCCGGACCAGCTCGCGACATCAACCGAGCGCGTCGCACCGCGCACGCCGGCAGAAGTGGCGCTCACCGCGATCTGGGCCGACCTGCTGCGCCAGCCCAACATCGGCGTCACCGACAACTTCTTCGAGCTCGGCGGCGACTCTCTCACCGCCGTCCAGCTCGTCAGCCGCATCAAGCGCGATCTCGGCCATGACCTGCCGCTGAACCGCCTGTTTGAAATGACGACCGTCGAAACGATGGCGGCGGCTCTTGCCCAGGAGATTCAGGTCGACAAGCGCAGCGACGACATCGCCGCGATGCTCGACATGTTGAAGGAAGTCGAACTTTCCGATGAATGATATCGCCGCCACGCAGAAGCAGCAGCTTCGCGACATCTCGCAACGCTTGATGCGTCTTGATGCCAACAAGCAGCAAGCGTTCCTGACGCAGCTCGCGGCAAAGGGCGTCAATCTCGCCATGCTGCCGATTGCGCGCCAGGAGAAAACGCGGACGCCGCTTTCCTTTGCGCAGTCGCGCCTCTGGTTCCTGTGGCGGATGGATCCGGGTAGTGCCGCTTACAACATATCGGCGACGGTACGGGTGCGAGGGCAGCTTCAACGGCACGCCCTGCAGCAGGCCTTCGATGCGCTGGTCGCCCGTCACAGCGCGCTTCGCACGGTGTTTCGGCAGGAGGGCAAGGAAGCCGAGCAGGTCGTGCTCGATCCGCAACCGGTTACGTTGCGGCATGTAACGCTCGATGGCGATGATCGCGAACAGCAGGCGCATCGGCTGGCACGGCAGGAAGCATCACGGCCGTTCGATCTCGAGGCCGGCCCGCTCATGCGCGCCGCGCTGCTGACGCTGCAAGAAGGCGCCCATTTGCTCGTCGTCAGCCTGCATCACATCGTGGCCGACGGCTGGTCGATGGGTTTGCTGGTTGATGAGTTCTGGCGCTTGTATGCGGCGGCTGCGTGCGGCGAGTCGCCGGCGTTGCCGGAGCCTGACATCGAATATGCCGACTATGCCTGTTGGCAGCGACTCTGGATGAGTGCGGTCGATGGCGAGCGCCAGGTCAATTACTGGACGGCGCGCCTCGCGGATCCGGCGGTGCTGCAGCTTCCGATCGATCGGGCGCGGCCGGCGGTTCCCGATCTCGCCGGCGCCGCGCTCCGCATGACGCTCGATCCCACGCTCGCCGATGGCTTGCGCGCGCTGGCGCGCCGGCATCAGACCACGCTGTTCGTCGTCCTGCTGGCGAGCTTCAAACTGCTGCTTTATCGCTACACCGGCCAATCCGACATCAGCGTCGGCGTGCCGGTCGCCAATCGCGATCGCGATGAGACGCGCGGCGTGATCGGGCTGTTCGTCAACACCCAGGTCCTTCGTACGCAGCTCGACGGGTGCGCGACGATCGCTGACTTCATCGCATCCGTTCATTCGGCCGCGATCGAAGCCCAGGAGAACCAGGACCTTCCGTTCGAGCGATTGCTGGAAATGCTGCAGCCCAAGCGCAGCCTGAGCCAGAATCCGCTCTTTCAGGTGCTCTACAATCATCAGCGCCGGCGCGTGTCGGGCAATCCGCCCGGCCGGACCGGCCTGCAGATCGAGAAGGTCGAGGCCGAAGTCGACACGGTCAAATTCGACCTCGCGCTCGACAGCGAAGAGGGACCGGCAGGAGAGATCCGCGCGATCTTTACCTATGCGACGGCGTTGTTCGAGCCGGCGACGATCGAACGGCTTGCGTCGCATTGGATCACGATCCTGAGCACGATGGTTGAGGACGGCGCGCAGCCGGTCGCCGGCATCGCACTGCTTTCCGAGCAGGAAATGGCCACGCTGCGTGAGTGGAACGGCGGGGGTGCCGGAACGGCCGCGCCGTTTACGCCGGTGCACCAGACGGTCGCCCGGCTCGCCGCTGAAACGCCTGACGCTCCGGCGCTCATCTTTGGCGACGACGTGGTCTCATATGCCGAGCTTGACCGTCGCGCCAATCGGCTCGCACATCGTCTGATCCGCTTGGGCATCGGTCCTGCCGATCTGGTCGGTATCTCGGCGCGGCGCTCGCCATCGCTCGTTGCAGCCTTGCTGGCCATCTTGAAAGCTGGCGCGGCCTATCTGCCGCTCGATCCCGAGCATCCGGCGAAGCGGCAAGTCGGTACCATGCACGACGCCGGCGTGCGTTTCGTGCTGGTTGATGCAGAAGGTTCGGCAGTCACTGCGCTGTCAGGCATCGCGGCTGTCGCGCTCGACGCAAGCGATCTCGACCAGGAGGCGGAGAACGATCCCGGCATTGCCGTCGAAGCAGCTAGCCTTGCCTATGTGATCTACACCTCGGGCTCCACCGGCATGCCGAAGGGTGTCGCGGTCGAGCACGGGCCGTTTGCGATGCATTGCGAGGTGACTGCCGGGCTCTACGACATGGACCGGCACTCGCGCGAGCTGCACTTCCTGTCCTTTACGTTCGACGGCGCCCATGAGCGGCTCTGGACGGCCCTGACCTGCGGCGCGGCGCTCGTGATGCGTGACGAGAATCTGTGGTCCGCCGAACAGACGCTCGACGTGCTGCGCAAGCAGCGTGTCACCAATGCGGGCTTTCCGCCGCCCTATTTGCAGCAGCTCGCCGACTTTGCGGCGTGGCGCGGCGATCCGCCGCCGGTCAAACTTTACTCGTTCGGCGGCGAGGCCATGCCGAAGGCCGGCTTCGACAAAGTCAAGCGCGCGCTCAAGCCGCGGACATTGATCAACGGCTACGGCCCGACCGAAACCGTCGTGACGCCGCTGGTCTGGAAGGTCGATGCCAGCGAGGAGATCGAGGGAAACTATGCGCCGATCGGCCGTCCGGTGGGACGCCGCACCGCCTACATTCTGGATGGCGATCTGAACATCGTGCCGGTCGGCGTGACCGGCGAATTGTTCATCGGCGGCGAGGGACTGGCACGCGGCTATTGGCGGCGCGCCGGACTGACGGCCGAGCGATTCGTTCCCGATCCCTTTGGTGCGCCCGGCGCACGGCTATATCGCACCGGCGATCTGGCGCGATGGCGCGCCGATGGCGTGATCGGGTATGTCGGGCGCTCCGATCATCAGGTGAAAATCCGCGGCTTCCGGATCGAGCTCGGCGAGATTGAGGCGTGGCTGATGCGTCAGCCGGGCGTGCGGTCGGCGGTCGTCGTCGCCCGTGAAGCCGGTGTCACCCGCCAACTGGTCGGCTATGTCGCCGGCGAGGGCGCGTTCGATGAAGCGGCGATGCGCGCTGCCCTTTCGGACGAACTGCCCGACTACATGGTGCCGGCGCGTGTCGTGAAGCTTGAGCGGCTGCCGCTCACGGCTCACGGCAAGGTGGATCGGGAAGCGTTGCCTGCTCTCGATATGCCTGCAGCAACGGCCGCACATGTCGCGCCGCGTACCGCGGCAGAGGCGACGCTTGCCGCGATCTGGGACGAACTCCTTGGCCAGCCCGTGATTGGCGCTGACGACAATTTCTTCGAGCTCGGCGGCGATTCGATCATCTCGCTGCAACTGGTTGGCCGCGCCCGGCAGGCGGGCCTCGTGATCGAACCGCGTGACGTTTTCCGGCACCAGACCTTGCAGGAGCTGGCGCGGGTAGCGCGCATCGAACGGCCGGTGGAAGCGGCGGCTCCCGAAAAAGCTCTCGATGGCAGCGAACATCCGCTATTGCCGATCCAAGCGCGTTTCTTCAGCGAGGATGCCGGGGAGCGTCATCACTGGAATCAGGCTGTCCTTTTGATGCCGAAGGCGCGCCTGGATTGGGCGACCGTTGAGCGCGCGGTCGCCGCCGTCGTCGCGCATCACGATGCCTTGCGTCTTAGCTTCAGGGAAGTCGATGGCGCTTGGCGCGCAACCTATGGTGCCGCGCCGGCAGTTTCGGAGTTGTTGTGGATTCGGAGCGGCATTCGCGATGCAGCCGAGGTAACGGCCGTCGCTTCTGCAGCCCAGGCGAGCCTGTCGTTGGCAGGACCGCTGCTGCGCGTGGTCGGCATGGATCTCGCCGACCGCAGCCAGCGGCTCCTCATTGTGGTGCACCATCTTGTTGTCGATGGCGTGTCGTGGCGCGTGCTGCTCGAAGACTTTGCGGCGGCGTACGGGCAGCTTCAGCAAGGCGCCGCGTCGATCGCGCTGGCGAGCAGCCAGTCCTATGCATCCTGGGGCGCGCGGTTGCAGGCATATAGCGGCACCGAAGAGGTCTCTGCCGAGTTGCCCTATTGGCTCGAACGGGGATCGCACGCCGATCTGCCCTGCGACGATCATCATGACGTCGACCTTGTTGCCGAGGGCGAGGACATCCTGCTGGCATTCGATGCCGGGCTGACGACGCGGCTGCTCAAGGAAGCGCCGGCTGCCTATCGAACCCACGTCAATGATCTGCTGCTGGCGGCATTGACGCGGGCGATATCGCGCTGGAGTGGAATCGAGGAGGTTGTCGTCGAGCTCGAAGGGCACGGCCGCGAGGACGTCTTCTCTGGGGCAGACATTTCCCGCACGGTCGGCTGGCTCACCACCGCTTTCCCTGTGCGCTTGCCGGGAGGCTCCGGCGGCGACGCTTCGCTGATCAAATCCGTCAAGGAGGAGCTTCGGGCGATTCCTGCCCGCGGCTTGGGCTACGGCGTGTTGCGCTATCTCGGCACCGACGCGCAGCGCCACGCGCTGGCCGCGCTGCCCGAGCCGCGCATCGTTTTCAACTATCTCGGCCAGTTCGATTCCAGCGTGGGTGAGGGCACGTCGTTCAGGATCGCGCCTGAGAGCGCCGGGCCGGCGCGCAGCGACAGTGCGCCGCTTGGCCGCTGGCTGAGTATCAACGGCCAGGTGCGGGAAGGCCAGCTGCGGTTGTCGTTCAGCTACGGCCGCAGGCGTTATCGGCGAGCCACGATCGAACGCCTCGCAGAGCATTATGCCGCGGCGCTGAGAGAACTCGTCGGCCATTGCACAAGCGGTGCCCGCGGCATGACGCCTTCGGACTTCGCATTGTCGAATTTGAGCCAAGCCGATCTCGATCTCCTGGGCGCCACGATCGATTGCCGCGACATCGAAGACATCTATCCGCTGTCGCCGATGCAGCAGGGCATGCTTTTCCACGCGCTGCGCGACGGAGAAAGCGGCAACTACGTCAACCAGGTTGGTCTCGAAGTGCGAGGTCTCGATGCCGGCAGGTTGCGCGCAGCCTGGCATGAGGTGAGCGCGCGGCACGCGGTGCTGCGAACTGGCTTTGCCTGGCGCGAACTTTCGGGCGCGGCACAGCAAGTCGTTTATCGTCATGTGACGCTGCCATTCGTGGAAGAAGACTGGCGCGGGCAGGCCGCAGCCATGGACCGCAGCGAACTCGAGGCGGCGCTGGCGCGGGCGTCGCAGGCCGAGCGCGCCAAGAGTTTTGACCTGTCGCAAGCGCCGTTGCAGCGTGTGCGGCTGATCCGGCTAGATGAAAGCCGCCACTGGGTGATCTGGACGCACCATCACATCTTGCTGGACGGCTGGAGCTCGGCGCGCCTGGTGGCCGAGATACTGCAACATGAGCATGGCTATCGTTTGCCTGCCGTACAGGGCCGCTACCGCGACTACATCGCCTGGCTGCAACGGCAGGAACGCGAAGCGTCGGCGACGTTCTGGCGCACGGCATTAGCGGAACTGGATGAGCCGGGCTTCGTGGCCGATAGGCTGGGAGGACCTGCAGCCACTGGTGCATCGGGCCATGGTTCACTCGACCTGCTTCTCACTGCCGATCTGACTGCAAGGCTGCAAGCATTTGCAAAGCGCGAGCGCGTCACGCTCAACACCCTGTTGCAGGGGGCGTGGGCGCAGTTGTTGCGTCGTCATACCGGCCAGCGCGTGGTTTGCTTCGGCGCGACCGTGTCGGGCAGGCCCGCAGAGATCGGCGGGTCCGAGGAAATGGTGGGCCTGTTCATCAACACACTGCCGGTCGTGGATCAGGCAAGCCCGCAGACCGATGTGGGTGCGTGGCTTCGCGACCTGCAGGAACGCAACATCGATTTGCGCGATCACGGCTGGATGCCGCTCTACGAAATCCAGCGTCTCGCAGGACGATCCGGCAGGCCGCTGTTCGACAATATCCTGGTGTTCGAGAACTATCCGATCGATCAGGCGTTGCGCGGCGAAAACGAAAGCGGTCACCGTTTCGGGCGGGTCGAGCAGATCTCGATCACCAACTATGCCCTTACGGTGGCGGTGTTCGCTAAGACCGACGGCATCAACCTCGGCTTTCGCTACCACCGCAACCGGTTCGATGAAGACCAGATCAGATATCTGCAGCACACGTTGTCGCGGCTCCTTGCCGAGATCGTCGCAGACGCCTCCCGGCCGCTGGGTGAGATCAGCGGTCTCGATACGGATGAGACGCGAAAAGTACTCGGCTGGAGCGGCGGCTTCGCCAATGCTCCGAATGTTGGCAACAGCATTGTCGCTCAGATCGAGGCACGGGCGGCTGTTTCGCCAGCCGCCATTGCGTTGGTATTTGGCGGCCAGCAGGTCGGCTATGGCGACCTGAACGCTCGCGCCAATCGTCTGGCGCGCCGGTTGCGAGACGACGGCATCGGTCGCGATCGGCTGGTCGGCCTCGCACTGGAGCGCAGCGTCGAGTTGATCGTCGGCGTTCTCGCCGTGCTGAAAGCCGGCGGAGCCTATCTGCCGCTCGATCCCGATTATCCGCCGGATCGTCTTCTGCATATGCTGCGCGACAGCGGAGCCGCGCTGGTGCTGACGCAAGGCCGGTTAGTAGAGCGCCTTGCGCCTGTGATCGCGGAAGCTGCCGTCGAGGCCTGGCCCATCGATGAAGAGACTAGGGCGCCGACCGGAGTGCCGGCTCGTAATCCGGACGTGGCGCTGCATCCGGACAGCCTCGCCTACGTGATGTACACGTCGGGATCGTCGGGTGCGCCCAAGGGCGTGGCGTGCACACATGGCGCGCTGGCCGCGCGGCTTGGCTGGATGCAGGCGGAATATCGCCTCGATGCCGGCGAGACCTTGCTGCAGAAGACGCCGTTCAGTTTCGACGTCTCGGTCTGGGAGATCCTGTGGCCGCTAGCTACCGGCGCACGGCTTGCGATCGCGACGCCGGGCGCGCATCGGGAGCCGCGGCTGCTGGTTGAGGCCATCGTTGCCCATGAGGTGACGACGCTGCATTTCGTGCCGCAGATGCTCGAACATTTCGTTGCCGAGCCCGAAGCGAAACGCTGCGGCACCCTCAAGCGTCTATTTGCCGGCGGCGAGGCCTTGTCGGCGGAGTTGAAGGCGCGTGTGCTTGCAACGTTTCCCAATGTGCGTTTCGATAATCGCTACGGTCCAACCGAAGCCTTGATCAATGCCACGTTCTGGAACTGTCGTGACGACGGCGCAACGCGGGTGCCGATCGGACGGCCGATTCCAGGTACGGCAATTCGTATCCTTGATGCTGACATGAACATGGTCCCCGCCGGCGTGACCGGTGAACTGTTCATTGGCGGAGCAGGGCTGGCGCGGGGCTACTGGCGACGTCAGGCGCTGACGGCGGAACGTTTCCTTCCCGATCCCTTTGGCGCCACTGGCGCGCGGCTATATCGAACGGGCGATTTGGCGCGTTGGCACGCCGACGGTGCAATCGATTATATCGGCCGGTCCGATCACCAGATCAAGATTCGCGGCTTCCGCATCGAGCTTGGAGAGATCGAGGCGCGGCTGCTCGAGCAGCCCGGCGTCCGCGCTGCGGTGGTCGTGGCGCGCGAGGTCGGAGCCGGTCGACAACTCGTTGGTTATGTCAGTGGCGCGAGTGAACTGGAGGAGTCGGTCCTGCGGACGGCGCTGTCGGCCGTACTGCCTGATTACATGGTGCCGTCGCGGATCGCGGTGCTGGAGCGGCTGCCGCTGGCGCCAAACGGCAAGATCGACCGCCAAGCGCTCCCGGCGCCTGACGTGGCGTATATCGGCGCCGAATATCAGGCGCCGCGCACGCCAGCCGAACTGGCGCTCGCGGCGATCTGGGCCGAACTGCTCGGCCGTCCTGCTGTCGGCCTTGCCGACAATTTCTTCGAACTCGGCGGCGATTCGATCATCTCGCTGCAGATGGTGAGCCGGGCCCGCCGCGCCGGTTACCTGATCGAACCGCGCGACGTGTTTCAGCATCAGACGCTCGAAGCGCTGGCGCTGGCCGCACGTGCCGAGCAGCGCAGCGAAGCGCTCGCCGAGCAGGGCCAGGCCACCGGCCCGCACTCGTTGCTGCCGATCCAGGCGAGGTTCTTTGCGGAGGACGCAGGAAAACGCGATTACTGGAACCAGGCGGTGCTGCTGCGGCCGAGAGATCATCTCGATTGGGAAATGATGCGGCGCGCGATAGCTGCCATGGTCGATCATCACGACGCGCTGCGGCTTCGCTTCCAGGAAAGCGCCGGAAGGTGGCGCGCGGAGCACGGCCCTGCACCCGCCGCCGGCGATTTGCTTTGGATCCGAAGCGCGGCCGACGGGGAAGCCGTGACAGCGTTGGCGTCTTTGGCGCAGGCAAGTCTCTCGATATCGAGAGGACCGCTGTTGCGTGCGGTCGGGATCGATGTCGCCGATGGCACTCAGCGTCTCCTGATCGTGATCCATCATCTGGTTGTCGACGGCGTGTCATGGCGGGTTCTGCTGGAAGACATCGCCGCCGCGTACGCGCAGCTAGTGAACGGCGACGCGACGGGCGCGCTTCCGCCGAAGAGCCACGCCTATACTGTGTGGAGCAAGCGGCTGCAAGATTATGCAGCATCGCCCGAACTGGCGACTGAACTTTCTTATTGGGTCGATCGCCGTGCGAATGCGGACATTCCCTGCGATGACGACCATGGCGGCACCGACTATGTCGCCGATGCCGATGAGGTCCTGCTCACGTTCGAACGGGAATTGACGCAGCGCCTGCTGACGGATGCGCCGTCCGCCTACCGTACGCAGATCAACGATCTTCTTCTCGCCAGCCTGGCACGCGCTGTCTGGCAGTGGAGCGGGCAGGACGATGTGCTGGTCGAGCTGGAGGGCCACGGCCGCGAGGACCTGTTCGGCGATCTCGATATCTCGCGCACCGTCGGCTGGTTCACGACCGCCTTTCCCGTGCAGCTGGCTGGTGGATCGCAGAACCCATCGTCATTGATCAAGACCGTGAAGGAGGATCTGCGCGGCATTCCTGGGAGGGGGCTCGGCTATGGCGTGTTGCGCTATCTCGGCTCGGAACAGCAGCGCACGGCGCTGTCTGACATTGCCGAGCCGAAGATTGCCTTCAATTATCTCGGCCAGATCGACGGCGGCGTCGACGACACGGCATTGTTCGCCATGGCATCGGAAAGCGCGGGCCCCTCGCGTGATGCATCGAGCCCGTTGCGGCGCTGGCTCAGCGTGAATGGCACCGTCCGCGAGGGCCAGTTGCGGCTCTCGTTCGGGTTCGGTCGCAAGCGCTATCGGCGCGAGACGATCGAGCAATTGGCTGGGTTGTACGAAGCGGCGCTGCGCGAGTTGGTCGAGCATTGCACCAGCGGCGCCTGCGGCCTGACGCCATCGGATGTGGCACTGTCACGACTTGGCCAAGCCGATCTCGACAGGCTGGAGTTGGATTGGCGAGAGATCGAGGACATCTATCCGTTGTCGCCGATGCAGCAGGGAATGCTGTTCCATGCCATGCACGATGGCGAGCGTGGGCTTTACGTCAACCAGGTCGCCGCGGAAGTGCGAGGCCTGGATGCCGGAAAGCTTCATCGCGCCTGGCAGGCGGTCAGTGATCGGCATGCGGTGCTGAGAACCGGTTTTGTCTGGCGCGACTTGGCAGGCTCGCCGCAACAGATTGTCTATCGTCGTGCTGAGGTGCCGTTCATCGAGGAGGACTGGCGCCCGCGAGCCGCGGCGTCCGAGCCGTCCCAGTTGGAGGCCGCGCTAGCCGATGTTTCGCTGCGCGAGCGGATCGAAGGGTTTGACCTGTCGAAGCCGCCCCTGCAGCGCGTGCGGCTGATCCGGCTCGGAGACGATCGTCATTGGCTGATCTGGACCCACCATCACATTCTTCTCGACGGATGGAGCTTGGCGCGGCTGATCGCCGAGGTGATGCAGCACAACGGCGACGGGCGGTTGCCTGCATTGCAGCGTCGTTATCGCGACTACATCGGTTGGCTACAGAGCCGGGACAGCGATGCATCGGCGGCGTTCTGGCGCAATGCAGTGGCAAAGCTCGAAGAGCCAAGCTTCCTGGCAGGCGGTTCGACCGAACATGCAGACGCAGAGTCGTCCGGCCACGGCATGCTCGCGCTGGAGCTGGATGTTGCCGCGACGGAACGCCTGCAACAATTTGCTGCGCGCGAGCGTGTGACGCTGAACACGCTGGTACAGGCGGCATGGGCGCAATTGCTGCGCCAGTATACCGGGCAGGGCACGGTTTGCTTCGGCGTCACCGTATCAGGCAGGCCGCCGGAATTGGCCGGCGCCGAGGACATGGTGGGTTTGTTCATCAACACCTTGCCGGTCGTCGACGATGCCAATCCGCAGCAGAAGGTCGGCGCATGGCTGCGCGACCTGCAGGATCGCAATCTGACCTTGCGCGAATACGGCTGGACGCCGCTCTATGAGATCCAGCGCCTGGCGGGACGTCCCGGACGGCCGCTGTTCGACAGCATCCTGGTGTTTGAGAATTATCCGGTCGACCGCGCGCTGATTGGGAAAAATCGACAGATTCGGGTTGGCGAGACCAGGATCATCGAGACCAGCAATTATCCGCTGTTCGCGAGCATCGGCCTTGATGAGCGATTGCGGTTGGCCTTCAACTATCAGCGCAAGCATTTCGATGAGGCGCAGATCGCGCGGCTGCAGCGCGCCCTTGTGCGGTTGATGGAGGCGTTGAGCGCCGATGCCGATCGGCCTGTCGGCATGATCGCGGCCAGCGATCCCGCGGATGATGCGCTGCTCTCCCGGGCGAACGACACGCGCTGCGATGAGCCGCGCCGGGGAATTATCGAGCAGTTCGAGGCGCAGGTCCGTCAATCTCCTGACGCTGTGGCGCTGGTGTTTGGCGATGCAGAGCTGAGTTATCGCGCGTTGAACGCGCGCGCCAACCGGCTGGCGCGGCGGCTGTGCGATCGCGGCGTTGGAGCCGACGTGGTGGTCGGGCTGGCGCTGGAGCGCGGCGTCGAGATGATGGTCGCGCTGCTCGCGGTATTGAAGGTGGGCGGGGCCTATCTGCCGCTCGATCCGGATTACCCGCCGGAGCGGCTAGCGCACATGCTGCGCGACAGCGGCGCCGCGCTGGTGCTGACGCAACGCACGCTGCTCGATCGGTTTGCGCCCGTGCTGAAGGAGACCGGCGCCGAGGCCTGGCTGCTCGACGAGCAGGATAGCGGCGAGGGCGATGAGGCCGGCAATCTTGACGTCGCCGTCCATCCCGAGAGCCTCGCCTATGTGATCTACACCTCAGGCTCGACCGGCCTGCCCAAGGGCGTGATGGTCCGTCATGACGCGGTGACAAACTTTTTGGCGACGATGGCGGAGCGGCCGGGCATGACGGCCGAGGACCGCGTGCTCGGCCTGACCTCGCTGTCGTTCGACATTGCGGTGCTGGAACTGTGGCTGCCACTGACGCTCGGGGCATGCGTGGTGCTGGCCGATCGCGCGGCCGCGCATGATCCGTCGCGGCTCAAGGCGATGGTGGCCAAGCACGGGGTCACCATGATCCAGGCAACGCCCTCGACCTGGCGGATGCTGCTCGATCATGACGGCTCATCGTTACCCGCAAGCTGCCACGTGCTGTGCGGCGGCGAGGCCTTGCCGCCGAACCTGGCGCGGCGGCTGGTGGCGCACGCCGGCGAACTCTGGAACCTGTATGGCCCGACCGAGACCACGGTGTGGTCGACCCGCCACCGCCTCGATGCCAACGACGACCGTCCGCTTCTGGGCGGCCCGATCGGCAACACCACGCTGCATATTCTCGACAACGACCTCAATCTGGCGCCGGTCGGTGTGGCGGGCGAGCTCTATATCGGCGGCGCGGGACTTGCGCGCGGCTACTGGCGGCGTGGCGCGCTGACAGCGGAACGCTTCATCCCCGATCCGTTCGGCACCTCCGGCGCGCGGCTGTACCGCACCGGCGACGTAGCGCGGTGGCGCGCCGACGGCGTGATCGAATATATCGGCCGTGCCGACCACCAGGTGAAGATCCGCGGCTTCCGGATCGAGCTTGGCGAGATCGAGGCGCGGCTTCTCGAACAGGATGGCGTGCGGTCGGCGGTCGTGGTGGCGCGCGAGATCGGCGCTGCCCGCCAGCTCGTCGGCTATGTCAGCGGCGAAGCGTCGCTGGATGCGGCCACACTCAAGGCCGCGCTGTCGTCGGTGCTGCCGGACTACATGGTGCCGGCGCGGATCGTGGTGCTGGACCGGTTGCCGCTGACACCGAACGGCAAGATCGATCGCAAGGCGCTGCCGGCGCCGGATCAGCTTGCGGCATCGGCCGAACATGTCGCGCCGCGTACGCCGGCAGAAGCGGCGCTCGCCGCGATCTGGGCCGACCTGCTGCGCCAGCCCCATATCGGCATCACCGACAACTTCTTCGAGCTCGGCGGCGACTCGATCATTTCGCTGCAGATGGTGAGCCGCGCGCGTCGTGAAGGCGTACTCATCGACCCGCGCGATGTCTTCCGGCACCAGACGATCGAAGCGCTGGCCGCGTTGTCCCGCAACGTAGGCCCGAACAAGGACACTCCGGCACCTGCGCGTGGTTCACTGTCGGGTTTGACCAGCGAGCAGCTCGATCGGCTCGATCTAGACTGGAATCGCATTGAGGACATCTACCCGCTGTCGCCGATGCAGCAGGGCATGCTGTTCCACAGCCTGCGCGACGCCGGCAGCGGCGTTTACGTCAACCAGGTTAGCGTTGAAATCCGCGGACTTGACGCGGAGCGTCTCGGGAGAGCATGGCGCGAGGTGACCGCACGCCATCAGATGCTTCGGACCGGATTCCTGTGGCGCGAGCTTGCCGGGTCTCCATTGCAAGCCGTCTATCGCGACGCCATCGCGCCGTTCGAACAGGAGGACTGGCGCGGGCAAGCCATAACCGCTGAACGGATTGCGGAGGCGCTTGCCGGCGAACGCGCCGCCGAGTTCGATCTCTCGATGCCGCCGCTGCAGCGCGTGCGGCTGCTGCGCCTCGAGGCCGATCTTTATCGGCTGATCTGGACCTATCATCACATCCTGATGGACGGGTGGAGTTCGGCAAGGTTCGTCGGGGAAGTGCTGGAATGCTATTATGGCGGCGCGCCGGCGGCGAACCCGACGCGTTACCGCGACTATATCGCTTGGCTGCTGGCGCAGGACGCCAAGGCTGCCGAATCTTTCTGGCGCCAACAGCTCAAGTCATTCGACGAGCCGACGCAATTGGCCGATGCCTTCGGCTCGCGCCGCCATGATGCTTCCCGCCACGAGCGCTGTTACACGCGGCTTGGAGAGACGGCGACCGCGGAGCTGAAAGCATTCGCGCGCCGTGAGCGGATCACGCTCAATACAATCGTTCAGGGCGTATGGGCGTTGCTGTTGCAACGCTATACCGGCCAGCAGACCGTGACGTTTGGCGTCACCGTCGCCGGCCGCCCGGCTAGTCTCGACGGATCGCAGCAGATGCTCGGGTTGTTCATCAACACGCTGCCCGTGATTGAAACGCCAAAGCCTGCGAGCACGGTTGGAGACTGGTTGCGCGCGCTTCAGGATCGCAATTCGGCGATACGGGATTATGAGCATACGCCGCTCTACGATATCCAGAGCTGGGCCGGCCGTGCCGGTCAGGCCATGTTCGACAGCATCATCGTGTTCGAGAACTATCCGATCGAGCGCAGCATGCACCGCGGCGACGGCTCGCTGCAGTTCGGCGGCCTCAGGAATGTAGACGTCACGAACTATCCGATGGACCTGTCGGTGCTCGTCGAGGACACGCTTCAGGTCGAGTACACCTATATGCCGAGCCATTTCACGGCGGCACAGGCGACGCAGATCAAGGCGCAATTCGAGCAACTGCTGGCCGCGCTGACGCGCGATGCATCGGCCTTGCTCGGCAGCATCGATCCGGTCACGGCGGTCGACGCCGCGCTCGCCGAAAATTGCAATCGTCACGCGACCTCGGCGGCTTCATTGCCGCTGGTTCATGAGTCGATCGGCTTCCACGCGCAGCGTCATCCGCAACGGACGGCGCTTACCATCGGCGGCAGGACGCTCTCGTTCGGTACGCTCGACGCCAGGGCCAATCGTCTTGCCCATCACCTGATTGCGCGCGGGCTTAAGCCCGAACAGCGCGTGGGCGTCGTGGTCGAACGAACAGACGTCACGATGGTTGCGCTGCTGGCAGTCCTGAAGGCGGGCGGGGCCTACGTTCCGCTCGACCCGGAGATACCGGCCGATCGGCGCGCCTTTGTCATGCGCGATGCCGGGATCTCGTTCTTGCTGACGGGACAGCTCGATGTCCGCGAAGGCTTGGATGGTGTCGAGAGAATCTCCCTTTCGACATTCGATTTCGATGCCGGGCCGGACCATGCTCCGCAACCGGAGCTGCATCCCGATAACCTCGCTTATTTGATCTACACGTCGGGCTCGACGGGCACGCCAAAGGGCGTCGCCGTCGCCCATGGGCCGCTCGCGATGCACTGTCATGTCACGGGCCAGCTTTACGAGATCGACGAGAATTCGTGCGAGCTGCACTTCCTGTCGCTTGTCTTCGATGGCGCCCACGAACGCTGGTTGACGGTCCTGTCGCATGGCGCCCGGCTCTTGATGCGGGACTCGGAATTGTGGACGCCGGAGCAGACGGTCGAAAACCTGCACGCGCATCGTGTCAGCCATATCGGATTGCCGCCGGCCTATCTGCTACAGGTCGCAGAGTCGGCCGAGCAGGCAGGCAATCCGCCGCCGGTCAAGCTCTACTCGTTCGGCGGCGAGGCGATGCCGAAGGCGGGCTTCGACAAAGTCAGGCGCGTTCTGAAGCCGCGTATCCTGATCAATGGCTACGGTCCGACCGAAACCGTCGTTACGCCGCTGGTATGGAAGGTCGATGGCGCCTCCGAATGCGAGACACCTTACGCGCCGATTGGTTTGCCGGTCGGCGACCGCCGCGCCTACATCCTCGATAGTTCGCTCAATATCATTCCCGCCGGTGTCGCCGGCGAGCTCTATCTCGGCGGCTTCGGACTGGCGCGCGGCTATCACGGTAAGGCGGGCATGACCGCCGAGCGGTTCGTGCCCGATCCATTCTCGGCGGTGCCGGGGGCGCGGCTATACCGGTCCGGTGACCTCGCGCGCTGGCGCGAAGACGGTACCGTCGAATATCTCGGCCGCAGCGACGACCAGGTCAAGGTCAACGGCTTCCGGATCGAGCTTGGGGAGATCCAGACCTCGCTGCTTCGTCACGAGGAGATCGAACAGGCAGCCGTAGGGGCGCTAGCGGGCGCGGCCGGAAACCAACTCATTGCCTATGTCGCGCCGAAGACGGCAAAGAACGCAGCGGGAGATGCTGCCGAGGCTTTGGTCGGCAGATTGACGGATTTCCTGAAGCAGACCTTGCCTGTTTACATGGTGCCGGCGCGGATCATGGTGCTTGAGCGGCTGCCGGTGTTGTCGAGCGGCAAGGTTGACCGGCGTGCGCTGCCGGCCCCCGACTCGGCCGGGCGAAGCTTCGTGGCTCCGCAAGGGCCGGCAGAAACCGCGATGGCGCGGCTATGGGCCGACATCCTCAAGCTGCCGCAGGTCGGCGTCACAGATAATTTCTTCGAGCTCGGCGGCAATTCGATTCTCAGCCTGAAGGTCGTGGCCCGGCTGCGGCAGGACAAGACGTTCGGCATCGAGATCAAGCTTCGTGATCTCCTGCAGAAGCCGACGATCCGTGCGCTGCTTGCGGACAACGCTTCATCGGCGCCCGCCGCTGCGCTGCAGCCGACAGCGCTGCTGCCGCTGAATGCCGCGGTTCGTGGCGTGCATCCGGTATTCTGCGTGCATGGCGGTTTTGGTACCGTTTTCGATTACGGGCCGCTGGCGCGCCGCCTTGAAGGACGCCGGCAGGTGACCGGTCTGCAGTCCAGGATGCTGGTCGACAGTTCGTGGAGCGACCGGTCGCTCGAGGCGATGGCGTCCGACTATGCGAACGAGATCAGGCGGGTTCAGCCAAACGGTCCCTATAGTTTGATCGGCTGGTCGCTCGGAGGCCTTCTCGTCACTCTTGTTGCCGCCGAACTCGAACTGTGCGGTGAACGGGTCGATTGTCTCCTGATGGTCGACAGCTTTGTGCTGCGTCAGCACGGCGGATCGGAGCGGCAGGAAACGGTCGCCCACTGGGCTGATGATCTCGCGGGATTGCTCTCGGCCGTTCTTCCGCATACCGCAGCCGTTCGTATCCACGCGCACACGGAAGCCGCAAAGCGCACGGGCATGCTGGAGACGTCAGAGACTGTCCGGCGTCTGGTTGCGCAGATATTGGAGGAGGTGCAGGGAGCATCGGCGGACGACACATTGCTCGGTATCGACGACGTGTCCGGCGCCTTCGCAGTCGGCCGGCACCTCAAGACCCTGACGCAGAACGCTGCGCCGCCGCGGAGTCTTGCGGCCAAGCCATTGTGCTGGTGGACGTCGGGCCGCCTGACGCAGCGTGATCGGCTGGAGACGCAACTGCCTGATGCCATTGACCGCGGCATCGTTGGAGATAATCACTTCACGATCCTCAGGGATGCCGGCTTGCTCGATGAGATCTGCAGGCTGCTCGTACCGGAGACGGCATCCGCGGCGCCGCAAGACACGGTGCCGGAACCGGCGGAGTGAACATCTACATGAGCCTTGATCCCGATATTGCCGCACTGCTCGAGATGGTGCAGGCCGGCACCGAAAGCGGGGCGCGCATTCCGTTTCCGCAACTGACAGCCGCACAGGCACGCACCGATTTCGATGCATCCTCGCCGCTGCTCGATGTCGATCCGCCGGCGCTAGCGTATGAGCGCCATCTTGCGCTACCGACGCGCGATGGAGCCTCGATCGACGCGCGGCTCTACGCGAAGGAGGAGCCGAGCCGTCGCAGTCCGACGCCGGTCCTGCTCTATATGCACGGCGGCGGCTTTGTGGTCGGAAGCCTGGACTCACATCAGCCATTGTGCCGCGGTCTCGCCGAAGACAGCGGTGCGGCCGTGCTGTCGCTTGGCTACCGGCTTGCGCCGGAGCACACGTTTCCGACTGCGTTCGAGGATGCGGTCGATGCACTGGCCTGGATCGGCCGTGAGGGGCCTGCTGCGGGACTAGATGCCGGCCGCGTCGCCATTGGGGGCGATAGCGCTGGCGGAACGCTCGCCGCGGCGCTCGCCATCGAAGCCAAGGCGAACCGAAGCCTGCCGCAGCCCGTCCTCCAGGTGCTCGCCTATCCCGGCCTGAGCTCCCGGCAAACGTCCAATTCCCACGAACGGTATGGCTCCGGCTATCTCCTGGAACGCAGCACCGTCGACTGGTTCTTCCGGCAGTATCTCCGCGACGATTCCGACCGCGACGATTGGCGCTTTGCGCCGCTGGCCGCCAAGGATATCTCGGAGCTGCCACCGGCGCTGATCGTGCTTGCCGAATATGATCCGCTGGTGGACGAAGGGCGCGAATACGCAGCAAAGCTCTGTGCCGCCGGCGTTCCCGTCGACTTGCAGATCTATCCGGGCATGATTCACGAATTCCTACGCATGGGAAATGTCGTGGCCGATGCCCTGCGGGCGCGGGCGGCGATCGGGCAGGCGCTGGCCAGCGCTTTTCGGGCCGCAAGCGAAGGCGGCCGGACATGGAAAGACAGGGCATATGAAGGTATGTCATAACTCTCGTCTCTCGCAGCCTCGCCGCAAGCCGTTCCCGAGCCGCACCCCATGAGCAAGAATTTACTCTCCGATTACAGGCTGTCTCGCCGCGCGCTTCTCACAGTGGGCGCAGGCATCGGCGGCGGGGTGCTTGCAGGTGGCTGGCCAATCGCGCGTGCTCAAGCCGTCGCACCGCAGGCCGGCCCGCGCGTCGCCGCGCTCGGCTGGGCCTGCGCGCAGACCATTCTGGCGCTCGGCGTCGTGCCGGTGGTCATTCCGGAAATCGAGCGTTACAGCCGGCTCGTCGTCGAGCCGGCTGTCCCGTCAAGCGTTCAGGAAATCGGCCTGCGTTCGGAGCCAAATCTCGAACTGCTGCAGAGTTTTGCGCCTGACATCATCATCATCGATCCCAGTATCACGGCCGCAATACCGCGGCTCAAGCTGATTGCCCCCGTCGAGGTCTTCACGATTTTCAAGCCCGGCCGGCATCCGCTTGAAACCGCACGCAGTTCGACGATGGAGCTGGCACAGCGTCTCGGCGTGCAGGCCGCATGCGAGGCTTATCTCGCGCGGTTCGATGCCGCCATGGCTGGGTATCGTGATCAGCTTCGCGGTCGCAGCGACAAGCCGCTGTATCTCGTCAGCGAAATCGCGCGCAACCGTGCGCTCGTATTCGGCCCGAACAGCCTCTATCAGGAGGTGCTCAGCCAGTTCGGCTTAAAGAATGCCTGGACCGGACAGAGCGGCCCGTGGGGACACACCAGCGTGGGCCTCGAAGTGCTCGCTGCGGTTCCGGATGCGCGACTGGTTCTGATGAGTTCGCGGGTTGCCGATATCGAAGCCCTGCTCAACGCAAGCCCGGTGCTGCGGACCCTGCCGTTCCTCCGCTCGGGGCGGCTGACGGTGCTGGGAAATCAATTCTTCTATGGCGGCGTGCCGGCGGCCGAACGCTTCGCACGCCTTCTCGCCGAACGTTTGCCGCAGGAAAACAATGAGCAAGGTTGACGCGCTGCCCGCCCGGTCCGGGATAGAGATGCATCCTGCGATACTGATCGGCTTGCTGTTTGTGGCGGCTTCTGCGCTGACCTTTCGGCATCTGTCGGGATATCTGCCTGTTAACGCGTGGTTGCCGGTGCTTTGGCGTCCTGAAATCAACGATCCGCAGCAGATGCTCGTGCATTATACGGTGTTTCCGCGAATTGCGGTGGCGCTGCTGGCCGGGGCAGCATTGGGCCTTGCCGGCGCCGTCTGTCAGCAGGTGCTACGCAATCCGCTGGCCGAGCCGACCACGCTCGGCATCTCGAACGGCGCCTATCTCGCGCTGGCCATGACGACCTTGTGGGCACCGTCGCTGCTTGCTTTCGGCCGCGAGTGGATCGCGCTGCTCGGCGGATTCGCTGCGTTCCTGTGCGTGTTCGGCCTGACCTGGAAACGTGCGCTGTCGCCGGTCGTGCTGGTGCTGGCGGGGTTGATCGTGGGCTACTACTGCGCCGTGACGACCCAGGCCCTGGTGTTGCTCAACCATGACTACCTGATCGGTCTGTTCATCTGGGGCGCGGGCTATCTCAATCAGCAGGACTGGAGCAATGCGGCGTTCCTGGCGCCGCGGCTTCTGATTTCGTTCGTGCTGATCGCGGCGATGGTCCGCCCGCTGACCTTGCTCGGCTTCGACGATGAGACCGCGCGCAATCTCGGCCTCGGATTAACGGGCGCGCGGGTCTGCGCGCTGGCCATTGCAATCGCTCTCAGCGCTTCGGTGGTCAGCGTCGTCGGCGTGTTGGGCTTTGTCGGCCTGACCGGGCCGGCTCTCGCCATGCTTGCAGGCGCGCGACGTTTCCGCGATCGGCTGATTTGGGCGCCGCTCTGCGGCGCCGGCTTGCTGTGGCTGGCAGACGAACTTGTGCTGCTGATTCCACCGGGCTATCGCGAGATGCCGGCCGGCGCAGCCACGGCCTTGATCGGCGCGCCCTTGTTGCTGGTGCTGTTGCCGCGCCTACGGTCCGCAGCGCCGGTCGGAAGCCTCACACCATCCGTTCCACCACGTCTTGATCATCCCTGGCGGGTGATCCTGTTTGGTCTGGCCTTGCTGTTGTTCGTGATCTGGATCGCGCTCGCAGTCGGGGTCGGCGCCGAGGGCTGGAGCTGGAGTGGTCTCGCCGGCATCCAGGAATTCCTGCCGTGGCGCTGGCCGCGCGTGGTGTCGGCGTTGGCTGCGGGGGCCACGCTGGCAGTGGCTGGCACGCTGCTTCAACGCATGACCGGAAATCCAATGGCGGCTCCGGAGGTGATGGGGATCAGCTACGGCGCCGCGATGGGTGTGATCGTTCTTCTCTATCTTCTTCCCTCCCACACGCGCGTGGCGCAGATTGCGGGCGGCGGGATCGGAGCCTTCATCGTGCTCGGGCTGGTTCTGCTGTTCAGCCGGCGGTCCGAATTCAGTCCGGAGCGCGTGCTGCTGGCTGGGGTCGCCATGAGCGCGGCGTTCGGCGCGATCATCGCCATGGCATTGGCGACCGGCGATCCGCGCATCGGCATGCTGCTGTCGTTGCTGACCGGATCGCTCTATCAGATCAGTCCGGCCGAGGCCTCGGTTCTTGCCGCCGCGGCGCTCCTTCTGCTGATCATGGTGCCGATGCTGTCACGCTGGCTCGACATTCTGCCGCTCGGCCGGGCGGCCTCGCGTTCGGTAGGTGTATCGATGGCGAGAAGCCGCATCATCATCATGCTGCTGACCGCATTGTTGACGGCGACCGCGACGCTGATGGTTGGGCTGCTGAGCCTGGTCGGTTTCATCGCGCCGCATATGGCGCGGATGATGGGTGCGCAGCGCGCGCTTCATCAGACGGCGCTGGCCGCGCTGATTGGAGCCATCCTGATGGTGTCAGCCGATTGGGCCGGGCGAATGGTGATATTTCCGTTCCAGATGCCGGCCGGCATTTTTGCGATGATGCTCGCCGGGCCCTATCTTCTCTGGCTGTTGCGACCGCAGCGCGGATAACGCGAGACGGTGAAGCGCCGAATGATTTACGAGCTCACCGTGCGAAGCTGATGAGATGGCTGTGATCCGGAGACGGCATCACCCCCATCGGAATGCCGTAGATGGTTTCGAGTTCGGCCGGCGTCATGATCTTGTCCGGCGCGCCGCGCGAAATCAGTTTGCCCGAATGCAGGGCGATGATCTCGTTGCAGAAGCGCGCCGCCATGTTGACGTCATGGAGCACGACGACCACGCCGAGATTGCGCTCCCGCGCGAGCCGCTTCACCAGCGACAGAACTTCGATCTGATGGGCAATGTCGAGCGCCGACGTCGGCTCATCGAGCAACAGGCATTCGGCATCCTGCGCAACCAGCATGGCGATCCAAACCCGCTGGCGCTCGCCGCCTGACAATGTATCGACCAACCGGTCCGCAAACGGCTCGATGTGGGTCAGCGCCATGGCTTCCGCCACCTTATCGCGGTCAGTGTCGCCAAACCGGCCGAGCGCGCCATGCCAGGGATAGCGCCCCAGCGCGACCAGTTCCTTCACCAGCATGCCGGCGGCGGGCGGCGTCTGCTGCGGCAAATAGGCGACCTTGCGGGCGTAGTCCCGGTCGCTCCATTCGCGCAACGCGCGCCCTTCGAACCGGATCGTGCCGGATGAGCTTGGCTGTTGCCGCGCCAGCAATTTCAGCAAGGTCGATTTGCCGGAGCCATTGTGCCCGATCAGGCCGACGACGCTGCGCGCGGGAAGCGACAGGGTGAGCGGTTCGAGCAGCGCGCGCCCCGCCACAGCAAACCGCACCTGGTCCAGCTCGAACAAGGGCGCGGTCGCATCGAGCGAGGCTCGCGCGATGTCGGTTGGCCGAACTACGTGCATTGGAAAATGCCTGCGGGGACGATGCGGTGCGAGGTGAACGTCGTCCCGTCGCTCTGTGGATATGGGGACGTCATGGCTGCCGCAGGCTCCAATACGCGACCGCAAGATGTTGCTCGCGGGAGAGCTTCCGCTCGTCGCGCAGATGGTTTCGCAGCGCCTTCAGCGCCTGCGCTTCGCACGCGACCCATGCAAAGACCTCGCGATGTTCAGGCCATCGCACGGCCTTGACGGCATCGACCAATAGCTGCGTCGTGCCGGCCGGACGGTCGCCGCGATGCAGCCAGCGGATCGATACGCCGGCTGGCGCTATCAGCGGAACCTGCTCAAGCCGGTCGGCGACTTCGATGAAGACTTCACCGGTTGCCGTCGCCGGCAGTGTCTCAAGAATTCGCGCAATTGCGGGAAGGGCGGTCTCGTCGCCCGCCAGCAGCAACCAGCGCGCCGGACGAATGCTTCGTCCGAGCGGACCGGCCATGCCGCAAATGGCTCCGGCCTTCGCGTTGAGGGCAAACGCCGAGCCCGGTCCGGCATGATCGTGGACCACGAAATCGATGTCGATCTCGCGGGCCCGCAGATCGATGCGGCGGATCGTGTAGTAGCGGGTGATAGGCCTGCGGTCCGGCTCCGGCCAGAGGATTCGCCCGTCGGGGGCGGGCCACGGCCATTCGGGCTTGGCAAGGCCTTCCGGCGGAAAATACAGACGGACGTGCAGATCATCGTCGTTCACAAAGCGGGCGATGTCGTCGCCGGTGAATGTCAGCCGGCGCATGCGGGGCGTCAGGTCGATCGCTGCCTTCAGCCGCACCTCGCGGAAATTGGCCAGCGTGCCGCCGTTCGATTCATGGCCGGACCAGACGATGGTCGGCGACTCATCGCCGGCAAACTCAATGACGTGGGAAGCGACAACCGATCGCAGCATTTCAAGGTTGCCCTTGTCGTTGGCCTCGACGCGGATCTTGAGCGCCTCGGCCTCGACGGCGAGCGAACTGGTTCCAAACGGCAGTTTCGCCACCATCAGGCCGCCCCGGTCCTCGAAGGCGATATCATGCTCGGCAAGATGATCGATCATTCGGGCCGCAAGGCCGGCGGCATCAGCAATCGGAATGCGGGTTTCGGAAACAAGCGAGTCCAAAGTCATTTCTCCAGTCGGGCCTGCCCGATGCTGGCCTGCGCACGCTTCGATTTCCGGATGCCGCAGCCCGACACTGGACCCATGTCCTAGTGGATCCATGTCCTACTCGCTCGTCGGCTGCGATGCAAAGGCGGTACTACTCACATTTTATTAAACGCATTGCCGATCACAAATTAGAATCAATCGAAAAAAGCCGAAAAATAAGCTCTGGATGAGTGGTGCTGCCATCATGTATTCGCATCGCACCGGCAAGGCTGTTCGTATCACGACGGGCCGTGTAGGTTCGCTTCAGCTCTACTCCAGCGCGCGGCACTCATGATGAATCCACGAAGCGGCCTGACGGCGCAGATCCTGCATCTCCTGCGGTCCTACTGGCCGATCGTGCTAGGCGGCACCGTTCTCGGCGTTGTCGGCGGCGCCAGCGTTGCGGGGCTGCTCGCGGTCGTCAATCGCGGCCTCTACGCGTCGCAAGACGACGTCGCCACGCTGCTGTTCGCGTTTGCGGGGCTGTGTCTCCTAATCCTGATCGGCTCGATCGGCGCCGATATCAGCGCCAACTATGTTGGACAACGGATTATCGCCGAGCTGCGCAAGTCGCTCGCCGCCAAGATCCTGGCGGCTCCGATCGATCAACTCGAAATCTACCGGACGCATCGGCTGATTCCGGTCCTCACCCACGACGTCGATACCATCAGCGATTTCGCGTTCTTCTTCTCCTCCTTCTTCGTGTCCGTCGTCATCACGCTCGGCTGCATGGTCTATCTGGCGGTGCTGTCGTGGCCGCTTTTTCTGATTACGGGGCTGGTCATCGTCCTAGGCTCGCTGGCGCACGCCTATGCGCGAACGCGAGGCGTTCAGGGCTTCAATATCGCCCGCGATTCCGAAGACCAACTGCAGAAGCACTACCGCGCGATCGCCGAGGGCGCGAAGGAGCTGCGCCTGAACCGCGCCCGCCGTCAGCGCGTCTATGTCGACCAGCTTCAGCGCACCGTCGACCATATCAGCGCGGTGCAGATCAAATCGATCAATCTCTTCGTGACGGCGCGCGCGCTCGGCACGATGTTGTTCTTCGTCGTGATCGGCGTCGCGCTGACTTTGCGTCCGTTCCTCTGGCCCGACAGCCCGGCTGCGGTGTCCAGCGGCTTCGTCCTGGTGCTGCTCTATATGCGGGGGCCTATCGATCAGGTGATCGGGATCCTGCCGGCATTGGGCCGCGCGCAGGTGGCGATGAAGCGGATCGCCGAGCTTTCGGAGCAGTTCGCGACGCCCGAGCAGGACTTGCTGTCCGCGTCATCGACCGCGCCGGATGGATCGGGCAGAATCGAATCGATCGAGCTCCGTGGCGTCTCGTACGGCTTTCGCGCGGTGCCCGGCAGCAACCCCTTCGTGCTCGGACCGATTGACCTGCATGTCCGGCAGGGAGACATCGTTTTCATTGTCGGTGAAAATGGAAGCGGAAAAACCACGCTGATCAAGTTGCTGCTGGGTCTCTACGCGCCGCAGAGAGGTACGCTGCTTCGGGACGGTATACCCGTCGTGACGGAAACGCGGGATGATTACCGGCAGCTCTTCACGACCATCTTTTCCGACTACTACCTGTTTGAAGATCTTCTGCAGGGAGCGGGAATGGTGCCTGACGTCGCGGAGCGCTATCTCGAGCGATTGGAGGTCGCGCATAAGGTCTCGGTGGAGAACGGCGTATTTACTACGACGGACCTGTCGACCGGTCAACGCAAGCGGCTGGCGCTGATGAATGCCTGGCTCGAGGAGAGGCCGGTCCTTGTGTTCGACGAGTGGGCCGCGGATCAGGACCCTGCCTTCCGGCATATCTTTTACACGGAACTGCTGCCTGATCTGAAACGCATGGGAAAGACGATCATCGTGATCTCACACGATGACCGCTATTTCGGCGTGGCAGATCATCTGGTGCGACTGCGCAACGGCAAGATTGTCGCGGGCGATGCGAGAACCCATGACATCATCAAATCGTCATCGGTTCCAACCGACGCCTCTCTTTAGAGCGATTTTAGTCTTCGGAAAAACTTGAATCGAAGTTCAGACTCTTTCGAGATGCACATCGTCGAAAGCGTGTGATCGCCTTTGGCGACGCCGTCTTGTCAGATTTGTAAGAAATCTAAACTGCGTGTGCCTGCATTTCTTGTCATCCTGTACGCGAGTGCTTTACATCGCAAGCGCGAGTGAAGATCGCGTGTTGTTTCAAGCAACCACGTTTGCGATGCGAGGGCCGGATGAACAAAGCTTCGAGCTCCGCGATAGGGCCTCGCGCATTCCCGATCGGGCCGGACTTTTCCATGACCGTCGTTCAAGACGGCGGGGGAGATATCCGCATTGCGGTGGGCATCACGACGGTGATGCGCCTGCGTCTCGATGACGGGCTCGATCATCTGAAAATATTGACCACTCCTGACGATCCGCAACTGGCGGTCTCGGCGATTTCGGCGGCGGCTGAAGCCATGTTTGGATGGCGGCCGAGTCTTGACCGGCTTGTGGTGGATTCAGCCAGCGCAGAGCTTGCGCGCGAGTTGATGAGCCACGGTCTCGCTCTCATGGCGGGGGCAGACCTAGTGCTGCTTCCCGAACTAATCATGCAGCGGCGGGACAATTGGCTGGTCAATGCCGAACGGCCGCCATTGCCGCAACTCCACGTCATGACGGACGGCAAGCGCCATCCGCGACGCTCGCCAAAGCCGGTGGGAAAGGTCTATGCCCGCTTCATACCATGGCTCGCCGAAGTGATCTCCTTTCGCGTCGCGAACGTGGACGGCGACCTGCATCTGCTGCACCGCTGGATGAACGATCCCCGCGTCGACGCGTTCTGGAACGAAGCGGGCGATCTCGAAAAGCATCGGCGCTATCTCTCCGGCATTCTGGCGGACCCGCACATGCTGCCGCTCATCGGCTGCTTCGACGACGAGCCGTTTGGCTACTTCGAGCTCTACTGGGCCAAGGAGAATCGTCTCGCGCCGTTCTATGATGCCGACGATTACGATCGCGGCTGGCATGTCGTCGTCGGCGAGGACGCCTATCGCGGGCGCCGCTATATCAGCGCCTGGCTGCCGTCACTGATGCACTACATGTTCCTTGACGATTGTCGAACGCAACGAATCGTCGGCGAGCCGGCGGCGGCGCATGCGCAGCAGCTCCGCAATCTGGAAGTCTCGGGATTCGCAAAGATCAAAAACTTCGATTTTCCGCACAAGCGGGCCACGCTCGTGATGCTGTTGCGCGAACGCTTCTTTGGTGACCGGCTGTGGCTGCCGGCAGCGACCAGCCCTGCGACCACGTCCTAACGCCCGAACGGAGCGCAGCTTATGTCTCACCAGTTTGCGATCGAGCACGACGTCATCGGGGTCGGATTCGGGCCGTCCAATCTTGCGCTCGCGATCGCATTGGATGAATGCGCCAGAAGATCACGTCTGAAATGCGCCGCTCTGTTCGTGGAGAAGCAGCCGCAATTCACCTGGCACGGCGGCATGCTGCTTCCAGGCAGCGACATGCAGATCTCGTTTCTCAAGGACCTCGTTTCATTGCGTGATCCGACCAGTCCGTTCACCTTCGTGAACTATCTCCACAAGCGCGGCCGTTTGCAGGATTTCATCAACTGCCGAACGTTCTATCCGAGCCGGATTGAATTCAACGACTATCTGCGGTGGGTCGCGGCCCAGTTCAAGTCTCAGGCGGTCTACGGCGAAACCATCATCGTTATCGAGCCGGTGACTGTCGGCCAGTCGGTGACGTCCTTGCGCGTTCATTCACGGACGCTCGCCGGCGGGGAGACGGTTCGGCTTGCAAGGAACCTGGTGGTCGCGGTCGGAGGGCGACCGTTTATCCCGCAAGTATTTGCGAAGATCGCCGATGATCCCAGATTGTTGCACTCCAGCCGCTATCTCGACAGGGTCGAGGACATCGACCTCGGTGGAAAGGCCGCGCGCGTGGCCGTGGTCGGGGGAGGGCAGAGCGCGACCGAGGTGACGGTGGACCTTCGCGGGCGATTTCCGGACGCGAGCATTGATCTGATCTTTCGCGGCCATGCCTTGAAGCCGTCCGACAGCAGCCCGTTCGTCAACGAGATTTTCAATCCGGATTACACCGACTTCATCTATGCGCAGCCCGCCGAGCGGCGAGACGCTATCGTTCGCAACTTCCGGAACACGAACTATGCGGTGGTCGATTCTGATCTCCTCGACCAGTTGTATCGATTGCTCTACCAGCAGCGCGTCAGCGGCACGACGGGGATCGCGTTGCACCCGCGCAGCGAGATAACGAGTATAGATGCCAGACCGGAAGGCATCGAGATTGGCACGATTGACAAGTTCGGCGGTGCAAAGCGCCGATCGGCCTATGATGCCGTCATTCTGGCAACGGGCTACGACAGGGAGACGCCGCACGCGTTTCTGGAGCCGATCCAGCGTTATATTCGCGATGCCGTGCTGGACCGTAACTACAAGCTCGTCACCAGCCCGGCATTTCGGCCGCAAATCCATCTCCAGGGATACTCCGAGGCGTCTCACGGCCTGAGTGATACGTTGCTGTCCGTTCTTGCAACGCGCTCGCAGGAAATCGCGGAATCGCTGCTTTCGACGATTTCGCGCCGCGAGCTCATCGCGTAAGCCATCAGATAGCGGGGGCAATGAGTCGCCACTGTGCGGCGGATCCAAGCGCGGGCGGCACCGAAAGCACGGCGGGTGACGGGCCTGCGTCGACGATCACGGTGCTCGGAGCTATCGTGAATCCGAGTGCGGCCGCCTTCAGCAGGGCTTCCTTGAGGGTCCAATAGCGAAGAAAGAGCCGGGACCGAAGTGCCGCGGGAGCGTTCCGTAGAACCTCCCGCTCTTCTGCCGCCAGGACGATTTCGCCGATCGAATCCATATCGGCAATTTCCCGCAGCGGTTCGATATCGACGCCGATAGGCATGCGGGCGGCTGCAACGGCCACAGTGCCCCTCGCGTGGCTCAGGCTGAAGTCGATCTCCACTGGACCAGCAACGAGCATGGGCTTGCCATGCGCCGATGGTTGAAACCGCAGGGCTTCAGCCGATTGACCGACAAGCCCGCCAAGCATGAGGCGAATCCCCGTATGCGCAGCCAGATAGCTCATTCGATCTTCGATGTGCAGGAATCGCACCATGCGATCGGTCTCACCGGCATCGAGCAGTTTCGCAGCTCGCTCGACGCTGAGCATGCCGGGTTCGCCGGCAGCGACCTCCGGCGATGGAGGTATCGCTGCCAGCCAGAGAAGGATCTCTTCCGGTTCCAAATGTCCGACCGACCTCGCGATATCAGCATCCAGCAGCCATCGCACCCGCAAATGATCCTGCGGAGCCGCACATCTCACGGCGATCGACCACGCGAGGGAGGCGCTTGCACGCGTCATTGAAAGCGATGCAGCAAATGGTCGTTGTCCAGCCTTCAGGAAGTCCGTCATGTCCACGGGCTTATCGACCAATGCGCAACCGTCTGCAACCCCCGGGTGTACAGAGGCACGCATCGAGATGATCTGCCTTAGAATCCATCTAACTGAGACAAGCCGAGATCATGTGCGCTTGCGATGCTGATAGATTCATTCTCAATCGCATCTGCAGATATTCAACGTGGAACTGGTCATGATAAAATCCGTCCCTCTCGAGCAGCATATCGATAGCTATCTGCCGGAGCGAATTGCAACCATACTGGTTCGCAGTCACCACGCGGGGCTCGTCAGCAAGGAGCCATCCACGCGCATCAACTATCTCCTCGAGATTGCGTCGCTCCATACCAGGGGCGAACTCCTCGGGCAGCCGGGCCTGGGACGCCTGCGTTTGCAACGGATCGAGAAGTGGATGGAATTTCATGGCCGCCGCCTTCGGCGCAACGAAGAGAGTCTGGATAGTGTGATCTGCCGGTTTGGTTTTCGGCAAGCTCTGCTTGAGAAAAAGGCCAGCCGCTCCGCGCCCAGATCGGTCATCTCGTCCGAGGACAAAGACAAGATCTTGCGCGAGTTCGGTTCATACGCCGAGCGTGAAGATATCCGGCGGGTGGAACGGCGGATCGCGATCAGCCATAACACCTGATGCGAGGGTGCCGCAACTTGTTCGACAGAAGTTGATCGTCGCGTGGACGTTGGACGCGAAGAGATGCACGTGCTGCAGATGATAGCGCTGCCGAGTGCCGCAGGGAGGCTGCCAGTCGTTCTTCGGCGTCGTCACGCCTGCTCCTTTCGGCGCGAAGGGCTGCGCCTTGAACGTCGGAGTGTCTGTATCAGTGCAGAGCCCGGCTGGCAAACGAGCTTTTTTTGAACGCGCCTTGAGCGAAACTCAACAGTGAAACTCAACGCGCATACTCTGCGCCTGCCTTCGTCGCAGTCTTCTTCACGGCGAGCTTCTTCGGCGCTTGCTGGCCGCGTGCATTATTCAGCCAGGCGACGAAAGCTGTCAGCGCGGGATCATCAGCCATGCGCTGCTCGTATTCGAGCACGAACTGCCGGCGTGTCGGGCGAACGATTGGATGGGCCTTGACGAGATTGCCGCGTGCGAGGTCAGGCGCAAGAAGACCGTCGATGGCGATGGCGACGCCCATGCCGGCGGCCGCGGCTTCAATAGTCAAGCCAAGGCTTTCGAAGCTGCTGCCGCCCTGCACGGGCACGTCGGCGAATTGCGCGTGATCGAGCCACCGCCGCCAATCGTCCGGGCGCGGCCGCGCATGCAGGAGAGGAACGGTGGCGAAATCCACCGCGCCGTTCTTCATGTACTGCGGCGCGCAGACCGGCACGGTCGCGATCGGCATCAAGGAATGGGTGACGAGCCCGGCGCGCGGCTGCCCGTCTGAGACGGCGATCACCGCGTCGTAACGGCTGGCGAGAAGGTCGAGCGGATTGGAGCTCGTGTGCAGGTCGACTTCCAGATCGGGATAGGCCGCATTGAGCGTGGGCCAGATCGGCAGCAGGAAGCGCGAGACGAAGAAGCCATAGACCCCGACCGAAAGCCGCCTGAAACGCCGCAACCGCAGGCCGTCGGCGGCATCTGCGATCCGGTCCAATGCCTCGCGGGCGGAATCGGCAAACGTCTTGCCTGCGGAGGTAAGAACCAGACCACGCGAGCCGCGCAGGAAAAGGGCGGTCCCCATTCGTGCTTCCAGGGCGCGGACGTGCCGGCTCACGGCGCCGACCGTCACGTTCAACTCATCCGCGGCCCGGGTGATCGACAGGTGCCGTGCGGCGGCCTCGAACGCCCGCACCGCATGCAAGGGAGGAAGTCGTCGTGATGCCATCGCGCGAGCTTAGTGGAAAAGGGCCGGCCGGAAAACGGGGGATTGCGAGCGTTGAGTCTGGCTCAAGCCCCCGACCCAAGAAGTCGTTTGCAGGGGAGCTCCGCCGGTCATACGCCGACATCTGCCCCGGGGCTTCGGCCCAGGCGGGTGAAAGCCGAGGGAGTTGCCCATGACCACCCATGCCGATCTGACCGGCCGCGACGCCGCGGCGCGGCGCTCCAGAGCACTGGCGCCGACCTGTCGCGGGCTAAACTATTATTCGCTTGACCAAAGCCTGCGCGACCTCTTGCCCCATTATATGGAGGCGCCGCTGCTGGCGCATCTCGCGCCACACCTTTCCGAACTCGGCGAACTCGCCGGAGGCCGGCTGCACGACTTGTCAGACCAGGCCGAGCATCATCAGCCGGTGCTGCATCCGCGGGACGGCTATGGCCGCGACGAGGAATGGGTCGAATATCACCCGGCCTATCGCGAGATGGAAAGCATCGCGTTCGGAAAATTCGGCATGCACGCGATGTGCAACCGCGGCGGCGTCATGGGCTGGCCTTCGCCGATGCCGCCGATCGCCAAATACGTCTTTCACTATCTGTTCGCGCAAGCCGAGTTCGGCCTGCTTTGCCCGGTCAATCTCACCGACAGCTCTTCGGAGTTGGTACGCCGTTTCGGCACGGATGAGCTGCGCCAGCGCTATCTCGAACGGATGTGGAGCCAGGATCCCGCCACGCTGCTCAAGTGCGCGCAATTCATGACCGAGAAGACCGGCGGCTCCGATGTGGGTGCCGGCGAACTCGTTGCTGTCAGCGACGGCAAGGATTGGAAGCTGTGGGGCGAGAAGTGGTTCTGCTCGAACGTCGACGCCGAACTGGCGGTGCTGCTCGCCCGGCCCGAGGGCGCTGTGCCCGGCGGCCGCGGCCTCGGCCTGTTTCTGATGCCAAAAGTCCTTCCCGATGGACGGCGGAATTCGTACCGGATCCTGCGGTTGAAGGACAAGCTCGGCAGCCGCACCATGGCAAGCGGCGAGATCGTTTTCGAGGGAGCCACAGCCTACCAGCTCGGCGAACTGGATCAGGGTCTCAAGCACATGCTGGTGATGGTGAATTCGAGCCGGGTGTCGCATCTTGCGCGCGCGGCCGGCATGATGCGGCGATGCCTCAATGAGGCGATGATCGCCGCGCGGCATCGCAACGCGTTCGGGCGCGCCGTGATCGACCATCCGCTGATGCGCAGGCAGTTGCTCAAGCTCATGGTCCCAACGGAGCAGGCGCTGTCGGCGCTACTGTATTCGGCAACCGCATCCGACAAGGTGCTGCGGCTGCTGACGCCGATCGCAAAATACCGGGCGTGCCGGGATAATGTCACGGTCGCCACGGGTGCGATGGAGGCCCGCGGCGGCAATGGCTATATCGAGGATTGGCCGAACGCGCGGCTGGTTCGCGATGCCCATCTCGGCCTGCTGTGGGAAGGCACCAGCAACATCAACGCGCTCGATGCGGTTCAGCGCGCGGTCGGAAAGGCGCGGGGCCATGAAGCGTTGCGCGACGATCTCGGCCGCCGCCTGGAAGATACGGCCGGGATGCCGGGTCAGTTCCGAACGCGCCTTTCCGGCGCGCTGACGGACGCCATACGCTTTGCGGAACAGGTTGCGGCCGATCCGGAGAACGAGCGATTTTGCAGGATTGCCGCCGGAAAGCTGTACCACGCTACGACGGCTGCGCTGCTGGCATTCGAAGGCACGCGCCTCGGCAACGGCGGCGGCGATGCACGCCGCCTGCTGCTTTCGCGTTTTGTGCTCGAGCATCGCTCGGCCGAACATTCGTCTACCAATCTGCAGGCGCAGGATTGGGAGAACGCAGCGATCAATTTGCTGCTCAGCAATGCGCCGGTCTCGATGCGCGAGGCTGCCGCGCTGGTGCAGGGATAGCTCATGGACATTGCTCACCAACGTGAACTCGCCCGCCTGCTCGCGACGCTGCGCCGTGAACGACGCACGCAAAAGCGGCCTCGATCAACGGCTGGTGCCGCCTGACAAGGCGACAGCCTATCGCGTTGCCGGAATGGTCGCGGAAGAACTGGGCTGGGACGTCGTCGGCTGGAAGATCGCCGGCATGAAGCAGGGGCTGCAGCGCCAGCTTCGCACGGACTCGCCGATCTATGGCCGGGTGTTCGCACCGATCATGGAGTCGCCGGCCAGCGTCGAGCACGCCAAACTCTGCAGCCCGATTCCCGAAGTCGAGTATCAGGCGCGCCTGGGGGCCGATCTGCCGCCGCGCGAAAAACCCTATACACTTGCGGAAGTCAGAGAGTCAGTGGCGTCGCTGCATACGGGAATCGAACTCGCCGAATGCCGCTTCGTCCACGACGCCGCGTTTCCGCCGCTGCCTGCGATCCTCGCCGATGGCGCGGGAAGCGGCATCGTCGTCTGCGGCGCCGCGATCCCCGATTGGAAGACGCGCGACATCGCCGGGCAGGAAGTGTTGTTGACCTGCAACGGCTCGCTGCGTCGAAAGGGCACGGCGGGCGAAGCGCTCGACCATCCCATGGTGCCGCTCACCTGGCTTGCCAACGAGCTCTCGCGCACCGGCATCGGAATGAAGGCGGGACAGACCGTCAGCACGGGGACGGTAACAGGCATGTTGCGGCCGAAGCCTGGCGAGATCTATGTCGCGGACTTCGGCCCGTTCGGGAGCGTGATGGCCACCTACGCGTGATTGTCTGTCCCGCTCTCACGCGCTCTGTTTGGGAAGATCGCCAAGGAGATTTGACAGCTTGACCGCAAGCTTTCGAAGCCGGGTATTCTCTTCGAGCAGCCGTCCAACGTTGTTGGTGTCATGCTGCGCTTGATATTTCCGAAGTCCGTCGACCTCGTCGAGCAGGGGCGATATAGCGGCGAGCAGTTTATCGCTCCGGTGCGGCGCTTCGTCTGCCTGGCGCGCATCACGGCCCTGACGCAGCGGCACGACGTTGTCGCGGTGTCCGGCGTCCCGAAATGCATCGACGCCGGCCTGTCTGTAACGCGCTGAAAATTTGGTACTCATGACAATTTCCTGATCACAAGGTGGCGCAGTCGCCTTTTCAGCGACGAGTTTTCCATTGAGTCCGGGGCAAATTTGCGTCGGAAAGGCAACGGCGAAAAGGCTCGCCAGAGAACTCATGCGTCGGTCGAGTCACACGGCAGATCGGATTAGGCCCAATTTTTGACGTACCGCGGGCCTTTCTGGCGTGTCGGGGTGGGCTGGGGAGCAAACCACCTTAGGGGCGTACCGATGACGGATTTCCTGACCAATGCAGATCACTGGCGCAAGCGCGCGGAACGGACGAGGGCGCTAGCTGCGGTTGCCGTCAAGGACCAGGAACGCCTGCTCAAAGTGGCGGAAGAATATGATCGCCTGGCGGCGCTCGCCGAACGGCGGCGAAGCGCGCCGGTTCCGCCCGGTTCCTACGTTCCGGCAAGCCGACCCGAATAAACCTTCAATAGAGAGAAGCCGTCGTAAGAGGCGGGCAATTTCCGCTTCCGCAGGCGCGTGGCTGCGTCATCGCGGCGGCGAAATGCGCCGCCATACCCAGATGTGTGACCTCTAAAACACAACCGCCAAGCAACGTTCAAGCCATTGTGATCGCGCGATTGCGGTCGAATCAACGAATCACCTAGACCGTTAGCGGGGCTGGGAAGCGGAGAGTTAGTATGAGAGTCGCTTCCTTAGAAAGTGTACTGACGGCGGCTACGCTGGTATTGGCCATCGTCATCGTGCTGTGGGGAATCAAGATTTTCCACGGCGTGTGAACAGGCGAGCTGGCGTCGAACTCGAGACCTCCGGTCAAGAAGAGGCTCGCGACAAAAGCAGGGGTAAAGGCGTCACTTCCGCGGCGGCGGAGGCCTTTTTTGTTCTTGCTTGCCCGACCCATGGTTCGCCGGAGGCTTGTCCCCTTCCGACGCGTATCGAGTTTGGTTTACGGCCTGGCGCGATTCCGCACTGGCCGCGAGAGGCATTGGTTTCAAGTTCCGCATGCATTTTGGTTATTATCTGATGATTGCGGCCCTCGTTCTCATGGGGCTGGAAGTCCTTTACGCGCTCTATCAATTGTCCACGTTTCTCTAAATCGCACGCGCAGGCTGCAGGTTTGCCCCGCGCGGGCCCTACGACTTGCCGCAATGACGCCGTTTTAGCGCCGGGGTCGTCTTCGCGCGATTCCAATTTTAGTCGCAAATTTGCCTGCCGACTCACCTCATTCTCCGCGCGCGAGACAAGGTGACTGGGGGCACGTTCCGCTTTTTAAAATTGGAGTATCAATCATGCGAGTAGACCATCCGCAGCTTAATAAGCGAGACCGCCGCGCTGAACCTTCATTTTGGGTTGAGGAACCGACCGACGACGCTCTTTCACTGCTTGAGAATGCCCTGCGCGGGGACGAGCCCGCCCTTCGTCGCAACGAGCAGGCTGACGAAGCCCATGCACTGATTGAGGAGAATGCAAGGCTTCGGGAGCTTTTGTCCCAGCTCTCGGACTTGATCCGCAAAAACGGCATTCACCAGAAGTAACGCCCACGATGTGATTTCGGCCCCGCCCCGGCACGAGTGGTTCGACCGCTGCCGGGGCGGGGCCGCATTGTTTTCAAGGATTGAATTCTTTGCCGCCGCCGCATGAGAAGCGGTGGATGGCGCGGCCGGATACGCGCCGCCGTCAGGCCAGATGGCAGGCCACGAAATGCCCGTCGCTGCCTTGCTTCAGCTCGGGCGCGCTTTCCCGGCAGCGCGGTTCGGCGACCGGGCAGCGGGTGTGGAAGTGGCAGCCGCGCGGCGGGTTCATCGGACTGGGCACATCGCCCTGCAGCCGGATCCGCTTGCGCTTCACCTTCGGGTCTGGCACCGGCACGGCGGAAAGCAGCGCCTGCGTATAGGGGTGTCGGGGATTGCGGTAGAGGTCGTTCGCGTCAGCCAGCTCGACGATACGGCCGAGATACATCACCGCGACGCGGTCGGAAATGTGCTCGACGACCGAGAGATCGTGGGCGACGAACAGATAGGTGAGCTTGAGCTCGGACTGCAGGTCTTCCAACAGATTGATCACCTGCGCCTGGATGGAGACGTCGAGCGCGGAAACCGGCTCGTCGCAGACGATGAATTTCGGCTCCACCGCAAGTGCGCGCGCAATCACGATGCGCTGGCGCTGGCCGCCGGAAAATTCGTGCGGATAGCGGCGCATGTGCTCGGCCTTCAGCCCGACCTTGACGAGAAGACTCGCCACGCGGTCATCCCGCTCGCTTGCCGAGGAAGCGAGCGCGTGGATGGTGAAGGCTTCGCCGAGAATCGCGCCGACGGTCATGCGCGGATTGAGCGAGGCAAAGGGGTCCTGGAAGACGATCTGCATGTTGCGCCGCATGGCGCGCAGGTCGCCGCCGGAAAGTCCCCGCACGTCGCGCCCATCGAAGACAATCTCGCCTTCGCTGGGTTCGACCAGGCGCAGCACGCAGCGCGCGGTGGTGGACTTGCCGCAGCCGGACTCGCCGACGAGGCCGAGCGTTTCGCCGCGATTGACCGCAAAGGACACGCCGTCGACAGCATGAACGCGGCCGACCTCGCGCGAAAGGAGTCCGCCCTTGACCGGAAAATGCTTTTTCAGGCCGGTGACGCGGAGCAGGGGCTCGCTCATGCTGGCTCTCCCTGCTTCTCTCCGAGGTGGCAGGCCATGCGATGGCCCGGTGCGACCTCGCGCAGCAGCGGTTCTTCTTCCGCGCAACGGCTAAAGGCGTAGCGGCAGCGCGGCGCGAAGCGGCAGCCGGGCGCGGGATTGATCAGGATCGGCACCGAGCCGCCGATCGCTTCCAGCCGGGTCTTGTGCGTGCTGGCGAGATCGATGCGCGGGATCGAGCGGATCAGGCCCTGCGTGTAGGGATGGCGCGGGCTTTCGAACAGGCTATCGACATCGGCTTCTTCGACCACCTTGCCGGCATACATGACGACGACCCGCTGCGCGGTTTCGGCCACCACGCCCATAGCGTGGGTGATCAGCATCACCGCCATGCCGAAGCGTTCCTTCATGTCCTGCAACAAATCGAGGATTTGCGCCTGGATGGTCACGTCGAGCGCGGTGGTCGGCTCGTCGGCGATGACGAGCTTGGGCTTGCAGGCAAGCGCCATCGCGATCATGACGCGCTGGCGCATGCCGCCGGAGAACTGGTGCGGGTAATCATGCACGCGGGCTTCCGCATTGGGAATCTGCACCAGCTTGAACATGTCGACGGTGCGGGCGAGCGCGTCCTTGTTCGAGAGGCCCTCATGGCGGCGCAGGCTCTCGGCAACCTGTTCGCCGACGGTCAGCACCGGGTTGAGCGAGGTCATCGGCTCCTGGAAGATGAAGCCAATATTCTTGGCGCGGATGTCATCGAGTTCGCTGCTGGTGAGCGGCACGAGGTCGCGGCCCTCGAACAGGATCTTGCCCTCGACGATGCGGCCGGGCGGCATTGCGATCAGTTTCAGGATCGACATAGCGGTGACGGTCTTGCCGCAGCCGGACTCGCCGACAACGCAGAGCGTCTCGCCCTTATTGAGCGTGATATCGATGCCGTCGACCGCCCTCAGCATGCCGTCGTCGGTGGCGAAGTGGGTTTTCAGGCCCTTGATTTCGAGCAATGGGACCATCAGATCACCCGCCTCGCATCGAGCGCATCGCGCATGCCGTCGCCGATGAAATTGATGGCCACGACCGCGATGAAGATGGCGCCGCCCGGAAACAACGCCCAATGCGGACCGATGTCGAGATAGTCCTTGGCGTCGAACAATAGCCGCCCCCAGGTCGGGGTATCCGGCGGAAAGCCGAGGCCGAGAAACGACAGCGTGGATTCCGCGATGATCGCGGCGGCGACGTCGATGGTGCCGGCGATAATCACGGGGCCGACTGCGTTCGGCAGGATGTGCCGCACCACCTGCCGGAACGGGCTGGCGCCGAGGGCGCGCGCGGCTTCGACGAATTCCTTCTCGCGCAAGGAGAGGAACTGAGCGCGCACCAGCCGCGCGACCGGCATCCAGCGCAGGCCGCCGATGACGAGCACGATCAGGATGAAGATGCCGCCCTCGGGCCCGAACACGGATTTGAGCCCGTCGCGGAACAGATAGATGAGTAGCAGCAGCAGCGGCAATTGCGGCAGCGAGAGGAACAGGTCGGTCAGCCACATCAGCGCGTGCCCGAGCGCCCCGCGCGACATGCCGGCGAGCGCACCGATCAGCGTACCGACGAGGACGGCGACCGCCATGGCGGCAAGCCCAACCGCGAGCGAGATACGTCCACCATAGATCATGCGGGCGAGGATATCCTGTCCGAGATCATCGGTGCCGAAGGGGTGGGCGAGCGAGGGGCCCTCAAGGCGCGCGGTGAAATCGATGTCGTTGATGCTGACACGCCAGACGAACGGGCCGAATACCACCGCCACGATCAGAACAAGCAGCAGGAATGCGCTGACCACGGCGAGCTTGTGGCGGCGATAGCGCCGCCACGTCTCGCGCCAGGGCGACCAGGCGGGCCGCCGCTCAGCGGAAGGAGATGCGAGGGTCAAGCCAGCCATAGAGGACATCCGCGATCAGGTTGAAGAGCACCACAAGACAGGCGAAGACGAAGGTCACGGCCATCACGACCGGCGTGTCGTTAGAGAGGATGGAGGAAATCAGCAGTGAGCCGATTCCCGGAATCCGGAAGATCTGCTCGGTTACAATGGCGCCGCCGAACACAGCGGGCATCTGCAGCGCGATCAGAGTGACGACCGGAATCATCGCGTTGCGCATCGCGTGCTTGACGATCACCCTCGATTGCCCGAGGCCCTTGGCGCGGGCGGTGGTGACGTAGTCAAGGCGGATCACATCCAGCATGGCCGAACGCACGAAGCGCGTCATCGAAGCCGCCTGGAACAGGCCGAGCACCATCACCGGCATGATGGCCTGGCGGATCTGCTCGAAGAGCCAGCGTATCCCGGTCGCCTTGATATCGCTGGAATAGACAAAGGGCAGCCAGTCCAGCGTGATCGAGAAGACCAGGATGAACAAAAGGCCGGTAAAGAACGTCGGCAGCGAAAAGCCGATGAAGGCGAACGTGTTGGCGATCTGGTCGAAGATGGAGTAGGGCCTGGTGGCGGCATAGACGCCAACCGGTATGGCAATCAGCAGCGCGAGCAGCTGCGCCGAGCCGATCACATAGAGCGTCGTCGGCAGTCGCTGCAGGATCAGCGTGTCGACATCCATCCGGCTGACAAAGGAAAAGCCCCAGTCGCCTTGCGTCATGGCGGCGAGCCAGCGCAGGTAACGGATATGGACCGGATCGTCGAGGCCGAACTTGGTCCGAAGCGCCATTGCCACTTCGGGCGGCACGTTTGGATTGGTCGCGAGCTCTGCGAACGGATCGCCGGGCGCGAGCGCAAGTACCGTGAACAGAACGAGCGAAATGCCGAGCAAGCTCGGCACCGCGATAAGCAGGCGACGCAGGATATACTGACGCATGAGAAACGATCCGCCTAACGCCGGCTATCAGATCTCTCGATACCAGTCCTGGATATTGTCGGTGTCGTTGGTCCAGCCGCTGAGCACCGGGCGCAGCGAGTTGGTTGCCGCGCCCACCTTCAGGCGGTGCATCACCGGGATGACCACGGTGTCCTGCCACATGATGTCGTTGGCCTTGATGTAGAACGCGGCCCGCTTAACCGGATCGACTTCAGCCTCGGCCGCGTCGATCGCAGCGTCAAACTCCTTGTTGACCCAGCGCGGGAAATTCCTGCCCTGCCACTTGTTTTCCTTGGTGGCCACGAAGCGCGAATGAAAGCGCCGCATATGCTGGGCCGGGTCGGGCTGGGTCATCGGAATCTGGAACATTTCGATGTCGGCATAGAATTTGGAATAGGTGTCGGGGTTGGCGACATCCGAAGAGAAAAAGACCGAGGCTACGACCGATTTCAATTCGATGTCGATGCCGGCCTTCTGGCAGGCCTGCTTGACGATCGCCTGGGTCTTCTGGCGCGGGCCGTTGATCGAGGTCTGGTACAGGAGTTTCAATTTCTTTCCGTCCTTCTCCCGGATGCCGTCGGCCCCGACTTTCCATCCGGCCTCCTCCAAGAGCTGGGTCGCCTTCTCGATGCTGAACTCCCATTTCGTGTTCTTGGAGACGAACTGTTCGGGACCGTTGAGGAAGCTGGCCGTGGTGCGCCCGGCGCGGCCGTAGATGTGCTTTTGAATCGCATCGCGGTCGACGAGGAGCGCCAGCGCCTTGCGAACGGCCGGATTGGAGAGCAGGGGATGCTTGGTCTTGATCGAGGAGCGTTCGCCGTCGACCTCGGTGTTGGGATCGGTGAAGTTCAGCGCTATGAACTCGATATCGCCGCCGGTCGAGTAGACAGTCTTGCCCTTGCCGCCCTTCTCCAGGCGCAGCAGGACGTCGTCCTCCACCTGCATGTTCCAGGCATAATCATATTCGCCGGTCTGAATCACCGCGCGCGCCGCCGAGACGGCATCGCCGCCGCCCTTGATCTCGATCGTATCGAAATAGGGCCGGTTCGGCATGTGGTAGTCGGGATTGATTTCGGCACGCACGAGGTCGCCCGGCTTGAACTCAACGAACTTATAGGGCCCGGTGCCGACGGGCTTGAGATTGTTCGGAGCCTCACGGGATTTGGCGCCTTTGTAATCGGCAAACAGATGCTTGGGCAGGATGCAGCCGACCACCGCGACAAAGGCATCGGCCCAGAACGGGGTGGGATTCTTGAACAGGACGCGGACGGTGAGATCATCGACCTTGTCGACGGTGATGTCCTGGTAAACACCGATCGTCAACGCAGCGGTGGCGGGATCGCGGGCGTATTCCCAGTTGAACACGACGTCGTCTGCGGTGAATGGCTTGCCGTCATGCCACTTCACGCCAGGCTTGAGCTTCCAGGTCACCGACTTGCCGTCGGCGGCGAGACCGCCGTTCTGAAGCGACGGAATTTCCGCCACCAGAATCGGACAGAGGTTGCCGGTGGAATCCCAGCTCGCCAACGGCTCATAGAAGAGGCGCGAGCCGTCCTGGTCCTTAGTGCCGGTGGCAAAATGCGGATTGAGCAGGGTCGGGCCCTGCCACCACAGCAGCTTAAGCGGCCCGCCGCCGCCGCGCTTGGTCGGCTTGTAAGGCGCGGGACTCTGCGCCATCGCCACGCCGCCGATTGCAAGTATCTGGGTGGCCATCGGCGCGGTTAGTCCGAACGCTATCATGCGTTGCACAAAGGCGCGGCGATCCATGCGCCCGTCCTTCACCCCATCGATCATGCTTCGCAGTTCGGTGTCCAGCATCGTTGTCCCCATCCGGTTCCAGCCTGGTTACGGCGCGCTGCCGGGCGGCAGCGTCAGGTGTCCTCCGGTAAGATGGCACATCAAATGCCCCCGAGGTCAACGTCTGTCGATCGACAATCCCTGAGAAGGCAGACCGCTGTTGATTTTTGCTTGAGCAAAACGGCGCTGCAGCGCACACCGCTTCGGCAATCCGGCACCATCCGCGCGCCAAACAGGCGCGGGATTGCAAAAAATTTGTTCGCCGGATCAGCCAGGCCCGGGTCTCGTTCGGCCGGTATCCGGATCAGACCAGCGACATGTCCAGCGGTGGTGCCACGCTGTCCGGCAGCGGGCTGACATAAGAGGTGCGGGCGGTGCGCTTGTTCAGGTCGGCCTTGGCGGCAGCGATCAAGTCCGGTTTCGTCAGCGCCCTGACGGCGAGCCCTGCCATGGCCTTGGCGGCCTGCACCATGGCCTTGTGGGCGTGCGGGCTCTTGCCCTGCGCCACCACCTGCCAGGTGTGCAAGGGAGTACCGATGGCAATGGTCGGGGCGTGAACCTGGACGGTCGGCACGACCCAGCTCACGTCGCCCACATCGGTCGAGCCGATCAGCGGGTTGCGCTTGGCGTCCAGCGGCACGATGAAATCGGCCAACGGCCGGTCGGTCGGCTCCATGCCGATTGCATGGTAGACGGTGGCGATGTCCTTCTCGGTCAGCGTCGAGCGGATTTTTTGCGCAAAATCCTTGTCGGCATCGTCGAAATGCGGCGGGCCGAGTTCTTCCATGATGCGGTGGAGGGCCTGTTCGAGCGGGGTGTTGGGCAGCAAATTGGAGACGGCGGAAATGATCTTCATCTCCATCTTGGTTTCGGTCATCAGCGCTGCGCCCTGCGCGATCTTGTGGACGCGCTCCACCAGTTCGTTCATGCCTGGCAAATCGCGGGCGCGGATCGAATAGCGCACGCGGGCATGGGCCTGCACCACGTTGGGAGCGATCCCGCCGGTGTCGAGCAGGGCATAGTGTACACGCGCATCGCTCGGCATGTGCTCGCGCATGTAGTTGACGCCGACATTCATCAGCTCGACCGCATCGAGCGCGCTGCGGCCGAGATGCGGCGAGGCCGCGGCATGCGAGGTGCGCCCGGTAAAGATGAAGTCCGCGCGGGTATTGGCGAGCGAGGGCGTCACGGCCACCTCCCAGAAACTGTGGGGGTGCCAGGTGATCGCGATATCGGCGTCGTCGAAGGCGCCTGATCGCACCATGAAGGTCTTCGCCGCGCCGCCTTCCTCCGCGGGGCAGCCATAATAGCGCACGCGCCCCGGCACCTTGTGCTCGGCTAGCCAATCCTTCACGGCGGTGGCCGCGAGCAGCGCGGCGGAGCCGAGCAGATTGTGCCCGCAACCATGGCCATGGCCGCCGGTTTCCAGCGGACGAGGCTCGGCGACGCCAGCCTCCTGGCTGAGGCCGGGCAGGGCGTCATATTCGCCAAGGAAGGCAATCACGGGTCCGCCTTCGCCCCATTCGCCCATCAGGGCGGTGGGAATGCCTGCGATCTGCTCGGTGATGCGAAAGCCCTGATGACGCAACTCGGCCAGATGCTCGGCGCAAGACCGCGCTTCGGTGTAGCAGATCTCGGGCATCGCCCAGACCCGGTCGCTCAAGTCTATGAAGCGCGGTTTGATGGTGTCGACGCCACGCCAGATGTTGCTGCGATTATCCATCTTCCAATTCCTGAAACTGAAGGCGATGTGAGCAATTGTTATCAGCTTCGCGAGATAACGCCCAGCGCAGGGCAGGCATCCGCTATGCTCGTCACACCTTGAAGACGTGCGGCCTGAACAGCCGGCCTTTCTCCACCACCAGCACCACCGCGAGCGCGGCCAGCGTGCAGAGCAGGAACCCGGTCGCGAACGGCACCAGCGTGCCGTCGTAGTCCTGGCCGATGGTGGCACCGATGCCGATGCCAAGCAGGGTGGTGATCGAGCCGTACAGCGACGCAGCGGTGCCGGCGATATGGCCCTGCGGCTCCATGGCGAGCGCGGTGAAATTGGCGATCATCAATCCGAACGCAAACATCATCGATATCGAGAGCACCATGAACAGCAGCAGCGGCAGCATCTGCATTTTCGCCGCCACCAGCATGGTTGCGGCGATGACCACGAAGCCGATCAGCGCCGTGTGGGAGATCACGCGCATACCAAGGCGGCCGACGAGGCGGGAATTGACGAAGCCGGCGATGGCCGTTCCGATCGCGACGCCGGCAAACGCAACCGGAAAATAGTGCCCGAGCTGGTAGATGCCGGTGAATACCTGCTGCGAAATGAACACGAACGCGAACAGCGAACCCAATACGCCGCCGGCGACCAGCGCATAACCCAGCGTCTGGCGGTTGGTCACGGTCTGGCAGAACGCATCAAACACCTCGCCGACGGCGAGCGACCTTCGCCTTTCGACCGGCAGCGTCTCCGGCATGCGCAGCGCGCTCCAGATCAGCGCCACCACGCCATAAAGCATCAGCACGATGAAGATGCCGCGCCATTGCGTCAGCAGCAGCACGGCCTGGCCGAAGGCCGGGGCGACCACGGGAACCGCAATGAACACCATCATCGCCAGCGACATTACGCTCGCCATGCGCCGGCCGGCATAGCAGTCGCGCACGATCGATGTCGCGATCACGCGGGTTGCCGAGGTGCAGAGGCCTTGCAGTGCGCGAGCCAGCAGCAGCGTTTCGAAAGAGGGGGCGGCAATCGCGAGCAGGCTGGCGATGCAATAGACGACCATGCCACCGAGCAGGATCGGCCGCCGGCCGAACCGGTCGGACAAGGGGCCCATGACGAACTGCCCGACGCCGAAGCCGACCAGGAAGATTGACAGCACCATCTGCGGCCGGTTGGCCGAGGTGATGTGGAAGGCGGACGCGATATCCGGCAGCGCCGGCAGCATCATGTCCATCGCAAGCGGATTCAGCGCCATGATCGACGCGATCACGATTACGAATTCGGGGAAGCCCATCGGGCGATGGCCTGAAGCGGCCAAGGCATCGGTACTGGTATTGGACAACGAAAAATCCTCTTGCGGGGCGCAATCTATTCATGGTGCTGCGGCGCACAATCTGCGTTTTGGTATAGCAGCCCGGCAGCATCGGAGCCGATAGGCACGCCCTGCCCACACAGGCGGCAAACGCGTTCCGCTGCCGGCCAAAGTCATTGTTCTGGTGGGCCGCTTGTTCTATCCCGTACCGGCTGGAAACGACAGCCGCGAACGCGTTCGAACGGAGACCTTGTGTCAGGACAAACCTTAAAGATCGGCACGCGCAAGAGCGCGATGGCGCTGACGCAGACGGAAGCGATCGCGCGACTGCTGCGCGCGGCCGATCCCGCGCTCGATGTCGAGATCGTCAAGTTCGAAACCCGCGGCGACCAGGACCAGACCAGCAAGCTGCTGCGCCATGGCGGCAAGGGCGGCGCCTTCGTCGCCGAAATTCGCGAGGCCATGCGCGGCGGAGAATTGCAGGCGGCGATGCACTCGCTCAAGGACGTGCCCGGAAACGAGGAGACGCCGGGCCTGATCATCGCGGCGACCCTGCTGCGCGATCCCGCCAACGACGCGCTGGTGCTGCGTCCCGGCCTTTCGCTGGATGCGTTTCGCGCATCGAAAGGTAAGGGTTTCAAGATCGGCACCAATGCGGTGCGCCGCGCCGCCTATCTGCGCCGGCTGTTCCCCGAAGCCACCGTCATTCACTTCCGCGGCGCCGCCGATACGCGCGTCGCAAAACTCGATCGCGGCGACAAGCAGCGGCTTCCGGGTGGCGGCGAGGTGGGACCTGCGGATGCGCTGGTGATGGCAAGGTCGGGGCTGGAGCGCATCGGAATGGCGTCGCGCATCGTGCATGACTTTTCGGTCCGGGAAATGCTGCCTGCGGTAGGGCAGGGCATCGTCGCGGTGGAATGCGTCGAGAAGGACTGGGTCACGCGCGGGCGGCTAGCCAAGATCGAGGACGCCTCGTCGCGCCTCTGCGCCGAGGCCGAGCGCGAGGTGCTGTGGGTGCTGAACGGCCATTGCAACTCGCCGATCGCCGGCCACGCCACGCTTGTGGATAGGGAGATGACGCTGACGGCAGCCGTGCTCGACGAAGCTGGCGACCGCTTCATTGAGGTGTCACGGCAAGGGGCCGCCGACCGCCCCCGCGAGCTCGGCCGCGCTGTCGGCCTCGACCTGCTCCATAAGGGTGCCGCCGAGATCATCGCGCGCACACGGCCGCAGGAGGATTCGCTGCTTTCGTGAGTGGATCGATATCACGCCCAACGTCATTGACAGCGCAGCGAAGCAATCCATCTATCCCAGGGCCGAAATGTGGATTGCTTCGCTGCGCTGTCAATGACGTGGATAGGCCGCGGCTGTATCCCGGATGCGAGGAGGCGCAATGACGGGGTGAGTGTCACAGCCATAGAATCTTCTTCCGATATTCGAGGTCAGTCAGCAGCGGCCTCGCCGGTCCCTGATGGAACACCGCGCCGCGTTCCAGCGCAAAGACGCGGTCGGCGAGCGCCAGAACCAGATCGAGATTGTGTTCGACGATCACGATGGAGATGTGTTGCCGCAGCCGGTCGAACACTTTGAACAGGTCGAGGATCACGGCCGGCGCCAGCCCCTCGAAGGGCTCGTCGAGCAGCAGGAGTTTGACATTGCCCGACATCGCGCGCGCCACCGCCACCATCTGCTGCTCGCCGCCGGAGAGATAATCGGCCGCGACGTCCATGCGCTCGCGCAGGCGCGGGAAATAATCCAGAATCTGGGCTTCGTCCCACACCACGCCGTTGCTGCCGTCGGTGTTGCGCGCGAGACGCCCCAGCGACAGATTTTCCCGCACCGTCATGCCGGCGAACAGGCCGCGGCCCTGCGGCACATAGCCGATGCCGGCCCGCGCGATCTCGGGCGCAGGCAGGCGGGAGATGTCCACCCCCGCATACTCAATCGTGCCCGACGACAGCGGCACGAGGCCCGCGAGCGTCTTCAAGAGCGTCGACTTGCCGGCGCCGTTTCGGCCGAGCAGGGCGACGATTTCGCCCTCGCGCACGTCGAGGGTGGCGTCGTGGAGGATGTGGCTCTTGCCGTAAAACGTGTTGACGCGTGCGAAGCGCAGAATGGGGGCTGTGCTCTCGCGGGCCTGCTCGCTCGCGATGTGTTCGATCTCGGGCACGCCGGTGCCGGTATAGATCTCCTGCACCTTTCGGTCGGCGCGCACGGCCTCGGGCGAGCCGGTCATCAGTACCTCGCCCTGGTTCATCACGGTGACGGTGCGGGAAAAGCCGAGCACGCGATCGATGTCGTGCTCGACGATCAGGACCGGAATATTGGAGGCGATGTTTTTCACGAGGTTCGAGACGCGCTCGCGCTCGGCAGCGGCGAGGCCCGCCAGCGGCTCATCCAACAGCAGCACCTGCGGCTTGGAGCCGAGCGCTATGCCGAGATCGACCAGCCGCTGGCCGCCATAGGAGAGTTCGCCGCCTTCGATGGCTTCGATGCCTTCGAGGCCGAGGAATTTGATCAGCTCCGCGGTCTCGGCGTGGATGTCCCTGTAATGGTCGATGTCGCGCCACAGGTCGAAACGCCCGGAGCTCTGCGCCTGCAATGACAAACGGAGATTTTCGTAGATCGACAGGCCCTTGAAAAGGTTGGTGATCTGGAACGAGCGCGCCAGGCCCTGACGGCAGATCGCCTCCGACGGCACGCCCTGAATCTCGCGGCCGTTGAGCCTGATGGTGCCGCTGTCGGTCGGATAGAGGCCGGAGACGAGGTTGAACAGCGTGGTTTTTCCTGCGCCGTTCGGTCCGATCAAAGCGTGGATTTCGCCCGCACCTACGGTGAGGCTCGCATCGGTCACCGCGCGGATACCGCCAAAACTCTTTGAGACGCCTTGCACGTCGAGCACGATACCGTCGAGCGCTTTCGGCCGCAGGAACGCCGGCAGCGGCAGGCCTTCGTAGATCTTGCGCCTGCTCATGGCGGCGGCTTCTTCCGGCGGCGGCCACCAGCGCTTTGCGAGCGTCGCCCAGATGCCGACGAGGCCACCCGGCGAATACAGCACGAAGGCGACGAAGACGAGACCGAACCAGAGCAGCCAGTTCGGCGTCCAGATTGAAAACAATTCGCGGAACAGGATGAAGAACAGCGCGCCAATCGCCGGGCCCAGCATGCTGCGCATGCCGCCGATCACGACGATCGCCAGCAGTTCTCCGGAGAACGGCACCGAGACCGCTTCAGCGGAGACGAGATAATTCTGGAATCCGATCAGCCCGCCGGCAAAACCGGTGACGACCGCCGAGATCACGAAGACGCCGAGCTTGTAGCGCTCGACCGGATAGCCCTGGAACGTGGCGCGCAACTGGTTCTCGCGGATCGCCATCAGCACATGGCCGAACGGCGAGCGGACCAGGCGCAGTAAGAGATAGAGCACCCCGAGGCAGAGCACAGAGACGACGATGTAATAGTTGAGCGCGTCGTCGAGGTTGAAGGGGCCGATGCTGCCACGCTTCAGCCCGCCGAGGCCGTCCTCGCCGCCGGTTACTGCGGTCCAGCGGAACGCGATGGTGTAGGTCAGCGCCGACAGCGCCAGCGTCAGCAGCGAGAAATAGACGCCGCGCCGGCGCAGAATGACGAACCCGACGAAGGTTGAGATGACGGCGACGACGATTCCCGCGAGCAGCAGCGGCAGGAATATGTCGTTGTTGAACCAGTTGCGCTGGATCAATCCCGCCGCATAGGCGCCAATGCCGAACCAGGCGCCGTGGCCGAACGAGACGAGGCCGGTATAGCCGATGCAGAGGTTGAGCCCCATGGCCGCAATGGCGAGCGCCACCACCATGGTGCCGGTGTTGAGCGACAGCCCGAGCAAATAGAGGCCGAACGGCAGCGCGACCACGGCGAGCGTGGCCAGCGGCAGCGGACGGAATTTGGCGGCAGGCGTGATCATTCGAACTTCTCGATACGTTCGCCCAAGAGCCCGCGCGGCCGCACCATGAGCACCAGGAACATCAGCACATATATCGAGGCTTCACCGGCTGCCGGCGCGAAGTGGATGGTAATGCCGCGGACGACTCCAACCAGCAGGGCTGCGATTACCACGCCCCAAAAACTGCCGAGGCCGCCGATCACGACCACGACGAAGGCGACGGTGATGATCTCGGCGCCCATGGCCGGATGCACGATCGTGATCGGGGCAAAGAACGCGCCGCCGAGCGCGGCCATGCCGACGCCGAGCATGACGATCGCGGTCATGTAGGGCTGCAGACGGATACCGAGTGCGGCCACCATGTCGGGCCGCTGGATGCCGGCACGGACCACGCGCCCGAATGATGTCTTGTGCAGCAGCAGCCAGACGCCGAGCAGGACTACGGCGACGACGGCGAGGATGAGCAAGCGATAGCGCGAGAACAGGAAGTCGCCGAGGAACACCGAGCCGCGAAGCGCCTGCGGGATTGCGGCCGATATCGGCGGCGCGCCCCAGATAATTCGGATCGCCTGTTCGGTCACCATGGTGAGGGCGAACGTCACGAGCAAGCTCAGGATCGGATCGGCGTCGTAGAATCGTCGCAGGATGAAGCGCTCGAAGAGAATGCCGAGCAGCGCCACGGCGACCGGCGACAGCACCACGGCCGAACCGAAGCCGAGATATTTCGTGATCTCGACGGAGATGTAGGCGCCGAGCGCATAGAACGCGCCATGGGCGAGATTGACGATGCCGCCGACGCTGAAGATCAGCGATAGCCCAAGCGCAATCAGGAGGTAATAGCCTCCGAGCACCAGGCCATTCACCACCTGTTCAAGCAGAAATCCAAACTGCATCTGCGATCCGCGACTTTAAAACGCACCTTGAAAAAGAGACGGCGCCGGCCGATCTGTGCCGGCGCCGTTAACGCCAGTGTGCCCGACGCCCGGATTCGGGCTTCTATGCCTTCATGTTGCAGGGATTTTGCGCCTTCGTCGGGTAGATCGTTTCAAGGTCGGCACCGGCCGCCGGCACGGCCTCGCCGAGCACCAGCATGTCCCACTTGTCCTTCATCTCGCCCTTCGGCTTCACGGTGAAGGGATAGGCCTCCTGCACGAGTTGATGATCCCAGGAGCGGAAATAGGCCTTGCGCGCCTTCATGATGTCGAACTGCGCCTGCTTCTCGAAATAGGCGATCAGCGCGTCGCTCTCGGTGGACTTGGTCTCGGTGATCGCCTGCGCGATCATTTTCAGCGTGATGTATTCGATCCAGGCATGGTTCTCCGGCGGCTTGCCGTATTTCTTGCTGAAGGCATCGACGAAGGTCTTGGAGGCCGGATTGTCGAGCGTGTGGTACCAGACCGTCGGCCAGGTGCCGCTTAGATTGCCTTCGCCCATCGCCCAGGCGTCGCCGGTGTTGAGGTTGAAGCCGATGAGCGGGTAGGGGAAGCCGAACTCGGCATATTGCTTGACGAGGTTGGTGACCTGATTTCCGGCGAGGTTGCAGCAGACGACATCGGGCTTGGCCTGCCGTACCTTGAGCAAATACGGGCTGAAGTCGGTAACGTCTGTCGCGATCAGCTCGTCGCCGATCAGGGTAGCCTCGTTGGCGCTGAAGAAGGCCTTCGCAGCCTTCAGGAGGTCGTGGCCGAAAATGTAGTCCGCCGTCAGCGTGACGAACTTCTTGCCCTTCACCATGCCCTTCTGCTTGAGCGCTGTGCCGACGGCATTGACCATCACGGTGTTCGGAATATCGCAGTGGAAGGAGTAGCGGTTGCAATCCTTGCCGCGCAGCGCATCGGAGCGCGCGCCGGTCGAGAAGAACACCTTCTTATTGCGCTCGGCGACCTGCATGATGGTCAGCGACGAGGCGGACGAGATTTCGCCGAACAAGAGCACCGCGCCGTCCTGCTCGATCATGCGCTGCGCCTTGGTCGAGGCGGTGGCGGGATTGACCGAGTCTTCCGACATCAGGTCGATCTGTTTGCCTATGATGCCGCCGGACGCGTTGATTTCTTCCGCTGCCATCTTCACGCCTAGTTGTGCGTAGCTGCCGATCGCACCCAGGAAGCCGGTCAGCGGCACCAGATGGCCGATCTTGATCCGCGCGGCCTGCGCGCGAACGATGGCCGGAGATCCGATGGCGGATACGCCGGCAAAAGCGGCGCCGGCCTTCAACAGAGTGCGTCGGCTAAAGCGGGTCATGACTGATCTCCTCCCGAGAGTTCGCCCTGACGTTCTCCCCTCCGATTCCCGCTTATGCGACAAGGTGAGAGACGTTCTTTTATTATTGTAGGATATTTCCGGACACGGCGTCGGCTGTCAACGCCAAATGCGTTGCAAGGCGCGCGGCGACGCGCGCCGAGACGATTCAGAAAGAGTGAAGTCAGGAAATCAGGAGGATTTGGCGAGATCGCGGGCGCCGAACTCGGCCGACAGCCGCTTGGCTGCGGCCTGCACCAGCTTGGCGCGGCTCTGCAGCGCCTGATCGGTCATGCGCCAGATCGGGCCGGAAATGCCGAGCGCGCCAATCACTTCGCCGGTGAAATGATAGACCGGCACCGCAACGCAGCGGACTTCTGCGTTGTATTCGCCGTCGTCGAAGGCGATCGCGCTGCGGCGGATTTCGGCGATCTCGCGCATCAGCACGGTGGGATCGGTGATCGATTTTTTCGTCGATGGCTTCAGTTCGACGCGTTCGAGAAAGCGCTTCAACTGATCGGGGCGGAGCGAGGCCAGCATGATCTTGCCGAGCGCGGTGCAGTGCGCCGGCCGCACCACGCCGACGCGGTCGGTCAGTTGGAACGCGCCGGCGCCGCTGGTGCGGGCGATAACAACCACAGAGTCGCCCATGCGCACGGCAAAATGGCCGCTCTCGCCAGTCTCTCGCGACAGGTCTTCCAGAATGGGCGTTGCGAGGTTGACCATCTCGATTTCGTCGAGCGCGCTGGCCGCGAGCGCAAACAGCGGCCGGCCGACGCGGTAGCGCTTGGAATCGCGCTCCTGCCTGAGATAGCCGAGCGAGACCAAGGTCTTGGCGAGGTGGAAGGTGGTGGAATTATGCAGGCCCACCAGCTTGCTGAGATCAGCCAATCCAATGCCCTCGCGGTGGCGCGCTACTTCTTCCAGGATCGAAAACGCGCGCCCGAGCGACTGCACGCCGCCGCGCGCGCGCTCCTCGGCCTCGTCATCGATGTTGGGCTCGGTCGATGGCACCAGCCTTGCGATCGAAACCTTGCGTGGACTTGCCGGCTTATCGCTCGGCTTCGGCTTGGTGCGCGGTTTCACGGAATCAGGTCTCCAGGATGGATGAGGCGAACTCTAGCAGGCCGGCCTTGCCCTTCAACAGCATCCGCCCCCAGTGGAGGCGTCAACCCGTAGCATACCACAATAGCAATTGACGTACAGTATTATGAGAAATAGGTTCGCGAGGCAGCCGACCGCGCGAAGCAAAGACGCGGAGGCGAGTTCGTTGGGCTTAGGGAGAGAGTGGTCGATGTCGCGTAACTTGCTCAACGGCGCCCAGGTCATCGTCGACTATCTGATCCAGGAGAAGGTGCCGCAGGTGTTCGGCCTGTGCGGGCACGGCAACATCCAGTTCATCGACGCGCTCTACGAGCGTTCCCACGACATCAAGACCATTTCGGTGCATCACGAGAGCGTCGCCGGCTTCATGGCCGACGTTTACTACCGCGTCTCGGGCCGGCCGACGGCGACCTTTACCTCCTGCGGGCCCGGCTCGGCGAACCTGCCGATCTCGCTTGCGAATGCCTTTCTCGATTCCGTGCCGTTCCTGGCGGTGACCGGCAATGTGCCGACCAGCCAGTTCAACCGCGGCGCCTTTCAGGAGATGTATCGGCATCATCAGGCGGATTTTCCCTCTACCGTGCGCACGATCTGCAAGAAGGTATTCCAGCCGACGCGCGGCGAGATGGTGCCGCTCGCGGTGCGGCAGGCCTGGAAGACGATGACGACCGGCCGCCCCGGTCCCGTGGTGCTCGACGTGCCCTTCGACGTCTTCATGGAATCGGCAGCCGAGGAGGCGCCGAACGCGATCGAATGGAATGCCAATATATCGAGCCGCTGCGGCGCAGATCCGGAAGGCGTGGTGAAGGCCGTCGACATGCTGCTCGGCGCCGAGCGGCCCGCGATCATTGTCGGGCAGGGTGTACGTTATGGCGGTGCGGCGGAGGAACTCTTGAAGTTAGCCGAGCGGCTGCAGATTCCGGTTGCGGCGTCGGCCAGCGGCCTCGGCGCGATCGATTGCAATCATCCGCTGGCGCTGGGGCTGGTCGCGCGCGCCGGGCACTACCAGGCCAACCACGCGACGCGGCAGGCCGACGTGCTGCTAGCGATGGGCATGCGGTTCGACGACCGCACCTCGAGTTCGTGGATCCCGGGCTATTCCTTCACCATTCCGCCGACACGGCTGATCCATGTCGACATCGATCCCGAAGAGATCGGCCGCAACTATCCGGTCTCGCTCGGGCTAATGGCCGACGTGCGCACCTTCCTGCGGCAGGTTCATGCCGAGCTGGATCGCCGGGCCGATCTCTCGAAGAAAGCGGACGCCCGCCAAAGGTGGCTCTCGCAGATCGATGGCTATCGCAAAGAATGGGACAAGTTCGTCGCCCCCGGATTTTCCGACGACACCACGCCGATCAATCCGCAGCGCGCCGCGCTCGAGATCGACAAGGCGCTCCCCGAGGATGCGATCCTCGTCAGCGATATCGGCGTGCATCACAATTGGCTGCTCGGCTTCTGTAAGCCGCGGCGGCCGGATTCGCTGATCGGCTCGATGGGGTTCGGCCCGATGGGCTTTGGCGTTGCGGGCGTGATGGGCGCGAAATTTGCCGCACCCGATCGGCCCTGCGTGTCCGTGTGCGGCGACGGCGCCTTCTTCATGCACGCCAACGTGCTGGGCACGGCAGTGGAATATAACCTGCCCGTAATCTGGGTGGTCTGGAACAATTACGCCTATGCCTCGATCCGCGGGCTGCAGCGCGGCTATCTCGGCGGCCGCGAGCTCGCGACCGATTTCCACAACCCCAGCACCGGCGAACGCTACAATCCCGATTTTGCCGCGATGGCGCGCTCTTGCGGCGTTGAGGGCGTGCGGGTCGATCGCGCCGGCGATCTCGGCGAGGCCATCCGCAAGGGCATCGCGGCGAACAAGCCCTATCTGATCGACGTCGATATCGCCGCTAACATCAATCCGGTCGGTGCAGGAGTCTGGGAATTACCCGGGCTCGGGCAGAGCAAGGCCGGCATCGGCACGCGCTATCAACCCGCCTGATCTTACTTCGGGGAAATCACATGCTGCTTGCAGGCAAGAAAGTCGTCATCGTCGGTGGTTCCTCCGGCATCGGTCTGGCGACCGCGGAGATGGCGAAGCGCGAGGGCGCCGATGTCATCGTCGCATCCCGCAAAGTCGAAAAGCTCGACAAGGTGGCGGAGAAGATGAACGCCATCGCGATCCCCGCAGACGTTACCAGCGATGACAGTGTTGCAAACTTGTTCCGCCGTTGCGGCCCCGTCGATCACGTCGTCGTTACGGCGGCGCAGCTTCGCACCGGCCCGTTCAAGACGGTGGCGATGGAAGATGTACGCGTCACCATGGAAGGCAAGTTCTGGGGCGCGTGGCGGGTCGCGCGCGAGGCCGAAATCCGCGCCGGCGGATCGCTGACGCTGGTCTCGGGTTTCCTCAGCGTTCGTCCGCGGCCGAACTCGGCAATCGTCAGCGCCGCCAACGGCGCGCTGGAATCGTTGGCAAAGGCGCTTGCGCTGGAGCTGGCGCCGGTCCGCGTCAATGCGGTCTCGCCGGGCGTCATCGACACCCCGATCCGCGCGGTAATGCCGGAAGAGGCGCGGCGCGACATGCTGGCGAAGACGGCGGCCGCGCTGCCGGTCGGCCGCGTCGGCGCGGCTGAGGACATCGCGCGGCAGATTCTCAGCTTCATGGCGAACGGGTTTGCGACTGGATCGATCGTCTATATCGACGGCGGGGCGCTCGTCATCTGACCAGCGGAGGAACCATCATGGCTTCGGAAAACAATGGCGCGTTCATCCGCAACATCGCCGAAGTGCCGTGGCGGGAGTTTCCCAATCATTTCGGCGGTGCACTGTCAAAACCGTTGGTGATGCCGGAGACCGCAGGCTCCCGCCATATCGACTATCGCATCTCGATGTACCAGCCGATGGCCCATGTCGCGCTCCACAAGCATCTTGTGCAGGAGCAGATCTATCACGTGCTCGAAGGCGAGGGGCTGATGGAGATCGCGGGAAAGAACCACGTCGTGCGCAAGCACGACTTCATCTTCCTGCCGCCCGGCGTCGAACACGCGATCTCGAATTCCGGGCTGGTCGATCTGGTATTCCTGGTGATCACCTCGCCGGTGACGGATGAGGAGAGGCTGGTCTGAGCTGCGTTCCCCGGGCGCAGCGCAGCGCGTTAGCGGTGCGCTGCAGAACCGGGGTCCATACGCTGCGGCAGTGCGTCCCGGCTCTGCGGAGCAGCGTTACTCGCTGCACCGCGTCCGGGACACGAAATTGTGTGCGGTCAATCTAAAATCTCACGTCGTAGACGCGTGAATGGCCGGCAATCACGCGGCCAGGTCCTGCAACAGCAGCGAGGAACCGCGAATCAGCACCTTGCGTCCTTTCGCGGTGATGGCGGGCGCATCGCCGTTCATCACGGCGAGTTCGAGCGCGATCAGGCCGTCGATCGTGTAGCGGCTCATGCGCGGCAGCCTTGATGCCGGGCTACGCAATGCCTTCAACGTTTCCCACTGGGACGGCGTCAGGTCGTAGTCGAATTCTTCGTTCATGGTGCCTCGGCTTCCACATTCTTGTGGCGCCTCATAGCGAGCGCACATGAAATTCGTGCGACCGCAACGAGTCGGGATTTCGACAAGCGACGATGCGCTTGTCACATCATCGTGTCATTGGAATTGGTCGATGTTGTCGAATCACGCGGGTGGGCCGAAAACAAAAACACGCCGGCGCAGGTCGCGTGAGCACGGGCGTCAAAAAGACCGCCCAATCGGCGCAACCGTTAAGAGAAAGGTACTAACGAAAGGTAAATTTTCAGCATTGTCCTGCGGCCGTTGTGCGCAAGCCCCGCTGCCGTAGTGTGGGCAAAGCGACTTGTCCGCCGTAGCTCGGAGAGCGAAGCCGGAAGCGTGCCCACCACCTTTTTCACCAAGAGAAATGGTGGGCACGGCGCGTTGCGCCTTTGCCCACCCTACAGTTCGGCGCGTCTATCCCCGCCGCACGCTCGCGCCGCCGTCGACCGGCAATGTCACGCCAGTAATAAAACTCGCTTCGTCTGACGCGAGGAAGAGCGCGGCGTTGGCGACGTCCCAGCCGGTGCCCATCTTCTGCCGCAGCGGAACTTTGGCGTCGCGTTCGGCCTCGACCTCGGCGCGGCTCTTCTTGAACTCGCGGGCGCGGGTGTCGACCGCCATCGGCGTGTTCATCAGCCCGGGCAGGATGACGTTGGCGCGGATGCCGTATTGCGCGTTCTGGTAGGCGAGTTGCTCGGTGAAAGCGATCATCGCCGACTTGGTCGCCTTGTAGGCCACGTAAGGATAGGTTGTGATCGCGGCCATCGACGAGATGTTGATGATCGCGCCGCTCTTCTGCGCCCGCATGATCGGGATGACGTGCCTGGCCGCCCACACGCAGCTCTTCAGGTTGATCGCGACGCAGCGGTCGAATGCTTCCTCGCTGATCTCAAGCAGTTCGGCGTCGCCGCCGGCCAGGCTGACGCCGACATTATTATGCAGCACGTCAATGCGGCCCCAGCGTGCCTGCGCGTCCGCCACCATCGCCTTGAGCTCGGCATTCCTCGTGACATCTGCCTTGAACGCCGCCGCGAGGCCGCCGTTCGCGGCGATCATGTCGACCGTTTCCTGGGCCGAGGCCAGATTATGATCGACGCACAGCACTTTTGCGCCTTCGCGCGCAAAAGTCAGCGCGGTGGCGCGGCCGTTGCCGATGCCTTCGCCGGGGCTCTGGCCGGCGCCGACGACGATGGCGACACGATCTTTCAGGCGCATCTCGTTCCACTCCCGGGATCGGGTACTGTTGCAGTACCTCTTTGTAATAGGGCTCGTTGTCGATCTTCATCGTCGCCAGTACGCGGACCACGGCGCAATAGAAGGCGATGGTGAGCACGAGATCGATCATCTGCTCATCGGAAAGCCGCCGCTTGATCTCGGCAAAGGTCGCCTCCGACATCGCGAGATCCCGCACCATCTCGCGGGCGCCGCGCAAAATCGCTCTTGCCAGCGGCTCGAGGTTCGATGGCCTGCCGTCGGTCTCGGCCATCAGCCCTTCGATATCCTCATCGGTGACGCCGAATTCCTTGCCGATCTTCACGTGGTGGGTGAACTCATATTCCGATTTTTCCATCCAGCCGACCTGGAGGATCGCGAGTTCACGCAGGCGGGGATGGAGCTTGCTCTTGAAGCGGATATAGCCGCCGATGCCGTTGAAGGCGCGCGCCATGTCGGGCGAGTTCACCAACAGCTTGTGGAGGTTGGTGTTGCGCTTGAGCATGTCGCGGTATTCGGGCGCAACCTGATCGGCTTCGAGATAGGGCAGGCGGGCCATTTTGTTGTTGTCCTTGTTGGCGATACCGGCTCGGGCTCACCTAGCCGTAGCGCGCTTTGTGCTCCTGCTCGTAGTTGGCGTAGGAATCCTTGATGCTCGCCATGTTCAACAGCATGGTGGCGACAGGCGTATCGTCCATTGCGAACACCGTCGTGCGCATCCATACGCTTTCGGTCCGGCGGCTGCCGCTCAGCGCGACGACCTCGCGCTCGGTGACGTAGCTCTCGCCGACGAAAAGCGGCCCACGCAGCAGGCGAATCTCCTGATCTGCGAACAGGCCGACGGCGGGCCCGCGGACCGGCAGCCGGTCCTCGCGGGCACGGTACTGAAACAGCACGCTCAGCATTTCGAACGGTATGATCGCTCGTCCCCACGGATTGAGTTCCTGGGAATAATACACCGATGGTTCGGTGATCACCTTCAGCTTCTGCTCAAGCGAAAACGGATAGAGATCGCCCATGTGCTGGTCGAAATCCATTTTCACCGTCTGGCGCGGCGTCTTCATGCCGACCTTGACGTCGGCGAGGATGACAGGATCGGCGAGCGGTTTCAATTCGCCGAGCCGCTGGGAGAGCGCCGTTTCCACTACGTCGCCGACGGACGCGGTGCCGCGCAATATCTCGGTGCCGTCGCGCTTGGTCATGCCGATCGCGCAAGTCGTTTGCCCCGGCTTCGGCTTTTCGATGTTGGCCTGCACTTCCTCGCCTTCGAAGGCGGGGTTGCGGTAATGGGCGGAGAGGCAACCGGTCTCGAACCATGCCTGGCCCCAGATGCGTTCGCAGAGCGGCGCGAACTGGCTGAAATGGGTCGGGCCCTCGATGGTACCGCCCTGAAAGCCGAGCTTCTGCGCGGTCGCATCGTCGTGGATCGAGGCGTGCGAATCATAGACCTGCGCGTGGAGCATCTGCCTGGGGCTCCGCCATGGCCCCACCAGCAGATTACCGCTCTCCAATATCTCGGTCCTGAAGGCCGGTTCTGTCATCGCTAGCGTCTCCCTTTACCCCCAAGCGTTTCAAAGAAGGCGGGCTCCCGCAAGAGGCCGGCCGATCCACACGACGGGCGAGATATGCCCTGCGGCCATGAATTCACGCTGGGCACGCATAGCAAAATCGGTGCATGCTGTTCGCAATTAGACCGGTTCAAATAACCGGCGGAACGTGCGACGGGGAGCGGACGAATGGCGTTGATGGAAGTGGGTCTGGACGACAAGTACCGTCTGGATGCGAAGCGGATTTTTCTGTCCGGTACACAGGCGCTGGTCCGGTTGCCCATGTTGCAGCGCGAACGCGACCGCGCGGCGGGGCTCAACACCGCAGGCTTCATCTCCGGATACCGCGGATCGCCGCTCGGCATGTATGATCATGCGTTGTGGCGCGCCAAATCCTTCCTCAAGCAGCATGACATCGAGTTCTCTCCAGGTCTCAACGAGGACCTGGCAGCGACGGCCGTGTGGGGCAGCCAGCAGGTCGGCATGTTTCCCGGCGCCAAGGTCGATGGCGTATTCGGCATCTGGTATGGCAAGGGTCCCGGCGTCGACCGCTCCGTCGATGCGCTGAAGCATGCCAACTCCGCCGGCACCTCGCCGAATGGCGGCGTGATTGCGCTGGCCGGCGACGATCATGGTTGCCAGTCGTCGACACTGGCGCACCAGAGCGAGCAGGTGTTCGCCGCGGCGCTGATGCCGGTGGTCAACCCGGCCACGCTGCAGGATTATCTCGATCTCGGCATTTTGGGCTTTGCGCTGTCGCGCTATTCAAGCTGCTGGGTCGGGTTCAAGGCGATTTCCGAGACGGTCGAAAGCTCGGCATCGATCGTCAGCGATCCCGATCGCATCAAGATCATCACACCGGATGATTTCGAGATGCCGCCGGGAGGCTTAAGCATCCGCTGGCCCGATGCGCCGATGGAGCAGGAGCGGCGGCTGCACGGTCCGAAGATGCAGGCGGTCGCGGCGTTCGCGCGTATCAATCGCTTCGACCGCATCGTGCTGGATTCAAAGCCGGCGCGGCTTGGCATCATGGCGACCGGCAAGGCCTATCTCGATCTGCGGCAGGCGCTGGCCGATCTCGGCATCACGGATACTGAAGCGCAGGCGCTGGGATTGCGCATCTACAAGGTGGCGCTGACCTGGCCGCTGGAGGAATCCGGCGCGCGGGCCTTTGCGGAAGGCCTGCAGGACGTGCTGGTGGTCGAGGAGAAGCGCGGCTTTATCGAGGACCAGCTCGTCCGCATTCTCTACAACATGGATGCCGCGAAGCGCCCTTCGGTGGTCGGCAAGCGTGACGAGAGCGGCGCCATGCTGTTGCCGAGCGAAGGCGAAATAACGCCGACCATGGTGGCGGCCGCCGTCGTTGCGCGGCTGCGCAGACTCGGTCACCGCAGCCCGGCGCTGGAGCAGCGTCTCGCAAAACTCGAAGCCTTCGACCGGCCGGCGGACGGCGTCGGCGCCGCAAAGCTGCAGCGCACGCCGTATTTCTGCTCGGGCTGTCCGCACAATACCTCGACCAAGATTCCCGACGGCAGCCGCGCAATGGCCGGCATCGGCTGTCACGGCATGGCGCTGTCGGTGCCGAACCGCCGCACGCAGACGATCTCGCATATGGGCGCGGAGGGCGTCACCTGGATCGGGCAGGCGCCGTTCACCAGCGAAGCACATGTGTTCCAGAATCTTGGTGACGGCACCTACACCCATTCCGGCCTGCTGGCGATCCGCGCGGCGGCCGCCGCCGGCGTCAACATCACCTACAAGATTCTCTATAATGATGCGGTGGCGATGACCGGCGGCCAGCCGGCCGAAGGCGGCCTGACTGTCTCGCAAATCGCGCACCAGGTTTCGGCCGAGGGCGCCAGGCGCCTCGCCATCGTCTCTGACGATCCCGACAAATATCCGTCGAATTATTTCCCTGATGGAGCGACCGTTCATCACCGCCGTGAACTCGACGCGGTGCAGAAAGAGCTGCGTGAGGTCAAGGGCCTCACCGTCCTGATCTACGACCAGACCTGCGCGGCGGAAAAGCGCCGCCGCCGCAAGCGCGGGCTCTATCCGGATCCGCCGAAGCGCGTCTTCATCAACGAACGCGTCTGCGAAGGCTGCGGCGACTGCTCCTCCGTTTCTAACTGCGTCTCGGTGCAGCCGCTGGAGACCGAGTTCGGCCGCAAGCGGCGGATCGACCAATCGAACTGCAACAAGGACTTTTCCTGCATCGAGGGCTTTTGCCCGAGCTTTGTCACGGTGCATAGCGGACGCTTGCGGAAAGCCGACCGCGCGGCGGCTGATCCCTCGGCGCTATTTGCCGATCTGCCGACGCCCGCCACACCGGCGCTCGATGGCGCCTACAACATCCTCGTCACCGGCATCGGCGGCACCGGCGTCATCACCATCGGCGCGCTGCTCGGCATGGCTGCCCATGTCGAGGGCAGGGCATGCTCGACGCTCGACTTCACGGGACTGTCGCAGAAGAACGGTGCTGTGATGAGCCACGTCCGCATCGCCCCGCAAGCGGACGATCTCGCAACCGTGCGCATCGCGCCCGGCGGCGCCAACCTCATCCTCGGCTGCGACATCGTAGTCGCCACCAGCATCCCAGCGCTGAGCCGGGCCGAGCGTGGCGTCACGCGGGCGATCGTCAATGCTGACCTGTTGCCGACTGCGAGCTTCGTCATCAACCCCGACATCGATTTCGAAGCGGGGACGATGCGGGATTCGCTCAACGAGGCCGTCAGCGCCTCCGACCTCGACATTCTCGACGCGACCGGGCTTGCAACGGTGCTGATGGGCGACAGCATCGCCACCAACGCCTTCATGCTCGGCTTTGCGTTCCAGCGCGGCGCGATCCCGCTGTCGCTGGAAGCGATCATGAAGGCGATCGACCTCAATGGCGCCGCGATCGAGATGAACAAGCTGGCGTTCTCCTGGGGCCGGCTCGCGGCGCACGATCTGCAGCGCGTCGTCAGCGCCGCACGCTTCAAGAGTTCGGGCGCGGCGCCGGTAAAGCGTACGCTTGACGAGAGCATCGCGTTCCGCGCCAAGTTCCTGACCGAGTACCAGGACGAATCCTATTCGAAGCGCTACCTCGCCGACGTCGAGCACGTGCGGTCAGCGGAAGCCAAGGCCGCGCCGGGCTCGCATGAACTGACGGAAGCCTTCGCTAAAGGTCTGTTCAAGCTGATGGCCTACAAGGACGAATATGAAGTCGCCCGGCTTTATTCCGACGGCGAGTTCGCAAAAGCGTTGAAGGAGCAATTCGACGGCGAAGAGGGTGTCAAGGTCAGCCTCGCGCCGCCGCTGCTCGCGTCGCGCGACAAGGTCACGGGTCGTCTGCGCAAGCGCGAGTTCGGCTCCTGGATATTCCGCGCCTTCGACATCCTGACCCGCTTCAAGTTCCTGCGCGGCACAGCATTCGATCCTTTCGGCTATACAGCCGAGCGGCGGATGGAGCGGGCCTTGCCGGGCGAATACTCCGCGATGATCTTCCGCCATCTCGACCGGGCCAAGCCGCATGACTGGCCACGTCTGGTGGCGCTGGCGAAATCAGCGGAACTCGTTCGCGGCTATGGCCACGTCAAGGAAATCAATGTCGCGAAATACCGTGCGGAGTGCACGCGGTTGGAAGCGGCGATCGGCCAGCCGGTGGCGCAGGCCGCGGAGTAGAAGTTGTTCACCCGGCGCGTGAACTTTTTCACAGCCGGGATCCTCACGCGTAACCCTGAGAGCGGAACCGGCTGGAATTGTCCTGCCGGCTTCCTACATGATGGCTATTCTTCAGTCTTTGGTTGATTTCAGGAGGCCAGCGATGGTCCTGAAGAGAGCTATTGCCGCAGCACTTTGCACGGTATTCCTGATCTCAGGCAGCGCCGCGCTGGCCGATCAGTACCGTGCAGGCGAGATCCTCGGTCTGGATCTCCCCCATGCTCTGCTTTCGCCGAAGCGGCTCGGCCCAGAGACGCAGTTCGCCGCGGTCCGGATCGAGGCCAGAACCGATGCCCGGCCAGTGAAGACGGAACGCGTGGTCGTACCCAAGGCTGCCGAGCGCAAGACGCGCGTCGTGCAGGAGCGCGTGCAGAAGCCGCGCGCTGCGGTCCGCAGCACCAAGCAGGCGCGCCGCCATACCAATCCGCTCGACGCCCAGGCCCGCGACACGCGGATCCAGACCTGGCCGTGCACGTCCGGCGGCATCTGCGACTGGCAGCGGTAGAGACTTCGTAGGATGGGTGGAGCGAAGCGATACCCATCACGTCTCCACGTTGGGATTGATGGGTTTCGCGGAGTTTATCATCGGGCCGGCCGAAGGCCGGACCCGGTGGCTTTACCCATCCTACGATTCCGCACTTTCATCCACCTGTCGCAAAAGCTTCAGCCGCGAGTCAAACTCAACAGGCACACCTTCGTCGTGATTCGACGAGGGTGCTTCGATGCCGATTGCGATACGCGCCGCGCAAAGTTTGAGCCGGCGTCAATGGCTGGTCCGCTCCGCGGCAACATGTGCCGTCGCCGGTCTCGGCAGCCTCGCCAGACCCTATCTCAGCCGCGCCGCGGATCGGCCGCTCATCACCAGCGGCATTCAATCGGGCGACGTCTCGGCCAACACCGCCGTGATCTGGGCGCGCGCCGACCGCGCGGCGCGGATGCAGGTCGAATGTTCGGCCAGCGAAGATTTCAAGACCATCATTGGCACGGCTTCGGCCGACGCGTTGCCGGATGCCGATTTCACCTCGAAAGTTCTGCTCGACGGATTGCCGCCGGGACAGGATATTTTCTATCGCGTGCAGTTTGAAAGCGAGCCGGGGGTCGCTGGCGAGGCGCAGGTCGGGCATTTCCGCACCGCGCCCACAGCGCGCAGCTCGGTGTCGTTCGCCTGGTCGGGCGATACCACGGGGCAGGGCTGGGGCATCGACGAAAGCCGCGGCGGCATGCGGACTTACGGCACCATGCTCAACAACCGTCCGGACTTCTTCATCCATTGCGGCGACCACATCTATGCGGACTGCCCGGTGGAGCGGGAACTGAAGCTGCCCGACGGCGGGCTCTGGCGAAACCTTGTCACCGAGGAAAAGTCCGTCGTCGCCGAAACGCTCGCGCAATTCCGCGGCAACTACAAATACAACTGGCTCGACCAAAACTTTCGCGCGTTCCATGCAGCCGTGCCCGTGTTCTCGCAATGGGACGATCACGAGGTGACGAACGACTGGGCTCCGATCGCCCCGGCCGACGCGAGCGGCTATGCCGAGGCCGGTACCTCGCATCTGGTGGCGCGGGCGCGCCGCGCGTTCCATGAATTCATGCCGATGCGCGCGACGCCCGCGCAGGACGGCCGCATCTATCGCAGGATCGCCTACGGTCCGCTGCTCGATGTCTTCATGATCGACATGCGCAGCTACCGCGATTCCACGTTGAACAGGCGCGACGACCACAGCGACACCTGCATTCTCGGCGCGACGCAACTGGCCTGGTTGAAGCGCGAGCTGGTGGCTTCCGACGCCACCTGGAAGGTGATCGCGGCCGACATGCCGATCGGCTTGATCAGCGAGGACGCGATTGCGCTCGGCGACGGTCCGCCGGAGCGGCGCGAGCACGAGATCGCCGATTTGCTGTCGTTCATGAAACGCGCTGGCATCCGCAACACAGTCTGGCTGACCGCCGACATGCACTACACAGCCGCCCATCACTACGATCCGAACCGCGCGATCTATCAGGACTTTGAGCCGTTCTGGGAATTCGTCTCCGGCCCGCTGCATGCGGGCACCTGGGCGCCGGCCCCGCTCGACAACACCTTCGGCCCGAAAGCGATGTTCCAGAAGGGCTGCAGCGGCGAGAATCTTGCCCCGTGTTTCGGTATGCAGTTTTTTGGTCGCGTCGACATCGACGGCAAGACCGAAGTGATGACGGTGACGTTAAAGGACGTCGACAATCGCGACCTGTGGTCGGTCGATATCGAGCCCCGTCCGGATGCACGGCCGGGCCAGATCATGGCGCAGCACATCTGAGGCGACGTCCTGAGGGCGTACCAGCAGATCGCCGCCGACCACGATTAGCTCGGAGAGGGCGATGATCAGCCCCCGAGCACGGTGGCAAACGCCCTTACCATCGCACCCCTGACTTGGTCCTGATTTCCATTCGCGCGGCGATCTCCAAACGTCAATTTCGCTTAGTGAAATAGCTGGAGCGTCGCGCATTGGCTTAACGCGACGAAAAGCCAACCGCGGCCTTGCCCGAGGACAGGCGTTGTGCAAATCCCCGCCTCGAGCCGGGCTTGCGGATTCATTCTTTTCCGCTGGCCGGAATTCGGGTTTTCGCTACACACGGGCGCGGCTCCAGTCCATACTGGATCGCATCAAAGGGAGGTCTTTCAAATGCGTGAAGCTGTCATCGTTTCCTATGCACGTACGGGGTTGGCAAAGTCCGGCCGCGGCGGGTTCAACATCACCCCGCCGATGTCGCTGGCGGCCCACGCCATCAAGCACGCCGTGGAACGCGCCGGCGTCGAGAAGGAGTATGTCGAGGACTGCTATCTCGGTAACTGCGCGCACGGTGCGCCCAATATCGGTCGCCAGGCTGCGTTGCTCGCGGGCCTGCCGAAGTCGACCGCCGGCGTCTCGGTGAACCGTTTTTGCTCGTCGGGCCTTCAGACCATCGCGATGGCCGCCAACTCGATCCGCTCTGACGGTGCCGACTGCATCGTGGCGGGCGGCGTCGAAAGCATCTCGATCCCCGGCGGTGGCTCGCCCAAGGAATCGATCGATCCGGACCTGCTCAAGGTCGCCCCTGACATCTTCATGGCGATGATCGACACCGCCGATATCGTTGCCGAGCGCTACAAGGTCAGCCGCGAATATCAGGACGAGTATTCACTGGAATCGCAGCGCCGCATGGCGGCCGCGCAGCAGGCCAACAAGTTCAAGGACGAAATCGTCCCTATGAAGACCAAGATGAAGGTGGTCGACAAGCAGACCAAGGCGGAGAGCATTGTCGATTACGTCGTCGACCGTGACGAATGCAACCGTCCCGACACGACGATGGAAGGTCTTGCCAAGCTCGAGCCGGTCAAGGGCCCGGGCAAATACGTCACCGCCGGCAACGCCAGCCAGCTCTCGGACGGCGCCGCCGCCGTGGTGCTAATGGAAGCCAAGGACGCCGAGAAGCGCGGCCTCAATCCGATGGGCCGCTTCGTCGCCTGGGCCTCCGCGGGCTGCGAGCCGGACGAGATGGGCATCGGCCCGATCTACGCCGTGCCGAAGCTGTTGAAGCGCCATGGCCTGAAGATCGACGACATCGATCTCTGGGAGCTGAATGAAGCCTTCGCCAGCCAGTGCCTCTATTCCCGCGACAAGCTCGGCATCGATCCCGAGAAGTACAACGTCAATGGCGGCTCGATCGCGATCGGCCATCCCTTCGGCATGACCGGTGCGCGTCTCACCGGCCACATCCTGCAGGAAGGCCGCCGGCGCAAGGCCAAGTGGGGCGTCGTCACGATGTGCATCGGCGGCGGCCAAGGCGGCGCCGGCCTGTTCGAGATCTACAGCTAAGATCGTCGAACGCAGCGAACAGCAAAAAGAAGCAAGCAAAAGAGAATGGCCCCGCGAGGGGCCATTTTCCGTTCTTGGCGTTCGAACGAGCACGCGCTCGGACGCGATCCGGAAGCGACCGGGATCGCATCAAGAAACGGCTCAAACCAAAACGGAGCCCGGCACTGAATTAATCAGAGCCGGGCTCCAGCAATGCTACGTCAGTAACGATACTTCTTGATGACCACGGTCTTGTGGCGGTGACCGTGCCGATGCCCGCGATGCCAACCGCGGTCGCGCCGGAATTCGGCACGCGCACCGTGATGGTGGTGATGGTGACCCGTGTGGTAGCTACGCTTCTTGATCACGACGGTCTCGGCGCTTGCGATTGACGGAGCTGCGATGACGAGTGCGCCGAGTGCCGCAATGACGTATCCAAGTTTCTTCATCCAATCCTCCTCAATTGAGCGAAGATAAAACAGGAGATGATGAGGAACGTTCCCGCCGAATTGCAGGAGAATTCTGAACGCTTGTTCAGATGCCGATGACGATCAGCGCGCTGAATTCTGATTGTCGGATCGATTCCACCGCGCCCTGCGCATCCCGGTTGTTGCAGCGCAAGCGCCGGAGCCAGCAAGCCGCACGCCCATCGGAAGATCGGCGAGGCGGCTATTCGTTTCTGCGTGGGCCGGCGCGACGCTGCTTGCGGAATGCCAACGCTCGGCGCATCATCTCCTCCATAAAAAATCAACTCAGGGGGAAGGTTGCCATGAGCGAGGTTTCACGCCGTCATTTTCTGAGTCTGGCAGGCTCGGCCGCGGTCGCGGCGATATCGGGCCCTGCTGTCGCCGCGATGGGACCGAACGACAAGTTCGACCTCGTGATCAAGGGCGGCGACGTGCTGGATCCCAGCCAGTCGCTCAAAGGCAAGCGCGACATCGGCATTCGCTGGGGCGTGATCGAGGCCATCGAGAACGAGATTCCAGCCGCGCGTGCCGCGAAGACCATCGATGCCTCAGGCAAGCTGGTGACGCCCGGCCTGATCGATCTGCATTCCCACGTTTACCCCTATGGTTCGGCCATCGGCATTCCGGCCGACGAATTGGTGCAGGCGCAGGCCACCACCACAGTGGTGTCGGCGGGTGACGCCGGCGTCAACAATCTCGCCGCGCTGCGCCGCTACATCGTGGCGCAATCGCGGGCGCGGATTTACGCCTTCGTTCACATCGCCAACAACGGCCTGTCCGGATTTCCTATCCCCGAGCTCTACAACATCGACTATGCGCAGGTGGATGCCTGCGCGATGGCGCTGGCGGAAAATCCGGACTTCCTGCTCGGCGTGAAGGTCAGGATGTCCGAGAACGTCATCGCCAGGCATGGCCTCGAGCCGCTGAAGCGCAGCATCAAGGCCTGCGAGATGTGCGGCTGGCCGGCCAAGATGATGGTCCATATCGGCGGCGTCGAGACCAAGGAGTTGATGTCACAAATTCTCGATCTGATGCGGCCGGGCGACGTGCTGACGCATGCCTATTCCGGCGCTCCGAACATCGGCGGCGTCTTCACCAATATCGTGCAGGATGGCAAGCTGTTGCCGGCGGCGCTATCAGCCAAGCAGCGTGGCGTGATGTTCGATGTCGGCCATGGCGGCGGCAGTTTCGATTTCACGGTGGCGGAGGTGGCGCTTCCCGGCGGCTGCACGCCCGATACGATCTCCTCCGACATCCACGTCTTCTCCGGCAATTCGCCGGGCATGCCGTATTTGCCGAATGTCATGAGCAAGTTCATCACGCTCGGCTTGTCGCTGGAGCAGGTGGTGGCGGCGGCGACCATAACGCCGGCCAAGATCATCAACCGCGCACCGAAAATCGGCACGCTGCAGATCGGCGCGCCTGGCGACGTCGCAATCCTGGAACTGGTGGAGGGGCAGACCTCGTTCGTCGACACCCGCAACAACAAGCGCGAGGGCAAGCTGTTGCTCAAGCCGGTGCAGACCGTGATCAACGGCGTGCCGTTCGGCCGGCCCTACCAGGCGCCATTCGCGGTTCGGTAGCTCGGCCCATTCACTTTGATAGCCGCTGCGCGCGGCTATCGCCGACGATGTCGGCAATGACTGCGCCCATCACCAGGGCGCCGCCGGCGAGGACCCGGAGTGTGGGCACCTCGCCGAATCCCACCCATATCCAGAACGGCATCAGCGGCGTCTCCAGCGTCGAGATCAGGGCCGCCTGACCGGATGGCAGCAGGCGCGAGCCGAGGAAAAACAGTGTGAGGCCCAGGGCGACCTGAAAGCATCCGAACATCGCAAGGATGAACAGGTCGAACCCGGTTATCGCAGCTATTCCGTGGGCGAAGGGAATGCTGATAGCGCTGCCCAGGATGTTCGACATCGCTGCAGCGGCGACCATCGATGTATTCTTGTGCCGCCGTACCATGACTGTCATCGCAGCGATCGCAAGCGCCATGAAGCAGGCGAGGGCGATACCGAGGATGTCGGAACCGGCGCGTGCGTTACCGACGATGATCATGACGCCGCAGAGCGCCACGATGCTCGCCAGCATGGTTCGCGGTTGGGGGATTTCCCGCAGCCATATCCAGGCAAGCGCAGCTGCGAGGAAGGGGCCTGTCGCAATGATGATGGCTACGTTCGATACATCCGTGAGCTGTAGGGAAGGGATGAAGGCGATCATCGCCAATGTCGAAAACGACGCGACAAGCCAGCCGTTCTTGTCAATCCTGGTCAGGTCCCGCAGGCCGGCACGACCTTGCAACAGCACCATCAAGACCACGATCAGGCCGCCGCCGAACAATCCGCGCCAAAACAGGATGGTCCAGGAATCATAGGGAAGCAGCCGCGTGAAGAATGGCGCCGTGCTCCAGGCGATGGCGGCGGCGACCACGAGGGCGATGCCCAAGCGTTGCTGAGAGCGCGCTTCCCCCATGGGCGGTCAACCCGGACCGAGTTTGGAGCCTCGGCCGAGCAGCTTGTCGACGAGGTGCGCGGGATCGTTAGGGATCGCGTCGCCCCGCCAGGCGACGTGCTGGTCGGTGCGCGCAAGGATGAGTTTGTAGCCCGGAGGCTGGGCCTCGCCGGCGGGGACGTCGACGACCGCAAACGGTACGTCGTTGTCGCGCATCACGTCGGCCAAGCGCGCAACCGCAACGTCCGGATCGTAGCGCAAAAGTGTGTAGCCCGGACCCAACGCATCATAGACGGGCCGTCCGTCCGGCAGCTTCGCGAACGGAAGCCGGCACCCCGGCGTCGACGACGGCTTGAAATCCGCCATGGTAAAACCCGGATGCTCCGCGCCGTCATAGGCGATGATCGGGGAGCGGTCGTAGAAGTACCCAAAGTTGAGGCCGGCACAGCAATATTGCTGCACGTTCAAATCATAGGCCGCTTGCCCGACCTGCTTGCGGACGGCGTCGCCCTCAGGCCCCGGCTGCTCGATTTCATCGGGAACGGTGCGGCGCTGGCTCAGCACCTTGCCCGCCATCTCCATCGCAAAGCGGGATACCTGCTCGGTGATGGGAAGGCGCTCGGCTTCATAGGCGTCGAGGATGGCAATGTCGGCCCAACCCTGCAGATAGGCGGCGAGCAGCCATGCGAGGTTGGTCGCGTCCGCAATCCCCGCATTCATGCCGTAGCCGGCATAGGGCATCCACAGATGGGCGGCGTCGCCGCAGATGAAGGCGCGTCCCTTGCGAAACCGGTCGGCGACAAGGCGGCGGCCGACCCAGTCCTCCTTACTCAGAATCTCATACTCGAAATCGGGGCCGACGCCGAGAATGGCGCGGATCGAGGCGTCGCGATCGACGGATTCGAAGGTCTCATCCTCGCGATTGAGGTGATTGTGAATCAGCCATTTTTCCCGGCCGTCGATCGCGACCACAGTGCCACAGCGCCGCGGATTGAGCGACAGCGTCATCCAGGCGGGCCGGTCCATCAGGCCGAGCAGGGCGGGCGCGCGGATGTAGGTCGACTGCACGCGCTGGATGATCGGCGTTCCCTGCAGATTGGCGTCGATCGCCTTGCGAACCAGCGAACGCGCCCCATCGCAGCCGACGATGAAGTCGGCATGGACCTGGGAGGCGGTCCCGGTGTCGAGGTTGCGGACAGTCGCAACGATGCCGTCCTGGGCTTCGCTGAAATCCTCGAACGCGGTGCGGTTCAGAATCTGTAGCCCGTCAATACTAGTAGCGTGGGCGAACAGCACGGGTTCCATATAGATCTGGTTGATGCGATGCGGCGGCTCGGCGGTCGGCCAATCGGTATCCGGCCCGCCGGTGGCGGTATAGCGATCGCGTCGGCAGGGAATGAGGATACGCGAGAGCTCGATGCCGGTTGCCGTGGTGCGGTAGGAGCAGTCGTTGGGGTAGTCGGCCGGCAGGCCGGCATCGCGCAGCTTCTGCGCCAGGCCGAGCCTTCGGTAGATCTCCATCGATCGTGACGAGACGTGATTGCATTTCACGCTCGGCGGCTCGCCGGCGGCGCGTATTTCTATGACAGCGACGGATATTCCCCGCGATGCGAGGTCCATCGCCAAAGTGAGACCAACCGGACCGCCGCCGACCACGAGAACGCTGGTCTTCACCATGTCACTTGCCGCCTTGTCGCTTGCTGGGTTGAGACGATCATGCATTACTAAGCGCCACAGAGATCATCGGGGGGACCCTCAATGTTTCCGTCGATCCGGGAAGGCATGATCCGCGCCCTTGTTGTTGTTTTGTTGCTATTGTTGTCGGCGATTGAAGCAGCAAACGCATATCCTGATCAACCCATCAAGATCATCGTGACGTTTCCGCCCGGCGGCAGTGCCGATATCGTGATCCGCGCCCTGCAGCCGCTGCTTTCGGAAACGCTGCGTCAGCCCGTTGTCATCGAGAACAGGGCGGGCGCGGGCGGCAATATCGGGATCGGCGCGGTGGCGCAGGCGGCGCCTGATGGCTATACGCTCGGCGTGGCCGCAGCCGGCGTGCTGACCGTCAATCCGCATCTCAACCGGGCGGCGATGGCATTCGATCCGATCAAGGATCTGGCGCCGGTCACCTTGCTGGCGGAAATCCCGTTCGTGCTGGTGTCTTCGCAACAATCGGCTATTGCCTCGGTCGCCGATCTCATTGCCAAGGCCAAGGCTCAAACGGCGGGTCTGTCGATCGGCCATGGCGGCAACGGAACGGCGATGCACCTGACCTCGGCCTTGTTCAACCAGAAGGCCGGTGTCGGAATTCAGTTGATCGCCTATCGCGGCACCGCGCCGGCGACGACGGATGTTCTTGCCGGCCATGTCCCGCTGGCCGTGCTGGATATCCCTGCATCAAAGCAATTGATCCACGATGGCAAGTTGAAGGCGCTCGGAGTCTCTGCCGCGAAACGCGTGGTCTTCCTGCCTGATGTTCCCACGCTGGCGGAGCAGGGCCTCTCCGGATTCGAAGCCGTCGGCTGGTTTGGCATCGTCGCGCCCGCCGGCACGCCGCCCGATATCGTCAAAACGCTGAATGCCGCCTTCGCGAAGGCGTTGAGCGATCCCGCGGCGATCGAGAAAATCCGCGTTCTCGGCGCCGAACCCGCGCCCACCTCGCCCGAGGCTTTTGCAAAATTCATCCAGAGCGAAAGCGTGAAATGGGGCAAGCTGATCGCCGAGGCCGGGATCAAGGCTGAATAGGACACCGGCCACAGCCTGCGGCCGGTTGATCAAATCAAATTGCGCCGCAGCCGACGCCGTTTGATCTCAATCAATGCGACGGCCTCCTTGCTTGGCGACGATATCGGGCAAGAGGATCGAACGTGGCACAGGCTCAGCTCCGCGCCCGCTTCTCCACATTAGCAATCCGTGCCGGCACCCCAAACTCCTTGCGGCAGACCTCGGCGAGCACGGCGACGCCTTCGCGGATCTGTTCATGCGAGGGACTTGCGAAGCACAACCGCAGCCGGCTGCCGGCATAGGCCTTGTCGGTCGACCATTCCGGTCCGGGGTTGATGGCGACGCCCGCAGGAAGCGCGGCCTGATAGAGTTTCAGCGTGTCGACATTGTCGGGCAGTTTCACCCACAGGAAGATGCCGCCCTCAGGCTCCTCGAACTCGGCCGACGTGCCGAACTGCTCGTTCAGCGCTTCCATCAGCGTGTCGAGCTTGGCCCGCAGGCCGCGCGTCAGCCTCGGCACGTGGGTCGAAAAATGCGGCACGCAATACTCGGCCAGCACCATCTGCTCCAGCGCGCCGCTTCCGGCGTCGGTCTTCAGCGCCAGCATCCGCGACATCATCTCCCAGGGTGCCACGATGAAGCCGACCCGCAGCGCCGGCGCGATCGACTTCGAGAACGAGCCGATATGGATGACGCCGCCGTGCTTGCTCATGGCATAGATCGCGGGCGGCCGCTGGCCGCTCCAGATCAGATCGGCGTAGCAATCGTCCTCGAAAATCGGCACGCCATATTGCTGCGACAGCTTCAGCATCTCGGCGCGCCGCGTCTCCGGAAGGATGCTGCCGGTCGGATTCTGCACGGTCGGGATGGTGTAGATATATTTCGGCGTGATGCCGCGGCTTTTGTGGTCGGCAAGGGCTGCCGCCAGCGCATCCATCCGCATGCCCTGGTCGTCGAGGGGGATGCCGATCGCCTTGATACCGAGCCGCGTCAGCCGGGTCAGCGCGCCTTGATAGGTTTCCTGCTCGACCAGCACGGTGTCGCCGCGCGCGAGCAGCGACTGGTTGACCAGGTCGAGCGCCTGCAGCGAACCGGAGACGATCATGATATCATCGGCAATGCAGGCGATGCCGGCGTCGCGCTTGAGTTTCGCGCTGAGGAATTCGCGCAAGGGGCGATAGCCCTGCGGGCCGCTGGCGAGGCCGTATGTTGCGAGCGTCTTGCCCTCGCGCCGGAGCACGGTATTGACGGCGTCGACCAAGTCATCGACCGGAACCTGCTCGGGATCATTATTGCCGCCGACAAAACTGTATCTGGCAAGCCCGGTCCACCGCGCTGCCGGCGCCGGCAATCCGGCGGGCAGCAAGGGCGCGAAATCGAAAGAAGCGGTAGACATAAATGTTTCACTCCATCTTGTTTCTTGTTGAGAGGGCCGACCGGGCGGCTCTCTGTCTCGTCGTCGTTCAGCCTGGTTCTTGCCGACGATCCTGATCGGCATGGCTGATGAAGACATAATGTCCGGCGCCGACGCCGACCATCAGCTTCTCGATCGTGAGCTCGGCGATCTCGCCCGTGGCCGCCCAGTCGATCACGAAATTGGCTCCCGTTCCGCCGCGCACCTCATTTGCAGCGACGAAGGCCTGGACAGTCACGAAGGGTTTTAGCGCAACCGGGGACTTGAGGTAGCTCTCCGCGATCTTGCCTGATGTGTCGAAATAGGCGATCCGCTCGGGGATCAGGGGGCGGGAGTTTGCGAAATTCTGTTCGATTCCGCCCGCGGTCCGGGCGCTGGCGGTGGGGGCGTACGGGATCGACAACGCGGCCAGAATCGCGAGAAAAGCCCCCATTCTATGGCTGTGACACATTGCTTGTTTGACCCTTGCGCCGGGGCCTCTAGGTTGCAGAAGGGGGAAGTCCGGAACCATGCACGAGCTTATTCGCGATATCACCTTATGCATCCTGTTTGCCTGGGGGCTCGGCCTGTTGGCGCATTTTTCGCGGCAGCCGCTGATTTTGGCCTACCTTATCGCCGGGTTCGTCATTGGTCCATTCGGCATGAAGTGGGTCGAGTCCCAGGAGTCGATTACCGTGATCTCCGAACTCGGCCTGATCTTCATGCTGTTCATGATCGGGCTGGAAATCGACCTGAAGAAGATCGTGCGCGCCGGCAAGGTGATTCTGTTTGCCGCGGGCGGGCAATTGGTCGGCGGCGTCCTGCTCGGAATATTGTTCTTTATCGGGATCGGCCTGTCGATGGGCAGCGGGCATTTCGACGCGCTCTATCTCTGCATCGCCTGCGCGCTGTCGAGCACGGTCATCATCGTCAAGGTGCTGTACGAGAAGCGCGAGCTCGACACGCTGCCCGGGCGGATTACGCTCGGCGTGCTGGTGCTGCAGGACATCTTCGCGATCTTGTTCCTGGCGGTGCAGCCGAGCCTCGACAATCTGCAAGTGAGCGTGATCCTGCTGTCGATTGCCCGGGTCGGCGTGCTGGTGGCGACCGCGCTGGTGCTCAGCCGCTATGTGCTGCCGTGGCTGTTCCACCAGATCGCGCGCCGGCCTGAGCTGATCCTGCTCGGTGCCCTGGCCTGGTGCTTCCTGATCGGCGAGATCGCGGAGAGGCTACACCTGTCGCGCGAGATGGGGTCGCTGGTAGCTGGCGTATCGCTGTCGACATTCCCCTATGCGCTCGACGTCACCGCCAAGGTGACAACGCTGCGCGATTTCTTCATCACGCTGTTCTTCGTCTCGCTCGGCATGACCATCCCGATCCCCGGTGCGTCGGTGATCGGGCTGGCGCTCGCGATCGCGGCCTTCACCGTCGTCAGCCGCATGGTGACGACGTTCACGCCGCTTTATCTGATGAAGCAGGGCCTGCGCGCGAGCCTGTTGCCGGCGATCAACCTGGCGCAGATCTCGGAGTTTTCGCTGGTCGTGATCCAGACCGGCGTGACGGCGCGTCACATTGGGCCTGAGACGTCGAGCGCGGCGTCGTTCGCCTTCGTGGTGCTGGCGGTCCTGAGTACCTTCGTCATGGGCCGCAGCGATCAGGTCACGCGAAACCTGATCGGTCCCCTGAAGCGGATCGGGCTCCGCGATCTCGATCACAAGCATGAGGCCGACGGAGGGCACGAGGGCGGGCACGGGGAGGCGCGCCGGATCGTCATTCTCGGGTTCTTCCGCGCCGCCAGCGCGCTGGTTGCCGAGATCGAGCGCCTCAATCCGGCGGTGCTGGAGCAGATCACCGTGATCGACTTCAATCCGCTGGTGTTCCGCACGTTGACGGACCGCGGCATGCACGTGGTCTATGGCGACATCAGCAACGTCGATACGCTGGTGCATGCCGGCGTCGGCAAGGCGGAGCTGATCATCCTCAGCATCCCGGATTCGCTGTTGAAGGGTGCCGACAACGAAAAGCTGGTCCGGCATGTCCGCTCGCTCAATCCGACCGCCAAGATCGTCGCCACCGCGGAGATCCTGGCCAACGTCAACGACCTCTACAAGGCCGGCGCCGACTATGTGACGGTGACCCGGCTCAGCGACGCTCACGAGCTCTACAAGGTGATCGAAGCCGCCCAGGCCGGGCTGCTGGAGGACAAGCGCGCCGAGACCGACGCGCTGCTCAGCGAGCGCCGCGAGGTGCTGCCGTAAAAAAGGGGGTCGCGTAGCCCGGATGGAGCGCAGCGAAATCCGGGATTCTCGCAAACGGGTTGACCTACCCGGATTGCGCTTCGCTCCATCCGGGCTACGGGCCGGCATCCTGGTATGCCTGCGGACGCCGCTCCGCCCTGCGTATTGGCGCTGGCGCCGCGCATAGAGTCCGGCTAATGCACTGGCTGAACCGAGCTAGATTTGGCGAGATTTTAAGAAATGGGCGATAGCATCCAGGAAGTTCTGCAAGCCTTTGCCAAAGGCGAACTCGTCGTCGTCACGGACGATGACGATCGCGAGGGCGAGGGCGATCTGATCGTTGCGGCTTCGCTCTGCACCGCGGAGAAGATGGCATTCATTATCCGCCACACCTCCGGCATCGTCTGCGCGCCGGTCACCACCGACGACGCCAGGCGGCTGCGGCTCGATCCGATGGTGGCGCATAACGAGTCCAATCACACCACCGCCTTTACCGTCTCGATCGACTATAAACCCGATGGCGGCACCGGCATTTCGGCGGAGGAGCGCGCCTCCTGCTGCCGCGCGCTGGCCAATCCCAACGCCGGCGCCAATGATTTTGCCCGGCCCGGTCATATCTTTCCGCTGATCGCCCGCGACGGCGGCGTGCTCTTGCGCTCCGGCCATACCGAAGCGGCGGTCGATCTCTGCAAGCTTTCCGGCCTGCCGCCGGTCGGCGTCATCTCTGAGTTGATGAACGACGACGGCACTGTGATGAAGGGCGAGCAGGTGACGAAATTCGCCGCCACCCACAAGCTCAAGCACGTCACAATCGCTGACATGATTGCTTATCGTCAGGCGCGCGAAAAGTTGATCGAGCGGGTCGCGACGTTTACCACCGACAGCCCGATCGGTCCGCTGCAGGGCTATGCGTATCGCTCGCCATTCGACGAGATCGCGCATGCTGCCTTCGTCTATAACGGCGTCGGCGACGGCAAGAACGTGCTGACGCGCTTGCACAAGCCCAACATCGTCAAGGACCTCTTCACCGGCCAGGCGCGGATGCAGATCGTGCTGGACCATTTCAAGAAGGCCGGCCGCGGCGTGCTGGTTTACTTGCGCGACGGAGCGGCCGGAGTTCCCGTCGAGCCGGTCGGCGAACAGAAAACGGCAGAGGCCGATAGGCACCGGCAATGGCGTGAAGTCGGCGTTGGTGCCCAGATCCTGCGCGATCTCGGCATCACCTCGATCGTCAATCTCACCTCGTCGGTGCACGACTACAAGGGGCTATCCGGTTTCGGCATCGAGATCGTCGCCAACGAAAAGTTGGAAATATAGCGTGCTGTCATTCCGGAATGGTGCGCTAGCACCATATCCGGAATCTCGAGATTCTCAGGGGCGCAGGGGGCGCCCCATAGTTCGCGCTATCGCGCGCCCCGGAATGACGTGGTGAACCATTTGCGCTTCTGCCGATAGCGCATTAATTTATCGACAATTTCCATGAGGACAGTGATGCGAAAGGGATTTTCATGAGCGTGCGCCCTCAAGCCAAGGACAAGCCGGCGGCGGCTTCCTTCCAGTGGGACGATCCGTTCCTGCTCGACGACCAGCTCACCGAAGACGAGCGCATGATCCGCGACACCGCGCGTGCCTATGCGCAGGACAAGCTGTTGCCGCGCGTCATCAACGCCTATCTGGAAGAGAAGACCGACCGCGAGATCTTCAACGAGATGGGCGAGCTCGGCCTGATCGGTGTCACGCTGCCGGAAGAATATGGCTGCGCGAACGCGAGCTACGTCGCCTATGGCCTGGTGGCTCGCGAGATCGAGCGGGTCGATTCCGGCTATCGCTCGATGAACTCGGTGCAGTCGTCGCTGGTGATGTACCCGATCTACGCCTATGGTGACGAGAACCAGCGCAAGAAATACCTGCCGAAGCTTGCCACCGGCGAGTGGGTCGGCTGCTTCGGCCTGACCGAGCCGGATGCCGGCTCCGATCCCGGCGGCATGAAGACCCGTGCCGAGAAGGTGTCGGACGGCTATCGTATCAGCGGCAGCAAGATGTGGATTTCCAACGCCCCGATCGCCGACGTCTTCGTGGTCTGGGCCAAGTCGGCCGCGCATGACAACCAGATCCGCGGCTTCATTCTCGAAAAGGGCATGAAGGGCCTGTCGGCGCCGAAGGTCGGCGGCAAGCTGTCCTTGCGCGCCTCGATCACCGGTGAGATCGTGATGGACGGCGTGGTGGTGCCGGAGAGCGCGTTGCTGCCCAACGTATCAGGCCTGAAGGGACCGTTCGGCTGCCTCAACCGCGCCCGCTACGGCATCTCCTGGGGCGCGATGGGTGCGGCGGAAGACTGCATGCATCGCGCGCGGCAATACACGCTCGACCGCAAGCAGTTTGGCCGGCCGTTAGCGGCAACGCAGCTCGTGCAGAAGAAGCTCGCCGACATGGAGACCGAGATTGCGCTCGGCCTGCAGGCCTCATTGCGCGTCGGCCGCCTGATGGACGAAGGCAAGATGGCGCCGGAGATGATTTCGATCGTCAAGCGCAACAATTGCGGCAAGGCGCTCGACATCGCCCGCGTCTCGCGTGACATGCACGGCGGCAACGGCATCCAGATCGAGTATCATGTGATGCGCCATACCGCGAACCTGGAAACCGTGAACACCTATGAAGGCACCCACGACGTCCACGCCCTGATCCTGGGCCGGGCAATCACGGGGATTCAGGCGTTTTCGTAAAGGCGTTGCGCGTGCCCACGGCGTTTGCTGTCATCGCCCCGCCTTGTGCGCAATTGCGCACTGGGGCGGGCGATCCAGTATTCCAGAGGCCTCTCGGTCGATCACGAACGCCGGTGTTTACTGGATACCCCGCCTTCGCGGGGGTATGACGATTGTGGTGTGTCGCGAAACGAGCAGGAAGAACAATGGCCGACAACGACGACATCCCGTTCAACCGCGATTTCCCGCTTTTGCCCGGCGTCGTCGATGAGCCGCGGCCCGGCGTGCGGCGGGTCCTCTGCGACAATCCGAGCCCGTTCACCTTCACCGGCACAGTCAGCTACATCGTAGGCAAAAGCAAGGTCGCGATCATCGATCCCGGTCCCGATGATGAAGCGCATGCCAAGGCGTTGCTCGACGCCGTGCGCGGCGAGACAGTGACGCATATTCTCGTCACCCACACCCACCGCGACCATTCGCCGAACACCGCACGGATCAAGGCGGCCACCGGCGCGCCCGTCTATGCCGAGGGGCCGCACCGCGCCTCGCGGCCGCGCTTCGAGAGCGAAAAGCACAATCCGGAATCCGGCGCCGATCGCGATTTCCGGCCCGACATCGAGGTCAAGAATGCCGACGTCATTGAAGGGCAGGGCTGGGCGCTGGAGGCGGTCGCAACCCCCGGCCACACAGCCAATCACCTGGCGTTCGCGTGGCCCGAGCGAAAGATCAATTTCGTCGGCGACCACGTGATGGGCTGGTCGACGTCGATCGTCGCGCCCCCGGACGGATCGATGAGCGACTACATGGCCTCGCTGGCGCGGCTGGAAGCGCGCGAGGAGGATCTGTATTTCTCAGGGCACGGGCCGGAAATTCCGGAAGGGCCGCGTTACGTCCGTTTCCTGACCCGGCACCGCCAGGCCCGCGAGGCCTCGATCCTGCATCGGCTTGCCAAGGGCGAGACCGACATCCCGACCATGGTCCGCGCGATCTATATCGGCATCGACCCGCGGCTGACCAATGCCGCCGGCTATTCCGTGCTGGCGCATCTGGAAGACCTGGTCGCCCGCGGGATCGTGGCGACCGATGGCGATCCGGTGATCGGCGGGACTTATCGGATGGCTTGATCTCTCGTAGTCATTCCGGGGCGACACGAAGTGTCGAACTATGGTGCGCAATTGCGCACCTGAGAATCTCGAGATTCCCCGGTGCGCAATTGCGCACCTGAGGTTCGCGCTAAGACGCGCCCCGGAATGACGCGCTTTCGCGTGTCACTTTTTCACATTCTTCGCCTGCGCCTTGGCCGGCGTCTGCGACTTCTTCGGCGCCGCGGGTTTGGCGTTGTCGACGGCGGCGTTGATGTCCTCGATCAGCTTTGAGACGCGGGCGGCGTTGCTGCCGAGGTCGCTTTCGAAATAGCGCGAGGAGGAGCGGATATCGACGCGCGAGTCTTCGCCATCGGGCGTGATACGGATCGAGATGTCCTCGCGGAATCCCATGATCGGCGTTCGCGCCACCGCCTCGATGCGGCCGATGCGGCGCGGCGGCTGCGGCGGCCGTTCGTCAATCACAAGCCATTTGCGCTTGGTGACCAGCCCCAGCGTCACTTCATAGGCCCGTTGCGGGGGGACTTCGAGTTCCACGGTCTCGATGTCGGGATAGGCGATCCGCTGCTGCTCGGCCGAATAGAGCCCGGCATAGACCGCGGAGTTGGCGCCTTCGCCGCTGCGCAGCCGCGCCAGCGCCTCGAAGCGCGGCGGATCGATCGGATCGGTAGTGATGTCGTGGATCGGCGGCAGCTTGCTGTATTGCAGGGCGAGGTAGGTCGGGTAGGCAAGCAGGAGCGCGTTGATCAGGAACGCCAGCAGGATCCGGCCCATGCCGCGCGACCCGTTCTGCCAGATCGCGGCAAAGGCGGCGAGGCCGACCAGAATGGAAAGCACGGCCAAACCGAGCGCGCCGAAGAATGTCGCCAGTGCCGGCTTCACCTCCAGAAAGCCGAAGCGGACAATGAGAATGGAAACGATCACCGCGACCACGGCGAAAATGGCGAGGTTGCGTGACCAGGTGGCGAGGCTGGACACGGGCTCCGACTGGTAGGGAGCGGAAAACCTTCGGGCCATCGTGAATCTGCCGGGTTTCTGAAATCTGTCTGGCCGGCGGGCCGGCTGCAAACTCGCAAGCTTGAGACCACGGCGTGGCGCGAATTTCAAGTTTGCAGGCAATACTACTCGGGCAATGCGCTGCGTGCAGCAACCTGACGGGTTAACCATCCACGTAAATTGATTATTAGTTGTAGATTGAAGTTGGTCCAACTTTCGTCTACCTCTCGCCGCCAGGTTGTCGTATTTGCCGCAAAACGGGACTGTCCTGCACGGGACACCGGCGAGCGCCAGCCAAAGGGGAAACGGCGGGCGTCAGCCGGAAGCGCTGCAGGATGATCTCAACTCACGGTCTTTGTTGCCGGGTGGAGCCGCAAAAAAATTGCGGTTGCGCCCCCGGAGTTCTAGGATCGCAAAGGGCGCAATCGGCATACGTCCGCGGGGCTGGCGGAAGGCCCCATGGGGGCGAGTGTTCAGTATGAGTGATGCAAAGCACGAAGGATATGTCGGCCCTAACGATCCGGCATATTATGCGCCGCGTGAGCTGAGGGAACGAACGAGCAGCGATCAACCGGGCACGATGCTTATGCAGAATGACGATGGCTGGCGTCCGCGAATGCCGACGGAAGGACCGCCCTTGCAGCCCTTCAGCAAGCCCGCACGCCGCCCGGATTCCGAAATGTTCACCAAGGCCGTGGCCCAAGCCATGCAGGAGGCGAGGGACAACGCGCCGGTCGAAGCGCCGTCCGTGCTCCGTGACCTGTCGGGACGGCGCGCGCTGTTTCAGCAGGTCATCCGTTTCTCGATCGCGGTGGCGATTGCGGCGAGCATCGCGATGCTTCTCGTCATGGCCATCCCATCGTCGCAGCGCCCCGCAAACCAGGACAACCCGTCGCTTTCGGCCGCCTGGCAGTCGGTGAAATCGTCGGTGCTTCCGGCACCGCAGCCGCAGCCAGCGAGGCGTACGGCGACCCTGGCCGTACAGGACGGCAGCGGGTTCACCAACGATCCGGTGCCGCTCGGAATTCACGTCGGCGCTCCGCCGCCCGACGCATTCGTATCCGTCAATGGACTGACTGCCGGCGCACGGCTGACGTCCGGCAAGCGTGTCGGTCCAAGCGAGTGGCGCGTGCCGGCGACGGAAATTTCCGGTGTTTCGGTCATTCCGCCGGATGGCTTCACCGGCCAGATGCTGGTGACGGCGGAGCTGCGTGACGGCAATGGCGTCGCGCTCACCGGCACCTCCACGCGGCTGACCTGGACGCCCCTGCCAACCGTCGCTGCGCGGCCGGTTGTCGCGCCGACCCCGGTTGCTGCAGCGCCGGTTTCTGCAGCGCCGGTCGCCGCACCGCCGCCGGTTGCCATGGCCGCAGCCGCGCCGCCGATGCCGGCCGTCCGGCAGCAGGCGGAGGTCGTGCGCAGCCTCGATCCGAAGGAGATCGCTACTCTGATCAAACGCGGGCAGGACCTGCTCGCTGCCGGCGACGTGCAGTCGGCGCGGCTGTTGCTGATGCGTGGAGCGGAAGCGCGGGATGCGCGCGCCGCGCTGCTCCTCGGCACCACCTACGATCCGGCGCGGCTCAGGCAGATGGGCGCCGAGGGCCCGCTGGCGGACGTTGCGCAGGCCCGCCTCTGGTATCAGCGGGCAAAGGAATGGGGCGAACCCGACGCGCAGCGACAACTCGACGCGCTGGCGCTCTCGCGCTGATTTGGACGCGGCGCAGTTCATGGCCGCGCAGGCCCGGGACACCAGTCGGTTCTGCCGGACAAGGGCGGGAAGGCTTGCGTTGACAGTCAACGGGCTTCAAGCCGACTTCGCTGGTGGCAGGGAAGTGCAATCGGAGCTACTGAGGACCGTAAGCGCAGCGAAACCCGATATAAACGGCGAAGAAGTCGGCCGGTTTCCACTGTACGGCTGGCGATTGTGTCTTGTCCGCACCGTACCACCACGACCCGCCAGCCGTGAGGGCTTCGTCGCCGCGGCGATCCGCAAGCCACTCCCAGACATTGCCACCCATATCATAGAGGCCGTTGATGCCTCGCTTCGTGGTGCCGGTGGCTGCGTGGCGCGGCCAGCGATCGTTCCCGGATGTGTTCATGCCATCAGGCGTGTCGCCAGCAGGATAGGGATAGGTGCGTCCCCTTACAAAATCATCGGTAGGATTGGCGCGCGTTTCGGTGTAGGCGGCGTGCTCCCATTCTTCCAGCGTAGGCAAGCGTCCGCCAATGGCGGAGCAGTAGTGACGAGCTTCGCTCCACGACACATGCACAGCCGGCTCATCCTCGCTGCCCGGCTGTCCGAACGGCGTCGACCACGTCCAGCCGACGCGACGGATCCAGCCGCCCTCGAATTCATGCCCACCACCCGCCTGTTCGGCCGCGGTCTTCAGAGCCCGCTCGGCAGCGAACTTCCGAAACTGGCCGATCGTGACTTCGGTCCAGTCGATGGCAAACTTGCCAGATTCTCGCGTCCGCCAGATTCGGCGAATGCAATGCTGGCTATCGCCATCAACCCGCATGGAAATGCGATCCAATGCCATTTCATGTGCGAGTTACTCCTTGTCTCGCCGCATCACGGTGAGGAATGGCAGGAACACCAAACCCAGCGCGCCTGCCGCTCATCGTTTAACTCATGCGCTGCCGCAATGCCGCCTGCGAACGACGAATGACGCCCTGATACATGCCCTGCTTGTCAGGATACCATTGCATCGACGCGAGATTGGTGAAGCCGGCAATGGTTTCCATGTGCCGCGCCATCCGCTGCCGCATGGCTTGATCAGGCTGAGGTCCGCGCAGCGCGCCGACATTCTCGGCTGCGTGATCCGGGTTCGATGTCGCGGCAAGAACGGTCGTCACCGCCGGATGGCCCATTGCCCATTTGATGAAGACCTGCGACCAGTTCTCCGCACCGATGTCGCGAGCGAAATCGGGCAGCGGCCGGCCTTCGACGATCTTGTGCAAGCGGCCTTTTTCCAGCGGCATGTTTGTCAACACGCCAATGCCCTTATCCATCGCCGCGCGAAGGATGCGCTCTTCGGCATGGCGATTGAAAATCGAATAGTTGACCTGGATGAAATCAACCAGGTCCTTGTCGATTAAGCCTGCAAGAATGTGATGGTAGTCGTTCTCGTGGACGGAGGCGCCGACATAGCGAATCCTGCCCTCTTTCTTCCATGCGCGCAGCAGCGGCACGATCGCGTCGACATTGACCAGGCTATGGCAGTGGAACAGGTCTATCTTGTCGCGCCACAGCCGCAGCCTCGACTGCTCCATGCTGGCCAACGCGTGACTTTCGTCGGCCAGGTAGTCGCCGGTCGACCAGATCTTGTTGCTGATGAACATCTGATCCGTCACGCCCATTGCGCTGAGAAATCAGCCGACGCTGACCTCGCTTGTACCGTAGAGAGGCGACGTATCGACCACCCGGACGCCCGCATCGACATATCTCTTGGTGACCTCGCGCAATGCGTCGCGATTGCGGCCCGGCAGCAGGTCGAAGGTCAGAAACGTGCCCAGCCCGAGCGCCGGAAGGCTTTCATTGGTGCGGCCGATCGTTCGGTTCAGTATTGATCCCGCTGCAGGCGTCCGTGCACCGCCTGCAGGCGCCTGCGCATTGGCGGTTGAAACGCGAAGTGCCGTTTCATGCACGGCTGTCGCGGCGATAGCGCCCATTGCTGTGGCGGCGCCCAGAAAACGGCGGCGATCGGTCGTAAGCGGGGAATCTTGACGTGTCTTATCCATGGCACATCTCCGATGATGCGCCCTGCTGCAATCGGCAGGGTCGCCTGCCGATAGAAATGATCTTTAACTCGATTTGTCGCGCGGGTTCCTGATCCGATCTGATTGATCCTGACGCGACGACCAGTTCCATTTCCACCTGGTAACGAATTGAGGTTTCAGAAATTATATCTGTTCGGGAATGTCTGTACCCAGGAAGTCGCCATGCAACGTGATGCTGTTGAAGATGCGTCTGAAGGCGCGTCGACAATCGATCGGTTAAGTTCCCGGCCGGATGGCTGGCGGCGCACCCAATGGACGAGCAGTGCATTCGAAACCGCGCACCGGCCGATGACATCCGTCGTCGAGGGCCGCATCCTGTCGCCAAATCACCTCATTATGGCGACCCTGTCCGGCGGCGCCGAGCGGCATGAAATTTCGGCTGATGGCGGGCATCGCTATGACGGCCCCGATTTACCGTCTACTGTCTCATTTCTCCCGGCTGGCTGCGAGCGACGGCTTCGGCTGCACAATGTGGAATGGCGGTGGGCAGCCATCGCACTCGATCCGGCAAAGCTTTCGGCGACAGCGCGCGCGTCGATCGAGGCACTGGGCCCGCTGTCAGGGTCGGAAGACAGCTTCGTCTGGAACATGCTGGCGGAGTTCGAGCGGCTTGACGCGCTGGAAGGCGGCCTCGACACGATCTATTGCGACACGATGAGCCTCGCCCTCATTCTGTACCTTGCACGCCGATACGGCGGTGCGCGAATGAAGGATACATCGATTAGACTGCCTGCGTGGCGGTTGCGGCGCGTCACCGAATTCATCGACGCGCATTTGAGCGCGACAATTCGGATTGCCGATCTCGCTGATCTTGCCCAGCTGTCGGAAGGCCATTTCCATCGCGCATTCAGGGCAACGACGGGACAGACGCCGCTGGAGTTCGTTCATGCGCGGCGCGTCGCGATGGCAAAGCAGCTGCTTGCAAGCAGCAAGCTCTCGGTCGCGCAGATGGCGATGCGCGTCGGCTTTCTCAGTCCCGCGCATTTTGCACGCGTCTTCCGCTCGGTCACCGGCCAGAGCCCATCCCAATATCGACGCTCGTTCCATCTCTGACAAGAATTTCTCGACGGACAACCAGCGGGCCAGTGGTGCGATCAGCGTCACACCCTGAGGCTGTCCCTCCGGCACGGAGGGACAGATTTGCGTCAGGCCGCCGCGTTCGGGAAGCGGTAGCTTTTGAACTGCTCGCGAAGCGCGGTCTTTAGGATCTTGCCGGTTGCGGTGTGCGGGATGCCGTCGACGAAGACGACGTCGTCGGGCATCCACCATTTTGCGATTTTGCCGTCCATGAATTTCAGGATGTCCTCGCGGCTTGCCTGCTGGCCGGCCTTGAGTTGCACGATCAGCAGCGGACGTTCGTCCCATTTGGGATGGTAGACGCCGATGACAGCGGCTTCCGCGACCGCGGGATGGCCGACCGCGAGGTTTTCGAGGTCTATCGATGAGATCCATTCGCCGCCGGACTTGATGACGTCCTTGGAGCGGTCGGTGATCCGCATGTAACCGTGCTGATCGATGGTGGCGACGTCACCTGTATCGAAATAGCCTTCCTCGTCGAGGATGTCGGTATCGACCTTGAAGTAGGCCTTGGCGACCGCAGGGCCGGCGACCTTGAGGCGGCCAAAAGTCTTGCCGTCCCACGGCAGTTCCTTGCCGGAATCGTCGGTGATCTTCATCTCGACACCGAACGGCGGGTAGCCCTGGGTCTGCAGGATGTCGAGCCGCTCCTCGCCGGAGAGTTGGGCAAACGGCGGCTTCAAGGCTGCCACGGTGCCGATCGGGCTCATCTCGGTCATGCCCCAGGCGTGGCGCACGCGAATACCCATGTCGACGAACGCCTTGATCATCGAGCGCGGCATCGCCGAGCCGCCGCACACCACGCTCTTGAGGTGAGGCAGCTTCAGATTGTTGGCCGACATATGGTTCAGCAGCATCAGCCACACCGTCGGCACGCCGGCGGTGTGCGTGACCTTCTCGGTCTCGAGAAGCTCGAAGACCGAAGCGCCGTCGAGCTTGGGACCGGGCATGACGAGCTTGGTGCCCATCGAAGGCGCGGAGAACGCGATGCCCCAGCTATTGGCATGGAACAATGGCACCACCGGCAGCATGGTTTCGGCGGCGCTGGTGCCGAGAGCGTCGACGTTGTTGGCCATCAGCGCATGCAGCACGTTGGAACGGTGCGAATACAACACGCCTTTGGGGTCGCCCGTGGTGCCTGAGGTGTAGCACATCGCGGCCGCGGTATTCTCGTCAAAGTCCTTCCACGTGAACTTGCCGTCCGCTTCCGCGATCCAATCCTCATAGGCGACCGCATTCTTCAGCGTGGTCTGCGGCATATGTGCCTTGTCGGTCAGAACGATGTAGCGCTCGACGCTCGGCAGGTTGGGCGCGATCTTTTCCAGGATCGGCACGAAGGTGGTATCGGTGATCACCACGCGGTCCTGCGCGTGGTTGATGATCCAGGCGATCTGGTCGGGGAACAGCCGCGGATTGACGGTGTGGCAAATCGCGCCGATTCCCATGATGCCATACCAGCATTCGAGATGGCGCCAGGTGTTCCAGGCGATGGTGGCGATACGGTCGCCGAGCTTGATGCCGTCGCCGTCGAGCCGTTGCGATACTTTCAGCGCGCGCGCATGAATTTCGGCGTAATTGGTGCGATGAATGGGACCTTCGACCGACCGCGTGACGACTTCTTGCGTGCCGTGATACTTCGCCGCGTGTTCGATAATCCGATGGCAAAGCAAAGGCCAATCTTGCATCAATCCGAGCATACGCACTTTCCTCCGATGGTTTGTTTATTGCCGCACGATCCGCGAACGTTGCCGGCGGATCGGCGTTAAGTTCATGGAATTGAAATGAACTTTACCGCGCAGAAAGCAAGCCGAAAATGGGCTAATGGCGCCTTTGGCCGTATTGCAGCGGCAATGGTTACCGTCGCCGCAGCGGCGCTGTTGATTGGCATGCCAGTCGAGCCGGCCTGGGCGGCGAAAGCGTCACGCGCCGCGCCGTGGGATGACCTGTTCAGGGAATTTCAACCGCGTGCGCGAGCAAAGGCGCGCCGCGCGGCCGTGCCGCTGCCGAAGCCGCGTCCTGCCGAGGCGCCGTCTGCCGAGCCTGAACGGCCGCCCGAGAAGGAGCAGGCGTCGCCTGAGAAAGACAAGGCCAAGGAGCAGGCCGCGCCCGCACCGCAGCCCACGCCGCAACCCTCGGCCTGCCGGCTGGCGTTGACGGACGAAGTGGCCATCGCTCCCAGTATCCCCGACATTCGCGGCAACGGCGGCTGCGGGGGCGAGGACTTGGTGCGGCTGGAAGCGATCGTGCTCCCGGACAAGCGGCGCGTGTCGGTGAAGCCCGCTGCGATCCTGCGTTGTCCCATGGCGTCCGCGCTCGCCGACTGGATCCGCAAAGACATCGCGCCACTGGCGGAGCGGCTCGGCAGCGCCGTCTCCGATCTCGATAATTTCGCCTCGTTCGAGTGCCGCGGCCGTAACCGCATCGTCGGCGCGAGACTCTCCGAGCACGGCCGCGCCAACGCAATCGACGTTCGCGCCTTCAGGCTCGCCAACGGCCGCCTGATCTCGCTGACCGACCGCATGGTGCCGCGGGAATTGCGCGAGACCGTGCTGCATTCCGCCTGCGCGCGGTTCTCGACGGTGCTGGGTCCGGGCTCGGACTGGTACCACGAGGATCATATCCATCTCGACCTGATGGAACGGCGCGGCAATTACCGGATCTGTCAGTGGGATGTATGGGATCCGCTGCCGCAGAAGGCGCCGCTATTGCCGGCAGAACGGCCCGAGGAAGCGCCGCCGCGCGAGGTCGCCACTAAGCCGGACGAAGCCAAGCGGGATGCTGCCAAGCCCGATGCCGAGCCTGAAGCCGAAAAATCCAACGCCGAGAAATCGGATGAGGCCGAGCCGCCGCGCGAGGAGAAGAAGCCCGCAACGAAAAAGCGCCGGCAAAACCGGCGCTCTTGATCTTCGAATACGGTCTGACCGCTTCAGGTTATTGCGCCATCGGACCGCTGTTGCCGCCGCCCTGCAGCGCCATCTTGGAATTGAACGGCGAGTCACCCTGCTTGGGCTCGAGCACGACGACCATCGTGCCCGTCTTCACCCGGCTGTAGAGGTCGATGACGTCCTCGTTGGTCATGCGGATGCAGCCCGAAGAGATCGAGGCGCCGATATATTCCGGCTGGTTGGTACCGTGGATGCGGAACAGCGTGTCGCGGTTGCCCTGGTAAAGATAGAGCGCGCGGGCGCCGAGCGGATTGTCGACGCCGCCGGGCACCGAGGCCGGCAGGCCTTCAATGCGCTTGTGAATGTCGGCGGTCGGCGTCCATTTCGGCCATTCCGCCATGTTGCCGACGCGCGCGATGCCGGAGAAAGCCAACGCTTCCTCGCCGACGGTCACGCCGTAGCGGATCGCCTTGCCGCCGTCCTGGACCAGATAGAGGTAGTGGTTGTCGGAATCGACGACGATGGTTCCGGGCAGTTCCTTGCGGTGATAGTCGACGATGGCGCGGCGGAACGGCTCTGGGGGCTTGACCGCGGCGTAGCGCGCCTTCGCGAGCTGGGCCTTGTCGTTCGGCTTTAGGGTGGCTTCAGGGGCGGCCTGATAGGTGGTTGCCGGCATACAGCCGGACAACGCAAGGCCAGCGGCGAGCAACCCCAACATTACTTTGAGCGACATGACTACTTCCAATCGAAAGTCTGGCGTTCGCAAGCCGCAATCTTGCGCCTCAAACGCGACGATTCCATTAATCTCATTATCCGCAAAAGCCGGCTGATATGCCAGCATTTGCACGTCCATCGTGCGCTGCGGAAGGCTAGCTGTGGCTTTTATGCCGCAAATTTTGCGACTTCCGGTTGATTTCTGGGCAGGGATGGCGCGGGGCCAAATCGCGGCCGCGCGGCCGCCACCCCGCTGCCGTAAATATCGACTGCCGGTTAATGCGCGGGTCATGAAGCGCTTGCCAGAATCGGGTTTAGTGCCGCTGGGTAGGATTTCCACCCGTTCCGGAGTTGCTCATGTTTTCGGTGTTTGTTCCCTCCGAATCCTCCCTGAAGAAGCTCCCCGCCGCGGATCCGGCGGCGCTGCCGGAAAATGCGGTCTGGATCGATCTGTTGAACCCGACGGGCCAGGAGGACCGGGCGGTGGAACGGCTGGCCGGGATCGCGGTGCCGACCCGGGAAGACATGCAGGAAATCGAGATTTCCAGCCGGCTCTATATCGAGAATGGCGCCCGCTACATGACCGCTACCCTGATGTGCCAATCCGACACCGACATGCCGAAGACCACGGCCGTCACCTTCATTCTCGCCGGTCACCGACTTGTGACGGTACGCTACGACGAGCCGAAGCCGTTTGCTCTGGTCGAGCACAAGCTGGCGCGCTCCTGCATGCCGGGGATATCGGGCGAGATGGTGATGATGGAACTGCTCGACGCAGTGATCGACCGCTGCGCCGACATTCTGGAGCGCGCCGGCGCCGAGGTCGATCAGGTCTCGCATGACATCTTCGAGCCCGAAAGCGCACGGCATGGCCAGGCCAAGCGATACTCGCAGATCCTGATCGCGATCGGGCGCAAGGGGGATCTGGTTTCCAAGATCCGCGAGAGCCTGGTCTCGATCGGCCGCGTCGTCACCTTCCTATCGGCGGTGGTGGAGGGCGTCAAATGGTCCAAGGACATGCGCGAGCAGCTCAAGACCATGCAGCGCGACGTCGTTTCTCTGACCGACCACGCCTCCTATCTCTCCAACAAGATCACTTTCACGCTCGATGCCATGCTCGGCGTCGTCAATCTCGAACAGAACAACATCATCAAGCTGTTCTCGGTGATGGCGGTGGTGCTGATGCCGCCGACCTTGATCGCGTCGGTCTACGGCATGAACTTCAAGATGATGCCGGAACTCGAATGGGCGCACGGCTATCCGATGGCGCTCATCATGATGCTCATGGCAGCAGTGCTGCCGTACCTGTTCTTCAGATGGAAGAAGTGGCTGTAGATCGGCGGTTCCCTTGCGGATCCCGAAGTGCGAAAGATCGACTCAACTCCACCGCTAAAATTTGAGCGGTGGACTGAACGAATGGTCGAAACTTGTCTGCGATAACGTGTCTCTCAGGCCGCGAGGATCCCATGGTTGAGAAACTCATAATGTCGCCACGCAACGTTATCGATCTGGCCCGCTATCAGCAGGGCCGCAGCGTTGGCAAGGCGCAGGCGTTCTCGACGCGGCTTTGCCGGCACTGCGGTGCTGTGCTGGCGGACGGCGAGAACGAGGACGAGTGTTCGAGCACGCTAAACGTCGCTGCGGCAGCGGTGCGAACTGCGACGCGGAAGCTTTGCGCGGAGTGAATATCGTATCCGCAAACGTCAACCTCAGCCTAAGGAGCGCGCCCTTGCGCGCGTCTCGAAGGATGGGCCACGGGCCTCGTGGTTCGAGACGGCGCTAGCGCGCCTCCTCACCATGAGGGTTGAAGGGTTGCGATCATTCCAAGCACTAAACGTGCTGGCCGCCGTTGATGTGGATCTCGGCGCCGTTCACATACGAACTGGTTTCCGTACACAGCACATAGATGATTTTGGCGACCTCGTCCGGCGTGCCGAGGCGATGCATCGGAATCTGCTGCTCGACGATCTTCTCGGTGCCCGGCGACAGGATCGAGGTGTCGATCTCGCCGGGCGCGATCGCGTTGACGCGGACGCCGACGCGGCCGAAGTCGAACGCCATCTCGCGCGTCAGCGCCGCGAGTGCGGCCTTCGAGGTCGCATAGGCCGCGCCCGCGAACGGGTGCACGCGCGAGCCCGCGATCGAGGTGACGTTCACCACCGCGCCCCTGGCGTGTTTCAACTCCTCAAGCAGTCCACGCGCGATCATGATCGGCGCGAAGAAGTTGACGTGAAAGACGTGGTTCCAGGTTTCGACATCAGTATCCATGGTGCCAAGCCGCCCGCCGCCCGGCGCCTTCGGCGAGATCGCCGCGTTGTTGACCAGCGCGTGCAGCTCGTCGTTCTCCAGCCGCCTGCGAATCTCGGAAATCGCGCGCACCGTGTCGTCATGGCTGCCGAGGTCGACCTCGATGTGATCCTCCGGGCCTGCGCCCCACGGGCAGACTTCCGGGAAGGCATGCCGCGAACAGGTGATGACGCGCCAGCCGGCCGAGGAGAACCGGATCGCGGTGGCGTGGCCGATGCCGCGGCTGGCACCGGTCAGGAGCAACGTGCGCCGCGGCGCGTTTGATGAGGAAGGCATACAGGTCTCTCGGTTTACGTGGTGCCCAGTCTTGTCCCGGACATCCACGTCTTGTCGCATAGAAGAAAGTCGTGGGCAGCCGGTTCAGCCCGGCCACGACGATCCAATCAGGGATAGAGCCGCACCTTGCTCCAGGCTTTTGTCGGCGCATCGCGGCGGAATTCGATGCGGTCGTGCAGGCGGAACGGGCGATCGTGCCAGAATTCGAAACACTGGGGCGCAATGCGCCAGCCGCTCCAGCCGGGCGGGCGCGGCACTTCGCCGATCATGTATCGGGCCGCGACCTTGGCGATCGCCTGCTCGAAGGCGAAGCGGCTCTCCAACGGCTGCGACTGCTTGCTGGCCCAGGCGCCGATCTGCGCCTGCTTCGGACGCGTCGCGAAATAAGCATCGGCTTCCTGGTCCGTAACCGGCGTCACGCTGCCGCGGATGCGCACCTGACGGCGCAGCGACTTCCAGTGAAATAGTAAAGCCGCCTTAGGATTTGCGGCGAGTTCGCGGCCCTTCTGGCTGGCGATGTGGCTGTAGAACACGAAACCATCGGCATCATAGCCCTTCATCAGCACCATCCGGACATCGGGTAGGCCGTCGGAATCGACGGTCGCCAGCGCCATCGCGTTGGGATCGTTCGGCTCGGACTTCACGGCTTCCGCAAACCACTCGGCGAACAGCGCAAACGGTTCCTCGGCCGCGGTAAAATCACCCGATGTTAACGGTGTCGGGTGTTTGATGGAGGTCGTGTCCGTCATGTCAGGAGTCCCAGTTGCGTACCCTCGCGTCCCAGAACGCGTTGCAGCCCCGATACGGGCACGCCCTATATAGGGCATGGGGACGCGTTGGCCTATCGGCGATCGGGCCGACGGGCGCTGTGATGACGTTGATTTTGATCGGTCTCGGCTCGGGCGGCTGCAGCCTGTTGCGTCCGGATGCCTACGCCAAGATGAACCCTGCCGACGTCACGGGTTCAGTGGGCAGGCAACCGGCCGCCCCGCCGGTGCCGACCGAGAGCGATCTCGCCTTTGCCCGCATCGCCGCCTCCGACGTGCTGACCAAGGGCGACAAGGATTCCAGCCAGCCTTGGGAAAATCCCGAGACCGGCGCGCGCGGCTCGGTGACACCGCTGTCCCAGGCCTATTCCTCGGAAGACGGGCGCACCTGCCGGGATTTCCTGGCGAGTTACGTCAACGGCCGCTCAGAAAGATGGCTGCAGGGCGCCGCCTGCAAGGCCGGCCATGGTAGATGGGAGATCCATACGATCAAGCCGTGGACGAGGGGATAGCCGTTCGACTGTTCCGAGCGACCCAGGGGTCGTTGCAAAAATGCAACTGGCTCCCCAGATGAAGCCAAAGCGGGCGAATTGCCCTAAGCTTCAGAGAACCGAATTCCCGTGAAGGAGACGTGACGGATGCGCGACCCCTACGAGGTCTTGGGGGTGCCGCGAGGCGCCAGCGCGACGGCGATCAAGAGTGCCTACCGCAAGCTCGCCAAGAAGCATCACCCCGACAACAACAAGAACGATCCGAAGGCTGCGGCGCGATTTTCCGAGATCAACGCGGCCAACGAGATCATCGGCGACGAAGACAAGCGCAAGCAGTTTGATCGCGGCGAGATCGATGCCGAGGGCAAGCCGCGCTTCCAGGGTTTTCCTGGTGGCGGCTTTTCCGGCGACGCGCGCGGCCGAGCCGGTGGAGGCGGTTTCGAATCCTACACTTTCCGCAGCGGCGGCGGTCCCGGCGGCATGGGTGGCGCGGGCTTCGAGGACATCCTCAACAGCATGTTCGGCGGCGCCGCCAGGAGCGGACGTGCCGGCGGCGGCCGCACCTTTGAATTCGACACCGGCGGAATCGGCCTCGATCTCGATCTGAACGTCGCCATGACGGTGTCGCTGGAAGAGTCGGTCAAGGGCGGGGAAAAGCGCGTCCGTTTGCCGACCGGCAAGGAGCTCAACGTCAAGATCCCCGCAGGCGTCACCGCCGGTCAGCAGATCCGGCTAAAAGGGCAGGGCGAAACCACGCCGGGCCACCCACCGGGTGATCTCCTGATTACGGTCAGCATCGCGCCGCATCCCTTCTTTAAGGTCGATGGCAGCGATTTGCGCCTGGATCTGCCCATCACGCTCTATGAGGCGGTGTTGGGCGGCAAGGTCCGCGTGCCCACCCTGGGTGGCGCGGTCGAGCTCTCGATCCCGAAAAATACCTCGAGCGGTCGTACCTTCCGCCTCAAGGGCAAGGGCCTGCCCAAGCCCGGGGAAACCGGGGACCTGTTCGTCACCACCCGAATTATTTTGCCGGACGGGAACGACAGCGAGCTTGAGGCATTGATGCACAAGTGGCGCAATGGCCACCCCTACAATCCGCGCAGCGATTTCGGCTGATTCGGCCGGGTTCGCGGCGCAGATTTTGCGTGGAATTGATAGCGGGGTTCCGAGCAGGAGTTTCCCAAAAAGCGCACTTCTTTCCAGGAAACAAAGGGTTTCCCGGAAAAAGGGGCGGCCTCGAAAGGGGGACCAGCGCGGTACCAAACCCCGATCGAGGCCGCTTGCGCCGATCGGCGGATCGAGCGCTACTCATTTTCGCGTGATCACCCGGTGCATTAATGAGACGCGCTGGTGGTTTGATTCCAGATTTTCGATGTCAGAATTTGGACAAGCCGCCTGATGTTGCCAATCTGCCGCATCATGTTGCCTATCCGCCGCTTTTCTCCAGCTGATCGTAGACGGCCTGGGCGATTGGCGTCAGCCGCTCACGGTCAATGCCACTCGACACCACCGCATAGGCAACGCCGTCATCGGCCCAGAACAGCGAGTTCTCCTTGCCTTGCGCCTGATATCGCATCTGCGTCGCTTCGGCGTCCGACTTCGCAGTGTAGATCGTAATGCGTTCGCCCGATGCGCTCTCGTACATCATGAAGGATGCGGGACCCGCGGGACCCGGCAACAGCCGACCGCCGACGAGCTTCAGACCGACCGCCGTCAATTCGGGCGCGCGGACGACCCAGCCGCAGCGCTTGGTCAGCCACTTCTGGAGATGGGCGCGTTCGCTGCCAGGCACTTCGACGGGATGGCGGACCTCCACCACGTAAAGCCGATGCGCATCGAGCGCCTCCGCCGTGAAACTCTGGATCGCCGAGGGCGCAGCGGAAGCGCCGCGCGCTAGCCAGCCGACGCCGCCGCCGACGATGAATGCCGCCAGCGCGGCTGCGATCGCGCCGTACACCCATTTGCGCGGCTGTCGTACCAGCCGTTCGATCTCGAGCCGTTTCGGCACCGCCTCGTCGACAACCGAATCGTACCTGGTATGCAGCGCTTCCGCCATCGTGCGCCACGACCGCACCCGCGCGGCATCGTCGGGATGCGCAGCGAGCCACGCCTCGACATCGCCGCGGCGTTCCGCCGGCAACTCGTCGTCGACGTAAGCATGCAGCTCGTCTTCGGTGACGGGGATGTTGGGATCGGTCATTGTCGTCGTCTCTGTCTATTCGAAACCTGTCGATGCATAACGCCTGCCATCACGCTTGATCATTTCACCCGCCGCAGCGCCGCGCGCTCGCCTTCGAGCGAAGCCTTGACGTGCGCGCGTGCGCGGGCAAGCCGGGACATTACGGTGCCGATCGGCACGCCCTGGATGTCGGCGACTTCGCGGTAGCTCAGCCCTTCCAGCATCACCAGCAGCAGCACCGAGCGCTGCTCTTCTACCAGCGTCGAAAGCGCGCGCGCGATGTCGCGGCCTTCCGCCTCGGTCCCGCTGGCGTCCGGGTTGTTGTCGAGCAGCGGCATGAATTGCGGCCGCCGCGCCAGCGACCGTCGCCGGTTCTTGTTGAGGTTGGTCAGGATCGTGTAGAGCCAACTCCTGACGTCGCCGCCGAGAAACAACCGTTCCGAACGCAACGCACGCACCAGCGTGTCCTGCACCAGGTCATCGGCGATATCGGCATCGCGCGCGAGCGCGCGGGCATAGCGGCGGAGCGCCGGTATCATGGCTTCGACACTTTGACGAAACGCGGTCATCGGCACCAGGTTACAAAAAGGGTTGTCCGGCGTGAACGCCATATTCAACATAACACCCAATCGAGGCCTCTATTCCGGCCATTGAGGCGCATGAGAAACAGCGTTAATCCGAATGGCGGATTTGGGCTCGACCGCGCTGGAGCGCTGGTGTACCTCCAAGTCCCATATCGAGCTCGATTGGAAACCGGATGTCGCAAAAATCAGGTCTGATGCAGGGCAAGCGCGGGGTGATCCTCGGCGTTGCCAACAACCGCTCGATTGCCTGGGGCATCGCCAAGGCATGCCACGACGCAGGCGCGGAAATCGCGCTCACCTGGCAGGGCGATGCGCTGAAGAAACGGGTCGAACCGCTGGCCAAGGAGCTGAACGGCCTCCTGCTGGGCCATTGCGACGTCACCGATGCCGCGACGATCGATGCGGTGTTCGATGTGCTCCGCGAAAAGTGGGGCAAGATCGATTTCGTGGTCCACGCCATCGCCTTCGCCGACAAGGATCAACTCGACGGCCGCTATCTGGAGACGACGCAGGATAATTTCTCGAGGAGCATGCTGATCTCCTGCTATTCGCTGACTGCGATCACGCAGCGCGCCGAGAAGCTGATGACCGACGGCGGCTCGATCCTGACGCTGACCTATTACGGCGCCGAGAAATGGATGCCGCATTACAACGTCATGGGGGTTGCGAAGGCCGCGCTGGAAGCCAGCGTGCGCTATCTCGCCGCCGATCTCGGCGAGAAGAACATCCGCGTTAACGCGATCTCGGCAGGGCCGATAAAGACGCTGGCGGCGTCCGGCATCGGTGATTTCCGCTACATTCTGAAGTGGAACGAATACAACGCGCCGCTGCGCCGCACCGTGAGCATCGAGGAAGTCGGCGACGGCGCGCTGTATCTGTTATCGGACCTGTCGCGCGGCGTCACCGGCGAGGTTCATCACGTCGATTCCGGCTATCACGTTGTCGGCATGAAGCGCCCCGACGCGCCCGACATCTCGCTCTCCAATTCGCCAGCTAAGGAATAGCCTGATAGTCCGATGGCTGTGCCCGTGATCTACTACATCCGCCATGGCGAGACGTCGTGGAACGCGGAAGGCAGGCTGCAGGGCGCGCAGGACATTCCACTGAACGACCTTGGCCGCAAGCAGGCGGCCCATGCCGGCAATGTACTCGCCGAGCTTCTCGCGCGCGATGGCCGCGAAAGCTCCGCGCTGCCGTTCGTCGCAAGCCCGCTTACGCGCGCGCGGGCGACGATGGAATTGGTGCGCGGCGTCTTGAAACTCCTGCCGGAAGACTACGCGCTCGATGACCGCCTGCGCGAGATCCGTTACGGCGTCTGGGAGGGCTCGACGCTGGCCGAGATGCAGGCGGCCGATCCCGTGCTGTATGCAAAACGGCTGACCGCCAAGTGGACGATGGCGCCGGAGGGCGGGGAGACCTATGCCGAGGTGCAGCACCGGATGCGCGACTGGTATGATTCCGTGCAGGCGGATACCGTCGCCGTGGCCCATGGCGGCACCGCGCGGGCGCTGATGGTGGCGCTCGGCATCGAGACGCCGGCCAGCGCCGCCGACCTCGTGATCGAGCAGGGCGCGGTCTACGTGTTCCGCGACGGCGGGCTTAAGAAGTATAGTTAAGGGCGGTGTCTGGCCTATCCTCCGTCATGCCCGGGCTTGTCCCGGGCATCCACGTCTTCCTTCGAATGCGCCGCCAAGTAAGACGTGGATGGCCGGGACAAGCCGGGCCATGACGAGGTGATAGGTGATTTGACCAGCCCCCTGCATCGCGTTACCAAACGTTGACAATCAACATTAACGCCAAATGCCGGCACCATGTCCCACAACACCTTCGGCCATCTGTTCCGGGTCACGACCTTCGGCGAAAGCCATGGGGTCGCGATCGGCTGTGTGGTCGACGGCTGTCCGTCGCTGATCCCGCTGACATCAGAGGACATCCAGCACGATCTCGATCGCCGTCGCCCGGGACAGTCGCGCTTCACCACCCAGCGCCAGGAGCCGGACGCGGTCAAGATCCTGTCCGGGGTGATGGCGCATCCCGAAACCGGCGTCCAGGTGACGACGGGAACGCCGATCGCGCTGTTGATCGAGAACACCGACCAGCGCTCCAAGGACTATTCCGAGATCAAGGACAAGTTTCGCCCGGGGCATGCCGACTTCACCTATGAGGCGAAATACGGCCTGCGCGATCATCGCGGCGGCGGCCGTTCGTCGGCGCGCGAGACCGCGACGCGGGTCGCGGCCGGCGCGATAGCGCGCAAAATTCTGCCCGACGTAAAGGTGCGCGGCGCGCTGGTGCAGATGGGCCCGCACAAGATCGACCGCGACAAGTGGGACTGGGACGAGGTTGCGCGCAATCCGTTCTTCTGTCCCGACGAGAACAGCGCGGCGTTCTTCGAGACATATCTCGACGGCATCCGCAAGAGCGGCTCCTCGATCGGCGCGGTCATCGAAGTGGTCGCCGAAGGCGTGCCCCCAGGATGGGGCGCGCCGATCTACGCCAAGCTGGATGCTGATCTGGCGGCGGCCATGATGAGCATCAACGCGGTGAAGGGCGTCGAGATCGGCGCCGGCTTCGGCGCGGCTGAATTGTCCGGAGAGCAAAACGCCGACGAGATGCGCACCGGCAATAACGGCACACGCTTCCTGTCCAACCATGCCGGCGGCGTGCTCGGCGGCATTTCGACCGGCCAGCCGGTGGTGGTGCGCTTTGCGGTGAAGCCGACTTCGTCGATCCTCTCGCCGCGCAAGACGGTGGACCGCGCCGGCGCTGACACCGACATCATGACCAAGGGGCGCCACGACCCCTGCGTCGGCATCCGCGCGGTGCCGGTCGGCGAGGCGATGATGGCCTGCGTGCTGGCGGATCATTTCCTGCGCCATCGCGGGCAGGTCGGCGGGTAGGGTCCCGCCTTCTCTCACAGCATGGTGTCTGCGATCTTCTCCGCCACCATTAGGACCGGGAAATTGGTGTTGGCGCATGGCACCACCGGGAAGATCGAAGCGTCGACCACGCGCAAGCCCTGCACTCCCTTGACGCGGCCTTGCGTATCGACGACCGCCATCGGATCGTCCGGCCGGCCCATCCGGCATGAGCAGGAGGCATGCCACACGCCGATCGCCGCCTTGCGCACGAAGGCTTCGAGCGCCTCGTCGTCGCTCATGACCTGCTCGAACGTAAAACCTTCGACGATGAAGTTGTCGATTATGTAATGGCGCAGCGCCGCCGGCCCGTCCATCAGCGTTGCGGCAATGGCGGTGAGAACCTTGTTCTTCGTGTTAACGACGCCGATCTTGCGGACGCGGTCGGAATACGAGGCCGGGAATGGCTTATCGGTGACTGCCTTGAGCGGCGCGCTCATCTGCAGCGCCGCCATCCTGCGAAAACCGCTCATGAGGCGGTCGAGATCGCGCCTGTCGGATAGCAGGTTGAACTCGACAATCGGTTCTATCCGCGGGTCGCGCGAAGCGAGTTTGACCTGACCGGTCTCCGAGTAGGTCTTGTTGACGAAGGTGAGCAGCGAGGCGATCTGCTCCCCGACCGAATGCCAAGCCGACTTGGTGAGGACGGCCACGAACATGTCGCCGGCTGGTGTGCCCGGAAGCCCCGAGGAGTAGCGCAGCCCCATCTGGATGTGGCGCCTGGTGTGCTCGTTCATGCGCGCGCCACGGCGGACATAGGACGACAACGCGATTGAGGGATGATCCATCAGCCCCTGGCCGACGCCCGCAAGGCCCATCAGGACCGGAATGCCCATCTCCTTCAGATGCCCGACCGGTCCAATGCCTGCGCGCAATAGATGCGCCGGCGAATGGATAGCACCGCAGGAGAGGATGACTTCGCGACCGCGGAACTCCTGTTCCCGGCCATCGACCAGCGCCTTCACGCCGACGCATTGCGTGCCCTCGAACAGCAGCTCCTTGACCTCTGTGTTGGGCGATATGGTCAGGTTGGCGCGCTTGCGCGTCTCGCGATCGAGATAGCCCATCGCGGCCGAGACGCGTTGTTCGTCCTGGTTGGAGTGTGTCACCGGGAAGTAGCCATCGACGAACTCGCCATTCTGGTCGGGCAGGAACGCAAAACCGGCGAGTTTGCAGGCCTCGCCCATAGCTTGTGAGTGCCGCGTCCAGTGCTGGTGCGGAATGCGGCGGACGGGGATACGCCCGTCCTTGCCGTGGAACGGCCCGTCGAAATCGAGGTCGCGCTCGACCTTCTTGAAATAGGGCAGCACGTCCTTCCAGTTCCAGCCTGCGGCGCCGCGGGCCTCCCACTCCGCGTAGTCGGTCGGCGCGCCGCGGTTTGCCATCTGGCCATTGATGGAGGATCCGCCACCCAGCACGCGCGCCTGCTCGTACTTGCGCAGCGGCGGTCGGCTCTCATCGGGGTTGTTATGGCTGACGACCTGGGTTGTGACCTTGAGTTCGGTCCAGTGGAAGCGCGGATCGAAATATGCCAGTCCCGAATAGCTGTCGCGGATCTCGGGCGGCTCGTTGCCTGGCGGCGTGTCCTGGCCCGCTTCGCAGAGCAGAACTTTGTTGGTGCTCCTGGCGGAGAGCCGGTGGGCCATGACCGAGCCCGCTGATCCGCCGCCGACGATGATAGTGTCGTACACTTTGACGTTTCCTCTTGTTTTGCATCGTAAAGCTAGCTCAGCGTCGTCGCCGGGTCACGCCGGCTGTCGTTGCGAGCGCGCTTGACGCGCGCTGCAGTTGCGCGGCAAATACCTGCGCATGAACGCCTCCGAACTGCAGAAGCTGACCGACTGGCTGATCGACGGCGGGAGATCCGCGGCCAGCCCCAAGAGCTTCATGGCCGAGACCTGCGAACGGATGGTCGCGGCGGGCCTGCCGCTTTGGCGTGTCGGCGTCTTCGTTCGAACCCTGCATCCCGACATTTACGGCCGCAGTTTCATCTGGAAGCCGGGCACCGACGTCGAGGTCGGCACGGTCGATCACAAGATTCTGGATTCACCGGATTTTCACAACAGCCCCATCATCATCGTGTTCCAGCAGGGACAGGAAGTCCGGGCCCGTGCGGACGACCCGCAGAGCGCGCGCTTTCCGATCGTCGAGGAGCTGCGCGCCGAAGGCGTCACCGATTACATCGCGCTGCCGCTGTTTTTTACCGACGGAACCATTCACGCCTCAAGCTGGACCACGAAGCAATCAGGCGGTTTCACCGATGAGCAGTTGGCGGCCTTGCGTGGGCTGAACACGCCGCTGTCGCGGGTCATAGAGATCATCAACTGGCGCCGCATGGCCGCGAACCTCTTGGATACCTATGTCGGCAACCGTGCCGGCGAGCGGATTCTCGGCGGCCAGATCAGGCGCGGCCACACCGAGACGATGAACGCCGCGATCTGGCTGTCCGATCTGCGTGGCTTCACGGCGCTGTCGGACCGGCTGCCGGCCGAGGCCGTCGTGGACATCCTGAACCGCTATTTCGATTGCCAGGTCGCGGCGATCAAGAAGCATGGCGGCGACGTGCTCAAATACATGGGTGACGGGCTGCTCGCGGTATTTCCGATCGACGAATATGTGGGCGACGAGCAGAAGGTCTGCTCGCATGTGGTGGAGGCCGCCCACGAATCCCGCGCCAGCGTGGCCGAGCTGAATTATCCGATTGGAGACACGATCGAACGTTTTCGCTTCGGCCTTGCCCTGCATGTCGGGCGAATTCTTTACGGCAATATCGGCGGCGGCAATCGGCTCGACTTCACCTGCATCGGCCCCGCGGTCAATCTCGCCGCGCGGCTGGAAAAGATCGCCAGCCAGCTCGGCCGCACCGTCGTCGCCTCCGAAGGCTTTGCCGGAATTTGCCGCGGCGGCTGGAGCGAGCTGGGCGAGTTTCCGGTTGCCGGTTTCTCAAAGGCGGCACGCGTCTACGGCCTGGCCGACGAAAAATCGGCGGCCTAAGGAATCCGTAGATGGGGTAACGGGCCGGCCGAACCAGCCGCACGCTCGCTACGGCGCGATTTGGAAGCGCGCTCGCGTGCGGCTTTGCCGGGAGGCGGTCGTCCCACAGACTGATGGTGTCAATAACCGGAGTCGGGCGAGCCCGCTCCAAGCATCATCGAGGGACGACCATGTACCACTATGCCGGAATCGACGTGTCTTTGAAAAGCTCGACCATTTGCGTGGTCGATGGCGCGGGCAAGATTTTGCGGGAGGCGAAGGTGGCGAGCGAGCCGGAGGCCCTGATCGCCTGGTTTCGGTCGTTGGGGCTTTCGCTCGAGCGGATCGGCCTGGAGGCAGGTCCTCTGTCGCAATGGCTTTACGCGGCGCTGCGCGAAGCGAAGTTTGCGGTCGAGCTTTTGGAGACGCGGCACGTCCGCGATGCCTTCAAATCGATGCCGGTGAAGTCGGACCGCAATGATGCCCGCGGGATCGCGCAACTGATGCGGCTGGGCTGGTTCCGCCCGGTGCACTGCAAGTCGATCGAAGCGCAGGAGACGCGTGCGGTTCTGACGGCGCGCAAACTGCTGCAGTCGAAGCTGCGCGACGTCGAGAACAGTCTGCGTGGCGTGCTCCGGGGCTTTGGCCTGAAGGTCGGCAAGACCACCGAATGCACGTTCGCCAGCCGTATCCGGGAGCTGGTCGCCGGCCATCCTGGACTGGAGCTGGTGGCAAAGGCGCTGCTCGAAGCCCATGCCGTGCTGCGGCGCGAGTTCAGCAGCCTGGACAAGCGAACCCAGAAGCTCGCCCGATCGCATCCGCCGGCCAGGCTTCTGATGACAACGCCGTCAGTCGGTCCGATCGTCGCTCTCACCTATGCCGCTGCGATCGATGATCCGAAGCGATTCCGCGCATCCAAGGCCACAGGCGCGCACTTCGGACTGACCCCGAAGAAACATCAGTCGGGGCAAAAAGACTACACCGGCCGCATCAGCAAGATTGGCGATGCCTCGGTGCGGGAGGCACTCCACCAGGCCGCTCACGTCATGCTGACCAAACCGATCAAGGGCTGCTCGGCGCTGAAGAGCTGGGCGATGCGGATCGCCAAACGCGCGGGCATGCGCAAGGCCAAGGTGGCGCTGGCGCGCAAGCTTGCCGTCATCCTGCACCGCATGCTTGCCGACGCCAAACCGTTCAACCCGATGGCCAAGGCCACCGCAACCTAAGCAAGGAGCATCGATCGATTCCGGGCGGGCCAAGACACCAGGCTCTCCCCGAGCGAAGTCCCTCGCCGGGACGATGGATCCGGTCAGGCCGCCATCCGGGAAGTCGGCTCACAACCACGCACCCCGTAGATTGGCCGGCCGGTTCCTCATGCACCCCAGAAGGTGACGGCCTCAGCGCCGATCCCGTACAGAAGCAAGTGCCCGGCAAGTGGACCAAGCAAGAGGGATTGACAAACCAAGGCCCGTTACAGAAGCCCGGATGGAGCGAAGCGCAATCCGGGATTTGCGCCGCGGCCCGAGCTGTCCCCGGATTACGCTGCGCTCCATCCGGGCTACGAGTAGCGTGCTACACTTGTGGCTCTGCCTGATCCCCGTAGCTCGGATGGAGCGCAGCGCAATCCGGTGTAGACTGGCACCATGGTGCACTATCGGCGTAATTTCGTCCCCGGTGGGACGTTTTTCTTCATAGTCACGCTGGATGACCGAAGGTCATCCGCGCTGATTGATCATATCGCGCTGCTACGGGCGGCATTTCGGAAGACGCGGAACGAACGGGCTTTTGTGACCGAGGCCATCGTCATTCTCCCGGACCACTTACATGCAATACTAACTTTGCCGCCCGGCGACTCGGACTTTTCGGATAGGTGGCGACGGATCAAGGGAAGCTTTACGCGAGGCGTCATCGCGACAGGCGCTCAAATTTCGCGCGACCATCGCGGAGAATACTCTCTCTGGCAGAAACGCTTTTGGGAGCACACCATACGTGATGCACGGGATTTCGAGCGCTGCGCCGACTACGTGCATTTTAATCCCGTCAAGCATCAGCTAGCAGCATCTCCGTCCGATTGGCCATTTTCTTCGCTGCATCGCTACGTCCGTGCGGGCATTTTGCCTCCGGATTGGGGCGGCGACGGGAGTACCGATACGATCAATTTCGGTGAGCGGAAAGACTGACCCGGATTGCGCTTCGCTCCATCCGGGCTACGGGCCGGGCGCGTTACTCCTCCGGCTCGGTCGTGAACAGGAGCGGATAACCCTTGGCGCGGCCGGCGTCGGTGGCGCGGGTCGCCTTGGTCTCGGCGACGTCCTTGGTGAACACGGCAACCACGCAGACGCCGCGGCGGTGCGCTGTGATCATCACCTTATGGGCCTGGTCCTCGCTCATGCGGAATTCGGCCTTCAGCACCGTGACGACGAATTCGCGCGGCGTGTAGTCGTCATTGATCAGGATGACCTTGTGCAGGCGCGGCCGTTCGACCTTGGTTTTGACCTGGGTTTTTGGCGTGACAACGGTATCTGCCATTTCCAGCTAAGTCCCGAAGCGAACGAACTCAGACGGTCCGGCAGTGCTCAGTTGGCGCGGCAATCCGACAAGCGCTGGGCCATCGTCCGATCGCCGCGGCTGACGGCCGTCTCGATCAGTTTACAGGCTCCGGGCCGGTCCTGAAACTGGGGGTTTGCCGAGAGTTTCAGCTCTCAGGGCTGCCATCGCTCGCGGCTGGGGGCGTAACCATGATCGTTACCAATGCGGCCCTTCGTAGCGGCCGCGTCGCATCTGTCGCGCCTGGCGTTCTAATCGTTCAAAATCTGATACCGGCAGGCGAGCCGCGGGATGGAACCTGCCGGCACGCGGGCTGTGGAGGAAGCCTGATCCTAACCCGAATGTGAAGGATAAATGATTTCAGCGCTTTGCGTCGACAGCTTTGCATGTCACCATTGCTGTCGTTCGACGGGAGGGCCGCAATGCGCTGGTATGTCTCGATCGGGGTCGTGCTTGTAGCCGGCGTACTCGCGGGCGGCGACGTGGCAGGTGTTGCCGCGCCGAACCCAACGAACCGGCCGGGCCACCAATTGAACGCCCACAGCCGCCAACTGTCCGACAAGGACGCCAATCCGACCGTCGACGTCGAACTCGTCCTTGCCGTCGACGTCTCCTACTCAATGGACATGGATGAACTGGCGCTGCAGCGGGAGGGCTACGCGCAGGCGATCGTCTCCAAGGAATTTTTGCAGGCACTCAAGAGCGGGCCGAACGGCAGGATCGCGATCACCTATTTCGAGTGGGCGGCATCAACCGACCAGAAGATCATCATCCCGTGGCGCGTGATCGACGGACCCGAGACGGCCGACGCCGTCGCCAACGAGATCGTCAAGACCCCGATCCGCCGGGCATCGCGCACTTCGATTTCGGGTGCGATCAACTTCGCAATGCCGCTGTTCGACGAGAGCCCGCATCGCGGTTTGCGGCGGGTGATCGACATCTCGGGCGATGGCCCGAACAACAACGGCGCGCCGGTCCTCATCGCGCGCGATGCCGCGTTGGAAAAGGGCATCGTCATCAATGGCCTGCCAATCATGGTGAAGGAACCGTCTTACTCCACCATGGATATCGACAATCTCGATTTCTATTACGAGGACTGCGTCATCGGCGGCCCCGGCTCGTTCGTGGTGACGATCAAGGAACGCGACAAGTTCAAGGAAGCGATCCGCACCAAGCTGCTGCTCGAGATCGCCGGCCGCACGCCCGAACGCCCGGTGGTGCCTGCAGCGGGCAGGGAGCCGCGCGTCAATTGCATGATAGGCGAGAAGATCTGGCAGGACAGGTGGGGGCGGTGATTGTTTCGTAGCCCGGATGGAGCGACGCGAAATCCGGGAACATGGTCGCCATCTGCACCACCCCCGGATTGCGCTGCGCTCCATCCGGGCTACGGGCTACGAGTTCACCTTTTAAATCTCGCCACTAATTCCACATGCGGCGTGTGGCGGAACTGGTCGACTGGCGTGACGCCTTCTATTTTAAAGCCGCCCTCGATCAAGATCTTCGCATCGCGCGCGAATGTCGTGACGTTACACGATACTGCAACCACCGTCGTTACCTTGCTCGCCGCAATCTGCGTCACCTGCGCTTGCGCGCCCTGCCGCGGAGGATCGAACACCACCGTATCGTAGTCGCGCAATTCCTGCGGCATCACCGGACGGCGAAACAGGTCGCGCGGCTCGGCCTTGACCGGCTTCAGGCCAGATGTGGACGTCGCAGCCTTCTGCAGCGCCGCGATCGCCGCCCTGTCGCTGTCGAAGGCGGCGACCTTCGCTTTCGCCGCAAGCCGCAGCGCAAAGGGACCGACGCCGCAGAACAGGTCGGCGATCTGCTTGGCTCGCTTGCAATGTTCGGAAACGAGCGCAGCCAGCGCCTCCTCGCCCGCCACTGTGGCCTGCAGGAAGGAGCCGGGCGGCAGCGTCACCTGTGCGGTGCCCATCGAAACGACAGGCGGCGTTCGCATCAGCACCAGCTCGCCATGGCGCGTCAGGCGGGCCAGCCGGTGTTGTTCGGCGATGCGCGACAGCCGCGCGACCACGGCTGACGATACCGGCCCGGAGCCGCGCACATCGACGTCGAGTCCGCTATTGGTCGCGGTGATCTGGATGTCGAGCGGCTTGCCCATCGCGATCAACGGCTCGGCGATGGCCCAGGCGGCCTCGATCGCGCCGCTCAATTGCGGATCCAGGATCGGGCAGCGGTCGATCGGAATGATGTCGTGCGAACCCGCTGCTGCATAGCCGACCTTGAGCACATCGTGCGTTCCGATTCGGCCGTGCAGGGTAATGCGCCGGCGGCCCGCGCCATGGGCGTCGACGAGGGCTGCGACATCGCAATCGATTCCCGCCTGCGAAAGCGTCGTCACCACCAACTCGCGCTTCCAGCCGCGATAGGGCTCGGCGTCCCAGTGCTGGATCGCACAGCCGCCGCAGACGCCGAAATGCGGACAAAACGGTGCGACACGCTCGACGCTCGCTGTCTCGACCTTGAGCAATCGCCGGCGGTCGGGATGGTGGCCTGGAACCGGACCGGCCTCTATTGTTTCGCCGCCGAGCGTGTACGGCACATAGATGTTGCCGCCACCTGATATGGCGACGCCGTCGCCGTGATGGCCGACATGGTCGATGACGAGGCGTTCGCTTTCAGCCACGGCGCGCGCCCATGAAGAACTCGATATTGCCATCGCCGCCTTTGATCGACGACGGAAACACTTGGATGTCGGTGCAGCCGAGCGAGGCGGCGAACGCCGAGATGTCGTCGCAGATCGCCTGATGCACCATCGCGTTGCGGATGATGCCGTGCTTGGAGTGCTTTCGTTCCGCCTCGAACTGCGGCTTGATCAGCGCGAGCAGATGCGTCGGGGCTGCGGCCAGCGACAGCGCCACCGGCAGCACCGCCTTCAAGGAAATGAAGCTGACGTCGATCACGACGACATCCGGCCGGGCGGGCAGGCGCTTGCCCTCGAACTGGCGAATGTCGGTTTCTTCCATCGACACGACTCTGGGATGGCTCTGCAGCGAGGGATGCAACTGGCCGCGCCCGACATCGATGGCGAAGACGAGGCTCGCGCCGTTCGCCAGCAGCACTTCGGTGAAGCCGCCGGTGGAGGCGCCGACATCGAGGCAGACATGACCCTCGATCTCGATCGGATACTGCTCCAGCGCGCCCGCGAGCTTGACGCCGCCGCGTGAGACGTAGGGGTGCGCGGGCTGGGCGGACAATTCGGCATTGGCGGCGATCATGTCCGATGCCTTCAGCACGGGCCTGCCGTCGGCCGTCACGCCGCCGGCCTCGATCGCGGCGCGTGCGCGGGCGCGGCTTTCGAACAGGCCGCGCTCGACCAGAAGCACGTCCACGCGCTTGCGGGGAGAGGTTTCGCTGTCGCTCTTGTCCGTCAAGTTCAGTCCGATTTGCCGGTGGCGCGATCCGCCGCCAGAGCGACGCAGACCTCGAATGAGGTGAGATCGTGCCAGATATCTTGCGGCCGCTGCCGCGGCGTCACCAGTCTAGCACCATGCAGATCGAGCGCGTGGATCATCATGAGATTGTCGGGCAGGCCGAAATCTTCCACCGTCAGCCCGTCGCCGTCGATCAGTTGGCCGGTGGCGGATTTGGTCACGTGGTAGTTCCGCTTTACGCGCTCAATATAGGCTGCGGGATCGTTGCTGTAGGCCAGGCAGAGCTTGCCACGGCCGGCCATGTAGCCGAGTTCATAGACGGTTCCGGCGTCGGCACTGGGGCCGCGAAACGGCGTAAGATTGGCAATGATCGCATCCGCCGCATCCATCATCGCTTCATTGCCCTTGAAGATCGAAAGCGACGCGTCGGCGGCGGCAAGGTCGACGGCATTATCGAGCGGACAAAGACCGATCAGGCCATGGCGGGCGCAGATCGCGGCCTTGCGGCGCCCGATCTCGATTGCATCGGGCAGGAACACATCGGGACCTGCCAGATAGATCTTCATGGGATTACCTGCGCCGGGAAGCAATGAGAGCAGTCGAACAGCTAACCACGGCGGGACGGGGCTCCCTCTCCCGCGTGCGGGGGAGGGCTGGGGTGGGGGTGCCGCCGCGAATCACACTGTTCGTGTGGATGGAGCTTCCCCGCCCGGACCGCATCTTTCGATGCGATCCGACCTAAGAGCGAGCTTCGCTCGCATCGACCCCGCGAGCGGGAGAGGTGGAACGAGGCCGCGGTAAGACCGATTACACCAACGGAGCCTGCCCTCAGGCGAGCTTGACCGTCTCCGTCTTGTAGTCCTTGCCGAGCGCATCGAACACCTTGGCAACAATGCCCTTGGCGTCGAGGCCGGCATGGGCGTACATCGCGTTCGGGGTATCGTGGTCGATGAACTCGTCGGGCAGGATCATCGCGCGCATCCGCAAGCCGCCGTCGAGCATGCCATGTTCGGCCAAGGTCTGCATGACGTGCGAGCCGAAGCCGCCGATCGAGCCTTCCTCGATGGTGAGCAGCACCTCGTGATCGCGCGCCAGCTTCAGCACCAGATCGACGTCGAGCGGCTTCATGAAGCGCGCATCGGCGATGGTGGTGGAAAGGCCGTGGGCGGCGAGTTCGTCCGCCGCCTTCTCGCATTCGGCCAGACGCGTGCCGAACGAGAGCAAGGCGATCTTGTTGCCCTGGCGGACGATGCGGCCCTTACCGACTTCGAGGGGAACGCCGAATTCGGGCATTTCGACGCCGCGGCCTTCGCCGCGCGGATAGCGCACCGCGCTCGGGCGGTCGTTGATCGCAACCTGCGTGGCGACCATGTGCACCAGTTCGGCCTCGTCTGAGGCCGCCATGATGACGAAGTTCGGCAGGCAGCCCAGATAGGCGTTGTCGAACGAACCGGCGTGGGTGGCGCCGTCGGCGCCGACCAGGCCGGCGCGGTCGATCGCGAAGCGGACCGGCAGGCTCTGGATCGCGACGTCATGGACCACCTGGTCGTAGCCGCGCTGCAGGAAGGTCGAGTAGATCGCGCAGAACGGCTTGTAGCCTTCGGTGGCGAGCCCCGCCGCAAACGTCACCGCATGCTGCTCGGCAATGCCGACGTCGAAGGTGCGCTCCGGGAATGACTTGTTGAAGATGTCGACGCCGGTACCCGACGGCATCGCGGCGGTGATGGCGACGATCTTGTCGTCTTTCTCGGCTTCCTTGACCAGGCTCTGGCCGAACACGTTCTGGTAGGCCGGCGCGTTCGGCTTGGCCTTGGCTTGGGCGCCGGTCGCCACGTCGAACTTGACCACGGCGTGATACTTGTCGGCGGAAGCTTCCGCGGGGGCGTAGCCCTTGCCCTTTTGCGTTACGACGTGCACCAGGATCGGGCCGGTTTCCATGTCGCGGACGTTCTTGAGGACCGGGAGCAGATGGTCGAGGTTATGGCCGTCGATCGGGCCGACGTAATAGAAGCCGAGTTCCTCGAACAGCGTGCCGCCGTCCATCATGAAGCCGCGGGAATATTCCTCGACGCGGTTGGCGCGGTTGGCGAGGATTTTCGGCAGGCGCTTGTTGATCTGTTTGGCCGCATCGCGCAGCGTGCGGTACGTCTTGCCGGAGTAGAGGCGGGACAGATACGCGCTCATCGCGCCGACCGGCGGCGCAATCGACATGTCGTTGTCGTTAAGGATGACGATCAGACGCGAGTTCATTGCGCCCGCATTGTTCATGGCCTCATAGGCCATGCCGGCTGACATCGCGCCGTCACCGATCACGGCGATAACGTTGTTCTTGCCGCCGGAGAGGTCGCGCGCCACGGCCATGCCGAGGCCGGCGGAGATCGAGGTCGAGGAGTGCGCGGCGCCGAACGGGTCGTAGTCGCTCTCGGTGCGCTTGGTGAAGCCGGAGAGGCCGCCGCCGGTGCGCAGCGTGCGGATGCGGTCGCGGCGGCCGGTCAGGATCTTGTGCGGGTAGGCCTGGTGGCCGACGTCCCAGATCAGGCGGTCGCGCGGGGTGTCGAAGATGTAGTGGATCGCGGTGGTCAGTTCCACGACGCCGAGGCCGGCGCCGAAGTGGCCGCCGGTCACCGAGACGGCATCGATGGTTTCCTGGCGGAGCTCGTCCGCGACCTGCCGCACCTGCTCGATCTTGAGCTTGCGTAGATCATCGGGCGTGCGGATGGTATCGAGAAGCGGCGTTTTACTAAATGTGGTCACAGCGATATTCCAATTTTGCATGTCGGGATAAAGGCCCGACGCGAGACGGGAAGCGCGTTAACCGCGCCGCGAAAATCCGGGCCCACCTGCCAGTCCGGCAGGCCGGTACCTGATTTGAAAGCCTAGATGCACTCCGGTTTGAACCATGTGATATGCATCACTTAGTCGCTTCTAACCCTTCCCGGTTCAGTTTCTTTTGATATTTGAGGTGCTTGCAGCCGGCCGAAACCCGCCGCGGGCGGCTCTCCCCAACCCATAGAACCGCAAGCTTTACACCAAAGCCGCCGCCAAAGCCAACCCGGAGAGCCGATTCGGTTCCGGGGTGACGAGGCAAAAAGCCTCGATCCTTCAACCGCTGCGGCGGACGGACGGTTCCAATTTGCTCAAATCGGCGGCACTTGTGGCCGCGGCACTGGCTGCTTCGATCCTCTTCCAGGCCCGATCGCGCGCTCCGGAATCGCCGGTAGCCACATCAAGCGCGGCGTCGGGGGCGGCGATCCGCGCGCTGAGCGGGACCGGCCCGCAGACGATCATGAAGAAGTCGTAGGCGTTGGGCAGCTCATTGGCCATCACGAACTGGAAATGCACGCGGAAGAACTGCCAGCGGAATTTCTTGTAGTGCTCGGGCCGGATGATGTCGCGGAAGCGAACCGGCACGATCTTCGGGTTTCGCCTGGCGGACCCGACGTCGATGCCGTGGCTCGTGACCGGATCGAACTGGTAGAAGTTCATCACGTCCTTGCGGGCCTGACAGTCGATCCAGTCGATCGACGGCTCGACTGCCAGCATCCGCAGATGCTCGCGAAACTCCTTGGATGCGGCGTGATAGCCAACGATCGGGAAATTGCCGCCGATCGTCAGCAGCACGACCCGAGGCCCGTGATGGCCGAGCGCGGGATCGAGCTTCAGTGCGCGTGCCAGCATTTCCGTCGACAGGAACGATCCGGAACTATGGCCGACGATGACGATCTCGTCGGCGTCGGTGTTCTTGGCGACATTGACGAGGTGCTGCGCAAAACGGCCGATGCGCTGGTCCCATTCGGGGCGCTCGCGGTGCGAGAACTCCCAGGTCCAGATCGTGTCGCACAGGAGATAGAGCACGTAAGTGGCGTTCTCGGTGTATTTCAGCATGGCCCCGAGCAGCGCCACAAAGATGGCGGCGGCGGTCGCGATGCTGAATGCGTCGGGAATGCCGATCGCGTTCAGGCCCTTCTCGAATACGAAAGCGATGGCTGCAGCACCGATGGCTTCGAGTAGCAGGATCAGGTGCGGATAGGTGATGAACGTGGCAAAGCGCCAGTTCGCCTTGCCGAAGCGGGCGATGGTACCGGCGAAGACGAGACGCCAGTAGATCCAGACCGCGCTGAACACCGTGCGCCAGATCGGCGACGCCAGGTCTTGCTGGATGAAATCCTCGAACCGGAGGAAGTCGTAGGACGTGCGTGTCTGCCAGTCCTCAGCCTTGGTGTCGATGATCCATGAGGCGATCTCGTTGTCGGATGCCACCTTTGGGCGGCTGATGGTGGTTTCGAGCTGATAAAGCCGGCCGAACTTGCGCAGCTCGGTCCGGAACATGCGGTAATATTGCGCCAGCCCGCGCGGATCGTAACCCTGAATATAGATGATATGACGGTGCTGGACGCGCACGTAGTGTCCCCAAGTGTCGGCGGACTATATCAGGCTGTGCCGGGGGCAAAGAACTAATTCGGCTGGCCCGCCTGCCACGGCCGGGAGTGCGGAATTCGCCCAATATTCCCGGTTGTTCGCGAACCCCCCAAGACCAGACGGCGGGTTTACTGCACGTCGAGCGGCTCGGTCCCCGTGACCCGGCCGTTCGCATCGGTCGTGATCTTGTCGACGCGGGCCTCCGCCTGCCGCAGCAATTCTTCGCAGCGGCGCTTCAGCGCCTCGCCACGTTCGTAGATCGCGACCGATTCCTCCAGCGGCACCTTGCCGTCCTCGAGCCGTTTCACGATCGATTCAAGCTCCTCGATCGCCCGCTCGAAGGTGAGTTTTGTGACGTCTACCTGGGTGTTTTCGGCCATATCCAGTTCCCGAATGCGCGCCATTCAGGCGCGGAATCAAACTATAGCGTTTTCAGGCGGAGTGGGTACCGGTTCGCGTGAAGAAAACGCGTCGAAACAAAGGCTTTTGAGGGCCTATTGAGGCGGGGATTTACGTGCCGATCAGCGCCGTGACATGCGCCGCGACCGACTCTTTCAGCCCCTGCAGGTCGTAGCCGCCCTCCAGCACCGAGACAACCCGCCCGCCGGCGGTGCTCTCAGCCACATCCATCAGCTTGCGGGTGACCCAGCCGAAATCGTCCGCCTTCAGGTTGATCGAGGCGAGTGGGTCGCGGTAGTGCGCGTCGAAGCCGGCTGAGATGATGATCAGTTCCGGCGAGAACTTCTGCAATTGCGGCAGGATCAGATTTTCGAACGCGGCGCGGAATTTTGCGCTGCCGTCCTCGGAAGCCAGCGGCGCATTGACGATGGTGTCATGCTCGCCGCGCTCGCCGCTGGCGCCAGTGCCTGGAAACAGCGGCATCTGGTGCGTCGAGCAATACATCACGGTCGGATCGTGCCAGAAAATGTCCTGCGTGCCATTGCCGTGATGAACGTCGAAATCGACGATCGCGGCGCGGCCAATGCCGTATTTGCGCTGCGCATGGCGCGCGGCGATCGCGGCATTGTCGAAGAAGCAGAAGCCCATCGGCTTCGAGACTTCGGCGTGATGGCCGGGCGGGCGCACCGCGACGAAGGCATTCTGGTGGGTTCCGGACATCACCGCATCCGTCGCCTCCACCGCGCCGCCGACGCCGCGCATCACCGCTTCCCAGGTGCCCGGCGACATCGAGGTATCGCTGTCGATATAGATCATCCCGCTCTGAGGGGCGATGTGGCGGAGTTCGCCGATATAATGTTCGCCATGGCACAGCGTGACCGAATCGAGACTGCCTTCCGGCGCTTCGCCGCGCGTGAGCGGCTTGAAGCGCTCATCCGCCAGCACCTCGGCGACCGCGCGCAGCCGATCGGGGCGCTCGGGATGCCCCGGAGGCGTGACATGGTCGAGACAAGCGATATGGGTCAGAAGAAGCGTCATGCAAAAATCCTGGCGTATAGGAACGCGCCGGTAAGACCGGCTAATCTAGGCGCTTAGGGGCCGCTCGGAAAGGCCCGCGGCATCGCAGACAATGATGGCTTTTCTGCCAGTTTCCGTGTCCCGGACGCGGTGCAGCGTCGCTTGATGATGCACCGCAGAGCCGGGACCCACAATGGCAACACGTGGACCCCGGATCAGCAGCGCACCACTTCGCGCTGCGCAGCATCCGGGGACGCACCGGTGCGTGCCGCTAATTTATCCTGGTGATGCGATCGGCGGCGGTCGGGCTGACCGGGCTATTGGCCTTGAAAAAGGCGTGCAGCGCGTCGACGTCATAGACGCTGACTTGCGGCGCGGTTGCCTGCGTGAGCACGGTGAAGCCGTCACCGCCGACGAAAAGGAAATTGTTGACGGTGACGCGATAACTCGCGGCCGGATCGATCGGTCGCCCGTTCAGCGACATCCGCTCCGCCAACACGCGCTCACCCTCAGGCCTGGTCGCGTCCCACGCATAGGCAAATCCCTTCGACACCTGCAGGATCCGCGGGAGCTTCGGATCGAGCCATTGCTGCTCCAGCATGTCCTTGATCTGCTTGCCCGTCAGCGTCAGCGTCACCAGTTGATTGCGGAACGGCTGGCTGGCGAACAGGTCGCCATAGGTCACCGCGCCATCTTCCTTGCGCGTTACGTCGGCGCGCACGCCGCCGGGATTGGTGAAGGCGATGACTGCGCCGCCTTTCGTCTCGCCGCTGGTCGCCGCGAGTTGCGCATCCGCGATGATGTCGCCGAGCGGGCTTTCGCCGGCGGGATTCGGCACACGCGACAGCGTTGCGGTCACCGAGCCAGCCGGGCGGTTGGCGATCGGCGCGGCAAGCCTGTCATAGGATTCGATCAGCGCAGTCTGCTGGGCGTCCTTCGCCAGCGTTGCGGTGCGGACAATGGTGTTGTCGGCCTTGGCGCTGATGACGTCGCGCGTGACGGGATCGAGCTTGAGATCGATCGCGGTGACGAGCGTGCCATATTTGTCGCCGGAGGTAACGAGCCGTCCGTCGATCTCGCAGACATAGGCGCGATGGGTATGGCCGGAGACCACGACATCCACCGCCTTGTCGAATTTTTTGACGATGTCGACGATCGGCCCCGAAATGCCGGCGCATTCGTTGTAATCGCCGGTCGGCAATCCGCCTTCGTGGATCAGGACGACGATGGCCTCGACGCCCCGCGCTTTCAACTCCGGGATCAGCGCATTCACTGTCGCCGCCTCGTCGCGGAATTCGAGGTCGGCAACGCCGACAGGTGAAACGAGGCCCGGCGTGCCCCTCAAGGTCAGGCCGATGAAAGCGACCGGAATGCCATCGAACGCGCGAATTTCGTATGGAGGAAACACCGTCTTGCCGCTGCTCTTCTCGATCGTGCTGGCGGCGAGATAGCGGAATTTCGCGCCCAGAAACGGGTGCGGCCCCTGGCATTTGTCGACCGGATGGCAGCCGCCATTCTGCATGCGCAAGAGTTCGTCCTTGCCTTCGTCGAATTCGTGATTGCCGACCGCGGAAATATTCAAGCCCATCATCGACAGCGCTTCGATCGTTGGCTCGTCATGGAACATCGCCGATAAAAACGGGCTGGCGCCGATCAGGTCGCCGGCCGCAACGAAGATCGAGTTCTTGTGGCCGTCGCGAAGCTGGCGCACCAGCGTCGCCATATGCTCGGCGCCGCCGGCGGCGACGGTGATCTTCTTCGTGCTGTCCTCGGGATCGGCGATTATGATCCCGCCGGGCGGCGGACGGAGGTAGCCGTGAAAATCATTGATCGCGAGAATGCGCAGGTCGACGGGGGCGGCGGCCTGGGCGAATGATGACGCGGCAGGCGCCAGTACGACCGCGAATGCTACAAGGATACGGAAAATTTTCATGGCAGTGACATAGCAGGTGGCTGTTTCCTCGTCATTGCGAGGAGCGGAGCGACGAAGCAATCCATTCTTTCTTCGTGCGGCGCGATGGATTGCTTCGCTGCGCTCGCAATGACGGTGGGGCGGATGGGGTGGCGCTGGCCATTCATCGGGCCATATCCTACATGATCCGGCAAGAGGCCAAACGGTCCCGCCCACCATGTGACTACAAGGACAACGCAATGCAGCTAGGCGGAATTCATCACCTGACCGCGATTTCGGCGAAGCCGCGGGAGAATTTGGCCTTTTACACCGGCCTGCTCGGCATGCGGCTGGTGAAGAAGACCGTCAACCAGGATGACGTCAGCGCCTATCATCTGTTCTATGCCGACGGCAAAGCCAATCCCGGCACCGATCTCACCTTCTTCGATTTCCCGGCCGCGCCGGAGCGGCGCGGCACCAACTCGATCTCGCGCACCGGCCTGCGCGTCGCCGGCGAGAAGACCCTCGGCTACTGGCGGGATCGCCTCAAGCAGGCGGGCGCAGCGACCCGCGATATCATCGAAGTCGACGGCCGGCTGACGCTGCCGTTCGAGGACGGCGAGGGGCAGCGGCTGGTGCTGGTCGATGATGGCGGTGTGGGGCCGGCCTCGCCATGGGAGCGCAGCCCGGTGCCGGTCGAGCACCAGATCCGCGGGCTCGGTCCGATCGTGCTGACCGTGCACGAGCTGTCGCGCACGGCCTTCGTGCTGACCGAAGTCATGAACATGCGCCGCGTGCGCGAGTATGCCGCCCACGGCGCCGAGATTCATGTCTTCGAGATGGGCGAGGGCGGTCCCGCCGCGGAGCTGCATGTGCTCGAAGACAAGGCCTCGCCAATCGCCCGCCAGGGCGCCGGTGGCGTCCATCATGTCGCGTTCCGCACCCGCGACGAGACGCAGTATCACGCCTGGACGCAGCGGCTGAACGAGTTGCGCATCCCCAACAGCGGCGAGATCGACCGCTTCTATTTCCGCAGCCTGTATTTCCGCGAGCCCAACGGCATCCTGTTCGAGATCGCAACGGATGGCCCCGGTTTCGCGACCGACGAGCCGATGGAGAGCCTCGGCGAGAAACTGGCGCTGCCGCCGTTCCTGGAGCCGCGAAGAGCCGCGATCGAGGCCGGGCTGAAGCCGATTTCGTAGATTCTGTAGGATGGGTAGAGCGCAGCGAACCCATCAAATCCCTACGCGCCAAGTATTACTGGAATGACGACGCGGATCGAACTCTCCAAACCCGACACCACGACGTTTGCAAAGGACGGCGCGTTACGCATTCGCAGGGCGCTCGATGCCTCGGATCTGCGAGGGCTCGAGAACGCAGTCGCGAGTCTACCGCCGGACCAGGCAGGCATCAGGCTGTACGGCATTCCTGCGCTTCGGCCGCTTCTGACATCATCAGGTGCGATCTGGAACGTGGCAGCCTCGGTTCTCGGCGATGCCGCTCGGCCCGTCAGAGCAATCCTTTTCGACAAGACGGCTTCTACCAACTGGGGACTCCCCTGGCATCAGGATCGAACGATCGTGGTCGACCGGCGGGTGGAGGTCGAAGGCTTTGGCCCGTGGACCATCAAGAGTGGCTTGCTTCACGTGGCGCCGCCATTTGAGCTCTTGGCGGGTATGGTGACGCTCCGCGTTCATTTGGATGCAGTGCCCAAGACGAATGCGCCGCTTCTAATCGCGCCGGGATCGCATCGGCTAGGGCAAATTCCGGAAGGCAGGCTGAAGTCGGTCATTCGACACTGCGGGACCGCCACCTGCCTTGCGGACGCCGGAGACATTTGGCTCTACTCGACGCCGATCCTGCACTGCTCGGAGGCCGCTCGCGCGCCTGCTCACCGACGAGTCCTGCAAGTCGATTTCGCAGCCAGCGATCTGCCGGGTGGGCTCACATGGCTTGCCATTTGAGCGAGTGCGTGGGGCGGATTAGCGAAAGCGTAATCCGCCATATTTTCCGTGTGGCGGTGGGTTACGCCTGCGGCTAATCCGTCCCACGAAGTGTGCTCACTTCACGCCTCATTTTTCGGCGTGTACTTTCCGAGCACGCACTTGTAGCGCTGTAATCGCCATTCGCGATACGGGCCCTTGGCGAGCCAGTCAGCAATTCCGATCTGCGCGTTGACAGCGCAGGCGCTCATGGTGATGCCGGACTGGTCACTGGTGGTGACGACTTTTTCGAGACAGAGCTGGCTATTGCAGAGAACGGCGACGAGAGTAACGAGCATGGTGACCTTCGTTGCTGGATATCAGTTCGTTTAGCTTATTTCGTTCAGCCTATGCAGGGTTCATGCCAGACACGGTTCACACCGTGGTCTTCGGGGCGCCCCGTAGGGAAAACGGCCCGCAAAAATACGCAGTTCAGCACCCGCGCGTTTTCTGACGCGGCACGGAATAGAACGCTCAGGGAATACAGATTGCGTTGACAGTAGAGGCGCGACGCGGACGATTCGCAAAGCGTAGAATTACGGTCGCCCTGTCGGAATGGCGATGACTGTCGTTAAGCGGCAACAGTTCTGTATTGCATCGGGCGGACTCGCGATGAGCGTTCGCAGGAAAGGGCGCAGCGATCCTGTCGGCCGAAACGAAGCGCACTTCTGACTCAATCCGGACATTGCGCCGTGTTGGTTTCGCGCTCCATGTGCAGAGCGGTTCCCCTCCCGGGAGCAGGATGAGACATTCGTGCAACAACCAGCGTCCTAAATTCCGGAAGGCGCATCGTTAAGAAGCTACCGCCTGCTTGTGCAGATATAATCGCATCGACGAATCCGCAAAGGAGTTTTCGATGTCGAAGTTTGCGATTGGCGAGCAAGTCGAAAACGTCGCTAACGATCACGAGTCGGGTACGGTTGTCGCCGTTTTTCCGACTGTTGACGGAAGCTTTAGATATGCCGTCGACACGGAAGGTTACGGCACACTCCAGTTCTTCGCCGAGGAGAAGCTGGCTTTCGCCGTTACGAGGCAGGGTGCCACATGACAGGCCGTGCAACCACGCAAGCGATCTCCGCGGCCGAACTGTCGGAGGGCGACAGCGACGCTGCGCGCATCAGACATCAGCTTGACGCCTGGGCGAATGCCTCAAACCGCACGCCCAGATTGGTGGCTACACCTGCGGAAGAGATGAGCGTCGAACCATCTGGCGAGGCGCCATTGCCGGCAACGAAGCGCGGCCGCTCCTCTTCCGCTTCCGGTCGCGGCAAGGCTGGCAAGAGTACCAAGGCCAAGGCCGCCAAGGCCAAGATAACCGAAGACAAGATAACCGAAGACAAGGCAACCGACGTCAAGACAGCCGACGTCAAGACAACCGAGCTCGGTGGCGAGCCGGACGCGCCGAACGCGCAGCTCGAGCCGCTGACGGTTTCCGTCGCGCCCATCGTGGCGGAGGCCGTTCCCGCCACGTCGACAGTCACCAGCCGCACCATCGCCCTTGTTGCAGCTTTCGCGCTGGCAACGGTTGCGGCCTATTTTTCAGTCGCGGGCATGGCCGAAATATTTCCCGGTGATCCGGTTGCCGTGATGGTGCTTGCCGCCACGATGGAGGCCGGCAAGCTGGTGATCGCCGGATGGCTGGCGGCGCATTGGCGCCGGACCAACTGGAAAATGCGCTCGGTCATGGTCGCGCTTGTTGCCGGCCTTGCGCTGATCAACGCCGCCGGCGTGTTTGGCAAGCTGGTCGAGGCGCATGTCAGCGTCGCGGCCACGGCGCGCTCCGGCGTCACCGAGCGCATTGAATCGCTCGACGCTCGCGTCTCGGCGCAATCGGCTGTCGTTGCCGATTTGGCCAACCGCATTGCGCAAATCGACCGTGCCGTGGATGAATCAACCCGCCGCGGCCGGGTGACGCGGGCCATCAACATCGCAACGCAGGAGCGCGCGACGCGGGATGGGCTGGATGCGCAGCGCCAGGCGGCCACCGCAACGCTGGTTGGACTGCAGGCACAACGCGCCGCGCTGGCCGGCGAACGTTCGCGCATCGAAGCATCTACGGGCCCGATCCAGTATCTCGCGATGATGGTCGGTGCCGCACCCGAAGCCGCGGTTCGCTGGCTGATATTATTGATGGTGCTCTGCTGCGATCCCGCAGCGATCGCCTTGACGGTCGCTGCGGCCAGTTCGCGACGCTGAGGCGCCGAGGTTGGAGGCAGCCGTCCAACTTGGCTTTTTTCCCGCCATGCGGGAAGGGAGTGCCTGAACCGGCTACATGGTCCTGCCTTTCGACAACTTCGCGGTTTTCGCCTGTTTTGCTGCCTTTTGATCGTGTCGCTTGTGATCGTGCCGCGCGGTCACACGGACGCGCTTCTTTGCACTCACTTGCGCTTCCTGCGTGTTCGTGCCGCCGCGGCGAGAGGCATATTCCTTGCCGTCGATCGGCCCGACGTGCGGCGGATCTCTGTCTAGGTAGGGCCGCCCGATGCCAAATTCCTTGCCGCGCTCGTCGATCCAGTTCCAGAGCTTTTCGGTGGAGACCCATCGCTGCGCCCGGCTCGCGCCCTTGACGCTCACCACGTCTGCCGCGAGTCCGCGGCCGTAGCCGCCACGCAAACTCCCGCCATGGTAGGATCGGTCGCTTGCTGCCTTCAGCCCGGTTGCAATCGATTGACGGTAGTCATCGCGAAATGCGCTGGTGATGCCGGGCGAGAGACCGGCCTGCTCAGCCGCGTGGAGCGTATGAAAGAGCTTTAGCTTGAAGCTTTTGTCCATGCCTCCTATCACGTAGTCCATCATGGTCATGCCGGCTCTTTCCGCGGCCTTCGGGTCCTTCCACGTAAAATCCTCGTCGACACGCCTGGTAAAGGTTTTGGTGACGGTCACCGTCTTGCCCTTCCTCTTGACCGTCACTTTCCTCTGCTCATGCACCTTGATGGCGTCGATCTTGGGCGCGCGTTCGTAGAGAGCCCACAAATAGCGATCGATGCAGGGCTCTACGACCAGACATTCCTCGTTGATTTCGATGGTGCGCACAGCTTGCACGGCATTGTCGGGTGCAGGATCGGGCATGACCGTCGTCGCAACCTCGGCGGAAGATGTTTCCGGCGGCAGTATCTCCGCCGGGTCGGTCAGCGCGGCCACGACAACAGGTTTCGGCTCCTCCAGGCCTGCGGTCGTGTCAGGAGCTTTCGTCGTGTCAGGCGCTTTCTCGATCACGGATGCGGTAGGGATTGGCACATCGATGGCGGCGCTTGCCAGCGCGATCACAGGCGGCTTGTGCGTAGGCTCGGCGGTTGCGGGGAGAGATGGTTCCTGACGTTCCACGATTGAAGGTGCGTCGGCGCTCTCGATGAAAGCGGCGACATTCTTGATGGAAGCGCTGACGACAGAAGCGCTGACGCGTTCGGTGGAAGCCGAATCGAAGCCAGCGAGACAAACGATAATCCAGCTCGCGAGAGCCAGGCCCGCGAGAACGTTGATGCGGCGCTGCGCCGTCGTCGCCAATCGCCAGGGGTCCATGATCCGGCCTCCCAAGGCTCCGCATGAGCCTGATTACACAAGCACGCGACAGGGTTCATTCTTCGGATTGCGAAATGAATCCGCAACGGCCGGAGACTACGGGACAATCTGTTTTTTCAAGGGTGTTGCCTCAAAACAACGAGCGGCACAATGGAACTTGTTGTGCTTTTTTGGGATTCGCGTGCGGTACCCACTAAGGGCAAGGACCGTAGGCGGATCAGCGCAGGCGTAATCCGCCGCTTGGTTCGTCGAGCCCGGACTCGCGAAGGCGGGTTACGCCTACCGCCCTACAAAGGCTTACCCCAGCAATGCCGCATCCGCGCCGTTCACGGCATCGGCGCTGTCCGTCACCGTCTTCTCCAGCGCGCCGGCCTGCACGGTGATGTTCTCAGCAAAGAACCGCGCGACCGTCACGTAACGCTGCGGATCGCCCGCATCGCCATGGCTCTTCGCGGCCAGCGCTTCGCCGGCCAGCATGCAGCCGCCGAGCGTCGAGCCGAACAGGCGCAGATAAGGCGTGGCGCCGGCGAGTGCGTCGTTGGGCGCAGACGCCACGCGCTCCAGGAGCCACTTGCTGGCGCGCTCGAGCGAGCCGAGCGCGTCGCGCAGCTTTGCGCCGGTCGTGCCGAAGGCCGGATCGTTCGAGGCTTCGACCTGCTTGACGATGCCGCCGAGTTCATCGAGCAGCGCCCACACCGATGCGCCGCCATTCGCCGCGAGTTTTCGTGTCACGAGGTCGATCGACTGGATGCCGTTGGTGCCCTCATAGATCGAGGTGATGCGCGCATCGCGGTAATGCTGCGCGGCGCCGGTTTCCTCGATGAAGCCCATGCCGCCATGAATCTGCACGCCGAGATACGTCACCTCGTTGCCGATATCGGTGGAGAACGCCTTTGCGATCGGCGTCAGCAGCGCGCCGCGCGCGGCGGCATCGGCGCGCACCTTGGGGTCCTTGGCGCGCGCTGCAATGTCGAGCGCGACTGCCGTTGCATAGCAGATCGAGCGCGCCGCGGCCGTCATGCTGCGCATCTGCAACAGCATACGCTTGACGTCGGGATGCACGATGATCGGATCGAGCCCGTCGCCCTTCTTGCCGACGGCGCGGCCCTGTTTGCGTTCTTGCGCGAAGGCCAGCGCCTGCTGATAGGCGCGGTCGGCGATGCCGACGCCTTCAAGGCCGACGCCGAGGCGGGCCTGGTTCATCATCGTGAACATGCATTGCATGCCCTTGTTTTCCTCGCCGATCAGGTAGCCGATCGCGCCGCCATGATCGCCCATCGTCATGGTGCAGGTGGGGGAGGCGTGCATGCCGAGCTTGTGCTCGACGCCGGACGGATAGATGTCGTTACGCTCACCGAGCGAGCCGTCGGCATTGACGAGGAATTTCGGAATCAAAAACAGCGAAATCCCCTTAGTGCCCGCAGGCGCATCGGGCAGGCGCGCCAGCACGAAATGCACGATGTTGTCGGTCATGTCGTGGTCGCCATAGGTGATGAAGATTTTGGTGCCCTTGATGCGGTAGGTGCCGTCGCCGGCGCGTTCGGCACGGGTGCGCAGCGCGCCGACGTCGGAGCCGGCCTGCGGCTCGGTGAGCTGCATGGTGCCGGTCCATTCGCCGGAGACGAGTTTTTGCAGATAGACCTTCTTCAGTTCCTCAGTGCCATGGGCGTCGAGCGCCTCGATCGCCGAAAGCGTCAGCAGCGGGCAGAGGCCGAAGGCGATATTCGACGCGCTCCAGATTTCGGTGCAGGCGGCGTTGATCGCGAGCGGCAGGCCCTGGCCGCCAAAGTCTTCCGGGCCGGACACCGCGTTCCACCCGGCGGCGGCCCAGCGCTGATAGGCATCGGGCCAGCCCGGCGCGGTCGTCACCTTGTTGTCCGCAAGCTTGATACCGTGTTCGTCGCCCACCCGGTTCAGCGGCGCCAGCACGTCGCCGGCGAATTTGCCGGCTTCCTCCAGCACGGCGGCGGCGATCTCGGCGTCGAAATCACCGTAATGGCCGGCCTTCACGGCCGCCTGCAGTCCGGCGCCGTGGTTGAGCGCGAGCAGGATGTCGGAGATCGGCGCGCGGTAAGTCATGACGATAATCTCGCTTTTTGGCTAATGAGCTGCCGCCGTCTTCCCACGAAACCAGGGTTCTCTCAACTCTCCGGGGGGCGGTATCGGTCCCGCCCGGGCGCGAAAAACCGGCCCGGGAGACCGGAAGCAGGGACCCTTTATAAAGGGTCACATCGATGGAGCTGATTTTGGGGTGAAATTCGCCCCCGCTGCCTGTTGAAATGGCGAGATACCCTCTATAGACCGGCGGTGCCGGACACGGATCGCGTCGGTCGATCCCGTGTTCCGGCCAGGCCTTTTGGGGCGTAGCCAAGCGGTAAGGCAGCGGATTTTGATTCCGCCATTCGGAGGTTCGATCCCTCCCGCCCCAGCCAGCGCTAACACACTGACTTTGTTAAGCAAACAGCTTACTCGAGCCGGAATTTTCCAGCGCATTTGGAAATTCAGTTTGCCCCGCATCTGGAAATTCTGTGCTGGTTTCGTTTGGTCGAGGCCGATAGAAGACGTCGCGGGGCGAACGCCCGCTCAACTCATCAACATACGAATTGAGCGCGGAACGCTGTCTGCGGGTTGCAAGCTTTCAGTCGTTGCCGCTGACGTCGCGTGCGGGATCGCCAGCCGCAAAACGCCATCAACCCATTTGCAGCGCTCAACTAAGCGCGAAGTCTATCTTTGCGATCCGACGCTAGTCTTCGACCTTGGGGAGGTCTGCTGCATTTCATCTCGAGATGATGCTGCTCCATCAGTATTCTGCTGATCGAGCTCCTTCTGCGCCAAGAGATGTGCATGTCGCTTACGGGTCGCAGCCAACGCTCGCACCATCGTTTCCTTGGCATAGCCGCGATAGGCCTGTGCGGTCTTGTGTCCGGAAAGCGCACGACCCTGGCCGTCCGTCAGTTCGGCTTCCTCAAACTCGGTCATGCCGCCGTGTCGACAGGCATCAAGCGTGAACAGCTTTGACACGCCGTCGATCTTCTTGCGCATCTGCTGCACCGCTTTTTCCATGCCAGGGTAGGACCACACTTTGGCGTGGCCCTTGCGCTCACCCTTTTCGATCCGGCGCATGATCATCGGGACGCCAAGCTTGGGCAGATGGCTCAAGACGTCCTCTGCTTCGGCATAAAACTTGACCGTCTCTCCGTCGAGAGTCTCTTCGAGCGGATGCCAGACCAACGCCTTGTTCTTATGGTGCTCGATGCGAACGGCGTGTGGCCAATTCTTGCTACGATAGTCGGGCCAAGTCAAAAAACCGGCCACCACATTCTCGGGCCGTTGCAGCCACTCAAAGCAGATCACTGCGACAGCCGCGGGTTCAGGCCGGCCCTCCTTAATGCAGCCCCACGCAAATTTATAGACCTCCTCGCGGGTGACCGCGTGCTTCTTGGTCTTGGTGCGGCTCTTGAGGGTGAAGTCGTCCCAGGGGTTCGGGTGTTTCTTATCGAACAGCTCCGGGTGCAGCCGACGCATGATGCGCCAGACCTTGCGACAGAGGCCGACCACTTTATCACCCTGCCGCAGCCTGAGTCCGTTCGGCCCGTTGATGATCTTGTCGTAGATTTTGTCAGCGGCCCGTGGCGTGACTTCCATGATCTGCCGTTCGCCGATCCGTCGTCCGCTCTTACCGACGGTATCGCTGATCATCTGCATGATCCGCTCGTAGTCAGGGCGTGACCTCGGAGAGACTTTCTCGGTATAGGCCTTCTCCATCTTGTATTGCCGGAACAGCCAATCGATTGTGCCATAGCGCGCAATCTTTCCCCGCTCGCCTGACTCTCCTGTGCGCTGGTCATTCCACTCATCGAACCAGGCATTGAGTGTGGCGGCGCGTCCGCCTTTTCCGTCATCGCCGCATGCGGCTTCGTAGCTTGTCCCAAGTGGCTCATTTGCCATCTCGCAGCCGAGCTTGCGGTAATAGGTCGGGATCCGGAAGTAGAACGCGACCGAACCGCGGGCAAGCCGACGCACCTCCACAAAGCGTGGAAGCGGGCGCTCCAACATCACAAATCCTCGGCGAGGTCGCCCGGCACGATGTCCGGGGCAATAGCTCGGTCCAGATCGTCTCTCAACCACAGCTGACGCCTCCCTTCCTTCACACGTGGTCGAGGATACTCCGTCCCGACTCGTTTGAGAAAGGCTTCGACAGTCGGCTCTCCGCAATAGCCTGCTGCGACTGCGGCTGGCATACGACGGGGCCAAGAACCAGCAGGAATTACGGCAAAACGTGGCATCACAATCCGTCTAAGCTTGAGCTGCCGAAATCGGCTTCCAGTCGTATGGTGCCGATGCATCATGCAGATTGCCGCCGATGCCTGAAATCGCGACAGTAGCGAGATCGCGCAAGAACGTAGTAGATCGTACTGAAGGGATGCGTTGGTACCGGCGCGGGCTGGCGGCGGGATCGACCGCCGTCGGTGACGGCACGCTGCTCGCCGCGATCGAAGGCACAAAATACAACGGCCCGTGGGACGTGCCGGACGATGTGCGCAAGATCAATGGCGTCTTGCGCTACAGCCAGGGCACCGCGACTGACGGGTTCACGCTCACCGGCATGGCATATTCCAATGCCTGGAACTCGACCGACCAGGTCCCTCAGCGCGCCATCGACCAAAACATCATCGGCCGTTTCGGTACCCTCGATCCGACCGACGGCGGCGTCTTCAGCCGCTTCAGCCTGTCCGGCAATCTTGCGCATTCGAGCGAGTACGGCCAGACCAGGATCAGCGCTTACGCGATCCGCTCCGACTTGCAACTCTACAACAACTTCACCTACTTCCTCGACAATCCCGTCAATGGTGACCAGTTCAACCAACTCGATCGCCGCACCCTTGGCGGCGGCTTCGACGCGCGGCATGCCTTCAATTGGCGCTTTGCGGGTCTTGAGACGCAAACCCGCGTCGGTGTGCAGAGCCGTTACGATGACATCCAGGTCGGCCTGTTCAAGACGGAGCAGCGCAATTGGCTTTCGACGGTGCGCGAGGACCGCGTAAGGGAGGGTAACATCGGCATCTGGACCGACACCACCACGCGCTGGACCAATTGGCTGCGCACCACGGTCGGCATCCGCGAGGACTTCTTCGCCGGGCGCGTGCTGAGCGACATGCCGGAAAATTCCGGCAATGCGCAGGCATCGAGGGCGAGCCCGAAGGCCGGCATCGTGCTCGGCCCGTGGTTCAAGACCGAGTTCTACGTCAATGCTGGCTATGGCCTGCACAGCAACGATATCCGCGGCGCGACCATCACGGTCGATCCTAGCGACAGGAGGACGCCGCTCGACCGCGTGCCGCTGCTGGTGCGCTCGCGCGGCGCCGAGCTCGGTATCCGCACCAAGACGATCGAAGGCCTCACCAGTTCGGTCGCGCTGTTCGTGCTCGATTTCGATTCCGAACTGCTGTTCGTTGGCGATGCCGGCACCACCGAGGCGAGCCGGCCCAGCCGCCGGGTCGGCGTGGAATGGACCAACCAGTACAAGCCGCTGCCGTGGATGAGCTTTGATCTCGACGTCGCCTATACCCGCGCGCGGTTCACCGATTTTGATCCCGCGGGCGACCGCATCCCTGGCGCGCCGGCGTGGGTGGGAAGCGCTGCCCTCGTCATTGGCGGCGAGACCGGATGGTTCGGCGCGTTGAAGGCACGCTATTTCGCGCCGCGTCCGCTGATCGAGGATGACAGCGTGCGCTCGTTGTCCTCGCTGATCTTCAATGCACGCGCCGGCTACCGCTTCGACAACGGCCTGCGGGTGCAGTTCGACGTGCTCAATCTCTTCAACGCGCAGACCAACCAGATCGAATACTACTATCTGTCCCGCCTGCCGGGCGAGCCGATCGGCGGCGTTGCCGATCGTCACGTCCACCCGGCGGAGCCGCGCGCGGTGCGGCTCACAATAGCGGCGCGCTTCTAGTCCAGCTGCGGCACGGCAGCAGCTGCGGATCGACGGAGAGCGTATTGTCGAACTCGACATCTCCTCATCCTACCTGACCATCTTCTACGCGCTCTGTGATGAACAGCTCGACCGCGCTCAAGATGCCTACGCTGGCATTCTCGGTTCAACTGAACTTGACAGGCACGTCGCGAAGTTCTGGGTCAATGCGTCCCTCAGCAATGGGAGCCTGCTCAGCAGGTGGACTAAGGAGGTGCTCGACAGCCTGAGTGCCCAGCTGACGAAGAAGGGGCTGACAGGCTTCGACCCGAAGAGCTATCCCATGAGGGTAATCAGAGAGAGGGTCTTACAGCGTCATCCGCTGCTGGCGCGCTGGGGTGGTCCGATTAGAGGTCGTGCAATGGGCTGGGCCGATCTGATGTTCAGAGAGAGCGAGGTTATACTTGGAACGATGTTGACGCTAATGAGCGAGGATGGCGTGCCGAGCTACCCCGTTTACGACAGTATCATTGTTCCGGCGACCAAGTACAAGCTAGCCAGAGAGACGCTGATCAACAACTTCCGAAAGCAAACGGGAGTAGTGCCGACAGTAAAGCCTGAAAAGGACCCAGAGGACTGGTTCGACGAGCTGATCGCCGACAGGAAGTACCAGTTCGTCTATTGCTTTACCCCTGCTCCGATCAAGGGCGCCACGGGAAGCAACGGCTGCCCGATCGCGATTACCTGACGAGGTCGCGTGGGCGGCGGGCCGCCCACGCCGGTGCTATCGCGATTTCATGAAGGCGCGGGTGCCGAATGTCGATCCATCCAATTTCGCCGCCGGCTAAGCCTATATGGTGGCGCTGGTGGTGGTGCTGGAGCAGTGCAAGAACAATCTGAGCCGCGAGAACATCATGGCTCAGGCGGCGAACCTGAAGGATGTTTCACTGCCGCTGCTGCTGCCGGGCGTCAAGCTCAACACCACACCTTCGGACTATCGTCCGATCAAGGACGGTTATGTGGTCGAGTTTCGCTACAACCAGTTCGTGGTGATCAGCGAATTACTTCGCGGCGGGTTGTGAGACGATGACCTGCCCCCGTTGTCGTGCGCTTCATCGGGGCTGACGGCAAGACGGTCTGACAGGTCGCGCCATGGCGGCACCTGAACGTTGGATTCATAAGATTGCCGTTGAGCCCGCGACGTCCGCTTTCGGTGGGATTGTGTTGCAAGAGTTTTTTTGGGGTGGCGAACGAAAATTCTTAGAGCCGCTGATCCGTTTTACGCGCGGCGACGTGAGGGGCCAAGTCGCTTCATCCAAAATTGATCACGGACCTCCGTAGTGGCGCTGAAAAGCGATGCAGCAGCAGAGAAGTCAAAAAATCAACTTTCGCGAGATTTTTGGTGCTGTTCGATTTTCGACTTTTGCAACACAATCGGTGGCATTGCAGACATGGGCGGACTTGCTGCTGGCCCGGCCCGGTCGCGAATGATGTGGTGGACGACGCCCGCTCCCGGCATCGAATGTGCCAAAGGGTGATTGTTCAACAACGAATCACCGGAGGGGTCGTCCACATGCAGGTTAGCACCATCGGCGTTGATCTCGCCAAGAATGTGTTCCAAGTGCACGGCATGGATCGTGCGGGCAAGGTCGTCATCACCCGTCAGTTGCGGCGCAAGCAGGTCATTGGCTTCTTTAGCAACATTCCCCTTGCCTGGTCGGCATGGAAGCCTGCGGAACCGCTCATCATTGGGCGCGTGAAGTCTCCAAGCTCGCTCACACCGTGCGTCTGATGCCGCCGAGCGCGATGCGCTGGGCGGGGCGGCGCTGGGCTGCCGTCATCGTATCGGGAACCGATGCTGGCGCGACGCGCCGGGAAGCGCCCTTTGCAAAGGGCGTCCGGCCGTCTCAAACGCCAAACGAGTGCCTGATTTGTCGCAGCATCGACATGGCCGCGTCGGTATACCGACCGTGGGTGAGATACTGATCCACCTGCGATGCACCAAGCAGCACAAAGGCTGCAATCACGAAGCCCCTGAGCAACATGGCCTCCTGTTGAGAGACCGCCAACCGGGCTAGTCAGGTTAAAGCGTTTCGGAATTCGCTACCGCTCGTCGCGACCTATCTGCAATGGCAAAAGGGCTAACAGCAACCCGTAACAAATCCCTTAAATCGCGGCGCGTGAAACAGGGCGAGAGGCTGCCAACGAAGGCCGCCCGTACGAGCTAATGGACAGGCCGCCAACTAAGGCGGCCCTTTACCGACTTCCAGTTCTTTGATCGCCAGGGCCGAAAACTGTGCGGGGTCTTTTCTGCGCGACCTTGATGAGTGTCTGGAGTGCTAGCGGCCCGACCCGCTGAAGTCGCCGGTGATTGCTGGCATCCTTTGCAGGCGTCGGGCTGCCTTAGTGCCTGTGGCGTGCTACGGAGAACGTGAGCGTGGCCTGTAGCACTGGTCCGGCGTCGTCCCGTACCTCAATTGCCATGTAGTGCCCTATGCCTTGGCTGGCACTCGCGCAAACGGCATCCTGAGCTATGTCTGCTAGGGACCGTGCCGCCTCTTCCTGCACGGCTTGAACACTTGCGAAGACAAGCCCCTCTTCATCGACAGCAATTTCGTCGTCCTCGCGGATGTCGAAAAAATATCGCTTTCGTTCGGATCGAACGGTGGTCGCTTTCGGATACGACTTAGGTTTTGCGCTGCTCATAGCTGCACTCCGATCAGGCGGGAGCGCTCGCGTCTCTCTGTCACCGATAGATTGCCAGCGGACCGTGCGGTGATGACGGACTTTACCTCATCTGTGGGGTTCCCGACATTAAAATTTCGGGCTGAAACCGTTCGCTCGGCAGGCTTACTTCTTCTGCTTGGCCATCCGCCAATTCGCGTGCATTACTCTCTGCCGGGCAGCGAAACAAAAGAACGGCCCCAGCGCTAGGGCTTGCAGGCTGGGACCGTTCAAATCGGTGCTGCCCCGACCGCGAGGCACCAGCTATTGAAAGAGTTCTGTCGTCCCAAACGTTCCCACTCCCAGTTCCCATCCGAGGAAGCTGAACAAACCTTAAGAAAAATGGGAACGAAAATCCTTGCGGGCAGCTTGGTGTGCGAGACCGTCGCCCGCCGTCAATGAACGGCGCAGGTGGCGGATAGCCAAAGGTCCTTTTGGGCCCGCTGTTCAAGAACAAGCGCTCGCGCACGATAGCCAAAGGCGACGGTCTCTTCCTTCTCGTCTGAAGCCAATCGACCTTGGTGTCGGGACTGAGAGAATCGTTACGCCAAACCCTGTTGACATTGACTCCCGGCATAGTCGCGCCATCGTCAAAGAGATTGGTGAAAGACTACGCGCGTCATTGGAGCGCGCGTCATTAGAAGAACATCGAGAGCTACCCCTGAACTTCCGAGAGCAGATCGAACGGCTTCGTCAATTAGAAAACGAGAGGTATTAGTCGGCGACCTCTTTCTTCCTGAGAGACTGGTCGGAAGCAGTCAGTTGCATCACGGCGGTGTATCCTGCCTCAGTAAGCCTGCTTAGGCTGGCGTCGCCACGATTGGCACATTCAATTATTTTGCCGGCGATGATCCGACGGGCATCGTGCTTGTCGCTGCCAGCGGAAGAAGTAAGCACGCACGCTCAAGGGCGACTTCCATTTTGGCTATCGTTCGGCGATCGAAGGTATCAGTGATCATGTGATCCTCCCTTGCGACCTGTTACTTTGGTGATCTAAGGCCGGGAGATTTCAACCACTCATTCAGGTGCGCCGCCGCATCTATCTGGCGGATTTTCCGCAACAATTCGTCGCGTTGCTCTCCGGGCCCTAACGTGCGCGCCTGCGCCTTAAGCTTGAGTGCTGCTTCAGCAAGCTGATCTTCAAATTTGTGGGGCTTTGAAATACGTCGCTTCATGACGCGGCACATCTGGTACGGGTCGCTGATCGATTTTGAAATACGCCCTGAAATGCTGTCTGTCTGATACCGTACACAGCGAAGTTAATCTGGCTATGTACGGCATAGCACCTACTATGCTCGCATTATCGGGTATCCAGTAAGGCAACCGATAGCTGAGAGTTCTTTGCGCTCCCGCCTGTCCCGAGGAGCGCACCATGAAGAACCTTCTCCTCAGCCAACTCAGCCAAGACGACTTCAAACGAGTCGAGCCCTTTCTCAAGCTCACACCTTTCAAGCAGCACTCGGTCTTGTTCGAAGCAGAACAGGAGATCAAGCACGTCTACTTTCCCGAGGGCGCAGTGGTGTCATTGGTGGTGACCCTCGAGTCAGGGGAAACGATCGAAGCCGCCATGGTTGGCGCGGATGGCGTCATCGGGGCTTCGGCAGCACTTGACGGACGCATTTCTCTCAGCCGCGGAATTGTCCAGCTGTCCGGCGACATCGTCGTCTGCAGCATCGAGGGATTGAAGTCGGCTGCATTGCCAAGTCCCAAACTGCTGTCACTGCTCATTCGTCACGAGCAAACTGTGTATGCCCAAGCGCAACAGTCGGCGGCGTGCTTTGCCACACACCATGTTCAGGCACGCCTCTGCCGTTGGCTGCTGCGGGCGAGGGACCTATCGGGCAGCGATACTTTGCTTTTCACGCAAGAGTATCTAGCAGACATGCTGGGCGTCAGGCGCACCAGTGTGACTGTCGTCGCGCATACCCTGCAATCTGCCGGTCTAATCAAATACGCGCGGGGGAGAATCCAGATCCTCGACGCAGAAGCGCTGCAAGACTGCGCGTGCGAGTGCTACGGGACGGTGAAACGCCATTACGATAGGTTATTGGGTCCTGCCAAGTCGTAACTCCCGGGTCGCGCCATCGTTAAAGCGATTGGTGAAAGACTACGCGCTTCACGAGGCGCAGGCCAATGCTGCGCATACTCGTGTGCAATCGGAACGTAGGTTAGGCCACACCTGTCCGCAAAGCTGCGGGTCCTCTTTGCGACATTCGGAAGCGCAATGAGACGCTCCATGGGTTCACGCCTAATGTTTGTCCTGTTCCGGATCTGGTTTCTTGCCATGCAATGCGTGTGTAGCGAGCGCTTCGCGCTAATTTAAAGCAAGGAACATTCGGCCGGGCGGCGCGTTTCGGGCCATGGATACCATGTACTGGATCGCTGGTTCTGCCGTCCTGGTCGTGCTTGCCACCGTCTGCATCGCAATTGTCGGTCGATCCGCTGAGTGTTCCCGCTGATCTATTGTTTATCTGGCTTTGGCTTACCCGTTACATCGAGAGGCTGCCCGCCGTGCATATGCGTCATCACCTGGGCGAGGTCACGCATATCGACAAGCGCGCCGCAGACTGGGCATTTGCCGAAAATCTCGATCTCCAGTCGGTCCGGATCATCCATGTCGGCGGCCAGTGTAGTTTGGCAACTGCTGAGAGCTTTCGACGTCAGCCTGAAATCCCTCGGGAAGGATTTGAGCGCGTAGACAACAAAGCCTGCCGGTTCACGCCGGCGGGTTTCTCTTGCGATGTACTGCCCAGGACACCTAAGCTGTCGCCCACTGGTTCAAAAGGGAGTGCGGACAGTGGCGACAGGTACCGTAAAGTGGTTCAACGCAACTAAGGGATATGGATTTATCCAGCCCGATAGCGGCGGCAAGGATGTTTTCGTGCACATTTCAGCTGTTGAGAAAGCCGGCCTGAGCAGCCTCAATGAGGGTGCCAAGGTGAGCTATGAAGAAATGAGCAACCGGGGCAAAACGTCCGCGGAAAATCTAAGACTCGGGTGAATTCAAGCCGGCTGGCTCACGCCGGCATGGCGATTTTATCCCCCGCGGACCACGATTGAACATGGGTCCACCAGCGGGGTTCTACGTGGGTTTGGATGCAGGGACCACAAACGCAAACCCCTGCCGGTGAAGTCGGCAGGGGTAAGCAAACGAGGTGGATGACAAGCGCGCGAGCCCTAAGACCCGGTGGCCCGTCAAGGACCCTTGCGGCACCATAAAACCGATCACGCCCGGCCTTTCAATGATACTGATGTATACGTGACCGCTTTTGACTCGCTTATCCAGCAGCCGCGGTCTGCAGGCTCCCGTTGAGATAATCGAGGTGAGGGCGGCGGTGATCGTGCGGCTGCTTGGATGACGCCCACGCGGTGTGGTGCCGCATTCTCGAAATGAGCCGATCTACTAGTGCCGGTTTCCGGGCTCAGTGGCCTAAGCAGAAATACGGAATGGCTAAAATTCACGGAGGAACGGAACGCGCTCGTTGCATGAACTTTTGTCGTCCACCCTACCGAGTGCAATTGACCCGGACTTATTACATCAGGCCGCCAACCACCAAGCGGGCTGGCACGGTTCGGTCCCAGGCCTCACTGCCCCCGAGGTCCAATTGCGGTTGGAAGATGGCCCCAGCCTGGGCCAGGCAAGCTCGACTGGGGCCGCCCGAACCGCGTGCCGCTACTTCCACGGACACGCGGTGGGGCCAATGCGCACCGCCCGCGATCGTTCCCGGCGAGCCGGCGCATAATTCAACGCTCCCGTAGTCATACGGGGTAGCGACGAAATGAAAACAGAAACAGAGCTGAGGTTTAGTATCCGAGCACCGAGGGCGGCGATTTCAACACGGCAGAATTATTTTAGTCGGTGGGCCGCAGAGCAATCTGCGGCCATTTTTGCTTTCAGTGCAGCGCCAGCGCAGCGGCACACGACACGATTAGCAGGGCGAATCCGGTGGCGGTGAGGGCGAGGGAGGTGCAGTCCATGCGAGGGATCTCTGGAGCGTTGCCACGGCAATGTGTTTCCCCGACAATCGTTCCGACTCGGCTCAGACAGGTGGCTTGAGTTCGCTTGAGAGCCATCCCTTGGACGCTTCCATAGGGTCAGCAACAACGTGCTCGGTGTGGACGTTCTCACAATTCGGGCACGTAAACATCCGGCTTTCGAGCCCTGCGCCCTCTGGTTCGATGCGTACGAGCGTGGTTCGAGTGCCGCACCTCTTGCAAGAGGGACGTTCTATGGATTCCGGGAACATACGCATATCCAGCCCCCAAGGGGGCTGGGAGCGACTCCGGTGAAAGCCCCCTTTCCCGCCACAACAGTTAATCTGGTTTGTTTGTCGGGTCTGCAACATACCCGACATGTCATTTCGGCATGGGCAGCAAACCGAACACCGCCGCGCTGGCGGTCAGGTCGCTCGGTTGACAAGCGCAAAATCCGAGTCAGGCTTGGCCTCTTTTTGATTGGCCATTTGCATGACGTACCGGCGCCGAGGCCCTGGTTGGGTTGTCGCCATTTTCATCACCGCGGTGATGTGGCTGGCCGTAGTTTCAGCGTTCATGACCTTGCGGTCCTGTGGCGCCGCTCCGTAATTTCCCGGAGCAGACATGGTGCCCGCTTGCTATTGCTGGTGCCAGTAGCCGGGGTGAAGCATTTCAGCACGACAAGCATAATCTGACCGGTAGGCCGCAGAGCAATCTGCGGCCATTCCGTTTGTGGGTAGCGCGCGCTTCGCGCTGATAGACGCTCCAGTCCGCGCCGGCCGCCCCAGCGCGAGCGACCGGCAACGGAAGGAGGATGCCTGCCTTGGGGCTTTGGGGGCATAGAGGCCAGGCCGCCTCGCATGCAATCCAGCACGCCTACGCCAACGCCGTCTACCCGTAAACGTTCGGGCATCGGATCTCGATTTGTTTCGGTCTGTTCTCAACGTGAGTTCTGCCGTGAGGGCGTCGCTATTTCCACTTTTTCCCAGTTCCTCTGTGATACGGTGTTTCTTTAGGGGGGATTGAGATATGCCTATTGCTCGCTTGCTGCAGAACGTGCCGATGGGCCCTGAAGAAATTGGCCGACTGACGACGGCCTATGACCGAGCGCTGCGGACTCTCGGCCTCGTTGATCGCAACGACCCCATAGCCGAGATGGTCCAAGAAGATAATCGAGATCGGGCAAACGGGGTTGCGTGATCCTGCGGATATTTCGGCTCGGGCAATCAAGGCGCTTGGAGTGCAGTAGGGCGACCGGACCAAGGTCGGTCGTGGGTAGCGAGCGCTTCGCGTCGATCTAAAGCAAAGGAACGTTCGGCGAGGTCGGCGCGTTTCGGGCCATGGATATCATGTACTGGATCGCTGGTTCTGCCGCCCTGGTCGTGCTTGCGGCGGTCTCCATCCCTATCATCCGGTCAATCCGCTGATTATTCCCGCTGATCTATCGTTTGTCCGGCTTTGGCTTACCCGTTAGATCGAGCGGCTGCTCGCCGTGCGTATGCGCCATCACCTGTCCGAGGTCGCGCATGTCGACCAGGGCGCCGCAGACAGGACAGTTTCCGAAATGCTCGATCTCCGGCCGGTCCGGATCATCCATGTCGACGCCAGCGTTGCGCGGCAACTGCTGAGCGCTTTCGATGTCCGCCTGAAATCCCTCGGGAAGATCCGGCGCGGTGGACTCATCCGATGGATTGCAGACCGGGCAGGGCGCTCCGGCAGCGCCACAGGTACAGGCGCGCGCGCCTAACCACGGCTGGTCCGGATGCGCCTCGCAAACCCAACGACAGTTGTCGCAGCGGGCACACCACTTCATTGCAGGTCCTCCCTCTGGGCACCGAAACCAGCGCGGGATGTCATTCATGATTGGTGCTTTTTCGGCTCCAATCCCAGCTCTCGACACTTCTTGATGACCTCATCAACACGGTCAGACCGGTCGAGAACTTCCGCCGCTTCCTCGACCGAGAGGCCATCATTGATTGCCGCTTCGAGGGCCTCGATTCTGTCTCGGTGCCTTCGCCAGTGGCCATCACAAATCCTCCCGCAGCCCCTTGAAGAACGGATGCCTCACCTTGCCCTCGGCTGACTTGGCACGGTACTCGATCTCGGCGAGCAGCTCCGGCTCCACCCAGATGCCCTTGTGAGCGATCCGCTTGGTGTAAGGCTGAGTTTTGCGGATCAGCGGCGTCAGGCGTTTGCGGAGATCGGCGGCAGACACCTTGTCGAAGCCGTGGTCGACTTTACCGGCATAGACCAGGTCCTTGCCCTTGCGGCGGCCGACATAGATTCCGTCCCACTTGTTGCCGTCGAGCGCGAAGCCGGCGATGGTCAGCGTCTCGCGCTGGGCGCAGGTTTTCTTAACCCAGTCCCGGTCGAGTCCGGAAAGGTAGCGGCTGTCGCGGACCTTGGAGACGACGCCTTCCAACCCGACCTTGCACGCATGCGCAGACATCTCCTTGCCGTCGACCTCAAAGCTTTCGCTGAACTGGATGGCCGTCTTTTCGATCAGCCTTTTCAGATGCATCTTCCGCTCGATCAGCGGTAGTTTTCTCAGGTCCTGGCCGTTCAGGTAGAGCAGATCGAAAGCGATCATGACGAGCCGGTTGGACTTGCCGCGCAATTCGTTCTGCAGCACGGAAAAGTCGGTGGTGCCGTCTGCCGCCGGCACCACCACCTCGCCGTCGATGATGGCGCTGCCGGCGTTGATCAGATACGCGTCGACCGCAATCTTGCTAAAGCGCCTGGTCCAGTCATTGCCGCGGCGGGTGAGGATCTTGATGGCGTCATTATGGATGTGCAGTTGGACGCGGTAGCCGTCGAACTTGATCTCATGGATCCAGCGATCGCCCGACGGTACCTTCTCGATCGATGTCGCCAGCGCGGGTTCTATGAAGCCGGGGAAGGGCGCCTTCATCCCGATCGCCGCCACTTTCTTGCGCTGAAACGCCACGACAAAACTCCACGCCACTAAAGCCGGTTCAAACTGACACAGGTGGAATCGTTCCGGCCGGGAAAAACTGGAACCCGGCCCGTCATGACTCGTTGCCACGCGTACGGGAGTATTGCAGGATGGCAACGGCAAAGAAGCAATCGAGCCGCGGGCGCAAGCAGGACCGGGCGCGGGTTGCCGGCGGACAGGATTACGAGGTGCACTCTGCGGCGAAGAAGACGAGAGGTCCGCGAAGCGCCGTGAAGAAGGCAGTCAAGAAGGTCGGCAGCAGCGGTAAGCGGGTCGAGCGCCGGCTTGGACGTTAGGAACCAGTACCGCCAGCTCGCAAAGAATTGGGCGCACGGCGAAGCATTAGGTCGCGGGCGAACTGATAAACGCGGTCTGCAATAGGCTCCAGCGCGTCCGCCGTTGCCTGTATCTGGTGCCTTTCACGCTTCCTTCCCTTCTTTGTTGAGCCAAACGGGGTGGGCTCCAGGACTACTCGCGACATGGCGGACATCGGACCTTCGATGGATTCAAAGCTCATCCGCTGGTGTGCAATGAGATTGCGAATGCCTTTGTGGGTACTGATGGTGCCCGAGATAGGATGCCAGATTGCCTTCTCTTTTTCACTGCACTCTTTCTCCACCAATAGATCGACCATCTTGAGCTTGAGAGCGAAGTTGTTCACATCCGCGAAGACCGCCACAGCTTGGGTGTACAGATCAGCTCCGATCAAAACGCCGAACAAAAAGATCAGGTCGGATTCGATATTGGAGAAAATTGATAAGCGCCCGACCGGCGCTACGGTAAATTTGCTCCTGCTGTAGCAGGGTTGGATGTAGTCGACGGAAAGCCTCCCCGAGAGCAGATAGGTCATTCTCATTGGCCATTTTTACCTCAGAATTCATAGCAGCGATAATCAACCAAGCCGTCGCAAAGGTTGCGCCGAAGCACCACTGCCAATGCTTCATCCAAAAGTTCTTGGCCACGTGTGCAGCTTTAGCTGTCCAGTGGAGTTTGTAAGTGCCGGGAGAAATAAAGACGAACAGGCTATTGGGATAGTTCGGCGGGGGCGGCACATAGGTCCCTTCCCACCAGCGTTTGAGGAGTTCTTTCATCGCGAATCACCGAATAGTTGAACACAGGGAATGGATACCACCTGGCCTTTCAAGGTACCCGGTCTGTTCCGGTTATCCGGTTTTTTCACAGCCCTTGTTTATCCCGTCCGCCCGCGGCGAACCTTAGACCCCACGCCGCCCCATGGGGCGTTCAAGAGATGAAGTGGGTTTAAGTCGTGTCGCATCTTCCCCGGGGTGCGACACCTCAGCCAAAAGGGATCTCAGCGCCGACAGTCGGGGCCGGCCCCCTTCGCGCGTTCAAGCAAACAATTCTGCGCCGGCCGGCGTGAAGGTGATGAAGGTGCCGGATTCGTGTATCACCAGCCAGCCGCGCTCGATCGCGAGATTCAGCCCGGCGCCATACTCCGCCGGCGTGCCCTTGTCCTTAAACAAGAACGGCTCGTTGACCTTCTCAATATGGATGCGGCTCTGAACCGGCTCGACCGCGTTTGCGATCTCGAGTATCCGGCGCGCAGCTTTTTCCGGGTCGGCATAGGGGCGGGCGGTAGCGTATTTCATGCAGCAGCCTTGTCTTCCTTATCCTCGCCTCGGGCGACGATCCTGATCGCATCATCTTGCAACGGCCGCCGCAGCGCCTTGGCCTCATCCCACGGCGCCCGCATCCACACGTCGCGTTCTTCGTCCGTGAGCAAGATCACCGGCATGGCCTTCGGATGGATCGGTTCGACGGTGGCGTTCGGCGACGTGGTGAGAAAGCCGTAGACGTTATGCGGACCGGCGATCGGTTTCGATTTTGTGCCGCGGTCGCCTTTGAACTCGCTCCAGATTCCGGCAAAGCAGGTGAGGGGGCGATCGTCATTGATGGCGAACCAGACGACGTCCTTTTTCTTGGTTTCGGGGTTTGGCTCGGGCGCATACTCAGCGAAGCTGTTGAACGGCACCAGGCAGCGGGTTTTCCGGCTTCAGCCAGCCACGCCAGTGCGGCGAGGACGTGTTGCGGATGTTGGTCACTGGCGGCCCGCCGGTCCGCAGCGGTGGCGGCATGCCCCAGCGCATCAGGACGAGCTCGCGCTCGGCGCCGGCGTTGCGCACGACTGGGGCGGGATAATCTGGAAATACGCCGGGCAACGCGGCAGGTTGCTGAGGTAGCGGTTCATCACGCGAAAGAGCGCGCGAATGGCTTCCTGGTTGGTCGTGATCGAATAGATGGGGTGATTGCGGTTGCTGCTCGAAAGGCTCAGCCTGGAAGGGAAGCCGGCGAGCCGGCGGCAGCAGGAGCGGGAACATGAAGCACTATGTCGGTCTGGATGTTTCGCTAAAGGAGACGGCTATCTGTGTTGTGGACGAGAATGGCGTCGTCATTCGCGAGGGCAAAACATTTTCGGAACCGGAGGCTATTGTTGCCTGGCTCAACGAAAGCGGATTGCCCCTTGCCAAGGTCGGGATTGAGATTGGTGGTCTCGCTCGTTGGCTGTACGGCGAACTGCGTGCTGCCGGCTTACACGCAGTCTGCATCGATCCCCGAAGACTGCGCGGCGTGACTAGGACGATGCCGATTAAGACCGATCGAAACGACGCTCGCGCTATTGCGCAGGTAATGCGGGTCGGCTGGTACACCGTTGTTCATATCAAGGGTGACGTGAGCCAGGAGCTACGAATGCTTCTCAATAATCGCAAGACGCTTTTGATTAAGCAGATCGATATCGAGAATGAAATTCGGGGCGTCTTACGCGTCTTCGGCTTAAAGCTGTCTGGTCGTATATCTCAAGTAACGTTTGAGCAGCAAACGAATGAACTCACAGATGGCCATCCACGACTCGCGGCGATGCTGCGCCCAATGCTTGTGGCTCGAGCCGCGCTGCGTGAACAGTACGGCGTCCTACACAAGATGGTACTTGAAATAGTACGCCGCGAACCGACATGCCAGCGGCTCATGACGATACCAGGCGTAGGCGCACTGACGGCAATCACTTTTCTAACAACTATTGATGACCCGGATCGCTTTCAACGCTCCCGCGATGTTGGCGCGCATCTTGGCCTTACGCCACGCAAATACGCATCTGGCGAAACCGATCGGAATGGCGCTATTTCGAGGTGCGGCGATGTGATGCTCAGGACCATACTTTATCAGGCAGCGCTTGCACTTCTAACCCGCACCCAGCGTTGGTCTGCATTGAAAGCCTGGGGTGTAAGGGTGGCCAAGCGACGCGGTCTTCGCCGAGCAGTCGTGGCGGTCGCGCGAAAATTAGCGATCGTGATGCATCGGATCTGGGCAGATGGAAGCGAGTTCCGATGGACCCGCGAGGAGGCGACCGCATGATCGATTAGCAATTCAGCGGATCCGCCGAAAAGGCGGAACGACGTCCTGCGAGGACGAGGTCGGGGTGACTGCGCTGCAACCTCTGTGCCTGCAGCACGCGCCTAATAGATAGCAGCTCCCGATCTTCGGACTACCATCGTGAGGCGGCTATGAACGTCGACCTCGTAGACAAGAGCGAGCCTCGCAGGCTGTCGGTAACGAGCTGAACCCTTGTGCCAGCAACCGCAATCAGACAAGAGGTTACACATTGGCAGGTTCGGTCATGTGAGCGCCCCTGACGTGCCCTTCCATACCGGGGATGTCAATCGCTACGCCGCAGAAGCATCGCGAGCGGCCATCCTGCGTTTGCGTCGGCAGCTTGCGGCCGTCCTTCCACATTCTCTGTTCCATGCGGTCCAGGCGCGCGCGTAGCGGTACTCGGCAAAGTCGTCGTCGGTGAAGGCGGTCCGCAAATTCCGCCACGCAGCTTCGAACTTTTGTCGCGCGTCGTGTAAATCGATAGCAGTGCCCCAGCGTCGACACCGCGATGCGCTGGCGGAACGAAACCGCAGTACCACTCCAATTGGTCTACGGTGGTGGGAACACCCGCGCGTGGGCCGATATCGCCGATACATACATCGCCGAAATAGATCTTCCATGGGTCGGGACGACGAGGATCACGGCGGCGGATCATTTCGATCATGGCATCGTGTCCAGCTCAGCCAGTAACGATCCATTAACCCCTAGGGCAGTTAGCCGTCACGAAGATCGTCATAGCGACGGCTTTTTGCCACCCACCCGCCACCAGCTTGCCTGACTAATCAGGCGTGTCGGGAATCCCAACTCTTTTCACTGGCTGGAGTACTGAAGTGCGGAGAGAGATGACGAAGGCCTACGAAGTCGAATGCGTCGCGTTTACGCGAGACATCCGTGCGCTCTTGGCTAAAAGACAGATTTCGTCCCCGATGGCCCAAGTCGTCTTGATCAACACGCTAGTCGCGATGATTAAGCATTTGAAAAAAAAAGACACGATGGAAGAGGCTGCGGAGGATTTGGTTCGCACGCTGCAACGGGCGATCTCGAAATCTCACTAAGCCTCAACCGCTCGATGTAATCGCGGTGTAGGATATCCTTCGTCCTGTTAGCGTCTCACCGATCTTTGCGGGTGCTTCGGAAGGCGCTCGGCCCTTCCACCAGCTTCCGTTTTCGGACTTCTCGCTCTTCTGCTGAGGCTCCGGACTCAATGCGTTTGTCGATCGTCTTGGTTGCCAGTTCGGCGGCACGAGCGGCGCCCTGTTTGCTTGTTGAAAGAACGCGGGGTTTCTTGATCCCCGAAGACTTAGACAATCCAATTTCCACCAGGCGGCGGATGGCTTCGGAGCGAGTTGTCTCATGTTGTTCAGCCCAGCTGTCTACTTCAGCGGTGAGCTCAACAGGCAATCGCACTGCGGAAACGGGATCACGCCCGGTTGCGGGACGGCCACGCCTTTTTTGGTTTACCTTAATTGACTTTTTCATAAATTAGGTTTACCAAAATAGGAAGCCGAGGGGAAGCAGCAACTTCCGCCCCGACTCTAACCCGAACCATGAAGGGCTTATTCCACATGATCCAGGCTGACAGCGTGTATACCACGCCACCCCTAAACACGTCTTCAATCAACGCCGCGGCCGGCTTGGTTGGCTGGACGTCCGGGCAGATGCTTCGCCCGAGGAAGTATTCATTGCTGTAGGGCGACTCCGCAAGGAAGCCAGAGACGAGATAGACCGGCTAATCCAATTCCTCGACAAGACGGACAACTACGTGTCCCGCGAATTGGAGGATGACGGCGACCGGGAGGCGGTCGGCGATGACGAACCGTCGCTTGGCTCTTTCGATCGGATGATGAACCAGGAAAAGTCGTATCGGCAAACGTTCGGCGAGGCCGACGCCGGCAATGGGCGGTGTCCTATGAGCGAGAAAACCGAAGAGGATTGCGCCGCCATCAACGACCAGGGCAATCTGCTATGCGTCATGCTGGCTCAACCGGACGCGGACAGCGCCCTAAACGAAATGCACCGGATAGCCACGCTGATTGGGGATCACGCGCGAGCTATCAGGTGCCGGAATATCGCGGGGGTCGAATGCGCCTGATCCGTCTCCTGATCGCCCGCTACAAGCTCGGGTTTGAGCGATGGCGTCTGAGCCGACACAACAACCCCTCGTTAACTTTGGGCCCGTAAGCTCAAAGCAATCGCGGAGGTCATCACTCGCGAGAGTAAGCGTAGAGCCGTCGCTGTCTCAACCCAGCGGCGGCTTTTGCGTGCAACGGTTACCTCCGCGGGCCCTTTCTTTTGCCGGGTTTCTGTCACCATCATTCCGTGTTTCGAATCGATGGGGAGAATTGACGTGGCGACAGGGACAGTGAAGTGGTTCAACGCGACAAAGGGCTATGGATTTATTCAGCCCGACAATGGCGGCAAGGACGTATTCGTCCATATCTCGGCCGTCGAGAGAGCAGGTTTGAGCAGTCTGAATGAGGGCGCAAAAGTGAGCTACGAAGTCTTAGCAAACCGCGGAAAGGAATCCGCCGAAAACCTCAGGGTAGGTTGATCGGCGCAGTCATCCGGCGTTCACGCTGCCGGGCCTATCCTTTGTCAGCGGCCGGACAGACGAGGAGCCGGACGTGGGCCTAGTCTCTGCTCACCCCGGCTGCATCCCTCCTTACGCCCCCGGCTGGGGCAATCTCCAGTGACTGGCGGCCCCGGTGCGTTGCGTATTGCCGGGGCCGCTAACCTGTCGGTTCAACGCACAACGCACGACATGGATTGCCGACTCCATCGGTGATATGGGCCGCAAGGGGGAGATGGCTGGGATGTCGCCGGGCACACGTTCCGAACCGGCAAACCTTGCTGCCATCCATCGCGGACACAAGCCCCTTCAGACGTGCTGCTGCACCCGACTCCACATCCGCCCGCGGCCAAAGCTGGTTCGGCAAGAGCAAAGTTACAAAGAAGGCCCCAAAGCAAGCAAAGCGGATCATCATGGCGGCTCCTCGTTGTCTTGAGTACACGGATCAAATTGGCGCCGTGAATACCGTTCCCTCGCTCTGGCGGCCCGCTTGCAAAACGGCCCCAGCTAGATTTCCAGCGCAAGCCGGAGCCGCCACTTTCTCCCGGTTCGTCTCCACAGATCCCCCGGGAGCGACGGAATCGACTCTCGGCACGGCTGCAGGTTCCTAAGGAGAGGCCCCGCACAGGGCTGGCGGGCTCAATGATCTTCCGCGTTCTGTTCACTATTGGGCAGACGTTGCCATCTTTTCCCGCTTCTATCGGTACGCCAGGTGGGTACCCACTACTCCGTCTGGCAATTTGAAATGGGAATACTTTAGATGGCCTCGGCGCACCGCCGCGCGCTGGGGCCATTTTTATTCTGGACCGATCACCTCGTATTCAAAAGCCACGCCCTCGGGTCGTTTTCCTCAAACCATTTTTCGCGGCGTCCTCTCTGGCAAAGACCTTGAGGTGATCGGGGTCGCCCGCGTCATGAATATGCTCGAACACTTGACGAAGGCCGCGCATATCACTGCCCGCAGCCGGGCATTTCCTGTGATGATCAACTTTCGGTCTTGGCGATGCCGTCAGCGGCCTTACCCGGTTTCGTCATCCACGGCGCCTATGACCTCGTACTCAAACACGACGCCTTCAGGATGGTTCACCAGAAACCACTCATCGGCAAGGTCCGAGTTCGCAAACACCTTGAGATGGTCACGGTCGCCGACCAGCTTGCTGGTATCTACGTAAATCCACACCGTTTTCATTGGTCTCTCTTCAGCTTCCGGCGCCCCCAATGATGCTTTTTCCCTGGCTCGGTAAACTCGCGGACATGGCCGCGGTTCAACGCCCGCATGACGCCGATCCTGGCCAGCAGGATGAAAAGCGACCGTGAAATCGAGATCCTTTTCAGGCGGCTTCGCCTGTACGACCAGCTCGGGCGCCATGCCGAGGGGCTCATTCGAACAATCCAGAGAGCATTGAAGGACAGCTGTGGGCATAGATCACGTCCGTTCCGAAATGGAGCGCATGCGCGTTCAGGTCGGAAGTCAGCGTAAGGAGATCCTCCAGCTTCAGCGCGCCGGCATATCGACTGCAGCGGCTGAGCTATTGCTGCAGCGGATGCTGGCAAAGATCAGGGGCCTTTGTGATGAGCGGGACCGGCTCAAGAAGGAGGAGGGCGGTGCAACGAAGGGGCGCGTGCTGGGGGCCGGAGTTGGTGATGCGCGATCAACTGAAATGGTACGACGACAAGGCCGACAATTCGGCGTGGCTCGAACTTGCTGAGTTGCGTCAGCGCGCGGCGCGCGAGGGGTACTGCTATCAACACGTCCAGGCGATCATCGTTGCGATCGACCAATACGCAGAGAAAGCGCTGGGTAACGCGATTACTTTCTCAACAAGCCCTATGGCGTCGGGTAGGTGCATCCTTTGGGCGAGCAATGATGAGGGTCTTGTTGCGCTGGAAGCCTCGCCGGTTCACGCCGCCGGCAGGCCTGGCCTTTATCAGCGGCCGTACAGACCGCGCCCTGATGGCGGGATATTCTGTGCGGCCCCTGACTGTATGGTCCCCTCCAAGCTCCCCGCCAGGGGTAATCTCCGACTGATTGGCGGCCCCCGTGCGTTGCGTATTGCCGGGGTCGCTACGGCGATCCCAGCACCTGCCAGACGATACTGGGCTGTTTCCGACCTCAGCGGCCTAATTTGAGGAGTGGCTTGTTTTACTTTTCAGTCTGCGCTCCGATGGACGGAACGAGCGACTCCGATCTGGATTGGGAAGGCAAAAGGAGATCGCTATGGCTCGTTTTTATTTTCATCTGCGTGATCAGGCCGAGCTATTAAAGGATGTCGAAGGGGTCGAACTGAAAGACCTTTCTGAAGCGAGGCGGCTGGCCCTATGCTCCGCCCGTGAACTTTTGGCGAATTCCATCAAGAGCGGCTCAAGCCCAGTAGCTGAGGCATTCGTGATCGCTGACGAAAATGGTCAATCAATAGAGACGGTGCGCCTCGCCGACGTTTTGCCAGAGTCACTTAGAAAGTAAGGCAGAGAAGGCGCTAGGCAACCGCGACTACTTTCTCAACAAGCCTTACGGCGTCGGCAAAGCGAGATGCGGTGCTCGTCCGTGTCAACGAGCGGCATCCGTTCCCTTTGGGCGAGCAGCCTCTTTAGCTCGCTCGGCTTGCCACGCATCATAGGCCGGGGTGCCACGTCTCGGGGGCGCGTCGGCAGGCAGCCCGCCCATCCACGCTGGCATGTCCGCAACGGGGTTGCTGCCGGTGCTCGCGCAACCTGCAAGCAAGCTTGAAGCGAGAATGAACACGGAGAGGCTGAACTTCATCTGACCAGCCGCCGGGATTCGAGGTGCCCAATTCTGCCAAGAATCAGCCTCGGCTTGAAGAGGCCATTCCGGCCGGGCGATGGCGAACAAACACCGAAACCGCGTGCCGCTTCCGTGCTGTTCGGAACAGTTGGGAGCCAGTCGTAACGGCTTGATTTTGCTTGCACCGGTTCGCGGCACTCAGCAGCACGGATTTTCAGAAAAGAACAAACGGGAATTGCGGAAAGCCCTTGTTCTGCAAGGACTTTAAGTGGCGATCCCAGCAGAACTAGCACAGCGCTTAATCTCATACACTAGGTCGGCAAACCGCTCTATGCGCCGATATTGCCAAAATTCAGCTTTTTGCAGCTTTGGCAAATTGTCGGCCGCCGTGGCTTCGAGGCCCCGCTCAAACCGGGAGAGAGCGGCCGGCGAACGCCGATTGACCGCGGAATTATGGACGGGTTGGCTTGACGACTATCCCGTCCGCGCGCTTCGATTCCCGAGCACGGGCTGAGGGATAGCGAGGACCACGAACCCCGGTGTTGTTGCGGTGTTTGCGCAATGGGGGAGCGGCTGGCCACCGAAATAGGGCAGTCCTCGGTGAACGGTGCTGAAATGTGCTCCCTCTATGCCGCTCTCCTTCTCAGGCTCAACGCCTCGGGGGGAGGACGCGGAAGGCGGAATATTGCCTAATCAACACTCGATCTCGGGAGATTGCTTTGAAATCTAAGGAGAAACAAACATTCAAGGCGATAAACCCTGCCGGGCAACCAGGAGAGCTAGAGCGCATTGGTGGATCTCAATCGGACACACTTGGAATAACTTTATCATTAGTCAGGCTGTTCAGTCCCTTTGGACAGAGAATTCAGACGCGGCAGAGCGAAACCGTCAATATGAAGGAACGATCTCCGCGCTAATCGCCATTTCTCCGCGAGACGAAATCGAGGGCATGATCGCGACCCAACTGGTTGCCGCACATAAATGCAGCTATGGAATGCTACCGACGAGCGATGATCGGTAAGCAAACGTTGGAAGGCAGGCGAGAGAACCTCAACCAAGCCAACAAGCTTTCCCGGACCTACTCGACCCTTTTTAGAGGCGCTCAATCGACATCGTGGCAAGGGATATCAGAAGGTTAGTTCATCAATCAATCAGCGCCCCAATGCATCGCGCCTGCTTTTGTTCGTGCGAACAGGTGCAGACAAGGCACTCTCAACCTTCTTCCGGCTGCTGCCAACTTTTCTGACCGCCTTCTTCACACCGGATGCTGACTTCCGAGTTTTCCTCATCGTAGAGCACCTCGTAGTCCCGGCCACTGGCCACGCGAGCGCGATCCTGGGCCGCCGACTGCAAATGGTCAGCGCGGGCTATTACCCCAGACCGCACTCGGTGCGGCGATGGCCGATCTAGAGATGACTCAACCCAAATCACTCGCTAGACTTGCGCGACGAGCTTCCCGCCTAGAAACCCAAGGACCGCAATGGCAAAAAGATTTTGATGCAAACGGTCTGACATTGTGTGGAGTAGCGTAAATGAGTTTCGTCAGCGCGAACGACCATGCCAATCCCGTTAGTCCACAAGATCCGCTGTACTACGCACCGCGCTCGGCGCGCAGTATAGCGGACCCACGATTAAATTCGATGCAGCAGACGAGAGCAGACCCAGACAGTCTGCCTCCTGCTTCCTCCTTGTCTCGTTTTGATGAGATGCGCGAGGAAGCTTTCGCCAAGTACACCCGTCCGCTGGAGTCCCAACTCGTTCACGAACGCCGTCGATCACGCGCACTGCTCGCCACTGCTGGCGGAATTATCGCAGCGATTGGTGTCACTGTTGTTGTGGCGCTTCTTTTTCTGAACGGATTTCCGAAGCCAAAAAGTGATCCCTCGGAACTTTCCGTTTCCATTTCCACTCCTGCATCGGCTACGCCGGCTCAAGTGACGTCCGAAGACTCTCAAGCGCTGCTTCAGAGATTCAAGCAATTCAAACGGTGCAAGGAAGCGAAAACCCGAAACACGCTGCTTCCGAACTCACCGCCGCTGGAACGGTGAAAGAACGCCCCGATACATCCCAAGCTCTGCTTGAAAAATTCATTCAGTGGCAGCAAAGGAATTAGTGCCACGAATAGAACATCGAGCTGTATCGCCGCTTCAAGTGCCGATGGAAACATGGTCAGGCTCTCGCCCGGCCTGTTCCAACCAATCGCCTCGGACGAAGTTGCTGCCATCTTTGCCGATGTGGCGCTCGCGGCGCCGCGAAGCGGCATCGTCGAAATCGCCGGCCCGGAACGAGCGCCGTTCAACGAAATCATAGCCCGCTATTTGAAGGCGGTCGGCGACCCGCGAGAGGTCGTGAGCGACCCCGAGGCCCGGTACTGGGGCGGCCGGGTCGAGGAGCACTCGCTCGTGCCGTTGGGCGAAGCGCGCCTCGGCCGCATCGGTTTCGACGAATGGCTCCGCCGCTCACGGGCAGGAGCCTGATCCGTTTCGCAACCGAAGGAGGGCTCCATGAACCGCATCCTCTGTTCGCTGCTTGTCGCCACCCTGCCGTTCGGCAGCGTCCTCGCGGATGAGACGAAGTTTAAGAACGCCAAGGTGACCCTAGTCTACGAGCACGAACTGCCGAACGTGCCCGGCAAGAGTCCACGTGCAGTGCTCGTCGAGTACGGGCCGGGCGGCGGATCGCCCTCCCATCGGCATCCTTCGTCGGCATTTATCTATGCGCGCGTGCTGGAGGGAGCGATCCGCAGCAAAGTGAACGAGGCGCCGGAGCGTACTTATCAAGCCGGCGAGAGCTGGATCGAGCAGCCGGGTGATCATCACCAGATTAGCCAGAATGCCAGTACCACTGCTCCGGCGAAGCTGCTTGCCATATTCGTGGTCGACACAGGAGATCGTGAGATCGTAATTCCAGACAAGCAGTCGGGTCATCAGCGGCGGATCTCACTGCTATCGCTGACGCGGCTCGGCCGAACGCTTCATACAGCAGCCGATTTCGCCAAGAGCGCGCCGCTTCGGGCCGCCGCGTCCGAGCCAACAGGTCGGCACTTACATCGTGAGGGGGAAGGAAGTTCTCCAACTTCGGCGATGGGAGCCGTTCAACTCCGCACCGAGATCGGCGCGCTCGGCCTTAAGGTGCCGCCGAGGCACGCGCCGACGAGTTGATGCAATAACCGAGGTCAACCCCACTCGGAATGTCTCTTCCTGGAAGTCTGGCAAGTCAAGCGAACTCCCAAACGACCAATGTTCCGAGAAGCGCCAGTCTGGTACCCGACATCCAAAAATAGATTTCGCCACTGCGATTTTGAGTTCGGTTGATACCACGAGAAGCGATCGAAGGATAAATGGAATATCGGGCTCGGGGCTTCGAGTCCGCAAGCGACCCGAAGCGAAAACCCGCCAACGGTGAATCGTTTTTGCTAACTTATTTTCAGCTGCGGCACTGCGTCGTTTAGGCCGAAATCTCTTGAGCGAGCGCCATCTTCTGCTTCATCAAAACCTTCGGCTAGCAATCCGCGCTTGAGCAGTTCTCGCACCGCTGATGCGGCTTGGCATGCGCTTTTCAAAGCGCCAGTTGTCGACAAGTTTCAATTCGGCTGGAGTCAGCATGATCTGAAGGCGTTCTGCTCGATTCAGCTCACCCATCTTCCCCTCCACAGCAAGGCAAGAAAGTACTCACTGGAAGTAAAAAGCGTCAAAAACGTTCCTTACTAATTAGACGTCACGCTGTGTTTAGCCGCCAAATCCGTCTAAATTGCTCGTAACTCATTGGGCGCATTAAGTTTTTCCTCGCTTTAGTCGCCTGCCAGACAGACGAGCCAGCTTGGCGGGATAAGCCTTCACCCATCACCGCACGGTCCTACGGCAGTTATCGGTGATGAGAACGCCTGTTGCGCGCTCCTGCCTTCCTCGAATGAATGGAGCAGCGCATGGTCATCAAGCGTCGCCGTTTTAAACAAACCAAATCACTCGAAGAACGTCTTGCCCAAGATACAGCGCAACTACGCGAGCAAGCTAAGATGCTACCGCCCGGTCGCGTTCGAGAGCATGTTATGCCTAGGATCAGACAGAACGAGGCTGCCTCTCATTGGTGCGAATTGCTTCGCTCGCCGGGGCTGCAGCTTTCTGAGTAAGGAGTATTGGGGTGGCCGACGTCCGCTGCTGGCACTTTTCGGAAGTAGTGGTCCCGAAGCTTGATGTCCGCAGTTGGAGGAAGACCGGAAGTAGTCGGCCGACGACCAAGAAGACGCGATTGACCCATAACAGAAATGACGGCGTTAAGCTGACGTTTACGCTGTGAGTTTGGGCTTTCCAATTTGCCCGGCCTTGCTCGCGGCGCTTCCATCGACGTGTTAGTTTACGCGCTAGTTCCGCTTGCTGGGGACGAGAGGTCACCCGATATGCGGTTGCGGATTGGCTGGAGGTGTAGGTGAGTTTCTTAGATTTCATTCTTGACGTCGTAGGGTACGCGACAGCGCGATTATTGCTTCCAACCTTGACCTTTCAGAAAGTCAAAGTTGACGTTCTTTCTTCAGACGAAGTCGGCTTCAACTGGTTGGGCTTTAAACGCTTGCCCAACGGCGCATTGCTGTGCGACGCAGATTCGGCCGGATGGATAGGCGCGCTTTCTTGGCTGATCGTCCTCGCCGTAGCAATCACCGTCGCCGTGCGATAGATCGCCTTGTTATCACGTCGGCTATTGGACCCAGAGCAGTCATCAAGCTGCAGCGATTAGCGCGCGAAACGCACGCCGAGGCGCAGTGCTGCGAAGGTCGCTCACGTATGAAACATATCACATCCGCCCCGGTCGCCGCGTGTTAGATTTTTTGTAAGCGGATATCTCATCGCGGAGGCGCAGCCATGCAAAAAGATCTTCCGAACAAGCGCGCAATCGTCATCGGCGCTAGCATGGGCGGTCTGCTAGCGGCTCGGGCCCTGGCCGACCCGGCCCGCGCTCGCTCGACCACCGGTCCCATATTCCGACTTGAACGGCATAAGCTCGAATTTGGGAGGCATCTTAGCCGGGAAGAAGCTTGGTCGTCGCTGCATCCGCAGGGCCGTTCGGAACATCCTGCAAGAGATGTGGAACACAGGTCGCCCTGAAACTTCCCTCCCTTACGTCCGTTGATTCCCCGCCATAGCTTCCGGTTTGGCTTTTGTACCCCTGTTGCGTTGGAGTTTCCGGTGCCGGCGTCCCGACCCTATTGGAAGGGCTATCTGAAGCTGTCCTTTGTCTCGTGTCCTGTCGCGCTCTATCCCGCAATTTCGGCGGCCGAGCGGATCTCCTTCCGGCAGGTCAACCGGCGAACAGGCCATCGCCTCAAACAGAAACTCATCGACTCCGTTACCGGCCAAGCCATAGACGCAGCCGACAAGGCGCGCGGCTATGAGGTCGGCGAGAACGAATTTCTGCTGGTCGAGGACCGCGACCTTGAGCGGGCACGACGCGAGCGCCCGGCGCCTGGTGAGGTGGAGCTTGCCGCCCCGCCCCTCCGTGAAAGCCCGCCAACCGTTCCCGCCAGCCTTCACGACGAGCCCGCCAAAGAGGGCGCCGCCGACTATGATGATGAAGACGAAGAGCAGGAGGAAGCCGTCACTTTCCGGCGGCCGCAGAACACGCGCACAATCCAAATCGAGCACTTCCTTCCCGCCGGGCAGATCGACTCGCGATATTTCGAGAAGCCGTACTACATCATGCCCCGCGAGGAGATCAGTCAGGAATCGTTTGCGGTGATCCGAGATGCGATGAGCCGAGAGGCCGTTGTAGGCCTTGCGCGCGTGGTGCTGTCCTCACGCGAGCGGCCGTTTCTGCTCGAGCCGACGGGCCGCGGCCTCCGCGGCGTAACGCTGCGCTTCGCGCACGAGGTCCGAAATGAGTCGGAGTATTTCGGCGCGATTCCGGAGATGAAGCTGCCGCCCGAAATGATGAAGCTCGCGCAGCACATCATCCGGACGAAGTCGGCCGATTTCGATCCAGCTATGCTGGAGGATCACTATCGCCGCGCGCTCGTGCGCATCCTGCGCAGGAAACAGGCAAAACGTCCCGTCCAGCCCCCTGCAGTCAAGCCGTCACGTGAGAACGTCGTCAACCTCATGGACGCGCTCCGGCGAAGCGTCGCCGCCGAGCGCCCGGCAAAGCCTTCCCGCCGGAGCGGCGCGGCGAAACCGGCCACGGGAAGGCGCGGCGGGCGCCACCGCACAGCCGGTTGACCAAACGGGGCCATAGCTTCAGCAGCTCCCGCTCTTCGGGCCCACTGCTAAACAGTGGCGTTTGTCTTGTTTTGGAATCAGGCCGACAGCTTACGCCTCCTAATGCCTCCTGAAACCTCAAGGAACCCCCTGTGATCAGAAAGGTTCATTTGGGGTGAGATAGGAGGCGGTGTGTTGCTGATCGAGTCACCAGATAGCGCGCAGGCCATCGTCGACCCGCGGGATGCCGCCGAATCTGCGGGTCTGAGATATGTTTCCGACGAACGGCCCGGTATTCGGCGCAAGAAGGCAGGGACGGGATTCAGCTACACACAGCCCGATGGCTCAAAACTCATCGAGCCCGACGCGCTGAAGCGGATCAGGGCACTCGCGATCCCGCCCGCCTGGACCGACGTGTGGATCTGCCCGTTTTCAGATGGCCATATCCAAGCAACCGGCCGTGACTCTAAGGGACGCAAGCAATATCGCTACCATGCGCACTTCCGCGAGGTGCGGGAAAGCACGAAGTACGAGCATGTGGTGGCATTTGCAGAGGCGCTGTCTTCCATTCGGGAAACAGTGCGCGAGCAGATGGCATTGCGAGGCCTGCCGCGGAAAAAGTTCTGGCAACCATCGTGCATCTCCTGGAGACCACGTTGATCCGCGTAGGGAATGACGATTACGCCAGGCACAACAACAGCTATGGCCTGACCACGTTGAAGAACCGGCACGCGGCGGTCGAGGGAAACGAGGTACGTTTCCGCTTCATCGGTAAAGGCGGCAAACAATAGTCGCTGCGCGTTCGAGACCGGCGCGTCGCGAAGATCATCAGGGCCTGCCAGGAGCTTCCCGGGCAGGAGCTGCTTCAATACATCGATGAGCAAGGCAATTGTCAGCATGTCACGTCGACCGACGTGAATGAGTACCTCAAGTCCATTACCGGTAAAGACATTACTGCAAAGGATTTCCGAACCTGGGCGGGGACGGTGCTGGCGGCCATGGCCCTGAGCGAACTTGAGAGCTTCGACAGCGCCGCTCAGGCCAAGTGCAATCTTCGCAACGCGATCGAAAAAGTCTCCGCACGGCTCGGCAACACGCCGACCATCTGCAGGAAGTGCTACATACATCCGGAGGTGCTGAACTCCTATATGGATGGAGACCTGGTCCTTGAGATCAAGTCACAAGCTGAGAGCGAGCTTCGGAGCGCTGTCGAAAATCTGAAGCCGGAGGAAGCCGCCGTGCTCGCGTTGCTGCGCGGCCGGCTCGCCAAAGAGGCGGAGCAGCCCGAAAGCGCCGATCCCAAAGGGTCGTCCGGCAAGCGGCGGGCGCACGCTGCTTGACTGTTAGTTTGCCGATTCCATCAACTGATAATGCGATTGCCACCCTGTCTTCTCCATTGACTTCGATGCCCTTACTACAGCCGGGCCCTGGTTTTGGCTCTTCCCGAGCCGATGCGCCAACCTCTCAGCTCGAGGCGGGCTGCTAGGCTCGGCGAGTGTCCGGTTTGCGCTAAAGCCGCCCGCCCCGCCAGGTCGCGTTCTGACCCCGGATCGGACAACACCGCGGCCCGCTCCGAACCCGTCGGACGGGGCTGGACTGACTGAACGTTTCGAGCAGCAATCGCTTTATGCTCTTGATGGATCAGACACTCCGATCGTGCGTTTACGTTGGGTCATCCCAATACGGAAAAGGCCGCGGCTATGGCGGACTTTGCTCCAGTCTCGCCTCGATCTTCACCAGCCACTCAGCCCACAGGCTCGCCGATCCTGACGGCCGGCGGCATCGTCCTTGCAATCGGAGGACTCTATTTCGGCCGAGATATCTTTGTTCCCTTCGCCCTCGCCATCCTCTTAAGCTTCGTTCTCACACCGTTGGTAAACTTTCTAGGACGCTGGAGGTTGCCCCGCATTGCCGCGGTGCTGATTGCCGTTACCCTTGCCTTTGTCCTGATTACAGGCGTCGCCTTCGTGGTGGGGCGCCAGCTCGTCCAACTCGCTAACAATCTTCCGAGCTATCAGACTACCATCACTCAGAAAATCCGGTCCTTGCAGGAGTCCGCCCCTGGCGGCGGCGTCCTCGATAATATTACCAGAACGATAGAGGATCTCGGCAAGGACATCTCGGGCGACGAGAGGAAGCCTGAAGAAGCACAGCCTCGCGTCGGAGCCGGCCCTAAGTCTCCCGAGCCGGTCACCGTGCGCCTAGAGGCACCACGGCCAAAACCCCTTGAGATTATCCGATCCGTAGTCGGCCCGCTGTTAGCGCCGCTCGCCACTGCCGGGCTGGTCGTCATCTTCGTGATCTTCGTGCTGCTAGAGCGGGAGGACCTGCGCGATCGCTTCATCAAACTCGCAGGGGCCGGAGACCTTCAGAAAAGTACGCAGGCCATCAACGACGCCACCGCCCGGGTCAGTCGTTACCTCCTGATGCAGCTCGTCGTGAATCTGACCTACGGCATTCCGATTGGCATTGCCCTTTACTTCATTGGCGTGCCCAATGCCCCGCTGTGGGGGCTGCTAGCCGCGGTCCTCCGATTCATCCCGTATCTCGGTCCCTTTCTGGCCGCCCTATTTCCTATTGCCCTTGCAGTCGCCGTTGATCCTGGCTGGACCCTGTTATTCTGGGTGGTCGGGGTGTTCCTCGTGGCTGAACTGATTAGCAACAATGTCGTCGAGCCATGGCTTTACGGCGCCAGCACAGGCCTGTCCTCTCTGGCCATCATCATTGCGGCAATCTTCTGGACCATGCTGTGGGGCCCTGTCGGCCTGTTCCTAGCGACGCCCCTGACCGTCTGCGCGGTCGTCATCGGGCGCTACGTCCCGCAACTCGAGTTCCTGGGCGTGCTTCTTGGCAGCGATCCGGTGCTTGCGCCGGAGGAGCAGCTTTATCAACGCCTGCTAGCCGGCAACCTGGAAGAGGCGGTGGAGATTGCTGAAGACTATGTCGACAAATACTCCTCGCACGAGTTCTATGATAACGTGGCCATACCGGCACTGCGCCTTGCGGAAAACGATCGCCAGCGCAGCACGACGGATACCAATTACCGGCGGCTAGTTGCCGACACGGCGATCTCTGTTGTGCGGGAGGTCGAGGACCATATCCGGGAAAAGGCCTCCTCAGCGGCCGAGCGGGGCGAAGATCGCACAGCTGAGCGGCTACCGTGCGTTCTCTGCGTCGCCGGCCGCACGGAGCTAGATCACGCGGCGGCGGAGATGATGGCGCAGGTGCTCGAGGAGCGGAGCATCAGCGCCAAGGTCCTGCCGCCGATCGCAGTCAGCCAGGGAGCGTTGGGGCAGCTTGGTCTCGAAGGCGTCGACGTGGTGTGCCTGTCCTATCTGCATCCCCAGCCGCAGGTCTATGCCCGGTACATCCTCCGTCGTCTGCGTCGCCGAGCCCCCCATGTGAAGCTCATCGTCTGCTCCTGGAATCTGGCGCACGGTACGCAACAAATGGAAGAGCTCAACAAGCAGATGGCGGCCGATGCGGTATTCGCCTCGCTTGAAGGCTGTATCAAGCAAGTTGATGAATGGATGTGCCGCCCAGCATCTGCCAGCGGTACGCGTCCGGTGCTTCCTGACGTTAGGCAAGAACAGGTTGCAGCGCTGCACAGCCTCGGTTTGGCCGCTGCGAAAGGACAGCAGTTCGATGAGGCGTCCAAGAAGATCGCGCAGGCGTTCAATGTCCCGATCGCACTCGTATCTCTGGCTGACGATATTCACCCGACTCAGCCAGACGCAACAGACCTGTCGCAGGAAAATCAGGCCATCAATCAGGCTCCTCATGAGGAGCCGCTCGGCGCATACGTGATCGCGGCAAACGAAGTGCTGGTTTCCGAAGACGTGACCGAGGACCCACGCTTTGCCGACGATCCACGCGTGCTGGAGAAGGGCATTCGGTTTTACGCAGGCGTCCCCTTGCGGACCTCAGCTGGACACGTCGTAGGCTCCCTTTGCATCGTTGACACGCAGCCCCGCGAGTTTGTAGATCGAGATCGCCAACGCCTCCAGCAGATGGCCAACGATTTGATTGGTCAAATCGAGAGCCGCGCTACGGATCCTGCGGTTGCCCTTTCGGACCCAATTGGATCAAGCGCTGCATCCAGGTCTTAATTGTTCAGTGCTTTGTAGATGGGCATTACCGAACGGACATCGCACCACCGCCAGTTCATGTTCGGGGCCAAGCGAAAGCGAACCGACGGGGACTTCCGAGTTTGGCCCTTTGCCGACATGCCGTCCATTCCGCTTCATGTCTGCCTTTGAGGGTAGAGCGGACGCACTGATCAAGCGGGCCGACTTCCGCTATTGACCCCAAAGGCGACCTCATGAACTGGCACCAGATTTCTACGTTGGCGGGGTCAACGCTGGACGGAACATTGGTGCTATGATGTTGCCGAAGGCCGCGGAGCTTCTGGACTAGGGGGTCCCTATGACGCGGAAAAGCGACTTTGAAAATGCACTTCGCGAAAGTGAGCAACGGCTGCGCTGGCTGGCCTCCATAGTCGAATCCAGCGACGACGCGATTGTGAGCAAGAATCTCGATGGCATTATTTCGAGCTGGAACAGGGGTTGCGAGCGCATCTTCGGCTACTCGCCCGGTGAGGCGATTGGTAAGCCCATTACGCTTGTTATCCCGGAGGACCGGCACAGCGAGGAACGCGAGATACTTACTCGCATCAGGCGAGGTGAGCGCATCGACCATTTTGAGGCTGTTCGGCAAACTAAGCGCGGCAGCCTCATTGTCGTTTCGCTGACGGTTTCTCCTGTCAAGGATGCCAGCGGCAAGATCGTTGGCGCATCAAAGATCGCGAGAGATATCACCGAGCAAAAGAAAAATCAGGAGATGATCACGACATTGGCACGCGAGGCCGAGCACCGCAGCAAGAACATGCTTGCGAGCGTTCTGGCGGTGGTTAATCTTTCTCAATCAAGCTCGCCGGAAGATCTCAAACAGACGATTGTTGGGCGCATCGAAGCGCTTGCGAAGGTTTGCTCGCTCTTTGTCGCGACACGCTGGATCGGTGCCGATCTATCGGCGATCGCCGAACATGAACTCGCTCCATATTCCGGGAAGCGATTGCTGATAGATGGACCGCCAATCCTGTTAGAACCCGGCGTCGCTCAGGCAATTGCCATGACGCTGCACGAGCTGGCCACCAACGCCGCGAAGTACGGTGCTTTGTCCCAGTCCAACGGCCACGTCCACCTGCAATGGTCGCACGAGGCTCGCGGTCAATTGCATCTACGCTGGACAGAGACAGGTGGTCCTGCCGCGCAGGAACCCACGCGAAAGGGCGTTGGTGGCCGCATCATTGAAGGAATGATCACCCAGCTAAAGGGGAAAGTTCACCTTGACTGGCGCAAAGACGGACTTGCCTGCGAAATTACACTCCCGGTCTGAGGTCGCAAGAAGCCCGACAGATACAGAGATACCGCGGCCGGCGGACCCAGGCTGCGTGTCGGCCCGATAGCCGACATAGCGGCACGTATATGACGAATTAAGTTTTTGAAATGACCTAACAATTGTTCGGGGCACACTCGCTGCAAAGTGCACAATGCGCCCATCGCACCGGCGGTGATGAGAACGCAAGTAAGCGCTACCGCCTTCCTTTCGATAGAGAGCAACTCATGATCATCAAACGTCGTCGTTTGAAGCAAACTCATTCCCTCGAGGAACGTCTTGCCAAAGATACAGCGCAACTCCTACAGCAAACTAAGCTGCTGCCGGACGGTGCCGCGAAGGAGCACCTCATGAAGAGAATCCAACAGAACGAGGCTGCCGTTCACGTTTGCGAGCTGCTGCGGTCGCCTCAATTTCAGCCTGCCAAGTAAGGAGTTTTAGGTGGTCAAGTATCAGGCGTACTTTGCTGGCTCAGACGGTGGTTTCACACACTACCGAGCGTTCGCGTGCTATACGGACGAACAAGCTATCGAGTGGACGAAGCAGCTAATGGATCAGCGGCCGGCGGAGCTTCGGTGCGGCGCGCGAGTAGTAAAGCGTCTCTCCCCTCCGGACGATAGACAGACGAAGCCCTAGTCGAGCTTGGTCGAAAGGCGCTCCGCCTCCGCCTGGACGCTACCGCGCGGTGATGTCTGGCCAGTGCATTTACTACTGGTCCGGGGCGAGCTAGCCCGGGCCTGTTAGGCGGCCAAAGAGCTGCTGGAGTTCGGTGAAGCCCGAAATGATCCATATCTTTCGAACGGCCCACCGAGTTTGATCTGAAGATCAATTTGCGCATCGCGATGGCCCTAGGAATCGACTTGCCTCCGACCATTCTCGCCCGGGCCGACGAGGTGATCGAACAATGGCTGGTTTTGCCGCGGTGCATGAGTCACTCTGATCTGCCCTGTGAGACGTCATGAGCAGGCCGAGTAATAGGAACCCTCCTCAGGCGCGACCGTTTCCCACGCATGAAGAAACCTTTAGCACCCCGCCCAGAAGCTGCGCCGGGGCTGACGCCCGCTCTCGAACGGAACATCCATGCGCTAGTCGAACGAAGGAAGCGCGAGCAATCCGATGCGTCCATCCAGCAAAAGGTTGCCGATGCGATAACTTCGTTCACCGGCAGCATGCAGTTTGTTTACCTACACATATTTGTTTTTGGATTTTGGATAGCCGCAAACGTCCGCTGGCTCCCAGGAATTTCACCATGGGATCAAAGCTTTGTAGTGCTTGCTATGATCGCCTCTGTAGAGGCAATCTTTCTTTCGACCTTTGTGCTGATCTCTCAAAATCGTATGGCGGCCGAGGCGGATAGAAGGGCGGAGTTGGATCTACAGATCAGCCTGCTCACGGAACATGAGATTACAAAAATGGTCGCGCTCCTGAATGAGATGGCTCCCAAATTGGAGATCGATCCCCGGCACAACGAAGAGCTTCAGGAAGCTGCCTCAGATATCGCGCCGGAGCGAGTTCTCGATAAAATCGAAGAGACTAAGCGCTAAGTGGCCGCAACAACGCTCCTGCCGCGAGAAGCCAGAAGCCGGAATGACCGCTCTTGGCCCAACTCGAGACATGCCGACCGGCTTCGAAAACGTCTACTAGTCGGGAAGAGCGGAAGTGATCGGCCTCTGGTCGAATGTCGCTAGTGACCCAAACCGGAATCTGGCAAACGCGATACCACGACACGCGTCGTCACTCACGCGGCGCAAAAGGCTCATGCTAAGCTAACCTCTGATCAGGACCACTCACGCGAGCCGATCACACCGTCATGCCGTTTTCGGTTTCGAGGCATTGCAGTCCCATACCGGATTGGTCCAGATGAACGCCCTGCGTCGCCTTTGGAAAGGGGACCTGCCGCTGCGGCAGGCGTTCTGGAATTGGGCGGTGGCCGGCGGAATTGCGGTCAACGTGCTCACGTCAATCTTGTTTCTGGCACTGATCATGGGCGATCATATTGTCGCGGCCTTTGTCGTCGGTTACGTATTTTCACTACCCTACAATATCATCGCAACGGTCGGCGTCTGGCGATCGGCTGCACGTTACGAGGGTGAGCGCCCTTGGGCCGACCTCGCACGTATCGGTACGGTTGTCGGAATGATCCTGTTAAGTGTGATCTGATCGATGACCATACCCGAACGCCACTCGCATACTCAGAATCCCCATCATGAATTGGTAGGCGTCGCACTATGCGAAATGACATCTGTCATTCACAAACCGGTTCGCCTGAATTCGGAATCGGCGGACATTACTCGTCGGCGCGTCCAATGTCCGACAATGGGCACGTGCAGCCTGACGCACAAGCGATGTCGCCTAGTGGCACTTTTCGGAAGTGGTGGCCCCGAAGCGTGATGTCCGCAGTTGGGGGAATACCGGAAGCAGTCGGCCGACAACCAAGATGACGCGATTGATGTGGTGGACGACGCCCGCTCCCGGCATCGAATGTGCCAAAGGGTGATTGTTCAACAACGAATCACCGGAGGGGGTCGTCCACATGCAGGTTAGCACCATCGGCGTTGATCTCGAAGAACGTGTTCCAAGTGCACGGCGTGGATAGTGCGGGTAAGGTCGTCATCACTCGTCAGTTGCGGCGCAAGCAGGTCATTGGCTTCTTTAGCAAGATTCCCCCTTGCCTGGTCGGCATGGAAGCCTGCGGAACCGCTCATCATTGGGCGCGTGAAGTCTCCAAGCTCGGTCACACCGTGCGTCTGATGCCGCCAAGTTACGTGAAGGGCTATGTCAAACGGTCGAAAAACGATGCTGCCGACGCAGCCGCCATCTGTGAGGCCGTGACACGCCCATCAATGCGGTTCGTGCCGATTAAGTCGGCCGATCAGCAAGCCTTGCTGATGTTGCATCGAACGCCGGATCTTTTAATCCGTCAGCGCACGCAGCTGATCAATGCGCTCCGAGCCCACCTTGCCGAGTTCGGCCTCGTTGCGGAGACGAGGGCGCGAAGGTCTCGCGCGGCTTGCCGCGATCATCACGGACGAAAGTAACCGCGAAGCTCTTCCATCTGCGATGAAACAGGCGCTGCAGGCCATTGTCGATCAACTCGCTGCTCTGGAATTGCAAATCGGGACTCTGGATCGCGCCATTCACGCCCATCATCGTGCCAATGACATGAGCTGCCGCCTCGAGACCGTGCCCGGGATTGGCGTGATCGGGGCCACGGCCATTGCCTCTACTGTCACAGACCCGAGTGACTTCAAATCCGGTCGGGGTTTTGCGGCATGGATCGGACTTGTGCCGCGGCAGCATTCGACGGGGGGCAAGGAGCGGCTCGGCGGCATCTCCAAGCAAGGAGATCGCTATCTCCGACGGTTGCTCGTCATCGGTGCAACAGCCGTTGTTCGACACGCCCGGCAGCAGCCGCAAAAGCATCCTTGGGTCATGAGGCTGCTGGCCAAGAAGCCGGCCAAGCTCGTCGCCGTTGCCGTTGCCAACAAGATGGCGCGCATCGCTTGGGCGATCATGGCCAAGGGAGGATACTATCGAGCGCCGGAGCTTGCTGCAGCCGCCTGAAGAGGCTTGGCAATGGGAGCCTGAGGCGACGGCGGAGCAAGACAACCGAATTGCGAGGGTGATGATGGCGTGATGCGAAACGGTCGAGCCGTCGATTGGGACAACCCGCTTCTGGGTCATGGGCGGCAAAGCCCGTGCGAATGATTGGGACCCGATCCGCGGACTACATCAGGGCCAGCGGTCATGGTGCCGCGCAAACAGGCCGGACACATGACTTGTACCCTACATCGTCTCCGAAGGAGCGCCGGATCAGCCCGTTTGCCTGCGCCACGCATGCAGCCGGCCCGACAGCGTTTCCGCCAGCTCCTCCTTGGTCGCGGAGTTCCGGGCCGTCATCCGGACCATGCTGTCCGCGACGCTGAACAGGTTCTTGATGCGATGGCTCATCTAGCGCATCAAGGTCTCCTGCTGTTGCAGGGCAAGTTGAGCCGCTGCTCGGTCTGGATCACACGCAAGACCACGCCGGCGAACGCTGCGAGTTCGGCCATCACCCGCGCATGCTCCCTATTAAAATGGCCCGCACTGCCTGCGACGAGCCACAGCGATCGCCTCCGCGCCTTTGACGCCGAGGGGGACGAGCAGGACCTCGGGCACGGTGATCCCGGCGTCGCCAATCCAGCCGTAAGCGCGTTCCGGCCGCTCCATCAGGATGGGCTCCGCGAAATCGATGCAGACGCCGCAAGGACTAGAATTGCGCGGCGTCGTCGCGCCCGCAAAAGTCGCGAGTTCGCCGGCGAGCGCGAACCAGCGGAATTGCGCGGCCTCCGGTTCATAGATGCTGATGCCGGCGGAATAAGCGCCGCTGATGTCCATGCCAAGCTTGACCAGCCGCGGCAGGACCTCGTCAGGATGGTCCGACATCACTTGCGCCAGGTCCTGGATCGCCAACTTCTCGCGAAGGAAGTCGGGAGCCGTCGACCTCCGATCGGCGAGCTGCTCTGTGATGAACACAGCAGCGATCGGATCGGGAAGCTGGATCTGCAATCGCATGGCGCCACTGGGTCATGAAAGGTGAAGCGATCTTGCCAAATCTCAAGTGCCGTACCAGCTTATTCCCAAGCGTGCGGATGGCCCGCCCGCAGTAGAAGAAGATCTGCCGATGCCACTGAAGCGCGCTCTCCGACAGTAAAACAGCGCTGTGAACCGAGCTGCTGAGAAGGCGGAACTAGTACGAATATGAGCTAAACGGTTCTCAGTTGCCGCTACACCTTCGTAAGAGCAACCTGACACGCCTGCTCGCGCGAAGCCTCATGCGCGTCGTTCCGCAACTTTGTGATCGACGCCTAATAATCCTTCATCGTCACTCCCGCTGATCGACGTGTACTTTGCTTCGCAGGATGCACCCGCGCCTTAACAAATGATACGTCCATCGCGTGAACTGTCCGGCAACTACGCTGGCTTCTTTCGCGGCCGCGAGAACCCATGCCGCAGGTCTCACCCTGCAAGGCGAGCACGTCAAAGGGATAAAACAGTACCTCGTCATTTGCTTGCGGCTGTCGAGCCCGTATGAAATCGGAACGCCCGTCGACGCCGAACAGCACGGCCTCGCCATCAAGAATACGTGGCCGGCTATTGTCCAGGCGGCGCCGTCCGACCGTCTTTCAAAGTTCAAGAGAGGGCGGGGAAGATGCCCGCTGCTAATATTGCCTCAGAGTTGGGGCGAGGACTTTCAGCCACGATGGTGAAAGCGCACGAATTGAGAATTTCATTGCGATATAAACGCGTCCAGTCATCCAATATGGATGCTGATCCTGGGGAGGGCGTGTCTGCCGCTAAAGTCGACAGATCGGCTAGCCAGTTCCGCTAGCGACCTGCCCTTTGTCAGCGGCCGTACAGACCGTGCCCTGATGGCGGGCTATTCTGTACGGCCTTGGTCCCCTCCAGGAGCCCAGCCGGGGTTACCTCCTGGCGGCGGCCCGGTGCGTTGCGTATTGCCGGGGCCGCTTGCATCACTCATACGCTGGTACTGTCCGTATTCAACGCCCGGTATCCTAATTTGATTTGGGACGTGTCCTTGTTCGCAGATCAGAGGAACGATGGACTTAGCTCCGCATTTTCCGGCGCGAATGCCCCGCTACTACTTCGATGTCCGCGAGGGGGACGATGTCACATCTGATGATGAAGGTCTCGAGCTCTCCGGCATTGAGGCCGCGTGGGTGGAGGCCGCCCACTCACTGGCTGACATATTGCGCGATGCGGTCCGAAGGCACCGCCAGCGAGCGGATCACCGCATCGCGATCGAGGTCCGGGACGACACCGGACCGGTGCTAGCGGTGAAGGTCACGTTTGAGGCTGAGTGGCAGGCCATAGGCCCCCTAAGTCAGTGATCTCTTTCCGTGCTGCGGCGTACCTGCGCATGCGGAGATAACCGGCCACAATCTAGGAGAGTTGCCTAACATTTGTTAATGTAGTGCGACGAATCGGGGTCTCCCGCGCATGAAGACGCATAAACCCAAAGAGTGGACCGGCTCGGAGATGCAGCAGCTGGCCAGATTGGCTAGACGAGGAACGCGCGCATCAAAAATTGCAGCCGAACTTGGAAGGCATGCCGGATCGGTCAAGCGAATGGCTCGCTCAATCGGCCTGTTGCTGAAGAAGTAGGGGGCATACCAGCCGCCTCGGTGGGCGGCTTCGTCCATTCAAAATACGTTCGATCGCTCTCGTCCTGATCGGCCAGAATTTCCTAGTCTAATTATCAGGCGCTCAATTTCGTTCGCGCCGATATTGCCGGTCACGATCAATCGGATGCCCGAGGGCGATCCTCTAATGTGATCGGCGGCGTCCCTCAAGGTTACGAGGGATCGTCCCCGCGGAAGCGGAATCGGGTCTTCAAACGGTGTGGACCAGGGCCAGGAAACCTTCAAAAGAACAAGAGCAGCGGAATTTCTTGCTCAGGCGGTCCAAGTGCGATCTCCGCACTGCAGGCATTCAAACATTTGAATCACAACTCCGCTTTCAGATTCCACGATCGTCCGGACGAGAGTGAGCTTTCCTCCGCAGAAACGGCAGTCATAGTTTGATTGGTGGTGAACAGTGGCAATCTTCTCAGCTCGAAATAGCTCCATGACGGGCGCCACCCTCGAGTTAGGATACGGAGCATCGGTTTCGGTAGCTTACGGCGCCGTTGTCTTACGGGAGGGCGGCTCCGGCTCGGACGTTGGGAGTGCGCGTTCCGGAGCCGTCCTCTTGCGCGCCTGCCCGAGCGCAGAATCTACGCTGGGGGAAAATAAGGGCCGGGCCGGCTACTTTGTCCGCAACTCTGGCGGGGTAATCCCTTGGATACGTAAGCTTCGTGGAACTTGACACCGATCAAGTGTTCCATTCGCCATATAACCGTGCACCCGCACCTCAAGCGATCAGCAACGATCAGAAGGGTAAATTGCGCCGGGATGCCGAGGGCGCTGGCCACCTCCAGCGCCGCCCCAGTATCGGACTGGTTACGAATGAGACAGGCGATGGTGCCACCGTTGAACTCGATGCTTCCTCGCTTCAAATCGCTTCCCTCCAACTCGGCATTACCTCGTCACTTTATCGCAATTCGAACGCATCTTCGGTTCGCCAGCGAACAATGAGCTGCCCGATTCTTCAGCAATTCGGCGTGGAGGGTTGGCCGGGCCAGTACCCATTGGCGCGTGTTCGAAGAGCGGCCTGATATCGGCGCCGCGTGGCAATTGGTTTGAAAGTCGGCATGCGGGGCTTGCCCCGCCATTGGCGGGTACGCCGTGAGGGTGGAGTACCTCGCAAGATCCTACCGTCTACGCAAGCTGCAGAATTTCAGTTTACGCCGTTTTCTGGTGGTCTTGGGACGGGACCGCACGGTGACCGAACCAATTGGAGCAGGCATGTCAGTCGATCGCACAAATACAATCGAGTGGAACGGAAACGAACTCAGCGGGTGGATCATGATCAACGGCGCCCCCACCAAAGTATCAGCTGACCGGGATGCCATTCATACCCATGCGCGAGGCTTCAATGATGCTCTGACTTGGGAGATCAATCGTCATCGGGTGGAGATTTTCGAGAAGCTGGTCCCGTTCTTTCAAAGGACAGCGACCACTCAGGCACAATAGGTCGCCCGAGACAGGGGGCGTTCGAATGTCTCCACGCCCGGCGCGTGTCGTCCGGAACCGTCGTGTGTCGGGCCGCTATTTAGGAACGAAGTTGGCTTGCGAGATTCGATTTCACTGGCTTCCGGTTTGCGTCGCCAAACAGGCTCCCGCCGGAAGTGGACGGCTCTGGCGCATCTCGCGAGGGCCGTCTTGTTCATCCTGGCGGGCACTTCCAGTCCCGTGACAGCCCGGCAACGATGAATAGGGCGGCCAGCGCGATGACCAGAACGGCGAGGCGATTGTGTCAGTGCCGTATCTCCCATGACGCCCCTCGCATGCGTTGGGTGCGCCCGGGCGATTTGCTACCCGTTTTGCTACCTAACTGGTTGGGACGACGCTGAATGAGCGGGGACCAAAGGAGAGCGGGCGAGGGGGATTCCCCAACATTTCCGCACTCAATGGGCCATCTCGGTACTAGCCGAGACTGCCATTCCAGAATTTCAAGACCGGTGCCTCACCACTCACCATCTCGTGAGCTGCCATGCTTTCCCAATCGAGCGCTGTGCGCTGACCACCGATTGACCACCGAAACCCCCGTGAACAAACCGCGATAAAGGTTTTCAATCGCGCGCAAAATTCATTGTTTTTGTTGAATTTTTCGACTGCTACTTACGTTCGGGACGCAGGAATCTCCGCTTTAGACGGCCACCACCGGCGAATGTTGGGATCGATAGTTGCACCTGCCAGCTATGAACCCACCCGTGAACCTCGGGATCGCGCGCGGACGCTGGGTCTGCAGACGGTTGGATTTTTCGCTGTAAGCCATTGATCTGTAATGATCGGGTCTTGGCTCAGTTGGAAAAATTCCCCCGAGAAATCAAGGCAAGCAGCATGTCTCTTAATCAGCGGGTCCCAGGTTCGAGCCCTGGTGCGCCCACCAAGCTTTTCAATAGCTTGGGGACCTCTCGTGAGAGCCGTTCCGACAGGCGGTCAGCGGCTATTCCGACAAACCGGCTGCCTTTGTTCGCTCCTCGCGACGCTTCTTCGTGCCCGGGATGAGCTGTTTGCGCGTGCGTTTGGCATATGTCGGGAGCTGCCTCGAGGACCGGTGCCGCCCGGCTGCGCGCAATTCAGCGTCGGTGAGGTCGCTGTCGGCCCCCTCTGTAAAGCCACCGTGGCGGAACGAGGTGAACGACAGTTCCTCTCGGAGACCGGCGGACCGGATGATTTCCTTCACCACGTCACGCTGATAGCGAAGATCTTTCTTTTCGGTGATCCAGGGCAGTGGCGTGCGAGATCTACGGTGCGCGTGATCCCGCCGGAAAACGAGGCCTGAGACGGTCGTCTTCTTGATTTCGTCGAGTTCGGCCATCAGCTCCGGAAAGAGCGCTTCACCGGCCTCATCGAACAACGGCCACCACGCTTCCTCGCCGTTCTTGGGGTGCACGATCCTAACGCTGTTCGGGCGCTCCTTCGGTCGATAATGAGCGACCTCGAAGGCGCCGACGAAGTTGTAAATGGCGGCCTTAGACCAGATTGGTTCTCTCGCGCGTCCAATTCCGTGATGGCCGATCGGTGGGGGCGCCTCACCCCGGCTCACCCCGCGTGCCAACTCACTTGTATCACGATAATCAAGGTATGCGGCGACCATATCGGCACGCATAACCGCAGGCCATGCGCCGGTCGGAGGATAGCGGGCGGGAAGGGGAGAGCGTGGCGACATCGCGCTTCTCGGGCCCGTCACGCGTCGATCGAACCCGAGTTACATAATTCTGCTCTTGACTGCTTCGCTCCGCAATGCCGCGTCACTTCCCGCCTCCGCGCTCTGTCACTCGATCAATGGGGAACAGATAACAGCGTCCGTGAACAGCAACACGGGCGAGCGTGCGGGGATTCGGCTAGCGTGGAGTACTAATCGGATGGCGGCGCGAGCAGTGGCGCGTCATCGCTTGTGCGATGCGGTTGGCTGCCTGAGTACTGCACTGAACGATAAGCCCGGCGCGGAAACTGGTGCGGCTAGGTAATCTTCGCCACGATGAGCACGGTCCTCGAACCTGCAACCAGACCGTTATGAGCGGCAGAATATCGATCAGCTTCGTTGATTTCGCCGCGTTTTTGTTCGATTTCGATCGCGTTCGTTGCGTTCTGATGAGGTTATTTCTGGTGCGAAACTGGTGCGGCGTCATTCTCAGACATTGGCGCACGAACCCGCGACGTCCGCTTACGCTAAACAAATGCGGAGTATTGTTTGGATCAGACCCAGACTACTTGGCCGCAGCCGCTGCGGTTTCACCCGGTGGCACAATCCGGAACATGAAGGTCGAAACCTTTTCCCCGGGTTTGAACGGACCGGGTATCTGGTTGCTGACCGGGTTCAAACTTTGGAGAAAAGCCGCGATCGCCATGGCGTCATCCGCTGTGAGTGTCGCAAAAGCGTGCCAAGGCATGATCGGCGCCAGGATGCGGCCGTCCGGCCGTTCACCGACCTGTATCGCCTTCACGATCTGCTCTGGGGTCCAACTACCAATGCCGGTCTTTTTGTCGGGTGTGATGTTTGGGCCCGCAAAGACACCTTGACCCGGAATCTCGAAGCCCACATCCGAGCCGCCGAGAAAGCGTGACATGTCGGGATTCCCGAAGAAGTATCCCGGCGTGTGGCAGTCGTTGCAGCCGCCGAGCGTGACGAGATATTTGCCGCGCGTGATCTGTGAATCGTCAGCCATGGCCGCGAACGCTGGAAGCGCGATAAATGACGCGGTCACGAATGCAAGACGAACTGAAATCCGCAACATGATTTGCCTCCCTGGCTTCGATTGGTTGGTCCCCCCTCTGCAGTGACCGTTATGCCGATATCGGCATAAGATCCATTATGCCGAAGCTCGGATTATGCCGCATGGTTAGAGTTGGCGGCGGAGTCGCGGGCCTCCGACCATGCGGTGTACGGGATAAGCTTGATTGCTTATTTTGGAGGTCCTTTGGAGTCGGTTATTCTCGGAATCTGAACTGCGGTGCGCCTATGCCACTCAGCTTTGCGCCTTATGGTTTGCGGCCGATCACGGCGCCGTTCGCGGCGGGTGCGTCGAACCAGACCGTCTCGATGTGCCGGAAGCCGGCTTCCTCGAGCCACGCCGAATATTCGGTCGGCGTGTAGTTTCGTCCTTCCGTCTCGATCAGCATGTTGAGGCTCATCAGCGCGGCCGGCGCCGGCCCGGTCTTTTCGTCATTGACGAGAAGCTCGCTGATGACGACTGCGCCGCCGCTCGGCAAAACCTCGAAGGACCGACGCAGCAGCGCGCGGTTCTTCGCCTCATCCCAATCGTGCAGGATCATCGACAGGAGATGCACGTCGTGATCCTCGGGAAGCCGTTCGAAGAAGTTTCCGCCGGCGGTCTCGATGCGGTCGGTCAAGCCGGCCTCGGTAATTTTTCCCGCGGCGATCGCGGCCACATGCGGCAGATCAAATACGGTCGCGCGCAGCTCCCCATACAGTTTGCAAAGCTCGATATCGTACGCGCCCGATCCGCCGCCGATGTCCAGAAGGCGGCGGAAATGATTGAGATCCACGGCTTCGCCGAGCTTGCGCGCGGTCATCGTGGAGACCGAATGCATCGCCTCCCAGAAGAGTGCCAGCATCGTCGGATCCTCGCCGTCGAACATCGAGGATTGCACTGCCGGGTCCCACGTGGTTGGCCGGTTCGTGCGCAGCGCTTCGGTAAGTTTGCCCCAGCCCGCGTAGAGCCGCTTGTCGGCCATCTGCACGAAGCCACCGAAATAATACGGCTTCCCTCGCACGAGAAAGGCTTCGCTTAAGGGCGTATTGCGATAACGGCCGTCCGTTTTCTCCAGAAGCCCGAGTGCAGCGCAGCCGGTCAACAGCATCTCGGCCGGGCGCGGATGCAGACCGAGCGCTTCCGCCAGCTCCGCAACTGTGGTGCCGGCGCCGCCTGCAAGGTGACTGAACGGCCCTCCTCGTGTGCTGCAGCCAGGGTCTTGAAAGCCCAGAAGCCGGTCGAAAGTGCCATTAGCGGGACGGCGGAAGGAAGCTCCTGCGTGGTGACGATCGGTTGATCGGCCGCGCGCAGCCTTGTCTCGCCCGAGATCGAACCGGGCTGGCGGGCAAGCGTTGTCCTGTGCGCAGCAGCGCGCTGATGGTTCGGCATAGTGCTCTCCTCAGGTGTTGACGGTTAATTCGCAGATCTTAAGCCGCGCGGTGGTCTTCAGCACAAATCCACGTAGTCCCACTCTCGACGAGTGATAGACGCGAATTTCCGCTCGAGGCATGGACATCGCCGGCAGCAAGTGCGCGATGAACGGCGTCATTTCCAGAACGGCTTGGCTGCTTCGGCCATGGCCTCTTGCCGCGTCTTGCCGATGTCCTTGAGAAAGTGGTCATCGAGCTCCGCCAAGGCTTGTCGCTGCCGCGACCGCTCCGAACACTGGATCCACCAGTGTAGGAACCGTAATCCCCATCCAGGTCGACGATGGCTGGACGCCGCGATTCCGTTCGTGGCTTCCTTCCAACTCATGAGCGAATTGACGATAACGGACATGATGAGTTCTCCTGATATCGCAGAAGTTGCGCGGATAGAACTATCGGCATCCACGTCGTTGGCGTGTGAGCTTGTTCACCTCTCACATAGTCGTGCGATGACGAGCCATGGTCGGCGGTCAAGATGTGCTTGCGGTCTCAACGCAAGCGGCCGTTGTCGTGGCGGGCGTACCCGCGCACGGTCGCATCGCGTTCCGCGTAGCTCGCCGTCTGGTCAATATCGGCGCAGCTATCTGACGCCGCGCGCGTCAGCGGTCCAACATTAGAAAGCGAAGCGGTATGACGGAAGGTCCAATTTGCGGATGTTCAATCAGTCCAATTCAGGCGACGCCTCAGGACTGTATTTGTCGGATTGATTGACCTGAGCGCGTCGCTCACGCCGCTTTCGAGCGTCGAGACACGCGTTCATCGAAGCATCTGCGCAGCCGCCTCAGCCCTTCGGTAATCCGCGCCGTCTCGATCGCCCCATATCCCAGGATCATGCCGGCCGGAGGCTTTCTGTCTACCTGACAGCGCGACATCGGATCAACGGCAACGCCGAGATCAAAGGCTCGTGATACAATCGCATCGATGCGATCAGCCGACGCGCCTCGGACGCAAGCGGTGATGTGCAGCCCGGTGCTCGATGGAACGAGGTCGAGGTAATCGCCGAATTCCCTCTTGATCTCCGCGGTCAGCACCTCATGCCGTTCGCTATAGATGCGGCTCACCTTGCGAATGTGGCGCGCAAACGCGCCCTCGTCGATGAACTGCGCCAGCGCGCTCTGCGCCATTGTCGCTGTATGCCAATCGCTGACGAACTTCGCCTTGTGCGCCGCCTCTCGCAGTGACGGCGGCACGACCATAAAGGCCAGCCGGAGCGCCGGCAGCAACGTCTTTGAGAACGTGCCGACATACACAACGCGACCGGTCGAATCGATGGTCTGAAGCGGCTCGAGCGGACGTCCGCCGAAGCGAAACTCGCTGTCATAGTCATCCTCGACGACAACCGCGTTGCTGCGCTCGGCCCAGGCAAGCAGCGCACGTCGACGCGACAGGCTCATGGCTACGCCGAGGGGAAACTGATGCGACGGCGTCACGTAGACCACCCTGGCTTCGGCCGGCAGCGCCTCCACGACCAGACCTTCGCGGTCGACCGGCACACCGATCACGCGCGCGCCCAGCGCCTTGAGCAACTCCTTTAGAGGCCGGTAGCCTGGATCCTCCATCGCAACGACATCACCGGGCCCGAGAAGCACGCGAGCGACGATGTCGAGTGCTTGTTGGGTGCCATTGGCCACGATTACGTCGTCGGGCGATGCGGAAACGCTGCGTGAGATGCCGATGTGGCGAGCGATCGCCGCGCGCAAGTCCGAAATGCCGGCAGGATTCTCGTAGACGCCTGCCGCCATCTCGCGCGAGCGCAGCACACGGGCGACGATCCGCCGCCAGGCTCGGTGTGGAAATAACGAAACGTCTGGAAGACCGGTTCTGAAGTCGAAACGCGCCACGCGGTCAAAGCCTATCGGAAGCGGTATCGTCTCCCAAACTCCGCGAACCCGAATTGCGCGGGCTGTCGATCGCCTTGTTTTCGACGCCGGACGTTTTGCCTCAAGGTGATGGCTGACGAACGTTCCGGAGCCCGCATGGGATGTCGCGAATCCTTCCGCAACAAGGCTTTCATAAGCAATCGCCACCGTCGATCGTGCAACCGTCAGCGCGGCGGCAAGTTCTCGCGTAGGAGACAGTCGCTCTCCAGGCCGAAGGCGCCCGTCCAGAATTGCCTGCCGGATCTGACGGTAGATTTCTCCGCTGAGGTCACTTCGACCAACAAGACTGACATGAAAAGCCACGGTCCTGAGCCTCTTTCCTTCGCAATGGACCGGCAACCCTGCACAAAGGTGAACGTTCCATCATACCGCTTCACAGATGTGGAGATAGCAACTGAAGGTTCCTTGAGCGTGAAGCTTATCAGTCAAGGGCAAGGGCCGGTTGTTCGCGGAATGCGGGGGTCATGGAACGCCCGCTCCTGGCGCAAGGCGGTCTATCGCGAAACATGGTCGAGACCGTTGACGGGCCGTATGATGAACAAATCGAGCAGGTGCGGTTTCGCCTGTTTGTGCGACATTGCCGCCAAGTCTACGATCAAAGAGGAGAGACCGTGGTCCGATCGAACGGGAAACATTAATTTGCGGGGCACCAGACTACGGCAATGGAGCGACGAAGCGGGGCGTTTCTGGTGCGGTGGCTCAACGGAGCAATGAAGCAACACAACTAAGCCGTTGATTTACTGGTGGGCCCGGCAGGACTCGAACCTGCAACCAGACCGTTATGAGCGGCAGAACATCGGTTAGCTTCGTTGATTTTACTGACTTTTCCTTCGATTTCGATCGCGTTCGTTGCGCTTTATCGAGGTCGCTTCTGGTGCGAAACTGGTGCGGTTAGTGAATCTGAGATACCGGGGCCAGCTCCGATCGTTCCGAACACTGCATGTCGGGTGTGTGAGTCTGTCCCATGATGGATTGGACCGGGACATCTCAAAAAGCGAAGCGCGATCAGCACTTAAGCACGCACGTTGCAAGTCATGCTGTACCAAATGCTGTACCGCCCGACTGACGATTCTCTTTAGCGAACAAAATTCTGCGTTAGGCGGCGTACGGCGGCCACAGAGAGCAGTAGTCGTGTCCGCAAAAACTGAGCGGGCATCTTGCCGTGAACTTCACGATAAAGGTTGGAGAAGATGTTGGCGTGGGTTGGTAGCGCTCCCCGCTGCAATGCGCCACGATTTTGTACGCCGATGTTCCCCGATTGCGTGCGATGGATGGTAGCTCTGCCGTCGCACCTGCATCGCTTCGATCGGCGGACACATCGCGCGGAGGAAATATTGCCGCTTGGCTCGGGCAGGGACCAAGGACCGGCTCCGGTCCAGCGTCGCACTTGCAGCAACAAAGAATTCGTCAATTCGGACAGGGTTGCCCGGCGGCTCCCACAAGCCATGTCTTTAACATGATCCTCGAAGGTGCCCGGAGGCATCGTGCGGCCTGCTCCGGGCTCCCACCCGCGAGGCTGCTTGTTGCCGCAGGCGCTCGCGCAACCTGCGGAAGTCATCATTCAGCGTGGTGCGAGGAGCGTATCAGCGGCGTGGCCGATACCAGCAGAAAGCCCTTGGCATAGGCGACCTTCTCGTAGGCTTCGAACTCGTCAGGAGGCACGAAGCGTACGATGGCGTGGTGTTTGCGCGTGGGTTGGAGATTTTGGCCGATGGTCAGAAAATCGACGTCGGCGGAGCGCAAGTCGTCCATCAATTGCAGGACCTCGCTTCTGTCTTCGCCGAGGCAGACCATGATCCCGGACTTGGTGAAGATCTGTGCGTCGGGTTCCTTCACCCGCTGCAGCAGCCGGACCGAATGGAAGTAGCGCGCACCGGGCCGCACCGTCAGATACTTCGACGGCACCGTCTCCAGATTGTGGTTGAACACGTCGGGTTTTGCCGCAACAACCGTTTCCAGTGCGCCCCCTTTGCGCAGAAAATCCGGGGTCAGGATTTCGATCGTCGTACCCGGACTTGTCGCGCGGATGGCCGCAATCGTCGCAGCGAAATGTGCAGCACCTCCGTCGGCAAGGTCGTCGCGATCGACCGAGGTGACGACCACATGCTCCAGCCCTAGCTTGGCCACCGCTTCGGCGACCTTGACCGGCTCATCGGCATCGAGTGGACCGGGCAGGCCGGTGCGCACGTTGCAGAATGCGCAGGCGCGAGTGCAGGTATCGCCCATGATCATGAAGGTCGCGTGCTTCTTCGCCCAGCATTCGCCAATGTTGGGACAGCTCGCTTCCTCGCAGACGGTCACGAGTTTGTTCTCGCGGACGATGCGCTTTGTCTCGGCCCATTCGGCGGAGCCGGGTGCCTTCACGCGGATCCACGCAGGCTTGCGCTGCATGGGCGTGTCGGGGCGGTTGGCCTTTTCAGGGTGGCGGTGCCTCTCGGGCCGCATCTTCTCTCGCGGATCGTTGTTGAGGAGGTCGAGTAAGACTCTCATTCGGTCAACCTCGTGAATGTGCCGTCGCGGACATTCAGCTGTTCAAGCGAACTTCGTCAATTCGATTCTTCGTCTTCTCACCAGCACCCTCTCACGACCGGTCGCTGCGTTGCGCGGATGCTCTCGCTTCGAGCGCGCAGGCCGGTTTCCGACTTCGAGCCTTGCATTTGGAACCCGTCGCCGCGCCTGTCCGACATTTCGGGTGGCTCTTCCGGCTGGTTTTCCGGAGCTTCAGACAGATCCGGACCGATCCCATTGGCGGACCCGACGGCTTGCATCGCGATCTCAAGCAAAATGAATGGCATGCGCGCGATTGGCCGCGCCTTTCGTCGTCTTGCACGAATGCTGCTTGGGTATCTGCAAAAGAAGCGACAGCTCGAGAATAAACAACGCGAGGGGACGTTCAGATGCCAGCCAGTATCCAACTCATCACCTAGAGCGCCAGGCGATATCGCCTGTGTGGCGTTGCGCTTTCGCACGTGCGCGGAACGCAATGAGCGTTGACGCTTGACGTCGGCTTGGCATGCAAGGGAGAGAGTAATGAAGGTCGCGGACGCGCAAGATCTGGATCCGCAGGAAACCCGGGAGTGGCTGGATGCCTTGTCGGCAGTCCGAGGACATCGCGGCAACGAACGGGCCGAGTTCGTCGTCAATACGATGCTCGACGCCGCACGCCGTGGCGGGCTTCAGGTAGAGCAGTCGCTGACAACGCCCTACTGCAACACGATCCCGCTGCATCAGCAGCCGGCGCTGCCGGGTGATCGCGCGATCGAGCACAAGCTTCGCTCGATCGTCCGGTGGAATGCTCTCGCCATCGTTCTGCGCGCCAACAAGGAAAGCTCAGAGCTTGGCGGTCATATCGCGAGCTTTCAATCAGCGGCCACACTCTACGACATCGGCCTCGGCCATTTCTGGCACGCGCCGACGGACGCGCATGGCGGCGATCTGATTTTTGTTCAGGGTCATTGCTCGCCCGGAATCTACGCGCGCGCCTTCCTCGAAGGCCGGTTGAGCGAGGAGAATTTCAAGAGCAAGAGCGGCGCCTATATCCGCGAACACTTCTTCGGCAAATGAACAGGTAGCCGTCGTCGCTTTCATGCGCGGAGTCGGAACCGGCGACTACTCCAACGCTTGCATCATCGACGCCAAACCGAGCCTTTCTGGAACAGCCGCTCGCGCGGCGCTCTCGGGGTGTGACCGGACATCAGTCAGGTCAACCTGATTGAGCGCACGGCCGTGGCAGCGGCCGTACCGAATGTGGCTGGTAATCCCGTGAGGTTTGCGAGATGATCCACGGCGCCTGTTAAAAAGAGCGTCAACGCGTCAAGGAAGCGGCCGGCCTGACAAAACCGCACCAAGGATGCTCGATAGCCGGCGGCGAGGGAGGAAGCCATGCCGACCAGCGGCAGCAAGGCTCTCAAATTGAGCTGGCAGGTCGCCTGCGTGTGCCTCCTTGGCATCTTTGTGCCCGCGCTCGTGACGTCCCTTGGCTACTCGCTGACCGATGCCTTGGGCCCGGGCCCCGGCTTCTTTCCGTTCTGGCTCAGCCTCATCGGTGCGGCCCTCTCCGCCGCTATCCTGGTGCAGGTGAAACTGGCCAAGGCGGCCGAGGGCACCGCCATCGGCCTTGCACCGGACCGGCGGACGGCGCTGCAGGCAATCGGCGTACTCATTGCCCTGACGGCGGCGGCAGCCCTGTTCGAGCCCCTCGGGTACCGGCTGACCGTGCTGCCATTCATCTTGGGAGTGCTGCTCATTCTCGGCGCACGATCCCCGATAGCAATCGCGCTGACGGCACTCGCGGGGAGCTTCGGCGTCTTCCACGTCTTCTACCACTGGCTCAAGGTGCCGTTGCCGATCGGCGCATTCGGAGTGTGAGGCAGAGCATGCGATGGACACACTTGCGCACCTGATGGCTGGCCTGACGGCGGCGCTCAGCCTGCAGTACCTCGTTTTCGCGCTCATCGGCTGCGTCCTTGGCACGCTCATCGGCGTGCTGCCCGGCCTCGGGCCTGCCGCCGGCACCGCAATCTTGATACCGCTGACTTTCAAGCTCGACCCGACTGGCGCCCTGATCATGCTTTCCGCCATCTACTATGGCGCGATGTATGGGGGCACGGTGACCTCGGTGCTGATCAATGTGCCGGGCGAAGCCGCGTCAGTGGTCACCTGTATCGACGGATACCAGATGGCCAAACAGGGCCGCGGCGGCACCGCGCTTGGCATCGCGGCGATCGGCTCATTTGTCGGCGGAATCGTTGCGACCATTGCGCTGGTCATCGTCGCCCCGCCGCTCGCGCAAGTAGCCTTAAAGTTCGGTCCGCCGGAATTCTTCGCGCTGATGCTGGTCGGCCTTTGCCTCATCACCGGCCTCGGTGGCCGTTCGCTGCTCGCCGGCCTCACGATGGCAATACTCGGGCTTCTCATTGCCATGATCGGGATCGATCCCGTACGCGGGGCTCCGCGCTTCACGCTCGGCATTCCGAGCCTCTATGATGGCCTCGGCTTCATTCCCGTCGTGATGGGCCTGTTCGGCGTCGCCGAAATCCTCCTCGCCGTCCAGCAGCCACGTCGCCAGGTCATCAAGACCGACCTCGCCTCATTGCTGCCTTCGCGCGAGGAGTGGCGCCGCTCCATCGGCGCCATCGGACGCGGGACCGGCATCGGCTTTTTCCTTGGGCTTATTCCGGGTGTCGGCGCGATCATTCCGACCTTCGTGGCATATGTCTTCGAGAAGCGTCTCTCGAAGACGCCAGAGCGGTTTGGGCACGGCGCCATCGAAGGCGTGGCGGCACCCGAGAGCGCCAACAACGCCTACGCCAATGCTGCCATGATTCCGCTGCTGACCCTCGGCATCCCAAGCTCGCCGACGATTGCGGTGCTGATGGGCGCGTTCATCATCAACGGGCTCACCCCGGGGCCGTTTCTTTTCCAGGAGCGCCCGGATCTTGTCTGGGCCGTGATCGCGAGCTTCTTTCTCGGCAACATCCTGCTGCTCGTTCTAAATCTGCCTTTCGTCGGCTTATGGGCGCGAATCCTACATCTGCCCTATGCTTACGTGAGCGTCGGTACGCTCACGTTTTGCGTCATCGGCGCTTACAGCCTGCAGCAGAACGTGTTCGATATCGGCGTCATGATCGTCTGCGGCATCATCGGCTATGGCATGCGCAAGATCGATATGCCGGTCGCACCCCTGGTGCTGGGACTGATTCTCGGACCCTTCCTCGAGAAGTCGCTCAGAACGTCGCTCGAGATGTCGGCGGGCGACTTCTCCATTTTCTTTACCCGCCCGCTCTGCCTCACGCTGCTGGTGCTGGCAGGTATCGTGCTCGTCGCCTCGTCGCTACGGCTGCCGCCGCACGAACTCCGGAAGGCATCTACCAGCTGACAGGAATCGAAAGTGTGAGACTTCGAAACATAAGAGGAGGATGAGGAAATGCCCAAGCTCACGAAATGCCTCTCCGTCGCGGCCGTTGTGCTCGCCGCGGTGACCGGAGCTGCGAGAGCGCAGCAGGATTTTCCCACCAAGCCGATCCAGCTGATGGTTGCCTTCCCGGCGGGAGGATCGACCGATATTGCGGCGCGCATCGTCGCATCCATCGCCGAGAAGGCGCTGGGACAGCCGATCGTGATCGTCAACCGCGGCGGCGCCGGTGGCCAGATCGGGTGGACCGAATTGGTGCGCCAGAAGCCCGACGGCTACTACATCGGCTTCATCAACCTGCCCGCTACCAATACGGTGATCCTCGATCCGGAGCGCCGGGCGACCTTCACGGAGAAGGACTTCACGCCGATCATCAACCAGGTGCTGGATCCTGGCGTGATCTGGGTCAGGGCGGACAGCGCCTACAAGACCGTGCAGGACCTCATCGACGCGGCCAAGAAATCGCCGGGAACGATCCGCGCTGCCACGACCGGCATCCTGTCGGACGACCACCTGGCGATCCTGATGACCGAGGAAGCAGCGCCGGGCGCAAAATTCCGACTCGTGCATCTTGAAGGTGGCGCTGCGCAGTTCAAGGAGATCATGGCCGGCAACATCGATGTCGCGTTCGATAATGTCGGCAGCATCGTCAAGCGCGTACAGTCGGGCGAGGTGCGGGCGTTGGCCGTGATGGATGATGCGCGGTCCAAGTTCTTGCCCGACGTGCCGACCATGAAAGAGCTCGGCTTTCCGGCGGTGATCTCGAGCTCGACGCGCGGTGTCGCGGGTCCGAAGGGGATGCCGGGGCCGCTCGTGGCCAAGCTGCGCGACATTCTCAAGAAGGCGATGGAAGACCCCGAGCATGTGAAGAAGCTCGAGGAGCAGGGCCTCGCCATCAAGATCATGATTGGCGATGAGTACGAAAAGTACTTCGCCGAAACGCATGCCAAGGCGAAGAAGTATACGGAGTGGGCCAAGAACCGACCGCCCATGTGATGCTGGCGGCTGATCCTCGCGGTGCGTCGTCCGTGGCTTTCCGCGGACACCGCTTCGAGTCGGGCGTGGCGCCGGTATGCGGCGCGCCAGTGCCGCGCCGCATCTCCAACTCATTCGAAAGGCCCGCTTCTGGCACAAACTACTCTTGGAGGTCGGGCAGAGCAGGTCCGCTCTGCCCAGGTATTTCAGACATCAACTTGCTCCACTATTGCCAAGGCATCATCTACGTCGATGCCCAGATATCTAGCCGTGCTTTCGATCTTGGTGTGACCAAGCAGGAGCTGGACAGCCCTAAGATTGCCCGCACGCCGGTAGATCAAAGTTGCTTTCGTGCGTCGAAGCGAACGCGTTCCGAAGAGCCATGGATCTAGCCCAACGCTGCCAATCCACTCGGAGACGAGGCGCGCATATTGCCGCGTCGTCATGCTGCGTTCGGGACCAGGGCGACCTGTGAACAAGAACTCGCCAGGCTTTTTGTTCGCAGCCTTCAAATAATCATCGACTGCTTGCCCGGTCTGTTCGCTCAACTCAAATCTCACCGGTCGTCCGGTTTTCTTCTGTCGTACCGTTGCGTGATCCGCAGTGTATCCGCTTGCAGCGACATCCTCGACCTTCATCGCTACGACGTCGCAGCCACGAAGCTTACTGTCGATTGCCAGATTGAACATCGCAAGGTCGCGAGCGCGGCCTTCGATCTGAAGCTTCGTCCGGATCGACTAGACGTGCTTGGGTCGCAGCGGCGGCTTCGCCCCGGTTACCTTGCCCCTATTCCAAGGTACCCGTCTCGGTGTCGAGTTTGGTTGATCTTTCATGGGCATACTCCTCGGCTAGAGAGAACGAGGAGCATGCGCCCAGAGCATCGGAAACAGGTCAGCTTTGGGGCCACAGCGGACGTCGCAATCGCCTCGGCGGCGAGCGACCGGTAGCGATTGATCCCATAGCAGACGTGCCCTCCGTCCTAGGAATATCCGCCTTCGGTCGAGGCCAACGCCGTCTGACCGGCAATCTCGTCAGCTCGCCAGCACCGAACCGAGTGTCCATCGGGACGCGTTTCAAGCGATGGGCCAGGCTCGCGATGACACACGGCGTCGGCGTAAAGACAGCGCGGACTGAACGCACATCCGTCCGGCGGACTTAGCGGATTGGGAAGCTCGCCCTTTGCCGTCGCGAGCGGTGCGCGACGTAGTGGATCGGGAATGGCGGCGATAAGGGTTCGCGTATACGGGTGCGCCGGCCGTTCGAAGATTTCGCGCCAGTCGCCGGTCTCCACAATGCGGCCGAGATACATCACGGCGACCCTGTCGCTCATGTGCTCGACTACGCCGAGGTCGTGGCTGATCATGATGTAGGAGAGGCCGAGCGTTTCCTTCAATTCCAGCAGCAGATTGATGATTTGGGCGCGGATCGAGACATCCAGCGCCGATACAGGTTCGTCACAGATGACAATCCTGGGATTGAGGATCAGCGCGCGAGCGATGCCGATCCGCTGACGCTGGCCGCCCGAGAATTCATGCGGGTAGCGGCCGGCTTGTTCGGGCCGCAGGCCGACATGCCTGAGCATCGCCGCGATGCGTCCGTCGATCTCGCTTTTGGCCGTCACGCCATGCAGGCGCAGCGGGGCTTCAAGCGTGCGGCGCACGGTCTGGCGTGGATTGAGCGAGGCGTAGGGATCCTGAAACACGATTTGCACTATACGGGCCAACGCCTTTCGATCGCCGGATTGCCGGTCCGTCACGACCTGCCCGTCCAGCACGATGCGGCCGCGCGTCGGCTTCTGCAGGCCAAGTATCGAAAGTGCGACAGTCGACTTGCCGCAACCGGATTCGCCGACGAGACCGAGGCATTCACCGCGCTTCAGTTCGAGATCGATGCCGTCGACCGCACGCAGCCGCCGCCGGCCGCCGCCCAGCAAGCCGCCACCAACCGGAAAATGCACCGCGAGATCCTCCACGCGGAGAATGACATCGTCGCCAGGTCTCGCCGCAGGTTCATGCATGGTGATGGCACCGGACCAGCCCGCCCGCATCGAGCAATGTCAGCTCCGGCGCGGTGGTCCGGCAAATCTCGGTCGCCTGCGCGCAACGCGGATTGAATCGGCAACCGTCCGGAAAATCAGCGATCGCCGGGACGACGCCCGCGATCTCCCGGAGTCGGGTCCGGCCAAGTGCTGCGCGACTGCCCAGCCGCGGCAGCGAGTCGACCAGGCCTTGCGTATAGGGATGCGAGCATGCGCGGAAGATATCGGCCGAGCCGCGCTCCTCGACAATGCGGCCGGCATACATCACGGCGACGCGGCGGCAGACGTTGGCGACCAGGCCGAGATCGTGGCTGATCATCAAGATAGCCGTACCTCGCTCGGCGCATAAATTTCGCATCAGCTCGATGATCTCCGCCTGCACCGTGACGTCGAGTGCGGTGGTCGGCTCGTCGGCGATCAGCAGATCCGGCCCGCATGCCAGCGCGATGGCGATCATCACGCGTTGACGCATGCCGCCCGAAAGCTGGTGCGGGTAATCCTTCACCCGTCGCTCGGGTGCTGGGACGCGGACGCTCGCCAGCGCCTCGACAGCCAGCTGGTTTGCTTCCCGCCAGTTCTTGCCCTTGTGCAGCACGAACATCTCCGCGATCTGCTGGCCAACAGGCGAGACCGGATTGAGCGCCGTCATCGGCTCCTGGAAGATCATGGCGATGCGATTGCCGCGTAGCGCGCGTTGCTCGGCCGCCGGAAGGTTCTGGATCTCCCGGCCGTCAAACCGTATCGCGCCGGCGCCGATCGAAAGCGGCTGGCGCAACAGGCCGATCAGGGCGAGAGCCGTAATGCTCTTGCCGCAGCCGGACTCGCCGACAAGGCCGAACGTCTCGCCACGATCGATACGGAATGAAACGCCCTCGACCGCCGCAACATGGCTGGACCGGTCGTTGAGATCGATGCGCAAGTCCTCGACTTCGATCAGGGGAGGGCCCGTCATGCGCGCTGGCTCCGCGACTGTGGATCGAGAATGTCACGCAAGCCATCGCCGAGCAGATTCAGGCCAAGCACCGTCAGGAATATGGCGAGCCCGGGGAAAATCGAGAGCCACGGCGCCGTTGTGATCTGCTCGCGGGCCTCTGACAGCATGCTGCCCCAGCTTGGATAGGGCGGGCGGATTCCGAGGCCAAGGAACGAAAGCGCGGCTTCGGCCAATACCGCGCTGCCCATGCCCAGCGTGCCGATGACGATGATGGGTCCGAGCATGTTCGGCAGCAGCTGCGTGATCATGATGCGCAGATCTCCGTAGCCGAGCACTCGTGCAGCCTGCACATAGCCTTGGCTCTTGAGCGACAACGTCGACGCCCGTGCGATCCGGCAAGTGAACGACCAGTTGGTCAACCCGAGCGCGATCAGCAGGCTGGTCAGGCCGGATCCAAGCACCGCCATGATGGCAAGCGCGAAGATCAGCGAGGGGATCGCGAGCATGAGATTGGTCAGCCCGTTGACGAAGTCGTCCCACCAGCCGCCCCAATAGCCCGCGGTCAGGCCCAGCGTCACGCCGATGACGCTGTTGACCAGTTGCGAGACGATGCCGACCGTCAGCGAAATGCGCGCGCCGTGCACGACGCGGGAGTAAATGTCGCGGCCCTGCGCGTCGGTGCCGAACCACCACGTCCAGCTCGGTGGCTCTTCCGCATTCATCAGGTTGGCATCCATCACAGGATCCGTATGCGCCAGCCAGGGCGCGAGCAGGCCGACGAAGATCGCAAGCGCGAACAACGCCCCGCCGATGATGAGACTGGTTCCGAACTTCATCGCGGCCGCCCCGACGCGACAGGCGGTACAGTCAATCGCGCGCTGGTGTGATGGAGTCGACCTGCGCTCATGCGTATCTGATCCTGGGGTCGATCACGGCATAGAGCACGTCAATCACCGTATTGATCGTCAGAAAGAACAGCACCACCACGAGAATCGAGCCCTGCACGGCGGGAATGTCGCGCTGCAGCACACTGTCGACGAGCAGCGAGCCGATGCCCGGCCAGGAGAACAATTTCTCGACCACGACCGCCTGCCCCATCAACGCGCCGAATTGCAGGCCGATGGTCGTGAGAATTAGGACGAGAGCATTGCGCATCACATGCCACTTCACGACCAGGGTCTCGCTCATGCCCTTCGACCGCGCCGTCCGGACGAAATCCGCGGTCATTATCTCAAGAACCGCGGCGCGCGTCGTCCGTGCCAGCAGTGCCATCGGCGAGACACCGAGCGTCGCCGCAGGCAGGATCAGATATCTGAGCCCGCCATCGCCATAGCCAAAACTCGGCAACCAGCCGAGTTTCAACGCGAACAGATACATCAGCAGCAGCCCGAGCCAGAATTTGGCCATTGAAAGGCCGGACACCGCCACGACCATCGAGATCGTGTCGATGATGCCGCCCGGCCGTAGCGCTGCGATGAAACCGAGCGGTACGCCGATCACAATCGCGAACGTCATGGCTGCGAGTATCAATTGCAGGGTTGGCCACGCTCGTTTGGCGATCATGCTGGTGACCGGCTCGCGGGTCCGGAACGAGGTCCCGAAATCACCTGTCGCGAGGCTGGCAATGTAGGAGCCGAAGCGTATGTAGACGGGATCGTCGAGGCCGAGCTGCTTCTTCATGCGCTCGACGATCTGCGGGTCCGTCGTTCTGCCGTCATCGCTCATGCTCGACATGATGCTGCCTGGAACGACGCTGAACAGCACAAAAATCACCAGCACGACAGCCAGCACGGTCGGGATGGTTTGCAGGATTCGACGGATCACGAACGAGAGCATTGCAACTGTTCCTCCCTCCCTCCATCATTTTCTGCGATGGAGGGAGGCGCGAGAGCGCGTGTCACTTCGCGGGCGAGGTCTCATCGACCCAGAGGTCTTCGGCGTTTTGATGGGTCAGTTCCGTCGCGTTCAACTGGATCCCCTTGAGCCACGGCTGCACCGCCATGACCGCCTTGTTGTAGTTGAAGAACCAGACCGGCGCTTCTTCATAGAGCAAAGCATTGGCCTTTTGCAGCAGTTGGCCGCGCTTTGCGGCGTCGTCGGTCTGCCCGGCCTCATCGATCATCTTGTCGAAGTCCGCGTTCTTGAAGCTCGTGTAGTTGCAAGCTGATGGCGGCGTCGACGAGTGGAAGCATTTGAGCGCCGCCGAGGGATCGGGGCCGGTCGCCATGGAATAAACATAGGCTTGGAACTCGCCCTTGCGAATGACGTCCGCCAGCACCGCGGTCTCGACCTGCTTGACCTTCACTTTGATGCCCACCCGATCCAGCATCGGAATAATGGCCTCGACGATCGGCAAACCCCAGCTTTCATTTGGACTCGTCGTCCATTCGAATTCAAAGCCGGTCGGATAGCCCGCGTCCGCGAGCAACGCCTTCGCCTTGGCGGGATCGAAGGCGTAGGGCTTCATGGTCTTGTCGTAAAGCGGTGAAGTCAGAGGCAGCCAACTGGTGGCCCGATAGGCCTTGCCCTTGACCAGTTTGGCGATGATCAGATCGGTATCGATCGCATGGTTGATAGCCTGCCGAACCCGCTTGTCGGCGAACGGTTTGAATCCGGGATTCATCCCCATGTGACGCGTGAAGACCTCGGCGACCTCGACGATGGTGCCCTTGAGGCCGGGGTCGGCCTGATAGGCGACATACTGCGCCGGCCCGAGCACCGAGGTGTCGATTTCCTTGTTACGGAAGGCGACATCGCGCGCCGCGGCTTCGCTCATGAGCGACACAATGAGCTTGCCAGCGTACGGCTTGCCGGACTGGTAGAACCTGTCCCACCGCTCCAGAACGACGCGCGATCCCGGCACGTGCTCGAGAAATTTGAATGGCCCAAGACCGATCGGCTTCTGGATGAAGCTCTCCTTGGCGCCCTCGTCGGCGGGATAGATCGAAGTTATCGCGTTGAAGAAGTAGAAACCCGGATCGACCTTTTCGGTCAGCTTCATTTCGAGCGTGAAGTCGTCGATTTTTTTTAGACCGGAGATTTCCTTGGCTTTGCCCTTCTCGACCTCGGACGCGCCCTCGATCACGCGGACAAAACGCGCGCCGGGATAGGCTTTGGTGCCGTCCATGATCCGATTGTAGCTCCAGATGATGTCGTCGGCCGTCATCTTGCGACCATGGTGGAAATAAGCGTCGTCGCGCAGCTTGAAGGTATGAACAAGACCTCCGCCGGAGACGGTGACCTCCCTGGCAAGCTCCAGAACCGGCTTGCCATCAGCGGAGTTCCAATTGTAGAGCGATCGATGCAGAGCCTTGGCGTATATCTCGTCCTGGGCGCGCTGTGTCGTATGAATGTCCATGCTGGTGAAACTTGAGCCATAGGGCGCCGTCATACGAATGGTGCCGCCCTTGCGCGGCGTCTGGGCCTCCACCGTGGCGGAGAGTGCCAGTCCCAAACCGGCCACGATCGCAATCTTCTTGAGCATCATGTTTTCTCCAACAGTGTAGGAGTATTCCGATCAGCAAGTTGACCACTCGCAGCGTATCAAGCGCAAGGGGTGCCGTCCTGAATTCGTGAAGCCAGGGCTCCGGAGACAAATGACCGTCGTAAGCCTTGGTGCCGGGACCCGGGCCTGTGCCGTCAACCTCGCAGACGCTCGCCGACGGTCTCATTGCTGCGGTGCATGAGTCTGCCTTTGGCACTTTTCGGACCTGACAGGTCTGGCTGACGATGCCCGTTGTTGAGGGCAAAGCGGACTTCCCAGTTGCGCACTCAGACTTCTAAGTTTGACCCACACCGGAAGTCCCCCTTCCGATGAACCTCGGCTGTCATGTCGCAAAATATTGGGGTCGCAAAACATATATTGCACTAAACCGCTGTCGCGGTGGAGCACGACGGCTCAATGCCCGCGAGTAGGGAAGTGGCTCCGCTGCCCGGCGACAGATCGGCCCGGGCGGGTCTGCCAGCCCTTAGCTGCGCATGGCGGCGCGGAAGCCGACGAAGCTCACCGCGCCCGCCACGGTGACGGCAATCCAGCTCGCCCAGAACGGCACATCGACGCCATTCAAGGTGACGGACCACCCCATCACAATCCGGATCAACTGCAGAAGCGCGATCAGGGCAAAGATGGCGGCGGCAAGCGTGCAAAAGGTTCTTATGGTCACTGCGGGTCTCCGATGGCACGCGAGGACTCGCTCGTTCCCCCGCAGCCAAAATGGGGAGGGGCCAGCGCGGCGGCCACTCCCCTTAAGCAGGGAAGTGGCTTAACAGAGCCATTCTCGATGCGTCGCACAATCGCCGTTTCGCGACGCCGCGAGTCGGGATCACTTCCGCCTTTGGCACAACCGGCGATTAGAGATCGGGCAGAGCATGTCCGCTCTGCCCGGGTATTTCAGACATCAACTTGTTCCGCTATTGCCAAGGCGAATGTGCCCACCCCGAAGGTCATCAAAGGATAGTTCGTCAGGTTCGTGTTGGCTTCCGGGGATGGAATAGCTCTTCGGTGGACTGTTTCGGGTCCTTGATCCGAGAGCGGTCCTTGCGATCGTTCTTCTGTGCTTCGAGCTTCTGCAGGAAACGGAAACGCGGCGATCGGGTCGCGTGCCCCGCTCGGCCGTGCTTGGTCATGCCGAAACCCTTTTGGCCGCCATGCGTCACTTGATCACCAACGAAAGCGGTGCGGCTCATTTCTTGCGTGCTGGCGCCGCCACCGGGCCAAGCTTGATGCGGTTCGCCGAAAGCACAAGTCGGAACAGGATTTCTACGCTGCGGATCTCACCCGCACGTAAGAGCCCGGCGCGTTTTCGATAATCGTGAGCTTGCCGCCGCCGGGTTCTCGCGCAGGAACGCGGTCGGAATCAAGTCGCGTTACCCATTCGTCCCAGACCGGCCACCAAGAGCCTTGATGAGGCGTAGCGCCAGCAAACCATTCGTCAGGGCGCGGCGGCAAATTATCGTTCGTCCAGTGACCATATTTGCTGCCCGGTGCGCTGATCACGCCAGCAATATGGCCAGACGCCGACAAAACGAACTTGACCGGACCGGAATAGAAGCGGGTCGCTGCATAGGTCGATTTCCATGGCGCAATGTGGTCCTCGCGCGCAGATAGAATGAATGTCGGCGTCGAAATTTTCGACAAGTCGATCGGGGTATCGGCGAGGTTAATACCGCCGGGTTTTGCAAGGAGATTGTGCTGATACATCGTACGCAAATAGAACGAATGCATCGCTGCTGGCATGCGCGTCGAATCGGAATTCCAAAACAGAAGATCAAAGGGCATTTGCTCTTTGCCGAGCAGGTAATTATTGACGACGAAAGACCAAATCAGGTCATTCGCCCGCAACATATGGAACGCCGTCGCCATATCTTGCGCTTCCAGATACCCGCGCTCGCGCATCCGTCTTTCGAGAGAAGCCAATTGCGCTTCGTCGATGAAGACGGCCATCTCACCCACGTCGGTAAAATCGACGAGTGTCACGAAATACGTGGCACTTGCAATACGGCCGTCGCCCTTCGCGGCCAAGTAGGCGGCCGTCGAGGCGAGGAGAGTTCCGCCGAGGCAATAGCCGATCGTGTTGACGCTCCGCTCTCCGGTTGCGGACTCGATGACGTCCAGTGCCGCCAAAGGTCCCTCGATCATGTAATTTTCAAAGGTCTTTTCCGCGAGCTTCTCGTCGGGATTTACCCAGGAGATGACGAAGACCGTATGGCCTTGATCGACAGCCCATTTGATGAAGGAATTCTTCGGCTGTAGATCGAGAACATAATACTTGTTGATCCACGGCGGCACGATGAGCAGTGGAGGCCTTCGGACTTCCGGCGTCGATGGCCTGTATTGGATCAATTGCATGAGGTCGGTCTGGTAGACGATTTTTCCTAGAGTCGTGGCGATATTTTCGCCGAGGCGGAAAGCACTCATGTCGGTCATCGTAATCGAAAGCCGGCCGTTGCCGCGTTCCAGATCGACGAGAAGATTCTCCAAGCCACGTAGCAAGTTCTGTCCGCCAGAATTCAGCGTTTCGGCGAGGACCTCCGGATTTGTTGCGACGAAATTGGAGGGCGACAAAGCGTCGACGAATTGGCGAGTGTAGAAATCCACCTTGCGAGCGGTGGCGTCGTCCATGCCCTGGACTTCGCGGATTGCCGTAAGAATCGATTTGGCAGCAACGAGATAGCCGTCTTTCACGAAACCGAAGATGGCATTCTCGCTCCATTCCGGATGCTTGAAGCGCTTATCTTGCGGAGCATTGGCTTCTTGCGCGCGGGGCATGAGCATGCGTTCGGCGGTCTTTTGCCAAACATTCAAACCGCCGTAAAATAGATCGATCTGAGCGCTCGCGACCGCCGCGGGGTTGGTCATCATCTTCGTCATGAGTTTGAAAAAATCGAACCCGAGGCTCGACGTGTCGCCAATGCCAAGCTTGACCGCGTCCGGCTGATTCGACACGAAACGTTGCATCAGTATCTGGCTTTGTTTGGCGATTCTCTGCAATTGCGCCGCAAGGACGAGCGGGTCCCATCCGGGCTGCACTAGTTTGTCGGCCATATCTTTCCCCTAGTGGTTATCAGACCTGTACCAGGAGCTTTGGCTGGTTCTGAAAGACTACCACCTTGCGATCAGGTGGGATCAAGAAATGAACGGCTCGGTTTCCCAGCCAAGGTCGCCATTTTGCAATGCAATCAGAATTGTGCGTTGCGAGACTCCCTCCCGGCACGATCGCCGTAACTTCGCCTGAATGGACATAGAGGGCGAGTGGAGCGTCTGTCTCCGCAACGCTCCAAGGAGGGGCCAGGCGCGCATTCGTCGCACCGGGCTTCTCCATGAGCGCTGTTGTTCTATCGACCCTAAAGGAGCGCCAGCAAGGGGCCATCAGGGACCCTTGCAACCTATTGCTTGTTGCCGTAAGCGTCGACACGCTATTAGCGGCGATCCAACAAGGGCAGTGGTGTTGCGTTTGGCCCTGCGCTGACGAAGCGGAGGCGCGCGAGAGCTATTGTTTGCTCCGAGGCTTGCTTGATTTCCGTAATGGCACCTTTGAGACATGCCACCTGGTTCTGAACTTGTCTGCTTTCGGGGCAAACCGGAAGCGCTCGGCGTACCGTCGGAATGACGCGATTGACCCCTTTCGGACGTGTGGGTCACTGGGAGCGAATTGCTTCTGCCGCGCCCCGGCCATGTGAGGCCTCTTTTGGATGAACGTGGGATCGGGTAGTCTTCTTTAGAGCTGCTCATCGAGGCGGGACGTGCCGACGTCTCCGTTGGAGGTGAATGGGCAGCGGGGGATCCGTCAGCGGGCATCGCACTCTCAATACAGCCCGACAGTCTTCTTGGCCGGTCTCTCCACTGAGCACTCGCTGCGCGCGCGGCACACGGCGATGATTACGCAAAATGCTTACTTTGAGCCTGCTAGCTCACCTCGGGCGCAGGCCGTGCCCTCATGCGATGTGATCGTTTGGGGTCCGCTTCAGTTGGCGCTTCACAACAAAAGGGAGGACGCACAATGGTTAGAAAAATAAATCCCGAGCCAGGCGATCCGACGGCCGGTAACGGAGTTCTAAGCCGCCGAGAGCGCGACTCGTTTGCAAAGCTCAGTCCTGCGTTTCAGCGGCAAGAATGCCCAGTGACCCCAATTAACGGCGGGAGGCAAAATCATGACCATCTCCCAGTTTCGGCAACTTGCGGCCTACAATCGCTGGGCCAATGCACGCCTGTATGCCGCTGCACTTGATCTATCGGATCAGGCATATCGGCTTCACATCGGCGTCGTCTTCGGCAGTCTGCACGGCACATTAAACTACTTGCTGCTGACCGACCGCCTCTGGCTGAAACGGCTGACCGGTGAAGGCGACCATCCGAATCGCCTTGACGCTATTCTGTATGAAGACCGTGCCGAATTAACCTGGGCGCGTATCGATGAAGACAATCGGTTGATGGCGGTTGTCGATCAGTACGACGAAGTGACACTTGCCAGTCTCCACGGCTACAAGACATCCTCCGGGATGCCGCAGTCTCAGGTCCTCGCGGATATTCTGTTGCACCTGTTCAATCACCAGACCCATCATCGCGGACAAGCACATGCGTGCTTATCGATCTTGACGGGTGGCGAACCACCTTCGCTCGACTTGCTGGCGTTTCAGCGCGGCGGCACAGCGCCCGATCTCAAAACGCTGATCCGACACGGACGGGTGTAGCGAGTTTGCCGAAGTGTGTGCCGCAAGGAAACGACGGATCGGAGTGGACGTTTTTGGGCGTCGCCGACGCGCGCGCGGCGCTTCGGCCAGCTTGGGCGAAGCGATGAGGTGCACCCTCTGCGAACCCTGGCGGCTTTCTCAAGCGCGTGGAGGAGTGCGGTAACAGTACGGTGCCGTTGTTTCCACTGTCACGGGGGATCTTCCCGCTGCGGCTGAGACGTTTCAAAACCGCGGTATTAGCTGTGCTCGGTGTAGGCTTAAAGGTTGCGCAATAACACGGAATTATGACAGAGCCCCTAAGCAGAAGCAAAGCCCCCAAGTGAAAATGCGAGAAGACAAACCGTGGTGCTCTTGGTAACGCGCGACACCAACCGGATTTCGGTCCAGGCCGCGTGCTCTCCTTAAATCCGAAATGATCATAATCACCGAAGGAATTACCAGCCACAATGAAGCTTCCTACGAGCGTTGGTAATCGACTGTTAGCTGGGCTGCCGTCCGCGGACCTTGGTTTACTCGCCCCTCACTTCGAGCAAATATCGCTCAAACGAGACGCGGTGCTCGTGCGATCGGGAGATCGGAACGAAAAGGTTTATTTTCCGCACAGCGGGACGATTTCGTTCATGCTCGACATGCCGAACGGACAAACAGTAGCAACCTCGGTAATCGGGCCTGAGGGAGCGGTGGGCATGCTGTCAGTGCTCGGGCCCTCGCATTCTCCTACCACGGCTGTCGTGCGCGTGGCGGGGATCGCATCGCAGATCTCCGCATTAAGGTTTCATGCAGCCTTCGGTCAGAGTAGCGTCATCAAACAGGCGGTCCAGACCCACACAAGGGCAGTGTTGATGCAGCTTCAACATGTAGCCGCCTGCAACGCGCTGCATCCTGTCGAAGCCCGCATGGCCCGGTGGTTGCTCCACATGCACGATAGAATCGACGCTGACGCTATATTGCTAACGCAGGAGGCGCTTTCAGAATTGCTTGGAGTCCGACGAACGACAGTGACGCTGGTTATGCGCAAACTACGGGGATCGGGTGCTGTACGATCTGGCCGGCGCGGCTTGGTCGAGATTGACAGACAGAGGCTCGAAGAAGCGGCATGCGAGTGCTACAAGGTCATGAGCTGCCGATATCACCAGATTTTTCCCGGTGGACACAACGAAGCCTCGCAGTCAGGCCGCACCGGCAGCCAAAACTCCGTTTTGGCCGAATAGGACCCAAATCATTCTTTGTAAAAGCATGCATAGCCTTCCGAGTAGTCCCACATGCCGCGATCCTCGGAAGAACGAGTGCCGCCTTGCTTCGCGTTGCTTCATTCAGCGGAAGCCGGATGATTTGGCAATTTCCATTGGCGAACGACGGAAACGCATCGATTGTTCGGCGTTCGTGTTCTGCCTTATGTTCCGACTTGCGCGATCACCGAATCCAGCGCGTAGACAACAGATGAAACAGCGCCCGATTACCCCGGTACTTGGCCGCTGGTCGGCTGCTCTCAAACCCGCCGATAATCGTGGCCCCGTAGCGGTCACAGACCGCCATTCCCACTTGGTCGAGCTTCGCTTAGTAATGAACACTTCCAACACGCGTCCCGCCATCCCCAGATGCGTACCATCAAGGTACCAACGGACCTTAAGATGTCGGTTCGCTTCTAGACTCTCAGATGTAGTTTGATGAAAGTGAGTGTTTGAAACAGTGTTTGAAACGCAGCGTCTAGCGATGTATTAGTTTGGCTGGTTTGTCACCTAGTAGCAGGTGCCCCTCAAATGCAAAATCTCGTCGCCAGCTTCGAGTAGCGAAAGAAGTTCGATCCTTGCCCTGCGTAGAATTACGGATTTTTTCCCAAATTCACGGTAGGAACAGATCGGCGCCGTTTCACGAACATCTGTCGGTTAATTTAGCGACGAGCCAACAGAGGTAGGATCAATCGAACGTGCAACGTCGGCTGTTGGCAGCTTTGAGACATGCCCCGTCTATTCTGAGAATGTCCGTTCACCGGTCGCACCGGAAGTCGCCGTGTTCCGGAAAAACCGACGCCAATGACCCTGAGCAGACCGCCGGGCCAACGCAAGCCAATGCCGAAATCGACGAAATGATGAACTCAAGGCGCGGGTCCGACCGCCAATTCGTTTTTTGACCGCAAGCCAATGGCGCAACAGCTTCAGGCCAGTTTGCTCACTGCCGTTGAGCAGCGCGTGGCGACGAGTGATGATGCGCGATCACCCATTTACCGTCGCGCTTCACAACCACAAACGTAAAACGCGATGGTCGGGGTTCGTAATCTTGTTCCTTTCGGGCAAAGTCATAAAATCCTGCGACAACGACAGCGTTTTCACCGAGCACGATTACATTCTTCTCTTGCATCGTGTTCCTACGGCCACCCTTATCGAGCGCCGCGAAATACTCCCGAATCGCCTCGGTGCCTCGGGTCGCGACCGGGTCGGTCGTTCCGAGAAGAAGGGCATCCGGAGCATAGAGTTTTACCAGTGCATTACGATCGTTGGCGCTGTATGTTGCCGACCACTGATCGACTACAGCGCTGGCCTCTTCTGCAGGGCTAGCGAGAGTCGGCGTTGCCACCAACACGAGCGCCACGCCTAGAGCTTTCGTCAGTATCCTCATGTAACCCTCCCATGAACGGAGGCGCCATCATAACACTCAAAGTCGCCTATTGACCCTGGCTGTGTGAAAATGCCTCGCTTGGACTGATTCCCGAGATATGATTCTGACGCGATTTCGGGGGATCGGATGAGGCGCTTCGTTGAGGGGCTGGATCGCGGACAGAGCACGCTGTTTCCCGAATGCTTGGAAGGCTGGATTGGCGGGGATAATCCGGTTCGGGTGATCGACGTCTTTCTCGATCGACTCGATCTTGCCGAGCTAGGATTCAGTGGGGTCGATCCTGAGCGAACCGGTCGGCCTTCGTATCATCCCTCGGCGCTGTTGAAGCTCTATATATGGCTATCTCAACCGGGTTCAGTCAAGCCGCCGGCTTGAGCATGACGCCGGGCGCAATGTTGAGGTGATCTGGCTTACGGGCCGGCTTGTTCCCGATCACAAGACGATTGCGGATTTCCGCAAGGACAATGGGCCCCGCGATCCGCAAAGTGTGCACACGCTTCGTCGAGCTCTGCCGCGAGATGGGCTACTGACGAAAGCCAGCGTTGCCATCGACGGCAGCAAATTTAAAGCCGTGAACAACCGCGATCGGAACTTCACACGCGCCAAGGTGGAGCGGCGCCGGGCCCAGCTTGAAGAGAGCGTTGCGCGGTATCTCAGCCAGCTCGACACGGTCGATCGGCAGGAGCCTTCTGAGACGCTCGCGCTCAATACGACGCGGCTCAAGGAGAAACTCGCGAAACTCGAAAGTCAGATGCAGCGCCTCGCTGCGATCGAGAAGCAGATGCTCGCTTCGCCCGACCAGCAGATCTCGCTCACCGATCCTGACTCCCGCTCGATGGCGACGAGCGAGCGCGGTTCCGGCGTCGTCGGGTACAACGTGCAGGTCGCAGTCGATACCGAGAACCATTTGATTGTGACGCATAAGGTGACGAATGTGGGCTCGGACCGCTCACAGCTTGCAACCGTCGCAAAGGAGGCGAAGGCAACTCTGCAAACGGAGGAGCTCGAAGCGGTCGCCGATCGAGGCTACTTCAACAGCGAGGAGATCCTGGCGTGCGAGGAGGCCAGCATAACAGTTACGCTGCCAAAGCCAATGACCTCGAACTCAAAGGCGGAAGGGCGCTTCGGCAAGCAAGACTTTCGCTACATGGCTGGACATTTACATTTGTCCTGCCGGCGAAAGGCTCACCTATCACTACACGGACGAAGAAAATGGATTGGTCCTGCGCCGCTACTGGACCAACGCCTGCCAGAGCTGCGGCCTCAAGCACAGCTGCACCACCGCCAAGGAGCGACGGATCACCCGATGGGAGCATGAACAAATTCTCGAGGCGGTCCAGCGCCGGCTGAGGATCCGCTGGTCGCATTGATACGAGGTGTTCAATCGGCGGCAGATGGGCGGCAATCTGAATGGTGGAGCACGCAAGAATTAACCTCATTGTCGAGGTCGTAAACGGCTCAATTGTTGTCCTGCTCTGCGCTGTCGCGCTTCACCTTGCGATCTACTCTGCCAGCAAAAGGACTGCCGTGGCGCATTGCGCTGTTCGATCCGCCGCTCGGCGTGCTGCTTGCGATGCCGATGCTGACAATCAAGATCGGGGCAATCATCTCGCTTGGTGCGGCGTTGGCGTTTCGTCTCTTCGTGGGCGGGCACCGCATGCCGCTGGCGCTTGTCGCGCTGCTATTGGCCGTGATCGTGATCTTGCTCATTGGTGCGTTGTGGCTGATCCGCGTGCTGACGTGCTCACGATGGTGCGAGCGCGCATGGGTCGGCAGCGCCGCGCTGTCGTGGTGAGCTTGTTGGGACACCAATTTCTGAACGCTCGCGGAGAGTTCCCTCATCCGATTTGCTTCGCAAATCGACCTCTCCCTGCAGGCTGCGCGAAGTGACTCGCGAGGCAAAAACAAATCGGCGGCCCGAGGGCCGCCGATCGCATTTCGTCTTTCTCTGAGGCTAGCCCGCCGGACCTGCGTCCTCGAGGATAGGGCCGAACAATTCCCAGCGCTCGCCGTTGAACCGCATCATCTGCAACTGCTTGTTGACGCGATAGTCGTTGGGGCTGGTGTTGATCTTCATGCCGGGCAGGCCGAGATCGAGCACGACGTCCTTCAGGTTGGCGGCCTGCTTCATCACGTTCTCACGCGTCAGGTTGTCGCCGCACTGCTTGAGCACCTGCACCAGCAGCTGAGCGGTCGAATAGCCGTAGGTATTGACCGTGTTCATCTTGTCGCCTTCCGGGAAGTATTTTGCCATGAAGTCAAGATACTTCTTCAGGCCCGGATCGTCCCTCCAGGTCGGATCGGCCGGATCCTTGCCGTAGTTGACGCTGATCACGCCCTTCGACGCTTCAAGACCGGCCGGCTGCAGCGTGGCGCTCACCGGGCTCGCGTTGATGTCGAGAATGTGCACGGGCTTCCAGTTCAGCTCGTGGATTTTTCGGATCGCCTGCGCCGCCTGCTTCGGCGTCGAGGCGCTGTAGAACAGATCCGCGCCGGCGTCCTTGATCTTCAGCACCTGCGAGTCGATGGTGGGGTCGGAGACTTCGTAGGAAGCCTCCGCCACGATCATCTTGGAAGCCTTGTCGCCAAGGCCGGCCTTCAGCCCGTTGACATAGTCCTTACCCAGATCATCGTTCTGATAGAGAATGCCGATCTTGGCGTTCGGGTGCTCCTTCAGAATGTACTGGCCGTAGATTTTGCCCTCGACGAAATAGTTCGGGTTGTAACCCATGGTCCAGGGGAAGTTCTTGGGATCGGTGAACTTCGAGGCGCCGGTGGCGGCGAACAACTGCGGCACCTTCTTGCCGTTGAGATATTTCTGCACGGCGGCATTGGCGGCGGTGCCGATAATCTGGAAGGTGAGGAGGACCTCATCGCCTTCCACCAGCTTGCGGATCTGCTCGACCGTCTTCGGCGGTGAATAGGCGTCGTCATACTGGATCAGGTTGATCTTGCGGCCGTTGATGCCGCCCTGATCGTTGATCATCTTCATATAGGCGGCCTGGGTCTTGCCGATATTGGCGTAGACGGAATAGGCGCCGGAGAACGGCACGGTCTGGCCGATCTTGATCTCGGTATCGGATGCGCCGGTATCGTATTTCTTCTGCGCGTAGGCCGACGAAGCCGACAGGTCGACGGCGACCGCCGCTGCCGTGACCAGTTGAAAAATTCCATTCCTCGTCATGCGGGTTTCCTCAAGTTGTTATGACTGAGCCTATGGTCTTGTCGCAATCGCTTGCCGCGAGTGTGGCGGAAGAGTGACATCCCGAGAACCGAAAGTAACTGCCTTCTCGATGCGCTTGCGGGCCGTGATGGTGGAGTGGCATCAAGGCAGCTCTTTCAGCAGCCGCCGTAGCACCTTGCCGGTTCCGGTAGCGGGCAACTGGTCGACGAAGCGCACCTGGCGCGGCGCTTTGTAGCTCGACATGTTATCACGTGCCCAGGCGATGAGCGCTGCCTCGTCCACTTCCTGGCCCGGTTTGCGCACGACAAACGCGCGGATCACTTCACCCTTGGCTGGGTCCGGGACACCGATCACCGCGGCCTGCGCAACGGCCAGATGCTTAACGAGGATGCTTTCCACTTGCTCGGGGAACACTGCATAGCCTGAGACTTTGATCATCTCCTTGAAGCGGCCTGTGAATGTGAGGTAACCCTCCGCGTCCAGAAAGCCCATGTCGCCGGTATGCACCCAACCATCGCGCAGTGTCCTTGCCGTACTGTCCGGCGCGTTCCAGTAGCCCTTGAAGACACCTGGACTGCGTAGCACGATCTCGCCATGCTCACCCACGGGCATGTGCTCATCTGTTTCCGGATGCAAGATGCGGATCTCGTTGCCGGGGATCGGCTTGCCATGCGTGCCCCAGCGCACCGCGTCGGCCGGCATGTAGGTGTCCACGGAGTGCGTCTCGCTCAAACCGTAGGACGCTTCGAATGACCTGCAGTTGACCGCGTATTTCCGCCACTGTGCGGCGAGCGGCTCTGTAAAGGTGATGCCGAAGCTGGTGACCGGATTCATCACGAGGCTGGACAGATCGTAGCCTTCCGCGCCCGGCGCCTGCATCATCGCCACGTTCATTGGCGCAATGCTGTACCACCAAGTGACGCGGTAGCGTTCAATCGCATGCAGCGCGCCCACGGGGTCGAAACGGTACAACAGCACGCTGGTGGCACCCGCATAAATAGTGACGTCGATGCCCATTACCTTGCCAGCGATGTGGTACAGCGGCGCAATGGCCAGCAACACGTCGTCGCCGCGCAGTCCGTTGCAATGGGCCGCCGCCGCGCTCTTGAAGAGCGCGTTGCGGTAGCTCAGCATCGCGCCCTTGGGCATGCCGGTGGTGCCGGAGGTGTAGGTCATGAGCGCGACGTCATCCATGGACAGGGAAACCTTGGGTGCCGACGCGCCAGACCGCGCAACGGCCAGGAAGTCCTCGCAGGCTGCGGGCACCTCACGCCGGCCGCGCATCGCTAGCAGCTCGGCGGGTACCTCGATGTCGGGCTGATCGGGCAGCAAGTCCGCATAATGCACCACGAAGATATGCTCCAGAGCCGATCTCGCGCGAACCTCGTTCACTACTTGCAGCAGTGGCCCGGCGGCCACGACCACGCGCGCTTTCAAGTCGGCAAGCTGGTATTGCAGCTCATGCTCCTTGAACAACGGACTGCAGGGGCACACGATGGCGCCCAGTTTCTGGATGCCGTAGTGCGCCGAGGCGTATTGCGGGCAATTGTTCATGAACAGGACAACGGGCTCGCCCTTTTTCACACCCAGCTCAGCCAGCCGGGCAGCGAACGCATCGCTGGCGCTGTCCAGCTCAGCGTAGCTGATCTCGCGGCCGTACCAGACGTATGCGGGTTTGGCGGGCTGCTCGCTCGCGTGCCGGCGCAGGTGCTCGTGCAGGGGCTCTTCGATCCGGGGGCAGACTGGCTCCATGGCGTCGCTTTCGAGGTCGTCTACTGAAGGGGCGCGGCCGGCGGGCGCTTGCCAGCATATACCGACGAGTAGATTATGATATACCTATCAGTAGAATAATTATACTAGCTGGTAGAATAGTGCAATATCCACCCCCTCCGGCTCCAACGAGCAATATTCTCATCAGATATCGCTGCTGACGGGTATACCGATGCAAGACTTCCCTCGTTCCGCTGCCAAAACACGCTCGCCGCGTCGCCAGCGCGCACCCACGCCGGGTAACGATGTCAAGCGCGAGCGCATCTTGCGCGTGGCCGAGCGCCTGTTCCACGAGCGCGGCTATGCTGACACAACGATGGACCAGATCGTCAGCGAGCTCGGGGTCACCAAGCCGTTCGTCTACTACTACTTCCGCAACAAACTGGAGATCTTCGAATTGCTCTCTTGGGAGCCGACTGTCGCCGTTTTCACTGTGCTGGACGATCCCGACGACGTGCGGCCCGCGCACGAGAAGGTGGCCAGCGCGCTCGAAGAAATCATCCGCATCACCGTCGAGTACTACCCCTCTGCCTTCTTCGCCTTCCGTGAGCCGCAGGTATTCCGCCCCGAATTCGCCGCCGCGACCAAGAAATTGGCCAACGGCTTCTACGACAAGCTGTGCGCGCAGATGGAGCAGGCGCGTGCCGAGGGAACGCTTGAGTTCGGCAACACCAAGGTCACGGCGCTCGCCGCCTGCAGTATTTCCGGGTACATGTACACTTGGTACAGGCCCGACGGAAACTTGCCGCCCGAGCGGATAGTGCGCGAACTTGCGCAGCTCGCATGGCGCGTGATCGGGCTAAAGCGAAAGCGAATCCCATCGAACAAGAAGCGCGCATGAAACTAGCTCGTCGCCGCGTCGGTTGCGGCAGCGCACATGCTCAGGACAAGACCTTCCACTTCCCCGCGTGAAGGCGGGCCGCCATCGCTGACATGACTGTGTGAAAGCCCAGGCGAGCCCTTGCGCAGCTAACTCAGGCGAGCCAGAGCATGATCAAGGCAAGGGCAGCCGGCGCGGCCTGCACAAAAAGAATTCTCCGGCTGACGGAATAAGCGCCGTACGCGCTCGCGATGACGACGCAGAGCACTAGAACACCTTGATCTGGAATGCGAAGGCGGGAGCCGAATGAAAGTGTCCCTGGTTGACGGCGAGCACCGGCATGGCATCGGCTGTTGCCGAAGGTCTTCAAGCCCCACCGGCTTGGTCCAGAGGAACACCGAGCGCGAGAAAATAGATGTGCATCACGGCAACCAGTGCCACCAGAAGATTGGCGATCCAGATCATGTTGCCCCCCAGCCGGAATTCGGGTGGACGCTAGCACGGCGCGCGTGAAAAGTGCGGAAGCCTGCGCGGATTCTCATTGAAATGATGATGTCCGGAAACCGCGAGACAGGCACGCTGCAATGAACGATGCTTCGATCACTAGGGCGTTGTGCTCCCGCCGTTACGGCGTGCCTTCCATTTTCTTGCACTTGGTTAGAACGTTCTCTGGAAGCCAGCCGTGATCGGTTCTTCCATCGGTGGCATGCATCACGAACCACCAACCTTGGTGCTTGTCACGAAAGGCGACTTTGTCGCCCTTGGCGACCGGCATATAGCGTGGCTCCGTGGGGCCGCCTAGCCGATTGGAAAGTTCGATATCCTTCGCGACTGTGCACACGGTATAGAACGCGCTGGCCGGCGCCGTAAGAGCGACGACAGCGACCGTGGTTAAAAGAAACTTCGTCATTGTTGCCTTCATTCATTGTTCTTTCACTAGCTGGTCTCTGAAGCTCGCCGGGGCGTTTGTCGCCCATGAGAGCTTCAGCACCTCAGCCAAGCTGATGTTGCGCTTGATCATGATCGTGATCAGGATCGCGATCAACTACGTCGCGATCGTTGGCGGCCTTGCGCCGCACGGAGCGTTCGTCGAGGTCAACCAGGCGAGCAAAGCCGGCCTAGGTGACGCCGATCTTCTCCAGCGCGTCGCGGAATTCTTCGGCGCTCATTTTGCGCATTGTCTTAAGTTCGCTTTCTCGGCTTCAGGCCGTGGTGGATGTCGTGGCACTCGAGACTGCAGAACACGCCTTCGTGCTTGTGCGGGCGCAAGCCATGCAGGCTGTAGAACACAAACAGCCTTGCTGCCCGGCGCGGTGTCACCGCACTCCGGGCAGCGCTGGCGCCCGGCCTCGATCGTTTCGCTAACCAGCCTGTATAGGTGGTCGGTTCGCTCGGTTGAGACCAAGGTGGTACACCGACTATCGGAGTACCGGATTTGCAAAGGCACCAGGATTAACGAAGTCTTAGCGTTCGCCGTGCCGATCATGCGGGCGCTGGTGACGGGATTCCTCCGATGCTCAAAGACGGCACTTACGCGGCATGGTTCAAAACTCCGCTCGGCCAAGGCGCCGGCAGCGCCCATGTCGCTGATGGCAAAATTTCGGGCCGCGACACCATCATGAGCTACAGCGGCACTTGCGAAGTCAACGGCGAACGGTTCGCCGCCATCCTGACACTAAAACGGCACACCGAAGGACATGCAACCGTCTTCGGTGCCGATGACCTTACGCTGAAGCTTGAGGGAACGTGCTCCGGCAAGATAGCTAGGTACGTTGGCACGGCAGAACAGGTCCCGGGAGTGCTGCTCGAAGGAACGCAGCGAAGAGCAGCCAGTCGCACCAGTGCCGAGCACGCCGCCGCCTACGTTCAACCCCGACAGGCTCCCGAAACTGCCGACGCGCCCCCGCTGAATGCTGGCTGCGAAACTCCCAACGAGTGCCTGATTTGCCGCAGCATCGATATGGCAGCGTCGGTAGTACGCAGTTGGCTTCGGCGTGAACGTCTTGTCGACCACGAATGCAAGAGCTTCGTCGCCAGCCGCGCCAGCTTTGCAAAGCGTAATCTCGTTTAGCTTTGCACGGGTCACGACACGGACCGATTCACCAGCGATTTCCTCACTATGTTCTGCGTAAATGTCAGAACCGACCGACATTGAGGGCCGATGGTCAGAAGCAGCCATTCGTGCGATCACGGGGCCAAGCCTGCATTGCCCAAGATCAAGCCGGAACTGTAGCCCATCGTCGTAGATAACCAGTTCAAAAGCATCATCAGTGCTTGCCACTTCTAGCGAACCCTCATGGTCAATCCAAAAGCCAACACGGCTATCATCGGTATCACCGAAGCATCCTGCCTGGAGCATGATCCATCCGCCCTTGAGGGAATCTCGGCCGAGCATGGCATCGGCTTCGATAAGAAGCCGCGGCTGCAGCTCTGCCGCAGTAGGGCCGAGATCGCGACGATGCGCCGGCTGAAGGCTGCGCTGGACCCAAAGGCCATCCTCAATCGCGGCCGCATCTTTGATTGATGCGAGGCCTTCGGCTGATCTCCCGGACCACGGCAGCATCCAACCCGCTGGGGGTATTGCGTAGCCAGGGCAAATAGCGGCATGCCCAACAACGAGCTGAGTCCAACTCGTCGCACGTCGCTGGTTCACGGTAGCCCAAACTTGCCCTGATGGATTGGACGGAGAATTCAACGCTTTCAACGAATTAGAGTGCGACGTGTGCACCGGGAAATCCAAAAACATCTATCGATGGCGCAGCAGTCGAGGCTCGACGCCATCGAATGGAGGAGTGTAGTCACCTGAGACCGAGAAGCTGATTTCGTTTGTCGGCATGGGCAAGCGGACAAGCGTGGGTATCGTTGGCGGCGTCGTGGCTGCTTTTCAGCGCAACGGTGAAAACCGACAAAATGCGTCAGATGGCGCAGACCACGCTCGATAAGGCAAAGCTTGCCCTGTCAATTGCCCATGAGATCAACCAGTCTCGTATCGTCAGCCGAAGCGCTCCAAGACAGTTGGGTAGTGCGATCCAGGCGTGGGAGAGGGCGAGCTGGTATTTAAATGGGGTTGCGCCGAATGATCTCGACGGGCTCGCAGCTCTTCCTGGCGCAGGGTTAGAAATCCGCGACTTTGCCCCATGCCGATGCCGAGAACCGCCCCGGGCGATACGGCTCTGGATCAAACATAGGCTTCGCCCCGGTGACGAGGTCGGCGACCAGGTGACCGGCTCCCGGACCGATGCCGAAGCCGTGCCCGGAAAAGCCGGCGGCCAGAATGAGGCCGGGCACCTTCTCCAACTCTCCTATGCCGGGCACACCGTCCGGGGTGCTGTCGATATAGCCAGCCCAGGCTGCTGCGATCTTTGTCTTGCGCAGTTCGGGTATGAGTTCGATTGCCCGGCGGTGGGTCAGTTTCACCGCAGCCGGATCGGGCGTTGGATCGAGAATGCGCATGTGTTCCATCGGGGTCGGCCCATCGATCCTCCAGCGCTTCAACGTCTCGTGGCCGGAACGAATTCCTTCGAGGCCGCCCGGGAGGAGGCTGTGCCAACGTTTCAAGAACATCGGCAGAAATTGCGGAGCGAAACGCAACTGCTGCGGGGTGACGTCCACGCGCCCACGTCCGCTGATCGCCAGAGTGTAGCCGCCATCGCTCCGGCGGGTGAGGGAGATGCTGGCGGTATGCAGGGCATCCGGCAGATCTTTGGCACCGGGAGAGACGGCCAGGATCGAAGAACGGATCGAGGCTTGGGGGAAACGGATGCCGACCTGACGGCAGAAGGACGACGCCCATGCGCCCCCGGCAAGCACAGCGACCTTCGTCTTGATCGTTCCGCGCTCCGTGACAACGGCGCTCAATCGCCCGGCTTCCAATTCGATGCCCCGCGCGGCACAATTCTGATGAACCGTTCCGCCCAGCTTCAGGATCGCGGAAGCCACGGCCGGCGCGGCTTTGCCCGGATCGGCTGTCCCATCGGTGGGCGAAAAGACGCCACCCTTCCAGGCGCGTCCGGTTGCACGACCGCGCCCCGTCGCTCCGGCACTGTCCAGCACATGGGTCGTCACGCCGACCGTTCTGGCAAAATCGCACCAGCGCGCCCAGCGGACAAGCTCGGCCTCGTCATTGCTCAGGTACAAGAGACCGCAGCGGCGAAAGCCAGTATCTTCACCGCTCTCGGCGGCAAACTGCTCCCAGAGGTCGAGGCTCTTCATCGCCATCGGCAGTTCGCGGGCATCCCGGTTCTGCTGCCGGCACCAGCCCCAGTTGCGGCTCGACTGCTCCGCGCCGACCCTTCCCTTCTCTACCAGGGCGATCCGGAGGCCCCGCTTCGCAAGGTAATAGGCGGCAAACACGCCGACGATGCCGCCGCCAATCACCACCGCGTCGGCGGACGCGGGCAATTCGGGGGAGCTTTCGATGTGATGCAGCGGCGCGGGCATGGGTGTCTCCGACTGCCCTCAGTCTAGCGGCTTACTGAACACAAGCGCTGCCGGAAATCGCCACGTAACCGAACAATATTCTGCGGAGGACGGCAGGTGCAATGTATCCTGCTTTGCAGCGAGTTCTGCCGGCAATAGGCATTGCCGGGGAATGTGGTAAGATCGAGCGCAGCATATAATGCCGTAGCAGCGGCCAGCTTGAGAATCGACACAGCCGTGACGAAACTGGATCGGATCGACATCAAGATCCTGAACGAACTCCAGAAGAATGGACGCATCTCCAATGTGGAGCTTGCGGAATTGGTCAATCTGTCTCCGAGTCCATGTCTCATGCGTGTGAAGAAGTTGCAGGCAGAAGGCTATATTCAAGGCTACTCGGCTCAGATCGACGTCGGCAAGCTTGGGCAAACCTTAACCGTCTTCACCGAGATCACCTTGAGAAATCATCGCCAGACGGATTTTGCACGCTTCCTCTCGGTGGTCGAGAAGACCGACCAGATCATAGAATGTCATCTCGTCTCCGGTGGGTACGACTATCTCCTGAAGTTCGTGACTGCCGGTATCGAGGAATATCAGACCATCATGGAGCGGTTGACTGACATGGATATCGGTATCGACAAGTATTTCAGCTTTGTCGTGCTGAAGTCGCCAATCGTAAAGGCTCACATGCCGCTGACCAGCCTGTTTCGCGTTTAGTTGGCGAACGCTTGCCGCCGTTCAAAGGAAGCAATACGAGCGGACGAGGGATCCTGCTCGAGGCTGTCGAGCCAGTCCGGATCCAGCTTCGGTACCGACGAGAACAGCAGTTGCGAGTACGGATGCTTTGCCGCCTTGATTTCCGACGGCAATAGCTGCTCGACCTTCATTCCGCCGTACATCACGATGATCTCGTCGCAGATGGCCTTCACCACGGACAGGTCATGGCTGATGAAAATGTAGGAGATCCCGAGTTCGCGCTGCAGCTCTTTCAACAAATCGATGACCGCTGCCGCGACCACGGTGTCGAGTGCCGAGGTGATCTCGTCGCACAGGATCAGCTTTGGATCGGCGGCGAGCGCTCGAGCGAAATTCACGCGCTGTTTCTGTCCGCCGGACAACTCCGACGGTCGACGGCTGCGAACGGTGCGAGGCAGCTTCACCATGTCGAGCAACTCATCGATGCGAGTACTGCGCGCCCGGCCGTCCATGCGATGGTAGAACGCCATCGGGCGGCCCAGTATGTCTTCGACCAGCTTTGCCGGATTGAGCGCCGTATCGGCGTGCTGGAAGACGATCTGAATTTCCCGCAACTGATCGTGGCTGCGATCTCGCACTGAGCGACCGAGTTCCCGGCCATCGAAGGTCATGTGGCCTGCGGCTGCGGGCAGGACGCCGGCAATCGTGCGCGCCAGAGTGGATTTGCCAGAGCCGGATTCGCCGATGATGCCGAGATTGCGGCCCTTCTCCAATATGAGGCTGATACCCTCGACAGCTCGCACAAGTGGCAGCCCATCTGACTGAATCGGACCGTACCCGGCACTGATGTCCTTGAACTCGAGGAGCGGCTTCATCTCGTCAGGCTGCTCTTCCAGCACTTCCCGCGGGCGCGGCTCGAACGCGGCGAGAAGCTCGCGGGTATAGGGATGTTTGGCTGCGGAGAGAATTTCAGCGGTCGAGCCGGTCTCCTGCACCTCGCCGCCCTTCAGGACTACAATTCGGTCGGCGATCTGCGAGACGACGGCAAGATCGTGCGAGACGTAGACGCCCGCAATGCCGGTCGCGCGCATGACCGATTTGAAAGCGCGCAGGACTTCAATCTGGGTGGTTACGTCCAGGGCCGTGGTCGGCTCATCGAAGATGACGAGCTTGGGATCGCTTATCAGCGCCATCGCGGCTGCAAGCCGCTGCAACTGACCGCCGGAGACCTGATGCGGGTAGTGTTGGCCAATGGTCTCGGGGTTCGGCAAAGACAGCGCTTTGAACAGTTCGATGGCGCGTCGGCGCGCTTTTTCGGCCGGCATGAGACTATGGATGCGGGTAACCTCGATGACTTGATCGATGATTTTTGCCGATGGATTGAAGGCGGCGGCCGCACTTTGCGGAATATAGGCGATATCGGCGCCGCGCATTCCGGCCCGTTCCTTCTCGGAAAGTGACGCCATGTCTTTGCCGTTCACGAGAACCTGCCCACGGGAGATGCGGCATCCCGGGCGGCAATAGCCCATCAGCGTGAGGGCAATCGTCGTTTTTCCCGAGCCGCTCTCGCCGATCAGGGCGACGATTTCGCCTTCGCCCACCTCCAGGGTAACGCGCTTGATGATTTCCACCTTGCGGCCTGAATCGGTCGTCGCCTCAACCTCAAGGTCACGAATTTCGACCAGGTTGGACAATTTGGCCATCATACGCTCCTGTCTCTGATCTTCTTCGGCAGGTTGTCGATCAGTAGATTGACGCTGATCGTAAGGCTGGCGATGGCCAGTGAGGGAACGATCACGGCAGGAGCACCGAACGGCAGTCCACCGATATTCTCACGCACCAGCGCCCCCCAGTCGGCTTGGGGCGGCTGCAATCCCAGTCCCAAGAAGGAGAGACCCGACAGAAGCAGCACTATGAACACGAACCGCAAGCCCAGATCGGCCAGTATCGGCCGAATGATATTAGGCAGGATTTCCGAGCCGATCAGATAGAGGGTGCCTTCACCTCGAATGCGAGCGACCGTCATGAAATCCATCGTATTGATGTTGACGGCGAGCGCGCGCGAGAAACGGTACGCTCCCGGGATATAGATGACGGCAAGCGTGACGATCAGGACGGGCACGGACGAGCCGACCGCGGCGACAACCAGCAGACCGAATAGCTTGCTCGGTATCGAACTCAAGGCATCCAGAAAGCGACTCAAGGCAGCGTCCAACCAGCCGCCGGAAACGGCGGCGGTCATTCCAAGAACCACGCCCGTGAAGCAGGAGATGGATACGGCTGCAAGGGAAATGCCGATGGTATAGCGCGCGCCCATGAGAATGCGCGAAAGCATATCGCGCCCCAGGTAGTCGGACCCAAGCCACATGGTGTCGCTGATCGGACCGAAATATTCGACGTCGATGATTTCTCCCACCGGGTGGGGTATGATGTTCGGCGCAAGGATCGCTACCAGGGCCCAAGCCAGAATGACGGCAGACGACGCGATGCCGACGAGATTGAACCTGTAGCCGAAATGCGTTCTGACTTGCTCATGTACGGTATGTGCCGTCATCGGATCCTCGGATTTGACAGGATCGCGACAATGTCCGCCGCCGTGGTCAACAGCAGATAGCCAAGGCAGAAGATCATTGCGCAGGTCTGGATCAGCGGAAGGTCGCGGGTCGCGACCGCGTCAACCATCAGTTTTGCGATGCCCGGATAGTTGAAGATCGTCTCAACGATTATCACGCCGCCGATGAGGTATGACAGCGACAGCGCCACCGCATTGGCGATTGGGCCAAGCGCGTTCGGAAGGGCATGCTTGAGCACCATGCGCCCACGCGACGCGCCCTTGAGAAGCGCCATCTCGACATAGGGCGTGTCGAGAGTCTCAATAACGGCAGCGCGCGTCATCCGGATCATTTGCGCCGACACCCCGAAAGTAAGTGTGATGACCGGCATGGAATAGATTTTCAGAGTATCGGCGAACGAATGCGCGTCGTTTGCGAAGGAGAGGGCGGGAAGCCATTTCAGGTACACGGCGAAGAAGAGCACGGCGCAAGTCGCCACCATGAACTCCGGGACGGAAATGATCCCGATCAGGAGCACCGTTACAACGCGGTCGTATAGCGAACCGCGCAACACGGCGCTGGTGATGCCAAGTGTCAAAGAAATGGGCACAGCGAGCAGCGCCGTGATGCCGGCAAGTTTCATCGTGTTGACGAAACGATCACCGATCAGCGCCACAACCGGCATGCTGTTGGCATAGGACGTGCCGAATTCACCGCGGAGAAAGTCAAGCAACCAATGGATAAAACGAAGGACCGCCGGCTCATCCAGATGCATGGCCCGCCGCAGCCCCTCGGCCGCTTCCGGTGTGGCGGCTTGTCCGAGCAGGATTGACGCGGTGTCGCCGGGCAGCAGGTTGGTTGCAAAGAACACCGCAAAGGAGACAATCAGCAATGTGATCATCGCCACGAAGAGCCTGCTCAGGATGAGATCGAGAACCCTGATATTCATGCAAGCGCTCCCTAGAGCCCTTTGATAGATGGATATGCTACAACGACAACCGGGAGCGGATTTCGCTCCGGGCTGCCGATGCTGTCATGCCGCGAACCAGACGTGCTCGGCCATTGAATAGCCCATCATGCCGCCGAGTGGATTTATGTCCATGCCCTTGAGTTTGGCGGTCACGGCGTCGACGCCCGAGATGTAAGCAGGAATGATCGTTCCCGCCTCCTCGGCAATCATGGCCTGCAACTGGCCGTAGATGTCCTTGCGCTTGGTCTGGTAAAGCATTCCACGGGCTTCGACCAGCATGGCATCGAACTTTTCCGACCTGTAGCGGCTTTCATTCCACGGCGCCTGCGAGGCGTACAACAACGAGAACAAGATGTCCGGCGTCGGTCGATAGTTGATGTTGCCGAAGTGAATTGGCGCCTTGAGCCAGTAGTTGTTCCAATAGCCGTCCGAGGGGACACGCTGGACGTCCAATTTCAAGCCGATCGCGGCGGCGTTGGCCTGAAGCAGCATAGCCATATCGATCGACGAGCCCGCCGCCTCGGAGGCGACCACCGGAATGGACTGCCCAAGAACGTCGGCCTTCTTGAAGTAAAACTTCGCCTGGTCGGGATCAAACGGCTTCGGCCGCAGATCGTTGTTGCGATATATGTTGCCGGGAAAGACCGGTTGGTCATTGCCGATGTCGCCGTAGCCCCGCAACGCCGATTTGAGAATCTGGTCGCGATTGACAAGATGCTTCATGCCGGTCACGAAGTCCTTGTTCTGCCCGGGCGCCATATCGAGGCGCATATTGAGATTTGTGTAGTGGTTCGAGCTCGATTTGGAGAGCACGAAGCCGGGCCGGCTTTCGACAAGCCGGACGGACCGGGGATTGATCGCGCCGGCGACATGGATGTCCCCCGAAAGCAGGGCATTGACGCGGGCATTGTCTTCGTTGATGGCGAAGAATTCGAAAGTGTCCACGTGCGGGCCGCCGGCCTTCCAGTAGTTGCGGTTCTTGCGCATGACGGAGCGGACGCCGGGCTTGAAGCTTTCGAGAACGAAGGCGCCGGTGCCATTGCCCTTCGAGAAGTCGGTCGTGCCGTCAACGACGATCATGAAATGGTGCAGCGCCAGGATCGTCGGCAGGTCGGCGTTGGGGGCGGCGAGTGTGATTTCGACGGTGAGATCGTCGATGGCCTTGAGATCGGATATCTGCTTGGCGATGGCGTTGACCTTTGATCCGATATTGGGGTCGAGATGGCGTTTCAGCGAAAAGATCACGTCCGCGGACGTGAGCGACTTTCCGTCGTGAAAGACAACGCCCTTTCGGAGCTTGACGGTCCAGGTTTTGGCGTCGGCGCTATCAATGCGCTCCGCCAATTCCATTTGCGTCTGACCGGATTTGTCGAGGACGGAGAGGCGGTTATAAAGGGCGCAGCAGCGCGAATAATCCGTCGAGTTCGACGCTTTGGCCGGATCGAGGGTGTCCGCCGTCGACGAAGTAAAGCCCGCTACCTTCAGATGCCCTCCGGCCACCGGCGTTGCCGCGACCGCATCCGAGGCGCGCCCGAGCATGACGGTGCCGGCCGACATTGCCATGCCACCCGCCAACAACATGTGAAGGAGTTCGCGACGTGTCGCGCCGCGACGAACAGCATTTTCCAGCATCGCGTCATCGGAATTGGCCCAATTGGTGATCTTGCTGTTCATGTGTCATTCCCCTGTTGGTCGGTGCGGGCGGTTGTGCGTCTTCAGTGCGCACTTAGGCTCGGGTGTTGGTTCAGGTTGAGGTTCAGAAAGCGTCTCCACGGCTCGTGGGTATGCAGGCTAGCGGCCGAACAATATCTGCTTCGATCGTCACAGCGGATCGTGAGAAGTCCGAACTTCGTGCAAGTTTGGGCCTCGCTTATGATCCAGTTTCCCATCTCCGCGGCTCCTATTTCTCTCAAATGTTATCGGCGCGCCCGCACAAAATTCTGAATTTCACGCTTGCACGGCATTTCGAGAATTGCCGTGCCGCTCCTGCGGGTGGCCCTCACGGCAGCGCCCGCCGCACATCCGGATCGTCCAAGGTCTGATCGAGGGTCTTGCGCGTGCGCTCGATCATCGCGTCGATTTCGCTTTCGGTGCAGCAAAGCGGCGGGGCATAGCCGATGACGCCCTGGGCGAAGGCGCGTACGACGAGGCCGTTCTCCCAGGCGCGGTCAAATATCCGCCTCGACGGATCGGCGGCTGCCGGCAGAGGGATTTTTTTCTCCTTGTCTACCACGAGTTCGATGGCCGCGAGCATGCCGCGGCCACGCACGTCGCCGACCAAAGGATGATCGCGCAGGCTTTTGAGGCCGGCCATCAGACGCCGGCCGGCCCTGACGCCGTTGTCAAGAAGCCCGTCTTCATAGAGTTTCAGGACCGCAAGCCCGACCGCCGCGCTGACCGGATGGCCGGAATAGGTCTGGCCGTGACCGACGGCAGCGTTTCCGGCGCCGTCGGCGATGACATCGTACACTTTGTCGGACATAAACACCGCACCCATGGGGGCGTAGCCCGACGTAAGGCCCTTTGCGGTCGTCATGAAATCCGGAACGATGTCGTCCTCCGAGCAGGCGAACAGCGGACCGGTTCGACCGAAGCCGGTGATGACCTCATCCGCAATAAAGAGGATGCCATGGCGACTACAGAGATCGCGCAGCGCCTTGATCCAGCCTCGCGGCGGCACGATGACGCCACCGGAGCCTTGAATCGGCTCGGCATAGAAAGCCGCGATCCGATCCGCGCCGATGGCCTCGATCTTCGCCTCGAGTGCCGCAAGCGATGACGCGATGATGGCCGTCGCATCCTCCCCGACAGGATTGCGATAGGGATGGGGGGAGGGGATCTTGTGCTGCCAGTCGTAGGGCACGCCGAAACCGGCGTGGAAGGCGGGCAGCGCGGTCAGGCCCGCGCCGACCGTCGAGGATCCGTGGTAACCTTGTTCGATCGAAATGAACTGGTCCCGCCGCGGCTCGCCCTTGGCATGCCAGTAATACCTGATGAAGCGCACCGTGCTGTCCACGGCATCCGATCCTCCAAGCGAGAAATAGACGTGGTTGAGGTCTCCCGGCGCGCGTTGGGCGAGTTCGGCGGCCAAGCGGATCGCGGGTTCCGACCCCAGACCGAAATAGCCTGTCGCATAGGCCAGCTCCCGCATCTGCCGGGCGGCGGCCTGGACGATGCTCTCGTGACCGTAGCCGGCGTTGACACACCATAGCCCTGCGAAACCGTCGAGAAGCTGGCGGCCCGTCGCATCGGTGACGGTAGCGCCGCTTGCGGACTTCAGCACGCGGACGCCGTGCTTCTCGTGGCCGCGATATGAGGCGACCGGATGGATCAGATGGGCGCGATCGAGTTCGATCAGGGAATTGGCGAGCATGTTCTTTCTCCGGATCAGCCGAGGGCCTGGCTGGCGAGGGCGAAGGTCCGCACCCGCGGATGGTCGGGCTTCTTTGACGCGTGGTTGCTCATGGCTATGCCGCCGCCGACGTGCTGGAGGCCGATCGTTTCCAGCCAGTCAGCCAAGCCGCTGTCGCTATCCGTATCGATGCGAAGGAAGGCTCCCGTGCGGGATGCCGCGAAGAATGCAATGAGTGCCTTGGCTTCATCTGCGTTGGTGGCGACGATCGGTCCGATGACCTCTCCGCGACCGAAGGCGCGTAGCGCGGCATAACCGGTGACCACGCCGTCGCGGCGGATCATCGCGAATTTCCCGGCACTGGCCAGGTGATCGATGAGCGCACTGCGATCGGCGCCGAATGCTTCGCGGTCTAGTCTCTTTATAGCTGCGATCTCATCGCCGGTGGCGAGCACGACACCTCGCGATGGAGCCACAAGTCGCGCCTCGCCCTGGTGTTGCCGGATCGTGCCGCACTCGGCAAAGCCGAGCTTTTTGTAGAGGGGCAGTCCCTCCGCAGTCGCAACCAGCCTCAACGGCCGGCCGCCGGCGAACGCAAAAGCACGCTCCATGAGCTTGCGCCCCAGGCCGTGGCCACGCATCGCCTCATCGACGATCACCATGTTTATCGCCGCGCAGTCCTGCCCATAGCGCGTCAGCAGTATGGTGCCGACTACACGGCCGTTGACGTCGAGCACGACCGTACCGTCGCTGAGCTCAAGCATCATCTGCCAGTCTTCGCGCCGGTGCGGCCAACTGGCTTGCTGCGACAGGCTCACTGCGCCGTCTATGTGTTCCGGGCCGAACATCACCAGATCGATTTCGTCCGTCCTCATGGAATCTCCCGTCTTCCTCCCGTTAATTTTAGGGCGCGGACGTCGGCATATTGTCTGAAGGCGGCCTGCCTCGCGGTATCTTCCGCTGTAGTGCCAGGCGCTTTCCGCACCTTGTGCCGGCGCGGCGGGTCAAGGAGGCGTCGCAGGTTGGCTCCCGCCGCGGCAGACGGCCATGCCGTGCCGAACTGTCCTGCAAATACGGAACATTCTGCTTCGCGCGTGGCGCAATTCGATCAGGTCGCCTGGCGCGGGGCTCTTATGATTGTGGCACCTGAAACGCAACGGCCGAGGATGGACGAACGATGGCTGCTTTCCGCCCCAAATACATTACCTTCGACTGCTACGGTACGCTCACCTATTTCGCGATGGCGGAAGCCGCGCGTGACCTTTACGGCAACCAGCTCGATGGAACGCACATGCAGGAGTTCATCGAGAACTTCTCAGACTACCGGCGGGACGAGATCCTCGGGGATTGGAAGCCGTATCACGAGGTGGTCCACAATGCGCTCGAGCGTACGTGTAAGCGCAACGGCGTGGCGTTTCGCGACGAGGACGCGCAGATGATCTACGAGCGCGTGCCAACTTGGGGACCGCATCCGGACGTCCCCGCCGGCCTCGCCAAGGTGGCGAAGGAAATACCGCTCGTGATCTTGTCGAATGCTATGAATTCGCAGATCATGTCCAATGTCGAAAAGCTCGGTGCTCCCTTCCACGCGGTGTTCACGGCCCAGCAAGCCCAAGCCTACAAGCCGCGTTTCAAGGCCTTCGAATACATGCTCGATAGACTGAGCTGCGGTCCGGAAGATATTCTGCATTGCTCGTCCTCCTTCCGCTATGACCTGATGTCGGCCCATGATCTCGGCATCAAAAACAAGGTCTGGGTAAACCGCGGCCATGAGCCGGCGAACCCCTATTATGGATACGTCGAAATCGCCGATATTTCGGGTCTGCCCGGAGTCGTCGGTTTGTGACCTAGGAGGGCGGGATGAAATTCGTCTCGTACTGGCACGACACAGCTCCCGTCTTCGGCGCTGCCGTGACGGGGCCGGTCGAAAATCACTACGATGTCGCCGTGATCGGCGGCGGCTTTACCGGCCTTTCGGCGGCGCGCCAGCTTGCGAAAGCGGGCGCCAAGGTTGCCGTGCTGGAGGCGGAGCGGGTGGGCTCGGGCGGCTCGGGCCGCAACGGCGGACATCTCAACAACGGTCTAGCCCACAGCTATCTCGCGGCGAAAACCCAGCTCGGCAAGGAACGCGCCATCGCCCTTTACAAGGCGTATGACGATGCCGTCGATACGATCGAGACCATCGTCTCCGAAGAAGGCATAGACTGCGATTTTCGGCGCTCGGGCAAGCTCAAGCTCGCTTCCAAGCCGAAGCATTTCGACACGCTTGCGCGCAACTTCGAAGCGCTTCATGCCGAGGTCGACAAGGACACCGCAATGTTGTCGGCCGACGATCTCAAATCGGAGGTCGGCTCGCCCTTCCACGGCGCGATGCTGTCGAAGAAGAGCGCCATGATGCACATGGGCCGATATGCGGCTGGTCTCGCTGAGGCAGTGGTCCGTCATGGCGGTAAAATCTTCGAAAATGCCGCCGTGACAGCTCACAGGCAGATCAACGGCGGGCACACTGTGACGACGGCGCGCGGCACGCTGACGGCCGACAGCGTCCTCGTCGCCACCGGGGCCTACACGACACCCAATTTTGGCTATTTCCGCCGGCGTATCGTGACCGTCGGCAGCTTCATCATCGCGACGCGCCCGCTGACCGCGGCGGAGATTGCCGAGACGATGCCGGGTAACCGGAACTGCGTTACCTCAATGCATATCGGAAACTATTTCCGACTGTCGCCGGATAATCGGCTGCTTTTTGGCGGCCGGGCCCGCTTCTCGGCGGTTTCTGATCATACTTCCGATGCCAAGAGCGGCGCGATCCTTCGCAACGCCCTCGCTGAAATGTTCCCGCAGCTCGCCAATGTCGAGATCGATTATTGCTGGGGCGGACTCCTCGACATGACGCAGGACCGTTACCCACGCGCCGGCTATCAGGACGGCGTGTGGTACGCCATGGGGCTGTCAGGACATGGAGCACAGCTGTCCACCCACCTCGGTATCATGATGGCCGACGCCATTCTCGGCCGGGAGGACCGAAATCCGATGAAGGGACTCGCCTGGCCATCCGTCCCGGGTCATTTCGGCAAGCCGTGGTTCCTGCCGCTTGTCGGCCTCTACTACAAGGCTCTCGACAAGATCCAATAGATCACTGGTCCTCCTGGACGATAAAAAAGGGCGAGCCGAATCGGTGCGCCCTTCTTTGTTGTGTTCCTCAGAGAAGACCCCCGATATGGAAGCTCTTCGTCTCCAGATATTCCTCGATACCCGCCTGGGCGCCTTCGCGACCGACGCCGGACAGCTTGACGCCGCCGAAGGGCGCGACTTCAGTGGAGATCGCGCCGGTATTTAGGCCGACCATACCGAACTCGAGCGCTTCGCCGACGCGCCAGGCCCGATTGAGGCTTTGCGTGTAGAAATAAGCCGCGAGACCGAAAGGCGTGCCGTTGGCGATCTCGACGGCTTGCTGCTCGCTCTCGAAGCGGAAGAGCGGGGCAACGGGACCGAAGGTTTCCTCGCTGGCAAGCATCATCTCGGTCGTCGCGCCCGTGAGCACCACGGGCGCGACATACTGACTGCCGTCGGACAGGGCGAAGGGTTTCGTCGCGATCTGGGCGCCCTTGGCCAGTGCATCCTCAAGATGCCGGTTGATCTTCTCGACTGCGGCCATGTTGATCATGGGCCCGATCGCGACACCCGGCTTGGTACCCGGGCCGACCTTCATCTGGTTGACGCGCGCTGCGAGCTTTGTGGCAAAGGCGTCATGGATGCCGGCCTGCACCAATATCCGGTTGGCGCAAACGCAGGTCTGGCCGCCATTGCGGAATTTCGATGCGATCGCGCCCTCCACGGCCAGGTCGAGGTCGGCGTCGTCGAAGACGATGAAGGGGGCGTTTCCGCCAAGCTCCAGGCTCACGCGCTTTACGCTGTCGGCTGCGCCGCGCATCAGCAGCGATCCGACGCGGGTCGATCCGGTGAAGGAGATCTTCCGGACCTTTTCGTTGGCCGTGATCTCGGCGCCGATCTCTGCCGGCATGCCGGTGACAATGTTGATCACGCCATCGGGGATTCCGGCGCGTTCGGCCAGCACCGCGAGGGCGAGCGCCGAAAAGGGCGTGAATTCCGACGGTTTGATCACCACGGTGCAGCCTGTCGCGAGCGCCGGGGCGACCTTGCGGGTGATCATGGCGTTGGGAAAATTCCACGGCGTGACGATGCCGCAGACGCCGACAGGTTCCTTCAGGACGACGATGCGCCGGTCGGGAGTAGGAGAGGGGATCGTATGGCCGTTGATGCGGCGCGCCTCTTCGGCGAACCATTTGACGAATGAAGCGCCGTAGCGGATTTCGCCTTTCGCCTCCTCGAGCGGCTTGCCCTGCTCTGCGGTGAGAAGCAAAGCGAGGTCGTCCAGATTTTCCAGCATCAGCCGGTGCCATGCCTCGAGAAGGGTGGCGCGTTCGGCGTTGGTCTTTTTCCTCCAGGGCGCAAAGGCTGCATTGGCCGCCTCGATCGCCGCGCGGGTCTCGGAGCCAGCCATATCCGGGACCGTCCCGATGACGGCCTGTGTCGCCGGATCGACGACCTCTACGGTCTTGCCGGAAGCAGCCGTTACCCAGCGACCGCCGATGAGACACTTCTCCCGGAAGAGAGTGTCGTCCTTCAAATCATCCATCTCATGTCCTCTTTTCAAGATAGTGCCGAGAGGACGGCGGCCGTGATCGCCTCCGTCCTGTCTCTTCCAGGGACCGCGCCTATGCCGCGGGCAGTAGTCTCCTCTATCGCCCGCATGATGCGGCCGGCAGCTTCCTTCTCGCCGAGATGATCGAGCATCATGGCGCTGGACCATATGGCGGCGATCGGATTGGCGATGCCGAGGTGCGCGATGTCTGGAGCGGAGCCGTGCACCGGCTCGAACATCGAGGGCAACGTGCGATCGGAATTGATGTTGGCGGAAGCGGCGAAACCCAGCCCGCCTTGAATGGCTGCCCCGAGGTCGGTGAGTATGTCGCCGAAGAGGTTGGAAGCGACGACGACGTCGAGGCTCTCGGGCGACATCACCATGCGCGCTGCCATGGCGTCGATGTGATAGCTCGTGACCTCCACATCGGGATACTCGGCGGCGAGTTCCTGGGTGATTTCGTCCCAAAAGACCATCGAGTACTTCTGCGCATTGGACTTGGTGACCGACGCCAGCTTGCGACGGCGTGTGCGCGCTTGTTCGAAGCCGAAGCGCAGGATGCGTTCGACGCCAGAACGGGTGAATATCGAGGTCTCGACCGCTACCTCGTCTTCGGTACCTTGATGAACGCGGCCGCCGGCGCCGGAATATTCGCCCTCGGTGTTTTCCCGGATGCAGAGGATATCGAACGTCTCGGTCTTGAGCGGGCCTTGGACGCCCGACAGCAACCGATGCGGCCGGATGTTGGCATATTGCACGAAGGCCTTTCGGATCGGAAGTAGCAGGCCGTGCAGCGAGACCGAGTCCGGAACCTCCGCCGGCCAGCCGACCGCGCCGAATAGAATGGCATCGAAGCCTTTCAGGGTGGCGATTCCGTCCGCCGGCATCATCGCGCCGGTTTCCTTGTAGAACCTGCAGGACCAGGGGAATTCGGTGCCCTTAAGGGTAAGGCCCGCGCCCTTGACCGCGGCTTCTAATACGGTCCAGGCGGCAGCGGTCACGTCTTTGCCGATGCCGTCACCGGGGATCAATGCAATGGAATAGGTTTTCATGGGTGCCGTCGCTTCACAGACCGATCAAAACGCTTTGCTGTTGCGGTTGGCGAGATAGACCTCGCGTCCGAGAGATCACGCCCTCAGCCGGGATCAGCCGACCGCCGATGAAGTGACCGACCGGCAGGGAAAGCGTATCGGGATCGAAACTGAGGCCCACGAGATATCCTTTCACGGCTTCCGCCAAGGGATAATCCGGGTGCCCGAGAAGCATTGGTTGAGTTCTGGCGGGAGCGCCAACGATTCTCCTGTTTCGAGCGCGGGTAGCAGTCGATTCTTCGGCGCGCCTGAGGAAAACGCGAACCTTCAGTACCCGCGCTCTCGGTCGACGAGACCGATCGGGTCAAGGCCCGTGCGGTGACGCCTGATACCCTCGATGACGGCCCGCACCGCCGTCGCCGGCTGGGTGACGCTCGCTACATGCGGCGTCAGCACGATCGATGGATGCGACCAGAAGGGATGGCCCTCCGTCAGTGGTTCGGGATCCGTCACGTCGACGACGGCGCCGGAGAGATGACCGCTATCGAGCGCGGAAAGCAGAGCTTCATGATCGAGCTGGGGTCCTCGTCCGGTGTGAACGAGCGCGGCGCCGACGGGAAGGATCGAGAAGAGTTCAGCGTTGAGAAAACCCCGCGTCTCCCGGGTGAGCGGCAGCAGGCAAACGAGGATGTCAGTTTTCGATGCCAACGTCTTCAGGCCAGTGTCGCCATGATGGCATGCCACTCCCTCGATCTCTCGCGGGCTACGGCTCCATCCGGCGAGCGGAAAACCGAACGGCCTCAGGCGTTCCAGAACGGCCTGTCCCAGCAAGCCGAGGCCGAGGACGCCGACCCGTCGCTCCGCCGCCTGCACCTGGGGAATGGCGCTCCAGGTCCCGGCGCGCTGCTGAGCAAGATAGGACGGAAGGTTACGATGCAACGCGAGAACGGCGAGCGCGACATATTCCTGCATCATCCGCACGATGCCTTCCTCGACCATCCGCACGACCTTCACATGCGCCGGAATGGTTTCGAGGTTTAGCTGGTCGACGCCCGCGCCGATCGAGAAGAGAATTTCAAGATTCCGGTAGCGGCCCAGGTCCTTGGGCACGGTCCAGGTGATCAGATAGCGCACGGCGTCGGCATCCACGGAGGACGCGTCCATCGAGAAAGGGACGTCCGGCAGATCCCTGGCGAAGGCCTCCGCGAAGATCGCACCGCGCCTGGCGTCGGAGTTGAACAAAAACGTCATCGGCACTTGTCCCTTCTCAGCCAATGCATCGCTCGCCGAGCGTTTCGATCATCCGCCGGCAGGCGACGAGGTCGCTGGCGAGAATGAATTCGTCGGGCTTGTGGGCATGCCCGATGTCGCCCGGACCACAAATGATCGCGTCGATGCCGGCGCCCTGGTAGAGCCCGGCCTCCGTGCCATAGCTGACGGCCGGAAGCGGCTCCTTGCCTGTCAGATCCCGCACGAGACTCGCAAGGGATGCATCCTCAGGCAGCAGTAGAGCCGGATATGCGCTCATCTGCGCCCACTCTGCCTCGATCCCCTTCGCGCGGAGCCGGTCGACTGCGGCCTTGACCGGTGCAAGAAGGTCGGCCGGATCGACCCCGTAGACGGCCCGCGCCTCGACTTCGATCACACACCGATCCGGAATGATGTTGATCGCCTGGCCGCCGGAAACCACTCCTGCCTGCAGGGAGGAATAGGGAGGTTCGAACGCCGGGTTTAACGGACCTTCGGTCAACCTTTCCGCCTGCCGGATCACCGCGTTCAGCACCTCGGCCATGGCATGGATTGCATTGATACCTAAGTCGGGGCGCGAGGAATGGCCGGCCATGCCCTTAACGGTGATCCGCGCGGCGACCTTGCCCTTGTGGCCGCGAATGCCCTGCATGTTACTCGGCTCGCCGACAATCGCGGCGGACGGTTTCGCACAAAGGTGGGGGAGGCGGGCGATCAGGTGCGGCACGCCGCGAGCGCCGGCTTCTTCGTCATAGGAGAACGCAAGGTGGATCGGACGCGACAGCCTCAGCTTGGCGAGAGCCGGAACAGCGGCCAGTGCGGCGGCGAGAAAGCCCTTCATGTCGGCTGTACCACGGCCGTAGAGACGCTCGCCTTGGACACGCAGCTTAAATGGATTGGAGGTCCAGCCGGGTTCTCCGGCGGGGACCACGTCCATGTGGCCGGAAAGGATAAAGCCGGCCTTGTCGGCGGGGCCGACAGTCGCAAAGAGATTTGCCCGGTCGCCCTCCGGGCCCGGCACGAGAGAGACCTTCGCTCCATGACTTCTGAGATAGTCGCTGATCCAGCCTACGATCTCCCCGTTCGGCGTCCCGACGACGGAGTACAAGCTGACCAGTCGGTCCAGAATTTCGACGATTGTCATCCGAGTCCCTGCTGCTTCCGACCGGGAATCGACTACTGCAGGATTGCCGTGGGTCACGGTCGTCTTGCTTCAAGTCTAGGCACAAGAGGCGCCATTGCATGCTGAAAGCGGGAATGGTTCAGCAGATTGTTGCGCGACGGCGCGGCTTTCGAGAGCATTCTGTTAGAAACAGCGGATAATATGCCCCGATGGTTCACCCTACGGGAAAAACCACGTGCGACAATCGCAACTACGAGAGACTTCTGAGGAGGTGCAATTGAAGCCATCCGATAGCGTGCAGATCGATGCATTCGTTGCAAGCATCCGCAACATAAATGATGTTGGCTTGAGTCACCTTCACGCCCTGTCGATCGCCGTTGGCTGGCCTCACCGGGCCGAAGACTGGCAGTTTCTGCGTCAAGTGGGGCTGGGGATCGTTGCGCTCGACGAGATCGAAAGGCCGATTGGTTCGGCGATGTGGTTTCCCTATGGCGAGGACGTCGCTACCATTGGCATGGTGATCACGTCGCCACGCCTTCAGACCAATGGGACCGCGCAATGGTTGATGCAACATGTCCTTGGCGAAACCAGAGGCCGCAATCTTCGTTTGAACGCCACGCGCGCAGCCCAGCGGCTCTATCTGTCGCTTGATTTCCAGCCGGAGAAAACGGTTTATCAGCGCCAAGGCACCGTACGGCTGTCTGTGGCCACAAGGGAACGGGAAGTAAACGGGGTCGTCAGGCAACTGCAAGATCAAGACGTACCGGCAGTCATCGCCTGTGACGCGCTTGCGTTCGGCGTCAGCAGGCACGCCGTTATCAGTGCGCTGTTTGCGCATTCTTCAGCCTACGGCCTTTTCCGCGAAGACAAGCTTTGCGCCTTTGCCCTGTGTCGACCCTTCGGACGCGGCCATGTTGTTGGCCCTGTGGTCGCAGCGAACGACGAGGATGCAATCGCCGTCGTCAGGCCGCACGTTCTGGAGCATGACGGCATGTTTCTGCGTCTGGACACTCACCGCGAGAGCGGCGATTTTGTTGCCTTTCTCATGGAGAATGGACTGTCCGTGTTCGACACCATGTTGACCATGTCATTTGGCAAACGCCTCGCCGATTTCGTACCGGACGAGGCGAACCCGCCGGTCACCTACGCCCTAGCTAGCCATACCTTGGGTTGAGAGCTTGAATTCAAGTTGGCGAGGCTTGCATACAAGGGAGATTGCAATGAAGGTTGGTGTACCCAGAGAGATCAAGACGCACGAATACCGCGTTGGTCTTACGCCGGGAGCCGTTCGCGAATACGTGGCAGCCGGGCACAGCGTCGTGGTCGAGACCAATGCCGGCGCCGGCATCGGCGCGGCGGACGACAGCTACCGCAAGGCCGGTGCGGTTATTCTGGACTCTGCTCGCGAGGTGTTTGCGTCCAGCCAGATGATCGTAAAGGTCAAGGAGCCCCAAGCCTCCGAATGGTCGCAACTGCGGGAAGACCAGATCCTCTTCACATATCTGCATTTGGCGCCAGATCCCGACCAGGCCAAAGGCCTCCTGGATGCCGGATGTGCGGCGATCGCCTACGAGACCGTGACGGACGCGAATGGCGGCCTGCCATTGCTTGCGCCGATGAGCGAGGTGGCGGGCAGGCTTGCGATCGAAGCGGCTGGCGCGGCACTGCGACGGCATGCGGGAGGCCGGGGCCTGTTGATAGGAGGCGTGCCGGGTGTCCAACCGGCGCGTATCGTGGTGATCGGAGGCGGAGTCGTCGGGACGCATGCTGCGCGCATGGCGGTTGGCCTGGGCGCCGAGGTCACCATTCTAGACCGATCGATAGGTCGTCTCCGCGAGCTGGATGAACTGTTTGAGGGGCGTGTTCGCACCAGGTTCTCGACGATCGACACTGTTGAGGAGGAGGCATTTGCCGCAGACGTCGTGATTGGCGCCGTGCTTGTGCCGGGAGCGAGCGCGCCGAAACTGATCTGCCGAAGTATGTTGAGTTCGATGCGCAAGGGGTGCGTGATCGTGGACGTCGCGATCGACCAAGGGGGTTGCTTTGAGACGTCGCACCCGACCACGCACGCTGATCCCACCTACGAGGTGGGGGGCGTCATCCACTACTGCGTCGCCAACATGCCGGGTGCCGTTCCACTCACCTCCAGCCAGGCACTGAACAATGCCACGCTGCCTTTTGGCTTGGCACTCGCCAACAAGGGATTTTCGGCCGCACTCGAAAATCTGCATTTGCGCGCAGGTCTGAATGTCTACCGAGGCCGGCTAACTTGCGAACCGGTGGCCCGGAGCCTCGACATGCCATTCTCGCCAATCGAAAGGGCGGCGGCATGATGCCTTCCTAGACGTTTCACGAACCGGCGCACCAGAGAATTAGTCTCCTCGGGCGTCCGATTCGATCCGCCGCGCTGGCTCAAGCAGACGGTGTCGGCGTCCTGCGCCATGTCGTTGTCGTGGAACATAGGCCGAAACCCACAATGACAACGCCTTGCGCAACGGTCCGACGCGAGTGAGCGACGCCACAATAGGTGAGCCGTTCAGCGCGCGATCAGGACCGCGTCGTCAGCGTCACATCCGAAGGAGATGATAACGCGCGTATCGCGTCCGTGACGCAACCGCATACGGCAGCACAAGCCGTCATAGAAAACATCCGGCGCTACCGCGCTGGAAAAAAATCCGATCGGCCTTGTCGATCGAACACTCGGCTACTAACCAGGATTAATGCCATGTCACTTCTGATTACTATCGACACCAATCCGGACTTCGCACCAAAGAACGCCTTGCCTGCTCCGGAACGACTCATTTCGGGCAATCCATCCTTCAAGACCTGGGCGCAGGACGTTTCGAAAGGCGAGAAGGTGCTAACCGGCGTCTGGGAAGCAACGCCCGGCGAGACCCATTCGATCAAGGGCACTACCTACGAGTTTTGCCACATCATCTCGGGTCTTATCGAAATTGAGGAAAAGGATGGTGAGACGAAGACTTACCGCGCCGGCGACAGCTTTGTGATGAAACCGGGCTTTGTCGGCGTCTGGCGCACGATCCAGACCGTGCGAAAGATCTACGTCTGCGCTTATGACTGAGCGCAATCCTCAGCCGCACCCCAAATATAGGCGCGCCACCGGGACAATCGACTTTCCGAGTCGCGCCTGACGCGATTCATAGCCGTCTGGCGGTTCATCTCGATGAAAAATGCGACGTTTGGTCCGGCCCGCAAGCTCATGGGACACGACGAGGGGGCGCACTCTGCCTTTGACTTCCGTCCGCCGGCCTCCATCCCGCTCTATCGGGGCAATCCGTGGTTCGCCATCATTCAGGGCTATCGGATGCCGGACCGGATCGCGCTGTGGCGCGCGAGCCGCTGACAGCACATCGTCTCTTCGACCGTATCATCAATGCAATACCCTGCCGACCTTTGCTTCAGTCTGATTGCGTAATGCTGTCGGAGCCAAGATACGCTGCAGCTCGCGCGAGCGTCAGATGGATATCGCCGCGTCAGGCACTGGCGATTAGTCCGGCAACCCAAAGAGACATCGACCCATCATGGCAACCGCAGCTCACCAGGCCGGAGATCGCCAGAATGAAGACGTGGTCCTGGTTCCTTTCGCGAGAGCGCATCTGGAAGGCGCCGTGAAGCTCTCGCAGGAGATGTCTTGGCCCTATCGGGTCGAGGATTGGGATTTCGCGCTGCAGTTGGGCCATGGCTTTGTTCTGCAGTGCGCCGGTGTGGTGATCGGGACCGCGGTCTGGTGGCCGTACGGCGAGACCCATGCTTCCGCCGGGATGATCATCGTCGCGAAAGCCGCTCAAGGCCGCGGCTACGGGGCGCAGCTCATGGATGCGTTGCTGGCGTCGGCGCATCCACGGACCATTGTGCTCAATTCGACGGCCGAAGGCTTGGCGCTTTACCAGCGCCGCGCTTCGTCCCCATCGGGGTCATCCACCAGCATCAAGGAATTCCCAGGAAACGCTATGAGGCGCCGCGGCCGTGCCTCGTCAGGGCAATGGCTCCATCCGATTTCGAGGCGATCACACGCCTCGATCGGCAGGCCACAGGTTGGGCGAGGCGACCGCTGCTGGATCGGCTCGTCCAGAGCGGTGACGGCTATGTCCTGCTGCGTGACGGCATACCCCGCGGCTACGCCATCTCCCGCCGTTTCGGCCGCGGGTATGTCATCGGTCCTGTGGTCGCCGAAAGCCCGACCGATGCGCGCGCATTGATCGAGGCCGCGCTCGCGCGCCTCGGGAGTGTTTTCGTCCGGATCGATACCTCTACCACCCCGCAGCTCGGGGAGTGGCTCGAAGGCATCGGCCTGCAGCCGGTCGGCGACGCCACCACCATGGTCTTCGGGACGCAGGTGCCATCGACCGGGCTGGCGCGCATGTTCGCGATCGCCAACCAGTCATTCGGCTAGGAGACATCGAGATGCTGCGTTTAGAGATGCACGGAACGGATATCCCGAACGCCGGACCCGTCGAGGCGGCCACGACGGTCGGCGCGTTGGCGACGCCGGCCCTCCTGCTCGACAAGGACCGGCTGGATCGCAATCTCGCCCGTCTGTCCTCTCGTATGGCCGCGCGAGGCATCGTCCTGCGTCCCCATATGAAAACCGCGAAATCCATCGAGGTCGCCCGACGCGCCTATCTGTCCGGGCCCGGGCCGATCACCGTCTCCACGTTGGCGGAGGCGGAGTACTTCGCGCGGCATGGTTTTCGGGACATGACTTATGCCGTGGGCGTGGCACCACACACCGCTGAGAGGGCGATGCGTCTCCGGAAAGTCGGCGTTGACCTTAAGATGCTGCTCGATTCGCCCGAACAGGCGACGATGCTGGGTGAGGCTGGCCGCGCCGCTGCTGTGACGCCATCCGCCTTCATCGAGATCGACTGCGACAGCCACCGCGGCGGTCTGACCGCCACCGATCCCAAGCTCATCGCCGTCGCGGTCGCCTTGGCCGAGGCCGGCGTCAAGCTCGCCGGCATTCTCACCCATGCCGGCGAATCCTACAGCCTTTGCACGTCCGATGCCCTCATCGCGGCTGCGGAGAACGAAAGGGCCGTGGCTGTGGCCGCCGCGGAGACGTTGCGGGCGGCGGGGCATGAATGCCTGGTCGTAAGTGTCGGTTCGACGCCGACCGCCCATTTCGCCGAAGACCTGACCGGCGTCACGGAGATGCGGGCCGGTGTGTACATGTTCTTCGATCTGGTGATGCACGGTATCGGTGTCTGCACCGCCGACGACATCGCGATCTCGGTTCTCACCACCGTCATCGGAACGAAGCCGGAGAAGGGCTGGATTTTGGTCGATGCGGGCTGGATGGCCCTGTCGCGTGATCGCGGCACCGCGGCGCAGCGGGTTGACCAGGGTTACGGTCTCGTCTGCGATATGTCCGGCAAACTCTACCCAGACCTGATCGTCGCGCAGGCAAGCCAGGAGCACGGCATCCTCGCCATCAGATCCAGATCGGCTGCAACCCTGCCGGATCTGCCGATCGGCACGAAGGTCAGGATCCTGCCCAATCACGCCTGCGCGACGGCGTCACAGCACGAGCTGTACAATGTCGTCTCCGCGGGAAGCGACGCAATCGAAGCTCAGTGGCCGCGAATGCGCGGCTGGTAGGTTCTCAAACAGAGTTGCGCCGTTGCGATTTGTGCATGCCCAGCATTCAGATAGCGAGATTCCGAGGTCGATATGAAGCTCACATCCTATTGGTTGAACACGTCGGAGCCATTCAGGAGCGCCACCGCAGGACCGGTGCAAGGCACCTGCGACGTTGCGGTGATCGGCGGCGGCTTGACCGGTTCTTCGGCCGCCCTGGCTCTCGCCAAGAAGGGCGCGCGCGTCGTGCTCCTCGAAGCCGAGACGATCGGGCACGCGGCGTCCGGCCGGAACGGCGGCATGTGCAACAACGGGTTCGCCCAGGACTACGGCACGCTCTCGACCAGGCTCGGTAAGGAAGTCGCCGACCGGCTCTACCGGGCCTTCGACGCCGGGGTCGATACGGTCGAGCGCCTGGTGGCGGAAGAGCAGATCGATTGCAGCTTCGCCCGCAACGGCAAGATCAAGCTTGCGGCCAAACCTGAGCACTATGACAAGCTGGCGCGCAGCCAGGAATTGCTCGCCGCCAATGTCGATCCCGACACGACGATGGTGAGCCGTGCCGATCTGGCCAACGAAGTGGGATCGGAGCGCTATTACGGCGGGCTGATCTACCGCAAGAGCGCCGGCATGCATGTCGGACGCTTCGTCCGCCGTCTTGGGGAAGCGGCGGCGCGGCGCGGCGTCGAGATCCACGAGCATACGCCGATGATGGGCCTGCTACCCGCCGCCGGCGGAGGTCACGAGATCGAAACACCCAAGGGCCGGCTTCGGGCCTCGCAGGTTCTGTTGGCGAGCGGCATCTCGCATGCGGGGCCGCTGGGTTGGATTCGCCGCCGGATCGTGCCGGTCGGCGCCTTCCTGATCGTCACCGAGCCCTTGCCGATCGCGACTCTCGATCGGCTTCTGCCGCGCCGCCGAATGGCCGTCGATACAAAGAACCTGGTCAACTACTTCCGAACCACGCCAGACAATCGGCTACTCTTCGGGGGACGCGCCCGCTTCGCTATCTCCAACCCGAGCTCAGACGAGAAGAGCGGTGCGATCCTGCAGGCTGCGCTGCACGACGTCTTTCCGGAGCTTCGCGCCGTGCGTATCGACTATTGTTGGGGCGGGATGGTCGACATGACGCGCGACCGGCTGCCACGCGCCGGCGAACGCAACGGCATCTACTATTCCATGGGCTACAGCGGCCACGGCACCCAGATGTCGACCCTGATGGGGACGATCATGGCGGAAGTCATGGACGGGCGCACCGAGCTCAATCCCTGGAAGGACTTCGCCTGGCCAGCCATTCCGGGTCATCTCGGTCCTCCCTGGTTCCTTCCCCTGGTCGGCGCCTATTACCGGATCAAGGATCGCTTCCAATGACCTCGGCCGTTCGACACCTGACGGAAGCCGGCTTCCTCGGCAAATTCTACATCGACGGAGAATGGCGGAAGCCGACCGGATCGGCGACGGCGGTCGTCGTCAACCCGGCGACCGAGCAGCCAATCGCCGAAGTCGCGCTCGGCAATGACGAGGATGTGGAATACGCGGTCGCCGCGGCCAGACGAGCCTTCGCGGGCTGGTCTTGCAAGCCGGCTGCGGAGCGGGCAGCGCTGCTCGACCGGATCCATGGTTTGATCCTCAAGCGGCTGGAACTTTTCGCGCTGGCACTCACGAGCGAGATGGGGGCCGCTATCACCTATGCGCGCCGCGCCCAGGTGCCGCTGGCCGCCGAACATATCCGCGTCGCGCGTGACAATCTCGCGACCTATTCTTTCATCAGCCCGCGCGGCAGCACCGCCATCATGCGCGAGGCAATCGGCGTCTGTGGTCTCATCACCCCCTGGAACTGGCCTCTCTATCAAATCACAGCCAAGGTCGGTCCGGCGCTCGCGGCGGGCTGCACGGTGGTGCTGAAGCCGAGCGAATTGTCGCTCTTGAGCGCCTTGCTGTTCGCCGAGGTGATGGACGATGCCGGTTGTCCGCCCGGCGTATTCAATCTCGTCAACGGGACAGGTCCCGTAGTGGGGACCGGTCTGGCGTCGCATCCGCAGATCGACATGATCTCGATCACGGGCTCGACCCGTGCGGGGGTTCTCGTTGCGCAAGCGGCGGCGCCCACCGTCAAACGCGTCGCCCAGGAACTCGGCGGCAAGTCGCCGAATATCATTCTGCCGGATGCCGAGCTGAGCCGGGCCGTTCCACTCGGCGTCGGCGCTGCCTTCCGCAATCTCGGCCAATCCTGCAGCGCACCGACGCGTATGCTTGTTTCTCGCTCACAGATGGCGAAGGTCGAAGTTCTGGCCGCGGCGACCGCTTCCGAACTGGTGGTCGGCGATCCGCTTGCGGAAAGCACGACCCATGGTCCGATCGCCAACCGGCCGCAGTTCGAGCGTATCCAGGCCATGATCGGCGTCGGTCTGGAGGAAGGCGCCAAGCTTGTCATTGGCGGGCCGGGGCGGCCCGACAACCTTCAGGTCGGCCTCTACGCGCGGCCGACGATCTTCTCGAACGTCCGTCGCGACATGAGAATTGCGCACGAGGAGATCTTCGGCCCGGTGCTGTCGATCATTCCCTACGATACGGTCGACGAGGCGGTCGAGATCGCCAACGACACGGTCTACGGCCTCGGCGCCCATGTGCAGGGCGCGGATGTGGAGACACTTCGGGGGGTGGCAGGGCAGATCCGGTCCGGTCAGGTCCATCTCAACTATCCCGACTGGGACCCGAACGCACCCTTTGGCGGATACAAGCATTCCGGCAACGGCCGGGAATATGGCCTCGAGGGCATGGAGGAATATCTCGAGACCAAGGCCGTTCTCGGATTTTACCGATGAAGTTCATCTCTAGGACGAACCGTTCGAAATCAGGCTGCCGCATGTTGGCGGCCTGTTCGCGCAACTTGCATAGGATTGGATAAGGCCGTGGTGACATTCATCTCGGAAAGCGACTCGACCCGCCTCATCTCGCATGAGTCGGCCTTCGGGGCCGTGCGACAGGCGCTCGTCGCCGGCGGCTTCCGCCGACGCGAACGTGTTTCCGGCCGTGATCGCACACGCGTCGGCTCCGCGGAACACCTTCTCGCTCAAGTCGGGTTCGACGCCTGAGTTGGTGGGCCTTAAGGTCGGCTCATCTGGCCCGACAACCCTGCCAAACAGGCAATCGATGACTCGCCAGACAATCTATCGGGGACCAGTGTTCGAAATGGCGCGCCGCCAGTTCGACGGCGTCGCCGACCTGCTGAACCTTTCATTCGACGAGCGCGACAGGCTGCTCTATCCGAAGCGCGCGATGGCCGTCACATCGGGACGAGGGCAGCGTCGCCCGCGTGACGATGCTCGCATGGACCTATGCGGCGCGGGTTTTGCTTTTTCCCGATCGGGCGACCTTTGCCATTTTAGCGGATTTCGTCGCAACCAATCCCGGGTCGGCGGGCGCTGCGGCGGCAGCGTTACTGCCTGAGCTTTCAACTGATGTCGTAAGAATTTCGCGTTGAGCATTGAGCCAATGGATGTCCGCCTGGCCCTCGGGTTGACCGTCGGCGATCCAGAGGTGGTAGGCACGTTCGCGAATGGCCTCTTCCAGATTTGGCATGGGATTCTCCTTTCATGATGCGCCCAGCCCCGGCAGGCAAAGTCTTGCTCCCGTAAGGTTAACGAAATCATAACCGCTCGTGTGGGCTGGATTGCCTGGCCGGACTGCGATCAGCAGGTCTCCTTGAAGCGCGTCAAGATCGCGGCGGCGGGTGAGGGACGCGCTTGCCGCCGCCCGGCGGCGCGATCGGCTCTTCGAACTTACGACCGCGGCTGGGCTACGCCAGATCCGAAGCTATCTGATCAGGTGCTCCAGCACGGCCTCACAGGCCTTCTCCGCTTCGGCGAACGTCTCAAAGAGTGATCCGCCTATCAAGTGCCATCGCATTCAACGAACCGCGGTACGGTATCAACAAGGTTGTATCACTGCATTGACCAGCAGAATCGCGTCAAGATATTCGCAATGAAGGGAGATTGGTGACTTGTTTCCGTCGAGAAGGACGCGGGCGCAATTAACGTAGTTGCTCCGCCCGACAATAGTGCCGGCCCTGTCTGCGTGTCGAGGGCAGCGTGCTGCGCCGAGGGCGCTCGTTTGAACACGATCGCCAATCGAAAAATCGGACTTCATGGAGTGAGTCCAGAATGCGATGGGTCGAGCGATAGAGCTCGATCCATGAGGTGGCTACCAGAAATCGCGGATCAGTCCAACAATCTGAACCTGATTGTCCAAAGTTTCGGTTAAAGCGAGCCGCTACGGCACATCAAAACGGCCCGATGGGCCGCCAAACCGCCCGTGCGCGCTTCGGATACCCTCCAGCGCAAGGAGTGCCGTCGTCCTCCGCTTTTGTCGGGCGCGAGACGGAGCGGGCGCTGATCGACCAGATCGTGGCGATGCGGGCTGATAGGCCGGATGTGGTGCTGGTAACCGGCGAGCCGGGTATCGGCAAGAGCCGTATCCTTGCCCACATTGGCGAGCGCTTCACCTCCGCAGGAGGGCGCGCTTTTGTGGCGCGCGCCTATGAAGCCGAAGCGGCCCGACCCTATGGCGTATGGATCGATGTCATTCGTGAGATTCTGCGCGAAAGCCGACATGACGGGCTGCCGGCTGATCTGGGCTTACTGCTCCCTGAAACGGGTACGGTGGCCGAAGCTGGAAATCGAACCCGGCTGCTGGATGCTGTCGTCGGCCTGCTGCGGGACGTTGTGTCGGGCACGACCGGCGGCCATCTTACTCGTCACTTACAATAGACCGACGATGGCTCATCATCGCTTTTGCACTACGTCGGGCGCCATATCGATTCCAGCCTGCTGATCGTGCGGCGCGTGCGGGGGAGATCGAAGACAATGCGGCCGCATCGCGCGTGTTGCGATCACTGGCCCGCGATGGACGGCTAAAAGAGATCGAGCTTGCGACCCTGAGCGCAACGGAAACCGCGCAACTTGTCCGGCAGGTCGATCCATCGCTCGATGCCGCCGGGATCTTTGCCGAAAGCGGCGGCAATCCGCTGTTCGGTCTGGAGCTCGCCCGCGCGCACCTCCGGGGGGACGCGGGTCCCGGCCGGACCGTCGAAGCCGTCATTGCCGGCCAACTTGCGCCACTTGCGAATGAAACACGCGAGACGCTCGTCTGGGCGGCGGCGCATGGCCGCCCCTTCACGCCGGACGACCTTGCGCGCGCTGCGCGTCTCGATGACGCTGAACTTCTCTCGGCGGCCCTTGGAGACCTGGAGCGGCGCGGGCTGATCCGGCCAATCGGCGATGCCTACGAGTTTACACACGACCTTGTCCGACAGACCGCCTATCGCGCGCTCTCACAGCCGCGGCGAAAGCTGCTGCTTCGGCGTATCGCGCGCGCCTTGGAAGCTGTCATCGGGCGTGCAGCGGACATGGCGCATCATGCCGCGCTTGCTGAGGACGACGAAATGGCAGCCCGCGCGTGCAGGTTCGCCGGTGAGCACGCTCTGCGGCTATTCGCAAATGCGGAAGCGACTGGCTTCGCCGAGCGGGGCCTCCGCCAGGTCGAGCGGCTTGCGGAGGGGGCAGCCAAGTTGGAGCTCCGTATTGCCTTGCTAAAGATACGTGTGCTCGCGGCGATCGGTCCGGGCCTTCGACCGCTCCCGCCGCTGGCGGGCACCATTGCCGAGGCGACGAGCGCCGCTGAAGCGCTCGGCCTTCAAGCCGCGGCAGCCACCGGGCATTACCTGCTCTCGGTGCTGCATCAGGAGTCGGGCGACGTGCGGCGGGCGCAGACAAGTACGTTGCGCGCGGCCGAGGCCGGGCGCGCAGCCGACGAGACCACGCAGGCGCGCCAGCTAGCCAACACCGCGAAGGATTGAAGACAAAAGCAACAGGAGACTCCATGCCCCGCGTCATTGTTGAGCGAACTTTCGAAACGCCGTTCACCCAAGAGGAACTAAGGGCGGTCGAGGCTCGAATGGGACCTGCCTGGACCTCTACAACGTACGTTGGATTCGCAGCTACTGGTCCGCCGATCGCCTGTGTATGGTCTGTGAGTACGATGCGGCGGATGTGGCGAGCGTACGCAATGTCCAGCGCGAGGCTGACGCAAAGTTCGACCGCGCTTGGGCCGCCGACGTGCTTGGCGAGCAATGACGCGCCCGAAGCTGCTCAAGGTGATCCGCTGATCTTGTTGCGTGAAGCAGGGTGGCGCCGAAGTGCTTCCGATTCGCGAATTTGCCAGGCCCATCAGTCGAGCGATTTCTCAAGATTTTGTGCCGCCCGAAAATCATCCATGTGATGCAGGTTCGGGCCGTATGCGGCCTCCTTCGTCAGAAGGTGATAAATCCTTCCTACCACGATCTGGAGATGCCTCATCCGTCCGACGGGCATTGCCCGAGCCTTGCAAAGGGCTCTGACAGCATGGGCCCGGAAATAGTGAAAAGCGTCCGACATGCGGATCCAACGTCCGTCCGGGATTTTGGTTCTTTCGGCCCCCTCCAGGAACCCCACGGAGATCAAGTGGTTGAAAAGCATGACAAGAGTTCTCTACGAAAGCGCCAACGGTGACGCCTGGCGGCTGGTCCGCGATCCGCAATCAGGTGTCGCGATGGTGGAGCACCAGCCGAACCCCAGCTCCGGGGGACGTACGTCCTTGATCGAAATCGGAAAATTCCTTCGAACTGGCGCCAACGGTCCCGAACACCAGGCTCTACTCCAGTTGATCGGCACTCTGGTCAACGACTGACGAGCGTCAGGTAGGCTCGACTGGCATCGCTCTGGAACAGTTTCGGAATTGGCCGGTTTGGATACCGGTTCAAATTGGATCTAAAGCAGCCGCACTGCGAACATGTTCTTCTTTTTCTCGAATCGCCTGGGCTGTTAGGTTCGCTACTGATCTCGGTCCCCGTCACAGGCTCGGCAGAAGTTCTTTGCGCAGCGTGTCGGCACAACGGGACGATTCCCGATCTATCCGACCCCGCGAGGTTGAAGGCGTGGCGCGAGATCGAGGATGCCAAGCATCGCCTGATCTATTCGTTGACGCGTTGGAGACTGCGCTGACACGGTAGAGGACCCGGAGCACGGCCTGATATTCCACTTCCTCGCTGATGAAGGAGGCGCAAGGTTCGGAAGCGGGCGACATTGAGCGCGGCGCCGGCTGCGGATGGGAGAACCTTACCGGACCCTTCTCGGCCACTTCAGACATGAAGTGGGCCACCATTATTGGGACCTGCTGGTGCGCGATCGAGGGCAGCTGGATGCTTCTCAGGAATTTTTGGCGACGATTCGATGGATTACAGCGCGGCTTTACGCCGCCACTACAAGGAAGGGCCGCCCGCAAACTGGCAGGAGAGCCACGTGTCCGCCTATGCGACGGCTCACCGCTGGAGGATTTTGCCGAGACCTGGGCGCACTATCTCCATATCGTCGACACGCTGGAGATGCCGGGCAATTTCGGCATGCAGATCGCCCCGGCCGCCGACCGCAACGGCGGTCTGCGTGCGAGGGTCGAATTTGACCCCCTATGCGATCGAGGACGTCGACGCCGTGACCCGGGCGTGGTTTCCATTCGTACTCGCGATGAACAGCCTGAGCCGCACATCGCCACCCGGGAACGGGCCCGGTCATCGGCAAGCTGCGTTTATTCATGAGCTGGTTCAACGCGAGCGGTCGGTGTTACCGCCGGCTCCGGCGGCGGGGAGGGGGAACGGTCGCCCAGGTGACGTTCCCTTGAAACAAAGCGGGTTCTGATCGCATTGTAGTACATCACCAGCAATGGTCAGCCAAAAACGCGGGTGGAGATAGTGTGTGCTCCCGATATATACAGGAGGTACGCATGTGCGATTTGTGCCGCGAGCTGGACTATAAGATCGAAGCGTGTCGCAGGTTGGAAAACTCAACTAATGACGAGCTAACGCGCGAAGCTGTCGCTGACCTCATTAGGGAATACGAGGAAGACAAAGCCAAGCTCCATCCAAACCAGTCCGGCGAAGCATCGCGAAGTTAAGTTGCTTCGCAACTTGCGCAAGCCTTTGCTCGACCGATTGAGGGGCGAGTTGCAAACGCTCAGTCTGCTTAACTCATTGGCACGCCGTCCGTAGTGTCAGCTATTAAACGTAGCGGATGGCCGGTAAGGTCCCTTCAATTCAGACAAGGGCCTAGCATCGAGCGGCATACAAAGACTTTGGATCGCTAAATCTGCGGGAGTTTCAAGGAGCCGCTCCGAACATGGGCGGGTGCTTTTTACGCCTGGTAGGTGGCAGGAACCAAAGCATGGATAGTGCTTTTACTGGCTAGCGCCTAGCCGCCCTCGGGCGTTGCAGGGGATGCGTCGGGATTGTTCATGAACAAGGTCAAGGACAAGAGACTGGCCCGGGCGGCGGCAAGCCTTCGGCATGCTCCGGTACTGGAAGGTAAGCCGTTTCCGCTTGGAGCCACCTGGGATGGCCTTGGCGTTAATTTCGCGCTGTTTTCGGCTCATGCCACTAAGGTCGAGCTCTGCCTCTTCGATGATCGCGGAAAGAAAGAGATAGAACGTATCGAGCTGCCCGAATACACCGATGAAGTCTGGCACGGTTATATACCGACAGCACGTCCGGGCACAGTCTATGCCTACCGGATCCACGGCCCTTACGAGCCAGATGCGGGACACCGTTTCAATCCCAACAAGCTCGTGATTGATCCTTATGCTAAGCAGCTTGTGGGACCGCTGCGTTGGGGACCAGAATTATTCGGCTATGAGCTCGGTCACCCGGACAAGGACAAGTCCTTCGATTCACGCGACAGCGCGCATCTTATGCAAAAATGCCGCGTGATAGACCCCGCCTTCACCTGGGGCCATGCGGCAAAGCCCGAGGTGTCCTGGGACCGTACCATCTTTTACGAGATGCACGTCAAAGGTTTTACCCGGAGCCATCCGCTTGTACCGGAAAGCGACCGCGGTACCTTCGCCGGACTTTGCCATCCGCATATCCCTGCTTATCTTCGCGCGCTTGGGATCACTAGCGCTGAATTCTTGCCCATTCACGCATTTGTGGACGATAGTTACCTTGTGGAGAAGGGTCTTCGCAACTATTGGGGCTATAACTCACTTGCGTTTTTCGCGCCCGAGCCGCGCTATCTCAAGACGCCTTTTGCGAATGAGTTCAAGGAGGCCGTCAATCAGTTCCATGCCCATGGCATCGAGGTGATCCTTGACGTCGTCTATAATCACACCGCAGAAGGCAACGAACTCGGGCCAACGCTTTCTCTCAAGGGCATCGATAACGCGAGCTATTATCGCCTGCTTCCGGACCAGAAGCGCTACTACATTAATGATACAGGTACCGGCAATACGGTAAACCTTTCTCACCCGCGCGTGCTCCAGATGGTCGCGGACAGCCTGCGCTACTGGGCGACCGAAATGCGCGTGGATGGCTTCCGTTTCGATCTTGCGACCATTCTTGCGAGGGAGCCCTACGGCTTCGATGAAGGCGGCGGCTTTCTGGATGCCTGCCGGCAGGATCCGATCCTTTCGTCAGTCAAGCTGATCGCCGAGCCTTGGGATGTCGGCCCGGGCGGCTATCAGGTCGGCCAATTTCCCCCTGGATGGGCGGAATGGAATGATAAATTCAGGGATGCGGTGCGGCGCTTCTGGAAAGGGGATGAGGGCACCACGCCCGAATTTGCGCGGCGCATTACCGCATCGGGCGACCTCTTCAATAAGCGTGGCCGCAGGCCATGGTCGTCCGTCAACTTCGTTACGGCGCATGACGGCTTCACACTGAACGACGCCGTTTCCTACAACGATAAACACAACGAGGCCAATGGCGAAGACAACCGCGACGGACACTCGGACAATCATTCGTGGAATCACGGCGCTGAAGGGCCGACCGACGATCCAGAGATCATCAAGCTTCGCGAGCAGCAAAAACGTAATCTCCTAGCGACGACGCTGCTCTCGCACGGAACGCCTATGATCCTCGCCGGTGACGAGTTTGGCCATACTCAGGGCGGCAACAACAATGCCTATGCCCAGGACAACAACACGACATGGCTCAACTGGCTCGGTATCTCGGCCGAAGGCCGGGCCTTGCGGGAGTTCGTCCGTAAGCTAATCGCGACCCGGCAGGCCTTTCCCATCCTGCATCGCTCGAGGTTTGTCATCGGCAACGTCAATGAAGAACTAGACGTGAAGGACGTAAGCTGGCTCGCTCCGAATGGCCGGGAGATGAGAACGGCGGATTGGAACAATCCGGCCACGCGATGTTTCGGTATGCTGCTTGACGGGAGGGCACAGGAAACTGGTATCAAACGGCAAGACTCGGATGCCACGCTGCTGCTTATTTATAATGCGCATCATGATTTGGTCGAATTCGTCTTGCCCGAAGTGCCGCAGGGTCGGGCCTGGGCCGGCCTCATTGATACGCATGCACCGGATGTGACGTTGACGGTTTATCCGTTTGGCCACCGCTTAAAGGCGGCTGGTCGATCAATGCTGGCGCTCGGCCTCGCGACGGGAGAGACCATGACGCGGCGGCTTCGCCAGGGTCTTGGTGCCATCATGGACGTTGCCGAATTTCCACTTCAGGTCTAGGCCACGCCTCCTTCCTCGAGAACGCGCAGGACCCCTTGCAATGGCACGGAAATCCAAGCCGGCCGGTAGGAAAGCTCGTATTCGACCTCATAAAGCGCCTTTTCGAGCAAAAAGAAATTCAACATCGACTGCATGTCCTCGGCGCGATCTGGCCATAGAACGGAGGCGCCTATCGCCTCCTGATAAGCGCTCAGAAAGCCATCTGTCGTCTGTTCGCGCCACGCGAATAAGGCTCGCGACTCCGGAGTGTTGAGCTTTTCCGACATCCGCCTCTGCTGTCTCGAGGCCATGGCGGCGTAGTCCAGGGAGCGCAACACACCTGCCACATCGCGCGCAGCGGGAGCCTTGCGCCTGCGATCTGCCAACGGTCGGCTGGGCTCGCCCTCGAAGTCAATAATGACTGCGTCCTCATTGGCTACAAGTACCTGGCCCAAATGCAAATCGCCGTGATGGCGTATCTTGCAGCGGCCCAGCGAAGGCCGGATGAGGTTAGCTGCATACTCATAAAGTCCGGGTTTGACCCGCAGCAGGCGCTCTCCAAAGGGCCAGTCATTCACATTCAGCGAAGAGTCCTCCAACCTATTGAAGATGCGAGCCGCACGCTCCATAACATCGCTGATCCAGAAATCGAGATCGCCTTCGTCGATCGGCTCAGGCTTGAAGGCCTCTACGTCGTCGCGGCTCGCCAAAGAGCGATGCATCTCGGCAACACGGCATCCCAGACGCCGCACCCACTGGAGATAATCCCGCCGTGCGATGATAGCCTTATCGCGTTCTTCAGAACCTTTCGCCATTGACTCGAGATAAACGCTGAGGCGGTCGGCCGACCAGGTCCAGGCGTCACCGCGGTTCGGCACAAATGCGTGGACGATACCAAGGGCATAACTCGCTGAAGCATGAGCAGCCTCGAGATGGCCAATCAGCGCGGGCGTATGGGCAAAATTCGCTGCCTCGGTCAGAAAGTGTCCCATCTCCACTTCGGGGTTTCGGCCGGGCTCAATGTGGCGGTACAGCTTGACGACGTAGTCCTGGTCAACCAGGGCCGTACTGTTGGATTGCTCGCCTTGAATCGCGCGGATTCGGGATGGAGTACTCGGAGGGTGGCTCCCAAGTTTGCTCGTGGGCTTGAAGTCCAGCCTCCAGCCCGAGCCCGCAATGGAAGCCTCTCGCCGGAGGTGATCAAGGAGCTGCCGGATGAAATCGGGATCAGCGGCGACATCGCGCAGCAATCCTTCGCGCTCGCCCTGGTGCAAACAGGCCACGATGGATTTGTCCAATTCTGGCCCCGCATCAACGGACCAGTCGACCCGTAAAGGCAGGAGATAACGCGCGTGATGGTTGGTTTCGATAATGACGAAATTGGTTGAGTCCCCGGTGAAAGGGAGACGTGCAATGATCCTGGGCTTAATCCGCGTTTCAGAGTTACCAGGGAACCACCTCGCCTTGGAAAGATAGGCAGGAAGAAAATGTGTTTCGAGAGCTGCGGTTACCTCGCTATTTCCGACCCATGAAGAACCTTCCGGTATGTCCAGGAATGCAAGGGTTTCACCGGCGGCGCCCATGTCCGTTAACCCAAGCACCGGAAAAGCAGCACCGGATCGTGCACAGGATCGATCCAGAGCCGCATACCGCCATAGGTAACAGGCGAGGTCGGACCGGATTTGAGGTTTTCGAGCGCGATCACCGGCTTCAAGTCGCCGCGGCCTAGTCGCACCTGCACATCACCAAGCGGGAGCCAGAACTCCCGGAAATCACCGGTCAACGCGATGACGGTCACGACTACGTTGGTCTGATCCGCGGAATGTTTGACGTAGGCGATGACCGAGTTGTCCTCCACGGGCAGAAAATGGATCGCGGACGTCTGTTGCAGTGCCGGGTTTTCACGCCGGATACGATTGATCTGGGTGATATAAGGCTTGATGTTTCCGGGCTTGTCCCAATCGCGGGATTTCAACTCGTATTTTTCGGAATTAAGATACTCCTCGCGGCCCGGTATCGGCTCATGCTCGAGAAGCTCGAAACCGTTATAGATGCCGTAGTTGCTCGATAATGTCGCAGCCAGCGCAAGCCGCGTCTTGAACATCCATGGCTCGCCGCGCTGAAGGTGGAACGGCAGGATGTCGGGCGTGCTAACAAAGAAATTGGGACGATAAAATTCGCGCTCTGGGTAGCCCGCGAGCTCGCTCACATATTGCTCGAGCTCCCATCTTTCCGTGCGCCACGTGAAGTACGTGTAAGACTGCGTGAAGCCGAGCTTGGCAAGCCCTTTCATGACTTTGGGCCTGGTGAATGCCTCCGAGAGGAAAAGAACGTCAGGATCGCGAGCTTGTACCTCCCTGATCAGCCATTCCCAAAAGCGAAACGGCTTGGTGTGTGGGTTGTCGACACGAAAGATTTTGACGCCTTGCGAGACCCAGAACAGGACGACATCGCGCAACGCTCGGTATAACTCTTCAGCATTGTCCGACTCGAAATCAACATTTACGATGTCTTCGTATTTCTTTGGGGGGTTCTCCGCGTATTTCATCGAGCCGTCTGGACGGCGTTTGAACCATTCCGGATGCTGCTTGAGCCAGGGGTGATCCGGTGAACATTGAATAGCGAAGTCGAGCGCGACCTCCATGCCGGCGGCGGCGCATGCCGCAACAAACCGCCGAAATTCATTCAGGCTTCCGAGCTGCGGATGGATTGCATCGTGTCCCCCCTCATGTGAGCCAATTGCGTAAAAGCTGCCCGGGTCACCATCGCCAGCTTTGAGAGAATTGTTGCGTCCCTTGCGATTCGTGCGTCCAATCGGGTGGATGGGCGTCAAATAGATGACATCGAAGCCCATGGCCTGGATGTCGGGAAGACGATTGATGCAATCGTTCCACGTGCCATGTTGTCCTGGCTGAGGACTTTGGCTGCGAGGCACCATTTCGTACCAGGAGCTGCAGCGGGCCTTGGGCCTATCCACGACGAGCGTCAGTGGCTTCGATCGGGTGAGATCCGTCCGCTCTTGCCCTTCGGCCATCGCCTTTTTAAGGTCATCGGCGAGCAGGCTCTCGCACTTGCCCGACTGTAAGAAGGTTTCGCATGCACGCGCTACCTTTACTGTGGCTTCCTGACCGCCGCTAAGAGCGCGGCTAAGCAGGGAAGCTCCCTCCATAGCGTCAAGCTCGGTCGCCACATTGGCTTTGCGTTTTTGCTCAAAGCCATGTCGCCACGTCCCGAATTCGTCGGTCCACGCCTCAATCGCGTAGCTGTAGAGGCCGGTCTTCTCAGGCACGAAGGATCCCATCCAGCGGTCATTGCCATGGTGAATCATGGCGGTCCGCTGCCAATCGGATTCGGGCTCGCGGCGCCATATCAAGTCGGCGGCAACGACATCGTGGCCGTGGCGATAGATATCTGCCCAGACTTCGAAGGTCTCGCCCACGATCCGTTTGACCGCAAAGCGGCCACAGTCAATTGAGGGGAAGATCTCCTCGATATGAAAAGCCTGCTTTACAGGAGCGCTCATGGCATGATGGGGACGCGGCATCACAGAGACTTACATACGAATGCTGGATGTGCCGGATTGGTTCCTGAGTGCTGGCCGGGGTCTCGGGAAGGAACTATTTGTGGATCACGCGGTTAGACTTTCCGGACAATTTATCCTGGTCTTCGGCGACGCATTGAGCGACCAAGAGGGCAATTGAATATTCGAGTTGCCGTTACAAGCCAGTCCTTATCATCTAGCCACCACTCGTCCGAACGGCCTCGTCGCTAAACACGGCCGAGGGTGCGCGGCCGCGCGCATTAAAGCTCCAGCGCCCTAGAAAATTTACCAACAGTGTGAGAACGAAGCTTAAGAGGATGGCGAGGGCGAAGGGAACAAAGATATCTCGGCCGAGATAGAGTCCTGCGATTGCAAGGACGATGCCGCCGGCCGTCAGGATCGGTGAGCCTGTGGGCTGAGTGGCTGAAGATCGAGGCGAGACTGGAGCAAAGTCCGCCATAGCCGACGGCCTTTCCGTTAATGAACCAAGATCAACGCACGATCGGAGTGTCTGATCCACCAAGAGCATAAAGCGATTGATGCTCGAAAGGTTCAATCAGTCCAGCACCGTCCGACCGGTTCGGAGCGGGCGCGGTGATGTCAGATACCGATCAAAACGCGACCTGGCGGGCAGGGCGGCTCTTACCGCAAACCGGACGCTCGGCGAGCATAACAGTCCGCCTCGAGCTGAGAAGTTGGCACATCGGCGGTAGAAGAGCCAAAACCAGGGCCCCGGCTGTAGTAAGGGCAGCGAAGTCAATGGAGAAGATAGGGTGGCAGTCGCATGATCAGTTGATGGAATCGGCAAACTAACAGTCAAGCAGCGTGCGCCCGCCGCTTGCCGGGCGACTCTTTGGGATCGGCGCTTTCTGGCTGCTCCGCCTCTTTGGCGAGCCGGCCGCGCAGTAGCGCGAGCACGGCGGCTTCCTCTGGCTTCAGATTTTCGACAGCGCTCCGAAGCTCGCTTTCGGCTTGTGACTTGATTTCGAGGACCAGGTTTCCATCCATATAGGAGTTCAGCACCTCCGGATGGATGTAGCACTTCCTGCAGATCGTCGGCGTGTTGCCGAGCCGTGCGGAGACTTTTTCGACCGCGTTGCGAAGATTACGCTTGGCCTGAGCGGCGCTGTCGAAGCTCTCAAGTTCGCTCAGGGCCATGGCCGCCAGCACCGTCCCCGCCCAGGTTCGGAAATCCTTTGCGGTAATGTCTTTACCGGTAATCGACTTGAGGTACTCATTCACGTCGGTCGACGTGACATCCTGGCTATTGCCTTGCTCATCGATGTATTGAAGCAGCTCCTGCCCGGGAAGCTCCTGACAGGCCCTGATGATCTTCGCGACGCGCCGGTCTCGAACGCGCAGCGACCATTGTTTGCCGCCTTTACCGGTGAAGCGGAAACGTACCTCGTTTCCCTCGACCGCCGCGTGCCGGTTCTTCAACGTGGTCAGGCCATAGCTGCTATTCTGCCTGGCGTAATCGTCATTCCCTACGCGGATCAACGTGGTCTCCAGGAGATGCACGACGGTTGCCAGAACTTTTTCCCGCGGCAGGCCGCGCAATGCCATATGCTCGCGCACTGTTTCCCGAATGGAAGACAGCGCGTCTGCAAATGCCACCACATGCTCGTACTTCGTGCTTTCCCGCACCTCGCGAAAGCGCGCATGGTAACGATATTGCTTGCGTCCCTTAGCGTCACGGCCGGTTGCCTGGATATGGCCATCTGAAAACGGGCAGATCCACACGTCGGTCCAGGCGGGCGGGATCGCGAGTGCCCTGATCCGCTTCAGCGCGTCAGGCTCGATGAGCTTCGAGCCATCGGGCTGTGTGTAGCTGAATCCCGTCCCTGCCTTCTTTCGCCGAATCCCGGGCCGTTCGTCGGAAACATATCTCAGACCCGCAGATTCGGCGGCATCCCGCGGGTCGACGATGGCCTGCGCGCTATCTGGTGACTCGATCAGCAACACACGGCCTCCTATCTCACCCAAATAGATCTTGCTCAAATGAACCTTTCTGATCACAGGGGGTTCCTCGAGGTTTTGAGGAGGCATAGCAGTGGGCCCGAAGAGCGGGAGCTGCTGAAGCTATGGCCCCGCTTGGTCAACCGGCTGTGCGGTGGCGCCCGCCGCGCCTTCCCGTGGCCGGTTTCGCCGCGCCGCTCCGGCGGGAAGGCTTTGCCGGGCGCTCGGCGGCGACGCTTCGCCGGAGCGCGTCCATGAGGGTGACGACGTTCTCACGTGACGGCTTGACTGCAGGGGGCTGGACGGGACGTTTTGCCTGTTTCCTGCGCAGGATGCGCACGAGCGCGCGGCGATAGTGATCCTCCAGCATAGCTGGATCGAAATCGGCCGACTTCGTCCGGATGATGTGCTGCGCGAGCTTCATCATTTCGGGCGGCAGCTTCATCTCCGGAATCGCGCCGAAATATTCCGACTCATTTCGGACCTCGTGCGCGAAGCGCAGCGTTACGCCGCGGAGGCCGCGGCCCGTCGGCTCGAGCAGAAACGGCCGCTCGCGTGAGGACAGCACCACGCGCGCAAGGCCTACAACGGCCTCTCGGCTCATCGCATCTCGGATCACCGCAAACGATTCCTGACTGATCTCCTCGCGGGGCATGATGTAGTACGGCTTCTCGAAATATCGCGAGTCGATCTGCCCGGCGGGAAGGAAGTGCTCGATTTGGATTGTGCGCGTGTTCTGCGGCCGCCGGAAAGTGACGGCTTCCTCCTGCTCTTCGTCTTCATCATCATAGTCCGCGGCGCCCTCTTTGGCGGGCTCGTCGTGAAGGCCGGCGGGAACGGTTGGCGGGCTTTCACGGAGCGGCGGGGCGGCAAGCTCCACCTCACCAGGCGCCGGGCGCTCCCGTCGCGCCCGCTCAAGGTCGTTGTCCTCGACCAGCAGAAATTCGTTCTCGCCGACCTCATAGCCGCGCGCCTTATCGGCTGCGTCTATGGCTTGGCCGGTAACGGAGTCGATGAGTTTCTGTTTGAGGCGATGGCCCGTTCGCCGGTTGACCTGCCGGAAGGAGATCCGCTCGGCCGCCGAAATTGCGGGATAGAGCGCGACAGGACACGAGACAAAGGACAGCTTCAGATAGCCCTTCCAATAGGGTCGGGACGCCGGCACCGGAAACTCCAACGCAACAGTGGTACAAAGGCCAAGCCGGGAGCTATGGCGCGGAGTCAACGGACGTAAGGGACGGAAGTTTCAGGGCGACCTGTGTTCCACATCTCGTGCAGGATGTTCCGAACGGCCCTGCGGATGCAGCGACGACCAAGCTTCTTCCCAGCTAAGATGCCTCCCAAATTCGAGCTTATGCCGTTCGTTGAAGTGGGACAGGTGGTCGAGCGAGCGCGGGCCGGATCGTCGGCCCGCAGTCCGCTAATGGGATGGTCCGGCCGTGCTCCGGCCCTGCCAGCACGAGAAGCTGGCAAGGGGCGCTCAAGACAAGGAGCACGCCATGTCTCAGAAAATCAACGCAGCGATCGCCGTGATCGGCATCGATATTGGCAAAAACTCGCTCCACATCGTGGGTCATGATCACCGCGGTGCCATCGTGCTGCGGCAGAAGTGGTCACGCGGCCAGGTGGAAACGCGGCTCGCCAACCTGCCGCCGTGCATCTCAGCCGCAAACTCCAGATGCTTGGCCACGACGCCCGCCTGATGCCGGCGAAGTACGTGCGCCCGTATTCGAAGGGACAGAAGAATGACTTCCGAGATGCGGAAGCCATCGCCGAGGCGGTGCAACGCCCGACCATGAAGTTCGTCGCGACCAAGACCGCCGAACAGCTCGACCTTCAGGCACTGCACCGCGTCCGCGATCGATTGGTCGGTCAGCGTACCGGCGTCATCAATCAGATCCGTGCGTTCCTGCTGGAGCGGGGCATCGCCGTGCGGCAAGGCCTGCATTCCCTGCGGTTCGAGTTGCCGGGCATCTTGGCGACACGCATCGATGTCCTCTCGCCTCGCATGTCGCTCATCATCGAGGGCCTGGTGGAAGACTGGCGCCGGCTGGATCAGCGTATCGAGAGGCTATCTAGCGAGATCGAAACACTAGCCCATCAAGATGAGGCCTGCCGGCGACTGATGACGGTGCCTGGTATTGGCCCGATCATCTCGAGCGCCATGGTGGCCGCGATCGGCGCTGGAGACGTGTTCTCGAAAGGCCGCGACTTCGGCGCCTGGCTTGGACTTGTGCCGAAGCAGACATCGACCGGCGACCGCACGATCCTCGGCAGTATATCAAGGCGCGGCAATCGCTACCTGCGCGCGCTGTTCGTGCAAGCCGCTTGGGTTGTGCTGGTCAAGATCAGGTGTTGGGAGCGCTATGGCCTCAACTCTTGGATCCGAGCCGCCAAGAAACGATTGCATCACAACGTGCTGGCGATTGCGCTCGCTAACAAACTCGCCCGAATTGCCTGGGCGGTCCTCAACAAGGGACGCGCCTTCGCGAGCGTCAAGACGGAGGAGACAGCGTCCCAACCTGCTTGACCCTCGCGCCGTGCGCGGGGCCGTCAAGGCGCAGCCTGGCAGCAGAGAGCAAGACGTCAGGAAAGCACGACGGCCGGCCTTGACGACCCCTTGCGCGCGGCGCGTCTGCGCGCGCAGGCCGGGACGAAGGAACGACCGCCAGGCACAAACAAAGGAACAGCGCGAAGTGAGGAGCTATCGATGACGTAACAACACCCTTACCCGCCGAGGTCTGCGAGAAGATGAGACGACGATGGAGAATCGGTCTTCCCGGCGCATGCGAACACTGGTGACCCAAATGGCCCGGTCGAGGCCTGTCCGCTAACCAGATCACATGCGCGCTGACATCCATGATGGCCCGGAGCACTGCGCTCCAAGCAGAGGCCGGATACATTGATGCAAGACCGCATCTACCGGATCATCGAAATCTTCTTGCACCGCACGGCCGGACCATACATCAGGGTCAGTCGCGACAGTTTGGCGTGTCCGAGCGACTTCCGCTTTCGCCCTGAAAGCCGACATCCATATCAAGCTTCGGCATGTCTCAAAGCTGCCAACAGGTCACATCGAAACAAGCCGCTAACAGAGGCGACCTTACAGGCCGTGCCGATCAATCTCCAAGGTGAACTTCACCTGCAGCACCGGGCCATTGTCGTCACGCACTTCGATTGCCATGCGGTAATCAACGCCATTATGACTTGTCCGCGCCGCGTCCCGCGCCATCTCCGCTAGCGAACGGGCGGCCTCTGTCCGCACGGCGTCAAGCATGGGAAATTCCATACCTTCCTCGTCAGGGGCGAGATCGTCACCGTCTCGCAAGTCGAAAAAGTAGCGTCGCATCTCAGGCTTCGACTGACCTCTTTCTAAACTAGCTGTAAGGGAGTTGCTTCGTCCGTTCGGCTCTCCTGGGGAAGGATGCATAGAGGCCCGCCTCCGCTCGAAGTCGCCGATCAACTGCTCTATGCGGTTGTTCGTGAGTGGATCAAACCCTGAGGTGAACCGACGACAGTGAGCGATTTTCTGGTCTAGCTCTTTACACTTTTCGCACATAGCTCGCCGCTCATTCCAATGCGGGAGCACAGAACGCTCTCAGTCATCGACAGAAGCCGGGAACAACGGATCGATGATACTGCCACTATATACCTTATGTGTGGTTCCCGATATTGGCTTTTGCGCCTTTTTGCCGCGCTTTAGTTGGTGTTCGCGCCCAACAGCCTGGCGTAATGGCGCTTCACTGTCTCGTAGCACTCACACGCGCCGTCATGCAGCGCTTCCGCGTTGAAGATTCTTCCTCGGCCGTATTTGATTGGACCTGCAGATTGTATGGTGTGCGCTACCAAAGTCACGCTTGTCCGCTTAACCCCCAGCATCTCCGCTATATAGTCTTGCGTGAGAAACAGGGACAAGTGTCTCGCCCGCCGCAGCCAACAGCTAAGACGTGCCTCGACGTGGTGAGTTGCAAAGCAAGCTGCTGACTGTTGCGCCTGAGTATACAGTCTGCTCATGGCGGATGAGCAGAGACAGCATTTGGGGCTTTGCAATGCCGCCGACCTCAATCCGTCGATGCTGCAAAGGATGGTCTCGCCGCGAGCTGGACAACTCCACGGCTGAGAGAATGCGTCCATCAAGCGCCGCCGAGGCCCCAACAACGCCGTCCGCGCCAACCATCGCAGCCTCGACCATTTTCCCCGTTTCGAGCGTAACGACCAAAGACACGGCAGGACGGCAGTCAATGCCGATCACCTAATCCAAGCTCAAGACCGAGTTGCCCCCTGGTGTGCCGGCTGGGCGGGCGCGCCTACCGGCTGGATGTTCTCCTTGAACCTAACGACTTTGCAGTCTCAAGGTGCTTCTGCAGCACAGGGATACTTCCTTTCGCATAATCGCCTGCCGCATCGGCGTTTTTTGAAGCTTTCTTGTACTCTGCGATGTCTTTTTGATGATCGGCGATCATGTGAGTTGCGAAGTGGCGGTCAAACTGGGCTCCCGACATCTTTGACATTTTCTCGTAATCGGCCCTTTGCTTCGCATTCGGCCCGTCCGGTGGCGTCACGCCCATCGACTTTGCCGCATCGGCCGCCTTCTCATTTGCAGCTGTATGGTCGGCCTGCAGCATTTGTCCGAAGTTCTTCACATTGTCGCTCTGACCGTTCTGCTGCGCCAGCTTGCCCATCTCGATTTCGGCATAGTTGCCTTGAATGGCTTTCTTCAGAAAGGACTGGCTCGGCTTTTCCGCAGCGTAGGCGGAAGTTGCAAGAAAGAGCGCGAGAAGGGGAAGGGCAATACTCTTCATGGGGAGGCTCCTTGGTTGAAATCAGTGTGGCCCTCAAACATGGACGTTCGAGCGACGTTCCACCCAACTTGCCGGACTCCGATCAAGAAGTGCTGATGACGTCCCTGGTGACGACTCGCGGTGGTGCATGCAGGAACTTGGCCGACCGGAAGCGGTTCTTCCCGATTAAAAGCTTTAGCCGCCGACCAGATGGACCTATCCAGATCGACTTTAACACCACGTTGGCAAGCTATTGATGTTTCGAGGACGCCTGGCGCATGAGCATCAGCGGCGCCAAGAAGCGCGTTGCAGCGCCTCGCGCTAAGTCTTCAGTACCGTCTTCCGACGCGCCGCTCGGAACGATCGCTTTATTTAATCGAGCAATGGCGGCGGTCGAAGCGGCGGGATGCTCTTCGTTTCTAAAGACGAACGGCGGGCCGAAGCGCTCGGCGGGCACTCGTTTGCACCCACGAGTGACGATGAAATCGCGCGTCCGGAGCTCTCGGGAAGGAGAGCCTCCGTGTTGCGGCGGCTGCCACAAAGACCCGAGCAGCGGCTGTTGGTGGCTACAGCCGAAGCTCTTCTCCCGCGCCTAGTACCTCGGCGGACGCCTGCTTCCGACTGCGCAAGGGCGAAGCCCTAGACGAACACCGTCTGCGCACGTTCGTCGAGCAAGCTGGCTATTCTCTGGACGAAGGGGTTGAAATTCCCGGGATCGCGCATTGTTTCTCGGGGAGACGGTTGAGATTTATCCTGCTGGTGCCTTTCCCCCTGTCAGGCTCGAAATCGCGAGCGGTCAGCTTTCGGCGATCTGCTTTTACGAACTGGACACGCTGCGAAAGATCGCAGAGACAGAGGAAGTGGTGCTGGACGTCATGTCGGAATGGCTGGCAGGCTCCGGGGAGGAGATCGAGCAACGCCAGCGAAGGAAGCCCAGCGATCCCTTGACCATTCTCGACTATGTACCGCCCGAAACCATCATCGGGATCGGGTACGCTATCGCAGCGGATGTCGGTAGTGCCGTGCCAAACGAGTGCCTTCATTGCGACCTCCGCCGCTTGAATGTCAGTCTGTTTCGCCTGTCCAACATCGACCGAAATGCGGTCGTTCAAAGGTGTCTAGAACCATTACTTTGGCAACGGCGATCTGATGCGGATCCTGGGACTCACCGGCTCGATCGGGGTGGGAAAATCCACCACCGCAAAGCTGTTCAGCTCGAAGGGCTAGGGGTGCATCTGCTCGAACAGATCGAAGGCGACCATTTCACCATTGTCGGCCTGCCGCTGTTGCCTCTATTGGGGTTTCCTGCGCGGCGAGGGTTTGCTCGACACGCCCGGATGCTTGCGGCGCGCCGATCACGGTGGCGCGCGCGGTCGCCGCGCAATACGCCAACGTGACGGCGGTCGAACATGTTTATCCGTTCACATCTTAACGCGACACACCAAACCGCGCGGGATCACGGAGACCATGCGACCAGCGCCTATTAGGGTCTCCAGGATACGCGGGGCCTGCCGGTCAGGCGGCCTCCCTTTCCTCTTGCTCGGCTTCGAGATTGACCACCGAGGTCGCCAGCTCGGTCAGCGTCTTGTCGGTTGCTTCCTCCTCGTCCAGCGTCTCCTGGAGCAGACTTGCTGCATCCGACATGCCGAGCTGTTCAGCCCAGGTGCGAAGGGTGCCGTAGCGCGAAATTTCGTAATGCTCGACCGCCTGGGCGGCAGCGACAAGGCCAGCGTCGAGAGCAGGCATCCCGCGAAACTCCTTCATGATTTCCGCACCCTCATCAGCGATGCCGTTGATGGCCTCGCCGGGCTTTCCGCGGGCCGGCTTGCCGATAATACGGAAAACGCGGTCTAGGCGTTTGACCTGACGCTGAGTCTCCCGAAGGTGCTTGTTGAAAGCTGCAGCCAGCTCCTTGGACTGCGCCGCCTTCGCCATCTTGGGCAATGTCTTGATGATTTTATTTTCAGTAAAGTAGATGTCCTTGAGCGTCTCGTGGAAAAGGTCGCTCAGCTTCTTCCGCGGCCGGCTCGTGCGACGCGCCGCCGACTTACGCTTCTTCGCTCGTTTCGCCATAACTTCTCCTGTAGCCCCGTTTGGAAAGCGCCTGTCCCCTTGATCAATGTTGCGTGACGTCGAAGGTTCCCAATTGCGTTGGAGGGATCTGGGTTCGAGCGGACCTCATAGGTACGAACGGCAATCCTACTCCAGCTTCCAATCCAGGGACGACGTCAGGCGTTCGGCTGCATCCTCGGCGTACCATTGGCCCTGACTGAAGATCACGAAACGTGGTTTGAAATCGACAATGCGTCTGGCTGCCGCCGCAGCCTCATTGCGCTTTATCTTGACGGTCGCACGTAAATACAGCGGTGCCCTGCCATTCGGCGCGACCACGCCTGCGAGACGCGCCCGCCGGTCGCAGCACGGGAGGTATCTTATCTGCTTCGAGAGTCTGTACGAGGTCTGCAAGTACCAGTAATCTCGACGTTTCGTGCAGCAAGGCGACTTCCGCACAGCCAATCGCTTTGACGATAGTATGGCGGATCTCGTCCGACCATGGTTCTCACGTCGGGAGCAGCTCATCGTCCAGCCGGACGCCGGCGCGCTTCACCGGCTACCGCATTGAGAGGCCCGGCGCCCCCATGTCTCGATCGAGGGACAATGCTCCTGCCACTGCTTTACGAACATCCAGTGCGCGCTATTTGGCGCGATGATATGGATGATCGCGCCGAACTCCTCGAGCGAACGCCGAAGCGCATCGTCGTAGCATCGCCGGAACGTTCACGGGGTATGCCTGCATTGCTCAACCTCCTAGCTAAATCTACTCAAGCCGCCTTGCGGGTGCTCAGTCCGTCCAGCACGTCGAACAGCTCGTAAATGTCGGGAACGTGCTGGAGCTTGGGCGAAACCTGCGCGTAGCGAATAATGTCCTGAGCGTCGATCACATAGATCGCGCGCTCGGAGAATCCGTCTGCTTCTCGCCAGACCTTGTATTGCTTGGCGACTTCGCCCTTGGGATTGAAGTCCACCGATAGTAGAACGTCAGGCGCCGCACGGCCGCCCACGCCCCATGGCTGTAGAGGCTGTCGACGGAAATACCGACGAGCTCGACGCCCCGCCGTTCATCCGCAACTGGGCAGCACCTCTTCGCTACCGCTGCGCGATGCATGGGATCGGCACATTGAACGAGCGAGCGGGTGGCCCGTTCGCCTTACGCAGCTCGGCCGGCAAGCGCGGCAAGAATTGCGCACGCCGCCGCGCCAGCTGTCTAGAGGAAATATTGCCGCTACACCACAATGGTAATGACGGCTGGGCAGACTAGTCCGAGCTAGTGGGGAGCCGCTCAGACCTCACCGGCTGTCCCCGAATGTGCATGACCCTAAATCCTCCGCTGGGGCCGAGTCTTGCGGTCGCACTTGGCTGAGCAGGCGCATAACAGAGGTAGCAGATGGCTTTGGCGATGACTGATCCATCTACATTTCGCAAGCAAGGCGGAGGAATGCCGTGAGCAGGCCGCCAGGGCCATCAGCCCGATCGAAAGCAGCGGTGGCTCTTACTTTCCGAGAAATGGCTCCGGCTCGCGCAATCTGCCGAGCTTGGTATAGGCGGCTGAAGCGCGCAACCGCGGTGCCCAGGCGGTGAGGACTGTCGTCCTTCGCGCGTCAAGAGCGCGATAAAGGTGAGACCGGAGCGGGCCTCGTGGCATGGTCCTGAGCAGTGCGGAGGGCGTTTCGCTGAGTAAGATGTCGGGGCTATCCGCTGGACAGGCACGCTGGCATGTCGCGGAACACGTGTTGCTTTGGCTTTCATGCGTAGACTGCCTTCGGGAGGACACGCTACTCATCACAAATGCAAGTGCGGATCAATTCGTGACATCTCCGCTCAGGAGAGTCGCCCCCGGGGAGTAACGCAGCTCACGACGAGCGTGAGTGCAGTAAGTGCCTTTTCAAACAAACGGCCCTTTCAGGCTGCCGCGGGCCGGTGGCCGCTGCCTAGGCGGTATCCAGGCGGCATCGCGCCAGCTATCATCAGCATTTCGCCGAGCGTTTCGGAGCTCACAAGCCCAACCAGCCGGCCCGCACCATCGAGCACACCGACTGCGGGCGCGCCCCTTTCCTGAAGGAGCTTGAGCGCGTCTTCCAGCGTGCAACGGCGGTCACAAGTCGGCAACGGCGATAATGTCGCCTGCTTGACGCGGGCCTCCGGGCCAGACTCCCTCAGAACTCGGATGAGGTCAGCGCGCGACAAAATGCCCTCAGGCCGCTGCCCGTGATCCACGATCGGGAATTCGCTCTGGCTAGTGCGCAGCAGGAGCTCGATGGCCTCGTTGATGCGGGATTCCGCCGTGAGCGCCGCGAAATCTGTCATCGTGGCGACGCCGACCGGCACGCCCTGCGACAAGGAGCGGAGTGCGACCATATGAGCCTCCGAAGAGGCTGCCAGATAGACGAAGATCGCGATAAAGACCAGCATGGGGCTCCCGAACAGACCGATAAAACCGAGCACGAATGCGACCCATTGACCAACCTTCGCGGCGATCTCGGTGGCGCGCACGAAGCCGAGTCGCGCTGAGAGGATCGCGCGCAGGATGCGTCCGCCATCCATCGGGAAGGCGGGGATCATGTTGAAGATCGCGAGGAACAGATTCACCGATGCGAGCCGGTCGGCCATAGAGACTTTGGCGCTCTCGATTGTCGCGAGCGAGCCGCCGTCCGGTGTCGCGCTAGTGACCAAGACGAGACCGACCGCAATTACCACATTGACCAGCGGGCCCGCGATCGCGATGAGGAATTCCTCCCGGGGCTCTTCCGGAATCCGCTCCAGCCGCGCAACGCCACCGATCGGAAGCAGAATGACATCGGGTGTTAGAACGCCGAACACGCGTGCCGTCAGGATATGGCCGAATTCATGCGCCAGTACGCAGAGGAATAGAAGCACCATGAAGAGAAGTCCGCTCCAGGCAGCGTTGGCCCCGCCGGAAACGTAGCTCGTGCCGAAAATCCAGGCGAGAAAGAGGATGAACGTGATGTGGAGCCGAATGGCCGTTCCTGAGATGGAACCGATTTTCATGGACCAAGACATGGCTTGCCTCGCAATGGTCGGGCGCTAGGGCTGAGTTAAGCAATAAGTGGTGCTTCTTCGAGGGCTGCGGCTTAGGATGAACTGCTTTTCCTGCGGCCGCTCGCAGCCGCAGTCCCCATTGGATGTCATTGCGAATTGACACGAAGCCGGAAAATCCGGCGGCCAAGTTGGCCGCGGGCGCGAATGGCGAGCAGCTATGGGTCATTTCGCGGCAGGGCCGAGCACGCGCAAAGCGGCGGGCATGATCTTGTAGCGCAGCGGGGTTTCCATCGACCGGACTTCGCCATCGAGCGCAACCATTAACCGCCTTCGAGCGAACTAACTTCAAGGGCCGTGACTTTGATGCTGCGTAAACTGCGTTGGTCGGCCAGCCAGGCATTCCCGTTTTGAGAGCATTCCTTTTCTTGATGAAAGGCCGTCCCAAACTTGGCACAAAGACTTGCGTGCTGAGCTTCAAAGAACGTTCGGCCGGCGTGCACTTGGTCCCCACAAGATTATCTGGCGTGTAATGCCAGCGTTGATGCTTACATCCGCAGCGAAAGGGCTAAGCGCCATGAGCCGTCCAGACCGCTTGTTGTTTACTTGCCCGAGCTGCAGTGCCTGGCCTATGCCAGTCACGGTGCGCCCGCCGCGATGGGGTGGCGACGAACGCCGCCTGAGTTTTAAGTGCTTCAGGTGCGGTCACAGCGAAGGCAACGGTCTTGGGCATAAAAGCCGCTTCAGTTCGCCGCCTGACCCGAGTGAACGCGGTCGTGCCCGCGCGGTGCCGAAGGACGAAAACTTTCCCAATTGAAAGCTATCGTGAGCCCTCCTGCTTTGCGACTGATCTCGTTATTGGGGTTGCAGCCGTGACGCGGCTGAGACGGCATCGGTACGCAGCAAAGATTTGCGCCAGAACCATTGCCTGCTCGCACCTGCCCTAAGTGTCCATGCGCGACGTTCAAAATGATTGCGAAACGGCCAGCTTCTAGCCGCGGCCAAGTGTCTCGACCCTTATGCCGGCCTGCCCCAAGCCGAACAACGCGAACAACCGCTATTGCTTGCCGTTGCGACGTTCTTTGAGCTTGAAATAGAGGATGCCGAGCAAGAGGCACAGACTGACCGAGTTGGCGATGATGATGACGATGTCGCTCTGTAGGACTCCGTAACCGATCCAGGTCGCAACCCCCAACGCCAGGATCAGGACCATTCGAAGCGAGAGATCGCCAGCTGATCCTGTCTCCCAGCATTTCTTCAACTGGGGAACGTACGAGACGGTGGTGCAAAAAGGCAGCGAATAGAGCAAGAGCAGTGTTCATCGACTGGCAATCGTGCGCGCGTCCGTTCGTTCCAACGAGCGCGCGTGAGGAACCGCCATGTACACGCTCGGTCGCTATTTGGGGCTAACAGTTAGCGCCGCGACATCTTAATCCACAAGCTTCGTGCCAAGCTCGTCCAAAATATTCGCAATAGGAACCAGGAATGTCGTCACGTATTGGTTCGTCGAGCCGGCGTAAACCGCCGGCCCTGGCACGGTCCCGTCCTTTCATGCCCCCCAAAACCCCAGGCGGGACCGTGCTCCCCGTGGAGGAGACGATGGCAAGCCTGATCAAGAAGAGCACGCCGGACCGCAGCAAGATCAACACGCGCGAGGCGTGGGAGATGAAGTACTGGACCAAGGCGCTCGGAGTATCAAAGCAGGAGTTGCTTCGTGCCGTCGACAGGGTTGGCAACTCCGCTTCGGCTGTCAGGAAAGAACTGGGGCTGCTCGGCACACGGCATCAGCAGGGATAAAGAGGCTGCATGTCTGGCATTCGCGGGATCGGGCGTCCGCTAAGCACTTCTTATGCGCTTACGCCGGCCTATCTCGGTTCCGGGGATCTCTATACCGAGATCTTCGGCGCGCGCTCTGATCGATGCCATCGGCCGATTGAGCTTCACTGCCATAAGAGTGAGGCTCTTTCCTGCCCGTGACATAGAGCGCAGCAGATTGTCGTCCTCGTCCGACCAGTGACGGCCGCGGTTTTGTCTAATATCGCTCATCGTAGGTTTGCCTCTGAGGCCAATTGAGACGGGGCAGATACAGAAAATCAAAAGGACCCAGCTCGCCTCACAGAGCACGGCCGCTGGGCTTCGGTTGAAGAGCGGATTTGAACGCTTCCGCCTGTCACTTACATGGTGCAAACGTGCTTGCCTTCAAGAATATTACGCAATTGTAAGCTCTTTGAAGGGTACGCATCATCAGGAGGAAGTCTTGAGGATTTACGAGCCGCGGGTCCGCCCGAATTTGGAGTGGGTGCTTCCGGTGCACGAGAGCGATCACGAGTACCTGTGGAGCCTGGATGGGACCGCCCGGCGAGCCAGCTGGCGACCGATGCCGGTGGCCAGGCTCCTGGTGGACGACGAAGGTGAGCCGCGGCTGAGGCGGACCTTCCCTGGCTTGGCGGCCACGTGCTGGTGCTTCGCGAGCATGCGGCCAGGGTGCTGGCGCCGCTGCTGGACCGTTCCGGCGAACTCCTGCCGCTGGAATGTCCGGAAGCGGACCTGTGGCTGTTCAACGTGCTAACCGTGGTCGACGCGCTTAATGAGGAAAAATCGGAGCTGGTGCGGTTCGATGATGGAGACATCCTTGATGTCGAACGCTACGTGTTTCGGCCGGAGCTGACGGAGGGCCTGGTGGTGTTCAAGGTGCCGCAGCTGCTACGCGGCCCGTTGTTCCTGGGCGACGAATTCGTCAGCGCGGTGAAAGCTGCCGGGTTGCGTGGATCCGAATTTACTCAGCTTTGGCCGTAGCGCGTTGGATCGGTAGAGCAGAATCGAACGTGCGCGGATGGGTATCGCTTCCGCCTTCTCTTGCGAACTTCCGCCTTCGCTCTGGCAAGCTACGGCGGACAGGCCGGCGGATAAGTCGCTGGCCAGGACGCACATAGATATCAGTGGCAGGCGCGTAGAGGCCGCCGCCGAGCTCGACCAGGTTGCCCATTGGCTTTTCGCCTTCGGTGCCGCTGGCATGTCTACCTTCCGCGCACTCACGCTGATTGCCACTCTTCCTGCCGCTCAGAGTTGCGCCCACGAGGAGATCCTGAAGCCGGATCCACCGGTCGCGGCGACCTGCCGTTTGTGCGTGCTGCATTATGGAGTCGGTGCGGCTCTGGCCGACGACGCCGACCATCTTCCGCGAGACGGTGCAGGAAGTACCTTGGGAAGGTGGCGTTCTGCCGAAGAAAACGCACGTTCTGATCTACGCGCCCTTCTTCCACAGACACGAAAGCCTGGCCTATGCGCAATTGCTTTGCCCCGGAGCTATGGCTCAGGCGTGGTCCGGGTGACAGGTGGCCATTAGTTCCCTTTAGCGTAGGTCCGGGCGTCTGCCCGGCTCACGAACTGGTGCCCATGATTCGAAGCGCAGCGATCGCAGTTCTTCTTAGTCATGGTTGGGTCGAGCTCGAGCAAGCTGCTGCCCTAACGCCGGATCGTGCGGTACCGGGCACCCTCAGTACTGTGAGCTGATCCTAAGGCTTCGGGACCGGTCTGGCTGAACCGTTCCGCGGCTTGGCTCGTTTGTGAAAATGGCAGCTCCTAGCAGATCGTCCGCCACTTAGGATTCGGTTGCCCCTCTCTTCCGCGAGGGCCTGAGCGCACACCGTGGCGCCCGTCAGTGTTTGCACATCGGGCGGGGATTGAGCGTCAGGAGCTGGAGCTTGGCAGAGGCTAATAGCGCGAAAATCGGTTAATCATCTTGACCGCAGCGCGGGGGCCGCGCCAGCTAGAAATTCAATCTCCTTTTTCTTGAGCGCGTTGGTGGCACGAAAAAACTTCTGTAGTTCGTCCATGGCCCGCAAAGGAAGATGCCGGACGTCGTGTAAGTGGCCAGCAAAAGGAGAACGCTCCGGCACTGCGAATACACGGTCATTTCTATTCTTCTTACGCCTGGTCGTTTGAAGGACCTCGAGGACGCCAATGGGCCTGCAACGAAGCACGAGCCCCGGATAAGTTCCAGTCTCGTGGATCACCAGAACATCGACTGGATCACCGTCATCGGCTTTGGTGGAGGGAATGAAGCCCCAGTCATACGGATAAGTCAGTCCCGTCATGAGAGGTTTCGCGAGTGGCTCACGTAGGCAGCTTCATCAAGTTCGTCATTCACCACCCGCACGCCTGCCGTTCCGCCCTAATTTAAGCCAAATCTCGACCGAGCGGCTGCTCAGCATCAGCGTCCCGCCGCGGAACGATCTCGCTCCTACATTGCCGATGAGTGCCGCTCAGAGGCGGCGCGCCATGGACAAGTGGTGCCGCAAACGCGGCAATGTCGTCCGCGCGAAACTGACGAGGCGCGGGTCCTCGCCGGTAGCGCTATAGGATGAAAACAGCGCGACCGCTTCTCGATGCCCGGCAAGTTGCATCTGCGCGTAGAGTCGGTCGAAACCCGGCCCGCTCAGCGCCCCAAGTTGCGAGAGCATCGCCGCGTGCTTAGGATCGAGCAGACCGAAGGGCCGGAGAATGCGGTCAGCATCGGCGCGCTCTGTGAGCGAGCGGCGCTCGTCATTGAATGGTCATTCCATGGCTACGTGCAGGCGGGCGCGGCGATTGTCGATACGGCGGCGATCGCCAACGAGAGCATCTATCTGTCGCGCCATTGGACGGAGATGTCGGACGAGCAGCGCGCGCAATCGCTGTTGTCCATGGGATTCTGGGCTGCTGGCACCGGCGCGGCGATACGTACGGGCGGCTTGCGGCCGGGCGACATGTTCAACCCCAATGCCGTGCGTGACGGGTTGCTGCGCAACTTCGCGCCGCGAGTTACCCCCGATGGCTCGCTGCAGGGCAATGCGGTTCGGATCGACTACGATCCGGCGACGGGCGCAGTCCAGGGCATCAGGCATGGTCCGCAGGCAACGGCGGCCGATATCGACCTGCATGTCGCGACTGCGCAGACTATCCAGCGAAGCCTTACGCTCGAGGGCCAGCTTGGAACCTTCTTCGCCGGGCATGGCGAGCCCCGAGCCGGCACGGTCGGCTGGGCATCGCGGATCGATATCAGCAAGATCCGCGAGCGAATGGAGATACGATCGCGCGAGCTGGTCGACCCCGGCCTCACCGCGCAGCGGCGGGCTGACATCGTCAGGGAGAACGCGCTCGATCAGCAGCACCTCGATCAACTGGCCGAAGATGTCAGTTCATTCGTGCGCGACCCGTCGCGCGCGGCAATCGAAGCACGAAATACGCGCGGCCAGCCTGGTGAGCGCGCGCGCATCGTGCTCGATCCGGGGAACAAGGCCGACGGCTGGAACCAGACACTGAACGGCGAGCTGGCGCATAACACCGACTATGTCGTGGGGCGCTACACCTACACGACGGATGAGGCGGGCCGGGTGGTCGAAGCCAAGGGACGGGTCCGCCTGAACCGTCACGACCGCAATACGCACCAGCAGGGTAAGGCTGCGGAGGTCGGCGGTATCAAGGACGCCATCGAGGGCGACCAGGGAGGACACCTGTTCGCGGCGATGTTCGACGGCCCCGGCGAGCAGATCAATTATCACCCGATGACACGTGAGTTGAACGGGAGCGGCGGCGACTGGTATAACATGGAGCAGGAATGGCGGTCCGCGCTCGAGCAGAACAGGACGGTCGATGCGCAAATCCGCGCCGAGTTCGATGGCGATTCGAAACGGCCGGTGGCCTTCCGGGTGACGTTCTGGATCGACGGCAAGAAGCATACGCGTTTCTTCGAGAATACGACCGAGTAGGCTGCCGGAGCAGATGCCATGGCTGAATTGAGTACCGTCGAGGAAATCTACGATTTCGTCGCGAACGCGATGGCAGCGGCCGTCGACGAACCGTGGCGGGAGATCCGGCTTGAGACCGAGATATGGAAGACATCGACCGGATTTACCGGAGACTATACGCGTGATCCCGCCGAGCGAGGCGTTGCCGATCTGGATGTCGATCGTCTCGACTACGCGGTCGCCAAAGCCATCAAGAAGCTGCAAACGATCATGGCCTCGACTGCGCATGAGCCATGGAACAAGGCGACGTTTCGGGTGACGCCGGACGGCGAATTCTTCGCGAACTTCGCCTACGACGCCGACCTGTCGGCGCGTCTGGACGCGGCGGCCACACGCGCGCGCCAGCAATGATCACATGAGTCCTTTGCAGCGGTGGCATCGAAAGATGTTGCGCCGTCGGATGACGATCATCTTCGCTTAAGACGATCTCGAGTCGTGCCGCAAAGTCTTGTCGGCGCGAAGTTCGTAACGGACGCCCTCGATGCCCGGCGGCGCTGTAGAAACCGTATCCCCGTCAGGTTCTCGAAAGCTTGCATGCCTATCGTGCGAACATGAGCCGGTGTGCGGTACGCTAGCGGTGCCCACGCTTCAAGGTTCATCGATCACCCGAAGCCTGCCGGAACGAGCGCCGTGGCAGGCCGGACAGGAACCCAGTTCGGTCGTTTTTCTGCGACTGACCAATCACGGAATGCGAGGGAGCAAGCAACATGATTTCAGATGTCGCACAGCGTATAATGGGCAATGCCGATCGCCTCGGGCAACTTGCGGGCGGCGGCGTACAGCAGAACGAGCAGAAGGACGTTGCGTCGATCTTCGCGAATATCCTGAAAAGCGCAGGACAGTCCGGTGATCAATGGAGCGACGGCGAGCGAGTTCGGTTGATCACGGGAGCACTGAACTTCGTTTCAGCCGGCCAGGATCCGAATGCGCAGGGTGCGGCGCTTCAAGACGAAGAACGGCGAGATCGATGATCTCGTGCTGCCCAAGGGCCAGGAGATCACCGGAAACAATATCAAGGACATTGATGGTTTTGCAGGAACCGGGCCGACCCAGGGCGCTGGCGCCGGCCAGGGTACTGACGATCAGATACTGCAGAATCTCAACGGTGTGATCGACGGCCTGAAGCTCTCGCCGCAGGAGAAGGAAGCGCTCAAGACGGTGGTGTCGCTGCTCGGTCGCGTGATGAACGGTGCCGGCAGTGTCGGCGGTGCCCAGCAGCCCCAGCCCATCGCGGCCCCGCGGGTCGATCAGGGTAGTGAGGCTGCTCCTGCCCAGGAGCAGGATGGAGCGAGCGGCGGTCCGTTCGATCAGATCCTCAGCACCCTTTCGTCGCTGGTCGATCGCCTCAACCTGCCGCCGAATGAAAAGGACGCCCTGAAGACGGTCGTGTCGCTGCTCGGCCGCCTGCTCGGCGGAGAGGGCGGTGGACAGCAGGACCTGTCACAGGCAGCCTGAGTTTGGCCTGACTAACATGGATGCTTGGCCCTGACGGTCGGTTCCGTCAGGGCCAATGCCGTTTCTCTCGATGCCGGTCTGCCAGGGAGCGTGATGGTGCTCAAGCGCTCGATCCATATGTGTCTTGATGTGTGCGTTGCGCTGGCGCTGATCGCGCCAGCCTCGGCGGAGCCATTGCGCGATGCAAGCACCGGGCTGGCGATCGATCCTCCCGAAGGCTACATCGCCCGCACTATCGCTCCGACGCCAACCTTTGTCGTGCGGTTCGAGGTCAAGAAGCCATCCGACCGCGATACCGGCTGTCAGGTCGCGTTCACACCGCTGCCGCAAAACGCCGAGCTTAAGCAGAGCGACATCAACGATATCGTCGAAGGGCAGCGCTGGCTCGATCTTGCGCGGGCAACCGTGGCCATCAACTATGATGTGTCCGCGACCGAACATTTCAGCGTCAATGGAATTGGCGGCGTCGCGATGATCGGAGACTTCAAGTCGCGTCCCGGTCTGCCGGCGCGGGCGCAGGAAGTGCGAACTCTGTTCATGCTGATCGAAACGCCGAAGGGGCGAACGACCACGATCTGCGTGGGCGAGAAGCAGAATTTCGACACGCGCCGGACGGAATTTGAACTGCTGGCGCGCTCGGTCTCGCCGCCGCGTTGACGCTGCCGCCGGCATATTCCCCACGTCAGCTTGTCATCAGCTTCATTAGCCAAAAATCCGCTTGCTGATCGGCATCGGCCGAATGCCGATGTCTTGCGGCGCAAACCACCGAGGTTAGGTCGAGAAGCGCCGCGCCCATCAAGAACGCGAATGCGGCAGAAGCCGCCGCGTCTCAGTGTATTTCTCGTTGAGGACCGGAGCGAAATCGATGTCTGGTGCGAGCCCTGCACGAAGTGTCACGGAAAAGCAGAGAACGCCTCCTGAACAAGCTGGTGCAGATGATCGGAGAGCAGCTCCGGAAAATCCCAGCCACGTGCAGCCGGGCGGCGCCAACCGGAACGACCGCGTCGCCACCACCGGGCAAACGGATCCGGAGTTCGACAGTGCCCTGCAAGCGGCACAGCGGCAGCGCAGCCGGGTCGACGGAAATCCGCAGGCGCTTCGCGGCAACGAGATTCCGCACGAGGTCAAACCGGGGGACAGCCTTTATGGAATAGCGCAGGAGTACCGCGCGCCGTTCTCGGACGTTCTGAGGGCCAACAAGCAGTTTCGCGATCCCGACCGCATCAAGCCCGGCGATGTCGCTTTCGTGCCGAATGCCGATCCGCGTGTCGTGAACGCGCGCGAACAGGTGGCTGGTGCCCATCGCGCGGAGGAGAACGTGGCGTCGCTGGAGCAGCTGGCGCGCGATCCCAACTCCACGCCGTCGGCACGCAAACTTGCGAGCATCGAATTGGAGAGTGCGCGCGGCGAGGTGTCGAAGCGCTGGGGCGACATTCAGCGTTCCGTAGAGAACGAGCTGCGCGAAGCCGGGCGCAACACGGCGCTTCCGGACGTGGCAACAGGTCCCGCGCTCGATGAAATCCGCGGTCGGGTTCTAGACGATCCCAAGTACCAGGAGACGGTGGAGAATGCGCGCGCCGCGGTCGACAGGGAATGGCGGGAGAACCGCACGACCAAGGGCCAGCTCAACGAGTTGGTGACGCAGGCGCGCGAAGGCGATCGCTCCGTCGCATCGCTGGAACAGGCCGCGCGCGATCCGAATGCGACGCCGGGCGAGCGAAGGCTTGCCAACGCGAAATTGCAGGAGGCGCGAAACGCCGCAGGCATGGCGTGGGACAAGGTGCGAACGGAGGTCGAGGGGCAACTGCGCCTTATCGGGACCGGTAAGCCTTATCCCGAGGAAGCGGTCCGCCCGCAATTCGACGAGCTCAGGCGAAGTCTGCCCAATGATCCCAAGGTTGGGGATGCGATTGACGCCGCCTATCGCAACGTGACCGACGAATGGCGTCGCCAGGGTTGGACACGTGACACGCTCGGTACCGTCGTCGACAAGTATGGCGCAGTCGCGCAGGCGCAACGCGACGTCGATGCGGCGCGCAACGCCGGTCCGGCCGAGCAGGCGCGCTTGGCCGGCCTCGAGCAGAATCTCGAAACCCAACGGAAGGCGCTGCGCGAGGAGATAGAACGGCAGCTCGACAGTGTGGCCGGGCAAGTGCCGCCTGAGCAGCGTGAAATGGCAATCGGTGCGCGCGCCGCATTGATCCAGGAGCACGGTCCCGACGACGCCGCGCTCAAGGAAATCGTCGACCAGGCGACGTACAACAAGACCGTGCAGCCCGGCGTCGACGCCGTACGCAACGCCTACCGGACCGGCGGCGCGAAGGCGGCGGCCGAGGCGCTGCGTCAGCAGACGGAAAACGTCTCGCCGGAGACGGCGGAGCGGATCGTCGCGGCAAGCCTGCCGACGATCGACAGCGTCGCCGCCGACATGAAGCGCAGCCTCACCGAAGGCGGCCCGATCGAGTATCAGGACGTCGCCGGCGTCTACAAGAATATCGCGAGCGCGACGGACTACGCTGCGCGCGGCAACGATGGCGCAGAGGTGCCTCGGCAGGTCGCCGACATCATGGTGCGGCACCTGCCGAGCGAAAAATTCCAGCCGCACGTCCAGGACAGCCCGGCCTACCCGCTGCCTGCCTACCAAGAAGCCGTCATGCAGTCGGTCAGCGACGGCACTGGCGCGACTCTGTCCCTGGAGATCGCAAAGCAACTCAGGGATGCGGGCCGGACCAGCGAGGCCGATAGCCTGCTCAGCGCCACCCAGGTCGGTGTCGAAGTCCTGCACGGCAGGATCAAGGACGATGTGAAGGCCTTCGGCGATGCGACTGCCGAGGTGAGCCGCCTGCGTGCCGACTGGTCGGGCACGATGTCGCCGGAGCAACTGGATCGCGCAACCATCGAATACGTCGCCAACCGGCCGGATCTGCTGCCGAACTTCGATCGCACATACAACGCGGTCGATGGGCTGGGCCATGCCGCGGTGCGCACCAGCATGGCGTTGAACAACGCGTTGCCGCGGCTGCAGGGCCTGCCGACGACGGAGCGGCTGACCGAAACGCGCAATGAGTTCGTCAGCAGCAAGGAAGTACAGTTCCCGATGGGACTGAGCGACAAGGGCAGCAAGGAAGTGCTGCGCATTGTGCTCGGACAGGAGGCAGGGACATTATCGCCGTCAGCCTCGCCGAATTCATCGGTCAGCAGCACCAGAGGCTTTGTCAAGGAACTTGGCAACGCGTTGATGACGTCGCAGCCGTCCTCCTCAAGCGCGGTCGTCGATCTCGGCGCCGGCACAACCGCCGCCATTCCGTCGGCGGGAGCGACCGCTTCGAATACCGTCCGCGACATTTTCGGAACCGGCCAGGACGTCAAGCTCGATCCGAAGAAGGCGTCCGCTTTCCTTGGCAGCATGAACGGCCTTGGTGCTGCCTTCAACGGCTACCAGGCGGCGTTGGCCTGGGACAAGTTCGCGAAGGATCCCGGCCACCTGCTCAACATGACCAAGGCAGTCTACTACTCGATCGGTACAAGGAAACGGCCGAACTGCTTGCGGTCGGTGCGCAGCGCGGCTGGCTCGGTCTAGGCGCCATCCCGGGTGCCGAGCGTCTTTCGACATCCATTCTCGCAAAGGCAAACCGCACCGGGCTTGCACTCGAACCGGGTTGGGTCAAGTTCAGCACCTACTTCAAGATCGGCGGCGGATTGATCGACAGCGCCTACGCCATCGATGCGGCCGCTCGTGGCGACTGGATTGCCTCCGGCCTCTATACGACAAGCGCGGGCGGCGGCGTCCTGATGGCGGCCGGCTCTGTCGCTTCGAGCGGCGGCTGGCTTGCGACCTGGGGCGGTCCGGTGGGCGCGGGCCTGGTGCTCGCTTCCGCGATCGGTCTCTATTTCTATAACGACGCAAAGGACAAGGCCCGCTTCGAGGGGCCGAGCCGCGAATTCCTCGAGGCTGCCGGCTATCGACCGGAGATCGCCGCTGTGCTGTCCGACTACAGCAACAATGATGGCGGCAGTGCCGGGCCCGCACTTGCGGCAACCGCCAGCCAGTTCGGCGCGACACCCGAGCAGTTGATGGAGCGGCTCAATCGCATGGATGCGGAGAAGGTGCGCGATCTCGTCGACCAGGCGCACACGGTCGATCAGGATGATTCGGGGCGTTTCCCGCTTACGGCATCTAACGATCGCAACGTGTGGGCGCCTCCCGGCAAAGATCCGGAATTCGGCGGAAGCTACCTTTATGACCCGCAGGATCATCGTTTCCGGGGTGAGTATCGTGCCGTGCCGGGAAGCTGGCACCCGGCACGAATCGAGGATCCCAACCCACGAAGCATGACGGCGCTCCGCGACTATGCGCGTGTGCTGTTCGGCGAGGCCATTCTGGGCTGAGCACGTTTCGCCCGTTCCTGTGAGCCACGCACGCCTCGCTGCTTGCGAGGCTTCGCGACAACCACCGCACCCTTAACCGTAGGTCATGGCCTCGTCAGGTCGATGTCAGGTCTGCGCGCTATCCAATGTGTAGGAAGCGGTGGCCGCGGCCACCAGAGTGCTTCAGCGGCGAACATTGTTAGCAACTGGCGGATTGGACAATGGCGAAGGTCATCGACAGGCCACTCGCCGCCCGCTCACAGCGGCCGGCGGAGAAGAAGGAGGGCGGCGACGCTCAAGCTTGGTCGGAGAGCTTGCAGCGCGCAAGCCGACCTGACGTCCCTCGTCCTGACGCCTCCCGCGCCGACCCTGCGTCGGTCGTCGAGGACGGCCGGGCAGGGGCCAATGCCGCCGCCAACGACAACACCATCGAGCACCGGGTTAAGGAAGGTGACTCGCTCTGGAGCATTTCGCGCCAGTATGATCGTCCATTTCCGGACGTGGTTAAGGCCAATCCCCAGGTTCGCGATCCAGACCGGATTCATCCAGGCGAGACCGTGCACGTGCCGCTGGGCTCGCCGCCGCGGCCGAGCGCACCGCCTTCCACGGGCACGCCGAGCGTACCACCTCCCACTGGAGCGCCAAGTGCGCCACCCTCGACGGGGGCACCGAGCACGCCGTCCCCAACAGGAGCGCCGGCCGCACAGCCCTCGTCGGGTCCGACCGTGCCGTGCGGCATCGATGCGAGTGCCGGTGCAGCCTGTGCGGCAAATGCAATCACGCCCTGCGGCATCGATGTGGGTATCAGCACCGCCTGTGGAGCGAACGCATCGCCCTGCGTGGGCAAGCTCAGCGAAGGCACGGTGTGCGGAGCAAAGGGAACCGGCTGTGCCGCCGTTGCAGGGGTGGGCACGGTTTGCGCCGCTGACATCGGTGCGTGTGGCGCCGCCGCGGGCGCCGGAGCCGGGTGCGCCGCGAAGGCAAGCGCCTGTGCGGCGAACGCCAGGGCCGGCGCGGTCTGCGCCGTCAACTACGCGACCTGCGGCGCCAAGTTTACGGAAGGAAAAGCCTGCGGCATCGACGGAAGCAACTGCGGCTCCAAGTACAGCGGGCCGAAGCTCTGCGGCGTCGACGGCAATCTTGCCTGCGGCGCCAAGGGCAGCGCCGGCGTGTGCGGGACGGATGGGAACGTCTGCGGGACCGACGGCACGATCCAGGCCTGCGCTGCCGATGGAGATGCCTGCGCAGCCAATGTCGGGGCGGACGCCTGTGTCGCGGATGGCAATGTATGCGGCGCGGATGCAACCGTCGAAGCTTGCGCGGCTGATGGCAACGCTTGCGGCGTCGATGGAGGCGCGGACGCCTGCGTCGCGGACGGCAATGTGTGCGGCGCGGATGCGACCGTCGAAGCTTGCGGAGCTGACGGCAATGTTTGCGGCGCCGATGCAGGCGCCGAAGCCTGCGCGGCGGACAGCAACGCCTGCGCTGCCGATGCGGCCGTCGAAGCCTGCGCCGCCGACAGCGCCGCCTGCGCGGCCAACGCGGTCGCGGAGGCCTGCGCGGCGGATGCCGATGCCTGCGCCGCCAACGCGTCGGCGGACGCCTGCGCCGCCGATGCCGACGCTTGCGCGGCCAACGCCTCACTCGACGCCTGTGCGGCCGATGCGGATGCCTGCGCCGCCAAAGCGGGCGCCGACGCCTGCGGCGTCGATACAGGTGTCTGCGCCGCCAATCTCGGTGGCGTCTGCGGCGTCGACGCGCCGGTGCTTGATCCAATTTCGTTCTGCGCGGTGAACGTCATCCCGGTGCTGCCATCATGCTGATGGTCGACATGCGCAACCACACCGCGCGCATCACCATGCGCGAGATTGCGGCGGCGGGCCGCCGCTACGCGTCGAACCCGATCGCGCTCGCGAGCTTCATGGCGGGCGTGCGGCTCACGCCGGACGTACTGCTGGAAGGTACCTGGCGAAACACGGCCGGTGCTGCAGGAAATTTCGCGTTCTTTCGCAATCTCATGCTCGGATTGCTGCCGCAGCTCTACGACGTACGCCATCTGGAGGCGCTGGGCGGACGCTTTGCTCTGCGCGTCACAGGAATCGGCCGCCATGGAGATTTCACCACCATGGCCGTCAACAGGCGGGTGGTCACGCAGACCGGGCTGCCGCTCGATGAGGCTTCCGGCACCGCCATCGCCGATGCCTCGATCCGGGCGGACGCATTCCTCGCCTTGTGGAACGACATGCTTGCCGATCTGGCGGAAACAACACTGGCGCAGATCGCGGCGGCACGATCCGCCCCGTCGCAGACGCGCTAAGCAGGACGGGACCGAGCCCATGCCAGATTTCGAATGCCAGGTTTCCCAGGAAGGCGAGCTGCAAGTTGCGGAGGCCGCGTTGCTGGCGCAGAATTCCGCGCGAGCTGATGCGTTGGAGGCGGCGGCCCGGCAGACGCTGGCGACCGTTCATAGCCTCCAGCGGGAGGCGGACGCGAGCCGCTACAAGGTCTCGCGCTACGACATTCCGGTCAGGCTTGCCGATGGCGCCGCGTTGCTTTTCAATTCGCGGACGCGGTCGCTCATCCTGCTGTCCGATGGCGAGGCGCGGATCTATCGCGAGTTGGCCGAACGACCGGCGTTCTCAGGCGCACAGATAAGCGACCGCCTGCTGCTCGAAGCGCTCGTCGGCGGCGGCCACGTGGTGGGCGCGATGGTCGACGAGCTTGCCGTCGTGCGCGACGGCTATGAGGCGACACGGAGCGCCAAAGGCAGCCTCACGCTTACGATAGCTCCGACCATGGCCTGCAACTTCGCCTGCGGCTACTGTTTCCAGGGCCTGAATAAGCCGACGACGAAGATGAAGCCCGACGTGCAGAATGCCATCGTCGATTTCGTCAAGGCGAAAAAGGACCTCAAGTCGCTGAGTATCGTCTGGTACGGCGGCGAGCCCCTGATGGGCAAGGATTCGATCTTTCGCCTGTCAGACCTGCTGATTTCCTACTGCGACAAGAACAAGATTTCCTACAGCGCCGGAATCGTCTCCAACGCCTGGTTCCTGAACGGCGAAATGGCCGCTCAGCTCTACACACGTCGCGTCCGCTGGGTGCAAGTGACCGTCGATGGCGATCGGGGGACGCATGACAGGATGCGGCCCCTGACGTCGGGGCAGGGCACCTTCGACCGCATCCTCGACAATATCGCCGAGGCGCTGGACCAGACTGCGATCTCGATCAATGCACGCGTCAACGTCGGCCAGAGCAACGTCGACAATGTGGATGCCATGCTCGATTGTTTCGTCGAGCGCAACTTCGCCAGGCGCGGCAACTTCAGCGTCTACTTCGCGCCGATCGAGGCTTCGACGCCTGAAAGCGGCAGCGCCTACGAGGAGAGGCTCTCCCGCGCCGAATTCAATCGCAAGGTGCTCGCCCTGGAAGAGCGCGCGAGGCGTCTCGGCTTCGCGTCCATCCAGACGCCGTCGGGCGGCTTCGCGGGAATGTGCGTGGCGGCTTCGCACGGTGGCTATGTCGTGTCGGGCCAGGGAGACGTGCACAAGTGCTGGGAGACGGCGCACGATCCCAGCAAGCGGACGGGCAGCATCTTCGAGCCGGACAAGCTCCACGACAGCGTCAACGCCAGCCTGTGGTCGCAATGGACGCCATTCGACAATCCGGTCTGCGCTTCGTGCAAGATATTGCCGATGTGCGGCGGCTTCTGTGCACATCGCTTCGTCTACAGCAATCCGGCCGAAGCGGCGTTGCCTTGTCCAAGCTGGAAATGGAATACGGCCGAATACATCTTCAGCCGCGCCAAGGATCTCGGCGTGGTCTCGGCCGACCAGTGGGTCCCTGAGGAAGCAACCGTCGAAGCCAAGCAATCCGGCGAGCGTCATTCGCTGGAGTCGCTGCAGGCCGCCCAGGCGCGCGTGCTGGAGAAAGTGAGCGTGCTGCACGGAAGGTCAATCGACAGCGCGATGCTCTTTGCCGGCGAACCGGCGCTGGAGGCTGCGCCTTCGCACGCGCCGACCGGGGGTGACCGGGCTCTGGAAAGCACAAGGCCGTGAACGCGATCACTCCGGCCAGCGCCTTCGATCTAACCACCGACAGGTTTGATAGCCTTGTCTCCAGGGCCTTTGCCGCCAGCAGAGAGAGCCGTCACGTGCGCGATCGCCTGATCGCGCAGGTCGACGGCGGTCGCCTCGACCATATGCTCTTGCGCGCGCGCAGCGGCGTCATGGCCTTGTCTGACGCGGTCAACCGGAAAGCTGCGCTGAACATTATTGACTTCGCCTTCGAGCCGATCGTCATGCAGAACATGTCGACGGATCAGGTGATGAGGTACCTGGGCGCGGTGGAGAGCACGCTCCACGTTCGCGAGGCGCGCGGGCTCGACGGCTTCGGTCCGCTCTGGGTCGACACGGTCCACCATGTCTGCGTCTTCTCCGTGCTGTTTCAGCTTGCGGCGTTCCTTGGCAAGAACCGGAGGTTCAGTCAGCTGGTCCTGTTGCACCAGGGACAGCGGCCCGAGCCTCGGCTGCGCATCATCGCGGACCTCCTGCGCCGCGCGCATGGGGTTGCCCTGGTGCTGCTGCCGCTCCAGGGGAACTGGTTTCCACGCCTCGCGCGCCTTACGACGCCAAACACAGTCGTCTACTATCTGACCGACATGCCACCGGAGGCCTTTACCCAGGCGGCGAGGAGAGAGCGGGGCCGATCGCGCCTCCTGCTCACCCATGGGCCGGGAGCGGCGCTTCAGGTCGAAACGGTCTCCGGCTCGCGGAGCTTTGCCCGTCGGCTCGGGGCGACACGCATTGTGCTCGACTTCCCGTCAACCGACAGCGTGCGCATCCGACCGGTCGGCGCGGACGAGGCCATCGTGTCCCTCTGTCCGCTGGAGAACTGGGTGTTCTGGCCTCTGCTCGGGCAGCACAGCAGCAAGCCATCTCGCCCGATGACTTCGCACACAGATGACGGAGAAATCGTCAATCATGCAGCAACAGACGCAAGCTCTCGTCGATGAGTGGGTGCAAACATTCAACTCAGGAAGGATCGCCGATCTAGCCCGCTTCTACACTCTGGACGCCCGGGTCGTGCCGCCCGGACGATCCGCTGTCGTCGGCGCGGAGGCGATCTGCAGGTTTTTCGCCGACATCCGCGCGCAAGGCTTTCGCGATTATGTCGTGGATCTCGGTGACGTGTTCGCGAAGGACGCGTCTCTGGTCGCGTCGGGCCGATGGGCGCTTCGGGGGCTCGACGATGGCGGTCCCTACAAGGGCAATTGGCTGAACGTATTCGCGCGCGAGCGCACGGGCTGGCTCATCGCCGTTCATATGTGGAACTGATTCAGCTCCCATTTGAGAGATGGGGCGAACCTGCACATCAGGACAGCGGAGAGATGCCGGAATGACTTTGGTGCGGTGCGCGGATTGTGGCCGGGATATCAGCGAACAGTCGACAGCTTGCCCCGAATGCGGCAGGCCTTTGCAGGAACGCGGTCCCGCAATAGCGGCGGGAGGGGCCGGGGCAGGGCGGCCGTACTTCTATGAATACAAATCTCAGACAATTCTGTTCGGCCTGCCGCTCATTCACGTCATGTTGGGCCCGACGTGGCTTGTCGGCTTCAGGCCTGCCCGCGGCATCATTGCGGTGGGCAATATCGCGATCGGCTTCGCCGCATTTGGCGGCGTCGCGATGGGCTTGGTAGCGTTCGGCGGCATCAGCCTCGGCTTCATGTGCGTTGGCGGAATGGCGCTGGCGCTGGGCCTCGGGGCCGGCGGATCGCCACGGGGTATTGGGCCCTCGGCGGCATTGTGATCGGCGTCTACGCGCTCGGGGGCCTCGGCATCGGCGCTCACACTCTGCAGAATGATTCCAATATGCTCCGCATCTTTAACGCCCTTTTCGGTCGAGGGTCGACCTAGCTCGAACCGCCGCGGTCCGCTGCAACTGGCTGCAAACATCGCGCCGTGATTTCACGGTCTGATCCCCATGCCCTTTGCGATAGCAAAGTATGACGGGCGCATGACGAGATGGAACTCTTGGGTTCGGCAGGGCATATGAGCTGGTTTTCAACGACGATACTGTGGTGCTTTCGCATCGGCGTCGAGGGTCCCGCACCGCGCAGGCTGGCGCAAATCGTTGGGGGTGGAAAAATCGCAATGGTTAAGAAATTGTCACCTCGATGTAATTAGCGCCATCCTACATTCCCCGCGCTGACGCTCACTGTCGTCACAAAAAACATTCTTCAACGCTGCGCGCGCAGTCCCCTTGCGCCGCTGCGGCGTGCTTTTGTCTTTTTTCCGAATGGAGAATATCAATGGCTCTGGTTCCCGGTTCGATCGCCTTCATCGGTTACAACGCTGATGGCAACGACGGTTTCGCTTTCATCGTGCTCGACACGATCGATCCGGGTCAGGTCATTCACTTCAGCGATAACGAGTGGGACGGCAGCGCCTTCAATACAGGCGAGGGTGGCTTCTCCTGGACCAATGGCTCCTCCGCGCTCGCCGCCGGAACGATCGTCGAGTTCATGAACACGTCGGCGACAAAATCCGCCAATATTGGCACGCTTTCCACAGGCTCGATTGCGCTCGGTAACTCGGGCGAGTCAATCTATGCCTTCACCGGCTCCTCGCTGACCGCGCCGACCACGTTCCTCGCCGCCGTTACCAACAACAACGGCGGCTTCAGTGGTGCGACCAGCAGCGGGCTGCTGACCAACACCGGCCTGACCGCGGGCTCCACGGCCTTGGTGCTGCCCGGCACCACCGGGGCCGACGTTGCCGTCTACAATCCGGCCACTGCAGGAACCACGTTTGCCTCGCGCACAGACGCTCTGACTGCGTTTAATACCGGCTCCAATTACGTGACACAGGACGCCAGCGGCGACCAGGACGCAGACAATGTGACGCCGGACGCGCCGTTCCGGACCGATCCACAATCGCCGATCGCCGGTGTGACGTTCACCATCGGCGCGCCGCAGCAATCCCAGGCGGTCGCGTTCGCGGCCGGCTCGGTGTCGGTCTCACAGGCCGAGGGCGACTCCGGCATGACGGCTTTCACCTTCACGGTCGAGAGGACGGGCGGGACCGTCGGCGACATCAGCTTCAGCGGCCAGGTTTCCTCGGCCGCGGCGGACGCTGCCGATTTCAGTGGCCCGGCGTCGGTGCCCTTCGCCTTCAACGGCACGATTCCGGCGGGCCAGACTTCGGCCGTCGTGACCGTCCAGGTCGCCGGCGATAACGCCGTCGAAACTAGCGAGGCGTTCACCCTGACGCTGCAGGCGGTCTCCAACAACAATGCCGCCGTGACTGCTGCGCTCGGTGCGCAGGCCACCGCGACCGGCACAATCCAGAACGACGATGCGGTCACTCCGGGCAACGTCATCAACGGCATCACCATCCTCGATGAAGCGCCGTCGCTCGCCGGTGCCACGCCGGCGCCGGCCGCAACCAATGCTGTTCAGCTCATCCGCCTCGACAATTTCGCCCCGGCGGCCGGCACCAACGCCGAAGTCGTGACCTTCGATGCCACCACCGATCGCGCATTCGTGCTCAACACCATCGGCAACAAGATCGACATCGTCGGCATCAGCGCCAGCGGTGCAACCAGTGCCGCCGGGTCGATCGATCTCACCACGCTTGACCATTTCGGCGGCGCCAACTCGGTCGCCGTCAAGAACGGCGTGCTCGCGGTCGCCTTCGCCAGCGATCAGCCCGGCGCCAACGGCTTCGTCGCGCTGTTTGATGCCAACGGTGTTCTGATCAAGACGATCGAAGTCGGCGCCGGCCCGGACCAGATCGTGTTTACTGCGGATGGATCGAAACTTCTGGTCGCGAACGAGGCCGAGCCGTTCACGGTCGGACCGAACGTGGTCAATCCGGAAGGCAGCGTATCGATCATCAGTCTCGCCGGCGGGGCGGCCAATGCAGCCGTTGCAACCACGATCGAATTCGACGCACTCAATGGGTTCGAGAACGTTCTCAAGCAGGCCGGCGTGAGTGTGCTCACCGGTCAGGCAGCCGCCGCAGACATCGAGCCGGAGTACATCACCGTCTCTCCGGATGGGGCGCGCGCCTACGTCACGCTTCAGGAAGTCAACGCCGTTGCAGTGATCGATCTCACCGACCCGGCTGCGACCAAACCGATCGCCATTCTGCCGCTCGGCGGCGTCGATCGTAACCTCGCCGGCAACGCGTTCGACGGCAGCGACCGCGATGGTACGGCGAATCTCCGTACGGCCGATGTGATCGGCCTGCTGCAGCCGGATGCGATCGCAAGCTATTCGGTCGGCGGCTCTACCTATTTCATTACCGCGAACGAAGGCGATGCGCGCGTCAATCTCGACGATGAGGCCAACCTTGCCGATCTGACGCTCGACCCGACAGCCTATGCAAATGCGGCGGCCCTCCAGAACAACACCACCGGTCTCGGCCGGCTTCGCGTCCGCCAGGATCTCGGCGATACCGATGGTGACGGCGATATCGATCAGATCTACGCCTATGGCGGCCGTGGTATCTCGATCTTCAAGCAGAATGCCGACGGCACCATCACCAAGGTGCGCGAGACCGGCGGCGAGTTCGAAGCCATCATTGCCCGGGACTTTGCAGCCCGTTTCAACATCGACACCGCCGAGGGCGGCGGAGGCGGCGCCACCGACAACCGTTCGGACAACAAGGGTCCGGAGCCGGAAGGCGTCGACATCGGCGTCATCGATGGACGCACTTACGCCTTCGTCGGCCTGGAGCGCGTCGGTGGCGTCATGATCTATGACATCACCGATCCGGCAAATGCCAGCTATGTCGGCTACCGTCCGCCGCTGACGGGCGAGGGCAACGCGCCCGAAATGACAAAGTTCATCAGCGCCGAAGACTCGCCGACCGGCACGGCGCTCGTGCTGACGGCGAATGAGGGCAATTCGTCCGCCGGCTTTGCCGGCTCCGGCCTCACCGTCTACGCAGCGCTGCCGGAGGGTTACGTCCAGGAGGTGCGCGTCGCCTCGTCGTCGCTCAGCGTCTCGCATAATGAGGGCAATAGCGGCGCGACCGCCTATTCGTTCGTCATCGAGCGCACCAACGGCACCATCGGTTCGGTTGATGTATCGCTCCAGCTCGCCTCGAGTGCGGCGAATGCAACTGATTTTGCCGGCGTCGCCGCCTTGCCGCACATCATTAACGCGACGATTCCTGCGGGTCAGTCGTCCGTTACGGTTATCGTAAATGTTGCGAGCGACGACGTGTTCGAAGCCAACGAAAGCTTCACGTTGACGGTGACCGGCGCGTCGACGACGCAGGAAGGCGTCACCGCCGCGATAAGCTCCACCCAGGTCGTCGCGACCGGCACGATCCAGAACGACGATGTGATGCATATCTACGACGTTCAGGGCGCGGGGCATCGCTCGGAGTACGTTGGCCAGCAGGTGACTGTGCGCGGCATCGTCACCGCTATTGACGCGTCCGGCACGGAGAACGGCGGCAACAACCCGGTCGGCTATTACATTCAGGACGCGGTCGGCGATGGCGACTACCGCACCTCGGATGGCGTCTTTGTTTTCCTGGGTACTGGTGCCAGCGTCACGATTCCGAGCGGCATCGTCGTTGGTGCGGAAGTGCAATTGACCGCAAACGTCAGCGAGTTCGCCGGCACGAACCAACTGTCGACGACGCAGCTCAACCCAGTGGCAGGCACAACGAATGTACTGTCTACGGGCAATGCGCTGCCCACGGCTGTCCGCGTCGGCGATGTCGATAACCTCACAACCGGCCTTGAGCGCAAACCGGCTCTGGTGTCGCTCGGTGACGACGATGTCGATACCGCTCCCCCGGCTGGTACCTACGATCCAGTGAATCAGGGATCCGATTTCTGGGAATCCCTGGAAGGCATGCGCGTCACGCTTGAAGATGTGCGCGTCACCACACCGTTCCACTCGAACTTTGACGAGCAGTTCGTCACGCCGAACGTCGGCGATAACCCCTCCAGCAATTCGCGTGGCGGGCTGACCATCAGCGACACGACACCCGGAACGACGCAGCCGGCCAACAAGGTGTTCGACTTCAATCCGGAGCGCATTCAGCTGGACGATGAGGCGGGGGTAGCGCTGCCCACCAACCTTCAGACCGGCGACCGCCTGGGCGATGTAACGGGCGTCGTCAACTACGCGAATGGCCAGTACGAGGTTAACACAACCGAGGCCTATGGCCCGGTGACGGCCGCGAACCTGCAAAAGGAAACCACCACCATCGTGGAGAACCTGGACCGGATTCGCGTTGCGACCTTCAACGTCGAGAACCTGGCGCCGGTTGGCCAACCGGTGGACGGTGTGCCGACGCCGGCAAGCAAGTTCGCCGGCCTTGCCGCCGCTATCGTCAGCAACCTCAAGGCGCCCGAGATCGTCGCGCTCCAGGAGGTGCTGGACAATGACGGTGCCACCAGCTCGAGCACAACAAGCGCTTCCCTGACCCTGTCGCAACTGATCGACGCTATTGTCGCTGCCGGCGGGCCGCGTTACGTGGCTATCGACTCGCCGCCGATCGACAACATTGGCGGCATTCCGAACGGCAACCAGCGTGTCGCCTATCTGTACAATCCGGAGGCAGTTTCGCCGACCGAGCGTAATGGCCTGACTGATATTGTCACCGACGCGGATGGCGTGAAGGTGCAGCAGTTCGCGAGCGCCAACCAGATCGGTCAAGGCAATACCGATTTCACGGCCACTCGCAAGTCGCTGCCGATGGAATGGTCGCCTGTTGGTTACACCGACGACCAGGGCGGTACATTCTGGACTGTCAACAATCATCTCTCCTCGAAGGGCGGTTCAGCTCCGCTCTATACGACGTTGCTGGATCTGCCGCCCTATGCCGACCCGGTCAACGGGTCTGCGCAACAAACCGGAACATCGAACGAGCGTGAGGGACAGGCCGAAACGATCAACGCGTTTGTCGATGGCCTGCTGACCAATGGGTCCGCGACCGACGACCGTATCGTGGTGTTGGGCGATCTGAACGACTTCCAGTTCTTCCCGGTCGTTGACCTCATCACGGGCCAGTTGACCCGCACCACCGCCAACCCGGACGGCACCCCCAGCATCTTCACGCCCGGCACCGCTGTGCTTTCGGAATTGATCAGCAAGCTCCCTGTAAACGAGCGCTATTCCTACAATTTCGACGGCAACGCGCAGGCGCTGGACCATATCCTGGTTTCGAACAACCTGTTTGACAGCGCTCAGTTCGATATCGTCCACATCAATTCGGAGTTCATCGACCAGCTCTCCGATCACGATCCGTCGGTGTCGTCGCTGGTGATGTCCCGTTCGGCTGCGATCGCCACCTCAGGCAACGATGTCTTCGACCAGGCTGCGTATACTGCGAAGTTTGGCGTGCGCGGGAGCCTCGCCGACAATGACACGATCGACGGCCTTGGCGGCGATGATCGCATTGCCGGTGGTAGCGGCAATGATGCCATTAACGGTGGCAGCAACGGCGCAGCGGGCGACGTTGCGGTGTTCACGGGCGCACGGAGCAACTATACGGTTACCCTGCAGGGCGGTTCGTTCGTCATCACCGATACCCGCACTGGCTCCTCGGACGGCATCGACACCATCACGAACGTCGAGAGGTTCGAATTCGCGGACCGGACGCTCACGGCCGCTGAGTTGACCGATGCGACCGGCCCCACGCTCACCGCTGCGACGCCGGCGGACAATACGACCGCGGTCGCGGCTGGAAACAACATCGTTCTGACCTTCGACGAAGCCGTCGCGGCAGGCACCGGAAACATCGTCATCAGCAACGGTGCGGGAGATACACGCACGATCGCGATCAGCGACGCCTCGCAGGTCACGATCTCCGGCAACACCGTCACCATCAACCCGACGGCTGATCTGGCGGCCGGAGCCACTTACGATGTCACACTGGCGTCGGGGGTGATCACCGACGCTGCCGGCAACGCGTTTGGCGGCATCGCACAGAATGCTCTCGACTTCACCGTCGCAGCGCCGCAGACTTACAAGCTTCAGATTCTGCATGCGTCCGATTTCGAGGCAGGTCTGAAGGCGATCGACGACGCGCCACGCTTCGCGGCCATCGTGGATCGGCTCGAGGACACGTTCGCCAACTCGATCACGCTGGCGTCGGGCGACAACTACATTCCGAGCCCGTTCTTCAATGCCGCCAGCGACCCGGCCCTGGCGTCGTTCTTCCCGCCGAGCATCGGCCGCGCCGATATCCGTATCCTGAACTCGATCGGGATCGAGGCGTCCGTGATCGGCAACCACGAGTTCGATCCGGGCCCGCGCGATGTGCAGAACCTTATCCGCCCTGTTGCCGATCCCGACGGGGCCGGCCCGCTGAGCGGTTACGAAGGAACCCAGTTTGCCTATCTCGCCGCCAACCTGAATTTTGCCGGCGAGCCGGACCTGGCGCCTAATGCGCAGACAACGCCGCTGACTGAAGCTACGTTCGGTGTCGGTGCCAGCGGAGGCCGCCGCATCGCTCCGTCGACCATTCTCGAGGAAAATGGCGAGAAGATCGGCGTTGTCGGCGTCACCACGCCGGTGTTCGAAGATATCACGACGCCGGGCGGGGTCCGGATTGTCGGCCCGCGTACGCTGGAAACCGATGCCGACTTCATCGCGCTTGCAGCGGTTATCCAGCCGGCGATCGATGCCGTCATCGCACAGGGTGTGAACAAGGTCATCATCGTTTCGCAATTGCAGGAGCTGGAGAACGAGCAGAAGCTCATCAGCTTCCTAAAGGGCGTCGACGTCGTGATCGGCGGCGGCTCGAACACGCTACTCTCCGACAGCAACGACGTTCTTCGCCCGGGCGATGTCAGCGAAGGCGAGTACGCGCAGATCATCACCAACGCCGAAGGCAAGAACACGGTTCTCGTCAACACTGACGGCAACTACAAGTATGTCGGCCGGCTGGTGCTCGAGTTTGACGCCAACGGCGACATCATTCCGGCCAGCCTCGATCCGAGCATTAATGGCGCCTATGCCACTGACGATGCGGGTCTGGCCCGCGTCTATGAAGGCTCCGGCATCGATCCATTCGCCGAGGGCTCGCGCGGTGACGCCGTGCGCGATATCACCACCGTGATCGACGGCATCATCACCCAGAAGGATGCCGTCACCTTCGGCCGCACCGACGTTTACCTTGAGGGTCGACGTGGCGAGGTGCGCTCGCAGGAAACCAATCTCGGTAACCTCTCCGCCGATGCCAACCTGTGGTACGCCAAGTCCGGCTACGACGACACTGTTCAGATCTCGATCAAGAACGGCGGTGGCATCCGCGACTCGATCGGCTCGATCAGCTCCGAAGGCGACGGTGCGGAACTGCCGCCGGCTGCGAATCCGGAAGTTGGCAAGGAAGCGGGCGAAGTCAGCCAGCTCGACATCGAGAACTCGCTGCGCTTCAACAACGCGCTCAGCCTTGTCACATTGACGCCGCAGCAACTGCTTGAGGCTCTTGAAAACGGTGTTTCCAATCCAGGCGGCATCTTCGCCCAGGTCGGTGGCCTCCGGTTCAGCTATGATCTGACCCGCCCTGCGGGAGATCGGGTTCGCTCGGTCTCGCTAGTCGATGAAAATGAGCATGTGATCGCGGTTATTGTCGCCGACGGTGAGGTGGTTGCGGATGCGCCCGCGGCGATCCGCATGGTGACGTTGAGCTTCCTGATCGGTGGGGCAAACCCCAACGCTCCGGGCGGGTTCAACCGGCCCGACGGCTTCCGGTTTGCCGAGTACATCGCGGCCAACCCGGCGTTTGCCAATCGCGTCGACCTGTCTCCGGACAATTTGCCGGCAGACGACGTGGCGGCCCGCACCGGCGCTGGCAGGTTCACCGACGACGGCTTCGAGCAGGATGCACTGGCCGAATATCTCGCGGCAAAGTTCTCCGATACCCCGTTCGCGCAGGCGGACACGACTCCGGCCCAGGATCAGCGCATCCAGAATCTGGTTGCAAATGGCGGCAATGACACCGTTCTGCCGATCATGGGAACCGACGGTGAGGATGACCTCTCCGGCACCGCCGCAAAAGACTCGATCTTTGCCAAGAATGGCGACGATCGCGTTCGCAGCCTCGGCGGCGACGATCTCGTGCTCGGCGGCGGCGGTGACGACGTCATCGAAGGTGGCGATGGCAACGACCGTGTCGAGGGCGGCGAGGGCAACGACTTTGTCTTCGGCGATGCGGGTAATGATACCGTGCTGGGCGGTGCCGGCGATGATCGTCTTCGTGGCAACGACGGCAATGACATGCTGGCCGGCGGCATTGGCAATGACAATGTCAACGGTGGTGCGGGTTCGGATGCTTATGCCTACAAGCTGGGCGACGGCTCCGACATCATTACCGAAGCGGCGAATACCCCGGCCGATACCGACACGCTGGCGCTGGTTGATCTCAATGCTGCTGATGTCACGTTCCGCCGGTTTGGCAACGACACCCTGATTGAGCTGTCCAATGGCAGCGTGATCACGTTGAAGGATCAGCGCGTTGGCGGAGGCGTCGAGAAGGTGACCTTCGCCAACGGTCAGGAGCTCGATCGCAACGGCATCAACGGCGCGATCGTCAATCGTGGGCCGGTGGCTATCGACGACACGGCAGCTGCGGTAGCGGAAGACGCGGCGGCGTTCGTCATCCCGTTCGCTGACATTCTCGGCAACGATACCGATGCTGACCTGGACGCGCTCTCGATCACGGCGCTCGCCAACATCGTAGGCGGCACGGCTGAGATCGTCGCTGGTGGTATCCGGTTCACGCCGGCCGCCAACTTCAACGGAGCCGCCTCGTTCGAGTACACCCTCAGCGACGGCAACGGCGGTTCGGATATCGGCAAAGTCAGTTTCACGGTGACAGCCGTGAACGATGCGCCGGTCCCAACCACGCCGGTTGCGGTTCAGACCAACGAGGATACTCAGCTCGTTGGCCAGACCGCAGTGACCGATGCCGAAGGCGACACGCTGAGCTACACGGTCGGTACTGCCGCCCAGCACGGCACAGTCAGCGTCAATGCCCAGGGACAGTACACCTACACGCCGGCTCTGAACTTCAGCGGCAGCGACAGCTTCGTCATCAAGGTAAGCGACGGCATCGCACCGCCGGTGGACGCGGTGATCAACGTCACCATTAATCCGGTCAACGATGCGCCGACGGTTGTCACGCCGGCGGCGGCCGGCACCAACGAAGATACGCAACTCACCGGCCAGGTCGTGGCGACCGATGTGGATGGCGATGTGCTGACCTACACGGTCGGTACCACCGCCCAGCACGGCACGGTGAGCGTCGATGCCCAGGGTCAGTACACCTACACCCCTGACCTGAACTACAACGGCACCGACAGCTTCGTTATCAAGGTCAGCGACGGCATCGCTCCGGCGGTCGACGCGGTCGTCAATGTAGCGGTCGCAGCGGTCAATGATGCGCCGATCACGGTGGCGGACGTCGGCACTGCGGGTGAGAACGCAGCCAAATCGTTCGATCTCCTGGCCAACGACACCGACGTCGAGGGCAACCTGCCGCTCAGCCTGGCGGCTTTCGAGGTCACCGGTGTCAACGGCATCAACCTGACCAACGCACAGGCGCAGTCGGCGTTTTCGATTGCTCCGAACGGCCGACTGCAGTTCACCCCGGGCAATCTGTTCGATGGCCTGAACGACGGACAGAACGCCACCGTCTCGATCCGCTATACCGCTGCCGACAATCTGAACGCCCAGTCGACTGGTACGTTCACGCTGAATGTCACCGGCGAGACCGATGCCAACGTGATCAACGGAACCAACGGCACGAACCTTCTGCTCGGAACCGATGGCATCGATCTGATCAATGCACGCGGCGGCGTCGACTTTGTTCTTGCCCAGGGCGGCAATGATACGGTGCACGCGGGCGAGGGCAACGACTACGTGTTCGGCGGTGCCGGTAACGACACCCTTAACGGCAATGGCGGCCGCGATAACTTGTTCGGCGAAGACGGCGATGACATTCTGAACGGCGGAGGAGGCAACGATCTGCTCAATGGAGGCTCGGGTCGCGACACTTTCGTGTTCCAGTTCAGCAACGACGGAGCCGGGCGCGACATTGTGTTCGACTTCCATGCGGGCTCTGGTCCGGACCACGACGTCGTTCAGCTCGATCAGTCGAAGTTTGCCGACTTCAACGCGCTAATGGCTTCCAGTGCACTGCACGACACGCAGATTGGCGTCCAGATCAGCTACAACGACGGGTCGAGCATCACGCTGCTCGGCGTCAACAAGGCAAGCCTGACGGTGGACGATTTCAAGTTCGCCTGACAGACCGCAATTTGACCTGTGAATCGAATGGGGGCGCCAGCGCCCCCATTCGTCGTGTCAGATAACTGTAACAATCAGCGGCTAAGGCGCTTCTGAAGAGTGGGCGTCAATCGTGGGCATCAGCGCAAATCAACCCGGTCATGCCGGCTCGGAGCTTGACGGCGCGCTATCGCAATGCCGATCCGCGTTCATCGCCATCGCTGGGTTCAGCGCTATCCTCAATATTCTGGCGCTTACCGGCTCCATATTCATGATGGAAGTCTACGACCGGGTATTGCCGAGCCGGAGCGTTCCGACGCTGATCGGCCTCCTGATCCTGGCGATGACGCTCTATGTTTTTCAGGGCCTGATGGATGCGCTTCGCGGCCGACTGCTGGTCCGTATCGGCATGCGCCTCGACCAGATCATGTCGGATCGTGTTTATGCGACCGTAATGCGTATTCCCATCCAGGCGCCGAAGCGCGGGGCGTCGATCCAGCCGCTGCGTGATCTCGATACCCTTCGGACCTACCTGTCGGGGCCGGGGCCGACTGCATTCTTCGATTTGCCATGGGTACCATTCTATCTAGTGATCTGCTTTGCCTTTCATGTCTGGATCGGCGTCACCGTGCTTGCGGGTGCGCTCGTTCTGATATCGCTGACGCTGCTGTCGGAGTTGCTGGCGAGGAAATCGTCACTCGATTCGAATCGCGTCGGCAATGAGCGAGCGCAACTCTCAGAGACCAGCCGGCGCAATGCGGAAGCTCTGACGGCGCTCGGCATGACGGGTTGGATATTGCGACGTTGGCAGATCCTAAATCGCCAGTTCCTGTCGGGCCTTAACAAGTCGAGCGACCTTGCCGCCGGGCTCAGCGCGGTCGGCCGCTCGTTCCGCATGATGCTGCAATCGGGCGTACTGGCTGTCGGCGCCTATCTCGTCATCAACCAGCAGGCAACTGCCGGCGTCATCATTGCGTCGTCGATCCTGTCGGCCCGTGCGATCGGCCCGGTCGATCTCGCGATTTCGCACTGGCGGAATTTTGTCGGAGCACGGCAGGCGCGCCAACGCCTCAATAAACTTCTCGCCTTGCTGCCGATTCAAAGGGCGCCGACGGCGCTGCCCAAGCCGCAGCGAAGTCTCAACGTTGATAACGTCAGTGCCGCCCCGCCGGACGTGCAGCGCGCGGTTGTGCAGGACCTGACGTTTGCGCTGAAGTCCGGCAGTGGTCTTGGTGTCATCGGTCCGAGTGCGTCCGGGAAATCATCGTTGGCGCGGGTGCTGGTTGGGCTGTGGACGCCGGCGCGCGGAACTGTCCGGCTCGATGGCGCGACCCTGGATCAATGGATGCCCGACGATCTCGGCCGGAACATCGGCTACCTCCCGCAGGATGTCGAACTGGTGGAAGGGACGATCGCCGAAAACATCTCGCGGTTCGATCCTGACGCGGTGCCAGACGGCATCATCGCGGCTGCCAGGGCCGCGGGCGTACACGAACTGGTTTTGGGTCTGCCGCAGGGTTACGACACTCCGATCGGCGAGCAAGGATCGGCGCTGTCGGCCGGCCAGCAGCAGCGCGTTGCGCTGGCGCGGGCCTTGTATGGCGATCCGTTTCTCGTCGTGCTCGATGAGCCGAATTCAAATCTCGATGTCGAGGGCGATGAGGCATTGACGCAGGCCATTCTCAATATCCGGGCCCGCGGCGCAATCGTGATTGTGGTGGCACATCGCCCGAGTGCGCTCGCGGGCGTGGATCATGTTCTGGCGCTCAACGGCGGACGGCAGCAGGCATTCGGTCCCAAGGACGAGGTGCTGGCAAAGGTGTTGCGGCGCGATGCTGCGCCTGCCGCGCCAAAAATCGTTCACGCAACAGCGCAGGGGCGGCCATGACGACCGATACCAGCGAAATCGACGCACGCCCGTCAATCCGGCGCCACATCGTTTTCGGACTAGCTGCGGTCATGCTCGTTACCGGAGGCATCGGCGGCTGGGCTGCGACCACGGACATTTCGGGAGCGCTGATCGCGGCCGGAAGTATCGTCGTCGAGTCGAGCGCGAAGAAAGTGCAGCACCCGACCGGCGGCGTGGTCGGCGAGATCGCCGTGACCAATGGCAAGACGGTTAGCGTAGGTGACCTGCTGTTGCGGTTGGACGAGACGATGACGCGGGCGAACCTGCAGATCGTCTCAAAATCGCTGGACGAGATGACCGCGAGGCGGGCGCGGCTGCGCGCCGAGCGCGACGGCGCCCGCGAGGTCGCCTGGCCCTCCGAATTCCGGGGCAGGCAAGACGAGCCGGGCATTGTCGAGCTGATGGCTGACGAGCGGAATCTGTTTCAGCTCCGTAATACCACGCGCCTTGGCCAGAAGCGGCAATTGGGCGAGCGTATCTCGCAGCTGACCCAGGAAGCGGCCGGCATCGCCGCGCAGCAGGCGGCTAAATCTCAGGAAATTTTGCTGGTTGAGCGCGAGCTGAAGGGCGTTCGGGAGCTGTGGGAAAAAAATCTGATCCAGATCAACAGGCTCACTACCCTTGAACGGGAGGCGGCGCGGCTCGATGGCGACCGCGCGCAACTGGTGGCGGCGGAAGCCCAAGGCCGCGGCAAGATCGCGGAGATCGAGCTGCAGATAACCCAGATCGATCGCGAACTGGCGAGCGAGGTCGGCCGCGAATTGCGTGAGATCGACGGCAAGGCGAACGAGTATGCGGAACGCAAGGTCGCGGCCGAAGACCAGTTGCGCCGGACGGACATCCGCGCGCCGATTTCCGGGACGGTGCACGAGATGAACGTTCACACCGTAGGCGGCGTAATCAGCGCCGGCGAGCAGCTCATGCTGATCGTGCCCGCCTCGGATCGCCTGACGGTGGAAGCGAGGGTCGCGCCGCAGGATATCGATCAGGTCAAGATCGGACAGGCCGCAGGCTTGCGCTTTTCTGCCTTCAACCAGCGCACGACACCGGAGATCAGCGGTACCGTCAGCCGCGTCTCGGCAGATGTGACTACTGAGCAAAGAACCGGCATGACGTATTACACGGCGCGGATTGCGATAGAGCCGCATGAAATCGCGCGTCTCGGTGACGTCAAGCTGGTGCCGGGAATGCCGGTCGAGGTCTTCATCAAGACCGGCGATCGTACAGTGGGTTCCTATCTGACCAAGCCGCTATTTGACCATGTGGCGCGGGCATTTCGCGAACGCTGATAGCAAATTTGTTCAGAGATCGGGTAGGCGAATGCAAGCTTTGGATGATTCCAAGAGCAGCTAGCCTTGTAATGTAGCGCCCTCTGCCTTTTTATCGCTCGCCATCAGTATGAACTGGCTAGCTGGCCTTCGACCCGTCAGAACCTTTTCCGGGTTCCAGCACTTGGGTAGGATGGGCCGGGGGCCTGGACGGGGGTGTATAATGACGGGACTTGCTCAACTGGCAGTAACACCACGCGACCGCTTTCTTGAGATGGCAAAAAAAGAGCTCGCCGCCTTCGAGCGACGGGAGCGCGAATTTTCCAAGAAGGAGCGTGAAGAGCGGGCTGCAGAACTGCGGAGCCGCTCCGACAAGAGCGCCCGCTCGTTAATCTCGAGGCCCGGGCGCGTCTGCTGAACTTCAGATTCAGGACACTAGCGTCTCGGCGCGCTTCATGGTGCGAACAACAGATAGCCCAGCGTCGAACCTCGCTCATTGAGGCTCGATACCTGCTTGCCTGATGATGCTCGACATATGGCGGTTTCGGAAGAAACTCGCTCTCGGTGTTGGTTGGCGGTGTGGGCACGCTACGAGATCGCAACGATCTCAAGCTCCTGACCGGATGTGCCGACGACATCCCCAACAGCTTTGCCCATCAGAAGCCTTGCCACTGGTGATGCGAAGGAAATCGAACCGGCCTTGGGGTCCGCTTCGTCCTCTCCCACAATACGATATTTCTGTACGCGCCCATCGTCTCGCTCGAACGTCACTGTGCTCCCAAAGGCGACAGTTTCATTTGACGTCGGATTGGGGATGACCTGAGCGGTCCGAACTCTCGCCGCAAAGTAGCGCACATCACGCAAAGGGGTTGCTGCTTGCCGCCGTCGTTCGTTCACGTCTTCGATTTTTTGCGCAGTCTCGTATGCCTCGCGAGCCTGGTGGAGCTGAAATTCCAGAGCCTTTAATCCCGCTTCCGTAAGAAGGTTCGGATCGGGTGAAACCGGGCGGTCGGGAAGCAAAGTCTCCGACGCAGTTTCGGCACTGTCTTCCTTGGTAAAGGCAACGCTCAAGCTCAGGACTCCTTTTGAGGGAGATATGCAAAAAAGCGGTTGGCGACAAGAGCGCGGACTCGTCAAAGGAACTGCAGCGCAACGCTCAGCGACTTCTACGAATCATATACCGCGGAGCGAGACGGGCGCCGTTATCAAGTTACCTCGTTTGTGTATCACTCGACAGAAGCCCTGTGGCAGTCCTCTGCTGCAGACAGCCACGGCTTGATGCGTGGTATTTTCTGAGGGCGCGCTCGACCGCGCATCACACAGCCGAACTGCTGCAGCCTTGCCCCGCCGGCAGTTCCTCGGCATTGGGGTCGCCCGGTGCCGTCGCCCAGGCCAGTTCGACAAGCGTCACGATCCGCCGACCGGCACCGTCAAGCTGGCAAACGATGAGGCCCTGCTCCTCGATGTAGGTCAGCAGACGCCGTGCACGGCGCAACGAATGTGAGCCATAGGCGCGCGCAATCGCTGCATCGCCTGGGCAAGGCCAACCTTCCTTGGCGGCGCGGGCGATCATCATGAAGACGCCTTGCATATCCTCCGGCAGAAGTGAGGCTCGGACCGAGACATCCTGCCACCCGTCATCCTCTGCCATATCGGAGCCGAGCCCGGCGCGGGCGCGCGTCAGCATGCGACGGAAGTCACCCAGCTCCGGCACGGCCGAACCGAGGCCCTCTATTCGGCAGCGGACCACGAACTCCTGATAGAGGACGCCGATGGCACGGAATCCGGCCTCGGGTTCCGCCATGACGGCGCGCAGAATACGATCCACTCGCTCACGCCGCTCCGCCAGTTCCTCAGCGCCGAGTGGCTGCTCCACAGCTTCGGGACGGATCTCCAGCGCCGCGGCTTTCGCCGCCATGAGTTGGCCGAGGAGGTCCGGCGGCGACCGGCGCTGGGGCCGATTATTCTCGAGCGGCGACGCTGCCAGGATGATGGCGCGTGCGTCCGGTGTCGCTTCCGGCAGAGGCATCAGGCGCGGGGTCGCGTCGCGCGGCGTGGTGTCCGTTGGACCAATGCGCAGCCCCAGCGGACGGCGGGAGAGGGCCGGTCCCAGCGCCATGAAATGCCCGCGCTCCAGATCCCGGAAAGCCTCTGCCTGTCGCCGTTCCATGCCCAGAAGGTCGGCGGCGCGCGCCATGTCGATATCCAGAAAGGTTCGGCCCATGAGGAAATTGGACGCCTCGGCCGCGACGTTCTTGGCGAGCTTCGCCAGTCGCTGGGTGGCGATGACCCCCGCAAGCCCGCGTTTGCGGCCACGGCACATCAGGTTTGTCATGGCGCCGAGCGAGAGCTTGCGCGCCTCGTCCGAAACCTCGCCGGCGACTGCCGGCGCGAAGAGCTGCGCCTCATCCACCACCACCAACATCGGGTACCAGTGGTCGCGAGCGACCTCGAAAAGCCCGCCGAGAAAGGCGGCGGCGCGCCGCATCTGGTTCTCGGCGTCGAGCCCCTCGAGATTGAGCACCGTGGAGACGCGATGGATGCGCGCGCGCTCGCCGGCGACCTGCAGGCCGCGCTCGGTATGGTCCTCGGCATCGATCAACAGGTGGCCGAAACGGTCGGCAAGCGCCACGAAGTCGCCTTCGGGGTCGATGATGGTCTGCTGCACCCAGGGGGCACTCTGTTCCAGCAGCCGGCGCAGCAGATGGGATTTGCCTGAACCCGAATTGCCCTGCACCAGCAGACGAGTCGCCAGCAGTTCCTCAAGGTCCAGAGTCGCTGGGGCGCCTGCCGTCGTGTGTCCCATCTCGATCGCAACGGTCATGTCTCGACTCAAAGTCTCCTTGCGGAGGCGGGCTTAACAACCTGATCGCCGTCCGTCGAGCGCCCATGGCCGACTACTCCGTGTTCTCCACGGCGTTAGAAGCCAGCGTGTGCACGACTTGTGCACCTCGCAGACCATCAACGATAGCCAAGTTGCTTGCATGTTGAATATCTCTAGAGGACTAGCGAGGGACCTTGCGCGGTAGCAGTGCTCGAACGAGTCCGCCCCGCATTGGCCAGAAGGAGGCGCAACTGAAAGTAATTCATGTTTCACCGGAGAGTCCGCAAAGCGCCGGTTGGCTAGTTGCCGTTTGCCACCAGCACGTTACAGCAACCCGAAGGCGGTCCTTGCTTTTCGATCCGCAACACACCGGCATCTAAAAGCCGCTGCGTTGCTTCGGCCAAATGCGGCACTGCGAACCATGAAAACAGCCTCACAACGATCGTGCGGACGTAACCGAACCGGCTAACACCAGCTTCCGCGTCCCTTCTCGCTCGTTCGGGATAGATGCCTAACCATTGACTCGCGCTTCGAGGCAACTTTCGGGAAATTCGAAGTACGGTTGTTAGTTCCCAGTACTCATCGAGTGTGTCGCGCCTCTAGTTTACGTTGGAACTAGCTATGGCTGCCGTGGTTTTCTCAACGTGCGGAAGAAAGATAATACAAGCCATTCCAAGCCGATCAGAGAGGCCGGTTCACTTTCACCGCGATCACGAGAGCGCAATGGCCAGCCGGCGCAGTATCTTGAAGGCAGGAGCGGTACTGGCGGTCAGCATTGCAGGCAGGACCGAAGCCAGCCCGATGAAACACGTATTGATGCTTGGCGATTCCATTTTTGACAACGGCGCTTATGTGAGCGGAGCGCCGGACGTCCGAGCTCAGCTTCAATCGCTGATGCCCATGATAGAGATCAGCTTCCTTGCGAGAGATGGCGCCGTTATATCCGATATTCATGCCCAGCTTGGTCGGGCACCCCAGGCCGCCACTCACGTCGTGGTGAGTATTGGAGGAAACGACGCGCTCATAGCCTCTGGAGTACTGGAAGAAAGAGTTTCCGATGTCTCGGGTGCACTGGAGAGGCTACGGCTCATAGCCGAAGGCTTCCGCCAAAATTATGCTTCGATGATGAAACTTCTCTCCGGACAAAATGCTGCCATCGCGGTCTGTACCATTTACGAGCCCCGCTTCCCCGACCCGGCGCGGCGGCGATCGGCTGCGACCGCCCTCAGCATCCTAAACGATGTGATCACAAGGGAGGCGTTTTCGGCGGGCGCATCTCTGATCGACCTACGGCTCGTTTGCAGCGAGGACAGCGATTTCGCGAACGCTATAGAGCCCTCGACGACGGGTGGCCTCAAGATCGCGCGGACGATTGCCAGGTTCGTGGGCGGACAGAAGCCAAGCGCCGACGTTTTCGCCGACCCGTAAGCACAGGTAAGATGACCCCATTATGCACCAGCCGCCTCGTTGAGCTGGAGGTCGGGCAACCAGGGATGCTGACGCGGTGCTCAGGATTGGAGTCATTTCGGATACCCACGGACTCCTACGCCCGCAGATCGAGCAACGTCTCGCCGGCGTGGCACATATCGTCCATGCTGGTGATATCGGTCGACGAGATGTCATCGCCGGCCTCAGGCGGATTGCGCCCGTCACTGCGATCAGAGGGAATGTCGACACCGGTCCCTGGGCGAAGCATTATGCGGACACCCAAACGGTGAGACTCGGCGGGCATTCCATCTACGTCCTGCACGACATCCATGAACTGCAGTTCGATCCGATGTTGTATGGGATCGACGTCGTCATTTCCGGCCACTCGCATCGTCCGCGGATCGAGACTGTTGGTGGGGTGCTCTATCTCAACCCGGGCAGCGCTGGACCACGACGTTTCAACTTGCCTGTCACCCTGGCGACATTGGATCTAACGGCAAGCGGCCCCAGACCACTAATTCACGATATCGTAGGTGCGAGCTGACCGGCAAGGCTTCTTCGCTTGCACTTCATCAGCCGCTATTCTTCCGAATTGTTGTCAGTTGGTGGACATTCCGGCTTCCTTGATGAGATTTCGCCATTTGATCGCTTCCGACGAGATCAGAGGCTTGAACTCGGCCTGGCTTGTGTAGATCGGGTCGGCCCGATATTGATCATCCGTTCTGCACCGCCGGATCGGACATGATCTTGACCATTGCTTCCTGCACGTTGGACGCCGGAATCTTGCTCGGCTTCACGACCAGAACATTGGGCATGGTCGATTACGACCAGCGCGCCCGGCCAGGCATCCCGCATCCGCTTTACGACATCCCACGAAAATGTGCCCTTGATCCGGCTCTGCACAAAACCGGCCGTGTTCGCCAGCGTTGCCGGCTTTTCGACATAGCGCTCCATATTACGAAATGCCGGCGCGCCGGCTGTGGCGAGCGCAAGTAGCCATGACGGCGACAATGCCACTTCCAGATGGTCTTTGGCGTGGGGCGGAACGGGACTACCAGACCGTTGCGCAGGTCACGCGGCCGTTTGGAGCGGACCGGCGTATCCAGTGTCCCAGCTATTATCCGCGCGCCGGCTGCGCGGGCCCGCTTGATCAGATCGAACGTGACGGCGTGGTCGTCGGCAGGCAATCCGTAAAGCTGAAACCAGGCGTAGGGGCCGGCAAGCTCGACGACATCTTCGATCGTGGCGGTGCCCAGCGTGCCGGTAATATGAGGAATTCGTGCCTTGCCGGCGGCGTTTGCGAGAATCCGCGTGGCGCCGGGCCGGATCACGCCGTCGACCCGACCGGAGAAATGCCGATTGGCGCGGCAACGGACCCCGAATAGCTCAATCTCGGTCTGCACGGGACCGGGCCTGCCGTAGCGCGGAACCCAATTCCACCGCATCGAGCGCCTCTCGATTGCGCCCGGTGTTCAGATCGCCCCCGTACCGCCCTCGAGAAGTCGAAGGCAAAGCGCGCGGCGGCGGGTGCGGCGCTCGATATCATCCAGTGTCGGCAAACGCTGCCGCAGGCAAGCCTCGGGACTCGTTCCGCTGCCGGCGCCCCAGCCGTGCGCGCGGTGAAGAGATGCGAAGATCGCCCGTCATGAGAACTGCCCCTCTTTGCGCCGGGTACTACCATATGACGCGGCGTATCATCTCAGCAAATAATTACCGATGATGCGTCCCATAGCTTTTACTGGTGCGTCAGGAATGCACCGATCGCGACTTGCCGCGCGGTAAGTTCCGACGCCTCGCAGCCATTCCCGAACCAGGCTGCACGTAACTGCTCGCAGATGTCGCGGTCTCGACCACTCGTGGCCAATAGTATGGAGCGCGGCCCGGGCAGCTGCGGATACCATCCGGCGTGAATGATGGACCGAGGCGATCGACCGGACAATCCGCGGTTCGCAAAGCGATGCGCCTTCACTCTGCCATCTGCCAGCGACTGCTGCAACGCAATCGTCGGCAACACGGTCACTAGGTTGCGTGGTCGCAATCACATCGCAGAGTGCGGGCAGAGTGTCGAGCTCCAGCCGCGGCTTCAATTCGATGCCCGCTGCGGCGGCATGCTCCTCGAGGATCATGCGCAGGCCGTGCCGCCTCGACGGCATGACCAGATCAAACTCGGCCAGATGCCCGAACCGCAGCTTCGCCGACGGCTTGATCGGCGCATCCTTTCGACACGCGAACACCATTTCTTCGTCCATGACATGGTGCGCGGCGAGCGAAACGCAACGGCGCGGGACGTTGATCAGCGCAAATCGAGCTGTCCGGAATTTACCCAGTCGGTCAACGTTTCGGTGTATCCCTCGCAGACCGAGAGCGTGATCTCCGGATAGAGCTGCGCCACGGTTGCGGAAGAACTCGCCATCGTGCGTTGTGCTACCGACGTGATGACTCCGACCGATACCCGGCCGGAGATGCCGCTCAAGCCGGGTTATTACACGCCCATCGGCGCGGCGGTGCTCCATGCCGCTGCCGAGCTTGCCCGTCAACCCCAGCGCAAGAAGCTGCTGTTGGTGCTGACCGATGGGAAGCCCAATGACATCGAGCAAATCCAGGACGTCAAAGTTATCAAGGATATGCTCGATCTCGCCAAGCACATCGTGAACCAGAAGCGGCCGGTTCGAACCCGAGAAGTTCGAGGACCAGTACGAAACGGCCTTGATTGACCTCATCAACCAGAAGCGCGCCGGCAAGCCAATCACTCCAAAGGGGCGTCCCGCCGCCGGCAACGTCATCGACCTGATGGAGGCGCTGCGCCGGAGCGTTGGCGAGCAGCCATCAAAGGCCACGAAGAAAGCCGAGGAAAGTGGCGGCCGGACAGAAGGAGATGCTGCTGGCGATCTCCGGTAAGAAGCCGGCGAAGAACGCCGCCAAGAAGACGACGCCGAAGCCGCAGCGGGAGTCGGCATAGAACGGCTCCGCCCCAGCCGCGATGAGGTCCGCGGCGTCAGCCGAGAGGTCGGGTTTCTCTGAAATGGAAACCGTTCGGAGTGAACCTGCGGGCCACGCCGCGCGCCTTGTCCTCGCATGTCTCCAGCGCGATCTTCTGGGCGAGCATGACATCTCCGATCGGCAGCGCGCCGATCGGCATGAAACACAACCCCTCCTGCAGGCGACCTCTTTCGTCAACCTCGCACACGTTCACCGAGGCCCCGGCGTGGATCCTGTACCGCTTTCCGCTGTCACTTCCGACGACCTCAAAGTAGCCCCGTCTGCCGAACTGCTCCAACTGGCTCGGCGACAGCCATTTTCGCAGTAGCCGCAGCGACCGGCCCTCCGGCGTGCCCTCGGCGCCGTGCATGATAAACAGGGCTCGCGTCGCTCTTCTGCGGGAGCGGCCACCTGGCGGCAGCGGTCGAAAGCCGAACATGGCAGAAAGACCGACTACCCGCCGACCAGCCTGGGGAAGAAAACGGTCTCTTCCGCGTTCGGGTCGAACGATCGGATCTGGCAGACCTGACCTGGAGCGGTCCGGACCGCCGCGGTGAAGCCGACCTTCGTCAGCTCGTAGAACCGCTGCTGCGCCTTCGCTAGTTCTCGTGCGTCGTGGGAGTTGAAGTGATGACGGCTGTCGCCGGTGCGGTCCATCACGATCTGGATTGCCATGATCGCCTCCTCGGATTGCTGTGATAGCCAAGGACTTCGATCCAGTATCGGCCCGAAGTTGTGTTCTTTCAAGAGAAGAACGGCTTCCTGTAGCACCGAGATGGCCCACCCGCGCAGCGTCCGGATTGCGGGCGGTCTCGGCGCGCATTTTCGCGCCCATCTGCCGCCCCAGATTACCTCGCGCGATTTGTTGGCCATGGCGAGGATTACAGCGGCTCTTGCGAGGACGGGCAATCGCGCTAGGAAAAGATGGCGGGCACGGCCCTATAGGTCGGGTCAAGGTGCGCGAATGAAATATCGGGCAAGCAGTACAGTGTCATCCTGAGCATCGGCGGGAAATGGAAATGGTGCGTCGAAATCGACGGGCACACCAAATCAGGGACTGCGCCGAACCGTCCCGCTGGCATCAAGCTGGCTGAAGCCCCGGCGAGGACGATCAGCCAAGAATGCGCCTATCCATCCGGCCGAATCTGCGTCGCACAGCAATGCGCCGTTGGGCAAGCGTTTAAAGCCCAACCAGTTGAAGCAGGCTTCGTCTGAAGAAAGAACGTCAACTTTGACTTTCTGAAAGGTCAAGGTTGGAAGCAATAATCGCGTTGTCGTGTACCCTACGATGTCAAGAATGAAATCTAAGAAAATCACCTACGCCTCCAGCCAATCCGCAACCGCATATCGGGTGGCCGCTCGTTCCCAGCAAGCGGAACAGCGTAGACTAACACATCGATGGAAGCGCCGCGTCAGAGGCCGGGCAAATTAGAAAGCCCAAACTCACAGCGTAAATGTCAGCTTATCGCCTTCATTTGTTATGGGTCAATTGCGTTAGTTTGGTCGTCGACCGACCACTTCCGGTCTTCCCCTGGAAAACGGACATTGTCAGGCCCGTCGCCATGTCTCAAACGTGCCAAGAGGCGACATTCGAGCGCGATTAGAATCCGCGTCTGAGGCGGCTCAACGACTCTGCCATAATTCCATAGCAAAGCTGCTTCGAACGCCGGTCCGTCAGACGTTCGCACTTCGACGCCTTCGCGTGGGAAGCCTCCCGAGCGAAGCGTATCGCGCGCAAGATCGGCGATGGCGCAGGTCGCTTCTGTTCGTGCCGCATCCATGTTGGGCAGGATCATACCTTCTTCGGGCATTATCTTGCCATCAGTGAGGACGTCAAAAAAGTATCGCGTCATGCCAATGCTCCCAGTTGTGGCGGGAGCGCGGTAGCGTCTCTCAGTCACCCGCAGCCGAAATCGTGCGGTGATGAATGCACTTTGCACCCGGATCGGCAGAGCGCCTACCAGTATTGTTTCGTTTCACCGAGGAACGTTTATGACGCGGTTTCACTCCGCAAATGCCAAGTGCCGCCGCCCCCCTCGCGGCGCGACCTCGCGGCTTCAGGGTCAGGTAACGACGGTCATCGCGTCCAACTAGCCTTTCGACTTATTGCGAAGAGCCCGAGCAGAAAATCGCGGGCTATCGCATCTAAGGCTGCGGAGGTCTGCTCCGTAGCCTCCCGCGCGGTGACAGTTTTTCGTTCGAGCCTTTCGGCCTCAAGAATGTAAATCATAGAGAGTTCGCGCAAGCGCTGGAGTTCAGAGTCATCTGGTAACGGTGCGATCTGAGCCAAAAGGTATTGCGCCCGCGCACGTGCGCGTTCGCTTCGACAGCCATCCATGATAGCCTCCGAGAGACTTACATTTTTGAGTTTCTGATCAGGTCCTCTGCCAAACAATATATGCGGCCGACTTCAATCCGTCGATGCTGCAAACAACGATGTCGCCGGACGCTGGAAAATTCCGCGGCTGAGGGAAATGCGTCCATCAAGCGCCGCCGAGGCTCCAGTGACGCAAAGCCCATGCAATGGAACGCTGCATGGCTGAAGTCTTACCAATGCGGTACGCCCACGATCGTACTAGGACAGAGTTAGCTTGCAGCTTTGCTTGCAGCTTTCAAGTCTCTCGATCCATCCTGGACCGACAAACTCATCTCGGCCCGCACTGTCGGACAGAGGCGCATACAGTACCCGCGTGGCGATATTGCATGACCTGGCCCTAATGGTTTAATCTTTGTCATGCGATAACGCGTAATTTCGCCACCGGGAGGAGTTTGAATTCCTTTCAAAAGCGGTAGCACTTGCAAAAAACTCAAAGATGATGGTACCAGCAAGCGCGGCGATCGGTGGCCGTAGCTGATCTCAGTCGGTCTGATTCCTTTATCTTATCAAGCGATTTGAACAAACGACTGATCCCCACCGGCTCCAAGGTGGGCTCATTGCGTCTGGCTCGTTTGTGGAAGATTTGGATGGGTGGCTTTTCTGCCACGAAACCTGCAACCGCAGCAGATAAGAAATGCTGCTCTCTTACTGCATCGTTCGATCCAGCCCGGCGTTGACAGCTTTGCGGCCAATTTTTGCCGATCGGCTACAAGTGTAGCCACCCCGTGATGATCGCAGGGATACTGTATAAGCTACGTTTTAGACGTGCGCATCGGCAGGCATTCCGGCAGCTAGGTGCTAGCTGGTTTTCCGAGGCCTTCAAAAAGCTTTACAGGGCGGCGTGTGTTGTGGACGTTCCGGCCAGCCATGGCCCAGAGCTAACGCTGGCCACCTGGCCTGCCTTCCGATGCTGACACGCGCACAACATGCCGCCTCACGCGATCGTCACATGCGCCGATTCTTGGTTATTTCATTGCGAGTCAGCTTGCCTGTGACATTGTCATGGCTCAGCATTTTGGTACAAGGCCGCTCCCTCAAAACTGGAGTAACTATGGCTAAGGCTAAGAAGAAGATTGTTCGCCGCGAGTGGACCAAAGCGGATGTAAAGCAAATGAAGGCAATGGCGAAAGCAAAAGCTGGCGTCAAAAATATAGCGAAGTCTCTGAAAAGAACTCCGGGCGCTACGAGCGTGATGGCTGCAAAGCTTGGCGTATCACTTTCAATGCGCCCCTAGGTTGCCTGGAATAGGACTGGCCACCAGCATGTATTGTGGCCAGTTCGTTCCCGGCCTCAAAGCCGATGCGCACGAAATTGCGCGAGGTAATGTTTGTGCGGCAGGATAAATGGGTGCGAATATAAGCGCCAAGCCGGCCCGCCAGGAGGCTTCCGTCAGTGAGGCTGAAAGGGTTCTGCATGGAAGGCTACGGCGGACTAGCATAACCCTTGCCGAATATAGTGCCAGTGCCTCGCGGTGGGCCGGATGTGCGTGAAACCGAATGCATCGCTCTAAACTCCGGGCGCTTGCGAATTGACTGCGAAGCCTACCGTCGACATTGAGGAAATATAGCTGACGAACTCGTTTCCAGAATGGCGACCAATTGGCCAAACCTGTTGCTCGCCAGGCGGAGATTCAGAAAGGGCCAGTCAGCGTAATTGCCTGTATTTCTGGCTGCTAAGGTGTCGACCGTAGTTTTTCTTTTACGTCCATACGGCCCGGTGTTCGGCCAAAAGGTAGACTGGGGCACAGTGCTTTCGAGTACTACGTGTCAAGCGACGTCCGGATTTGACCCCGCAGCGACATGAGCAAGTGACTCCCTTGTTTTTTGCAGGACTGAAGCAAGCCGCTCGCGAAGCGCGCCCTCGTAGCGCTGTAGCGAGCGAGCGGCTTGCTTCACGACTTCTTCTCCGATTTGGCTTCTGGTGCAGCGGGTTTCTGCAGAAGTCCGCTGCAGCGCTACTCCTTCAAGCGATAGCTGTCGCCGCGGATCGTGATTACGTGACTGTGGTGCAGCAGACGATCAAGGATAGCGGTGGCGACCATGGGGTCGCTGAAAGACCGAGCCCCACTCGCCGACGCTGCGGTTGCTGGTCGGCAGGATCGCGCCCCTCTCGTACGACGGCTAACGATCTGGAAGAACAATGTGCGGCATTGGGTTCAAAGGGCAGATACCCGAGTTCGTCGATGATCAGGAGCTTTCGCTTGGCAAATTGCGCGAGTCGCTCCTCGAGCCGACCTTCGCTGCGACCTTTGGCAAGCTGCGCTACGACAGTCGTGGCTGCGACGAACTGAACGGAATGCCCAGCCAGGATCGCTTCGCGCCCAAGAGCGACCGCAAGGTACTTCTTGCCAACGCCAGGTGCCCAAGCGGCACGTTCTCACCATTCGCGATCCAGCGGGCGCTCGCAAGCTCGCATATCTGCTTGGGACCCAGCGAGGGCTGGGCCGAGAAGTCGAACCCCGACAGATCGCGAACGAATGGGAAGCGAGCAAGTTTGAGCGTCATCTACGAGGCAGCTGAAAATCGATCCGACGAATAAATCAAGCTCCCGAAATATTCAAATAAACCGATCAGCTTAAAAATAGAGAGCAGTACACATTCAGTAATTGTTCGGAAGGCGCAGTTAAACTCGCCTAAATGGCAGGCTGAGCTGACTGTTGGTGGATGCCGGGGGCTTATCATCCAGCAACGCAAAAAGCGCCGGCGGCACCAATATTCTGATGTCCATTTCGGGGTGCCACGCGCAAAAGAAGCCGGTCGGGGCGTTTTCCATCGAGGTCCTCGCCGAGAGGCTCAAGAAGGACTGAGGGGACGCCATTGCCATCCTGGCGGGCTACTGAGCTTGTTGAAGGGAGTGTTTCCTGCTGCAGCGACACTTTCCTGCGGATGGCGCCAATCCATGCCCGCCAGCAGATAACCGAGCTACGCCGGAAAGATCCTTTGGCCGCTACATCCTTGCAGGGAAGGCGGGCCTCGCGGAGGAGGCGAAAAGCTTCCCGTTACTTCAGAGGGCCGTGGCGCAGCAGCGACACGTCCGATGCTGACTCAAGCGCAAATCAGAGGAACCCGGAAACTTCCGCGCACGAAATTGTCGGAATCCGGGACACAATTTTGGGAATATTGGAGTGGGTTGGAAGTAAACTCCCAACGCCGGCATCTGTCTAGAACCTATATCTTTCACGCGCCGCTGTCGGACCAGTGCTGACCAACCTGAATGTCGCAGCCAGCTAGTAACGAACGGACAAGATTTTTGTGGTCTGAAAAGTCGGCTCGCAAATCAAAATTGGGCCGTAACGGTAGACATGCCGTTGAAAGAACGGCTCCCAATTTGGCGCCGGATAAATGTAAGTGGCACCTGACGTTGGAGCGCCACAGACGCCCGCACTCACCACATACTCGTTGGAAAAGTGCCGGATGCGGCGGGCTTCAGCCGAATTCATCGTGGCTACCGCGGTCGCCGCGACAACCAACGAGGAGGTCAATATCAGTTTGATATTTTTCATGGATCTAGATTCCTTGCCGATCGATATTGCCATGAAATCCCGTGTAGGACTAGTGGAACAATTTCTTCCGGGCGTCAGCTGCAGTCTCGTTTAATTAATGTATAAGCAAGCTCCGGGATTGGAGGAAGCGCTCTTGCGGGCGGATTGTTCGAGGTCAGGTGGACAAGTGTCCCTTCAGTGGCGCGCAAAGATCAAGGCGTTGCGGTGAGAACTGATCGGCCGCCGGCTTGTCTTACTAATTGCCGTCGCATGTAGCTGATTCCAAAGGTTCAATATGTACGCAGCTTGCGCCAAAAAGCATAGAAAAAACAGACAATAACATGATTATCCAGGTCGTCGCCTTACCAATGCCGGCGGTCAAAGGGCCTCGGAGGATGAAGGGCTAAATGTCGAACCCCGTTGTTTATCGAGGCTCACTGACCCGGCGGGTTTGGTTTGATCTCGGTCGTTGCCGCGATGTCCCAGTAGAATAGAATGCAAATCCAGCCGCGATCGCTTGGCTTGGAAAGACCGGCACTATGCGGCCAGCAAAATGTTAGCCGTTTAGTGCCATGTATTGGCCGCGTCGCGTCCTTTATGATGCCATCAGCTTGCCTAGAACAGGCGCTGTATCGGTCCTGGTATAGCTTAGTCCAGTTTCCTTGAGTTGATAGCAATGAGACGTTTGTCTGCAATTCATCTGACTTTCGTCGCCACGTTGTCCGTTTTGTCAGCGATGAGTATCGCTGGGCTTGCCCAACCGATAGACACGCAGCAGCCAGCAAAATCTTCTGATGAAAACGAGCCGCCACCTGGTGGATGCAACCCCATCGGGCTCACCGCTTCGGGCGAAACTGTTTTCCCGATGACCTGCAAGGGTTTCATTGAACGGCATAAGGCTTTGGACCGCGATTCTAGCGCCGCGGAGGCGAAGTCAACTGCTGCTGATGATGACAAAGCTGACGCTAAAGAAGCGAAGCCCACTGCCGCACAAGGGTCGACGAACGAAGAACAAAAGGCCGTAGCCAATCAAGCTCCGGGAGGACCAAGCGAGACCAGCAATTCTGGGGCAGGACCGGCTACAACTGCCTCGGTACCGAAACGTGCCCGCAACCGCATCGTTGGTCCGCCCGGTTGCACGAATTTCCGGACGTACGACGCAACGTCAGGAACCTATAGGGCGTACGATGGACATCGTCGGTCGTGCCGAGAAGGCAAGACGATACCACTTGTAAAGTAGAGGTTGCGGCGTCCACGACCTCAAAAGTATCTGCTTAAAAGTGATTGCTTAGGCTTGGCTGCATTGTCTCTCTTCAGGCTGCGCCGCCTATAGGGCCTTGCAATCAAAGTCACATAGCGTGCCGACAGCGTCTGTTACGTTCGATTGAAAAGAACGCCTAGAGCAACAGGCGATGCAGGATCCATAGAGCGGCTTTGCCAGTCAGTTTGTTCTCAAGCAATCGCGGCGGCTCGGCTTTGTCTTTTTGTCATTTTTCTTTGCGGACGAGACAAACTACTCGTCCCAGCGTTTGAACCCGCTGGCTTGGAATTGGTGCATTTATTTCAGCCCTGATTGCGTCTGCTGCCTTGTTACAGAGCTCTTCTGAAGCAAATGGTTGAATGAGCTGCGTGGTAGGCTGAGTAGCGCTTCCAAGAACGATCCATTGTAACGAAACGAAAAGAACCCATTCCATGCGGTATCTCCATCCTGCTGTGGAACGTCATATCATCCCAGCACCGCTTAGGTTGGTGAATACCTGCTGGTGGATGTTTGTGGCCCAGCCGCTGTTAGCGGATCGTGGGGGAACTGTGCAAACCGCGACGAGGGCTGAGAAGGCCCTGCAACAGGCGGTTCGAGCTTGGTGATGCGGTCCATGTCGCCGATTGGGGATGCATTTTTGCGCGTTCTAGACTATAAGAATCATTGAACGACGCGAGGGCCCATGAAAATCACGTTGGCGGTTCTTTGTCTGGTTGCATGCAGCAATTCGGCACTAGCGCAATATGGCGTATCCAACGCCAGGGACGGTTATGGCAATCTCATCCGCAATTCCGGCATGAATCCGGGACGGAGCTGGGACCGCGCGCCCGTTAACAATTTGAACGGGCCGATCAGGAATAATCCAAATCTGGTGCCGTCTCCAAATCCAAACGTGAATAGGAGACCGGGCAAGTAACGCGGACCTCGCGGCATGCCCACGCCAAGTTGACCTTTAGTCTTACCACCAGACCATCGGCCTTTCAGGTGCTCCGCAAACGATCGCACGGCGACGTTCGGACCCATAGGGTGTTTCGACCCGGACAACCTTGATGCAACCAGGGTGGATAGCAAGATTGTAATGGAAGGGTGGCTGATCGAAGTAGCCACGGATGGGACAGAGATAGGCGAGATCAGGCCCGCAGCGAGTCAAGGGATACAGGCGTCCGCGAGCCGACGCCTCGTCTGATGTGCCGCCCAGTGTTACGAGGATCGTAGCAACGAGGGCGATCTTGATGGCGTACGGCATTTTATGATCCCTGATCCCTTGGACGATGACACTAGGCAAATGCGGACAATAAACTGTGCGGATCGGTTGGCCAAGGCATATGCCTGAGAGACCAGTTCGACCTTGCCGTCTTAGGAAAGTCCTGAAACAGCTTTTTCCCGAGATTGCCGCGTGTACCATGAAAGTGCACGGGACCGGCCGCGAGCGTCTGAAACCTAATATTGTGCTATTTCAATATCTTGCCCAAGATCGGTAGAGGCAATCCCACGGGACCATGAAGCCAGAATTCCCAGCGCACGACCAGGACAAGGCTGCCGCTCCTCATGAGCAGGCGGTTGAATTCGCCCTGATCCTCTCGCGGATGATAAACACCGTGAAGGACGATCCTTCACAGATGCGCCTTGCGATCTACGAGTTCGCCCGGGCTCGGCTGAAAATAGATGCGTCATGGGCAGACGAGGCGGAGCGAACGCGGCTTTTGTCTGCCCTCGAAACGGCAATCCGAGGAGTTGAGCAGTTCTCGGCACGCGACACGGATCGTCTGCACGCTCCGACGCCATCTGTGCAAATTGGGATCAGCAGCTCCCAAGACGAGCCACCGGCCCGTTCGGTGGTGGAGATCCACCGCCCAGAGCCGCCACCAAGAACCGTGGCTGCCGATGGAACTTATTCGTGGGCGCACAGCTCGCCGGTGCTAGAATTTCAAGCCAGGCGGCTGCTTTCTGCGCCGAGCCGGTACTGGATCGGGACGACGTTATTCATTGCAGTGGCGGGCTTTGCTATCTACACGGCCATTCAACAGACATCTGCATTGCGTGGCGGCATGGAGGCGTTGGCGGTCGCAAAGCCTGCAGCTCCGGCGCCGGTTCCCCCTCAGCCACAATCCGCTGCTCCTGACGCGAAGACCGCGGTTGCACCCACGCAGCCTTTTCCGCTGCCCAATGATTATGGCGTGTACGCTTTAAGCAACAACGGCTTGAGCGAACTTCATCTTCTGCCAGAGCAGGTGCCCGATAAGCGGGTCGCGATTTCGACACCTATCGGTCAATCCAGCAGCACGGTTCTTCCCGACGGAAAAGCAAAGTTCGTGGTGTTCCGGCGCGATCTCGCAGGCAACACGCCCGATAGGATTGAGGTTCGCGTGGTCGCACGGGTAGTGCGTGCCCTGAAATTCGATGCCAAGGGAAAACCTAGTTTTTCACCGGTGTCGGATGCTTGGAACATGCGAAATTTGTCATATGAATTCAGAGTGCGGCCGATTGCCGGGAATCCCGAAATGCTCCTGGTACAACCAGAGCATGCTGACTTCACCCTGCCTGCTGGCCGCTACGCGCTGGTTCTAAGAAGCCAGGGATACGACTTCACGATCGCCGGCCAAGTGACAGATCTTGCGCAGTGCCTGGAAAGGACCGACGCCGCCAACGGGACGTTTTATTCTGATTGCCAAAAGCCGTAAGCGAGCTTTTAGAAAAGCTGCACTATCGAGAACCCCAGAATCTCAGTACTCCGCGCTCCCGGAGAGCTGTAGTTAAGGCAGCCCTGACCAGCAGTCCTACAAAGTAGCTGCCTTGTACGATAGCTTGCACCGCCATCACGGCCAGAGCGGCGTTCAGAAAGCTAAACCCATAGGTGAAGGAAAAGACAACAGAGGCCAACAGAAGCAGAGCCAAGAACCAAAGGAGCGCTCTGAGGCGGAACGCTACGCCAACCACAAACCCCGATAGGGCTAACGCGACTGCAGCATACGTCATGCCAATGTCCCCGTCGCTTGTGACAGATACCGCGGTACGCGCAGAAAGCACTCAACAGGTGGGACTTGCGAACACAAAGCCTAGTATCGCCACTGTTCGCCTTTATGCGCCCGTCATCGGGCTGGCTCACCCATCCAGCGTGAGCGAATCGTCACTTGCGATTGGATCACGAGCCTTTGAAGAAAGCAGCTGCAATTACAAAAGGGTCAGCACTGACTTGGCCAGGTTTTGCAGGCGTTCGAAAGAGAATTGTTTGTCTGTTAAGCGGTTGCGAGCCACGCCGGTAAGTTGTTGAAGCGACGATACTTTTTCCAAGGATGGTGAGCCAAAAACAGACTTCTGCGCCGCCAGTCGCGGTACTCTTATCGGTTGTATATGTATTTTCATCGGCTCTTAGTTGAATGTGAATGTAGGGGAAATCTCAGGAATCGTGTTCAGTTGCGCTTTAAAAGGCACACTAGCGACTTCTGGATGGCGCGTGGGTGGGTTGGGCGCCAGAGGTCTTCCGGGAGGGATTACTCTCGGCCTCAGAGTCGCCGACCAGCCCGACTGACGCGATGGATGGTTTAAGTTGTTAATCCTTTTTTCAACTTTTGTTATCCCATCGGAGGCAACACCTCCAATATTCAGCGCTTTACATGGGTGTGGCGCAGAGGCAACGGACCGCCTAAAACAGAGGCTAGGCGCCACTGCGCTGTTTGATACGAGCGACTCCCCCTGTAGGTTCGGTTTGGAAGCGTCCGCGAGCTGTCCCGCCAATTGACGGGAAAAACTCGAAAACGCAGGATCCGAGGGCAGGGCGTTGGAATTGAGGGCGACACCTAGTGCTAAGATGACCGAAGACCGGCCAAATCTGGGCGGTCGTTCGCGTTTAGGTCTCGACACAGTTGGGTGGCGGTGCTGGCGATGGGGCGCACGCGTCGGCATGCGGAAGCAACCGCTGTTTGGAGTTGTCTCTGCAGTTGTTTTGGCGATTATGCTGCCGGCATGCTCGATTCTTCCCGGGACCGGTCCCTCAAGTGACGCGGTAAATGCAAATGCAACCGCTGGCATCCGGTCTAAGACGGCTTTGCCCTATGCGCTGGTCGACATTAGCGCTGATACCATCGGCTTTCTGTCGCAACCTAACCTGATCACATTCAAAGGGCAGTTTCCTGACAAGCGCGCCAAGCCTACGCAGGTGGTCGGTGTGGGCGACGTCCTGAATGTATCGATCTTTGAAGCTGCTCCGGGCGGCCTATTTACGCCCGGCCAAGCTGCCGGCGCTCGTCCGGGAAACTTCGTCGATTTGCCGCCCCAGGCGGTGGATCAGAAGGGGAGCATTTATGTTCCTTATGCTGGCGAAATACCTTCCGCCGCGCGAACCATTCCGGAAATCCAGCAGGCAATCGTTGCTCGGTTGCGGAACCGCGCCATCGAGCCGCAGGTCGTCGTCAGCCTCAATCAGCAGCACTCGAGTGTCGTCAGTGTATTGGGTGACGTGAATACACCTGGCGTCCTGGCTCTGAACAGCGTCGGCGAAAGATTACTGGCGCTGATTGCGCGCGCCGGGGGGCCTAAGTACGAGGCGATCGAAAGCTACGTTACCTTGCAGCGGGACGGTAAGCGCGTGAAGGTGCTGCTAAGCCGTGTGGTGCACGACCCGCGCGAAAATATCTTCATAAGACCGAACGACGTGATTTTCCTGACGCGTGAGTCGCCGACATTCACGGCACTAGGTGCGCTCAATCAAAATGTGTTCGGTTTCAATTCAGAAATTCCGTTCGATGTTGAAACGCTGACGCTGGCTCAAGCGATGGGCAAGGCTGGCGGACTCAACGACAATCAATCTGACCCCAGTGAACTTTACGTCTATCGCTACGAGGACCGTCATTTCCTGGAAAAGCTTGGTGTCGATACAACGAGATTCACCTTTGACAGGGTGCCAACGATCTATCGTCTGAATCTGCGGGATCCATCGGGTATGCTGCTCGCTGCCGGCTTCCAGATGCGATCCAAGGATGTCATGTACGTCGCGAACGCCAAGGTTGTGGACTACTACAAGCTCCTCTTGCTGATTAACAACACGACCTCGACCGTCAGAAACGTCAATGCAGCCGTTCATGAAGTGGCCACGCCGATTAACTAGGCGCGGCCCCGATCGGATCAGCGATTCGGCCATAGATCGATGGCAACCGGGATTTTCGGTGTGACGGCCAGCTCGGTCCAGCTGTGGATCACCGTCTTTGTGCTCGTGCTGGCCCCGCTGTTCTTCGGGTCAGTGGATCTTTTCTGGATCGTGGTCTGGACTATTCTGCTCTCAACAAGTGCGTTGTGCGGTGTAGTGACGCCAATGAGCACCGGTCAGAGCCGGGTGTTACTTGGCTTCCTTGCTTTATGTGGAATCTATGCGCTGGTGGCGATCGTTCAGGTCGTTCCTAATGCGATCAACCAGCTCAACGATCCAAGTTGGCAGCGGGCCAACGAGATTCTTAGCCTTAATGCGTTGCCCCGGATCTCTAGCCGAGCCGAGATTCCAACGATTGCGGCAGGACATTTTCTACTCTTTACAACGTCTTTCGTCAGCGCCTTCTGCCTGGGTGTCTCGCAACGCAATTTCGAAATATTTGTCCGGTTCGCACACTACTCAATTCTTGCTTACGTGGTTTATGGTCTCGCTGCTTTTGCATTTACGCCGAACATGGTGTTATGGGCACCTAAGCTCGCCTACCGCGGAAGTCTGACCGCGACGTTTATTAATCGCAATACCGCCGCCACATTCGTGGGTGCCGGCGTGATCCTGTGGTCCTGCTCAGCCTTTTTCTCGATACAATCCGTTCAATTTTCCTCGCTACGGCTGCTATTGCTGTCCAAATTGAATGAGGACCTTGCGTTCAAGATCATTCTTCGATCCGCAGCTGCGCTACTGTGCTTTTTTGCACTTCTTTTGACGGGCTCACGCGCCGGATTGATTTCTGCCTGCTTCGGATTGATGGTGGCGATCACGCTGATGGTCGCTAACAGGCGCAAGGTGAGACTTTGGCTCATCCTGGTATCAGGAAGTGCGGCTATTGCGCTCGTTGTCCTGTTGCTCAGTCGAATGGGCCAAATTATTTCCCGTGGGTTGTTGGATGAGGCGCGATGGTCAGTCTATGAGTTTTGCGTTGAGGCTATCCGGCAACGACCTCTTCTTGGTGCCGGACTTGGCAGCTTTGCGGATCTGTTTCCATCGCTGCGGAGCAAGGACTTCCCTAGTGGGGGCGTATGGGACTACGCTCACTCCACAATTCTAGAAATTGCGGTCGAGATGGGAATTCCTGTGGCAGCCATGGTTGTCATCGCGGCGGTTGCATCCTTTTTTTTCCTTGCTCGCGCTGCCCTCATGTCTCAGGATCGGAGCCGGAGCTCGCTGGCTGCAATCGCCGGCATTGTGGTCCTTAGCTATTTGCACTCGCTCGTCGATTTTTCACTGCAAATTCCTGGCTATCTTATCGTGTTCGGTATTCTGCTCGGTTGCGGGCTCGCCCGAGCCTGCTCAACCTGCGAGCCCAAGCAACGCGCGATCACGCAATCTCTTTGATTTGAGAGGAGCCGCACGCCGGCATTGGGAGCAAACCGGTCAAGATGCTTATGCCTCCCAGAACTATGCACGACGTTATGAACTGGCTATCGATCCGCCAGGCGAAGTTTTTTATCGGCTTGCGAGATGGACGGGCCGCCTGCAGGATACTTCACCTCATACCAAAACTTGGCGTCGGCGGCTGATTGTATCTTGAGCCATTGGTAGCCCGTGCTCTGCCAGGGGCGAATTGCCTCAGTCAAATTGTCCATAACGAGGTCACCCCGTGTCGTCGCGACGACGAGCACCAGGTGACCAATTCCGGAGGCCGTCTTGACCACCGATAGCCGCAGAGCCCTTGAGGGCAGACCGCTTCCGAGGAGCTCGTGCCGCTTGGTTACGGCGTAGTCGTTGCAGTCTCCCATATCTGGCGCAATCGTCCAGCTGTCCTCAAGGTTGGAACCATAGTTCTTGGAGGCTGGAATAATGGACATGTTGACGCTGTGATTCACACGCTTCAGCAACTCCGAAGTCTCCGTGCTGAATTCGATGCGATCGCTTTCCGCCGCGCTTGTCTTGCAATCAGAAGGATATCGAAGGCAAAAGCGGACATGCTGAAACGGAGCTAATGTCGGAGAAGCTTCCACAATCCCTGGAGACACATTTGAGTCCTGTGGGGACCGACTGCGAGCTTCGGCGAGGCCAGCGAACAGCGCGCCTGCAAGGATTGCAGCCGCCATCGAATATAAGTGTCGTGCCATGAGACAACCACTGACCGAGGATGATGCGACCGCGTGTGCGCGCGCAATCAATCGGCGGATTGTCCGGCTGCGAGGTTAAATCTTCTCTATCAAACGGGATTAACGAACTCTTATGGTCTTCATCCTGCAGCCCGCGGTGGTCAAGCGCCGGGTCAAATCGACAAGCAATTTGAGTGCCAGTTCCAGGCGGTACCGACAATCGACCGGAGGTCATGCCGCGGAGACCACCCGATCGTTTGTTTCGCCAGAGCATTGTCTGCTACCAAAATCGGTGAGTCGCCTTCCCGGCGTGGCCCATATTTGACGCTAATGCTCTTGCCTGCAATGTGCTGAACGGTCTCAAGCAGTTCCTTCACGGTTGTCCCATGACCGGTGCCAAGATTGAGCGCGTGGCTGGTGCCATTATTCAAGAGATGCTCGATCGCGCGGGCATGCGCGTCGGCAAGATCCAGCACGTGGACGAAGTCGCGCACGCACGATCCATCCCGCGTTTCATAGTCCGTTCCCAGAACTTCAAAATGTGGCCGGCGACCCAAGGCGGTCTCGATCGCGATCGGGAGGGCGTGAGTTTCCGGCGAATGCCATTCCCCGATTCGTCCTTCTGGATCTGCTCCAGCCGCGTTGAAATAGCGCAGAATTAGCGATCGAAAGCCCTGGTACAGATCCAAGTCCTTCAATATCTGCTCGACAATGAGTTTACTGCGGCCGTAAGGATTGATCGGCGCTTGAGGGTGGGCCTCATTGATCGGTATTGAGGACGGAACGCCGTACGTCGCGCATGTCGAGGAGAACACGATCTTGTCGATTCCTGCAGCTTGCGCCGCTCGAAGCAACGTTATCGTGCCGACGACATTGTTCTCGTAGTAGCTGGCCGGGTCCAGAACCGACTGGCCCACCTCGATCGATGCGGCGAAATGCACAATGGCGAGCGGCTTGTGTTTCCTGAGCACGTCATCGAGCCTGCCACGGTCCCGAATGTCGCCGATTTCAAGAGGACCCCACTTGACGAATTCAGCATGACCATTTGAGAGATTATCATACACGATTGGGGTGAAGCCCTTATTGAATAGATCGAGGCAGGTGTGCGCCCCGATGTATCCTGCTCCGCCAGCGACAAGAATGTTTCCCATTCAGTTGAATTTCCCGGGGGCGCTCGCGTCGTCAGTTCCGCTGCGATTGAAGGACGCGATTGTTGCGAATGCCTTGCTTATGCCTGAAGGCCGGCTGGAATTTTGAAGGATTAAACTTCAGCCTCGTCTTCAAACAAAGCGCGATGTGCAAAAAACCTAGGCCGTCCAGAGGCGCCTAGGGTTAACTAGTATGTGAACACCCTCTGCCATAAAGTGATCATTCCCCACCCCAGAAAGGCGAGCCATGCAAGCATTGCCCCTATAATGATTGTGGCAAGCAGCCAGATGGCGACTTTCCTGCTCCTCCGCCCACCGCGGAGTTGGGCCGACGAATCCCGCAATTCGCTGTCGGCTTTTGTCGACCGCTGGAGATGATTCATTCGTCGTTACCGCTCTGAGACAAGCGATGAGTAAACACAACGAACGCAATCAGCAATCTCAATGCCAAATTAACGTAAAGGAGGTTGCTGGCATCTCATTAAATGTAGACCCGCTATCCTTACCCGTTAGCAAAGCTGGAGACGATCAATGAAGAGTCGCAGCGAGCCGCCGCTAGACGCAACGCGACGTATTCTGGGACATGAAGCGCCGCTGGATCGACGCGTTGTGTCTTGTCCGATCGGTTTAGACGTGGAGCGGGTAACCTTCCTCATTTTTCGGCGGCTTCCCGGCGCACGGGCGACGTTCAAAAGCCGCTATCCGAGAGCAGGACAACAGGGATTGTAACAATTATTATCTTCGCGTCCAAAGCCATGGACCAGTTCCGTGCATAAAATTCATCATATTTGACGCGTTTCTCATAGGTCGTGGTGCTACGCCCGCTCACCTGCCAGAGTCCGGTTATGCCCGGCCGGCATGAAAGGTAGGCCCCTATGGCGTCGGAATATCTAACCAGTTCTTCATCGGTAACCGGACGAGGCCCAACAATGCTCATGTCGCCCTTCAGGACGTTAAATAATTGGGGCAGCTCGTCCAGACTGGATTTGCGTAGAATAGCTCCGATCGGGGTCACCCGCGGGTCGTGCCGCAGCTTGCGTGTGGTCGCCCACTCCGCCGCCGCTCTAGGATCCGAGTCAAGAAGGTCGCGCAGTCGCGCCGATGCGTCGGTCGCCATCGTGCGGAATTTCAGGCAATCGAAATATTTCCCCCCAAAGCCGACCCGTCGGTGTCGGAACAGAGCCGGTCCAGGCGACGTCATAATTGTGGCGATGAAACAAATGATTAGCAAAGGCGCGAGTAACACAATTCCAGAGACTGCCAGCACAATATCGATTGTCCGCTTTGCAGTAAGTCCGACAGGACGGGGCGAGGCGTTTGCTGCAAATCGGAAAGTGTCGACCAAATTGTTCATTTGGTACTCCTTAAGAAGGCACTTCAAAAACGATTCATCTTAGTCGTTAAAATTTACTGATTTTTAACAGATCAATGCGCCCACTTCAGAGATCACGCAAGGCTCTATTATACGCATTTTTTGATAAACCTTAATCAAATGAAGCATTGAACACGTTGACTAGTTTCGGCTGTTTATTAGTTCCGCTCCAGATTGAAGCAGCTGTGCCTCCATGTTATGCTGCAGTGCGGGGTCAATATCGTGAGTTCCGTCGGAGAGAGCCGAGATCCTCAATTTAAATGTTTGTTCGAATTTTATGTGTTCGACAACATGTTTTGGGAATGATCGGCATCAACCTGACGTGATCGGCTCGCCATTTGGCCATCGTGCAGGGGCCATCAGTCCCCTCGAATGATCCTCATCGAGGGAGTGGCGGTGCGAGGACCGGCGAGAAGTCCGCAGGCGTACGCTCGTCGCGATCATGTCCGGTGAAGACAAAAAAGCCCTTGCTGGTGGCAATCACGTCGCCTCGCTGCAGGCTTGGGTCGTTCATGGCTCGTTGATCGGCGGCTTCAGCATCCTCCTGGTCCGTTTGGGGAGGACTTGCGGTTCGCGTGCGCGCTTTCGCGACGTATTCCTCGGAGCGGCGACGCGCCTCCATGACACGTTGCTGCCACTGATCGGCCGTAAGCGTGGCGGCGGGAAGGCTTTCCAATTCTTCCAGGCAGCTCACGGGCGATCCGAGCAGCGAGAAGGCAACCACCAGAACCGGCGTCCGATACATCATGGCAACTTCCCGAGTTCGGTAGATCAGGCAAAGATATCGCGCAACGGAATTCGCTCTCTTGCAAGAGACGATAGTCAAGATCGAAATTTGTGCAACGCGTCCGAAAAGCTTTTCTGTTGGGAAGGATTGAGCTGCTGGACGTGAGCGAGTAGTAGCGAACGAATTGCCGGAGGAGCAGCCAAATAGCTGCGGGCCGCACTGTCCGGCAATCCATTGGTTATAAGCTGTTGAAATTCTTTGATGATTTTGAGCCGGAGAGCTTCGGGCGCGATAAGTAGTAGAGGCGTCGCAACGATGGTCCGACGGATTGAGATCCATGCTTCGTTTGGCGAGGTATCATAGGACATGGAGAGCGCATCAAAAGATCGGTGGTTCAACAGACCGTGCAGGGCCTCCAGGTTGAATACCAGGAGCCATACGAACGAATCTCGCGGCGTGCAGCTCAGGATCAGTCTCGAACGAGTCTCAAGAGACCGGACGTGGCGGTCGAACTCCTGAGCGAAGCCCGTCCGTAGCGCGGATTCCGCCAACGGCATTTCCAGGAGCAACATTGCCCTTTGAGAATGGGTATCGCACGCGCTGAGGCTCTGCGCAGCGCGACTTTCCAACGTCTGGGTTGAGATCGTCCGATTCAACGTCTCTGAGCGCAACAGACGACCTTCGATTTCTCGAAAATCATCAGCCGCCTCGCTGTGGGCAAGCGCGAAAATCCCCCACACCAGCCCCAGGCAGCCAAGTGCAAAGGTCAGCGCTCGTCCAACAACCAACGCGAGAGGGGTCTTTGCCAGGGCCAAGAGCTAGACAGTTTCCGCCGATGCGGGTTCATTTGTGTAATAAGTATATCGCCGATCGGAATAACCCTCGAAGCGGCGCATGACGGCTTCATCGGCTTTGTTGAGGACGCCACCCAGAAGTCGCTCAGAGAGGATGGGGGAGGCGTGGAGCGCCTTGAGAACTTCGTCGGTGGATGTGCTGCCCCACTCAACGACCAATACAAAGCCATCGAACAGATGGGCCACAGCCTTGACATCAACCACCGGAAGGATTGGTGGCAGGTCGACAAGGACATAGTCGTAATTGTTCTTGGCGGCTTTGAGCATATCCTTCATCGCTGGCGAGTTCAGGATATCAGAACTGTTGGAGGGCTTCATCCGGGTTGAAGATGGCAAGAAATCAAATTTAAACTTCGAGTCTGTGATGACCAGATCGTCAAAGTCCGATTTGTCCGCAACCATGTTGACCAAGCCTGGCGCATTTGTATAGCCAAGGGCCCGGCTCATCGACGGGTTTCGCAAGTCGGCGTCAATCAGCAAGGTGCGTGCGCCGCTCTTTGCAACGAAGGCCGCAAAACCTGTTGCTACCGTGGTTTTTCCTTCGCCGGGGAGCGCCGAAACTATCCCAATCACCTTGCCCCCAGTGGGGTGAAGGTCGATGGCGACTTTGATGTAGCGCAGAGCTTCGGCCGTTGCGGAAAATGGCGCAACCTCGCTGATCTGTCGAAATGCGCTTGAATCCCGAGTCGCCTGCAGCTTGCGCAGGACAGGTTTTTTCTGAGGAAATGCCGGCAGAACGGCGAGACAACTAACTCCCAGCAGTTTCTCGAGTTGCGCACGGGTGTGGACCTGCCGATTCATTTGTTCGCGGCCAAACGCTGCCATTATTCCAAGCGCCAGTCCGGAAAGCGATGCCAACGCAAGCGTCAAGCCTATCTTTGGCGAACTTGGCGTACGGGGAGGGGTGGCTGCCGTGACAACTCGGGCCTCAGTCGAAGGAAACGATTGTTGCTGCACCGATTGAGTGAAGCGTGAGAGGAATGTCTCGTAAATACCGCGATAGGTATTCGCGGCAGTCTCAAGCTCGCGCAAACGGACCTGTGACTGTCGCGTTGACGCGGACCTTTGGAAAACCTCGATCATACGCCTGTCGATCGATTCTTCCTGGCTTTTTGCGATCTGCAGTTCACTCTTGTAACTTTCGGCAATGCGGGAAATCTCATCCCAGATCGCCCGCTGCAGAGCCGCCATTTCAGCCCGCAGATTTCTGGCAGCCTGGTGATCGGCACCGTAGCGGGCGCTCCACTCGGATTCCTTGTTTTGATTGTCAAGAAACTGCTGTCTAAGTTTTGTGATCACGGGATTGCTTAGCGCGTCCGTGACAACTGGATCAGGAATTTTGAAGCTTTCCTTCTCCGACCGTTGTTCCAGAACTCTGGTGATGCGATCCAGTTTGGCACGGGCTTGGCTGGTATCGGCACGGGCCTTGGCCAAGGCTATGCCAAGCTGATCAAGTTCCACTTCGCTCGCCAGCTTGCCATCGACACCGATGATGATGCTGTTTTCGGATTTGAAATCTTGAACTTCCTTATAGGCGTTACTGGCTTGCTGGCGCAGCTCGCCAATTCGCTGCTCAAGCCATGCGGTGGCACGACGAGTCGCTTCAAACTTCGCCTGTAGTTGATCTTCAATATAGGCATCCGCAAAGGCGTTGGCGATGATGGCAGCCTTCTCACGATCAAGCGAGGTATAGGCGATCTGCTCGATGTAGCTGCGTCCGAGACGGGTAACGCGCAGATTGGCCTTAACGGTGTCTACGACGCGGCGCATCACTTCGTCTTTCGACGGCTCCTGTTCTGGTGCTGAACTCAGCTTGAATAACGAAAAGATACGGCGCCTGAGCCCCGGTCCGGATCCGACGAACTCGGGATCCTCCGTCAAACGCAAGCGACGAATAACGGCTTCCACGACTTTTTCGGACTTGGTAGTCTCTATCTCGCTCTCGACCGATGCATCTTCAATCGTGCGATTTTCAGAGGCCATTTCGCTCTGTGTCCAGGTAACCCTCTTTGTATCGATGATCATGTCCGCGCGCGCAGTGTACCTGAACGGCGAAGTTGCGATGTAGGCTACTCCAACCACAGTGGAGAGGGCGGTAACCAAGGCAATTAAACGCCAGCCGCGGCCCAGAAAGTCGCGGATCTGAAGCATGGACAACGTTCCGGAGCTGGGATCGTTATCTATCGCCGGCGTGTAGGGTGAAAATTGCCCGGCAATGTTCATGCGTAATTCCTCAAACTGACCCCTGTCCGTTCGGCCAAAGCTGGCGCATCGCTAGGTGAATTCGGTGTCAACGTGTCGGGCTCACCGGACCTGCCGCAGTCGATGATGGACTACCGAGGTTGCCGACGCTGGGAGACGAGATCTGGATAAGCGCCGAAACGCCCCCGCCGCCGCCTGGCCTTAGCGTCGAGCGAGATGATGTGTTCGGATTGACCACAACCACGCTGCCGACCGAACTGGCTGCAGAAGCGTTCGCAGCCTCCGTCGCGGCCGTCGAGAGATCTCCCGCAACCGCGGCAAACGCAGCCTGGAACTGTCCGTCCTGGAAGCCGGCTACGGCTTGCTGAATGAGCTGGGCCGCTTGCTCGTCAACGGTCGAACAAGCTATTGCGGCTTGGGCGAGACCGGCAGCGATCGCGGTCTGAAACCGGGGGGCCGTGCCTGCCGCAACCCTGATAAGCTCCCCGACAAGCGATGCGTCTGTTCCCGCAAGATCTCGCGTCGTCCCCTCGATGGTACGGGTATCGGAACCCGGGGCGACCAGCCCCTGAGGGTTGGCTCGGAACTGACCGATCGATTCGAGGGAGGCGCTCGGGTTGAGGCACGCTGCAAAACCCTGGGTAGCGGAAATGGCAAGAAACACCGCACCAAAAAGCGCCGTCGATGTAATTGGAGTGGTCATGAGAACGCCGCCAAATGTTTGTTTCTGATTGAAAATTGTTTCTTAAACTACATTAGACTACAAAACCCAGCAAGCGCGCCTTACCGCTATGGTTGATCCCGATCGTCAGCGTTCTATCTCTTCTTAACATGCTGATATGGTTGATCTTTTGGCTTGGCACGTCCAGCCAAGCATGATCTATTCGAGGCGTCTCACACAATGTTCAGAACAAGATAAGATGACAAAACCGTTGCGCGGGCCATTGTTCCACGCAAAGTAAGACCATAGCGACGCTGTCAAAAAGGCATTGCAAGGATTGCGATTTGCGTGATTGAAAGGTTCAAGATGCCCAAGTTGATGTTCCACCGCTGTGGAATCCGTTCGGCAATGGTGGGTTGACAAGTGCTGGCGCTTGTTCCGGGTCTTAGCGAACTCCGAGTGCGGGGGCGGCGTCCATCGGTACCGGCAGAGCTGAGGATATATGCCATCGGCGACATTCATGGTCGCCTTGACCTGCTCAACAAGTTGCTGGCTCGGATCAGTAACGATATCGCGCTCCGCCCCACACCAAGACCGCTCTACGTGTTTTTGGGTGATTATATCGATCGCGGGCCATCGTCGCGCGAAACGATCGATAGATTGGTCGAACATAGGAACACGCATCAATCCGTATTCTTGAAGGGCAACCATGAACTGATCGCAATCAAATGCCTGAGCGATCCGGTCCTGTTCGACCAATGGTTGCGTTTGGGTGGTCTGGAGACTCTAATCTCGTACGGCGTGCCTGCTGAAACCCCGGTGAACGGAAGCCAGATCGCCAAGCTTCAATCGGATTTTCACAGCGCTTTGCCACCAGCGCATTTTCGTTTTTTCAGAGATTTGAGAAATTCATTCGAGTGCGGCGATTTCTTCTTTGCTCATGCCGGCGTGAAACCCAACGTCGCGCTGTCGCGCCAAAAGGAAAATGACCTGCTTTGGATAAGGCGGGAATTTTTGTCTTCAAAGCACGAGTTCGGCAAGATCATCGTTCACGGACATACCCCCACCCGCGAAATAGAAGTCGGGCCAAATCGAATCAATATCGATACGGGCGCCTTTGCGACTGGCCGCTTGTCATGCCTTGTACTTGAGGGGGAAGACTTGTCGGTGATCGATACCTCTCTCGATTACTGACGAGCCGGCGAGCGTCAAAATTCTTCGCGCGGCTTGCGCCATCAGTGCGCGCCCGATTTTGCGGCCAGCAGGCCATCAATGTGCGAGCGCATTTTCTTAAAGAACTGATCTCGGCCGAATTGGTGCGCGTGTGCGGCGATCTTTTCGGGATCGATTTCCATATCTGCCAGACTTCTGACGGCCGACGAGATGGCCTCGACCGATTGTTCGGCAAAGAAAACACCCGACAGACCAGTTGCAACGGTTTCAGTAGCGCCGCCCCGACCAAAGGCGACGACGGGACGGCCGCTCGCCATTGCCTCAACCGGCACCATCCCGAAATCTTCCTCGCCGGGAAAGATCAATGCACGGCATCGCGCATAATGTTGCTTCAAGACATCGAATGGCTGTGAACCCAGGATCTTGACGGTAGGCCCCGCAAGGCGGTGAAGTTCATCGAGCATCTCGCCACCGCCGATCACGACGAGCCTTAACTTCATTTCGTTGAAGGCGCGCACCGCGAGATCCGGTCGCTTGTAGGATACGAGTTCACCAGCCATCAAATAATATTCATCAAGTTCGGAGGGCGCGGCGATCGAAAACGCACCGGTGTCAACGGGTGGGTGAATGACGACGGAAGGTGCTCCGTAATACCGGTGAATGCGCCTCGCAACCGTCGCCGAGTTCGCAACAAAGCTGTCGACCCGGGCGGCCGATGTCACGTCCCAGGTTCGCAGGTAATGAGTGAGCGGCGGCATCATCAGCCGTGCCACCCGGCCGGCGCTATTCCGGTAGTCGTGATACATGTTCCAGATGTAGCGCATCGGGGTGTGGCAATAGCAAACGTGCAGCGCGTCTGAGGGCGCAATGATGCCCTTGGACGGCCCGGATTCGCTGCTGATGATGAGGTCGTAGCCGCGTAGATCAAGCTGTTCGAGCGCAAGCGGCATCAGTGGAAGATATGTCTTGTACATCTTACTCGCGCGAGGCAGCGAATTGATGAACGTCGGAATGATGCGATGCTGGCGAATCCGGTCTGAGACCATCTCCGGCACGTAGACGTGGGTAAAAATGTCGGCCTGTGGATACATCTCGCAAAGCGCCTCGATCACCTTCTCGCCGCCGCGCATGCCGACGAGCCAGTAGTGAATGATTGCGACCTTCACGGAATTATCACCTTCGGCGCTGTTGGGACCGGTAAATTTTTATGCTGAAAAATCTCGAAAAACCATATTCCGCGGCGCTTTGGGTGACAACGGGCGACGATTGCCGGTTGGTGTCGCTTCGGGAAATCTTCGAACATTGTTAACGGAGTGCGCACCCGCCGTAAAGCCGGCGTGATGCAGTCCCGTCCGAGGAAGAAATGCAGAAGTAGTGACTTGGACGCCACATTTTCAGCAGCCGTGCAGTTGGCGTAATGGCTTCAACGATGCTAGATTACCTCAATTGCGTCATCATCTCGCGGTCCGACGCGAGTCTGTATTGCGCGTTCTGATCTTTTTCGCGGCCGTCCCTTTTTTATGAACGAAAGTCATATGCTCAAAGCAACTGATGGCAGCAGCGAGGTTACTTTTGACGTCATTATCTTGGGAGCTGGTATTAGTGGACTTGTCTCTGCGTCTATCCTTTTAAAGCAGGGTCATCAAAATGTGCTTGTCGTCGACGAGTACGCGCATATCGGAGGCAACCACATCGACCGCAGCATTGGAGAATATACGTTCGATATCGGGAGCTTCATATTCCAAGATGACTCACCCCTGCTAGCGCACCTGCCGGAGCTCCTGCCGCTTTACGTTCCGATCAACCCGAGCTGGGGTCGACTGAACCCACAGGGTATGGTTACGAAATATCCTATTTCGATCAAAGATGATCTGATAGCCGCCGGTCCTGTCGAGTGGCTCCGCATCTTATCGTCTGTTTTGTTTGCGCGCATCTTCCGGAGCCGTCTGCGGAACGCGAGGGATTTTGCTCAGTACTGGATCGGCGCCCGGCTGCTGCACCGCTCTGGATTGGGAAATTACATGAAGCGCTTCTACGGTCTTCCAGCGGAGAAGATCGACATAAATTTTGCGCAGAAGCGAATGCTTTGGATCAAAGAGCACGCTTCGCTGCGCGGCGCTTTCCGTCGCTGGGTAATGCCTGCACCCAAATCAGCTCCAAATCAGCAATTAGCGCGCCCGAGGGAAGGCTTCGCCCGCCTTTATCAAGGTGCGGCGCAGCGGCTAGAGCGCGACGGCGTCACCTTCCTCCTTGGAGCGAAACTGCAAAGCTTGGAAAAAAAGGATGGAGAATTTTTCCTCAATACAGGCAGCCGACGCGTTGCTGCACGTCGCGTGGTATCGACCATACCGCTTGAGCGCATTCAGAAGTTATGCGGTTTGCGCTCTGACGAAAAACTTATGACGGTAACTCTGATCAGCTTATTTTTTAGCTTTTTGGGTGATCGAGGCTTCACGGATTCCATACTCTACAATTTCTCCCACGCCGGGTCGTGGAAGCGCCTGACAATGTATTCAGATTTCTACGGACAATCTGGTAGCCGGGAGTTCTTTGCGGTCGAGGTTAATGCCGATCATGTTTTCGGTTCCGTTGAAACAGCAGAGCAGGACTTCAGGCGGCATGTCTCTGAAAACGGATTGTTCGTCGGAGATCTAAAGCTCGAGGGTAGTCACATCGTTTCGAACGCTTACCCGGTCTATACGGAAGACGCAGACGAGCAGGCCGCCACCGCCATTGCCGCACTCCGCGAGTTTGGAATTGAATCGTTCGGCCGCCAAGGTGGCTTTGACTACCAACCAACGGCCCGTGTTTCTACTCTACAGGTTGAGGCCTCACTCGGCGGCAATTCCGCTGAGCCAGAGAGTGCGCATCAATCGAGTGTGGCGCAAGACCTTCGGCAAACCAGCCGCGGCTCCTGAAGGGAGCGCGATCAATTTCGGAGCGGAGCTCCCCTTCCAATTATCTCCTTCGCGAAACCGAGAGCTGTGCGCTGCCCGGTTTTGAGTCGATAGGCGAGAAGAGCCTTGCCTCTGTCGTTCGGAAGCATCGATGCGAGAATGAAGTAAACGGCCATAGCTAGCTTGTTCTTCATCGAAATCGGCTCGCCCAACAACTTCGCGACCAGTCCCGGCAGGGCAGTTAGCCGCGGACGTTGTCCAGACGCAACTTGCAGATGGAACCTCTGTTCGCGAAAATAGAAAGACTCACGCGGATCCACCAGTTCTTGGCCCGGCTCAAGCCGCTGTAAGATCGTGCGCAGATGCTCCATCCTGGCTAAAAAGCGATTAATATCGCGCTCAAGAGAGCCGGCGTCGGGCATACGCCCGAGGCCCGAATCGTTGCGGCCGTGAATGCGATAGCATCCAAGCTCCTCGGAAATACTGACAACATCGCCTAAAAAGGGCGCGGCGAACAGAATAACACCGTCGACAAACTTGTCATAATCGGCTTCGCGGAGCAGTTCGCACAAATCTCGGCGGAATACGTTTCCCGATGTGGGTGGGGACTTGTAGACGCTGCTCCTGAGAACCTGACGAGCGAGGACATCGCGATCGCGAAATGTTTCAAGTGACGGAACAGCGCCACTAATGACATTGCCGTCTGCGTCGATCCGCGTAAGAGGAAATTGGAGCTTTGCCACGTCGGGGTCGAGCCGATCGATAATCTTGCCAAGGGCGGCCGGCTTGAGTTCATCGTCGGCGTCAAGGAAAAGGACGAACGGCGCTCGTGTCCTGTCAAGGCCAAACAAGCACGCTAGCCGTGCGCCACTGTTCTCGATCCTGAAGGCTGTCACGCCGGTGCGGCTAATGACCTCCCATGAACCGTCCGTTGATCCGTCATCGACCACGACGACCTCGCAGTCACCACGGGTCTGATTGAGGACGCTTCGAATGGCGCGCTCGACGAAAGGCTCGTAGTTGTAGCAGGAGATGACCACGGCCAGCTTCGGACTGTCGGGCATTCAAATCTCCGACCGAGGTCTCGGCGGCGGCGCTAGGGTGTCGGGTCTGGTCATATACAGGAAGGTCCTGACTCTAAGGAAAGCCGAAACTAGTGACGCTTTTCACCATCGGCAAGTCCCTTTGCAATCATTGGAGTTTCTAGAGAATATCGGTGGAATCCTTATGTTGAGGTGCAAGCGTGAGGCGAATTGTCGCGTTCGTAAGGCAAGCCATCGACTGGCTTCGTCATCGTGCGATCTGCCTTTCAGGCGCGTTTTGCAGGTTGTCCGCGACTTCGGCGAGAGGCGGCTGCGTAAACCTCCAGCGTCTCTCGAGCGACCCGCTCGATACGTAAATGCTCAAGGTTAAATTGACTATTCTTCCTCCACTCTAGAAGAGTTCCCGAATTCTCAACGAGCGAGCAGAGCACTTCTGATAGCCTGGCAGGCTCGCGGGACGGAACGAGAATGCCCGCCTTTCCGTGCTCTAACAGCTCGGGTATTCCATCGACGTCTGTTGCCACAATCGCGCACCCAGCCTCGCGAGCTTCCGATAATACAAGGGGCGCTGGATCAGCATGCGAAGGCAGCACAAAAACATCTGCGCCCAACAGGAAAGGAAAGGGATCATCCTGGGCTCCCATGAAAGTCACGGCACTTGCGCACTCCATCGTGCTTACCAGGTTAATGTATGTATCGAGGTACGGACCCGCGCCAACAACGTATAATCGTGCCCCGGAGTTTTTCTTGTAGACTGTACTGAAGGCTGCAAAAAGATCCGGAAGACCCTTCCGAGGATGCTGGCCGCCCACAAAGATGATTGCAGGAGAGTCGAGATGACGCGGTGTTCGATCCTTTCCTTCGAATCGAACCGATCCAATGGTTCCGTTTAATACGACATTCAGTCTCGACTTGGGGATGCCTCGCCTTTGCATTGAGCGAGCAACGGCCGCGCTCACCGCGATCACGCGCGTACCAAGACCCATCAGAATTGAGCTTCTTTGAAACTCATTGTGGACGGTCGTGACGAGCGGAATACCCAGTATTTTGCAAACGGGCCACGCCAGAACAGCGCTCGTCATCATGTGAGCGTGCACAACGTCTGCGCGCCAATCGCGAGCCTGGCGGTAAAGTACTCCCAACCCCTTCATAAGCGTTGCAGGCCGACGCTCGTGGCTGAGCAGCATGGTGTCCACTTTGTTGGCGGCAAGCAGAGCGTCAAAGTCTCCACCTCCGCTCGCCACCGCAACGCTATGGCCCAACTTAACCTGTGCGCATGCGAGGTCGATGGCAGCGTGAACGTGTCCGTTGAGGCGATTGGTATGATTGAGCAGGTGCAGAACGCGCATTGATGAAATTCCTGTCGCATTCGAAAGATGATAGAAAGGTTACGTTATTCCAGGCAAGCATGGACCTTTGAACAGGGCTTCCCCTGCATACGACAGCCATTTCTCGCCGAGTGCGTCCCGATGCCTGATCTCGTACGAGCGCCTGTTTCTGCTAAAACGCGTCACGAAGCATATAGCGCGCAGAAATCGTAGGTGATAATAATGATTTTCAAAGATGGATAATTGTTGATTTTAGCGCGCGGAAACGATCCTGCAGCCGGGACTAGGCCTGGTGAGTTCGTCATCAAGGGGTCAACAAAACAGCTGCCGATAAGATGCAAGCTTCATAGCATATCGGGAGGCTGCCGATGACGCCTGGTAGGTGGCCCTATCACCATCAACGTGGGACAGGCGGTGGACCTGGCGGGCAACCCTCTGGCGGGCCAGCATCCCGTCCGTATACGTGGACGTAGTCGACAAGGAGTGTAGACGGGTTCGGCGTTCTATCGATAGGCCACCCGCTACCGAGCGCAAGGTTAACGAGCGGGTACAGCGGATAGGTGAGCTCGGGCGGGGTTGGATGACTCCAGACCCGTTTGCCGTCGAGAAAGAAAACGATGGCCTGGGGAGAAACATCGACCCCGAATGTGTGAAAGTCCTCGACCAGGGAATTATTCGGCACGTCGATCTTCTCGTCCTTGCCTCTTTTTTTGGCTGGGTCATTGAACCAGACATGCACGACAGACCGATAGCTGTCCGTGAACTGGCCATAATATTCGACGACGTCGACTTCCACGTTGCCGTCCCGTTGGTCGGCGGGCTTCAGCGCTGCGAGCCAAAAGGCCGGCCAAGTGCCAGGCCCCGGCGGCATCTTCATGCGCGCTTCGAAATACCCGTAGCGCGTCCCTGTGCCCACCCCTCTGGCATCGGCTGCTGCGATCAGGCCCGAAGTCCACCGCCCTTCTTGATTCTTGGAGGCCGTAATGGACAGGATTCCGTCCTTGATTTTGAACGGGCCTCCCGGCCCCGGGTCTATGAAAGTGGCGTCGCCAAAATCACCGCCCCAAGGGGTGTGCGCGGTCCAGCGTGCCGGGCCAATTCGGCTGGAAGAGATACTTTCGATTCGACGGTTGGGGGCGGTCTCCTCGTCGAAGTTCTCGATCATCACTGGACGGAATTCGCAGGAACCGGACCTCTCCTCTGACGCCGCGTATGCGGCTGGAACATTTAGAGTGATGAAGGCAGCGGCCCACAAGCCAAGAGGAAAATTATTCATCTGGCAAGCGGTGCGATGTTGATTTGAGCGTTGAGTTAGTTCCACTATTTGCTCATGCCGCCGTGGATTGGTCGCCCGTTCGACATCGCGCGACGCAAGGAGCTGTTTGGTGGGGGAGAATGGCCTTGCTCCGAACTGCCGTTCTAGACGTAAGCGTGCGAACGTCCGCACGAACATGCACAACATTTTCCGCGCTGAGTCCATCCATGTACCCTTTCTGTCTGAATAGGCCATCTCAACACTCAAGTTACTATAGCATGGCTTTCACGGGTTTATTTTATCTTCCATTAGCAGCGGAACAAGCTGCCCCACTCGCTAGAATATCTCCGGCTCGCAACCAATCGCAGCAACAGGGGGACGGATCTCCAAGATGTAGAGGGTGATGGGGAGAGTAACAGGCTGACACTGGCGAACAATAGTGTCGTTGATGACGTCAGCTCGTGATGTTCTGGAAACGACAGATAACAACCGATGGTCCCATTCCTTTCGCAAAATGGCCTTAATCCAGCCGGTCGCCTGCAACCCGACGGCTCTTAACCCCTGAACCAGATGCGCTTGCGTCCCTCGGGGGCGTGCCGAGTTGCGGTACTTGACTTTAACCGCAGCGCTCAAGAAGTGAAGTTCCGCTCCTGTTAAGCGGAAGGTCATGGAGGCGGGCTAGACGGAACTGATGCGCCACAATTCGCTCAAACTCTCGATATTGCTTGACGGGTTCACCCGCCGAGGACTGAAGGCATGTTCGATAAACTTATCAATGTTTACCGGAGTCGCGGCATTTCAGAGCTGGGTGGCCGCGTACTCTCTTATTGTTATAAGAGGGCTATCCGACCATTAATGCCCTCCGACGGTTATTTGGTCTTTGGGGATGTACTAGTTGGCTTACCTCGCAAGGTTGGCGACAGAGTAATGTTTTCGAGGCTGTATTTTCCGATTGGCGATCAGCCAAACTATGAACTCGGCCTTGTGACTGCTTTGAAGAAAAATGTTCGTCAAAGCGATAGAGTTGTCATCGTGGGTGGAGGGTTGGGAGTGACTGCTGTCACCGCAGCTTTGGCGACGACCCACAAAGGGAGCGTCACGTGTTTTGAGGGAGATCTTGCTGGGGTGAGGGCGGTGCGTCGTGCGGCCAGCCTAAACGGCGTCGAGGCCCATCTCACAGTTGTCCACGCAGTCGTAAGTGAGGCCATCGGGGTATATGGGTCGGAAGTTTCGCGAACCATCGTACGTCCAGATGAACTGCCCGCGTGTGACGTTCTAGAATTAGACTGTGAGGGGGCGGAAACAAACATTCTGCGAGAGATGACCATCGATCCGCGCGTGATAGTAGTGGAAACCCACGGTTTCCTTGGTTCAGCTACCGCAGATGTGCGCCGGCTTTTGGAATCAAGAGGATATAGCGTCGATGATCTCGGTTGGTCGGAGCCCTCACGACTAGACGATTGCATCGACTGGGACATCAGAGTACTCGTTGCGAGCAAAGACTCGGTTGCCTCAGGTTGACGCTTAACTGCACCGGATCCTCATTAATGCCGGCTGCTCACGTCCATGGAAGAGTTCGCCTGCTGCAGTTCACTGGTTCAACTGACTCAAATTACTGGTTCAACTGACTCAAAGACCTCGCGCAATAGCGAGATCGAGCGTGCGATGACGAGAGGGCTTACCGTGGTTTGACGACACGGAGAATACGCCCCGTGTAAGCTAGGGAGAAATGCGCGGCATCTTCGGCGTCATCAAGTACGACCGCCGTGATGCTCCCCCATTGATCCCGTGATCGGCCAGGTGAGAGCCCAGGGACACCTCGGCCACTGTTAACGCAAACTCGCGAAAGACGTTGGCGATTTTGGCGATCTGATAGTCTGCAAGGGCCGGCGGCCGCCCAGATGTACGATCCGGCTTATCCGGTTTGCCTGCGGGATACGGCCCGGCCACCTATTACGAATGCCGCTACACGTCGCTGCCTCAATGCAACGTTCCGGCATCGGGCCGCTCGGCGCAGTGCGTCATCAATCCCTATTTCGGGGGCACGCAAGACCGCGCGGGTTATCGGCGGCATCGCGGGGTCTACTAGGTGACCGGATCGGCCGCAGGACCACGTACGCCATGCTGGTGATCCTGGTGCTAACCGATCGTCTGGCACGTCATGGGATCGCTGTAGCGGCCCCGGCTTTCTCCGCTGGACCGGGGCCGCCAGCCGCCGGCCGGGGCTTGGCGTTTCCAGAATCCCGCACCGGTCGTCCGCAACGTCGAGCGCGAATTGATAAGGACGCGCTAGGTGGTGTGGACTCAAGGGATTCCCTTTTAGGAGCAAATCAGATTCAAGGCTTCTTTTGGGGAGCGGTCTTGGGTGTGATGGAGCGGTTGGTTTTGGCGGCGTGGGAGCGGATGGCGCCGCTGCTCATGGGCCGGCCTGACCAGAAGGGGGTTCGACCGGCCGCGACAATCGGATGTTCGTGTGCTGTGGATCGTGCGCACGGGCTCTCCCTGGCGTGATCTTCCGGAGGCGTTTGGAGATTGGAACAGCGTGTTCCGGCGCTTCAGCCGATGGAGCATCAAGGGTGTTTGGTGGCGGATATTCGAGGCGATGTCCGATGATCTGGACTTCGAATATCTGATCGTCGATTCCACCATCGTCCGAGCCCACCAGCACGCTGCCGGGGCCAAAAAAGAGGGTCTGAAGATCAGGCGCTCGGCCGCTCGCGCGGCGGCCTGAGCACCAAGATACATATGGCCGTTCGTGGCTTGGGGTGTCCCGTGCGGTTCACGTGGGGCGATGCACCGCAAGCCGCCGCATTGATCGAGGGATTACCTGCCGAGGTCGTCATGGCCGATACGGCCTATGACGCCGATCACTTGCGCCAGGCCATAGCAAGGGCGCGCTCGCCGTCATACCCAACAACCCGTCACGCGCGCTCAAATATCCGCTCGACAAGCATCTCTATGCCCAGCGCTATCTCGTCGAATGCTGCTTCTCCAAACTCAAGCAGTTCCGCCGCGTCGCAACCCGCTTTGAAAGGACCGCCCGAGATTACCGGGCCGTCATCACCCTCGCGGCCATCATGCTATGGATGCGATAAGTGTCCACACCACCTAGGTGTTTAGTCCCGGCATTTTCTGGAGCGGATTAAGTTTGAATCGTTCTGGCTGGGAAGTCCAGCATTTGCAGATGTATTCGTAGGGCGTGAGACCCTTCAGGGTCTTCAGCCGCCGAGCGCAGTTGTAGGCGTTAATGAAGTCGGCAAGGTGTGCTTCGAGCTGATCGTGTCGATCGTAATGGTAGCGTTGGACGGTCGCTTCCTTGATCGTGCGGTTCATGCGCTCGACCTGGCCATTGGTCCAGGGATGCTTGATCTTGGTTAGCCGATGTTCGATGCCATTCTCTTGGCAGCGCATATCGAACATATGTGTCACGTATCTTGCCGTCGGGCCGTCTGCGTAGCGCGGCGGGAAAGTGAACTGGATCCCATTGTCGGTGAGAACCGTGTGGATCTTGTAGGGGACAGCCGCAATCAGAGCTTCGAGGAAGGCCGCGGCGGAGGTCCTTCCCGTCTTCCTGACCAGTTGCACGAAGGCGAACTTGCTGGTGCGATCGATGGCGACGTAGAGGTAGAGCTTGCCTTCAGCGGTCTGGAGCTCAGCAATGTCGATGTGGAAATAACCGATCGGGTAAGCCTTGAACTTTTTCTTCGGAGGCTTGCTGCCTTCGACCTCCGGCAATCGGCTGATGCCGTGGCGCTGGAGACAGCGATGCAGGGATGATCGCGTCAGATGCGGGATGGTCGGCTGGAGCGCATAGAGGCAATCATCGAGCGGCAATAGCGTATGCCGCCGGAAAGCGACGATGATCGCCTCCTCCTCGATGGAAAGCACGGTCGATTTGGCTTCCTTCGGGCCTGTCGGGAGATCGGCGACAGTCTCGCGCTCCTTCCACTTCGCGACGGTCTTCTGGTTGATCCCGTAGCGCTTGGCGAGCGCCCTCAGGCTCTCTTGACTATTCTGTATTGCTCGACGGACTGCCTCCGTCGTGGTGGCGCAGCCGTGTAAAACTTGTCCCATAGCGCATCCTTCGAATCGTGCGATAAGAATGCACCATCAAAGCTCGGGACTAAACACCTAGGGCATACCGAGTCTATTCTACAAAAAAAAGCCCCACATATTTGCCATGAAACTCAAAAACATGCGCTTTAACCTTGCTGCTTTTTACAAAGTCCTCAAAATAACAATTGTCATTGATGTCGTCCATAATGACTGCGCCGCCTTTGTGCATTCGCGGCAGTATCAGTTTGATCGCCCATTTTCTGCCGGAGTACGATTTGTCCGAGTCGTAATGGAAGATATCTATGTTATCAATTCGCGAAAGTATGTTTGGCAAGTTGCTCCTGTCTCCCTTGAGCAAACAAGTCCAGTTTTCTTTGAGTTCGTCGTCAACTACATATCCAATGTATTTCTCGGGATCCTGAATACGAAAATAAGGAAGATCGCTAGAGTATAGTCGACCGCTTCCGTTCTTTTTAAGGGCCTTCAAGATTGCTTGACTGGAAAATCCCGCGGCGACGCCTGTTTCTACGACGTTTGAAGGTTTCATTTTGCGAACGAGAAAATACAAAAGCGGAAAATTTCCGCCGCCTCCAAGATCTATGTCCAGACTCTCCATTTTTGCATCGGCAGCAATCTGTATTTTCTGACTGGAGTCTTTGGACTCCTCCCAAAGAGGTCCGTCGATCTTCTTGCAAAAATCGTCCAAGCTTGTTCGCGTGCTAAGAAGCCACGGCATCGGATCCGATGACGGAGGCGCGATGATTCGTTCTTTAAGCCGGATGAGCAGCTTTCTCATCATTTCCACAGAGTATTGCCCGCGTACGAAATTCTTTGCTGTCGGGATGATTGGAAAGCCCCAATATGCTTTCTTCATGGATCGACTCCGACTCTTTGGATTTCGCTAGGCGTCGCATCGGGAGACGTGGATGCGAATCAATGTAGTGGTCTGCGAGAGGTTCCTAACGTCCAGCCGGCGCTCCATCCGCTTCCGGCTTGTGTCGACCTCTTGACGCCTTCTTCACCGCAGACTTCCGGGTTTTCCCGGCTTCGTAGCGGACCTCGTAGTCCTGCCCGCCAGCGACCCGCGCTCGATCTTGCCTGCGCCCGCTGCTAGATTGCCTCTTTGCCTTCGCCATCCTGCAATACCTCCCTTTGCGGGTAGCAACGTAATCGGCGAGTTCCAGAACTCGCAGAGGCGGGAACGAAACCATCAACGCCAATTTGAGAAGGCATTGTTGTCGCGTGGGGTTCGTTATGCGTAGATCCAATTGGACCCCGTCGATCGTACCTGACGGCGACGATCAGACGGTGATCACTTCCAGCCGGCCCGTCGTCACGTCTGACTTAAGCGCATGGTCAAGCATAGACACAAGCCGATCCCTTCAAAGAGATCGTGAAACTCGCCTATCCCATGCTCCGTGAAAGGTGGGACCAAAACGACGCTTATCGAAAGACGGCGTCAAAGCCGTCCTCTTCGTGGTCGGCCACAACTTCCGCCGCGTCCTCATGGCTGAGCTTGCGGCCTATTCCTGATGATTACGATACTGCTTCATCATTCGATCAGCGCTCAACCGACTTTCGAACCGACGGACTCGTTAGCGTTGGACAATAGATCGCTCGCCAAAGTGAAACTTAGAAAATAAGATTCACGATCCTCGAAATTATTGGCCGCACATAGGAAATCAATACTTGGTCCCGGCGGCTAAGCATCCACGCCGACAGGCATGAGAGTATCGCCAAAGCCCATGCGAGTGCCGCTCCTATGTCTGGTCTAATAAGTTCGGCTATCAGCAACGCCGCTATGACAGCGAGCGCTGGTGCTCCAAGTTCTTTCAAGCCAGCACCTTTGAAGCCCGCAGCTAGAAACATCAATACGCCATCTGCGGTTACCCGCAGGCACCAAGCCATTGCGGCTCCTGGAAGACCAAAAATCTTGATGAATAGCGAAAGCAGAAGTACGAAGGGGATCACTTCAAGCGCATGGAGTTTGGCGACGAGATCCGGTCTATTTTGAGCTTGAAGCAGGGTGAATGGAATCAAAGCGAGGCCGTTAATCCATACTCCTATCAGTAAAATTTCCGCAACCAGATGGCTCTCAAGAGCAAAGTCTTCGCCAACCCACATCCCGAGGGCTAACTTAGTGAGCAGTATAGCGGGGACACATATGAGGGCCATCGTGGCGCTTAGAATTATCAGTGATCTATGACTTAGTTCTTGGGCTTCGATAGTTGTCGAGTAGCACAGGCGCGGAAACAAAGCCCGCGTGAGTGCAGCCGGCACGATCAACGCTTTCCCTGCCAGACTGAAGGGAATGGAGTAGTGCGCCACGGCACGCGCGCCGAGTAGTAAACCTATAACGAACTGGTCTATACTCGTAAGAACGGGGCTCACGCTGTTTGTGACGGTGATCCAGCCTCCATATCGGACGAGCTCTTTGATATGGCTCCTATCGACCTGTGGCCATCCTGCGGCAAATGCCCAGCGGATACATTCGAAAGCCAACCAAGCAATAGCGAAAGTCCGTGCTGCGATAGCCCCCAGCACGGCAACCTCCAGGTTGGATCCTAACCAATACACGAAAGCAAGAGGCAAGCATTGCAGCAAAATGGCGCCAACCACTTGTTGAATATTAAGTTGCAGAAAGCGTTCGTTGGCCTCCATACACCCGACTAGCACGCCATTTAAGAGCGCTATCGGAAAAAAAATTGCGATCCAGGGCAGCGAAGCAAAAACTTCGCCGTAGAGCGACGTATGTTTGCTGATGGTTATGTTCAGTATGGGGACAGCAACGAGATAAAATATCCCAGCCACAGATAGCCCTGTTGCAACGTTCAAGCAGGCCGCAGTGTAAAAGATGCTTGCTCTGGTCTTAATTCCGCTGCTTCGTAACATCGACAGGCGATGTGCAGTCGCGCGTGACAAGCCAAAATCAAAAAGCCCGAAATAGCCGAATACCAGCCATATAAGTGATAGAACTCCGTATCGTGCTTCTCCAATCACCCGCAGATAAATCGGAATAGTCAGCACAGCGACCAATGTAGGGATTGAGGCTCCAATGATGTTGTAAACGACGTTCCGCTTTAGGTAGCTCTCGGACATCTATTTTACCTCGACGAGCGATAAGCTCGGAACACGGCAACCAGTCGGAACACTCCAACAAGTAAGTCCTTTATTAAAAGCTGCCATCCAAGACCTCCGCGGCCGACGGATTTATACCCGCCGCGCCAAGCCAAAATGCCGCAGCCTAGAGCGCGGTGAAAAAGCCCTCTAGCTGAGTAGAATTTCACCCTCTCGAGTTCGTAAATTGCAAGTTGTCGCCAGTATCGTGCCGCACGCGTTGCCGCGTATTTCACGCCCGGGTCGCTAGCCGACATGCATAAGTGTTCCATTAGCCCGCACCGATGATCCGCAATTTCGCTTCTCTTCAGCTTGGGATGCGCCGCGATTCCCAGGGAAATCCACCAGGCGCGAAACCGTCGGGTTTGCACGTGTGGAGTCTGGTTGGCATGATGCTGCCGATAGCAGATCAAAGGTCGCTCATCGACGATCACTTTTCCTAAACTTGTAGCAAGGAAGTAAATCCAAAGATCGTGGGACAGTAAGCCTTCAAATTCGAAAGTATGTGGCCCTCTGTAAGCCCCATCGACCAAATCCAAAAGCTTTCTCGAAAATACCATGGTGCATCCGTAAAAAACCGCCCACGGGCCAAGTTCGAGTGGCTCGTAAACGTGGCTTTTATTAATGCCTTGAGAGAATTGGCCGATTGTACTTCCGGATACGTCCATCAGGCTAGCCGAGTGAACAAATAATTCGGCGCCTGATGAAGAAAGCGCTTCTACTGCGACTTCTATTTTTTCAGAGGTCCACCGATCATCCTGATCACAGAACGCGATGTAGTCCCCTGTAGCGAGTTTCGACGCGCTAAGAAAATTTTCAGCGTATCCCAGCCGCGTCTCGTTGCGGCGAACGATCACGGGAAAAGGGGCGTTGCGACAGAACTCGTCTATAATGGCAAGCGTACCGTCATTTGATCCGTCATCTGATATTATAAGTTCGAGGGAAGGGTAGGTTTGAGCCGCCAAGCTAGAGAGTTGTTCGCCTATGAAACGGGCTCCGTTGAAGGTGGCCATTATTATCGAAACGGTTTTCATGGCGTGTGCGCGTGCGGAGATCGGATCGGACCTGCTCCGGCCAATCGGTACCGATGCATCTATTTTTCTCATGGCAACCTCACGGGGATGCCTTTAGTTGCGGGCCTAATCGTAACCGCACGCTCCGGCTCGAGGCGCCCCCGCAACACATCTCCTAATCCTCTGAGATTACCTCTCAGCCGCCCTCTGCGGTCGATGAACGGCTCTGGCCTCACCGCGCCCGCTACATTGCTTGCGATATTCCTGAAGAGTTGGCCGGCAACCTGTCCGGGGGTCATAGTCCCCTTGCGCAGCATATAGATTGGGTTAACGACCTGCGAGTAACCAAGCCGGTCCCCTGCGACTCGGCCACTCTTCACACCCATATGGACCCCGCGAGCACTTGCGCACTTGATGAGTAGGCCCCCGCGCTTCGCGAGGGCCGCGCCGAAATCGCGGTCCTCAAGCCAACCATAGAGCACCAGACGTTCATCGAACCGTAGGTCGTCAATCGCGGACAAACGGAATGCCATATTACAGCCGTAGGGGCTGAATGGCTCTATGCGCTCCCAGTTGGCTGAGTGGTCGGCGGCTTCCACAAGGCGGACGGCATCCTCGAAGCACAACCCCGGTCCCTTGATGCCATCAGCGAGGACACGTCCCGTGAGGCCTACCACCTGCGGATCATCGCGGAAGATCCTGGCTGCCGCAGCCAACCAGTCCGCGTCAGCCACAAAATCATCATCAAAGAAAACCACCACGTCAATTCCGTTCGGCAGTGCCGCCAAGGCTGTATTTCGCTGTGCTGCCAGCCCAGGCGGTCCGGTTACGACTGTGACAGCCGGCAGATTGGCAGCGTTGCCCGCATCTCCACGAACGGCGCAGGACACAATAACGGCTGCCGGTTTCAGAGTCTGTGTCTCAAGTAAATAGTTCAGCGTCGCGGTGACAACTTCCGGTCGCCCAAGGGTTGCGATTACAACTGCAATGTTGGGCAACGTCCGATCTCCAGCGCTGTGCACGGGCAAACGAGTCCTGGGCTCACGCATAAGCTCGATGTAGCCGGCAGCCGCATCAGCCCAGGAAAACAGGCGGGCCCGTTCGCGCCCCCGCCCAATGAGGTCCTGCCTCAGATCCGGTGCATGCGCGAGCGCACGCACGTGCTGAACCCATGCGGCCGGATCATCAGGCGCCGCCAACAGTGCCGCATCGCCGCACACCTCGGGCATGCTGGCGCGGTTCGATGAGACCACCGGACAGCCGCGTGCCATCGCTTCAACGATCGGGAGACCAAAACCCTCTGTCCAAGATGGGAACACCAGGCACAGTGCCCGCTCCATCAAGTAAGCTAAATCATGATCTGTGACATAGCCGACTACTTTCACGTTCGGAGCAGCGGGCAAGGTCTGCGAAGCGAAAATGCCGGCGCCTCCACCTGCGACAATCACGTCGAAGCCCATCGCGGCAAATTCTGGAGCGGCAGCGAGCAATAGCTGCATGTTCTTGTGACGTGCACGGGACCCTAGCGCGAGCACAAAGCTACGCCCTGAATGCTCCCGGAGGCCCGCCACTGCTGAAGGGCCGATGCGTGCGAGAGCGGGATCCCAGGCGAGCGCGTGCTCGTGCCCGTTAGGGAGCACGGCAATATCCGCAGCACGCACTGGCAGATGTTGTGCGATCTGTTGCGCAGAATAGGTCGAAACCGTCGCAATCCTAGCCGAGCGATGGGCAATAAGGCGCTGAAGCGGAGGGTAAACGGCGCGGAACGCAGGACTGTAGCTCTTAGGTTCGATGAATACATTGGCATCATGGATGCACACAACCTGATCGGCCTTCACGGTAGGTGCCGTATTGCACAGGTTGAGCAGGCGGCCGCGCCACTGCCATGGTAGAACAATCTGCTCCCAAGCGTGCCCGGCGAGCGGGCCGGCACTGATAAGCGGCATCATCGAGAGGCCCGGATCGGGGGCGGACGGTGGAGCAATGATTGGTGCATTAGCACCCAATTCTGAAAAAGCTGCGTTCATCGCGGTGACCACGTTCCGCGCATAGCGCTGCACCCCTGTCATGGGCTGGGTTAGGAAGCGGCCATTGACCGCAAAGGGCGGGATCGAACTCATTTTCTCGTCCCAATTGGTCGACTAAGTCCCGGCCACCGTCCTGGGGTGTTGCGCTCAGGTTCGGCGCAGGCCAAGCCGGCGAGCACGTAAAACAACAGGCCTTGTTCAACAGTCGCGCCCGAGAAAATCGCGCCTATCAAGAGGCCGAGGCAGGCGTTGCGCGCCGCAAGTCGGACGTCAGCGGGAAACGTGTGCGACGTCCCGCGCCGGCGCCCGAACGCCATGGCCGCAAACAACAGGTAGAAGATAGTTCCTGGTACCCCGACGTTTGACAGAAGCGCCATGGGGAAGCTCGACGTGCGTACAGTGCCGAGTCCGACGCCCAGTCCATAAGAGTCGAAGAAGTTCTGCAGCGCGAAGCTGTTCCAGGCAGCGCGGTCAACGCCCGAAGACGAAGTTGATTTACTGAGGATCAAGGTGTCGATGTAGTCGTGTATTGGTTTGGCCGTCTCCTCATCCAGTTGCAAGGCGACGATCGCAATGACAATCAGCAGCGGCGCGCACATGAGAACCGCAGAGCTAAAGGGCCTGTTGAGGTTAATGCCCCGGCGCATCAAGGCTGTGGCGTACAGGATCGCGAGAACAGGTGGCGTACCAGCGAGTCCCGTGGACGACGTCGACAAAACGACAAGGACAAGCGAAGCCGCTGCGAGTGTGCCGGTCAGCACCGGACGGTAGCCGCACAGCCACAATGTCCCAACGAAGCCTAGTGCCCCGAGTGTCGAGCCCGCGAAGGCTGATGCTTCAGTAAAAGATCCCACAATACGTTTCAACCCGCTCACCTCCTCCTCAATGTGGAGTGTGTACCGGGCGTTCCGCATGAACTCGAGGAGCCACTGTGTGTTGGAGAAGTAGGTACCAAGGTCCAGAAACGCGAATAGCACGTTTCCCGTGGCATATGCCACGAGTGCTCCGGTGATGGCAACGAAGCCGGCTTGAGTCGAAGCAACCGCTACAATCATGGTGAAGCAAACAAGATCAGCTGTTAGATATACTGACTGAGTGAAGTTGCTGGATACGGGGCCAAGCGGTACGGTAAAACCAGTGTCGGCGTGTTCCGAAACACCAAGCGGAATGATTGCTGTGGTACCTGCGAGCAGACGTGGCATTAGCAGGCCGGTGATGATCCCGTATATCACCAGGCACATGAGCCAAAAGCCTGGCTCTGGCATGCGGATGGCCCTAAGCGCCTCGGCCGCCTCGCGGCGGCGGGTAAGGACAGTAGCTGCCACAAAACTCAGAAAAAGATGCGCAGGCTGGATGTTGGCCCCGCCAATCAGGATAGCTGCGGCCGCTCCGAACAGGGTCGTAACCACGAGTGTCGAAGCTGTGGCAAGATATCCGAGCTGTAGGCATAGTAGGCCGGCTATGACCGTCAGCAGGCCGATCGGCTCAATGCTCATGAGGCAGTACCCGACCGTGTCAAGGTTGCTCGATCCGCGTGACCGCCGCGCGAAACTGGACGTAACCAATACCAAACTGCGACCGCGTCCAACACGCCCCGGTAACCTACCTTGACTACGCCTCTTCGGGTTTGCGAGTCCGAACTCGATGACAGGGCGGTCACGTGGCGCACTGATGCCGCAAGATTGGATTGCGTACTCAGCGCAGCTGTCGCCCCGACGCTCATCTGTCTCAGTGTCCCAGCTGGGCGAAATATTCCGTCGCGCGCGCTGCCCATATGGGGTCGCGACGAGATCGGACCTAGCCTTGACAGGACCACCGCATATTTTCGCGATTGGCATGCATTCAGAAGGAAACTAATCTGCGCGATGCCAACCTGTCGAAGACGTCCATGAAGTACAGTTCGATCCGTATACCTCATTAACTAAACCAGCAAGGCTATTCCGTCTTAGCTATATCGCGCTGATTTGTTGCTGGCATTTGACAATAAACGAGCATTTATGCCCTGGTCTGTCTATGAGACGCGCATTCAATGGTCAATGCCTAAAGTTGGTGCACTCGCAGCCATGGTAAAACCGGCCTCAGCAGCCCCGTGCTTTCCATTCGGTTTATAGCGAATGGCCGAGGGCTTCATCTAATGAGGTGCGCCATCGGGATCCGAAGGACGGCCGAACGTAATTTTACCGATCGAGAGAAATACCATGAACGTAGCAATGCTGCTGAGCTGCGGCACCTTCGAAGGATTCTTTGGAGGGGTACTCGGTCAGACCCGACAAAGCTATCTCGAAACGTATCGAAACGACTGGTCGTGGTATTATGCGCGTGGCCTATTGGAAAATGGCATCAATCCGACCCTGTATATCCCGGCATTGTATGAGGCAGGGAAGTACGAAACGGATGAAGGCATTGCTGTTCGATTTCTTCAAATGGAACGCTGGTACCGACCGTTCGAGCAGGTATGGCTGAAACGGCTCAGCCGGCAGACGCGCTGGTCTCTGTATGCCGAAGAGCGGATTAATGCGATCGCCTTCATGAGGTCCCTTGGAGAAGCGCTTATCCACGACGATGCAGATCTGCTATATGTGCAAGAACACTGGAGCGGAAGGTTCGACCACATCGTACACCGCGTTAGCCTGCCGGTAACGGGCGCCGATCATGGCGGACTGTCACAAGGTGTAGTGAAGTTATGCAAGCCAAGTGCGTTCAAGAAGGCGGTCCTGTGTTACGGTCAGACAGAGGACGAATGCCGATTGATCGAAAGATACGGCGGCCGTTCCAGGTTGCAGCCCAACGGCTGTGATGTTTCGAATTTCTTTCCCGACCCCGCTACGCAACGTAGCAAGACCGTACTCACCGTAGCGCGGCTGACCGATAAGCAGAAACGCACAAGTGATCTCATCCAGGCCATGGCGGAGTTACCCGAGGAATGGACCCTGGATATTGTTGGCACCGGACCGGACAAGCCCATGCTGGAGAGGCTTGCGGCTGATCTGGCTCTGTCATCTCGCGTAAGGTTTCGTGGTTTTGTCGGTCGTGCTGAGATACGCGATTATTTCCGCCGCTGTGGCGTATACGCGATGCCATCGGACAATGAAGCCGTCGCCTTGGCGGCCCTGGAGGCGATGGCCTGCGGCGCAGCCGTCGTGCTCAGCCAGATTCGAGCCTTTGAACAACTCGTCACTAACGGCATAAATGGTCGCCTCGTGCCGGTTGGCGATGTGAAGGGTTTGGCCGCCGGAATTATGAACGCATGGGAACATCGCGAGTCATTGGGAAAGGCTGCGTCAGATACCGTGCGGACGCTTTATGATACGCGCGTTCTGTACTCTCAGTTGGCGGAATCGCTGCGAAGATCCGTTAACCAGCACAAAACTTGATAATGAATTTGTGGCTTTGAACCAATTGACGGCCTCAGATCAATGAGGGAATATCTGGGCTGCGTCGCACAGCTCCGCCGGCCTATCTTCCGAGATCCGCCAGACCATGAGCGTTAGCTCATTAAGGATGTGGGCATTTTCCGATCGCTGGGTAATATAGTCCGCCCTAGGTCTTGCGTCGGCAGGAGCGTTTTTTATGAAAGCCGTAATACTTGCAGGCGGACTTGGAACACGGATCTCAGAGGAGACTGGCGTTCTCCCGAAGCCGATGGTTGAAATAGGAGGCCAGCCGATCCTGTGGCACATTTTGAAAGGCTACGGGGTCCACGGCATAACCGATTTCATCATCTGTCTCGGTTACAAGGCGCATGTGATCAAGGAATATTTTCATAACTACTCGTCGCGCCATCTCGACGTGACTTACGATCTGAAGAACCATACAGCAACGTTCCACTCCGACAATGTCGATCCTTGGCGAGTCTGCCTCATCGATACCGGCGTGAGCACGATGACGGGAGGGCGCCTGAGACGCGTCAGCGAGCATATCGGCGATGGGACTTTCTGCTTCACATATGGAGATGGCGTCAGCAACGTCGACATCACCGCCCTGACCAGCTTCCACCGCCAGCATGGAAAGTTGCTGACCGTCACAGCGGTCCAACCGGTCGGGCGGTTCGGCACCATGGTCCTGCGCGAGGGCGACGACACGGTTCACACCTTCACGGAAAAGCCACGCGGTGATGGCGCGTGGATCAGCGGCGGCTTCTTCGTCGCCGAACCGGGTGTGATCGACTATATCGATGGGGATGACACGATATGGGAACATGATCCCATGAACCGCATGGCACGCCAGGGACAGGTATGCGCCTATCGGCATACCGGATTCTGGCATCCGATGGACACCCTCAGAGACAAGACGGTGTTGAACGAGCTCTGGGACAGCGGATCTCCTCCCTGGAAAACCTGGAGTGGCAGATGAGGCCGCCGCCCCCTCGCAGTCCGCGAGACCGGTGTGCGCGCCTATCTGGAAGGGCTTGGTCCATAGCTTCACGCCGCGATCCGCCATGAGATTTGAACAGATAGGCGAGTCAGGCGCCTGGCTCATTCACCTGAACACCGTAAGAGACGACCGAGGTTCGTTCGCGCGCGTCTGGTGCTCGGAGACGTTCCGAAGCCAGAAGATCGCATTCGCACCAGTGCAGGGGAACACATCCCGCACGCTGCGGCGCGGCAGCATTCGCGGCATGCACTTCCAGCGTGCGCCTCACGCAGATGCCAAGATTGTTCGTTGCAGCCAAGGCGCCATTTACGATGTCATCGTCGATCTGCGTCCGACGTCTGAGACACGGGGCCGATGGTTCGCGCAGGAACTGTCTGGCGACGACGATCTCATGGTCTACATCCCGAAAGGTTTTGCTCATGGCTTCCAGACGCTCACGGATGCCGCGGTAGTTGAGTATCTGATGGGAGAGAAATACGTCCCCGAACTCTACGACGGCTTTCGTCACGATGATCCCGCCGTTGCGATCCGCTGGCCGCTGCCCGCGTCCGCCATTTCTGAAAGAGACATGTGCTGGCCTGATCTCTCGCTCCGACTGCCCTGGTGGCCCGGGGAGCAAACATGACAAGCCTCGCCCGGACCGAACACGTGCCGGACGGCCGCGACCTCTACGCGCTCGCCAGCTACCTGTTTCCCATGAACCGCAGCCTCACCGGCGACGGCGTTCGCCAGACGCTCGCCCGGATCGCGCGCGAGATTCCGCTCAGCATCCATGAGGTCGCGACCGGAACGCCTGTGCTCGACTGGGAGGTTCCCCGCGAGTGGAACGTCCGAAGCGCACGCATCGAGGATCTCGACGGGCGCATTCTCGTCGACTTTAGCGCCTGCAACCTGCATCTTGTCGGCTACAGCAGCCCTGTGGACCGGATCGTCAGCCGGGACGAGCTGAGCGCTCACATCCATACACTTCCGGAGCAACCCGGCCTCATCCCCTATAGAACAGGCTATTACGCGGACAGCTGGGGATTCTGTCTCGCTCACACTCAGTGGGAAAGCATGCAGGATCGGCTCTATCGCGTCGTCATCGACAGCACGCTGGAAGCCGGGTCACTCACCTACGGCGAGTTGTATATTCCCGGCGAAATCGACGACGAAGTGCTCATCTCGGCACATTGCTGTCATCCGAGCCTCGCCAACGACAATCTCTCGGGAATCGTCGTCGCCACCGCGCTCGCCGCGCACGTGCGCAGCCGGAAAAGGCATCTGAGCTACCGTTTCCTTTTCGCTCCCGCGACGATAGGCGCCATCACTTGGCTCGCGGCGCATGGCGACCGCGCCAAGCTGATCAAGCACGGACTGATCCTCACCTGCGTCGGAGACCCGGGTCCGTTCAACTACAAGCAGAGCCGCCGCGCAGACGCCGCGATCGACGGCGCTGTGAGCCACATTCTCGAGCGGAGCGGCAAGGCGTTCAACATTTTGCCGTTCAGCCCGATCGGCTACGACGAGCGCCAATACTGTTCGCCGGGATACGACCTGCCGGTGGGATGCTTCATGCGGTCTCCGAACGGAACCTTCCCGGAGTATCACACCTCCGCGGACGATCTCTCGTTCATTACACCCGGCGCGCTTGCGGACTCATATGAGATGCTCCGGGCCATCGTCGATCTCCTTGACGAGAACAGAGTGTACGTGCGTACAGACGGCCGTGGCGAGCCACAGCTGGGCAGACGTGGCCTATACCGGGCAATCAGCGGCCAGAAGGACATCCCGCAGGCCGCCCTGCTCTGGGTGCTCAATCTTGCCGATGGTCAGCATTCGTTGCTAGACATGGCCGAGCGGTCGCGCCTGCCTTTCGAACAGATCCGCAGCGCCGCCGACCTTGCGCGAAACGCCGATCTCATCATCGAGGCTAACCGATGACAGCATTGCTCGCCGATTCCTACAGCAAATTAAGCCAGCGAGAGCTCCGGATCCGGCCATGACACGCTTGATCCATTGCCGCTCGTGTGGATCTTCCAGTCTCCACCTTATCCTCGACCTGGGACTTCAGCCGCTCGCCAATGCGCTCGTTGAGCCGAGCAACGTCGGGCAGCCTGAAGACAAGTTCCCCCTTGAGGTGATATTCTGCGAGTCATGCAGTCTCGTTCAGGTGAGCGAAACGATCCCCCCGGAAGTTTTATTTGGGAGGGATTATCCCTATTTCTCGTCCTTTCTGCCGGAGCTTCTCGAGCATAGCCGTCATCATGCGCTTGCACTGCTGCAGACTTATGCGCTTGGACGTGACAGCCTGGTCGTGGAAGTAGCCAGCAATGATGGCTACCTGCTGAAGAACTTCCTGGCTGCCGGCGTGCCTGTCCTGGGGATCGATCCCGCACAGGGGCCGGCCCAGGCCGCGCGCGACATCGGCGTCGAAACGCTGCAGGCCTTTTTCGGCGCTGATACGGCGAACCAGCTCGTTGCGGAGGGAAAGCGGGCCGATGTGATGCTGGCGAACAACGTTCTTGCGCATGTCGAGAACATCAACGCATTTGTCGCAGGCTTCGCCATCCTGCTGGCTGACGATGGCGTCGCCGAGTTCGAATTTCCATACTTGCGCGACCTGATCGACGCGGGAGCCTTCGATACTATCTACCACGAGCATGTCTTCTATTATTCGCTGAGGGCGCTGGACCCGTTATTCGAACGTCACGGCTTGCATCTCAACGACGTGCAGCGCATCGGCATCCACGGCGGCTCGCTTCGGCTTACGGTCGGCAGGAAGCCCGGTAAGACTAGCCGGCTCGAGGCCATGATGAGGGAGGAAGCGGAGCTCGGGATGAGCACGCTGCAATATTACAAGGGGTTCGGACAACGGGTCGCGGAACTTCGCGATGAGCTGCGGGGGCTCCTGCATGGCCTAGTCGCGAAGGGTGAACGCGTGGCAGCGTACGGTGCCGCGGCCAAGGGCGCAACCCTTCTGAACTTTGCCGGGATTGACGGCGATGTGATCGACTATGTGGTGGACCGGAATCCACACAAGGTCGGTAGATACATGCCCGGCCTGCGCATCCCCGTCCGCCCCGTCGAGGCGCTTGCCACGGATCGCCCGGATTATCTGCTCATCCTCGCCTGGAATTTCGGGGCCGAGATCATGACTCAGCAATGCAGCTTTGCGGAGGCTGGAGGTAAATTCATCCTCCCAATCCCCCGCGCAGTCATCGTCAATGGACCGGCGCCCCAAGACCCCAGGAAGCCCGTGACGAGCGTATGATGAAAATCCTCATCACCGGAAACATGGGCTATGTAGGCCCGGTCGTCGTCCGCCATCTGCGGTCGCGCTGGCCGGATGCGGAGCTGATTGGCTTCGATAACGCCTATTTTGCGCGCTGCCTGACCACGCGGCGACCGCTTCCAGAACTCGATCTGACGGCGCAGCAGTTCGGGGACACGCGCGAGTTGCCGGCCGCGATCCTCAAGGGCGTTGATGCGGTCGTTCACCTCGCCGCCGTGTCGAACGATCCGATGGGCAAAAGCTTCGAGGAGCCGACGGATCAGATCAACTACCGCGCAAGCCGCCGCATTGCCGAAATGGCGCAGCAAGCCAGTGTCGGGCATTTCGTGTTCGCCTCAAGTTGCAGCGTCTACGGCTTCGCGGCCGGCCGGCCGATGTCGGAAACTGACGAGCTGAATCCCTTGACTGCCTATGCGCGATCGAAGATCGCAACTGAGCGCGCTCTCGCCGATACGAAGCTTGGCGAGATGGTGGTCACCTGCCTGCGTTTTGCGACGGCATGCGGCGCCTCCGACCGAATTCGCCTTGACCTCGTTCTCAACGACTTCGTCGCGAGCGCGATCGCATCGGGCGAGATCAAGGTGCTCAGCGACGGAACGCCATGGCGACCACTGATCAACGTGTCAGACATGGCCCGCGCGATCGAATGGGCTGTGCAGAGACCCGCGACATCGGGCGGCCCGTGTCTTGCGCTCAACGTCGGATCCAACGTGTGGAACTACCAAGTTGCGCAGCTGGCCGAAGCCGTCGCGCATGAGATTCCAGGAACGAGCGTGTCGATGAACCCGAACGCCGAGCCCGACCGGCGATCGTACCAGGTCGATTTCTCGCGCTTCGCCGAGCTCGCGCCGAAACACCAGCCGATCGCGACATTGCCGCAGACGGTCCAGGGTTTGCGGGACCGGCTCGTCGAGATCGGCTTCGCAGATCGCGAATTCAGGAATTCCGATCTGGTCCGGCTGAAAACTCTTGAACGCTACGTAGGCACGGGCCAGCTGACGCAAGATCTGCGCTGGGCTGAGTCATAAGAGCTAGATCAAAGGGCATGCGACCGATGAAGGATTCTGGATTTGTCATTCTTGGCAGCGGAGTGGCTGGCTTGGGAGCAGCGAACGCGCTGAACGAAGAAGGTATCCGGCCGCGCCTCTATGATTCACGCGCAAAGCCTGGTGGCCTGACCTCCAGCTTCGACAGCGGCGACGGGTTCGTATTCGACGAAGGTGTCCACATATCCTTCACCGATAATCCCCGCGTTAAAGAATTGTTTGCCAAGTCAGTTGATGGCCAATACGAAGTCGGCCATGTCTATTGTAACAATTATTGGCGGGGCCATTGGATCAAGCATCCCGCGCAGGTCAATCTTCACGGGCTGCCCGTCGCCCTCGTGGTGAATTGCATCAAGGATTTTGTTGAGGCTAGCAACAATCCGAAGCCGGTGATCCAGAACTACGAGGATTGGCTGCTCGCAGCCTTTGGCAGGACGTTTACGGAGAACTTCCCGGCTATATATACGGTCAAGTACCATACCACCGAAGCCAGGAACATGACGACGGACTGGCTCGGCCCACGCCTCTACAGGCCAAAGCTGGAGGAAGTCCTGCAGGGCGCATTGCAGCACGAGCCCTCAGATGTTTTCTACGTAAACGAATTCCGCTACCCGAGTCACGGCGGCTTCGCGTCCTTCCTGAACCATTTCATCCCGATGGCCGAGATTTTGTGCAATCACGAAGTGACGCAAATCGATCCGAAGCAACGCGAGCTGACGTTCCGCAATGGATCGAAAGCGCCGTACGAGAATCTGATCTCTTCGATCCCGCTTCCCAAGGTCGTGCCGCTGATCAAGGGCGCCCCGAAGGATGTGTTGGACGCCGCCGCCCTTCTCGCCTGTTCGCAGGTGGCCGTCGTCAACATCGGTCTCAACCGCCGGGTTGAAGTGAAGCCGCAATGGTCCTACTTCTATGACGAGGACATTCCCTTCGCCCGCGTTAGCCATCGTGGAAACCTCTCGCCCAACAACGTGCCGCCCGGCTGCAGTGGCTTCCAGTGCGAGATCTATTTCAGCGACAAGTACCGCCCGCTGACCGGCAAGCCGGAGGACTGGATCGAGCCTGCGATTGACGGCCTGATCAAATGCGGGCTCGTCAAGGATCGCTCTGAGATCATCCACAAAAGCTGCATGTGGCTGCCCTTCGGCAACATCATCTTCGACCATGACCGGCCAAAGGCGCTGGCGATCGTGCACGGGTATCTCGACGATGTCGACGTGCGCTATTGCGGCCGTTTCGGCGACTGGGGTTATATCTGGACCGATCATGCCTTCCTCAGCGGCGAACGCGCGGCTAAAGGCGCATTGCGAGGCGTGAAAACGGAAGCCGTTACTTGACCTCGTCCGGCGTGAAAGTGTCTGCGCGGCAAACATCAACAATCTTGTCACTGACGCTTGCCCGGTTTGAACCGTCAGTGTCGTTGCAATCCCCCCGACAAGGTCGAACTCTGGATTGGCTCAATGGGCGGGACCATCGACTCCGATGTAGGTGCGGCCTTCGCCAATGCCGTCCTTCGCGGCGCGAAGTTGTCTTGGCCGGTAATCCATCATCGTCGCCGCGCGCAGCAGCGATCCCATGGCGGTGCGGAACGTCTGTGCATTTCTGGCCCGGAATGAGGAAGCCAGGAGCGATAGACCATTTACGATGCGGGAAGAAGGTCCACCGAGGAAACCCCCTCCGCGCAGCACCCCGCCATAGACCACCATGCCCACCAGTTCGCTGCCGTGCAGTTCCATGACCTCCTTCAGTTCGACCCGAGGATCGGCCTTCATCGCCTTGAACGAGGCGTATATTGCGCCCGTCTCGAACGGACGCGTGTGCACCACGGAGACTTCGTCAAGAACAGCGGCGCGAAACGGAGGATCTGCCATCAGCAACGCCCAGATGTGATCGATGCCCCAACCCGTGAAGTGCTTCTCGACATACGGCAGCAAATCGCGAAGGTACGACGCCTTTATGCATGGCGCCATTGGTTCGATGTAGTTGATGAAGCGCAGCTTGAAGGCGGGGCACTTGAGCAGGATGGGATGGGAATAATAGCTGGAAGGGTCCAAGGCGGGCTGCGCTATATACAAATTGTAATGACGGCAAAGCCCAAAAATTCTGCCTATGTCACCGGTCTGGAATACCAGATCATCGTCCGGAAAAAACACATATTCATACTGGTCCAGTAGCCCGGGACTGTCGCGAAAGAAACGGAAAACGCTGTCCCACTTCGTGCCGCGATCCACCGAGAGAGGAAAGTCTCCTTGAGTGAAGGCAGCATTATCGTCGAGATAAGTGCTGAGCTGCAGATCCCAATTACGATTGCTCAGATCCGGTGGAGCCCAGTTCCTGTGCAGAGAGCCTTTTCCGACGCGGGCAAAAACGAGATCGCGTTTGGAACCTGAACCTTCTAGTTCCAACTGTGCCTCCCTTCCGCGTCATTCACAACATCATTTGGCTGCCACACAGCAACAATGCTACGCGTGGCTGACACCCAAGGTCAAGGTTTCACCTTTTTTTCATTATTGTCATGATTTCTCGTGGCCAGGGAAACAGGCCTTGCTGCACATGTCGGCTTGCAGATCTTCCGATTGGCTGGTCTGCCGGCTATCAGACCACCCCCCGGATGGGGCGCAGCGCTTTGTGGCGCGCCTCCATATTGAGGGCAGCCTGACGGGCCGCATCCCGGCGTGTTCGCGTTCAGGCGCGACAGATCTTTTGCTTCGCCAAAGGGCCGCTGACCTCGGCTGGATCCGCAAGGCCGGGACATGGCAATGAAGGGGCTCGATGATCTTTTGGCGAAGGCCAACGGCCGCGATCGCTGCCCTGGCTTTGTTCATATGCTCGATCCGAATGGGTCTGCGATCAATTCCGCGCGCGATACCTATGACCCACGATGTGTTCTATACGCTTCGGTTGACCAACGATGCGCAGGTTCGAAATGAGATCGGATCCCTGCTTTAGCTTCCTCGATGACAGCTTGCGATCCTCGCATGGCGGCTTAACCGAGGGAATTCAGCAACGATGCCGCGCCGGTAGAATCCGCAGATGCATCTGTTCGGGAGATGATCGCAATTCGACGCAACCGGGGATCCAGTGTTCAGGGATCGCGCCGGCGAATTACACGGCGCTCCGCTGCAAACCTCTACGATGCACGACGTCAGGTTCTCGGTGAACATTTCGAGGAGGACTCATCTAGAATAGAGCCCGTCAATGTTGAACCGGGCATCAGGCGGAATGGTGGCTGCTCACCGGTTTCAAAACGGTTCACAAGCTGTCCAGCCGCCCGGCATCTCTCGCAGCTGCTTACCTCGGCCTTGCGATATCGCTATGATGTGACGGGCTGCGTGTTCGACGAGGGCGACTTAGAAGGGAATATCGGTAAGTTCACCCGGCCTCAGACGGAAATCCCATGGCGTGGATCTCGCCAGGCCAAGTGGGAGAGCAGGGGGGCTGACGAAGCACGTGAGGCCCTTGCTCGCTGTATGGACACTATCTGCGCCATCCCGTTTGGGTCGCTGGTATGACCAGTTTGATGGGGACGGCCAACTTGGTTGACTTCATTCCGGCCTCTTTATTTTATCATGTTCTCCTGCGCCATCGCTGAAGCGGAGCGGGTTGTTGGCTGACACTCCAGCTTGAAAAATGAAAATGAACAAGAACAGCACTCCGGTCATTCCTTGATCGATGTGACCGCCTTTACCTTACTTTGTTTCTGGTCCGATCTGCTTTCTGAAAAGTAGACGGGGGATGCTCAGCGTCAAACCTGCTATCGAGATTCAACTTTGAAGAGTTCTAACGGCGGAGTTGACGGAAGGTCGATTTGGACCATCAACGGCCGCTTCATGACCCAAGGGACGACCGGCGATTAATGCTATGCGCATCAAATGGTTCTCTCGCTTGACGAATATCCTCCGAAGACGCCATGTCGCCAGGCGGCTTGGATTTCGACTTATACCCGTGCGGACGCAAGATGTGCGCTTTCGCAGATCGATGTTCGGCAAACAAAATTCGCTCGGGTCATGCCTAGGACCAATTGGTTCTGCCTTGGTATGGAACATCCGGCGTCCTGAGCCTTGGAAATTTCGGTCCGGCGCTGGCGCGACATCATATCATTCACGATGCAAATCCGTTCATCCAGCCGGAAAGCTACTCACGCGCCGTCGGCATGGCTTATTGCACATTGCTGCCGTTGATCGGCAGGCGAGTCAGCAGGGTCGCGACCGTGTCGTACTTTTCCGCAGATATGTTGGTCATATATCACGGGAAAACATCTTCATCGCGCTCAACGGCCACGAGCACGCGCTGCGATGGGACGCGAAGCGGGCAGAAATTCCACTCCTCAAGGTTTTGAAGCGTCCTTATATACTTTTGCTCGGCAGCAGCGCGAAGCACAAGAACGTCCATGTCATCCTCGAGCAGGCTCGGGGACTTGATACGGTGGCAGCGAACCTGTCGTCATCGCGCGACATCGAGCATTTTTTCTGTGCATGCGCCCGACTATCAGCGATCCAACATTAATCACGCCGGCCCTCTTGGCGACGACGATCTGGCCGCGCTCTTCGAAGGCGCGCTATGGCTGGCGTTCCCTTCCAACACGGAGGGATTTAAGATTCCACTGTTGGAGGCAAGGCAGCTGTTGCCCCGTCATCTCGTGTCAATGCGGCAAGTCTGATGAACGTCGGAGGGAATGCGATTGCTTACGTGGCCCGACGACGGCGATGGCTGGCGGCCGCGATCATAGTTTGTCACGGACTGAAGGCCGTCGTGCGACAATGCCGAAAAAGGGCGGCGCTGTTTTCCCGGAAATCCAGTGCGCAAATCTATCTCGCGGAAATCATGCGTCTAATAAGGGAGGTTGCCCCGCAAAGCCGGGCCGGCGTCTGATTTACCTCAGCAACACAAGCCAAGCGATTATTGCCCACACCGAAATGCTGATGGCGAGGGCCTGGATCCACGGCCATGGTGACGAGTATCGGAGGCCGGGCGCGCGTCGGGCTTTCGTTACGATCACACCGTCGGCTTGATCAACAACGCTGATTGCTGATCGAGCATCGAAATAGCCGAATTTAGACTCTGACATCGGCCGTCCCTCGCCGCACAAGCTTTGTCAGTCAAGGGGAAAACTAAAGCGTAAACAAAATGTTCCAGGCGCGGCCGATATCGGGCCATTTTGAGAGGACGGCTCGGACCAACGCTTTTCGAGTACATCAGGCTGACGGTTTTACGGCTTATCGGCAATCTCTGCGCTTTTTTGGCCGCTGTTTCAGCCACAAAATTGCGAGGCTAGCACATCGAGCATCTCAAACCGGTTTCTGATCGCCTGGTAAGAAAGCGAGATCGCCACCTGCCTTGCCGTGTAATGAGGCGACGCGCTAGGAAAATCATGACAACCGGCACTGTCAAACCATTTAGCCCGTCCAAGCGATATGGTTTTATTCGATTAGATGCGGATGGTCGGGACATTTTTGTTCATATTTCGCGCGGGCGGCAGGCCGGCCTGGCAGGCCTACGCCAAGGTCAGAAAGTATATTTGACATCTACGACAGTCAGGGTAAGGGGCTGGCAAGAATCTGAGGCTGAACCGGTGATTAAGGTCGCCTCGGAACGGTAGATCCAGAGTGCGATCCTCGAAACCGGGGGAGCGAAATGAGATTTGCAATGATAAAGAAGGCCAGCCCAAAACGCACGCTGATTCGGCGCGCGGCTTTGGAGAGAGCTCTTGCGGAAAGGATCAGAGCCAGTGATCCAAGGTGCGAGGGTTTCCTAGAAATCTTTGTTGAGCGTGTTGTTCCGGTATCGCACGGCGGTGCAAATTGGACCGTCAAAGGCGTAAAATATGGGAAAGCGGAGCGCGATCAATGCAACATTGCGATCGCTCGTTGTACCGAAGAGAGCCAACTCGAGTTCGAAATCTCGGATTGATATCCGCCGCCGTGCGCCCTCCGGGATCAATTTTCGAAGGCTATGCCGGTAGAACCGCGCCACCGCCAAACAAGACGGCACTTGCGCACGGTATGAAAATTATAAGGAAAGTTCAAACTTCAGCGGCAGTAGATTGACGCGAGCTAGTTCAATCCGTGCGCCCGCATTGGTGATGTTTCTCACCTGGCAAGCAAATACACCGGGTTTAGCGCTAAAGAACAACAGTGCCGTCTTCGACATTGTAGTTCTGCCAACCAGGCGTTTCTCAATCAGCTCGCTCTTCCGCGAACTCGACGAACTTCTTGTAGATCCAATGCCGGCCGTCGTGGCGTCGCCAAACTTTTCCATGCACTAGTCGGCCCGTAATCGATCTTCGCGGCATGACGATGGCCCATAGATGCCAGACCTGCATCCATGACGCAGCTGGATCTAAGCTCCCCGGCAAACGGTTGTTCTCGCCTTGTGCAATCATCTGTAAAGCTCGCTGCGAAAGAGCCGCCAGGGGCATTTGTTTTACTGGAAGGCTCGCCAAGATGGATTCGGAAACGTGCGCCAAGTTATTTTGTCCTGGACGAGGTGCAACGAAATTCCCCCGTTAAGATTGATGTGAAGAGAAAAGTTAAATCGGGAACCGAAGCAGAATTGGCCCGCACCAAATCCGAGCTGAACAGGTGAAACTGGTCGTAAACATGCTCTTCGGATTTCCCAATCTCAATTGCACGCCGAGGCGCCCATGTGCCCTTGTTACGAGCTAACTTGCGCCCGAGATCGCGCTGGTGGTTGAACTACCTGGCTCGGACGTGCCGACCGGCCATCATCGTCGCGCGTTTGGCGATGCGAGGTAGCATTGCCATAGCCCCGCGCTTGGTGATCAGGGGGAAGCCTGATCGCGGCCGTGCAGCAGCTTGGCCGCGGCGAGCTAACTGAGTTGCGCACACGCAGTTTAGGGTTTGAGGAGTTGCGACCTACCGTTCTTGCCATAGAACGCATGGGGTAGCCTTGGCCGTATTATCCTACCCATTTAGGTTAATTGGTGAACAAGATTGTGGCGCCATGACCCTTACTAGCTTCGCTTATAGAACTGAACCTCACGTCAGTTCAGAGCAATGCGAAGTCAGTCACTGGAAGTAGTAATATTCTGCGGAGGAAGATCTTCGGCCGCGCGATTTTTCACAGGATATCCAAAGCCAATGATTTCCGCTGGGTCTTAGGCCGATCATCCGGCACACAATGAAGTATTACGCGCGTTATGGCCACACGGAGTTCATTCTCGCGTTGGCTATAGAGCCGGCCATATCAAGATTTCTGTGTGAATTAAAGCGAGGCGGTGAGCAACGATTTTGTTCTGACGAAGGGAGGTCAAGCGCTGAAGCTTCTTTCGCCGGATATCGATGATTGGAAGATTACGCTCCGCTGAATGATATGGTCGATGGGTTCGTGAAACCTGAGAACGTCATGAGTTTGATTGCGGTGAAGCCAAGTATGAGCTTTCCACGCCGTTGAGTATGCTGCGAACGGAGACTCAAAGAGCGTTACACCCGCACGACAGCTTGGGCTGTACATCAATGGTGGCTACTGGGTGATGCGCCGTCAATTTTTTGACTACATAAAGTACGGTGAAGCAAATTGTAGATGACCAATGCAGCGCCTCATCGCGGTGCAAAGCTTGGGCTACGGCTACGATGGCTTCTTGGCCTGCATGGACGCGTTTAGGAAAAATGATGCTGGGTGACATGAAAGACAACAGACAATCAGAAGTTGCAAGTTTGGACACATGCAGATCGGATCTAATGGAAAGCTTGCCGTCGATGGTCTAGGTGGTGTGGACACTTACCGCATCCATAAGATGATGGCTGCGAGAGTGACGACGGCACGGTAGTTTCGGGCAGTCTTTTCGAAGCGGGTTGCGACGCGGCGGAATTGCTTGAGTTTTGAGAAGCAGCATTCCACGAGATGGCGCTGGGCATAGAGATGCTTGTCGAGCGGATATTTGAGCGCGCGTGACGGATTGTTAGGGATGACGGCGAGCGCGCCTTTGGCAGCGATGGCCTGGCGCAAGTGATCGGCGTCATAGGCCGTATCGGCCATGACGACTTCGGCGGCCAATCCCTCGATCAATGCGGCGGCTTGCGGTGCATCGCCCTTCTGACCTGCGGTAAGGATGAACCGCACGGGACATCCCAAGCCTCGAACGGCCAGATGTATCTTGGTGCTCAGGCCACCGCGCGAGCGGCCGAGCGCCTGATCTTCAGACCCCCTTTTTTGGCCCCGGCAGCGTGCTGGTGGGCTCGGACGATGGTGGAGTCGACGATCAGATATTCGAAATCCGGATCATCGGACATCGCCTCAAAGATGCGCCACCAAACACCCTTGACGCTCCATCTACTGAAGCGACGGAATACACTGTTCCATTCCCCGAACGCTTCCGGAAGATCACGCCAGGGAGAGCCCGTACGCACGATCCACAGCACACCTTCCACAAACATCCGATTGTCGCGGCCCGTCGAACCCTTCTGGTCAGGTCGGCCGATGATCAGCGGCGCCATCCGCTCCCACGCCGCGTCGCTCAAAACCAACCGGTCCATCACACCCAAGGCTGCCTCCCCAAAAGCAGCCTTGAATCTGATTTGCTCCTAAAAAGGAATCCTTAGAGTCCACACCACCTAGGAGCTAAGCGGGCGTCAGCCGTCTTTTGGCGGCTCGCAGCAAAGCGGAGCCGAGAAAGACAATTGCGAACCAGCGATGATTGAAAAGGTTTGAGGAAAATTGATCGTTAATCAAGGGTGGGTGTAGGACCGACAGGGTTGCGACACGATCATGGCTTGCTGGCGAAGTGGCGTCTACGCCGAGCTCGTTAACATTGGCCTTGCCAATGCACTCAGTCTCACGGCATGTAGGAAACACAGCTTCCAGCTTCGCCGACGCTGTGCTGCTTCCTCATTTGACTGACGCGCCCGCCGAAGGGTGACGCCGTCTCGAAAGCCTGACAACCGGCGATCTTGCGGACGTCACGGATTAGCTGTCCCAGAAGGGTACGCCGAATTCGCAGATCCGACAGTGACGGTTCAGTGGTTTTCATTTTGCGCCCGGGATCCCGCTTGGTCCCTTAACGCTGTAGAGAGATAACGCCTCCGATGCGGTCAAGCCGTGCTCGCATCGCCTTACGTGGCCTGGCTGCTCCTCAAAAGCCTCGGAGCCAGAAGCCTCCGGTATGTTCTTGAATTGCGAATGGGGACATGCGACGCGAACCCCAACAGAGGTTCGGCGCGCCTGCATCGAGGGTTGTGAAGGCATACTACAAGGAACAAATCCCTTGGGTTCCCGTTGTGAAATCAACGAAGGGAGCCGGTCATGCGTTTTCCTCATTCACTCGTACTAGCCGCTTGCATCGCCTTGCTTCCGATCGGAACCGCCTTAGGTCAGGGGGCGGGCAGTGATGGAAGCGCGGGTGCAGCAGGCGCAGGCACGGCCGGTGCAGGTGCGGCTGGAGTGGGCGATGGACGAGGCGGTGTGGGGGTGGGCACATCAGCTGGTTCGGGTAGTGCCGTTGGAGGCGGCCCGCCGGCCGGAGCTGTAGGCGGAGGAGCTCCAGCAGGGCCGATGGGAGGCGGAGCACCTACGAACAGTGCTAGTCCGGCTTCACCGGCCGCCAATCCTCCGACGACGGGCGGTGTGATAGGCGGCTACACCGGGGTGGGCAAGCCGCCTGGCGCCAACAACAATGATATCGGAGGGACGCATCCCTCCCCACCGATTTCGGGCCAAACTCAACCACCGGCGGCGCCGGCTGAAGTTCGCGGGATTGCTGAGCAGTCGCCCAGTTCATCAACAGGACTTGCAAAGCCCGCAGCAGACGGTATTGGCACAAAGATAGTTCCCGCCAAGCCGTGCAGCACGGCTGCCCGAGAAACGGATGGCACAACAACTTGTGTGGGTATCCCGGCTAAGCGTTGACGGATCATTCCAATCCTCTTGTCCGGATGTCGGCTGGGGAGCCACCAAAAACAGGCCGCCTGACAAAGCTTTCAGCATCGGACCAAATTAGCAGAAGCAGCAAACTTGGATGTCCTTCTAATTCTGAAACTATGCTCGGGATGCACGAGCGAAGATTGACCTGTCGCGCGTGATGTCCTTGCCTCTAACTGTATCCGGTTCTGAGTCGCCCTTACGTTAATTAGCCCTGCCTGGGTGGTGGAACCACTTCCGTGCGGCGGCCCTCCAATACGCTGTCGTCGCCTGTTCCATCGACAAGATCCGCGACCTGCGGGGCGCGGAACCGCTTGAGGCTCGCAATGCGCTCCTGGTGCTCCTGAGCGAGAGCCAAGTCGGCAGCCATCCTGTTGAAACTTTCGGCCAGTCGCTGAAACTTATCTCCTGTCTCGATGGTGATGCGGTGATCGAAAGCTTGAACTCCGATGCGCTCCGTCTCCTCCTCGAGCAGCCGGATCGGCCCGGTCATCCGATGCGCCAGCGCATATGCGAGCAAGCCAGAGAAGATGGTGCCGACGAGGAGAAGCTCTGCAGTCCGCCACAAGGCTAGGCCCGAAGCTTCGGACAGGGATTGTTCGACCACGACGGTCCAGTCAGGACCCGCAATATGAGCAGCGGCGGCGGCAATCTCGTGACCCTGCTCGTCCGGGCCTTTCGCAAAACCCACCCCAGCACGGCTGATCGCATCGCGTATGGCTTGGAAGGGCTTGGACGTCGCTTCGTCCGCCCCGCGCGGGACGAGGCTGATGTCCGGATGCGCGATGAGCCGCCCCGGACGGTCCAGCACGAAAGCGAAGCCGGTTTTTCCCACCTTGATGGCCGATACTACGTCCCAAATCAGTTTAAGATTGACCTCGGCGATTACGGTGCCGGCCGACGCCCGGTTGCCGGAGATCGCAACCATCAGGTATGGCTCGGACCCCCGATGATAGCTCACGTCGCCAAACCAGATCCGGGCCGAGCGGGCGCCAACTACCGCGGGATCGGCGGATCGGTCCGTGCGGCTGTCTATTCGATTGAGGCCGATACGCGAGACATAGAGGCGTTCTCGTCCCCTATGGTCGAGGAGTGCGAGACTCACGACAGCAGGGGCATGGCGAAACAGGCGCCGCAATGCGTCAGTCCGCCGCCGCTCGTCGGGGTCGTCAGTCCAGGGAAGCTGGACCAACCAGCAAAGCTCGTTTGTGATGCTCGATGAAGCCTTGGATCCTGGCTGCGGCGGACGTCGCCTGAATGCCGAGCAGTTGATCGAGTCTGGCATGCTGATCGCGATAGCCGAACCAGGCTTCAATGGTACCGTTGATCGCAAGTGGAACCGCCGCGGCCAGAAAAAGCACGAGCAAGTACTTCTGGAAAGGCCACGAAAACGTTGCCGGACCATCATGCCAGCGCACCTCACTCCCATTCCGACAGGACAGGCTACAGAACGAATTCAGGTCTGTGGGGGGAGCTGCGTCAGGCTCTCCATCTTTCCGCCGCATCACCCCACTGGTTTCTAGCCGGGCTCCCGGTCAGCGTACCACCGATCCTCCGAAGTGAGCTACGCCAAGCAGTGTCATCTCCATCCTCAACACCGTAAGATCGCTGGGGTATGGAGGTTTCGGCCTCCTTTCTCGCTCTCGCGAGAAGGTGGTCGAGAAGGTTTTTGCGGCATCGCACGAGTCCGGAGGGGACTTTGCAGACGTGCCGCCGAAGAAATGATGCTCGGTCACGGCCCTGAAGCGGTCTTGCCTGGGGATCTCCTCGGAGCGACGCGTGGAGCGTCTTCCAGACGTTTAGCACAACGGGTGGCCTCGCGACTTTCTCGGCCGATGTCGCGGCATTTTACACCAGGACGAGTGGCGGCTTGGGGCTAGGCTTGATGGTCGTGCTGCTTGATGGTGTCGTGACCCATACCCATGACTTCGGCGAGGTTGCCGGTGGCCCGATTACGCTGCGCGGCGAGCTGGAGTTCAGCACTAGCCTTGCGGCAGGCTCGCATACGCTCACTTCTTCAGGCCTATTCGCTCCTGGGCGTGGCGTCCCTCCGCAGTACTTCGATAACGTAGCGCTTGATGTGGTGACACCGGCTGTTCCCGAACTCCCAACATGGGCGACGATGATCCTCCCTCGCCGGGGTTGGCGTCATGGCTTATCGGCGTCGCAACAGCGCGATGGTCGCAGCCTGAGGTTCACGAACCTAAGATTTTGAGGGCCGCCTGATGGGCGGCTTTCCTTTTGACTGAACGCAGTTCATGTCTGTTTGCGGCACATAGCGTCAAAGTTGTTGCAGCGCGACACTTTGGCGGCATTCGGGGCAAACCGGACGTGACGCAGACATCACGAAAATGCAGCGTTGGATGCAGAGCAGTCGTTCTCACGCACTTGATGCTTTCGATTCTCGTCTGTGACCGCGGAACTGCGCCGCCCTGCACCATCCGTCATAATCCGCTTGCGCGTCACCCGGGAGCGCGGAAATATCTGCCGTCCGACGGGAAGGCGACGATGGATGGCAATATGTTCGCTTGGATTTTGATCCTAAGCCTTTGGCTTGCGCTATGTTCGCTGATTTTGCACGACGCGACCAAAGAGGACAGCGATGGCAGCGCCATTTTGCTCGCGGCGAAGAAAATCAAGGCATTCACTCTCTGGGTCATGCTGAAGGCGCAAAGAATTCGAAGAACACTCAACCATAGGGTTTCACACAGTGGCTTATCGAAACTTCGTGTGAAGGCTGTACCGGCAGTCAATGCTATTTCTTCACCTCCGGAAGCAATTCGACAAGGCGAGCGAAATGTAGACGATCAGGCACCTGTCCCCCCGCCAAAGAAGAAGTGGTGGAGTAGGGAGCGCCGCATTCCGATGACTACGTCTGAGCTCGAAATTGCGATCTCGGAGGCGGTCAAGAGCACTGCACCTACCTGCGAAGACTTCGTTGGGGTGATCGTGCAACGCAAGACACCGAAGTCGAATCTCGATCCAAATTGGGTAATTAGGGGAGCAAAATTCGGCAAGGCGGACAGAAAGGTCGCCGATACAGCTTTAGCGACCATCGTGGAACGCATGCAGCGAGAATTTCTGCTTGGCGAGGAATGAATAGAAGGGCTCCACTTCCGCTAATTTCGCGCTGTAATGATGGAGTTCGTCAGTCTCGTATAGACGTCGCTTTCTGGCATTTTGGGACATACTACGCGGTCTGCGAATGTCCGCGTATCGGGTTCGATCGAAAGTGATTGGTGCGCCGGCAAATCGTCGCAAGTGACGCACCGTAAGTCGTTGCTCCGGAAGACCCGCACCGCGTCGGGCGGCCCTGTTACCCAAAGTGCGGGAATCAACTGCCAATGGTTAAGCTATGTCACCGTGGCTGGATTCTACTGCACGGCTTTTTTCTTGTGCGGTAATTCCTTGTAACTGGATATGTTGATTAAGAGACGCTGGCTGGCGCAGCGTACACACGTTGCATTTATTGCAAAGAGGCCGAAAAAGTTTAGAATTCTGCAGTCAGGAGTCTTTCTTTGGATTCCCGGTTCAGTGCGAGCCATTGGCTATCAGATTGGGCAAATTTTCCCTCCGGCCGATTTGGAGTACGACATGGCTACATTCACGCGATCTCAAACGTTATTTGTCTCCGCGGGCGCTGCGGGGATTGGCGGCTCCGCACTGCTTGCGCTGCTGGCCGGGAACATCGTTACCGTCGCGGGTGCGCGCGCTACCGCTGTGGAAATATCGCCGCCATTCATCGGCCCGGACTCGATCTGCCACACTCCGGCCGCGACCGGCTTTCCGAACATGATGTTTCGCCTTGCTCAGACGGAAGTGCCACGCGCCGAGATGAGTGCCGCCAGCCCCGCGCCGGCATTCAGGGACACCGAGCCGCCGCTGTGGACTGACATTGGTTCCACCAACTGGAAGATCACGACCGCAAACGAGCGCGCACAGGCCTATTTCGATCAGGGCCTACGTCTTTCCTACGCATTCAATCACGATGAGGCGCGGCGCGCGTTCCGCATGGCGCAAAAACTCGATCCTGACTGCGCGATGTGTTTTTGGGGCGAGGCGCTGGTGCTCGGTCCCAACATCAATCTTCCGATGCCGGAAGACGCAGTCGCGCCCGCCTACGCTGCCGCGCAGAAGGCGAAGGCGCTTGCCGGCAAGGCAAGCCCACGCGAGCAGGCGCTGATCGGTGCTCTGGCGGCGCGTTATGGCAGCGATCCGAAGGCCGCGCGTGCTCCCTTCGACGCAGCCTACGCGGCCGAAATGGCAAAGGTAGCAAAGCAGTTTGCCGACGACGACGAAATCGCCACGCTCTATGCCGAGGCCGTGATGGATATCAGCCCCTGGGATTACTGGAAGCCGGGCGGCCGCGAAGCCAAGCCTCAGAGCGTGCCGATCGTGCCGACGCTGGAGCGTGTGCTGGCTCGCAATCCCAACCATGCCGGTGCAATTCACCTCTACATCCATGCCGTCGAGGCGTCCGACCGGCCGAAGCGCGCCGAGCCTTATGCTGACCGGTTGCGCGGTGCGATCCCCGGTGCCGGCCACCTCGTCCACATGCCGAGTCACATCTACTACCGGGTTGGCCGGTATCTCGACGCGCTGGAAGACAACAAGACCGCGGTTAAGGTCGATGAAAAATACCTGGCCGAGACCAACGCGCCGATGGGCGTCTACCGGCTCGGTTATTATCCGCATAACGTGCACTTCGTGATGGCGTCGGCGCAGATGGCCGGCGACGGCCCGACCGTGATCGCCGCCGCGGAGAAGCTGGGTAAGCTCATCCCCGACGAGGCTGCGCGTGGTATTGCAATGGTGCAGCCTGTCAAGGCGGCGCCTTACTTCGCCCACGCGCAGTTCAGCACGCCCGAGACCAATCTGGCGCTGCCGGATCCCGGCGATGCGATTCCCTATGTCAAGGCGATGTGGCTCTACGTGCGCGGCCTCGCGCTGATGGCGAACCGTGACTTCGCGGGCGCTACTGCCGCGGCGAGCGCCATCGAGACGATCGAGCGCACCGCGGACTTCAAGCTGCTGAAGGATTCAGGCGTACCGGCGCAGGAGGTGCTCCGCATCGCGCGCACAGTGGTCCTGGCGCGCGTCGCACAGTCCAGGGGCGACAATAGAACCGCAATCGTGCGGTTCGAGCGCGCGGCTATGTTGCAGGACGCGCTGCCCTACACCGAGCCACCATATTGGTATTATCCGATACGACAGTCTCTTGCCGCAGCCCTGCTGCAGGCGGGCCGCTACGCCGATGCGGAGCGACAGTTCCAGCGTGCGCTCAGCAAAGCGCCGTCCAACGGCTGGTCTTACTATGGACTGGCCGAACTGCATAAGTCTCGCGGCAACACCATCGCAGCGCGCAAGGCTGAGGCTGATCTTGCGAGAACTTGGATCGGTGACCGCAAGCTTTTGCAGATTTCGAATCTCTGAAGCGGTGCGCCCATTTCCCTGGGCGAGCAGATCCCCGGGGGCCGGGTCATCTCGGCATTTTCGCGCGCCCGCAACGACCGCTTCCGCGAAGAAGACTAAAGGGGCTAAATCGTGCCGAGCTCGGCCAATTGTCAGAGAGGAACTAAGGGGCAGGCAGAGGCATTCTGTGGGCGTAGGAGCCGCCCACCTGCCGTGAAGCCTCGACGCCTCGCTTGGCAAAGTACGTTTGACGGAGTGGGCTCATGACAGTTGCTGGTTCCGGCACATCGAAGTCAAGAAATGAAATTTGCCAGATAGACCAATGTTACGTCATCTTCTGAAGCGACTTGTATATTCGCGGCGGCGTATGCCGCGCGTTCGTCTGCATGAGCGATGCGAACATTGATTGATGGCGTTGCATCGCTTTCAAGAACGTCTTTTAAGTGTTGCGCCGTCCATTCGCGGCAAACCTCTTCAGCTTCGCTATGCCGCTTCGTCTGAAATACCAATATGGATACTCCATTGACATCGACCGTAAAGGTTGATCTGGAGAATGGCATAGGGCGACCTGTGCTACCTCTCTACCGACGACTCCCCGCAGGGTGAGCCAATCGCATCCAAACCGGCGATCGTGCTGCGCTGGGATGTGAGATCTCCTGATCATCACACTACCACCCCATTCTTTCCGGCACCACAACGGTGATCCGACGGGTTTTGGCGAGGGCAGGTCCTGTCAACCTCATTGAAATTGCAGGATACCTTAGCTACGATTCTGACTACGGGAGCGGAGGGCAGGGGTACGAGCGCAGCCGCCGTAACTGCTCGCCTGTGCATAGCCGGGAGAAGGCCGATAATCTTCGTATTCCGATCCGGCGCTATGCCAGCATCGGTTCGCTCGGTGAAAAAGCAGAAGGCCGGCGCGCAAACACCGGCCTTCTAGCTCACCGCGCTGGCGCGCCCAGTGAGGTGGGTTTGGCTCTCGCTGGATCCACCTCAAGAGCCTGCACCATTGTCGCCAATCCGGCAACGCCCCCCGATCGTGTATGAGTGTGGACAAACGCGGAAGATACCGGCACCCGGCGACCTTGTGCAGCCTGGGATTGGGGAGCGTCATTCAATCTTCCGGGCCTAGCATTTATCTTGGAATCGAGAGCAGATTTTAGAGGCGGTTCGGGCCGATGAATTTCCAAACAAACCCAAAGGTTCGAGGCGGCTTTTGCTTTCATGACAGAGCGGGGAGCTAGTTGGTGGCGAGCGCACGAGCGACGTGGGGCGATTTTGTATGAGGTGAGCCAATTGATCCGACCACGAGATCGCACATCGGGGACATGCTGGGCGTCCAACAAATCGCAATGTGGATTCGACACCGGAAGCCGCTGCGCGAAGGTATTGGCGCCAAGCTCCGCCGCTAATGGTCACGCCGGATCAAGTCCCCAGCCTCGAGTTCTTAAGCGCGGGTCCACTGCGCATAACGAGGGTGATCGACTAGGGGCTGGACCGGATCTCTGGATGGCGCGCTCATGCGAGCGTGACGGCCGCGGCTAAAGATTTGCACCGCTACTAGCACCCGGTGAACTGAGGATCTTGCCCCTCGTGCAATTCTGTCAAATACGCCAAGCCGTATATCGTGAGCTGCTCGGTATCGCGCTGGCCAGCAGACGCCAGGGTTTCAATGTATCGGCTAATTTTTTTGCCTTGAGTCGGCAGCTCGCTCGATATCAAGAGGGCGCTTTCACTGGTAGGTATTCAAAATGAGTTCAACCACGTCATTCATCGCAAACTCCAAAATAAACGCACTGCAATAGTCGCAGTGCACCATTTCGGATTTTGGCCGTCGATCCCCTAAAAAGGAGCGCGGGCCCGAAGCCTCCTACCGTCGGCGCGACGCATTCTCGCGCGCAGCAGGGATATCCTGCTTTATCTGTGCAGCATTCGCGGGCTCTCGACTTTGGGGGTGGCTCATTGAGGTCCCGCGCCCATGGCGCGCCAGACGAGTTGCTGACGGCGAAGTATAGTGACCCGAACTTGCGCAAGCAGAGGCGAAAAGACCGACAAGGGTCAACAACCCCGCCCATTGTCAATCGGCGTTCAAATTTGACCCCTCATCGGCTTCCAATTTTGACCCCCTTGAGCGGCGGGGTTTGGCGGTAGCGCTCGGCTCGTCGGAGCTGGCCGGGATTGCGGAGACGAGACGAGCGCGGGTTGCGTGATCGTCGTCGCGGCTTTTGAATCGCCAGCTGTCATTGCCGGTCTCGACGATGTCACAGTGATGGGTCAGCCGGTCGAGCAGCGCGGTCGTCATCTTGGCGTCGCCGAAGACGCTGGGCCATTCGCCGAACGCAAGATTGGTGGTGACGATCACAGAGGCGCGCTCGTAGAGCCGGCTGACGAGATGGAACAGAAGCTGGCCGCCTGACTGGGCAAATGGCAGATAGCCGAGTTCGTCCAGGACGATGAAGTCCATCCGGGTCAAATGCTCGGCGAGCCGCCCCTGCCGTCCGTTGCGGGTCTCGATCTCGAGGCGGTTGGCGAGGTCGACCACATTGTAGAAGCGCCCGCGGGCACCGGATCGGATGCAGCTCCTGGCGATTGCGATGGCCAGATGGGTCTTGCCGGTGCCGGTGCCGCCGACCAGCACGACGTTGCGTTGCTGGGCGATGAAGCCGCCGCCGGCGAGGTCATTGACCAGCGTCCGGTTGATGGGCGTGCCTTCGAACTGGAAGTCCTCAAGGTCCTTGGCCAGCGGCAGCTTGGCGATGGTGAGCTGGTACTTGATCGAACGGGCCTGCTTCTCGTTGATCTCGGCGTTGAGCAGGTCGCCGACAATGCGCTGGGGTTCGTGCTGGCGCTTGACGGCAGTCGCCATGATCTCGTCGAAGGCGGCCTTCATGCCGTACAGCTTGAGTTCGCCCATGAGGTCAAACAGTTGGGTGCGCTCCATTAGTTGGTTCTCCTGAGGTTGTCGTAACGGGCACAGTCGGCGATTGGCGCATGCCGCAACATCAGCGCCGCCGGGGTAAGGATGTTGGCTGGTGGCGCAGGATCTCGCTGGCGGGCCAGGATGTTGAGAACGACATCGGCGGAATGGACGCCGTGAGCGACTGCCTCGGCGCAGGCCGCCTCGACGGCCGGCAGACCGTCGGTCAGCACCGCGTTGAGGATGTCGACCATTTGCCCATTGCCATCGTCGGTGCTGGCGAGCTTCCGCCGGATCCGCTCGATTGCGGCCGGCAGAACCCAGTCCTTGAAGGGAGCTCCGTTGCGCAGAGCGCCGGGTTTACGCGCCAGCACCGGCACATAGTGCCAGGGATCGTAGGTCGTCTCGCCGCGTCCGAAGGATCGCGGATGCTCCGCAACAACTCTTCCATCCTGACGGATCACGATGCGGTCGGCATAGGCTTGGACCTCGACCGGGCGTCCGACGGCACTGGCCATGACGGAGTACTTGTTGTTGTCGAAGCGCACCAGACAGGTCTTCGAGACCGACGCCTGCACGGCATGGAAGCCAGTCGAACCGACCGGCATAGGGAACGAGCCTGGGCCGCTCGGCTTCGAACACCTCCCAGACCGTCTGCTCGGCCAGCTCCGGATGGCGATGCGCTTTCGCGTAGGCGATACATTTATCGAGCAGCCAGGCATTTAACTCGTCCAGGTTCTTGAACCGCAGCCGCGGCGTGAAGAAGCGTTCCCGGACCAGTCCGACCTGGTTCTCAACCTGCCCCTTCTCCCAGCCCGAGGCCGGCGTGCAGGCGACCGGGTCGACCAGATAATGGCTGCACATCTGCAGGAAGCGGCGATTGTAGCGGCGATCTTTGCCGACAAAGATCGTCTCCACCGCGGTCTTCATGTTGTCGTAGATGCCGCGGCTGCAAGTGCCCTTGAACAGGGCGAACGCCCGGTCGTGGGCGTCGAACACCATCTCCTGCGTCTCGCGCGGATAGGCCCGCACGAACAGCATGCGGCTGTGGCAGAGCCGGACATGCGCGACCTTCACGATCACCGTGGTCCCGCTCAACAGCACCACCTCATGGCTCCAGTCGAACTGATAGGCTTCGCCCGGCGCAAAGCTCAGCGGGACGTAAGCCGCCGCGGTTGATTGCCCGCGCTCCTTGCTCCACCGCCTGGCGTAACGACGCACCGCATCGTAACCGCCGTCATAGCCGCGGTCGCGCAGCTCTTCGAAGATCCGGATCAACGTCAGCTGTTCACGAGTGGATTTGGCCGCGTTCGCCGCCAGCAACTCGTCGAGCTCCGATGCCCATCGTCCCAGCTTTGGCCGCGGCTGCACCAACCGCTCGTACTCGAACGAGGTCTCTCCCGACCGCAGCACCTTCCGCACCGTGTTCCGCGACACCTTCAGGTCGCGGGCGATCTCCTTGATCGTCTTGCCCTTGATGAAGTGCTCGCGCCGTATCCGCGCAATCGTCTCCACGACCAGCATCCCCGACCACCTGCTTCATTCCAAAGCAGGCAGCGCAACAGACCTAACGATAGGGGGTCAATTTTGGACGCCGATCCCCCGGCTTAGGGGGTCAATATTGCAGGCCGAATAACATCCGCCGAAAAGGCGGAACGACGTCCTGCGAGGACGAGGTCGGGGTGACTGCGCTGCAACCTCTGTGCCTGCAGCACGCGCCTAATAGATAGCAGCTCCCGATCTTCGGACTACCATCGTGAGGCGGCTATGAACGTCGACCTCGTAGACAAGGGCGAGCCTCGCAGGCTGTCGGTAACGAGCTGAACCCTTGTGCCAGCAACCGCAATCAGACAAGAGGTTACACATCGGCAGTTTCGGTCATGTGCGCTGCCGTGACGTGCCTATCCATACTCGCGATGTCAATCTCCGCACCGCAGAAACACCGTGCGCGGCCTTCTTGGATTTGGGTCGGAAGCTTGCGGCCCATTTCCCACATCGTCTGCTTCCATGCCGTCCAGGCGCGCGCGCGGCGATAGTCGGAGAAGTCAGCGTCTGTGTAATTCGGCCACAGCGTCCGCCAGGCGGCTTCAAATTGAGATCTCGCGTGATCGAAGTCTGCAGCCGTGCCTTCGGCGCGGGCGCCTCGTCGCGATCCTGAAAGGAAGCCGCAGCGCCAGCCCCATTCTCCCTCTGGCCGATTTCGGACTGCGTCCCTGACTATCTCGGCAAGCGCACGAGTCGCTTCCGCTTGCACGGCTTCAAAGGTTGCTAGCTCCATACCCTCGTCATCGGGAGAAGTATCGTCACCCTCCCGCACGTCGAAATATAGTGCTTCCCAACAAGCCAAAAAGTCGGCCGCGAGGCGATCGTTCCGCCGCAATCGCGTCGAGGGCCGGCTCGGACCTTAGGAACCGCTGGGGGGCGGTGGCGGATTAAAAAGATGTAGCTTTGCCGGGATGCGAACGGGTCGCGCCTAGCGGCACGGCCGTTCTGCCCTTAGAATTCAGCCGAGCTCCATCTCGACGGCGATCCGAATCAGGTCCGAATGGCTTTTGGCACCGAGCTTCCGCTTGAGCAGGGACGTAATGTTGGCCACGGTCTTGTAGGAAATTTCCAGCATATCGGCGACTTCGACGATCTTGTCGCCCCGGCCCAATAGCCGCAGGATTTCCAGCTCGCGGGCCGTCATTTGCGACACCGGATTGGCCTTCATCGACGCGCCAGAAAAGGTCACTGCCTCCGCAAGTGGCGGTGAAATGAAATTAGCCCCGGCGGTGACCTTCCGAACGGCATTCACTAACATTCTGGGATCGTCTCCCTTGGAGACGTAGCCCTGCGCGCCGAGTTCGATGGCGCGAACCACAAACGCTGGATCATCATTCATGCTGAACATGATGATTTTGGCGTCCGGATTTTCCTTGCGGATGCGCCGCATCAATTCAAAGCCGGAAACATCGGGAAGCTTGATATCGATGACCGTGACGTCGGGCTTCCGTGAAACGTAGGCCCTGTGACCCGACTTGGCATCCGTGGCCACATCGATCTTCACGGTGCTGTCCGAGGCGAACAATGACCGGCAGCCCGACAGGACTACGGGGTGATCATCGACAATTAAAACGTTGGTGGCCGACTTGGTGGACTTCTGCATCAGCACATTCCCCTTTTCGGGATAAATAGGTCGTTGGCAGTTTTTGGGATGCGATTCTGCGGTTGGTGAATTGGAAGTAGTCCAAATTGAGTAAGCGCAGCGGAACTAGCTGAGCTTGATTGGCGACGGCGCCGGAGGTCAATGGTTGAATAAGCCGGTTAAACATTATTGGTCTCTAGCTAAAGAGCATTGGTCGCTATAGACCTCGCAGTCAAAATACGAGACGTCGCCGGCACTACACCACCAAACAACACCGGTTGTAGCCGCCTCAGTCCCCCCGACGCGAACGACAATTGAGTAGCAATCTGTTAGCAGGGGCAGTCGAATGGGCAAAAAACCCGCCTCGTTTCAGATATATGGTTGTTGAACCCCGGTCTTACAATTCAGCCTTAGAAAGCTGGCCCCAATGGGCATCTGCTGCAACACTTTTCAAATAAGGAGTTCGTGCGGCAAATGTCCTATTGCATGGTGCTGACCGTTATTGACGTGACTGGCCGCGTGTTCCTCCGTAGCAGCTGGTCCGACCTGACGGATTGCCACCAGGTCGCCGGCGTGACCTAGGAGAACGGGCCAATCGTTAAGCTGTTCTAGCTCAACGGCTTCGATGGGGGTGGAACGGGCACCCTGGTTCTTGAAATGGAATGCCGGTTCGTGGCCGGCGCCGCCTGTCCAGGACCCAAATTCAACCGGCTGGGCGGCCGCTGATACGTTCGGAGCGGCGGAGTGCGAAGCTTGCTGCCAGTTGCTGCTGCCGCCGCTTTTACCCTTAGTGAGGTCCGGTCCCGTGGGCTCGGCGACGGCGGATTGCGAAGCCTGCGGCGAGCAGTCAAGGCCGCCTCCATTACCGGGTGCGTCGCCAGTTTCGACCGGCTCGGCCGCTCCCATAGCGCTTGCAGAGGCCGAGTGTGAAGGGTGCTCCGAGTTGCTGTGCCCGGGTGTGACGCCCGGTTCCGTCAACTCGGCGGCCGCTGATGCCTTTGCAGAGGCCGAGTGCGACGCCTGCTGCGAATTGCCGTGGCCCTCGCTATTACCGGGTGGGTCGCCAGTTTCGACCGGCTCGGCCGCCCCCATAGCATTTGCTGACGCCGAGTGTGATGGGTGCGAGTGGCCGTGGCCGGGTGTGACGCCCGGTTCTGTCAGCTCGACGGCCGCTGACGCCTTCGCAGCTGCCGAGTGCGAGGCGTGCTGCGCGTTGCCGTGGCCCGCGCTATTACCGGGTGCGTCGCCAGTTTCGACCGGCTCAGCCGCCCCCATAGTATTTGCTGACGCCGAGTGTGATGGGTGCGAGTGGCCGTGGCCGAGTGTGACGCCCGGTTCTGTCAGCTCGTTGGCCGCTGACGCCTTCGCAGCTGCCGAGTGCGAGGCGTGCTGCGCGTTGCCGTGGCCCGCGCTATTACCGGGTGCGTCGCCAGTTTCGACCGGCTCAGCGACTGCTACCGGGGCCACGATTGCGGCGCTTTGCATGCCAAATTCGAAAAGTTCAAGCCCGGCGGTTGCGTGCGCCTTGCCATGCCCGGTCGCAACAGCGCCGGTGTTCGCGTAGACCGGCTCCTTCTTGAGAGTGAGATTTTCCTCGGTCAGAACTATCGCCTGGTTATGCGCAAGCTCGATCGATGATACGTGCACCGGCACGGTAACCGTACAATCGTTGCTCTCTACCGGTGCATAAGCCGAATCGTCGCTGAAACTGGTGAGCCTAGTCGAGACGATGGAACCGATCCGGTCCCGCCCGAAATGGAACATCAGGCCGTCGTCGGCAGGCATGGTCCACACACCGGCCGTCCCGAGTGTGCTCTCGCTCGCCTCCGCTTCGATGGAAGCATGGGCGCTGCCCGTCGTCAGAACGGTCCCATCACTCGCAGTCGCCACCAGCAGCGCAGGATCGATTCCTTCCAGAGCCGCGGCGACAGCCGCCGCTTCCGGCTCGTAGACGAAATCCGACTCTGCAACGGACACAACTCCCTGCAAATGGATTTCCAGCAGGCCCGGATCGCCGATATCAAGGCTGCGATCCGTCGGATTCACATAGATGATCGTTTCATTGCTCGTGGGGTTGTAGATCCAGGCGAGGGTATGCGGCGGCACGGACGTGCTTGTTGACGTCATGTGCAGGAACGCCAGCGCGCCGAGAGCCGCAAGGTTGATCTTGTCCGTCCCCAATGTGAAATCGATGATGGTGTCGAACTGGGTAGAGTTCGAATCAATCGCTGAAAGATAGACAAAGATGTCATCACCGTTGCTGCCGGTCAGCTGGTCACCACCATATCCGCCGATGATGGTATCGTTGCCGTCGTTGCCGTTGATGGTGTCGCTGCCGGATCCTCCGTAGACCGCGTCGTCTCCCCTGTTACCCTCAATCGTATCGTTCCCTGAGCCTCCGTAGATAACATCCACTACGCCGGTGCCGTTGAGGGTGTCGTCACCGGCGACGCCATGGATTATGTTTACCTTCTCCTGTGACGCTGTCGTGTCCAAGGGTCCCAAACGCGAGGGGCGGATGGGAGTCGTGGACAACTAGCCCCGGAGCCAGGTATCGACATCGTTGGGGTCTACATCGCTGGCCCCATGAATGGTGGTCGTCGCCACTTGTGCGGTGCCATCCATGGTGGCGACCTTGGAGGTTCCGATCAGAGTTTCGCCCGGGTCGAGCGCCTGCATTGCGGCATTGGAGTTGTCGAGTGTGTAGATCCACACGCCGGCGGCCGTCATGATGATGGTGCCATAGCCTCCATGACCCTTTATCGGAGTCGAGGCAAACTCCAGCGGCGGGAACTGCTGCTGCGCCGTGGGGCCGCCGGTCTGGTTAATCGCTTGCAGCAGCGGCGAAATGAAAAAATAGGGCGTCCCGGATCCAATCGGGCCGTAGCCTCTCCCGAAGTTGGAGAGGACGGCCTGCTCGGCCGCGTGCAGCTCTTCCATTCTCGCCGCCGAGTGCGTGACTTGGCTCACGTTAATTGGGGAGCCTCTCTGGGTGAGCACGACTGTCTCGCCGGGATCCACAACGATGATGTGCCGGAGGATCGCCTTCTTCCAGAGCTCAAATACGGAGTGCTCAAGATCCTTGTCGTCATCAGTGTCGTTCGTGTCCCACGCCTTGGCGTCGCTCAAAATTGCGAACCCCAGGGCGAGCGCAAGCGTGCCGAAGCCGGCGGATCGTTGCAACGACGCGATCGTGGCGAGCACGGTCCTATTACTGATTTCAAGCTTCTGAAATATGTTGTGGAGGTGTACTTTGACCGTGCCTCGGGAAACGTTCAGCTGGCGCGCAATCTCTTTGTTCGACAAACCGTCGCACACTAGTCGCACAATTTGGCGCTCGCGGTGCGTCAGCATCCCCAGCATTTTTTCGATTTTGGCGCCGTCTACTTTCTTTCCGTTTGGCGAGAGGTCTTGGGACTGTTCCGGTGACGCACTGATGCGCTCTGTCATCAGCCTCAGGGATCGCAGCATAGTGTCGAGGTTCGCGTACTTCGAAATTGCACTGCAAGCACCGGCCGCGATTGCCGCGGTGAGATCGTCGTCGCATTCGGAATCGGTAAAGAACACCAGCCGTGTGGAAAGATTTTCGGCTTTCGCAATGGCGAGGATCTCGGATGCCGTCAGGTCAGGCAACGGGTTAGCAAGAAGCGCGACGTCGGGTGCCACATTCCGAATTGCTTCGAGGCAGCTTGTTCCGGTGCTACACGACGCAACAATCTCGAAGTCGCGCTGTGCTGCGAACACCGACCTCAACCCCTGGAGAACGATCGGTTGTCGATCTGCGATCACGAGTCGGATGCAGCGCGTGAATGTTCCCTGGTCCGCGGACACATCTAACATGGGCTTGACCTCGCCTGCCCAGCGCGGTGCCTTAGTCCTCTTGCTACCCCGACGCAAAGTCTAAATTGTCTGGCGTCGGCAGCCCGGGCTACCCGCCTCAGTGCCTGAACCGGATAACTCATTTTCCAGGGGAAGGCGAGCTAGCTGCCATCAGTTTGCTTTTTGGTGCGGTGCGAGACCCGTCCAACCCACTTAGAAGTCTTAGATATCTTACGTTCAGAATGGCTCCTTGTTGTGCCCCACCGCAAGCCCTAGGTCTAGCCTTTATTAGACTAACTGGCGAGAATGATTGATTTTTGCACGTCCAGGTTGTCACCGCTAAGTGCACTGTTGTTGAACATTCTCCCTCTGTCGTATCTTTACGTTTATGGCCCGCGAGCGAGAAGAATTGGCAATCCATGAAAAATTGGCGCGCTGTAGACAGCTCGCCAGAGAGTTGATTAGGGAACCAACGGCAACAGACCTTCGCGAATTAGAGGCAGAATTACTGGCTCAGCTCCGACGACTGAAGAAGCAGTAAGGCCGCCCCAGTTGCGGCCTCTTTTAACGGCGTCTCCTAGCACCTCTTCAAGGAACATCATTGGCAGCAGGGCCGATGTCATCTTTTGACACGTAACGAAATTCGATACCTGAGCTGCTGCCGGTTTGATGGACACCGAGATTGGGTGTTTCATGAAGCCGGAGGTAGGTGCTGCAGAGACGGAAGTTCAGTCGAGAGTTCAAGATCGAGGCGGTTAAGCTTGTCAGGGAACGAGGGGTGTCGGTGGCGCAAGCAGGCCGCGACCTGGTCGTCATGAGAACGTGCTGTGCAAATGGGAAGGAGGTCGGCTCCGACCCTGTCCAGGCCTTACCCGGCCACGGGCAAATGAAGCCTGAGCAGTTGGAGATCGAGCGGCTGCGGCGCGAGGTCACCAAGCTGAATGCCGAGCGGGACATACTAAAAAACTATCCAGGCCGTAGCGCGCCTGTGCGGGATAGAAACAGCCGTGTGCTATCCTCTGCGGCTGGGAGGGTAGGGGCCGTCAGCTTATTGGAGCACTGTCCCCGTTAGAAAACGTGGTCCATGGGTGCATGCGGATTTGAGAGTGGTGACATCGTTCCAGCGGCGATCCGGATTAGGAAGATGACAAATTGGCATAACCCAGACCCTCCTGCCCATGATCGGACGGAGGACTTGCGATCGACTGATCTAAGCAAGGAAACGCAATGAGAATAACCGTGAAGACCATCGTACCAGGGGGACTCGCTGCCACCCTGCTGGCGTCGGCGGCAACGGCTGCCCCGTTCAACCCGACTATGATCGGCTCGGGAGAGATCGCCGGCGTCGACCAGGTCCGCCTGGTTTGCAACGAGTTCGGCCGCTGCTACCGGACCCGCGGACCCCGCTACGTCCAGCCCTACTACGGCAGCGACGACGGCTACGTGGTGCGCCGGAGCTACGGATATTACGGCGGCTCGGGCTACGATCGCGGCTACGGGTATTATCGGGGCGGGCCGAGCATCGGCTTCCCCTTCGGCAGCCGGAGCTGGTGATTGACGAAAGGGCCGCCCTCCGAAGCGGCCCTTTCCCTGAATCCTAGAGCGGGCTTGGATGAGTTGATACTGCTGAGACCGCCTGGCGCGGCGCGACGTTCGCGCCCGCTTCTTGGGCTTTCTCGGAGGCGAAATGCGGCCCGCGCGAGGAGGTCCGCTCGTCGTCTAAAGCGAACAGGGCTTCAGCCTGAAAAGACATCGGCCATCGATGCGGAGCGGGCTTTTGCCGGCGGCGCGGCTACAGAACCTGAGCCACGCCTCGGTACGTGATACCCAAGCTACCCGCGGCGCAAAGCGAAAGGTCGGGGATGCGGTTGCGTGGTCCTCGATCGATAATACGAACCACCACCGACCTGCTGCTCGCAAGGTTGGTTATGCCTAACCAAGCCGAGACCGTCGCGATCGTGACTATTCGAAGTAACGCACGCATCATCAGCCTCACAAGAAATCAAAACAAAAGACGATCCCAACCCACGCGGCTGTGTTCCGGGAAGATGCGCAGCGAACCGGAGTGAGGGATGATAGCTGCCGGTGTTTCAGATGTGCGAAGGCGAGGCTGGGCGCTGCAGCAAGAGGTCTGACTTAGGCCGTCCTTGGTTGCCCGGGGACGGCCTTTCTTCGCAAACCACTAAAGTCCGGCCGAACGTCAGCACCGCGGTTGCCGCAAACGTTGCAGACGAACAGACTTTCGATATCCGACAGCCGCAGATGGTCTGGCCAGCAATCGACTGAGAGCTTCACGGAATGAGCGCAGCGATAATCGCTGCAGAACACGACGACGCCTGAGGCACCCAACTCCCGCATCTCTCCAAAGGTAAACTTCTCGTCTGGCATGCGCCCAATTCTGCCAAGATTACCCTCCAGTCTGAATATGCCATCTGGCTAATGAACCGAGTGGCAGTCCCGGCGGGTGTCGTCCGCAAGCATCCTGCGGTGCCCCGGATGTTCACAAAACTTGCTGAGTGTGCGGGTGTAGGCACCAAAAACCTCTTTCTGTTGAGAAAGTTTTTCCGCTTAAGCATTTGATTTTACTTGGTAGCGCGGAGGGATTCGAACCCTCGGCCCATGATAAAAGTCACATCAAAAGTAGCACTGACACACGGAGTCCTTGGCTACCATTTTGCTACCCAACTCCAGAACACCAGATAGTACAAGGCAATATGGTCCGTCACTGGCTGACGACAATACGTCGACCAATTCAGCTGTTTCGAGATGAATGAGTATTGCTTAGGATGGCGGGAAGCGAACTCCAAAACCGGGGTGGAGGAAGTTGATGAAATCTTCCCGTTCGAGCAATGAGGTGAGGACCGTGGTTGGCGACCGTAGCTTTCAAACCAATCTCCGAAAAATGGCGGCAATCTGTACGTTCAGACCGCCGTTAGGAGGAGGGTGCCTCCGCCTCGGGATTTTTAGATGTGCGACCAGGCGCCTCCGGCGACTACGTTCCGGGGAGTCTTTCCATGGAGGCCTGAAGCTCTTGCACCGACCGATCGGAGAGTCCGATTGCTTTACATTGGTCAATCAATACGTCCTCGAGTTCTTTATCGCTCATCCGCGCAAAAGCTGCAGACGCGCCGATTTCGTGCTTCTGGATCAGCAATCCGGCTATGTGAGCTGCCGTCTTTAGCCCGTTTATCGCTGCGTCCAAATTGGATTTGAACACTCCTAGGTGATTGCCCTTGCGGTCGTAGACAGGTAGCCCTCGGGTCGAAAGATCGATCACATGCTTTAGTCGAACAATGATCCATTCTTCGGTTAGCCCAGCGCGTGTATCCCTATCTCCCTAGCCTTGGCTTCTTTTGCGGCACGCTCTCCAACGATTTCCTCGACACGAGCCTCAATTGCAGGACTTCTGCAAAGCCTATTTGCGTTCGCCGGTTTATAGATGTAGCCGCCCGCTCGATAGGGATCGGCCTGACTCTTGCCTGCAGCTAAAGCTTGGGCGACGATCTCATACTTAGGCTTGGATAGTGCTGGCATGCGGTGCGCTCGAACGTCATTACACATCAATCTTTATTACAAAGATATCCAAAGCGCAAAATCGAGAGGGAGAGGTAAGTGGACTTGTGGCCTCGCCAGTCTAACGATGGCGTGTCCTGGCGATTCAAATTCCACTGAAGTAGAACGACTTCATAGTGTTCGGTGATTAACCCCCGTGCAGGCTCTTCCATTCCTTATTCCTTATTCAAGCTCAGACTCAAAGCCTCGCCCTTTCCCCCCAAGGTCTGAGCCATCGCCCTTACCGCAGCTGCTGACCAAGCAGAGTCCGCCTGTAGACAGACCGGAGGCCAACCCTGCCGTGTCAGGCTAGTTCCCAAGAAGGTGTCAGGCAGCGTCGGTTGGGAGCGCAAAAAAGCGCGTTATTGCAAGCATCCGAGCGCTTACGCTCATGCCTTGGTTTAAGGGTGGCACACGGCTGCTCCGCCGAGCGGCGCTGCGGCAAACGAAAATACCGTCGTGCTAAATGGGGTAATAAAGCGCTGTACCCGAGGATTTGTCTCGAACGTTCGACAATGGCTTTTGTCCGACCTGTGACGAGGGTGCGCACCCACCATCAAATAACGGAAAGAACTCATACGTCCCCTTCGGCGCATTAAAGGGGGCCATAGCTCGTGGAGCGAGAGTTGACGAAACCAATGTGGAATGCTGCAATGCAAACTTGTTAAGTGCGAGCGTGTTATGGGCGAGATCGTAGAGCGTATTTTGAGAACGTCAGGGCGCAGCGATTTGGACGCGCAATCGCGGGCCAAGATCGTGCGTTATCTTGAAACGCTGAAATCTGCAGGGAACAACGACAAACAACAATTGGCTACCTTTGGCCTCGCTTATCTCGAACAGCTCCTTAATCCCGACCCTCGATACACCGGCTGCTAAACTAGGTGAGCACCGCCGGCAGGATTCCAACTGCTTGAAAGTTGTAGTCGTTCATCCAGCAACTCTCTTTGGCGGCTGGGATGATGCGAGGGTCGCGCGCGACGCCATCGAGTTCAACCAGATGGGCAAATCGTTTGATCTCTTCGCGCTTTGTGCGGCTGCGGGGAGCAGCTCTCTCATTTCGTTTGCAATCTCAGCTTTCCAGCCTCGTCTACGTCGCAAGCAGGGACGCCGCTCGAGGTCATTTCTCCTTGCAAGCGCAGCGGATTGCGGTCTGGGGCTTAAAGGAATTGTCGGGCTCTTACTGGCCAGTCTGGCAACGTGACGGCTCAACTCAACCAAGTACTTTGTTTGAGGTGACACCTAATGTCACAACCGGAGGCTGCAGATTGAGCCTATTCCGGCCCGGCGCGCGTAGCTCCCAACACGGCAAGCAAAACGCTAATAAGGTTGGCTAATTAGGTTCGAGCCAAAGCTTGGACATACTCCGCGTACCCGCCTTTGCCTAACGCATCGCCTATTTTTTCAAGCTGATTGCGGTCAATGAACCCCTGGTTGAATGCGATTTCTTCGGGGCATGCGATGCGCAGGCCTTGTCTTTTTTCGAGCGTCGCGACAAAGTTGCTGGCGGCAAGGAGGCTGTCGGGCGTTCCGGTGTCAAGCCAAGCGAATCCGCGTCCCATGTGCTCCACCGAGAGAAGCCCTTGCTCCAGGTAAACCTTGTTGACGTCGGTAATTTCAAGCTCACCTCGAGCTGAGGGACGAAGGTTCGCTGCGATGTCGACCACCTGCGAATCGTAAAAGTAGAGGCCGGTGACAGCAAAGTCAGACTTGGGTGTCTTCGGCTTTTCCTCAATCGAAGTTGCGCGTCCGGACTGGTCAAATCCAACCACGCCGTATCGTTCGGGATCGGCAACACGATAGGCGAATACGGTCGCTCCGAAGCTGCGGGCGGTCGCTTTCGCGAGCAATTCGGGCAGACCGGCTCCGAAGAAGATATTATCGCCGAGAACAAGCGCGGACGGGCTACCCTCGACAAATGTTGCGCCGATGATGAAGGCTTGAGCTAATCCCTCGGGCTTTGGTTGCTCGGCGTACGAGAATGCCATTCCCAGTTGTTCGCCCGTACCTAAAAGCGCTTGAAACCGCGGTAGATCCTGCGGTGTCGAGATAATCAGTATGTCGCGAATGCCAGCCATCATGAGCGTCGAGAGCGGGTAGTAGATCATCGGTTTGTCATAAATCGGCAGCAGTTGCTTCGATGTCACCGACGTCATGGGGTATAGGCGAGTACCGCTCCCGCCGGCTAAAATAATGCCCTTCACGTTGCGCTCCAGTACCTAATGATTGGCGCCAAGGAGGCGATCCATACAGTTGTCGAGAGACCGTTCTAACGGCGGCATGTGGAAATCAAAGACGGTCGCCAGCCTTTCGCAACCGAGCCGCGAATTGGCCGGCCGAGCCGCCGCCGTCGGATAGTCTGCGGTTGAAATGGCGTCCACGGGTACGAAACGACCGCCTCTTTTCTGTTTACCTTGCATAATCAGACGCGCAAAACCGCACCATGTGATTTCATCAGGTCCGGCGAGATGGGTAACACCGGCAAGTTGTTGCTGCCAGCCAATAGATTCGATTTTGCGCGAAATCGCGATAATGGCGTTCGCAATGTCCGGTGCAAAGGTTGGACATCCTATCTGATCATCCACCACGGTAAGTCTGTCACGAACATCAGAGAGGCGTAACATTGTCCGAACAAAATTATTTCCGAACGGCGCATATATCCATGATGTGCGGAGAATGACATGCCGGTGGTTGGCTCTCGCCACTTCGTGCTCCCCTGCAAGCTTAGAGCGTCCATAAACGCTGTTCGGCGCCACGGCATCGGTCTCGACGTAAGGGCTTTGTTTTTTGCCATCGAAGACATAATCCGTCGATAAATGGATAATCGGAATGCCCAGCTTGGCGGCCGTCGCTGCAACAATGCCTGCACCGTCGCGGTTTACTGCGAAGGCAAGATCGGGTTCGGATTCCGCACGGTCAACTGCAGTATAAGCAGCTGGATTGATCACCACATCTGGCGAGAACGCGAGGAGGGCCCTCTCGACCAGGTCGCCGCGAAGAATATCGACATCGGGGCGCCCGGCGCAACCGATCACCACATCCGGGCGGTTGGTCGCCGCTTCACGCAACGAGCGTGCGACCTGTCCTTCAGTGCCAATTACGTAGACCCGCACGATCTACTCCGTGTATTCAAAGGCCAAGCCGTTCGCCATGGTAGACGTTATCACGAAGCGGTCTCCACCAGTCAGCACGCTCGAGATACCAACGGACCGTCTTTTTAATTCCGGTTTCGAAGCTATCCTGGGCGCGCCAGCCGAGGTCTGCTTCCAACTTTGATGCATCGATGGCGTAGCGCCTATCGTGACCCGGCCGATCGGTGACATATTTGATAAGACGATCGTGACGCGACCCGGACGAACGCAGCTCATCCAGGCAAGCGCAAATCTGCCTGACCACGTCGATGTTGCGCCGCTCGTTGCGACCGCCAACATTGTAGGTCTCTCCGGGAACTCCTTTTTCAAGAATCAATCCCAGTGCGCGTGCGTGGTCGTCGACGTAGAGCCAGTCTCTGATGTTGGAACCATCGCCATAGACGGGCAGAGGCTGATCATGCAGGGCATTCAGTATCGTCAATGGAATGAGTTTTTCGGGAAATTGATAGGGACCATAATTGTTAGAGCAATTCGACACGACGACCGGTAGACCGTACGTTCGGTGCCACGCTTTGGCCAGGTGGTCGGAAGCAGCCTTTGTCGCGGAATAGGGCGAGCTTGGATCGTATGGTGTCGCCTCGCTGAACAGTCCGACATCGCCGAGCGAGCCGTAGACTTCGTCTGTCGAGACATGCACGAAGCGAAATTCCTTGCGCATTGTCTCGTTGGCATCGAGATACTCGCGCGCGGCTTCGAGCAGGTTAAAAGTTCCCACAACATTAGTCTGAACGAAGACGTTCGAACCACAGATCGAGCGATCGACATGGCTCTCGGCCGCCAAATGAACAACAGCATCGGGGCGGTATTTGGAATAAATGGCCCTGATCCCTTCGCTATCGCAGATGTCGAGCTTTTCGAAGGCGTAATGCGCGCTGGATGCAACCGAAGCGAGGGACGTAAGGCTTCCAGCATAGGTTAGCTTGTCGACGACAATAACTTCATGGCCAAGGTCGGCGATGAAATGCCGGCAGACCGCCGATCCGATAAAACCCGCTCCTCCGGTGACAACAATTCTCATGGGTTAAAAATCCTAGGAACAAACTTGAAAAATGATTCCAGCTCGGAGAAGGGTGGATTGGTCCGATCTTTTTCCGCAACGATCACGTCCGTCGGCGAAATTCCCCAGTTGATCGCAAGGTCCGGATCATTCCAAGCGATGCCGCGCTCACATGCCGGATCCCAATATTCCGTCACTTTGTAAATGACCTCGCAGTGCGGTTCCAATGTGACATAGCCATGCGCGAACCCCACGGGGACCCAAAGCTGCTGCCAATTTTCTGCGGAGAGTTCCGCAGTAACATGCTGGCCATAGGTAGGCGATCCCTTGCGGATGTCGACTGCGATATCGAGAATCGCGCCGCGCGTGCATCGTACGAGCTTTCCCTGGGCGTGAGGTGCGGTTTGAAAATGCAGCCCGCGCAACACGCCACGCTGGGCGGAATAAACGTGATTATCCTGGACGAACGCCTCGGTCACGCCTGCGGCCGCCAGAATATCACTGCGACTTGTTTCCGAAAAAAAACCGCGGACGTCATGACGTTTGATAGGTTTGATCAGCAAGACATCTTCGATAGCCAAAGTCTCAATCTGCATTTTAAGGTTCCACAGAGGCAAGCCTATCCAATTCTAAACGCATTCTTCCGGGCAACAAATATTTATCAAGTGAGCGTAAGCAGTGTGATTAACGTGTCAAATGACGCGCCGGCCCCTGCTTTGTCTGGAGCGTTCGCCCAAATCTCGCCGCTCACAGGGGGCGGGGCGGTTGTCGCAACCACGACGTTCCTTGATCGCGCTCTACCATCGACATTAAGTCGTTAGCCATGTGTTTGATATCTTCCGCATTTCGGAACTCGGCGGCTATGCTTTGCTTTCCGCGGGCGGATCCAGAAAGTGTGTCCTATAAGCGAAGGCCACTTTAATCACCACGGCACCCTGAACCCCGGTGCGACCTTACCGTCATCCGCAGCTGTACCGTCCGCAACCAAGATCGGGGACGATCGCTGCAGTTCTGACGACGGTTCCGGCATCGACAGAAGCGACCGCCTTGGCGTAATTCGCGAAGATCAGTTGACGGAGATAATAAGATAATATTTCATGATTTAAATCGAATCAGAACGTTGACTGACGTGCCGATGGAAAAGTTCGTCCTTGAGCTGATGCCACTTGATGAGCTGTGGTCGCTCCATGAGCAAATCAGCATCGTTCTGTCGAAGCGGATTCTCGCGGAGAAACGGCAGCTCGATGCTCGATTGTCTCAACTCAATCGCGGACGGATCGCGGAAGCAGCGGTCTCAGTCGATCAAAATTCAAGCAACACCAATGGCAAGAGCCCGAGGCGCCCCTATCCCAGGGTTTTCCCGAAGTATCAAAATCCCGCGGTGCCGTCTGAAACCTGGTCGGGACGTGGAAAGCAGCCGCGCTGGCTGGTCTCAGCTTTGAAGGCCGGGCGCACAATTGAGGATTTCAAGATCCCGGCCAACACTGAAGTCAGCACGAGAGCCGCGCGTTGAAAGCCGGGCCAGACAAGAACAATACCCGAGCTCGCATCCAAAATCGCTGACGACGCGAATGACTGCGGCGAGTTTCCGCTTCCTTTGGTTTTCCATTGCCTGGACGAGCCGGCGACGTGTCCGGCCTTGAGCCCGCCGTCTGACAACGGCGAGCGGGAGCCTGTATCTTGGACCTAAGCCCGCCTGGAAGGCGCTGCATGAAGGCGGGAAAGAATTTGACTTAGCAGATCGCGGCTGGTCAACCCGATCATGTAGCCTCCCTGAAGGGCCACCGTCATCATAACCGTGTTCAGGAATGCCGCAGAAACGGTTTGGCCGTGCCATGCTGCCGATGCGGCGCAAGCAATCACTGCCACTAAGGTAAGCGGGATTGTTATCAGGAACTTATAATACAGGCCAGAAAAGACGCCGATTAAACAGGCAGCGAACAGAGCTTCCATTTACGCCTCTTGATGGTGCGTCATCGCCCGTAAATTGTTGCGCTGCGATGCGAAGAAGTCTAATCTGGCAACTATTAACGAAAGGTTATTTTGGCGCTTGGTTCGGCTCGCTAATCGTGCTTCCTGGCGCATTGGCGGTCGTGCCTAGCCGCGGAAGTCATAAATGTCGATTGGATCTGAAGTCAGTAAACGTGAGCAGAGCGGAGACGCGTCTTTGGCGGTCACCCCCATGACGTTTCCATGCGAGGCGGTCCCCTACCTGCTCTCGACAATGGATGCGTTGGTCATTTTGCTTGCCAGCCTATTTGGCGGCTTCGTTTATCACTGGGCGTTGGAAGCGCCGATCCCCGACCTCTACGCCTATTTCGCTTTGGGCCTGATCGCGAGTTTTGTTCAAATTATTAAATTGAGTGGGCGCGGCTACTATGATTTCGAGAGCGCTACAAAGCCCGATGTTGAATTCATTGAAATTCTGATTTCGTGGCTCACCACCGGACTGGTGCTCGCTTTTTTCGCGTTCCTATTCAAAATAGGACAGTCGTTTTCGCGCGGATCTTTCCTGGTATTTTTGGCAGTCGCCCCGGTGGGACTGCTGGCAAACCGCAAGATCTCAAAGTTTTTTATCAAAAGAGCCGTCGCGCGAGGCGCTATCGGTCGACGCAATTCGGTCCTGCTGGGTGATCGAACAGAATTGGATTCGCTCGCGCCGCGGGATCTACTGGCTTTTTTTGGCGCCGGCGAAGTCACCCGCTTTGCTCTAAGTTCGGACAGCGACCCATCGGTCCGAAGGGTCGATGACACCAGAACGCTGGATTTGGTTGCAAATTTCGTTCGCAAGAACAATAGTTCCGAAGTGCTTCTGGCGATTCCCTGGACCGACGCAGTTCGAGTTGAACTGATCCGCGACCATATCAAGATGCTGCCCGTTTCCGCAAAACTGTTGCCCGACGCGCAAATTCGAACGTTGACCAACTACGCCTCTTCTGGTCATCAACGAGTTGTCGCGCTTGAACTGCAACGCGCGCCACTCAGCACAATTGAACGCATAGTCAAGCGCGGGCTCGATTTCTCCGCGGGCCTGCTGGCGTTGATCTTCGTTCTACCAATTATGGCGATAACAGCGCTGGCCATCAAACTGGACGGCAAGGGACCGGTTTTCTTCCTGCAGAACCGCAAGGGGTTCAACGGCCGCCAGTTCGTGATGTTCAAGTTCCGAACGATGACGGTGCAGGAAAACGGCGATGTCGTTACGCAAGCGATGCGCAACGATCCACGCGTGACCAAAATCGGCAGGTTGCTTCGCGCTTCCAGCATCGACGAATTGCCGCAGCTCGTGAATGTCTTGCGAGGAGAGATGTCGCTGATTGGGCCGCGGCCGCATGCCCTAGCCCATGACAATTATTTTGAAAGATTGCTGCAGGATTATGCGTTCCGCCATCACGTCAAACCGGGAATTACGGGGTGGGCACAAGTCAATGGGCTACGAGGCGCCACGCCATCACTCGATCAGATAGCCCGACGCGTAGAAATGGATCTCTGGTACATCAATAACTGGAGTCTTTGGCTGGACATTCAGATCCTAGTCAAGACGGTGTTCGAAGTTATGCGCAAGCGCAATGCGTTTTAGGCGGCCGCTAGCCCGTTTCCTCGCTCCGTGCAACGCGAGCTGTGCTCCGATGTTCTAAGCTTCCCACTGCAACCACTGAGTAGGCGAGGATAACCGCGAGCATCGCGCTCAACCATACTCATCAACTAGGGTACCCGAACGGACTGCAGAGTTCAGCTTCTTTAGATCCTTGTGGGGGTCGAGGGATCTTTGCGGTGGGCAGGGCCATCCCGCAGTTCATGTCGCACACCCGATGTTGCTGGAGCAAGCGCTGAACCCCGTTGCTGACCCGGGACCCTCGCGGAGGCGGGAGGAATTGAGAGGGGATTGGTCTGTGGGTGTTCGACTTCGAATCGCCCGACGTTGAAGCGTCGGATTGCCGACCACACCTGACGAACATTATCAGGGTGCGGGCGCGGTCGCGTCAGTTTATCGACATGAACGCATTACTGGCGAAGGCAGATGGCGCAATGAGGGAAGAGCCTACCAGCGCCGCACCTCGGCGGCCGATGCGCCGATCGCCTGCAGCTACTGGCGGCCACCAATACTCGCCGGATCCGCCGGGCACTCGCTGCCCAGGTCGGCAGAGTGCTGGGCAACGATATGGTGAAGCGATTGGGATGTTTGGAATGTGCTCGCCTGTGGAAGAGGAGCCGATCGCCTGATCTCGACCGCACCCCAAGCAGCGGCTCAAGTATCGCGCCGCCGCCGATAGCCCTTTGAGGGAGCGGCAACCGCTTTTTCCCAGGTTGCCCTGCTACGCAAGCCAATTGCGCAGCCTGCGGACCACAAATGCCATGTTGCACGAAGTAGTTCGAACGAACACAACCGTCCTGCCGTTTGGCCGATGCCACGGCGATGGCGTTCGGGTCGCTACTCTCCTCCGATCAGATCACATACGCAAATGGTGGCTTTGGGTGGCTGGCAGACGCTTTGGACCTTCGCGCCCTGGAACGATACTTTCGCGTTAGCTGAATTCGCGCCACACGAAATTCAAATATGTCGGGCGGCACGTAGCAGTCAGCCACACGATGGGTACCGCGTCGAATTGGTAGATTGAACACTGTGCTGCTCAAGCCTGTTCCGGGACGAGGCCATCCGAAAGGCTTGTGAGTTGTCTTCTTGATCACTTGAACAGGCCCGTTCCCAAGCAAGCACGTTATCACGCCAACGCGCCTGGCGACCAATACATCATGATCCTAGACATTGGCCCGAATGCATTCATCAACAGCGTCGTTCCTGTGTGACGGAATACGAATGATCAACGGTGCTTGGCTTGTACTCTCCTCGGCAAAAAGCAACCTTATTGAGACTTGGCTTTGATGATAGGGTTTACTTCCAACGCTAAGTCGATTCTTAAAACATGACCGGCTGTCAATACCCGGTCTTTGCCCGTGGACAAGGAGACGCGATATGGCGCGAGCTTTTCAGGTTCGTTCCGCAAAGCGGGATGAACAGACCGACCGAGAGCGGCTTGGATCAATTTCCAAGGTTATCGAGTCTGCGGTTGTTTCGGTCCGAAAAGAAAAAGAGGCTTTGCGGGCGCGAGTTGATGCAGCACGCGACCTTGCCTCGTTCTCTGTTGGGACCGATTACGACGAGTACCTGACACGCGACAGCAAGGACACCGCCAGAATAAAGGAATACGAAAGGGAGATGTTGGCTGGCGAGCAACGAATTGAAGAGTTACAGCGGCAACTTGGGGGGCTGGAGGCTTTGCAGGAAGTCTTCTCTAGGTTCTTTTCTGCGCTAAGATAGCGACCGAGATCAGACTTTGAGGAGAACATTGCACGAGCCGCGCTCGGATGGGTGTTTAGTGACGTTTGCATGACGGGCGGACCGGTCTGCCGAACTTTTGCCACCACAATTGGGCAGGATGCACCTGATTCCCCTCTCATCCTCTAGATCTGGGCGGCGGGAATGGCCGGCAATTTAGCCGGCCATATAAAACCTGATTCGGGGGCCGTGTTCCTGACTCGGAAAGACGCATAAAATCAAAGGCTTATCGCCACACTGATTGTGGCATTTAATTTTTGTAATATACTAGAAAACTTTTGAAAGGACATTTATGTAACTGTCAACGCGTGTACATGAGCGCTGCACCGGAGCGATGAGCGGCAATGAGCAAGAAGTTGGATTTGGACGCAATGTCCGTGGATGAGTTGTGGAACTTGCACGAGAAGATCGGTCAGCTCCTCTCGATCCGCTTGACATCTGAGAAGCGGGCGCTTGAGAAGCGTCTTGCGCAGCTGCAGCGCGAGAATGTCTCGCACCCATCGACCGAAGCGCCTCGCGAGCGGCGAAAGTATCCGCGCGTTTATCCAAAGTATCGCAATCCGAATGAGCCCTCGGAAACCTGGTCAGGTCGCGGCAAACAACCGCGCTGGCTGACCGCGGCTCTCAAGACCGGCCATAAGATCGAGGAATTCGCGATTGCCAACGCTGAAAGCCAGAAGCAAAACGCACGCCAGCAGCGTGTTTGACCGATCGCCGATCGCTAGGCCCCTTTGACCGGGATCGATTTCTGGAGATTCCTGATGAAACCCCTTTTGAGCGCGATGCTGTTTCTTATGCTCATTGGGACAGCGATGGCCGGCCCGGCGCTGGCTAATGGAAAGCTGCGGCTGGCGGATGCCGCCACCGACGCCTGTTTTGCCAATTGTGTCAGCCAAGCCGAGTCCTGCAAGCGTATCTGTCCGACTACACTGCGCACGCCATGTGTAAGTGCCTGTGACAGTCAGGCACAAACGTGCAGGCAGAGTTGTCGGAGGTAGATTTGTCAGCTGGCCCCCGTATTCACCAATACGTATTTTGTGTTTTTGTAGCGCGTGCCTGGCCGCCTCAGCCAGCAAATAAGGGGTTCAGGGTAAAGCGCATTCAGCGAACTCGGATGATGTGAGTTCGGACGCCGCGGAGATCCCTGCTCATCGACATCTAATGACAGTTCTCCTTTAGAGACCTGTCCGTTGTGCGCTTGGACCTATGACCTCAAAGTAAAGTCGAGCAGCTCTCATGATAGCTGACGGACCGCGAGCGGTCCTATAAATCCTGCCATTCTCCTGTTCTTTTTCAGCGGCGTCTAGGATCTCGGACTTTTGGATGCGAGGCGGCGCGGAGCTGGTCGGGGTTGTGAAGCCGATCGTGATACTCATGGTGCGGTCATCGACTTTTGCCAGGATGCGAAAGCGGCTGCCAGTCGGTGAGTTGATCCGGCGCGAGGTCCAGTGGTCGTTGGGGGCGCCATCTGAACCATCATCGGCGCGCTGGTTCAGGCTCTCATCCCGATGAAGCTAATAGCTTCTTGTGGTTGATCGGGTGGTCTTTTCGCTTAGCAGAGAATGCAGGCGAAGGTTGCCGAAACGGCCCAGGCGACCGGCCTTCATGCGCTGACGAACAGGCGTCATCCACCCGCGTCGTCTTTTCGCGAAACCGGGATCGGCGCTGCTGCGCATAAATTGGCTTGAGCGAAGCGAGGGAGCGCCCGGGGGCAGCTCCCATAATAATCAAATAATCGAGCCGGCCCGTTTTAATCGACCTCGTGACGCACTGGCTGTCGAAAACCCGTTTCCGTGTCTCGATGGCGCCGATTTCCCTATGATCTACAAGGGAGGATCCAACGAGCTGTTTAGGTTCCATTAACCACGATGATTTACCGATTATTTACGCGCGAGTATTCCGCCGCGCAGTTTGTTGGAGCCTTCACTCGTGCCGGTCGCTTGGACGCTTGCGACGAGGTTTGCCGCCTGCCTGCTGGCGGTTCTTGCCGTTTCCGGATGCAGCACTCCGGCCGCAATTGGTCCGACCGTCAACGCCCAACCCAGACTTGCGGGCCAACCGGCTTCGCTCGAGACCTTTGCCTATGATCCAGCACCGACGGGGGCCGTTGCACTGCCTTCGCCTTCATCCCAAGCCGTAGCGACGACGGAACCCGGCGATGGCCAGATGATCGGGGCTGCCTCGCGCCGCCAAGCGGGCAGCAGTTCGGCTGCCAACGTCGTACTCAACCTGTCGAGCGTACCACTCCAGCAAGCTGCAAAGAGCGTACTTGGTGACATGATAGGGGTTAACTACGTAATCGATCCTCGGGTCGATGGCGTGATCTCAGTTCAGACCACCCAGCCAGTGAACAAGGCTGATGCTCTCGAGCTTTTCCAAGCGGCGTTAGCGCCGATTGGCGCCGTCCTAGTGCAGAGCCGCGGCATGTACCGGATTGTACCGGCAGACCAGGCCGCGACAGGGGTGGTTTCGACCGGACAGGGGCCGACCGCCGGCACTGTCGGCGGCAGCGGTATCCGCATCGTCTCCTTGAAATTTGTTTCGGCGACCGAGGTTGCTCGCGTTCTTGAACCGATGGTGCCGAAGGGGGCGATCGTTCAGGCCGATGATGCGCGCAACATTTTGGCACTGAAGGGATCACCGGCTGAAATCGACAGCATGCTCGATTCGATCTCCATCTTCGACGTTGACGTCATGCGCGGCATGTCATTCGCGGTCGTGCCGGTTAAGACCTCGCAGCCGGAAAAGATGGTCGAGGAGCTTAAGGCAGTTTTTGCTTCTGATAAGGAAGGGCCCCTGAAAGGGCGGGTCAGGTTCATCGCAAACACCCGGCTGGGGGCAATTCTTGTCGTGACATCGCAACCGAGCTATTTGCCGCGCGCCCAGAGCTGGATAAGGCGGCTTGATGCAAAGGCGATCGGCACCGAGCGCCAACTGCATGTCTATCAAGTACAAAATCGTCCGGTCGCTGAACTTGCGACGGTCCTGCAGTCGATGTTTTCCAACGAGATGAAGGTCGTACGTCCAACGAGAAGCGTTTCGCCCCGCGCGATGTCGGTCGGCCTAAGAGGAAGTTCGGCGAGGTTGCCGGGCCCTGGTGGCGCAATGTCAGACCAGGATCCGGCCTTGCAAGGCAATTTTGCGCGCGGTAGCGGCCCCGGCGCCGATTTGCAGAGTCTTTCGCGTGCCTTGAACAACAATGATCCCGACGCGATTGCGAGCGACCCGATGGAAAGCTCGCCTACATCCACAGCTTCTGCTGGCGAGCCGCCGCTTAAAATCGTCGCCGACGAAACCAAGAACTCGCTTTTGATTATGGCAAATGATCGGGATTATCAGCGCGTGCTGCGCGTGATCCAGGGGCTGGACGTTGTGGCAAGCCAAGTTCTGATCGAGGCGGTGATTGCCGAAGTCACCCTGAATGACAAGCTGCAGTATGGCGTACAATGGCAGCTTGCAAAGGGTGGAACACCAACGGCCTCGTTCAGCAACGCGCTTACCGGCGGCGTGGCCGCGGCCTTTCCGGGCTTCAATTACGCCGTTAATGCCGCCAACATGGCGGCCACATTGAGCGCGCTCAATTCGCTCACGCATGTCAACGTCATCTCAACTCCCTCGCTAATGGTGCTCGACAACAAGACAGCAAGGCTGCAGATCGGCGATCAAGTCCCCATCACGACTCAAACCGCAACCAGCACTGTCACTGCCAATACCGCAATCGTCAATTCGATTACCATGCAAGATACCGGCGTTATTCTGTCAGTGACCCCCCGCATCAACGAGAGCGGTCGTGTGCAGCTCGAGATCGAGCAGGAGGTCAGCGCAGTAGTGAAAACCACCTCTTCGGGCATTGACTCACCGACCATCCAGCAACGCCGCGTCAAGACAACTGTTGTCGTTAATGATGGCGAGGTGCTGGCATTGGGCGGCATGATTCAGGAGCAAGCCAGCAAGACCAGCAAACAGCTGCCGCTGCTCGGTGATATTCCGGGGCTGGGCGCAGCATTTTCCAATCGCAATAATGACGTTCAGAAAACCGAACTTGTTATTTTGATTACGCCCCGTGTCGTTCGCGATGGCACCGAGAGCCGGCTTGTGACTGAAGAATACCGTCGAAAGATGAATGTCTACATGCCGCATACCTCGACTCGCGCGCGAACCCCTATCAACACCGTAGCCCGGATAACTGCACAGTGAACCAGCGGGGTGCCACATCCATTGCGAGGCTTTGCATGCTGTTCAGCATGGGTTGCGCGTTGGGCGGTTGTGCAACCAATGTCTATCTCTCCGAACCGCCACCGTATGCGATACTGCCCGTCGACGAATCGATGACCTGCAACGGAATCGCGTCATCATTCCGGTTTTCAGCAAGGCGGGCGGCACGGCTCGAATACTGGCTGTCGGTGGGACCGCTGGCGGGGTACGAGACCGAACGCTTTCCGCTGGATGCTCCCAAGCAGCTGGTCGACGAGCGCAGACGACTTGATGCGCTCTCTGATCTGCAGCGCATGAAGGGGTGTACAGTGATGGAGCCGGGTCCGGCGGTCGTCGAGGAACGGACCAGGCTTGAGGGCTCGGCCGTTGGAGCACCACCACCGCCGGTTGTTCTGAAATCGCGCGGCTGACCTGCCGATCCGGCGGGTCAGGCCGACTAGCTAGCTCCGGCATCCGCCGTTCGAATGCAGCTACGCTCCGGAACTTGAGTGTTGTCGCGAGGCGCCGACGGCATCAGCGCCGTTGAGTCAATGTCGCCGTGCCGCCATTCGCGCACCACAAAGGGGCGGCCGCCTGCAGCGAGGGAAACCAGCGCCTCGCGGATGAAACGAGCACCATCGGAGGCCCTTACGTCTGCCCGGATGGTGAAACTGCCTCCGGCCACAAATCCACGCGGGGCCGACGCCGGATTTGGTTCGAGATTGAGCAACTTCCGCAGCACCGGCGAGGCTACATCCATGTCGGGTTCGGTGCGGCCTGAGCGAACTGTCACCAGGCGCAAGGCGGCGCGGAATAGGCGCGGTGAGATGCCCTCGATCTGATCAAGCTCCATGATGGTCACAAAACGCGGGTCATTTTCCGCTCCGACCTTGATCTCCTTCGGCTTGGCGACGCGTTGTTCTACGACACGCCCGGCGATCCGGGCACCCAGCGACGGGTCTGCCGTCAGCGCGGTAAAAAAACGGTTCAGGATGGCGGGCGAAGCCGTGTTGAGATCAATCTTGCCGGCCTCTGGCTCGACTGTGACTAGGACCAGTTCGCCGCCGGGCATTTTGCATCGTAATGGAAACTTAACATTCTCTTCGGCGCCCCTCGTTAAGGCGGTCAAAATTCCAAGATTAATTGCACTCTCGGCGGCGGTTTCAGCTGCGACAACGGAGGCATAGTTTGACGCGACCCGGGTACGGTACCGCGCGCCGACCATGACCACCATGGCGAGCAAAGTTATCAGTCCCAAACTCCAAATAACCGCGACCAGCGCAAAACCGTCTTGGTTAGAAGTTGCGCGATAGGGCAATAGGCCCCGCAAGCCGCCGCGGGCACCGCAGAACGACGAGGTATGTTGACCGCTGAGCCGTTTTGACACGCAGAGAAGCCTCTTGTGACGGCGCTCCGCCCCGGGTCAGATTTAAGCGGAAATTGGCAAATAAAGCGTCAAACAGCTTGTGTTAATGAAATTCCGTTAGCATTCGCTTGGGTAGCACCAAGATTGCACCGAGCGCGCATGTCATTTGAAATTGAGCAATTGCTGCGTCCCGTGGCAGCGCAGGTCTCGGCAACGGAGATTCCGGGACCAAAGGACGCCGGCTTCGCACATGCCTTTGCCGAGCTGCTCACCGCGGAGGATCTTGTCGATGGCGCTGCGATTGCTCGGGCGCGTCGGGCTGCCGAAGCAGCATCCGAACGGCTCGACCTTGTGCTGGTAAAGCTCGGGCTGATCTCTGAGAGCGATCTCTGCATTGCTTATGCAACTTATTGCAGGCTTCCCCTGGTCGGCAGCGACAATGTTCCAGATCAACCGGTGCTTGCAGATCGGTTGAAACTTCCGTTTCTAAAGGCTAACCGGCTGCTGCCGATTTCGTTTGACGGACGGCGCATACTGATCGCAACCGCAGATCCATTTGTCGATGACGCGGCCAAGGCGATCAGTTACATGCTCGAGGTTGATGTCGATCTCGCCGTGATCGCGCCGGCCGAGATCGAACGGGCCCTGCGTACGCTTTATCAAGACGCCGGCACGGAAGCCCATGTCGGGGAGGATGTGGCTTCTGTCATCGACGAGGGCAGCGAATACGATGTCGAACGTCTGCGCGATATTGCAAATGAAGCGCCCGTCATCCGGCTCGTCAATCAGATCATAGCGAGAGCGGTGGAGCGTGGTGCATCTGACGTTCATATCGAGCCAGGCCGCGACGCGGTTGCGATCCGGTATCGCATTGACGGATTCCTACAGCAGGATCGAATGGTGCCGGCCGCTCTCAGGGCCGCGCTGACGACGCGTATCAAAATCATGGCCAAGCTGGATATTGCCGAGCGACGCTTGCCCCATGATGGCCGGATCAAGACTGCGGTTCGCGGTGTCGAAATCGACATCCGCGTTTCGACCCTGCCGACGGTCTTTGGAGAAAGCATCGTGATGCGCATTCTCGACCGCACCCGCGTCGAGCTCGACTTCACCAAGCTTGGCCTCGACACCGGAACCAAAGAGAAACTAGATCGCCTGATGAAGCTTCCGAACGGAATCGTCCTGGTCACGGGGCCTACCGGTAGCGGTAAGACCACGACGCTCTATACGGCATTAAACAATCTCAATCGGCCCGAACTCAAATTGTTCACAGTAGAAGACCCCATCGAGTACCAGCTGTCGGGGATCAACCAGATCCAGGTGCAGCCGCAGATCGGCCTCGACTTTCCCAGCGCGCTACGTTCGATCCTGCGTCAGGACCCTGACATTGTGATGATCGGCGAGATTCGTGACCTTGAGACGGCGCGGATTGCGATACAGGCCGCACTGACCGGGCATCTCGTTTTCTCGACGCTGCACACCAATAGCGCGATTGCGGCGATCACGCGCCTGATCGACATCGGGCTGGAGCGGTATCTCCTTGCATCGACAGTGTCAGGCGTGATGGCGCAGCGTCTTGTTAGAAAGCTCTGCCCTGCATGCTCGCGGCCGCACTCCGTCAGCGAACGCATGCAGGGACGCCTGAAACTAGCGGCGGCGAGTGGAGCGGTCGATCTGTCGAATAGCCGCGAGCCCGTTGGCTGCGAAGCCTGTGCGGGCACCGGTTATCGCGGACGAACCACGATATCTGAACTGCTGATGGTCGATGAGGGCATTCGCGAGGCGATCGGCCGACGAAGCCATGATCAGCGCTTGATCGAAGAGCGCGCGCGGAGAAGCGGATTTCGCACGCTCTATGAAGACGGATTGATCAAGGTCGGTGCGGGTGAGACCACCCTGGAAGAGGTCCTGCGCGTTACACGCGCCTCCTGAGGAAAACCGGGCCGTGGCTACCTTCCACTATAGAGCATACACCTCGCAAGGCGTCATTACCGCGGGCACGATCGTAGCCGAGGGCAACGATGAGGCAATCGATACCCTGTACGGATCGGGCCTTACGCCATTTGAGACCTACGCCGTGCCGGATGAGCAACCCCATCGTCCGGAGCTCTCGCGCCGGATATCCCGGCAATCCGATGCTTCGATTTGGAAACGCGAAATCTTCGAATCCAACCGTTTTAGTCTGAAGGAACTCACCGCATTTACTGTCGAACTGGCGACGCTGACAACTTCAGGTCTTGCACTTGATGCCGCATTTCGGATCATTGCAGGACCGGGGGCCGCCCCGAAGATCGGCCGCCTGGCCAACGACTTGCTCAAAGATGTACTTGCCGGTGCTCAGCTGTCAGAGGCGATGGCTAGACGTCCTAAGATATTTCCGCCGGACTATCGTGCGATCCTTAGCGCTGGCGAGGCGGGCGGCGTTACTGGCCACGTCCTCAAGCAGATCGCCGATCTGCTCGCCCAGCGACTTGAACTACGCGCCAAGATTACCTCTGCACTGGTTTACCCAATCATCCTGGTTCTGATGTCGCTGGTTTCAGTGGCCGTCATCGTATTCTTCCTGATTCCCAGTATCTCGCCAATCTTCATCGATGCAGGACTTCCGCTTCCGGGCATCTTAAGTACCTTTGCAGCTATTCAGGACAACTGGCTGAGTGTTGTTCTTGCGCTGAGCATTGCTGCGGTTGCTAGTGCCTTGGTGTGTCGCAAGGCGAGACAGAATGAAGATGTTATGCTCGCCGTTGATCGGCTGACCAGCTCTGTTCCGGTGATCGGCAAATTGATACGGGCAAAAGAGGCTGGCGGCTTTGCGCGGGCCCTTGGCACGCTGCTCGGCGCACGAGTTCCGCTAATGTCCGCACTGCAAACCGCCCGTGCACTGGTGATCAACCGGCATCTGAACGCTCTCTATCAGCACGCGATTGGCCGGGTGCCGGAGGGCACCCCCTTGCATCGGGCCTTCGAGGGAACCGGACTACTGCCCGCATCCTCGTTACGTTTGATCGCAGTTGGCGAAGAGTCCGGTCAGCTCGGCACCATGTTGATACAAGTTGCCACGATCATCGAAACTGATCTGCAGCGGCATATCGAACGTATGGTCGGCCTATTGACGCCAGTCCTGACGCTTGCCGTGGGAGGCAGCATCGGTGGGCTGATCATGCATGTGATGAGCGCGGTTCTCTCGATCAATAACCTTGCATTCCAATGAAACAACGCGCGAGACCATCAGCCGGTTTTACCCTGGTCGAGTTGCTCGTGGTCATGGGGATCACAGGGCTTGTGCTGGTGGTCGTCCTTAATGCCAGGCCGAAGGTGGCAGCAACCCGCGTTGCGGTCACTGCGCGAGCCGTTGGCACAACCCTGCAATTGGCCCGGGCACAGGCAATGGCTAGCAATACCGAAACCGTGTTTCGCATCGATACCGAGAAGATGCAATTTGGCCTGCCGCGGTCCATGCATTCGCTGCCGAAGGGAATGACGGTTGCGATGACCGTTGCCGAGGCTGAGCGTGCCGCGAACGTTGGTTCAATAAGATTTTTTCCCGACGGCCAGTCATCAGGGGGCGAGATTGCGCTCATGCTCGACGGCCGGTCAGCGCACATTGCCGTGAACTGGCTGACCGGCGAACCGCTGTTGAACCGATGAGCACGACTTCATCGACGCGAGCTCGTGTCATGACCCACAGACGACGTGGCGAGCAAGGCTTTGCGCTGCTCGAAATCCTAGTCGCCTTCACGATCCTTGCACTGGGTCTGGGAGCGATCTTTGTCGGCGTTTCGACTGCGATGCGTTCCGACGCCAAAACGCAGACCAGCCGGGGCGTGTTGCGTGTGGCCCAGTCGCGCTTGGCAGCTGCAGGAGTGACCGAAGCGCTGGCGCCGGGACACCGCGAAGGGCGTATCGGAAATATCTACACCTGGCGGCAAACGGTTAGCGCCATTGAGCCAATTAGCCGAATGCGCGGCCCGGCTGGCCTCGAGCCCGCGCCACCCCCGGCCAATGGCGTGGCTGCGTTCTGGGTCGAGGTGGCGGTTCGGGCAGGGGACGGTAGTGTTGCAGGCCTTGCCGGCCTGAAACTCGCGCCGGTGGCCAAGCCATGATCATGGCCAGGCGCAACAGACGATGGGCGCTTGCTGGACGTCAGTGCCAGGGTGAGCAGGGGCTGACGCTGATCGAGCTGCTGCTGGCGCTTGCCATTCTCGCGGTGCTGACCGGTTTTCTGGCCGGGGGCTTGTCGATCGGGCGCCGGGCTTTCGAGGCCGACCGCTCCAGCGAGATCAGCGTTCAAACGGACGCGGCAATCCAGACCGTATCTTCTCTGATTGCGTCGGCCTTACCTGTACGGGCCAGCGAGGCAAACTCGAAAGCCGGAATTATGTTCGACGGGCGTCAGGACGCCCTTTTGTTCGTGGGCTTGAGCGAAGGGCGCTCGATGCGGGGCGGGCCGCACATGATCCGGCTTCGGCGAAGTGGCGCGGATATCGTGGTCGATGTGTTGGGGCCGGTTGCGAAAACCGCGATAAAGGCGGGCGGCCTAACGCCAACACGGGTCGTGGCACTCAAAGGCGTCCGCGACATTCGCTTCAGCTATTTCGGGAACGCCAATCCTGCGCGTCCCTCGCTCTGGCAGACCCAGTGGTTTGGTGCCGAGCGTCTGCCCGATCTCGTATCCATCCAAATTGAATTCGAAGATGCGCGGCGCAATGAACCCCCCAGAATAATCGCCCTTCGCCAGGGATAGTGCATCGGGCTTGATAGGGATGCCCGAAGGCCCGCGTCCGTTACCCTTCGTAAAGAATTAGTAAATAGGCTCACTTGATTCGAACGGAATGGATTGATCCAGGACATCCGAGCCTATGGCTTACGTATCGGCATCCCGATCCGGCGTATCGCAGCTTGTGAACGCGAATTGGCAGCGATTTGCGCGCTGGTGGCTATTGGGCCTGAAGGAGGTCATTCCAGCGGCGTGGCTGGACTGGGCTGATGGTGAAGCCAAGCCGAAAGTAATGCTTTGGCACGATGCTGATGCCGTGGTTTGCCGGTTGAAGTTAGCCACGGGTTTGGAAGAAGTCCGATTAGCGGCCGCCCGCTTCGATGCGGCTATGCTCGCCACCTGGCTGGGGGAAAATGGCCTCAGTCGCGATGAGGTGAGGGTCGGTCCGGTTATCTCCCGCGAATTATTTTTCTTGCGAGAGCTGAGCGTGCCGAAGGCCGCTCTGGAGGCGTTGCCCAGGATTTTGGATCAGGAAGTGCTACGGCGCACACCGTTTACGCTTTCCGACATCTGGCACGACGCATCCGCCGTGGGCGATGGCACCAACGACATCATGGCAATGTGCCACTGGATCATTCGCAGGGATCGCGCGGAAACGGCGCTGGCACAGCTTGGCCTGAAGAATGGTGACATTGATTTTCTAGCGGTGGCCGTCGCCAATGGCGATGCGGTTCCTGTCATCACCTTTCGCACTGCAGATGATGAAGACCCGCCTTGGGCCGCCCGCGCGATCAGGCTGCTGGCGGTAGCTGCACTTGTTGCGTCGCTCACCGGTGTCGCTGTGTTCGAATGGAGGCAGGCCAGCGTTGCCGCCGAGCTCGAGGCCTCGCTTGCCGAAGCGCGCCAGGGCGCGCATAACGGTCGTGACGGCATCGATCCTTTGGGCCGGCTAGTCGCGATGAAGGCCGACGTCAGCGTGCTCGAGGTCTGGGACGAACTATCACGCATCCTTCCCGATCATACCTTCCTAACGGAATGGCACATGGCCGATGGCAAGGTGACGCTATCAGGATTTTCGTCCGATGCTGCGCGGTTGGTCCGAATCATCGATCAGTCGCCTCTGTTCGCCGGTGCGGCGCTAACCGCGCCGATCACGCCTGATGTTGCCGAACACAAAGACCGCTTCAGCATCAGCTTCAAGGTGAGGGGCGGGCGAGCGGCTACGAGCACGAGGAGTGCCTCGCAATGATCGCGGCAATTCCTGAGAAGATGCCGCGCCGCGCGGCATTTTTGGCGTTCAATATTGTACTCGTGCTCTTCATTGTGATGTTTTTGCTGGCGCCGGTTTTGACCCACTTTGTCAGCCGCAGCGAGGAGATTTCAGAAAGTGCGGCACAGCTGGCGCATTTTCGCAAGATCATGCGCAGCGCAAGCACGCCGGCCAACAAGTCTTCGCAAGACGGCGATCCGTTTCTAGCTGGCACCGAGGAACGCATTGTCAGCGCCGACCTGCAAGCCAGCCTGAAGGCAATCGCCACTAATGCGGGCGTCAACCTGCTGGCTATTCGCGGCCTGCAGGGCAGCCGCTCCCAGCAATTGCGCATGGTTGCAGTCAGCGTGGAGCTGGAGGGCTCTATGTCAGCGCTGCGCAACATGGTCGTTGCCATAGAAAACCAGACGCCATTCCTGTTCGTCGCGGCGGCCTCCGTTCGCAGTGTCAGCGAGGGCGACGACGGCCCGATTCGCGCGGAACTGAAGGTGCAAGGGGCGATGCGTGACCGCGGGCCGTCCGGCGCGACAGAGGCGGGTTCGAAATGAGCGGGCGCCGGCTTATTTCCTCCTTGGGGGGAGCGTGGATCGTCTCACCCCCTGCCACGCCAGGCTCTGTCGCAACTCCGCGAAGATTTGCAGCGTCCTGGACGGCGGCACTGCTTGGCCGAACCGAACTTCCTGGCATGGGTGAGCTGAGGGAGCTGCGTCCCGCGACGCGGGCTCTTCTGGCCGGCCTTTCCGGTTGGATCGTCCTGGTTTTCCTGATCACTGTGGCAGCCGTGGTATCGGTGGAGATATCTGCCGTTACCCTGCCGGAATGGCTAAGCGCGCCTTCTTCCTCCGCCCGCGGCGCTGTGGCGCGGTCACCGGCGAGTTTTGAGAATATCGTCCAGCGTCCATTGTTCTCGCGCAGCCGACAGGGCCTGACCCTGGCTTCGGTCCCGGTGGCGGCCCCTCCGCCAACGCCGTCCACCCTCGACCAAGATATCACGCTGAAAGGGGTGTTTATCAGCGGTCCGCTGGCCAAGGCCTTCCTGCTGTCTTCGCAAAATCCGTTGGGCGCATGGGTTAAGGCCGACGAGGAGCTCTCTGGCTGGAAGGTCGTGGCTGTCCGGCCCGATCAGGTCATCCTGCAGGGGCAAGGCGAAAAGCGGATCCTGCTGCTCCATGCCGGCGGCGCCAAATGATCCTCGCCCTGCGCAAGACCACCGGCCGAACCGGCCGCTTCCTCGGACGGGCCCTGGCCTGGCGAGCGCCTGACCGACAGCATGCCGTTGTCGCCTGGGGGCTGGTAGCCGGCGCTGCGTGGCTTGCAGTTGGCTTGCCGGGTGATCCCGCTTGGCCCGAGGCCGCACTCGCGGGGTTCTACCTCGTGACTATCCTGGCGGCGATCTGTGCGATCGATGCGCGCTACGGGATCATTCCCGATAGCCTTGTCGCCGCCCTGGCAGCGGGCGGCCTACTCCAGACCTATCTTGCCGGGCAAGCGGGGCTTTTGGAACGGGGTTTTGAGGTGGTCGCGGTCTTTGCGGCGGCGGCGCTGTTTCGCGCTTCCTACCGCTGGATAAGAGGATTTGACGGGCTCGGGTTCGGGGACGTCAAATTCGTCGCGGCGGCCGCGCTCTGGATCGGTATCGCGGGGGTGCCGGTCCTTCTTTTGATGGCTGTCCTGTCAGCCCTGCTCAGCCTGCTGATTATGCGGGCGGAGGGATACAAATTGGACGGCCAGCAGGCGATCTCGTTTGGACCGCATCTGGCCGTTGCCCTCTGGCTGACGTGGATAGCAGGTCCGCTGCCATTTGGCCTCTGAGGCGCGGCCGCTCCAAACGGGACCGAGCGAATTGGCTCCGTTCTGTCAAAATTGGTCGTCTCCGTTGCTTTATCGTGCAGATGTGTAAACGGAAGCCGCAGGAACCAAGATTGAGAGCAAATTAGCCACCGGCTGTCCCGGCGCGGAAAGCCGAATGAAACGTGCTGCGCTTCAGCGCGAATTCTCAATCGTTTTGGCGTTTTGTCGTATTCTGTTAGCTCAGCAGGGAGATATCTGCTCCGGAGGCTGATAGGAGGGTGCGATGAAATTCATGATCATGGTGTTCATCGTCTTGTCGATGAGTGGAGCGTCTTTGGCGGACAACGCCACTAGTCGATTCAAAATTGAAAATGGCCGGATCATTGTCGCGCAGAGTTATTGCAGGATGTGTCTTGACAGCGCCACGGCATGCCGCCTCGCCTGCAATGGCGCGGGAACCTGCATTCAAGCATGCGATGACAGGTTGAGAGATTGTCGTGAACAAAATTGCGGGTCGCGATATCGATAGCAACTCTCCATCGAGCGCGATTTCTATGAGGTCGTGCTGACGGGAGAAATCAGTCTGCGCTGATTTGTCTTTTTCCTCGCAGATGCTGAATTGTTTGGGCGATAAGAATTCCAGCCGCTCCGCCGGCTATCTTCTCCAGCGCATCGATCAATGTGCCATGACGGTCGGATGTCAGTGTCTGCGCAATTTCCAATAGCGCGGCCCCGCCGAGGACGATGCAACTCACAAGCAGAAGACGTTTGGGTAGGCGAAAGTAAATAGGGCGCCGAAGAACGCGAACGCGAGTACGTGCTCGAAATGCACATAAATGCGCATTTCCGGTCGGCTCAACAACGGCGCAAGCTTGAAATAGATCGAGTAGACGAGGCCTACACCCGTCAACGTCGCGTAGGCGATCGCGATGGTGGCGATCCATGCGGCTGCCATGATTAGCCTGGTGGTGTTCTTTGGGTACATGCGGGACTTCTGCAATGGCGTTAAGTGCAAGGCGAGCGAATAGGCGGTTTACGTTACTGCCGGAACGGGGCTAACTGCAGCTTAAGCCGTGTTATTCAGCCGCTGAATCGTTTCGACCACGATCGGTGCGAGCTGGGCATGTTTGGTAAACGGGGCTTCAAATCACCAGGGACATTGCGATAGGTCCGGTTAGACGGTTCCCAATCAATTTCCGCCAGAGTCGCAACCGGCCGAGAGCGCTTTTCAAACCGCTGACGCCGAACACGTCTCACCGCCGACGGAGTCTGTCGATGTTGCCAAGGGTTTTGCGTAACGGAATTCTGGCTCTATCCGCGGTTCTGCTCGCAGTTTCGCTTTTGCCGGATGCTTCGTGGGCGCGAAGCGGGTTTTATCCGGCCCCTTACGGCTCTGGATTACATCGGCCCACTTACCGGCCCTTCATCGTGGGTCTAGGGCTCGGTTTCGGCTATGGCTATTACGGTTATCCTCTGGATGATTCTTTCGACTATCCTTACGGCTACGGCGAGTATGCCGAATACGGCCCGTGGGCGTATCGCGGATATGTCGGCAGCAGCTGTTTCTTGACGCAGAGGCGCCTGGGGACGGCTTATGGCCCGCGTTGGCGAACGGTCAGAGTGTGCAACTGAATGAGTCCTCGCTTCAACAGGCCGCGAGCGCGGACGTCAGATCCCAGTAATTGTATCTATCGTCGCTCTCATGCCTGGATGATTAGCTGCCGAACGTCCAAGCCAATCCTGCCAACAATAACCAAGACCATCCCAACATCGTCACAGCAATGGCAAACAGGTAGATGAGCTTAATGACGTGAGGGCTCACGACCTTCCTTCCCCGCGAACTGATCGACGTGGGACAAGTGCTTCGCATTAGATTGAGTTCTTGCTACCGCCTCACGCAGCTTGAGAAGCTCGGCATAGCGGACACCCAGCGTTTTGGTTGTCTTTGGCGCTTCGAGCTTATTCCCTGTCTTACCTGATCTTGGACGTCTCATGCGCCGCTCCCGCCGCCATTATGAAAAAATAAGTCGCTTTTAAGTTGCTTGCCAAAAGAACATAGCAAACCTGATCAATATCGGGATAAATGCTTTGTATTAAGCTTGATAGGCGCTCCAAAGGTTAAGTCTGGAACTTGTAAATCCGTCCCGCTCGTTCGTCTATGACCGGCAAGCCACACTAGCCAATCGAAGTGAGCCTGAACGGAGCCTGAATAAATCCTGTCGAATAAATAACTAAGAATTGCGTGGCGGCGGGGGCCGGATGCGTCGGGGGAAGCGGCATGCATGGCCCTGTCGAGAGGATATTATTGGACGAAGACAGGATTGTGAAAAAACTAAGAAGAAAAAAACCTCGAGGCGGAGCCCAAGGGAAGAATTTGAGCAGCGCGAATTACAGTCATTCGCACGCGTATTAAGGGCCTGAATATTCTCGGGCCCGCGAACACTGTTTGATCACGCACAGGACTCTTCCTGAAAATGACAATAGCGGACAGAATCCCGTTAGCGCTCATCCGATCAAAGTGGAGATCATCACTGACGAGTAAGATGATGAAAACGACCGTCTTGGTATAAGGCATCGGGCCCTTACTGTCGCCGGAGTGGTCTTGGCTCCTAGCCGCTTAAGTCATCGCGAAGGATCTCCAGAATGTTCGGCGTCACGGCAGCGTTTCGCCACTCGCAAAAGGTCTGCCGATTCTGGTTGAGCATGGAGCTGGAAAGCGATGGATCGACATCTATGCCTGCAGTTCGGTCGCGTGTGTGGCCGTAACAGCCATGGCGAAGGCCTCCCACACGGCGCGGACCGGCCCGCGGATTCATGGCGAAACAAGCCAGAGGCGCTACGGTGCAACAGTCCCTATCTCTAGAAGGCCAAGAACCTGCTGGACCCCTGGGACGTCAGTACCAGTACGCCTATCCCGCTTCGAGCGGTGAGTACGAGGTCTATTCCCTCGGTCCGACCGGCAAGGCCAACTCAGCGTCGGCAGCCCAGTCATCGTACATCCGCAGTGCCGGAAGCTAGTCGCGGGTAGCAATAGCAGCGGTCACTCAAGAGAGCTTTTTCATGCTCTCATCGAGAGCTCATCCAGCTCGGTTTCGAGAGCCTTGCGCCAGTCGGGCGTCCGGATGCCGAAAGTCATTTCAAGCCTGGTCACATCCAAGCGCGAATTGAGCGGGCGTGGTGCTTTGGTTGGATAATCCTGACTGGGTATGGCGATCATATCGCGGACGGCAAGTTGAACTCCTCGGCGGCGAAGTCCGTCAACAATGGCGCAGGCGAATCCGTAAAAGCTTGTTTCTCCGCGATTAGACAGGTGAGGGAGACCCTCCGCCTCGTCAAACCACCGCCTGATCGAATCTGCATGAAAGCGCTTCCGGGATGTGGGCGCCGAGAATAAACGTTAGCGTCTCCGCGATGGTTCGTGCGGACGTCGGGGGCGCCGATCTGGTCGGCCACAATTCGCAATTCTGGCTGATCGCGTGCAATTCTCGCGATGGTCTTCAGAAAATACTTGCCCATCGCAGCAAATACCCAGGATGTGCGGATGATCAGGTGGCTGCCACCGGCCGCTCTACGGCAGTCTTTACTCCACCACCTCATTTTCTTCTTTGCGGCGGGGCAGGTGTCTGCGGCGATCCACTTCGCTGTCTCGATCCGCCGTCCGCGCCTTAAAGGGACTAGAGAGAAATTGAAACATTGTTGAACTCTCAGCGATGGGTGACGAGATCGAGGTACACAGCCGCCGATTCTACTCTTACCAAGTTTATTTAGGATGTCGAAGCCGCAGCCGTGAGTGGGTGTTCCGATCGAGGTCGGAACACCCATGATTACGTCACTACAGCGTCTGCATTCAGCCCCACACGTGCCCGAAGTGCTGGTGCTGGTTGGCGCTGAGGTTCTCGAGCTGCTGGTGCTGGTTGCCGCATGAGTTGTCCATCATCGCCGCCAGCTCGGCGGTGGCATCGTTGCCGAGCAGCTCGTTGTCTAACCAGGCCTCGAAGCGGCCGCCGCCCTGGGCTGCGTCGAAATTGGAGATATTGTCCTCCAAATTTTGCATCGTTTGAATGAAGGCCACCGAGGCAAGCGCTGACATTATGTCGGCCAGCATGTGAGCAAGCTGGTGGCCGCCGCCGAAACCGTGGGCAGCGTCGGCGCTCAGCCCCATCTGATCAAAATGTAGATCATTGTGCCAGCCGTGCGAGCCGTGGCCGTGATCGCCGTGATGGTCCACCGCGGCGTTGGCCTGATCGGCTAGCGGGCCATCATCGGCGGCGCCAACGGCCGGAGCAGCGGCTGGCGGGACATCGGCGACGTCAACGGCCGGCGGGACATCATCCGCCGCGACAACAGGCGGAGTGACAGGCGCGCTATCATCCGCGGCGACAACAGGTGGAGTGGCAGGCGCGCTATCATCCGCGGCGACAACAGGCGGAACGGCAGGGGGGCTGTCATCGGCGGCGACAACAGGCGGAGTGGCAGGCGGGACATCATCCGCCGCGACAACAGGCGGAGTGACAGGCGCGCTATCATCCGCGGCGACAACAGGTGGAGTGGCAGGCGGGACATCATCCGCCGCGACAACAGGCGGAGTGACAGGCGCGCTATCATCCGCGGCGACAACAGGTGGAGTGGCAGGCGGGACATCATCCGCCGCGACAACAGGCGGAGTGACAGGCGCGCTATCATCCGCCGCGACAACAGGTGGAGTGGCAGGCGGGCTGTCATCCGCGGCGACAACAGGCGGAACGGCAGGCGGGCTGTCTTCGGCGGCGACAACAGGCGGAGTGGTAGGCGGGCTGTCATCGGCGGCGACAACAGGCGGAACGGCAGGGGGGCTGTCTTCGGCGGCGACAACAGGCGGAACGGCAGGCGGGCTGTCTTCGGCGGCGACAACAGGCGGAGTGGTAGGCGGGCTGTCATCGGCGGCGACAACAGGCGGAGTGACAGGCGGGCTATCATCAGCGGCGACAACAGGCGGAGCAGCAGGCGGGACAACCACATCATTTGTGTGGTCCACCGCAGGGGGCGCCGAACCGTCAAGCGCCGTTGCGCCATACATGCCAGGATCGCGCCCATCAGGAGCCGACACCTGACCCAGCGCCACAGTGGGGTTCGACCCATCTTTTGAATAGGCGCGAATGTAATCGATCTTCATCTGCTCCCCACCAACAGCGCCGGCCTGCGTAGCCAAGTTGGCGATCAGGTATTGCGGGTTGCTGTAGTCTGAAGGCGTAACCTGCGAACCCTTTAACTCACCGTCCACGTAGAAGCTGAGCTTGTCCGCTTCCCAGAGAACACCGTAGGTGTGATACCCGTCCTCGTTGGCTGTCTCGCTGTAGACCTGACGATTTTGCTGCCAAGGAATACCATTCGACGGATCGGTAGTGTGGATGTGGCTATACACGCCGCTATCGTTCTCGCCGTAGTGCTCAACCACGTCCAGTTCCTGCCACGCATCAGGCGTGCCGGGATTAACCTGTTGGTCGGGCAGCATCCAAAAGGCGTCCCACGCGCGCGGGGCATTGCTCAAGTCAGCCCGCATTTCAAAGTAACCTTGCTTCTGCGACCAGTCACCCTCCGTGGTAATCAGCCCAGATTCCATGCTCCCCTGAATACCGGAAGGCGTGACGTCGCCTGTGGCCGTGATGGTCAGTGCGCCACCTTCGACCTTGAACGGATCATAACCTGAGGAAGGATCGACGAACGAGCTATGTCCAAAGCCAACTTCGGCCTTGCCGTCGCTCATAACCCACTGAGTGCGCATATCGGCCCAAGTGGTACCTTCTCCTGTTGCGGAGATGCTGCGAGTGTTAAACTCGTCCGAGAACGTTAGCTTATACCCCGTAAGATCAAGATCCGCCATTTGTTGCATCCCTGTTGTGCTTATGCATCCTGTTGTACATTGGCCGTAGCCATGCGCTGAAGCGATGTACGGAGACGCATCAATCAAAAATGCGGCTCGCCATCGAGGTCTCACGAGCAGAAACGAAGCCGGAATTGGGGCGCGGACAATGACCGCACCGGGGCGACTGAAAGACTATGATGCGATGATATTGTGATGTTGGCCTTCGCGCCGAATGGGCAGCCTTCAAGTCAAAGCATCATTCGTCAGCGGCGCGTTGCGCCGAGCGCACCATGTCAACAAGGGCTATCTCCGGTCAGGAGTGAGGCGCCATCGAGCGCGAACTTCGACGTCGCTCGGCAACCTAGCCCGTGATCGGCACAGGAAGACCCACGGTCACCTCGATCGTTTTTCCAGGGATCACCGCTGTTCGGCCACAGTCTGCGACGCGTCCTCACCCAGCTGAAAGCTTTGCTGCACTCAATCCCTTTCTGGGCCTTTGTCCTGGCTCCGACCGTCAAACCGGCTTCTCAACGGACGACTACCTCGAGCCGTTCGACCTTGGCACTGCAGCTTATCACTGTATATAAGGACAGATCTCAACAGCGCGTCTTACTCCCCAACGCGGCCTCCGCCGGACGGATACACGTTTCGAATCTGCGAATGGAAATGCGATTTAGCGCAGTTTGCGTTAGTATTGGCTCGATTGGAGCCGTGAGCATGACAAGTGAACTTGATAATATCGCGCAACGTAACTCGCCGTGACGCCGGCCTTCCGTGCCTCGATGTAGCGGTGGAACTGAAAAAGCTTGAAGCAATCAGGTTTGAGGCAACTTTCGAACGGGAGATTGAAAGGAATCGCCCGCGGCTGCGTCATGTATGGGCGGATAAAAAGATGAGAGGGCTAAGTCGAATGGGACTATGGAATAAGGCTCGCGCTGAACTGCGCGATAAAATGTCCCAGTGTGTTGTTGGAGAGCACTAAGAAAAAGGCTCACCTCGTTGAGCTTTATATCTTTTGGCTTCGTTCTGTGTTTTGCCGTACGCACAGCGAAATTCCGTGTACGACCATCGATATTGCCGAAGTTACCATGAACTTGGAGGCAAGGTTTGTCGCAGTGCGGATAGCGAGCACATTATCGCCAGCGAAGCAGTGGCTGCTTCGCCAATGTCTATCTGGTGGTACCGACGCAACTTAAACCTGTATCAGTCCTGATGGGCAACATGTTTGTTTGACGTGGAATCGAGCGCGGTTCGGAAAGTCTGTCTTCGGCGCTAGCGATCGGATCGGGCGGTGACATAGATTTCCTGCCGCAGATCGGTGGGGAAGATCGGGTAGGCGAAGAAGCCAACGCTCGCGAAGCCGAGCAGCATCATGGCCCAAGTCGAGGGTTCTGGAACGGCAGCAACGTAGGCGAACTTCGAATTCTACAAGTGGAGATGTGAAGCGGAACGCCGAACGCTGGGGGTGCCATCGGGGTAAGCGGCTGAGCTTGACCACCGGCTGCGGTTTTTAGGCCAGTGCTGCTCGCGCACCAAGGCTAAGCTCTTCTCTGCGACGATCAAGGAAAACGCTCTTATTGCATTCTTTCTTCGTGAGCGTGCGTATTCCGACGATCGCGACCACCCGCTACGACGGATTGTGACCACCCATTCCGATCGATCGCGACCAGTGTGATGGTGCCGTCAGGTGCATTTTCTGATCTCAGTGTTTTGGCTCGACGTCAAGCGCGGTGGAGGCCGTCCCGGTAGTCGACAGGAGGGACCCGCGCGCGCTGCGGAGTGCCCCCACGGCTGACGCAGCAGCGCGCGCGGGAGGTCCCTGTTGACCCACGGGGGCGGCCGGTGGGCTGGCGATGCGCTTCATATTTTTGCTCCCGTGGGCGGCTTGCCGTTGGCTGGCGGTGTGGCCGCGGCCGGCGCCAGCCGTTCCTCGTCGGCTTTGAGCTTGCGCATAGACGGGCCGTCGAGCTCGATCCGATAAGCGTTGTGGACAATACGATCCAGCACGGCGTCGCCGACGGTGGGCTCGCCAATAACCTCGTGCCAAGTTGCCACAGGGAGTTGGCTGGTGATGAGGATGGAGCCGCGGCCATGACGGTCCTCGACGATCTCCATGAGATCGCGCCGCTGACTGGCTGAGAGGCGGTCGGGTCCCCAATCGTCCAATACAAGCAAATCGACCTTGACCAGCATCCGGAACAGTCGCGGGAAGCGGCCGTCGCCATGAGCGAGATCGAGATCAGCGAACAGACGCGGCACGCGCGTGTAGTGGACCGTGTAGCCGTCGCGGCAAGCCTTTTGCGCGAGCGCGCAGGCTAACCACGACTTGCCGATTCCGCACGGGCCGGTGACCAGCAGGCCGCGGTGCTCGGCGATCCAGCGGCAGGTGGCCAACTGTTGGAACAGCGCCTTGTCGAGCCGGCGTGGCGTGCGGTAGTCGACGTCCTCGACCGCGGCTTGGCTGTGCCGCAGCCGGGCGGCGCGCAGTCGGGCCTGGAAGCGACGGGTGCTGCGATAGGCGACCTCGCGGTCGAGCAGCAGAGCCAGCCATTCGGCGTGCGCGAGATTGCGAGCCTCCTCTTGCACCTCGAGCTCGGTGAAGGCTTGCGCCATGCCGTCGAGCTTGAGCGCTCTGAGCTGGTCTAGAGTGGGATGTGAGAGCATCAGTCGTCATCTCCTCAATGGAAGTAGGTCGGGCCACGGATGTTGTCGTGCGCTATCGCTGGCCCGTCCGTGGGCGTTGCGGGCTGCTGGCGATCGAGATTGTTCTTGAGGATCGAGTTGACCGAACTGTAGGAGCGCGCGCCGATCTCGAGCGCGCGGCCGCACGCAGCCTCGAGCCTCTCGCGGCCATATGTCTTGGCAAGCCGCAGGATGCCGACACAGGCGCGGAAGCCTTGCTCGGGATGCGTGCGCTCCCGCAGGATAGTCGCGATCAGTGCCGACGTGCGGCGGCCGATCTCGGCGGCGCTTCGCCGGAGGCGCTCTGGCGTCCAGTCGGCATAGCGCCGGTGGCTCGACGGCATGTGCTCGCGCACCGTCGTATGCTTGCGGTCGGAGGAAGAGCGCACATGGGCGGCAACGCGTTTGCCGCAGTGGAAGACTTCAATCGTGCGCGCCGTGATGCGCGCCCAAACCTTCTCGCGCAGCAATTGGTGCGGCACCGAGTAGTAGTGCTTCTCGATCTCGACGTGGTAGTCGAGCGCGACCCTGCATTCCTTCCATTCGGCAAAGACGTAGGGCTCGGCCGGCAGCGGTTTGAGCGCCGCGCGCTCGATCTCGTCGAACAACGCGCGGCGGCTCGCACCGAGATGGCGCGATACGCGGTTGTTGAGTTGTGCGACAAGCTCGGCGATGGCCACGTTCAATGCGCAGAGCGAGAAGAACTGCCGGTTGCGCAGCTTCGCGACGATAAATCGAGTCGCAATTTGGACCGCAACTTCTACCTTAGCTTTGTCGCGGGCGCGATACGGCCGCGCCGGAACAATGGCGGTGTTGTAGTGAGCCGCCATCTCGGCATAGGTGCGGTTGACCGTCGGCTCATAGAAGCAAGCCTTGGTGACGCCCGAGCGCAGATTGTCGGACACCACCACTGCCGGAACCCCGCCGATGAACGCAAAGGCGCGCGTGTGCGAGCCGATCCAGTCGGACAGGCCCTGCGTCCAGGTGGCCTCCGCATATGTGTAGTTCGTCGCGCCGAGCGAGGCGACGAACAGCTGGGCTGTCAGTACCTCGCCGGTCGAACCATCCATCACCTCAAGCGTCGTGCCGGCGTAATCAACGAACATGCGCTCGCCAGCGACGTGGCTCTGTCGCATAGTCGGCGACAGCCGCGCCGCCCAGGCGCCATAGAGCTCACAGTAGCGGCTGTACCCGTAACCATCCGGGTAGGCCGCGCGATGCTCCTCCCACAATAGCTGCAGCGTCACCCCTGGCCGGCGAAGCTCACGGTGGACCGCCGCCCAGTCTGGCTGCGGTCGACGCTTTGCGCCGACCGTTGGAGGTCGGTAGAGTCGGGCCTCCAGCGCCTCGTCCGTCAGGCCTTCCGGTACCGGCCAGGTGAGGCCGGCGCGGCGTGCCCGCTGGATGCACTCCCCGGCGGCCGTTGCACTCATCCCCAGGCTGGCAGCGATCTTGCGTTTGGACATGCCGGCGGCGGACAGCCGCAGCACGTCGCGAATTTTGCGCATAGGTAATCTCGGTCCTGGCATTTGCCCCCGCTCCTCGTGGAAAGGAGCGAAACCATGCCGATTCGCAGATCACCCAACGGCGCCCGTCACACCCGTCCACAGGCTGGTCGCGATCGCCCGGAATGGGTGGTCGCGATCAATCGGAACGCCTGGTCGCAATCAATCGGTACAGCCGGTCGTGATCAATCGGAACGCCCGGTCGCGATCGCTCGGTACGCGCAGTGAGCGGGCCTTGCGTTCGTAACTTTCCAATTTCTTCAACTGCCCCATTATCATATTGACTTCCACCTGATCATTCAGATTGGCGCAAATCAATTCTCGAATCGTCTGGGCTGTAAAGTTTTTGACCCTTTCAAGTTGAACCTGGCATTCGGCGACGTAACGGGCGGCCTCCATGATCCAACCATCGTTGCTTCCCCTCGCCAAATTTCTCGCAACATGATCCATTCTCAATTGCTCTGAGCGAATCGATCCAATCCTCGCTGCCAGTCCGTGCCTTCGCGCATTATTGCGAGAACGCTCTTTGCCCTCTGCGCTTCGGGGGCCTGTGCTCTTAAGCGCGTTGTGCCTGTTAGCCTCTCTCTGTCGAAATGTGCTCAAAGGGTCATTCCTTGTTCGGAGCAGGTAGTCCAACATTTTCAATGACCCTATCGGAAGCTTGACGGGCCCGTCGCGCCAGCTCGCGGTGGACCCAAACCTCGCGCAGGAGCGCATTGCGCCTTTGCTGGGTGGAAAACAGCCTCTTTTCTAGTATCTCAAGCGTTGAGAGACTTTGGAGAAATATCTCAACGTCTATCGCATCGTCAGAAAAGCCCATGCTTCTGATACGCTCTTCGATTCTGTCCCGGGACTCGCCGCGATCCTCGCGCCACCGCTTTGCCTCAAGTTTGGCTTCAATCTTCGCGGCTTTTTCCGCACCGGGCGGCGCCTCTGATAGAATTCCTCTCGTCAGCAATACCTCTATGCCATCGCCCGTTGATGTCGCTTTCCAAGAAGCGATTACGCGACGAAGGTTCAAGATCTCAAAGGACATATCAATCAGGTCGATAGTAAAAAGCTGCTCGACATAATTTGTGGGCCGGATGCTTTCGAGCATCCTCCGCTTAATCCGGTAATACTCGCTAGGCTCTTCCGATTCATCGCGGACAGGCGCTCTGCCGAGCATAGAGTCAAACTCTTCCGCATCGAATTCTTCCGGTTTAGACGAGAGCTGTAGCCCTGGGGCAAGTTCCGACACGGCGAAACCTCTGTTGTTGGAGTAACTTCCTCCAAGTGATCAGATTCGCGTAGGAGTGTCGCCCCAGTGAAAATCACTGCTCCGAGTATTTCGGGGGTAAATGCCCTGCTGAACAAACTTTGGCCTTAAAGCGGAAAATCCATCTCGTGCCCTGCTGATAGGGCAGAGAGTTGCGTTCCGACCGATATATCCAACGCTGCTTCGTTAGCGATGGTGGCCAAAAGTATCCGCGTGAGCGCAAGCTCCCTAGCTAGGACCGATCGTCATTTGCACGATTTGGCTTCTTCAATCGCACGCCCGCACCGCCCCCATTCTCGTCGATGAACTCGACACCGGCTGTTTCGAACGCCCGGCGAATTACGTTCATGGTCGCTAGTCGGGGCTGACTAGTACCGCTTTCCAACTGATGAATGGCCACGGTGCCGACGCCGGCATGTTTTGAGAGGTCTTGTTGGCTCCAACCGAGGAGTCCTCGGGCGCCTCTACACTGTGCTGAGGTAATCATCGCCAGACATTGTCATGACCGAAGAAATTATACAATTACGTTGATTTCCTATTGACAGGGTGTAATCATATAAAATATATTCTTTCATATTATTATTATGGAGAGTAGGATGCGCAAGGTTCTTCAGAATTCGAGGCTTGGTTTTATTGGTGGGTCGGATGCTCGGATCATTATGGGGAATGACCAGAATAAATTGCTGCAGCTTTGGCGTGAGAAGCGCGGCGAGGCCGAGCCTGAGGACCTGTCCGACGTCCTTATTGTTCAACTAGGTAACGTGACAGAAGAACTTAACCGGCGGTGGTACGAGCGAAATACCGGTAATAACGTCAAAGACACCCAAAAGCGGATTCAGCATCCCGTAAACAAATGGATGGCTGCGACGCTTGATGGATTGGTCCACCCCTCTGGCGCTGTATTTGAAGCCAAGTTCATGTTGCCCTGGACGTTCTCCGAAGAGGCGGCTGCGGAAAAACATATGGCGCAGCTTCAACATAACATGTGGGTCTGCAACGCGAGGTCTGCGGTCCTATCCATCATCACTGGCGGCGGCAAATGGGTAGAGATGACCATCTCCGCCGATCCGCTCTACCAACACCTCCTGATCACTGCAGAACGGAAATTCTGGCGCTGCGTTCAGGACGGCGAGACACCGTGCTTGTTCGGCATCGAACCACCTCGGCCCAGGCTGGAGGCAGTTCGTGTTGTCGATATGAGTTCGTCAAATAGCTGGGCGCAATTTGCAGCTACATTCAAACGAACCCGCGCGGCTCATCAGGAACACGAAGGCGTAAAGGCCGATTTGAAGAGGCTCGTCCCGGAAGACGCCAAGGAGGCCAGCGGCCATGGGCTCCGGGCGAAACGCTCCAAGTCCGGAGCAATCAGCTTTGACCTCACGGACGCGGAGGCGATCAATGCATCGCTCCAGTGAATCCATCGGCGCCATTGCCGCGGCACTCGCCAAGGCCCAAGGCGCGCTTACGAACCCGGAAAAGTCCCTTGTCGCCACCATCCGTTCGCCGTTTCCGCGGGAGAGCGATCGAGTGTTTCGTTATGCGTCGCTCGCCAGCGGCCTTGATATTGTGCGTAAGAGCCTCGGGCAACACGAGATCGCAACTATTCAGGCGACCGCGATCGATAACGAGATGGGTCACGTCCGTCTGACGACTATTCTGGCCCACGCGTCCGGCGAATGGATTGCATCGGACTGGCCAGTTTGCCCGATCGCCCAAACAAATTCGCCTCACCTCATGGGAGCCGCTCTCAGTTACGCCCGACGTTACGCACTGTTTGCTTTGGTCGGTATAACGGGCGAGGACGATCTTGATGCGCCGGATCTGCTCGTTGAACCGTCTCCGGCAGTCAACGTTCCGACGAGCCAAAATCAGAAAGATCTCACAAGCCGAAAACGCCCGAGCGGATCGATCCACAAGCCATCCCGACCTATCCTCGCGCCCCACGCTTCAGCTGATTTGCGGGACCAGCTGATCGAAGAAATCAATGGCTCGCAAAATCCGGACGATCTTGCACTTTGGGCGCACAGGCGTTTCGCCGCCAAAAATACGCTTACAGCAGAGGATGCGGAGGCCGTCGAGGAAGCATACTTGCAGGTGCTGAAAATGTCATACAATGGTCTCGATGGCCCCTCCGATCGTAAAGAGAGTTCGTCCGACTCTCTTCCGACCAAACCGAAAAGCGGGGAGGGCACTACCGCCCCGGACGAACTAGCCCAAAAGAGCAATCAAGGACCTGGGGCTCAGCAAAAGGTGACGCCTTTACCGAAATCCACCAGAGTTCGGAGCAAAGGCCATCTTCGATTTGTAGCGGCCCAGCCGTGCCTTGTTTGCCAACGTTCACCGTGCGATGCCCACCATATCAAGTTTGCTGAGCCCAAGGCATTGGGGCGCAAGGTAAGCGACGAATTTACGGTGCCTCTGTGCCGGGAGCACCATCAACAGCTCCATCGTCATGGAAATGAGAGGGCGTGGTGGGCTGACGTCAACGTATCGCCTCTTGAGGAAGCAAGAAGCCTGTGGGACCTAACGCTGTCTGGCGAAAACACGTTGTTAGATGCATCGCGGAATACGGCAACGAAATGAGCCAACCTCTGAAGCAATTTAAACACGGACATATCATGTCGATAACGCCTGGTGCCCTTAACGAGGTGATCGATGCTGTCGTGCAGCAACGCAAACCGATCAACGTCATCCTCGATAGCCTGGGTAATCAATAATTACCTAACGGCGCGACAAAGCTAGTCAGGCGATCGTGCGTCGAGCAAAAGTTTGACTTGCTTGGTAAAACGAAGAAGCCCAGCAACCTCCTCGTTGTTGTCGCTAAATACGATTTGGAAGCTTCACGTTGATCATCCTGAAGCCCATAAAAAAAACGCTGTATCGAATCGAATCTGCGAGCAGATGAGGAGGCGAGTTGTCATTGTGGCCCGTGAGCAGGGCGCGCAGTCGTGAGAGCACTAAGCCAGCAATTACGCCTGCATCCGCCATCGCAGCATAGAATGGACCGTAGTTTTTGAGGAAATACCTTCTGCGCGCCTGCAAGAGGTAGGGCGGCAGACGGCGCGGGGTAGCATTTATGCCGGTCGATTGCCCGACCAAGTGAACGACCCGGCTCGCTGGGACGTACCAAGTGGACCAGCCCTGCTTTCGCGCGTTGAAACAAAAGTCGATATCATCGTAATAGGTGAAGAAGCCTTCGTCGAGCAGCCCTGTCTGCTCGAATACTTCGCGACGAACTATCATGCTGGCACCGGACACCCAGTCAGTCGGCATCTCGTGATCAACTACTGGCGGCGCGACCACCCAATTTTTCAGCATGCGCGTAATTGGACCAATCCGAGCGCCAGCTTCAAATTCCCCGAGTGGCGATTGGAAGCGAAAAGCGGAACGCTGGGGTGTGCCGTCGGGGTTTTCCAGACGGCTGCCAGCGATACCGACATCGCGATGGTGATCCATGAAGTCTATCAAAGACGCGAACGCGTTTGGACGGACGATGGTGTCCGGATTCAACAGCAAAACGTATTCTGGGGGACTGCATGACTGCAGGGCCGGCGCAATCAGGACATTGTTGCCGCCAGTAAAGCCCTGGTTCACATCAAGTGTCGTTAGCGTGCACCAGCTCGACCAGCCATTCTCATTAATGGCTTGCTGAATACGCTGCGCTGAGTCATCGCCGCTGCCGTTTTCGCAGATCGCAACACAGGTCTCTGGAACACGGCTTAATTCATCTTCCACCGATCGCAGACAATCGATGACCAGATCCGGAACGCGAAAGTTAACGATGGCGACGAGTAATTTCACCAATTCTCCCTGGAGGCCATTTGCCAGAAATAGCCTTATGCATCGAGAAAGAAAAGGCCGCTTACGAGGCTGCCTTTGTCAAGGGTAAACGCTGGCATGCCGCCCAGTTTCTGATCAGCAAGCCTTCCGCTCACTCTTACAGCGGGGAGAGCTTGTCAGATGCGCGGCGCCCTGGTGTGCGCGGCCATCTTTGTGAACTACGTTTCCCGGAACCGCATCGGTCGGGATTGATGGCTCGCATTGGAGGTGGCCGCCCGTCAGTTTTGTCTGGAGACGCTACGGTAGTCCCGACTTTCTTCCAGTCGCCGCCTTAAGCGTTCGATCAGCAGGTAGATCACCGGCGTGGTGTAGAGCGTCAGGATCTGCGAAACCAACAAGCCGCCGATGATGGTGATGCCGAGCGGCCGGCGCAGCTCGGTGCCGGGGCCGGTGGCAATGACCAGCGGAATGCCGGCAAACAACGCCGCCATCGTCGTCATCAGAATGGGGCGGAAGCGGGCCCGGCAAGCCTCGAAGATCGCGTCCGCCGACGACAGGCCGCGGTTGCGCTCGGCATCAAGCGCGAAATCGACCATCATGATGCCGTTCTTCTTGACGATGCCAATCAACAGAATGATGCCGACAAAGGCGATCACGGTGAGCGGCGTGTTCGTCAGCTGCAGCGCGAGCAGGGCGCCAAGGCCTGCGGACGGCAAGGTCGAGATGATCGTGAGCGGATGCGCGAGACTCTCATAGAGCACGCCGAGCACGATATACATCGCCACCAGCGCACCCAGGATCAGCAGCGGCTGCCGCCCGCTGGTCTTGTTGAAATCGCCGGCATTGCCGTCAAAGCTGCCCCGGATGCCCTCCGGCATATGCAGTTCCTCGACGGCGCGCTGGATGTTCGAGATCGCGACTTCAAGCGGCACATTGGGACCGAGATTGAACGACACCGTGGCCGATGGGATCGACTGAGTGTGATTGATCGCCAATGACGCCAGGCCGCGGTCATAGCGGACGACCGCGGACAGCGGCACTTGCGCACCGTTGGCACCGGCCACGAAGATGCGCTCGAGATTGGCTGGGTCACTCTGGAATTTCGGATCAATCTCCAGCACCACCATGTACTGGTTGCGCTGGGTATAGATGATCGAGATCTGCCGCTGCGCGAACGCGTTGTTCAGGGCGTCGTCGATGTCCTTGACGCGGACGCCGAGGGTGGCGGCGGCATTACGGTCGACCGCCAGCGTGAGCTGCAGCCCGGCGGCGTCGCGGTCGGTGGAAATGTCGGTGACGCCCTCGACCGTCTCCATGCGCTTGGCAACGATGGGGGCCCACTTCTTGAGCAGGTCGACGTCGACGCTCGATACCGTGTATTGGTAGTTGGAGTTGCTTTGCCGCCCGCCGGCACGAACATCCTGAGCAGCAAACATGTAGAGCCGTACGCCCGGCATCGTTTCCAGCTTGTTGCGCAGCCGGTCGATCACGAGCTGGGTTGTCAGCCCGGCTCTCTCCTGCGGCGGCTTGAGGCTGATGAAGAACAGCCCCCGGTTCGCCGTCATGCTGCCAAGGATCGATCCAACTCCGGCGACGGCGTCGTCAGATTCAATGGCGTGCTCAAGCTGCTGCTGAAATCTGGTCATCGACTGGAACGAGGTGTCCGATGAACTTTGCGACGCACCGACGATGAGGCCGCTGTCGTCAGTCGGGAAGTAGCCTTTCGGGATCTTGATATAGAGCACCACCGTCAGCGCGATGGTGGCAAAAAACACGATTAGAGTTAGGAACGGAAAACCCAGCACCGCCCGCAGTGTCCAGCTGTAAAGAAAAACCATGCGCGACAGCGTGCCCTCGACCAGCCGATCGAACCGGGTCGTGCGGCTGGAGTTGGTCTGCTTGATGTAATGCGCGCAGATCATCGGCGTGACCGTGAGCGAGACCACGGTCGAGACCAGTACGGCGAAGGTCAGCGTCAGCGAGAACTCGCGCAGCAATCTCCCGACGATGCCGTCCATGAAGATCAGCGGCGTAAAGGCTGCGATCAGAGACAGGCTGATCGACAGCACGGTAAAGCCGATCTGTTTGGCCCCCTCGAGCGCCGCCGGATAGGGCGCCATGCCGCGTTCGAGGTTGCGGTACATATTCTCGATCATGACGATGGCGTCATCGACCACGAAGCCGACGGAGATCGCCAGCGCCATCAGCGACAGATTGTCGATCGAAAATCCGGCAAGCCACATGCCCGCGCAGGTGCCGGCCAGCGCCAGCGGTACCGAAACGCCGGCCGCGATCGTCGGCGTCAGCCGCCGCAGGAAGACGAACACGACCATCATGACCAGAAACGCAGCCGCCAGCAGCGTGAACTGCATGTCGAGCACGCTGGCGCGGATGGTGGTGGTGCGGTCGACCAGCGTCGATATCTCGAGGCCGGCGGGCAGCCATCGCTTCAGCTCGGGCAGCAAGGCTTTGACGCGGTCGACAGTCTCGATCACGTTAGCGTCGCCCTGCTTGGTGATCTGGATCAGGACCGCCGGCTGCTTGTTGAACCAGGCGATCGAACGGTGGTTGCGGACGGAATCCTCGACCTCGGCAACATCGGCAAGGCGGACGAAATTGCCGGCCGAGCTCTTGATGATGATGTCGCGGAATTCGGCCGCGGTCCGCATCTGCTTGTTGGTAGAAATCGTCTCGCTCTGGCGGCCGCCGTTGAAGATGCCGAGCGGTCCCAGCGGATTGGCGTTGATGATGGCGAGCCGCACGTCGTCGGTCGCGATCCCCGCATTCGACAGCGCGACCGGGTTGAGCGCGATCCGCACCGCCGGCTGGTCGGCGCCAGAGACGGAAACCTCGCCGACGCCCGGCACCTGCGAGATGCGCTGCGCGATCACGGTATCGGCGACGTCATAAATCGCGCTGGTCGTCAGCGTCTTCGATGTCAGCGCCAGCACGAACACCGGCGCGGCGGCGGGATTGGCTTTGCGAAATCGCGGCAGCGCCGGCAGGTCGCTCGGCAGGTCCGCCAGCGAGGCATTGATCGCCGCCTGCACGTCGCGCGCGGCGCGATCGATGTTGCGGCCGATCGAGAATTGCAACTGGATGCCGGTAGTGCCGAGCGTACTGCTCGAGATGATCTGCTCGATGCCGGCAATCTGGCCGAGCCGCCGCTCCAGGGGCGCTGCGACCGTTGCCGCCATCACCGCGGGATCCGCACCGGGGCGGGTGGCGAACACCCGGATCATCGGGAAGTCGACATTGGGCACGGAGGAGACCGGCAGAAAGACATAGGCGACCATGCCGACCAGAAACAGCCCGATCGCCAGCAGGGTGGTGCCGACCGGCCGGCGGATGAACGGCTCGGAAATCGAGGCCATGCCAATCTTGTCCATGGCGCCCCCTAGCGGGCGCCGAATGCGGTGCTTCCGGTCTTCCAAACTGGCCGGCGTGCTGGATTAAATGATGGCCCGAACAGCCTCAGTTTAAGTGGGCATTTACCAGACCCCGGCCGCCCCTCAATAAGCCCTTGAGCAAATATACTTAAGCTTCCCGGTCCCCGTTACTGGACGTTGACCGTCTTGCGAGCAGGTTCCATTCGTAAACCCTTTGGACACCGGCGGACAACAGTATCACCAGCGGAAATTCACGGCAGATGAATTCAGGGGCGATCAGGATGTTGGGCAAGATACTGGACAGGGCGGGGAACCGTGCCGGGAAGCCGGACCTAGGCCGGGCGTTGCGCGCGCGAGACCGTAAGAACGCGGGTTATACCCTGCTCGAATTGCTGGTCGTGATGGGAATTCTGGCGGTTCTGACCGCGGTCGCGACGCCGCAGCTGATGGGATATTTCGGCAAGGCCAAGACCCAGTCGGTGCAGCTGCAGATCGAGAATATCGGGACAGCACTCGAGCTCTATTATATGGAAAACGGCGCCTATCCGAGCCCGAGCGCCGGCCTGAAAGCCCTGGTCGAGGCACCGCCCGAGGCGCCGCGCTGGAACGGCCCGTATCTGAAAAAAGCGAAGAACCTGCTCGATCCCTGGGGCCGGCCCTATCAATACGCCATCTCCGACGGCCAGTATGAGATCTATTCGCTCGGGCCGACTGGCAAGGCCAAGTCCGCCAACGCCGGCTCGGCCCCGGCGTTCCGGGGTGGTTAGCGGAGCGGATTAAATGGTTACCGAAGTCACGGACTAGCGTAGATGACGCGGCCTGCGGTAAAATGACAGCGGTCGCGTAATCATCGTCTTCGAATTTATCTTTAACCGATGATTGGATTGGACCTGATTATGGCGTCGAGAATGGACCGTAGAACATTTCTGCAAGGCGTGAGCATAGCTTCCCTGCCGTCGATGCTGCCGGCGGCTTCGTTTGCGGCAACGCCCGTTCCGCTGGCGGCGCCGAGGAAGACTACGACCTCTTCACTGGTCGCGGCCAATTTCAATGGCGGCCGATCGCAGGTCAATTTCAATTTCTTGCAAGGCGGCGGCGATTATCCGTTTCTGAACTGTTTGAAGACCGCTCAGTCCTGGGCTTTCCTTGACAATAGCGGGGTACCCGATCCAAGCATGCTGGACAGCGACGGCTATCCCGTCACCATCGCGCATGGCGGCGTCTACACCGTCTTCGGCGTTCCGTCGCAGGCCGCGCGCCCTGGCAACTATGTCATCACCTGGAATGGCAACGGCACGATCCATTGCGGCATGACCAATACGGCAGTTAGCGGGAGCAAGACCAGCACCAACGGCAGCGGACGTTACGTGTTTTCCACGACGGACACGCGGTTCGTCATCGGCATTCGCGCTATCGGCACGCCGCGCATCACGAACTTACAGGTTTTCCACGTCAACGATGAGGCTGCTCTCAACGCCGGGCAGGTGTTCGGCACCCGCTTCCAGCAACGGCTTGCCGAAGCAAATTTTGGCGTCCTTCGCTTTTTGAATTGGCAGGTGGGTAACACCACAAACGTCACCACCTGGGCTACGCGAAAGCCTACCAGCTATGTGTTTTATTCAGGCACAGAGTTTCGCGGAGGCCTGTATGCGGGACTGACAACCAATAGCGGTGCGGCCTATTACGCCAACCTTGCCGGGTTCAGATTGGTGGACAAGGCAACGGTCATCGTGAAATTCAATGTCAGCAATGCCGGGCCGTGCACGTTGAACGTAAGCGGCACGGGAAACATCAATATCCTCAGCTCCTACGGGACGCCTTTGTCTGCGGGTGGGAACAACTATCCCGTCGGCGGAACCTGGCAGAGCATCGCGACCCTGGTCTATGATGCAACGTTAAATGCCTGGCTCAAGCAAGGCGGGGATGTGGCCTCTGGAAGCGTTGGACTGAACAACGGATGTCCGCCTGAGCTGATGGTGCGCTTGTGTGCGGAAATGGGCGCGCACCCCTATTTTGTCACGCCGCCATTCGCGATTGACCCGGCTACCGACTATATGCCGAGCCTCGCTGCCTATTGTCGTTACAATGGTCCATCCTGGATGGTCCCCCGTTTCGAGGGGCCAAATGAAACCTGGAATAACATTGGGGGCTTCATTCAGACCGGTTATGCTAACGCCAAGGCCACAGCCTATGGTTGGGGACCGGATTTCCACAACTGGTATGGCAAGGCAATGTCTGTATTGGGCCAGGCAATAAGCACGGCCTACAGCGGCGATCGGACCAAATATCAGGTGTTGTGCGGGGTTCAGACGGCAATGGGAATAAGCGCCGGCGGCACGGCTTCATGCAATGCGAGGCTGGCCTCCACGAAATACCTCGCGCAGGCGGCGCCGCCGCAAGCTCCTTACACCAAGACCCCGGCATCGGACTGGGTGACGCACGTCTGCTGTGCTCAGTACTATACTCCTTCGGACTACAAGACCACTCAGGAAATATTGGCCGCCGAGTCCTATGCAGCCTTAGCGGGTAGTCCAGCGCAGCAACTGTCGATCGCAACTTCGTATGCACAGACAGCGAACAGCGGCACCGGGCGCTTCACGCTCGCCAAGTGTGCGGTCTTCTATGCGAACTGGAAGGCTTGGGCGCTGAGCTTTGGCATCAGGAAGATGTGCGGGTATGAGGGAGGATATTCGCCCGACTACACGGGGGGCGGAAAGACGTCAGTCGATATGTTGCGAGCCGCATCCAAGCAGGCTCCGGTATTGAGCGACTTTACCGCCAGTAACTACGCGAATTTCGTGGGCTTGTCGGGAAATGGATTTGTCGCCGAGTTCCCATCCGCATTCCAGTTCTCAGGCCGTTCGCCGTCCGGTAATGCCTGGTCGGTGCTCGAGGACATCTATGCTGTCGATCCGCCTCAATGGACTGCTATCAAAGCATTCAACCGTGCCGGATCGCTCTAGATCGGGTAACTAAAGTGGGTAGGGCAGCATCGAAATGCTGTCCCTTGGCGTGCAAACCAGCCTTTGATTTTTGCAGCGGCCGATAAACTGTCTACTTTCCAGATATACTTACCAATCCGGATAGAATGCGATATTGAGATCGGCGACGACCAAAGTATTTTCTGACGTTTTATTACGTCCCTTCCGGCGAGATTAGGCGAATGCAAGCATCCGGAATGACGGGAAACTGGTTCGCCGCATCTGCGATTCTCGCTTGGCCGCTCGTGGCGTTCGCCTTGTATCGCGCAAAGCCTCCCGTCGAAGCAACGTTGTGGACCATCCTGGGTGCGCTCCTGCTGCTTCCATCGGGTGTCGCCATCAAAATGGAGATGATTCCAGGGCTCGACAAGAACTCCGTTCCCAATCTCTGCGCCTTCATAGGATGCGTGATGCTCGTGCCGCGGCGTAGACGGCCGGGCTCTCCATTCGGGCTCGTCGAAGTCCTGGCGCTGATGCTGATTGGGGGCCCGATTATTACGGGAGCGCTGAACAACGACGCTCTTGTGATGGGAGATAGAGTTCTGCCGGGTGTCGGGTATTATGACGGCATCTCAGCCCTGATCAGTCAGCTCCTCGTTTTTTTGCCATTTCTCCTCGGCCGTCGGCTCTTTCGGAACTCGGCAGATGTTGAAATGGCCATACGGTGTCTTGCGGTTGCCGGAATATTCTATTCTCTGCCCATGCTGCTGGAAATTCGGCTAAGCCCCCAGCTTTCGAATTGGGTCTACGGATACTTTCCATCGTCATTCGTTACTGAGGCGCGTTACGGGGGGTATCGGCCCGTCGTATTCATGGCGAATGGTCTCACGACAGCGTTCTTCGTGATGACCGCGTTTTTGGCGGCGATGGCGATGTGGCGGGTCGGCGACCGCATAAGACAGTTTCCTGCAGCGGCCGCGCCCAGCTATCTCATTGTGATTGTTGTTTTGTGCAAATCCGCTGGCGCGTTTGTCTACGCGGCCGTCGGAGGCTTCGTCGTTCGCTGGATGAATCCAAAGGCTCAACTTCGGCTCGCGCTGGTGCTTGCAATCATTGGATTACTGTATCCGGTTCTCCGGATTACAGACGTCTTTCCTGACAAGTTTTTGGTCGACGCCGCCGCCTCAATCGATCAGGAGCGCGCTGCTTCACTCAAATTTCGTTTTGACCAGGAGCGGCAGCTACTCGATCATGCTTCCCAACGTCTCGCTTTCGGCTGGGGACGATATGGACGCAATCGTGTCTACCAGGAGTCGGGAAAAGATGCGAGCATCACCGACGGGGCCTGGATTATAACCTTCGGGCAATTCGGACTGGTTGGCTTCTTGGCCCAGTTCGGGCTCCTTGCGTTACCTATTTTCCGGGCGGCTGCCGCCTACAGATATCTCAGGACGGAGCGGGAACGGGTATTCCTGTCTGCTATCGCGCTCATTGCCGCGTTATGCGTAATTGAACAGCTCCCCAATTCGTCGATCTCGTCCTGGTCGTGGCTTGTCGCGGGTGCGCTTCTCGGGCGGGCCGAATGGATCATCGCGGCCGCCCGCGGAAGACTATCTGCACATCGTTCGAAAATGCCTATGACGCATGCAGGGTCAGCTAATGCGTGAACCTGTGCAACAGGTGTTGAATGGGATCCCCGATCCCGCCGATCAAAGTCCTGGCAAGGTATCTCTGAGGAAGCGGGTGCTGAGTGCCGGAATCTGGAGCCTGACAGGCTTTGGGCTTTCTCTTCTGATACGTCTCGGCAGCAATCTGTTGATGACCAGGCTTCTGGTGCCTGAGATGTTCGGCGTCATGGCAATCGCCTCGACGGTCATGGTCGGCCTTGCGATGTTCTCCGATGTTGGGCTGAAACAGAACGTCGTTCAGAGCAAACGGGGAGGCGATCCGGATTTTCTCAATACCGCGTGGACGATCCAGATCCTGCGCGGCTTACTGACCTGGGGCGTGGCCCTGTGCCTGTGTGTTGCGCTTCAGATGTCCGCTCGGCTGGGTCTATTTCCTGCGAACAACGTCTACGCGGCTCCCAGCCTGCCGTATGTCATTGGCGTGTTGTCTATGTCCGCGGTCATCTCTGGATTTGAATCGACCAAGGTGTTCGAGGCAAGCCGTGGAATTTCGTTAGGACGGATAACCCGGCTGGAAATTCTCTCACAGGTCTTTGGATTGTCCTGCATGCTGGTGTGGGTCTCGTTGGACCGCAGCATTTGGGCGCTTGTCACGGGAAGTCTCGGCGCCTCTTTATGTCGAACCGTTCTGAGCCACGCCTTGCTCCCAGGCACGAGAAATCATTGGCATCTGGAACCGAACGCCTTTCGTGAGGTGATCCAATTCGGCAAATGGATTCTGATGGCCTCGGTGCTCGGATTTCTCGTCAACAGCGGCGATCGCCTGCTGCTCGGCGGCATGGTCGATGCCACCGTGCTGGGATATTATGCAATTGCTTCGCTGTTTGTCGGTGCGCTGGAAGGCGTCCTCGCGAAAATCATGGGGGACGTGTCGTTTCCGGCATTCAGTGAGGTTGTCCGATCTCAAGCCGCCGATCTGAAGAAGAATTATTATCGCTTTCTCGCAGTCATTGCCGCGATCTCCTATTTTACGGGAGGTTTCCTGATCACGTTCGGCGAGAGTTTGATCGGCCTGCTATATGATCGGCGCTATCAAGATGCTGGCTGGATACTGGCAATTTCCGCCACTGTTTTGCTGACCGTGCCATTCCGGCTTGCGACACAATCGTTTTTGGCGATGGGGAAGCCGCGGCTCCAATCAGACGTTATTATGGTTCGTCTGATTTTCTTGATACTGCTGACGCCGATCGGTTTTCGGCTCTTTGGGCTTCAGGGAGCTCTGTGGGGAATTGTGTTCAGCCACTTCTTCTATATTCCGATCATCGTTTACTATAATATGAGACATCATCTGTTCGATATCCGAATTGAACTGTACCTGCTGGCTATCGTGCCGATCGGGTTATTTGTGGGCAAGATCTGTGCGTTTCTGGCGGCCTATTGGATATGGACGAAGTCACCATTCTGAGGGCTGCGAACGAAGAACTACAACCGAGTGTTCAATGTGGGAAGCGGGCAGGCGTGCGCCACAATTGTTCCGAAGGCATTAGACAAGATGAGTAATCGCTTTGGAGCCCTTGATGGATTAAGGGCAATCAGCATTCTTCTCGTCATCGCCGCGCATCTGTTGCCACTCGGGCCAAAGGTTCTAATGTTCAACGACACCGCAGGTGCGATGGGCATGAGCCTTTTTTTTTCGTTGTCCGGATTTTTGATCACAACGAACCTACTGAGCGGTCAGTCTGCGGTCAGTTTCTTGATCCGAAGGTTCGCCAGAATCCTTCCTTTAGCCTATGCTTATCTTGCCTTCGTCTTTCTGATAGTGACGTTTAATCCATCTGCCCTTTTGGGCAGTTTCTTTTTCGTCGAAAATTACGAACATCAGTATCTACACCAGCTCAACGGCCACTTCTGGTCGCTGTGTGTCGAAATGCATTTCTACATTGCCGTTGGCCTCACTGTCCTATTGCTTGGTCGACGCGGTGTATGGCTCGTTGTTCCGGCTTGTGTGTTGATCACTCTGCTGCGCATCACCGATGGCAGTGTGATCAACATCAAAACCCATTTGAGGGTAGATGAGATCCTGGCTGGCGCCTGCATCGCCATCGCCTACCACAATATGGCGAAGATCAAGATTGCCAATCTAGTGTGGATCAGCCTTTTTGTCCTGCTATTCGCCTCCTGCTGGCCGGGCTCTGGAGCTCTTCAATACTTTAGGCCCTACTGCGCGTGTCTCGTCTTGGGGGCTTCACTACGTTTGGAACGCGGGGCAATTCTTTCAGCTCTAACAAGCAAGCCTATGCGGTACGTGGCTGAGATTTCTTATGCTCTCTACGTGATTCATCCTCTGATGGCATCTGGATGGATGAATGAAGGCGCCACATGGCAGAAGTACCTGCTCAAGAGGCCCATCAGCATAGCGACTACGTTCGCCCTCGCTCACCTTTCGACCTTTCGATATGAAAAGAAATGTATCGAACTCGGCAAGAGATTCAGCATGACCCGCAAGATGGCTTAAGGCTTGGTGTGCCGTCATAGCCTGCTCATCGCAAAAGGATCTATCTCTCGTGCGCATTACTTTTATCTTACCCGTAGCCAATATGGGCGGGGGCACCAGGGTTATTGGCATCTACGCGCAGGAACTCCAGAAACGAGGCCATGATGTATCCCTCATTTCTGTTCCCCCGCCGCGACTACCGTTCCGGAGACGGGTCAAGTCCTGGCTGACACGGACTGCCTCGCCGTACGACCGCTCCCCCTCTCACCTCGACAAGCTGAAGTTAGATCATCGAATTATCGATAGCTGGCGTCCTATAACAGATAACGACGTCCCCGACGGCGATGTCGTCATAGCCACGTGGTGGCGGACCGCGGAATGGGTCAACGACCTCGGCCCACAGAAAGGAGCCAAGGTTTATTTCATCCAGGGCCACGAAGTGTTTCCGTACCTACCGGTGGAACGTTGTCAAGCTACTTACAGATTGCCGATGCACAAGGTGGTCGTTGCGCAATGGCTCCGGCAGGTTATGATCGAAGACTACGGCGACAAGACCGCGGACGTTGTCCCGAACAGTGTCGATCATTCCCAGTTTTTCGCACCGGTGCGACAAAAGCAGGTCATACCAACGGTCGGGTTCCTGTATTCGCGAGCAAAATTCAAGGGAGTCGACATCACGCTCGCTGCTCTGAAGGTAGTCGCCGAGCGTTTCCCTGAGCTAAGGATGGTCTCTTTTGGAAGCGAACGGCCATCTGCGCCCCTGCCGCTTCCTGCCGGCGTCGAGTTCACCTTTGATCCGCCCCAAGATCAGCTTCGTGATATCTATTCTCGTTGCGACGTGTGGGTCACTGCGAGCGCAAGCGAGGGCTTCAATCTTCCGGCAATGGAAGCCATGGCCTGTCGAACTCCTGTTGTTTCTACGCGAACGGGTTGGCCTGCGGAGGCCATTAAATCCGGCCTTAATGGTATGCTTGTCGATCTTGATGACGTCGACGCTCTTGTTCATGCTATCAAGTATGTTCTGGCGCAAAGCGATGAAGGCTGGGCAGAGCTATCTTCGAATGCATTTGAAACGGTTCGAAGCAGCTCTTGGGCAGCGAGCGCTTCGATATTTGAGCAGGCTCTCGTGAATGCCCGAAACAGGGCCGCGCGGGGGGAGATTGGCGGCGGTCTACTCTGACTATAATGCGCAAGTTGTCTGCGGTTGAGGCACATTCCCAAACGACAGCGTCAATCAAAGGCAAAGGGCAATTTCATTGAATTTCTTTGTCTAGCAGGTCGATCGTCTTCAAAAGATCGTGGACCGGAAGAAAGAATCCGTTCTTGCGCTTTTCGCCCACTACCACGCCGTACTGCATGTTCAGCGCGCGCGCCCAATCTAGGTGTGAATTGAAGAACCGATCGGGAGGCTGGATGACCAGTATGCCGCCGCTGTCCTGTAGCGTGAATAGGGCGTGTGACAGCTGGCTACCCTCAACGCTGATGATAATACGAGCGCCCAACAGTTCTGAGACCAACTGAGAAACATTCAGGGTTTCTGCCTTAACGACTGTCACGCCCCGCTGAGTAAGAGCGTCAATGATCTCTCCCTCGTTCAGAAGCAGGCGCTGCGTTCCGCCAGAGCCGCGCATCAAATAGGCAATATGCCCGGTCTTTCTCTGGGCTGGCCCGTTTGCGAGCCGCGCTCTTAGGGTCCTGAACCTCTTTGCTTTGTGCGCATTCTGGTTAATGTCGTCGAATAGAAAGAGGCGATTGATATACGCTCTGCGAAGCTCCACGCACTGTTGTCCAAATTGGCCAAGATAGCCTGCTCGATCTGGCCAAAAGGGAGTGGGCATGCTCACAGGTGTCCCGAAGTTGCTGGCTAGCAGATGAGTAGCACTATCGTCGCGAAGCCAATGGCCGAAAAAATGGCAACCAACAAAGGAGCTTCTGAGCGCGGCCTCGCCGTGGTCGACCCAGGTGGTGTCATCTGATTGGAAAACTACATTGGTGTTGAAAAATTTGTGCCGCCCACGACCGTAGATGATGCCTTCGTTAACAACGACATTATCAAGTACATATTGAATAGTTGGCCCGATACTGCGCGGTGCTCCTTTTAGCTGTGCAATTTCTTGCGCTGGATCTATTCCGAAGGCGCAGGCGTTAACGCGTTCATACTGCTCGGGAAGAGCAATGCATGGGGATCCTGAAATGGTCTCACCGGGATCCAGTACTTCAATCGAGGTTGCCGACTTAAGAAGGTCGACATCGAATCCAACTCGCCGCGCCAAACCAATTCTAATCCGCTCGAGAAGGACTCGAAAGCTTCGTTCGTTCATCTTCACGTGTACCCTGTTTTGATCATTTGCTCTTGCTTGGTAATCCCAAGGTTAGAGTAAAGAACGAGAGGCGTCGGATGGGGTGTTCGACCCGGGTGCCGTTATGGTTATTGCTGGACAGCGTATAAATACGGCGTTTACACATCTGAAGGTCGGTTTACTGTTGAGCTCTTCATCGCGGGGCAACCAAAGTGTATTCGTGAGCATTTCAAATGAACAGAATTATAGACAGAGCCTCGCATCTTTTCGGCGTGGGCAAATTTCTGGTCCGGAGGTATTGGCAGGGGTACACTGTAAGTTCTGAGCCGACGTTCGATAGCGAGGGGCTTTCGTTCTTTAAGGCGACAATAGGCCGTAGCAGAATTTATCTCGAATACGGAAGCGGAGGATCAACAATTCTAGCATCTAGGTGTGTAGCCAGGCTGGTCAGTGTTGAGAATGATCATGTATTCGCCAAGTGTGTCAAAGACGCGCTTCCACCATCCGATGCGGAGGTAAAGATCCTTTGCCCGTACATAGGCCTGACCCGAGAATGGGGTTTTCCCGTTTTCCGAAAGCCGACTCCTCGTCGCGTAGCAAGGTGGAAACGATATCCGCAAGCTCCTTGGTTCGTTCTCGGCTCAGACATACCAGACACTATTTTGATCGACGGACGGATGCGAGTCGCCTGCGCTCTGGAGAGCTTGTTGCACGTCTCAAGTGACACGTGTCTGCTCGTGGATGACTATATCGGCAGGAGTTACTCGATGATTGAGAGCTTTGCCGATCTGGTTGCTATGCACGGAAGAATGGCGGAGTTTCGTAAGAGCAAGACCTTTAACGAATCTGCCTGTCGCGAAGCGCTGGAGACATCATATTCAGACCCGCGTTAGTGCTCCGGCTTTTGTGCTATCCAATCTGTCGCGCCGGCGACGCGCGCAGTGTCTTCGATCCGATCGATTGACCAATTCGGATGTCGCTTGACAAGATTGCGCAGCTTGTTTCCGCTCCGGTATGCGAAATAAATTGCGTCTCCGATGAATGAGAGCGGCAGCGTAACCTTGTTGCCCATCTTCATTATGGCGCGAAAGCCGCTGTATCCTTCTCCCGGCCAGATATTCTCCGTTGTGAATCCAGCTTGTGTGAGATTCTCGAATACGCCAAGGGGCGACATGTGAAAGTAGCTGTCATCATGCCAGGGTTCGAGAAAAGATACATTGCCGAGGTAGCGCCCTCCAGGCTTGAGAACCCGAAATACCTCTTGGCTAACCAGATACGGGCAGGCGAGGTGCTCAGTTACAGCGGCTGAATAAACTAGATCAAATGTTTTCTCTTTGAATGGGAGGAAGTGAGCATCGCACAAAATGTCCGGCCCGCCGTGTTCGCTAAGAAATGCGAAAACGCGCGATGTCGAAATATCTGTTCCAATATAATGATAGCCCTTCTTTGTAACCCAGTCGCGCATCTGTCCACCCCCGCAACCGATCTCCAAAATTGTGGACCCCTTCGGAAGACGGTCGATGATATCGAGGTGGGCAAGATCCAAATGATACGGGTTGTCCTTGCCGCCACTACCCGATCGAACAGGATATCTTAGTGCTTCACGAAACGAGGCGCCGGCCGTTGAGCGGTCTGGCGTAAATTGAAACGAAACGGTTCGTCTCGCCCTTTGAGGAAAAAGCGAAGGCATTCCATCGGCATCCGCAAATGAAAGACCGCAGTTGTCGCACACCTTCAACGAATGGAGCGTTGAACTACAATCGGGACAGGCGACGATTCCCTTCAAGATGTTCTGGTCGAGCATTTGCCGTCCTTCCTGAAAATCACTTAACAGGGCTGCGCGCCGGGTGGATCGAATCATACGTCACGCATTTCGGTTCGTTGGAACCTGCTTGTGTTCGATGAGCTGAGGGCGGCGATGCAATAGCCGATCGCGCCAGAACATTGCGATGCCAAGTCCTTCCGGAAAACGTGCAAGAAGTTGAAAGCAGGCGAGGCGCGTACGATCGGAAAGAGAGCCTGAGTTTTTGGCGGTCAGCCGTGCCAGTTGCATCGGGTAGAGGAGCCAGGCCATCCATCCAAAGCGCGGGAGCGCAATCGTCGCAATGATGCACGCGAAGGGCAGCAACAGTCCCCAAACTATTGCGCGGCGCGCCTCGCGCACATGGTGCCGTTCGGGCGACGTCCCGTGCAGATGGCTGCCCAGCGCAAAGGCGTATCCGCCGCGGCACGTCCTTCGCCACCATTGCCCGAAATGAAACATCGCCGCATCGTGCAGCGCCATCTCGTCCGCGAGCCGCCAAAGCCGCCACTTCGCTTGGCGAAGCCGCACGGATAATTCCTCTTCCTCGCCTGCAATCACATCGTCATGATAGCCGCCCGCGGCCTTCAGCGCGGCGGTGCGGATCATCACGTTGCCGGCAAAGGCGCGAACTTCGCCGGTGGAGCGATCCCACTCCCGGTCGCATAACCAGTTGTAGACCGATCGATCCGGATGCCGCTCGCGGAGCCTGCCGCACACGGCGGCGGCATCCGCCTGGTGATCGAGAAAGCCGACGGCGGCCTCTAGCCATCCGCTCGCAAGTTCGCAGTCGCCGTCCACGAACTGCACGTAGAGTACCTCAGGGACGATCGTCAGCAGGTGGGCAAAGCCGGCATTGCGGGCGCGGGCCGCGGTGAAGGGAATGCTGAGATCGAGCTCGACGACATCGGCGCCGAGTTCGCGCGCCGCCTGCACCGATCCGTCCGTCGAATTGGAATCGACGTAAACCATCGCGGCCGCCGCAGACACCGAACGCAGGCAGGTGATCAGGCGCTGACCCTCATTGCGCCCGATGACGACAATGCCGAACTTTTCAGGCTCGGTGCCGGCTTTGTAGTTAATGCTCTCGCGCGTCTGCAAAATGGAATCTCTTAACATCTCAAAAGTCGGTAGGCTGGGACGCCCGTTAATTTCGATTCGATCCTGAAACGAACGCCAGCGGCGATTTTGTTTGCCGAACGGCCTTCATCGGCGCGGCAGATCGACGGAAGCCTAGGTACCACGAACCCAACGGCGCGAAGCCACTATTGCCGAGCGTGGTGAATTCCTCCCGGATAGCCCGTCGCCACCCCGTGTGCCTCGACGTCGGCAATCACCACGGCGTTCGCGCCGATCCGTGCATGTGCGCCGATCTTAACCGGCCCAAGGATCTTGGCGCCGGCGCCGATGTCGACATGGCCGGCAATTTCGGGAACTCCGCCGCGACCGCGGGAGCCAAGCGTGACCTGGTGGAAAATCAGGCAGTTCACGCCGATCTTGGCGTCCGGATGGATGACAATGCCATTGGGGTGGGGGATCAGCAGCCCGCCGCCGATCTGGCAGGTGAGCGGTATTTCCGCCCCCGTCACCGCGCTCCAGAAGCGATGACGCAGGACGACGAATTTGCAGCACAGCATGCCGAAAAGGCCGCCGCGTGCCCGCCAGAACTGGTAGCGCCGAACCGTCAGCAGCAGCTTACGGCCGGGGTCCCAGAACTGCCCGGGGCGTTCCCGGCTCCAGTCGGGAACATCGGCACTGATCTGTTCGGTAGCTTGATCCACTTGGGTGTACCTGTCCTAAAATTAAACCCAAATAGCGGACGGCTCGGCTCGTTGGAAGCGCCCGGTTCTCGATGCGCGCAACAATCTCTCCATCGGCCGTCGGTCGCCCCCGTGATTTCCCGGGGCTTCCATCCCATCGAGATTGGCATTTCATTCAGGGATGCGGTATTGATCACGTATATTAAATCGATTTCACTAAGCAAGAATTTCGTAGTAGATCGCTTACTATTCGTTAATTATATGATGGCCCACCGCGGTGCGCAGGGCGAAAATTTGAAGTTCGTGGAGCATTTATGTTGAAGACGTTGCGCACCCCTCCGGCCTCGTCCGACTTTGCCGAGCGACCCGCGGACCCGCGATCGGCCCGCGCCTCTCCGGACGACCTCTCCCGCAATGTATTTGGCCTCCTCGGCATCCCCGTGGATGCGCTCGATTTTCCCTCGCTGCGGCGCTCGATGGACCTCGCTACGAATGCCGCCGCGCCATTTCTGATTTCGACCCCTAACGTCAATTTTCTCGTCAAGAGCCAGATCAACGGCGCGTTCCGGGAATCCATGCTGCTGAGCGATCTGTGTCTTGCCGACGGCATGCCGCTGATCTGGATCGCCAAGCTGCTGCGCATTCCGATCCAAGAGCGAATTGCCGGCAGCGACCTGTTCGGCCGGCTCAAATCGGCGAACGGGACAGGCCGGCCTCTGCGGGTCTTCCTGCTCGGCGGCGCCGAGGGCCTAGCGGCTGCGGTCGGGGCCAGGTTGAACGCCGAGAAGGGCGGGCTGCGATGCGTCGGCGTGCTCAACCCCGGTTTCGGTACAATCGACGAGATGAGCTCGCCCGAAATAATCGACGAGATAAATGCGAGTAACGCGGATTTAATTGCGGTATTTTTCGGCGCGGAGAAGGCCCAGGCCTGGCTGCTGCACAACCATTGGCGGCTGAGGGCGCCCGTTCGCGCTCAATTCGGGGCCACCATCAATTTCGAAGCTGGAACCGTGCGGCGGGCGCCGTCGATGCTCCGCAGCACCGGCTTCGAGTGGCTGTGGCGCATCAAGGAAGAGCCGTACCTTTGGCGACGTTATTGGAGCGACGGGATGGCGCTGCTCGCGATGCTGGCGACCTGCGTGCTGCCCTTGATACTGAGTGAGCGGCGTCTGCCGAACTTGAACAGGCTGTCGATCTCAAGAAGCGAAGATCAGGGTTCCGTGACCATTGGCCTGTCCGGAGCCGCAATCGCCGCGCATGTCGACGGTGCGATCGAGCAGCTCCGGGACGCGCTCGACAGTGGCAAACGAATGATCGTTGACGTTTCGCATACGCAGTATATCGACGCCAGGTTCTTCGGGTTGTTCCTGATGGTCCGAAAACAATTGGCCAACCGGGGACAGAAACTGCTGTTTACGGGCGCGTCCGCCGGCCTGCGACGAATATTCCGCCTAAACAGATTCGAATTCCTCCTGTCACAGGAAGTATGATAGCGGAGGAAGCAGACGATTATCCGGCCGGCTTTCGGCCGCTTACATTTAATTAGGGCCAGAGATGACGCAGACAGTTGGTCGGATTTTTCACATACGCAGCGGACTTGCGCTCCTGCTCGTCTCGTTCCTGGCGGGCTGCGGATCGCCCGAAGAACGCGCGCAAGGTTATTATGAGAGCGGAATGGCTCTCATCGAAAAGAAGGACGACCTCAAGGCGCGGGTGGAGCTCCTGAAAGCCGCCAAGTACAAGAGCGACAAGGTCGAAGTCTGGCGGGCGCTCGCAGGCATCGACGAGCGGACAAAGGCGAGTAGTTCCCTCTTCGTGGACCTGCGCCGTATCGTCGAACTGGATCCGAATGATCTAAATGCGAGACTGAAGCTTGCGCGAATCATGGTGGGCGGCGGGGCGGCCGATGCCGCGCTTCGGGTCATCGATGCCGCAAACGAGGGTGACAAGCCGAATGCGGAACTCCATGCCCTGCGGGCGATCATTCTTCTTCGCACCAATGACAATCCCGGTGCGATCCGCGAAGCGGAGCGTGCCTACGAGATCAATCCGACCAATGTCGACGCGATCACATTGCTCGCATCGAAAAAGGTCGCAGATGGCGACCTGGATGGCGCACTGAAGCTTCTGGATTCAGTTCCCGCCGGCTCCAAGGACGAGACGCGCGTCACGCTGCAAAAGATCGACGCCTATGCGCGCAAGAAGGACCTGGTAAAGGCTGAAGAACTGTTGCGAAAGCTGATCGCGCAGAATCCCCAAGAGGCGGCATATCACGCTCAGCTTCTGCAACTCCTTCTCGCGCAGCGGAAGTTTGTCGATGCGGAGAAGGAACTTCGGGCCAGAGCCGAGGCCAACCCGACCGATAACAAGATCGGCCTCGACCTTGTCCGCTTTTTGGCTGCCACGAAGGGAGTGGATGCCGGAAGAGCTGAGTTGGAAGCGCGGATCAAGGCGGGCGGCGATGATTTCGATTACCAGATCGCATTGGCCGAACTGAATCATGGTCAGAACCGAACCGCCGATGCCGTGCAAGCTCTACAGAGACTGGCAAGTACCGCGGCCACCCCGGACAAGAAGCTCGCAGCCCAGGTCAAGCTTGCGGAGATCTATGTTTCCAAGGGAGAAAAGGCGGCCGCCGAGCCTTTGATCGCTGACATTCTCGCAAAGGATCGTCGAAACGGCGGCGCGCTGCGGATGCGGGCAGCCCTGAGCATCGACAAGGGCCAGTTCGACAGCGCCATTTCCGATCTGCGCGAGGCGCTCAACGATCAGCCGAAGTCGGTTGAATTGCTGTCGTTGATGGCAGTGGCGTATGAGCGCAGCGGGAAGGGCGAATTGGCCGATCGTCAGTATGCCGACGCGCTGAAATCATCCAACTTCAATCCTGACATCGTTCTTCGATACGTCACGTTCCTGCAGCGCAAGGGCGATGCCACTCGCGCCGAAGAGATTCTGACGGAAGCCGCCAATCGCAATTCCACCAATCTTCAGATTTGGTCGTCGCTCGGGCAGGTCAGATTGCGCCGGCAGAACTGGTCGGGAGCCTTGGCGATCGCAGACGCCATCGGACGCGTCGATGCGGGCCGCGTGGCTGCTGACCAGATCCGCGCAGCAGCGCTCGCCGGTCAGAACAAGATCGAGGAAAGCGTCGCCGTGCTGGAGGCTGCGCACAAAGCTGCGCCGGATGCACCGCAGCCGGCGCTGGCACTTGCCTCCGCTTATGTGAAACAAGGCAAGCCGGACAAGGCTGCAGCGCTGCTGCAGAGGCTGAGCGACAACTTCCCGGCCAATGCCCAGCTTCTCGTGTTTCTGGGGCAGGCCAAGCTGGCGGAAAAAAAGAACGATGAGGCGTTACAAAGCTTCAAGACGGCCGTCGCGCAGCAACCGAAGGAGCCTGCGGGATACACTGCTTTGACCGAGTTCTATATTCAAAGGAAGAATTACGACGAGGCCGATAGGGTGCTTAAGGCCGGGCTTGCGGAGTTGCCCGGCAACGTAGCTTTCCGTCTCTCCCTGGCCGGATTGCAGATCATGCGGGGCAACAACGAGCCCGCCATATCTCAGTACGAAGCGATTCTGCAGGACCAGCCGAATTCCCTGGTTGCGATCAACAATCTCGTCAACCTGTTGCTGGACAATCGGAGTGACAAGCCAAGTCTCGAACGTGCGTTTGAGCTATCGGAAAAGCTTAAGAGCTCCAACGTGCCGCAGTTTCAGGACACGTGGGGATGGGCCCAGTACAAGCGCGGCGACGTCAAGGGAGCAATCGACACGCTTGAGGCGGCAGTGCCGGCGATGTCAAACCTTGCGGTGGTCCACTATCACCTTGGCATGAGCTACGCGGCTGCCGGGCAAACCGAAAAGGCGGCAGAACGGCTCAAGACGGCATTTTCGCTGGAGCCGGACGGGACACCGCTCAAGGAGAGCATCCGTTCCGCGATGAAATGAACGCTGGCCGGAGCATGATCCGGGAAATCGGATAGCGGTTTTCTCCAGTCAAACGCGAAGCGTTGGCCTGGAGAACAGCCCGATCAAAGAGATGAGCGGGGTGAGCATTCAAGGAAAAGGTCGTCAAGCTCTAGTTGCCCGATGGCAGCACAGTCCAGTTGTGAGTCACGACGAACATCAGGCTGTGGGAGTCCGCAGGCCCCGTGCCGGAGACAGTTGGCGTGCCGGTAATCGGATCGAAAATGGTGGTACCGGTGCTCGCGAACCGATGCAGGTATCGGTAAGTGAGCGACGTCCCCCATTCCCGGGTCAGACTGTAGCTGTAGGTCGCCGACGCTGACGCGAAATCCGTCGTCGTGCTCGATATCTGCCGGTTGCCGCTCGCTGCAAACGAGACGGTCGATCGTGAATTGAGGCTGTGGCTCAGCGATGCCGTGATCGAATCCCGCTTGAACAGAGAGCCGACAATGCTCGGTCCAACCGACTGACTGGCGGTGATGGCCAGGGTCGTGCTCTTCAGCATTCGGTAGGTGAGGACGGCGTCGCCGATCCAGTCGAGCACCGAGCTCGATACGGGCGTGGCAGACGTCGCGCCTCCGAATGCAGAACTCGAAACTCCGCGGTCGGTCACCAGATAGGCGACGCCGGCATTGACGCGAAAGGAAAGCACCGGCGACAAAGTAGTGTCGAACCCGGCCTGCTCGCGAAAAATCTGCACCTGGGTGTTGAATGCGTTGCCGTATTCGAGCAGTTCATATTCTGAGGAAAGGTTGATCGCCGTGACCGAACTTAGCGAACGGCGCCAATTGCCGCGCGCAAGTGTGTCTGTAAACGGCGTGCCGCCGCTTGACGGCTCGTAACTCGTGCGGATGGACGTGGCGAACAGGGACAGTGTGTCAATGGCGGTGATCGAACGGTCGATTCCACCGCTTGCCGTCAGCCGATCGATAAAGCCTGAAGTCGGTACGGCAACGCCGAGATCGTTCAGAAGCGCAAGAGCAGTACTTTGCTGTCTCCAGCTTGCCTCGACATACTCGCGGTCGAATCTGTTCTTTCCTTTGAGCTCGTAGCGAGCCCTGAACCCGTAGTTCAGGAACTCCGACGCAGTGCCGGCGACACCCGGGCCCCAATATTTCTTGTAGGTGCCGTCGCCGCTGAAATTGAACAGGGATGTTGGAGTACGCGCTTGTGCGTCAGCGTTGAGCGTGGTGTAGGAACCGACCGACCCTGCAGGTGAGTTGCGCAAGAACTGATTGCTGTTCAGCTCGACGGTTTGGCTCTCGCTGGCCTTTATCAACCAGTCGAACGCCAATGCCACGGACGGCGCCATGCCAAAGCACACCGAGACTGCTATGGCAGCTCTCTTCACGTTGCTTCTTGCCCCCGCCGAACGTCAAACCTCACTCAAACAAGCGTCGTTCTGGAACCATGATGACGTCGCCGGCCCGCAAGGTGATGTTGCCTTCAAGGTCGCTACCGGCTTCGTAAGCGCGGTAGTTAAACATGAAAATAGTTTCGTCCCCTCCGGGGGCTCTGCGTCTCACCTGAATGCGGTTCTTCGCAGCAAAAGGTCCGACGCCGCCAGCGAGCGCAATGGCCTGCATCAAGGTCGTTTTCTGTCTGACGACATAAGAGCCCGGCCTGATGATCTCGCCGGTGATGAAAATCTTCGGTTTCAGGTCTTCCTCAGGGATCTCCTTCGGGGCGTGTGCGACAGCGACCGTAATGTCCAGATTTTCGTCCTTGTAGTTGTTCTTCAGTTTATTCTTGAGAACGCTTTCGAGCGCCAATGGGGTAAGACCGCGCGCCCTTATATGTCCGGCGAGGGGAAATGCGATTTCTCCCATGGGGTCGACGACAACCGTCCGGTCGAGCTTCGGGTCCTGCAGAACCGAAATGCTCACGCTGTCGCCAGGTTTTAGGGTTTGCGCTTTGGCCCCCGTGGTCAGGAAGACCACACACAGCAGTGCCAGCAAGATTCGCATGTTATTCCCCTTGGCGATCGGCAAAAAGCCCGTAAACAAAGACATTTGGACCGACGTGAGGGAATTTTCCGAAACGCGGACCCGATATTAAGTCATGAAGGAAATTAATTGAGTACAAGCACTTAGGGAACCCGAGAGAACCTTTTTACCGGAAAAATACTGTACTGTTGCTTATCGGCAATAACATCTCGAACAATGGTTTCTGAAATCGCCCGTTGGTCGTTGGCAAAGCCGTAGACTAGCGCTGTGTCACATAAGACATTTATCATCCGGGGTATTCCACCACTCGCCGATGCGATCAGCGAGCAGGCCTCTTGGGTGAACAGGGGACGGCGGGCACCCACCGCCTGGAGGCGAAACGCGATGTAATTAGCCACTTCCCTGTCGTCGAGGGAGCGAAGGTGGAAATCAGAGGAAATCCGCTGCGCGAACTGATGCAGCTTCGGCGCCATGAGCAGGTCGCGCAGCTGGGGCTGGCCGATCAAAATCAACTGCAAAATCTGAAACTTGTCCGCATTAATATTGGAAATCATGCGCAAATGTTCGAGCGCTTCCGGCTCCAGATTCTGCGCCTCGTCGATGATCAATATGGTCCGTCTTCCGTTTGCGAATTGACCATAAAGAAAATCTTGTAACCTTCTGAAAAGGTTAGGGTAATCCCCATCGAACGGTTGGCCGAGCGACATCAGGATCCATTGCAGCAACTCCTGTCGGCCCTGGGGGGAGTTCGAGATCAGGCCGATGGTGATCGACGGGCTGACCTTCTTGAGCAAATGCCGGACCAGGGTTGTCTTGCCGGATCCTATCTCACCGGTAATGACGGTGAAGCCGGCATTGTTCATGACGCCGAACTCCAGCATCGTGAATGCCATGGAGTGCATTTTGCCCCAATAAATCAGGTCGGGGTCGGGGAGAATTGAAAAGGGTTTCTCCTGGAGCTGATAAAACGCCTCGTACATTGAACTTCCTTAGCCCGGCTACACACCCTTATAGCGTACTTCGGGGAATTACCCTGTCTCCTTCGACCCATTTCTATGATCTGCGTAAATGCGGAAAGCCGCGGCCGGTCAATGGGAACCGTTAAGATTGAAGTTTGAAAGTCCTGGCGCTGAGTAACTATTCATTAAATCCCGGCAAGATCGATGCTAAGACTTTGAAGAGAAGCGCCCGCCGATCATTTCGCGGTACAATAGCCGGGCAGGCTCGCAAACAGACGCTCGGATGATCCATGCTGCAGAAAGTTGAATTTGAGGACGATTTCCAGGCGCTGCAAGAGGACCGTAGCCATCTGTTACGGCCCGCCTTCTATTGGGAATTGGTCAAGCGGCGCTGGGCGTATTTCTTACTGCCGTTCGTCACGATTCTTGCGATTGGTGCGGCTGGAGCCCTGTTGTGGCCGCCCACCTATCATGCCGAAGGAAAGATCCTCGTTCAATCGCAACAGATTCCATCCGAACTCGTCCGGCCGACCGTTACCAGCGCTGCCCAGGAGCGTATTCAGGTCATTCAGCAGCGGACGATGACGCGCGATAATCTCATCGCGATCGCCGACAAATTCAAACTGTTCCCGGACAAGCGCACGCTGATGTCGCCGACCGAGCTCGTGGCAGAGGTCAAGAAGCACACGAAAATCGCGCCTGTCGATCTTCAACTGGATTTCAAGCAGCGGACGCGCGCTGCGATGGAAAACCCGACGATCGTTTTCTCGGTCGGATTCGAATACGGCAATGCTGCGGTGGCTGCCCAGGTCGCCAACGAGTTGATGACGCGGATCCTCAACGAGGATCTTCGGGACCGGACGAGCCGCGCCACGGACACGACGAAGTTTCTGGCGCGTGAGGTGCAGAGGCTCCAAGCGGAGAACTCAGCGCTGGATGCCAAGATCGCTCAGTTGCGGCTTACGCAAGGCAAGCCTGCGTCGTCTGGCGGCCCCGAGCAGCCGACCACCCTTACACAATTGAAGGCTGAACTGATCCAGAAGGGCGCGCTGTACTCAGAGCGGCACCCCTCGATCCAATCGCTAAAGAAGCAGATCGCAGCCCTCGAAAAGGTGGCCGCAGCGCCGGCGCCTACCAACGACGCGGCAACGGCGGCCAGCCTCGAGGCCTTGGTCGCCCAACAGGAGAGCTTGCAGAAGAATCTCGATGCTGCCTCAGCAAAATTGGCCGCCGCACGTCTCGGCGAAAACCTCGAAAAGGACCAGCAGTCCGAGAAGCTCGAAATCATCGAGCAGCCCGCGGTTCCGCAAGAGCCGGTCAAGCCCAATCGGCTGAAAGTCCTCATGCTGGCATTCGCCGCGGCGTGTTTGGGCGGAGCGGGGCTGACAGTCCTGCTCGAAATCCTGGACAAGGGGATCCGCAGAAGCAATGACCTTCTGTCGGTGGTCGATGGTCAGTTGATCGTTGCAATTCCCTACATCACGACGGCAGCCGAATTGCGAGCCGGGCGACGGCGGATGTTTGTTTTTCTCGGGGCACTGGTGCTGATTGTGATCGGCCTCTTGATCGTTGCCTACGTATTCCTTCCACCGCTTGACCTCATCATTGCCAAGGCTAGGGTCGGGCTGTTTCGATAATCGGCGGAGTGACACAGTGGATTCAATAAAACAGGCTGTCGAACTCGCGCGAGCTGCGGAGGCGGTATACCGTCCGGGAGCCTTGAGCGGATCTGCGCTCGCTCCGGACGGAACTCAGCAGCGCTCTGCCGAGTCGCCGTTCAAGGAAGTGCGCCTCAGCGCCGATCATCTCGAAGCCAATCGAATAGTGGCCTACGGCACTTCCAGTCCGAACGGCCGCTACTACGACATGCTGCGCACCCAGGTGCTGCAAGAGATGGACAAGAAGAGCTGGCAGTTTCTGGCTGTAACTTCGCCGACCTCCGGTTGCGGAAAAACCGTTACGGCCTGCAATCTTGCGCTGAGTATTTCCCGCCTGCCGGAGCGGTCAGTGCTACTGGTCGATCTTGATTTGCACCGGCCGGCAGTTGCAAACTATCTCGGCATGGAAGGCAATGGCGGTGTTCTCAACGTACTTGAAGGACGCACGCCACTTTCGTCAGCAGTCCTGCAGGCAAGGATTGGTCCGAATAGCTTGCTGGTGTTGCCCGGATCAGTCTCGTCGAATTCCTCGGAATGGATGGCATCGCAGACGATGGGGGCGCTGCTTCAGACCATCAAGCGAGACTTCCGCTCGCGCATCGTCATCTTCGACCTTCCGCCGATGCTGCTTGGCGATGACGTGATTTCAATTTTGCCCCGGCTCGACGCGACCTTGCTCGTCGCTGGCGTCGGCAGCACATCCATTTCCGATATCAAGGAATGTCAAAAACACCTTCAGGGCAGTCGGGTTGTCCGTGTCGTCGTCAACAAGGTGACCGAGTCCGTCGGCTCGTATTACGGTTACTATTAGCGTTTTCTAAAAGCGCAAATTGGCCGGCAGGAATGCTGCAATTTCCGCTGCCGGCACGAAGTATTTGGCGACATCACGGGTTTCAGATTTTCCGGTCTCGGCGCTCGTTTGCGACCGTGATATCTTTCGGCTCATGATGCCGAGCAGGCATTTGCGCTTAACGTCGAACACCCCTGATCCAGAATTGCCGGTCCGAGCCACGTCCGCGATCACCGTGCTAAACCGGCTGCGGGCTTCGACCGGCAACCGATCGGGCGCGAGGATGTGGGAACGCACGGTAGATCCCGGCACAATGGTGACGACCTCTTGCCCCGGCCTGGGCGGATCGGTGCAGATTGAATTTCGCCGAAGCCGCAATCGCGAGGGGAGAAGCGCTTCCTCGACCGAGAGCAGCGTTAGATCTGTTCCCTCGAAACTGCCTTCCTTGACGACACGGGTCGGATATTCCGATCCAGCAATTGCGATCTTGGGCCGCGTTAGCCAGGTCCGGCCTGCTACATGCGCGGCCGTAATGAACACGCCTTTTCCGATGTAGATGCCGTATCCCGGTCCCCAGCTCTGCATCGGCGTCTGGTGAATGTTCACAGCGTAGGGCAGCAGCGTATCGTCAGCAGCTTGCGCGCATACTGGCTGGCACAGGACCGCCAGAAGCGCGCCCTGAAGTAATGGTGCGCGGGGCAATTTCGAAGTGAATCGAGCGAACGCCAAAAATCACCTGCCACGTTGCTCGCCGCGACCTTCAGCTCGCACCGGTGAAGAACCTTAGTTCCTGCGGCGGAACGGCGGCAAGCAGATCGCGGATGAATTGGTCCTGCAGCTTGAATGACGCATCCTTTGGAATACCAATGGTCGAAACTCTAATTAGAGCGCCATCCGGTATTATCCCGCGAAGTCCATATTTTAATCGGCTTAATTGGTGGCCAACGACTCCGGTGGTTACGTCGTCACCAATACGCATCCAATAGCTCACTGGCTCAAAGCGGGACTCGCGTTCGGTGATCAGCCGCGTCATCTTAATCGGGGATGAACCATCACGGTAGCTAAACGCCACCTCAGTGGTATTGGAAATGCGAAATCCACCTGCAGTGTAGCATATTTCCGGTCGATGAGCCTTGAGCCGATAATTTTGGACCGGCCCGTAAGCAACCATCAGCATGACGATATTGCCATGCCCGTCCGTATAGCCTCGGCCGACCTCCTGGCTATAGATCTTTCCGGCGAGCGGGTCCGGTTGAACGTACGCCTCAGGATCAGCCGGGCGGATGGGACTGATTTCTGGAACCAATGTCCAGGTTCCAAACTGGCGTGGTATCACGGTTTCAAGGCTGGGGGAGGCCGACGTTCGGGCCATCAATTGCCGAGGTGCAAGCACGGTCGCAAGCACGGCGCATCCCAAAATTGCAATACATGCCAATATGATTTGAATTCGAGGGAATTTCATTGAGGCCACACACAACCTTCTAAAGTTAATCGGATCAGCGATGTCGATGAGGATATACTCCAAAGGGCCTATTTGCAGCAAAGGAAAGAGATAATTGGCCGCGCTTAAGGAATTAATATAAATAACGGAAATTGCAGGAAAAAGCGATAGGGGGCTCGACCCGGCGCAGCGGGCTGGTTAGTCATACCATCGTTAGGCGCGGCCAGCCTGTTTTATAGTCTCATCGGCCGATTTTAGATGCACGGAGTTCCTGGATGAAGGGTATGCCCATCAAGATTGCTCGGCTTGCCGTTTTGCTCGCTTTTAGCGCGGTCGTCTTGGCCGGGTGCGGCAAGAAGAGCGATCAACCCGCCGCTTCCAAAGGACAGGTCGTTGCGCGTGTCGGCGAGGAGGTTGTGACCATCCAGGATCTCGAGAACGAGTTTCGCTGGTCGAACGTGCCACCGGACAAGCAGAAGGAGCCCGAAGTCGTCAAGCGCGTTCTCGGCGATCTGGTCGTGCGCAAATATCTGCTTCGTCAGGCTATGGCGGCGAAGCTCGACCGCGAGCCGAGCGTGCTGTTGGATCTGCTGAGGGCACGCGAACAGGTTCTCGAGAATGCGTACCTGCAGCGCACGGCGGCGGCCAAGACGCCGGGCAAGGTGGATGTCGACAAGTACATCGCCAGCAACCGGGCGAAATTCGCCGGCAGAAAATTGTTCAGCGTTGAGCAGATCGCATTTCCAATAGGACCGACCACCCAGTCATTTGTCGACGCGAATAAGGATGCAAAATCGCTCGACGAAATCGACCAGAAGCTTACCGCTGCCGGCGTCCCCCATGGGCGACAAATGGGCGCGCTGAACAGCGGCGATCTCCCACCGGAGTTTTACGGTCTGATCGAGGCCAAGAAGACGGACGACGTGTTCTTCGTCCGCGCCGGACAGAATGGCGTATTCTTCAAGGTCAAAGGTGAGGAGCCGCGCCCGCTCGAAGGAGAGGCAGCCGCTAATTTGGCGCGGCAATTGATGCGCGCGGACGCGATCAAGGCCGAACTGGGCGTTGCGCGCTATTCTGCAAATCTTGAAGCGAAATATGAGGGTGAATACGCAAACATCATGCAGCCTGGAGATGGCAAGAAAAACTGAGCGCGAATGTGATCGCGCCGCCGTAAGATGTTTCACAAGGCGATATTGAATGACGACGTTTTTTGATGTGTTGACCGTTACCTGTTTCGTGGCGCTGGTGATCGCATTCTTCCAGTTCACCGAGCGAAACAATCGAACGTTGCTACACTTCATGCTGGCCGGCATTGTATTCGCCGTTGCCAACCAGGTCGGCAATGCCGGTTCGTTCTATCTTGCGCTGATCCTGATTCTTGCTGGCGCGGGTTACGCCTTTTTGATAGTCCGGAGATAAGCGACCTTTTTGGTTTTGACGCTATCTGTAGGCTAAGTTTTGCAACCTCTCGGTATATTGAGATGACATATTCGCAAGTATTACCGTCGGCAAAGGCAGGTTTTCTTGGCCCTCTTTTATGGCCGGCGCTGCTTGGCGCCTCGGTGATCGCTGCCTATGCTCAGACCATTCTCAGTTTGATTGACGGGCCCTGGCAGACGGAGCAGGAGGGGCATGGTCCGCTTATCATTGCGGCCTCGCTCTGGCTGCTCTGGCAATCGCGGGAGAAATTGCGGGCCGTTGAAATTATTCCGGCTCCCGTCACGGGGTGGGTTGCTCTCCTCGGCGGCTTGGTGATCCTCTATCTGGCTCGAATCCAGCAGGGGCTGGTCACCTTCGAAACCTTTTCCTTGATCCCAGTCATTATCGGCTGTGTTCTGATTTCGGCCGGATGGCCGGCGCTGCGGGTACTCGCGTTTCCGATCGGCTTCTTGATCTTTGCGGTGCCGATGCCCGACTGGCTGGTCGATGCCGCCACGGTTCCGCTGAAGGTCTTTATTTCGAACGTCGTGACCAACGTGCTCTATGCGGCCGGTTTTCCGGTTGCCCAGAACGGCGTCATGATCATGATCGGGACCTATCAGCTCCTGGTAAAGGACGCCTGTTCCGGAATGAACTCGATTTTTGCATTGTCCGCGATCGGCGTTTTCTACGCCTATGCGTTTCGCTGGCAGGAGAAAGTCCGGAGCCTGTTCCTTCTCGCGGCGATCATACCCATCACCATCATCGCCAATCTGCTTCGCGTCTTCGCGCTGGTCCTGATCGCCTATTACCTGGGACCTGACATGCTCGAAGGAATTCTGCACGATCTCACCGGCATCGGCCTGTTCGTCGTCGCGGTTGTTCTATTGTTCTTGTTCGATGCCTTGCTGGGTCTTTGTTTTGCGCTGGCGCGACGTTTCTGCAACCGCGCTGCGCCGGCGATGCCCGCCTAGCTTCGAACATCTGCGCTGCGCCTTCGTGAAATCCCTCTATGAGGCGTTTGTACTTGCATGCTCTTTCGGCAAGTGGTTCGTTAGCGCCGAGCTTGCTAAGCCACTTCAGGACCGGTTCTTAACGTTGCCGTGAGCCGAACATACGCCATACCCGACCTTCATGGCCGGCTGGATTTGCTGGATCGCGCTATTGATGCGGTTGCCCGGCATGCTGAGGGAATGGCTTCCACGGTCATAACCTTGGGCGATTACGTCGACCGCGGGCCGCAGAGCAGACAGGTCATCGAGCGGCTCATGCGTTGGAGCCCGGATGAATTCGAGGTCGTCAATCTGAAGGGCAACCACGAAGCGATGATGTGCGCGGTCTGCGAGCATCGGGCCGAACTCGACTGGTGGATCAAGAACGGGGGCGGGGAAACGCTGGCGTCGTATGACCAATCCCCAACGCTTCCTGATCTGCGAGCAATCCCAGGCGACCATCTGGATTGGATTGTCAATCTCCCGCTGATGCATGTCGATCGGCACAGAATATTTGTCCATGCGGCGGTGGATCCGAACATTCCGCTTCAGCAGCAGAACGAGGAAACGTTGCTCTGGAAGCGGTATCCGGATGGCACGGACGTCGGGCACGGGCATCGCCATGTCGTCCATGGTCACCACGCCGACGCGCAGGCGCCAATTGCAGGCAAGCACAAAACCAATCTCGACGGACTGGCCTGGAAAACCGGGCGGCTGGTTATCGGCGTATATGAGGATGATCAGCCCGGCAGCGCCACCGATTACCTGGAAGTATTCGGTCACGAAATGTGAGGGCCGGCGTGTGCCAGCGAGGGACTATCCCGAATAACCAGCCGGAGGATCACAATACTCCCGGTCCATCACGGCTCAGGTTTAATTTCTTCTCGGAGATTGCCTGTTTAAGCTAATATCCAGTACCGAATCAGTGCCGCGTCCGTTTTCACAAAAATTTGGGAACCTTGATGTTCACGAAGATGAACTCGGCTGCCTTGGGGGCGGCACTGATGCTGTTTGCAGGCACGGTCAATGCTGATGCAACAGCGGTCACTTACGCTGATCTCACCTCGTGGATCGCAGCCGTACCTGGCTATACGCCCATCTCGATTCCGGAGCCGACTCCTGGGCTCGACGACCTGCCCCATAGTCAATACTTTGAAACGGGAACGGTCACCTACAATGGCGTGACGTTTTCGACTTCTGCTTTGGGCAATGGTTTCTTGTTCAACATTGGGCCTGGCTTTGAAATAATACCGGGTGAGCCCGCGTTTAACGGCACCTTGCCGGTACTATCGTCGCAGCAGCAGAGTCAGGGCGTCGCAAATATCCTAATCACGCTTGCCGCTCCGGTGAATGCATTCGCCTTGAATTTCGACACCTTCAACGTACCAAATCAGTCTTACGGATACGACGTGATATTTCAACTATCTAACGGCAGTGATCCGCTGACGCTGGGTAGCCCCGGAAATGCATACGATCTCACGCGTTTTTTCGGAGTGGTTGACGACACGCCATTCAAGACGATCTTGCTCACCTCGTCGGGTCCAGTGTTGAGCATCAATGAGCTCAATATCGGCGCCGCGGTATCTCCCATCCCGGAGCCCGCGACTTGGGTCATGTTGCTGCTTGGCTTCGCCGGAATCGGCCTCTTTGGCGCCCGCCGGCGCGTACGCCGTGCAGCGGCGTGCTGATCAACAAGGCACAGTTGTAACGCGAGCTGTGCTGCGAGAGAGCCGGAAGCATAGTGAGTGGGATAACCGGAGGCGCCGACAATTATCGGGCCAATTTACTGGTCTAGGCTTCAATCAGTTCGATGAGCTTAGCCGCTTGCTCGTCGACATCATGGCGCTGCAGAACCCTTTGACGGGCACTTTCCCCCATACGCGTGATCGCTTCCGGAGCTGCGCTGAGACATTCATCCATCGCGACGGCTAAACCCTCGAGATCGCCGGCAGGAACCAGCCAGCCGTGCTCGCCATGCTGAATCAATTCCGGAATCCCGGCGACGAACGTACTGATGGCCGGCCTTCGCAGCGCCATGGCTTCCATGATAACGACCGGCAGACCTTCGGCAAAGCTCGGCAACACCAGCGCACGGGCTGCGAGAATTTCGGCTCGAACCTCCTCACTACTGATCCAGCCTGTTATTCGCACGAATTTCGCTAGCTCGTATTTAACGACCAGCGCCTCGATCTCGCCGCGCATTTCGCCATCGCCGGCAAGCACCAATTCGAACTTTGTCCCGCGCTCCGCCAGCAGCCGCGTCGCCTCGATCAGGAGCAACTGCCCCTTCTGTTCACATAGGCGGCCCACGCAAACTAATCGTGGTTTGTCGGCCGCCGGCGTGATGGCCTCGGTTTCATAAAAGGCCGGCTCAAGCCCGCAATGGACCACTTTTATCTTGGGCCAATAAACGTGGGAGACATTGCGAAAGAGCTGGCTCCGGCCGAACGAACTGACCGCGACGACAAAGCGGGCCCGCCGGATTTTTTCAGGCAGCGAGATGAACTTCGGCTTGTCGAATTCTTCGGGGCCATGGGCGGTAAAGCTCCAGGGCGGTCCTCCCAGTTCGCCGACGAGCATTGCGACTTCGGCAGAATTGGTTCCGAAATGAGCGTGCAGGTGCTGCGCGTTTTCGCTGCGCAGCCACAGTGCCACCTGACAGGCTTCGAACAGATAGATTAAATGGACGGGGAGGGGACGCTCCGCCCGCAGCCCGATCTTGAACGTCAGGGCAATCGCCCGAAATAGCCCCGAGGGATTGGTTGTCAGGATGCGCAGGAATGAAACCACCAGCGGCACCGCGCCGCGGCGCAGGACGTAGCGCGTGCGAGCCTGCTCGAGCTGATCCTCGGAACCGCGCTGCGCATCGGTCCAGCCCCGAAGTGAGATTCGCAGGACCTCGTGGCCCAAGCGTTCAAGCGCCAGTATCTCGCGCCGAATGAAACTGTGGCTGATCGCCGGATAATGGTTAATCAGATAGGCGATCTTCATGAAGGGTGCTCCGCCTGACCTATCCTGAGTCGGCCCGAAACAACAACCATTCGGGTGGTCTATTATCTTATTTGTGAAATAGTAGTAATTGAGTGGGAAACAGGATATTTATACCCGGCTTCCATTTTCGTTTTTTACCGGACAAAAACATTAGTCAAACGTTTAGAGATCGGTATTTTTGAAATGTTGATCTTGGCCGCTCTGGCTGGATTGCTCAGCGTTCCCGTCGCTGTCCTATTGGTTGAAGTAATTGCAGCTCTTAAGGCGCCAAAGTTGGAGCCTTTTGAAGTCAAAGGATTGAACGTTGACAAGCGTGTTGCGGTAATCGTTCCGGCACACAATGAGAGCTCGGGACTTGTTCCGACGCTGCAGGATATCAAGGCGCAGCTCGGTGCTGGAGACCGCCTTCTCGTCGTCGCCGATAACTGCACCGATGACACCGCCGCAGTTGCGGCAGCATCGGGCGCCGAGGTCATTGTCCGCAACGATCCCGAAAGAATAGGCAAGGGATTCGGAATGGGGTGGGGCATTGCTCATCTGAGCCGGGACCCACCTGACTTTGTTCTCTTCGTCGATGCCGATTGCCGGCTCCAAGACGATTTGATCGAAAGGTTAAAGCGAGTCTGTCTGCACGTTCAGCGGCCGGTGCAAGCGCTGGACATCATGCGAAGCGCCGAAAACTCGCCCATTAATCACAGTTTCGCAGAGTTCGCCTGGATTCTGAGAAACTTGATTCGTCCCCTTGGGCTCCGAAATCTTCGTTGCCCCGTTCAATTGATGGGGACGGGAATGATGTTTCCATGGAATGCGATCAGCTCAATTCCACTGGCTAGCGGTCATTTGGCGGAGGATTTGAACTTGGGGCTTCATCTGGCGGAAACGGGCCAAGCTCCGTATTTTTTTCCGTTCGTGAGCGTTACCAGCACTTTTCCGACCAGCGCAAAGGCGACCGAAAGTCAGCGTCAACGCTGGGTACAGGGTCACCTCGCCACAATCGGGAAGTTCGTTCCGCGACTTTTCTCTCTCGGCTTAATGCGCGGCGACATACATATCCTTGTGCTGGCGCTCGATCTTCTGGTGCCGCCGCTCTCTCTCCTTGCGCTATTTATCGTCGGGACGATGGTCCTGACTTCGTCTGTTGCTCTGCTTGGGGGGTCGTGGTTGCCCGCCTTGATCGCGGGCGGCAATTTCATTGGATTTTTCTTATGTGTTGCTGTCGCCTGGTCTAAATTTGGGCGTGAGACTTTTCCTGCGCATGAGGCATTATCGTTCGGTAGTTTTGCATTGAAAAAACTTCAATTCTACGGCCGGATGTTGATAGATGGCACCTCGTCCCAGTGGATAAGGACCGATCGATCAACTCCTAGTTAGCCACTACGCCGCGGTTTTTCCGCAAACTTCCTAAAGGGTCACGCAGTGTCCGAACTTCGATAAGAACGCCCGTCGGGGTGCCGTTTACGTCTATGCCACCCATGCACGGTCTTAAGGCGGTCGGGACGTAAGGTTTCTGATTTTGCGAAAGATCCCGGCCGATTCTTAAGCATCAGTTCGCCAAAATAGCTCTCGGTACCAGTACTTCAGTCGCGGCGGCGGCGTTTGCCGATCTGGACTAGTTCAGACCTTCGTATTAACGTTCCTGGCCGCGATATTCGGCTTGTCGACCGCGGCTCTCGTCATTTCCTCGCTGAACTTACTGACGTTTGCAGTCGCAGTGTTATTGGCGTGGCTGAATTTCGGTGAGGGCATCCTGCCAGTCCGTATGATCGGCTCGTTTGGTCCGCAAATGTTTCGAAAGTTTCACATTTTTGGCCAGATCGTGCTCGGGCGAACTGCTGCTGTTTGGGTCAGAACTGACCGCGGCAAAGTGGATTAAATCTTGAAGCTGTCGAACATTATCGGCGGTCAGAAATCCAAAGAAGAAGGTGGCAGAGACTATTTATCCGCCACTATCGCGGCACCCACATTTGGACCAGCCCTTAAAGCAGCGCATCTCCGATGCCGAAGCGAGGCTTTACGCGCGATGAATTACGCCGGCAGAAGCTCTTTACCCGATCAGCCTAGGTGGCGCCCTGGTTGCCTCCAGGGCTCGGCATAGTTAATTTATGAAGGTGTCGAGTGGATGTTAAGCAATAATTCGCAGAGTTTTGTGTGACTTCGCACTTGCACCACTCACTTAAATCGGGCGCTTAAGGATAATCAGCCAAAGGCGGCCCGCTGCTGAATCTCCGCCGATTCCACTTAAACAGGCGCGTTTGACAACACACGATTAAAATTGACTGAAAAAGTTCCCGCTGGGATTGACTCACTCAGCCGAGCGTCTTAAGCATTTGTTAAGGCATTTAATGTGGAGGCGATTCCAGTGCGAAAAACTAATATTGCTGCAGCGACTGCTTTACTCTTGGCGGTTACTTTTGCTTCATCAGCCGATGCGGCCGTTATTCCGGTAGTCGGCGTCGATCCCGGAACCGGCCAAAATTTCAATTCGCAGCCGCTCGGGCCCGCCATTGGTTCGTTCGCAATTGGCGATTGGACTTTCACTCCGATCAATAATTCGCAGATCTTGATTGGTAGCGATGGCAGCGGTGCTCAGCCGTTCGGAACAACCGGTAACTACCTCAGCGTGTTGGGCGGCGGATCGATCGATATCTCTTTCTCGTCGCGCACCAGCATCTCCTTCTTCTGGGGGTCAGTGGACGACTACAACAGCATCGTGTTTCACACTGTGAACGGTCCCGTAGCTCTCACAGGCAACAATGTGGCGCCTCTGCTGCCCACTGGATGCCAAAATAGCGCTCTTTGTAACGGCTATGTCACCTTTAATTCTGACGATGCATTTTCAAAGGTCACGATCAGCTCGAGCGGTAACTCATTCGAGCTCACCAATATCTCAGCAGTTCCGGAGCCGAGCACTTGGGCGATGATGATCCTTGGCTTTTTGGGCCTCGGCTTCTTCGGCTATCGCAAGTCGAAAAACTCAGGCCCCGCGTTTCGGATTGCATGATCGATTGATCTCAGCTTGCGTTTGAAAAGACCGCCGAAAGGCGGTCTTTTTGTTAGTCCAATCGGTGCACAGCGCACGTTTGCCGAATTTGGGTGTTTCGCAGCAACTGGACTACCGCGAGAGAGAGGTCAGTGAATTCCAGGTGAAGCGGGCGCAACAACCCTGCTCTCAAATAGCGACATTCCAAGTTGTGAGATGCGCGCGACTTGCGAATCGCTGGTTTCCCCTTACATTGTCGCAAATCGCACTTTCATGTGGTCGGCTGCCCCTCATTGGCTCATTTTGGTGCATTGGAGGATCGGTGGATGCCGCTGGTTCAACCAAGGAGCGCGCCGCTCGAAGCATTGGATATCGGGTCATGTCGGACAAGTTCACGGATGCATTGCTAGCGGCACTGAACGAATCAACCGAGGTTCAAGAAAGCGATTGGAATTCGATTGCAGCGGTCCTCCGCGGACCCATTGCTGCAGCCGACGACCGACCGCAGGTGACGATCCACCCTCCTGCGTCGGAAAATAGATACGCTGCGACCGTGAGTTCGTGCATGGCTAAGATCCGAGCAGGGCGGTAGCCCATCCGGCCTTCGACTCTTCAAGAAGTCGCGGTGATTTCAATCGGTCGAGCCCGGGCCTCTCGTCCTGCCTCAATCTGGCGCCCAGCAGGGTAAATCTTCGCCGCGCAGACCTTAGGCCGAGGAAATTTCTTCACAATTGTACGCGACTCATTTGTTTTCAGATTAAGATTGGCATGAATGTGTTGTGTCGCTGAGACGTTGTGATTGGCGCGAACCGCAGTTTTTAGGTCAGCTTAAAACATGGTCAGTCAACGGGATCACGGACGGCGGGAGATCGCACGACTGCAGCTTGAACTGGCAAGCGCCTCTTTCGATTTGATTAATTCGAGAAACGGTACGAATGAGGGCACACCAAAAGGCGGGGACTCAACCGGCGTCCTATCGCTGCCTCCGGGGCGAAAGCGGCGAGCTTAAATTTGCGGCCATTGTCGCTTCCGGAATGACCAAGCTCCAATCCCGCTAAGTCTCTTGTGGGCTGATTGCCAAAAAGCGCCTTTATTGTGTCAACGCCCTTGACCTCGGTTTACTCCCCGATAATGCTTGAGGGAACTTATGGGGCAAATCATGAAATTACTTAGCTTTATTTTGTCGACTGCTGCAGCTGTGGGTATTTTACTTAATGCACCCAACGCACAAGCCAATTTGGTACTTAATGGCAGCTTTGAGACGGGGGTGAACCCAGGCGGTTTCACGACCTTGAACTCAACCGATTCAGTGAGCATTTTGGGCTGGACTGTAACGAGTGGATCGATCGATTATATCGGTTCCCATTGGCAGGCCTCGCAAGGTTCGCGCAGCATCGATTTGAACGGCATCACTCAGGGAACGATCGCGCAGCAGACCCTAGCTACGGTTGCCGGCCAGCAATACCTAATCTCGTTTGATCTGGCAGGTAACCCTGACCAGGGACCTACTGTCAAAACCATTGGTGTCACCATCGGTGGTTCCGGACTCCAAACCTTCACATTCGATACGACCGGCAAATCTCACAACGATATGGGCTGGATCACGGAAACTTTTCTGTACACGGCCACCGGGACTTCGACCATCACATTCCAGAGCTTGACGGTGGGTCCGGCAGGTAACGTGAACTTTGCAGCCTATGGTCCAGCGCTGGACAATGTATCTGTGACCGCCGTTCCGGAAGCGTCGACCTGGGCGATGATGATCCTTGGATTCGCAGGCATTGGCTTTATAGCCTATCGCCGGCGTAACCGGATTGCTGGTGCTGTTGGCGTAGCCTGATTTCAGCTCTGATGAATCTGCAGCGAGACCGCCTTTGGCGGTCTTTTTTGGGTCGATTTGATATATGGTGGAGTAGGGGAGCTAATGCGGCCCCAACAGAAGGCAACATCAATGATCAACCGACTGAGCACCGTGCTGATTCCGGTTGCAATCGGGCTCTTTGCACCCAGTGCCAACGCCGATCAGCCGAAGGAAATAAAAACTGAGTCAGGCAAGGCGGTAGTTCTCGGTAATTTTCTTAATGCCCCGGCCAACTGTGCAACGAATCCAGGTCCGATTCCCTTGCCAAGGCTGCGTGAAAAGCCTTCTCATGGCGTAGTAGGCCTGCAAATCGTTGTAGCCGACGTCGCGGCAACTGACGCCTGCCCAGCCCGGAAGGTTCCCAGCATTGCCTTATTCTACACGCCCAGCAAGGACTTCGTAGGCAAAGATTCGATTCAGGTCGAATTTGAAACTGGCGACAATAAACTGCCGGCTCTGAGTTTCTTGGTCACTGTCCAAGCGCCCGCAAAATAATGCGCTGGCTCATCTCGCCGGTAGCCGATGTAAATACGAACCGCCCCGCCGCTTGCACACAGGATGACAGCTCCCGCCGGGCAGTCAGGCGGAGGATTTTAGGGCGTCTAGACTAAGCAAGGGGGCGCTCGGTACCAAGCCGCGAGCTGAGCCAGTCGACAGTCGCAAGCAGACGCGATAGTTTTACCGTTATTCGTCGCCATCAGATCAAATAGTGCGGAGGGCTGAACCTTGATCAGAACTTCTTTTTTGTGATGGCCTTTGCTTTGTCTTTGTCCGCCTCGAGCGCCTCTGCGATGCCGTTGGCCCCGCGTGCTTCCCTTGCTGCCTCCCATGACGTGGTGAACGTCAGATTATCTGTTTGGAAGATGGGTACTGCTATCACAGGGGGCGGCGGCCTGTCGCGCGCTGGGTCTATGGAGAAAATAACTTCTCCGGCCCGTACACCGGGCCCGGATATTATGGTTCGCGAACCAGCGCTGGCGCTGGTGGCTGTTCTAGTATCGCGATTTGCGAGTATTCCTCGAGAGACTTACGCTGAACAACAGTCGGCGCCCTTGTTGAAAAACTAGGAAAATTGCTGCCGGGGATGGACTATAATTCGCGAATCAAGGCATATAATTTGAAATAGGTCGGCTTCCTCTCCGGGGGGCATAGGGGTGCATGATGATTTCGAAGTCCAAGATTATTGCTGGTGTCACGCTTGCTCTTGGTTGTGTTGCCCTGGTGTCGCCGGCTAAGGCTACGATTTATCTCTCTGAAAATTTCGACAGTGTTGCGCAGGGCCTCAACGCCAGCAACGTGGGATCAAAATTTACCGTTACGAACGGTGCTGTGGACGTAATTGGTGCCGGGAGCTTCGATTTTTATCCAGGCAACGGAAATTACATTGACCTCGACGGAAGCATGACGTTGCTTGGCTCGATCGGATCCGTTTCCTTTGGGCCGGGATCTTATCACCTTACTTTCGATGTTGGTTCGTATACGTACCAAGGTCAGTATATTACCGAGCAGATCAGGGTATCGCTTGGTGATTTTAGCACGACTTTCACGCCGCTTGTAGACTCCTCGTTCACACCAGGCGCTCCCTTCCAGCATGTGGTTCTCGACTTTACGACAACCACTGCAGGTTCTCTTACCTTCGCTGCCTACAATTCTGTCACTCCCGGCCAAGGGACAAACGTCGGCCCGATCTTGGACAATATCGTCCTTGCAAGTGCGGTCCCGGAAGCTTCGACGTGGGCCATGATGATTCTTGGCTTCGCGGGCATCGGCTTCTTCGCTTATCGACGCAAAGCTTATTCGGCGTCCCGTCTGGCCTAAATCGTTGCTTCCGGGTGTGTTCGTAGCCGCCCGGTGAGGCGGTGTTCATTGATGCCCTCGGCGCCGCGTGCTCCTAACGCGGTTTTTGGTGACGCCCGTGAACGTCAATCATCTGTTCGGAAATTGGTTGTCGCTGTCAGCGAGGCCGACGCCCTGTCTCACGCTGTTCGGTAGGGACAAGGACTTCTTCGGTCCTTACACACTGGTGCCGGTTATTACGGTCAGCCGAACTAGCTTTGGCGCCGGTGGCTGTTCTAACTGACGATTGCGTCTTGGAGTTTCCTCTGGGCTGGTGCGTTGCTGACGCCTCCCGGCCTCTGCCGGCGCAAGGTTCGGCTGCCGCTGGCAATTTAAGTTAGGGGTTAACGGGCTCAATTAGGGGATGCAATGAGGCCGATCGCATAGGTCGCGCTAGGAGTCAGTGCCCAGAGAGTATTCCGTGTATATTTCCGCCGCGCGTTTAATAAAATTCTTCCTTTTCTATAGATTCTTGTCTATATGGGACTTTGCTAACAAATAATTAATTTCAGTAGGAGTTGTACCATGTTGTCATTTCGTTCAGTGCTTGCGGGGGTGGCGATTACCGCGGCTGCGGTTTCCTTCAATTCTGCAGCGAACGCTCATTTTCAGCTTGATGCTACCCCGATCCTTCAAAATCTGAACCTCTCTGATACTGCGGAGGTCACAGCTAACACAATTTTCACTGGCAGTTCGTCGGGGTACGTCATCAACATTACGGCCGATGTGGACGTCAGTACCGCAAACGGGCTGGCGGCGATAAACAGCATCGATGACGCGATCACACTCCTTACCTTTACCCCGGTGATCGGCACCGCGTTCGACACTTTTTCATTTCGGGGCCAGCTTAACACGAATGCTGATCAAAATATCCGCGTTACGGTGACGGACCAGCACGATGATGTCTTCAATTTCTTCATTACCTCAAATGGCAACTTTGCTGCTATTGGAATTGAGACAGTTCCGTTGAGCGGTGAGACCATCAAAAAAGTGACAATCGAGGGTCTTGGTCTGGGCTTTGCTAACATCAAACAGATTGGTTTCGGGGCTGCGCCGATTGCGCCAGCTGTACCCGAGCCCACGACCTGGGCGATGATGCTTATCGGGTTTGCTGGTGTCGGTTTTATCGCCTATCGCCGCCGAAGCCGGGGCCCGTTGCTTCGTGTGTGCTGAGGCAGCTTAAGTTGAGCTTTTGAGGGCCACCGAGCGGTGGCCCTTTTTCCTCTTGGTTTGTCGAAGCCATTTTATCATTACCGACAGATGGTTCGCAGCCGCCCGTTTGGGCGGCTGTTTATTTCCCCGACCCACGAGATTGCGCGCTTCTAGCTCTCAGAGGTCGCGTTGGCCACAGCTTGGAAGTATCCGTCCGGTGAAGGCCGCCTTGCCGAGTGAGACGCGTTATTGAGAACTGTCCTTATGGACAGTGATAGGCGCAGCGCCCAGGTTGAACGGCTCGAAGTGGTGGACACAGGCCGGCGGCGGCGCTGGTCCGAGGATGAGAAGCTCAAGATCGTCCTGGAGAGCTTACAGGCGCCGCGCCAGGTCGCTGCGACGGCGCGGCGATACGGCGTTTCGCGCTCATTGCTGCTCCGATGGCGACGGTCGTTTCGCCCCGAGCCGAAGGATGCCAACCATCAAACAGGCTTCGTACCGGCGATGATGGTCGCGGAATCGGGGGCGACGCCTGGTCCAGTCGGGTCGGCCGGCGGCGGCGTGATCGAGATCGAGTTCACGGCCGGGGTTCGGATGCGGATCACGGGTACGGTCGACGCGGCGACGCTAAAGGCCGCGGTCGCGGCACTGGCTGATGGACGGCCGCGGTGATCCCCATTGCGTCGGGCGTACGGGTGTGGATTGCGACCGGCCATACCGATATGCGTCGCGGCATGAACTCGCTGGCCTTGCTGGTGCAGGAAGCCTTCAGGCGCGACCCGCACGGCGGCGACCTCTACGTGTTCCGTGGCAAGAGCGGCAAGCTCATCAAGATCCTTTGGCATGATGGGCTGGGTATGTCGCTCTACGCCAAGCGGCTGGAGCGCGGCCGCTTTCTCTGGCCGTCGTCGACTGATGGCGTGGTGACAATCACCCCGGCCCAGCTCGGCTACTTGCTGGAGGGCATTGACTGGCGCATGCCGCAACACACGTGGCGACCGCAGGCGGCCGGCTGATCGCTGTGATTTGAATCGATGGCACGATCGGCAGTCCGGACAGAGACCGCGTCTTGTGATTCTCTGGTCGGCGATGGGCGCCGATGATTCTCTCCCCGACGATGTGACCACGCTGAAGGCGATGCTGCTTGCCGAGCGAGCGGCCCGCTTGGCCGCGGAGGCGGAAGCTCAGGCACGGACACTGCTGATCGAGAAGCTCAAGCTCACGATCAAGAAGCTGCGGCACGAGCAGTTCGGACAGTCCTCCGAGCGAGGCGCATTGCTGGACCAGCTCGAGCTGCAGCTCGCCGATCTGGAAGAGAACGCCGCGCAAGCCGAGACTGCGGCGCAGATGGCCGCAGCCGACAAGATTACGGTGGCACCATTCGAGCGCCGCAAGCCGGCGCGCCGGCCGCTGCCGGAGCATTTGCCGCGGGAGCGCATTGTCTATCCGGTGCCTGCGACCTGCCCATGCTGCGGCGACAACCGATTGCGTAAGATCGGCGAGGACGTGACCGAGATGCTGGAGCTCATCCCGCGCCAGTGGAAAGTGATCCAGCACGTGCGCGAGAAGCTCGTCTGCCGGGCCTGCGAGGCGATCACTCAGCCGCCGGCGCCCTCGCACCCGATTGCGCGTGGACGTGCGGGGCCGAAGCTGCTCGCTCATATCTTGTTCGCCAAGTACGGCCTGCACCTGCCGCTCAATCGTCAGAGCGACGTCTACCAGCGCGAAGGCATCGACCTCGACGTATCGACGCTCGCCGACTGGGTGGGCGCGTCGGCCGCAACCCTGATGCCGCTGGTCGATGCAATCCGGAGCCATGTCTTCGCTGCCGAGCGCATCCATGCAGACGACACCACGGTGCCGGTCCTGGCCAAGGGCAAGACGCGGACCGGCCGGCTCTGGACCTATGCGCGCGACGACCGACCGTTCGCCGGCCCCGATCCGCCGGCCGCCGTGTTCTTCTATTCGCCGGATCGTAGCGGTGAGCACCCGGAGCAACATCTGGCGGGCTATGCCGGGCTGATGCAGGCCGACGCCTATGCCGGTTTTGGCAAGCTCTACGAGGCCAATCGCAAAGCAGGTCCGATCATCGAGGCCGCGTGCTGGGCGCACGGCCGGCGCAAGTTCTTCGATCTGGCACGGCTCAGCAAGGCGCCGATCGCGGCCGAGGCGGTCAAGCGCATCGACGTCCTGTTCGCCATCGAGCGCGAGATCAACGGTCTCGCGCCGCAGGAGCGCCGGCACGTGCGCCAGGAGCGCAGTCGACCATTGATCACCGAACTGCACGCTTGGCTGCGCGAGCAGCGGGACAAGCTCTCCAGGAACAACGAGACGACCAAGGCGATCAACTACTGCCTCAGCCGCTGGGATGCATTCACCCGCTTCCTTGATGACGGGCGCCTGTGCATGTCGAACAACGCCGCCGAGCGCGAGCTACGGGCCGTCGCCGTGGGCAGAAGAAACTGGACCTTCGCCGGCTCCGACGAGGGCGGTCGGCGTGCGGCTGCGATCTACACCCTCATCGCCACCGCCAAGCTCAGCGACATCGATCCACAAGCTTGGCTCGCCGACGTGCTGGCCCGCCTGCCAGATTACCCCGCCAAACGCATCCACGAACTCCTGCCTTGGAATTGGCGGCTTCAGAGCATCGCTCACGCGGCTTGAGCCTAATCAGTCCTCCACCCAGAACGGCCTAACCGGGGGCCGTCACCGGATGCGTACGCTTGGAACTGATAAACTGCCGATTGTACGCAGGATACAATAGGGTGGGTTTCGAGCGTCGATTGACGGGTAGGTACTCGTTAGCCGATTGAACCTCGGCGCTATCGCTCTCTTATGGTCAGTGCTCGCCTCGGGCGTTGGGCAGCTAGCCGCTGAGACGGGCCGCATCCAGCGAAAGCCCCGAGATGCTGCCGAGGCCGAGCGTGTCGCTTCCGAAATGGCCATGAACGATAGCCTGCTTCAGAAGGGCGATATCGTGGTTACCGACCGCGGCTTTTTCGTCTTTCGCGGCCTGGCCGCCGATGGCTACACCTACGAATTTTCGCCGGTGCCCAATCCTGCTGCAAGCAGGGGCGGTCGATAGGCCAGTCGGGTGTCAACGACACCCGACGAGAAATTTCGAGGTACAAGGCAACCGACGGGTTTATTAGGGTTAAATGGTCCTCTCCGGCGAGGCCCGGTGGTCGAGATGTTGAGCAGCACCGGCTGGCTGAAAGAGGTCGAAAGTGATGATCGCAAGAAAGTCGGGGGAAGGCCATCGCTGCGATGATCTCGGAATCGGCGAAGTGCTTGTTTTTATTAAAATTGACCATTTAACTGTAAATCGGGTTCTGGATTTTCACGACGATTACAGAGCGATACCCTCAGCGACCATTAATCATGTGTTCCTGAACGTACCAAAGCCAGCGCGGCCTCGTACCGATCGGAGTGCAACATGACCAAACATTCCATAGATGGCTTGCTATTCTTTGAAGGCGGCCGAGAATTGCGCATTATGGCTTACGATGTTAGCCAAACGAACGCAGTAGTGCATGCAGATCGACTAGGTCTTCTTCCGATCCACTTCTACGTCACGTTTGACGACTTTCTCACAGTTGGAAAATGCCGGCTCGAGTGGAGGTATCGGGACGATATCGGTGTCGTCTTTGAACGATGGCTTGATGTCGGCCAGCGTATCATGCTCGACCAATCACGCTGAATTCTGCCGAAAAATTAACCGCGACCGATCTTCATTGAGCGCCATCATCGCGGGCACGAGCACAGCGCCTCACCCACGTGCAGCTACTTCGACACCGGAGCTCGGCGGGATATGTCGTTGGGAAGCTCGTCCAAGAAGCTGAGTGCGATATAGATCTTGCTTATCTCCCCCTCAATCCACTCACGTTGCTCGGCGCTCAGACTTTCTTTTAAATGCTTCTCGAGCTGCAGCGCTGCAGCTTGCGGGTGCGGAGATTGTCCAGAGTGGTCTGTGTGTGTGCTGGTTGAGAACCTCGCGCGTGGCCTTTGGGGGCGGGGCCGCCTCGAGGGCATCTTGAGGCGACCCCTGATCGCGCAGTACGCAGGCCAAACTTGGGGGCGGCCAATCTGCGTGACTAGCAGCCACGCTAGACCTGTGTGGATCGACTGCAATGAAACTCGTGTGTTAAGCTTGATGTTCGCAGCGGAGGTTAATTCTGGAACCGGAAGCAAAAGATCGCGCAAATGCGGTCTCTGACTTCAGAACCTCGTACTCGAAGGCAATGCCCTCCGGATCGTCTTCCTCGAACCAGCTTTCTGCAGCATCCTCGCTAGCAGGCCTTCAGGTGATCCTTGTCGCCGATCTGCTTGCTGGTGTTGACGTAGAACCAGACTGTCATGAGAATGAAGCTTTGACGCGGGTGCATATTGATTCTTGACCTTGAACAAGTGCGACCGCCTCTGTAGCGGCTATCAGCGCGCTAGGAGAGCAAGCCCTCAAGCCCCAGCATGGCGATATAGACCGAACCTACACTGCCCCCTACCTCCGATAACCGAAGCTTTGCCCCGGTTATCGGGTTATCTCTGTTACCGGGTTCTGAGAGAACAGGCTTGGGCGGAGGGAGGCATCGTGAGCCTGATCTCCACCCCTTCGGCAGCCGAGTTCAACGATTCGCGAGCCATCAATTCGATCGTTGGCCAGTTTTGATAGAAGAAGCCCCTTGCATCGTGGAAATTGTGCGCCTGCACTCGAACGCTGCAAGCCTTTCTGCCGGCGCCGTTCGCTATCTGAAAGTGAAAATTGAAGCCGACTGCTTCCAGATCTTCTCGGATTGGCTGATTATCTCGACGCATTTGGTGTCCCCCCATTTTGCGTGGTTCATTCTAAGTTTGCGATCTTGATTTTCACGTGGCGCGATTATGGCGCGCTTGGTGCCTTAAAGCGGCGCTCTCCCCCGGCAGCCGGGAAGTCGCGTTATTGCTCGAACCGTCAAACCCCCATAACAACGATAACGCCGATAATGAGTGACCAGCGCTTACCGGGTCTACGGGAATGGATTGCAAATGCAGGCTGAGAGCAAAGATCGGCTTAGGGGGCTGGCGCCGTCATAATCCACGACGCCGCTATGAGTACCAGCAAGAGCGCCGTGCCAGCCAACATCTGGCGAGTCCTTGTCATTTTGGAGAGCCTATAGGCAACCGCAGGCGAAATGCCAGTCTGATAACACCAGCCGAAGGGGCAACCTGAGTCGCGGCGATCTAGAGGCCGTTCGACTGGAAGGGCAATAACTTGCGCTTGACACCCTCCAAGCCACAGCGCCAGCGATGACGCGGCGATTGCAATACCGCGCATTTGAACCCCCAGAAACGGGCCATCCAAGCCAACCGGAAGGCGAGGGCAAGCTACGACGTGACAAAAAGACCGCCCGAAGGCGGTCTCTCTGCATTCTGATCGGGCTCGACGATCAGGCTGCATTAAGAGCGACTGACTGTTTGCGGCGGCGATAGGTAATGTAGCCGACGCCAGCAAATCCAATGATCATCATTGCCCAGGTGGAGGGCTCGGGGACGGCCGGCGTCACCGCGTTTGGATCGTAAGGGGTCACGTTCGTAAGCCCAGTAAAAGTATCGATCGTACCGCCAATCAATCGAAGCCCCGTTTTCGTGCCGTTCGGATCGAAAATGGTGGGAACGCCATCAAGAGCGAACACGGTCAGAACCGCACCATCTATGCGGAGCTGGTAGTTGTTTCCTTGATACGCGAAGTCTGTGATGAATTGCAGGCCTGAGAACTGACCATTCGTGTATTGAATACCAGGACCCGTCGTCATCAGTGTGTTGATGTTATCGGAGAGATCAAAGATGTACGGACCGAAGTTCAGCGTAAACGCTGTGGCCGCCGGAATAACTGCGATATCTGGAAAATCCTTGAGGTAGATATTAGTCGGCGCACTCGGATTGCCCGGGACCAAGCTGGCGTCGAACACCAGGCTTCCCGCAAATTCCAAGCCGCCTGTAAACCCGCTGCCAGCTTGATTGAAGGGAGATCTAATGTTTGGTGAGCTTCCGAGAAATCCAGAAAAGTTCGCGGTATAATAGATGTCGGCAGCGGCGCTGCTTACGGTCGCAAAAGCTGCAGCAATTCCTAACGCTAACGTGCGCATTATCACTTTCATGCCCCCAATAAACTCGAATAAACTGAAGATTAACTAAGGAACAAATGCAGCCCAAGTGCAAGCGAATTGTGATTCGAAGGCTGCAATTTAGCGACTTTGGCGATCCGCTCGTGCGGCAATGGGTGCCGCGCGATGCCCAAAGCCACACATTTCTGCTAGATCGACAGATCTAACCCATTCGGGTGAGGGTCTGTTCTCTCCGCGAACTACTGAAATCCTCAAGTGCGATGGGCACCAACGAGATCACAACCGCAGCATCGGTATCATAAGGCGAACCGACGGGCCTATTAGGATTGGTGCGTAACAGTTCTTAGGGACAGCCATAAGCGCGGAACTCAGCTTGAACGGCTTGAGGTGGTCTAAACTGGTCGCCGGCGGCGCCGGTCCAATGACGAAAAGCTGCGGATCATGACCGAGAGCTTTCAAGCGCCGCGAGCGATATCATAGACAGCAAGACGCCATGGCATATTTCGTTCGTTGCTGATGACATGGCGGCGCTCGTTCGGTCCCGAGCCGATTAGCCCTCGAGCGAGCAATCCGTCTTTGCGGGTCATCCTTGCCGCTGAGGTGGAGCCGGTTGTTGCGGCCACACCTACGAGCGGGCAGATGGTGATCGTCGTTGGCAGGGATCGTCGGGTAATTGTCGAGGCCGGCGTGGATGCGGCCGCCCTGGCGCGGGTGCTGCAGGTTCTCGAGCGTCGATGATTCCAATTTCTTCGAGCGCACGGATCTGGACTGCGACCGGCTACACTGACATGCGCAAGGGCATGCAGGGTTTGTCGTTACTGGTGCAGGAAAGCCTTGGTCGGGATCCGTTCGCCGAAGATGTCTTCGTTTTCCGCGGACGCGGCGGTTCGCTGATCACGGCCGTGTGGCACGATGGAATTGGATTGCTGCTCTACGCCAAGCGGCTGGACCGTGGCCGGTTTGTCCGGCCGGTGACGGTGGACGGTGTCGTGGGGCTGAGCGCAGGGCAGATGAGCTATCTGCTGGAGGCATCGACTTGCGCAACCCCCGCGTCGATATTGGATTTGCTTTGACGTGCAGCATTCGGGCCCGGATCTCGCTTCCGGGCCGGAATCCACCGCCGGGCCGGAATCCACCGCGTTGCCAGATTTCAGCCGCATTGTGACCCAGGTCACCGGAAAAAGGTCGTGCTGGGGAGTGCAACACCGGGGTTTCCATGTCCGGTCATTTGCGATTTTGCATCGCCGCTTTTGTCCTTCTCGCAGGTCTGCCGACTTCGCCTGCATCTTCGAATGCTTTGGCCGAGTTCTTTAATGCTGCCGCCCCTCGGCAAGCCACTGCCCCCGCTTCCACGGAACAGGAATGCCTGCCACGGCCCGGCGAGTCGACGACGGCTGGCCAGCACTGGGTCTACGTTTGGAAGGCCGCCGCAAATGCTGGTTCCACGCCGCTGAGGGGATTGCGAGGGTGAAGAAGCAGGTTCGTAATGGCGGCGCGGAGCCTCGTGTCGCCGCTCCCGAGGAGAACGAGGCCGCGCGGCGAGAGCGGAAGGCGGTTGTGGATGCGCATGCCGAGCTGCTGCGCTCCGCACCGGCGGAGAACTCGATACGGCCCGCTCCCGAGCTCAAGGTGGTCGATGCCGCTTCCGTCTTCGCTGCGGGGGGCGCGGCCTTCGTGCCAGCGCCGTCCGTCGAAAACCTCGTGACCGATCAGCTCACGCCCGATCACCCCACGCCGCGCCAGATCGACGCGGAGACGCTTCTGGCGGCCGCACCGGCGGCTAGCTACGCGGTTGCCGCTTCCGTGCCTCCGGCCGCGCCAATCGCCTTTCCCATTGCCGAGGCGGCTGATGACGGGCGGGGTAGGACGGCAACTTGGCTTGGCGTGTTGCTGATGGCGCTGGGGCTCCTCACCCTCTTAGGCTCGAGCCGGACCCTTCGGGAGGCCGTGCTGTTGCGCGATTAATGCGAGGACGCGCCTCTGGGTCACCGAGCGGGCGCGGTGCGGCTAACGATGGCGGTACGCGTGCTTCTCGGATTGGAACCTTGTCCCGTGGAGAGGGAATTGCATTGTCTACTTTGCTCCACTTCGCTGTGCGCGCGAAGATGTGTTCGCGGTTGGTCAGCACGACGCGCCCGATCGCGACCTTGTTCATCAAGCAGATCGTCTCACCGATCACCGCGAAGGCGTGTGCCCGACCTTGCCGTCCAAACGAAAAGACCATTGCCTTAGGAGACCCCGCTGAGGCCGTCTTGCATGGCTTTCTAAACAATCGACCGAGTTCCGGAACACTACTACTTCTCCCCTCGAGACCTCTGGGCCCCATGTTCATTTGGCTAAAGCTTTGCCTGCCGTTTCTCGAGCGAATGCCCTTCGCCCGGTACCAATGCTTGGGTGCTAGGCTATTTCTGAAAAAATGTAGTTTCGTAATTCCTTGTGTTCACAACGGGGCAGACGGGCACCTGATCCGCAGCTTCCATCGAGCTCTACGGCATGGGGTGGTGCCCAGACAATTAGGCCGGTCGCTTAACACCTTCGTCCGAATCGTTTTGGAGTGCTCAGCCAAGCCGCGGCCATTTAGATTTGCTGTTGAGAAGAATTGCCCGACCACCTTTCAGGAGGCGTATTTCATGCGCCAGGCGATTGAGACGGCACCTAGAGATGGCACAAACGTCATTCTCGAAGATGATGCGAGCGGAACCTATGACGTCGCTTACTGGTCGGCCGAGGCAGGTAGATGGATAAGTGAAAACGGCGAGCCAAGCAAAATTACACCGTCGCATTGGCACCAAAGACATGGCGACTACCAATATTTTCTGCAGGAGAACGACAGAAAGCCACGGCGATTTGCAGCTTTTCCGATTGCAGTGGGCTTGCTGGTGCTGGGTCTTATGGGGTTGTATTTTGAGGTCTTCGACTCTCTGTATTTTGAGGTTTTCCACTCAGAAACCATCTTGCCGAAGCAGGACTCGCATAAGACCGACTTGGCGCTTCGGCAGCGGGCCGAGGCCGATCAAGCTCGAGTTAAGGCAGGAACCCAGGTCAACCAGGCTGTGGAAGCACCCCCTCGGGAAACGCGCAAATCTGTGATGACCGGACAGTCTACGGAGAGTTTGACGAATGGGCTTGCGGAGAACCACAGCGCTATAGATGGGCTCGATCGGCAGTTACAGACGGAGCTTGCGAATTCCGCGCAATCGGTCGAACAGGATCAGCAGAGAATAACCGCCCTCGCGCGGGAGGCCACCGCCGCGCGACAAGAGCTGACCGCGAGCACTGAGCAACATCGTCAAGCACTCGAAGAGGAACGCGCACGCAGCGCCGCGCTGGCGAGCGAACTGGCAACGGCGCACCGCGAACTCGACGCGCAGGCGGCGCAGTTGCGCAAGTCCAGCGACGAAGCAGCAAGGCTGAAGCAGGCGGAGGCTGCGAAGAGCGCGCAATCGAACGAGGAGGAACGCAAAAAGTCGGCCGCTCTCGCGCGGGAAGCCACCGCCGCGCGACAAGAGCTGACCGCGAGCACTGAGCAACATCGTCAAGCACTCGAAGAGGAACGCGCACGCAGCGCCGCGCTTGCGAGTGAACTGGCACGGCGCGAGGTCGAGATCCAGGCCTTGCAAAAGGCAGTCGAAGAGGCTGTGCAGCAGAAGCAGGCCGTGGAGAGCACCATCGCGAAACTGCGACAGTCTCAGCAACAGGAGCGTCAGCGGGCCGAAGCGCTATCGAGCGAATTGGCTGAGGTGCGGCGGGAGCTCAAGGCACTGGCGACATTGTCGCGCCAAAAGGACGATGAAGCTGAGCAGCTTAAGCGGGTAGCCGAAACCGCGACGGCGGAATTGCAACGAGTGCAGCAGCGAGATGAGGCTCAGGCGCTAGAAAGCCAACTGGCGAAAGTGCGTCAGAGTGCCGATGCACAGGTAGCTACGCCAGGCAAAACGAGCGAGGAGGCCGCGCGAACCAAGCACATTGAGACCGTTAGGTCTGATTTCGCCGGAAATTTGCGGCGCCAAAAGAGCGGTGAAACCGCGCCAGATCAGGCGGTCGAAGACGCGAAGGCCGAACTGAGACCATCTGTGCATCACAAGCCTGGACAGCCCAAGGGGATCACGCCGAATGCTGAAACCACGAGGCAATCTGCAGGTTCGGGTGCGACGGAGCAGTCAGTGTCTACCCAGGGGACCGGAAGTGCAGCGGCCGGGTTGCTGGCGCGTGCCAAAGCACTAGTCGGCCAGGGAAATATCAGCGCGGCGCGAGTCGTGCTCGAGCGGGCTGCCGAAACAGGTAACGCTCAAGCAACCTTCGCCCTAGCGGAAACTTATGATCCGAATGTCCTCGCGACATGGAGGACACGTAGGACCCCGGGCGATACGACAAAGGCACGCGACCTATACGCGAAGGCTTATGGCGGGGGCATTAAAGCGGCCAAAGATCGAGCCCAGGCATTAGTTTTTGTTGGCAGCGAACGAAAGCCGGCGAGTTGGTTTGGACGTGAAGAGGCAGATGACTATTAGGGTTAAATGCGCTTACCCGTAGCAAGCTTTTAAACAGCGATCTAATTTGACGCGGCCGAATGGTGACAATATCAAACTTGTAAATTCCCTTTGGTTGAGTGCTCAACTGGCTCAATCTAAAATAGATTAATTTATGAAACTGGACGAGACCATTACCCAGACAGACACGAAGAAGTACGCGCTCCACTGCGAACATTGCGGCAGCTTGAGCGTCGTCTTACCGCTAAAGTTGCAACCGGATCCACGCTCGCTCCTGAAATGTGGCCGATGTGGATCACCCCGCGGAACGCTTCAGGCCCTCCGCGAAAGGTCGTTTCAGGCCGGCTTGTGACGGCTAAGCTCGTCGCGGATCAGGTTAGAAATGGGCGGGAAACTTCCTTTCGAGACAGGTCATCTGGTACGCGGCGCAGCCGCTACGGTCAGCTGGTGCGACCTGGCTTGAGCCAGATATTCGCGATTGTGGTTTCCCGATCACGATTTCGGACGCCGGCGAACCGACGAATTTTACCCCCGATCATGATCATGTCCGCGGCGCCGAAACGCAGCTGTGGCCGGCTTCGCCGCCTTCTATCCCAGCAGATTCCGTCTTTGCTTGGGCCGTTCGAAACGTTACAGGACACCCTCCCAGGGTTCTTGGCCCTCATCCTGGTGTTTTCGTGCGCTCCTTCGAACGCAACGCCGGGACAATCGCGAAGCTTGCAAGCCCGCGAGGGGATAGGCTGCACCCAGCAGGGCGCGCAAATCAATTGTCAAAATGGCATCGCTCAAGTGACGGGCGGGTCTTGAACTGGCCAAAGCTGACGTTCGCGGCGAGCACGACCCGCTTTTCGGAATGCGATCCAATAAGCGCGAGGTCCGGAGTGGGGCAATCGCGATGGTTTGGGGAGGTCCGCGTTTCGTCTGCTCTGCACCACAGAGCCGACATCATCGTGAGCGTCGGCATGTCTCAAAAGTGCCATGAACGGAACGATGCCCTAATCGGCGCACTAGGGGCCGCGGCTGACCGCCACCGCAAAACTGGATCAACAGCAATTATTGGCCTTGCAGACTTGCTGGAAGCGCTTGGAGCTGATGTCCCGGGTCGTGGTGCGCCTGCACGACGGCGCTATCGTGCTCGAGTGCAGTAATGCAGGCCAACGCTTGGAGCTACGTCGCGAGCAGGTCGAGGCGTTGCGGCCGGTGGCGGATGCGTTCGGGCAACGAGCAGTAGCAGGCATTGAACTTGGTCCGTGACTAGTTCGCGCGAAGATAGCGACCTTGATTGTAAACAAGCTCCCAAAGTTCGCTTGCGTTCCAAAGCTCACTCTTCCCTTCAGTGAGCTTTTGGGCCACTGCAATCGCGAAATCGTCGACATCTGGAGGCTCTCTCGGAATGATCCGATAGCGATCCAATGACGGGCTCGTCGGCATCGCCGTCGTAAGCCGCCGACAAATAATTGCAGCCACGGCGGCTGCATCGGCTGGAGGTATGCCCTTTTCTTCGCGCAAGATTTGCGTGATTACTCGTTCTGCTTTGCCCGCATCTATTCGAAGCTCTGTCATTTTAGCTCCTTTATTTTTTCTGAAGGGTCGCCTGCTGGGCACGACGCGATAAGCAGACTGCGCGCCTGCGCGGGTTTCACGATGCGATTCGTGAATCAAATTTCTAAATAGATTTGTGCCTAGGCTGCCATTTGATGGAAGCGGAGACTTCGCTGCGTCGCCCATTCTTGGGCAGCTCGCAGACACGCTAATCGCTTGACCGCGGCAACAACGCTACGCGATTTCCAGCCAAACGTCTAACGAATAACGTGAAGTAAATGCCGGTGTTATGCCACCCCATCAGCGGAACAGCCGCAAACGATTCCGGGCCGACCTGTTTCCTTGTATCGACGTAAATCCAGACTGTTTTCATCGATCTCGCGCCATGCGGCGTCCCCAATGGGGTTCCTTGCGAGATGGGTTAAACTCGCGAACCTGGCCGCGGTTCAATGCCCGCATGACTCCGATCCGCGCGATCATTGCCGGACCATCGAGCTCATTGGCCATCCCGGAAAAGACGAGAACCGCGGCCATCATGGCTCGAATGCCCACATGGGGGACGTCGATTTGATGGTCCAGATCAAAGGTGACGGACTGGTCAAGTCAGCCAGCATAATCAAGATCAGTAATGGTCAGGAAGCGCCTCTCACGCACTACAAGATTGAAGTCGCGGTCCTGGGCACCGATGACGACGGCGAAGGTCGGGCAAATCGATGTTGAAGGCCTGGCCGCCGACCGCGACCAACTCTTCGCGGAGCTGCCCATTCGCTCGCTAGGCTGTTGCTGAAAAATGTAGTTGCGTAATTCCCTTGTGTTCACAATGGGGCAGACGGGAACCTGATCGCAGGTTTTAAATCTATCGAGGTCTACAACATGGGAGGCCGCGCCCATGAAAATTACGCCGGTCGCTCAACGCTCCTCCGGATCTCTTTCGAGTACTCAGCCAAAGCTGCCGCGATCATCTAGGTTTCTGTTGAGAAGAATTGCCCGATAACCGTTCGGGAGGCGTCTTTCATGCGCCAGGCGATTGAGACCGCACCTAGAGATGGCACCACCGTCATTCTCGAAGATGACGCGAGCGGAACCTATGACGTCGCTTACTGGTCCGCTGAGGCAGGTAGTTGGGTCAGCGAAAACGGCGAGGTAAGCAAAATTACACCGACGCATTGGCACCAAAGGCATGGCGACTACCAATATTTTCTGCGCGAGAACGTGAGAAAGCCGCGGCGATCTGCAGCTTTTTCGATCCTGACGGTGGTCTTTCTGGTGCTCGGTCTGATGGGTCTGTATTTTGAGATCTTCGACTCTCTTTATTTTGAGGTCTTCCACTCAGAAACTCTCGTGCCGAGACAGGAGTCGCATAAGACTAACTTGGCGCATCGGCAGCGGGCTGAGGCCGATCATGCCAGAGTCAACGCAGGAACGCAGGTCAATCAGGCTGTGGAAGCGCCCCGTCGGAAGGCGCGACAATCTGTGATGACCGGACAGTCTACAGAGAGCTTGACGAATGAGCTTGCCAAGAACCAGCGCGCTATAGATGGACTCGATCGGCAGTTACAGGCGGAGGTTGCGAATTCCGCGCAGTCGATTGAACAGGATCAGCAGAGAATAACCGTCCTCGCGCGGGAGGCCACCGCCGCGCGACAAGAGCTGAGCACCGAACAATATCGCCAAGCACTTGAGGAGGAACGCGCGCGTAGCGCCGCGCTGGCGAGCGAACTTGCAACGGCGCAGCGCGAACTCGAGGCGCAGGCGGCGCAGTCGCAAAAGGCAGTCAATGCCGTGCAGCAGAAGCAGGCGGTGGAGAGCACCATCGCGGAACTGCGACAATCCCAGCAGCAGGAGCGTCAGCGGTCCGAAACACTATCGAGCGATTTGGGTGAGGTGCGGCGGGAGCGCGAGGCGCTGGCGGCCCGGCAGATCGAAGCCAATCAGGCCAGCGCGCCCGAGGAAGCGCTGCAGGCCCAGCAGGTCGCGGTGGCGGCCGTGCCGGAAGCCCAACAATCTCTGAAGGACGAACGTATCCGAGCTTTGGCGCAAGAGCTGACCGAGGCCCGGCGTACCATCGAGGGGCTCGATGTGCAGCGGTGGGCGGAAGCCGCGAAGAGCGCACAATCGCTCGAACAGGAGCGGCAGAGAACGGCCGCCCTCGCGCAGGAGGCCGAGGCCGCGCGACAAGAGTTGATCACGAACACGGCGCAACATCGTCAAGCGTTGGATGAGGAACGTGCACGCCGTGCCGCACTGGCGAGCGAACTTGCGACGGCGCAGCGCGAAATTGAGACCCAGGCGGCGCTGTTGCGCAAGGCGAGTGAGGAAATGGGGCAGCTCGAGCAGACAGAAGCCGCGAAGAGCGCACAATCGCTCGAACAGGAGCGGCAGAGAACGGCCGCCCTCGCGCAGGAGGCGGCCGCCGCGCGGCAAGAGCTGATCAGGAACACGGCGCAACATCGTCAAGCGTTGGATGAGGAACGCGCACGCCGTGCCGCACTGTGGAGCGAACTTGCGAAGGCGCAGCGCGAAATTGAGACCCAGGCGGCGCTGTTGCGCAAGGCGAGCGAGGAAATGGGGCAGCTCGAGCAGGCAGAAGCCGCGAACGGGGCACGATTGCTCGAACAGGAGCGCGAGAAAGTGGCCGCCCTCGCGCAGGAGGCGGCCGCCGCGCGGCAGGAGCTGACCACGAACACGGCGCAACATCGTCAAGCGTTGGATGAGGAACGCGCACGCAGTACCGCAATGGCGAGCGAACTTGCGACGGCGCAGCGCGAAATTGAGACCCAGGCGGCGCTGTTGCGCAAGGCGAGCGAGGAAATGGGGCAGCTCGAGCAGGCAGAAGCCGCGAACGGGGCACGATTGCTCGAACAGGAGCGCGAGAAAGTGGCCGCCCTCGCGCAGGAGGCGGCCGCCGCGCGGCAAGAGCTGACCACGAACACGGCCCAACATCGTCAAGCGTTGGATGTGGAACGCGCACGCCGTGCCGCACTTTGGAGCGAACTTGCGACGGTGCAGCGCGAAATTGAGACCCAGGCGGCGCTGTTGCGCAAGGCGAGCGAGGAAATGGGGCAGCTCGAGCAGGCAGAAGCCGCGAACGGGGCACGATTGCTCGAACAGGAGCGCGAGAAAGTGGCCGCCCTCGCGCAGGAGGCGGCCGCCGCGCGGCAGGAGCTGACCACGAACACGGCGCAACATCGTCAAGCGTTGGATGAGGAACGCGCACGCAGTACCGCAATGGCGAGCGAACTTGCGACGGCGCAGCGCGAAATTGAGACCCAGGCGGCGCTGTTGCGCAAGGCGAGCGAGGAAATGGGGCAGCTCGAGCAGGCAGAAGCCGCGAACGGGGCACGATTGCTCGAACAGGAGCGCGAGAAAGTGGCCGCCCTCGCGCAGGAGGCGGCCGCCGCGCGGCAAGAGCTGACCACGAACACGGCGCAACATCGTCAAGCGTTGGATGTGGAACGCGCACGCCGTGCCGCACTTTGGAGCGAACTTGCGACGGCGCAGCGCGAAATTGAGACCCAGGCGGCGCTGTTGCGCAAGGCGAGCGAGGAAATGGGGCAGCTCGAGCAAACAGAAGCCGCGAACAGCGCACAATCGCTCGAACAGGAGCGCGAGAAAACGGTCGCCCTCGCGCAGGAGGCGGCCGCCGCGCGGCAAGAGCTGACCACGAACACGGCGCAACATCGTCAAGCGTTGGATGAGAAACGCGCGCGCAGCGCCGCGCTGACACGCGAGCTTGCGACAGCGCAGGGACACAACGCAAGACAAAGCTGGCGGGCAATGCTCTGGCTGTGGGGCCTTCCTGATACTGGCGCTGCCTCCCGGTGGCCATGGCCATGGCCAAGGACAAGGCAGGCTTCAGTGCTTGGATTGCGACCCGCCCCGCTCAAGCGCGAAACGGCAGCCGGCGGGCTAAAGAGTGAGCTACTACCGCCGGCCATCAGCTCAAGGAAGCGATCGCTCGTCGGGAGGCCGGAAAGGTACTAACCGAGATCGCCCGGTCGTATAATGTCAGCCACAGCACGATTAGCCTGCTGACCTAACAGCGACTATCGCAATGCGGAGAACATCCGCGATATGCGGGAATGATGTTAGTCCGGCGCCGATAGGCTACCCTCGTCGAAAACTCGTTGGGGCGGTGCCTTGGTTCAAAGTCGAATGCAATCCCGTCAGATCCGCGCGAGCCTAGCCGGTGACGTGCGGCTGTACTATCGAATGCAAGACGAATGACGCGACTTGTCAATGTCTATCGCTCAAGCGTTGCAGTCGCCACCCGCCCACATTGACGACCCCGGCAGCATCATCGCCCATGGCCAGCATACCCTGACCACAGCGCCGTCCGGTCCCAAGAACGGACATCGGCGATGGCGGATGTGATGTACGCTGAGTGCCCAATAGCGGACTTGCGTTGCAACGCAGGTCATCTCGGCGAGTACGTGCCCAGCCGCGGCTACGAAGCGTCAAAACGGAAGGACGATGTCGGGATACTTGATCGCTGAGAAAAACCACGTCCATTTCGCACGGAGTGTTCTCTGCATCAGGACAGCATATGGGTAGGACGAGGGCGAGATGTCCTGCAATGGCACCTGCAAACTCCACCACCCCGGCTGGAGCGAAAACCAATTAAGAGTGGGGAAAGGATACCCAGTGCGCTGCAGAGTAAACACCGCGTTTTTGTAGAGATAAATATTGACTGTTATGACGTAGTTGGCGACAGATGTGATCCCATAGGCGCTAGGGTCGAATCTCACATCAACATTCGCCAGATGGGCGGCATTCTAGGAATCGCTGAAGTGAATGTAAGGGGTCGTGGCACGAGTCACGAAATCGCCCGCACCGTAGCCGAGGTTTAGTTTTGTCACGCCGAGCCCGACCGTCTTGGTGGGACTGAGCACCTCGATTGGTTGCGGCCAGACCTTGCCAGCCGGCAAAGCCAGTTTCGCGATGTCACTCGCCGGAGGGTGCGTCTTGAATTCGGAGAAATCGACCTTGTTGTTCTCGAAGGGTTTGGGGCGCACAGCCTTGCCACGCGCTTTGAAGAAATCAACCTTGTTGGGTCGCTTAGTCTTGCCACGCGCTTTGGCTGACGGTTTTTTCATGAGAGGACTCCCTGTTTGAAATCAGTAGCAGTCCGCAAAACGTAGAGGAGTGCGGTATGACCATTTACGAGAAGACGAGTCGCGAAAGAGGAAGATCGCCTCGCGGCGGTCTCTCCGAAATCCGATCAGTGTTTTGAATGGGCCGCGCGCGCGAGTGTTTGCATTGTATCCTCCGCCAATCGCGCCGTGCCCATCGGTTTTGGCCGACGTTTCTTTTTATTTGTTCTGCGCAGCCAATAGTTGAGTGTACTAGACGACCAAATCAATCAGCGTAATTGACTTACAATCTACCAGCATACCTCTGGCGATAAACTTTTTGAAAATCGAATTCGGCCATGTCCGCTTTGGGTCGATTTCGTTGTAAAAGTCTTTTTGGGGTGACGAACGAAAATTTTCAGGGACGCTGACGCGTGTTGCACGTGGCGACGTGAGAGAGACCACGTCGTTCCTCGGAAAAACGACCACGGACCTGCGTAGCGGCGTGATTTGGCTTCACAACGTTACAGCTCTCCTGAAATTCACCTTTCGCGAGATTTTCGGGGTCGTTCGATTTTCGACTTTTGCAAGATGGGGTAATTCCGGGATCGAGCCAGACAAAAGGCAAAGGAATCAGCTCTCCAGGAACGTAAGAGGCCAGCCTCATGTGGCCTCGCAACGATGGAGAGCGGCAATGGAATACTATGTCGGACTGGACGTATCGTTGAAGCAGACATCGATCTGCGTGGTCGATCAGACGGGGTCGGTCGTGCGAGAGGGCGTGGTCGATTCAGATCCTGAGGCGATCTCAGTTTACGTGAGGTCAAAAGCGCCGGATGCAGTACGCATCGGCCTCGAGACCGGCCCAACGTCCACCTGGCTGTGGACCGAACTTAAGCAGCTTGGCCTACCGGTGATCTGTATCGACGCGCGCCATGCCAAGGCCGTGCTCAAGATGCAGATCAACAAAAGCGACCGCAACGATGCTATCGGGATCGCCCGCATCATGCAGACCGGCTGGTTCAAAGAGGTGCACGTCAAGGATATCGACAGCCATTCGGTCAGGGCGCTGCTGGCGAGTCGGGCGCTGCTGGTCAAGATCAAGCGCGATCTTGAGAACCATGTTCGCGGCCTTCTCAAGAACCTCGGTCTTGTCATCGGCCGCGCCACGTTCAATGTCTTCGCCGTACGAACCGAGGAGTTGATCGAGGGCCGTCCTGAGCTGATAGCTGCGATCAGACCGCTGCTCGAAGCGCGCAATGCCGTTGGGCAGCAGGTTAGCGAGCTTGACCGCAAGGTTATGAAACTGGCCCGCCATGATGCGCAGGTCCGCCGATTTATGACGATGCCTGGGATCGGTCCGATCACCGCGCTCGCCTTCAAGGCAACGATTGACGATCCGGCACGGTTTGCGCGATCGAGAAGCGTAGGTGCTTATGTCGGGCTAACCAGTAGACGCCACGCCTCCGGAGAGCTCGATTGGTCAGGTCGCATCTCGAAGTGCGGCGACGCGATGCTACGAAGTTACCTGTTTGAAGCAGCCGGGGTTCTGCTGACGCGCGTCCCGAAGTGGTCCGCCGTGAAGGCTTGGGGGGTTAGGCTCGTCAAGCGCAACGGACTCCGCAAGGCAAAGGTCGCAGTCGCGCGTAAGCTCGCGGTCATTCTGCACCGCATGTGGATCGACGGAACCGAGTTCAACTGGTCGAAAAAGGAAATTGCTGCCTAGCGAGGGCATTACAGAGTTTCTGCCAAACGGCGGGAAAAGACGTCCCAGCCGGGACGATGGCGATGGTGAGTTCGACAGATTTTGTGCGAGCGTCGGAAAGGACGACCGCGATTGCAACATTGAACCGCCAACGTCACCTTACGCCATCATGCGGAGGGTTCACCCCTACCGCGGAGAGAACAGTGGGCCCGGCAAGGATGATCGTGGAGAGCTTGACACCCAGACCCGGAATTATTAGCTGAACTCACAGCCCGTCCCCAGCACTTCCGTTCTGCCAGCGAGAACAGACGTTGCCCATCGTGCTCGTCATGTCGGATCTCTTTTGAGAGAGGGTGGGTGATCAGCGCCGAGCCCGATCAAGGTCGATTACTCAGCGGTCAGCACGGAACGGGTCGGCTTTTCCCAAGTTGGAATGCATTACCCGAGAAGGAGAATGCGATGGCCACACGATCGCTCATAGCTGGGATTTTTGTCGCAACTCTCATTTCGCCGGCAATTGCTCTCGCGCAAGGCAGCGCGGGCACAGGCAACACATCAACCGGTCTCGGCGAGCCATTCGGCCCCGCGGGACCTGGAATACGAAGAGAGGGTTGGACTCAGCAGCCCGGGGCAGCAACGAACACTACGAGCCGAAACTTCAATCTCACGCCCTCCCAAAGAAATTCGATGCCGCCGCCAAATGTAGTTCCGCGGGACGCGCGCGGCTACCGTAGATAATCCGGCGGCTGATCTGCGGCCGGCCGAACCGGCGGATTGGCAGGACTGGGAAAACAAAAGGACCGAAGGCGGTACTCATTAGCCTTGGTGCGGGAGCGCGGAATTGAACCGGCATCTTTGACTTGAAAGCCAACGCTCTACCATTGAGCTACACCCGCCAAGAGTCGAAACAAAGCCGCCAAGCGGAGGGCAATCGCGCCTGACGGCTTTGCCGATGTGGCCGGACAACTTGGGGGAATTGTTGTCCGGTGATCTGAACTTATTCGGTTTGTCTGCTGCAGCAACGAAACTCGCCCGTTAAGCTTGATATCCGCGCTGCGGGTTAATTCTGGAACACGCAAAGAAAAGACCGCCCGAAGGCGGTCTCTCTACGGCGAACAGTCGTTCGCATCATCCACCAGGTGCGCACCGCACTGGCCTAAGCATGCAATCGTGGTGATCGGGATGTCCTGGATTTGGCGGTGTCAGCCACACGGACCTGCTGCTTTAGCTTGTCTAATTCCGCCTCGAGCTCAGCTAAGCGTTGCTGCGTCCATAGTGGCTTTGGTTTCCGTTTTGAAACGCGGACCTTCTGTCCCATTGCCTGCCCTCCGTTCAGGAACGAGCGGCGAGTCTAGGTCTGCCCACACCGATCGTCGGTTCGGCTTCTGACTCTGGAACCGGAGCGGGAAGGTAACTTGGGACGGCCTCGGTGCTCCGGCGCTCGCGCCATTCTTCTTCGGACCAATCAACCTGCAATCGAAGAGGCCACCAGTCCGCCGCGACTCAGGCTCTGCATCTGCCGGCGCAATCAGCGTCTCACCGATCTTTGCGGGTGCTTCGGAAGGCGCTCGGCCCTTCCACCAGCTTCCGTTTTCGGACTTCTCGCTCTTCTGCTGAAGCTCCGGACTCAATGCGTTTGTCGATCATCTTGGTTGCCAGCTCGGCGGCACGAGCGGCGCCCTGTTTGCTTGTTGAAAGAACGCGGGGTTTCTTGATCCCCGAAGACTTAGACAATCCAATTTCCACCAGGCGGCGGATGGCTTCGGAGCGAGTTGTCTCATGTTGTTCAGCCCAGCTGTCTACTTCAGCGGTGAGCTCAACAGGCAATCGCACTGCGGAAACGGGATCACGCCCCGTTGCGGGACGGCCCCGCCTTTTTTGGCTGGACGTCCGGGCAGATGCTTCGCCCGAGGAAGTATTCATTGCTGTAGGGCGACTCCGCAAGCAAGCCAGAGACGAGATAGACCGGCTAATCCAATTCCTCGACAAGACGGACAACTACGTGTCCCGCGAATTGGAGGATGACGGCGACCGGGAGGCGGTCGGCGATGACGAGCCGTCGCTTGGCTCTTTCGATCGGATGATGAACTAGGAAAAGTCGTATCGGCAAACGTTCGGCGAGGCCGACACCGATGCCGAGCAGGACGACGCCGACCGCGAAGACGACGACCCGGACGAGGCGAAGCAACAGCCGCCGCAAATGGGGGTGTCCTATGAGCGAGAAAACCGAAGAGGATTGCGCCGCCATCATCGACGAGGGCAATCTGCTATGTATCATGCTGGCTCAACCGGACGCGGACAGCGCCCTAAACGAAATGCACCGGATAGCCACGCTGATTGTGGATCACGCGCGAGCTATCAGGTGCCGGAATATCGCGGGGGTCGAATTCGCCTGATCCATCTCCTGATCGCCCGCTCAAGCTCAGGTTTGAGCGATGGCGGCTGAGCCGACACAACAACCCCTCGTTAACTTCGGGCCCGTAAGCTCAAAGCAATCGCGGAGGTCATCACTCGCGAGAGTAATGCGTAGAGCCGTCGCTGTCTCAACCCAGCGGCTGCTTTTGCGTGCAATGGCTACCTCCGCGGGCCCTTTCTTTTGCCGGGTTTCTGTCACCATCACTCCGTGTTTCGAATCGATGGGGAGAATTGACGTGGCGACAGGCACAGTGAAGTGGTTCAACGCGACAAAGGGCTATGGATTTATTCAGCCCGACACTGGCGGCAAGGACGTGTTCGTCCATATCTCGGCCGTCGAGAGAGCAGGTCTCAGCAATCTGAACGAGGGCGCGAAGGTGAGCTATGAAGTTGTGGCGAACCGCGGGAAAGAATCCGCCGAAAATCTGAGAGTCGGATAAATCAATTCCGTCGGCTTGTCGGTGTCTGAATGGGAACGGCCCCAGCGCCGGGGCTAAGGCGCCAGGGTCGCCATTTCAACGCCGACACTCGGGGCGTGAGCCATTCGGCGGCAACTACCAAGTTTTCCCGTGAGTGAAGGTTCCACCGTATTCTTACGGAGAGACTGTGCCGCATGCAGTGCAGACTTCAGAGATTAATTTTCTCGATTCAGCACGCAATACTCATTTCAGCAGAAATAATCATTCGCGCGATGAAAGTAGTCTCGAACTGCCCGGCCCAAAGCCGGGCTTTCGTTTGAGAAACAAACGGCCCCAGCGAGGCTGATGGCTGGGGCCGTCATTCCAATGCGCTAGCGGGGACAGCCAGCGCCTGCATCAACGCGTTGAACTTCCGCCCGTTCCGGTTTTTCCCGAAGTCGATGTAGAGTCTGGTACTGGACAGACGGACGAGGGGCGGGGCATTTTAAATGGCCTCATAGGGAGGCAGCGCCATGGGAAAAGGGGAACGCATCAAACACGAGAAGACGTTTGAAGAGCGACTGGCGCAAGAGGCCCGACGCTTTAAAGAGGCAGCAGATAAGCTCCCTCACGGCACGGCCCGGGAACTACTTCTAAGGCGGGCTCGCCAGGCTGAGACGGCCGCTCACATCAATGAGTGGCTGAGATCGCCCGGACTGCAACCCCCTACCTCATTGGGAAACTTGCTGCCGGATCAGGAGAAGTAAGGCTGCCTCAGTTGGCGGTCCTACAGCGACCTTGGCGCCTGCCAGACAATTGCCAGCACCAGGATCACAAGCATATGCAGTCCGGCGGCCGATCCGGTTCATTCCAGAACCTCGTACTCAAAGGCCACGCGTTCCGGGTCGTTTTCCTCAAACCATTTTCCGCGGCGTCCTCGCTGGCAAAGACCTTGAGGTGATCGGGGTCGCCCGCGTCATGAATATGCTCGAACACTTGACGAAGGCCGCGCATATCGAATCACTGCCCGCAGCCGGGCATTTCCTGTGATGATCAACCTTCGGTCTTGGCGATGCCGTCAGCGGCCTTACCCGGTTTCCTCATCCACGGCGCCTATGACTTCGTATTCAAACACGACGCCTTCAGGATCGTTCACCAGAAACCACTCATCGGCAAGGTCCGAGTTTGCAAACACCTTGAGATGGTCACGGTCGCCGACCTGCTTGCTGGTATCTACGTAAATCCAGACCGTTTTCATTGGTCTCTCTTTAGCTTCCGGCGCCCCCAATGATGCTTTTTCCCTGGCTCGGTAAACTCGCGGACATGGCCGCGGTTCAACGCCCGCATGATGCCGATCCTGGCCAGCATCGTTGGGCCGCCGTTCTCCGCCACAAGGATCAGCGCCTCCATCGCCGCCTGCCATTCCGGCACGGAGTGCTCTGCCTTCGACAGCTTCGCGATGTAGCTGGCGGCGTCCCGCAAGGTGAGGAGCCAACGGAGCGGAATCGGATCTTCAAACGGTGCGGACCAGGGCAATAAAATACTCGGGCAATAATCTTGGGGTGTTCCACGCCCAGCACAGCCTACTGCTAGCGGCTTGTCATCTCGTTCACGTTTTGTACTATTGGTCGCATAATGAAAAACGCCGGTGAAATCGAGATCCTTTTCAGGCGGCTTCGCCTCTACGACCAGCTCGGGCGCCATGCCGAGGGGCTCGTCCGAGTAATCCAGAGAACATTGAAGGAGAGCTATGGGCCTAGATCACGTCCGTTCCGAGATCGAGCACATGCGCGTCCAACTCGGAAGACAGCGTAAGTAAACCTCCAGCTTCAGCGCGCCGGCATCTCGACTGCATCGGCTGAGCTTTTGCTGCGGCGGATGCTGGCAAAGATCGAGCGCCTTTGTGACGAGCGGGACCGGCTGAAGAAGGAGCAGGACGGTCCAACGAAGGGACGCGTGCTTGGGGGCCGGAGCTGGTGATGCGCGATCAACTGAAATGGTACGACGACAAGGCGGACAATTCGGCGTGGCTCGATGCGCTCGTTGAACTGCGGCAGCGCGCGGCGCGCGAGGGGTACTGTTATCAGCACGTCCAGGCGATCACCGTTGCGATCGACCAGTACGCCGAGAAAGCGCTGGGCAACCGAGACTACTTTCTCAACAAGCCCTACGGCGTCGGCTAAGCGAAATGCGGCGCCCGCCGTGTCAACGAGCGGCATCCTTTCCCTTTGGGCGGGCAGCCTCTTTAGCTCGCTCGGCTTGCCACGCATCATAGGCCGGGGTGCCGGGTCTCGGGGGCGCGTCGGCGGGCAGCCCGCCCATCCACGACGGCATGTCCGCCACCGGGTTGCTGCCGGTGCTCGCACAACCTGCAAGCAAGCTTGAAGCGAGAATGAACACGGATAGGCCAAGCTTCATCTGACCACCGCCGGGATTCGAGGTGCCCAATTCTGCCAAGAATCAGACCCAGCCTGAATAGGCCATTTCGGGGCGCCTCGCAGTGGCAAGGCCCGGCGCATGTCGTCCGCTACCGTCGTGCGCCGGGCCGCTATTAGGAACGATGTTGGCTTGTAAGGGTCGATGCGATGGCTTCCGGTTTGCGTCGCCAAACAGGCTCCCGCCGGAAGTGGACGGCTCTGGCGCTTTCGCTAGGGCCGTTTTTCTTCACCTGGCGGGCGCTTCCTGCACGGCGACAGCTTGGCGGCAATGAAGAGGGCTGCCAGCGCGACGACCAGCACGACAAGGCCGATCGTTTCGCTATCCCACTCCGATGCGAACGAAGCAGGAAAAGCTGTGTTGCGCTCGTATTGCGTGGAGCCGCTTGTAGTTGCCTGTACCGTCTTGGAATTGCTGTCACTGGCTTGCAGCGCCGCGCAACACGGTTTGGCCGCCAGAACGAAACGAGGATCATGCCAAGTTGTTGATTGATCGTCAGAACTAGTGGCGATCCCAGCAGAACTAGCACAGCGCTATATCTCACATACTTAGCTTGGCAAACCGCCGTATGGGCCGGTCCTGAGGGAATTCAGCTTTTTGCCGCTTTGGCAAACTGCCGGCCGTCGTGGCCGCGCGGGGCTTCACTGAAATTGGGAGAGGGGCGCCCGGCAATCGCCGATTGAGCGCGGAATTTGAACGGGTTGGTTTGGCGACTATCCCGTCCACGTCCGCGCACTTGAATTCCTCTGCCTCGCGGACGCGATTAGCCGTCAGGTTGCCGGACCACAACAACCGGAAATGCACCGCCGGAACTTCAGGCGCAAGCCCTTCCGACGGCCCGACTGCCCGAGCGCGGGCTGAGGGATAGCTAGGACCACGAACCCCAGCGTTGCCGCGGTGTATGCGTGGCGGGGAGCGGCTGGCCACCGAAAAAAGGCAGTCCTGAGTATACGGTGCTGAGATGTGCCCCCTCTAGGCCGCTCTCCTCTCCAGCAATGGGGAGGGGGAGGACGCGGAAGGCGGACTATTGTCAAAAAGGAGCAAGGAATGTCGCGTTCCCGGTCGCGTGTTTGTTTGCAGGATGGATTGAAGCTCGACATCAATCGCCTCGCTCGAAATAGCTTCATAAAATTCGGGGCGAATATCGGCGTGAAAGGCATCGCTTGGAAGCATTCCTATTGGGGAGAGATTGCGCGAGGGCTCATCAGCGCCGACATGACGGACGCCTGTCACGCCTGGCTCAAGGTTGAGCTGGGCGAGGTTGTCCAGCGGATAACGCTAGTCTCCCGGCGTCGCCATTTCGGCGGCCCATCAGTGGTTTTTTCTGTGCCCAGCGACATATCGGCTGGCCACCGTTCTCTGGAAACCGCCGGGAGCCCGAAAATTTTGCAGCCGCGGGACGTGGGGGCGGCAGGTGGCATACGCGTCGCAGTTCTTGGATCGAGATAGCCGCGCACATTACGTGCAATCCAAGCTCAACGCCCGGCTATGCTCTGTCAGCGGGTTTGATCCAGAAGATTGGGATTTTCCGCCCAAACCGAAATGGATGAGGTGGAAAACTTACCAACGCTATGGAGAGCGATTCGAACGGTGCGAGGCGATCTTGGATTATGGGTGTGCGGCTCTGGTCGCGAAACTGATAGGACAAAAAATCCATTGAATTCAATGGCCAAATTTCAAGTTCGGCAACATATTTCGATTCGCGATAGAATGCCGGCGCGCTTCATTGGCGCGCCTTCTCGTCGCGAACTCAGCGACAAACGTCGGTCGTCAGCTCGCAAACTTCGGGGCGCGCTTCGGAGCGACCTGACGGGGCTGATTTTGAAGTAACCATCAAGGCCGGTGCGGTGTCTCCTCTCGGCAAGTCAAAGAGCTGCTCGCATCCCTAGGTTATCGCGGTCACTTCCTGGACGGTGCGACAATCACAATCGACTAGAATCACGATTGCGATGAATGCCTGTTTCTGCGGTCAAACTGGGCCAGCATTGTGCGCGTAGACACCAGGTCGCCAGGCTACCTCCAGCCTCCGTCCTGCTGTAGAGGGACTGGCGGGCCAGAGGCGGCAGTATACGATGATCGGGAATGTTCGTTCCTAAGCTGCCAACCCATCCTTAACCCCGGCAGATTCCGATCTGACCAATCGTGGAGTTCATCACCGCGAGAGCAATGCGTAGAGCCGTCGCTGACTCAACCCAGCGGCGGCTTTTTCATCGGAAGGCTTTTTTGATGGGTGCGGTTCTCGCTTGACCCAGTGCGGCGAACCGCCCGCGCGATAGGGACGTTCTCGGTGCTTCGAAACCAAGCCCTCAAGTCCCCATCCGGCAGGCGTGCCGGAATAGATCCGGTCCGATCTCTCCCTGTTCATAGTCTGAAAGGAATAAGTCGCCTACCATTCGCAGTATCTTGATGCTACCAACCGCGCTCACATCGGCACGGCCAAGATCAAGGCTCGCTTAATTGGGGATAACGATCCGGATGAATGGGACTTGCGGCCGAACCGAAGTGGATGCGATGGGCGACAGCCGGCGCGTTTCCGAGGTGAAGTCTGATAGGCAAACCATCCATTCTGGTCGCCGGACGCTCAATGGGCGGAATCCGCCCACTGTTAACGATCTCTTAACCATCACAACTTAACTTCCGGTTACTTTTCGGTTAATAGACCGCGCGGTTCGTTCCAGGAGAACAGCCGATGCCTGTTGAAACACTGACATATGCCGCACTTGGCGCCCGCTTGACAATCTCGCCTAATGCCGCTCGTTCGCTTGTCAAGCGGCTCCGGCTGCCGCGCTCACTTTCAGATGACGGCAAAGCAATGGTGAGCGTGGATCTCACGGAAATACGGCATAAGCGTCGGCCACCACGTGAAGCAGGCAAGGTCGTCCTAGCTGCAAAGATCATAGCATTGCAGGGGAGATCGCGCGGCTCGAAGCAACAGCAGCGGGTCACCGGGCCGATTTCGAGCGCGAGCGCGCCGATCGGCTGATGGTTGAAGTGCTACGGGCGACCGCCGAGGCTACGGCAGCTAAGGAGGCGACGGCGCGGCTCGAAGGTTTTCTTCGGAAAGATGGCCGAGCTGGTGATGGCTCGACCGACAGCCACGGACTAGCTGCACCCCGCCCGGGGCACCTAGCTGCGGACTTAATGGCAGCAGACCGCAAGGCTGCTCGTGGGTAAGCATGCGTGTCCCCGGCGTAGCGGAGCAATCGGGAGAGAAAAATGACCAGCATTGCCGATATCAGCGAGATGAAGGCGCGCATTATCGTGTTTGGGGTCGGCGGCGCTGGCGGCAATGCCGTCAACAACATGATCGCGTCTGAGCTGCAAGGGGTCGAATTTATCGTCGCTAATACCGACGCACAGGCGCTCGCCATGTCCAAGGCCAACTGGATCATCCAGATGGGCGCCCAAGTCACCCAAGGCCTTGGTGCCGGCTCGCAGCCCGAAGTGGGGCGCACGGCGGCCGAAGAGGCAATCAATTCGATCCGCGATCATTTAACCGGCGCACACATGGTGTTCGTTACTGCCGGCATGGGCGGCGGTACCGGCACTGGGGCAGCGCCGGTTATAGCCAAGACCGCCCGTGAGCTTGGCATTCTCACCATCGGTGTAGTCACCAAGCCGTTCCACTTCGAGGGCCAGCGCCGCATGCGCTTTGCCGAAGCAGGCATCGCGGAACTGCTCAGGGCGGTGGACACTCTGCTGGTCATCCCAAACCAGAACCTCTTCCGGGTGGCCAACGAGAAGACCACCTTCGCCGATGCCTTCGTGCTGGCCGATCAAGTGCTTTATTCCGGTGTGGCCTGCATTAGCGACCTTGTAGTCAAGGAAGGCCTGATCAATCTCGATTTTGCCGACGTTCTCACCGTAATGCGCGAGAAGGGCAAAGCCATGATGGGCAGGGGCGAGGCTTCCGGTACGAAGCGCGTGCTCAATGCAGCTGTGGCCGCAATTTCCAATCCATTGATCGATGACCCGTCGATCAAGCGCGCCAGTGGCCTCATAATCTCCATCACCGGCGGCAAGGACCTTATGCTGTTCGAGGTAGACGAAGCCGCGACCCGCATTCGCGAAGAGGTCGATAAGGACGCCAATGTCATCGTCGGCGCCACTTTCGATGAAAGCCTGCAAGGTATTGTCCGCGTGTCGGTGGTAGCGACCGGCATCGATAATCTTGGTGCGACGCGCCAGACGCAACCAACGGGCTCACTTACGGAACTCGCTAGCAGGCTGCGCAAGGAAAATCATCGCAGCGCCGAGCGGATCGAGAGTAGTGCACCGCGGCCGGAATTATACAGCCGCTTTTCCGCTGTGCGCAATTCAATCGAGCAAGTTGTTTGCGATATCCCGGCCTTCCTGGGCCGCAAGGCTAACTGAATTCTCGTAGGAACCAAATCGGCTCGCTTAAAAGCGGGCCTAAGCGGACTTGCCAGTTGGCGCCTGTGATGTCCGCTTTTGGAGGTAGAGCGGGCTAAGGCCCGGTAGACACTGAGGTCTGCTATTGGGCCCGTAGCCGACTTCCGGCGCGGCGCCCTCAGGACGACGGTACGACACAGCTTCGAAATTAAGGGACCGTTGTAGGCCGCGCCATTCACGGCACTTAGAGCCAGAGCACTGAATAGGCAGACGTGTCATCCGCCGCATCTCGGAAATTGAGCGCCGCGGCGGCAAAATCGCCACGATCGTAAAGCGCGTAGCCCAGATTTGCCTGTGCCTCGGCCAGGCTTTTTAGGACGGCGGCCCAATCAATCGGCACACCCTCGCGGGGTCGCTGCTTCAGCGCTTCGCGATAGGCGGCGACCGCCTCCTCAAGGCGTGCTGTCCCGCCCTCGCGCTCGTTGAGCATAGCGAGCACGTTCCCGAGGCTGGCCTGGATCAGGACCCGTTGCTGCGGCGCACCTTCGCGGGTCTGTTCCTTCAGCGCTTCGCGATATGCGACGGCCGCTTCGTCCAGGCGTACTGTGCCGCTCTCGCTCGCTCCGAGCTTGGCAAGCACACTGCCGAGAGCGCTCTGGGTCGAGGCCCAAATGGCCGGTCCGCGCTCCCGCGTCTGTTCCTTCAGCGCTTCGCGAAAAGCGGCGGCCGCTTCTTCCAGGCGCGCGGTGCTTTTTTCGCGCTGGCCGAGCGTGACGAGTACGGTTCCGAGGGTGATCTGCGTCGAGGCCCAATCGAGCGGCGCGCGGTCGCGGGTCTGTTCCTTCAGGGCTTCGCGATAGGTGACGACTGCTTCCTCCAGGCGTGCGCTGCCGCTCTCGCGCGAGCCGAGCTTCACCAGCACATCGGCAAGAGCGCTCTCGATCGAGGTCCAAAATCGTGGCGCGCCCTCGCGGCTGAATTCTTTCAACGCTTCGCGATAGGAGGCAACTGACTCCTCGAGGCGCGGGATACTGTTCTCTCTGTCACCGAGCGTGGCGAACACAGATCCGAGAAGGTATTGCGCCGCCGCCCACTTGAGCGGCACACGCTCGCGGGTCAGTTCGCTCAGGCCTTCGCGATAGGCCGCGACTGCTTCCTCTAGGCGCGCGCTGCCGCTCTCGCGCGAGCCGATCGCGGAGAAGGTGCCCCCGAGCACATATTGCGTCGCCGCCCAGTTGAGCGGTGCGCGCTGGCGGGTGAATTCCTCGACGGCCAAGCGATACGCTGTCACGGCCTCTTCGAGGCGCTCCATGCTGTTTTCGCGTGCGCCGAGTGCCGTGAGCGCGATGCCGAGATTGGCCTGGGACTGCGCCCAGTCCAACGGCACGCGGTCGCGGCTCCTTTCGCTCAAGGCCTGGCGATGGGCGGCGACGGCCGCTTCGAGCTTTGTCGTCGCGCTCTCGAGCACGCCGAGGGTCATGAACGCATTGGCGAGGTTGCTCTGAGTGTTCGCCCAAAGGAGCGGCGCGCGCTCGCGGGTCCGTTCGCTCAGCGCTTCGCGAAAGGCGGCGGTGGCCTCTTCGAGCTTGGCGGTTCCGTTCTCGCGCAATCCCTGGGTGAAAAGCGCGCCGCCCAAACTGTTTTGGATCGTAGCCCAGCCGCTCGGTACCCGCTCGCGCGGCATCAATGCCAGCAAGCGCTTGTACCGCTCGATTGCCGAAAGTAGCGCAACGTTGTCGCCCGGTTCATCGCCTTGCTGATAGAGCGCATCCGCCTCTTTCTGCAGGTAGCCGATTCGCTCACCTTCGTGGGCGCCGTTCGGAGAGAACTCGGCCGCCGCTTTGGCAAAGTAGGTCGCGGCCTCCGCATATCGCAAGCGGGTGAGCGCGATCTCGCCGCGCCGGGCCAATGTCTTGGCGATGTTGAGTGCCAGATGATCGCGGTCGCGCCTCTGTTCAGCTACGACAGCCGCGAGCAACGTATCCGCTTTGACGAGGTCGCCTGCATCGATTGCCTTTTGTGCGTCGGCTTTCAGAGCGGCTACGCTCGAACTGTCGCCGCCCTGAGCCGCGGAGGTGGCGAGAAGCCCTTTGATGCGTTCTGCGAACTCAACGAGTTTGGCACCCATGCGCTCAGGCGGAACGTTCGCTACTCCAACAATTTCCAATGCAACCCGTACCTGCCCGGCATTGAGGTCCAACTTTCCTTGAGTAGAGCGATATTCTCCTCCAGCAGGCGTGTCCTTTCACGAACAAACCCCTCAAGTTGCTCCGGGGAGATGCCAACGTTCAAGGTCGAATTGACAAGGTCGCGGCCGATGGCGATGGCACCGGGCTCGGCGGTCACCTGCGCGTGAACCGATCCGCTCGATGCAACTAGCCTCAGCTTCGCGACGAGCTCTTCTGCCGCCGCGCATCAGTTTCATCATCCGCAGCGCAACTACGCCATTTGCGTCGACTGCCAACATCATCAACGAAGTGAACATCCGCCGATTGGTTTGATGTGGTTTGAAAAGCGGAGCTCTGTACATCTGACTGGTTCGGTCACCAACTTTCGAATTCATTCAGCAAGCGAAGTAGGCACTAGTGCGCGCAACTTGAGTGCGGATCGTCGATTTAATAGGCGCCTCGAATATCTCGCGGCCGCTCTCATCTCGGACTGAGATATAGTTCCCCGGCTTTGCGAAAGTCGGCCGCTCGGTGCCCATGCGATGAGCGATGAACTGAGCGTGGTCCTTACGCTTCCTCGCCGGACTTGCATTGGCGCCCAGGACGTCGTGGGCCGGAAGCTCTCCGGCTAGGTCAAAGAAAAACGTCTTCATGGGCGTGCCTGTAGCTATAAGGCATGAGCACAACGTGGTGCGTTACCGCGAAACTGCGCAGATTATGCAGTGATGATCGTTAACCGCGCAGGCTTGTCGATAACTCATCAATCGGAAGATGATCGAGCCCTCGCTTCCGATTCTCGCGCTAGCCGCTCTGCCTTGAGACGCTCGCGGTTTCGTGGAAAGATTTCTGCGCCTTTTCGTGATCAGTCAGGTCATTTCTGACCTCTCTGAACGCCTTGTGGGCCTGTCGCTCGGCCGGCGTCGTCTCCCGGCGCATAAAGGCGTTGTCACTAATCATTTTCACCTCGACGAGTTAGCTTACTCAACGCGGCGCGCTGATGTTTGATCCAAAGCAGGCGAAATCAGAAGGGCAGCCGCCTGTCGCCGATAGCGCCCAGGGTCGCATTGAGCGGCTGTCCTCAAGCCGGGCGTGTCTATCACGGTATTCGAGGCCAAGGGGCTCTCAGCGATCCTCGATGAGGCCGACGCGGTCTAGGCCGTTGCGCTCGTGCGCACACGAGGAAGGGCGCCGCATATACGCGCGACGGACTCGACACATTGTTCCACCGGCTGAAGATCAGTTTGGTTAGAGAGGGTTAGGTCAGATCCGGCTTAACGTTCGCTCGGCAAGAATGCAGTCGACCTTGGCTTCTCAGAGAACGACATTGCTGGCGCGCTGGGGCAGACGAGCTTTGCCAGCGCTCGGCCCTATACGGTCGAGCACAAACAGCGCGAGGCCGCCGAGAAGGTCATTAGGGCTCTTGAGAAAGAGGGAAACCGATGAAGTAGTTCGTGGACGACCGCACCGCGCCCTACCGGGTGACCCAAGACGCCTGGCGAGCAGTAGTGCCAGCACAGAGCTGCGCTTGCGCATGACAAGATCGGCGCGTACTCCGGCAGCAAGTCGGTTCGGCAGCGAACGGCCTGCGGCTCGGTCGCGAACACGCTCTCCCTGTTCCACAATCGGCGCAAGGTAGACAACTTCCTGGCCGGCAGTAGTCCGCCCAAAATGACGCATTGCGGTTCTTCGATTTTCAGCAAAAGGTGGAGCTGCCCGCTGACGACAAAGCACTGGCTTAAGAAATGGTGGTTGTTTTCTGCGTCGGCGGCGCCGATCCAGTCGGTCCGCCTCAACAACAGGATTGACCATGCTAGCCCAATCCCTTGCGTCCGTTAGCCCGCATTTTCCCGTTTTGACGACAGGCGTCTGGCTGAGCCCTTTGGAACCTTGACAAATGTAGCTGCCCGCAGCAGCCTTCGTTTGCTGCACGGCATTAGCGGTGCAATAGAGCCCAAAAAAGCTGGGCCGCAGAGAGACTGTTCTCTCCAGCCCCGCTCCGGTGGCACTACCGTCTCGCTGGCATCGTTGCAGCGCGCGTGCCGTGATTCGAGCTTCACCGACTCGATGTCTTGCTTGTCCAGCAGCACATACTGGTTCTTGGCGATTACAAAACCCTTGACCAGATCGGCCCGCGACACATTTTCTCCGGTGCCGGCATCTTCATCTTGATACTGTTGTTGGTCTGGGGGTTGATCAAGTTAACGCTGTCGTTAGCTGGAGGAACTCGTGATGCCGCACGCAATGACGCTCATCTCTGTTGGCAGACTGCAGCATGTCGCTTGTGCCGCGTGGCTCATCTTCGGATTTGGAGTGACCTCGCCAGTGTCCGCCCAAACCCCGAGTAGTAATTGGATGCGTGAATACGTCCAGCTACGTGTCCTCTCGCGCAACCTGAATGCGGTTGGCGCCGCAAGACTTGCGGGCAGTGACCCGCGCTCTCTCAATCGCCCGAAGATCGTCGGCGGTACCGTGGCGGGAGCCACGGACAATCCCTTCCAGGTCGCCTTACTGACGAGTAGCGACAGCAACAACGTAACGGCACAGTACTGCGGTGGCACTCTGGTGCGACCGAACTTTGTGGTCACGGCTGCCCATTGCAGTGATTTCGTCCGGACTGACCAGGTCCAGGTGCTAACCGGTACGCGGAGCCTTGCCGCGGGGGGCAACCGCCGTGACGTGTCGCAGATCGTCATTCATCCAAGTTGGAACGCCAACACCTTCGATAATGACGTGGCCGTATGGCGGCTATCGACCGACGCCGCTGGAATTGACGGTGCTAGCCTTGCCACTGATGATGGAACCGTCGGTACCAATCTGCTCGTCACCGGCTGGGGGCTTACATCCGAAGGCGGTACAGGCGCGATCGACTTGCGGCGCGTCGAGGTGCCTCTGGTTGATCGGAACAATTGCAACGATGCCAATTCCTATAACAACCAAATTACGGACAGAATGCTTTGTGCGGGCTTGGATCCCGGCGGCAGAGACAGCTGTCAGGGTGATTCTGGCGGACCGCTGACGGGAGGCGCCAACAACACAGTCCTGACCGGCATTGTCAGTTGGGGCACTGGGTGTGCGCGACCTAATCTCTTTGGTATCTATACGCGGGTCTCTGACCCCGCGATCCGCAACTTCATCGAAGAGAATATCGGGCGTGGCTGGACCTTCAGGCTTCAGAAGGGTACGGCGCTACACGAGACGGGTAACAACTTCGCCTTTGCGGCACTGGCGAATGGAGACCTGATGGCCATCAAAAAGGCCCAGACAGGTACAAATTCGACCGAGGTCCACATTCTGTCTGCCGCGTCAATTTACGGGCAATTCAGACTTCAGAAGGGTACGGCGCTACACGAGACGGGTAACAACTTCGCCTTTGCGGCACTGGCGAATGGAGACCTGATGGCCATCAAAAAGGCCCAGACAGGTACAAATTCGACCGAGGTCCACATTCTGTCCGCCGCGTCAAATTATGGGCAATTCAAGCTTCAGACGGGTACAGCGCTATACGAGACGGATGACAACTTCGCCTTTGCGGCACTGGCGAATGAAGACCTGATGGTCATCAAGAAGGCCCAGACAGGTACAAATTCGACCGAGGTCCACATTCTGTCCGCCGCGTCAAATTACCGGCAATTCAGGCTTCAGACGGGTACAGCCCTAGACGAGACGGATGACAACTTCGCCTTTGCGGCACTGGCGAATGGAGACCTGATGGCCATCAAGAAGGCCCAGACAGGTACAAATTCGACCGAGGTCCACATTCTGTCCGCCGCGTCAAACTACCGGCAATTCAGGCTTCAGACGGGTACAGCCCTACACGAGACGGATGACAACTTCGCCTTTGCGGCGCTGGCGAATGGAGACCTGATGGCCATCAAGAAGGCCCAGACAGGTACAAATTCGACCGAGGTCCATATCTTAAGTGGCCCGTGAGGTAACGTTTGTCTCTGTAGGGGGGAGCAGGGCTCCTTACGATACCGCCCCCGCTTCTCGCGCGCATCCAGTAAGCGCCTTGTGCGGGCGTGAAAGCGGCATCGTTCGAGGCTCCAAGCTAATCCTTTTGGACCTCGCGCTCTACGAGCCGCTGCGCTGCCTCACTCAACTTGAGGTGCCACCAAGCATCCACCTCCCGGTCGATGTGCTTACGGCGCTGGCGCCGGGTCATGCCGTGCCGAAACCAGTCGGATCGCTCGACCTGCTCGCGGAGGAGCCGACGCACCTCGGCCTCGACTTCCTTGTTATTGATGATCGCCATCACGCTGTCGCGGCTCTAGACGGTGATCTCGATCTGATTGCCGCCGGGGTCCTCGACGACAGCTCCCACTCCGGCCGAAGCTATTGCCAGCCTGTTTTGAGGCCAAGCGGAGTTTGGCCCCGTGACCGAGTGAAACCGATGCACCTTGTGACGGAGGTCTCCGATGGGGAGAGGTAAGCGTGCTTTCCGGCAGCTTGCAACGGCGGCAAGCGTCGTCTTTATTACTGCATGCAGCGCATCCGCGCAGTATTCGATAGACCTCATGTGGATTGAGCGGGCCGCTGATACCGCCACCGACAGCACGCCCTCCGAGCTGCGCGGAACCTCTTGGCGATGGGTGGGCGTCACTTCAGCCGTGGAATCATTCGCGGTGGACCAGTCGGACCGCTACACGCTCGCCTTCATCGAGGGCGACAGGATTGCCTTGCGCGCCGATTGCAACCGCGGCACCGGCCCGGTCGCCAGCCCCGCGCCCGGAGCGCTTGTGATAGGACCGCTGGCGATGACACGGGCCAAGTGCCCGTCAGGTTCGCTCTCTGAGCGCTTTGCGCGGGACGTCTCGCGCGCTGTGCGCTTTGCAATCCGTGGCGGCGAGCTGCACCTCGAACTGCCGAATGATTTGGGCGTCCTGCGCTTCACGAAAGGACCGTGACGGCGAGCGCCTAGCCATGCGGCCATACGCGTTGACAAAATTGGTCGAACAAGCCGACGCACGATTGCGGCGGACACCCCCTACCGCCACGATTGGCAAGTCCCCACTGCGCCAATTCCCTCAATGCCGCGTCGTTGGCGTCTTTCTCGAAGGCGGGTTGTAGCAAACGCGACCAACGCTTCCCCAGGTTCGTTGGCTTGGTGCCGCGTCATTCCAATCACAAACGACTCCATATCGTTCTCGGCAAGTTTCTCCGCACTGGTTGCGTGGCCTAGCCATGTTGCGCGCCCGCGAGTTGTCGCTGCACGCCATCGCTCGCCGGTTGAAACGCAACCCAAAGGTTATTCGGTATGAAAACCGCAAAGGCCTCGATGACATCGCCGCCGGCCTCCGGCCCGAAAATTGTGCCGTTTTCTGACAGCTTGATGGAACCCGCAACGGTTGTTTCAATCGAAAGCGTTGCTTTCCACTACCTGGCGGCGACTGGGGCGGCGGCGATCGTCATGGCTCGCGGCATCGCGCGGGTAGTGCAGGGGGCAGCGATCGACCGTCACCAACAATTTTACGGTGCGGTGGAAGACTTGATCTAGGTGAGTGACCGCCGGGTCGCTCGCCGAATAGTGCGAACTGCAAAGAAGCGGCAGCGTGATGTACGAAAGACAGCGAACAGCCTGGGAATCCGGTACGCCGAGCACGACGAAACGATCGAGCGTGCGCAAAAGACCGCTGTTGAATTAGAGCGCGGTCTGCGCCTGGCGAAGGCCAACGGTGCATTAAGTTTTTTCCACCAGGAATATCAAACCCGGCGGCGCGACGCGGCGGAGCGCGGCGTTCGGTTCATGTCATTTCGGAGGGCTGCGCTTCCGTCGCGTGTTGATTGCCCGCCTCGCAAGAGGTGGTGCGATTGATAAATCCGTGGCGAGCGAGGTCTTTCATGAATGGGACTAGGACCAATGTTCAACACTATGCCTTCTCGGTGTTGAGGCCTGAAGGTCGTATCCGCCCGATCTTCTTCCACTCAAAGTACATTAGAGAAATGCCTTAGCATGGCCCAATTTCCCGCCGTGGAGGGGGGCCCATGCTAGTGATGCCATTGTCACCTGCACGGGGTGGGAGGGTGAGAGATGGCTATTTATCTACATCTACAAACCCACGCGATGGGGCCGAAAGAGGTTAGCCGCATTATAGAAGCTTACGAGCGCACCTTACGTGTCTTCTGCGTCAAGGATCGCGACGATCCCCTGACGGAAATGATCGCGAAGAAGATCATCAAGATCGCGCAGACCGGTATCAAAGACCCCGCACAGATTTCGGCCTTAGCGATCAAGGAACTGGAAATCCGGTAAAGGGCCGCCCGGCGGACCGCCCCGCCTTGATCTGTTCCTTTGCCAAAGGGTGGCCTGTTTCCGGACCTCAGTGGCCGGTGAAATCATCAAGTGGCCTGATTTGGATCAGGAACCTAACCCCATGGTCGCGTTGGGGACGATGACCGTTCGTGATCTTGGCCTTTGCCGGTGACGGAGAGACGCTACAGCGCTCCCGCCTGTACAGGGAGCGATTGGATGCCTAGGTATTTCTTCGATGTTCGCAACGGAGGCGAATTGTCCTCCGACGAAGAAGGAATGATCCTGCCAACCGGCCCTGGAACAGGAAGCGGTCCATGCGCTTTGCGACATGGCACGGGACGCACTGAGACGTTTGAACGGCTCGGAACACCTCATGTCAGTCGAAGTGCGCGACGCCAGCGGGCCAGTGGTAGAAGCCCGCGTTCAATGGACCATGCAGCGTAGACAGTAAGGCCGCCTTAGTTAACGGCTCATTCATTGGTCACGCTTGTCGATCTCGACGCGATACAAGCATGCTGCGACAGATCAGGCTTTCATTTCGCGTTTGAGACGACAAAGGCCATGCGTGGCGTTACACCGCATGGCCTTTGTTGGGACTGTCCCCGTCGGCGCAGGAATTCCATCCTCTCTTGAGTGAAACGCATATAGCGTCCGGACGCTCCAGGATTTGCGCCAGCTATGGTTTGGTAGCGCCTTCGGAACCGCAACCTTTTTTGCCTAAGAGAATTTAGTCAATGGGTCCTCGGGGCTTCGCAAAACTGCGAGGCGAGCCATGCACCTATCGCCAATTGACGCCTTTCTTGCCGTCGCAACCCTAGGAACCGCAGTCTTGATCGAGATCGGGGCTTTCATAGTCTTGGGGCTGATCTGAAAGATCACCGCTTAGAGCAGCCGACCGCGCGCGATTGCCCTCCGCCCCAGCTAGCCGCATTTTGAACCAAGGGCACCCCTACCCTACATACATGATGCCGTGCGCTCAAGGGCGGGGGAAGAAATCGTGTCGGAGTTGCCTCTCATTCTCGTCATCGAGGACGACTATCCGCTGCAAGGTATCGTGTAAGAGGCTTTACGGGAAGGCGGATTTGAGACCGACATCCTTTCTAGCGCCGAGGAAGCGCTGACCTTGTTCAGGAGCGGCAGCAAGAACGATCGGGCGCTCGTCACCGACGTGAACCTCAAAGGCCGACTGAGCGGTTGGGAGGTAGCGAGACAGATCAGGGAAAAGGACCCTTCGTTCCCGGTCGTCTACATGACGGGCGCGGATGGGAACGAATGGGCGTCGCGTGGAGTCCCTAACAGCATCCTGCTGCAAAAGCCGTTCGCGCCAGCGCAGCTAGTCACTGCCGTTTCCAATTTGCTCAACAGGAGCACGCCGACAACGGAGAGCCAGTAGAAGCAGCAACACCCCGGTCGCCTGAGCGAACCGGGGTGCGGGGGCTGGCAATGTGGTGCGGTACGGCAATGTTCCGGCACCACCGACCGAGTAAATACCCGTTCCTTGGCACCACGTCTGTCCGGTAGGGGGACTATTCCAGCGATCGGACAGATAATGATGGCGAGCATCCCTAGCGTCGCCGCGCCATGCCGAGGCGGCGCCTGAGTTGGCGACCACTTTCATTGGATGTCACGTTTGTCGATCTCGACGCCGATACGGCTGCCGATGATTGCGCCGAACAAGGCTAAGATGGCTAGGACACCCAACACTGGAATTCAGATAGCGCCGCCTGCTGCTGCTATTCCGACGCCGCCAACACCAATAAGTGCGCCAGCGATTACACAGACGATAGCTCCTCCAATCGACCAACGAATTTCCATGGACCGCGTCTTATTGAAGCTGCCAACGAAGGCTACGGCACGTCGAATTGACTGCTACGTGTTCACTCAGTGAACCGAACCTGTCCGCAGTGCGCCTAGCACCGCTTTATAAGAAGTGCCTCTCCGCGCCAATAGGACTAGTGCGGCCGTATCTTCCTTCGTCCGCGCGTTGACGCTCGTCACTTGCGGGGAGCGGTCCGCGACGTTCCTGTCGTCTGGTCGCGGTGGAAACGGCTCCGAACGATCAGCGGGAGCGCTTCGGCAATTTCGGAAGTCTATTGGGGTTGAACGTTGGCGGCGGCGCGCTCGGTGTTGGCGCGGGCGGCTCTTCGCTGAGAATGAGCGTTCCCTCCAGGACCACTCCCGGGACCTGTCCTGCCGTCCCCACATAACGAGCGATCTTGCCGGGGCACGTTCCCTCAAGCTTCAGCGTGAGGTCATCGGCACCGAAGACGGTTGCATGTCCTTCGGTGTGCCGTTTGAGCGTCACGATGGCGGTGAACCGATCGCCGTCCACTTCGCAAGTGCCGCTGTAGCTCATGATGCTGTCGCGGCCCAGATTTTCCCGTCAGCGACATGGGCAATGCCGGTGCCTTGGCCCAGCGGGGTCTTGAACCACGCCGCGTAAGTGCCGTCCTTCAGCATGGCAAATCGCTTTGCTACGCGGCAGTTTCGCGTGAAGCGCCGTTCGTCGGCCGGGTCGGGGCCTCAATGGCGCATGCAAGGCGCAACACCGTTTCGCAGCGAGGGCATCTGAAGCATTTAACCTCGTACCGCCCTGCGAGAGGTTCGACGCCGATCAAGAACCGTTCGATCTTGCAGGTCGTGCACTCTTCAGCGGCCATGCCCAAGCCCCTCGTTCAGAAGTTGTTGGTCATCAGAAACTTGGCCATCAGTCTGGGCCCTGAAGACTTAATAGAGGCTTAACTTGTCGAGCGGTAGGAGTACGGGCCGCGCTCAACAATCTAAAGGTGACCTAGAGTGACGGTGTGGACGTTGAGAAGCTGAGAGCGGCACCGTACCGAAGCCAGTCTGCAGACGTGGTCCTAGGCTCCAACTCGTCCATTTCCCTTCGCCTTCGTTGCCGGGAGTCAAAGGCCGGGTCTCAATCGAGCGCTCGATGACCCTCATTGGTAAGCACGGGCACGTCGTCGCGCATTTCGATGAGGCCCATTTCAATCAAGGTCTTTAGATCATTTGGTTTCGCTGGCGTTAATTTGGTTCGCTTGGCTTTGATATCGCGGAGCGCCCAGCGGACGCGGATCGCCGTGTCTAGATCTATACCGGCCAGTGGGGACAGCGGTTGATTTGTTGGCGTTGCTTCGTATTCGCGCTCATCCTCAGTAGTGGCTGTAGCCATTACCGCGGCATCATTGGCGGTAGTATCCTCTGTGGCAATTGGATTGATCTGTGAAGGTTCGGCCATGGTGGAATCCGCTTGCGAGCGGGTTCTAGACGAGGCCGCGGCTAACATTTCTGCGAATTGGTGAAGTTTGTCCGCTGCGCTCATTTCCCTTTGCCTTCAACCCAGCCTTACTAGCCGGCAGATGGCGTCGCCGTGGCCTGCCATTCCGTGCTTAACGTTCCGAACCGTCGTTGCTAGGGCTAACGAACTGCAGGTCGTTTGGCGTGCTAGTGACATGAGAGAGCCGGCCGTTGTCTTCATATCTCGCTGCGAGATCAAGAAGCCGCCTTTGATGAATGGGTCGGCTTTCTCTGCAAGATCACGTACAGTTTGGGCGCGCTGTTTCTTAAATTCGTCGTCCAACATGAAAGGCCCCCAACACAACAAACAAGTGCAATGGAAGTAGTATACTGTTTTGGGCTAGTCGCGCAAAGTCTCGTCTCCCGATAGAACCGAAACCTGCAGGCTTTACCGCGGCTGCAGTCGCACCTTCTTGGGTTCAAGGGCCCGATCAATTGCCGTCTTCGCCGCGGTGATGGCGTCATCCCGGACGCGCGCCTCGCCCTGCCGGCGCCTCTCTTGAAGCCGGACAGACCATTTCCACTTTTTGTCGATGCCCTGCACCAACTTAATCTCGAAGCCTCGATACTCCATGCCCTAGCTCCAGTCCTCCTGGTGACGCTGGTCCGGCCGCGGCCGGATCTGAGCGCGTAGACAACAAGGCCCGTCGATTCACGCCGGCGGGTTTCTCTTGCGGTGTACTGCCCAGGAGACCTAAGCTGTCACCCATTGGTTCAAAAGGGAGTGCGGACAGTGGCGACAGGTACAGTAAAGTGGTTCAACGCAACTAAGGGATTTGGATTTATCCAGCCCGACAGCGGCGGCAAGGATGTTTTCGTGCATATTTCAGCTGTTGAGAAAGCCGGCCTGAGCAGCCTCAATGAAGGTGCCAAGGTGAGCTATGAAGAAATGAGCAACCGGGGCAAAACGTCCGCGGAAAATCTAAGAGTCGGGTGAATTCGAGTCAGCTGGCTCACGCCGGCATGGCGATTATCCCCACGGACCCATGACGTCGGCTAAACATGGGTCACCAGCGGGCTTCCACGTGGTTGGATGCAGGAACCACAAACGCAAACCCCTGCCGGTGCAGTCGGCAGGGGTAAGCAGACGAGGTGGATGACAAGCGCGCGAGCCCTAAGCCCGGTGGCCCGTCAAGGACCCTTGCGGCACCATAAAACCGATCACGCCCGGCCCTTCAATGATACTGATGTATAGACCGGTGACCGCTTTTGACTCGTTTATCCAGCAACTGCGGTCTGCAGGCTCATAATCGAGGTGAGGGCGGCCGCGATCGTGCGGCTGCTTGGATGACGCCCACGCGGTGGTAGTGCCGCATTATCGAAACGAGCCGCGCGTGATCTGGAAAGGGCCTATTTCCGGGCTCAGTAGAAATACGGGATGGCTAAAATTCACGGAGGAACGAAACGCGCTCGTTGCATGAACCCTTGTCGTCGACCTTACCGGGTGCCCAATTCATTCGAACTCTGAACCAGGAACCGCTCAAACATGTCTCTTCGTGAAGCACCAGGGCATTCGATACAGTGTAGCCAGACGGCCAATCCCACTGGCTGGAAGAGGACCGTGAAAGCCGCCTCGAAGTATGGTCCAGCACGCCAGCGTCCACGCCGTCTACCCCAAACGACGATGCTCGCAGAAGGTGAGGGGAGGCGTGCCCAGGCGAGCGATCATCAAACTAATTTCTGCGGGGTCTCGTCCACCCGCTTTTGTGCGCCGTATTTCAAATCTGGCCACTCCCTCCCGTAGTCATACGGGGTAGCGACGAAACGAAACTGAAACAGAGCTGACGTACGGTATCCACAGCACCGAGGGCGGCGATTTCAACACGGCAGAATTATTTTAGTCGGTGGGCCGCAGAGCAATCTGCGGCCATTTTGCTTTCAGCGCAGCGGCACACGACACGATTAGCAGGGCGAATCCGGTGGCGGTGAGGGCGAGGGAGGTGCAGTCCATGCGAGGGATCTCTGGAGCGTTGCCACGGCAATGTGTTTCCCCGACAATCGTTCCGACTCGGCTCAGACAGGTGGCTTGAGTTCGCTTGAGAGCCATCCCTTGGACGCTTCCATAGGGTCAGCAACAACGTGCTCGGTGTGGACGTTCTCACAATTCGGGCACGTAAACATCCGGCTTTCGAGCCCTGCGCCCTCTGGTTCGATGCGTACGAGCGTGGTTCGAGTGCCGCACCTCTTGCAAGAGGGACGTTCTATGGATTCCGGGAACATACGCATATCCAGCCCCCAAGGGGGCTGGGAGCGACTCCGGTGAAAGCCCCCTTTCCCGCCACAACAGTTAATCTGGTTTGTTTGTCGGGTCTGCAACATACCCGACATGTCATTTCGGCATGGGCAGCAAACCGAACACCGCCGCGCTGGCGGTCAGGTCGCTCGGTTGACAAGCGCAAAATCCGAGTCAGGCTTGGCCTCTTTTTGATTGGCCATTTGCATGACGTACCGGCGCCGAGGCCCTGGTTGGGTTGTCGCCATTTTCATCACCGCGGTGATGTGGCTGGCCGTAGTTTCAGCGTTCATGACCTTGCGGTCCTGTGGCGCCGCCGCTCCGCAGTCTCCCGGAGCAGAAATAGTGCCCGCTTCCCGTGCTAACGCTGGTGCCACCAGCCGGGGCGAAGCAGTTCAGCACGGACAAGGATATTCTGACCGGTGGGCCGCAGAGCAATCTGCTGCTGTCCAAGCCCTGCCGGGTTGCCGCCGCGAGGCGTTGGTGTTCCGGCTATTTAATTTGAAATATCTTGGGTGCCGAAGCGGCCCGCAATTTAAATTCACCAGCAGCGCAATTAACCTGTAGTTTTAACCGCTTGATCCTTGTGGAAGCACAATCCCGCAGATAGGGTCTTCATGATTAGGAAGATTATCAGGGGCGCATTTGGTGATTGAAGAAATTGAATTCATTTGGTTTCGTTGCATGCGCCGTGCTTTTCGGAGCAGCAACGCAGGTTCAGGCGGCAACCGTGGTCGGCGGCAATGGACTGCTGAGTGGGTCGAACGCAAATCAGCTTGAGACTTGGCTGGACGCCACATCGCTTTATTCAGGCTCCCTCCAATTTACGAACGCTTTTACAAGGGGCGGAGGCTCGACGATTGCCAACTTTCACACTGCCGTTGGTGGAATAGGCCACGATCACGGTTATGTCAGTAACGGTCGGGAGCCAAACCCACCTCATTGGTGGGTACAACCCGCAAAGCTGGTCATCGAGCGATGGTTGGCATCTCGTTCCTAATGTGAGCCGATAGAACAGCATTTATTTTTGCGCTCAACACGGTCCACCATGGTCTGGGTGATGGCAATCTCCACGGTTCGGTTTGCCCGAGTGCCCACCGCATCGATGATGATGCCGGCCTTGTTGTCGATCAGGTAGTTCGCATAATAGGCAAAGAATGGATCCAGGCCTGGCCTCGCAACCCATGTCGCTTGCGGATCGGTAAGCGAGACTTGCTTTGGCGGCTTGTGTCGAGCGCTGCCTTTGCCTGAACCGCCAGCATCTCCACTACCGTCCTCATCGCTGCGGGCGGTATCAAGGGCGGCGAGGTACTCGCGAACTGCATGAGATGCCTCCTCTACCTTCGGCCATGCAATCGGCTGGTCGCCGGGCATCCGCTTCTTCTTATCCACATCCGCTTTGATCAGGCTCGCATCGATCGAGAACGCTTCGCCGCCAACCAGCCCGGTCGCAATGCACATTGCCACTACACCCTCGAAGACCCGACGCAGAGCGTCGCTCTCCCGGAAGCGTTCATGCCGCGCACGGGAGAAAACAGAATGATCGGGGATCCTGTCCTCAATGCCGAGCTTGCAGAACCACCTGTAGGCTAGGTTGACCTGGACTTCAGCGCATAGCCGGCGCTCCGAGCGGAGCGCAAACACGTAGCCAACGATCAGCATCCGGATCATCAGCACCGGGTCGATCGAGGGCCGCCCCGTGTGCGAGTAATATGGCGCCAACTCCTTGTGCACCCAGCTCAGATCGAGCAGACCGTCGATCTGCCGCACCAGATGATCGGGCGGAACCACCTTGTCGAGATCAAACGAATAGAAAAACTGTCCTTGTCCATCTTCCCGCCGCCCCATCATGCGCCGCTCCCGCTGATGCCCTCTCCACCAACGGAATCACGGTTCGCGAGTCGTCTCAACGGGAGTTTTGCAACACAATCCGCTCAAGAGCAGACATCGTCGGACCGCCCAGGCATGTCAGTTTCGTGCCAATCGCGTCATTTCGCGTTGCGACAAAATAGGTGAGATTCAATCGGGCAATTTTGCTTTTGAGCGTAAAGGCGCCCGTCAACCTGATGCAGCGTTTTCCGTGTCTTCAGGCACGACAACTCCACGCAAAACGTCCAAGCCTGAAAAGGTAAGCTGTCATTCCTTTGACCTAAATCAACCGCATGCCCGAGGCTATCCTAAGCCTGTGGGTTTCTTCCAACAGCTGACGGAGGAGAACATGCGCACCCTCAGAATGGTATTCGTAGGCGGATTCGCCGGAGCCTTGATGGCCAGCAACGTCGCGACGCTCCAAGCGGCTCCTTTGCCGACCAATGTGGCAAGCATGAGATCAATGGTTGCCGACAGTTTGATCCAGGTCCGCTGGGGCGGCTGGCGCGCCGGCGGGCTGAGGACACAGAGGTTTCGGAGGCTGGGGTTATCGGGGTTGGGGAGCTGGCGCCCTAATCGGTGGCGCGATCGCGAGCAGCGCAGATGGCTATTATGGGGGCGGTCCGTACTACGGCGGCTATTACCCCGGTTATGGCGACTATCCGGCCTACGGCGGCTTTTACCCCGGCTACAGCTACTATCCGGTCTACGGCGGCTATCGTTGGCAAGCAATCCAAGAACCCGGGGCCGCTAGCTTCTACAGACCTTACGGATACGGCGGGCGGCCTTGGGGCTATTGGTAAGCGGGAATTCTAAGCCTTCTTGAACGAGGGTTTGCACGGACGCAGAATTCTTCGCGGGTCTGAGACCCACGGCATCACCTCCTGCCTCGCACCGTGCCGCCCGTCTGGACTGATGATGGACAGTCGCTGAACGAAAGGCGTTGGCTTGTGCTTTATGAAGAGCATGAGGTGGCGTTGCGGCTATTTTCGACCACGCCGAAGACGAAGCACTGACATTCGATTGCCTAGGCCAGCACGCTATTAGATCGGCGATATCCCATAATGCCGAGGCCCGCGACAAGCACCGGCAATGCAGATAATATTCGTTAGCTTGTTCATCCGCACCGGGGGCTTGTAACGGTTCGTGCCAAACGAGTGGCATTGGAAGGCGGCTCTAGTTTCCAGATAACCGACTATTTCTTAAGGTGCTTGTCGCCAATGAATCACCGCAACCTCTCTTTAGGAGGCTCCGCACTCGAAGAGCATATTGTCGTCCGCGTCCGCAACGATCACCACACTCGACTGCGAAAACTCTCCGCCCTTCTTTATTCATCAGCAACGACTTGGGCCATGCGTTTTGCGCACTCAAGACTTTTAGGTTGTTTCCCACATCATCAGGATGGAGTTCAGAACGTCAAAGATGTGAAAAAAATATCGCATCGCGGCCGCATTAATTCAGGCGACCGGTGACTTCCAGTGACAAATAGGTAAGCAAACGTCTAACTCAGGTCAAATGCGTCCATGTCTAACGGCAGGACTTGTCGAGGTACCGCTGCTACGATTTTCGGGGAAAAGCGCATCTGCTAGCGGGCGAACGGCATTTCACGGTCGCAGCAGCTTCCCTACACGGATCGGACTGGCCGCAACTGTGGCCAGTCCAGCTCTGTGCTTACTTCAGATTCGTGTTGATAATGATACGCCAAGCTTCGCAGCCATCACCTGCGTTGCGCCCGGTGTTCGCTTTAGTGATTTGGCTATCTTTGTGACGCCAGCTTTGGCTTTGGCCATAGTTTTCATTTGCCGTACATCTTCTTTAGTCCACTCGCGGCGAACGATTTTCTTAGTTCTAGCCATTGTTACTCCGGTTTTGTGGACCGGCCTTGTATCACGCGACTCCGAATTGGCAACCGTGAAAGATATGAAACCCGCAGCGTCCGCGCCAGCGTATATCGAGCGGCAGGTGGTGCACTACGCGCTTCTCAGCGCCGAAGTTCATTCCGTGCGAATCATGACATGAGAAACAATGCAGCCTTCAAAGCAACACTCACGAAACGTCAAGTCTATTACAGAACGGTAAGTATCCGGCTCCCTCAAGAGGATTACGATTTGTAATTCAATTCGAGGGACCGCCCGGTGGATTCAAGGAAGCGATTCTCAGCTTTGGAAACCATGTGCCGCGAGCGTGCGCAACTCGCGAAAAGAGAGTTTGAATACTGGCTAGCCGAAGCCGATGAGTGGGCGCGCTATAAAGGCTTCACCAATCCATCCATCGAGGCAATTCCAACCCAACTCGACTGGTGCGTGGAATCTCCGAGCATAATCAAAAATTCATAAGCAGACCTAAAACGCGCACGCATTTGCACCTCTGGCTTCCGCGTCCCTGGTGGCACCCTATGCGTTTTATATCCGTGCGTGCCAGTTCGATCCGTGTTGGTGGTCGCAGCGTCGGACGTTCGACAAAGTGCGCGCGGATTTCGAGGCGGCATGGCGACAATATTTGCCGAAGCGCACCAAGGCCGACTTTCAGGCATGGCGGAATCATCGCGACTGGACGGCGCGCGCGGCGAGCGACAGCCGACGCAATAGCCGTTGTTGCAAGAGCGATGGTCGAAAATCCCTGGACAGCGCCGCAACGGCGGACGTAACATCAGCCTGCCGGGCGTCGCCTGACAGCGCTCGGCGTCCTCATGGAAGGCCTCGCTGCGGGCCGCCCCGTGGCGGGGCTTTCTTGTCGGTAGAGCTGAGCGTTCCGACCTTTTTGAACAGGCAATTTTGGGGACCGGGGATCGAGTCTGCTTGCGGTTTCTCGAACGCAAAGTCCGGCGGTTTATCGAGAATCTATGGTCTGGAGGATCGTGGCACTAACGGAAAGCGTGGCCCTGAACTGGAATAGTGACAATGTCGGCGCGTATCTGCCAGCTAGAGCACCTATTGAGACAATCGCGCTATTGCTGGATCTGGAGCATGAGCTGAAAAAACACATCGCTGCTAGCGATATCGATGCTCTTAATGCGCTTTTTGACCAGTCGGACATTGCAACGCGCCACAAGAAATGGATCGAAGGGAATCCAGAATCCGAAGCGATCAACGTTATAACCTTAATTGATCGGATGGATAAGCGCACAGGTTCAGGCGTTCGCGGGCACTACTACCTGATGTCAGAAAGATGCCATCCAAACTATTTGGGCCATCACCAATTGTACGGCACGCTCGATGTCGGTACGACGAGCTTCTCCGAGACGAAAAATATTGAACGCCACCGTGGATGTTTCATATTGGGAGCGATTCTCCTTTTGTTACTCGATGAGCATTGCATCGACGGGCTAGACAACGAAGTTGATCGTGTCGCGGCACTTCAGAATGCATACTGCGCATTTCGCGGGAGCCTAAAAATAACTGTAACCTTCGCGAAACCAAAGCTACCTCGCGGCGGGGCGACAAAGGTGCCTCTTGGCGCGTCGCGCCAGACGGCTACATGCGAGCGATTACCCTATGCTCGAAAGGCGTCGACTCGCGTGGGCGATGAGGACGCTAAGGCATAGTCGATCAGGCATGCAATCGCGGCTTGACACAGCGGGGTGAATTCAATGTGGCCACCAGAGAGCGGACTGCTCTAGTGCGGCCGTCCCGGTGGCGCCCCGATGGTGGCAGCCGAAAGGCTCGTTGCAAATTTGCAACCCGGCGCCGCCGCCATCGCTAGGCTCACGTGTCAATTGCGATCGCGCTGATCGGTCGGATACTACGGCTCGCCGTCGTCTTTGCGACCAGATGGCCGCGCTTGATGAGCCACGTGATCGACTGCTGCGGGCGCTATGCTTGGTCATCACCATCGCCGCTAGCGCAAAAGGCAATGCGTTCGCCGATCCGCAAGCACGAGCCATTGATGACGGTGATGTCGTACTCAGTCATTTCAGCGTCCGGTGCGCTAGTATACTACATCTTACGCCAGCAGCCTTGCATATTAACTTCAATCCCCTTGGCGCACTCGTCCCATCGTGGGGAGAGGTTGCCTATCGGTCCTCGCGCCCAAATCCTCCGCGCGACGGCCGCGGTGATCTGACCAATATCGCGCGTGCGATCGGCGAGCAGGAGAACGTGGCGCTGGTCCGGGGATAGCGACATGCGGTTGAGGATAGCACCGATCGTTACGAGGCGCTGCCCTGGCCATGCGCGATCCGCAAATGATGCGCGCAATAGGGCAAGGCCGGCACCTTGCCGGCGCCGCAAAACTCGGTCGCCACCTCGTGCACTTCACCGAGCGGCCAGCGGCAACGGGTCTCGTCGAGCTCGACCAGCACGCAGGGCCGCATGTCGAGCAGCGGCACGATACCATCGAGCGGCGGCGCCGGCTTTTGCGGCATGATCGATGTTACCGTTGTTCTGGCGCGACCCGGCCGCGTCTGCACCGGCTTCACCTCGAAATGCTTTTCTACGCCGTCTGGCAACAAATCATCGTGGCGCAGCCGCATTGCCTTTGCGCATATCGACGAGCGCGAGCGGTTCAACCATCTCGAGATTTGCGTGGCCGATGCTGTCGGCCAAAGGCTGACTAGCAAGAAAGTTTCCTCGGTGGTCCAGGGGATCATACGGGAGCCTCGCTCACTCGCCCTGTAAATTGGGCGAGTACTCGCCAGGGATCGAGCGCCCCGACGAGATACCCGCGCTTGCTCTAGGACGCGGAGGCGACTTGAACCAACGCGGGTTTCTCGCCGGAGACGCGCACAGTATGAAAATTGAAACGACGTTCGGAAAGCTAGCAATTTGGATGTGTCCATTTTGGCAGCAGTGGATTTGCGGCTGCCGAAATCAGAGCATCAACATCGCGCAACATGTCCCGCATCGCTGCCCTGACCATGCGCCATTCGCATATGGTGCCGGCAATAGCGATGGCCCGGTGCCGCAGCGCCGCCGCAAAACTCGGTCGCAACTTCGTTGACGTCGCCGAGCGGCCAGTGACAGCGCGCCTCATCGAGCTCGAGCAGCGAGCACGGCCGCATCGCGATGCTGTCGTTGACTGGTGGCAATGGTGGCGGCAGCATGATCCAGAATCGCAGTGGTCGGGCGCGCCGCCGTCGTTTGCGCGGATTGGGATTTTTGGCGTTCTTACCTTCCAACAAGCCTTCCTCGAGCAACCGCTTGGCCTTTCCGCATATGGCGGCGCGCGGGCGGTGCAGGCGATATGCGATTTGTGCAGCCGTGCTCGTCGGCCACAGGGTGACAAGTTCGCGGATTTCCTCGGCGGTCCATCGGGACATGGCGGGCCTCGTCGGTCAGGGCACCCAGCGCCTGGTGCCATGACTGCCGATTCGTGCGGCACTATTTTGGCGATTGCATCTTTTCCGGCAGGCGGGACCCGGCCGGATTCGGCGCTTTCCCCGGGGCGCCCCAAAGAAGGGGGCCGAGTGGTTTAAGGCATCCATTCGAGAAACGGAGGCATCACACCCAATCCCGCCTCATATTTTTGAGGGGGCAGCAAAATGCTAGCAATCCGTTCGCGAGCTGCTCGCTATGCAACCTCCCCCTTTAGCAAAATGCCGATTCCGAAATTTCTAATAAATTCGGACCAGCCTCTCCGTTGGCGGCAGGAGGTGTACCATGCGTAACCATGACCTCGTGTCCGACGGATTCCTCGCGCTAATCGTGACCGCCCTTGTGCTGTTGTGCTCAAGTTGGCTAGTTCTCGCGTTCAGCTAGTCTGGGCGGCGGTTCCAGATGACTAGCTAGGACTACTTTGGCAGATTTATTTGCTGTAGCGGATTCGTCTTCTGCAGTATGGGCATCGCTGAGATGGCGAAGAGTGAGACCGACGATGGCTTGGCGTGCGCCCGGCAAGCTTGGTTGAGGCGGAGGTCCGTTGATTCTTTTTTCGCCCTGCTTGTGCGAGGCGACGATGTTGCAAGACGGCGTAGGCGATCATTGTCATGAGAGCGTGACGATGAAGACCTTGCCAGGATCGCCCTTCAAAGGGAGGAGGCGCCCATGGATTCCTTGGCGAACACCAAGCAAACCGACGATCCGCACGATGCTAGTCCGGGATTGTCCACGCAAGAGATAGAGCTGGTCGCGCGCGCCGATGAACGGCTCGCGCATGCGTATGAACAAATCGCCCGAGCGGATGAACAGCTCGCGCGTGTCAATGAACAGATTTCCAAACTGGAGCAAGATGCTGCGCGGAGGAAGTCCGCGAACGGGTATCGTCGGCCATCGCGTGGCAGGCCGGCGCTACGGGGCTTTGTCGGCCTGCTGTTGACAGCGGGCATTTGTATCGCTGCTTTCGCTACGCAGTCCTCTGGAGAGACGGCCAAGCTGATGATCTCCCGGTGGGCACCGCAACTGGCTGCGGCTTCGCCGTTGCCGGCGGAAACACCGAAGCTCGCCGACCAGCAGAGTCCGCCTGCCGTTCAGGTGGCTGTGACGGACGGTGCACTTTCGCAATTGCCACCTCCGGCTCAGCCTGCACCGCAAGACGCGGCAGCCGCCCGGATCCCTCCCGAGCTGACACAGTTGCTCCAGAAGATGGCGCGTGATCTCGCAAACGTGCAGCAAGGGATCGAGCAGCTCAAGACTAGCCAGGAAGAAATGTCCGCGAGAACGCCAGGACCGCCGAGCAGCTGAAGGCGAGCCAGGAGCAAATGGCCCGTGCGATCGCCAGCGCCTCCGAGCAGAACCTGCGGCGCAGGGCATCAGCGGCTTCGCCACCGCCGATTGCGACGCCTGCACGTGGGCCCGTGTCGGCGCTTCCGCCGACGGAAACGAGAACGCAAGCGCGCGCACCAGTGCCATTGCGGCCCGGACAACAGTAGCCGTCATCGCCGCCGCCGTCGCCACGTGCAACACGTGTCAGCGTCCCTGACAATTTTCGTCCGTCCCCAGACTTTTTCAACACTATCTGCCAATTCCGGAGTTGGTCATTGGATACTAAATCGGATCGCAAGCTCGCGTATGTTCGATCGGGCGGGTTTTGTGAAGCATCCGGCGGCTAATTGCTGCATGATGTTGAAATTAACCACTTGTTAACCCTGCGGTCGCCTAATGTGAATGACTGGGGGTCACCATGTCGGCCCCTGCAACAACGCAACCGAAGTTGATGCTTTTTTTTCGGCCGATCCAACCATTCGTTCGTTTGCCAGGCTGGCGGTTCGCGTTACGGCTGTCCTACGCGGAGCAAAAAAATGTTCGGAAAGGACGACTTAGTGGACAATCTCAGCCGCGATCTGGATCGCGCGCGCGAAAGACGCGACGCACTTGCGTCCGAAGTCACGACACTGACGGCTCAGATCGCTGAAATCGAAGCCCGCCTTTCTGAAGAAAAAACCCGGCGGGAGCGTGATCGCGTTTTAGGTGAAATCGAAGCGATAAAAAAGCGAATCAAACAAGCGACCGGCGCGTTTGCACCTGTCATTGGTAAGCTCTGCGAGGCCATCGAGATGGCTGCGACAGTCGTACCCGAAGCCCGCGAGCTTAACAGTTTTCTATTATCAGTTGCGACCGAAGTCGATAGCGTAGTCGATCCCCTATTGCGCGAGATGGATCAACGAGCGGATGCGGTCCGAGCCGGCCACGCTACACTAGATCTCCCGTGTTCAGCCAGTGGGGCTCCGATCGAGCCGTCAAAAGATAATAGTGATCGGCTACTTCGTTTTTCCGTATGGCTGTCTCGCAATAAGGAGGTAGAAAAAAATGAAACAACGGAGAAACCGCGCAGCACAGCAGCGTGAATTATCGGCGCGCTGCGCGACCAAAGAAGATCTTCAGCCCAGCGTTTTGGAGATCAATCACGGTGTGTTTCCCGGACTGCGCACACTGAACTAATTCGTTTGCAATCGCTCGCGAAGTTTATTGCTGTCTGTATCCGCGGGAATTTTCCTACAAACGTAATTCAGAGCAGCCGAATATTGGCGCTCTGGATCGGTTGGCTGGTTATCCGCTCTTAGGCCGCTAAACCATGCTAGAATTTGATCGGCGGTTTCCGGTCGAACGATAGAACCTCATTGGACCTTGTCGGTCCATACCGCCTGCCGATAGCGCCCGTGATGTGCACGTCCCATCCTGTTTTGTGAAGGCTGTTCGCTTTGGCCACGATCAAGGTTGGGCTGATGCCGTGTGTTTCAATCCATTCGCCGTCCTTCGATGCATGGATCGTAAATAATTCCATCTTTCCTCAATCAATGTCTCGCAAAAGATTCAAAGCTCGCTCACGCGCATTTTCCCTTTGCCTTTACCCGTTCTGATGCCCTTGTCGTAGTCGATGACCTTGCACCGCTGTCATATTTCGGAATCTTTATGTTTCTGACTGCTCAAGCAGATTGTCGTTGCTCAGCGTGGCCATGCTTAGGTGTTGTTCTAACTGCAGCTGTTGGATTCGCCGCCTGGCGATGCTCGAGCGCATCCCTCAAAATTGCAGTTACCTTGCGGTCCATAAGCTCAAGGCGGTTGGCAACGGCGTTGCTTTGAAGACGAAGCTCTAGCAGTTCGTCCCCTATGAGCCTCTTAGCGGTTACCACCACGATGATAGACAACACGTAGCAGATAAAGGCTACGGCTATAACACAACTGATGATTGGTCGAGTTTCGGGAAATACGTTCCAAACGAGAAGACCTAGAACTGCGGCCACGATCCAGCCAACGACCTTGAATAATGTCTCCATTTCCAGTGCTCCCACCGAAAAGCTGTGTAATTCGCTGAGGTCGTCAAGCTCACGCGACCAAGACAATTCAAAAATGCTTCACATGCCGCTGCCGGCAGAATCAAATCCGTACTTACTGTCTCGAAATTTAGCGGCTCCAACAGAGAGGTCCACCATCCTAACCGGGCGGACGAGGGAAACTGCAATTTTTAATGGGGCGCTCATGCCTCCACGCCCGATCCGAACCAGCAAGACCGCCGCCTAATCGCGGTCGGCAATAGATCGATCAGTCGATTTCTCCAGCCGTCTGTCTCCAGCTACTAAGCTGAGGTGGTCTATGAGTTCGCCCGTTGGCTTGTAGATTTTTGGCCTCGGAGGTCGTACGGCCTCTTGCCGGATCGGTCATAAATTTTGCTTGCCCGGATGTCAGCGACGTAATGTTCTGTCGAACATTTTTCCGTCCATCTCAGCTTGTGCCTCAAAAGCAAGCCGAGGGATCTGACGCTTCCGCCCCGGCTCTAATCCGAGCCACGAAGAGATGCACTCGCCTCGTGTGAGTGTGCAGTGTATGCGGCCCCGTCGAACATAAACGCTGGTTTGTCTTTCCTGCTAAGGCAGGGATGACTTGATGTTGTTTTGGTCCATTTGCCACGCGTGAGCTCAACCCTGTGAAGGTTCGGGCCCGCTGCAGATAATTGCTCCAGCCAAGCGCAATACTCTCATTCAAATTGCGGAGGGGAGCCGCAGGGGAGCGAACACATAGAGATCGACTTCGGCTTTGGTAAGGTCGCCACGGTTAGTCGAATCGAAATGTATCCAGGCGTCCTTCCCTACGCCGGAATTTTGGAATGTCCTGTTTTCCTTCTAGAGAGGTCTTCCCAATGTCCGCTCTTCCCTTAACACCGGGCATTGCTGCATCTGCTTACGACGTCCGAAAAGTGCCCAACAGGAGACATTCGCGAAATGAAAGAGGCCGCCAACTGACGCGGCCTTAGTGGATGGCACCCAATTCCTTGATTGCGAGAGCCGGCTCGACGCTCTTGTGAGCGCCGGGTCAATCTTCTAGTCCGGCACTGCCAGTCGCAACGGCGGACCCTGCGGACCGAACCGTCGTCGCGCTCGATGTGCGGCATCCACCGCGATATCCGCGATCATATCCGTAGGCGCGATAAGCGGGTCGATCGTAGTCTCGGTAGTAACGCGGCTGCGGGCCCACTCTCACGCCACCGAGCGGAGTATCAACGGCAACTTGAGCTGACGCGGGTGCAATGGAGATCGGCGTGGCGATAGCGAAACCAGCAACCGCCAGTACACCAGCCAGTAACAGAGTCCTCATCGAGTTTCCTCCTGAGTTATTGCATTGCTTTCCAACATCCCAGGTAGGGCAAGGTATTCCTGCGCGAAATTCATCCAAACGGCGGGCGGGCGCCAGCCAGGGTTAACCATTACAAAGCGAACTTTATTTTTTTGTTCCAAAGTAGAAAATGGCTAATCCTCATGACCTTTTGGGTTAAATCGTCCTTACTCTTAGCTGGCTTTTGGCGCGTTCATGGCCCGCTCAACGTCGTCCGCCAGTTGGCCCAGATGCTTGGCTAGCCGGTCGAACATTTCGCGTTTAGCCCCATCCGTTGCAAGGTCGCGGATCATCGCCGCTTCGGCGGCATCGGTCCGGAGCTTCTCCAGAGAGGCTTGATAGTCCTTCACTTGCGATCCCCGGTCTTACTTCTTCTGATCGGAAGCCCAATCTTCCATTGCCTTGGGCGGCTGTAGTCCGGGAGATCGAAGCCAATCGTTGTGTGATGCTGTTTCGGCCTGTCGGGCGCGCCGCAAAAGCAATTCCCTGGCAGTGCTTCCCGGAGGTTGCTTTTCAGCGCCACCTTTAAATTTTGATCGCCTCTTCCGCGAGCCGCTCTTCAAAGGTCGCCGTGTGTTTGACGCGCTTACGCTGTTTAGCCATGGAGTCCCTCCCAATCGCGCCCATTGTTAATTGCATACCACTTCTTCCCACTCCGTCCGTCCGGTAGCCGACGAAAATCAAATTGGGCCACTAGCCATAGGCCACTGAGGTCGGAAACAGGCCAGTACTCAGCCCCGCATTGGGGACAGATTGGCAATTCCAGAACCTTTCCTGAACTCAGCGGATGCTAGCCAAATGTCCATTCCTGACGTCGCGACTAGACCCTCCCACGTCAAGTCGATAATTCCGAGAGACATCGCGGGCGGCGTCCCTGCCGCCTCGGGTACAGATGGACCCGTCAACGCGGGTGGGAAGAAAAGTTTTCGTCCGGGGCGGGTCGAACTAGCGCCGTCGCGCCGCGTCCCTGTCGCCCTTCCACGCCGAGAACGCCTTGAACGCTTCCAGCCTGACCTCCTCGCTTGGCGCGGCGTCGGGATGCAGCGCCTTCGCGATCAGACTGCTTGCCTTGAAGGTCAGGCCGCCCCCGTTTGCGATCTCGTTGTTGTACCAGTCCCACATTTGACGAAGTTGGGATTGCAGCTCCTTGTTCTTCTCCTTGAGGCAGGCAATTTCGCTGATCGCCTTGGTCTGGGCAGACTTGGCGGCACTCTCCCGGCGAGCAAGCGCCATCTCTAGGTCGAGAACGCGCTGGCGCAACAGGTCGTTCTCGGCCTGTGCTAGTGCCAGCTCCGCCTTGTTGGTTGCGGCACGCAATGTCTCGATCCCCGCGTCCCGCTTGGTGCGCCAGTGCGCCTGCCGTTCTGCATTTCTTATCATGATGAAAGCCACCGGGTCACTCGATTGCACCACAGCGTGTCGGGGGTGCGCGTGGGGGCCGCGCTCAACTTGAACGATTGCCTTCCTGCTCAACCATCAGCATCCGCTCGATGCGGTTGGCTTGCTCTTTCGTCAGATCAACCGCCAGACGGGTCCCAATCATTGCCGGCGCCCTACGTTGCCGATCGTAAATGGCGCCTTGGCGAACCAAAAATCTGGATGGAGGAGATGCCGTGTCGCGCTCCTTCATACCCCGCGTATTGATCATCGGACCATCACCTCACTCCTTCGATCAGCGTCCTCAAGCCGGGCGCATCGTTCCCCCTTAGGAGCAAAACGCCAAGCATTGCCAAGTAGTGTGGCAATTCGCAATCGGGACGGGCGTTCATATTACTGACGAACGAGGCGACTGCGTCTTTAAGATCGCCTCGGCCGAGATAATCGAAGGCCCGTTGCTTGCACCGCTCGAGATATCTATCGCGCGGCATGTCAGTTATCAGGGAACGTTCGATTTTCGCCTCCCCAACCGATGACCGTTTCCAATCCAGCAATGCAGGCTGGACGGAACGGACTTGGCCTGTCTGTTCGAAAAGAAACAAACAGACCCTCTTTTAGTCGCAGTGTGGGAATTGGGGCACAGAGGCGCGCATTGCGAGCGCGCCCCTGGGGGTCACTTTCGGAAGTTGGGCCTCGTGACAGAGATATCCGCTCCACCCTTGATAGTGTTGCAAAAGACCCAAAAGGACGCGCGGCTATTTTTCCGCCAAAGAACGAAATAAGCGACAATCGCCGGTCAGATGCAGCCTCAGCCCCGTTGTCGGAATCGCCTGTGAGTTTGGCGCCCGACAGCGTGGTCCCCACGTTACTATTCGATCGTCGGGCCTATGGCTCTAAGAATTTGAGTCGCATGCCGCAAAAAGACTTTGCAACACTATCCCCTTAGAAGCGGACATCGTCAGGGGACAACGGCAGGTCCGAAAAGGGCCATCAACGGAAGTCACCGAAGAAGCTTCGATTCTATGAGGTTAGATCGCACTCGAATATCCGGGCCGTAGGTGATAAGCGGCGCTCGGGTGCGGAAATAGCACGCAAGCGCGCGGGCGTGCTGAACACGCGTTCATGAACCTAACAACGGGTTTCCGCGTTTTCTTCCACAGGGCAACAAAAAAGGAATCAAACAGGGAGCAACGTCCATGCGTAAAGCGATCTTGGGTGCGGCAAGTGCACTAGCTCTTGCCTCGCCGGGCTTCTGGGTCATGGGCGTTAAAGCCCGTGCGAATGATTGGGACCCGATCCGCGGATTACATCAGGGCCAGCGGTCATGGTGCCGCGCAAACAGGCCGGACACATGACTTGCACCCGACCGCGCGCCGAACGTCAGATTCTTCTTGCAACGCGGGCGTCGTCCACACATGACCCAACCCAACTCGGACATAGAGAGGGGCAGCGCCAGTCCGTGAACAACCTTCCCGCACCTGGATCATGAGGCTGCTGGCGAAGAAGCCGGCCAAGCTCGTCGCCGTTGCCGTTGCAACAAGATGGCGCGCATCGCCTGGGCGATCATGGCCAAGGGAGGATACTATCGAGCGCCGGAGCTTGCTGCAGCTGCATCATCTCGCAAACTGAATCGGCTGCATCCTAGCGGCTTGGATCATGGCTTTCCTGACTGCTTCAGGGCAAGCCGTTATCCCGGTGAAATACTCGTCGAGGTGATTGTTCTCCTGGACTCAACTACGCAAACTAAGTGGACGGGACCGCAAGTCGCTCTTTAATTGCGCTCTCGCACGCCCGCACGATTTGAGAACTGAACCGCGGGTAGTAACGAAAGAAAGCATAGCTGAGCACTAGCGTCCGCCGAAACTTCATGTCGCGATTCTTGCCGGAGCTTCTTTGCTGCCTGAAATGGCAGGGTTGTTCTGCCCCCTGGAAGCGCGGCGCGGCATTGTGGCCGTATTGGCTTGTCCCGCAATCGCGCATAGACTTTCACCACAACAGCCGCATCGGCTGAAAAAAGCATTCTCGGGGAGGTTTCGTATGCACAGGATGAACGAAAGCGCATGGTTGGTGCGCAAATTGTCGGCGGCGGTGTTGTTTGCAGCCTTGCCGATCGCGATGCCGATCGCGATGCCGATCGCGGCCGTCGCCCAGACCGCTCCGGCGGTCCCGCCGGTCAAGCTCGGGCTTGTGACTTTCCTGACCGGACCGGCCGCCGGCCCCTTCGGCATTCCCGGCCGCAACTCCGCTGAAATCATGATTGAAATGCTCAACGCCGGCAAAGTGCCCGCACCTTATGCGACCGCTGGTCTCGCCGGTGCACCGATTGTGCCGAAGTTCGTCGACGAGGCCGGCTCGACAGCCAACCAGGTTACTGAATTCCGCAACCTTGTTCAACGCGACGGCGTGAATGCCATCGTCGGATACGTCTCGTCCGGCAACTGCCTGGCGGTGGCTCCGGTTGCCGAAGAGTTGAAGGCGCTGACGGTGTTCTTCGACTGCGGAACGCCCCGAATCTTCGAGGAGAAGCCGCTCAAATACGTGTTCCGTGCAACGCCGCACGCCACCATGGATAACGTTGGAGCCGCTCGCTACGTCCTGAAGAAATTCCCTGAACTGGCTTCATTTTCGGGCATCAACCAGAACTACGCATGGGGGCAGGACAGTTGGCGTGATTTCGTCGCCGCCATGAAGGCGCTTGCGCCCAAGGCGACGGTCGACAAGGAGCTGTTGCCGAAGTTGTTCGCGGGCGAATTCGGCGCGGAAATCTCGGCGCTGCTGACCGCCAATTCCAAGGTGGTGCATTCGAGCTTCTGGAACGGCGATCTCGAGAGCTTCATTGTTCAGAACGGAGCCCGTGGTCTGCCGGCAAGGTCCACTATGGTCTATACAGCGGGCGAGACGGCCATGTTCCGCCTCGGCGCCAAGATCCCGGATGGTACTATCATTGGAGCCCGCGGCCCGCACGGGGTAATGGCGCCCGACACGCCGTTGAACAAGTGGTTCCGCCAGGTCTACGAGGATCGCTTCGCGACGGCGCCGACCTATCCGGCCTATCACATGGCGCAGTCGATCCTCGGGCTCAAGTCCGCGTGGGAGAAGGCGGCGGCGGCCAAGGGCGGTCAGCAACCCGCGATCGACGACGTGGTGAAGGCGTTCGAGGGTATCGAGTTTGAAGGACCGAGCGCCAAGATCCGCATGGCGATCGGCAATGGTCACCAGGGGATCGCTGATATCGCCTATGGCAGCTTCCGTTTTAACAAGGCGGAAGGCAAAGCGGAAATCGTCGACATCGTCCGCTATCCCGCCGAGTGCGTGAATCCCCCGGCCAACATGACCTCGACGGCGTGGCTCGAGGCCGGCATGCCCGGCGCCAAATGCAACTAAGCGACGCCACATTGCCAGCCGGAGCTCCCGGCTGCACGTCACAGCTGCTGCGTCTTCACGACGTAAGGGACGGCATCAGGTGATTACAGTGATCGCCATCGTCACCGATGGCCTGGTTTATGCCGCCTGGCTGTTTGTCGTCGCCATCGGCCTGACCTTGATTTTCGGCGTCATGAAGATTCTAAATGTGGCCCACGGCGCGTTCTACGCCTTTGGCGCCTATGCGGCGGCGACTGCAATCGGTCTCTATTTCGACCGGGGCTGGCCCGTGGTCGGCGGCTACCTGGCAGTTGCCACGGCGGCGATCGCGATCGGCTTGGTAATGGGTTACATCCTGGAGCGGGTCTTTCTCCGCCGCGTCTATGGCAAGGACGAAGTCGTCGTTGTTCTCATCACCTACGCACTGTTTCTGATCCTGGAAGACGTGCTGATATTGATCTGGGGCACCGACGGCAGATCGGCGTATCAGCCCTATGTCGAGGCCGGCAGCTTCATCGTCGGCGGCTTGCCTTTGTCGGTTTACGATATCGGTCTGGTCGGGTTTGCGGGCTTGCTGGCGATCGCGGCCTCCTACACTATCAAGAAGACGACCTTTGGACGGCTGTTGACCGCCGTGATCTATGATCGCGAAACCGCCGCCGCGTTTGGCGTCGATGTGTCCCAGATCTATACGGTGACCTTTCTGGTAGGCGCGGTGCTCGGTGCACTCGGCGGCGCATTGACCGCTCCCAAGATATCGGTGACCCCGGGCCTCGGGGTCGAAGTCATCGTGCTGGCCTTCGCGGTGGTGGCGATCGGCGGAATGGGCTCGATGGAGGGCGCGCTGGTCGGTGCTCTGATCGTCGGATTATTCCGCGCTGGAGCCGTGCATCTGATACCGCAACTTGAATTGTTCTCGATCTACGCGGTGATGGCACTGGTTCTCGTGTTCCGCCCGCAGGGCCTGTTCAGTCGCGCTCAACCGAGAAAAATCTGATATGACCGGACTTCGCATTTTCCTGGGCGCGGCGATCCTCGGCGGATTGGGGGCGGCAGCGCCGTTCACGCCGCTCTGGCTGATCTCGCTGGTGACCCTTGCGATGTCCACCGGGCTCGTGGTCTGCGGCCTCATCATCCTGTGGCGCGGCGGCCTGGTGCCGTTCGGCCAGGCCCTGTTCTTCGCGACGGGTGCCTACACGGTTGCCCTGGCGGGGCGCTGGTTCGGGGTGACGGACGCGTTCCTGCTGACTGCCCTGGCCGTGATCATGGCGGCGCTGGTGGCATTCGTCGTCGGTTTCCTGCTCGCACAGTATCGCGAGATCTTTTTCGCCATGCTCAGTCTCGCGCTATCGATGATCCTGTACGGCGTGCTGGTAAAGTCCGAGACGCTTGGGTCGACCGACGGCATCAATGTCGCGCAGGCCAGCTTTCTCGGCATGAAGCCGCGCGGTCCCGGCTACACCTTCGCGCTGTTCTGGCTGGCACTTGGCATGGTGTTTTCAGCCTGGCTTGGCGTCTCGGCGTATCTGGGTTCGGTGGCCGGCCAGCTTGCCGGCGCCATCCGCGACAATGAAATTCGCGTCGAATATCTCGGCATTTCCGTGACCCGGCTGGTGCATTTGAAGTTGACCATTTCGGCGGCCCTGGCGGGCGCCGGCGGCGCGTTGGCGGCGCTGTCGATCAGCCATGTCGATCCGCAGATGGCCTATTGGACCACGTCGGGCGGATTTGTATTCGTGACCATCCTGGCGGGTGCCGCATCGGTTCCGGCGGCGTTCTTGGGCGCGCTGCTGTTCGAGATCGTCCGCACCATTGCGGTCGCATTGCTGCCCGGTGGCTGGCAGTTGATCCTCGGATCGGTGCTGCTGCTGACGATCCTGTTCGTGCCCGAAGGGCTCGGTTCCCTGATGATTCGCAAACGCCCCACCATTTCCGATAAAGGTGTGGCATGAGCGCGCTGCTTTCCGTCAAGGGCCTCGAAAAGACCTTCGGTCAGGTCGTTGCCGCCCGCGATATCAATGTCGACGTGCCGCGGGGACAAACCCTCGGCATCATCGGCGCTAACGGCGCCGGCAAGACCACTTTCGTCAACATGATCACCGGCCATCTGACGCCGTCCAGGGGCACCATCCAGTTCGAGGGCGGGGACATCACCGGGCTGCCGTCGCGCAAGATCATGCGGCTGGGAATTGCGCGTTCCTTTCAGGTGGCACAGGTTTTTCCGACCTTCAGCGTGTTCGAAAACCTGTGCGCGGCAAGCGCCATTGCCCATTCCGGGAGTTCCGTGGTCAGCGCGGCGCTGTCGCGGTTTGTCGCCGCCGAGACCACCGCCAATGCCGAAGCCGCGCTTGCCCAGTTCCAGATCGCCCAGTTTCGCGACGCGCTCGCTTCGACGCTGCCCCAAGGCGTGCGCAAGCTGCTCGACATTGCCATGGCGACAGCGGGCAATCCGCGTGTGCTGCTGCTCGATGAGCCGACCAGCGGGATCAGCCTGGAGGAGAAGTTTGGCCTGATGGATGTCATCATGGGTGCATTGCAGGCGCGCGGCACCACGATCCTGTTCGTCGAGCACGACATGGAGATCGTGCAGCGGTTCGCCGACCGCGTACTGGCCTTCTACGACGGCACCGTGATCGCGGATGGGTCGCCGGCGCAGGCGCTCGGCGACGAACGCGTGCGCGAGTTCATCACAGGAACGCTGATCCGGTCGAAGGACGGCAAACTCAACGCCAGCAGAGCGTCCCATGCTTGAGGTTTCCGCGCTACACGTCTCGATTGGCGCCATCGAGATCATCCGCGACGCACAAGTGTCGCTCGGCGAGCAGCAGTTCTCCGGCCTGATCGGGCGCAATGGCGCAGGCAAGACAACCCTGATGCGGGCATTGATGGGAGCACTGCCGGCGCGGGGCATCATGACCCTGGACGGCCTCGATCTGCTGGCGGAACCGGCGCACCGCCGGGCGGCGCTCGGGCTCGGTTACATGCCGGAAGATCGCCGTCTCGTGCCGGAATTGGCGGTTGAGGAAAACATCCTGCTGCCCGCTTTGGCGACCGGCTCGACAGATGCGCGAGAACGTCTTGAGCGCATCTATGCGCTGATGCCCGAGGTTGCAAACTTCCGGCGCCGCCGCGCCCCCGAACTCTCCGGCGGACAGCAGAAAATGGTCGCTCTCGCCCGCGCATTGATGGCCGGGCGCCGTTTGCTCGTCCTGGACGAGCCGTTCGAGGGCCTGGCGCCCGCGCTGGCGCGCCGCCTCGGCGAGGTTCTCTCAAACCTCAAGAGCGAGGGGGTATCGGTCTTGATGTCGGAATCGAACGAGACTCATGTCATCGATCTTCTCGATCGCACCTTCCGCATCGAGCGCGGCGCGGTCGTCGCGGGCTGACGAAGCGGACACGGGCCGGGCCGGACCCTGGTCGAACGCGACGCCAGAACCGCTTGTCGTTGCTCCAGACATCAGGGCATCCAACGACCCGCCTAGAAACAACGTGGAGGGGGTCTAGCCGAGATTGGCGGGCACTCCGTGCAAGGTGTCGCCATCGAGTCCAGCACGTCCGTGATCGCGGCGACAGCTCATCATCCGGAGAGACGCCCAACGGAGAATTCTGACCGGCGGCGGCGAGGGCGCAGTCGCGGGTATGCGGATCTGCTCAGCCTTGCATCCAGCCCTGCTCCTCGCACTCGTGGATGGCGTCCGTATCCTGAAGCACCGAGATTGCCCATTCCTGGACGCTCGGATCACCTGTCGCCGTTCGTTCATCATCGGCATCGGGAAACCCTGCCCAGGACGGACCCTCAGGCCCTTCTGTGCGAAAATAATGATTTATGCACAGATTGGTTGACCCTTATAAAATTGCGGCTTTATGTCGTGCATATTATACGTGCGAAATGGAGGATGATATGGCGGTTTACGGATACGCGCGAGTGAGCACGGGTGGGCAATCTTTGGGAGCGCAAATAGCCGAGCTCAAAGCCGCCAAATGCGAGAAGATTTTTCAGGAAAAAATCAGCGGCGCACGTTCCGATCGCAAGCAGCTGGCTCGGCTCATTGCGGTCCTGGCAAAGGGGGACGTGCTGGTTGTCACCCGGCTCGATCGTTTGGCCCGGTCCACCCGCGATCTCCTCAATCTACTAGGAACGATTGCTGAAAAGGAAGCCGGCTTCAAATCGCTTAGGGACACTTGGGCCGATACCACGACAGCTCATGGGCGCCTGATGCTAACCGTTTTGGGCGGCCTTGCTGAGTTTGAACGCGAGCTGATCCGCACCAGGACCGGGGAGGGACGCGAACGTGCGAAAGCTAGGGGAGTTATTCTCGGCCGAAAGCCCAAATTGACAGCTCACCAGCGCCGGGAAGCAATTGCGCGCCGTGAGGCGGGGGAGGTGCTGACCGAGATTGCGCGATCGTACAATGTAAGCCACAGCACGATCAGCCGGCTCGTCTGAAGGCGCTGTGGATATTGCATTTGGTCGTGGCTACGATCTTTCTCGATTAATCAACCGGTCTTGCAGTTCGGTTCGGGCGATTGGCGCAATATCGGCGCGCTCGTGACCCGCGATTATCTGCTTTACATCCAGGAGCAGACGTCATCGACTTAGCCGCTCATCTGAAAAGTGCCAACAGCGGCATGTGTTGGTCGGGGAGGGATATCAGTTGTACAGGCTAACAACCATGATTTAATGTTATCGCGCACGACACGGCAACCAAGATACCCAAGCGGACTGTGCAACGATCGCCATCAATGCCAGAGAGTTTGGGTAGGCGAAAATACCGGCACCACGATGTCCTCTAGCGCCAACACCAGTATCGCCAAGAAAGCTCGCACAAAGGCTGAGGCGGATTTTGCCACTTGGCTCATGATGGCCAAGCTCGGTGGTTTCGATGACCTTCCGTCAAACGCACAGAGCTTTCTGACTGATTATCGAGCCCGACTTGAGACGATGAGCGAGGACGAGTCCACGGCCCTAGCCGTTCGCGAGGTTTACAGCGCTTATTACAGCGAAATGGGAGGTGTGGGCGCGGCTCCGGAACCAAAAGCTCGCATATCAACGACAAAGGGCAAAATCGTGCGGGTCCAGAGACGGCTTAAACCTCAGGCCGGTCTATCGGCTGAGCGCCATTGGATGAGCCCAATGATCCGAACATTCCGCCCGGCACTGCTGATCTTGGCGATCATGGTGGCTCTGATTGTCACATATAGATTTCTAATGCTGTAACCCGAACGGCCGCGGATTGTGTGCGGGAATGAAGTGCTGTCGCAGGAAACTGAAGTAACCTGAAGCAGTCAATGCGGTTCTCGGACGTTGCAGCTCAATTGCTTGTGCCTTCGTGCGCGTTGCCTCGGCGCGATTTCGCCAGTAGCTCTGGTCTTTGGTCGGGTCAAGCATACCAATGCAACTTCGAGCGCCTCTTTCATATACAGCGGTTTCGAGCAGGTCACGATTTGTGAGTAATTAAAGTAAGCACCTGCGTATGGAAGTCAGCGCAGCTCGGTCGGCGGCGGATCGTGGCAAAACGCCTGACAAATTGCCGGCGCAGCTCAAGGTCCGAACCGGTCACGGAGGCAGAACGCATAACTCGGCGCTCGGGTTGACCTTATAGCAAATTTAGAGCCGTAGGAGTACGGGCCGCGCTCAACAATCTAGACGTGACGCTAAGGTGGCGGTGTGCCGACGTTGAGAAGCTGGGAAACAGCGGTGACCAGCTGCGCCGGCGCGAAGGGCTTTTGCAGCAGGATGCTGGTTAGCGCCGCTCTTGCATTTTGCCGCTGCTGTCGACGACGACGGACACTTCCTTGCCGTTTTTCGTCGCCTTGACTGACGTACCTTCGGCGGTGGATTTGATATCTCGAATTTGCGAATAGCCTGCGGCTTGAAGCTTGGCTATAAGCTCCTGCTCGGTCAGGGCGAGGGCAGGCGATAAGGCATCAACCATCACAAGACAACAAAGGACCGCTTAAAAGACTGCTCGGGCCGACATGATCTGTGCTCCCCATGCTGGTGCGAACCACAAACGCCTATTCGAGACAGCGCTTTCGCCCTCAGCGCCACGTGGTGCCGCGCGGCCGGCCGTTTCGGGCATGTAGGCAATTATCCAGTGTTAGGTACCCAGTCTAAATCCTCGTCGCTCTTCTTCTCTTCGTCAGGAGAACACGGTTTGATCGTCAGTCCACTCACAAGCGTCGGCTTTCCGTTGGCATCGATCTCGAGCAAGCCAGCCTCATCCGCCTTCTTGATGGCTTCCTCTTTGGTCGGGAACGCCCGGCTCACTTTGCTTTCGTCTTCAAAGAGCGCGTACGGCATCTCGTTTTCTCGACGAAGTGACCTCATAACCCCACGCACGCCGGTCAGTTCCCCGTCTAGCTCGCGGCAGACCTGTTCAAGCGCGAGGTCCATGTTGGCTTGGGTACGATCGCCGGATTCGCTCATGATGTGCCCTCCAGCCTGACCATTTCCTTCCACGAGCTTATACGACAGGCCACCAACTGAGGCGGCCCTTTACCGGATTTCCAGTTCTTTGATCGCCAGGGCCGAAATATGTGCGGGGTCTTTGACACCGGTCTGCGCGACCTTGATGATCTTCGTCGCGATCATTTCCGTCAGGGGATCGTCGCGATCCTTGACGCAGAGTATCCGCAATGCGCGGTCGTAAGCTTCCATTATGCGGCTAACCTCTTTCGGCCCCATCGTGTGGGTTTGTAGATGTAGAAAGATAGCCATTTTTCACCCTCCCAAGCCCGTGCAGGTGACAAAGGACATCACTAGCATGGGACTTCACGGCGGGAAATCGGCGTCGCAACCCGTTCTGCTGAGCGCGCCGTCGATAAGGCGATCAAGATGAAGACTGAGGAAGCCTCGAGCGAAGCAGTTGCGGCCGCCAATGAGGGCGAGTTGCCAAAGAAACGGCCCTGGGGGCTTTGGGGTCAACCGCTGGGGCCGTCCTTTGCTTGTGCCGGGCATGCCCTCCGCAAACCGTCCCGGCACGCACCCCACCAGTCAAACCCTTTTTCGCCCGGAGTCTGTCTGAAATCCGACAGACGGGGAACCCGTAACCGCTACAGCATCCTAAGTGCCTTGGGGCCCTGGGGGAAGCGCGTGTCCAACTCGGAACGCGGGTCCGTTTGCCGATCTGCCGAGCAAAATGGGCCATCGCTCCCGTATTCATACGGGAGCGATGAAGCGAAACTGAAATAGAGCTGAGGTACGGTATCCACAGCACCGAGGGCGGCGATTTCAACACGGCAGAATTATTTTAGTCGGTGGGCCGCAGAGCAATCTGCGGCCATTTTGCTTTCAGTGCAGCGCCAGCGCAGCGGCACACGACACGAGTAGCAGGGCTATCCCGGAGGCGGTGAGGGCGAGGGAGGCGTGGTCCATGCCCGCGACCGGCTCGCACATTAGCGATTGGTTGCGGTCGCTTGGCTTGAGAGCGCCGCAGTAGGGGGTGGTCGAGTGACGCCGTTGGAGCGCAAAGACATGCCATGCCATGGCTTCTAGTGGGATCATAGTCGCCAGCGCCGTTTCCCGATCGGCTTTAGCCGAAGTAAGGCCGCCTCAGTTGGGCGCCTCCTTCATATCGAATCGACGCTCCATCAGGCGGGGCCCTACTTTTTCAGCAGAAGTCCCATTGCTCTTGCCATTCGCTTCAACGATCCCACGTAACGGCCTAGCTTTGCCGATATCTGAGGCGTGCGGGTGCCATGACGCGCTAACTTCTCCAATTGCCGCTTCTCCGCTTCCGTCCAGGATTTTGGTTTCATGGGTACGGGTGGCTTCATCGCAGCGCATCAATTCGGTGGGTTAAATAGCTTAATGGCCAATTCAATGCTTGGAACTCGTAATGGGGCTCGGCCATTGAAACTCCATGCCCAAGCAGATTGCAATTACCTTTTGGTCCTTAGTCGCTGCCTGCATATTCGCCTTCGGCGTCGCGGCGCTAATGATCGCTCATTAAAAAGGGCCGCCGATCTGAACCGACGACCCGTGCAGTGAGGAGATAAGAAGTAACCGCAGAGCGGTTGAATGGTTGCAAGCAGGCCACCTCGGCGTCTTTTCTTAGACGCTGACGATCGTATGTCTCTCCTGTTGGGACATCGCGTCATTTCGCCACGCTGCGGAATTTGGTCGCTATCGGGGCAAAGCGGGCTCTGACGAGCCATCCGCAATCTGGAAACGCGCTCACGCATAAGCGAGTGGGCTCCGGTCTCCCGGCCTGCAGCGCCAGAGCCAGCTTCCCGAAATGAGAAGCCCTGAGAGCCTGCCTAAGATCGCGAATCTATGTTGGCTCGTTTTCGTTTGGCAAGAGAAGCCGCTAGATGATTTCCACGCCAGGATCGTTATCTGGCACGACGAAATCCGGGTTTGCAGGTGACGGTGAAATGCCGCGCTCAATGATGCCAGTGACTACCAGCCACTCGTTTGCATTGCCGCTTGCAATGATTACAGGGCGTCTTGGTCGGGAAGCGCCTGCAGTCGAACTATGAGCTCTTTGACGGTCATCGCGATTTCCCCTGACGACAGGCCGTGCAGCCAGTCGAAAGAAATCGTCGCCTTGATCTTCACCGTATCGAGAAGAGACCGTCGTCCACCAAGTCAATTGTTAGCGTGCAAGCTCGGCTTGTAGATTTCCCTGTTGCCCGCCAAGCGGCTCCGGCGTAACCGGAAAGATCGAGGAGATCAGCCTTTCCATCACTGATTGATCTTCTGCGAGGCGCCTTTCAATGAACTGGCGCTCGAGGTCTGAAAGTTCAGTTTTAAGCAACCTATTATAGCGGTCAATATTGTTGCGGTACGCGCGCAATGGGCAAATTTCTCATCAATCATCGTCGTCAATCCTTTGACGGCCGCCATTAATGCATTTGCTGAAGGGGAGCGCCCCAAAAAGTCGAACGTTAAACCCAGTTTGACGGTTGCCAAGCGGACTTGCGCTGGGCCCTCACTGACGCAGCCAACGCAGATTAGGATCGATGGTCCAACTCCTCGGGCGTTGCGGCTGTACGACGAAACCATTTTCTAAGGCCACGAAGCCATTCCGCAACCAAGACCTGATATCAAGGCCTTCAATCAGAGGGGCGCGATCATGTGGAAACTGTACAGCTTACTTTACGGCGAGTATTGCCGGTCATTCTTAGCTGAAATCCGCAGGTATCGCCTGGCATGACCGAACCCGACTTAGAGATTGTGGAGCGTCGTTCCCATCGGCGAAGCCAACGCGGCGGCGGCAAGCACGATCTGGAAAAGTATCGATATGTATTCGCGCTCAACGATTAGATACCAGCTGAGTTGGATGGTGGATGCAGGTCGCATTCGCCGCACATCGCGCCGTATGCCGATCGGTGGTGAGGTGCATCTGTACTATCGAGCGCAAGACGAATGAGTCGTCCGGCGATTAGCGCAGCCTGACCGCGACTGGTTCGAGGTGACGCCAGAGCTCGCAGAGCAGGCGATCCGGCTGGCTTCGCATAAACTGAACCTATCGACCTTCACCCACGCCGAGATGCTGACAACGGTGAGGGACGTCAGGAAGAAGCGGATCGAGGCTGCGATTCGGACTTCCTGATGGGCACCGATATTTTCGCCTCAGCATCCAGTAGCGTGGCCGCTAATGTTCTGAATTTACTTCCGCTTTCGGCTGATAACGGACAAAGCCGGACTTTCTGCTTGCTCGACCCGGTCGCTAATGACCCACAAGAGACATTGCGGCTCGCGCCTGGAAGCACGTATATCCGTCCTTCGCAAATGTGAAGACCGCATGTTCGCGCGACGTGCTATGGTTCTATTCACTAGGCAGCCCACGGACGGGAGGGCGCATGCCAATTGTTCTTACACACCGCGAAATGATAACCGGGCTCGGTGGCGCACGGCAGTGTGCCCAATGTTCCGCGTGCGGCGCACTGAACAAACCACAACGATCGGATCGCTCAGTGGTGCATCACTTGCACCACTTGCAAAACCGATTGTAGGGCTTCGCGAAGGGCTGAGGACGATCGGATAACACCGGAGGAACCTCATGAGTCAGCTCGAGCCTGCCACACAAGCCTTCATCGACAGCCTTGCCGGCGCAGCGCCCATCTACACGCTCTCGCCTGGGGCCGCTCGCGACGTGCTCGCCGGCGCCCAGAAGTCGGTGTCGGTAAAGCTCGCGCCCGCGCACAGCGAGGACCGTGTCCTCAATGTCGGCCCCAAGGGTCGCACCGACATCCGAATCTATCGGCCGGAGAGCGCCAAAGGCCCGCTTCCGGTGGTGATCTACACCCACGGCGGCGGCTGGGTGCTGGGTGACCGCGATACGCATGATCGGCTGGTCCGGGAGCTGACCATTGGAGCGAACGCCGTTGTGGTGTTCGTCGACTATGATCGCTCGCCCGAGAGCCGCTATCCCGTCGCGGTCGAAGAAAGTTATGCGGTGCTCAAGTATGTGGCCGAGCATCCCGACGAGTTCGGCGCGGATGCCAGCCGTATAGCGATCGCAGGCGATAGTGTTGGCGGTAACATGACGGCCGTGGTCGCACTGCTCGCCAAAGAGCGCAAAGGCCCTGACGTTAAGGCACAGCTTCTCTTCTACCCGGTTACTGACGCCTCGATGTCAACCGGCTCCTACAAGGAATTTGCCGAGGGTCCGTGGCTGACACAAAAAGGGATGGAATGGTTCTGGGATCAATATCTGCCCGATATCTCCAAGCGCACCGACATTCATGTCTCGCCGATCAACGCCAGTTCGGAGCAGCTCAAGGGCCTGCCGCAAACGCTGCTCTTGGTCGACGAGAACGATGTGCTGCGCGACGAGGGCGAGGCCTATGGCCGCAAGCTCGCAGCAGCCGGCGTTCCGGTCAGGTCGGTCCGCTACAATGGCACGATCCACGACTTCATGCTGCTCAATCCGATCGCGAACACGCCCCCGGTGCGTGGCGCCGTGGATCAGGCGTCGGGATATCTGCGCGAGGTCTTCGCGGACTGATGACCGCGAGGCCTCAACCGACCGCGCCGCATTGCTCCTGAGCGGCTGGCACTTTCAGAGGACACAATCCAAGGATCTCCAGTCGTTCCAAGGATTCCAGTCGTCGACAAGGGAGGGGCAACCATGAAGATCGTTGTCATCGGCGGCACCGGCCTGATCGGCTCGAAGACCGTCGCCATTCTGCGCCAGGGCGGCCACGAGGTCGTGGCCGGTTCGCCCCAGAGCGGTATCAACACCATCACCGGCGAGGGACTCAACGAGGCCATGGCGGGCACGCAGGTCGTGATCGACCTTGCCAATTCGCCCTCATTTGAAGACAAGGCGGTGCTGGAATTCTTCGAGACCTCTGGCCGTAACCTTCTCGCGGCGGAGGCCGCAGCGAACGTCCGGCACCATGTCGCACTATCAATCGTCGCAATCGACCGGACAGACAATGGCTATTTCCGCGCCAAGGTCGCCCAGGAGAAACTGATCAAGACCTCCGGCATCCCATACACCATCGTCCGTTCGACCCAGTTCCTGGAATTCCTCGGCGGCATCGCCGATTCAAGTGCGGATGGAAACATCGTCAGGCTCCCGCCTGTCCTGTTCCAGCCCATAGCGGCGGACGACGTTGCTGCCATCGTTGCCGATGTGGCACTCGCGGCGCCGCGAAGCGGCATCGTGGAGATTGCCGGCCCGGAACGAGCGCCGTTCAATGAAATCATCGCCCGTTATCTGAAGGCGGTTAGCGACCCGCGTGAGGTCGTGAGCGATCCCGAGGCCCGGTACTGGGGCGGCCGGGTTGACGAGCACTCGCTCGTGCCGTTGGGCGAGGCGCGCCTCGGCCGCATTGGTTTCGACGAATGGCTCCGCCGCTCACGGGCAGGAGCCTGATCCGTTTCGCAACCGAAGGAGGGCTCCATGAAACGCATGCTCTGTTCGCTGCTTGTCGCCACCCTGCCGTTCGGCAGCGTCCTCGCGGATGAGACGAAGTTTAAGAACGCGAAGGTGACCCTCGTCTACGAGCACGAACTGCCGAACGTGCCTGGCAAGAGTCTGCGTGCAGTGCTCGTCGAGTACGGGCCGGGCGGCGGATCGCCCTCCCATCGGCATCCTTCGTCGGCATTTATCTACGCGCGCGTGCTGGAGGGAGCGGTCCGCAGCAAAGTGAACGAGGCGCCGGAGCGTACTTATCAAGCCGGCGAGAGCTGGATCGAGCAGCCGGGTGATCATCACCAGATTAGCCAGAATGCCAGTACCACGGCTCCGGCGAAGCTGCTTGCCATATTCGTGGTCGACACAGGAGATCGTGATATCGTAATTCCAGACAAGTAGTCGGCTCATCACCGGCGGATCTCACTGCTATCGCTGACGCGGCTCGGCCGAACGCTTCATACAGCAGCCGATTTCGCCGAGAGCGCGCCGCTTCGGGCGCCGCGTCCGAGCCAACAGGTTGGCACTTACAGCGTGATGGGGAAGGAAGTTCTCCAACTTCGGCGATGGGAGCCGTTCAACTCCGCACCGAGATCGCGTCATTGGCGCGCTTGGGCTTAAGGTGCCGCCGACGCACGCGCCGACGAGGTGATCGAATAACCGAGATCAACTCCACTCCGAATGTCTCTTCCTGTGAACCTTTGAGACATGCCGGTTGTGTTGAGCGATGTCCCCTTTCAGGGGCAAGTCGGAAGACCTTTGCTCGCGCTGGGTGCTTCTCAGTTTGACCCGTTGTGGACGTGGCGGTGTAAAGGGACCGCTTTATCTCCTTATTCGTAAGCTACGCCAACCGAAATATCCCTCGACTCGTCTCCCATAGGGGCACATCGTGTGGATGCGATCCCGTACTGCAGGAGCATGTAGGAGGAACACATGGCGGTCATTGAAGACGTGGGCTCAGTGGTGGCTCTGTGGAGGTTTCCAGTGAAGTCCATGGCCGGCGAACAACTCGACGGCGTGGAGGTGACGGAACGAGGAGTCTTGGGAGACCGCGCCTATGCGCTCATCGACAAGGACACGGGCAAGGTTGTAAGCGCGAAGAGCGTTAGGCTCTTTCCCAACCTGCTCGACTGCAAAGCAGTATTCGTCGAGCAACCACGCCGGGGCGGCGACTTGCCACCAGTGCAAATTCTGTTGCCGGACGGCACGACCGTAAGGAGCGACTCCGGTGAGGTTGACCGCGTGCTGTCAACGTACTTCAAACGCAACGTTACGCTTGGGCGGGCAGCGCCGGATGACTTCACCATTGACTAATACCACCCCGACGTCGAGGGCGCAGACCCTGGGGGCAACAGAGACAAGGTTGTCGCGGCGAAGCTAGGAGCGGCTCTTTTTGCCGAACTTGGAATGGATTCACCGGTTCCTGTCGGTTCTTTCTTCGACGTGTTTCCCCTCTCGGTCCTGACCACGTCGACGCTCGCGCATCTAGAGGGGATTCGACCCCAGAGCCGCTTCGACCAGCGCAGGTTTCGCATGAACGTGATCGTGAAGACGGAGCACCCTGGATTCGTCGAGAACGGCTGGATCGGTCACAACCTCGCGCTTGGTGATGGAACACGGATCAATGTGGCGCTACTCGATCCGCGATGTGTGATGACGACGCTTGCTCAGGATGGTCTAGCCCAGGATACGGATGTTCTTCGGACACTCGTTCGCCACAATAGAGAGCAAGTCGGCGATCTCGGCCGGTTCCCTTGCGCTGGGGTATACGCCGTGGTCGCTGCGCCTGGAACAGTACGGATTGATGATCGCGTCCTGCTCAATTGAGCCTGAGGGATCGCGATGCCCGCTGACTCAGGGTTGCTAGATGCCGATGGGCATCCACGGACGTGAGGAGGATACAATGAGTGATGGGACGAAGACTCTTTACGAGCGTCTTGGCGGATATGAGGCTATCGCAGCTGTGGCGAACGATCTTCTGCCGAGGCTCCGGTGCGATCCGCAGCTCGGGCGCTTCTGGGCGCATCGCGGTGAAGATGGCATCATGCGTGAAAAGCAGCTCCTCATCGATTTCCTCTGCGCGAGCGCGGGCGGAGCGATGTATTACCGGGGCAGGGACATGGGACTCGCGCATCGAGGCATGCGCATTAGCGATAGCGATTGGAACGTGTTTCTCGGCCATGCCGCTGCGACTCTGGCGAAATTCCAGGTGCCTGAGGCCGAACAACGCGACGTCGTCGCGTTTGTTCAGAGTCTCAGAACAGAATGCGTTGAATGTTGATTAGTCGCCCCACGCTCTTTGACGAGGTGATCGAGTAACGCCGCTTATGCTCGCTTTTGGCCCCAAGGCGAAGATCGCATGTCGCCCGGGCCCGTCAGCAGTCGAGGCCAGAGCGGACATTGCAAAGACGTGATCAAATCGACGCGAATGGCCCATCTCGGACGTTGAGCAGCTTGACTGGATAAAGTCCATTGTGTCCCAAATAGCGAAAAGAAAACCGGGAGGGACGGATGTCGACATAGCTGGGTTTCCGCCGGCGAGCACAAGGTGAAGATCGACCTGGTCGACGCTAACCACGAGGTCTTCCCCGGACAATCGGTGACGCGGACGTTCACCGTGCCTGCTCAGGCGCGCGCCCTTCACCGCCACATGCCTGCTGTGCCGAGCGCCCAAAATAGGGTCCGCGGCGCTACGCGAACAGCTCGGCGCCGGCTGGCGTGAAGGTCACGAAGGTCCCGGATTCGTGCATCTTGAGCCAGTCGAGAATTGCGCGCCAAGCTTCGCATCTTAAAGGGCCAGGAAGTTATTGATGGTCATGATCCCCCGCACTGCTAACGAATGCTCGGCAGTGGACCAAAGACGCCACCCGAGGGCTGCGGCTATGAACGACAGAATTGCTTACGCATGCTTTGAGTTCACTCTTACCGATCTGCCGCTTATGCCGGTTACCATGAATATCGTTGCGATCACGACGAGCAAGGAAGCAGCAGAGGTGTGGAAGTCGCAATCTGAGCTCGGTCGCTTGCGCAGCTACATTTCCGCGCCGCTGTTCGCGGACTGAAATGTCAAAGGCCGGGATCGCTCCCGGCCTTTCCATCTTCTGCCGCAACACCTCAAATCCGGGCAAAGGGGACTTGCAGATCCGAGGCGGCCGCGCGTCGAGAAGATAGCGAAAACATCCGTCAAAACGCCCCTGGGGTCAATTGCGCTCGATCGCGAGATTCAGCCCGGCGCCACACTCCGCCGGCGTGCCCTTGTCCTTAAACAAGAACGGCTCGTTGACTTTTCAATATGCATGCGGCTTTGAACCGGCTCGACCGCGTTGGCGATTTCGAGGATTCGGCGCGCAGCTTTTTCCGGGTCGGCATAGGGGCGGGCGCTGGCGTATTTCATGCGGCGGCTTTGTCTTCCTTGTCAGCGCCTCGGGCGACGATCCTGATCGCGTCGTCGGGCAACGGCCGTTGCAGCGCCTTGGCCTCATCCCAAGGCGCGAATCCAGACGTCGCGCTCCTCGTCTGTCAGCAGGATGACCGGCATGTCTTTGGGATGGATCGGCTCGACGACGGCATTCGGCGACGTCGTCAGAAAACCGTAGACCTGATGCGGGCCGGGAATTGGTTTCGATTTCGTGCCGCGGTCTCCCTTGAACTCGGTGCAGATGCCGGCGAAGCAGGTCAGCGGCCGATTGTCATTGATCGCGAACCAGACGACGTCCTTTTTCTTGGTCTCGGGGTTCGGCTCAGGTGCGTATTCAGCGAAGCTGTTGAACGGCACTAGGCAGCGGTTTTCCGGCTTCAGCCAGCCGCGCCAGTGCGGCGAGGACGTGTTGCGGATGTTGGTCACTGGCGGCCCGCCGGTCCGCAGCGGTGGCGGCATGCCCCAGCGCATCAGGACTAGCTCGCGCTCGGCGCCGGCGTTGCGCACGACTGGCGCGGGATAATCTGGAAATACGCCGGGCATTGCTGGCAAGTTGCCAACATAGCGATTCATCACCCGAAAGAGCGCGCGAATGGCTTCCTGGTTGGTGGTGATCGAGTAGATGGGGTGATTGCGGTTGCTGCTCGAAAGGCTCAGCCTGGAAGGGAAGCCGGCGAGCCGGCGGCAGCAGGAGCGGGAACATGAAGCACTATGTCGGTCTGGATGTTTCGCTAAAGGAGACGGCTATCTGTGTTGTGGACGAGAATGGCGTCGTCATTCGCGAGGGCAAAACATTTTCGGAACCGGAGGCTATTGTTGCCTGGCTCAACGAAAGCGGATTGCCCATTGCCAAGGTCGGGATTGAGATTGGTGGTCTCGCTCGTTGGCTGTACGGCGAACTGCGTGCTGCCGGCTTACACGCAGTCTGCATCGATCCCCGAAGACTGCGCGGCGTGACTAGGACGATGCCGATTAAGACCGATCGAAACGACGCTCGCGCTATTGCGCAGGTAATGCGGGTCGGCTGGTACACCGTTGTTCATATCAAGGGTGACGTGAGCCAGGAGCTACGAATGCTTCTCAATAATCGCAAGACGCTTTTGATTAAGCAGATCGACATCGAGAATGAAATTCGGGGCGTCTTACGCGTCTTCGGCTTAAAGCTGTCTGGTCGTATATCTCAAGTAACGTTTGAGCAGCAAACGAATGAACTCACAGATGGCCATCCACGACTCGCGGCGATGCTGCGCCCAATGCTTGTGGCTCGAGCCGCGCTGCGTGAACAGTACGGCGTCCTACACAAGATGGTACTTGAAATAGTACGCCGCGAACCGACATGCCAGCGGCTCATGACGATACCAGGCGTAGGCGCACTGACGGCAATCACTTTTCTAACAACTATTGATGACCCGGATCGCTTTCAACGCTCCCGCGGTGTTGGCGCGCATCTTGGCCTTACGCCACGCAAATACGCATCTGGCGAAACCGATCGGAGTGGCGCTATTTCGAGGTGCGGCGATGTGATGCTCAGGACCATACTTTATCAGGCAGCGCTTGCACTTCTAACCCGCACCCAGCGTTGGTCTGCATTGAAAGCCTGGGGTGTAAGGGTGGCCAAGCGACGCGGTCTTCGCCGAGCAGTCGTGGCGGTCGCGCGAAAATTAGCGATCGTGATGCATCGGATCTGGGCAGATGGAAGCGAGCTCCGATGGATCTGCGAGGAGGCGACCGCATGATCGATTAGCAATTCAGCGGATCCGCCGAAAAGGCGGAACGACGTCCTGCGAGGACGAGGTCGGGGTGACTGCGCTGCAACCTCTGTGCCTGCAGCACGCGCCTAATAGATAGCAGCTCCCGATCTTCGGACTACCATCGTGAGGCGGCAAACGTCGACCTCGTAGACAAGAGCGAGCCTCGCAGGCTGTCGGTAACAAGCTGAACCCTTGTGCCAGCAACCGCAATCAGACAAGAGGTTACACATTGGCAGGTTCGGTCATGTGAGCGGCCCTGACGTGCCCTTCCATACCGGGGATGTCAATCGCTACGCCGCAGAAGCATCGCGAGCGGCCATCCTGCGTTTGTGTCGGCAGCTTGCGGCCGTCCTTCCACATTCTCTGTTCCATGCAGTCCAGGCACGCGCATAGCGGTACGCTGCAAAGTCGTCGTCCGTGAAGGCGGTCCGCAATTTTCGCCACGCAACTTCGAACTTTTGTCGCGCGTCGTGTAAATCGATAGCAGTGCCCCCAGCGTCGACACCGCGATGCGCCGGCGGAACGAAACCGCAGTACCACTCCAATTGGTCTACGGTGGTGGGAACACCGGCGCGTGGGCCGATATCGCCGATACATACATCGCCGAAATAGATCTTCCAGCGGTCGGGACGATGAGGATCACGGCGGCGGATCAGTTCGATCATGGCATCGTGTCCAGCTCAGCCAGTAACGATCCATTAACCCCTAGGGCATAGCCGTCACGAAGATCGTCATAGCGACGGCTTTTTGCCACCCACCCGCCACCAGCTTGCCTGACGAATCAGGCGTGCCTGGCATCCCAACTCTTGTCACTGGCTGGAGTACTGAAGTGCGGAGAGAGATGACGAAGGCCTACGAAGTCGAATGCGTCGCGTTTACGCGAGACATCCGTGCGCTCTTGGCTAAAAGACAGATTTCGCCGCCGATGGCCCAAGTCGTCTTGATCAACACGCTAGTCGCGATGATTAAGCATTTGAGAAAAAAAGACACGATGGAAGAGGCTGCGGAGGATTTGGTTCGCACGCTGCAACGGGCGATCTCGAAATCTCACTAAGCCTCAACCGCTGGCTCGCCGGCTTCTGAATGGAAACGGCCCCAGCCAGACGGAAAGAAGCTGGGGCCGCCTTCCTCCGGGGCGGGGCTTGGGGGCAAGTCCCCCGGAAGCTATGAAATGACTCCCCCAGCAGGCGCATGTTCCTCAGGTCTTGCCGCTTTCCCGATCAGTCTCAGCTAAAGACGCGGAAATAAGAAACGGCCCCAACTTGCGCTGGAAACGTAGCTGGGGCCGCCACTTTCTCCCGGTTTGACTCCACAATCCCCCGGGAGCGACGGAATCGACTCTTAGCGAGGTTGGAGGTTCCCAAGGACGGGCCGGTGGGGCTCATTGATCTTCCGCGTTCTGTTCATTGGGCAGACGTTGCCACGTTTTCCCGCTTCTATTGGCCCGCCAGATGGGTACCCACTACTCCGTCTGGCAATTTGAAATGGGAATACTTTGATGGCCTCGGCGCAGAACCTCGCGCTGAGGCCATTTTTATTCTGGGCCGATCACCTCGTACTCAAACGCCACGCCCTCCGGCTCAGTGCCGGTAGCCGTCCTCGTCGTCGAGCACCGTCTTGAAGCCGGGCGGCAGCCGAGGCCGCTCGCCCTCGGCCGGCGAATTGCAGGTCGGGCAGGGGACACCAGCACCGCCGCAGCCGTGCTCACCTTCCCGTGGCTGGTCCGGATGGTTCTCACAGACCCAGCCGCTACACTCGCAGAGCAAGCATTTCATCAGGCGATCCTGTACGCCTGGGCTCTCTTGACCCGTGGCATAATATCTGGGTTCGGCTTGCCGGCGGTCAATGCGCGCGCAGCATTCCAATCCGCGCGCGTGCATCAGGAAGTCCCGGCCTTCAGCGCCGCCGATCAGGCAATGAATAGCCGCTTGCCATTCGGGCCGTTCTGTTCGGCCTTTGGCAGCTTCGTGATGTTGTCCGCTGCATCCTTCAAGGTGACGAGGGATCGTCCCCGCGGAAGCGGAATCGGGTCTTCAAACGGTGTGGACCAGGGCCAGGAAACCTTCAAAAGAACAGGAGCAGCGGAATTTCTTGCTCAGGCGGTCCAAGTGCGATCTCCGCACTGCAGGCATTCAAACATTTGAATCACAACTCCGCTTTCAGATTCCACGATCGTCCGGACGAGAGTGAGCTTTCCTCCGCAGAAACGGCAGTCATAGTTTGATTGGTGGTGAACAGTGGCAATCTTCTCAGCTCGAAATAGCTCCATGACGGGCGCCACCCTCGAGTTAGGATACGGAGCATCGGTTTCGGTAGCTTACGGCGCCGTTGTCTTACGGGAGGGCGGCTCCGGCTCGGACGTTGGGAGTGCGCGTTCCGGAGCCGTCCTCTTGCGCGCCTGCCCGAGCGCAGAATCTACGCTGGGGGAAAATAAGGGCCGGGCCGGCTACTTTGTCCGCAACTCTGGCGGGGTAATCCCTTGGACACGTAAGCTGAGTGGACTTGTGTGTTCCGTTCGCCATATCACCGTGCACCCGCACCTCAAGGATCAGCAACGATCAGAAGGGTAAATTGCGCCGGGATGCCGAGGGCGCTGGCCACCTCCAATCGCCGCCCCAGTATCGGACTGGTTACGAATGAGACACGCAGTCGCGTGCCGGCCAAACTCAATGCTCGCCGCCTTCATACCTCACGCTGACCACTTGTCTTTTTCGCGTCTGGCCTCGTCCTCGTTAATGCGGTCGGCGATTTCGACCGCGACGGCAGGACTCTCCGCATCTGCGATGGGAGTACCGTCCTGTGTCTTTATCTTCTGACCTTCGACATCCAAGGTAAAGTCTTCGGGCCGTAGAGGGTTCTTTGACTTCGATGTCATGTCTTCCTCACTGCGTCGCGCCACGCGATCATTGCTGTTGCCTAAGCTCCGCGCCAGGAAAGGTTCCTATTGCGCGAAGGAGCCGCTCCGCATTTGGCCGCAGCAAAAATAGGAACGAAAGCAGCGACTGAAAATTTCCGGAGCTTCCACAGCTATGGAGCTTCCACAGCTATAAGGAGATCATCATGAAAGCATCAGCAATCGCGGTAGCATTGTTCTTTGCGCTCGGCTCAACGTTGGCTGTCGCCCAAGGTGCCGGGGGCGGCGGTGCCGGCGGAGGCGGTGCCGGGGGCGGCGGAGCTGGGGGTGCAGGCGCGGCCGGCGGGGCTGGTGCGGGTACGGCCGGTGGAGCTGGCGGCGGTACGGCCGGTGGAGCTGGCGGCGGTACGGGTGGTGGAGCTGGTGCGGGTACGGCCGGTGGAGCTGGTGCTAGTGCGGGCGGTGGACCCGGCGCTGGTGCTGGTGGCAGCACAGCTACTGGCGGGGCGACCTCGGGAACGGGGAGGGGCACCGGCTCAGCAATGGGAACAGGGGTGGGTCAGACTGGCACCACGGGAGCCACGATGCCGCCGGGCGGCGACGGCGGCGGAGCCGCCGGTGGCGGCGGGCCTCCGACAACAAGCCAGACGGATCCCGATCGGCGTCCTCGACCCCGCTGACCTCTTCGCGTAAGCGGCTGCGCCACTGCGGGCACGAGGTGTTGCGGATGTTCGTGACCGGCGACCCTGCGGTTGTTGGCGGAGGCGAATGCAACCGCTGCAAGACCCGGGCAAGCCTGCCGCTCGATGCCATCCGCCGGCCGCGCGACACGCCGATATGGAAGCTGGAGGCCTCCCTGAAATGTCGATCATGCCGGAAGGGCCGCTCGGCGCCACCGGTGCGCATGGTCAAGCTGAGCGAGACGCGCAAGATCACGTCGTACAAGTGGGCGCATCCGGAAGAGGAGCGGTGAAGGGCAAGGTCACATGGTGCCGCTGCGGGCGCAAATGCCAAGCCCCGCCTGCTTTCACAGACGGGGCTTTTTATTTCAGAACCGCGTAGGTGAGCTTGGCATCGCTCGGTTTACGCGGTTGCCTCTCGCGAGGTCTTGAAACCTGATGCCGCGAAGGGCAGCGCAGGAACGCCGTATGAAATGGTCAGTTCTCAGGCCAAGTCACGTGGCCTATTCCAAGGGAATGTAGCACACATCGGTAAATGGTTCTTAAACCGGCCGGTTCCAGCTTTTTTGTCAGATACTTACGCTTTCCTTCTTGGTCACGGCCAGTGCGAATTAGGTTCAGCCGCTGAAATCCCACGGTCGCAAGCATGTCCGCCTTGACTCCCATTTCCGCGGAATCAAATGGCTCCGGCAGGGCCTCGACCAAGGTAATTTTGCAATGGTGGTCACAGACGGGTTTAGGCTCCGTGGTGCTTAGCGGAACCACCGTTATCAGCCCATCACGGCGCTTCAACCTGGGGGATATAGTTACAACTGGGCGCTTTTTCACCATCTCTGGGATGCGGAACCCGGTCGAATAGTCGCAGATTAGTATTGTCCCCGGTTCGGGGTGAAACTTCAACATGGTGCGGGTTCCAGCGAATCGAACGCTGCAATCTACACGGGCGGCCGAAATCCCGCCGTCTGTTCACCCTATCCCCACAAGACACAGCGAGTTCAACGGGCAGGGCGAGCGCAAACAGAGAGGGGCGAGGATAGTAGTCAGGGGGTCGCGGGAGCTATCGTTTCCCAAGTTTCCACTACCAAAAAGCGCAATGCCGGCAGCAGCGGCGAGCAGGGTTGTGATTGTGTGGGGATCGAGATTCTCAAGAAGATGTGCGATCAGCAATAGGCAAAGACGAAAGCGCCTATGCCGCAAAGGTGCGCGTGCCATCGTACTTCACCCATCACCCTTCGCTGACGATTACCCGCGCTTTAAACAAACCTCGATCGCATAAGCACATTGCTCGCCAGCAGTGATCAATCCGCCTGTCGGCCCCTGGTAATTGACCGTGCTTACGTTGCCGCCGGCGAATACCCCTCTCTTATCCAACCGCAACCGGGGGGCGAGGGCAAGGGCAAGGGCGAGGACAGTCTGGATTGGAGGGATGAAGACAGGCGGCGCTGACCTCTTTCGTTCCCCGCTCGGGGACACCGAAGGGTGCGCGCCCATCTCGCGGGAAGCCAAATCTGCCTCGGGGCCATACGCCTATGGATCAGTCTCGATCATACGCAGGATGGTGCCACCGAAAGTCCGCCACGCGCATCACATTCTCGGTATCGATGTTTTTCCAGTTCACGGTGCTCGCGTTCTGCCGCGAAAATTTAACTATCATCGACTTCTCGACTGACTCATTCCCCTTGATATCCTTAAAGGTACCCATGCCGGTGAACGACACTTCTTTGATATTAGGAAATTTGGTGAAGAGCCCCGGAACGATATCCTTTACGTGCTTTTGAAAGATAGTCTTCGTCCAGCCTTTGGTCAGCGCCCACGGGTCCATTGAGAACTGCACCTTGAGTGCATCGCCGATAACTTCGCCCTTCACGTCGGCGCGAGGTTGAGCGATCACCGCACGGACATATTCAACCGGATCTGTTGCATTCTCGGCACTTATGGCTGGCTGAACAGGTGAGGTGGATGATTCCTTGTGGGAATTCCGAACAAGACTACGAGGCCAATGTTGGCCAGACAAAAAACTAAAAACCTCATAGGTGAGCTCCCGGTTACTTGAACCCTCTAATAAATCGAGCGGCGGCGCTCAAAGGCGCCAATCATTCTCATGGCCGCACAGATTCCGCTGAGGGGTGCTTCTTCATTTCGTGCGACCGCTCCATTAGCGATGGATCACCGCGCCCTTCACCGCAGCATCTCCGGCCCCGTCGGCGACGCGTTCAGGCGTGCAATGTGTCGACGGTGGGGAGCCGCATTGTCGCGTCAGCGCTTCCCAGCCCACGCATTTGCCAGCCTTGTTGCGATAGCCTGGACCACCATTGTCGCCGCACGCGGGCAACGCGGGGTGGCTGCACAGCGCGAACAAGGCAAGTGAGCGGGACTAGAACCAGCGATACTCGTCTGCCGCCGCGCATGAATCTGTCGCTATCTCGGTTTGACACAGGCATCAACGGCGTAGGCGCATTGCTCGCCCGCGGTAATTAAGCCGCCTGTTGGCCCTTGGTAGTTGACGGACCAGACGGCGCCGCCGGACATAACGACGTTGATCTGGCAAAATCGCCGGGATGAAACTCCGGAGAAATTTCCGTATGAGACTGAGCCGCTTGTAACAGTCGTGCCATCGCCGGAATTGTAAGACCAAACTTCCGTTTGCCCCTCAGCCGCCTTGTTCGCGGGAGGACCCATACAAGTCAGAACCTGCTCTCTGGACATCCCAACCATCTGCGCGCGCGCGTCCTGAGCGATCTGTGCTCGCTGGATCGCGCAGCCGCCTACCGTGGCGGCGAGCGCTACAATTGCTAAAATACGCATTCTGCCCTCATGCCCGGGCATATCCAACCGCAACCGGAGGACGAGGGCAAGGGGAGCACCGCAACAACCGGTGGATCGCCGCGCTTGAGCCTTTGACCCGCCGCGACTCAGGTTCTGCATCTGTCGGCGCAATCACGCGCGTGGTGGAGCTGACTATGAAAATCTGCACCGTTTGCCCGCACCAGAACGATTGCTTGAATACCGGCGCTTGCCTTGACGAACTGAATGCACCCCAGATAGCTGCTAATCAGTTTCCGGAACGCATGACTCCCGACCAGGCCAATGACTTCATGGCGGCGCTCCGCGACGGCCGAACGTTGAGGCGCATCTGCGGCGGCGGACGTCTGGGCCCGCCGATCGCCTCGGCCAGTAAATTTCGGAAGCACTGTTCGCTGTACCCTGAATGGGGTGCGGGGGCCGAAAGATTGGCGACGGAAAATCGCAAGGCCTCCGAAAAATTGAAGGGACTGGGCGCCAGTCGATCGGGAGAAACTCACTGCCGCAACGGGCACCCGTACGCGGTCTTTGGTTCTTTCAAAGCAAAAGACAGGCCCGAGGTACGCCCATATGAAGGGTCGGCTATTTCGCTATTGCAAAGCTTGCAATGTGGCCTCGGGCAGAAAACCTATCCAGCCGTTGCCGCCATCAACAATCGAGAATTAAAGGACCTGCTTCGACACGGCAAAGCGCCGCACTCATTTACGACGTGGGGTGCACCAAATCGGCTGTGCAAATTTTACGCGTTCAAACAGCTTTGCGAAAACGACTCGGAGGTCAACAACTTGGCTGCACTCAGCCTGGAGCGCCGGAAGCTGTTGCGCTCACCGTCCACAATTATCACCATTCCCAAACCGGCCATTATCAAGGCCTCAAATCTGCGAGCGCCGACGCTCACAGGCAGGGTGGCGGGACGCGCGGACGTGGTATTTTCGGCGGTAAACGAGGCGGTGTCCTCTACGAGGAAGAAAATCGCCGGATCTCATTGGATGCCCCGGCATTCCGTGACGGTACCGGCGGGTCGAGGCTCGATAGGCTTTCGGAAGCGGATGGGATGTGGGCGTGAACGGCTTCGGAGCCGGCCACGACTAGGCGCGCCGAGGCGCCCCCAGACTTTTCTGCAAATCAGGAGCAGCATGTCCGTGGCCTTAGCAATTCGGACCTGAGCTACAGCAAAGAGGAGCCCGCAAAAAGCCTCTCCCGAGGGGCGTAATTTCACGGCGTCCTAGCAAGCTATTTTTTGCAGGGCCACGCTTGTCTCAATGCAATGATCGATAGATATCTAAAGTCCTCGTGGAGCTCTTCGGGGTGGCTTTCCATATATTTGACAGCGATCATCATCGCCTGATCGCGGGTGGCACCCTTTGGCAAACAAAAGCGGGCCTCAGATGGGCAGGCTTTCGCCGATGTGCAGTAGCGTCCCGATTATTCCGCCGCAGAAGCCGTCCCAAACACCAGGATTATTTGTCGTGATCGAGTTCTTGCAGTGCTTCAGCAAGTAGTTGCCGCTTGAGTAATTGGGCTGGGCGTTTGCTTGGCACGACCACAATGCAGCAATCACTAGCGCCAGAAGGCAGCCGCTCACAAAAGAGTAGGTGCACGCGATGCTGAGTTTGGGCATTCTATTTCTTCGCCTTCAGCCCCAGCTCGAGCAGCCGGCGGATGGCTTCTGGGCGCGTTAGATTGGGCTCATTCTGACGGGTGATCCACCTATCAAGATTCCCTAGCGGCGCGTCTAACAAGCGGACACCAATCAATGTGCCTTTGCCGGTTGTCACCGGCCGGCCGCGCTTCTTTTTTGTGATAACACGAATTGACTTTTTCATGAATTAGAGTTAACACAAAAACGGGCCGAGGTGAAGTCGCAGCTTCACTCGCTCGGCCCTGACCCAAGCCAAGGAGCGACCCATGGCCGAAGCTAGCCGCGTGCATAGCACGCCACCCCTAAGCACGTCCTTAAACAACATCGCCGAGCCGACCGCCACCTACTGCGTCGATACCTCCCGGCGCCGATTCCTTTCCCAAGCCGCAGCGGTGACCGTTGTAGGCGCCGCCCTCGCGACGGCTCCCTCGCAGCCTGGATCGGCCGCTGTCGCCGGGCAAGCCCCTGATCCAATCCTGGAAGCCATTGAGACGCACAAAGCAACCAGTGCCAAATTGGTTTCGTGGGTCGATCGCTATGGCAGGCTCGAAGATGAGCTACCGGCGGAAAGGCGTCGCTCCGACATAAGCAACGAGGAAATAGTCGAGACTGACGATCCTAGATGGATCGAAGGAGAACGAGAGGTTGGCCTAGCCTGGAATGCCGAGACCGCTGCCGCATGGGCGCTTCTCGAAGCGCTCCCCACCAAAGGGCTTGCTGACGTTGATCGATCACGCCGTATCCTACGGCGAGAAGTGGCCGGATGACTGGCGGGTCGGCTTGCTCGAGAACATCGCCGAGGCGCTACCGCAACTCTGGCCCGAAGGAGCGTCGGCATGAGCGAGCATCAACTCATCACGCCGCGCCGCAACTTCCTGATCCGGGCTCTCGGCTTCACTGCCGCCGGCGTCACAATGCCGATCCCCATCGTGACGCTTGCTGATGCCAAGGCCAGAATGGAGCACCATAAGGCCCAGCTAATGCGAGCCTGGTCCGACTACTACGCCGGTGCGAAATGCAGCGTTCAAGGCAACGAAGTCGAGCCGCACTACGTCCACCAGGACGGCGGAAGTGCCTGCCTGGTCTTCTACTGCTCGCAGGAAATGAACGAGCAGGCCCGCCGGTTCACGCTGGCGGGCCTCTGCCTTCAGGCGCTCGGTTTTATCGCCTGAGGGCGGCCTTACTCTCGGCTGGTGGTCCACGCTTGCTCGCCGCAGTCGCACTTGTACATGCGAAGCGTGTAGCCGTTGCGGGGATCAAGTATTTATGAAGGAGCTTTGGCTGAATTCCGCACCGGCCGCACCGAATGGTGGGCACTTCTTGAATCTGAACAGGATTCGCGCTGATCATACGCTGCACTCCGACTGGCGGGAGCACTGTAGCGTCTCTCTGTCACCGATAAATACCAAACTGACCGCGCGGTGATGGCGAACCTTAGACCTTTTGTCCGGTTCCCGACAGATCAAATTAGCCACTACTAAAATCAAATTAGGCCAGTGAGCCCGGAAACAATACAGTACAGGGAACCCTTCAAGCCGCGCTGGAGATCGAGGCCGGCGCCAAACATTGGCTCGCCGACAGTACGACGCGGCGCAGGAGCGGGGAGAAATCGCCAAGGCATCGGTTCGAACAGACATCGTTCCCAAGCAGAACGATGTTCGACCGGCCACAACTGCCGACATCGGCCTCACGCACAAAGACTCCACGAAGCTCGGCTCATCCGAGACGCGGAGGCCGCAGACCCAGGCATCGTCCGGCGCAGCATCAATGAGAAGCTGGCGCAGGGCGAGGAGCCAAACGGACCCTTGATCTAAATCAAGTGGGCTTGGCTTTCTAGGTCGACGGTTTCAATCTCGGGCCGGCGCGGCCGAGCGGCGCCCGGAGTGCCTAGGAGTCCGGGCGCCGCAACGAAGTGGCCCGCGGGGCTGGACGCTCTCTGGCCACTCGGTTCGTTGTAGCGCGCCGCTCCAGGCTCGCACGTCATGGGCGTGGCAGGCCGCACTTCACGGATCAGATCAGCGCTCGCTACCTACGCCCACCAGAGGGATCTGCGGCCATTGCGCTTTCAGCAGGGCGATCGTGGCTGGCGTTGCGCGCCAACGCCATTGAAAATCATGCCGGCGAACTGTGATCAAGGTCACCGCCGCCTGAGATGGTTCATGCGATATTTCGAACATCGCAGATCTGGGCACTCTCGCCGCCGCAGCGCGGCAAAAGCGCAGAACGCCCGCAAACGTGGAGATGAATATGAAGACGTTCATCGCCGGTACAGTCGGCGCCTGCCTTTTGCTCACTATTGTTGGCGCTGGCGACCAAGCGCAGCCAGCTCCTGAAGTACAGCCGGGGAACGTGACACCGGGCTCGTTGGCGCGCCTCAAGCTTGAAGCCGTCAGCTTCCGCGCTCTTCACGAGACCGGGATTGATCGGTTTGGTTCCGACGAAGTCTACGTGACCATCCACGTCCCCGTGCTTGGTGTCTCAACCCGCACCCAAGTATTCGAAGATGTTGACGCGGGCGAGCATTCCGCTCGATCAGAGCTGCATCGTTCCAATCGCGGGCGTGAGTGGGCCAGCCTTTCCCCTTAACGGCGGAAGCGATCGATGGAGCTGCTCCCGAGACGGCGCTCCCGGTCCGTTTTCCTTCACGATTGTGTTCCGCGAGAGGGACGACTTGCCCGAATGCTTTATTGGTTGCGTGTATGACCCTGGGTTCGGGCCGGGTCAGGAACCCGGACCAATCGAGGGCTGGGATGATCTGATCGGCCGGCACAAGGTGGGTATATTCGATGGAGGAACTGACCGCACTGCAGGTGGGTCAAGTCAAACAAGAGAGCGTAACGCTCGGTCCCTGCATCCCCACTCCCGATAAACCGGTGAAGGGTTGCAGGGGCTATGAGGCCGAGTACCAGTTCAATTGGCGCCTAACCCGCCTGCCCGATGCGGAGCCAGTAGTGAGTCCGGTAACCCGCCTGCGTGAGCCAAGTCCGCGAGAGTAGTATAACTCGGCGGCCCAGCCCGCGGCTCGCAAGTTCTCCATCAGCGCGAAGCGCTCGCCGGCCACCACTATGATCTGTGCTGGCTGGATAGAAGGCCGCAGCGGTCATCCTTAGGCCATGACTACGCCGGTCGTGGTCGTGGTCATGCTGGTCCTGCAGTCTTGCACCCGCCCGACTTTACACATTTGCCGGCGGTGGCGGTTTTGGGCGCGTCTGCCGGACGAAATACTCATCTGCCTTGATGGGCAGGGGAGAGCGCGTGAAGTCGGCCTCCCCCGTCACGAACATGTCTTCGACGCTTCTGGGGCCGCTGCTGCCCCCGTACGTGGCCAGGCCGGTCCAGGTGATGCGCGCGGCGCGGGGCAAATGCTCGCCGCTGCTGATCGCGAGGACCTGGGCGTTTCTCATGGTTCCCGTGGTGTAGAAGAACTGCGTTGAGTGGCGCTCGTAGACACGTCCCCGGAAGGGGGTCAGATAGAGCTTGTTGACCATGAACCAAGTTTGCTCGATGGGGTCGTGGCCGGTCAGATGATCCCTCACCGTCACCGTCGCCAAGTGTCCCACGACGAGGACCCGGTTCAAGCCGAGGTCGGGGCTGGCGTACCGCCACTCTGCGTCGGCTTGCTGCTGGGGCGTGATGTTGGCCCAACCGTACCAGACCCGCGCCACCGGGCAGCCGACCACGCCCACCGGCCTCACGCAGTCCAGCGACTGCGGTGGCAGCGGTTCGACATACAGTCCCCCGGAGGAGTCTTTATAGACGATGGCGACGACCTCGCCTGCAGGACACTCAGGCCCCTGTGTGAGCACGGTGATTATTCCTCAAGGCACTCTCGGATCAGTTTACACCTATATTTTTCGGCGGTCGCCGCCGGCCCGCGATCGGCGCCATCGTGCGTTAAAGGTGCATTTCGTGAAAAGATTGCGAATGGAATGAAATTCCCACTAAACGGGAATTCCCCGCGGAAGTGCTGGCTTGAGCGGCCTCGCACGGTTTTGCCATTTTGTCCCGGTACGAAGATTAGGCGCTCTCGGATGGGCGCGCATGAAGGGGACGGCTCTGGCGCAACCCCCCAGCCCCGCGCCAGAGCCGTTTCGTCACGTGCCCATGCGCGCCGGCTCAAACAGCGGCCTGATATCGGCGCCGTGATGGCCGCAAATCTTACACGTAAATTTTGGCTCCAGATCGGACAAGCGAAGGTCGTTACCCCAGCGGCCGGCGTCGATCACAATGGAATGCGCGCACTTGTAGTCGCCGCAGTAGACGATGAGCCGGGTAGGGCCGGACTCGCGCATCTCACGCAGAGTAGTCTTTTGCTGACGTTGCATTAGTCGCAGCGGCGACGCTCCCTGCGCGTGATCCTGCGGCCGTCGTCCCGTTCAATCGTGGTAGTCTCCATCCGGCAGCGCTGTCGTGGGCCGATGGTGACACCGCCTGGACGGACGCCAACTGTGGCGTTGGAATCATAACGCCGACGGTCCCTATCGTCGCGGTCTTCGAAGTGCCGGCCGGTCTGCATATCGACTTGGGCCATCTTGACGCCCTGGGCCTTGGCCGGAGTGGCGAGCGGGGTAGTCGTCAGCACACCTGCCGCCACGACTAAAGCGATTTTCATCATGGGGAGTCCTCCTTGGACTTGAAGAGGCGTAACGGGCACGAACACTGAGGGGTTCCACAGGCATTGTGTGGAAGGCGGCTTGGATTCGCGCATCTGGCCGAAGTGATTTCATGGTCGTCTTGTCAGCGTTCTGTCCGCATGTATTCGCTGCGCTCAGAAACCAGCCGCAGATCAGGATCGGCACTCAAGGATTGCGACGTTTGCAGCCGTGCCGGGCTTTTTTGGGGACGCTCCGCGATGAGAATCCACCCAATCACGAGGAAGGCGCACAGGGCCGCTACCGTCCAAGGATCCCGCATCATTTGCGTGCTCCTTATTCGCGTATCAACGTTCCGATCAGGTTGAGCAGCGCCTGGTGCTCCGGACCGTTCGCACCGTCCCGCAGGAATTTGCCGATTTCGATGTACGAAGTCTGTCCCCCTTGAGTTTGCATTCGGCTGATGCTTTACCACTGGCGTGTTGGAAACCGGGTGGCGTACCAAAAGCCAGATGTCGCCGTTGCTGCTCTCGTAATAGACCCGATCGCTCATCACGAGCTAATAGGGCTAGCGCTGTTCGGTTCCTGTCTCTAGATCGTGGCGATCTTCTTCGGCCGGCTTGACGGGCTTCCTCGCGCAACCGGAGCCGGAGAAGAAGCCAGCGACGATCGCTCGGGTCGGGGCAATAAGCGCGCCTGATCCGGTCGGGATTGCAACGAGGAAAACGGCCCGGCCATAACCGCCGGGCTTTGTTCACGGGTAACGACGGGCGATGGCTGGCGTTCGCGGCGGCCGAGCTTGCCGGACAACACCTATGACGTGGTGCTCTGATGGTGACTCGCAGCACGAGCGAGGGGGCCCGCCGGTTGTCGGCGGGTTTTTCGTTTGGCCACGATAAACCACGGGTGTGGCGGGACGGTTACAAAGGGCAATTTGCCCATCCGTCCCGCTTGCGGCCCCCCGGGGGTTTGTTCAAATCTGATACGGCGCGAGTGTCATTCAGCATCCAGCGCGGTTTTGCGGAGAGTGTCACATGGATTCTAAGATTGAGTTTGAACGCCAGCTAGTGCGGCTTCCTCGCGACGCGAAAGACTTCATCAAGCGTGAGGCCGAACGAAATTGCGGTAGTCAAAACAGTGAGATCGTCAGAAGTATTCGGGCCAGGATGGACGGTGAGAAGCGGGATAGGGCGGCTGGCTAATGTCTCGCGGCGCAGACCTTCAAGCAAGGTGACGTCACCAAGGCCACCAAGGGCGCGGAGAGAGCCGGCCTGAAGGTGCAGCGCGCAGAAATAGCTGCAGATGGACGTATTGTCCTAGACTTCACCCAGCGGGCTGAGAACGCTGCTCAAGACGTCAACGAGTGGGACGGCGTGAAATGAAGCGCAAGAACCCGCCGCACGTTCACGAGTACACCAATCGCCACGGCAAGGTTGTTTTCTACTATCGTCGTCCCAGCCAGAAGAAGGTCCGGCTAAAGATCGACGAAGGAGTGTTGCCTTGGTCGCCGACCTTTATGGAAGCCTATGAACTGGCGAAGGGCGCGGGAGCGCCGATAGAGCTAGGCGCCGGGCGCACCATTCCAGGCACGGTCAATGCATCGATCGTCAGCTATTATCACTCAAGCGCATTCAGGGATGGTCTCGCCAAGAGCACCCAGTATAGTCGGCGCGCGATTCTCGAGCGCTTTCGCGGAGATCATGGCGACAAGCGCGTCGCGCTGATGCACAGCACCGCGCTCCAGAACATCTTCAACAGCAAGTCGCCGGCAGCGCAGCGCAACTGGATGAAAGCGCTCCGCGGCTGGGTCGACCACTGCCTCAGCCTCAAAATGATCAGGAAGGATCCTCTGGCCGAGGTGAAGCTAACCAAGTTGAAAACGCGCGGTCACCACCCATGGGAGTCGGCCGAGTGCGAGCAATTCGAAAAGCACCATGCCGTCGGAACGCGGGCGCGCTTGGCTTACGAGTTGTTGCTCCAGGCCGGGCAGTCGCGATGCGACGTCGTCCGGATGGGACGGCAGCACATTCGCAAGGGCGTAATGACCATGGGCCGGCAAAAGACCGGCGAGCCATTCAACGTCGAGATCACGCCGCGACTTCAAGCGGCGATGGACGCCATGCCGGCGAGCAATCCTCTGACGTTCATGGTCACGGCGCAGGGCAATTCGTTCACGGCGGCTGGGTTCGGCAACTGGTTCCGAGATATGTGCCGAGAGGCGAAGCTGCCGAAAACGGCCTGCGATCGAAGGGAGGGCGAGGGAAGAGTGCGCCGAAGGTGACGGCGCAGGACGCGGCGAATTTGTTGATTGCAATCGCTGGAACGGGAACTAGCGGCATTGAGTCGGCCGCCGCGATCGTCGAGCGGTTCTCGGGCCTTGGGTACAGGCGTCGTGCAGATTGGAGGGCCCTCATCAATGACGAAACCCCGGCGGAGATGGCGAAGGCGATAATGGAAAGACGAGAGGTTGATTTGATGACCTTGCCGGGCATGGAAGGCCTCCGAAGCGATCATTCGTTTCGCGACGGGCTAACTGCTTTTATCGAGGCTGTGCGGCAGCAAAGGATCACGTTCAAGAAGCGCGACGCCAGTGACTTGGCTCGCGCGTATGTCTCGGTGGAGGGGCAAACCTTCGTTAGGGCTGGAATCTCGATTTCCATGGCCGACGGCACTCGTGCCGACGCGTGGTACGAGCCCAGTGGAAAGCGCGCAGAGTATTCTGATCTGCATTGGAGACAGACCTTTTCACACCGTACGATTTCAGCCGTTACCAATTTATTGAGGCCGGCAGATGTGCGCTCCGCAAAATCTAAGGCTGCCTGATGTCCCGCGGCGCGCAGACCTTCAAGCAAGGCGACGTCACCAAGGCCCTCAAGGGCGCGGTGAACGCCGGGCTGAAGATCAAGCGCGTCGAGATCGATAAAACCGGCAAGATTGTCCTGTTCACCGGAGCTGCAGGCGAGCCGACCTCAGCTAACGAGTGGGACGAGGTGGCGAAGTCAAACAGCGATATCCTAAATACACTCACGGATTCGTCGATCACGATGGCACACCGCGTTTGTATCTGCGTGTACCGGGCCGCAAGCGCGTGCCGTTGCCCGGGCTGCCATGGTCCCCGGAGTTCATGGAGGCGCGCCAGAAGGCGCTGGAGGGCGATTGGCAGGCGGCGCCATTGGGCTCCAGCCGAACCAAGGCTGGCACCGTCAATGCGGCGATCCATCAGCTATTATCAGTCGACGGCATTCGTCGAGGGACTTGCCGAGGGCACCAGGAAGTCTAGGCGGGCGATTCTTGAGCGGTTTCGGAACGAGCACGGCGACAAACGAATAGCGCTGCTCCACAAGTCAGCGCTACAGGCGATCTTGAATAAACGGTCCGCCGCCGCCACCAAGAACTGGAAGAAGGCTCTCCGCGGACTTCTCGACCACTGCCTGTCGCTGGACATGATAGCGACAGACCCTCTGGCCGGTATCAATCTGACGAAGGTGAAGTCGAAGCCGCATAGACGATGGACGCCGGCTGATATTGAGAAATATAAGCAGCGCCATCCGCGAGGAACGAAAGCACGGCTTGCATTGGAACTGATCCTGTCGACCGGGCAGGCGCGCTGCGACGTTGTACGGATGGGTCGGCAGTTCGTCGAGGCTGGAACGCTATCCATGAACCGGCAGAAGACGGGCGTGGCGTTCGATATTCCGGTGCTACCCTCTCTCAGCGCTGAACTCGATTTGCAGTCACAAAGCGATCGGCATCTGACGTTCCTGGTGACCGAGCAGGGTAAGCCGTTCACGGCTGCCGGCTTCGGTAGCTGGTTCCGCGATCGCTGCGATGAAGCTGGTCTGCCGCTATGTGCTGCGCATGGTCTGAGATCGGCGGCGGCGACACGCCTGGCAGATCACGGCGCGACCGCGCACCAGCTCATGTCGTGGTTCGGCTGGCGCACTCTGAGCGAAGCCGAGCGATACACCAAGGAGGCCGATCGGAAACGCCTCGCGGCAGAGGCGGGAAGGCTCATTGCAAGAACAGGAATTGGCAAACCGGAAATCCAGTTTGCCAAAAAAAGAAGATAAGTCATTGAAAAGTAAGAAAGCGAAAACATGAGTGGCGATCCCAGCAGGATTCGAACCTGCAACCCACGGAGTAGAAATCCGTTACTCGGATCGCTGGAAAATACCCGGATCGGCGTGCGTTTAAGCGGTTCGATAAACCGCAATCCGCTGCTCTCACAGTTAGGGCCTTCATCGTCGGTGCGGGAGCGCTCAAAATAACCGTTGCGCTTCAAAAGGCCGATATTCCCGCACTTTCGACTTAAGCCGTTGCGATCATCAAATCGCTGACTTTGGGTCCAACTTGAATATCTCGCATCGCTATAAGAAACTCATGGCGGTTGGCATGCCTCAACGAATGACTCGGCTCGCGCTCTACGAGCGCGTCTGGTCAGGTCCTCTGACTGTCTTAGCGCCGCAATTCGGCATTTCCGACGTCGCCCTCAAAAACACCTGCCGCAGATTTGAGATCCCGGTGCCCCCGAGAGGCTATTGGGCCAAGCTTCAAGCTGGCAAGACCACCACCAAGATCGCACTGCCACCGCGGGCGCCTGGCATGGATGATGAGGTCGTGGTCGGTGGTGGCAACCGCCACTGGTACGGTCAACTGACCAACGAGGAGATCCTGGGCCCGCTGCCTGAACCACCCTCGTTCCCGGAAGACATCGCACTGGTCCGTGATCGGATCCGCAAAATCATCGGCAAGGTCAGTGTTCCCAGGGTGCTGACTGCCCGGCATCCCTCCATCGAGCGCCTCCTCGCTGAGGACGATACGCGCCAGCAAAAGCAGCTCAACTCAACCCACCCCTTCTCTTGGGAGATGCCGGTCTTCGAGGGGCCTTTTGAGCAACGCCGGCTCCGTTTTCTCAATGCATTGTTCTTGGCGCTAGGCAGATGCGGCGGCAAACCCGAGGTTAGAGGCCGAGAAGCGCGGGAGATCGGCGTCGCCGTCCACCAGACCCGAGTGGCCCTGACGCTCGATAGACCGCCAGCGGGGCGGCGTAAGGCCGCCCAGGGGGCGCCAGTCTCGGAGCACTTGTGCTTCGCTATCCTTGCCGGATACGACCGTGAGGAACGGGCGTCCTGGCAAGGCGGGGGAGGGGCAAGCTTGAGCAATTCTCCAGGAGATCGCTGCGGAGGTCGTAACCTCCGCCGAGATCATTTGCCGCGAAAGCTGTATCCACAAATTTGAGTGGCGCATACGACGCAAAGCAACACTGGAAGAGGATGCTCGCAAACGCGAATTGCAAATCGAACGCGAAGAGCAAGAATATCGAGAGCGAGTTGAACAGGCAAAGATCGATCGCCTGCTTGATGAAGCCGTTGCGTTGCGACAAGCGATGGATATCCGCGCTTATGTTGATGCCGTGAGAGCTGTTCTCGCTCACGAAACCACTTCGATTTCGGCGGAGAAATTGGAGCGGTGGTCGAAATGGGCGCTTGCCGCAGCAGATCACATTGATCCCGTGAGAAATGCCCATTTTATAAGGGCTTTTGAGATTGACGGTGACCCGAATTAAATGGGGATGCAATGTGGGGCTTTCAGAACGCGATATAGATAACATAATAAATACAAATGCTTACAGAAATAGTTGGCGGAAGGGGCCGCCGCAGTGGTAGACCTGTTATTGTGAAAACCTTAATACAAAGACTTAGTTAGCCGCGTCAGCGCATCTGCAAAGTGCGGGCTCAGCCCCAGGCCAACTGAGCTTGCCAAAGGAAAGCAAGCAGGGGCTACCCGCCAGGCACAACAGAATTCGACCCTGTCACCCGAAACTGTCTCCCAGATTCTCTTGCCTTGCGGCATGGCGTCAATCTCATCTCTTTCGGCCGCGTCTTGCGAAGGTCTTGACCACGGGCAACTCTTAAGCACAGCCTCGTGCCAGGCACTTCAGAGTGCGATTGAGACGTCGGCTAATGGGCAACATCTGCCAAGCCTTGTCGTGGTCGAAGCGATCTACTGTTATTAATTGGTGCCATCATCACCCCAATCGCGGGCTCGCGACGTGTGCCCGCGAGAGTAGAAAGATGCATAAGAGCCGTCGCTGACTCAACCCAGCGACGGCTTTTAAGTGTGGCGCTGGCCGAGAGCGCAAATTCCCTGCGACTTTCGTTCTTCTGCCCTTACGGGAAGGTTCAGGTTTCTCAACCCGACGGAATTCAGGAACTGACCGGAGACAGCGTTGCGGCTGTCGTCCCACTGTTGCTCATCGCTTCTAAACGCGGCTTTCGCTAAGTTACACGCACGGATGGCTGCAGCGGCCGAGCAATTCTGGCATCGCTGCAAAGCGATTTCTTACCGAGATGGGCTGGTTCACTCAGCAAGGGGATCAAGAGCGATCGCGCAAACAGCTACCAAGAGCGATACTGAAATCCAATAGTTTGTTCGCGCGCCAGGCTCTCTGCGTCACCCCAGATCTGGTTTCGTCAGGGTCCCTTGGCACGTCGCATCCATCGAAGTCCCGCTTCCATAATTGTAGGTCAGGAGGCACGCGGTATCGCACGGCGGAGTCTGATTAGCTAGTTCCCCGTTGGAACCGGATTAAGTGCATGGCCCCGTATGCGATACAGATTTCTGTTATTGAAAGGGCCCATATCACCTTTGAAACTTGCGAATAAGCAGATAAAGAGTTGTGTCGTTCGTCTATTCGTTACAAACATTATTGAATTCGTAGGGAGCTAACATGATTACGATAGTCCCGCGGACCGCAGGTCTGCGAGGCGCAGGGCGGGTTGAAGATCCTAGTACAGCGGGCATTTCTGAAGGCGTTGAAGCATCTCAGCAATTCGACGGAATTGATTGGTCGGCAGCTGCTCCCTCCTGGGCTTCAATGATTACCGGCCTTGTTCTGCCGTCCCTTGCTGTAGTCGCCCTCGTTGTTTTCATCGATTACGCGCTGTGCTGGCTGTTTGGATCGTTAATTAATGATTCTTGGAGCGTGGCGCCTTGGCTGCTTCCGATGATGATGCTTCCGCTCGCGCTGATCTGCGCATTTGGCTGCGGTAAGATCTTCCTGCATCTGAATCGGCCGTTGCAAACTCGTTAAATCGACCCTGTTGGTTCTCCGAGTTTTTGCGCCCCAGCGCCGGGGGTCGAGCAACGAGCGATCGGCGGGGGTGGTCGGGTTGTGTAGCCGATGTCCGTTGTGGCGAGGTGCGCGGCATGGGCCGCGGGGGTACCGTATTTCGGCGACGAGGGAGGCCGCCGAATATTGCTGTCGGCGATCAGTCAACGATCTTGCGTGAGCGTCCTCAAGATCGAAGAACAGGCTCTCGTTGGGTAGTTCATCGCGCATCCGGCTATCGCTCGATGAAGCCGTTTTGCATCAACTTTCCGGTTCGATGAAGTGCCAGTCGATGTGTCCTTGCTCCGGGCGAGCATGGCGTTGCAGGTGAACTCAGTGGCATGGAAATCGAGAAGATCCTCCCTGTAGAGGAGACGATCGCGCGCGCCGGTGAGGACGACGAGGATGCCAGTTGTGGGCAACGACACCCTTAGGGAAGATAGGCGAATTCCTCCCGAGCAGCGCCTCTCAAGGATCAGGACATGCAGAAGGGCCGGCGTACGGAAAACGGGCGGCTCGTGGTGCGCAGAGAAGTCGGTCTTGCGTGAAGTGCGAATGTGGACTGACGGACATTGAATGCAACGAGCCGACTCCTGCTCCACGTCACTTCACTCAGCTCCGGCTATGACATTGGAAATCTCCCATGGGTACAGAAATAAAGCCTTATCGCATTTCGGTCGGCGATGACGTCCTTGACGATCTTAGGTCGCGGCTGCGCAACACGCGCTGGCCGGAAGCCGAACTGGTCGACGACTGGAGCCAGGGCGCACCGCTGAAATGGATCAAGGGCATTTGCAGCTACTGGGCTGAGGAGTACGATTGGCGCGGACGCGAGGCGCGGCTCAATCGTTTTGCGCAGTTCACCACCGAGATCGACGGGCTCGACATTCATTTCCTGCACGTTCGCTCGCCGCACCCGGAAGCGATGCCGTTGCTCATCACGCATGGTTGGCCGGGCTCGGTGGTCGAGTTTCACAAGGTGATCGAGCCTTTGACCGATCCGACCGCGCATGGCGGTAACGCCGCTGACGCCTTTCACGTCGTTTGCCCGTCACTGCCGGGCTTTGGCTTCTCCGAGAAGCCGAAGACAACCGGGTGGGGCGTCGATCGTATTGCATCGAGCTGGGCGGTGCTGATGAATCGCCTTGGATATGGGCGATACGGTGCGCAGGGCGGCGATTGGGGTTCGGCGATCACCACCGCGATCGGTGCACAGGACGCCGAACATTGCGCTGGCATTCATATCACGCTCGCGATGTCGGCGCGACCCAACGTGGAGGGGCAGCCCACGCCAGAGGAAGAGCGCGCGCTGAAGAGCATTCAGTATTACGCCGATTGGGATTCTGGATATTCCAAGCAGCAATCGACCCGACCGCAAACACTCGGTTACGCTTTGACGGATTCGCCAAGTGGGCAGGCTGCGTGGATTCTGGAAAAATTCTTGGCCTGGACCGATTGCGACGGACATCCCGAAAACATCCTTGGCCACGATGAACTGCTCGACAACGTCATGCTCTATTGGGTGACGGCGACTGCCGCCTCCTCAGCTCGCTTGTACTGGGAGAGTTTCGGGCCGAAGCGCCGGACGCCTCACAAGGTGACGGTGCCGACCGGTGTTGCCGCCTTTCCCAAGGAGATCGTCACGCCGGTACGAAAGTGGATGGAAGCGAGCTATACGAACATCCAGCACTGGAGCGAAATGCCGAAGGGCGGTCACTTCGCGGCTTTCGAGCAGCCGGACCTGTTCGTGCGGGAGGTACGGGAGTTCTTCAGGACATTGCCTAAACCGCCGGTTTCATAATCAGTTCGGCTACGTCTGGCCCATTTTTTGACGCATCCCTGCAACGGGAAACAGAAGCGCCGTCGCGCATCGAATGCACGGCCGGGGCGGCGAGTTAGCGGCAAAGGTCGCTCTTTCGGCCTGTTTGTTGCATTTACCTTGGTCAAAACGGGGAGTGGACGATCACGATATCGAATCGTGCGACGTGAATTCGGAATGGCCCCTGCTCAACTTTCGCGACGATATCGGCTTCGGTCCGAAGTGGAGCCGGACAAAGGCTGAAATCTGCGAGACGACGGATCGTTTTACTGTCATTGGTCTGCAGGACTTCTCTGATATCTATCCGCTCCAGCTTTCCCTATTGCCCGCGTGCTTAACGCATTCGATTGCGAGGCAATCTTTGCGGCTGGTGCAGTCGCGGTCATCTCGCCAGGAGCGGGCCGCATCGACAATGAAGACCGCGCGATATGGCAAGTCTGGAGTTCAACGAGTGGCGACGCCTTCTGTCCTCGCAACTGCATCGTCGTCACGGCCGCAAGGCGGGCTGATATGCCGCGCCGGCCGTTTAGAGATACCAGGCGAGCACGGCCTTGAGTAGCGCGTTTTCGATTACTGGCAGCACAACGATCTGGTTCATGCCGGCGGCGCGGGCCAGCTGCGCCGCGATTGATTCATCGACCATCAGATGTCCGTTGATGGCGGGCATGCCCGTCGCCCAGGCGCCGCCGATGCTGCCTTCGCCTTTGCGTATCGTCTTTGATGCATAGAGCGAGGCCAGATCGGCATTCTTGCTGCAATCGCCGGACTGAAACACTAGTTCCGTTCGCGACGGATCCGGCACCCAGATCTCAAAGCGTCTCGCGATCGGCGTTGCCTGCGCGGACAGAAAGGTCATGACCCAGGTCTGATCGGGCGGGGTCGTGTAGGGAATGCCGACGCCACAATTGATTCCGATTTCACTCGCTTCCTCCCAACGGAGGAAACTCCTGGCATTATGCAGATCCTTGATGATGAGCGGCATGCCCGCCTTCCAGGCACGGCCGGGCAGGCCGAACCCTCGCGGGAATTTCGTATGCCGTGAATTGAACTCGAACATGTCGGCGGTGCCGTAGTAGCCGTCGACCAGTCCCATTTCGTGGGACTTCTCGGGATCGTTGTTCCAGAGCTCGATGGCGCCGACGTGCTCTCCGTCGTCGCCGCAGAACAGGACCATCACCGCCATCAGGAACTCACCGGCAAAGACCGGCAGCGCCACGCCGCAGGTCAATCCGGCTTCGAGCGCCTCGTCCGTGCGCTTGAAATAGGAGTTTGCGAATTTCGAGAGGATGACCGGATGGCCGCAGGCCCAGGCCTTGCCGGGGAGCCCTTCGTCATAGGCGAACAGCGCGTTCTCGCTAACAGCCCTGAACTCCGAATACTCGTCGCTGCAAAGACAGCCACCGAATTCCAGACGGGTGCGGGTTCGGTCGGGCACCCACAATTCAACCACGCGAATGAATGTCTTCATCGGACGCACCTATCGCTCCGCCCGATATCAGCATCGGCTATTTGACGAGGGCATGTGCGATCAAATTACAGGCAGGCGTCGCCCAAACATCGTGCGGAGGCGGTACCCCACGATAAATTTTCAGTCTCGATAGGACGGATCGGTACGATCGAGCTTGCGCAGCAGCGCCGGCCAGGCGAGCTCGCCGTTACGGGCGCTGTGGCCGGCTTTCGGCAGCATCGGCTCGTAGGTGTCCTCGAGAATGTTCTGCTGCGGATAGATCAGCTTGGTGTTGCAGGACAGTGCCATGACTTGCACCTTGGCAGGCGCGCTCGAGCCGGAACAGTAACATCGCGAGTGAAATTCGAATGCGCTATGGCATCCGTGAGGTGCACGCCATGACCGAAGGACGCTACTGGCTGATCGGCTCGAAACTGAAATGTGCCCACAATGGACATCAGCCCGGTCTCAGCTAGCACCAAACTCATCGGATCCGATAATCATCGAGGTTTCTTCCGGCCGCAATCAGTTCCGTAGCCAGCGCGGCTGATGCTGGCTATTCGGGTTTCGACATTTCGGCTCAAACTTGGGGTAGGGCCACGTTGCTGGACGTCAGTAGAAGGATCACCGAACATGCGACCAAGCTCATCAAGTTGGTTTTGAAATTTGCGCTTTTTGTTCTCAACTTTCGATTAGGGACCTCAATGATCCTCTGGTGCAGGTCCCAAAACTTATCAAGCAATTTCGGTCGTTCATGCCTCGTCAAGGAAACGACGTGACTCGTTACGCAATGAAATACTAGCAAAGGAAAAGCCGCACCGAGGCGGCCTTTCAACATAAAAATGGTCGCGGCTTAGGCCAGAACAGTTCAGTCAATGAAGCCCGCGCGAAATAGTGGATTGACTGGGGGATTAGGCGGCACAGGGCGTATCTAACGAATTGCACAACATCCTCGATGATCAAATAGCACGCCACATAGGCGAGCGCGGCAAAGATCAGCCAAATGTCAGCCACGCCGACAGCGGCATCATTTCCCAAGGTCGAATCAATGGTCCCCGGGCCAAAGGAAGCATCCAACCGAAGCGCGAGTCTGGGAAACGCAAACTAGGTGACGCACCGACGTCTCTGCCGCTCCAAGCATTCGAGGTTGACCAACCTTAGCGCTGCACCGTACCAACCGGGTGACTGGCGGTGCCAGAAGAGCCCAAAACGAAAAACCGCCCGAAGGCGATCGCTATGGAGATCCGATAGGGCCGACAAAGGTGCTCGTAAGGTGCGATGCACAACAGCTTTCGCTTGGCAACTCAGCCAATTCCGTCAAACTCACAGCTTGGGGGTCATGACGTGGGGACGATCATGAGCATTCTGCAAACAGTGATACTGTCACTAATCTTATTGTGGACGCCTGGCATGTTGTTGGGGGCTTATCTCGTGATGGCAAGACCTTCGCATTTAGAAAATCCCGTTTCTCACGAGCCAGACCAATAGCGATAACCAGCCGAGCATGGCTAAAATAGCGATGAGAAATTTAGCCATCTTCCAACGCCTGCGGCGTCGGATCCGCGCATAAATCCTCCGCTCAAGGCCTTCGGTTACGCCGAAACCTCATATTCAAAAGCAACTTGGGATCGTTTCACTCGAACCAAGTTCCAGCGGAGCTTGCATTTGCGAGCACCTTGAACTGGTCGGTCTCCGACTGCTCTTCGGCATAAATCAGCACGGTCATTTGGGTCAAATACTCAGAAACGCATGGGATGATCTCGACCAGAGCCGTTATCCAAGCCCAACCAGCGCGAAAGCAATAGCGAATGTGCGGAAGCCGAGCCCAGCTCAAAACCCGGCGCATTTATACTTTCGAAGCAATCTGTCGGTCTCGCGCGCTGGTGCCGTTTTATTCACGGGCGTCGACCGCAGTTCTCTCCGGCCTTTGGATGGCTATTTATTCGCTCCGCTCGGTCCCCCGCAGTCAGTCTGAGCTTGTAGGCATTCAAAAGACAGGGCCAAAGAAAGTGGCCAGGCAACGCCGTGCACGCCGCTAAGACGGAAATTGCGAGACGCAATTCTGTGCGGATGTTGCATGAGCTGATGCTGGTTGTCGAGCTAAGCGGGCCAGGATGATGGCGGGGATCTAAGTTATGCGAGCGCCGAACCGCAGCCACGTCCGGGCGTTTACGGAGTCAGGGAAAAAGCATCATTGGGGGCCGGCGAAAGCTCAAGAGAGACCAATGACAGTCTGGATCTACATCATTACCTACAAGCACTCTTCATCGGAAGATACGTGCACGGACGATCGCCGACAATGGATGACAGCCTCGATGGAGGGCCGCCTGGGGCGGTCTCTTAATCATCCCCTCTACTCTATCCCGGTTAGACGCCACGCCGCAACTGGATCAGCGATAAGTCGACCCGCAATCCCAAGCGGCTTCCCGGTGGCCCCTCGCGCGTTTCAATTGGGGGGAGCTATCCCAACTCTGCTGGTTCGAGTTCAATGCTGCGGATCGGCACGTCGTCCGGCGACTTCCTACCGTCCCACACCACGATCGCGGTAGCTTTGTTGGCGGTGATGCCCTCGACCACTCCGCGCCGATCTTTCCAGTCAACTTGCCCGGGCACTTGTTGTTGTTGAACGCGGCTGCGACGCGCCCTGTGATCTCAACCCGGTCCCCTCGCTTGACCATCTTCAGTCCTTTAGGCGGTGCCCATGCACTATCGGAACACTTGTTCCAGCTTTGTGGTTGGCGCCCGTAATAGGGTCTTAAGCGCCAAATTTGCCGAGTTTCTGTCCTTTAAATTAAAGCCGGTGCGGCATCGGCTTCCAACAACATGTCCGAAGGGCCTTCAAGGATTGGCGGGCGGCTTCGAGCTAACAAGCTAAGCCGGAACAGAAGCCCGGCAGGCCATGGGCGGCTCCTGCTGCAAAAAGATGGCGATGATGGACGGCATGCCTCCGACAAGTGACGGCGCATATTCCAGGAAATCGTTCGAACGGCCACAACCAGCCAAATACTCTCGGCACCGGTACGTAAGGGCCCGTTGCCTAATTCTGTTTTGTCCACTACCGGACAGACAGAAGTGACGGGTCTGCGATTGGAAGAGAGTGGGGCGCAGGGGCTGGCGCGGCGCGTGGGACCACCCCTAGCGAATCATCCGAGGGCACCCCTCCGAGATGGGAAAAATCGGCAATTTCGCTATTCCTATGGGAACGACTGTTTACGAAGCTCGTTGAGGCGGACCGCACCCGAGCGGCGTCTGGGAGCAAGTAAGATGGATGTTCAGCAAAGCCAATCTGTTTACTTCAATATATCACCTGTTGAATGCCACGACCTTCTTCGGCGAATGGTGGAAGTTCTCGACGCTTCGCGCGACGATCGGATCCCTAGAAGCAATCAGGAGTAAGACCCGGCAGCACGCTGGCAAGGCAGTTGAGCTTCATACTGTAGAGCTCAGATCATAGACTAAGGTCAGCCGTATGGCGCAGCATGTCAAACAAGAGGATTCGGTGGGCGTATCCGTAGCTCGACCAAGCACTGGAGCGCCAGAGAGCTTTTCCAGGCGGCCACGGCCGTCAGTAGCAGACGACAATGTTTGTGACGGTCCTTGGCCGCTAGTTCCTTTCCCAGGGCTCTTATGCGCAGAAGGCGCCACTCCGCGGCCAGCTCAGGAAGGCCCTCGCTCCTCCTGGAGAGCGACATCGAGCAAGCTGGCGTTTGCCGCGACGGCATTAATTGCGATGTTCGGTTGGCTATATCTTCTTTGGCTGGCCGTGGTCAGCAGTGTGGAGAAGATCCTAAATTTTATTTCGTCGTGAAGACTATCAAGTTCACCTTGATAAATTGCGGAAAGGAGCCGCCGAATGTGCCCCGAATCCGGGAGCTCGCTACGGACAGCGCCAAACGCGAGGTGTTCGAGCGACAGTGCCGACCGCCTCAATCTGCAGGAATTCGAATAGAGCACGCCTTTCGGGAAAAAATGGAACCCTGGAGTCCATTCTTTAGTAAGCCAATTTCTCAATGAAAAGTTGTTCGTCGCTGGGTGGTTCGGGTAAAGGTAAGCGACGTCATGACATCCGTCACGTTCTTTCAAATCAAATTAGACCCGCTCCTGACGGCGTACCATCAAGGAACCGTGAGACATCGACGTTGTTGACATAGCACAGTCCATTGAGGTTCTCATGGCCGCTCGATCAACACACGCGATCTTCGCAATCCTCATCTCCTTTTTGTTGCCTGCCAGTTCTGCTCTCGCAGGCGGAGGCGGCGGGGCAGGCGCAGGCGGCGGGGCAGGCGCAGGCAGCGGGGCAGGCGCAGGCGGCGGGTCTGCGGCTGGCGGCGCCGGTGCCGGGGGCGGGACCGGCGGCGGGGGAGCGGCTGCGGGTGGTATGGGTGGTCCAGGCGCAGCTAGCGCAGGAGGAATCAGCGGGCGCGGTAGTGTCTCAAATGGAGCCCCTGGCAGCGTGGCTCCAAACGCAAACGTAAGCGGCGGATCCGCCTTCTCGACCGGCGCGCCGGGCGTCAACACCGTCAATCCATCCGGCATCCTTCCCCCCGGCCCCCCCGGCGGCGTGGCTCCAAACGCTAACGTGAGCGGCGGATCCCCCTTCTCGACCGGCGTGCCGGGCGTCAACACCGTCAATCCATCCGGCATCCTTCCCCCCGGCCCCCCCCGGCGGCGTGGCTCCAAACGCTAACGTGAGCGGCGGATCCCCCTTCTCGACCGGCGTGCCGAGCGTCAACACCGTCAATCCATCCGGCATCAATCCCCCTGGGGGCGTGGCTGCAAACGCAAACGTAAGCAGCGGATCCGCCCTCCCGACCGGCATCCAGGGCGGCAACACCGTCACTCCATCCGGCATCAATCCTCCTGGGGGCGTTGCTCCAAACGCAAACGTAAGCAGCGGATCCGCCTTCTCGAGCGGTGTCCAGGGCGGCAACACGGTTACGGTCGGTCCATCAGGCCAATCTGCCGTGGGAGCAGGCCCCGGCAGCGTAGCCCCGAATGCAAACCTAAGTGGCGGAGCCCCTCCGGCAACGGGCAACATCAGTGCCACAACTTCCTTCGGCATCGATCTCCCTCGAGGCCGAGCCGCTGGCGGTACCATTCCAGGCAGCGGGGTTTTAAGCAGAGGTGAGACGACGACGACCAACCCAGGTGGAGCTGCAGTCGGATCCTCTTCGCCACCTATAACCGGGCAATCGTCTCCGGTCGCTCCAGTGGCAGTTCAAGGTGTTGCCGCGCAGACATTGGTCACCCCGCAAACGGGCTTGGCCAAAGTCGCGGAAGACGGAGTATCAACCGAGATTGTTCGGGCAAAGCCGTGCAGTGCTGCCGCACGAGAAACGGATGGGACGACGACCTGCGTCGGGATACCAAGCCGACATAAGCGATGATTGGATCCTTTGGATGGGCAAAGTACCAGCCGGCAGATTTCGCTGACTCCGGGCCAGCCGCACGGAAAGCTGCGTTAGAAGAAAATGGGACGGTACACGCTTCCGCTATTGGGTCGGGAACGTGACCAATTTCGCGAAATAACCGAGACAAGCTTGCTCACGACATCGAAGACAAATCCGAGCAAGCTTACCGATGAAGCGACGCACTAGAGTGGCATCGCAAGCTGATCGAAGCGTGAGCTCAATACTGCGAGCCTCGATCTAATGAAAACGTCGTCCACTTACTCGAACCTGTTCCCGTGGATTGCCTCGTGCGTAGTGGATATCGCCTGTTCACAGCCTAACCGCCGCGAACAACGCCCGGCAATGCCGGAAAATCAGGGGGAGTAACAGAAGTCCAGCAGCTTAAGGCCGAACGACGGCACCTGAGAAACAGCCGAGCGACACGCATTGAAGGACACGAGACCATCAGTCGCTTAGGGACGCACCAAGTATGATCGGCCGTTCAATTACAAGCGAGATCGCTTACAAGTCTCGGCAATCGCGAACGGGGATGCGCAGGAGGATCCTCTCGGGACGCGCAGAAGGGTTGCTGGCTGCTGTCAGGAGGTTTGAACAAAATCCCTTCGTGCTCGGTCTAATTGCGCTGACCGAAGGTTTGTAGGAACGACGGTACCTGGGCATTTTGCACAGACTGGCCCTGTGCTCGCACGTCTAGTGCGGGCGGAACCTGTACCCTTGCATTCTGCTCTCGCCGAACTGTTTTTCGGGGATTTTGCACGGGCCGTATTTCTGCATGCGTACTATTAGTGTGGAAGGGCCGGACAACTCGGTGCTTTTGCATCGGCCGGAGAGGTGCTCGGGCATTTTCGGCAATCTGTGCCCGCGCATTTTCCGCAACCTGTGCCGGCGCATCTTGAACGGACTGCACGGGCGCGACCTGTGCCTGCGCATCCTTCTCGGCCGCCCAAGCTTGAAATTGCCTCATCAGGGCTTCAGACGATGTCGCCGTATTTTCCGTCTGACTTTGGCCGACGGATTCAAAGGCGGCAGCAATTTGGTCGCGGGTCGGCGCGTCCTGTGCGGTCGGCGGCAAAGCCTGAACGGTAGATTGAATTGCTGGCGCCCACTGATCGGGGCTACGCTGGTCTACCGATTTGTCGACCAGCGAAGCCGTGACATTTGCCAAGAGCGTCACGGGATTTCCCACCGACAGAATTGCGATACCGATCGCTGTCGCCGTTGCAAGCAAAATACTCGCCTTAAGCACGCGCGACGAGATAACAGCTCTGGTCCAAACTTTTCCGATAGACGGCTCAGGTTCGGCGAGAAAGAGAGGCAAAGGATTAGAATCAAAATCGCGTTTTGTCGGCATTGGTGGATGCCTCCTTTTAGTATTCTTATCGACCTGTACCCCGCTATCGAGGTCCAAAAAGCGGAGAAATCTTGATTTCACTGGGGCCGCGGAAACCGCTTTCGGGAACTCGCCACGCTCGCTACTTTTGAACCTATCGGGTCAGCGCAGAGCGCCGTCAACACGTGGACACCGAGGTAGGCAAGTCAATCAATAGGTGGTGGCAAGCGCAGGCGTTGGATTAAGCCTAATCCGCTAATGGCACTTTCGGAATGACCGGTCGAGCTGACCGCGTCAGGTCATCGAAGGCAAAGCGGATATCGCAATTCACGCTGGCAGAGGTCCGGAAATGAGTTCTTGCCGACTAACATGAAGTCACTATTTCCGGGCCGCTGGCCCTGGAATGGCAAGCCCTTGCAAGAGGGACTGAAGCTAGAGTTCTAACCGGCTCGCCCGACGGGGCGTTGTCAAATACGGCGTGAACATGGGGTGCGTGGAATTGCAAGACGCATTCGTACTGGGGCGAAATTGCCACCGCACGATTAGCGCGGACATGAGCGGCAAAGACTTGAGGCTTGGTTTCGCATCCAGCTTGGCAGCCTCGGTCGGTGCACTACTCTTCATCGTGCGTGTCATTGCGGTAGGCCGCAATGATATTTGGTTTGCCTGTCGGGAAATGACGGGACTCAGTCTATGAAAGCCGAATTCTGAGGGCGACGGGCTGGATCGGCGGCGAAAGAGTAGGCCCCCGCGCTTGGAGCAATGAAGGGCCGTCGCAGCGGCCCTTCGTTGTCCTTGTTAAATCCCACCCCGTAATAGTCGTTCACCGCACGGATTCTTGTTGGATCACTCCCATTCCATGAATTGTCGTTGCTATACTTCGGGGCATTCTGCAGCTGCGACTCCGTGATGCCAGCATCGTAGCCGCCGAGATTTGTATCGTACTTCAATGATTGCCACGGGAGCGGCTAGTGGTCATACTGTTTCTCTTATGTAAGTGACCCATCGTCTCCTCCAGGGTTGATGGAGCGTGCAATAGGCGTCGAAGCCTTCGGTTCCTTTTGGTCGTCAGTCCCGAGCACGAGCCTCAACCTACAAATGATGCTCGCTGCGATGCAAAAAGACAAAGCGCCAGTTAGGTCAGGCTGCGAGCTGTGCTCTGCAACCTGACGCATTAATGTAAGGGCAACCTCGCCGTTGCCCTGGCAGAACGTCAAGGCGCGACGGAAAAGATAATCCCGAGTAGGTCAACTCATCGAGGTCTGTCTCTCCGGCTTGCCAGCGCCCACGTACAAAGCGCTGCAACGTGCAGCGTCGCTCTTGTCGGGAGCAACCGAATTGTTACGCGCCAGATAGATCGACCACGCTTATTGTGTTGCGCGGATGTACACATAGGGCTCCTGCATGCATCAACGTCCTTTACGGGAGTCCCGGAGATTGATGCCGGCCGGCGCTGAAATTTAAGGCTGATGACGCCTGTCGGCGTGTTGCTCTTGCGAGCTGCCTGAGCTGAACTAACGTGTCCGCTTACATGGCCGTTCTATTGGCTAGCGGTCTGCACGCGATTATTGAATGCTCGACCGAGCAACGGCGATCTTTTTTACGCGTGGCCAAAGTAACGAGTCGCGATTTCTAAGCTGTGGCCCTCTCAGAAGTTCCGCAAATTAAATTTAAGGACAGAAACTCGCCAAATTTGGCGCTCAAGACGCAATTTATTAGGACGCTACCCACAAGACTGGAACAAGTGTTCCGTTAGCGTATCAGCACCGCCGAGTTTGCAATCGGTGGCTTTCGCTTTCCTGTTTTCACGACGTTCTGGCCGTTCAATCCGCTAAGGGACCGAAGATGATCAAGCGAGGGGACCGGGTTAAGATCACAGCGCGCGTCGCAGCCGCGTTCAACAACAACAAGCGCCCGGGCCAGTTTGACTGGACCGATCGGCGCGGCGTGGTCGAGCGCATCACCGCCAACAAAGCCACCCCGATCGTGGTGTGGGACGGTCGGAAGTCGCCGGACGACGTGCCGATCCGCAGCATTGAACTCGAACCAGCAGAGTTGGGATAGCTCCTCCATTGAAACGCGGGAGGGTCGACATGGGGAAGCCGCTTGGGATTGCGGTTCGACCTATCGCTGCCCCAAGTGCTGCGTGGCATCTGAACTGGATAGAGCAGGGGATGACTATGAGACCGCCCGAAGGCGGCTCTCCATCGCAGCTGTCATCCGCCGTCGGCGGCTGCCGGACTGTTTCCGGCGCGGCTGTGATAAGCCAAACAGGTGACGAACTCCATCCGACACACCCCCACAGGAAGGCCAGCAGAGTCCGCTGGAGCGCTCCATTTCAAGACCAACGGTTTTCCACCGAGCATGTGTTTTCGCGCGACAGGAAGACTCCGGAAATAAGCCAGAGACGAGATTGACGGGTTTATCCGGTTTGTGGGTGAGACCGACAAACCATCTGGAGCTGGAGCCGGAGGACGAAGCCGACGACGCGGACGACGAGCCGTCCCTAAGCTCATTCGATCGCATGACCGGCGAGAGCAAGTCATGTTGGCTTCGTCTGTGGGATAATCCCGGGATTGATGCCGAGCGGGATGATGGCGATCGGAAGGAGGTTGACCCGAACGAGGCGAAGCAACACCCGTGGAGATGCGGTGATGGCAAAGGAACAGCCCTGGCACCCACGCCACGCAATCATGCAGGCAACTGCCCTCAGGGGTCTTAAAGGCGGCAACCCACCTTGTCATGTTGCGGGGTTTCTGGGATTGCGAAACCTGCACGGAACCCTGCTAGCGGCTGTCGTTAGGATTGGGGGCACGAATGCGACTGATCCGTCTCTACGCGGCACGTGCTTGTTTTCGGGTGAGCATTTGGCTTGCCAAGCTGGGAAGGCGGCTCGCCGGCTTCTGAATGAGAAACGGCCCCAGCTGCTGGAGAGGGCCCGGCCGCCACTTTCTCCCGGTTTGTCTCCACGCTGCGCGTGAGCGATGGTTTCAACCCTGGGCAACGCTGCAGGTTCCCAGGAACGGCCCGAGGTTGAGGTTTGCAGGGGGTTCCGAAGGCCGGTTGCAAGCTCAACAACCCTCCGCGTTCTGTTCACTATTGGACAGACGCTGCCAGATTTTCCCGCTCTTATCAGGGCGCCAGACGGGGTACCCACTACGCCCTCTGGCTGTTTGAATAGGAATACTCTTATGGCCTCGGCACGTCCCGCCGGGGCCATTTTTATTGGAGCAGCGGACAGGTCTGAATGAGAAGCGCCCCCAGCCACGGGGTACGGGCTGGGGGCGTCATTGGTGCGCCTGTTGGGCGACGGGCGCCCACAGCAACGTACCTCACGACCCACAGTTCCTACGCCAGCGATTCCGCCAAGAAATATACCCGGCCTCAACAGGCCATCCCGGTGCGTGTAACCCGAGTGTAAGGGCCGGCGTGTGTCGCCTGGAATGGTCGTGCGTCGGGCCACCTTAGGCCTCGATCAATGCTCAGCCTCCGGCTGACCCATTGCGGCCAGATATCTGCTGCGTGACTGCGTCCGAATCAGATCAAAGATAAATTGCATGACCAATCCCGTTTGCTGGAAATGACGATGTCTAGTCTATGTTTCAGGATGTTTTCGTCGGTTGAGGAAAACAGTTTCGTCCCAAAAAATCCGCCGCCCGGTTCGAAATCCATTGCCGGGCGGCGCTTGTCGCAAACTGGGCCACTCAAATCCCCAGCCATCTATCTAGAGCAATGTCTATGCCATGGCGTTATGGCGCTCCTGCAGGCCGGTTTTCGCCACGAATCTTCCTTAACTTGGAATTTGGCCATGCCATCAGGCCCGGCGCGTGCCTTTCCGAGGACTCACCGCGCGTCGGGCCGCTCCTTTGGTATCGGTGAAAAGCCGTCTGATATTCCTGTTTCTCATTACGAACCTGATCGCGGGCTTTACGGCTACCGGCAGCAACCCGGTTGCCGACATGCCGTCGTGGATTGGCGGGCTGCCATCCGGGGCTCCACCACTGACGCTCGGCAAGCTGAGAGAGCTTAAGAAAGCGGCGCGTCCAAAGGGAAAAGACGCCAAGCAGTAGCGCTGGCTTTATCCCAATGCGGCACACGCGCGCCGGCGCAAACGGCGGTCTAATATCGGCGCTGCGATGGCCGCAAACCTGATAGCCAGCATTGGCTCCAATCCTGCAAAGAATCACGCCCAGCTTGAATAGACTATTCCAGGGGAAATCATTGAATAACAAAATGCCTGCGAGGTAAAGCGAGCACCGCCGATATTATCAGTACTGCTGAGGCATCGATCTCGGTAGCCTGGTTAGCTTCATTGCTTCCTCCACACGGCAAAAATATCCAAGCTGGATGTTTTGAGGAGTGTGCAAGTGTCGTGAGGTCGCTTCGGCTGGCTCGGTTTATCAGGCCTGGTACTGCAGCGTCGACCGATGCGAATTACAGCGCCGTGCAACCGCGATCACATAAAGGTATCTTTGTCGCACATCGTTCGTGCGCGTTTAATGTTGGACGGTTGCGGCTGGCTAATGGTGCTCATCCTCGTTCGCTGGTTGCTGCACGTTCAGCGCGACGGGCAACATCACAATATCATCGCACCAAGGTCTCCCGATTGCCCTGATCTCGTCACTGTCGTCGCCGAAATCCGGCTTCGTACTTAGCGTGGGACGTCGGAGGCGAGCAGCCATCGTAGATTGGTGCGCCTCGGTACTGGCCATCTGTAAATCGGGCGCGAATGCCAGTGTACACCAAGGATGCAAAATATGGCGAACCTGGATCTTACGGGGTATAAGCTAACGTTCTCGGACGAGTTTAACACTCGAAGCATCTCCGCAACAGGAGAAGGTACCACTTGGGCTGATATGCGCTCTGAGTGGATCATGAGCGACGGCAAGGCCGAAGTTGGCTTTGGACATAGCTCGTTCGTCGATCCTTCCTCAGGTTATGATCCGTTCAAGGTCGAAGGTGGCGCACTGACCATCACGGCCACAGGCGACGTCACGCCTTCCGGTATTCAGGGGAGCATGGAATCTGGGCTGATTACCACGGAGGGTGACTGGTCGCAGAAGCAAGGTTACTTTGAAATGCGCGCTGACTTGAGCGATGCCCCGCACGCGTGGGACGCCTTTTGGATGCTGCCCGACCAACAGGTTAATCCCGGCACGCCTGATGCGTGGCAGGAACTGGACGTGGTTGAGCACTATGGCGAAAACGACAAGGGCGTGTATAGCCACATCCACACTACCGATCCGTCGAATGGTATTCCTTGGCAGCAAAATCGTCAGGTCTACAGCGAGACAGCCAACGAGGACGGGTATCACACCTACGGTGTTCTCTGGGAAGCGGACAAGCTCAGCTTCTACGTGGACGGTGAGTTAAAGGGTTCGCAAGTTACTCCTTCCGACTACAGCAACCCGCAATACCTGATCGCCAACTTGGCTACGCAGGCCGGCGCTGTTGGTGGGGAGCAAATGAAGATCGACTACATTCGCGCCTATTCAAAAGATGGGTCCAACCCCACAGTGGCGCTGGGTCAGGTCTCGGCTCCTGATGGGCGCGATCCTGGCACGTATGGCGCAACGGCGCTTGACGGTTCGGCACCTGCTCCGGCTGTAATCGCCGCCGATGATGTCCCGCCAGCCGCTCCGGCCGTTGTCGCCGCCGATGATGTCCCGCCAGCTGCTCCGACCGTTGTCGCCGCCGATGATGTCCCGCCAGCTGCTCCGGCCGTTGTCGCCGCCGATGATGTCCCGCCAGCTGCTCCGACCGTTGTCGCCGCCGATGATGTCCCGCCAGCCGCTCCGGCCGTTGTCGCGGCCGATGACGTCTCGCCAGCCGCTCCGATCAATGGTGCCAATACCGCCGCCCAAGCCGAGGTCCCGGCGCAGGCACTCAACGCCCGTGACGTGTCTTTCGAGACCATGTTTAACGATGCGACCACAACTGTTGAAGAAGGGCTCCGGCACCACAACGTCCGGGTGGACAGTCAAAGCAATGGGGTGGAGGGCAGCTCCGTTGCCGATCTTCGACTAGCTCAGACCGGGCTGAGCGCCGACGTCTGGGCCGATTTTATCGCCTCGGGCAACGTTCCTGGAGACCGCGCGGAGCACTTGGTAGCGACGGCCAACGCACACGGTATGGGTGCCTTCATCCGAACGCTGGAAAGTTGGGAGCAGAATAATTCCAATCTCGATGCCTCCCCGGGCCGCCTGTTCGAGGCTCGGTTCAACAACGAACTGCTGGGCGACGATTCCACCATCGGCACCCTGGCGGCGATGATTAATGGACATCAGAGGCACGATACTGCGCTGGTCACGGCGGCTGAGGAAGGATTCCACGCCAACCGTGCTGACGTGAGCGGCAACAATGTCCCGCTAGAAGGGGGCACCTACTTTGCTCACGCGCACACAATCTCCGACCCGCTGAGCACTATCACAGATTTGCTGCCGTCTGCGGTGGGTACGCGGCTGACAGCGGCTTCTCTGGCCGGCGCTGCCGTTGCAGATGTTCCACCCGGCGTGGCCGGCGGAATGGAAAATGCTGTTGCACACGCAGCGCCGTTCGGGACAGACGGCCGGTGTGCCCACCACCAGCACTTCGAGCACATGTGGGGCTGACTGCAACTCTGTAGTGACCGTCTCAACGTATGTTCCGAGCTGGACGGAGCACCCGCCCAGCGCGGAACAAAGGGTATGAAAAGGTGCGCTAGGATGCCGCGGGAGGTTTGATCTGCTCTGTGCAGAACCTCTTTTCTGCAAGCGGGGACGCCAGCAGCGGGCGAGGGGTGCCGCGCGATTTGCATGCTACTGATCTTTCTTCTGCCAATGGCAGTCACAACGCTCGGCGGCGGTCAGGTGGCCTCAGACTTGGCTTCCTCTATAATGTCGACCTCGAAGTAGCCCATCTGCTCAAGTTCCTCGGCCTTTTTGACCGCGGCTTCTCCGGTTTCTCTTCGAAGGGTGATGCAGCCCGCGGCGTCGCGGGCATGATAGAATGTCATTTGTGACCCCAAATATCGTTCGCATACACACGAATCGCCCCCCGACAATAGTGAGTGGGTGCGACCTTCAGCCCAACTAACGGCGTTAAATGCTGTTCTTGATCCACGTTAGGCTTTCCACGAAAGTGTTTGATCCTTCTCTAGCAATGTCACGACCCTGCCCAAAGAAACGCGGTCCTTGATGTTGCCGAGAAACAGGCATAATCGGGAAACAGGCATAATCGGTCGGTCGGGGTCACTGTCGCGGGCGATTTCGATGCGTATTCTGTATGTTATTTCCTTTCCCCCGTTTCCTATCGAAATCAGTGGCGGAGCGATTCGATCGCATCTGCTTTTGAGCGCCTTGAATCAAGTTGGAAGTGTACGCATTCTCTACCTGAATTACCGCGGCCCCGATCATGATTTTGGGTCTGCCCCTTCATCAGCTTTCGACGACAAACCCCTTTCCGTTTTGTCAATATCTATGCCGGGGACCAGCGGAAGCAAATACGAAAATTATCTAGAAAAGGCCTCGCGAGGCTTGGGGATGGTCTTCGGAAGCGGCCTGGCTATGGCTGGGCTGCGGGTCAGTATCGAGGCTGCACGGACCATCGCCGAACTCTGCGATCGCGGTGAAGTCGACCTGATAGTCGGAAGATTCTGTCGCACGTCAGCTGCCGCGGGTTTGCTGGCCGAACGAACTGTCCCCCTCATCATTGATGCCGACGACTGGGAACCTAGCCGTACAGCCGCGAGAATACGATCGACGTCAAGGTACAATCTCTTGCAGCATGCCTACCTTCAACGAGCACTACAAGGTAGTTTGTACCTAGGGAGACAGGTGCTCGAAAAAGCCGATCACGTTTGGCTTGCTTCGGAAAAAGATACTGCGGTACTCGATCGGCGCCATGTCACGACGCTACCAAATCTTCCACTTTCCTCTACTGGCGACGAAATTAACGCCTTGAAACCGTCCGCCGCAGAATCAAAAATTTTATTGTCGGTCGGTGATTGGGGGAGGAAACAGAACACTGACGGAATGAACTGGTACCTGCGTCAGGTTTGGCCATTGATTCGTGAACGCGTACCTCAGGCCGAGCTTAGAATTGCCGGTGCGACTCAATCTTCGTTCGCGCGCGAGTGGGGTGCCAAGCAGAATGTGAGCGTGCTCGGTTTTGTCGACGAATTGCGTTCCGAATACGAAAAGGCCGCGGTCATAGCAACCCCAATCACTTGGGGCGGCGGCACAAAGATCAAAGTGTTGGAAGCTCTTGCATATGGCCGCGTTCCTGCGGGAACAAAACACGCCTTCGAAGGCCTTCCTGATCCAGGAAAATTGGAAACCATCGCGGCGATTGCAGACGAGCCCGTGCCACTCGCCGAAGCAACAGTTGGAATGCTTATCAATGCTCCAATGCGGCAATCGCAGGAGATTGCTGCAGCGAAGTATTATGTCGACCATCACTCGGTTGCGGCTTTCAACAAGCGCGTCAAAGATACAGTCGAAAGCGTAATGAGTGCTCGGAAAGCACAATTGTGCTAGCGCACTATCTCAATCCTGCAAAATCCGCCTAAGGAAGCTAGACTTTAGAGCCGCGCAGGAGGAACGATATTGCCCCCTGGAGCCAAGAGTGGAATGGACGCTCGATGTCCGCTTTGGGTCTTGGTCGTGTAAAGACGCTCGGACGTGATCGGTCGGTTGTGCGCGGTGACCTGGCGCGGCTCGACTGCATTGTTCGTATCCGTCCGGTGAAGGCCGCCTTGCCGAGTGAGACGCGTTATTGAGAACTGTCCTTATGGACAGTGATAGGCGCAGCGCCCAGGTTGAACGGCTCGAAGTGGTGGACACAGGCCGGCGGCGGCGCTGGTCCGAGGATGAGAAGCTCAAGATCGTCCTGGAGAGCTTACAGGCGCCGCGCCAGGTCGCTGCGACGGCGCGGCGATACGGCGTTTCGCGCTCATTGCTGCTCCGATGGCGACGGTCGTTTCGCCCCGAGCCGAAGGATGCCAACCATCAAACAGGCTTCGTACCGGCGATGATGGTCGCGGAATCGGGGGCGACGCCTGGTCCAGTCGGGTCGGCCGGCGGCGGCGTGATCGAGATCGAGTTCACGGCCGGGGTTCGGATGCGGATCACGGGTACGGTCGACGCGGCGACGCTAAAGGCCGCGGTCGCGGCACTGGCTGATGGACGGCCGCGGTGATCACCATTGCGTCGGGCGTACGGGTGTGGATTGCGACCGGTCATACCGATATGCGTCGCGGCATGAACTCGCTGGCCTTGCTGGTGCAGGAAGCCTTCAGGCGCGACCCGCACGGCGGCGACCTCTACGTGTTCCGTGGCAAGAGCGGCAAGCTCATCAAGATCCTTTGGCATGATGGGCTGGGTATGTCGCTCTACGCCAAGCGGCTGGAGCGCGGCCGCTTTCTCTGGCCGTCGTCGACTGATGGCGTGGTGACAATCACCCCGGCCCAGCTCGGCTACTTGCTGGAGGGCATTGACTGGCGCATGCCGCAACACACGTGGCGACCGCAGGCGGCCGGCTGATCGCTGTGATTTGAATCGATGGCACGATCGGCAGTCCGGACAGAGACCGCGTCTTGTGATTCTCTGGTCGGCGATGGGCGCCGATGATTCTCTCCCCGACGATGTGACCAGGCTGAAGGCGATGCTGCTTGCCGAGCGAGCGGCCCGCTTGGCCGCGGAGGCGGAAGCTCAGGCACGGACACACTGCTGATCGAGAAGCTCAAGCTCACGATCAAGAAGCTGCGGCACGAGCAGTTCGGACAGTCCTCCGAGCGAGGCGCATTGCTGGACCAGCTCGAGCTGCAGCTCGCCGATCTGGAAGAGAACGCCGCGCAAGCCGAGACTGCGGCGCAGATGGCCGCAGCCGACAAGATTACGGTGGCACCATTCGAGCGCCGCAAGCCGGCGCGCCGGCCGCTGCCGGAGCATTTGCCGCGGGAGCGCATTGTCTATCCGGTGCCTGCGACCTGCCCATGCTGCGGCGACAACCGATTGCGTAAGATCGGCGAGGACGTGACCGAGATGCTGGAGCTCATCCCGCGCCAGTGGAAAGTGATCCAGCACGTGCGCGAGAAGCTCGTCTGCCGGGCCTGCGAGGCGATCACTCAGCCGCCGGCGCCCTCGCACCCGATTGCGCGTGGACGTGCGGGGCCGAAGCTGCTCGCTCATATCTTGTTCGCCAAGTACGGCCTGCACCTGCCGCTCAATCGTCAGAGCGACGTCTACCAGCGCGAAGGCATCGACCTCGACGTATCGACGCTCGCCGACTGGGTGGGCGCGTCGGCCGCAACCCTGATGCCGCTGGTCGATGCAATCCGGAGCCATGTCTTCGCTGCCGAGCGCATCCATGCAGACGACACCACGGTGCCGGTCCTGGCCAAGGGCAAGACGCGGACCGGCCGGCTCTGGACCTATGCGCGCGACGACCGACCGTTCGCCGGCCCCGATCCGCCGGCCGCCGTGTTCTTCTATTCGCCGGATCGTAGCGGTGAGCACCCGGAGCAACATCTGGCGGGCTATGCCGGGCTGATGCAGGCCGACGCCTATGCCGGTTTTGGCAAGCTCTACGAGGCCAATCGCAAAGCAGGTCCGATCATCGAGGCCGCGTGCTGGGCGCACGGCCGGCGCAAGTTCTTCGATCTGGCACGGCTCAGCAAGGCGCCGATCGCGGCCGAGGCGGTCAAGCGCATCGACGTCCTGTTCGCCATCGAGCGCGAGATCAACGGTCTCGCGCCGCAGGAGCGCCGGCACGTGCGCCAGGAGCGCAGTCGACCATTGATCACCGAACTGCACGCTTGGCTGCGCGAGCAGCGGGACAAGCTCTCCAGGAACAACGAGACGACCAAGGCGATCAACTACTGCCTCAGCCGCTGGGATGCATTCACCCGCTTCCTTGATGACGGGCGCCTGTGCATGTCGAACAACGCCGCCGAGCGCGAGCTACGGGCCGTCGCCGTGGGCAGAAGAAACTGGACCTTCGCCGGCTCCGACGAGGGCGGTCGGCGTGCGGCTGCGATCTACACCCTCATCGCCACCGCCAAGCTCAGCGACATCGATCCACAAGCTTGGCTCGCCGACGTGCTGGCCCGCCTGCCAGATTACCCCGCCAAACGCATCCACGAACTCCTGCCTTGGAATTGGCGGCTTCAGAGCATCGCTCACGCGGCTTGAGCCTAATCAGTCCTCCACCCAGAACGGCCTAACCGGGGGCCGTCACCGGATGCGTACCATTGTTCGACCGGCAGTGTAAGTTGCAAAGTTCACCAACCCTGCCAACGATGCAGCCGCAATGTCACAGATGTTCAAGGCCTGCTGGATTGGATACAGTTCGATTTGTCGGCCGTCGAACTAGGTAAAACCCCCCACGACCGAAACCCGGCCTCGTGCTCCTTCAAAATCCCGATGATCTGCTCTTCCGAAAAGCGACTGCGCTTCATGCTCTGGTCGTTGTCGTGGGCCAGAACGAACTTCAAACTGGATTAAGCCGGTGGGGCAACGTCACGGCGTCAGTAATCGGAACCTGCATTAATTGCATCGCACCAGGAAGCCTGCGTGCGACGCTTGCGCTTATCATCATCGGGGTTGGTTTCGCGCTGACAGCGGAACGGCGAAAGCTTCTGAGGAGCAGACAGGATAGTCGGGCCAAATGAAGGACCGCCGCGAAGGCGGCCTGTCCAGCAAATTATCCGATCCGAAACTCATTGCGGTTCCTTCCGGACGCGATGAGTATGGCTAGCCATCTTGGGATTCTGCCGCGTCCCGACCACGTCTCTGAGGGGTTGTCGGGATTTCTAAACTTCGGCTCGACCGTGAGGTAGCGCCGACGTTGCGGGACGTCAGTCGGGGATCGACCGAACTTGCGACCAAGCTCATCCAGTCTGTTTTGAAGCTTGCGCTTTTCGTTCTCGAGTTTTCGATTTAGGATCTCGATGATCGTCTGGTGCAGGTCCCAAAGGTCGTTAAGCTCCATCTCCTCCAGTTCTCGGTCGTTCATGCCCAGCCCCAAGAGAATGGCGCGACTCATTACACAATGAAATACTAGCAAAAGAAAAGCCGCCAGGAGGCGGCCTTTCAACAAGAACCTGATCGCGTCCAGAACCTCCTACTGGAAAGCAACGCCTTGCGGGTCGTTTGAAATTAGGTCTCGGTAGCCGCGTGTTCGGCGAAACCTCAGCGGAGCCTTGCCGCCAACCTGGTTGTCGCCTTGTGAACCAAAGCGTTCGCCTGTTCCCTTAAATTTGCGAACCTGGCCTTGGTTTGTGTGCGCAAACGCCAACGCGTCCACCCGGTTCGAGGACCAGCATAAGAGTCCGATGGCCGCCTGCCATCGGCGCAGCAGAATTTCTTCGCGGAAGTCCGCCAAATATAAATAGTGGCAGCGTCTCGCAGGGTGGTCAGGGCCAGCCACCTGGCAATGATATGGGATCGCACTCGCGCGACCAGCCTTTGTCAGCCTGTGGATGCTTTCCAAGAGGAGCGGAAAAGCTAGACCTTGATCGACGAGTTTCGATCGAATGATAGAATCTCAATGAACCGTGTCGGACCGTAGCGCCTGTCCGTCCGAGTCCGTGATGTGCACCTCCCATCCTGTTTTGTGGAGGCCTTTCGCTTTGGCTACAGAACGTCGGGGGTGGTATTCTCCGTTTCGACCCAATTGCCGTCCTTAGATGCATGGACCGTGAAGGATTCCATCTTTCCTCTATCAATCATCGCAATGACCTAGTTGACGCCTTTGCTGCAATAATGACTGCATTCCAATTCGATCGCGGAGACGCCACGCAACTGAGCCGTACCGCCCGCCTTCAAATGGTGGACAGATCGTACCCAGTTCTGATTAGGGAATCTATCCAGCGGCACGGTTGGATAGTGCCAGCAACCGGGCGGATCTCGATCGGGCGGGCAAACGCAGTTATCCAGGATGGTCCAGCTTCCCAACGCACCAGGGGCTTCCCTAAAAGTCAATGGCGCGTGATCGGGCGCCTCTTCGGCAATGGGATAGGTCTCCTGGCTGGTAGCGCATTGGCCTCGGCGGACGCTTGCGCATTCGGCGCTCGCCTTAGGATCGCCTTGGCGGCTTCCCGGTAGGCCGCGGCTGCTTGCTCATCCGCAGTTGGGTGTAGATCAAAGCTACGCTTGTTGAAGCAGTCGCGTCAGGGCCTCCGAACTTGAGCACGGTCGGCGGTAATCGCTGATCGGCCTCGACCTGAGCGCTCGGCGGCGTAACCAAATAGGTAAAGCAACCTGCCAGGACAGCAGCGGCTAGAATGGCAGGAACAGCAAGACGCAAACAGATCATTTGTTAGCCTTCTGCCCAACTCTACTGCTTTCGGCCCGGCGGATTCAGGCGATGGCGTCCTTCTGCCAGCGGACCGTTGCCGTGAATCACCAGTCGCAACAGAACCGCTGCGCCTGCTCCTGAATCATTTTGACTGTGCAACGAGCTAGTATGTTACTTGGGCCATTGGTTGGAAACCCTATGTTTGAAGCTCTTACAGCACTTCTTGTCGCTCTTAGCGTCGGCATCTTTGTTGCCCACACGCTGGACGCTTTCCGGTCGTAAGGCGGCGTATCACAGCTTCGGCTTCAGCTCCAATCCGGCGCTGGTCCAGTCTTCGCTGATGCCGTTGTTGCAAGTAATAACTTCTGTCCAATCCGGACGCGGACTGACCCAGCCAATCGCAGCTCAGTTCCCTGCGCTCTAGCTCTTCCGCGCGATTAGGCCGTTCGGCGGGTAACCCGAGTGGTAAGGTCGTCCGGAACCCCGCGCGCAGTGCCATAGGTATGAAGAAGGGCGCCAGCAAGACATTTCAGTTTCTGCTAGTCCTTCCAGATGCGCTCTCCGCACGGGCATTCAAACATATGAACGACAACCCCGCTGTCAAATTCAACCATCGTTCTCACGAGGGTGAGCTTTCTATTGCAAAAACGGCAAGTCTTGCTTGATTGGTCCTTAACCGAGGCGACCCTCTCAGCCAAAAATATTTCCATCGCAGCTTCCACTGATAAAAGGGCGGCCTCATAGTGGGCCGGATGGTTTCCCGGAATGTCTCATCTTTGCCGCTTTAATTCGACTGTCAAGCGACGCCATTGTCGAAGCAGGCATACCTCGCCAAAATATCAGTTCTCATTTTCGCAACCTCGAACGACGACCGATGTCGGCGCCGCAATGAACAATTTCAGCTCTCGATCCGACAACCGTCGGTCAACATCTCATGGATCCGGCCCGGGGAGCGGGGTGTCCCAGCAGTTGAACCGGGCGCGCTAGAAAACCTATCAGTTTGATCGCGCTCGCGCCGTGTGACGGCAACGCCGCTTCACTGCCCGCTCCTATGCGCAGTACCATGGCATCTGCGGGAAACGGCGCGCGGGACCAGGTAGATATCTTGCCGCGCGCTATTGTCCTACTCCGGCTCAGGCATCTGCTCTGGGGCTTTGTCCAGCCGGAGACATAGGTAACTGATCCTACCTAAGAGATGAACGTTTGGGGTCTGCCGTATGCGCTGGCGCCATTCAAATATCAGGTGAAGCGCCTGCAGCAGCTTCGCGACAAGTTCGCGGCGTTAAATGAGCAAGACAAGTCAGCGCTGCGGCCGCTGCTTGAGCGCAAGGGTGCTGGCAGTATGGCACACAATCTTGCGTCACGTCCGGTGGCGGCTGCCCAGCGCCGTCGCGATCGATTCCGGATTCCGGATGCGTTCGATCAGCATGTCGATGCGATCGCCGCCCCAGAATAATTCGCCATTGAAGACCATGGTCGGCACGCCGAACACACCGAGCGCCTCCGCCTCATCAATGATGCGGTCGTGTTCTGTCCGTGCGGGGCCATGGACGTAAGCTTCGAATTCTTCTGACGACCCGCCGAGCGAGGCGATCACACCGGAAATATCGGAAAGCTTGTCGATTTCGAGATCATGACTCCAGAACCCACGGAACACCCTGTCGTGATATGGGCGGAACAGGCCATGGCGTCGGGCGAACAGCATGCCGGCGCTGGCATAAAAGGCATCATAGATGCGCCGCGGACCTTTCATGGTGAGGCCTTGCGCGTTGGCATAGCGGCGCGCGTCCATATAGGCATAGCGCACCTTGCGCCAGAAATGCGGCGTGCGCTCTTCGATGGTGCCCATGAATTCAGCAATGCGCAGTGTGTAGGGCAGCCATTCGAGTTCGACGCCGTAAATCTCCTCAAGCTCGAACAGGCGTTTGTTGGCGACGAACGCATAAGGGCTCTTGTAATCGGTGTAGATTCTTACGCGCGGTCTATCCATGGCGTGTCCTTTTCGATCCGATCAGTATCGGCGATCCGAACCGAGCATGAAACAACGCGACGCGGTTTTTGGCGTTACAAAAACGAATGGGCCCCGGTGCATTTGAGCATCGCGGGGCCCTACATCTTCGTTATAGACGAAGGATTTCTGGTAGACACCAGTATGGTCTCAGGATCCGGCATGCGCGTGGCCTTTGCGCTCCAGTCCTGCGGATAGCTTTGAATTGTTGAAGGCGCAATGAGGCTGGCAGCTGCTATGACCTCGATCGCACCTGGACCTTGCGCTGAGCAAGGTCACCGGTCTGACCCGGTGGCGTCATGCTCCTCTCCAAGAGTTGGCCAACGGACTATATGTCCGTTCCGCTGCGTGTCGTCTCGATCATATAACCGGGGCGCCAATGCCTGCGAAGTGGGGAGCAAATGCTCCGCGACTCCGGCAGGTGCAGCATGCGAAATGCTGCGGCAGATGTTGGCTGGTGTCAAGCCGTCCCAAACGCAAGTCGCTCGGCCGGTTCCCGGGAACTGGGTCAAGCCTTTGTCTGACGATAGTCACATAGGTCGGGATCGTGGGTCATCGCCCAGTAATCCACGAACCGCCATGGCATCGCCGAAAAAACTCGACCTCGCTTGTTGCGGTAGTAGGTGGTCATGCCGGGATGCGTCCAGATCAATTGCTCGTGCTCGGCATCCACTTTCTTGATGTACTGATCGTGCGCTTCCGGACGAACGTCGATCGCAGCGATGCCTTGCTCGATCATTTCGACGAGGCAGGCGGAGATGTAGCGGCTCTGGCATTCAGACTGGAAGATCACGCTGCCGCCATGCGCCGGGCCTGAATTGGGTCCAAGCATCACGAAGAGATTGGGAAAGTCCGGCACGGTGAGGCCAAGATAGGCGGTCGGGTTGTCGTTGGCCCAGGCCGACTTCAGATTTTTTCCATCGCGCCCTGTGATGTTGAGGCGAGCGGCCATTTCCGTGACTTTGAAACCGGTGGAAATGACGATGATGTCTGCGGGCCGCAACTTGCCGTCGGAGGCGACAATGCCGTCGCGCGCGAAATGGTCGATCCTGTCGGTGACCAATTCGACATTCGGCTTCGTCAGCGTCTTGAACCAGTTGTTGTCGAGCAGGATGCGCTTGCCGTAGGGCGGGTAGGTCGGCACACATTTCTCGATTAGGTCTGGACGGTCCTTCAATTCGGACAGGATGAAATTGGTCAGCTCTTCACGATGCCGGTCATTGCCTTTGTTGACGGCGCGCTCGGGATGCGGCCAGTCGGGGTCCTTGCGCAGGAACGGCAGCAGGCCGTCGCCGTAGCGCCAGAACATGTTGAAGCGGTACCACTGCACATAGAATGGAAGATGCGCGAGCAGCCACTGCGCGCCCTCGGTGATCGGATCGGAATAACCCGCCACGGGGCGCGCCCATTGCGCGGTACGCTGATAAACGGTGACCGACGCCACACGGTCCGCGATCGACGGCACCAGTTGCATGGCGGTGGCGCCGGTGCCGATGACGGCGACGCGCTTGCCGTCGAGCTTGATGTCGTCGGACCACACCGCGGAGTGCAGCATCACTCCCCTGAAATCCTCCTCGCCCTTGAAGTGCGCAGGGTGGGGGTCGTTGAGTTGACCGATCGCGCTGACCAGCGTGGTGGATTCAAATATCTCTTCGCCATTGGCGGTCTTCAACGTCGATATCCAGCGCCGCTTGCTCTCGTCCCAGCGCGATGATGTCAGCTCCGTGTTGAGGCGAAGATGCTTTCGAATGTCGTATTCGAGCGCAACCTTCTTGAGGTAATCGAGCAATTCCTGGCGTTGGGCGAAATAGCGCGTCCACGGATTACGCGGACCGAATGAGAACGAGTACGAATGGTTGGGCGTATCGACGCCGCACCCCGGATAGCGATTGACGTACCAAGTGCCGCCGAGCTCGTCGTTCTTCTCGACGATGGTGTAGGGGATGCCGAGCCGGCCAAGGGCAACACCCAGCGCGATGGCGCAGACACCGGCGCCGACGATCAGCACATGCTGCTGCGCGAGCTTTTCGTTCGGAGGTTGCTTAGTCCAGCGCGCCTCCCGGGGAATGAAGCCCATTTCCTCGCGCATCAGCGGCGCATATTCAGGGGCGACGTCTTCGCCCAGCGTCGTGCGCATCATCTTCAGCATCAATTCATTGCCGGGATCGGTGATGACGGGCTTCGGTTCACCGTTTGCGAACAGCTTCAAGACGGCGGCACGGATCTCGGCCTGGATTTCCGGTGGCATGCCGGCTTGCGGATCCGGAATCAGGCGGACGTCGCGCTTGGGCTTGCAGGGAGGCTCCAGCCAACGCTCGTCGCCGGTCATATGCACCAGGACCATCAACAGGACGCGGATATCGCCCTCGGCGATGGCCGATGACAGATCGAGTTTCTTGCGCGGCAGCTCGATATTCATGCTGGTGTCCTCGTTTACGCGCCTGGTGCTTCGGGCAAGCCGCCATAGGCGGCCCAGGTGGTACCGGCGATATAGCCGGCGTCGACAGGGAGGTTGATTCCGGTGATGCCGCTGCTCAGCGGCGACAGCAGCCACGCGATGGCCTGTGCGACCTCGACTGGCTCGACCAGCCGGTTCATCGCGGTCGGGCTTTCGAGCCATTTCTTGTTCAGCGCACCCGAAGCGATGCCGGCTTCCAGCGCCGCCGTCCGCGTGAAACCGGGCGAGACTGCATTAACGCGGACACCACTGCGGCCCCACTCGGCAGCCAGCGTCTGCGTGATCTGGATGACGCCGGCCTTCGCGGCCGTGTAGGCGTGGATCGGGCCTGAGGTCATGCCGGCAACGGAGGCGACATTGACGATCGCGCCGCGCCGGCGCTCGGCCATCTTCACGCCGACGCTGCGGGCTACCAGAAAGGTGCCGCGTAGGTCGATATTGACCTCGCGATCCCATTGTTCCATCCGCACGCGTTCGATTTTGTGCATCTTGCCGAACACGCCGGCGGCGTTGACGAGACCTGTGATCGGGCCGTGGGCGGTTTCGATACCAGCGATGCCGCTGACGACAGCGCTTTCGTTCGCGACGTCGAAGGGCGCGGGCCACAGGATGGTTTGCGTTTCCGCGAGCGGTTCGGGCGCAATATCGACAATAACGACCTTTTGGCCTTGAGCGGCGAGAAGCGTTGCCGTTGCAGCGCCAATGCCGCGGCTGCCGCCGGTGACGAGAACGATGCCTTCAGCGGTCATGGCTGTTGCCTTTATCCGGTGTGAACAGCCCGCGCGTGACCAGCTTTCGGTAAGCGGAGATGACATGCTCGGGCGCCGCCGTTACCGCGCCGCCGGAATAGGAGTAACGTCGGCTCAGATAGCCGCGTGCACCCATGAACATGTGAACGATGGCTTCGAACTCCTCGTCGCTGAAATCCACGATCGCGCCAGCAGTGCGGGCGCGCTTGAGGATGCGGACGTAGGCGGTCGCGATATTATCGAGATGCTTCTGGTAGCCGACGGGTGCAAAATATTCGGCCTCATTGAGGATGCGCAGGAACTCCGGAACCTCGCGGATGAAATCGAAAAAGGCGCTGAAGCGCTCGATCTCCTGCCTTGCGGCATCTGCGGTCCCCGTGCGCTCGCGGATGAAGTGGACCATGTCGATGCCGATCTTCGGCAGCAATTGATCAAGCAGTTCCTGGCGGTTCTCGAAGTGATTGTAGAACGTGCCTTGGGCCACGCCGGCTGCCTCGGTGATGCGGGCAACGGAAGCCTCGGCGTAACCGTACTTGCCGACGATCTTGGTGGCGGCATCGAATAATCTGCGCTTGGTCCACGCGTTGCGCTCGACGCGGTTGAGTTTTGTCACTTTGCCCGATGCAGCTTGCGATGATTGCGTCATGCGTGAGTTTCCAGTTCGGCGCGCAGCACGCGCTTGAGAACCTTGCCTGAGGGGTTGCGCGGCAGGCTGTCGTGGATGATGAGTTGTTTCGGTACCTTGAAGCCGGCGAGGCGCGCGCGGCAATATTCGATGAGATTAGGCAATTCCAGCGTGGCGCCATCCGTGAGCACAACGACGGCAACCGGCTTTTCGCCCCAGCGTTCGTCCGGCATGCCGATGACCGCGACCTCGCGCACCTGCGGCAATTCGTAGATGACGCGCTCGACCTCGGAGGAGGCGATGTTCTCGCCGCCGGAGATGATCATGTCCTTCTTGCGGTCGGTCAGATAGAGGAAGCCGTCGTCGTCGAGATACCCGATGTCGCCGGTGCGAAACCAGTCGCCAAAGAAGGCGGACGCGGTTTTCTCGGGATCTTTCCAGTAGCCCTGCGTGACCTTGGGGCCGCGGAGACAGATCTCGCCGTTCTGGCCTGATGGCAGCCGGTTGCCAGCGTCATCGCGAATTTCGATTTCGACATGGGCAACGGCGCGGCCGGTCGAGCCGATCTTTTCGATCTCGCGGCCGGCTTCCATGAAGGTGTCGCCGCCGCAGGTCTCCGTCAGCCCATAGGCGTCGATATAGCGGGCGTTCTTGAAATAATCGGAGAAGGCGCGGATGCGCGCTTCCGGGGTTCTCTCGCCGCCGCCGATCGCCCATCGCAGGCTGGAGACATCGTAGCGGTCGCGGGTCGGGCAGGTGAGGATCGCGGTCGTCATGACCGGTGCAAACCAGGCGGCGTTGAGCTTCTCGGCCTCGATCGCGGCGAGCGCCTGCTCCGGCTCGAAGTTGCGGTGGATAGATAGCAGGCCGCCACGCCAGAGCACCGCAATCCCGGGCAAATCGAGCGCGCCGACATGGTAGAGCGGACCGACCACCAGCAATCGCGTTTCCGCATTCAGCCCCAGTACAACCGTCTGATCGGCCGACTTCCAGTACATGTTCTCGTAAGTGAGCATCACGCCCTTGGGGCGATCCGTCGTGCCTGACGTGTACATCAGCCGCATCAGGTCGCGGGCCTGCCTCACGTGCATGGGGGCGAGCGCGATATCAGGCGCAAGCCGTGTGGCCGTGGATTGCGCTGACGCATCGAGCAGCACCACCGGTACACCCCCTGCGGCGATGCCCGCGAGTTCTTCATCTGCGATCAGGATGCGCGCACCGGAATTGCCCACGATGTAACCGACATCGTCGGCGGATAGCCGATAGTTGATCGGCAGAAACACTGCGCCGATGTGGCTGGTCGCAAACACCAGTTCGAGAAACGCCGTGCTGTTCTTCATCAGCACCGCAACGACGTCGCCGGGACCAATGCCACGCCCGGCGAGCCAGCCGCCGACCCGCCGGATGCGGTCGTCGAACTCGGCGTAGGAGACATCCTCGCCGCGGTATTTCAGCGCACAGCGATCCGGCGTCCGCCTGGCATGAAAAGCGATGAAGCTGGATAGGTTGATCATTACCGCTCGAAAAGGGCAGTTCCGGCCCGTCCTCTCCCTAGATGAATTGTGAGTCGTAATTCATATTTGGCTTGACGTCACCCCCCTCGCTCTGAAATCCTCAGGCGATACGGAGACGTCACGATCTCCGGGAGGGATTTGGGAACGCCAACCCCACAGGGAGGAAGCAATGACGAGAACCCGCAAACCGGGCATGAGCCGACGCGCGACGTTGGCGATGATGGGCGCCGGTGCCGCAACGTTCGCGATGCCCTGGGTGGCGCGCGCGCAAGCCAAGACGATCAAGATCGGTATGCCGACCATTCTCTCTGGGCGCGTCGCGCAGCTCGGAACCTCGTCGCGCAATGCGGTGATGCTGGAGATCGAAAAGGTCAATGCTGCCGGCGGACTGGCCGGCCGAACGATCGAAATGGTGATCCGCGATTCCAAGGGGCAGCCACAGGAAGCCGCCCGCGTGGCGCGCGAACTCGTCAATACTGATGGATGCGAAATCCTGATCGATGCGGAAGCATCGTCCGGCGCATTCGCGGTGCACGAGGTGGCGCGCGATCTCGGCGTGCTCTGCCTTCACACCAATTCGGAAACTTCCGCGCTGACCGCCGATCCCAAGCAGCACATTCCAAACGCGTTCCGCACCGCGCGCCAGGGCGTGCATGATTCGATCGTTGGCGGCAGCTATGCTGCGGCGATTGCGAAAGCCAAGGGCCTGAAGAAATGGGCGACCTGTTCGCCCGACTACGCCTATGGCCGCGATACCACCGGCGAATACGTGACGTATCTGAAGCGCTTCGCGCCCGACATCGAGATCATCAGCGAGTCCTGGCCAAAGCTGTTCCAGCCTGATTACACCGAGGTCGTAACAAAGATCCTGCAGGCCAAGCCGCAGGCGCTGTATTCCTGCCTGTGGGGCGGCGATCTCACGTCCTACATCGACCAAGCCAACATCTACGCGCTGTTCAGTCAGATGGAAGTGTTTGCAGTCAACATGGCCGACTACACTGCGCTGACTGTCGTGAAGAACCTGCCGAAGGGCATTCACTCCGGTAACCGTTACATCAAGACATATCCTGCAACCCCGGAGAACGCCGCGTGGGGCGACGCCTACAAGGCGAAATACAACGAGTATCCCACCAACTGGTCCTGGGAGAATGCCACCGCGATCATGCTGCTCGCCGAAGCATCGAAGAAGGCGAATTCGGCCGATGGCAAGAAGATTGCGGAGGCGCTCCGCGGTCTCAAGATCAAGTCGCCCTTCGGCGCTGACGGCACCGTCACCATGCGCGCCGAGGACCAGACCTTGGTCGGCTATGCGATCGGCTGGGGAACCACGATCCCACAGGAGCCTTATGTGCCGCAGGTTCAGGCGGGCGACTGGAAAACGATCTTCGAACTCGAAGCCGAGTGGAAGAAGAGCAAGGGCTACACCTGATTGACCGCGAAGGCGGAGGTAGCGCAAGCTGCCTCCCGGTCGCCGCCGAATGATTTTCGCGTGCTGTTCCGGCGCGCTGGAATGGATGTATTCCCTTGGACCTTGACGCGCTTACCGGCTGTCTCGCCAGCTCCGCCTGTCTGGTGACGCAAACCACCAGCGGCTTTATCATCGGCATGTTGCTGTTTCTCGTCGCCGTTGGGCTGACGCTGATCTTCGGCGTGCTGAAGGTCGTCAACTTCAGCCACGGCGCCTTCTACATGTTCGGCGCCTATTTCGCCATGACGGCCTATCAGCTTTCCGGCAGTTTTGCGCTGGCGATGCTGTGCGGCGCGGCGGGTACCGCCATCCTCGGTCTAATCTTCGAACGCGTCTTCATGAGCCGGGTCTACGGCGCTGACGTGCTGATGCAGCTTCTCGTCTGCTACGCCTTCGTGCTGATCTTTGATGACGTGGTGCGGATGATCTGGGGGCCCGAATTCAAATCGATGGGCATGCCGGCGGCGTTCCAGGTGGCGCCGTTGTTCATCGCCGGCGGCGTGGTGCCACCATACTATCTGCTCTTGATCGGTGTCGCGCTCGCGGCCGCCATGATCCTCGGGCTCGGTCTTGCCCGCACCAGGATCGGCAAGGTAATCCGGGCTGCCGCGCACAATCCAGGCATGGTATCCGCGCTCGGCATCAACACTGGCCTGATCTATGGTGGCGTGTTCGCGCTTGGCGGCATGCTGGCGGGACTTGCTGGCGCGCTCGCCGCGCCGGTGCGGTCGCTGACGCCAGGCATGGGATTTTCGGTGCTGATCGAATCCTTCATCGTCACCGTGATCGGAGGGATGGGTTCGATCCTGGGCGCGCTGATCGGTGCGATTCTGATCGGCATGATCCGCTCGTTCGGTTCACTCGGCTTCCCGCTGTTTACCGAAGGGCTGATGTACCTCTTCATGGTGATCGTGTTGGTGTCGCGGCCGACCGGCCTCTTCGGCAAGGAGGTCGCATGACCGAATTGCAGGCCGAGCAGGGCGCGCCGGCACTGGATGTCGCCCACGCGCAGCCAAAGACGCGGCGTAACCGGGATCTCCTGATCGCGCTTGCAGTCTTTATCGTGCTTGCCCTGTTGCCGGCGGTCTTCGGCAGCAAAGTGCTGCTCGACTTCGTGATCCGCTGCGCCGCCTACGGGCTGTTCGCGACATCACTCAACCTTCTGGTCGGTTACACCGGCCTGATCTCGTTTGGCCATGGCATGTTCTTCGGCCTTGGCGCCTACGGCTTCGGGTTGATGATGCAGAAGACCGGTGTTGCCGTCCCGGTGGCTTTCGTTGCAACACTGGCGATCACATTTTTCGTAGCCCTCGTCATTGGTGCCATCTGCGTGCGGCTGAAGGAAATCTATTTCGCCTTTGTAACACTGGCGTTCCAGATGCTGATCCATTCGACAATCCTCTCCTGGGTATCGCTGACCGGCGGCGATCAGGGATTGCGTGGTGGCATTCCGCGGCCGTCGTTCCTGGGCATTGATCTATCGAACCAACTGCATCTCTATGTTACAAGCTGCGCGCTGTTGGTGATCGGATTGTTCTTGATGCACCGGATCGCGCAATCGCCGTTCGGCTACACGCTGCGCATGATCCGCGACAACGCCATGCGTGCGAGCTTCATCGGCATCGACGTCTGGCGTGCCAAGTTGACGATCTTCGTGCTTGCGGCGCTGTTCGCCTCGACCGGCGGGATCATCATGGCGCTATTCGTCTCCGGGGCCTATCCGGAATTCGCCTATTGGACCATTTCGGGTGAGGGCATCTTCATAAACATGCTCGGCGGCGTGACCACATTCCTCGGGCCGATGGTCGGCACCGTGCTGCTACTGATCCTCAATGACACCGTCACCCGCCTGACCGATTATCACGGACTCGTGCTGGGGATTGTGATCCTGTTCTTTGCGATCGGGCTACGGAAGGGCCTGATGGATTTTGCGGTCGAATGGTACGGGCAACGCCGTAACGGTGCTGGGGAGCGCGGCTAGCTATGCTGGAGATACGCTCCCTTTCCAAATCGTTTGGCGGCGTCAAGGCGACGGACAATGTGACGCTCGATTTCGCCGATGGTTCGCTCACCGCCGTGATCGGCCCTAACGGCGCCGGCAAGAGTACTTTCTTCAACCTGATCACCGGCGCGCTGAAGCCGGATTCCGGCCAGATCCTGCTCAACGGCATCGATCTCGCCGGGCGCTCGCCTCCGGAAATCGTTCGGCATGGAATAGGCCGCGCCTTTCAGGTTGCGAGCATCTTCCCATCATTGACGGTGCAGGAGACGATGCTGGCGGCCGTCTGTGCCGATCAGGGCAGGGCCAGCATCCTGCACCGGCGCTTCCCGCTGGCGGAGACCCGCGACCGCGCCGAGCATGCGATGGAATTGCTGGGCTTGGCCAGCAAGCGGAACCGCACCGCAGCGACGCTGTCGCATGGTGACCAGAAGCTGCTCGATATCGCACTCGCTCTGGTGCTCGACCCGAAGGTGCTGCTGCTCGACGAGCCGACTGCTGGCATGGGCACCGAAGAGCGCTGGCGGATGATCGACAAGGTGAGGGAGCTCTGGGACAAGCAGAAGATCACGGTGGTGTTCATCGAGCACGACATGGATATCGTGTTCAAGATCGCGCCCGAGATCGTCGTGCTCTGCTACGGCCGCATTCTTGCAACAGGCAAGGCGGATGCTATTCGCCGCAACGAGGCGGTGATCGAGGCCTATCTCGGCACCGAACATCACGCCGGAGCCCTCGCATGAGTGCGCAACCGATCGTGCAGGTCGAGGACCTCGACGTCTATTACGGCACCAGCCAGATCTTGTTCGGCGTCGGCCTGTCGGTGCGGCAGGGCGAGACGATGGCGCTGCTCGGCCGCAACGGCGCCGGCAAGTCGACCACCATGAAAGCGATCATGGGGCTCGTTCCGGCCCGCCGCGGCACCGTCACCTTGCAGGGCAGGGTTGTCTCCGGGCTGAAGCCGCATCACATCGCGCGCGCCGGGCTCGGCTTCGTGCCCGAGGATCGCCAGATCTTTCCCGAACACACCGTCGAGGATAATCTGGTCATCGGGGCCAAGAAGGGGCCGAATGGCGAGGACGAATGGCCGATCCGGCGCATCTATGACATATTTCCGCTGTTGGAGCCGTTGCGTTACCGGATCGCGGGAAGGCTGTCCGGCGGCGAACAGCAGATGCTGGCGATTGCGCGCACGTTGATGGGCAATCCGGCGCTGCTGCTGCTGGACGAGCCGAGCGAGGGCCTGGCGCCGATAATCGTGCAGCGGATTGGCGAGTTGCTTCGGCAACTCCGCGGCACCGGAGCGACGGTGCTGATCGCCGAGCAGAACATGCATTTTTGCCTTGGCCTTGCGACCCACGCGACGGTTATCGACAAGGGCCAGATCGTCTACACATCCGGGATCGAAGAGCTGAAAGCCAACGAAAATATTCGTCAGCGCTACCTCGCGCTGTAGCTTTCCGCCCGCCGGGGACGAGATGGCCATGGAACGTAAGACATCGCCGACGCATGAGGCGCCGTATCGCGGCCTGCGTGTGCTGGATTTCGGGCAGGGCATTGCCTCGCCCTATTGCGCGATGCTGCTGGGCGTCTACGGGGCTGACGTCATTAAGGTGGAGCCGCCCGAGGGTGATTGGTCGCGCTTCCTCGGAACCACCTATGGAGGCCACACCACGCTGTCGGCGGTCTATAATCGCGGCAAGCGCAGCCTTTGCCTGGACATGAAGCACAAGGAAGGAATTGCAGTCGCCCGAGCGCTGGCGAGAGATTGTGACGTGCTGATCGAAGGCTTTCGGCCGGGCGTCGCCGCGCGGCTCGGCATTGGTTACGAGGAGTTGTCGCGCGGCAACCCGGGGCTGATCTATCTCTCGGTCAGCGCGTTCGGGCAGAGCGGTCCCTATTCGAAGCGGCCGGGCTCTGATTCCGTGGCGCAGGCGTTTTCCGGCCTGGTGTCGATCAATGTCGGGAACGACGGCACCCCGCCCCGGGTCGGTACCACGATCTCCGACGTCGTGACCGGCGTCTACGCCTCCCAGGCGATCGCGACGACGCTGTTCGCGCGCGCAACTGTCGGCACCGGGCGCTTGATCGACGTCAACCTCTGCCAATCGACATCGGCGCTGCTGGGCCACAAGGTCGCCGAATATATTCTGGAGGGCGGTGCGCCGCGCGCGCTTAACGTGCCGGCGGGCTCGTATCAGACGGCCGACGGCTGGATGATGGTCACGCTGGTAAACGAGCCGCAATACAAGCGGCTGTGCGCGGCGATCGGCCGCGAGGATCTTGCCAGCGATCCGCGCTTTGACGATTTTGCGCGCCGTGCGGATTTCGTGGATGCGCTGATTCCGCAGTTGCGGGAGGTGTTTCTGGCACAGCCGACGGATGCCTGGCTTGCCCGGCTGCACGCCGCCGATCTCATTGCTGAGCGGATCCTCAATCCCGGAGAATGGCTGCGCAATGCGCATGTCGAGGCGACAAGGGCGGCGGTCTGCCAGCAGACGCCGGGCGTGGGGCCGGTGTACTCACCGCGGACGCCAGGGATTGCGAGCTTCTCCGAGGATGACTTGCGCCCTGCACCTGATATAGGCCAGGACAGTTACGAGGTACTGCTGGAAGCTGGCTTCGAGCGCAGCGCCATCGACGATCTGGTTGAGGCCGGCGCGGTGCGCCAGGCGAAGGGAGGCACGGCATGAATACCGATCTCGTTCGTTATTCCATCTCGGGCAATATTGCCGAGATCATGCTGGATCGCCCGCCGGTCAATGCGCTCAGCATGGATCTGATCGATGCGTTGCTGGCGGCGCTTTCGAAGGCGAGAGATGACGAAGCGGTGCGCGCCGTCATCATCGGTAGCGCGCACAAAGTGTTTTGTGCCGGGCTTGATCTGGATATCGTTCGCGGCAAGCCGGGGATCGAGACCAAGAAATTCCTTGAACGGTTGTATTTCGCGCTCAACGATACCCAGTATCGCATGGGCAAGCCGACCATCGCTGCGATAGACGGCGCAGTTCGCGCCGGCGGCATGACGATTGCGATTTCCTGCGACATGATCATTGCGGGCGAAGGCTGTACCTTCGGCTATCCCGAGATCGACGTTGGCCTGATCCCGGCCATTCACTTCGTGCAACTGCCGCGGCTGGTCGGCAAGCACCAGGCTTTCGGACCGCTGTTCCTCGGCGAGCCCTTTGATGCCACGACGGCGTTTCGCATGGGATTGCTGAGTGAGGTCGTTCCGAAGGGAACCGCGTTGGATCGGGCACGGGAGATCGCGCGCAAGCTCGCTGCCAAATCACCTATCGTCATGAAGATCGGGCGCGATGCTTTCATGCGGGCGGTCGACGCCGATTTCCGCCGCTCGGTCGAAAATGCCGCCGAGAGCTTTGCACTCGTTGCAACGACGGAGGACTGTCAGGAAGGGTTGAATGCGTTCGTCGAGAAGCGAACGCCGAGCTACAGGGGGCGCTGATGGCTGGATTGTATTTCGAGGAGTTTGAGGTCGGCCGCGAATTCCATCACGAGTTCAGCCGCACGGTGACCGAGATGGACAACACGCTGTTCAGTCTCCTAACCATGAACCCGCAGCCGCTGCACATTGACGCGCATTTCGCCGAGAATACCGAATTCGGCCAGCGGCTGTTCAACAGCATCTATACGCTTGGCATCATGATCGGCATGAGCGTCTACGATACGACGCTCGGCACCACGATCGGCAACCTCGGCATGACCGACGTCAAGTTTCCACAGCCGGTATTTCACGGCGATACGCTCAAGGCGCACACCAAAATCATTTCCAAGCGCGAGAGCAAGTCGCGGCCGAACCAGGGCATTGTCGAGTTTGAGCATACCATGACCAATCAGCGCGGCGAGGTGGTGGCGAGTTGCCGCCGGACCGGCCTGATGCATTGTAAACCGAAGGCGTGAAGCTATGCGATCGTTCCTGTTCGTTCCCGGCGATAGCCTGCGCAAGTTCGAAAGCGCGAAGAAGACGGCGGCCGACGCGCTGATCCTCGACCTCGAGGATTCGATTGCGCCGGAGGAGAAGGTCGGTGCGCGGCGAATGGTGCGCGAGATGCTCGACGCCCGGAATCCGAACCAGAAGATGCATGTCCGCGTCAACGCGCTCGATACCGACTTGACGCTTGGCGATCTTGCGGCCGTCATGCCGGGCCGCCCTGACGGCATTGTGCTGCCGAAATGCGCCGGCGCTGCCGACGTGAACCGTCTCTCGCTCTATCTCGATGCTTTCGAGGCAGCCGCCGGGATTGAACAGGGATCGACGAGGATCGTCACCGTGGCGACGGAGACCGCGAGGGCCGTGCTCAAGCTGTTCGATTTCGAGAACATGAGCCCGCGGCTGTGGGGCATGATGTGGGGCGCCGAGGATCTCGCGGCATCGCTCGGTGCGTCGCGAAACCGGACCGGCGGCCGCTTTCATGGTCCGTTCCTTTTGGCGCGCGATCTCTGCCTGATCAGCGCGGCCGCAGCCGGCGTGGTTGCGATCGATACCATCGCGACCGACATCAACGACCTCGACGCGCTGCGAGAAGAGGCGATCGCTGCGCGGCAGGATGGCTTCCTTGCCAAGGCGGTGATCCATCCCAAGCACGTCGATGTTGTCAATGCCGCCTTCATGCCGACGGATGAGGAAATCGCCTGGTCGGAGAAGGTGGTGAACGCGTTCAACGACAATCCGACGTCAGGCGTCGTGAAGATCGACGGCAAGATGATCGACAAGCCGCATCTGCGCGCCGCGGAGAAGATTTTGGCGCTGCGAGGACGTTAGCGCGCTCATTCGGGCCGCGATTGAGTACATTGACACCCTAATCCGATCGGCTGCAAATGCAGCCAATCAACAGGCTTCAAAGGACAACACCATGGTTGACGCGCTGATCATCGACGCATGCAGGACGCCGCGGGGCATCGGCAAGGCCGGGAAAGGCGCCCTGTCGGGCATTCATCCCCAGCAGCTCGGCGCTACGGTCTTGCGCGCGCTGGCTGATCGCACCGGCATCAATACCGCAGACGTCGACGACATCATCTGGGGCACCAGTTCGCAACGCGGCCAGCAGAGCGGCGATCTCGGCCGGATGTCGGCGCTCGATGCCGGCTATGACGTCCGTGCCAGCGCGGTGACGCTGGACCGGTTCTGCGGGTCCGGCATCACCAGCGTCAACATGGCGGCGAGCTCGATCATGGCTGGCGCGGAGGACCTCGTGATCGCTGGCGGCACCGAGATGATGTCGATGGAGGGACGTCGCGGCGAGGGGCCGTTCATGATGGACAATGGCAATCTCCGCCTGCGCGCCCGGCATCCGCAATCGCATCAGGGCGTCTGTGCCGACGCGGTGGCGACGCTGGAAGGCATCACGCGGCAGGACGTCGATGAGCTCGGCCTCGAAAGCCAGAAACGGGCGGCAGCCGCCATCAAGGGCGGGCATTTCGACAAGAGCCTTGTGCCTGTTTATCGCGAGGACGGCAGTCTTGCGCTGGATCGCGAGGAGTATCCGCGGCCGCAAACGACGCTCGAGGGTCTGGCCGGGTTGAAGCCTGCCTTTCCGGCGGTGGCGGACTATCCGCTCGACGACAAGGGCACCACTTATCGCAAGCTCATTCTGGACAAATATCCCGACCTCGACATCAATTTCGTGCATCATGCCGGCAATTCCTCTGGCGTCGTCGACGGCTCGGCGGCGATCCTGCTGGCGTCGCCGAGTTACGCCAAAGCCCACGGCCTGAAGCCGCGCGCCCGCGTGGTCGCGATGGCGAATATGGGAGACTCTCCGACGCTGATGCTGAATGCACCGGTGCCGGCCGCCCGCAAGGTGCTGGCCAAGGCAGGCCTCACGCTCGACGATATCGACCTGTTTGAAATCAATGAAGCCTTTGCAGTGGTCGCCGAAAAGTTCATCCGGGATCTCAAGCTTGATCGTGAGAAGGTCAATGTCAATGGCGGCTCGATCGCGCTCGGTCATCCCATCGGTGCAACCGGCTCGATCCTGATCGGCACCGTGCTCGACGAGCTGGAGCGGCGCGATCTTAAGCGCGGGCTCGTGACGATGTGTGCCGCCGGCGGCATGGCCCCGGCCATCATCATCGAGCGCGTCTGACGGACTTCAGGCAGCCGGAAACTGCAGTTCGAACGCGACGCCCTTGTCGGACGGCAAAAGCCGGATCGAGCCGCCGTGGCTGGTCATGATAGCCTGGACGATAGAGAGTCCCATTCCCGTGCCGCCGGTGTCGCGGCGCGTGGTGAAGAAAGCGTCGAAGATCTTCTCCCGGTTCGCTTCGGATATCGGGTCACCATCATTGCTGACTACCATCCTGACGGATCCGTTTTCCTCAGCCGCTTCGAGCCGCACGGCCTTGGCGTTATGACGGATGGCGTTGTCGGTCAGATGCGACAACACGATCAGTGCGTTTTCGCTGGACATGCCGATCGAGCGGTCCAGGCATCCCGTTGCGTCGATCGCGCGTGTCGGAAACCGGCTCTTCAATCCGCCGATGACCTGCGAAAGCTCGGTCTGCTCATTCTGCGGCGCGGCCTCGGCACGCGCCAGTTCGCGTAAGCGCTGAGTCATGACTTCGAGGCGCCCAGTGTCCCCCACAATGTTCGATATGAAATTCTTCTGCTCCATCCGGGTGAGGGTGTCTGTCTTGCTTTCCAGGGAATCCAGCAGGAGTTCGGCGGCGCCCTTGATCGATGTCAGCGGCGACTTCAACTCGTGGGTAAGGTGCGCCGAGAAGGTTGCGATGTAATCCGACCGCCGCGACAATTGTTCGGCCATGTCGAGGAAGCTGTGCGACAACTGGGCGAACTCGCGTGTGCCATAATGGGCGAGGGGCCGAAATGCATCGCGATCGCCACGGCTGATGCGCGCGGCGCGATCGACCAGCTCGCGCATTGGGCGGGTGATGGTTCGGGAGAAAACCAAGCCGATAACGATCGTCGCGAAAATAACCGCAAGTGCCGCCAGAATGAACTTGCCGCGCTCTTGATAGAGATGATCGAAGATGTTGCTCGGCGTCCTCGACGTATAGATCACGCCTGCGACGCGGTTGTTGACGATGACAGGCATTGCCGAGAACACGTGGACGCCGACGCCGCGGCTGATCGAGTAGATCGGAGGAGGAGGCTTGTCGGGTTTGCGAATCCGCAGCGCCGCCCGGTATTGTCCCTTGAGCGCTGTCGCTATCTCCTTGATATGGGCCAGCGATTGGCCCACCTCCTCGCGCCCGGCAATCACGACGCCGCGGGAATCGAGGATGCGGAAGCCGGCCAGCGTGACTTTCTGGGTTTCCCGGATGATCGGCGTCAGCCGCGAGCCGATCTCGACATAGGGTTGCGATGCGGGCGCGCTTGCCGGGAGTGCGTCAGGCCGCCGCCGAAGCAGGTCGGCGCCGGCGGCGAGATCGAGCGCGGGCCGGATCGGCGTAAGCTGGTCTTCCCGGCCCATGCGCGCCTCGGGCGGAATTTCGGCGCCGAGCGCAATGCCTGCGGTAAGGCGGCTCTCCACTTCTCGCGCATAGACCGCCGCCAGCACCCGGCTTTGCGCGATCAGCTCGGCCTGTGTTTGGTGAATAAGCTGATTGTCATAGAGGCGGAAGAAGAATAGTCCGACCAGGGGCAGTGTCGCCGCGGCGGCGAGCGCGGCAAAAATGACCTGTCCTACGGACGGTCGCCATTTTTCAGCCTTGTGAGGCATCATGCCTGGAGCTCGCATCGCCCGAGCTTGAAGCCGACGCCGTGAATGGTTTCGATGACGTTGTCGCAGCTCACGGCGGACAGCTTGGCGCGGATATTGCGGATGTGGCTGTCGATGGTGCGATCGGACACCTGGATGTTGAGCTGATAGGCGGCGCTCATGATCTGCTCGCGGCTGAAAACGAGCGTCGGCCGTGTCAGGAATGCCCTGAGGATTCCAAACTCGATGGCCGTCAGACGCAGCGGCTTGCCCGCAAACTCGGCAATATGCTGGCCGGGATCGACGAACAACTTGCCTTGCGACAGCGTGGCAGTGGACGCCTTTGCGTCTTGCCCGCGCGAGGTGATGCGGCGCAGGATGACGTTTACCCTCGCAACGAGTTCGCGCGGGCTGAAGGGCTTGGTGACATAGTCGTCACCGCCGATCTCCAGGCCCAATACGCGATCGATCTCGTCGTCGCGCGCGGAGAGAAACAGGATCGGAACATCTGAGGTTTTTCTGATTTCACGGCAGACGTCCAGGCCGTCGAATTCCGGCATGCCGATATCCAGAATGATCAGATCCGGCCTGTCGGCGGCAAAGCGGGTCAACGCCTCCTTGCCGTCGCGCGCTTCAAAGACGGTCATTCCGGCCTTCTTTAGTGCAACACGGATGACCTCGCGAATATGAAGGTCATCGTCAACGATGAGAATGCGGTGCGTCAAACGTCTCTCCCGGCGCAATCGGCTTGCAGTCGTACTAACCTGTGGTCGAACTCTTCGGTTGGGCTTCCAGGGCACGCTGGAGGCGCCAGCTTCGAAAACCCCAGGAGCGCCAGGAAGCGGTCTCTTTCGCCTGCTGTTCTACAAGGCAACCACGGCGGGAAACAAGGGCCGGATCGAACCCGCGAAGGGCGATGGCCCGGTCGATGGCAGGCAATGCCTGCGGCCCGAGGGATAGCAGATAGTTCATATCGATCCACACTCCTTTGCCGCCGGCTTCGCGGCTATGGCTGACATTATAGTCGGCGATGATCGCCGCAAAATTCGCCAGCGAACAGACGTAGAGCGTTATCGTCAGGGTGATGAGATTGGCGCGGATCAGCCAATCGTTCGAGCGGTTCAGAACGATGCGGGCGACGATGAGCACGAGTCCCAACGCGACCAGCACCATCCATATGAAAGCCGCGACGCGCCACCAGGTCAGCAGGTAGATTTGAACATAGAGATCGAGGCGCAAGATCGACGACATCACCAGCAGAATATTCTGCGCCACCCATAGATAGACCAGCGGCCGAATCACTTTTGATTGCTCGGCCGGCCCACCTGGTCTCATCGCGACCAGAACGAAGCCTCCCGCCAGAAGCGCGGTAACGATGAGGGGATAGGCGCCTCGATGGGCGTAGGAGGCGTAGCTGATATCGGTGGGCAAGGCCACGTTGCCCCAGAGATAGATCGCATCGAGGATGGTTTGAACGGCGAACAACAAGTTGAACAGGACCAGCGAACGCAGGATCGTCGCGACGCCGAAAAACTCCATCCGGTCCGATCGCCGCGTCTGGTCCAGAACCGCCGCTTCCACCCAGGCGGACGAAACCGCCATCCTGCTGCGCCACCAGACATGAATGAAGGGCCATATGATCGACAGCGCCACAGCCCAGAACAATATCCGACCCAGGCTCAGATAAGAGGCGGCGTCGCCCGGGTTCATGAGACGGATCCACTTCTCGAGCAATGGATTTGCCGAGACCAGCAGAAGAACGAAGATGCCGCCGAGGGCCACGGGAATGAACCAGATCGTAAGACCGGTCTTCAGTGTCGGCAGATTGAACAAGCCGATGGCATCCCGAAAGAACCTGAAGGGGCCGACCAGAAACAGATCGCATAGCGCCGCCGCCTGCTCACCGAGCTTATTCCTTTGCGGATTGGTGGTCAGCAACAGACCAACCCCGAGCGCCAGAGTCATGAAGGCCAGAGAAGCTGCGTTGAATTCCTCGATAGCAGGTACAAGTCCGGCCAACACGAGCACGCCGGCCAGCAGCATCCGATTTTTGTTCAACGTTGCGAAATTGGCGACGAGTGAGCCCAGAGCCAGTGCGAGCGCAAAGACGACCGCAGAAATTCCGATTTGTTGGCCGTAGAACAACCAGTCGGCCAAGGCCGCCAGCGCCAAAGCAATCGCGGGTTTGACCGGGAGCGGGCTCGCCTGAGCGGAGCCAGCATCGGATGCCGGCGTGGTGAGATCGGTCATTATTGCGCTACCTGTCTGGAGAGGAAAATTGCAAACCAGCGCCGTCGCGGGTCGCTCGCATAGCCACCACCCGTCGTTAGCTAGTCTTGTGGGAACAGGCATCGATAACCGCCGCTGAGTTGCAAGACGGACTATCTGGCGCAGTTGTGCAATTGGCTGGAGCGCCGTCTGCAAGAGTTCAGGATTTTTCTGCAGTTTCCGTGCAGGTGCGGTGATGCACTCGCGCCGGCGAGACAAGTTTGATACGGGCAATGGTGTTGTCTGATCCCCTTGCCCAAGCTCCCATCATTTTCATGCAAAGTCTCAAACGTATCGGCCTGATCCTGATCTGGCTCGCTGGAATAGCCTTCGTTTTCGCTGCTGCGAACAAAAACGATCCCTATTTGATTTCGCTGCGGGGAACGGGAAACATTGCTCTGGCTACTGCGAGCGTGGTTGCCGCCGTATTGCTCATCCGCCGCGGCTATTGGAGAAGAGGCGTTGCGGGGAGGGCGCTGATTCTGCTGTGGTGCTTGCCATTGCCGTCGATGCTCGGTGCACATGCGGCGTTTGAATGGCGCAAGCAACGCGTTCTGCGGGCCGATGCTGCACAGGTGCAAAGCCTTGGAAAGCATTTTATCGTTGGGTACTCGTCATTCCCGGATGTTTCAGTTCTCGCCGAGAAGGGCCTGATCTCCGGGGTCTACATCACCAAGCACAACGTCGCGGGATCCTCGGCGACGCGTCTGAAAGAGGAAATTTCGGCGCTGCAGGCAAAGCGGCGCGCCGCCGGCCAGCGACCTCTGATCGTCGCAGCCGACCAGGAAGGCGGCATCGTATCGCATCTGGCGCCGCCCTTGACCAAGCTGCCGGCACTATCGACGCTGGCGAGCCTGACGCCGGATGTGCGCGCCGAGAAAGCAGAGGCATTCGGGCGCACTCACGGGCAGGAGCTAGCGGCGCTGGGTGTCACCCTGAATCTTGCGCCGGTGCTTGATATACGACCTGAACTGAAGCGCAACCGGTTCGACTTCAACACGCTGATCGGCCGCCGCGCGATTTCCGATGATCCGACCGTCGTTGCCGAGATCGCGCGAGCTTATGTGAGCGGCCTCGAAGCGTCCGGTGTTGGAGCGGCCGTCAAGCATTTTCCGGGGCTCGGCCGCGTGCGAGCCGATACCCATCATTTCAGCGCCGACCTGGATACGCCTCTCGATGAACTCGGAGCATCGGACTGGATTCCATTCAGGAAGGTGCTGGCCGGCTCGAAAGCGCAGCTGATGATCGGGCATGTGACGCTAACGTCCGTCGACCCGGATCGTGCCGCGTCGCATTCTAAACGGGTTGTCGACGGCATCATTCGCAAAAAATGGAACTATCAGGGCGTCGTTATGACCGACGACCTCGTGATGGGGGCAATCTATCAACGCAACGTCTGCACGGCAGTGGTCGAGGCGCTCAATGCCGGCGTCGACCTGCTGCTGGTCGCTTTCGACGGGACGCAGTTTTATCGCATCTTCACCTGCGCCATGGCGGCGTCGGCCGAAGGGAGACTCGACGCCGCCATGTCGGGCGACGGTGAGACGCGGTTGAATGGGGCGTTCCCTGTGGATTGAGGGACCGCGGTGCGGGGGCCGGAAGCAAAGAAGCCGGCGCGAACTACTTTGCGAACCGGCCTTCCTTCGGCAGCCCTCTCATTGCCTGGGTCCGGAATGTGGGCTTGTGATCCTGCTGTTTGGACCACGACACATAGTAGGCGACGCCTGTCATGATCGAAATCCCGGCGAAGCTGACCAGGACGTGCAGGGCAAGCGAATCCGGGCCCGTGATCAGGACGAGATGTGCGGCAAACGAGAGACACACCCCGGCGCAGAACACGGCCAGCCATTCCTGGCCGCACTTCACGATCGGCTGTAATGCCTGCCATCGGAATCCGTTCCAGCTCCGCGGCACCATGTAGGTAAAGAGAAAGGCCAGCGCCAGGAAATGAAGCACCCTGTAGGGGGCAAGGTTTTCCCTATCGTTGGAAGGAAAGGCATCGCGCAGGAAGTCTGGCACGAGCCCTGCTTGCGGAAATTTCCCGGCGACAGTGACGACCAGCGCAAAGAGCAGGTACAGCCATGCCGCGGTGCGCAGGATGGCAAGACCCTGGAGGGTCCGTATGGCGTGCACCTGCCTGGCGCCGCCTAGAGCAAACCAGGCGCCGAGCACAAACAGGAGTTGCCAGCAGAACGGGTTGAGATACCAGCGTCCGTCCGGAAACGAAGAAAGATTCCAGTCGAGCAAACGGGATGCGAAGTAGAGACCAATCGATGCAGCGATCGTGAGGTTCGGCCGCCGCATCATGCTGAACAGCACGATCGGAAAGAACGCCATCAGCACGATGAACAGTTGCAGCACATCGAGATTGAGCGGCTTGGCCTGAAGCAGCAGGCCGTGAATCAGCGTCCGGATCGCATGGTCGACAATCCCCGTAACATTGAACTCGCCGATGAGTTCGGGGGCGCGGGACCTGCGCGCGACGTATCCGATCAGCTCAATATAGATCACGAACAAAACCACGTAAGCGGCGTAAAGCTGCCACAGGCGCTTGAAAATGCGGGTCGCTGATACCACGAACCCGCGTTCCAGCATCATCTTTCCATAGAGGATCGCGGCCGTGTAGCCGCCGATGAATATAAACAGGTCGGTGGCGCCGCTGAAACCGAAATTGCGCATGGTGAGCAGGCTCACCGCATTGTGCGGGACGTGATCCAAAAAGAGAAACCAGGCCGCGATACCGAGCAGGAGACAGAGTCGAAGATCGCCGTCGCGCGCGGCGAGCTCGGCCTTCATTGACGGATACATTTTTGGCGAAGAACTTTACATCTCGGAGGAATCGAATCGCGAATCTAGCGCGACTGTCTGCCCAGTCGGAATAGACTTTGCGTGAAGAATAATTAAGCAAGTTGTCGGCGATTAAAGCCCGCTCGGCAATCACAATGTTTTGAGGGAATAGCGTAACCGAACGTGATCACGCTCTCTCGTGCTTGCGCAGATCGCGGACGTGATCGAAATGGCTGGCCTGCAGATCGGCGCCCGTCGCGCCGATGTCGGGAAGGGCCGCCTCGCTCAGAATGTCGGCCGTGATATCCTCGACCGAGCAATCCGCGATTTCATGGATGAAGCTGATATTCTTATACTCGCCCGACGCCACCCGGGAGATGACCTCGCGCCTTGTGATTTCCGGATCGACGATAGCCTCGCGACCGCGGCGGCCGTAGTCGATCATCACGACGAAATATTGCATGTTGGCGATCTGACCTCATATCGGCGCACCGGAAACGACGCGGGGAGTATTTCGGAAAATCGGAAAATAGTCAAGCGTAAATTCTGAAAAACAGAAATTGCGCGCGAAGTTGGCGAAACGGTCGCGCCACAGGCAGGATTTGTCGATTCGGAAGTCGCAGGCTGCGTTTACTACTTTTCCGGCGTGCGTCCGCCGGTCGCCCTTGCTGCCTTGCGCGAGCGGGCCGCCGCTTTGTTGCGCAATCGTTCGATCTGGCCCCTCGGCAGGGTGACGCAGATCTCGCCGATCCATTCCAGCTTTACGCCGGTGATCGGCTTGGCATTGAAACTTGTCAGGTTGACCGACGCGGGGGATTTTCCGCGCTCGATCGTCTTCAGATAGCGCTCGCCGGTCTTCAGGCGGACCGCGGCTTCCTCGCCGTAAAAGCTCGACAGCGGGTGGCGCTGCTCGCGATAGACCACGATAACATCGCCATTTTCGTACTTTGGCAGCATGGAATCGCCGGCCACCTCGAAGGCGATGGTTTCTTCGGCGATCGGGAAGGGCAGTTCGACTTCGCCGAGGCCTTCCGGCGGCACCTGCTCATGCTCCGGCTCGATCGAGGCGCCGGCGCCCACCCGGCCCATGATCGGCACCGAGTTCAGTTCGAGATATTCGATGATCGGCGCGATTTCAGACGCCTTGATCAGCCGTATCCCCGACAGGATTTCCGAAACCGCGCCGGGACGAACACCCATCGCGGCGGCCAATCCGCCCTTGGTCTTGCCTGGCTTCTCCAGGCCCCGTTCGATCAATCTCATGTCCAGCATGATCACACCTTTCCGAATTTCAGAAATAATAGCAATTACGATTATCAGAAATCAAGCCTTGACTTTTATTTCGGAATATCAGAAATTGGTTGCCCGGCGTCGGGCGGCGTTGACAAGAGCAAGGACAACAAGATGGAACTGTCGAACTGGGCGCCCGAGCACTCGGACGCGCTGCGGGAATTTCTTGCCAAAGGCCTGACCTTTTCGGAGGCCGCGCAGGCGATCAATTCACGATTCAATACCTCCTACTCTCGCAGTGCTGCACTCGGACGCGCCCGGCGCCTGCGGCTGACGGCGGACGATCGCCGTGAGCCGTCGATGCCCACCAAGCCGGCGGACCTGCACGACATCGGAGAACCTCGTGCCAGTGATTCCATGACCTCTGCGCTTGTCTGGCCGGTGCCGCTGTTTAAGGAGACCAAGCCGCTCAAGCTGCGCTGCGCGGCGATCGAGCCACGGCATATCTCCCTGACCGAGCTGGAGAGTGGTGACTGCCGTGATCCGTATGGCGGCGATGAGAAGAGTGAGGTTATTACTTTCTGCGGTCATCCGCGCCGCCCGGGTTCGGCTTACTGCACACCGCATTTTCATTTGAGTCGCAACCCGGTTGTGCCGTCCGAACACGCGGTGAGCACCGCTCTGCTGCGGATGTTGGAGACGGCATGATGAACGCTGCTGTCACATGCGTAGCCGACAGGCTGAAACGGCTGCCGCGTCGCCATCGGATCGCTCACCTCCGTGCGCTGATCGGGCTTCAGCCGGAGGGCTGCGGCCGCCGGCACGAATTATCCGAATTGCTGCGCAACGAGCTGGCGAACGCCTCAATCGAATAGATCTTTGGGTCGAAATCGAATTCCACTGCTTTCATGGAGCACATCAGATGCCGAGAGCCAAACGCCGAAAGCCGTACGATCCTACCAAGGCGCATGACCGAAGGTCTCGCGATTTGTTACGCAACACCGAAGTCGCAGCCGTCGAGGTCGACAATCCCCTGGCGCTGGAGCCGGGCGAGAAGATCGTCGCGCTACGATCGATCCGCAACGATCCGCTCGCGCGGCTGCATTCCCACCGCCACCTCGACGAGGCGCAGTACCAGGCGGGGAGGGCGTTCCAGAGCGACTGGGAGAAGGCCGAACGCGGCCCGCGCGCGGTCGACCCGACCCGGGAATATGTCGATGGCGGGCAGCACCGCGAACCGATCACCGAGGGCCAACGCAAGGCCGTGCTGCGGTTGAACCGTGCCGAGCGCGAACTCGGGGCGGACGGCTCGGCGCTGGTGCATGACGTCCTGGTTCAGGGAATGACCATGGAACAGGTCGGCGAGCGGAGGGGACTACGCACCAAGCGATGGCATGACTATTTTTCCAGGCGATTGCGCGAATGCCTCGACCGGTTGGCGCTGCTGTACGGGTTCGCGACGGAGCATCCCGTTCCGGTCAAAACGCTCCCGCGCTGAAGCGCAGAGGCTGCACTACGTCATAGGCCGCCTTGGTGAGTGGCACGGCGTAGTCGACGGTCAAGGGGCCGAATGGCGAGGCCCAGGTCAGGCCGGCACCGATCGACGAGCGTACGACATTCTTGTTGGCGACCTGAAGCGATGTCGTCGATCCGCTGTAGCGAAATACGCTGCCGGCATCGACGAAGGCGGTGGCCCGGAGGCCGTATTCGTTGGGCACGCCGGGGATCGCGCTCTGCAGTTCGGCGGTCGTTGCCCAATAGGCGCTGCCGCCGACATTATCCATCGTGGTGCCTGGCGTCAGGTCGCGTGGGCCGAATCCGTTCGGAGCAAAGCCACGCACCATGGTCGGGCCGCCGAAGAAATTGTTCATCAGCGGCACCTGCTGGCCGCCCCAACCGGTAACGTAGCCGCCCTGGGCGCGCACCATGCCAACCAGATCGCTGCTGAGTGACTTGTAGTACCGCACGTCTTCCGTGGTCTTCAGGAATTTCACGTCGCCACCCAGTCCGGCAAGATCCTGGCTGAGCTGCGATCTGATTCCGCTGGTCGGGCTCTTTGTGTTGTCGAGCGTACTGTAGGTCGTCGTACTGCCGGGGGCGGAGACCCACGTTGGGCCGGCGGCGGCCGCCTGCCGGACGGCCAACGAGGACGTCAGGCCCGAACCGCTCGGCGACAGCGTGATGTTCTGATTGTAGATCGAGTAGCGCCATTGGACGCCGAGTTCCTCGTTGATCGGCGTACCAAGTTGCAGCCTCGCGCCGAAGGTGGTGCTGCCGTAGGATTGGTAGCTATTGGCGTCGTTCTGGCGACCGAAAAGTTCGATTCCCGCGGCGACCTTGGTGCCGAGAAAATACGGTTCGGACGCGGCCAGGTTGATGCCGCGCGCATATTGGCCGTACGTAAAGGTGGCCTGCACATTCTTGCCCGTGCCGTAGAAATTGCGCTCGCCTACTTTGACCTCGACGAGCGCACCATCGACAGTCGAGTAGCCGCCAGCGATGTTGAAATCACCGGTCGCCTGGTCAACTGCCTCGACATCGAGAATGACATGATCTGGGGCCGAGCCCGGCCTGTTCGATATTTTCACCGTCTTGAAGTAGTTCAAGTTCTTCAAACGCCGTTCAGCGCGGTCTATCAGCGTCTTGTTGTAAGGATCGCCTTCGGAGATATCGAATTCGCGCCGGATCACGTAATCGCGGGTCCGCGTGTTGCCGTGAATTTCGATCCGCTCGACGTAGGCGCGAGGCCCCTGTTCGATCACGAACGCAACATCGATGCGTTGCGCTGTGGCATCGCGCGTGAGGCGAGGCGTCGCCTGGGCAAAGGGAAAACCGAGCTTTGCCATTTCGATCGCCAGAAGTTCGGTGGACCTGTCCAGGGCATTGCCGTCGAACACCGCACCCGGATGGGCGGTGGGGAGGGCACGAAGCTTGTCGCAATCCATGCCCGGAACGTTGCAGGCGACGCTGACTTCCCGGAAGTGATAAAGTTGGCCTTCGTCGATTGCGAAGTTCAGCGTGAACCCTTTCGCCGCTGGATCATACTCCGCTTTTGCCGGTGAGACACTGACATCGGCGAAACCCTTGCTGCGGTAGTAGAGCCGTAGCTGTTCCTGGTCTTGCGCGACGCGGTCGGGATCGTAGACGTTGCCGCCGGTTAGAAAACTCAGCATATGGGTGGCTGAGGTCTTGATCACGGCGCTGAGCTGCCGCTTGCTGACGGCCTTGTTGCCCGTGAAATCGATCTGCCGCACCGGAGTCTTTGCGCCCTCCGTTACGGCATAGATGAGATCGACCCGACCGTTGCCGCGGTCGATGATTTGCGGATCGACGCTGCTCTCGGCGCGACCGACACGCCGGTATGCCTCGATGATGCGGCCGACGTCGGACTGCACGGTGGCGCGTTGTAGCGAGCCGCGCGGCTTGGATTCGATGGCGGCGGCGAGGTCGGCGTCCTTGACCTTCCTGTTGCCTTCGAATGCAACGCGGTCGAGTACAGGCGCTTCGGACAGATGCACGACAAGCCGATCACCGGTGCGTTCGATGGAAACTTTCTCGAACAGGCCCGTTGCGATCAGTGCTTTCAGCGCCGCATCACGCGCGGCGTCATCGAAATGTCCGTCCGGCGAGGGGCGAAAATAGGAGCGGATAGTCTCGGCGTCGACGCGGCGGTTCCCTTCGATGATGATCGTATCCTGCGAGGGCGGCGCTGCTTCGGCGACGAACGGTGTTGCGAAAATTAAGCCGAGGACGCCGGCAAGCCGGCAAACGGCTCCCCCCGATCGGAACGATCGGTTGCGCTGCGCGATGCGTCTGATCTCCACGTCCCGCCGGACTCCCAGTTGCTCGGCTGAGATCGAATTGCCCACGCGAGGCGAAAAAATGTCTGGGATAAGGTGAGTTGCGGGCGAGCTTTTCGCAACGTGCCACAATTTCGACGTCTTCTGTTAATGCGGATTTTCTCAGAATTGTCGCAATGCACGCTTCATGCTTCGCCATCGAGAGAGCCTGGGACGCTCGCGCACGGAACCGCGCGGACGTTCACGCTCGCAGGAGCATCACATGCGATATGCCGCCTTCATTGCCGCTGCGCTCATGCTGATTCAGCCAGCGCATGCAGAGAAGGCGCCGGAGGTCGATCCGCGCGCCTCGCTCGGGGTAGTCCAGCAATGGATCTATAGCTATCGGGCCAAGCCGGACTATGCCCATGTCCCGGCAGCCGTGCGCGTACTGTTTCACTCGCAGACATTCAAGGAACCGGAGAATGCCGGAATCTATCTCGGCTTTATCGCCGGTGCGATTGGCTCCAACCCGGCCAAGGCCGAGCAGCTCATTGCCAGTTTCTTCCCGGTTCGGCCGGAAGACGAATGGGTGATCATCCGCGCCATTGCCTATTCGGGGTTGCCCGACTGGAGAAACGTTCTGCGCCGCGTCGCGCCGCGAATGCCCGGCCGGCGGGTCATGATCGACAGTTATCTTGCAGGCAAGCTCCCGACCTTGACCGAAATCCCTTTGGAAGAAGTAAAGCCCGGCATGATGGACAAGCTGCGTGGCGCCTTCACCAAGAACCCCTTCGCCAAGGACGAGCGGAAGCTGAACACGACGCTCACGTTGGCGAGCAACCAGGATTTGCTGGATACGCTGTGGGGCTACTATTTTGCGACCGGCTCGCATGCCCCGATCCAGCGCATTATCCAGATGCTGCCATGGAGCAAGAGCCGCGACACGATCGACAAGCTGACGGTTGGAAGCATGGCGCGCTATACGCTGGCAAGCTACGCGATCCGCGATGCCAGCTTGCGCGAATATCTCCGTAGTGAACTTGCCAGACAGCCGGCGGCAGTCAAGGCGCCGCTTGCCGAAGTAGTTGAGGCGGCGGACACAGTGCAGATCGCTGCTCTCCGCAAGGATGCGCTGGCCGCCGTGGATGAACTCAAGACCAAGGGCTCCGATAGCCGCCGCGATCTCAGCTTCTGGGGTCAGGTCGGCGTCGGCGCGGTTGCGCTCGGTTGCGTCTCTGCGGCCGCGCTGGGGCAGGTCGCTGTCGGCATTCCCTGCGTGATCGGAGGCTCGGCCTCGCAGGGATTGCTGTCGTTCTGGGAAAGGCAGCAGTAATCCGGGATAGCCGCAGCTCATTCCAATCCGGCGCGGCGAAAGCCTTCGAGATAGTGCTCGCGATCAGCGTCGAGCTTCCAGGGTAACTGCGTCGCGATCCAGGCGAGCGAGATATTCGGCTGAGTCCGGCGCAATTCCTGAAGCGCAGCGCGCGCGAGTTCGATCTGGCCGGTCATGCCGGCGGCGACCGTGAGCACCCGATAGGCGCCGGTGAGGTCGCCACGCTGACGCGTCGCCTCGCGTGCCAGTGTGATGGCTTCCTGATAGTTCCGTCCTACAAACTGGGCGTAAGCGGCAACGCCGTAATAGATCGCCGAAGAAGGATCGCGGGGACTCTGGCGCATCGCGCGTTGCGTCGCCGCATATGCCTTCATCCATCGCCCGGTATAAGACAGTGCCAGGGCGTAATATCCCTGCGCGAGGGAGAAGTTCGGGTTGAGCTGGAGCGCCAGTTCGAACTTGGCCAGCGAATGGTCGAGTCGGCGCGTGGAGAAATACACGCTGCCGAGGGCCGTATGGGCCCAGGCATCCTCGCTGTCGGCGGCAATCGCCGCCAATGCTGCTTGTTCCGCGACGGGTGCAGCGGTTGCAAGGTCCGTCCAGCCCAGATGCACGCCGAACATGTGGTTGGTCGCGAACAGGGCCAATGCCTGGCCGTAGTTCGGATCGATCGCAATGGCGCGTTCCAGCAGCGCTTGCGCGGCGAGGCTGTCGGGTCGCGTTACACGCCAGTGATGCGACAACGCCCGCATCACCAGGTCCCATGCATCGATGCTGTTGGGCGGCTTGCGCCGGCTGCGAAAGTTCTCCGCCGCGTAGATCTGCGGCTCGATCGCGGCAACGATAGCATCCGTGATCTCGTCCTGTACGGCGAATATATCGATCAGGTCCCGATCGTAGTGCTCCGCCCAGATGTGACTGCCGGTTGCCGTGTCGTTAAGCTGAGCGGTAATACGTACGCGATCGCCGCTTCTTCTCACACTGCCTTCGACCACATAGCGCACGCCAAGCTCGGCAGCGACCTGCCTCATATGCACCGGCTTACCCTTGTAGGTGAATGACGAATTGCGCGCGATCACGAAGAACCAGCGTAATTTCGAAAGTGCGGTGATGATGTCCTCGCTAATCCCGTCGGAGAAGTACTCCTGCTCCCGGTCGCCGCTCATATTGTCGAACGGCAGTACGGCTATCGCCGGCCGATCGGGCAGCGCGAGCCTCGCACGTGGTTGTTCTGCTTCTTTCGGCAATGTGGCTCGTGCATCGCACGGCCCATTCACGTCGCCGACGAAGCGAATCCCTTTGCGTGGAATGGTGCGGATGAGTCTCTGTTCCTTTCCGTTGTCGCCGATCGCATTGCGGGCAGCGTTGATCCGGCTGTCCAGCGTGGAGTCCGAGACGATCCGCCCACCCCACACCAGCGCAATGAGATCACCCCGGCTGACCACGCGATCACGGTGTTTCAATAGGTGAACCAACAAGTCGAATACTTGCGGCTGCATCGGCACCAGCTCGCCGCTGCGGCGCAGCTCGCGACGATCGGTGTCCAGGATGTAACTATCGAAGTTGAAATTCACGTGCCCTTCTCAAGGAACAATCAAGTCCGTCTCATGAAGAGATCAAGCATCAGGCAAAGACCCGTCGCCGTTCTCCGTGCATCCTGTCAAAATCGGGAGTTCGAATCCCATTACCCGAGCGGAGCTAATTTCATGACGGAGACTCAAACCCTCAGCCCGGCGATGCCGGGCAATCGAGTGCTAAGATTCACTGCATTTCTGTTCGGAGGTGTGGCCTATCTCACATTTCTGTTCACGATTCTGTACGCCATCGGATTCGTCTCCGGCCTCGCGGTGCCGAAGGCGATCGACACCGGCGCGAAATCGGGGACTTTCGAGGCGATTATCGTCAATCTCGGGCTGATGTCGTTATTTGCCATTCAACATAGCGCCATGGCGCGCAAATCGTTCAAACACTGGTGGACGCAGTTTATTCCGAGGTCTGTCGAACGCAGCACCTATGTGCTGTGTGCAAGCCTGACGCTTCTGTTGCTGTTCTGGCAATGGCGTTCGATGCCGGCCGTCATCTGGAATATCCAAGAGCCAGAAATGGCCATGGTGATCGCGACGCTGTCATTCGTCGGTTGGGTGATCGTGTTCACGAGCACCTTCCTGATCAATCATTTCGAACTGTTCGGATTGCATCAGGTCGCCAACAATCTCGTCGGCCGCGACATGCCTGCACCGGTCTTTCGGACGCCGTTCTTCTACCGCTTTGTCCGGCACCCGATCTATCTCGGTTTCATCATCGCCTTCTGGGCGGCTCCGACGATGACCGCTGGGCATCTGCTGTTTGCGGCGGTGACAACGGCTTACATCTTCGTCGGCATCATGTTGGAGGAGCGCGATCTTGTCGCCATGTTCGGCGAGGAGTATCTCCGGTACCGGGAGCGGGTTTCGATGCTGTTCCCCTGGCGCAGATCTAGCTGACCAACTCTCCTGTAAGGAGGCGGAAGAATGATGAAGCATACTGGAAGCTGTTTTTGCGGTGCGGTCGAGGTCCAGGTCACGGGTGCACCGGAAGGAATGGGTTATTGCCATTGCCGTTCCTGCCGCTCATGGTCCGGCGGACCGGTGAACGCGTTCACCCTGTGGAAGCCGGAAGCGGTACGGATCACGGCGGGGGCGCAACACGTTGCGACGTTCGAGAAGACGCCGATGAGCCAGCGCAAGTACTGTGCGGAGTGCGGTGGTCATCTGATGACCAATCATCCGACGCTCGGGCTGGTCGATGTCTTCGCCGCAACGCTTCCGACACTGCCGTTCACGCCCGGGGTGCACGTCAACTACGCCGAGACGGTGCTGCCGATGCGGGACGGACTGCCCAAACTGAAGGACTTTCCCGCCGAGCTTGGCGGCTCCGGTGAAATGATTGCCGAGTAGGCAAAGCGGGTTTACCAAACGATTCAGCGGACGCTGTTCGCTGCGCCTCTGATCGATCAGACGCCGCCCCGTCCCCCGAACCCGGGCGGGCGGCGGCACGTCTGCCTTTCGCCCTGAGAGCTATGTCAGCGGCAGGTCCCGCCCTGCAAAATCGGGGTTTGGCGATGTCCGTCTGGTTCCGGTAAGAAAGTCTTGAAATTGCTGTCGCGGCGAAGTCTTCGTTTCGCCAGGCAGAATAGCAAGAGGAAATGCCGGAAATGACTGTCAGACCGCAATTGCCGGAGCGAACGCCGCGCGTGAACGGCGAACCGACCGCGCTGGATGGTCTGCTGGTCGTCGACTTCACCAGAGTCGTTGCCGGTCCGGCCTGCACGCAAACGCTGGCCGATTTCGGCGCCGAAGTGATCAAGATCGAAAACCCGGACGGCGGTGACGATACCCGCCACTATGAACATGCGGAAATCGGCGGCGAGAGCGCGGCCTTCCTCAGCCTCAATCGCAACAAGCGCGGCATCACGCTCGATTTCAACAATCCTGCGGCGCTCGAAGTCGCCCGCGAACTGATCGCGAAGGCGGATGTCGTGGTGGAGAATTTCTCCGGCGGCGTGATGAAGAAGTTCGGTCTCGACTATGCTTCCGTCGCGCCGATCAATCCGCGGCTGATCTATTGCTCGATCTCGGCCTATGGCCGCAAGGGTGAGTTCGCGTTGCGTCCGGGCTTCGATCCGATCACGCAGGCCGAGAGCGGCTTCATGTCGCTGAACGGCTTTCCGGATGGCGAGCCGGTGCGGACCGGTCCGCCGATCGTCGATATGGCGACGGGCATGTCGGCATGCAATGCGATCCTGCTGGCGCTGATCGCCCGCGACCAGCTCGGGCGTGGCCAGCAGGTCGAGGTCGCGCTGATCGACACCGCCGTGTCGATGACCGGTTTCTATGGCATGGCCTACCTGATCAGCGGCGTGAATCCGGGCCGCTTCGGGAATTCGCCGAACGGCTCGCCCACCGTCGGCGTCTACCAGGCATCCGATGGACCGCTTTACATGGCCTGCGCCAACGATCGCTTATACCGCCGGCTCGTGGTAGATGTGCTCGCTCGGCCGGACCTCGTTACCGATCCCCGCTTCGCGCATCGGAAAAACCGAACCGCCAACAGGGAAGAGTTGCGGGCCATCATCGCCAGCGTCTTTGCCAGTGACAGCCTTGAGAACTGGATGGCGAAGATGAAGAAGGCCAACATACCGGTCGGCTATCTGCGCACGGTTGAGGAAGGATTCAACGCGCCGGAAGTGCGCGACCGGCATCGCCTCAGCCGGATCCCGCATCCGACCGCGGGTGCCGTCCCCAATATTGAAACGCCGTTGCAGATGAGCTTGACGCCGACTGTCGATCCCGTGGCGGCGCCGCTGCTGGGCGAGCATACCAGGGAGGTGCTCCAAAAAACGCTCGGATATGATGAGCGGCGTATCGCGGCTCTGGCCGAGGCGGGGGCTTTCGGGAAAACCGGGAATACGGCCTAGCGGCGCTGATCTTCGCTCTATGCCGACGCATCCCGCAAACGAATGACATCCCTGCGTTTGCACCGCGCCTAACCCCTTCAAAGCGGTAGCTTTTTCCGTTCGTCTGCGGCTAATGTGCCGCCAAAGTGGGAGCGAAACATCATGAACGACGGGACCCCCATACGGTCGGCGAGGAATGTCGAACTCGGCGCCAGCGGCGAAGAATTCCAGAATCTCCACGAATTCATCCGGAAAGCGCGCGCTCGCCTCAACCAGAACGCATGGGACTATATCGTCGGGGCCTCCGAAACGGAGACCACCATGCGCCGCAACCGCATGGCGCTCGATGAGATTGCATTTCGGCCGCGGGTACTGCGCAATGTCGTCGACGTCGACCCCTCGACCGAAGTATTCGGCCGCCGCCTGCGTTTGCCTGTCATGATTGCGCCGGTCGGCGCGCTCGAGATTTTCGATCCCGATTCAGGCGCTGCCGTCGCGCGCGGAGCCGGGCAGTTCGGCGCCGCTCACATGCTGAGTTCGGTGTCCGAACCGGGGCTGGAGGCGACGGCCAAAGCCGCACCCGGCGCGTTGCGCATCTATCAGCTCTATGTCCGCGGCGACGACGCCTTTGTCGAAGACGTTGTCAGCCGCACGATCGAGAATGGCTATGCCGCGTTCTGCCTGACCGTTGATACTGCGCATTACAGCCGGCGCGAGCGCGACATTGCCAAGCGATACGTCCGCGAAAGCCGTATCCGGGCCACTGGCGGCGACTTCCAGAAAGGGCTAGAATGGCGCACGGTGAAGCTGATCAAGGACAAATATAAAATTCCGCTGGTGATCAAAGGCATCGCCACCGCGGAAGACGCTGCCATCGCGCTCGACCATGGCGTGGACTGGATCTATGTGTCGAACCATGGCGGCCGCCAGCTCGACCACGGACGCGGCGCGATGCACGTCTTGCTGGAAATCGTCGACGCGGTTTCCGGTCGCGCCAGGATTATGGTTGACGGTTCGTTCTGCCGCGGTACCGACATCGTAAAGGCGATTGCCTCCGGCGCCGATCTGGTCGGCATCGGCCGTCTGCAATGCTGGGCTCTCGCGGCCGCAGGCGAGGCCGGCATCGTGCGGATGCTTGAATTACTGGAAGACGAAGTGATCCGATGCCTCGGGCTGCTCGGCGTCACCCGCTTGGCTGAGCTCGACAAGTCCTATCTGCATGCGGCGACGGCGACAAATCCGCCCAGTGTGTTCAGCGCCTTTCCGTTGCTGGATATCGAGCCCTATCGCTATTGAGAATCCGAGGGCTGCGGCCCGTCCGCAGCGCGGACAAGTCTGGCCGGCGCTGCCTTCGCATCGTCGGGAACCTGACCTCGATTGCCGCATTATCAGGCGCATCCAAGGGGCGCCGCAGCCACGACAGATCTGATTCAAATGGCCCAGTAAGTAGAAGCGAATGGCAGAAAATCGTTTCGCTGAATTCAGTCCCGAGAAGGCTATCGATCTCCGCTGGACCTTGCGGGACATTCAGGCTCGCCGATTGAAATTGTCGCCGGTCAGCGACGAAGACTTGAGAACATTGACAGGGCTCGGCCTGGTCGAAGCGCGCGACGAAGGGATCGTGCTGACGCAGGCGGGAACCGCCGTGCTGAACGACTCGTAATCAGCGTGCCTTCAGGAAGCTCTCGCCGGAGTCGCAGGGCGTGCAGCGGTAGGTCAGCACGTCGTAATTCTGGTCGCGCGGCTCGATCGTGGCGAACCGCATCTGTGCGCCGCATTTCATGCACGGCATTTCTATGCTGGTTTGAAAGCGCGTGCAGGTCGGCGTCGGTCGGAATGCTTGCCGCATCTTATCTCCATGTCCCAAGAGAGACTTAAAACCAGAGACGCAACGCCACCGACAGCCGATCTCTAACCCCGAATCACTATGCCACACTGTTGCCACCATTGGGATCGGGCACCGTACCCGTACGGCTACGGGCCGCGAGGGAAGGAATAATTCCTTGGGCTTTCTCTGAAATTTGGGCCGGCGCATGCCGGCCGCCGCGGTCTATCTCGGAGCTCGGTCCAATACGGCGCAGACGCAGCCGGGAATTATGCTAACCTGCCAATGTCGACATTGGAGAAGCGACCATGACTGAACCGAAACTTGAAGTCCCGGCCGAGCTGCGCGAGCTGGCCGAGAGAACCATCGATCAGGCAGAAAAAGCGTTCGGCATGTTCTTCGATGCCGCCGGAAAATCCATGACGTCTATGCCGGGTGCGGGTACGGAAATGTCCAGGCAGGCGCTGTCGTTCACCGAACAGAATATGAAGGCTGCATTCGAGCACGCCCGCAAGCTGGTTCATGCGACCGATCTTCAGGAAGCGATGCGGATCCAGTCCGAATTCCTGCGCAGCCAGTTCACCACCGCCGGCGAACATATGCGACAAATCACTGGCGGCGTCATATCGGCCGCAAAGGATTCGACAAAGAGCAAGGTCTGAAAGATCTGCTAGCGGCGACGTCCAATCGCGACGCCGAAGAGAAAAGCGACGAACAGACTGGCCAGCGGCGCTTCGCGAGTGATTGCACTGATGGTCGAGAGCGGCATTCCCGGTTTCCGTGCCGCTGCGATCGCATTACTGAGACGATCGACCGCAGCTTGCAGTCCGGCGGATACTTCCGTCAGCGTGCGTGACACGTCGGTCGCCGTATCAATGGCGCGTTCCGCCATGCCGGGCTGGGATGGTCCTGAGGTCTCATTCACGATTGGAACTCACTTCGATGGCTTGGCAATCGCCGAGCGGCAGCTGACGTTGCGACAATGCGTGGCCAATGCATTAGTTCCCGGAGGTCCCACCTTGGCAGGGTCGACGAGGGAACCTTCGTCAGGCTCGGGACTTGTATTTAGTCAGAAGAAAGCAACGCGGATTTTCCGATGGCGACGGAATATACTGAAGACCACTTAACCAGAAGCGGTGGCGCGCCATTGAAGGTAGCGATTGGTGTCGCCATTCTCGGCGTGCTCGGGATGCTGATCGTTGACCACGGGCCGTGGAACAAGCCCAAAGTACAGCACCCCATGTTCGCCAATTACAGCACCACTGGGGAAGCTGCACGGGCGGCCGGTGCGCAGGTCATGCCGACCGAACCGAAGCTCGAGGTGGAGCCTGAACCGCCCGTGCCAAAGCCAGTTCATCCGGCTAACCCAGCCCCTCGTTAGAGAATGACAGTTGACACGCGGGCGGGCAAATCATCGGCATAGTGGCACCATCACGCAAATTCACAGGGGCTTCCGGAACGAGCATGGCAGCGAACGCTGACGACGCGCCCCCATCATGCAGCAAAGCTGCCGCCACTAATACGACCCGCGGGTGGTCGTTTGCTACTCAGGAGGTCCGCCCCGGCTGGTGGTTGGAAGCGATACCGCCGACGGCCCTGGTATCGGCTTCGACTTTGTTCCCCGATCTCCCCTGAACTCTGTCCAGATGCCAGCGAATGCGCACAGCGGTCGTTCAGCGCAAAGCAGACCACGTCTTTCTTCGGTCTCCGGGTCGGCTCGGGCGCGTACTCGGCGAAGCTGTTGAACGGCACTAAGCATCTCTTCTCTGGCTTTAACCAGCCGCGCCAATGTAGTGACGGCGTATTGCGAACGTTCGTGACCGGCGAGCCGCCAGTGCGCGGCGGTGGCGGCATCCCCCAGCGCATCAGCGTCAGTTCGCGGCCACCTTCTGCATTGCGCACCACTGGCGCAGGATAGCCCGGGAATACGCCGGGCATCGGCGGTAAGTTGCCGACGTATCGATAGATGACGCGGAGCGCGCGGATGGCCTGTTGATTTCGTGGTGATGCTGTAGATGGGGTGATTGCGGTTGCTGCTCGAAAGGCTCAGCCTGGAAGGGAAGCCGGCGAGCCGGCGGCAGCAGGAGCGGGAACATGAAGCACTATGTCGGTCTGGATGTTTCGCTAAAGGAGACGGCTATCTGTGTTGTGGACGAGAATGGCGTCGTCATTCGCGAGGGCAAAACATTTTCGGAACCGGAGGCTATTGTTGCCTGGCTCAACGAAAGCGGATTGCCCCTTGCCAAGGTCGGGATTGAGATTGGTGGTCTCGCTCGTTGGCTGTACGGCGAACTGCGTGCTGCCGGCTTACACGCAGTCTGCATCGATCCCCGAAGACTGCGCGGCGTGACTAGGACGATGCCGATTAAGACCGATCGAAACGACGCTCGCGCTATTGCGCAGGTAATGCGGGTCGGCTGGTACACCGTTGTTCATATCAAGGGTGACGTGAGCCAGGAGCTACGAATGCTTCTCAATAATCGCAAGACGCTTTTGATTAAGCAGATCGATATCGAGAATGAAATTCGGGGCGTCTTACGCGTCTTCGGCTTAAAGCTGTCTGGTCGTATATCTCAAGTAACGTTTGAGCAGCAAACGAATGAACTCACAGATGGCCATCCACGACTCGCGGCGATGCTGCGCCCAATGCTTGTGGCTCGAGCCGCGCTGCGTGAACAGTACGGCGTCCTACACAAGATGGTACTTGAAATAGTACGCCGCGAACCGACATGCCAGCGGCTCATGACGATACCAGGCGTAGGCGCACTGACGGCAATCACTTTTCTAACAACTATTGATGACCCGGATCGCTTTCAACGCTCCCGCGATGTTGGCGCGCATCTTGGCCTTACGCCACGCAAATACGCATCTGGCGAAACCGATCGGAATGGCGCTATTTCGAGGTGCGGCGATGTGATGCTCAGGACCATACTTTATCAGGCAGCGCTTGCACTTCTAACCCGCACCCAGCGTTGGTCTGCATTGAAAGCCTGGGGTGTAAGGGTGGCCAAGCGACGCGGTCTTCGCCGAGCAGTCGTGGCGGTCGCGCGAAAATTAGCGATCGTGATGCATCGGATCTGGGCAGATGGAAGCGAGTTCCGATGGACCCGCGAGGAGGCGACCGCATGATCGATTAGCAATTCAGCGGATCCGCCGAAAAGGCGGAACGACGTCCTGCGAGGACGAGGTCGGGGTGACTGCGCTGCAACCTCTGTGCCTGCAGCACGCGCCTAATAGATAGCAGCTCCCGATCTTCGGACTACCATCGTGAGGCGGCTATGAACGTCGACCTCGTAGACAAGAGCGAGCCTCGCAGGCTGTCGGTAACGAGCTGAACCCTTGTGCCAGCAACCGCAATCAGACAAGAGGTTGCACATTTATCGAGAGCTGCCGCGATAGATCTTTCCCGCTAGTCTCTATTTGTATGCAAGTCTCTCAGCCTACGCATGTAGTAGCCATGCCTCTGAAGCGCTGACCCAATCTCCTCGCTAACTTTGACAACCCTTTTCTTGCTCTTGCGCCATTTTCCAGGCGCCGCAATAGGGGGTATCGGACATCCCTTCTTCACAACGAGCAGATCACGTCTGGTGTTCAAATAGACGTCCATGTGTCTCTCTCCCAAAACGGCTGAACTTACCGCTTATGAGCAAAAGCATGGGTTGCAAAAATGCAACACCGAGCCACTATGAGGCGCTCGCGATGCCACGGCTTCTATCCCGGCACGACAGAGCCCCGATGACTCGCGGCCTCAGCTCAGTACGTTGTCAAAGTCGCCTGAGCGCCGAAGTCCATGCAGGGCGCTTGTTAGGTGAACCTTAACTGCGCTTGCTCGCGTCGGGTCAATCTTCAGGCCGAGGGGTGGCTTGCCGACGCCGCGGTCTAGCAGCTCGCGTATTGTCTTGGTTCTGCGATGCTGAGGTGTCGAAGTCTCCCTCCGGCGAGGGCCGCCTTGTTGGATTAGTCCAATTGGTGCGTAACTGCCCTTATGGACAGCCATAAGGGCAGTACTCAGCTTGAACGGCTTGAGGTGGTCGAGACTGGTCGCCGGCGGCGCTGGTCGGATGACGAGAAGGTGCGGATCGTCACCGAGAGCTTGCAAGCGCCGCGCGCGATATCGTCGACAGCAAGACGCCACGGCATATCACGTTCGTTGCTGATGACATGGCGGCGCTCGTTCGGTCCCGAGCCGATTAGCCCTCAAGGCGAGCAATCCGGCTTTGCGCGGGTGGTCCTTGCCACTGAGGTCGAGCCGGCGGTTGCTGCCTCGCCGACGATAGCGGGCACATGGTGATCGTCGTTGGCAGGGATCGCCGGGTGATTGTCGATGCCGGCGTCGATGCGGTCGCGCTAGCGCGGGTACTGCAGGCGTTGGAGCGTCGATGATTCCGATCTCTTCGAGCGCACGCATCTGGATTGCGACCGGCTATACCGACATGCGCAAGGGCATGCAGAGTTTGTCGTTATTGGTGCAGAAAGCCTTGGTCGTGATCCGTTCGCCGGAGATGTCTTCGTGTTCCGCGGCCGCAGCGGTTCATTAGTCAAGGCCTTGTGGCACGATGGAATTGGATGGTCGCTCTATGCCAAGCGGTTGGACCGTGGACGTTTTGTCTGGCCGGTGACGCTGGGCGGTGTGGTTGGGCTGACCGCGGTGCAGATGAGTTATCTGCTGGAAGCGATCGACTGGCGCAACCCACAGCACACGTGGCGGCCACAGAGCGCGGGCTAGGCTCAAAAGATGTTCTGAGGTGCAAAAAGACGCCTCAAATCGCCTCTTTTAAATTCCATCAGGGCCATGGGTGACGGCCTTGAATTGCTGCCAGACGACATCGATGCGCTGAAAGCGGCATTGATTGTTGCCCGGGCGGAGGCTGCGGCCGCCCGCGCCCGGCAGTCCGACGACCAGGCGCTGATCGCCCATCTGAAGCTGCAGATCGAGAAACTCAATCGCGACCGCTATGGCCCGCGTCAGAGCGCACGGCGCGGCTATTGGATCAGCTCGAACTGACGCTGGAGGAGCTGGAAAGTTCGGCGACGGAGGGCGAACTCGCAGCCGAAATGGCCGCGGCCAAAACCACGAAGGTGGCGTCGTTCGCGCGCAAGCGGCCGTCCGCTGTAGCTGGCCAGGTGCGCTTGAGGGTGTTCGCCGGCGCGATCGCGTGAGTATTAAAACACTGCCCGCGGCGGCTCTGGCCCGCCGAACGGCTTGTCGTCGCGGACACAGACCCAGATCCGGCCGGTGCTGGTCTTGCCCTTGGCCAAAACCGGGACCGTGGTGTCGTCGCCGTGCAGTCGCTCGGCGCGCAGCACATGGCGGAAGGCATGCCGATCAGCCTGTCGACCCTGGCCGATGTTGCCCTGGAATTGGACGCCGGCATCAGCGATCTCCGATCGAGCGGCGTGACCATGCACGTCAACAAGGTCCATCACGTCACCAAAATCAAGCGCGTTGCCGAGGACCTCGGTGAAGATGAGGACTACGCCGAATGGATACGGATGAGTCGGCAACTTCGAAAGACAAGAGCCCCCAAATGATGAATCGCACATGAACCTTCCTCAAAGTTGCGCCACGATCTTCGCACGCATGGCGACGCTGAGGGGAGCGACATTGCAGCAGCGCACCTTAGCTACTGTGTGTTCGGCAGAATTAAGAAATTCTCGTTATGGTCGTAGTGCTTGAGGCGCAGTTCTACGCGGTAGTTTGAGGCAGCCAGAAATTCTGAAAAGGCTTGCGAGTTTTCATGGTCCACTTCGATATAGATGTTGGGTCGACAGCGACGGATTGTCTCCGCCAATCCGCGAAGCACCTTCATTTCAAAGCCTTCGGTGTCGATTTTTATGAAATCGATTTGTTGGTTTTTCAGAGCAGTGTCCCCGGTCTGCGTCGGTATTGATCCAGATGCAGCCTCCCGTAAGCTAGCATGACCCAGATTGTTCAGATCAATTGCGAACGACGCGCTGCTCGCTTTGTCACTGAAACCTGTTCCGAGATGGGAAATGTCACTTATGCCGAGTAAGCCATTGATTTTAAGGTTTTCGAGCAAAATATCGCACGTCTCTGAGATCGGCTCGACAAGGATAAGCTTCCTCGCGCCGAGGATCTTCGCAAAATAGATCGAGTGCTGACCGGTGTTGGCGCCGACGTCGACAAACGTGCCGCCGCTTTTGAAATAAGGTGCTAAGGCCGCAAGGTCAGCCTCTTCATAGAAGGTGCCCTCTGATTGCTTTTTCTGGATGTAATCAGACGGGTCAACGATAACTAGTGAAATTGGAATGGATTTATATTCAAATCGTGCAACTTTCCGATTGCGCCAAAGAAGCGGGTAGCGCCACCGATGATATAAATTCTTTGATGATATCCAGGCGTCAGCCGGAATGAGCGGCTTAAAGGCCTTTGCTATAGTCTTCAAGATCTGCATGCCGCCATCCCAATCAAGGACCCCGCCAATATGAACCACTGCAACGTGTGCGTAATTGAAAAGACCCGCCACCACTCTCCCGATCTCCAGTGGGATTTTGCTTAACCGCGTCGGTTACCCAATCGAATCCCGCCTCCGTCGATTGATGCTGCCGTCGTGCATTACACGCGGGGAGACAGCAAACAAAGTCCCTAAAGGCGGTCTCTGTGCATCATGATCGGCATAGCCTAGGGTTTCCTCTGGAACCTGACAAGCAGGTATGTCGGCCATCTGTCATTTCCCAACTTTTGGTTGCGACGCCGCGTCGCACTGCGGCGCCGGCGCGATCGGACAGGTGCCACTGACTGGCCGCCGCATGCGGCGACCGCCTTGCGCTGTTTTACGGTCGAATAATCCAATCCAGCTGCGGCCTACGCCGGATGCGTACGTGTCGAAAAGAATGCCGACTGAACAGTCCATTCTGAAAGCCAGATTTCTCGTCGGCGGTCAGGCCGGTGCGAATTTTCTGAGGTGGCGGCTTACCCTAGCCAAAGGCGCAACGCTAGTTTCTATGGCCTTCCAGACCGTCTCGTTTCCGGGGAATGGGCCTAGCCGAACCAGCGCACGAAAGCCGCCACCTTCCGAACCTATGTAGCTCATCGCAACGTGGTTCAGCCTTCGGCGTGCTGAACATTGGCCTTTTCGCACACAGCACTGAATGACGCTTTCGCTTTTGCATCCTCACAGTAAAACGCCGTTCATTCGTCTCTTGTCTCTACCCACCAATGTGTCTTCTGAATGCGAGCAGTACGAGAGGCGTCCCCTTGCAAGTGGTCTAATTCTCTTCCATATGCTCGAACAATCACCACAACATTTCATTTGCCACGCATCTCCGACCCGGCCCGGTTGAGATCGATTCGTTTCGCCTTTACCGGTTCGAGAATTCAGGCGTCCCAGACCTCACTGCAGCTTCATACGGTCGGAAACGGAACATTCCGGACGTTGGCGAATTAAACCGTGGCTTGGGGCTTCGCAAACCGCGAGGCATGCCATGAACCCTGTTTCGGCAAGCGACGTGTTCCTGACAGTCGCCATTATGAGTGGCACGTTCCTGACCGAAATCGCTGATTTCATCCTGATTGGGCTGCTCTGAAACAGGTGCCCAGATACACCCACTTGTAGGGAGTGATCACGCCCGCCTCGGTCAGCTTGATCCTTTGGCGGACTGGCAGGCGCAGTGACTCTTGGCAGACGATTAAAGCCAATCTTTGCAGGTGTTTGCAATCCGCTATGACAGGTGCTGAAGCTGCCCGGCGTCACACCTGTCGTTCAAGAAAGAGCGAAACGACGTTAGCGGCATTCATTGCCCGCGCCCTTTCTTTGGCAGGTGGCGGCGGGCTGGGTTGCGCTGCTGCATTCGATCCTTGCAAGCAATCCACGCAAGCGGAAAGCCTACCCAGCTGTTCCGAAAGCAACTTGGGCTGGCCCTGCTCAGCCGATATTTGCCGCTGTAGACCGCTGATCTGTTCCGCGGCACGATGCTGTGCTGACTGGAGCTCTTGGATCGTTTGTTGGAGATTGGCCACAGCATCTCTAGCCGTCTTGTCAGCGAGCTCGGCAGCCGGAGACGGCTCAGCATTGGGGCGAACGGCCGCTAATGGAGAGGACTCGGATCCAATTCGATTGCTGGCCCAAAGTACTGCAACAATGGCAACGGCGAGGAGAAGAAGTAGAACCCACGGCAGCATGCGGCGCGGTCATTCTGGCTCGCTGCTGATGCGATTTTTGGGCGTGAGGTCGCTCATCATTTGGCTATTAAGCCGACAATGATCGATTCGTCCCCATTAACGGGTGATAGCCCCTGGCCGTTCTCGCTTGCGCCTTCCACTCGCCTGCGATTGGATGGTTCGCAGGAGGGGAGACGTCAGAACTCAAGTCGGGCTGGAGCCGTGAGTTTGACGAGTCCGGCCCCGCTCTCAGCGGGCAGCAAGCTTGTCACCTTGCGCGATGCTGCCAGCTACATCACAGCACGAACAGAGATCGCAAGGTGTCCTGAGGCAAGGTGCCGCACGCTGATGGTATTGCAGCGCAATTTGAAGCGGGCTCGGATCGTTCTGTTCCGTTGGCAGCGGCCGGGCGCAGCACCAGGTTACGGACTTTAGCCTAGCGACAGGCGCGAGCCAAAGGCTGGAGCGGCCACTCAGTCAAGATAGAACGACGGCTTTTGATAATGGGTAGCAAGAAAAAGGACGCGCTGGAAAGGGCCAATGTATGCGGATCTTACACGTTCTTAATGAGGTGGTTGACACGGGGAACGGTATTGTCAACGCAACCGTTGATCTCGCCTGTACTCAAGCATCGAGCGGCAACGATGTCTGGGTTATCAGCTCCGGCGGGGGGTATGTCGAGTTTCTTGCTAGGCATAACGTTCGCCATGTCCTAATAAATTTACGTCCTAGGTCAGTGCTGGACATCTTGCGCGATTTGCCTCGGCTAAAAACTAGATTAAATGAAATTCAGCCCGACATAGTACATGCGCACATGATGACAGGCGCCGTGCTGATGCGTTTAGGCAGGACCGTCGGAGGCTTCGGAAATTATGGATTGGTCACCACCATTCATAACGAATGGCGCCTTTCATCACATCTAATGCGAGTAGGCGATCGGATAATAGTCTTATCTAGAAACGCAAAGTTGACATTCCGTCAGCGCGGCTTTGCCGAGCATAAGTTGTGTGTTGTGTCGCACGGCATATTGAACTCGCCTCGCCGCATGGGCGAATTTCAAGCCAACGACGAAACGCAAACACTGCGAAATGCTGCGCCTCTCATTATTACCGTGGCGGGTATGTATGTGCGAAAAGGCATTGGCGACCTAATCCAGGCTTTTGGACAGATTGCCGGTGAGTTTCCGAGTGCAGGCCTACTCGTCGTTGGTTGGGGTCCAGCGCAAACACAATTCGAAGAACAAAGCAAATTTGTCGAAGGATCAAGCCGTATCAAATTCAAAGGCTTTGTCGCAAACCCCCGTGTGTTGCTGCGTCAAGCTGCCATTTTCGTCCTTGCATCCCACACAGAGTCGTTCCCTTTGGCGATAGCCGAAGCCCGTGAGGCGGGCTGTGCCGTTATCGGAACAATGGTAGGTGGAGTGCCTGAACTTCTCGAAGACGGCAATGCCGGCCTCTTAATTCCGCCGTCCGACGTAGAAGCATTGGCGACGGCGCTTCGGCGCTTACTTAGGGATCCACAAGAACTTATTCGCTGGCAGCTTGCTGCAAGCGCGAATATGGGCTGGCTGTCCTGTGCGCGGATGGAAAAGGATACGATGGACGTGTACCTCTCTTTGCTTCGTGAAATGGACGCAAATAATGTTGGCTAGCGCAACCTTCGGCTGTGGGGTCGCAAGATCGACTAGCCCCAACGCAAGACGTTAGCGGAGCCGTCAATGAATTCAAATCCGCCTGCCTGAGTTAGCGTATGCAAACGCCGGCCAGGCCATTCTCGGCATGGCGCAATTACGTTTCTTACTACTTGTTGATAGTGGCAATTATCAAGTTGGGTGATCTCGGCGAGCCCAACTGCTGCGCCATAGTGCTGACTGCAATCCTGCACCGGTCGCCATAAATGACCATTACGCTTTACGATCGCTCCAGCCGACCTTGCGCATTGCGGGTCACGCAAAACGGGATTCTTTTGGTGGGGAAGCCATGGTCCAAATATTTTGGGCGCGGAGAATATGTGCAAATCTGAAGAAGCATGCGTCGATGTCTCAATGGTTGTGAAAAGCCAATAGCGTCCCTCATGCAACAGGACCGTCGCGTCGTTTGCGGGTACATTGCGAAGTAGTGTGGCCTCCTTCACCCATTTGCTCGGAAATGGATCAGCGCGGTAAATCGCAACTTCTCGATTGGCCGAGCTTTCCGGAATCATCCAGACTTCGCCGTCTATTTCCATCACAAAGGGATAGGAGAGATGCCACTGCTCCTCAAGGACCGGCTGCAACGGACCCAGGGGGCCTTTTGAACCAAATTCGACAGCCGATATAATGCCTTTTTGGCGGTTGTGGTCGAAATCCTCCACAAATAATACAACACGGCCATGGTGTTCAATTGCCATCGGATCAGCAAAGAAACGAGTGCGAGGGTCCGGCAAGTAATTCCAGTGTGTTGCTTGCAATGACTGCGCGTCCCAGAGATCGGGCCCGGTCAGACTTCGCCAACCAACCCGCCAATGAGGCGATCGAAAGATCCTGGCATAGATGTGTTCTGCTAAAAATTGACGTAGGTTAGACATTTGATCCGCGATCTAAACGATGCCAGAGTTAATTGTTAAGGTCGGCAGAACGTGGTCTCGCGTAAGCCCGCAAATCACGGCCTTGCGCGATCAGCTTACGAATTGATCCACGCAGAGATTATCTCGTCAGCGTGGATTCTGTCTATTGCTTGGGTTGTTCTACCAATCTGTTTCCGCCCCAAATAAGAAAAGCTTTTGAGGCAAATACAGGCCGGCTGCATCTCCTTTGCCATAGGGCGGGCCACCGCCAACTCAGCATAGCGCCTAGTCGCAAGGTACGTCGCCAGCGGGGAAGCGTCACTGCGAAAAGTGTAGATTTCGGGACGCCGTAACACGCAATCTCCTTCGGGACCCTTTAGAAATACTCTTTGGCCAGTTTGCCATGCGTTCGTTGGTGAAGTTCTCACGGATGAAGGGCCTTTCGGCACTAATCCGACCGATATTTGTCGATGCGCGGTAGACGGTTCGATGACGCCTAGCGCAAAATGACCTAAAACCCTGGCGCAAACCCATGTGGTGCATTCCACAGGTCGATCGCGAATACGTCGCCCGCATGGAGGACGTGATTGATCGCTATGCCGAGGCGCCCGACAAGCGGCCGGTCGTGTGCTTCTAGGAAAGTCCGGTGCAACTCATCGGCCAATTCCGGCCAGGCCGGGCTGGCTCGAACGTTACGATTAACAGTATCGTCAAGAATGGCGTGCATCGTCCCTGACGCAAGGTCATGCTCACTGAGCGGCGGACGGCAAAAGAATATGCCAAATGAAAGACTATGCCAAATGCATGCGTGACCTCGTTGACATCCACTATCCCAATGCCGAGACCATCCGGATCGTGCAGGCACTCCGCGGCGCCATGTATCAGACGTTTCCGCCCGCCGAAGCCAGGCGAATCTTGCGGGCGGATCGAGCTCCACTACACCCGCAAGCACGCAAGCTGGCTACCCAACATGGTTGAGATCGATATCGGCGTCTCGCGGGAACAGTGTCTCGCTGGCAGGATCCACGACCCCAAGCGACTGCGCCGCGAAACCACCGATTGGGAACGACAGAGAAATGCTGCACGCTCCTACATCAAATGGCCGCGCAAAATGGGAAGAGCCTACCCAGACACTTCCAAAGAGTCATAATCACTGTGCAGAGGTACTAGCAAGGGGACGAGTTCAGACCCTACACGATTTTTCCCATGCCAGAGCGTGCGATACAATAGTTGGAAGGTCGTTCAACTCCGGTTTCCATCCAAGCCGTACTAACCCATCGTTGTTGGCAATGAGCGACGCCGGGTCACCTGCCCGGCGCGGCCCTTGATGAACTTCAAAGTCAACGCCGGTTATACTTCTAACCGCGGCAATGACTTCTTTAACGGAATAACCCCGGCCATACCCGCAGTTGAGGAGTTGCGACTCTCCGCCACGACGCAGGTGATCGAGCGCAATCAAGTGAGCATTTGCCAAGTCAGAGATGTGCACATAATCTCGAACGCAAGTTCCATCGGGCGTTGCATAATCATTCCCGAAGATTTTCATGTGAGGCTGTCGGCCTAGCGCTGTTTCGATGGCTACTTTAATTAGGTGGGTAGCATTGGAAGTCGATTGGCCGTGACGACAAATGGGGTCAGCCCCTGCAACATTGAAATAACGCAGAATAACATAATTTAGATCATAAGCGGCCGCTGTGTCTCGAAGTATATATTCCGACATCAGCTTTGACATTCCATAGGGTGACAGCGGCGAAGGGGAGGCCTGTTCATTCACGGTTAAAGAATTTGGATTGCCATAAACCGCTGCTGTCGATGAAAAAACGAAATGCCTGATCTTTCCCGTAACTGCCGCCTCCAATAATGCCCGCGTTTTAACGGTATTGTTTAGATAGTATGCAAGCGGATCGACCATCGACTCCGGCACCACGAGCTTTGCTGCAAAGTGTAGGATCGAGTCGATGGCGTGGGCCTCAAAAATGCGGAGCATCAACTCGGTGTCTCCAACATCGCCAAGATAAAACGGAACGTTTGGTGGGACTGCACGCCGATTACCCGTTGAAAGATCATCCAAGACTACGGGAATCTCACCGCGATCGACAAAGCTGAGGACGGTCTGTCCACCAATGTAACCAGCACCGCCCGTAATGAGTATCGTCATCTAAGCTTCATGATGTTGGCAAAATTGTTCGGAGTAGTTGCGGTCCTACAAAGGATCTTAGCAGACCGCCTGTCGGTTCTGTTTGCGAAAGCTTTGCTGCAGCCTCATTGAATTTGTTTCGGTCGCGGCCTAGCTGGCGCATCAATCCCCAGGCCTGGTCAGTCGAGATGTCATGCTTCCGGGCAAAGTAGCCGACGTCATCGGGTGCGTCCATGGCGCCGTTGAAAAGCTCCTGCTTCTTGCAAGAAACGGCAGCGCAGGGCTGGCTCGTCGGGGGCCGCCCTGTCCTCGCGACCGTCTCGGACGCCAAATTAGCGTACCGGGAAAAATGGCAGTACCGGTGTGTTACCTGGAAGCTATTGCAAATTAAAAAAATGGACAGGGCCTCTGTCCCAATCGCCCGCAACTTTGACCCGCGAGAGTCGTTGTCACGAACAGCAAATTTCGGGAGATGGCAAAGCCACAAGCAACCGTGACCGCGAACCGCTCCAGCTGGCGAGTTGGCGAGCCTCCGCTTGAGCTGCGCCGACTCCATATAATTTGGCGGCGGAGTGCGCGGCTTAGCTGACATTCGAAGCGAAGCGGCCGCCAACTGACAGCGGCCTACTTCTTCTGATCTCCGAGCAGATTTCTTGGGCGGCAAGCAACTCCGCGCCGAGTGGATGGACGTAATGGCGCTCGATGAGCGCCTTACCAACACGGCTTTCCGTGTCGTGGGTGTCGGTGGCAGCCACTTCAATCGTCATACCGGCTCGACCTTTCTGACTGTCTAGACCATCGCGCGCGTGATGGCGGGTCCTAGCGGACTGTCTGGGCCGCCTTCAAGGAACTTGAGGCGCTTGGGTACCCGATCGTGAAGCGCCGGGAGTTCGGAACCATAACTCGGAAGACGGCTCGGGGCGAAATCTCGGTGATGGCCGGTGGTAAGGGAGTGGCAAACACTTATCTGCCGGCGTTCGAAAGGTCGCAAGTGGCTGAGACCAACAGCGGCCTAAAACTCGCAACCCGTTGCGACGTTTTGTGGGAGCAAAGGTCGCAAAAAGCTGCACCAAAGGTCGCAATGGATTGCGACCCTACCCTTACTCCTTCTTCGAAGCAGAACCCTTCGTGCGCGCGAGAGCCGAGCAGCGCAAATGCACTCGGCCCTCTCGCCGCGATCATCGCCCACGAGATAGGAGAGCCGGCGTTCATGGCCTGGTTTAGCTCGGCAATGATTGAATCCGACGCGCCGGGCTGACCGGCGGTGGCCCCCGCTCAACCTGGTTGACCTAGTGGTGAGCGATGTCGACAGCGCCAATGTAACGGCGACCCTGACGCTGCAGCAGGAAACCGGCGACACTCGAATTCCAAAAATGTGTCATTACACAAGTTCCGGTACAAGCACGTATGAGGCCAGCCTCATGTGGCCTTGATCGAGGTCGGCGCACCCTCCGGGATCTTCGCGCCAAAGAACTTGCCGGGTCGTAGGACATTGCGCTCTCGAACCGTTGCCAGCGTCTTTTCAGCTGATGTTTTCTTCGTTGGCCAAGTCACGTCAATAACACTCGCGCGCCCCGTCCTCGAACCCTCCACCTGGGGAAACGAACAGATACAAAGTCCTTGGCACAGAGCAGAGAGTAAGTCTAAATTCTCCTTTTTGATTAGATCTTTCCGGTGTGACATGAATTATTGCAGATGAAAGACGAAGTCTGTTAGCGTTCTATGAAAACGTCTGTCAGCAATCGGCTTAGACACCGGAAGACGATACCGGTTCGTTGGCGATGGTGTCAGCGCCTATGCGGGAGATACTTCGCGATGAAATGGACAAACGTCGGCTAAGGTTCACGCCGATTGAATGGCCGAATGTCCGCGCTCATGACGGAAATGCGATTAGAAGTCCCGCCTCAGATTCGCGAATTGGTCGCGAAGAGTATCGATCATACCGAACAGGCATTCGGCTCGCTCGCCCAACGAGCCGAACGTAGGTCGCCGCGCTCACCGCTTCCCGCGCCCGCCACACCGACATAGCGAATGCCACCACGATCGAGATGATCCCGCCCGACGCAGCGACGCAGGCCTCTTCGACAAACACTGCAGGCGCATAGGACATCTAAGCGTACTACCACCAGAAGAACGCGGGAGGAAGATAGACGGGAACGCCCGATGCGAGTTCAAACCAGGGTTGGCCGAGTTGGGGCTGATAGCCGAGCCGCCACGCGGTCCATTGCGTGGCGGCCCACATTGTGATCAGCACGATCGTAAAGACGACGGCAATCTGGCCCCAGAGTATGTTTGTTGCAGACATGGCATCGGCAGATCAGATGATTCCGCACCCCGCACACCAAACTAGTGGCACATTCCATGCCAAGCGAGAGCGTCCGCCCTTCAATCGCAGATTCGGCGGGCTCATCGCATGCAAAGGCTCGTGAATGTATCCTATCGTATGCACCTAAAGCGGGACGCTCCTAACTCCTACGTCGAGGAAGATCCCCAGTGCTGAGGGAAATGAGGTTGATTTGCTCGGTCATATACAGATAACCAACTCTGGTTTGTGCATCCAGGAAGAGATCCAAGAATCGATCTCCTACGCACGAACACGGAAGAGATCGCGAGTGGTTGGTCCGCAGGCCGAAGCTCTCAACTGCGAGAAATCACTGCCAGCGGCCTCAAGATCGACAGTCATATCTCGCAACTTGTTCAAGCGATAGCTGTCTATTCGACAAATAATCCGCCTTCGATCTCACAAACTCCAGTATTTGCGCGATACTTGGCGATATGGGTCGAATTCGTTTGCGGCTGCTAGGCATTCTTGAGAGCCAGCCTGCCTTGGTGTTGGAGGTGCCAGACACTGGAGTCAGCACCCGCGGACGCGCTGAGGACGACTCTTCTCTAAGCTTGGACATGGCGACGAGGTTGAACGTTTTGGCGATTTGTAGAACCTACCCGGAAACCGATATTGGAGGCTGAGCCAAAGACCCAACCAGCCGCGTTGCAATCATACGATTTTCCGGAATTTGCCTGCCATGGACTATGGCAATAACAACACGATATTCCGGAAGGCCAAGACCTCAAAACCTATTCCGGCTGCGACGGAAAGGCGGCGGCATAGCCCGCCTCGATCTTGACGACCTCATCGTCGGTCAGTTTGGCGAACTCCTTTTCCCTGCTACGTTTGGATAGAATGCCCTCGTTGTGCCGCAAGAAGCGAAAGAGCAGATCGACCGTGCCATCAGGCATGTCGACGATCTCGGTCACGCCGCGCCTGAACGTGTCGTAAGCTTCGAGATACTTGGTTTCAGCCGGAAGATCGGAATCGATCGTCTTTGCCACGCATTCGTATAGTAATTCGGCGTGCGGCGTAGCGTCGAAGAACCGATAATAATCCGCGGTTTCGTTGAGAACGCGGACATTTCGCTTGTCCGTCGGCTCCCATTTGATGAACGGAAGCAATCGCACGGAATAGCTTTCGAGCGTGAGGCGGTAATCGTCGATACGGTCTAAGATGGCGGCAGAGACCGGAAATGCCATGCCGGGCGGATTGAAGCCTCGCTCTGCCAAAACATGATTGATTAGATAACGGTGCAAGCGGCCGTTGCCATCCATAAACGGGTGGATGTAGACAAATCCGAAGGCAAGAATGGCAGCGGCGAGAACGGCGTCTAGCTCCTGCGCTGCCTTGCGATCGAACGCGACCAACCCCTCGATCAACGACGGCAGATCTTCGTGTTTGGCGCTGATGTGATCTGGCATAGGCATTCCCGATTCGCGATCTCGATCCCCGACGAACCCGCCCTCGTTGCGCAGCCCGAGTGGCACGAAGCGATCATCGCCGATGACGATACGTTGCAGGCGGAGCAACTCATCGAGATCAATTGGCTTACGTCCTGCCTCGCCGATGGCTCTGCCCCAGCGCTGTATGCGCTCCTGCGGCGGATGCTCACCCTCGATCTCGAAGCTTGAACGCGAGTCTTTCAGCAGCAGAAACGCGGCCGTGCGCGCCAGCACGTCGGCGGGCACGTCGGCGATAACCGCGCGTGCGCGTTCTGACAGATTGCGGCTTGTGAATTCGCACAATGCAGTCGTGCGGAAGATCATGGGGCAAAATGACGGGGTGCCGGGCAGATTGTTTTTTACGCGTTGACGTCTGGCCGTTACCCCCGACGCCGTCCATTGCAGATCGGGATCGACGACCTCTGCGTAGGCGCCCTTCCCCGCCGGGGGCAGATCGAGTGTCTTGCCAAGCAGCCACTCGTACAGAAACCAGATCCGCCGGGCGTAAGTGCCCGTCGGCGTCGCCTTGACTAGAGCCTCGATAGGCTCCGGTCCCGTCGCCTGGAACAGAGCTTTCAGAATAAGCAGGTCGAGCCCCTCATACTTGACAGCAAATGTCAGGTGTCCGTCGAGGCTGGCCACCGGTGCGTGGCGTGGCGTGTAGATGTGCCAGCCGTCTTGCTCGTATTCCTTGTGACGGGTCCAATGGCCGAAAGCGTGCGTGGCAGCGGAACCTTCAGCCCCGGCGTGTCGATCAAGGCTGCATATCCGACCGGTATGGCTCGCTCGGGGAGGCGGGAACCATGAAAAACCGTTACGGGCCCTGAAAAATGATAATGGTGGACGTTTCCCATGAAAACTCATTCCTGACCACGATTCCACCGCTCTGGGACAACAAGGTAGATGACGAGCGCGCATCCAGCTGAGACAATCGCGAGTAGCTCAAACAATGCTCGCCAGCCCAAGAAGCCGATCAGGAAATCTGCTGGCAAGGCTGCGGTGAGGGGCCCCATGCCCCCCAAAGTGACCATCAGGCCGCTGAGCAATGGAATACGTCCCCGAGGAAATCAGACAACGAGAGCTTTCATGCCAGCCGTCAAAGCCGCAGCGACGCCGAGACCGATCAGCGCACGGCCGCCCAGGAGAAGCAAATAGTTGTCCGAGACGGCAAATAAGCCGGCGCCCAGAGGCGCTCGCGCGGTAGGGCCCCGCGGCGAGCGCTCAGGGCCAATGGGATAGCGCAACGGGGCGTCCTGTCTTGGGATGGAGGGTTTCGACAACCTCACTTAAGATAGGAGCACCCCCATGACCGACGAGGCCATGAGCCCATTGCGAGGGCGCATGATCGAAGACATGACGATCCGCAAGTTAGCGCCGAAGATCCAACATGACTACGTGTAGAGGGTCAAGAACTTCGCTGCGTTCCTCGGGCGGTCACCCGATATGGCGAGCTGCGAGGGACGTGCGCCGCTACCAGCTGCATCTGGCGGCGAGCGGCGTGGGTGTACCGACCATCAACCAGACGTATCAACGCTGCGTTTCTTTTTCAGGTCACGCTCAGGCGCTACGACATCGTCGAGCACGCGCATTTCATTCACGAGCCCCGCGGGCTGCCGGTGGTGCTCAGCCCGGAGGAAGTGACGGGGCTGCTCGATGCCGCACCCCGTGGCCTAAGGTGCCGGGCTGCGCGCCACCGACCCGAGCAAAAAGCCCAGAGTCATATGCCTCTGCTACGGCTTCTGTCAGGAGTTCGAATCTCCTTAGGCGAAATCGGCGGTAACAGCCGACGCAGGCTTTCAACCCAGCGAGCCGACGCTAGTGCGACCACAACTGAGACCGCCGAAGCAAGCGCCCCAATCAAGATAGCTGTCAGCGTGCTTGGAAAAGTCGGCGTATAGAACACGAAGAAAAAAGCCAACATTATCGGAAAGTGCATGATGAATAGACTGTAGGAGAAATCGACGCTCAGAGAAGGCAAGAATTTTGGCAAGCGATTAATCCAAAGGCTCATAAAGGATCCAGCAAAAAACGCCGAGTAGTAGGGCCAAAAGTGGCTCGCCCCATAGAATATCCGTAATGTGACCAAAGCGAGTGCAAACAACGTCCCCATTCGAAGCATTGCGGAGGTGGTTACGAAAAGCTGCGCAATCAGGCCTATCGCCAGATAGCATTGAAGTTCAAGCGTTAATGACCAAAGTGCAGGATTAGCTGGCGATGCAAGCTCACCTCGCAAACCGAACGTAACCAAAGCACCAAAAAACTGCCTATGGTTGTATTCGAAAGCGTTGGTCATCAACCCCGCCTCAGGACGTGCCGACCTGTCGATCAGCATCAAGTCAAGGACCGCGCTCAACAGCGCAACTACGGCAAAGCTAGTAACAAGCGGGGGAAAAATACGTAGAGAGCGCCGCGCTAAGAACCGCAGCAGGCCATCTCGGCGGAATTGTAGAGATCGGCCTATTATAAATCCTGACAGAACAAAGAACAGAAGGACGGCAACTTTGGCAATCATCTGTACGACAGGAAACCCCGCCACGTATCCGAGCGGGAGCAGGAATATGTAGTTTGCATGCGATACGGCGACTGCGCTCGCGAGAATAAGCCTTACGGTATTTAGCTGTTTCCAATTATCCATAGCTCGTGGTGGGCTGACTGCAGCGAGTTAACGACTTCAACTCGAGTCCGCGGACTGGGCGCTCAGGCGGCGGCTGTCAATCTAGGCTCCGCTTAATGAGCGGGCGCGATTATCTGGCGGGTAGGCGGCCAGAAGAGCCAACTGGGATCTCACCAGTTCCACATATTAAAGTAATTAAAGCCGAAGACGAACCGAACAGCAATGCGGATGAGTGCGAAAAATGAACCGGAACGCTGTCAACGGTAATGGGAGCTTCCTGTTACACTGCCGTCATCGCCTAAGAGCTTGTACGGCGCGGGCTAACGGATTTGGCCGAGGGCGGGAGTTGTATTGTCGGGAGCATCATTTACGACCCGGCATTTGGGCCGATTCTCAAGTTGCTGCCGATTTGTATCTTCCCGACTATGAGGTCGGGCCGGCTCCTTGCCCCTAGAGGCTGAAACGCGCAATCGAGTATAGCGCGAAGCCCCGTCTGAATCGGGTCAACGGACTAAACCGCTCGCGCAGTAGGGCCCCACGGCGAGCGCTCAGGACCAATGGGATAGCGCAACGGGGCGTCCTGTCTTGGGATGGAGGGTTTCGACAACCTCACTTAAGATAGGAGCACCCCCATGACCGACGAGGCCATGAGCCCGTTGCGACGGCGCATGATCGAAGACATGACGATCCGCAAGTTAGCTAGCCGAACAGCTGACACACTAATCGCAAGTTGCTTGCCAACTCGTGCCTGTGAAAACACGGTCATCGTAAGCCGAGGCGCGGTCGAGAGGGGCCACGAATGAGCGACGCTGCAAACTGGCGGGCCTTTTCACAAATCGAGCTCCGGTTTTTTCTTTCTGGGAAATCGGCTCCGTAGGAGGGCTCATGTGATCTCCATCAGGTCACCTCTCCCGGGAGCAGAACGAGGGTTGGTTTCGACCTCGTTCTTGATGCTCAATGCTAACCCAATAGAACCCGCCAGCACCAACAGGCCTCCTGCAATCATCAGCCAGGCGAGCAATTCGAATAACGGCATTGCAGTCTCCCGCATTCATGTCCGCCGGTGCCATAGATTGTTACAACGCACTCACTCGGCGTTGACCGACGAAATTGCATCGAGATAGTCGCAATGCACAGAGATTGGTGATTTGCTTCCGTCGAGCAGGACGCGGGCGCAATTTACGTAGACGCTGCTCCGCCCAACGATAGTGCCTGTCTTGTCGGCAAGTCGCGGACACCGTGATGCGCCGAGTGCGCTTAATTGAACACGATCGCCAATAGAAAATTCGGACTTCATGATGCCAGTCCAGACTGCATGGGATCGAGCGTTGAGCTCTATCCGTGAGGCTGATTTCCAGAATCGCTGGGTCGGTTCAGTCCATACAAAGCCAACCGGACTTGTCTAAATTATTAGTTAAAGGGCGGCCTTTCCTTGAAGTGATTAGCTTGGGTAGACTGTTTCGAAGTTGAGTGGCCAAAAAGAACGGCCTCAGCGCGGGGCTGCTGCGCTGAAGCCGTGTATTGAAGTCGGAACCTCGACTGGTTTGGCCCGACTAGAGTCGCCATCCGCGGTTCCGACATGAGAAGGCAAGCCCGCAATTGCCGCTTTCTTATGGCACAAAGGGTGGGCTGCTTTGGAATCACGATTGGCTTATTTCGGCCAGTACCCGGACCGCGGTACCATCCGTATTTGACCCCGGATGTCCTGATCTCATTTTGATAGCGTCGCAGTTCACCCAGGGCCGAGTATGGACTGCAAGTAATTCTGGCTAGAGCGATTGTATTCGTGATGTTGATAGTCGCCTGTATACGAAGCTACAGCGAACGTAAGGACCACTACTAGAACAGGTTTGCGGATGCCGTTTGTGAGGTTTCGGAGGACAGCTGGATGCGCTTCACATTTGAACTAGGCCGCCTCAGTTGGCGACCCTTTCGTCCGATTATCCGTAAGCACTTCGTACTCAAACGCCACGCCTTCCGGGTCGTTCTCCTCGAACCACCTCTCCGCGTCATCGATGTTGCCGAACACCCTGATGGGCTCGGTGTCGCCGATCTCCCTGCTCTTGTTGACGGTTATTGGTCTCCATTTCAGCTTGCGCTTGCCCAACGATGACTTTGCGATCGGGATTAAAGCTTAGTTCGACGTGACAGTTCAACGTCCGCATGACGCCGAACGCGCAAACATCGCCGAGCCGCCGAGCTCCACCACCAGCATCAGCGCCTCGATCGCGGCCTGCCATTCGGGGAGAGCGGATTTCTTTTCCGGCAACGCGGAGGCCTAGGTGGTGTGGACACGTATCGCAACCATAAGGTGATGGCAGCGGCACTTGCCGTCACCTTTGCCCGCCTGTTACGAGGCGACTAGTTTAGGGACTAGCGTTCAATCGTCGCGGGGGTAAGTTCCTGTAAGAGTCGTGTTTGGCTCATGGGGAGAGAGAAGGAGAGTTGACGAACTGCCGCGGAATGCTGCGATGACCCGTTGCAGCGCCGCTCGCGCACGAAGCCCGAGGTGCGCTGATGTCCAACGCCGATCTTCAGACCCCATGAAGTCCTGGCCCGAAAGTGGCTTTGTTCGACTTTCCGCAATTCTCGGTCCGACAGGTCCGCTACCTTCCGAAACCCATCAAAATCGGACCGAGGACAACCTGTTGGCGCGTCGAGGACATCCGAGCCCTCATAAAAGCAATGGCCTCACAAGATGGCTAGTTCGATGCGTTTGGGATCGAGCCGGCAGGTATCCAAGTCAACGATCGAAGGGCTCAAGCACTGCGTAGAATGGCTGCCTCGGGAAGCCATTCCCTGGCGACAGGCTCGCGATCGTTGGATGGAATCAATATCGGCTTCCGAACTTACCCCTTCTGAGAAGCTATCGGCCTGAATCGCCTTGCAGTTCATCAACCGAGACCCGACCCACCGGCGCTTCAATTGGGCTTGGGCTAATCAGGAACTCCTCGCGCGCACAACCGGATTGTCGCGACGAACCGTCTGCTCCGCCATGAAACGTTTTGAGAACTTCGAAGTGCTTGTCATAGACCGCAGAGGGGGACGCCGACCAGGCTCATCGCTCTGCTACACGTTGAGGATGGACAAGCTCGACGAGCTGGCCCGAGCTGCCGCGGCGGAAGCGAACATCGTTGGTCCATGCTGTTCGACCACCAGCATCAGTGCTTCGATTGCGGATTCCCAAGTGGCGCACCGTCGGTCTACGGAGCTGTTAGCCCGTCCTATTCGTGAGAGTGGGGCTTTTTGCCCGATTGATGTGGCCTCACATCTCCTCTGACGAGGCGCACAGGATCGCGTTCGGCTTTTCACCGCCTGACGACCCGTACTTTGCAACGCGCTTGAGGGATGGGTTAGGCTAACTGCGAAGGGTCACCGGGTTAAGCCCTCGTGCAATCGACGATACGTGTCATAAACGTGCGTGCATCCGTCAACAACGGAACGCGCGGCGAGCCCCGGCAAGGGAGCATGCTGAAACCATCGCTCCGCGAGCCCAGATTTCAACGGGTCGGCAGTTTGGTCCGTATCCCAACCGACCAAGAGCCAGCCATCGGGTTTCGTGACCGTTGCCAGAGCTTCGAACGCCTTCAGCTGATCGGTCGGCGTATCGACGCCGTATCCAAGCACGCCATTGCACAGCACTGCATCGAAATAGGTCGTGGGAAACAGGTGGTGTAGTTCCAACATATCACCGGTTATGTGTCGGCCCGGCCTTCCAAAGGGTTGCATATCAGGATCGATATCGATGGACCAACTCTCGGCGCCGTCTTGCTCAATCAGGCTGTAGTAAAGGACTGTGTATGGACGGCATCCGATCCAAAGGACCTTTGCGTTTTTTGACAGAGCGCTTGTTTGACGAAGTGCCGGAAACAGCGCCTGCAGAAGTATCGCGCGGTCTGGAAAGCGGCTCATCATGCGGGTTTCTACAATCTGCCGGGCCCAATTGCGCATTCCGGCCGGAAGTGGCCGAGCGGCAAATTTCAAAGTCGCAACCAACAATCGTCTAGAGTTTGACATGCCGTCTCCCTTTCGATCGGCACATTCCTGCTCGACAAGGCTTATGAGAAGGCCCCGCGCGGTTTCCGTCACGTCCAGCCACAAGATAGCACCGATCGTGATCGGGCGCGCATTACGCGATCCGCCGGCTCGTGATGACAATCGCGCAGATGCGCGCCCAAATCAAGGCGCTGGCGCAGCAGGGCGCGCCAAATGTTGCGGACCTGATCGAGCACGATCGCCAGATCGTGTTTCTAACACACCGGTCTACCACGCGCAGCGGGTGCCATCGCGTTTGTTGAAGTGCCCGACGCGGTCGCGCTGCTCGCCTGGCCGCGTCGCGCAGGGTCGCGAGCTTGCCGCCGTCCGCCAGCGCGATCGGCTCGTCAAACTCACGGCTGCAGCCCAATTTGCGCTCTGACATCTCCCCGCCAGGGAACATCCAACCGAAGGAGCGGCGCACGAGCAGGCGAAATCGAATTTGCCGTATGCCTAGCAACACGGCCTCGCCGTCGATGGCAAAGGAGCTGATGCGGTTGCGCATCGCGGCTTCCGTGATCAGCGGGAAGCGATCGCTCAAGCTCGTTGCGTGTGAACAGCCGCACGCGCTTGCCCTCGCGCTGAACGATCAGGCGATAGCCGTCATGCTTAATTTCATAGATCCACTCGGCCCGGCCAGCGCCTTGGTTCGCGGGTCGGGACGCACGGTTCGAACGGCAAGCTTACGCATGCGGGAATGGCAGGCAAAGCCAGCAAAAATGCGAGCCGTGAATGGGCGATCTAAACCGCCAATCTTGCCCTTCGCGGAGGTGATCGCTTCGCAGCCGCTTCGGCGAGCCGGACCTGCTTCTTGAGTTTCTGCAATTCGGCGAATTGCTTTGAAAGATTTTCGCTGCGCACCAATGCCTTGGCCTTGGCAAATTGGATCTTGTGTCCCATCGCGACGCCCTCCAACTAACGCAAGAGGCGGAAATATTAGAGCTGCCTGGTTTGGGCGATCTATTACCTAGGTAACAGTTCGACATCACAAATTGTGACTCGTCTGAATTAGGCGAACAGCTCGGCGCCGGGCATGCACCGTGGTTTCGGGGGCCAGATGCAGGTTCGAACGTAGGCTTACGCAGAGATCGAAGATATAGGTCTCGCAGCTGCAGCTCGCCCGGGCCGGCGCAGCTCGTGGTCCAAGTCCTTGCACTGCGAATGGGCCTACCGGTTCACGCCAGCGGAATAAAGCCTCGAGCGTGAGAAAGCTTTACTTGGTTGGCTTTGATTGGAGGCAAGTTTGAACCGTTCATCAAAGGCTGTTTTGCCGACTGAACCGCTAGGACAGCGCCAGCAAAACGCCGGCTAGTCTAACGTTATCACCAGACCTGCGGTTGCCAGTTTGGGGGAACTCATCCATTTTCGCGCTCCAAATACCTCCCAAATAAACTAGACCAGAATAGCTAGTTCCCAGAAAGCCAGGAAAACACGGCAGCTCGGCCACAGGCTCGTTGGAACAATCGCTACCGGCGTCAGCTACACGGCTACCGGTTTCGTCCCGTCATCGGAAGCATGGAATGCGGACCCGGACTCTTTTCCCCCTGCGGGGGCTGTTTTACTCGGTGATCTGAAGGAATTGCCGCTGTCGTGGCTCCGCGCCGGCTCGCTCTTTCCAAGAACTCTGCAATGCGGCGGGTACTTCGTCGTACTCAGCACAGCGTCGGCGTCGCAGCTCGTTAGCGATATCCAGAGTCATTCACGCGCCCGGGCATCGGCGGTATTGAAGGCGTCGATGCGCGCGGCATGGCTATATTGGCCGTCCATGAGATCGTGGATGAGCGTCCGTGATTGGCGTGCTCTTCGGTGGTCCTCACCAAGCGCGGCCAAGGCCTCCCCCAAAGTCGTCCAACACCAGCTAACGGAAGTCGGCCGCTGTGGTGAAGAAAGTGGTCAAGAAGATCGGGCAAGCCGCACGCGCGTCGAGTGCTAGCTGGGACGTTAGGAACACTTCGCGCGCACGAGAATTGTTACGATGTCGCATTCCCCCGATGCGACGCATGGCAGAAGAAGGGTCTCGGCGCCGCCGTCTGAGGCCCTTCGCCGGTTCAGTCAAACAGCTCTGCGCCGGCCGGCGTGAAGGTAACGCAGGTAGCATTCGCCAGCCGCGCCTCGATCGCGAGATTCAGCCCGGCGACGCCATACTCCGCCGGCGTGCTTTTGTCACGAAATAGGAATGGCTCGTTGACTTTCTCAATATGAATGCGGCCCCGCACCGGCTCGACCGCATTCGCGATCTCAATGGTCCGGCGTGCGGCCTCTTCCGGGTCGGCAAAGGGCGGGGAGCCGTGAACATCATGGCCACGGATTATCAATGCCATGACACGGCGGAAACTAGCGGCCCTGGAATCGCACCCGTGCAGCCATCGCATGCGCGGCGTGGCTGCCTTTCCGTCCAGCGGGTGTGGCCTAGTAGCCTCCCGGAGGAACTCAGGTTTCGCAGCACGATTGTTCGGTCCGCCTACTTAGGGGTTCATGCCGGTTCAATCTCGCAATCTAGAGGAGGCGGCGCGCAGCCATGCTGTAGTCACGGGCGCCATCGATGGTTCGTATGCGCGATCGGTCATCCGGGCTTGGTGCGCAATTCGCATCACGAAATCTCCTGACGATCACCGCCACCCTTAGATCTGACCGGCTGTCCGTCTTACGTGCGGATCGCCTCAATAGGCAGCTTAATGACATTGACCGAAAACGAAGTGGCCGAGGCTTCCAAACCCGGCGAGGCAATGCAGTGCCACATCAACAAGCATTCCGATCATAAGCGAGCACGTCCTTAATGGCGGCAATCCCGGCGCGGGGGAGCGAGTCCGATGACGGTAATTGTCAATACTGGCGAAGCGCCCGGCGCGCGCATCGAGGCGGAAGCTGGCTGAAAAGCTTTACGAGCAAGGTAAGGTAGCGAGCGCTGCGCCTGTCATGGCCCAAGGCGGGCCAGCCAGCAGCAGTCCCGCAATCGAGGCTATCATTCCGGCGGATTTCGCAAGCTGATGGCAAACCCTGCCACGCGCGGACGGCGCGGCGCTCCACCAGAAGGCAATGAGCGAGACCGCGGCGGCGAACAAGCCGACCGACGAAATCGGGGAATATGAATACTCTATTACAAGATCGACCTGAAGCGGGCTGGCGCAATCAGCAATCAGGTAATGATTGACGAAGGGCGAGGGCGAGTTTTCCAAGGAAGCCGGCAAGATACACGCAAAGCGTTTTGGTGAGCTGGTGGTGCCTTGATCATTAGCAATCAGCCACTAGACTAACAACGATCTGGGCGCGCCGTCGGCCTAAGCGCGGAGCAGGCGAGGAAAAACATGGCTGGAAATAACGGCAAGCCGGATGCAGGTTCACCCGCGGGACCGGGTTCGGACAGCTATGCCGCCATGGTTGCACGTGCCAACGCCCTGATTCCGGAATTGCGCGATCGCGCTTCAAAGACGGAGGAGCTCCGCCGCCTGCCGCCAGAAACCGAACGTGATTTGCATGACGCCGGCTTGTTCCGGGTCATGCAGCCCAAGCGCGTCGGAGGTGCCGAGCTTGACTATGTTGCTCTGGTCGATTGCTCCGACGCGTTGGGGCAGGCGGATGCTTCCGTTGCATGGAACTTCGCCAATCTTGCCAGCCATCACTGGATGCTCGGCATGTTTGATAGGCACGCGCAGGATGTGGTCTGGGGCAGGAATGCCGATGCGTTGATCGCCTCGTCCTTCATCTTTCCAGCCGGGCGCGCGAGAAAGGCAGAGGGGGGATACGTCCTGCGCGGTCATTGGCCGTTCTCCTCGGGTGTCGAGTCCTGCGACTGGAACATGCTTGCCGGCGTGGTGTCCTCGGACGATGAGGCTGAGGGTATCGAATATCGGATATTCCTGCTTAATCGGAGCGAATACAGGATCAACGACACCTGGAATGCGACGGGGCTGTGCGGTACCGGGTCGAACGATGTATGGGTCGAGGATTGCTTCGTTGCGGAGAACATGACCATCGCAGTCAGAGATCTGACCGGCGGACCGACGCCCGGAAGCGCCGTCAATCCAAACGCGCTCTATGCGCTACCGGTATTCTCGCTGTTTCCTTACGTATTGTCGGGCGTCGGTTTGGGCAATGCGCAAGCTTGTCTCAATGATTACGTCGAGCTCGCGCGGCATCGGGCCTCGACCTACAATCGGGCCAAACTCAGCGATCTGCAGACTACCCAAATCAAGATCGCGGAAGCGTCCGCCAAGATCGATGCGGCTCGCCTCGTGATGCGTACGAACTGCATCGATGCGATGGCCGAGGCGAGGCGGGGCCATATTCCAGACCTTGCGGACAAAACGAGGTTGCGGCGGGATGGCGCATTCGCAGTGAACCTCTGCACCGAAGCGGTCTCGCTGCTATTCGCGGCAAGTGGCGCACGCAGCCTGTTCACGTCAGGCGCGCTGCAGCGGCAGTTCCGCGACGCTCACGCCGTGAATTCGCATCTCGCATTCAATTTTGATGCGGCAGGAACCAACTATGGACGCGTGGCCCTTGGTCTGCCGTCCGAAAATCTGACGCTCTGAGGCCCGGATGTCTGATGCACCCAAACATCCGGCCGATCCGGCCAATGAACTTGCCAGCGACAACTCGGCGATTGACCCACGCGATTTTCGCAATGCGCTCGGCACATTCGCCACCGGCGTTACCATTGTCACGGCAATGGCCGCGGACGGGAGGCCGTATGGCGTGACCTGCAACTCCTTTGCCTCGGTATCGCTCAATCCGCCGCTGGTGTTGTGGAGTCTCGGGATGTTCTCGCAGGGGCTTACGATATTCCAGAATGCCAGCCACTTCACGGTCAATGTTCTCGGAGCTTCCCAGCAGGCGCTGGCGTCGCAGTTTGCAAAGTCGTCGGACGACAAGTTCGCCGGCGTGAACTGGACGCCGGGGCTTGGCAACGCGCCGGTGTTGACCGATAGCGTGGCTAATTTCCAATGCCGCGCTGCCAATCGGTATTACGGCGGCGACCACATCATCTTCCTGGGCGCCGTTGAGGCTTATGCCTACAATCGGCAGGAACCCCTGCTGTTTGCGCGCGGTAGTTTCGGCCGGTTTATTGCTGGAGATGGCAGCAGCTCGTCGTGAGCAACCGCTGAATCTCGCTGGGCCTTCGACGATCCTGCGGCAGACATCAAATCTGGATCTTTGCCATCTCTGCGCGGTACCAGTCGCCAATCTCGCTGGCTGTCATCAGGGCCACGCCGTCGTGACCCAGGATATAGTCGAGCAGCGCCTCCAGATATTTGATGCGATGCGGCACGCCCGTGATGTACGGGTGAACTGAGATCGCCATGATCCGCGCGTTCGATGCGCCTTCGAGATATAGCCGATCGAACTGATCGGTGCAGCGTTTCAGGAATTGCTCGGAAGAAAGATGCTGCAGTGCGTGGATGACGATATCGTTGGTTTCGACCGAGTAGGGGATCGTCGTGATGGTGCCGTGAGGCGTAGCGATGTCCTGCGGCAGATCATCGATCACCCAATCCGCGACGTACTCGATGCCGTTGAGGCGCAGCAGATCGAGGGTTTCCTCGGTCTCGGTAAGGCCGGGGCTTTCCCACGACCGCGGCCACTTCCCTGCAAATTTCGAAATAGTCTCGACCGAGCGTTTGATGGCATCCGCCTGGTTCTCGACCTTATGCATTGGCCCCTGCACAAAGCCGTGGCCCATGAATTCGAAGCCGGCGTCGAGCGCAGCGGAGGCGACGCGCGGGTAGGCGTTGCAGACATTGGCATTGAGCGCCAACGTCGCCGGTATTTTGCGATCTGTCAGTGCCTTGAGCTGTCGCCAGAAGCCGGCGCGCATCCCGTATTCATGCCAGGACCAGTTTGGCACGTCTGGGAGTAGCGGCTGGCCCATCGGCGGGCTCAGCACGGTGCGAGGCATCGCGTTCTCGATCCGCCACTCCTCGACATTGAGGATGACCCATACCGCGAGTTTCTTGTCGCCGGGAAGCGTGAGCTTCGGCCTGTCAACTTGTGCTTGATAGGGAATGCGATCGCTTAGTGCCACGGCAAGCTCCCCCGCGGATTATTCGGCGGCTTTGGAATCGCCGGATGCGGCGGCATTGATCCTCGGCATAACCTGTTCGGCCATCAGGACCATCGACTGCCGCCCCAGTTCGCGGTCTTTCCAGTCCTTGCCGGCATACAGCAACGTGCCGAAGGGTCCGGTCTCCTCCTGAAAAGCCAGCAGTTGATCTGCCACGCTGTCCGGCGTGCCATGAATGATCAGTTTGTCGCAGATCGACCCCAGCGTCACCTCATCGTCCGGCTGATCGCGGCGGGTCTTGAATAGTTCGATGCGACCGCTCCGCTTCAGCTTGGTAAGCAACGAGCGATAGTAGTAGACATAAGGTCCGTTTGGATCGGTGGCATAAGCCTTTGCGGTAGCTGCGTCCTTGGCTACGAACACGCTCTTCGCAACGCGCCAATTCGCTGCATCCGCAGGACGGCCGGCGCGTTCGCATCCCTCTTCGTATTTCGGCCAATGGCTCTTCACCCAGGCCGGCATCAGGAAGTTTGCCGAGATCGGATCCCAGCCACGCGCGGCGGCTTCCGTCACGCCTTTTGAGAACGGCGCCACCGCAGTGACCACGATCGGAGGGTGCGGCCGCTGCAGTGGGCGCGGAATGAAGCCCTGGCCGATGTCTTCGATCAGACTCTTCTGCACCGATATGCTCCAGAACTGGCCTTGCAGATTATAGGGCGGCTCGCTGGCCCAGATCTGAAGCACCTGATTGATCGCCTCAAGGAACATGGCATTCCTGTCCGCCTCGAGATTGCCGAACACTTCCGCGTCCGATAGCAGGCCGCCCGGGCTGATGCCGAAGATCAGTCGCCCGTCGAGCATGTGATCGAGCATCGCTATCGAGGCTGCAATCGCCGCCGGATGAGCGTTCGGCATGTTGACGGTGCCGGTGCCAAGCTTGATCTTGCTTGTTGCCGCAGCCAGCCATGCAATGAATGCGATGCACGACGTGATGTTCTCGGCTCTGTCCGTGGTGTGCTCACCGACATAGCCCTCGGTATACCCGAGTTCATCGGCCAGCAGGAAAGCCTCTCGATCCTCCTGGAGCGAAAGCCGCCAATCCTTGTCGACGGGATGGATCGGCATCGTAAAGAACCCAAGCTTCATGGTCCGCTCTTCCCCATGATAGGCTTTTTGTTTGCACAGAACGTGCGTCGTTCGTCGCTCGAAAACAAGCTCAAAGTCGCAAACTACCGACAACAAACTTGACCTTTGGCGATCACGGCCGTCTAATTCCGCGAAAATGATGACTACAACCGGGGAGGTCACGCCAAAAATGAAAGCCGCGGCTTTCGCCTACGTTCGCGCAACTAGCGTCGAAAATGCGCTGGAATTGTTGAGCGTGCATGGCGATACTGCCAAGCTATTGTCGGGCGGCCAGAGCCTGGTGCCGGCCATGAATCTGCGCCTGGTCGCGCCGGAGCTCATTATCGATATTGGCGAGCTGATCGAGTTGCGCGGGGTCGCGGTCAAGGGAGGCGTCCTCACCATCGGTGCGCTGACACGTCACGCCGATCTTTTGAAATCCCCCGAAATTGCAGCCCATGCTCCGTTGCTGAAGGATGCGGTCGCCCATGTCGCCCATCCCGCGATCCGTAATCGCGGCACGATTGGGGGAAGCCTTGCGCACGCTGATCCGGCTTCGGAACTGCCGGCCTGCATGCTCACGCTTGGCGCTACCATCATTGCCCGCGGGCCGGGCGGGGAGCGGCGGATTGCGGCAAACGAGTTCTTCGTCGGAATCTACGAAACCGCGCTTGCGCCGCAGGAACTGCTGGTTGCCGTCGAGCTGCCGGTGACTCCAAAGAACTCGACGCATTTCTTTCATGAGTTCGCCCGTCGGCATGGCGATTACGCCATTGTTGGCCTCGCAGCGCAGGCCTCCATCAAGGATGGGCGCTTCGCCGATCTTCGCGTTGGCTTCTTTGCTGTCGGGGATCGTCCGTTGCTGGCCAAGTCTGCCGGCAAGCTGGTCGATGTCGCCATCACGTCTGCGGTGTTGTCTGAGGCAGCTTCTGCATTGGACGCTGAACTTGATCCGCTGGACGATCAACAGGCGACACCCGCCATGCGTCGGCATCTGGCGAAGGTTCTGTTGACGCGCTGCGTGTCTTTACTGCTTGCCCGGCCTGATCTCCATGCGGGAGCGTCAGCGTGATGGCTACGGTTGCGATTGTGCTGAGTGTCAATGGCGAGCTCGTCGAAGCGAATGTACTGCCGCGCCTGAATCTGGCAGATTTTCTTCGCGAACATCTCAAGCTGACCGGCACGCATGTCGGGTGCGAACATGGCGTGTGCGGCGCATGCACGGTCCGCGTCAATGGCGACATCGTCCGCTCCTGCCTGATGCTCGCGGTGCAGGCGCACAAGGCAGCGGTCGAGACGATTGAGGGACTGTCCGATAGCGGCGAAATTGCCGATTTGCAGTCAGCATTCCGGGAGCGCAACGCACTGCAGTGCGGTTTTTGCACGCCGGGAATGCTGATCGCGGCGCAGGATCTGCTGAAGCAATCGTCGTGTCCGGATCGAGAGCAGATACGCGAACATCTTTCCGGCAACTATTGCCGCTGCACGGGATACCAGGCAATTGTCGATGCCATCGAAGCTACAGCGCGATCGCGCGCGGGACGCTTGTCATGAAATCAGCACAAGCAAATCCGGAGACGCTATCTGCGCTCGACCGACCCAACTCCTATATCGGCAAGACAGTGCCGCGGCCGAATCTCGACCGGCTGATGCAGGGACGCGGGCTCTATGTCAGCGACATTGAGCTCCCCCGTATGGCGCATGTCGTGTTCCTGCGCTCGCCGCACGCGCACGCGAGGATCATTGGCATCGACGCTTCGGCGGCCAAGCAGATGCCGGGAGTGATCGCCGTCGTCTCGGGCAGGGAACTTTCAACCGTCATCACGCCGTGGGTCGGCGTGCTTTCGCATCTGAGGGGACTCAAATCCGCCCCGCAGAGTGCTATCGCTGTCGACCGAGTGTGCTGGCAGGGTGAAGCGGTCGCTGCCGTGGTGGCGCGCAGCCGCGCACAGGCCGAGGACGCCGCAGAGCATGTCTTAGTTGAATATGAAGAACTGCACGCCGTAACGGATATGCGTAGCGCGCTCGATCCGGCAACACCTGTGATCCACGCCTCGCTCGGCGACAATCTGGCTTTCGAGCGCATTCACGACGCGGGCGCGGTCGATCAGGCCTTTGCCGAGTGCGACGAGGTAGTCGAAGCAGAGTTCGTTTTCGGACGGCACACCGGCGTGACGCTGGAGCCGCGTGCGGTGGTGGCAGACTGGAACGCCGCGGAAGCTAGGCTGACCATCTATCAAGGCACGCAGGCACCGCATATGGTGCAGAATATCGCGGCGCTCCATCTTGGCTTAAGGGAATCGCAGGTCCGCGTCGTCTGCAAGGACGTCGGCGGCTCCTTCGGCATCAAGGTCCATATCTACGCCGACGAGATGGCGACTTACGCGCTGTCCAAGCTCCTGCGGCGTCCGGTTAAATTCGTCGCCGACCGGGTTGAGAGCTTCAACACCGATATTCATGCCCGCGACCATCGCTGCAAGGGAAAGATCGGCGTCAAGCGCGACGGCACCATCATGGCATTCGAGATCGACGATCTTACGGGCATCGGGCCTTATTCGATGTACCCGCGCACCAGCGCGATCGAGGCCAATCAGGTCGTCAATCTCGTCGGCGGGCCCTATGTGACCGGAAATTACCGTGCCCGTACCCGCGTCGTATTCCAGAACAAGAACGTGATGTGCCAGTACCGTGCCGTCGGCCATCCGATCGCCTGCTCAGTGACGGAGGGCCTGGTCGATCTGGCGGCCATGAAGATTGCCATGGATCCGGTTGAAATCCGTCGCCGCAATCTGATTGCCGACGACGCTTACCCCTGTGCTTCGCCGTCAGGTTTGCGCTTCGAGCAGTTGTCGCACCATGCGGCGCTCGCCAAGCTGGTCCAAATGATGGACTACGATGCGTTGCGCGCTGAGCAGGCCGTCCTGCGAATGAAGAACATCCATCGTGGCATCGGCATCGCGAGCTTCATCGAAGTTACCAATCCCAGTGCGGCGTTTTATGGTGTAGGCGGTGCGAAGATATCCTCCCAGGATGGTGTCGCGGTGCGGCTTGATGCGCAGGGGTCAGTGATCTGCCAGACAAGTATCACCGAGCAGGGACAGGGATCGGAATCGCTAACCGCGCAGATCGTTGGAAGCGTGCTCGGCGTCTCGATGGATCGCGTCCGCGTGATCCTGGGTGATACCGACAGCACGCCGTATGGCGGAGGCACCTGGGCCTCGCGCGGCGCTGGTATCGGTGGAGAGGCCGCGCTTCAAGCCGCCAAGGTACTGCGCAAGAACATCCTCGACGTAGCGGCTGCCGTCCTGCAATCGACGCCAAGCGAACTCGACATTGTCAACAACGCCATAGTGAATGTCGTCGATGGCGCGCCGCGGATCGATCTGAGCGAGCTCGCGCGAATTGTCTATTTCCGTCCCGACACGCTGCCGCCGGGCATTCAGCCCGAACTGATGGCGACCAGGCACTTTGTCCCGCGCGAATATCCTTTCGCCTTCACCAATGGCGTTCAGGCCTCGTGGCTGGAGCTTGATCCCGATACGGGATTTGTGAAGCTGCTGAAGCACTGGGTGGTTGAGGATTGCGGCACGATTATTAACCCTCAACTGGTCGATGAGCAGATCAGGGGCGGCGTGGTGCAGGGGCTTGGTGCCGCGCTGTTCGAGAAATGCGTGTATGACGAACGTGGCCAGCTCACCAACGCCAATATGGCCGACTATCTGGTTCCGATGTCCGGTGAAATGCCGGACATCGACGCCGGACACGTGGTTTCACCGACCTTGGAATCGGAACTGGGCGCGAAGGGAGCAGGAGAGGCCGGCACGGCAGGTGCGGCAGCCGCCGTTACCAATGCGGTCAATGACGCGCTCAGGCCGTTTGGGACGATCATCACGGAGATCCCCCTGACGCCTCAGGTGATCCTGACTGCCCTGCGACGTATCTAATGCGACCGCGATAAGTTTGATCAGGAAGGACGGACGGTGATGGCCGTCCGCGTCATCCGGCTGCCGCACTCGCGATCGCCCCCACGTGCCGATTGATCACAACCACATTGATCGCATCTTAGACGTGCTCGCGGGTATCGCAGCGCGGTCGGCAGATCGGCCAGCGGAAATGAGTGGGTATGGATTTTCGGTGGATCGTAGCGCTGCTCTGCCATCAGCGCCGTGGCGCGCCGACCTTCGTCTCGAATGCCGTAGGGATAGGAGTTGTTCTTCATGAAATGCATATCGCTAGGCGCGCAGGTTTGCTGGATAGCAAAACGCTGTGTCGCAAAACCTTCATACGCGGCCTATACGTCACACCGATTAGTGATGAGATCGTCAGTTGCCGCCCTAACCCGGAGTGCCCTATGAAGACCGCCTGTTTTGTTCTTGCCTTGCTGGCGCTGTTGCTAATCGCGCCCTGGCAATCCGCCAAAGCGGCCGACGTCATCTGCTACAATTGCCCGCCTGAATGGGCGGACTGGGCTTCCATGCTCAAGGCCATCAAAGCCGACCTCAACTATGATATCCCGCACGACAACAAGAATTCCGGCCAAGCGCTTGCTCAAATACTTGCCGAGAAGAATAACCCGGTGGGCGATATCGGCTATTTCGGTGTCACCTTTGGTATGAAGGCCAAGGCGCAAGATGCGCTTGAGCCTTACAAGCCGGCGAAATGGGACCAGGTCCCCGCCGGCCTGAAGGATGCCGACGGATACTGGACCACGATTCATTCCGGCACGCTTGGCCTGTTCGTGAACAAGGACGCGCTTGGCGGCAAGCCGGTGCCGGCCTGCTGGAAGGATCTCCTGAAGCCCGACTATAAGGGCATGGTGGGCTATCTCGATCCGTCGTCAGCTGCAGTCGGGTATGTCGGCGCGGTCGCGATCAATCTGGCGCTCGGCGGCTCCGAAGCGAACTTCGATCCGGCGATCAACTTCTTCAAGGACCTGCGGAAGAACGACCCGATCGTTCCCAAGCAGACTTCCTACGCCCGCGTGGTCTCTGGCGAGATGCCGATCCTGTTTGACTACGATTTCAACGCCTATCGCGCGAAATACTCAGAGAAGGGCAATTTTGAATTCGTAATTCCTTGCGAGGGATCGGTCATGTTTCCCTATGTCGTCGGCCTCATCAAGAACGCGCCCAATAGGGACAAGGCCAAGAAGGTGCTGGACTATCTTTTGTCGGACAAGGGACAGGCGATCTGGACCAACGCCTACCTTCGGCCGGCGCGGCCGATCGACCTGCCCGAGGCGGTGAAGAAGAAATTCCTGCCTGACAGCGAATATGCGCGTGCGAAGAACGTCGACTGGGGCCAGATGGAAAACATGCAAAAAGGCTTTGTCGATCGCTATCTCGCCGAGGTTCGCTGAGGCAATATGGCGCCTTTCGCGGGGGCGCTACCATCTGATGTCACATAGGTCTTTTGTTTGGTTGTGCCTGCTGCCGCTCGCGGCGGTGACGGTGGCGTTCTTTCTGCTGCCGATGGCGCGGCTCGTTCTGACCGGCGCCGAAGGCCCGCAGGGGCCGGCGGGTTATCTCGCGATCCTGACCGAGCCTCGTTACCGCGCGACCCTCAGCAATACGGTCCTGCTCGCCGCCGCGACCACCGTCGTGACCCTTTTCGTCGCGACGGTTGCGGGGATGTTCCTGCAGCGGCATCGTTTCCCCGGCCGCTCTGTCCTGATCGCGATGCTGACCTTTCCGCTGGCGTTTCCTGGCGTGGTGGTCGGCTTCATGATCATTCTGCTTGCCGGGCGACAGGGTCTGATCGGCGATTTCTCCAACCGTGTGTTTGGCGAGAAGCTCGTCTTTGCCTATTCGATCTACGGGCTGTTTCTCGGATATCTTTATTTCTCCATCCCACGCGTCATTCTCACCATCATGGCCGCGGTGCAGAAGCTTGATACAGGCCTGGAAGAAGCCGCGCGCTCGCTTGGCGCGAGCCCTTGGGCAGTGCAGCGTGATGTCGTCCTGCCGGCCCTGGCACCGGCTTTCGTTGCCTCTGGCGCAATTGCGTTTGCGACCGCGATGGGGGCGTTCGGAACGGCATTTACGCTGGCAACGAACATCGACGTGCTGCCGATGCTGATCTACACCGAGTTCACGTTGGCCGCGAATTTCTCTATCTCGGCCGCGCTATCGGTCGGGCTCGGCATCATTACCTGGCTTATTCTTGCGCTCGCCCGCTCCTTCAGCGGAAGTGCCGTTGCGGCGGCTGGATGAGACCATGCGTGATCGCCTGATCTTCATCGGCCAGTTCATCTTCACCCTGCTGGTAGCCGGATTCCTAGCGGTGCCCGCGATTCTGTCGATCTCCGCCGGCGTCACCGTGAACTACTTCCGCGGCATCCAATCTGGCGTAACCTTGCAATGGGTTGTGCAGGTATGGGAGCTTTATGCTGGCACTATCCTGCTTTCCTTCGTGGTTGCATTTGCAACTCTTGCGGTGACGCTCGTCGTCGGCGTTCCAGGCGCCTATGCCTTGCATGTGCGGGGAGGGCGCCTGTCGCGGATCATCGAGGAGATCATCACCCTGCCGTTGGCGCTCCCCGGCCTTGCCATCGCGCTGGCACTGCTGCTGACCTACGGCGGCTTCGGCGATTTTCGCCGCTCCTGGCTGTTCATTCTAGTGGGACATGTCATCTTCACCATGCCATTCATGGTGCGATCGGTCATGGCCGTGTTCGCGACTGTCGACATCAAGACGCTCGATGAGGGCGCGGCGTCGCTCGGCGCATCGCCGTGGCGGCGCTTCCGCGACGTGATCATGCCCAATGCCCTGCCGGGGATATTGGCGGGCAGCCTGATGGTGGTGACGTTGTCGCTCGGTGAGTTCAACCTGACCTGGATGCTGCACACGCCGTTGACCAAGACACTGCCGATCGGATTGGCTGACAGCTACGCCTCGATGCGGCTGGAGGTCGCCTCGGCCTATACGTTGGTCTTCTTTGTCATGATCATTCCACTGCTGGTCGCCATGCAATTGTTTGCCGAGAAGGAACAGAAGAGATGACTGCGCAGGCCGGACACGGCGCCTCGGTGCTTATTGAGGCCTGCGGCAAGAGCTTTGCCGACGGAACGCGCGCGCTCGAACCTGCAACGCTCGAGATCGCCCCTGGTGAAACGCTGGTGCTGCTCGGCCCCTCCGGTTGCGGCAAGACCACCATGCTGCGCATCATCGCGGGGCTCGAAGTGCCCGATAAGGGCGGCAGGGTGCTGTTCGACGGCAAGGACATGACGGCGGTGCCAATCGAGCGGCGCAACGTTGGCATGGTATTTCAGTCCTATGCGCTTTTCCCCAATATGACCGTATCCGATAATATCGGCTATGGATTGAAGATCCGCGGCGTTCCAGAAAAGGAGCGGACGGCGCGCATTGCCGAACTGGTGGCGCTGACCAATATCTCCGGGCTGGAGAACCGACGCATCGACCAGCTTTCGGGCGGCCAGCGGCAGCGCGTGGCGCTGGCACGCGCGGTAGCGATCCGGCCGGGCATCCTGTTGCTCGACGAACCGCTGACGGCACTCGATGCCGCCCTGCGCGACCGGCTGCGCGGCGAGCTGAACCGCCTGCTGCGCGCGCTCGGCATCACCACGATTTACGTCACGCACGATCAGTCCGAGGCCATGGAGCTCGGCGACCGTGTCGTGGTCATGCAGAAGGGGACGATTGCCCAGATCGGCACGCCGCGTGAGATCTACTTCACGCCGAACAGTCGCTTTGTCGCCGAATTCATCGGCGCGGCGAACATCGTCGAGGCGGCCATCGAGAATGGTCACTTGGTATTGCCGGGCGGACGACAGCCGATTGACGGCGATGCAAATAGACCGGCCGCAGTGGCGATGATCCGCCCCGAGACCATACGCCTGGTGGAAGCCGAAAGCGCGCTGCTTTCAGGCATAATCGACAGCGTCAGCTTTATTGGTGACAGGCAGCGGCTGGTCGTCAGCGGCGCTTCCAGCAGGTTGCTCACCGTCGATGCGCCGAATACGGTTCAAGCCAAGGCTGGCGAGCGGATCGGGCTATCGATTTCGCCGGACGCCGTCCGTCTGTTGCCGCCCGAATGCTGAGAAGGTCGACGTTGCCAATGCCTGTTCATATTGCCCAGATTTCTGATCTGCACATCAAGCCGCCGGGAGCACTTGCCTATGGCAAGGTGGATACTGCAAAGGCGCTCGAACGTTGCATTGCCGCCCTGAACGAATTCAGGCCTGCGCCCGATTTTGTAGTGGTCTCCGGCGATCTGGCGGATACGCCGACGGCTGAGGAATATCAATATCTCAATCGGCTGCTGGCGCCACTCAAGCTTCCGTTCGCCGGCATTCCCGGCAATCACGACTCGCGCGAATTGATGCGGGCCGCGTTTCCTTCCGCGTCGTATGCCTTCGTATCCGGGCCGCTCAATCAGAAGATCGAGGTCGCCGGGCTCGATCTGCTGTTGCTGGATTCGAGCGTACACCGAAAGCCGCATGGCGAACTTGATGGGCCAACGTTGCAATGGCTTGACGGGATGCTGGCTTCGTCGCCCGACCGGCCTGCGCTGCTATTTCTGCACCATCCGCCGTTCAAGGCGGGCATTTGGCACATGGACCGCCAGAACCTCATCAATGCAAGCGAACTCGCGCCCATCGTGCGCCGTCATCCCCGCGTGCAATTGATCGCAACCGGACATGTCCACCGCGCAGCGCTGACCATGTTTGCGGGCGTGCCGACCACGATCTGTCCCGCCCCCAACCATGCCGTCGATCTCGATCTGGCCGAACTGCGCGAACCTTCCTTCAAGGTGGAGCCGCCCGCCTTCCACCTTCATAGCTGGTTTCCGGGCGAGGGACTCGGCACTGTCGTAACGCATCAAATCCCGATAGGCACCTTCGACGGCCCACACCCGTTTTTTGGGCCAGATGGGAAGCTGTTGTAGCCGTGCAGCAGTCCTCGGCCGTCCCGATTGCATAGGCCGAAGATCGGGCGCAATCTTCCCAAAAATTGCGCTGCAATCCTGAGGTTTGTACCGTTCATGTTTTTTGGGGGAAATGATGCGGCCGCTTCACCTGGTGATTCCAACGCTCGCCTTACTCCTGAACCATCATGCGATTGCCCAAGCAAGCTATCCGGACCGGCCCATCAAGATGATCGTGCCGCTGGCTGCGGCAAGTGCGGTCGACGTCGGCGCGGATCGTCACCCAAAAGATGGCCGACAATAATACTGGTTTCCAACGTCGCCCTGATCGTAATAACGGCTTATGTCGCGCACTTCGGTATTGAGGCGCTGGCCGGTTATGGCTGGCTGCTCGCGTCGAGCTTCTTATTTCTTCCATGGTACTCGCCCTCGGCGTTGGCACGACGACAATGGTCGGACCTGCGTTGGCGCCGGTCTGGAGGCACGCGCACGTCGCGTGACGCTTGTTTCCTGTTTGCTGGCGGCGGCTATTCTTGCGATAGTAGGGCGTTGCGTTTTTGGGACTATCGATCGCAGGACTTTTTACCCACATCGAGGAAGTTGTCCTTGCGGCGTCCGGCTATTTTTACGCGACGAGCGCCTGGTTTACGGGTTCATGGCCGCATTTGTGGTACTGTTTTCCGCCTATCAGGGGTGGGACGGGCGACGGCTCCGCTGCTTGTCAGCCTGTTGAGGGTTGCTATCGTATTGGCCGGCGGATGGATGCTGCAGCAGCAGGTGGCCCAGCTCGATTGGCTGTACTATCTTGTCGCAGGTTCCACGGTTCTTGGAGCGTTAACGCTGGGCATCGTTTTCGCCGTCCGGCCACCAAATCGACGCGCCCAGGTGCTTTCCGGTTGAAAAGCCGGCCCGCGTTGATTACGGAAGGGTTGCAATCCCGTATTCCCTGGAGTTTGACTATCGTGCCTCAACAAAGGACGGGTGAAGCTCACGGATTTTCGAACAGCAAACTGTCGGTGCTGCGCAAGCACCCGTTTTTTGCCGACCTCGAGCCTACGGCATTCGAGCAGCTCTGCCGCTATGCCAAACACTCCACATTGAAGCGGGGGGCTACGCTGTTCTCCAAGGGGGACCCCGGCAACAGCCTGTACGCGGTGATTTCGGGTACGGTGAAGATGAGTATTTCCTCGCCCGATGGTCGCAGCGCGATCCTGAACATCATCGAACCTGGCGAAATCTTTGGCGAAATCGCACTGCTGGACGGCGGGGCTCGCTCGGCCGATGCCATCGCAAACTCCAATTGCGAGCTATTCGTCATCGATAGGCGCGAATTTATTCCTTTTGTGAAGGAGCAACCGGCGCTGGCGATGAAGTTCATCGAACTGCTCTGCGAGCGGTTGCGGTGGACCAGCGATCAGGTCGAGCAGATTATCCTGCAGAATTTGCCGGGGCGGCTGGCCAGCGCATTGCTGCGCCTGTCCGAAAAACACAAACCTGCACAGCAGGGTCGAACCATCGCGGTCACCCAGCAGGAGATCAGCGAGATGGTTGGCATGACCCGGGAGAGCATCAACAAGCAGCTGCGCGCCTGGGCGAGCCGCGATTGGGTACGCCTTGAGCACGGGGCCATCGTAGTGCTGAATGCCGAGGCGCTTCGTGAGCTGGCCGAAGCGGGATCCGGAAGCGAAGGCGAATAGGCCGCTCATTTTCCTTCAGAGGTCAAACACCGCAACCGCGCGGATCGGCGACGCTGTCCCGCCGCGCCATTTCATCGGCAGGCCGATGAAGGTGAACTGGCCAAGCCCCAACAGCGCTTCGAGATTGCACAGGCTCTCGATGTGGGTGATGTCGAGGTTGAGGCAGGCCTTGTGGACGAGGGCATTCACCTTGCCCTCGGGTCCCGGCCGCATCGAGTCTATGCCGAAATGAACGACGCCCTGCCGCGCCAGCCATTCGGTGGCGGCGACGTTCACGCCGGAATTGTCGGTCGAATATTCCTTGTGGGGGAATGTCCGTTCGTGGTGGCCGGTGCAGAGCAGGACGGTGCCGCCCCTCGGCACCGGCACGCCGGCCTTTGCTACCGCCGCCTCGAGATCGGCAGGCGTAATCTCGGCGCGCGGTGCAATGTGGGCAGGTCGATGCAGATACCCGGCACAATGCATTTTTCCAGCGGATATTCATCGATTGATATGCCGCTCTTGCCGAAATGCCGCGGGGCATCAATGTGGGTCCCGGCGTGATCCACCATGGAGATGAACATCGACGCCAGCCCGTGCACATTGCCCGACTCGGCGAAGGATTCCTCGTGGGTCTTCCAGACGCCATGCATGACGGGAGGATGGCCAGGATAGCTTGGCGTGCGGTGATAGAGCTCTCGGCTGAGGTCGACGATCTTCACGCGGAATCCCCCCGCCGCGAGCTGCGGCACCTGAACTAGAACCCGAACATCCTTGGCAGCGCCAGCGACAGCCAGGGCACATAGGTCACGATCATCAGCACCGTAAACATCACATAGTAGAACGGCCAGATGCCGCGCATCACCTCATTGACTGAAACCTTGCCGATGGCGCATCCAACAAACAGCGTCGTCCCTACCGGCGGCGTCAAGAGGCCGATACCGAGATTAAGCAGCATTACGATGCCGAAATGCACGGGATCGATGCCGAAGCTCTTCACCACCGGCAGCAGGATAGGGGTGCAGATCAGCACCAGTGGCGCAAGATCAAGCGCCGTCCCCAAAACCAGCAGCATGATGTTCAACCACATCAGCAACACGTATTTGTTGCTGGATATGGCGACAAAGAACTCTGTCATTTTCGCCGGCATCTGCATCAAGGCGGCGACATAGCCGAAGCACGATGCGGTTGCGACCAGCGTCAGAACCATCGCCACGGTTTGCAGCGTCTTATAGACCAGTAGCGGCAGTTCAGACCATTTGTAGTCGCGATAGATGAACATGGTGACGAAGAATGCCCAGACGCACGCGATCGCGCCCGCCTCGATCGGCGTGAAGACACCGGTCAGGATGCCGCCCAGCACGATGGCCAGCGTTACGATTCCCCACATGGCGTCGCCAAGCATCTTCACGGCCTGGCGGATCGGCACGGGCTCCCCCTTGGGATGCTTGTCGCGATAGGCGTAGAAGAGGCAGAGCACCATCAGCGAAAAGCCGAGCAGCAGGCCAGGGAGCACGCCGGCCAGGAACAGGCTGGTAATCGACACAACGCCGCCGGTTGCCAGCGAATAGATCACTGAATTATGGCTCGGCGGGACGATGATCGCCTGTAGCGAGGCACTGATGGTCACGTTGGTTGCGAAGACCCGCGGATAGCCCTTCGCCGCCATTTGCGGGATCATCACCGATCCGATTGCGGAGGTATCGGCGACCGAGGATCCGGAGATGCCGCTCATGATCGTGGTCGCAAGGATATTAACCTGAGAAAGCCCGCCGCGTATGCGGGTAAACCCGACAACCACGGCTGCAAAATCGACCAGCCGCCTGGCCATGCCGCCTTCGGCCATGATGGCGCCGGCCAGCACGAAGAAGGGGATGGTCAGCATCGAGACCTTGCCGACGCCGCTGGCCAACTGCTGCATGACTGCGCCGACCGGCAAATCGATCCAGAGCGCGCCGACCAGCGATGATAGCGCCATCGCATAGGCGATCGGCATGCCAATCGCGAAGAAGAAGCACATGCTGAGAAGGAGAACGGCGATATCCATGGCAATTACTCGATCGGTACGTGGGCGTCAGCGCCGTCGCGCGGCGGCGGGCCAATTGTCAGGCGTTCGATGACGAACAGGAGCATCATGGCGCCGCTGACCACGATCGGAAGATAGGTGATGCCGACCGAGAGCCAGGGAAACTCATCCACCGAATTATCCCAGGTGGTCCGAACGAGCCGCAGTCCCCAAATGACCATGAAGATTGCAATCACCCCCATCAATATTTCGCTGAGGAACAGCGAGGCGCGGCGCAGCAGCGGCGGCAGCAGGTCGGTACCCACAGTCATGTTCATGTGGATGCGCTGGCGATAGCAGTTGGCCGCACCGATGAAGGTGATGCCGACGGTGAGCAGCACGGCCATCGGCTCTGGCCATGACGAGGCGCTGTTGAGCACGTAGCGGGTGTAGACGGCCCACGGAATCACCGCCGAGACCAGCACGAGCGCCACGCACGCGATCACGGCGCCGATCCAGTACACCGCATCGTTCACACGCCGGAAGAATCCGGCCGCAAAACTGGACATTTTTACCTCAGAGAGTAGCGGCGCTTCAAATCGCCTCCGTAGCTCGGAGGAGTGGCCGGAGCGGAGGTCGCCCGACCACTCCGCCGCTCGCGAGCCGTATCCTATTGGACCGCTTCGATACGCTTGACCATCGCGGCGTACTTCGCGCCGTACTTGTCCCAGACCGGCTTGACCGCATCCTGGAACGGCTTCTTGTCGATATCGGTGATGATCTCGGTGCCGGCCGCTTTCATTTTTTCGATGGCGGCATTCTCCGCTTCATACCAGAGCACGCGCTGCTCTTGCTGCGCTTCCTTCGCAAATTTCTTGATCAGCGCTTGATCTTCAGGCGAAAGCTTCTGCCAGGAGATGCGCGAGAAGACCAGAAGCTCTGGAATAATCAGGTGCTCGGTCATCGTGAAATACTTGGCCACCTGATAATGGTTCTGCGCTATGAACGATGGCGGATTGTTCTCCGCGCCGTCTACCACGCCTGTCTGCATCGAGCTGAAAACCTGATCGAAGCCCAGCGCGACGCCGTTGCCGCCCAGCGCATTCATGGTGTCGACGAACAGCGGATTGCCCATCATGCGGACCTTGAGGCCCTTGAGGTCGGCCATGGTCCGGATCGGCCGCTTGTTGTTATAGACGTTGCGCGAGCCGGCGTTCATCCAGCACAGCGCGATCAGGCCGGTCTTCTCGTTTGCGGAAATCTTCGCCAGCAATTCGTCGCCGATCTCGCCGTCGATCACCTTCTCCATGTGCTTGGAGTTGCGGAAGACGAACGGCATGTTGAAGACGTTGACGTCGTCCACGACAGGGCCGACAGCGCCGACCGAAATACGGGCGATCTGCAGCGCGCCGAGCTGGGCCTGCTCGATCATTTCCTTTTCGCCGCCGAGTTGCATCGACGGGAACATCTGGATTGTCAGCCGGCCATTGGTGGCGGCTTCCAGCTTCTTGCCCATCCGGACCACGGCTTCGACCGTTGGATAGCCCAGCGGATGAACGTCCGATGCTTTCAGCACCATCTTGGTTTGAGCAAATGCCGATGACAGCGGCGTCGCGACCGCCATGGTGGTCCCCAGCCCTGCGCTCAACTTGATGAAGTCGCGGCGTTTCATGTTGTTCCTCCTGATGCTTGTTTATCGTTCGTGGACTTTTCGAACTCTAAGATCGCTGGTCGAAGTACTCCGGATTGATATGTTGAGTAGCCGAGATGTTCTCGAGAAGGCTTTCGAGGTGGATTTCCATTGCCCGCCTTGCGCCTTCCGCGTCATGCGCCTCGATCGCGGTCAGGATGGCCTCGTGTTCGACGATGACCTTCGCGATCCTCCCACGCTGGGGCAGGGTTAGCCGACGATAGCGATCGACGTGAACCTTCACCTGCTGGATATATTTCCAGATTCCGGGATAGCCGGCGACATCGGCGACTGTAGCATGAAACGTTTCATCGGCCTGATGAAACGTCTCGCTGTCTCCGGCCGCGCTGGCCTCGCGCTGTCGCTCCAGAATCGACCGCAGCGCCAGTATCTGGCTCGGCGTCGCACGTTCCGCAGCGAGCTTGGCGGTGGTCTCTTCCAGCGCCTTGCGGATGATGATGGCCTCGGGCAGTGCTGCGACCGGAATGCGCGAAACGAAGATGCCGGACTGGGGATAGATCTCCAGCAGGCCTTCATCCGATAGTTTGAGGATGGCCTCGCGCACAGGGGTGCGGCTCACCCCATAGGAGAGCGCGATTTGCGCCTCCGAGACCGCTTCGCCGGGGCGGCGCTGCAGCGACACCAGTTCGGCTCGAAGATCGGAATAGATCCGGGACGCTGCCGTCGCCGCGCGCGGCCTGCCGCTGCGGCGCGTGCCGGCGGCAATTCGGCGAACCTTCGGATCCGTCTTTTTCGACGCGCGGGCGGGCATGGCTGCTTTCTCAATTGATATATTAGTATATGAATAGCCTTTGACAAACAAAAATCTGGCCGCGCCCGTTTAGTGCCGTGTGCGGCTGGAGGCGTCCATCTGAAGGTTGGGTCAGCGAGCGGCGCCTAATTCGGGCCGCCGATGAAGCCAGCGCGTGTCCGCTGTTCACGCTGTCCGGCACCGATCAACAACTCGATCAAGTGCTGGGCTTGTTGCGGATAGACGGCGGCGATGGGGATGCCTGCCGTGTACATCGTTGCAAGTTCGCAACCCGCTGGCAAAGGGCCGGACAAGGTTACGCCTTTGGTGCTGATGATCTCGGTCGATTGCGTGCACCCGATCGGTCGTCGCGCCTTGGACGCTGCCAGTTCGCGCATCGCTGTCGCGCCACTCGGAAAAATCCTGAGTCGGGTAGCGACCTCATCAGCGATGCCGAGCTGCTGAAGGATATTCGCAACGTGAATTCCGGCTGTCGAGGCTTTGGTGTCCGGCACGAAGATCGCATCGGAGGCCAGCAAAACCTCGCGCAAGCTGACGGCATCCTTGGCTATGGCCTGGGGATCGCCGGCGCGAACGGCGAGGGCGGTTTCGACCAGGCCGATATCGGCTATCGACGTGGCAACAACCAGCCTCTCCTGGGCCAGTTTGGCGAGGAGCGCTGCAGTCAGGATGACGATGTCGGCCGGTGCGCCCTTGCGCAATCTGTCGGCCATGACGCCGACTGCGCCGAATTCGCCCGCGATATCGAAGCCGGTCAGCGCCTTGAAGGCCGGCGTCAGGTTTCCGACCAGGCCCTGTGCCGCGCCGCCGCTCAGGATATTCAGGTTGCTCATCAGCTCAATTCCATCGCGGCGATGATCCTGTCACGCGTGATGGGCAGATCACGCACCCGCACGCCGAGCGCGTCGAACACCGCGTTGGCAATGGCCGCTGTAACCGGACCGTGGGCAGCCTCGCCGGCGCCGACTGGATCCATATCAGGCCGCTGAATGATCTCCACCTCGACATCGGGCACTTCGCTGAAGCGCAGGATCGGATATTCCGCCCAGCTCGTGCTGGTGATGCGTTCTCGGTCAAAGCGCACGCGCTCTTTTAATACCCAGCTTGTGGCTTGAATCGCGCCGCCCTCGATCTGGTTGATAACGCCGTCGGGATTGATCGCTTCGCCGACATCGACCGCCAGCGTCAGCTTCCTGACGCTGATCTCCTCGGCGCTCTCGATCTCGGCGATCGCAGCGCAATAGGCGCCGGTGTTCTTGTAGCGGCCAAAGCCTATGCCGTACCCAATGCCGGGCTGCTTCTCGGGCTTCCACCCCGCGCGTGTGGCCGCGGCGCGGATGACGTCCTTGGCCCGCTCGTCACGCAAATGGCGCAGCCGGAACGCGACCGGGTCCTCGCCGCGCTCGGCCGCGATTTCATCGAGGATGGATTCAATCGCAAACACATTGCCCTGCCCACCAAGCGTCCGTAGCGCGGAGGTACGTATCGGCATGGTTGTCAGGCGATGGCTTTCGATGTGCCACGAAGGAAAATCATAGAGCGGGATCGAGTTGCGATCGCTACCTCCGCCGTTGGCCTGCGGCGGATTGGTCGAGACCATGCGTGGAAACGGGTTCTCCAGTTCGAACGCTGCCAGCAACGCTGGCTGTGCCGCGCGCCCAGGCCGCGCCACATGCCCGTTGCTCCAGATCGAATGTCGCCAGTCGATAATTTCGCCCTGCGCATCAAGATCGGCCTCGATCTCGATCGCCATCGCTGCGCCGAACGGCGCATCCGACATTTCGCCGTGGCGCGACCACTGCACCTGCACCGGCCGGCCGCCGGCGGATTTGGCGAGCAGCACGGCGTCCAGCGCGACGTCATCGGCGGCGTTATGGCCGTAGCAGCCCGCACCTTCCAGATGCTCAACGGTGATGTTCTCGACCGGGAGATTGAGAACCAGCGCCAGATCGGCACGCAACAGATAGACGCCCTGGCTGTGCGTCCAGACATGAACGCGATCGCCGTCCCATTGCGCCATGGCACAGGAGGGTGCGATCGACCCGTGAGCAATATAGGGCCGGGTATATTGCCGCCGGATGGTCCGCGCCACCGCGCCGGGTGCTGCGGCAGCTTTCTTGCCGATAACAGTGGATTCGGACGGTTGCGCTTTGAGGAAGCTTGCGAGATCGTTTTCGTCTGGCAGCGGCTCGCCATCGGACCAAGCCGCACCCTTGCGCAACGCATTGAGGGCTGTCTCCGCAACATGCTTGGTCTCGCTGACGACTCCTGCAAAACTGCCGTTACGTACAATGGCAACGAGACCGGCCACCGCACGGGCGCCATCCTCGTTCAACTCCTCAAGTTTCGCTCGCGCATGCTCCGGACGCAACACGCGTCCGTGCAGCATTCCCGCCAACGCGTGGTCGTGGATGAATCGGGGTCGGCCAAGAACCTTATCCGGAATGTCGATCCTTTGGACGGAATGGCCGGCCAGCGTCCGGCTCGTTGCGATCTTGGGCGTTACGCTGGGCGTAGCGTCGCGATCGAGCGAGACCTCGTCGGCAAGTTCCCAATAGCTGGTCCTGACATTGCCGGGGCCCGAAATGATGCCGTCCTCGATATGGAGGGCCTCGATACCGACGCCCAGCCGTTCGGCTGCCTGCTGAAGGAAGATATGGCGAACCTCGGCGCAGGCATGACGCAGCGCACGGCCCGATTGCTGGATGGAAAGACTTCCCGATGTGACGCCCTCGTTGGGGCTGACGGCGGTCGACGCCCGGATCATCTGCACGCGAGATAGATCGATGTCGAGTTCGTCGGCGGCGATCTGCGCCAGCGCCGTCACGATGCCTTGTCCGATCTCCACCTTGCCCGGCGAAACCGTCACCTGTCCGCTGCTCGAGAACTTCAGCCACGACGATAGTTTCGGGTTCGCTACCAAGCTTACCGGCAAGGCGGGTGGGGAGGGAGCGCGTTGGTTCATCCTGCCGCCATTTCTTCGGCCGCGCGCAGCACCGCCCGTACCATGCGATTATGCGAGCCGCAGCGGCAGAGATTGCGATCGAGCGCTTCCTTTACCTCCCGGCTGGTCGGCGACGGATTTCGCCTTAACAGCGCCGCCGCGCTCATCAGGATGCCGGAAACGCAATAGCCGCATTGCAGCGCCTGCTCAGCGATGAAGGCACGCTGCAGCGGATGCGGCTGCTCGCTCGTTCCCAGCCCTTCGATTGTCGTCACATCCTTGCCCGCCACCGACCAGAGCGGCGTATCGCAGGCCGATATCGCGCGATCGCCGACCATGACGTTGCAGGCGCCGCATTCGCCGGCGCCGCAGCCGAAATGCGGTCCGGTCATACCGAGATGCCCGCGCAGAATATCGAGCAATGAGCGGTCGGGATCGGCGTCAATTTCCAGCTCGACGCCATTGAGGCGAAATCGAACGCTTGGCATCGAGGGTAGGCCTTCTCTGGTGGCATCTTATTGCGGCGGCTTGTCGAATTTCTTGACCACCTCCGCCCATTTCACGATATCGCCGCGGAGGAATTTGTCGAATTCGGCTGCAGTCATTGACATAGGGACGACGCCCTGTTGCATCCATAGTTTTATGATGTCAGGTCGCTTCACAATGTCGTTCACGGCCGCATTGAGTTTGTCGATGATCGGCTTTGGCGTACCCATCGGCGCCATCAAGCCGAGCCAGATCGTGGCCTCGTAGCCGGGAATGCCGGCTTCGATCACCGTCGGCGCATTGGGAAGGACAGTCGATCGCGTCTTGCCGGTCGTCGCCAGCGCGCGGACCTGGTTTTCCGCGACGTTCGGGGCCATCGCCGGAACTGCGTCGATCATCATCTGAACCTGGCCGCCGATCACGCCGCTGCGCGCCTCGCCGCTGTTACGGTAAGGCACGTGCACGAGGTCAATGCGGGCCATCGCTTTGAACAGCTCGCCTGCCATATGGTACGGCGTGCCCTGGCCGGAGGAAGCGTAGTTCAGTTTGCCAGGCTGCGATTTGGCGAGTGCGATGAATTCCTGCAGCGTCTTCGCCTGCACGGAAGGGTGAACCACGATGACGAGGTCGGAATAGTTGACCGGCGCGATCGGCGCGAGATCGCGCATCAGTTCGTATTTGCGCTGCGGCACAAGCGATTCATTGGCGGTCTGGGTGTTCGACATCATCAGCAGCGTGTAGCCGTCCGGCGGCGACTTGACGGCTTCCTGCGTGCCGATCACGCCGCCGGCGCCGGTGCGGTTCTCGATCACGAAGGCCTGCCCAAAGCTTTCCTGGAGGATGCTGCCGATCTGCCGGGCGGTGACGTCGGCAGGCCCTCCGGCGCCGAAGGGCACGATCACCTTCACCGGTCGCGAGGGATAGTCCTGCGCCAGACCCGCCGTAGCAAGGAGGGTTGCTTCCGCAACGGCAACAGCCAGCGCAAGCACTGTTCTCAAGCGCATCATATCAACCTCCCTAGCTCGTTTTTACTGCGTTGGCCTGTGCCGGCCGCTTGTTTCGCCAAGTCTAACGATCCGCGGGGTGACCGCTAGTCCCCAGAATCAGATATTCGTCTCTGACTCGGCCGATTCAAATTCAGGGCAAGGCCACGAGGAGCGCGACATGAAGATCTCCCGCTATCTGGCTATCGTCGCGATCCTGCTGTGCAGTGGGAGTATCGCGAACGCACAAGGCTTGCCAGCCTACATGGCGCCGATTGCGGGCAAAGCCGCGACTACACCCTCGGAGATCGCGACCAAGGATTTGCTGGCGCTCAACACCGGCATGTTCGAGCTCTACGGCGATGCAGCAAAGATTTTCCAGAAGAACATTGTAAGCAAGCATCCGGTGATCCTCGGCCTGTTCTCGGGCGCGGGTGGCCGCATGATCCTTTACCGGCCGGGGCTGGCGCCGATGGACGCGCCGCAGGTGCCTATCGTGTACCAATTGCTGAAGTCGGTCGGCCACAGCACGATGGCGTTGGTGCAGGTCGTAGGCCCCTATGTCGACAACCCCGACAACAAGTCCTGGCGCGGCTCGATGCTGGCCTATCGCAGCCGCATGCAATCGGCGCTCGACGGCCTCGATGCGACGCCGATGGAAGCCGGCTGGCGCGACAACAACCGCATCATCCTGCGGAACAACATCGCCTTCATGGACGAATGCATCGCCAAGGGCGTCATTCCTTTCAGCACACTCGAAGCCTTCGGCAAGAAGCAGGCGCCATATCTGGCGAAGAACGTCGCGTGGGCGGCCCAGACGCAGGTCGCGCACTGGATGACGGTGCTTGCCGAGTGGAAGGCGCAACTCGGCGCCGACTGGGACAAGACCTATGCCGCGAGCAACACGATCTATGTCGCACGCCAGAACAATGTGTTGTTCAGCGTGCTGGCGCAATTCTTCGGTCCCGACGCGATTAATAGCCGTCTGCTGTTGATCGAGACGATTTCCTTCACGACCACGCCGGCCGACATGCTGGAATCGGTAACCCGCATCATCGCGGATCGTTCGGTTGGAGCGTTGTTCTTCGGCAATTACCACTTGATGGATTACGAGCTGATGGGTGGCGATGCGCGTGCCGCGATCATTGCCGAGACCGGCAAGCGCGGTATGACGCCGTTCCTGCCGCCCGCCGTTCCCTTTGGCTCGAAGCAATGGCCGACCCTGGTGACGCCGGGGCCGGGGCCAGCGGCCATCACCGATCTGAAGTAGTTCAAGCAAAAGGCTGAGAGCATGCGGCCTTCTCGGCGCGAATTTCTGAATTGGGTGTCGGCGGGCGGCATTGCGCTCACCCTGTCGCGCCTGGGGGCCGCGGAAGCCGCTCCCTTGCCGCCGCGCGCGTCGCTTCCGGGCCGCACGAACTGGAATCCGGCCGCCAATGGCGCGGGCCGGATCGACGGCGTCGCCAAGGTCACCGGCGCGAAGCTGTACGCTTCCGATTTTCGGGCCGCGGACCTTCCGGGTTGGCCGGCGACCACGTCGCATGCGATGCTGATCCGGGCTCCGGATGCCACGCACGTCTACACCGGTATGGATCTCGCGCGGCTCAGCGGTGCGCTCAAGCCATCGGTGGTGGTGACATCAGCCGACCTCGAAAGGATCGGCACACGCGTTCCCGAATTCTACAAAGGCGACCTGTTCTGCCCGGTCGGCAAGACGCCGCTCTATCTGGGGCAGCCGGTCGGGCTTTTGATCTTCGAGACTTTTGATGCCTTCGATCAGGCACGTCTCGCCTTGCGCGACGGCACATTCGTGAGATTCGGCGAGGAGACGGGCCCCGTCGCGATGCCGCCTTACGCCGCCTATCGCTTCACGCGCGTAGCCGGCGCAACCCCAGAGGCGCCTGACGTCTACTCGCCGGTCCAGGCGGGCTGGGTCAGTCCGGGACGCTCGCAGAACTCGCCGCTTCCGATTTGGTCTCCGGCCGCCAAGGACACCGAGGCGGCCTACGCCAAAGCCGCCATTTATGGCGAGCAAATCCGTAGCGAACTTGCGGCCAAAAATCCAAACCTGCTGGTGCTGGACCGCGAGTTCGAGACACAGTTGGTCGATCCGACGTTTCTCGAGCCGGAATCCGGTCTCGCCTGGTACGACAGGAGGAGCAGCAAACTCGAACTGGTGCTTGGCGTGCAGTCGCCCTACGAGGCGGCCGATTCGATCGCGCATCTTCTCGGCAATGCTCGCGCACCGTTCAAGCCGGCAAGGATCAATGCTCAGTTTACCTATGTCGGCGGCGGGTTCGGCGGACGCGATCACACCCCGTTCGTGCTGTACGTGGCGCTGGCAGCGACGTTCTTCCCCGGCCGTCCAGTCCGGCTGGCGCATGATCGTTACCAACAGTTTCAGGGCGGCATCAAACGCCACGCCTTTAAGATGCGATCCCGCATCGGCGTCGACCGCTCGACCGGCAAGATCCAGGCCTTCGCCGCGGACCACGTCCTCGACGGCGGCGGCCTCGCGAATTTTTCACCCAACGTAGCTACCGTCGGCGCGACCGCTGCGATCGGTATCTATGATGTTCCGAAAGTCGATGTGACAACGGTCGCGCTGCATTCGCGCGGCGTGACCGCGGGATCGATGCGCGGTTATGGCACGTTGCAGACGATGACCGCGCTGGAAGCGCTGGTCGACGAGGTGGCGACCGCCTTGCCTCTCGACCCCATTGAATTCCGGCGGCGCAATGCGCTGAAGCCTAGGGGCCGGACCATGACCGGCAATCCCTATAATGTTTCGGTCCGCACGTCGGAAATTCTAGACAAGCTCGAAAAGCACGCAATCTGGCAGCAGCGCGCGCGGCACAAATCGGCTGCGCCGCAAGGCATCCTCGTCGGCACCGGCGTTGCCTGCGTCACCAAGGATTATGGCTCGGGCGCCGATTGTTCGCTGGGCCGCATCGAGCTTTCGCCGGAAGGAAAGATCTCGATCTTCTGTGACCATGTCGAGATGGGCAACGGCATCGGCACGGCGCTCGCGAACCGCGTCGCCATACATCTCGGCGCAGTTGCCGATGAAGTGTCGGTGGCGCGGGTCGATAGCTATGATGCGCTGGGGCTGGTCACATCAGGCGATCCCTACACGATGGACCAGAAGACGCAGGACGCCGCGGAGAGAAATCCGCGCTGGGTGCCTGCTATCAGTTCGGCGACCAGCGCTTCAATCGGTGCGCATGTCGGCACCCATTCGGCTGCCGAGGCAGCGCGCGTCATCTTCCGTTTCGGTCTCTGGCCGGCCGCGCTGGACATCTGGCGTATTTCGTCGAACGATCCTCGTGCCAAGGCTTGGGCGAAAGCACAGTGGAAGGACAGGCAACTCGTCATGCCCGGCCTTGCGCCGTTGCCGCTATCGGCACTGGCTGCAAGAGCGCATGCGAGGAATTTAGTCACCGGCGCGGTGGCGCACAGCTTCTCTCGCTGGGAGTGGTCGCGTGCCCGCTTTTCCCTTTTTGGCGAACAATACCGCGCCGAGATCGATGCACTGGCGCTGCGCAGGGGCAACGGCAAGTTCGAGCGGATCAACCGGCTCAGTGTCAAATTTCCGCCGACCGGCAATAACCGGATCGGTACTACCTATACCTCGATGTGCGGCACGCTGGTCCGTGTCGAGATCGAGGGTGCCACCGGCGCGCTGCGTATCGCAAAAGCCTACAGCGTGTTCGAATGCGGTCAGGCGCTGGTGCCTGAAGTCGTGATGGGGCAGGCGCAGGGCGGCTTTGCGATGGGCGTCGGCTATGCCTTGCTCGAGACGTTGCCGCCCTTCGAAGGCGGTCCCGGCAACGGGCAGTGGAATCTCGGGCAGTATCTCGTCGCGCGCGGATCGGATCTGCCGCTGCATGACCTCGAAATCGAGATGCTGCCGCCCCTGACGCCGGACGAGCCGCCAAAGGGCATGGCGGAAGTCGTCATGGTTCCGGTGGTGCCTGCGATCCTGAATGCGATCTTCGATGCCACCGGCCGCCGCTTCCAGTCCCTGCCGGTAACGACAAGCCTGCTCAAGGGAGTTTTGGCGTGACCAAATTGAGTCTGACAATTAACGGCCGCGCGTATGGACCGGTGGACGTGCGCGACGAACTTTCGATGAACGATTTCCTGCGCGAGTATCTCGGGATGACCGGCACCAAGTTCGGCTGCGGCGCCGCGCAGTGCCTGAGTTGCGCCGTGATCGTCGATGCTCCCGATGGGACGAGTTACACCAGCCCGACCTGTATCACATCGGCGGCGAGTTTTGACGGCAAGACCATCCGTACGGTCGAAGGACACGCCAAGGACGGCGAACTTTCGGCGCTGCAGAAGGCGTTCATCCAGCACTTCGCCTTCCAATGTGGCTACTGTACCGCGGGCTTCCTCAACGAGGGGCAGGTCTTGCTGGAGCGCCTGGCCAAGGCTCCTGTGAAACGCGCCGACCTGGAAACGACAATAGCCGAAGCGCTTGATGGTCACATCTGCCGCTGCACCGGCTACATCAAATATCACGAGGCGGTGGGTGACGTGATCCTGGCGGATTCCAAACGCTATCTCGCAGCGACCCGGTGATCGGGCAGGGGAGCGCGACATGAAATCGGAGTTGCGCTTCCAGCTTCTGGTCGCCGTGGTCGCGGTCGTGCCAAGTATGTTCGCCGGCTACGCTGTCTCCCAAACCGCGCCGTCCGCGTTAGCAAGCCCGGACAGCTTTGCTTCAATTGCTGATGCCGATGCGCGCTCGGCGGCCATGTTTACCGAGCTGGGCAGGGTGCTCACCCATCCGCGCTGCACCAATTGTCATCCGGCAACCGATCGGCCGCGGCAAGGCGATGAGGCTCGGCTGCATCAGCCGCCGGTGACGCGTGGCCCGGACGGCCATGGCCTTGCCGCGATGCGTTGTTCGATTTGCCACAAGAACGCGAACTTTGAACCAGGCCGGATGCCGGGCCATCCGGAATGGCACCTCGCGCCGCGCGAAATGGCGTGGGAAGGCAAGCCGGTTGCCGAAATCTGTGCGCAGCTCAAAGACCCCGCACGCAACGGCGGGCGCAAGCTCGAGGAACTCATCCATCATATCGGCGAAGATACGCTGGTTGGTTGGGCTTGGGCCCCGGGAGGAGGCCGCAGCCCCGTGCCGGGTACGCAGAAGCAGGCCGGTGCGCTGGTCGAGGCCTGGGTAAAGACCGGCGCGGCCTGTCCCGCGCAGTAACACTTGGGCGTAGAACACTTGAGCGTGGAACACTTGGCCGTAGCTGCTACGCCCCGTCTGCGATGGACAGCCGCCAATCCATAGGAATAATGCTCGCGCTCAGGGGTAGCTAACTTCGCCCACAAGCGCGGGGAATGAAAACATGAAACACCCAGGGATTTCGCGCCGCGACGTGCTGGCTGGCACAGGCGCCGTTCTCGCAGGCGCAGCATTTTCCACGCGCGTCATGGCGGCTGCGCCTCCGCCGGAAGCGGTCACGCCCGCGCTGATCGAGGCGGCGAAGAAGGAAGGCAAAGTCATCTATTACACCTCGACCGACTTGCCGGTCGCGGAGAAGCTGGCGAAGGCGTTCGAGGCGAAATATCCGGGCATTGCGGTACGTGTCGAGCGCACCGGCGCGGAGCGCTTGTTCCAGCGTATCGGCCAGGAATATTCCAGCAATATCCACGCCGTCGACATCGTGAATTCATCCGACGCCGCGCATTTCATCGTCTGGAAACGTGACGGCATTCTGGCGCCCTACGTGCCGGAAGACGTCGCAAAATTCTATCCGGCCGAGCACAAGGATCCGGACGGCCAGTTTGCCAGCTTCCGCGTCTGGCTCAGCATCATCGCCTACAACACAAATCTGGTGAAAGCGGAGGAGGCGCCGAAGAGTTTTGCCGATCTGCTCGATCCCAAGTGGAAGGGCAAGATCGTCAAGGCACATCCGGGCTATAGCGGCACCATCATGACCGCGACCTACCAGATGCAGCGCGATCTCGGCTGGAGCTTTTTCGAGAAGCTCGCCAGGCAGAACATCATGCAGGTGCAGTCGTCGGCCGATCCGCCGAAAAAACTCGATCTCGGCGAGCGCGCGGTGATGGCCGACGGCAACGAATACAACATCTTCCAGATGAGGGAGGCAGGCCGCCCGGTCGAGCCGGTGTACGCCACGGAAGGGTCGCCGCTGATTATCGGACCGAACGGTGTCTTCAAGGATGCACCCAACCCCAACGCGGCAAGGCTGTTTCAGCAGTTCAGTCTCAGCCGGGAGGCCCAGCAGCTCATCGTCGATGTCGGCGGTCTCCGCTCGGTGCATTCTCAAACCGTCGAGAAAGCGGGACGCACGCCGCTCAAGGACATCAAGACCATGAAGGACGACGCGGCGGCAGTGGAGAAGGAGAGCGAGGCCATCAAGGCGCGCTATACAAAAATCTTCCGCGTTTGACCGCTATGCCCTCCGGACTGCCCAGGATTTCGGTCGCCGAAACGCTTGCGGAAAAGATCGTTGCAGTGCGAGCGGGCGCATTACCGGAGGCGACCGCGCACAAATGCGAGGACCTGCTGATCGACGTGGTTGGCCTATGCGTGACGGCGCGGAACGAGGATTACGTCGGAAGTGCGCTGGCCGGTTGCGACGATGACGGTCCCTGCACGGCGATCGGCCACAAGCGCACGCTGAGCGCGGCCGGCGCCGCCTTCGTCAACGGCACTGCCGCCCACGGCGAGGATTTCGATGATACTTTCGAAGGTGGTCCGGTGCATGCCGGCGCCGTGATCGTACCGGCAGTGCTCGCCGTCTGTGAGCGGCACAACCCGGATGGCCGCATGGCGCTGATCGGGATTGCGGTCGGCACCGAAGTGCTGTGTCGGTTGAGTCTCGTCGTGCCCAAGGCCGTTCATAAGGCGGGCTTTCACCCGACTGCGGTCTTCGGCGCGATCGGTGCGGCCGCCGGCATCGGTGCAGCGCTTGGCTTCAACGCCAGGCAGATCGTCGATGCGCTCGGCGTCGCCGGCAGCATGGCCGGCGGCATCATCGAATATCTCGCCGAAGGCGCCTGGACCAAGCGGCTGCATGCCGGATGGGCGGCGCAATCAGGCATCCGCGCGGCGCTGTTGGCGCGGGGAGGGTTCGTCGGTCCGCGAACGGTGTTCGAGGGCGTGCATGGCCTATTCCATGGCTTCGCGCATACCACCGATGGCGACTATGCCGCGCTGACCGGCGATTTCGGCGCGCGCTGGGTGACGGACACGCTGGCGTTCAAGCCTTATCCATGCGGAACGATGGCGCAGCCCTATATCGACTGTGCGCGTCGTCTCGCCGCGCGCGGCGTAAAGCCGGAGGATGTCGCCGAGATCGTCTGCGAAGTAGCGGAGGGAACGGTGCACCGGCTGTGGGAGCCGCTGGCCGACAAGCAGCGTCCGCGCAACGGCTATGCCGCAAAGTTCGCAGTGCCTTATCTGCTGGCCACCGGCTTCGTGCATGGCAGCGTCGGGCTCGGTGCGTTCACCGAAAACGCGATCCGCGATCCGCGCGTGCTGGCGCTCGCCGCCAGAGTGAAATTCGTGATCGACCCTGACAATCCCTATCCGAACAACTACACCGGCCACATCCGCGCCACGCTCAGAGATGGCAGCGTGGTGGAAGAGCGGCAGCCGTATCTGCGCGGCGGTGCGCAGGAGCCGCTGACGCGGCAGGACGTGACCGACAAGTTTCTGCTCAACGCCGATCATGGCGGCTGGAGCGCCATGCAAAGTGAAGCGGCGTTGAAACTGATGGCAGGGCTGTATAATGGCCGCATCGATCTTTCCTCATTGCGCGGGTAGCGGCTCATGACCAAAGAACTCGCCGGGAAAGTCGCCATTGTCACCGGCGCCGGCCGCAATATCGGCCGCGCGATCGCGCTGACGCTGGCGGAGGGCGGTGCGTCCATTGTGGTGAATGCGCGCAGCAACCGCGCCGAGGCGGAGGCAGTCGCCCATGAGATCGAGGCTGCCGGCGGCAAGGCCCTGGTTCACATTGGCGACATCGCCGACGCCGGCGCGGTACAAGCCATGGCCGATGCTGCCGTGAGGCAATTCGGGCGCATCGATATCCTCGTCAACAACGCGGCGCTGCGGCGCGAAAAATCGTTCGCCGAGATGGACTATGCGGCGTGGCGCGAAATCCTCGACGTGACCCTCGACGGCACCTTCCACTGTGTAAAGGCCTGCCTGCCGGCGCTGCGGAAGTCCGGCGCGGGAGCCATCGTCAATATCGGCGGCCTCAGTGCGCACACGGGGGCAAAAAATCGCGCGCATGTGGTGACGGCGAAGGCTGGCATCATCGGCTTGACCCGCGCGCTGGCGCACGACCTGGCCGACGACGGCATCACGGTGAACTGCGTGGTCCCCGGGCTGATCGGCACGCCGCGGCCGAAGGATAAGCCGGAGCCGGCGCATCACTTGACCCATCAGACCATCAGCGGCAATCGAGGCTTGCCGGAAGACGTCGCCGCAACTGTGCGTTTCCTGTGCGGGCCCGGTGCGCGCTACGTCAACGGTCAGGCGATCCACACCAATGGCGGCGCCTATTTGGGCGCCTGATGCATGGCTAAAGGCTGTTTTTGCAGACGTACTGTCGGACAAACCCTCTCGGCGATCGCGGCGTTTGATGTTACGTAGAAACGCATGAACCAGCATGCCAAGGTCGACATCCGCCACTCCACCTGTCCGCACGATTGTCCGTCGGCCTGTGCTCTCGATATCGAGGTGATCGACGGGCGCTCGATCGGCCGGGTCCGCGGCTCCAAGCAGCAGACCTATACGGCGGGCGTGGTCTGCGCCAAGGTTGCGCGCTACGCCGAGCGCATTCATCATCCAGACCGGCTGCTCTACCCGATGCGCCGCACTGGACCGAAAGGCTCCGGCCAGTTTGCGCGGATTTCCTGGGATGAGGCGTTGGACGAAATCGCTGCGCGCTTCGATCAGGCCGAACGCGAATTCGGCGCTGAATCGGTCTGGCCCTATTACTATGCCGGCACCATGGGGCTCGTGATGCGCGACGGCATCAATCGCCTGGCGCATGTAAAAAAATACTCGCGCTACTACTCGACGATCTGCGCCAACATCGCGCGCGTCGGCTTCGCGATCGGTACCGGCAAGATCGCCGGCGTCGATCCTCGCGAGATGGGCGTCTCCGATCTCGTCGTGATCTGGGGCACCAATCCGGTGAACACCCAGGTCAACGTGATGACGCATGCCTCGCGCGCCCGCAAGGAGCGCGGCGCGAAAATCGCCGCGGTCGACGTCTACAACAACGACACCATGAAGCAGGCCGACATCAAGATATTGCTCCGGCCGGGGACCGACGGCGCCTTCGCCTGCGGCGTCATGCACGTGCTGTTCCGCGAAGGTTACGCGGACCGCGCCTATATGGATCGTTATACCGACTGTCCGGACGAACTCGAGAGGCATCTGGCGACCCGCACGCCGGAATGGGCTTCGAAGATCTCGAGCGTCCCGGTCGAGGAGATCGAGGCGTTCGCGCGCCTGGTCGGCCAGACCAAGCGTACGTTCTTCCGCCTCGGCTACGGCTTTACGCGCAGCCGCAACGGCGCAACGCAGATGCATGCGGCGTTGTGCATCCCGGCAGTGACCGGTGCATGGCAGTATGAAGGCGGCGGCGCATTCTTCAACAATGCTTCGATCTGGCAGTTCAACGAATCCATCATCGAGGGGCACGACGCGATCGACCCTACGACCCGCTGGCTCGACCAGTCCCAGATCGGGCGCATCCTGACTGGCGATACCGACGCCCTGAAAGGCGGTGGTCCGGTGAAGGCAATGTTGATCCAGAACACTAATCCGGTGACGGTCGCCCCCGAACAGGCGCTGGTGCGCCGGGGATTTGCGCGCGAGGACCTGTTCGCCGCGGTGCATGAGCAGTTCATGACTGAGACGGCGGCCATGGCCGATATCGTGCTCCCCGCCACCATGTTCATGGAACATGACGATCTCTACTACGGCGGTGGCCACCAACATATTTCGGTCGGCCCCAAGCTGATCGATCCGCCCGGCGAGTGCCGTTCCAATCATGAGGTGCTGCAAGGCCTCGGCCGGCGTCTCAATGCCGTGCATCTCGGATTTGAGATGACGCCGCGCGAACTGATTGATGCGACGCTGAAGAAGAGCAGCCACGGCGACATCGAGACGCTGGAAGCGGATCTGTGGCGTGACATCCAGCCGGATTTTCGTACCTCGCATTATCTCGACGGCTTTGCGCATCCGGACAAGAAGTTCCACTTCAAGGCCGATTGGGCGCATCCTCCGTCCGGTAAGCCTGGCCTCGGTCCGTGGGAGCAGATGCCATCGCTGCCGGACCACTGGATGGTCGTCGAGGAGGCGGATGAGGCGCATCCGTTCCGGCTCGCCACCAGTCCGTCGCGCAGCTTCCTCAATACCAGCTTCAACGAAACCCCGTCGTCAATCGCGCGCGAGGGCAGTCCGACCGTGATGATCCATCCCGAGGATGCGGCGTCACTCGCGATTGCCGACGGCGATGCCGTCACGCTCGGCAACACGCGTGGAGAAACGACGTTGACCGCGCGGCTATTCGACGGCCTGCGCCGTGGCGTGCTGGTCGCGGAATCCATTCATCCCAACAAGGCCCATATCGGTGGTCGCGGCATTAACATGTTGACCGGTGCCGAAACGGTCGCGCCGGTCGGCGGCGCCGCGTTTCATGACAACAAGGTCTGGGTGAAAAAGGCGACCTCAGCCAGTGGGCGCAAGAGTTAGACCGCTCTTGCAGTCCACCGTCATCCGGCCGCAAATGCTTTGCCAGCATTTGACGAAAAGGCGAGCGGGACAATGACCGACCACAAAAGCGTAATCTGCGAAAAGCGCCGGCAGGCGTTCTGGATCACCATCAACCGCCCGGATAAGCGCAATGCCATCAATGCTGATGTGGTCGCCGGCATCGCCCGCGGCTATCGCGACGCGCATGATGACAAGGACGTCCGCGTCATGGTGCTGACCGGGGCGGGCGACAAGGCGTTTTGCGCCGGCGCCGATCTGCAGAACAGCGGCGCTGCCTTCGCGATGGATTATTCGCGACCGAATGTCGATTACGCCGATCTGCTGCGGCTGTCGCAAAACGCCACCAAGCCCGCGATCGCGCGGGTGGGGGGCGTCTGCATGGCGGGCGGCATGGGCTTATTGTGCATGACCGACATGGCAGTTGCCGCCGATCATGTAGTCTTCGGGCTGCCCGAGGTGAAGGTCGGCGTGTTCCCGATGCAGGTGTTGAGCCTGTTGCAGTCGATCGCGCCGAAGCGGCTGGTCAGCGAATGGGCGCTGACCGGCGAGCCGTTTGATGCGCACGCGGCACAGGCCGCCGGGCTCCTGAACTACGTGGTGCCAGCGGCCGAACTTGACGCCAAGATCGAATGGCTGGTCAGCCGCATCGTCGACAAGTCGCCGACCGCGATCCGCCGCGGCAAATATGCCATGCGGGCGATCGCCTCGATGTCGTTCGACGAGAGCATCGCCTATACCGAAAGCCAGATTGCGCTATTGGCGATGACGGAAGACGCCAAGGAAGGTCTTAAGGCTTTCGGGGAGAAGCGCAAGCCTTCCTGGCCGGGCAAATAGTTTGATTGCGGTCCCTACGTGATCCTGTTGGAGCGCCCACAAGGTAAATCGGTGGGACTTACGATGCTCGCGAGGTGTCAGTCCGAGAACGGACTAGGGCAGCTTTGGTTCGTTCCTCGCGACGTTTCTTGGAGCCCGAGATCAGTTGCTTGCGTGTGCGCTTGGCATAGGCTGGCAGCTGGCGTGTCGATCGATGGCGAGCCGCGGCGCGTAACTCAGCATCCGTGAGGTCGCTGTCGGCACCTTCCGTAAAGCCGCCATGACGGAACGAGGTAAATGAGAGTTCGGTTCGAATCCCGGCTGCAATAACTATCTTTTTTACAACACTTCGAAGATAGCGCAGATCTTTGCGCTCCGTAATCCATGGCAGTGGCGTGCGCGACCTGCGATGTTTATGGTCGCGCCGAAAAATCAGCCCCAAAATCATCTTCTCCTTGATGGCGTCGAGCTCCTCCATCAATTCGGGGAAAAGGGGCTCGCCGGTTTCGTCAAATAGAGGCCACCAAGCTTCCTCGCCATTTTTCGGATGGACGATCTTTACGCTGTTCGGCCGCTCGTTGGGCCGGTAGTGTGAGATTTCAAAGGCGCCGAACACGTGTTCCTCGCGCTGCAACCACTCCCAAGTTAGCAGTGCCGCAGTTCCCACTGAGTTATATCCGAGCTTCTTTGCGGATATTCTGAAGGCAACGAGCTCGTCCCAAGTCGCTGTGGGCGTTTCACGCGCAGGCTGACCAGGCGCGCGACTTTTAAGGCCCATCCGCGAGAATGGATTGGTCGCTGGGACTACTGTTTCCTGAGCGCGTTGACCAACAAACCAAGCGCGCCTACAGGCGGTCATGGATGCATTCGCAAAACGACGACGCTCGCGTTTGACGATGTTACCACCTGGATCTTTGTCGTCCACAACGAGCAGCTTGGCGTAAATCGCATCCACAAATGCTTTCGTGAAGTCAGAAATCTGCTTCGAGCCCGCGCGGCTACCATCCTTCAGGATTTGGTTGGAAAACAGCGACAATCCTTGTTCGTAGAGGCGCTGGGTCTTGTGGTCGACTTCTTTCCATTTCTGGTGGGCCCTGAATATGCCGACCAGCCAATCAAAAGTGCCCGGCGCAGGAGAAGTTGGAACCATGTCACTCAATCCTCCTGAGCGCCAGCTGTCGAATGCGGGTAACAGGATGTTCTCGGCTCGGTCGACGGCGGCCACGTGGTCCTGCCCTAGTGCTTCAGCCTTGACGTGGCAGCCCAGTTTGCGGGCCCAAGTCGGCGGCTCAAAGAAGTATGCCCATCGACCATTCTTTAATGGTTTTCGCCGGCAGTAGCGGGGAACAGTCAATGCTGTGCAACGTGGTTTCATACTAGTGAGGCCAAATCCTTTGCTTCCGATCTAACTAGATCCATAGCTTTGGCTGGTCCCATGAGGCTATCGATAACGGCTTTCGACCAAACGGGTTCTCGAGAGCGCCCAGTTCCGTGATAGCCAATTGGTGGTGGTGCCTCCCCGCGCACCACGGCGCGTGCGAGTTCAGCTGTGTTGCGGTAGTCCAGGTAGGCGGCGGCCATGTCGGCCCGCATGAGTGCAGGCCATATGCCGATGGGTGGATAACGCGCAGGAAGCGCAGAGCGTGGTGACATGAGCGGTAGTTCGTGCGTATGCGTCAATCGTCGAGATGCAGGACTAATGGGATCGTCGATTCGCACGATTTTTGATGAGGCGCTGCCTTAGGCTCAAAAAGCACTGACCTAGATCGTTCAGCTCGCGAATGACCTTTTCGTGCATTGTTTCACGCCTTCGGTCGCTTGACCGTTCGATATGGCAAAGGAGAAGGCTTTAGAAGGGGAGGCAAGATCTGGTGTGGGTATCGGCTGGCATAGAGTGCAAATTGGCCGAGATGATCCCGATCACAGGAGCGCGCGGGTGCCAGTCGTGTTGGCAGCCCGGATTCGCGCTTTTTCGTAAGATGAGCGCGGAAGAGCTCCGCTTCGGATGAAGACGATCGCAACCATGAGTGGTAGATCGCAACGTGGCGCGGGCGGATAGCGGTGGCCCATTTGCACTGTGCCTATTTACCGCTGGTCGAGAGGCATCGGATTCCAGTAGGTTATCAGCGCTCAATCCGACAAGTCTATCGCCGACGTGACATTAGAGCCGCAATAAGCCTTTCCTTTATCGGAATGATATGCGTCGCAGCAGATCGCGGTGACAGTTCATACCGAGAATTCCGCTTTGTGCTTGCGAGAGGCTCGGAAATGCTCGCAAGCCTTGCGAGGCGTTTGGTTACAATCGAACTCACACTTCGCGTTCAAAAAAGATGTGCTGCTCTCGCGTCCATCCTTGCGGCGCGCTTTCGCTCGGCGCGTTCTTGCAGGTGTAAACAGGAAGGCTGGATCTGACATTGGGCAATCCGCCCTCAGCCGCTACGGAGCGGAATCTTGCCGCTCACCAGGGGGTTGAATATTCCGAACTGCATTCGCGATGCGGCACCCGACGCATTGGGGCGTCGCATCATCAATCGAAGATTCGAGTGCGATACAAGAATATCGATCCAGGTAGCGTCGACTAGCTTACCTATCGGCTGGAATCCAGGCTCAGATCGCATCGGTGCATTGGATTTTCAGGAATCGTCCGCGAATTACGTGGCGCGAGAAGAAGCCGATGCTTCTCTCCACGAAATACTGAACGCCGCGGAATCGGTTGAGAAAGGGAGTTCCGCTCACGGTCGAACTCGAGCGGGCCCTTCTTAACGCGATCATCGTTTGGGGCGCGCGAATCGCCGGTCGAGCTTCCGTTCGGCCAACAGGAGATTTGTTGCGAATTTCTCATCGCAGAACGACCTGTACGCGTCGTCAAAGCCGAGTACATCGCAATGCGACTGGCTTCCTAAGTCGGCCTGACCGTTGCCCTGGTAAGCCTTGAGCGCGCAGCGGGAAAGGACGTCCCCTTATTCCGCGTAAAATTGGAAGGAGGCTGGAGCCGGAAACCCATGGTTTCTGCCCTTACGCTGCTTGAGCTTGATGAACTCATGGCCTGCTATTCCAGTTAGGAACAACCCGCGACCGTCATTCGTGACCATTTCGGGCGCCAAGGAAGACTCTCAAAGAGCTCTTTGGACGCGTGTTGTTCAACATTCTCCGTGGCGAACACGGATGACCATGCGCGCAATCACGCCACTTTTTTGACGGTAAGGAACTTTGCTTGACTCCGGCATATGACATTTGTCCGCAAAATCGAACAGTAGAGAAGCAACCCAAACTATGCTGATCATGGGAAAGGAGCGCGCCAGTCAAATTGCTCTGAGTTGAAAGCGGCGCCCTTATTTCTAATGAACAACGCCGATGCCATCCAACTCGCGGCAGGACAAGCGAAAACGATCAAGCAGCGCTGGTCCGCCGTATGCGCTGAGCAAAACTCAGCAAGATCGGTAGAAATTTTCTTTGGCAGTGCCAATTGTTGAACCCGTATGCCCTCTTGGAAATGCCGGAATGCCGATTGATGTTGTATGTCTTCGATAGATCGCGGAAGGCTGACTTCACGTATTGCTGGCTGGCACATCCGCTGGCCGCTGACCTGGGCTCTCGTGAACCGAGCCGCTGACGCGTCTCGGCCGTCCGGCTTCGATCCCTTGCGCGATACGGTGTCGCTCGCCGGAGGCACTCACGGCGCAAGTGACAGAAAACGTCTTCGATACTCGGACGGGGCGAGCTCGGCTGGTTCCGCAGGGCGCGCGACTGATCGGCAGCTACGACAGCCAGGTCGCGTTTGGACATTCGCGCGTGCTCCTAGTCTGGACCCGGCTCGTCATGCCTAATGGGCGCTCCATCGTGCTCGAGCGCCAACGGGGCGCTGACACCGCAGGCAATGCCGGTCTTGAGGATCAGGTCGACAACCATTGGTTTGAGCTATTCAAGGCCGCCACGCTTTCGACGTTGCTTGGCGTCGGAGCCGAACTGGGCGCCAGTGAAAACGACAGCGACATCATCCGGGCGCTGCGCCGTGGGGCAGGGGATTCCCTCAATCAAACCGGTCAGCAGGTGGTACGCCGCAATCTCAACATCCAGCCGACGCTGACCATCCGTCCGGGATTTCCGGTCAGGGTGATTGTCAACCGCGATCTTATACTCGAGCCTTATCGAGAATGAGAAATGGCGAAGCTCAAACTTGGTACCATCGAGAACGACAGAGCGGTCAAGGTCACACACGAACTGCCAGCAAGTGTTCACCGCGATCTCGTCGCTTATGCCGAAATCCTCGCACGCGAAACCGCTCAGCCGATCAACGATCCCGTCAAGCTGATCGCGCCCATGTTGGCGCGGTTCATGGCAACGGACAGAAGTTTCTTGAAGGCCCGACGGGCGCGTCATCTTTCTAGGCGAGGTGAGGGGTAGCGCTCGGAGAGCATCTTCAGGAAAGTAATCAGGGCCGGGTTCTCATTGTCAGCTCTCCAATAGGCCGAATAGTCGAACCGGCTTGGACTTGTGCCATCGCGCAGCTCACGATAGATCAATCCGGCAACATCGGCAACGATGTCGGATTCGAGCACCAGGCTGATGCCGACCTTCATGCTGATCAAGCACTTGATGGTACCGCGACTTACGTCGTGATACTCGATCTTGGGACGATCCTCAGGTAAGATAAGCTTGGAAACCAGCACATCTTCAAATTCCCGTCCCGGTTCGCAATGGCTTAGCAACACTGTTTCGCCGCGCAGGTCAGTCCAGTGGATAATCTCGCGCGCAGCGAGCGGATGGTCCTGGGGTAAGGCAACTAGAACACGCTCGTTCCACAAGCCCATGGTGTTGCTGTCCAACAACGGCAGACTTCCCGTAACGATTAGGATATCAAGCACGCCATTGCGCAGCCCCATTGCAAGGTGCGCTCGAGATCTCTCAATGGTTGCAAGTTCAATCCGCGGCGATCGTTGTCTGAACTCGACCAAAGAAGCCTGCAGATTTCCTGCCGAAAGTGACGTACAGAAGCCGACTGCCAGCCGACCGGTCTCGCCGTTGCGAACAGACTTAGCCGTAGCTATGAGTGTGTCAAATTCTTCAAGAATCGCTTTTGCCAGGCGAAGAACGCTGCGGCCAGCTGGCGTTGGATTTACGCCTCCGCTGGAGCGCTCGAATATTGGAAAGCCGAGGCCATACTCAATCTGCCGAATTGATCGGCTGAGGGTCGATTGTTGCAAGCTCAGCAACTCCGCGGCTTTCCGAAAGCTGCCACAGCTGGCCGCAGTTGCGGCCAATCGTAGGTGCTTTAGCTCGAGAGCTTTGTTCGTGTGCAGAACATGACTTGTTCGCTGGGAGTTGCTCATTTGCGATCTAGGCGGGTAACTATGCGCCGACGAAATTTCTCAAGATCTTCTCGCGACCCATTAGCGTTACCGAATTGGATACTGAGCGATGGTCTCGCTGCCGGGCGGCAAGGCTCACTCGAGCTTGAGGTTGTTTTTTCTAATCACTTGAGTCCACCATGGCGTTTCCTGCGCCATGAAAGCACCCAACACTTCCGGCGTACTTCCGACAGCGACAGATCCTCCGCTTTCGATCTGCTGCCTTATTGCCGGCAAGTTCACCGTCCGCGTGACCTCTTGCTGCAGCTTTCGGATGATAGGGTCCGGAGTTCCCGCAGGAGAAAAGAGCCCAAGCCAAATCATTGCGTCGAAGCCTTCAAAACCAAGTTCAGCAAGCGTGGGGAGATCCGGCACGATTGGAGACCGTTCTGCGCCCGTCACGGCGAGCGCACGCAGCTGTCCAGTATCGACAAGGGGTTTCGATGATCCGATACTGTCGAACATGTAATGAATGTCGCCGGAGAGCAGGCCTTGTTTCATGTCCTGCACTCCTCTGTATGGAATGTGAACCGTTTGAATTCCGGCCTGCGCGTTGAAGGATTCCGCAACCAGGTGCGTCCCGCTGCCTACTCCAAAGGTTGCGAAATTCAACTTTCCTGGCTCGGATTTTGCGAGCGCTATCAGTTCGCCAACAGTTTTGACTGGCAGCTTGCTGTTCACCACCATGTAAAAGGGATACTTCAAAACCATACTGACTGGTGCGAAATCCTTTTGTCCGTCGAACGGCCTGGGATCGCGCAGCAGCGGTCCAATGACCTGCCCGCTGTTTGATGTAAACAGGAGCGTATGTCCGTCGGGCGCTGCGCGGGCGACCGCCTTCGTTCCCAGGACACCAGTCGCACCCGGCTGATTGTCCACGATCACCGGTTGGTTCCATGCTTTCTGGAACTTGTCCGCGATGATGCGCGCATAAGCGTCGGTTGGCCCACCCGCGGGAAACGGCACAATGATGCGGATTAGTCGAGACGGGTAGTTCGACCCATCATCCGCAGTCGCCGGCGACAGTAAATGGCCGATCGCTGCTGCCGCAAGCCAAGCACACATCGCCGGTCTCATGTTTCCTCACTCCTAAGAATGCTCGCGCCAGCGCTTCGTCAGGGGCGCCGGCACACCCTTTTCGTGGAAAGTACCTTGAGTGTGGAGTCTCAGCGCCTATCAGTTGCCGAGCCGCCAACATTCCAGCCACGGCCGCCCTCACCGAATATCTCGTATCCGGTCTTCGTCACGGCTAAGGTGTCTTCCAGCTTGATAAAACCCCGCCTTGGATGCTTCATCGCCGTTTCAACCGATATCACCATGCCTGTTTCGAGAGGGCGCCTCGCGTCCGGATCGTCGTAGGGGACGGGTCCCGTAGCCGTCAGTCGGGGTGCCTCATGACTGACAAGACCTATTCCATGTGCGAGAAACTCGATGATCTCTCGCTGCCCCGACCGCTGGAGGCTCCGTTCCGCGGCGGCGTAGATCTCACCACCCATCACTCCGGGTCTTATCGAAGCAAATACAGCGCGTTGTATTGCTTCGATCTCAGAGAGCAGGTCATTCAACTCGTTGTCTGGCTGCCCCAAAAGTGCCATCCGCGCCACGTCCCCGATGTAGCCTTGAAAATTGCCACCGGAATCGAGCGACAGCACGTCACCTTCTTGCCAGCGCGCATCCGACGGTGCCCGGTTGTGATTTGCTCCGCAAGCAATGAGACAGTATTCGAACGTTAGTCCGCGTTTCACCTCTGCGATTCGAAGCGCTTCTGCCATTGCCGCCTTCGCGCTGCCCGGTCCGTGATGTGCAATCACCTCCAGCATGGCTTCGATCACCATCTCCGAGGCGGTGCGCAGCTTGGCGAGTTCTGCCGGCGCTTTGACCGCGCGCAAACGTTCCAGCACGTAGATCGCATCCTTGATTTCAGTACCCGGGAAGGCATCCTTCAGCGTGATACCGGCGTCCAACGGTAGAAATGCAAGTTCAACCCCGATTCGTTTGATCGTTAGGCCGCTCTTCCGGATGGCGTTTATGGCCAGCGCGATTGCATCTGTGGAGCCACTCGCGTCCGTGGAAACGTTGGCCACCCAAAGCGGCGACACCTCTCGCTGGTGCGCCTCAAGCCAATGCCCGATGAAGGCTGTCTGTTCAGGCGCACCTTTGAAACAGACCACTACGGGTAAATACCTGCTGACTCCAAGTGCATCCATATAGTCAAAAAAGATCGCCCGCTCCGCGCCAAGAAGGTACTGTACATTGTGTTTGGAAGTAGCCAGAACAACATCCATGCCGGCCTCCTCCATCAACCGGTCGAGCTTGTTAGCGTCAAACGGTGCCGCTGGACTCACCGCAATGTCATGCATGACGAATTTCCTTTGTCGGGAGCGCCTTGCTTGCATGCTCTGGGATCTCTAATACATTCGGGGATGGCAAGGTCTCATCGGCACTCTCCAGTGCCAGTGGCTTTCCATGCGTTTCGACTCCGAGCAGGCTGAAGGCCAGCCCAATGGCGAGACCGCAGGCCGCGAGAAACAGAAACGCCGGCGTCACGGCATCGAGCGTCGCCTTGGGCGTGATCAGGTTCGACGCGCCCGCAATCAGGGCCAAGCAGAGCGGCCCGGCGATCTTGCCAATGCCATTGGCGGCCTGAGCAAGGCCGACGCCCCGCCCACTCAACCGCACCGGAAAGATCTCGGCGGAGTAAGGGGCGATATTGGAAAATCCGCCGTCAAAGAACAGCGCGGCCGGAATCAGCAGCACCACGAAGGCCGGATAGCCCAGAATGGTCCGGTCGAAGAATACGGCAGCCGCTCCCAACGAGAGCGCAACGCCGTAGCCCATGATCTCCCCGCATCGGCGCCGCCCGAGCCATTGCGGCAAGAACGAGAACGCCGTTCGGCCGAGCATGCCGGTCAGACTTACATACACAAAGAGATGGGCAGCTTCATGCGGTGAGACACCCATCAAAAGCGCAACGATGGTCGGTCCCCACAGGAATACGCCGTAATTCGCGGTGCTCGCGCCAAACCAAACGATGACTGTGAGCCAAAAGAGCTTTGGCCGGACCAGCAACTCGGAAAAGCTTGAGCCGGATGCCGGAGCAGTCGTTACGGTCGCCTCCGCCGGCTGCGGCAGCAGTTTCGGCGATACGCCCAGCGCCCGACCAACAATGCGGCGAGCTTCGGCATGTTTGCCGCGCGAGATTAACCAGCGCACCGACTCCGGCGTAATCAATAGCATCAAGAGCGCCGGCACGAGCGGCACGAACCCGAGCGCGGCGAGGCCACGCCAGCCGATCTCGTGCAACAACGTTGCCGCGATGAGCGAAGCCGCAAGCACACCGAGAGAGACCGGGATCACCGTGGCGCTAGGAATGATGGTCCGGTGACGGGTCGGCGTGTATTCGACGATCAGGGGAACACCGACTGCGGCGGCGGCGCCGACGCCAAACCCGACGGCAAATCGAAGTGCTGAAAATAGCACCCACGCCCCGTCAGGAATCAATGAGATGGATCCAGCGCTGAGCGAACACAGCGCGACGCCGGCCACCAGCAACGTCTTACGCCCGAACCGATCAGCCAATGCGCCCCAGGCTAGAGCGCCTATGATTGCGCCAACGCCCGCACTTAGCAGCATGACCGAGGTCTGGCCAAAGGTGAGGAGCCATTGCGGCGCAAGTACCGCCACCAGGAAACCAACGATGAAGAAATCGAAGAAATCGAACATGCTGGTGGTCACGGCCAGCGCAATACTGGTCCAATAACGGGCATCAAGCGGCGCTTTGTCATAGAGTTCGAGTAGGTCGTCCCCTTCGGTCGCCATGATCGTTATCCCTCCTTGATCTTGCCGTTGGTTAATCGGCTCGGCTTGTTTGTGCCTGCAGGAACGCAAGTACCTTGTGGGCGACAGCGACGGGGTCCTGAACGGTGCCTACGTGACCGACGCCGGTAATCGTAGCGGTTTGTGCATCTGCGATCTCATGAGCGAGTGACAGCGTGTGAGCGGGTGGGATGAGCCGATCCTCGCTGCCCGCCACCACTAGGGTAGGCGCCGTGATCGCTCCGAGATCAACCTCGACGGGCCGCGCAAGGATTGCCGCGCGACGCTGCTTTTGCTGAGCATCGCGTTTGTTTGCAGTGAAGATCCCGAGGACCTGCGGGTGGGCCGTAATGTAATCGCGCGGAAACAAATATTCGGCGAACTCGCGCGCTGACTCTGGCAGCCGGGTTCGCAGCGCCACGAAATCGGGAAGGCCGCCGGGATTGATTGATAACAGGGGCACGCCAGCACGGAAGGTGCTTGACAGAACCAGGTGATCGATGCGCCCCGGATGACGGGTCGCTAAAACCTGGGCGATAGCACCGCCGAGCGAAGTGCCGAACACACGGGCACGCTGATAGCCGAGCGCTGCGATCAAGGCTGCCGCATCGTTAGCCAGTTCGTAAAGACCATACGGAGATGGCGGATTACGGGTTGCGCCGGAATCGCGCTGATCGTACGCGATCACCGTAAAATGCGACGCAAGCCGTCCGCCGAACGCATCGAACATCGAATGGTCGGCTTCCGCGCCATGCAAGAGAAGTAGCGGCGGCCCCTTCCCAGTACTTTTGAAGAAAATCGATGTGCCGTTGGCTTCGATCTGGGGCATGGCTAGTTCAGCACAGTTTGAAGCGCGCCGGCCAATTCGCGCGCGGGATCGGACGGAATGTAGGGCATACGCCAAGCGACATGGCCGTCCGGACGCACCAGGACCGCGCCACGCAGTCCCATCTGAATGCCGTCGGCGGGATGGGCATTGGGCAATTGCTGCAGGTTGAGGGGGAGTCGGAGTTTTTCAGACACGCTACGGCCGGCTTCGAGCCAAGCATTGCCCATGGGGCCGGCAACGACCGTAAAATCCTTGTCGAACCAATCGAGAGTCGAGCGCTTACGGGCGTTGTCGAGCCACAGATGCGGGAACCGGCCGCCCGGGCGGTCGGAAGGCGTGTAGACGCGCGTCAGGTGACCCCCTCGCGGCGAGCCGTCGGGCATCACGGCACCTTGCTCGTAGCTGAAACCAAGGGCCTGGCCGATGCTGTGCAAGTGGTTGTCGAGGTCGTTGACCCAGAAGCGGATATGATCCTCATTGCCCGATCGCACCGCGTCATCGATGCGGCGGAATCGGATCATGTTGCCAAAGCTGAAATCCGCATTCGACTGCGCCACCGGCCGGCGCTCGACATCGTAACTGTCGAGCAATTTTTCCGAGGCCAGCTCGCGGAGCACGTAGACGAGCTTCCAGGCGAGGTTGTGTGCGTCCTGAACGCCCGAGTTCAAACCGAATCCGCCGGTCGGCGGAAAGCGATGCGCGGCATCGCCGACAAGAAAAACGCGTCGACGCCGGAAGCCTGCAGCCACCTGCTTGCTCATTCGCCAAATCGAGCGATTGAGCAACGTCACGTCGAGATCGGACAGCCCGACATGGGCGCGAATTATCTCGATCATCTCGGCGTCCGTCCAGGGCCGCGGACGGTCATCCTTCTGTTCGCCGATCTGGATAATCGAGAGCCAGCGGTCGCGGCCATTGGTGTTGAGAATGCTGGCCCGTTGCGGGACGTCTGGTCTGTTCGAATAGACTTGATAGCCCGCAGCTTCGCGCGCCAGCGGGAATCGGGAGAGATCGGCGCGCCAATATTCGTTCAGCAGCACCGCCAGCGTGGCTGGCCCTTGCATTTCGATACCGGCCGCTCGCCGGGTCTGACTGCCGGCGCCGTCACAGGCCAGCAGATACTTGGCGTGCCAATGCTCCCTGCGGCCGGATTCAACCGACTGGATTTCGCAGACGACGCCGTCCTCAACCTCTTCGAATCCGATGAACTCGGTGGAGAAATGCACCTGAACTAAATTGGAGTGCTGGATGACCCTGTAGATCTCCTCTTCCACCGCGTCCTGTGCCACGAGGCACTTCCATGCAGGCGTCTGGCCGAGGTTCGGCTCAGGCCGCGATCGGCTGATCTCGCGGCCACCGATGCTTTCGACTTGAACGAAGATGTCGGAATCGTCCTGGAGCCCGCGATCGCGGATTGACCGTTCGATCCCCCATTGGCGGAAGATCTCCATTGTCCTGACCCAGCAGCCGCGCGATTTGGGGTGATCCGTCGTCGTCGGGCTCTTCTCGATGATCACAGCGTCGATCCCAAAGCGATCAAGCAGCAGCCCCATCGCGAGGCCGACCGGACCGCCGCCGACGATAAGCACTGACGTTTTGCGGACGCCTGAGGCGTTCTCCATGTTCTTTCCCTCGTTATTAAGTTTTGCGAGAAAGTGCCCATTTCAGCCTATCTCACAAGAACATGTTTGATATAATCGCGATCTCACTTTGAGATGGAGAGCGAGAATGGATCTGCGTCAGCTTCGTTACTTCATCGCCGTCGCCGAGCGCGGCGGATTCGGCGCGGCGGCCAGTGTTCTCAACGTCGCCCAGTCAGCACTCAGCCGTCACGTCAAGGAGCTCGAACTCGAACTCGGGGGCACGTTGCTTGAGCGCGGCGCGCGCGGCGTCTCGGTGACTGAGTCCGGGAAGGTGCTGCTGGCGCGGGGACGTTGGCTATTTGGAGCCATCGAAGACATCAAGTCCGAGGTGCGTACGGAGAACCGCGACCCAAGCGGAACCGTGCGGCTCGGTGCACCATCGAGTCTTGCAGACATCTTCTACGCACGACTCGCGACATCATTCGTCAGGCGTTTTCCGCGGGTGCGGCTCGAACTGAGTGAAGGTTTGACCGAGACAATGTGCGATCGTCTACTGCGAGCAGAGCTTGACCTTGCCATCGTCACAGCTCCGCAGCCAAATGACCATCTTCACTATGAGACGCTGGTTGTGGAACAGGTCTTCTTGATCGGGCCGCCGCGCGATCCATTACTCAAGCGGGGTAGGCTCACGCGCAAGGAGTTCAAGGCTCTGCCTACCGCCGTAGTTCCACTTAGCCGCAACCCATTTCCGACAGGCGTGCCGTTCTCGCTGCGAGTCGAGAGCAGCACTCCGATGAAGCAGATCGTCGCCTCCGGGCTCGGCTACGGCTTATTGCCATTTTCTGGAATTCAGCGGGAATTGGCCGCCGGCGAGCTATCTGCTGCGCTGTTGCCCTGGATGCGCGCTGATCGCGTACTGGCGCTGCCGCGCATGCGCCCGATCAGTAGAGCCACTCGAGAAACGATTGAAACTTTGAAGGTGGTCTGTAGCGACCTCGTTCACGAAGGAAAGATCCTAACCGCCCAGCAGAAGAGGTCGCCCTGAGGCGAGATCGGCCAAAACCGAACAGGTCAGACCGGATGTCCGCTGATGAAGGGAACGCTGCAGCTTTAAACGCAGCCGCGCGTCATTACTGCCTGGCTCTTGCCGCTTACAGGCCTAGGGCAGTCTCGGTCCATTTCAGTATGGTTAGGCTGTTGAGAAAGTCCAATACCGCCGGTTCGATCGATGCCGACCCGCCGCCTTGAATCAGAGCCGTTGCCGCGACCATGTCGCAAGGCTGATTGAACGCGATCGAGATCACGGTTTTGTTCCCGCGTTGAGAACCGCTAATGCTATAGATGCGACTGCGGCCGTTAATTGAGCCAACATTGATCGGCCGGCCAAAATCCAGCGGTACCGCCCGGTCGCCGAGCGCTGCACTTTCCAGAATGCCGGATACGCATGACCGTAGCAGGATCGCGATATTTGCTGGTAGGTCTGCGAGAGCGATCGGAATGTCGTCCATTCTCGTTGGCCATCCTGTCGGACGAACGGAAATGTTGGCCCGCTGCTGGGCGATGAACTGCGTCATGCGAACGATTGGATGAGATATCGTATGGGTGCGGCAGTCTACTCGCCCTTTTCGATCAGTACCGGTATTGCCACGAGGGAGGGCTGGCGGCAGAGGCCCTCAGCCATCGAGCAGGCGGGGCCGCCTGACCATCCAGTGTCGTGAGCCGGCCCAACGAAAATGAGCGAAACCATGCAAGGGCCACAGCTATGACGATCGCGGAAATACCAGGGTGCGCATAGTCGTCACTCAAAAAGGTGATGCATCGGAGCATTTTGGAATCGAACCTGAGCCGGATTCTGCCTGGAATCAGACGGTTCCATAGCCACTCACGGTCAACACCAGGGCAGCCGTTACGCGCGGGTATTCCTGGACTGCGCGCGCTCGGCGGCTTAGCGCCATCGAACAATTTCGGCCGCAATGATGTATGCGCCAACGATCAACAAAATGGCTTCTATCATAATTTCCTGCCGAGGCAGTGCGCAGATAAATTACAATATCTCTGTGTAGTTGCGAAGGGGATATGCACTCGGAGCGGATCCTGGTTGCGCGAAAAGTTCAGGTGTCCACGTTCTGTTCCCTGTCGTGAATTGCAGCAGAGAACGAGAGCTGCCCTCAACTGGCTATCAGCGCCCAGAGCACAAATGGCCTAACGACTTCACTGGTCACATACCTGCGAGAACCCGCGGGGATAGTCGTGGGTTACCCGGCATTCGCTTTGAGTCCGGCGGCTTCGATGCCGGCGATCGCGCAAATCTCATCGTTATCGGACGTGTCGCCGCTGACCCCAACGGCACCGAGTAACGTCGTGCCGTCCATGATCAGCACGCCGCCGGGCACCGGCACCAGGCATCCCTGCGCCAGCGCATTCACCGCGCCGACAAAGTAGGCTTGCTCCTGCGCCCGCTGGAACAACGCGCGCGATCCCATGCCCATTGCAAGCGCGCCATAGGCCTTGCCGTGCGCGATCTCGGCCCGCATCAGGCTGGTGCCGTCCTGCGCGGCCGTGACCTTTACGCAGCCGCGGGCATCCAGAATGGTGATGACCAGCGGCTTCAGTTTCTTCTCGACGCCTTTGCCAAGCGCGGCATCGAGAATCTTGCGGGCGACGTCGAGGGTGAGTTCGGCCATAAATGAATTCCTTTGCGATCAGGCGGGATTAACGGTTGGATTGCGCGCTGTCGAGGCTCATCGCAAGCACACGGGCGACATGAAGCGGTGCACGGTTCGTGCCATCCTTGATCTGATGTCGGCATGAGGTGCCGTCGGCAACGATCAGCGTGGCGGTGTCGGCGCGGCGCACCGCCGGTAGCAGCGACAGCTCAGCCATCTCCATCGACGCCTGATAGGTATCGGCGCCGTAACCGAAGGCGCCGGCCATGCCACAGCAGCTCGAATCGATGATTTCGACACTAAGGTCGGGAATAAGGCGAAGTGCCTTCTCGACCGGTTTGAACGCGCCGAATGATTTTTGATGGCAGTGGCCATGAACCAACGCTTTTGCCGGCATGGCGCCAAGCGGCAGCTTCAGCCGGCCGGCCTCTGCCTCGCGAACCAAAAACTCCTCGAACAGCAGTGCGTGCGTGCTGACGCTCTTGGCGTCATCATCCGAGCGTAGCGAGAGCAGCTCGTCGCGCAGCGTCAGGAGACAGCTCGGCTCCAGTCCGACGATCGGCACGCCACGCGCCGCGAACGGCGCGTAGGTCGTGATCAGTCGGTCCAATTCGCTGCGCGCCTGATCGACCAGACCCGCCGAAAGGAACGTTCGTCCGCAACATAGCGGACGCGCGCCGGCTGCCGGGCTCGGCAAGTGGACGCGGTATCCGGCTTCGACCAGAACGCGCAGCGCGGCGTCGAGATTTTCCCGCTCGTAAGCGCGATTAAACGTGTCGGCGAACAGCACGACCTCGCGGCCATCTGCCGGACCGAAGGTTTTGGCATCGGGACGGAAAGTATCGCGGCGGAATGCAGGCAGGGCGCGCTTCGCGCTGATGCCGACGAATTTCTCGAACAGGGCACGCAACGGCGGACTGCTGTTGCGCCAGTTGGCCAGCGGGGCAAAGCGGGAGGCGAGATCCGCATAACGCGGCAGATAGCCGACCAGCCGGTCGCGCAGGGATAACCCGTGCCTAGCTGCGCGTGCGGCCAGCACCTCGATCTTCATCTTGGCCATGTCGACGCCGGTCGGACACTCATGCCGGCAGGCCTTGCAGGACACGCAGAGTTTCAGCGTCTCCATCATTTCATCTGAAGCCAGCGCGTCAGGACCCAACTGTCCCGAGATCGCCAGCCGCAGCGTGTTGGCGCGGCCACGCGTGACATCCTTCTCATTGCGGGTCGCGCGGTAGGACGGGCACATCACACCGCCCTCGAGCTTCCGGCAGGCGCCGTTGTTGTTGCACATCTCGATCGCGCCCTGAAAGCCGCCGCCGGCGCCGGGATAAGCCGACCAGTCGAGCGCGGTCTTTAGTTCGGCGACGCGATAGTCCGGCCGATAGCGAAACAGCGAGCGATCATCCATCTTCGGCGGATCGACGATCTTGCCGGGATTGAGCAAATTGTCCGGGTCGAAGCGCTGCTTGACCTCCCTGAAATCGGCAACAATGCGCGAGCCGAACATCGCTTCGTGAAATTCGGAGCGAACCAGTCCGTCGCCGTGCTCGCCGGAATGCGAGCCCTTGTACTCGCGCACCATCTCGAACGTCTCTTCGGCGATGGCGCGCATCGCCTTGACGTCCTTCTCAAGCTTCAAATTGAGGACGGGGCGCACGTGCAGGCAGCCTTCAGACGCATGCGCATACATGGTGCCGCGGGTGCCGTGCTTGGCGAAGATGGCATTGAGCCGCTCGGTGTAGTCGGCGAGGTGCGGCAGTGGCACGGCGCAATCCTCGACGAAGGAGACCGGCTTGCCCTCCTGCTTCATGGACATCATCACGTTGAGGCCGGCGGCGCGGAAATCGGCGATGCCGGTCTGCCAGATTGGTTCGATGATCTCGACCACGCCGCCCCATTTGCGCTGCGGCTTGTCCCAGCCAAAACCGAGATCGGTCATCAGTTCGCCAAGCTGCTTCAGGCGATGCAGGTTCTCGGCTTGATCCTCCTCGGCGAATTCCACGACCAGCACCGCATCGGGATCGCCGCGCACGGCCGTGCTGATGATCGGCTGGAACATTGCGATCTCGCGGCCAAGCGCGATCATGGTGCGATCAACCAGTTCCACCGCAATTGGCCGCAGCTTCACCAGATGCTGGGTTGCGTCCATCGCCTCATAGAAGCTGCCGAAATGGCAGACGCCGAGCACCTTGTTGCGGATCACAGGCCATAGCTTCAGCTCGACCTGTGTGGTGAAGGCCAACGTGCCTTCGGAGCCGACCAAGAGGTGCGCCATGTTATTCGGCGCATTGCGCGGCATCAGCGCATCGAGGTTGTAGCCGCCGACACGACGCTGCACCTTTGGAAACCGCTCCGATATCTCGGCGGCCTCGCGCTCGCCGAGATCGAGCATGTCCCGATATAGCGCAAGCCCGCTCTGGGGCGAATTCACCCGCGCCAGATCCCGCGGCACCTCGCCGAAATGCAGGAGCGTGCCGTCGGCCAGTGCCGCATCCATCGACAACGTGTTGTCGCGCATGGTGCCGTAGCGCAGCGAACGGCCGCCGCAGGAGTTGTTGCCGGCCATGCCGCCGATGGTGGCGCGCGAGGCGGTGGAGACGTCGACCGGAAACCAGAGCCCGTGCTTTTTGAGCTGGCGGTTGAGGTCGTCGAGCACGATGCCCGGCTCGACCACGCAGGTCCGGTTCTCGACATCTAGCGAGAGGATGCGGTTCAGGTGCTTCGAAAAGTCGACGACGATTCCCTCGTTGACCGTCTGGCCGCATTGCGAAGTGCCGCCGCCGCGCGGGGTGACGATCCGGCCCTCGTCCTGGCAAATGGCGAGCGCCCTGAGGGCCTCGTCCATGCTGCGGGGCACCACGACGCCCGCCGGCATGATCTGGTAGAACGAGGCATCGGTGGCATAGCGGCCCCGATTGAAGGCATCGAAAAACACGTCGCCGGTCAGATTTGACCGCAGGCGTCGCTGGAGCGTCGAGGCGTTTTTCATCCCAAATCCAAAGTGACCCGAGAGGGCTGTTGCAACCCCTCAACGGGATTATGCACTTTCTCTAAGATGAATAACATTATGAATTCATAATGGGCGAGCCTAGCTGCCCGCAGCCGTGGCCGCCGTGCCATTCCGTGCCGCGGCCAAGTGTTCAATGGCTACGCTTCGCTTGTTGCGCAAATGTTGGAACAGGATGTCGCTCAGCTCGCTTCCGGCGCGGCGGCGCAGCGCATCCAGGATCGCTTCATGCTCGCGCATGGCCTCGCCCCAGCGCTGCCGCTTGCGCGCAAAATTGGCGGAATAGCGGATACGACGGATCCGGCCGGCAAAACTGGCGTAGGCCACGCGCAGAGTCTCGTTGCGTGCGGCGGCAACGATGCTCTCGTGGATGCGCTGGTTGACCTGAAAATAGCCGTGCATGTCGCTGTTGAGGTAATGGCCGTACATCTCATAGTGCAGCCGCTCGATCGCGGCTATTTCCTCGTCCGTGATGGCCTCGCAGGCAAGGCGTCCGGCGAGGCTTTCCAGGCCGGCCATTACGTCGAAAAGTTCCTCCAGATCCCGCTCGCTAAGCTGGCGCACCCGTGCGCCACGGTTGGGCAGGAGTTCGATCAAGCCCTCCGCGGCCAGGACCTTGAGCGCCTCGCGCAGCGGCGTTCGGGAGATTCCAAGCATCTCGCAGAGCTGCCGCTCCGGAACGCGCGCGCCCTCTGGAATGTTGCCTTCGACGACATAATCGCGAAGCCGCAACAGGATTTCCCCGTGAAGCGAGACCTCTTGGTGGTCCGCGCCATTGTCGGTGGCTGACTGGGTGATCGGCACCCCGGCTTCGGGAATCGTGGATTTCATTTGCATAACGGTAGTTTGCGAAATCTGCGGCGTCGATGATCCAGATCAAATACCAAAATTAGATTGAAAAGGCAAAAAATGAATGCAAAATAGCTTGCCTGTGATCGAGGCGGGCTGCTTTGGGAGGTTGTCATGCGGCAAGGACGGCATTTTCTGCAGATTCCAGGGCCCAGCCCGGTCCCGGACAGGATTCTTCGCGCGATGGACATGCCGGTGATCGATCATCGGAGCGCCCAGTTCGCCGAGCTCGGGCGGGCGGTGCTGGAGGGCAGCCAGAAGATTTTCCAGACTTCGGGACCGGTGGTGATCTTCCCGTCGTCGGGGACAGGGGCCTGGGAAGCCGCCATCGTCAACACGCTGTCGCCCGGCGACAAGGTTCTGATGGCGGAGACCGGCCATTTCGCGACCCTGTGGCGCCAGATGGCGGGACGCTGGGGAATTGACGTCGACTTCTTGCCTGGCGACTGGCGCCGTGGCGCAGATCCGGCGGTCATCGAAGAAAGGTTGGCGCGCGACACATCGCATGCGCTCAAGGCGGTGATGGTCGTTCACAACGAAACGTCGACCGGTGCGACCAGCCGGATCGGCGAAATCCGGGCCGCGATGGACCGGGTCGGTCATCCGGCCTTGCTGATGGTCGACACCATCTCCTCGCTGGGATCGGTCGAGTACCGGCACGACGAATGGAAGGTCGACGTCAGCGTCAGCTGCTCGCAGAAAGGGTTCATGTTGCCGCCCGGTTTGGGCTTCAACGCGATCTCGGACAAGGCCCGCGCTGCAGCCAAGACCAACAAAATGCCGCGGTCGTATTGGGATTGGGAGGAAATGCTGAAGACGAATGTGAATGGCTTCTTTCCCTATACCCCGGCGACCAACCTGCTCTACGGCCTGCACGAGGCCATTGCGATGTTGCTTGAGGAGGGGCTCGACAAGGTCTTCGCGCGCCATCAGCGGCTCGCCGCTGCTACGCGTGCCGCCGTCAATCACTGGGGACTGGAGGTGCTTTGCCAGGAGCCAAAGGACTTTTCCCCGGTGCTTACCGCCGTGCTGATGCCGCCGGGACATGACGCGGATCAGTTCCGCAAGGTGGTGCTCGACAACTTCAACATGTCGCTCGGCTCCGGACTGTCGAAGGTGGCAGGCAAGGTATTCCGTATCGGTCATCTCGGCGAATGCAACGAACTGACCTTGCTCGCTGCGCTGACGGGCGTGGAGATGGGATTGTCAGTCGCCGGCATTCCGTACCGGGCCGGCGGTGTCGATGCCGCGATGAAGTATCTGGAGGAGCGCCCGCAAGGCAATTCCCCGGCGCATCTCAAGGTCGTCGGCAGCTAGCTGGCGGCTGCCGCCTGCCCGGGGGCGCTGCTCCAGCCTGCTCCTTATGCATTGACGTGCTGCGTCCGGCGGGCGACAAGCCCGCCAAATGGTGATATTCGAGCGCCTCGAAACGCCTAGGCTAGACCGGGAAGGACGCCAATGACCCTGCATACTGGAAGGCATTTTCTGCAGATTCCGGGACCGACCAACGTGCCGGACCGGGTGCTGCGCGCCATGGATATGCCGACCATGGACCATCGGGGTCCCGAGTTCGCCGAGGTTGGTCATGCCGTGCTGGCGGCCATGCAGCGGGTGTTCCGCACCAAGCAGCCGGTGATCATTTACCCCTCGTCAGGTACCGGCGCGTGGGAAGCGGCGCTCGTCAATACGCTGCAACCGGGCGACAAGGTGCTGATGGCAGAAACCGGGCAGTTCGCCGTGCTGTGGCACGGCATCGCCGACAAGTTCAAGCTCGACGTGGATTTCATTCCCGGCGACTGGCGCCACGGCGCCGACCTCGAGCAGATCGAGGCGCGACTGTCGGCCGACAAGGCGCACAAGATCAAGGCCGTGTGCGTGGTTCACAACGAAACCTCGACCGGTTGCGTCACCCATCCGCAGGACGTTCGCAAGATTCTCGACCGCGTCAATCATCCCGCGCTGCTGATGGTCGACACCATCTCTGGCCTTGGCTCGCTCGAATATGAGCACGACGCATGGGGCATCGACGTGTCGGTCGCCGGATCGCAAAAGGGCCTGATGCTGCCGCCGGGCCTCGGCTTCAATGCCATCTCGGAAAAGGCGCTCGCGGTGGCGAAGGCCAATCCCGCGATGCGCTCTTATTGGGACTGGCAGGAAGTCATCGCCATCAACAAGGCGGGTACCTGGCCCTACACGCCGGCAACGAACCTGCTGTTCGGGCTGCGCGAAGCGGTCAAGATGCTCGAGGAGGAAGGGCTGGAGAACGTCTTCGCTCGCCACAAGCGCCACAGCGCCGCCACGCGCGCGGCGATCAAGGCCTGGGGCCTCGAAACGCAATGTCAGGAGCAGGGCGCGCATTCGCCCGCGCTGACCGGCGTCGTCATGCCGGAAGGGCATGACGCCGATCATTTCCGCAAGGTCGTGCTGGAAAACTTCGACATGTCGCTCGGCACCGGCCTCAACAAGATCAAGGGCAAGGTGTTCCGGATCGGCCATATCGGACACTTCAACGACCTGATGCTGATGGGCACGCTGTCGGGTGTCGAGATGGGTCTCGATCTCGCCAAGGTGCCGCATCGCGGCGGAGGCGTGCTGGCGGCGATGGAAGTGCTCAAGGGACGCGGCGTCGTGGCGAGGCCGAAGGCCGCCGTTGCCTGAGCCAGTTTGACCGAAACAACAATAGAGAGAGCTGCGATGAACGCTCCGGTAGCTTCGACCGAAGACCTGATCTATTCCGTCGAGGACGGCATCGCCCGGCTGACGTTCAACCGTCCGCAGGCGCGCAACGCGCTGACCTTTGCCATGTACGAGCAGATGGCGGCGATCTGCGAGACCATCAACAATGATCGCTCGATCAAGGCGATGATCTTGACCGGCGCCGGCGACAAGGCCTTCGCGTCGGGCACCGACATTTCGCAATTCCGAGCCTTCAAGACCGCACAGGACGCGCTCGACTATGAGGCGCGGATCGACCGCGTGCTCGGCGCGCTGGAGGCCTGCCGGGTGCCGACGATTGCGGCGATTGCCGGCGCCTGCACCGGCGGCGGCGCCGGAATCGCGGCGTGCTGCGATATCCGCATCGGTACCGAAACAACGCGGATGGGTTTTCCGATCGCGCGCACGCTCGGCAATTGCCTGTCGATGTCCAATATTTCCAGGCTGGTTTCGCTGGTCGGCCCCGCGCGGACCAAGGATTTGATCTTCAAGGCTCGGCTGGTCGAGGCGCCGGAAGCGCTGGCGCTCGGGCTGCTCAATGAGATCGTGCCCGATGTCGCAACGTTGCAGCGCCGCGCCGACGAGACCGCGAAACTCGTTGCCAGCCATGCGCCGATCACGCTCGAAGTCACCAAGGAAGCGGTGCGCCGCATCCGGCGGACATTGACGCGCGACGAGGGCGAGGACCTGATCCTGCGCGCCTATATGAGCGAGGATTTCCGCGAGGGAATGGACGCTTTCCTCAACAAGCGCTCGCCGAACTGGAAGGGCAAATAGGGTATCCACGTTCAGAACCGCCCACTATGGTTTGGCGGCCTTTTTTGCCAATTCCATACCGAGGTCGAGCGCCGCGATACCTATTCTGTCTGAGGGCGTGGTGAGGCAACGTTGATCCATCCACGCGATGATCGCGTCGAAGTCGCCACCACCAACCATGTCCCGCTCGCCGCTAATGTTCAGGCCGCTGATAAATCCGACCAGCCAGGATTCAAAGCTTCCTTTGACCACCGCATTTTTCTTGCGGTTGGTCCAGGCCGTGCAGGTTTGAGAGCCCGCGCCAATTATTGAGGAACCGGCGTCCGCGGTGGTGGCAAGACAAGCCAGGAGAAAACCAATCGCGAACGCTTTCATGCTTTTTCGCCGACCATCATTCGTCGGATCGTAGCACAGCAGGGCGGCTACTTCTTGAGACAAAGACCAACGGCCGGACCGCTGCCGCACTTGGCGCCATCGGGGGCACCGCCGGACGGACAGAACACCGACACCAGGTTTTCATTTGTATCGCAGCCGACCTCGCCATTGGCCTGAACCGACCTGATGGAAGTGCCAGCCGGCCCAGGATCGCCTTTCGGACCGGGCACACCTTGCGGACCCTGTGGCCCTTGGGGACCCTGTTGCCCTTGAGGGCCGGGCACGCCTTGCAAGCCCTGTACGCCCTGAGGCCCGGCCGGTCCCTGTGGGCCGGTATCCCCTTTCGGTCCTGGATCCCGTCCGCACCCCGCGAGGGTCAGCGCCGCACCCACGAGGGCGGTCATCACAATCCTTCTCATTCAGTGTCTCCTCCTGATGCTGCTTGTAGCGTGCATTAAACGGGCCCACTCGCCGCCGCACAATGGAAAAGCGGCGAGATTGAATTCGGCTGTTCGTAGCCGCAGGCCCTCCTACTGGGAAGGATTTGCACCTCATGCGAAAGTCATGCGCGGCACATTGCAGTGCAGCTTGAACTCTGACCGGTTCGCTCGCAAGATGTGGCAACCAGACAGATCTGATTTTCCAGGTCTTGCAAATACATAGGGAAGAAACTCGTGGGACAGATCCTCAAAGCCGCGGCCGCCTTGACGGCCATGATCGCAACCACACCTGCGTTTGCCGCTTGGGAGCCGACCAAGCCGGTGGAAATCGTGGTAGCGGCCGGCGCCGGCGGTGCCTCCGACCAGATGGCGCGGATGATGCAGTCGGCGATCCAAAAGAACAACCTAATGAAGCAGCCGGTGGTTGTATCCCTCAAGGGCGGGGCGTCCGGCGCCGAGGCGCTGATGTACATGAAATCCAGCGACGGCGATCCCAACAAGGTGCTGATCGCCTATTCCCTGATCTACATGCTGCCGCTGTCGGCCAAGATCCCGTTCAACTGGCGTGACCTGACGCCGGTGTCGGTGGTCGCGCTCGACCAGTTCGTGCTGTGGGACAATGCCGACGGCCCCAAGACGGTGAAGGATTTCATCGCGGCCGCCAAGGCGGCGAGCTCGCCGTTCAAGATGGGCGGCACCGGCTCCAAGCGCGAGGACCATGTGCTCACCGTGTTCATGGAGCAGAAGACCGGCGCAAAATTCTCGTATCTGCCCTACAAGTCCGGCGGCGAGGCCGCGACGCAGCTTGTCGGCAAGCACACCGAAGCCAATGTCAATAACCCGTCCGAAAACCTCGAAGTCTGGCGCGCCGGTCAGGTCCGCGCGCTGTGCGTGTTCGACAAGGAGCGCATCTCCTACAAGACCAAGGTGACAGAGACGCAATCCTGGAACGACATCCCGACCTGCAAGGAGGAAGGGCTCGACGTGCAGTACCTGATGCTGCGCGCGATGTTCCTGCCCGGCAAGGTGACGCCGGAGCAGCAGGCGTTCTATGTCGATCTGTTCCAGAAGCTGACCCAGACGCCGGAATACAAGGACTACATGGAGAAGCAGGCACTCAAGCCGATCTTCCTCACCGGCAAGGATATGCTGAAATTCCTCGAAGAGGATGACAAGCTGAATGCCTCGCTGATGAAGGAAGCGGGCTTCGTCGCGAAGTAACGGGCTTGGTTGTTTTTTTGACGCGTTTCTTCACGCGAACCGGTGCCCACTTCGCTCGAAAACGCTATGGCAATCGTTACTCCTCCGCGTGGCCGTATCCGGCCATGCGGAGGCGGACCTTCTCGATTTCTTCCTTTGACAGGAGTGGCGGCGTGCCGATCTGCAGGCAGCCGTGATATTGCCGCGCCAGCGTCTCGACCTCGACCGCAAGCCACATCGCTTTTGCCAGCGACGGCCCGATCGCGATCATGCCGTGATGTTCGAGCAGGCAGGCCAGCCGTCCCTCTAGCGCGCGTACGGCTTGCTCGGAGAGCTCCTGGGTGCCGAAGGTCGCGTATGGCGCGCAGCGGATGGTGTCGCCGCCGGCGACGGCGACCATGTAATGCACCGGCGGAATCTCCTTGCCCATGATCGCCAGCATGGTCGAATAGGGCGGATGGGCATGAACGATCGCCTGCACCTCCGGGCGGGCCTTCAGGATGTCGCGGTGAAAGCGCCATTCGCTCGACGGCCGATGGCCGGGATCGTGGTTGCCGTCGAGATGCATGTAGACGATCTGCTCGGGCTTCATCGCTTCGTAGGGCGTGCTGGTCGGCGTGATCAGCATGCCATCGCCATGGCGCAGGCTGATATTGCCTGACGTCCCCTGGTTGATGCCGAGCGCATTCATGCGCAGGCAGGCATCGATAATCGACTGGCGTTTTTCCCGGTCTTTCGTGGTCGGCATTTCGAACCTCTTGCAGCCCGCGGACAATGCTTGAATATTGCGTCGCAGTATAGTCGAACATGCCTCTAGAATTGCTGACTGGGAGAAGTCATGACGCGCGCCGTGCTTGGCATCATAGGCGGATCCGGCATCTACGACCTGCCGGGGCTGGAGGATGTCCACGAGGAAACCATCAACAGCCCGTGGGGCGAGCCGTCCGCGCCGTTGATGCGCGGTATCATCGCCGGGCTGCCGGTCGCGTTCCTGCCGCGCCATGGCAAGGGGCATGTGCTCTCGCCCTCCGACATCAACTACCGTGCCAATATCGACGTGCTGAAACGGGCAGGGGTCACCGACCTGGTTTCGCTATCGGCCTGCGGCTCGTACAATGAGGAACTGCCACCCGGCACGTTTGTGCTGGTCGATCAGTTCGTCGACCGCACCCATCGCCGGGAGAGCTCGTTCTTCGGCAAGGGTTGCGTCGCCCATGTCTCGATGGCCCATCCGGTTTCGCCGCGGCTGCACGTGCATCTGGCTGCAGCCGCTGAGGCCGAGGGGATCGCGGCGGTGAGGGGCGGCACCTATGTCTGCATGGAGGGGCCGCAATTCTCCAGCCTCGCCGAGAGTCTGATGTATAAGGCGCAGGGTCATTCGGTGATCGGCATGACCAACATGCCCGAGGCAAAACTCGCCCGCGAGGCCGAGATCTGTTACGCCAGCGTGGCGATGGTCACCGATTACGATTGCTGGCATCCTCATCATGAGGCGGTCACCGTGCAGGACATCATTCGCGTGCTGAATTCGAATGCCGGCAAGGCCAAGGCGCTGGTTGCGCGTCTCGCCCGGGATTTCCCGCGCGAGCATGAGCCGTGCCCGATCGGCTCGGACAAGGCGCTCGACACCGCGCTGATCACGGCGCCGGAAGCGCGCGATGCAAAATTGCTCGCCAAACTCGATGCCGTGGCCGGAAGGGTGCTACGATCGTGAGGATGTCTTCCAGCGGGCGCACGACGCGAAGGGCGTAGGACATGAAGGTCGATGGCCGGCATTTTCGCAGCATCTGGCTTGAGGACGACGGCTGGACGGTCAGTGCGATCGACCAGCGGCGATTGCCGCATGAATTCGTGGTGGCGCGCATCGCAAGCGCCGCGGATGCGACCGAGGCGATCCGCTCGATGCTGGTGCGGGGCGCGCCGCTGATCGGCGCGACCGCGGCTTACGGCATGGCGCTCGCCATGCGCACTGACGCTTCCGATGCGGCGCTCGATGGCGCCTATGCCATGCTGCTGGCGGCACGGCCGACGGCAATCAACCTGAAGTGGGCGCTCGACGAGATGGCGCGTTTGCTTCGGCCGCTGTCGGCGTCGGAACGCGTCACGGCAGCCTACCAGCGCGCATGCGAAATCGCCGAGGAGGACGTCGCGATCAACCAGGGGATCGGCCGGCATGGCCTGGCGCTGATCGAACAGATCGCGGCAACGAAGCAGCCAGGCGAGCCGATCAATATCCTGACCCATTGCAATGCCGGCTGGCTCGCGACGGTGGACTGGGGCACGGCCACGGCGCCGATCTACCTTGCCCATGATAGCGGTCTGAAGGTCCATGTCTGGGTCGACGAGACCCGGCCGCGCAACCAGGGCGCTTCGCTGACTGCCTGGGAACTCGGGCACCACGGCGTGCCGCACACGGTGATCCCCGACAACACCGGCGGCCATCTGATGCAGCACCACATGGTCGATCTTGCGATCGTTGGCACCGACCGGGTGGCCGCCAATGGCGACGTCTGCAACAAGATCGGCACCTATCTGAAGGCGCTCGCCGCCCATGACAATGGCGTGCCGTTCTATGTTGCACTGCCGTCGCCCACCATCGACTTCAGCATCGACGATGGCATCAGGCAGATTCCGATCGAGCAGCGCAGTACGGAGGAGGTGGCGACCATGAGCGGCCGCACTGCCGACGGGCGCGTCGAGACCGTGCGCGTGGTTCCCGACGGCTCGCCGGTGGCTAATTACGCCTTCGACGTCACGCCGGCGCGGCTGGTGACGGGCTTGATCACCGAACGCGGCCTGCTGCGGCCCGAGCGTGCTGCACTTGCGAGCGCATTCCCGGAGCGCAGCGCTGGACATTGACGCCGGCGATGTCGGCACGTATCCCCGTTTAAGACTGTCGTACCGGGGGTCACCGTCTCCATGTCCAATACCGACATCGAAATCGTCGTCGAGGATCCGACCGCGCCGGAGGCGGACTCGCCCCAGGTGGTCAGCGTTCGCGTGGTCGACGTGGTCGCCTGTCTTCTGCTTCTCGCGCTGGCGCTGACGCTCGGGTACGACAACTGGCGTACCGGAGCCGGCTGGGAATCCACCGGCCCGCAGTCCGGCTACTTTCCGTTCTATCTCTCGATCATCCTCGGTGGCGCCAGCCTCTATGGCCTGGTTGCGGCGTTCCTGTCGCGCCGGGAAGCCTCCGAAACTTTCGTGACGCAAGCGCAGCTTCGCCGCGTGATGGCGGTGTTCGTGCCGACGGTTCTGTTCTGCCTCGCCACGCAATTCCTCGGGCTCTATGTCGCGAGCTTCCTTTTGATCTCCTGCTTCATGCGTCTGGTCGGCAAGATCGCATTGTGGAAGTCGCTGCTCACCGCCTTCGTGTTCACCGCTGCGATGTTCGTGACCTTCGACGTCGCCTTCGACGTCATCATGCCAAAGGGCCCGCTCGAAGCGGCGCTCGGCCGCTAGTAGCGTCGACATGGCCCGCCCCGTCATTGCGAGGAGTGAAGCGACGAAGCAATCCATGCTTCCTCTGCGGCAGCATGGATTGCTTCGCTTTGCTCGCAATGACGAAATGCTTGGGATCATCTGATGGAAGCCATCGGCCTCTTGATGCACGGTTTTGCCGTGCTGCTGACCTGGAAGACGCTGCTCCTGATGATGACCGGGCTGGTGCTCGGCATCTTTGTCGGCGTGCTGCCCGGCCTCGGCGGCCCGAACGGCGTGGCGATCCTCTTGCCGCTGACGTTCACGATGGATCCGACCTCGGCGATCGTGATGCTGTCCTGCATCTACTGGGGTGCGCTGTTCGGCGGTGCCATCACCTCGATCCTGTTCAACATTCCCGGCGAAGCTTGGTCGGTCGCGACCACCTTCGACGGTTACCCGATGGCGCAGCAGGGTAGGGCGGCGGAAGCGCTGACCGCGGCCTTCACTTCGTCGTTCATCGGCTCGTTGGTCGCGGTGATGCTGATCACGTTCCTGGCGCCGATGATCTCGTCGTTCGCACTGAGATTCGGGCCGCCTGAGTTCTTCGCGGTGTATCTGCTCACCTTCTGCTCCTTTGTCGGGCTCGGCCGCGAGGCCAAGCACAAGACCGTCATTTCGATGTCGCTCGGTCTCTTGCTCGCGGGCATCGGCATGGACACCGTGTCCGGCCAGTTGCGCATGACCTTCGGCTCGGCCGAGCTGCTGCGCGGCGTCAACTTCCTGGTCGCGGTGATCGGCCTGTTCGGCATCAGCGAGATCCTGCTCACGATGGAGGAGCGCCTGGCGCTGCGCGGCCACGCCGCCGGCATCTCCTTGCGCGTCGTGCTGTCGGTGTGGAAGGACCTGCCGAAATACTGGGTGACGCTGTTTCGCTCGTCCTTCATCGGCTGCTGGCTCGGCATCACGCCGGGCGGCGCAATTGCCGCGTCCTTTATGGGCTACAACCTCGCCAAGCGCTTCTCCAAGGACCAGGACAGTTTTGGCAAGGGCCGCATCGAGGGCGTGTTCGCTCCCGAGACGGCCGCGCACGCCTCCGGCACGGCAGCACTGCTGCCGATGCTCGCGCTCGGCATCCCGGGCTCGGGCACTGCGGCGATCCTGCTCGGCGGGCTGATGGTGTGGGGGCTCAATCCCGGGCCGTTGCTGTTCGTCGAGCACAAGGACTTCGTCTGGGGTCTGATCGCGTCGATGTATCTCGGCAACGTCGTCGGCCTCGTGCTGGTGCTGACGACGGTGCCGATCTTCGCTTCCATCCTCCGCGTGCCGTTCGCCGCCGTCGCGCCGATGATCGTGGTGTCCTGCGCGATCGGCGCCTTTGCGATCCAGAATGCGATCTTCGACATCTGGCTGATGCTGGGCTTTGGCGTCGTCGGTTACGTCTTCAAGAAGATCGGCATTCCGCTCGCGCCCTTCACGCTGGCGCTGGTGCTCGGCAACCGCGCCGAGGACGCGTTCCGCTTGTCGATGATCGGCGCCGGCGGCGATTTGAAGGTGTTCTGGTCGAACGGCCTGGTCGGCTCGATCACGACACTGGCGATCGTGTTGCTGTTCTGGCCCGTCATCGACAAGGCGTTCGGCAGTGTCACGCGCATGGTGCGGCCGGCAAAAGCGTAACGGCGCGGATAAACGTTCCGCTTTCGCTTTTCGAGCTACGGCGGACAAGTCGTCGCTTCGCTCTCGCAGACGGTTGGACTGGCGGCATAGTGCTGCAAGGCCATATCCCCGCGAGGCTGTGGAACCTTCCAGATTGTCCCGCCATGATCGCTGGCATGCACGCGGCAGATAAGATATCAGCGGGCGAGGGACGCCCCGCGAATCCCGATCGTTTCCGCAGCCGGCCATTGGAATGACGCCTCTTTCGCAACTGACCCGTCGCAATTACCTGATCGCCGCGCATGATGGGTTGGCGACCGCGCTTGCGCTGCTCGCAAGCTTCTACCTACGCTTCGAGGGAGGCGAGGCCTTCTATGACCGCCTGCCGTTATTGCTGTGCATTTTGCCGCTGTTCGTCGCCTTCAGCATCGTTATCAGCTACTTCTTCAATCTGACGACGACGAAGTGGCGGTTCATTTCACTGCCGGATGCACTGAACATCCTGCGCGTGGCGACCCTTCTGGCGGTAACGCTCGTCGTGTTGGACTATGCCTTCATTTTCGCCGCATCGAACGGCAAGGCGCCGGTGCTGTTCGGCCGTGTCACTATCGTGCTCTACTGGTTTCTGCAGGTGTTCGCGCTGAGCGCGCTGCGCTTCGGCTATCGCTATTTCCGTTACACGCGCGTTCGCCGCCATGCCCGGACCGAAGGCGCGTCGCCGACGCTGTTGATCGGCCGCGCCGCCGACGCCGAGGTGCTGTTGCGCGCGATCGAGAGCGGCGCAGTCAAGCAGCTTTGGCCGGTTGGCGTGCTGTCGCCATCGGCCGCGGACCGCGGGCAGTCGATCCGCAACGTGCCGGTGCTGGGCGGGATCGACGACGTCGAGGACGTGGTCCGCGATTATGCCGGACGGGGTAAGCCGATTTCGCGGGTCGTCATGACGCCGTCGGCGTTCGAACCCGAGGCGCACCCCGAGGCGGTTCTGATGCGGGCCAAGCGGCTCGGGCTGTTCGTCAGCCGCCTGCCGTCGCTCGAAGGCGGCGACGTGCCGAGGCTGACCAATGTCGCCGTCGAAGATCTTTTGCTGCGGCCGAGCGAGAAGATCGATTACGCGCGGCTTGAAGCGCTGGTGAGGGGCAAATCGGTGATCGTCACCGGTGGTGGCGGCTCGATCGGTTCGGAGATATGCGACCGCGTCGCGACCTTTGGCGCTGCGCGGCTGTTGGTGATCGAGCACTCGGAACCGGCGCTTTACGCCGTGACGGAAGCGCTGACGGCGCGCGCAGCCAACGCTGTCATCGAAGGCCGGATCGCCGACATCCGCGATCGTGACCGGATCATAAGCCTGATGCGGGAGTTCAAGCCCGATATCGTGTTCCATGCCGCCGCGCTGAAGCACGTGCCGATCCTCGAGCGCGATTGGAGCGAGGGCGTCAAGACCAACATCTTCGGATCGGTCAATGTCGCCGACGCGGCCCAGGCGGCTGGCGCCGAAGCCATGGTGATGATCTCGACCGACAAGGCGATCGAGCCGGTCTCGATGCTGGGCCTGACCAAGCGGTTCGCCGAAATGTATTGTCAGGCGCTCGACCACGACCTGATGACGCAATCGGAGGGCAAGCCGCACATGAGGCTGATCTCGGTGCGGTTCGGCAACGTACTGGCCTCGAACGGATCGGTGGTGCCGAAATTCAAGGCGCAGATCGAGGCCGGCGGTCCTGTCACGGTGACGCATCCGGACATGGTCCGGTATTTCATGACGATCCGCGAAGCCTGCGATCTCGTGCTGACCGCAGCCACGCACGCGCTGACGCCGGCGCGGCCCGACGTCTCCGTCTACGTCCTCAACATGGGACAGCCGGTCAAGATCGTGGAGCTTGCCGAGCGGATGATCCGCCTGTCCGGCCTCGAACCGGGCGTCGATATCGAGGTGGTGTTCACCGGCATGCGGCCGGGCGAGCGGCTGAACGAGATCCTGTTCGCCAACGAGGAGCCGCCAGTGGAGATCGGGGTCGCCGGTATTATGGCAGCCAAGCCGAATGAGCCGCCGATGCAGACCTTGCGCAAGTGGCTTGCGGCGCTGGAGGATGCAATCGAGCGGGATGACCGCTCAACTATCCGTGCGGTGCTCAAGGATGCCGTGCCGGAATTCGGATCGAACGCCGCCTGATTTTGCTGCCTCGCCCGGTCCGTCGCCGAGGCCATTCGTGCCCTTCGGAAGCCATGATGCAGAAGTCCGGAAAAGTCGTCGTCGTCAGCCAGCATTATCCGCCCGATCCGAGCACGACGGCGGCGATCATGGCCGCGATTTCCGACCGCGTGGCGCAGGAGGCCGATGTGCTGGTGCTGTCGGGAACGGCGGGCTCCGCGATATCGGCGCAAGCCGGCAAGCCTGAGGTCGTCGAGGTCAAGAACTGGATGCCGGGCAAGGGTGCGCTGGGAAAGCGGGCCGTGGCGGAATTGCTGTTCACGGTCCGGATGTTTTTTGTGCTGCTGGGGAAACTGCGGCGCGGCGACGTCACGCTGACCGTGCCGGCGCCCTTCATGCTCCCCTACGCTTTTGCCGCCGCGGCCAAATTGAAAGGCGCGAGATCGGCGCTGATCGTGCACGATCTCTATCCCGACGTCCTCGTCATGGCTGGCCTGTTGAAGCCGCAGTCGATGGTGGCGAAAGCGATGCGCGTGTTGAACGGGCCGATGTTTCGCACGCTCGACGCCGTCGTTATCATCGGCCGCGACACCGAGAAGCTGCTGCTGCGCTATCGCGGAATGACAAGCGACAAGATTCGCTTCATTCCGAACTGGGCAACGCTTGCGCGTGGCGTTCGCGCGATCGACCCGGACAATCCGTACCGCCGTTCGCTTTCCGCCCGCTTCGTCGTTGGCCTCTCGGGCAATCTCGGCTTTACCCACGATCCCGTCATCGTGTTCGAAGCGGCGCGCCTGCTGCGCGACGACAACGATATCCACTTCCTGCTGTCGGGCTGGGGAATCGGCTTTGACCAGTTGAAGGCCATGCAGGCTGAGGCAAAGCTCCCGAACGTTACCCTGGTCGATCGCGTCGAGGACGAGCAGCTAGAGGCGTTTCTTTCGGCGGCGGACGTCTGGATCATTCCCTACCGCAGGAACGTCGCCGGCGTGTCGGTGCCCAGCCGCTTCTACAATCTGCTGGCGATCGGCCGTCCGGTAGTCCTGGTTTCCGAAGCGGATGCCGAGGCGGCACTGACGGTCATCGAGCACGATGTCGGCTGGGTGGTCGAGCCCGGCAACGCCGACGAACTGGCGAAAGCGGTCAGTCGCGCCGCCGGGGCCGACGACCCACAGCGGGCCGAACGCGCGGCTGAAATCTCCAGGGGATTTGATTTTGAAATCGCCATGGCCGAGTATTGCGGCCTGATCCGCGAGCTCGCGCGGAAGTAGCTGGATCAGGCGCGAGACGGTTGCCGACGTGAGAAACGGTGCATCAGGAGCGCCGTCGCGGCGCCTCCAGCGCCGAGAAGCAGGCCTGCTATCGTAGCGGACGAGGTCATGGCCGAGCCGATCGCCAGTGCAGCCAGCACGAGGTTGAGCGCGAACACTTCGCTCACCACGCGCGATACGGAAAAGCCGTTGTCGGTGGCGCGCTGATAGAAGTGGGTGCGATGCGCGGCCCAGAACGGCTCGCGCCGCGCGACGCGTCGGAGCAGCGTGACGGTCGCGTCGGCGAGGTAATAGAGCGGCAACAGTAGCGCCGCTGCCACCTGCTGATGCCAGGCGAGCTGCAAGAGACACCAGCCGGCCAACAGGCCGATCGGCAGGCTGCCGACGTCACCGAGAAAGATTTTTGCGACCGGCCGGTTGAAAGGCGCGAAGCCGAGCATCGCGCCGAACAGCGCTGCGGCGGCGACTGTCGTCGATGCCGGAAGTCCGCCGAGCCAGCCGAGCAGAACGAGTGCGCCGGTGATGGGCACGATCTCGGCGACCGTCATCAGGTCCAGCCCGTCCATGAAGTTGACGAGGTTCACGAACCACAGGCCTGCGAGGATCAGGAGGCCGCGCTCGAGCCAGAGCGGGCAGGCGGGAACGATCCGTAAGCTTTCGGGGGCGACCAAGATCACCGCGGCGACGGCTAGTCCCTGCAGCAACAGCCGCGGTACTACGGGAAGCGAATTGACGTCATCGGTCAAGCCGACGGCCGCGATGAACAGCGTTGCGCCGAACACGGCTATGGGGATTTTCATCTCCGCCATACCCGCAAACGCGATGACCGTGACGGCCGCGATCAGCGTGGCCGCGATCACCGCGATGCCTCCACCTTGCGGCGTCGGAATCCGATGGGAAGAGCGCGCATTCGGTTTTGCCAACGCTACTCGCACGAGTAGCGGCCGGACCGCCCAGGTCAGCACGGCCGACAACAGCACAGCCGACGCCGCGGCAGCAAACGACAGCAGTAGTTGCGAATTGGCCATTCTAGTCCGTGCGGAAAGCTACTCGAAGGTTATTTGGGAACCTCGATCGGCGCCGTGCCCTGCGCGGCCTTCTCGGCGCTCAATATCCAGACCAGCCCGCCGATCGCGCCGACGATGAAGGATACCGCGCCATAGAGCAGGGAGATGTTGACGCCCTCGTTGGCCATCAGGCCGGCATACCCGAACGCCAGCCCCATGGTGGCTTCGCGGACGCCCCAGCCGGCAATCGAGATCGGCAGCATGGTGATCAGCATGACGGGCGGAACGAGCTGGAAGATCTGGCCGAACACAACGGGGGCGGCGATCGACTGCACCACGCACCAGGCGATGACGACCGCGAGCACGTGCACAAGCAGCGACAGCACCGCGACTTTCGGGCCGTGAGTGCGGCTGAACAGCACGCGATTCGCGATCACCGAGCAGGCGTGGATATGATGGGTGCCCCACCAGTGCTTCAGCCACGGCCACCGCAGCCTGCCGAGCAGGAGAAATCCGAGGCCGCCGGCAAGCGCTGCGAAATCGACGAACAGCAGCGCCGACCTGCCGTGCGGGTCGGTGATCAAGCGGTAGCTCCACGGCAGGCTCGCGACAATAACGACCGCGAGCGCAATCAGGCCGATGGCACGGTCGACGAAGATGGAATAGGTCGCCGCCCGCCAGCCGGCGCCGTTGCGCGCGACGAGCCATAGCCTGACCGCATCGCCGCCGATCGAGGACGGTAGCGTCTGGTTGAAGAACATCCCGATCACGTTGAAGCGCATCGCCTGCCGGGTCGGCAGCGGGGCGCCGCATTCGGCCCCGATCTCGCGCCATCGCAGGACGCCGATGAATATCTGCAGGAACGTCACGGCGATCGCGACGCCGATCCAGCCCAGGCTGGAAACGTCGAAGCGGGCTGCGAGGTCGGCGAGGTCGACCTTGCGCAACGCGAAATACAAGAGCGCCGCCGAGACTAGTATCTTCAATGTCGAAAGCAGGATTCGGCGCATCTCGCCCGTGCCGGGTTTGAGAAGAGGGTGCAAAAGCGATGCAATTCGGCGCCTTGGTATGGTTTTCGGGCCGATCTGGCAATAGCGGGGCTGGTAGGTGTTGCGGTGGCCTCGACAACGCAGGTAAAGAAGCCCCCAGCGACAGAAATTTCAGCCATTGAGCGGCGCCTTCCAAGGATACGATGCCGGATCAACCCATATTGGTAACCGGAGCTGCGGGTTTCATCGGCTTCCACGTCGCGCGCCGGCTGCTGGCCGAAGGCCGCGCCGTGATCGGTCTCGACAGTCTCAACGACTATTACGATCCGGCGCTGAAGCGGGCGCGGGTGGACGTTCTGCGCCGGGAGCAGGGTTTCACATTCGAGCAGATCGATCTCGCTGATCGCACGTCAGTGGAACGCCTGTTCGCCAACCACCGCTTCGCAAGGGTGGTGCATCTGGCGGCGCAGGCGGGCGTACGCTATTCGATCGATCATCCGCATGCCTATGTCGATGCCAATCTCGCGGGCTTCGTCAATGTGTTGGAAGGTTGCCGGCATCATGGCTGCGGCCATCTGGTCTATGCCTCGTCCTCGTCAGTCTACGGCGCCAATACGAAACTACCGTTTTCGGTGGACGACAAGACCGACCATCCGATCAGCCTATATGCCGCCACCAAGAAGGCCAATGAGCTGATCGCGCATTCCTACAGCCATCTCTATCGTCTTCCGGTGACGGGCCTGCGGTTCTTTACCATCTATGGGCCGTGGGGACGGCCCGATATGGCGGTTTTCCTCTTTACCAAAGCAATCGTGGAGGGCACGCCGATCCGGCTCTTTAACCATGGCAGGATGCGGCGCGACTTTACCCATATCGATGATGCGACGCGCGCCGTGTTGCGGCTGGTCGACCAGGCGCCTGACGACGCTGGTGGGGCCGCCGGGGCGCCAGCAAAAGTTTACAATGTCGGCAACAATCATCCGGAAGAGCTGACCCATGTGGTAGCAGTTCTGGAACAGGCGCTGGGCCGCGCAGCGGTCAAGGAGATGCTGCCGATGCAGCCCGGAGACGTGACCGAGACCTTTGCCGACGTTGCGGAACTGATGCGCGACACCGGCTTCAGGCCGCAAACCTCGATCGAGGACGGGCTTGCCGATTTTGTCGCCTGGTATCGTGACTACTACAGGATTTGAGGCGCCGATGAACCGACGAATAATTCCCCTGATCATGTGCGGCGGCGCGGGAACGCGGTTGTGGCCGGCCTCGCGCGAAGTTCATCCCAAGCAGTTCCTGTCCCTGTTCGGCGCGCGCTCGACGTTCCAGGATACGCTGTTGCGGGTTTCCGATGCTGGTCTCTTCGAACGGCCCGTCATCATCACCAACAACGCCTATCGCTTCATGGTGCTCGAGCAACTGGCGGAGATCGGACTGGAAGCCGACGTGCTTCTCGAACCGATGCGGCGCGATTCCGGGCCTGCGATCGCGGCCGGCGCTGCCTTTGCGCAAGCGCGCGACAAGGATGCCATCGTGCTGGCGCTTGCTGCCGACCACGTGGTGCGCGACACGCCCGCTTTCCTCGCCGCCTGCCGCGAGGGGCTGGCTGCCGCGGAAGCCGGGCACATCGTGACGTTCGGCGTGCAGCCCGAACGTGTCGCCACCGAATATGGCTACATCAATCCCGGCGAGGTCATTTCCGGCAAGGTTCGCGCGGTCGCGAAGTTCGTCGAAAAGCCCGATCCGGCAACCGCGGCTGATTACGTCAAGTCGGGCTATCTCTGGAACAGCGGCAACTTCATGTTCCGCGCCGCTGTTCTGTCGGATGAGTATGGCAAGGTTGATGCGGACAGCGTCCAAGCCGTCACTGATGCAGTGACGAAAGCGGGAACCGACCTCGGCTTCGTCAAGCTCGACGAGGCCGCGTTCGGATCGGCGAAATCGATCTCGATCGACTATGCGGTGATGGAGAAGACCTCGCGTGCCGCGGTCGTGCCGGTCGCGTGCGGCTGGTCCGATGTCGGCTCCTGGCATGCGGTGTGGGAATTGTCCGGCAAGGACGGCGAGGGCAACGCGGCGCGCGGCGCGGCAGTATTCGAGAATTCCCGCAATTGCAACGTATCGACCGATCGGGCGCTAGTCGCGCTCGAAGGCGTCGACGACCTCGTGGTGGTCGCAACTCAGGACGCCGTGCTGGTGAGCAGGCAGAAGGATGCCAACGGGCTGAAGCGGCTGGTCGCGAAACTGAAGACCGTGGCGCCGCAGGTGACGGAAGACCACATCAGGGTGCATCGTCCCTGGGGATCCTATCAGTCGGTCGACAATGGCGACCGGCATCAGGTCAAGCGCATCATCGTCAAGCCGGGCGGGCGGCTGTCGCTGCAGAAACACCATCACCGCGCCGAGCACTGGATCGTGGTGCGCGGAACGGCGCAGGTGACGGTCAACGAGCTGGTCAAGACCGTGCACGAGAACGAATCGATCTACATCCCGATCGGCGCGGTGCACCGGTTGGAAAATCCGGGCAAGATCCAACTCGAACTGATCGAGGTCCAGACCGGCAGCTATTTCGGCGAGGATGACATCATCCGCATCGAGGACGACTACCAGCGCAGTTGACCCCACCGTAGTTTTACCGGGCCGGCGGTTGTAATTCTTTGAATCAAAACGTGTCCGAAAGCCGTCGATCGCGTTCGCCACATCTGTGATGGCATGCTAGAGAACCCCCGGGGATACTACCGGCGCAATTCTGCTTGGAATCTGCCTAGAATATCTGCTTGGGGTCGACAAATCATGAGTTCCAAAGGGGCCGCATTCGACGCGAAGGCCGACACAAAACGCGCCTTGCGCGTCGGCGTGGTCGGCGCGGGCGTGATGGGCAGCAACCATGCCCGCGTGCTGGCTGGTCTACCCGGCGTGACGCTGGTCGGCATTGTCGATCCGTTGCCCGAACACCGCGCGCGCGCCACCGCGCTCGCCGGCTGCCGCGCCTTCGCCGAGCTCGACGAGCTGTTTGACGAGGGCGTCGATGCCGTGACGATCGCGGCGCCGACCCATCTTCATCACGAGATTGCGCTGGCCTGCATTACCCGCAATATCCACCTCCTGGTCGAGAAGCCGGTCGCTACGACGGTGGAAGAGGGGCAGGACATCGTGAATGCGGCGAAGAGCGCCGGCGTGACGCTCATGGTCGGCCATGTCGAGCGCTTCAATCCGGCAGTCGCCGCGATCAAGCAGGCGATCGCGGGCGAGGACATTCTTTCGATTGGCATCACCCGCGTCGGGCCGTTTCCGCCGCGGATGTCCAATGTCGGCGTCGTGATCGATCTAGCCGTCCACGACATCGACCTGATCCGCTGGTTCACCGAGTCCGATATCATCGAGGTGCAGCCGCAGCTTTCCAGCGCGGTTGCCGAGCGCGAGGATATCGCGCTCCTGCAATTCCGCACCGCCTCCGGCGTGCTTGCCCATATCAACACCAACTGGCTGACGCCGTTCAAGGCGCGCAGTGTTACGGTCGCAACCCGCGGCAAATATGTGATGGGCGATCTTTTGACACGGCAGGTGACCGAGTGCTTCGGCTTCAAGCCCGACGGCAGCTACTCGATGCGGCATCTCCCGGTCGGCCATGATGAACCGCTGCGCGCCGAGCTGATTGCATTCCTCGATGCCGTCCGCACCGGCAATGTGCCGGCGGTTTCCGGCGACGAGGGCGTCGCCAGTCTCGAGATCGCGATTCGCTGCCTCGAGCAGCCCGCCAAGCCCGCGGCCTCCGCCGTGCGCAAGGGACCGCGCCGCATCGCCAGCTGAGAACCTCTCATTTTAGACTTCTGTAAGGCTCCATGAACCAGCACATGCGTCCAGAACCCGTTCCCTTCTATGATCTCGCCTCGCAGCGCCGTCGGCTCGGCACATCGATCGATGAGGCGATCTCGCGTGTGACGAGCCATTGCCTCTTCATCAATGGTCCGGAAGTCGCCGTGCTGGAGAAGGCGTTGGCCGATTTTTGCGGCGCCAAGCATGTCGTGAGCTGCGCGAGCGGCACCGACGCGCTTTTGATGGTGCTGATGGCCAAGGAAGTCGGCCCGGGGGACGCCGTCCTGTGTCCATCCTTCACGTTCTGCGCGACCGGTGAAGCCGTCGCGTTGACCGGCGCAACGCCGGTGTTCGTCGACGTAGATGAAGCAACCTTCAATATGGATGCCGCTTCGCTCAAGCGCGGCATCGCAACCGCCAGGCAGCGCGGCCTGAAGCCGCGCGCCGTGATCCCCGTCGACCTGTTCGGCCAAAGCGCCGACCACGATGCGATCGCCAGGGTCGCAGCGGCCGAAGGCCTGTTCGTGCTCGATGATGCCGCGCAGGGTTTTGGCGCGAGCTACAAGGGCCGCCGTATCGGCTCCTTGGGACTTGCCACCGCGACCAGCTTCTTCCCGACCAAGCCGCTCGGCTGTTTCGGCGATGGCGGCGCCATCTTTACCGACGATGACAAACTTGCCGAGACGCTGCGCAGCATCCGCGTGCACGGCCAGGGCTCCGACAAATACGACAATGTCCGCCTTGGCCTGACCGGACGTCTCGACACCATGCAGGCGGCGGTCCTGATTGAGAAGTTGAGGATTTTTGAAGACGAGATCGCGGCCCGCAACCGCGTTGCGGAGCGCTATGCGCGCGGTCTTGGCAATTTCGTGGCGGTGCCGCGGTTGGCTTCCGGATGCACCTCGGTTTGGGCGCAGTACACCATCCGCCTGCCAAAGGGCACCGACCGCGACGGTTTTGCGGCAGTGCTGAAGGCGCAGGGCGTTCCGACGATGGTCTATTACACGAAATCGATGCATCAACAGACCGCCTACCGGGATTTTCCGATTGCGGATGGCGGGTTGCCGGTGAGCGAAAAGCTCTCGGACGATGTCCTCAGCCTGCCGATTCACGCCTATCTCGACGAGCCGACGCAGGATCGCGTCATCGAGGCGGTGCGCGGCGCGCTTCAGGCATGATGGCGACCCGAACGGCCGCGTTAGCGCAAAGTGGCCTTCCGGCTTCGGACCGGATCATGCCTAAACGTTAGCTGCCTGATTTCCCTGTCTCGCGATATGCGCTAGAAGCGGCGCATGCTCGGACGCATCTTCACCGTCGGCGGTTACACGCTGCTTTCGCGGCTGACCGGATTCGCGCGCGATATCATGCTCGCCGCGATTCTCGGCGCGGGTCCCGTCGCGGACGCGTTCTTCGTGGCGCTGCGGCTGCCCAATCATTTTCGCGCAATCTTCGCCGAAGGCGCCTTCAACGCCGCCTTCGTGCCGGCCTATGCGCATCTGCACGGCAACAGCGAAGCTTCGGCAAAACTGTTCGCCGACCGGATATTCACGCTCTTGTTCGCTGCCCAGGTGATTTTGCTGGTTGTGGCCTGGGGGTTCATGCCCGAAGTGATCGCCGTTCTCGCGCCGGGGTTCAAGGACGATCCGGCGCGCGGCGAACTGGCAATATCGCTGACGCGGATCACGTTTCCGTATTTGCTGCTGATCACGCTGGTGACGCTGTACGGCGGCATGCTCAACGTGATGCATCGCTTCGCCAGCGCCGCCGCCGCGCCGATCTTCCTCAATCTGTCGATGATGGCGACCCTGGCGCTGGCGGCGTTCTTTCCGGGCGCGGGCTACGCCGCCGCATGGGGCGTTCTGCTCGCCGGCATTCTCGAATTCCTGCTGCTGGCGGGTGATGCGGCAAAGACCGGCATCCTGCCGAAATTCGCTTTGATCAAATTCGATGAAGACGTGCGCGCGTTCTTTCGGGCGCTGGGACCTGCGACCATCGGCTCGATGGGAACGCAGATAGCGCTGTTCGCCGATACGATCATCGCGACCTTTCTGCCGGCGGGCGCGCTTTCGGCGCTGTATTACGCCGACCGTCTCAACCAGTTGCCGATCGGCGTGATCGGGATCGCGATCGGCACCGTGTTGCTGCCGGAAATGTCGCGGCGCCTCACGGCGAACGATATCACTGGTGCATCCGCCGCGCAGCGGCGGGCGTTCGAATTCTCGCTGCTGTTTTCGGTACCTTTCGTCGCCGCCTTCCTGATCGTGCCTGATGTGATCATGCGCGCGATGTTTGCGCGTGGCGCGTTCTCGAACGCGGATGCGATGACTGCCGGCGCCACGCTGGCCGCTTACGCAATCGGACTCATCCCGTTCGTGACTATCCGCAGTGCGGTGGCGACCTTCTATGCCCGTCACGACACCGCGACGCCGGTCAAGGCGGCGCTGACCGGCGTTGCCGTCAACGTGGCGCTCAAAGTCGCATTGATGGGCGCGCTGGCGCAGATTGGCCTGGCGCTCGCCACCGCCATTGGGGCGTGGGTCAACCTTTTGCTGGTGCTCGCCTTCGCGGTGCGGGCGGGCTACCTCGAACTCGATCGCGCCTGGATGACGTCGCTCGCCAAGTTCGCCACGGCCGGTGTCGTGCTCGGCGCCGCGCTTTGGGCCACCGCGCGATTCGCGAACGTCTATTTCGCGCAGATGCACACCTTCCGCGATGAGACCGCATTGGCGTTGCTGATCGTGACCGGTGCATTCGTGTACGGGGTCGCAATCATGCTGCTGTTTGGCCGGGGGTGGATATTCGCGCTGCTGCGTGACCGGAGGTCTGGTCCTAAGACAAAAGCGAATAATGAATAAGGCACGTCATGGCCGTATTAGGGCATTTTTGCAACAGGCGCCCACAAAACGCCATTTGCGGCCGATCCGTAAATGATTGGGGCGCGACTCCGCGTTAATTTGAGCTCAGATTTAATTAGTGGTTTTCCGAGGGGCACCCATGCGCGTTTCAACTTTCAAGGCAATTGCGGCTTCGGCACTGGCTGTTATGGCTGCGACTTCAGTAGCGTCCGCAGCCGATATGGCGCCGCGCTACACCAAGGCGCCGCCGCCTTTGGTCGAGGTCTGGAACTGGACCGGCTTCTATATCGGCGGCAACGCCGGCTATAGCTGGGGTCGCGGCCATTCGGACGTTTCTTATTTCAACACGCTGACCGGCCTGCCGATCGTACCGCCCGCGGGCTCCATCCTCGGCGCCGGCTACAATATGGACGGCGCCATTGCGGGTGGCCAGATCGGCTACAACTGGCAAGCCAACAACTGGGTGTTCAGTCTGGAAGCGGACGCACAGTGGTCGGACGAGAAGGGCAGGGGCGTACTAAGCTGCGCCGCGACGGGCGTTGGCGGGCCGTGTCTTCCCGGTCTGACGTTCCTGCCGCCGGGCGTGACCGGGACCAGCCTCGCCGTTGATACGCACCTCGAATGGTTCGGCACCCTGCGCGGCCGCGTCGGTGTTCTCGCAACTCCCCGGGTTCTGTTCTACGGCACCGGCGGTCTCGCCTATGGCTCGTTCAAGACCACCGGCACGATGGCTGGCGTGACGCCGGCCGGTGTTGCGGTGGCCTCGGTTTCCTCGAACGACGATATCCGCTTCGGCTGGACGGTTGGCGCTGGTGTTGAAGGCAAGATCACCAGCAACTGGAGCGCCAAGCTCGAATACCTCTATATGGATTTCGATAGCTTCCGCGCTGGCTCTTTCACGCTCGCACCGGCCAGCGCGATCCGGGCCGACGTGGACACGCGCTTCCACGACCACGTCCTGCGTGTCGGCCTGAACTACACCTTCGGCGGCCCGGTGATCGCGAAGTATTGATTGCGGCGCTCTCTTCCTCCCGTAAAAATCAAAGCCCCGGCATCGTCCGGGGCTTTTTTATTTGTGCAAGCGCGAAAAGGATTGGGCTACGCGGCGCTTCCGTTGCGCCAGTGCTGTGGCTAGTCGGGCGAAAGCGGTTTGCGCTGACGCGCGAACCACTGCAATATGGAACGCTTCTAGAGCGTGATCCGGAAAGGTGGTTACCGGTTTTCCGAAACGGCCATGCTCAAACCAAAAACGATGGGGCGGATGACGGTTCGAAGAGGCGTCATCGTGCTCCAGGACAATTGGAGATACGATGGCAGCTCCCATCAAGTTCGGCGTCGGTCAAAGCGTCCTCCGCAAGGAAGACGATGCGCTCATTCGCGGCAAGGGCCGCTATACCGACGACCACTCGCCACAGCCGGCATTGCACGCGCTGATGCTCCGCTCGCCGCATGCGCACGCGAAATTCACCCTCAACGTCACCAAGGCCCGCGGGATGCCGGGCGTGGCTGCGATCCTGACCGCCGACGACGTCAGGGATCTCGGCGACCTGCCGTGCCTGTTCAACTTGGAAGTCGATCCGTTCACCGGCCCGCCCTATCCGATTCTTCCCAAGGACGAGGTGCGCCATGTCGGCGACGCCGTTGCCTTCGTGGTCGCCGACACTATCGACCAGGCGCGCGACGCGATCGAGGCGATCGACGTCAAATGGACACCGCTTCCGTCGGTGGTCGGCGTCGTCAATGCCGTGAAGAAAGACGCGCCGCTGGTCTGGCCCGACAAGCCCGGCAATGTGCTGTTCGACGTATCGATCGGTGACAAGAAGGCGGCTGAGGCCGCCTTTGCAAAGGCGCATGCGATTGCCGAGATATCGATCGTCAACCCGCGCGTCATCACCAACTTCATGGAAACGCGCGCCGCGGTCGCCGAATACGACGCCAAGCGCGATCACCTGACGCTGACCATCGGCAGCCAGGGCAGCCATCGCCTGCGCGAAATCCTGTGCGGCATGGTGCTGAAGATTCCGATGGAAAAGATGCGGGTGATCTGTCCCGACGTCGGCGGCGGCTTCGGCACGAAACTGTTTCCCTATCGCGAATACGCGCTGATTTCGGTGGCAGCGCGCAAGCTGCGCAAGACCATCAAATGGACCGCCGATCGCTCCGATCACTTCATGGGCGACGCGCAGGGCCGCGACAACGTCACGACGGCGAAGATGGCGCTGGCCGAGGACGGCAAATTCCTCGGCATGGATGTTGATCTGATGGGCGACATGGGCGCCTATCTCTCGACCTTCGGGCCCTACATTCCGCATGGCGGCGCCGGCATGTTGCCGGGGCTCTACGACATCCAGGCCTTCCACTGCCGCGTCCGCACCGTGTTCACCAACACCGTGCCGGTCGACGCCTATCGCGGCGCTGGGCGCCCCGAAGCGGCCTATGTGATCGAACGCCTGGTCGATGCGGCGGCACGCAAGCTCGGTATGACGCCGGATGCGATCAGGCGCAAGAACTTCATTCCGCCGAAGGCGATGCCCTACAAGACCGCGACCGGAAAGGTCTACGATTCCGGCGACTTCACCGCGCATATGAAGCGCGCGATGGAAGTAGCCAACTGGAAGGAATTTCCGAAGCGCGCCAAGGCGGCGAAGAAGCAAGGTCTCGTGCGCGGCATCGGCATGTCCTGCTATGTCGAGATCTGCGGCACGATGGGTGAGGAGACCGCTAACGTCGCGCTCGATCCCAACGGCGACATCAACATTCTGATCGGCACGCAGTCGAGCGGGCAGGGCCACCAGACTGCCTATGCACAGCTCGTTGCCGAGCAGTTCGGCGTGCCGCCGGAGCGTGTTCATGTCTTGCAGGGCGACACCGACATGATCGCCACCGGGCTCGGCACCGGCGGCTCGGCGTCGATCCCGACCGGCGGCGTCAGCGTCGAGCGCGCCACGCGCGAACTCGGCAACAAGCTGAAGGAGATCGCGGCCGAAGCGCTGGAGACCAGCGCTGGGGACCTCGAGATCAGCAATGGCGTCGTGCGCATCGCGGGCACCGATCGCTCGATCAGCTTTGCCGACCTCGCAAAGCGCCCGGGCGTTGATCCGTCGAAACTGAATGCGAGCGCGACGTTTGCGCAGGCCGACGGCACCTACCCGAACGGCACGCATCTCGCCGAAGTCGAGATCGATCCCGCCACCGGCATCATCAGAATCGTCAACTATGTCATCGTCGACGATTTCGGGGTCACGCTCAATCCGCTGCTGCTCGCCGGCCAGGTGCATGGCGGGGCGATGCAGGGTATCGGTCAGGCCTTGATGGAGCAGGCGGTCTATAGCGCAACCGACGGCCAGCTCGTCACCGGCACTTTCATGGATTATGCGGTGCCGCGGGCTTCCGACGGTCCGTCGTTCCATTTCGAAACGCACAACGTGCCGTGCACGACCAATCCGCTCGGCGTCAAGGGCGCGGGCGAGGCGGGCGCGATAGGCTCTTGCCCCGCGGTGGTTAACGCGATCATCGAGGGCCTGTGGCGCGAGTACAAGATCGACCACATCGACATGCCGGCTACGGCCGAACGGGTTTGGATCGCAATCCGCGAGGCGCAGAAACAGCATAATCTCTGATATTTTGTCGCATGCGGAATGTTGCACCGCATGCGGTGTTTACAAACAGCCGGTCCGCACCACCTTTTGGGGCCGGTACAAACCCGAATTGAAGGGGATTTAGCCAATGAAGCGGATCGTCGTCGTCGCAGCTGTGCTTGCATTCAGTGCCGGTGCGGTCGTTGCACAGCAGGATCAGGTCAAGCGGACCCAGGCCATGATGAAGGACAATGGCAAGAACGCCGGCGCGTTGTCGGCGATGGTTAAAGGCGAAAAGCCCTACGACCAATCGACTGTCAATGCCGCGTTGGCCCAGTTCGAAGACACCGCCAAGAACCTTCCGACGTTGTTCCCCGAGAGCATGAAAGGTGTTAAGCTGGAGGGTGATTACGATCCCTCGCCGAAAATCTGGGAAGACAAGGCCGGCTTCGAGTCCCAAATTAAGAGCTTCGCCAAGGTCGTCGCCGACGCCAAAGGCAAGATCAAGAATCTCGACACGCTAAAGGCGGAACTGCCTGTCATCGGCAAGCAGTGCGGTGGCTGCCACGAGACATACCGGATCAAGAAGGGCTGATCGCATTTCTAATTTTGAGCATGATCTTCTCGGAAACCGCTACAGATTTTTTTCCAGATCATGCTCTGGCCTCAAAAAGAGGGCGGACGCCGCGAAGCGTCCGCCCTTTTTGTGTTAGCCTTTTCTTGTTTTGTTTACTCGTGTTCGAACTTACCTACTTCGTCACCAAACTTACTTGGTGACGTAATTTATTTGGTCACCTGGCCGCGGATTTCGCCGCCCGGATTGGCTGCGGTGTGGATGTTGATGTAGTACCTGCCCGCCACAAGATCCGCGGCCTGCGCATCGGTCAACGTTGCGCTGCCCTCGACTGGGCTCGACGTCGCATTGGGAATGGCGACGGCGACACCGGCATTCTTGCCGGCTTCTGCGGGTCCGTGGAAATGTGCGGCGGTGGCTGGGCCAGACAGGCCGGAATAGGAGAGCTTCCAACTCAGCTTCTTGCTGGCGGGATCGTAGTCGATGTCGGCGGTACCGGTGGCTGCGCTGGTGCTGGGCGGCACCTGGGACTTGCCGTCGAGTGTCGCCTTCATCTTGTCGGCAGACGCGGGTCCGGCAAAAGCAATCGCTGCCCCCAACGCAAGCGTGACAAGCATGATCTTGTTCGACATGGTGTTTCTCCCTGTGGACGTCAAAACGGCGATGTCAGCCTCAAAACAACGCCTTTCCGAATTTATTCCCGAAACGCAGATAAAGGCCCGAAATTTCGCAGAAGCCTATGGCGCAAAGTGCGTCCATACTGGTTGTTGAGTTTAGGGCTCCCTGACAACGGATCAGTGAATGCTGCGACGAATTCTCCTTGGCTTGATTTTGGCTGGCGTCGCCGGCGCCGGTGTTTTCTGGTGGCTCACGATCCCGGCGGTCGTTGCCCCAGCCTCGCTTCCTCCCCGCACGCCGAACCTTGCCAACGGCGTTGCAACGTTCAATGCCGGGGGCTGTTCCTCCTGCCATGCCGTTCCCAACCAACCCGATCGGCTAAAACTGGGCGGCGGGCTAGCAATGCCTTCGCCGTTCGGGACGTTTTACGTCCCCAACATCTCGCCTGATCCCACTTACGGTATTGGCCGGTGGAGCGAGGCTGATTTCGTGACCGCGGTGCTCAAGGGGACGTCGCCGGACGGCGCGCACTATTTTCCGGCCTTTCCATATACGTCGTACCAGCACGCGAGCGTCGACGACGTGCGCGATCTCTTTGCCTACCTGAAGACGCTTCCAGCCGTGACCGGCAAGACGCGCGATCACGACGTTCCGTTTCCATTCAACATCCGCCGCAACATCGGCGTCTGGAAATGGTTGTTCATGGACGGAAAGCCTCACGTAGCCGACGCCTCACATTCGGCGTCGTGGAATCGCGGGGCTTACCTCGTCAACGGTATGGGCCATTGCGCCGAGTGTCACAGCCCGCGCAATTTCCTCGGCGGCATCGTCGAAGCGCAACGCTTCGCAGGCGGGCCCAATCCGGAGGGCGAGGGCTGGATACCCAACATCACCCAGAAGAGATTGGCCGAGTGGAGCGCGAAGGATATCGCCTACTTCCTGGAAACGGGGCAAACGCCGGATGGCGACAGCGCCGGCGGATCGATGGCGCGCGTGATCAAGAACACCTCGCAATTGCCGCCGGAAGATCGCGATGCCATCGCGGACTACGTCAAGTCGCTGCCGCCGGTCGAAGGACCGCCGCGGCCGAAGAAGAAGGACGCAGAAAAGTCGTGACGGAAATCGCTTCGCGCGCCGTCAGGGCGTCAAGGCTGCGGTGATCGGCTCACGCCTTTCCGGCAAGGTGGGCACGATCGTCAACGGCTTGCGCGACGCGGGCGTGGCGTTTTTGGTCCGTTTCAAATCCGTGGCAGGTTTGGCCGACGCAATGTCGGCGAACGAGCGATCGAAATCGCCCATCCGGTACAGCACGACGCCGTTATCGAAATGGGCGGTTGCGAAGCGCGGATAATATTGAACCCCCAAATTGTACGTGGCAAACGCCGGGACAGGCTCGAAGCGGCCGATCGGGGCGGCGCCCGATTCCTTCGCTGCCGGCACTACGGAGGCGAGCGCGACCGCTCCGCGGGTCGAAACCTCTCCACCGCGCTGGATGCGCGGTTCGTCCTGCGCTGGAGCGTCGGGCTGCACGGCCGCAACTTGCTGCGCGCCGCCGGCGGCTCTGTCGGCCAGTATTTCGGCGGCGCCCGGCGGTTTTGAAAACAATCCGAACACGGTGTAGCCGCCGACCAGCACCGCGGAAATGACCGTTGCCGCCATCGTGTTAGAGGCGACCTTTCGTACGGTCTCGTATGTCTGGATTGCCTGCGTGGCAGGCGGCTGCAGCGCAATGGCGAGCAACTGATCGTAGGTCGCGCGCTGCTCGGTGTCGGTCAGGATGTCATAGGCGCGCACGAGTTCCCTAAACCTCAGCGCAGCATCGGGATTGTCGGGATTGATATCGGGATGAGTCGCTTTCGCGGCCTTGCGGAATGCCTTCCGCAATTCCTCGGCGTCATCACTCGGAAGCGCTCCGAGCAAATCGTACAGCGTCCCCATGGTGGTACTCGCGACCGTTTCCCCCTCGGAGCGTCCCCCGCCGCGGAACTTCCGATTGACGACGCTCTAGGTAATCAAAAATATCAAGGCGGTAGGATGATCCTCTTATGGCAAAAGCATGCCATGGTTAACGTCGTTAACTATCCGTTGCGGTCGGGATGCTCAATTGGCGCGGCAGGCGCGCAGCGCTGGCAGCTCCTCCGTCACAGGGTCCGCGCCAAGCGCGGCCCGATGGCAGGCTCCGCGAGCCTCGAAGGAATCGGCCACAGTCGGCCCGTCGTCTTTCGAGCCGCGCTTCGCGCTTCCGCGGGTGAGCGTCATTGCGTTCATTCCGGGGAAGGCGGGGCCGATGCCTAACCCGTGCCGAACGCCTTGAAGGTGATGATGGTGTGGGTGTCCTGGATGCCCGGGATTACCTGCACCCTTTCGTTGACGAAGTGGCCGATATCGGTGTCCTTGTCGACGTAGAATTTGACCAGCAGGTCATAATCTCCGGCGGTGGAATAGATCTCCGAGGCGATCTCGGCCTCCGCGAGCGCATTGGCGACGGCATAGGATTGGCCAAGCTTGCATTTGAACTGGACGAAGAAGGGAACCATCGCTGTCGTCTCCGAATTGGTTGGTCCCAATAGGCCAAAAACCGCTGATAATGGCAAGCCAGCTTGCTGCCCATGGCATGGCGCGGTAGGACACTCCATGGCCTTCAACCGACGACGTGCACGAGGCTTGCGATGACGACGCCGATCGCGCTGACCATCGCCGGCTCGGATTCCTCAGGGGGAGCCGGCATCCAGGCCGACCTGAAGACGCTTGCCGCGCTCGGCGTCTACGGCGCTTCCGTAATCACGGCGCTGACCGCGCAGAATACCGAAGGCGTCAGCGGTATCCACCAGGTGCCGGCCGAGTTCGTGACCGCGCAAATCGATGCGGTGTTTTCCGATCTTGACGTCGGAGCGGTCAAGATCGGCATGGTGGCGCAGCCATCGGTTATCGACGCCATCGTCGCCGGCCTCAAGCGCTGGTCCCCGAAGCATGTTGTGCTCGATCCCGTGATGGTCGCAACCTCCGGCGACCGGCTGCTGGCTGCGGAAGCGGTCGAGGCACTGCGAACAAAACTCATTCCGCTTGCTTCGGTCATTACGCCCAATTTGCCGGAGGCCGCCGCGCTGCTCGACGGACCGGTGGCTGCAGGTGAGTCCGCCGTCGAAAGCCAGGGCAGGCGATTGCTGGCGATGGGGTGCAAGGCGGTGCTGATCAAGGGCGGCCACGGAGAGGGCGCCGAGTGCGTCGACTATCTGATCGGCGCGAGCGGCACCATCGCGCTGGCCGCGCCGCGCATTGCGACGAAAAACACCCACGGCACCGGCTGCTCATTGTCCTCGGCGATTGCAGCGGAGCTCGCGAAAGGCGAGGGTATGGAAACCGCCGTGCGTAACGCCAAGGCCTGGGTCAGCGCTGCGATTGCGGCGGCAGACCGGTTCAGCGTCGGCCATGGTCACGGGCCGATCCATCATTTTCATAAGTTTTACTAGCCGCCGTCGCGTAGTCGCGTAGCCGGGATGGAGCCAACGGGTCGCGTGAATGCGTGCCCGATGACAGGCTCCGCGAAATCCGGGAAGAGAATCCGCACGTGAGACTGGCCCCGGATTTCGCTGCGCTCCATCCGGGCTTCTGTAACGGGCCTTGGTTTGTCAATCCCTCTTGCTTGGTCCACTTGCCGGGCACTTGCTTCTGTACGGGATCGGCGCTGAGGCCGTCACCTTCTGGGGTGCATGAGGAACCGGCCGGCCAATCTACGGGGTGCGTGGTTGTGAGCCGACTTCCCGGATGGCGGCCTGACCGGATCCATCGTCCCGGCGAGGGACTTCGCTCGGGGAGAGCCTGGTGTCTTGGCCCGCCCGGAATCGATCGATGCTCCTTGCTTAGGTTGCGGTGGCCTTGGCCATCGGGTTGAACGGTTTGGCGTCGGCAAGCATGCGGTGCAGGATGACGGCAAGCTTGCGCGCCAGCGCCACCTTGGCCTTGCGCATGCCCGCGCGTTTGGCGATCCGCATCGCCCAGCTCTTCAGCGCCGAGCAGCCCTTGATCGGTTTGGTCAGCATGACGTGAGCGGCCTGGTGGAGTGCCTCCCGCACCGAGGCATCGCCAATCTTGCTGATGCGGCCGGTGTAGTCTTTTTGCCCCGACTGATGTTTCTTCGGGGTCAGTCCGAAGTGCGCGCCTGTGGCCTTGGATGCGCGGAATCGCTTCGGATCATCGATCGCAGCGGCATAGGTGAGAGCGACGATCGGACCGACTGACGGCGTTGTCATCAGAAGCCTGGCCGGCGGATGCGATCGGGCGAGCTTCTGGGTTCGCTTGTCCAGGCTGCTGAACTCGCGCCGCAGCACGGCATGGGCTTCGAGCAGCGCCTTTGCCACCAGCTCCAGTCCAGGATGGCCGGCGACCAGCTCCCGGATACGGCTGGCGAACGTGCATTCGGTGGTCTTGCCGACCTTCAGGCCAAAGCCCCGGAGCACGCCACGCAGACTGTTCTCGACGTCGCGCAGCTTCGACTGCAGCAGTTTGCGCGCCGTCAGAACCGCACGCGTCTCCTGCGCTTCGATCGACTTGCAGTGCACCGGGCGGAACCAGCCCAGCCGCATCAGTTGCGCGATCCCGCGGGCATCATTGCGGTCCGACTTCACCGGCATCGATTTGAAGGCATCGCGGACGTGCCGCGTCTCCAAAAGCTCGACCGCAAACTTCGCTTCGCGCAGCGCCGCGTAAAGCCATTGCGACAGAGGACCTGCCTCCAGGCCGATCCGCTCGAGCGAAAGCCCCAACGACCGAAACCAGGCGATCAGGGCCTCCGGCTCGCTCGCCACCTTCGCCTCACGCAAAATCTTGCCCGCGCCATCGACCACGCAAATGGTCGAGCTTTTCAAAGACACGTCGATTCCGGCATAGTGGTACATGGTCGTCCCTCGATGATGCTTGGAGCGGGCTCGCCCGACTCCGGTTATTGACACCATCAGTCTGAGGGACGACCGCCTCCCGGCAAAGCCGCACGCGAGCGCGCTTCCAAATCGCGCCGTAGCGAGCGTGCGGCTGGTTCGGCCGGCCCGTTACCCCATCTACGCATGCTCTTGCGCCGCGGCGCATCCGTTGAATTACGGGGATGGTTAATCTTCCACGATAATTGACTCCGTTGATGATGGGTAATGCGCGATTGCGCACGAGGCAGAGACAACGTCGAGATGTTGCCTCTCCAATGTCGCTTGTCTGTCGCATCGCGCTGCTATCCGCAAGTTGTAGGGCGCGGCATTGATTCTCGTGGGAATATCGCGGCGTGAACAGTCATCGCCCTGTCACAGAAATCTGTCAGGGGACAGGTATGGGTAGTGACTCCTTGAGTGAAGAAAGCCCGGAACGGCGCTTTCGCACCTTGTTTATCTCCGACGTCCATCTCGGAGCTCGCGGCTCGCAAGCCGATCGTTTGCTGGACTTCCTCAAGAGCCACGACGCCGATACGATCTACCTCGTCGGCGATATCGTCGATGGTTGGGCGCTGAAGTCGAGCTGGTACTGGCCGCAATCGCACAACGATTTCGTGCAGAAGATGCTGCGCAAGGCGCGCAAGGGCGCCAAGGTCATCTACGTGCCGGGTAATCACGACGAGTTCCTGCGCAACTATTACGGCACCCATTTCGGCGGCATCGACGTGGTAGAAAACACCATCCACACCGGCGTCGACGGCAAGCGCTATCTCATCATCCACGGCGACATCTTCGATCTCGTCGTGCAGAACGCGCGTTGGCTCGCCCATCTCGGCGACAAGGCCTACGACTTCGCCATTCACATGAATCGCCTCGTCAACTTCTTCCGGCGCATGTTCGGCGTGCCCTATTGGTCGCTGTCGCAATGGGCGAAGCTGAAGGTCAAGAACGCCGTCAACTATATCGGTGCGTTCGAACAGACGCTGGCCGGTGAGGCGCGGCGGCACGGCGCCGACGGCGTGATCTGCGGCCACATCCACTACGCCACCATCCGCGACGAGCACGGCATCCGCTACATGAATTGCGGCGACTGGGTGGAAAGCTGCACCGCGCTCGCCGAGCACGAGGACGGCCGGTTCGAGATCATCACCTGGACCGATCCACAGCGCCGGGCAGCACCCGTTCCCCGCGTCGCGGCGCGCGCCGCATGACGCATATCCTGGTCGCGACCGATGCGTGGCATCCCCAGGTTAACGGGGTGGTTCGGACGCTGATCATGATGGCAGAGGCGGCCAGGGGATTTGGCGTCGAGGTGAGTTTCCTGACGCCGCAATCGTTTCGCACCTTTGCGATGCCGAGCTATCCTGATCTGCGGCTGGCTCTGCCGTATCCGGCCAAAATCGCAAACCTGATCGAGTCGGCAAAGCCCGACAGCATTCATATCGCGACCGAGGGCCCGATCGGGCTCTTGGTGCGACGCTATTGCCGCAAGCATGGCGTGCCGTTCACCACGAGCTTTCATACCCGCTTTCCCGAATATGTCTCGGCGCGTTCGCCGGTGCCGGAATCCTGGGTGTGGCGGGTGTTGCGCTGGTTCCACCGGCCGAGCCAGGCAGTGATGGCGGCAACGCCGGCGCTGGCGGCCGAATTGCGCCTGCGCGGCTTCCGTAACGTTGTGCTGTGGTCGCGCGGCGTGGATACCTCGCTCTTCCATCCGCGCAGCGCCGATCTCTGCCTGCCTATGCCGGTGTTCCTCAGTGTCGGTCGCATCGCGGTTGAAAAGAATCTCGAAGCGTTCCTCGACCTCGATCTGCCCGGCACCAAGCTCGTTGTCGGCGATGGGCCAGCCCGCATCGCATTAGAGCGGAAATATCCTGACGCCGTGTTCCTCGGCGCGCGGCACGGCGAGGAGCTGGCCGAAATCTACGCGGCCTCCGATATTTTTGTATTTCCCAGCAAGACCGACACGTTCGGCCTGGTGCTGCTGGAGGCGCTGGCCAGCGGCTTACCGGTTGCTGCCTTTCCGGTCACCGGTCCACGCGACGTGATCGGCTTGGCACCGGTCGGCGTTCTGGACGAGGACCTGCGCACGGCCTGCCTGGAGGCGCTGCAGGTTTCGCGGGAAGATTGCGTCGAATTCGCCGCCGCCCACACCTGGCAGGCCTCCACGCGGGTTTTCATCGAACATGCCCTGAATGTGCGCCCGGTCGAGCAGGAAGGCGAGGTAGCCGAATTCGGGGCTGATAACCCGCATTTCGCCGCCTAGAGCCTTTCGGTTTGAATCAGAACCGGGCTCCAGATTCTTGTTTTGACGCGTTTTCTTGACGCGAACCGGTGGCCTCCCACGGATCAAGTCCGAGGGCATGCTTCGCTCGAAAACGCTATAACGTTCACGCTAAATCGTCTTGCCCGCCCGTCGGCGACCGCGATACAAATTGCGGATGCCAGAACCTGTCCAAAATCCACCCATTGGCGCGGCCGATATCGAGGCCGCCGCCAAGGTGGTCGCGCCCTTTGCGGTGCGGACGCCGCTGTTGTCGTTCCCCGTTCTCAACGAACGCGTCGGGACCAAAGTCTTTCTGAAGCCCGAAATGCTGCAGCGGACCGGATCGTTCAAATTCCGCGGCGCCTTCAACAAGCTGGCTTCGATCCCGCAGGACAAGCGGAGCGGCGGGGTGGTCGCATTCTCTTCCGGCAACCACGCCCAGGGCGTGGCGGCGGCGGCGCAGATCCTCAACATGCAGGCCACCATCGTGATGCCGGCGGACTCTCCGGTCACCAAGCGCGAGCGCACCAAGGGCTATGGCGCGGAGGTGGTGCTCTACGACCGCGACAAGGAGGACCGCGAAGCGATCGCCAACGGCATCGCCGGCAAACGCGGTGCGACGCTGGTCCGGCCATATGACGATCCCTTCGTCATTGCAGGGCAGGGCACTGCGGGCCGGGAAATCGCCGAGGACATGACGGCGCTTGGGCTCGTGCCCGATGTCGTGGTAGCGCCGGCCTCCGGCGGCGGGCTGATCGCCGGCGTCGCGACGGCCGTGAAGGCAAAGTTTCCGCAAGCGCAGGTGATCGTCGCCGAGCCCAAGGACTATGACGATCACGGCCTGTCGCTCCGCGCCGGCCATCGCGAGGCGCATCACGCCGCCGGCCGCACCATCTGCGATGCGCTGATGGCAGCGATGCCGGGCGAACTCACCTTCTCGATCAACAGCAAGCTGCTCGCAAATGGCGTGACCGCATCTGATGAGGAAGTCGGCGCGGCAGTGGCCTATGCCTACCGGGAATTGAAGCTGGTCGTCGAGCCCGGCGGGGCTGTCGGTCTCGCCGCACTGTTGGCCGGCCGCATCGATGCCAAGGGAAAGAACGTCGTCATCGTGCTTTCCGGCGGCAACGTCGACGCGGACCTGTTCGCCAAGCTGGTCGCCTGATCCGAACTGGTAGAGACGAAACCGGGCAGAGCGTGCGCTCTGCCCGGTTTTTCATTGCGCGGCGTTCCCTGAGTTAGCGCCGGAAGCTGCCCATTCCCCCGAACGAACTGCGGGACGGACTTGCGGCAAAGCGCGGGCTGAAAGTTCTGCCGCCCATGCCGCCGCTGAAATGGCGCGGCGTGTTGGTGACAACGGGCCTGTTGGTGATCACGGGCTTGTTCACGACCCGGACCGGATTGCTGTTGATCCTGCCGGGCAGGGTCGTGACCTTGCCGGTGTTGCCGTTGTTGACAGGATTGGCGTTGATCTTGCCGGGCAGTGTCGTCACCTTGCCGGGGTTGCCGGCATTGATGGGTGTGCGGTTGATCTTGCCGGGCAGGGTAGTGATCTTGCCTGGATTGCCGTTGTTGTTGCCGCCATTGGCGGTGCTGATTGGCGACACACCCTTCGCGGGCAGCGTGACAATCTTCGACGGCACCGGCATGTGACCGTGGGCGCCGAGATGGCCATTGAGGTTGCCCTTGGAAATCCCAAGGGTGGGCGAGTTGCCGATGTTGCCCGGCTTGAATGTCGGCGACTGCTTCGCCAGATGCGTGAACTGCATCAGCGGCACGGCCTTCGGCGCGACCTGCAGCTTCAGCGCGGACTTGGCGTAGGGGCTGTTGGAATAATTGTCGTGGAACGTCTTGTAGGCGAACGGCGAGTTGGCGACCACCGCCTTGTGCCACGCCGTCGCCATCCGCAAATTGCCGAGCAGCAGGCGGATGTGGTCGCACAGCGGATCGTGCGGATAAAGGCGGATGAATTCCTCATAGTACTCGGGCGAGCCTTCCGAGAGCACGTAGTCGTAAGCCTGGCGCACCGAACGCGACGGCAGATTCGCTGCGGTCTGGATGATCGGGCGGCGATCCGGCGCGCGGCCTGCGGCGACCGCGGTATCGCCGAAGAAATAGAAATCGGAAGTCAGCGACGAACTTTCCCACGGTGTCTGCTTTCCGGAGGTGGTGTTGTTCACTTCGAGCCGGACGCGCTTGAACAACTGCTCGATCGGCAGGTTCGGCTCGCGTGCGACATTCAGGAAAGCTGATGTATACGGGCTGTGATTGCCGTCGCCGTCCTGCGCTTCCATTCCTGGCGCGGTCGAGTAGCCGACGATCGAGCCTCGGGGCGCATCGACGATTGCCAAGCCCCGGCCGGCGTCGTTGATCTCGGGGAACGGATTGTTGCGGCAGGCGTCGAGCACCACGATGCGCATCCGGCTCGGGATCGATTCCAGCGTGCCCATCACGTCGACCAGCCGGACCGAATTGCCGTCAAGATCGGAGGGCGAAGCGATCTTCGCATCGACCGGAAGCAGATAGTTCTCACCTGCCACCTGCACGCCGTGACCGGCATAGTAGATCATGGCGACGGTGCCGGGGCCGCGCTCGGCGACTTTGGTGGAGAAATCCTGCACGACCTTGACCATGTCGCTGCGCGTCAGGTCGGTGGCCTGAGTGACCTCGAAGCCGGCAGAGTTCAAAAGCTGCGCCATCGATTGCGCGTCGTTGCCGGGATTGGCGAGCTTCGGCGCGATCTGGTAATTCGAATTGCCGATCACTAGCGCGACGCGCTGGTCCGCCGGCGGCGTTTGCATGCCGTTGCGGATGTCGACGTTCGGGGCTTCGGCCAACGCTGCACCGGTAACGGCGAAATTCAACAGGCCTGCCAGCAGGCCGGCACCCAATAGCAATGACTTAAAACGGGACATGGCTGCCTCCTCGGGCGAGACCTCGTTGCGAGATTTGCTGCTGGGACGCTAAGCCGGGTTCGGGCTGTCGTACGTGACCGCGATCACGGTTCAGCGTGCGGCGCTTCCACGCTTGCCGCCGCACGATACCGCTGACAATCTCGGGTTGCCGAACGGTCGAAGGAATCCAAAATGGGCTTCGGGCTAAAGACCGCCACAGGAATTATCGCGGCCGTGCTGGGCACGGCGGCGCTGGCTCAGGCGAGCACGGTGTTCGCGCCGCTTGCGGCGGCATTGTTCATCATTGCGATTGTGTGGCCGATCCAGAAGCAGTTGCAGTTCTGGATGCCAAAACTTGCCGCGCTGGCGATCACCATCATCGCCACCGTGGCAATCTGCCTCGGTTTCGCCTCGCTCGCAGCCTGGGGATTTGGTCGGGTAGGGCAATCACTGCTCGCCGACCTGGCGCGCTACCAGGCCCTTTATGCGGCGACCGTAAATTGGCTGGACGGCCACGGCGTCTCGGTTGCGGGGCTGTGGGCCGAACATTTTAACGTAAGCTGGCTGCTGCGCGCCACGCAATATGTCACCGGACGGGTGAACACGACTCTCAGCTTCTGGGTGATTGCGCTGGTTTACGTCATGCTGGGACTTCTCGAGGTCGAGAACGCCAGGCGAAACATCGAGCGGCTGGATAACCGTACCGCGGCACGCGTGCTGCTCGACGGCGGCGAAGCGACCGCGGCGAAATTCCGAAAGTACCTCCTGGTGCGGACGCAGATGAGCGCGGTCACCGGCCTGCTGGTCGGCAGCTTCGCCTGGATTACCGGGCTGCCATTCGCGTTCGAATGGGGCGTGATCGCCTTCGTGCTGAACTATATTCCGTTCATCGGCCCGTTCGTCGCGACACTGTTTCCGACCCTGCTGGCGATGACGCAGTTCGAAAGCTGGCCGGCGGTGCTTGGCGTGTTCGTATGCCTGAACATCATTCAATTCGCAGTCGGCAGCTACATCGAGCCGCGGGTGGCTGGCAGCCTGTTGTCGATCTCGCCAGTGGTGGTGCTGTTTGCGATCTTCTTCTGGACATTCCTGTGGGGCCTGTTCGGAACCTTCATCGGCGTTCCCATCGCGCTCGCCATACTCACCTTCTGTGCCCAGCATCCGTCGAGCCGCTGGATTGCTGATCTGCTCGGCGGACCGGAGCCAGAGAAACCCGGCAAACTCTAGTCGTCGACCTCGCCCTCGATCTCTACCCGCTCGGGCGGCAACAGGCCCAGCCGGCCATCCTGGCCGGCCGTCAGCGAGTGAATATAGAAGTACGTCGCCGCAGCGTCGGTCGCACCCATCACGGGCGACGGAGCGGAGATGATTTTTAGCCCGCCGCATGCGCCGATCCAGTCGATATGACGGTGGCCATGCATCACGACGGCGCGATCTCCCAGCGCTTCCAATCTGCGGACGAACCAACTGCCGTTGATCAGTGCCGTTCCGATGCGCTCGGAAAATGCGCTCACCGGCATCGGATATTCCGCCAGGTGGTGGTGCAATGCGACGATCCAGCGCGCCCGCGGAAAATATCCGATGGCTGCCTCGAGGCGATGCGCCTGTTCGACGGATACCAGTCCGAGCGCGTTGGTGAAGGAAAAATGGGTCTTTGCATTTGAGTTCAGGATAGCTATTCCGAGGCCATCTTCCGCTTCTGGCGGCAGGATCATCGGAAACTGGTCGTCGAAGAGGCTGCGCAGTGCGGCGACACGGCGCAAACCTCCAAACTCCGCAACGGCCACGATCGCGTCGCGGTGCAGCGCCAGCGCTCGTTGCAGCGTAGCCGCCGGTCTTCCCTTGGCATCGACGACGTGCACCCGCTCGCCTTGCACGGCCGCCATCGCCGACAGCGTCCGGATTTGCCGCAGCCGCTTGCCGGTGCTGAACGGCAGGTCGAGCCGGGCCGGATTGGCGCGGTCGACGATGTTGACGTCGTGATTGCCCGGCAACAGAATCGTGCGCGCGGCAAGCTCCGGGTGGCGCGCGAGCGCTTCGAGGATTAGCGCCCATTCGCTGGCGCGGCCGGCGTCGGTCATGTCGCCCGTGACCAGAACGTGATCGAGCGGATTGCTGGCGTGGATAGCGGCCAGTCGCGCGAGGATTCGATTGAGCCGGCCATTGCCGCGCGGGCCAGCCCGTCCGCTTTCGATGCGAAAGCCATATTGCTCGCCGATCACGTGAATATCCGACAGATGCGCAACGCGCCAGATCCGGCCTTCGGACGAGGCGGCATCGAACATGGCAAGATCGAGCGGTTGAGGCATGCCGGCATCGGCAAACCCCCAAACCAGCGATGCGACCGCCAGATAGCCTGCCATCAGTACAACGGCATTCGCAAGCGTGGGCACGGCGAGCCGATGCAGCAAGAGCAGATCGCTCCAGTCACCAGCCCAACGCGAGGCAGGCCAGGCGAGTATCGCGATCACCGCCGCGCATGCGGATAGCATGACACCGGCGCCAACCGAATTGGCGCTGCGCAAGCGCGCCCGGCCGCCAGGAGTGAAGTTTTTCCCTGCGATCAGTTCCGTCAAATGACGCAAGGCTTCGCGCGCAAACGCATAGCCGGGCTGCACCGCGAGTGCATTGAGCGACCAGAAATTGATCTCGGCGATCCGAAGCAGCGGGCGCCATCCGATCCATCCCACCGCAACAATTGCGGCCAGCAACAGCGCCGTGCCGACTTCGGTCAGCGCTGCAAGCTGTTCCGACAAGGTAGAAAGCCAGGCCGAAGCCAGCAATGGCGCCAGACCGAGCAACACCGACGGCAACAACAGCAACACCGTCCAGGCGAACAAGAGCTTCGGCAAACTGATTTCAATCAGCAGGCTTCCGGCGATTGCCAGCAGCGATCGCTGTCCCGGACTGGCGGCATTGTCCTCGATATCGCCGTTGCGCGGATCGACCAGCATATTCTCTGCGGCTTTGGTGACGTGTCGCTCGGAGATCGGTTTCGCCATTGCTCAATACCGCATCCTGCCGCTCTCGCCATCTCCGGCTAAACGCCCCAAGGCAGACCCAACAGGTACCACGCGATGAAAAGAAGCGTCCAAAGCGCGGACATCCAGAGCACATAGGGCAGCATCAGCGCGATGACGGTGCCGACGCCTGCCTTGCGGTCGTACTTCTGGGCAAACCCGACAACCAGCGCGAAGTAAGGATTGAGCGGAGTGATCGAGTTCATCGGCCCGTCTCCGACCCGGTATGCAGCCACCACCGCCGCCGGATCGACGGCCAACTGCACGAACAGCGGGACGAACACCGGCGCAAAGATCGCCCATGTCGCGATCGCCGGCGTGAAGACCAGATCGAGTATGGCAACCACCGCAATAAGCCCCAGCAACAGCCATAGCGGGCCGATGCTCGCGTCCTTCAGGGTATCCGCCATCTTGACCGCAAGCAGCGTCGGAATGTTGCTGTAGGTGAAGTAATCCACGAACTGGCTGATGACCAGGAACAGCAGGATCGTGCCGCCCATTCCGGAGACCGCCTTGGTCATAGCATCGATGACGTCGGTAGCGTGCCTGATCGTTCCCGCGCCGATGCCATAGGCGATCCCGGTCACCAGGAACAAGATCATGACGAGACCGATCAGCCCGTTCATGAAGGGCGAATTGCCGACCAGCGCTCCAGTCGCTGGGTCGCGGAGAGGGGCCCATGGCGGCAGCGTCAGCAGGCAGAAGACCAGCGTGACAGCCAGTAGTCCTGCTGCGGCATACCTCAAGCCGCGCGTCTCTTGAGCGGAGAGTTGTCCGCCCTCGTGCGGGGGCAGCATCGCGCTGGCCTGATCCTCGCGATACGCGCCAAGGCGCGGTTCAATGATCCGCTCCGTGATCAGGGCAATCACGATCGTCAATACGACGACAGACATAATCGAGAACCATAAATTGGCGGTTACTTCGATCGAGAGCGACGGTTTGACGATGTGAATGGCATCATTGGTCAGTTCGGTGAGGACGGCATCGAGCGGCTTGATCAGCATGTTCACGCTGAAGGCACTGGCTACCCCGGCGAAGCCTAGCGCCAGACCCGCCAGCGGATGCCGGCCGACGCTCATTAGCGCCGTGCCGGCCAGCGGGATCAGCACGAGGTAACCTGCATCGGAGGCTACGCTCGATAGGATCCCGACGAAGGCAAGAATGTAGGAAAGCGTCCAGCGCGGTGAGGCGGCGACGAGCTTGCGGATGCAGGCGTTGACCAGGCCCGATTCCTCGGCGACACCGACGCCGATCATGGCGACGATCAGCAGTCCGACCGCGCTGAAGCCCATGAAGTTGGGCACCAGCCGCGTATAGATGTGCCTGATACCTTCCGTCGTCAGCAGGCTGTTGGCGCGGGCTGTCACGGTCTCCGTGCCGTGGGTCGCCGGGTTGATGATTTGGTAGGAAATCGACGCGTCGAGCAAATAGAGCAGGTGCGATGCGATCACGGCAATGGCGATCAGAATCAGGAAGATCAGAACCGGGTGGGGAACGCTGTTGCCGATCCGCTCGATCGCGTCGAGCATGGCCGGCTTGGTTGCCCTGGCCGTTTCAGTGCTTGCTTCGCTTGCGCGGCGCATGAAAGCCGTCCTTACCGAGCACGTCCTTCGAGGAGGCCGGCCACGCTATCTTCACCGCCGCCGGCCGGTCCTACGGACCTCGTCCGCCAGAGCTTAGGCGGCGCTCGTCTGTGGTGGCTGCTCGGCACTCGCCTTTGCGAGGGCTTCGCGAAGCTTCTGCTCCTTGCTGTCATCCAGGGAGGTCTTGAGCACGGTACCGCCAGCGTCCTGGATCTCGCGCAGCACCTTGTCCGCCGTGATGTTCTTGACGAGGACAAACAGCGCAGCGTTGCCGGGCTGCAGGCTTGTCGAGAGCTCCTTCATGAAGGCGTCATCGATGCCGTAGTCGGACAGTGCGCCGCCAAGCGCGCCGGACGCCGCACCGAGAGCGACGCCCAGTATGGGATTGAGAAAGAGCACACCGATCAGCAGTCCCCAGAAGCTGCCCGATACGGCTCCGACCACTGTCGTGTTGACGAACTGATTGAGCTTGACGGGGCCGGCTTCCGTCTTCACCGCAATCACGGCATCGCTGATCGTGATCAGGTATTCCTTCTGCAATTTGAACAGGCGTTGCCGTACTTCTTCTGCCTTTGCTTCGGATGGATAGATGATTGCGATCAGATCTGACATCTTCGTATCCTCCAACTCGATGTGATGGATGGTCCGAGCCATACGCGGTGCGCGAGGGATCGACACCTTTCTGCGGCAGTGAAGTAAACGCCGCTTGTCGGGAAATCGGCCGACGAGGCCGATCCCGCAGAGCCGCGGTTTACCAACGGCAGGCAGCTTCGCCTTGGCCGCGCACGGCATAGTCTTGACCGTAGCACAACCTGCGAGCGAGCGCATCACGGTTCGCTGATCGCTCTCATCAAACATGACAGCGCTCGGTCAAATTGGTCGCTAATTTGCGGAGGTTTGTCGATGCGGCGCCTTTGGCGTTCTCGTGATTCGTCACAAAGTTTTGTAGCTAAACACACCCGACAAAAACGTACTTTAAGGTTGTGTGATTGACTCGATGCACTTTCGAGCGTTACGGTACGTGCAAGTCAGACGAAGCTGAGGCGGTCAACGCAGGCCGTCTATCAGCGTGTAACTCGTGTTGCCGAACGGCTCGATCATCTGCGCGCAGCATGTCGAGTCGAGTGGAGGAGTCCGATGGACTCACCTTCGATTTCGGAATCACCCGAACGCCCCTACATCTCGACAGGACACCTGCCAGAACCCGAACTGGTGCAAGAGTTGGTGTCGGACGCGCACCGGCGCTTCAAGTCGAACGGAGACGGACAGAATTCACAAGTTTATCCGGCGCTCGCCAGGGTTCCGCGAGAGCTGTTCGGGGTCTGCGTCGTCGGCACCAGCGGGCGCGTCTACGAGGCCGGCGACACCGAATATGAATTCTCGATCATGAGCGTGTCGAAGCCGTTCGTGTTCGCGTTGGTCTGCGAGACGATCGGCCCGGAAGAGGCGCGTGCACGGCTCGGAGCGAATGCAACCGGTCTACCATTTAATTCCCTGGCAGCTATCGAGCAGGGCGGAGGCCGCACCAACCCGATGGTCAACGCGGGCGCGATCGCGACCACCAGCCTTGTCCCCGGCCTGACGATGGATGGCCAATGGCAATTCATTCACGACGGGTTGTCGCGGTTTGCGGGGCGCAAGCTCACGCTCAATGAAGAAGTGTACGCCTCGGCATCGCAAACCAACTATCGCAACCGCAGTATCGCCCGGCTGCTGCAGAGCTACGACCGCATCTACTGCGACGCCAAGCAGGCGACCGATCTCTATACCAAGCAGTGCTCGCTGAATGTGAGCGCGCGGGATCTGGCGGTCATGGGCGCGACGTTGGCCGATGGCGGCGTCAATCCGGTCACCCGGCAGCGCGTAGTGGATGCTGCGGTCTGCCATTACGCGCTCACCGTGATGATAACAGCCGGATTGTACGAGACCTCGGGCGACTGGCTGTACGACATCGGCCTGCCGGGCAAGAGCGGGATCGGCGGCGGCATCGTCGCGGTCTCGCCGGGCAAGGGCGGCTTCGGCACCTTCGCGCCGCCGCTGGACGCGGCGGGCAACAGCGTGAAGGGCCAGCTCGCGGCGAAATTTCTGTCGCAGCGGCTGGGAATGGATCTGTTCGTATCGCAACCGGAAAACTGAAGCAGATGCAAAGAGGGACTTGATCGAGCCTACGGCTCATTGATCCGAAAACCGAGCAATTCGGGAGGACGCCATGGCGACGCACTCGATGTCGATCGGAGCAATCCGGGAGGAAGCGCGGGAGTCATGGGTGCCGATGATCGCGATCGCGCTCGGTCAGATGATCATGTCCTTCAATGTCGCCTCGCTGCCGGTCGCACTGGGCGGGATGGTCAAGAGTTTTGGGGTGCCGCCGACGACAGTTGCGACCGGCATCGTGGCCTATTCCATGCTGGTGGCTGGTTTCGTGATGCTCGGCGCGAAACTCGCGCAGCGGTTCGGCGCGTTGCAGGTGTTCCGCTTCGCGGTGGTCCTGTTCTGCGCGTCGCAGATATTGATGACGTTCAGTCCGACGGCGACGTTGATGATCACAGCGCAAGCGCTTTGCGGCGCGGCCGGCGCCGTGATCGTACCGTCGCTGGTGGCGCTGATTGCCGAGAATTACACGGGAAGGCAGCAGGCAACGGCGGTAGGTGCGCTCGGTTCTGCGCGTGCGGCGGCTGGCGTGCTGGCGTTCGTCATCGGCGGCGTGCTCGGCACCTATATCGGCTGGCGGCCGGCATTTGGCATCTTGATCGCGGTTTCCGCCATAGTGTTCCTTCTCAGTTTCCGTCTCAAGCGAGACTATGGCCGCCCGGATGTGCATATCGATGTTTTCGGTGTGGTTCTGGCCGCGTCGGCGATCGTTCTCATCAGTTTTGGCTTCAACAATCTGAACGGATGGGGGCTGGCGCTGGCCACCGCCAATGCGCCGTTCAACCTGCTTGGCCTTTCGCCGGCGCCGATCATGATCGTTCTCGGCGTCGTGCTCGGGCAGGCATTCCTGATGTGGACACATCGGCGTCAGGCCGTCGGGAAGACCCCGCTATTGGCGCTCGAGGTGATCGATTCGCCGGAAGAGCGCAGCGCGGTCTATGCGCTGTTTGCCGTGGTCGCGCTGGAGGCGGCGCTTAATTTCTCGGTGCCGCTGTACATTCAGATCGTGCAGGGCCGTTCGCCGCTTGCGACTGCGATTGCGATGATGCCGTTCAATCTGACGGTGTTCTTCACGGCGATGCTGATCGTCAATGTCTACGACCGGCTGACGCCGCGGCAGATCGGCCGCTACGGCTTCATGCTGTGCACGGTTGGCCTGGTGTGGCTGGCCGTTGTCGTGCGCAACGACTGGAGCGAGGTTCCTGTGCTGGTCGGCCTGGTTCTGTTCGGGATCGGGCAGGGCTCGCTGGTGACGCTGTTGTTCAACGTGCTGGTCACCGCCTCGCCCAAGGAGCTCGCAGGCGACGTCGGGTCGCTGCGCGGCACCACGCAAAATCTTGCCGCTGCGGTTGGAACGGCAGTGGCGGGTGCACTTCTAGTCGGTCTGTTAAGTGCAATCGCGCTCAGCAGTATCGCGGCCAATCCCGTGCTGCCGAAGGAGATCCAGAGCCAGGTCGATCTCGACAACATCACCTTCGTCAGCAACGACCGGCTGCGCAGCGTGATGGAAAGCACGACCGCCACGCCGCAGCAGGTCGAGGAAGCCGTGCGCGTGAATACCGAAGCGCGCCTGCGTGCCCTGAAGATTGGACTGCTGATCATGGCCGGTCTTGCGCTGCTGGCGATCATCCCGGCGGGCCGGCTTCCGAACTACCTGCCGGGCGAGATACCGAGCGATGCGCCGACGGGTAACGGGGTGAGAACGAGTTGATCGAATACGAGCAGACGAAGAGAGGAGCGGGGCATTCGGCAAGGAGAATGACGATGGAAGCAATTGATCGCCGCGGCGTATTGCGGACTCTTCTTTGCGGCGCTGTCACCGTCGGCTTGGGCGCAAGCCTGCTGCCGGGGTCGGTCGAGGCGATGCCGCTCGCGATGGAGAAAGATCTCGGAGAGAAGGCCGACGATTTCAAGCATGAAGCCCAAGCCGTGGCTACCCGGCCGCCGCGCCCTCCCATTCGCCATCCGCGGCGCCATCATCATCGTCGTCGGCGGCGCCGTTGGGTCTGCTGGTGGCACCGTGGCCGTCGCCGCTGTGGATGGCGGTAGCGGTAACGACCGCTGAGTAAGCGGCTGTAGTGAGGAGAATGACATGACGACATATGACAATAGCTCGCGGATGCAGGTCCGCAACCTGCCTGCGCCGCCGTTCTGGATTTGTGTTCTGCTCGGGCTCGTGATGATCGGGGCTGGGATTCTGGTTCTCGGCGACATTATGCTGGTCACCCTTATCAGCACCATCTTCATCGGCTGGGTCTCCATCATCGCCGGCGCCTTCGAAATCATCCATGCATTCTGGACCAAGGGATGGGGAGGATTCGTATGGCAGGTGCTGCTCGGCATCCTGTACATCGCCTTTGGCGTCGTGCTGGTGGGCCAGCCGGTCGCCAGCGCGCTCATCCTCACCTACGTCCTCGGCCTCGTGCTGCTGATTTCCGGTTTTGTCCGCATCCTGATCGGCATCAGCCATTGGCGAGAGGCGGGCTGGATCATGCTGCTATCCGGCGCGTTCGGCGTAGTGGCTGGCCTCGTCATTCTGACTGGATTTCCGATGACCGGCTTGTGGGTTCTCGGATTCCTGCTCGGCGTTGATCTGATATCCCATGGCATCGGGTGGTTGGCTTACGCGTGGCAGCCTACCACCCGAAGCGCGTAGCTCCTCCCTGCCTACTGGAGCGAGATGGCTTTTCGTCGAATCGTTGTCTCGCTCTTTTTTCTGTTTGAGATCTTCGGGCAAACACCTCGTTACGGTCGCGATGTTTTCTGGTTCTTGCCGAACCCCCAGCGTTATTCAGCCGAGGTCCTCCATGTCTTGGCTTCGAGTCGTCAAAATCCTTGCAGTCGGCGCGTCGACGGCGTTGAGCCTCACGGCGGGTTTACTCCCCGCACAAGCTCAGCAAGGCGCGGCTGTGCTATTTCAGAACGTTCGCATCTTCGATGGAAGGAGCGACACGCTTTCAGCATCGTCCAATGTGCTGATCAGGGACAAAAAGATCGAGAAAATCTCGCCCGCAGCGATCACAGCGGACGCCGCGCGAACGGTCGTCATTGACGGCGGAGGACGCGTGCTGATGCCGGGACTGATCGACATGCACTGGCATGCGATGATGGCACGGTTGACACCAGCCGCCGCCCTCGGAGATGTCGGTTACAATAATATCGTGGCGGCTGACGAAGCTGCCGATACCCTGATGCGCGGCTTCACCACCGTTCGCGACCTCGGCGGACCCGCATTCGGACTGAAGCGCGCCATCGATGACGGACTGGTGGCTGGTCCGCGCATCTATCCTTCCGGTGCGGTGATCACCGTCACCAGCGGCCATGGCGACTTCCGCCAGCTAACGGACCTGCCGCGAACGATCGGAGGGCTGCTCAGCCGCATGGAGCAAATCGGCGGCAGCATGGTTGCGGATAGTCCGGATGAGGTTCGCGTGCGTGCGCGCGAGCAGCTCATGCAAGGCGCGTCGCAGATCAAACTCACGGCGGGCGGTGGTGTCGCGTCGCCATTCAGCCCGCTCGATGTATCCACCTTCACCGAGCCCGAGTTGCGCGCGGCGGTCGAAGCGGCCGACAACTGGGGCACCTACGTCGTCGCGCACGCCTATACGCCAGTTGCGATCCAGCGAGCGATCGCGGCTGGCGTCAAATGCATCGAGCACGGCCACCTGATGGACGAGGCGACTGCGAACCTCATGGCCGAGAAGGGGATTTGGCTCAGCCCGCAGCCATTCTTCGATGACGAGGACGCTACCCCGCTGCCGCCCGGCTCGGAGGAACGGGCGAAACAATTGCAGGTAATTGCTGGTACCGACACCGTCTATGCGCTGGCGAAGAAGCACCGCCTCAAGACGGCCTTCGGCACCGACATCCTGTTTTCCCAGAAACTGGCGAGGCGCCAGGGCGCTCAATTGGCAAAACTGACGCGCTGGTACAGCGCCGCCGATGTGCTGAAGATGGCGACAGCGACTAACGCAGAACTGCTGGCCCTCTCCGGACTTCGCAATCCCTACCCGGGCAAGCTCGGCGTGGTCGAAGAGGGCGCGCTGGCTGACCTGTTGCTGGTGGACGGCAATCCAATCGACAACATCAAGCTGATCGAGGATCCCGCCAGAAGCTTTCTCGTCATTATGAAAGACGGGAAGGTTCACAAGAATCTCATTGCGAAGGGCAGGCAGAACTAGGTGACGTTCCAAAACGGACGGCCCGGTGCGGACAGGGATGCCAGCTCAGCCGCGATTTCGCCTAGGGCTGATTGACCGCCGCCACTTTGAGGTGGAACGGCAGCATCATCACCGACATCGGCAATTGCCGGATGCTTTCGCCGTCGACGTCGGCGCGGACCATGCGGTCGCTGTCGATGGTGATCCGCGTCGCGTGGCGTCTCGACACTTTCGGGTGCGCCAGATAGCTGCCGTCGCCGAGATTGGGGACGATCTTGGTCAGGGTCTCCCAATGTCCGATGTCGCCGACCATGATCAGATCGAGCTTGCGGTCGCCGGGGTTGGCGCCCGGCGCGAGCATCAGGCCTTCGCCCGCGCCGTCGAAACTGCACAGCATCAGGGAGCACATCGCCAGGTTCTGTTCGGCCTCGTCGTCGATCCTGATGCGGTAGGGGGCGGGCTGTAGGTTGCCTGCCGATTCGGCTGGATGACCCGTCTTTTCTAAGTCCAAGAATCGTCCGCAGCGCTCATCGTGTCGCATCCGACTAGACGTCGATCTAACCCATTTGGTAGATGTCGTTGTCATCGACTCGCCACGTCTTAGCCCTGCATCTGCCGGGCGGAAGCGAGGGGGCAAGGAGGAGAGGGGCAGGCGCAAGCGAGGCCGCGCCTATCACTGGTTCGTAGGGATGGGAACGAATCGATCGTTGTCGGCTTACTAGCTGGATGAGCGACTTCACCCCAAGTAATCGCGTCTACAGCGAGCCAGGACGCCCGCGCCGCATACTGCCGTGGATTCTACTTCTTCTCCTCGCGGTTGCCGTCGGTGCAGTGCTTTGGGCCAGCAATCGTATTGGATACGAGTCCTCGCCAGTAGCTGTTGTTCAGCCCAAGGCTGAACTGTCTGCGGCTGCGGAGATCGCCGACAAGACGGCTAGAGAAGCTGTGGCTAATCTCCAGCAAACGATCCAAGAGCTGCGGGCAGAACAGCAACGGGTCGCGGAACAGATCAGTGGTCTCCAGCGGCAGATATCAGCGGAGCAGGGCGGGCGTAAGTTGCTTTCGGAACAGCTGGGTGGGCTTTCCGCTCGCGTGGATAGCCTCCAAGGATCGAATGCGGCAGCGCCGCCCAACCCGCCGCAACCTGCTAAGAAAGGGCGCGTACAATGACTGCCGCTTCGTTTTGCTCTTTCTTGACCGACAGGTGGTGATGCGGGCTGCTCCGGCATCTAAGCCTAGCGGAATTGCTTCATTTCCCATTGCCCTTCATCTCAGTCGGCTCCCGGTCGGCCTTGGGCTTCCTGTTTCGGCGAAACAACAAGCGGACAAATCCCAGCACCACCGCTCCAGCGACTATCAACCAGTGCGGATATTGGGGTAAACCCGCGCGCTCCAGGCGGCGGTGCAGAGGGTCTTACGAAAAGAACGCGATCTTCTCGGCCTGGCTCATGCGCCGGATCGGCGCCAGCGGGTCGTTGGCCGCCGCGACCGGCTTTCTCAGCATCCCGCTCGCAATGAGAGTCGAGCCGAGCGATACTTCCACCGTTGGCACCGGCGCCGGCGCGGCCGGTTGAACCATCTGTTGAACCGGCGGCGACGGCGTGGCGGCCGGTTCGGGCGCCTTGGCGACCATGTTGGCAGCAATCGGCGCCGGCTCCGCCAGACGGACCTGCTCGGCTATCGCTTCGGCGATCTCCTCGTCGCTGATCGGATCCGGCGCGCCCATCTCCATCGCGATCATGTCGAGGACCGCCTCGTCTTGCGCATCGGCATCCTGCGCATCAGCGTCTTGGGCGTCGGCGATGGAGTTGTCTTGGACGGCCGCGTGTTGGACGGTCGCGTCTCGCACAGAGGTAACTTCGGCCGAAGCCTCTTGAGTCGTGGCGGTTTCGGCAACCAGCGGCGTTTCCGCTTCCGTCAGCGCGGCTTCCGCAGCCGCAAGCGCGGCCTCCGCGGATGCGGCCATCGAAGCGAACGGCGTCTCGGCAGCTTCCGGTGCTTCCTGCGCGAAGGCTGTCTCCGCTGCCGGCGGCATTTCCTGCGCGGCCGGGAAGGGCGCCGCCGCCTCGGGCTCGGCAGCCGGCGCTGGCGACTGGTCGTCGTCCCCGAATTCCACAAGTCGGCCCTGGAGGGCGGCGAAGGCCGCACGCAGCGCTGCTCTTGCCTCCTCGGAGGAGAACTGTTCGGTGCCCTTTTCGATGACGGTGACTTGGGAATCGATCAGGTCGCAAATTCGTCCGTCATTGCCGATTTCCCGGAGCCGCCAGGCGATTTCGCGCAGCACCCGCGCGCCCTTGCGGACCGGTGCCAGCCGCTGCTCCAGCGCGAGGCTGTCGAGCGCTTCTACGGCGGATTCCTCGGCCGCCTCGACCGCGCCGCGGATGGCGGCAAGCGCCTCGGTCAGGCGCTCTTGCGCCGCGGCAGCCGCTGCGACAGCCTCGGCCGCCTGCTGCGCCGAAAGGCCTTCCTCCCGTTGGAAGTTTGCTTCCCGCTGAAGGGTCTCTTCCCGCTGGGCGGTGAGGCTCTGCTCAATCCGCGCCACCGCGTCCAGCACCATGCGGGTGTCGGCGTTGCGGTTGCGCTTGGCGTATTCGGTCAGGAACCAGCGGCCCCGCGAAGTCTCCATGAAGGCTTCGGCGATCGCAGCATAGTCCTCCTCGCTCGGCAGCGCGGCGCGTGCTGAGATCGGCGAAAGGGCAAATGCTTCGTCGGCCATGTCAAACTCTTCGCGCAAATCGGCGCGCATTGCGATAACGAAACAACACGATATTGACCGAATCGCAATTGAATTGATGCCAAGCGAATCACAAATCCCCATCGCTTCTCAAGACACATCGAGGCGATTCGCGGCCCGGGTGGCGCTGTTTTACGGCACGTTGTTCGGCATGACCGGCACCCATCTGCCGTTTTTCACGGTATGGTTGAAGGCGGTCGGGATCGATGCATTTTGGATAGGGCTGATCACGGCCGTACCTCCGGTGAGCCGCTTTACCGCGCTTCCGCTGGTGACGGCTCTTGCGGAACGGCACCAGGCCTTGCGCGGCGGCATCATCGTGACCGCTTTTGCCACCGCGTTGGGCTTTTTCATCCTGGGCACACAGCATTTGCCGGTGCTGGTGTTCCTGATCTACGCGCTGACCTGCTGCCTGTGGACGCCTATGGTGCCGCTGACGGATGCCTATGCGTTGCGGGGGGTGAAGCGCTATGGCCTCAACTACGGTCCGTTGCGCCTGTGGGGCTCGGCCGCCTTCGTTCTGGGCGCGCTGGTCTGCGGCATGCTGTTCGACCTCATCGCCGCCCGAAATCTGATCTGGATCATCGCCGGCTCGGCGGCGCTCGGGGCGCTGGCCAGCCTTGCGCTGGAGCCGCTGGATGACGTCAAGACCGTGCGCCCGGCCGCCGGCGACGCGACGGCGCTGCTGCGTGACGGCGGTTTTATCGCGATCATCGTGGCGTCGGCGCTGATCCAGGGCAGCCATGCCGCTTATTACATTTTCGCGTCGATTGCCTGGCAACAAGCGGGGTTCGACGGGCTGACGATCGCAGTTCTGTGGGTGCTCGGCGTGATCGCCGAAATCGTGCTGTTCGCCCTGTCGCCGCGATTCACCCTGCAGCCGTCGATGCTGGTGATGGTTGCGGCGCTGAGCGCGGCCGCACGCTGGGTGTTAACAGCGCAGGACCTGCCGCTCGCTATTCTCGCGATCGTTCAGCTCGCGCATGCGCTGAGTTTTGGGCTGACGCAGGTCGGCATCATGGGATTGATGCTGCATCACGTGCCCGGCCACGTGATGGCGCGTGCGCAGGGCTATCTGACCGCCTGCGGCGGTATCGTCGCCGGCCTCGCCTCGGTCGCGTCAGGCACGATCTATGAGACCTGGGGACAAGGCATCTATTACGTGATGGCGGTGATGGCCGCTCTCGGCGGGCTGGTGGTCTGGTTGGCGCGAGACCGCCTCGCGCATCAGCCCCACAAGGCGGCTTCCGGCGGATAGACCAAGCTGCCGTCGTAGCGCAGGCCGCCGTCGCGGTCGCGCGCCAGCAACAGGGGGCCATCGAGGTCGACGAATCTCGCCTGCTGCGCGAGCAGCATGGCCGGTGCCATTGCCAGCGAGGTCGCGACCATGCAGCCGATCATGATCTCGAAGCCGAGCGCCTGGGCGGCATCCGCCATTGCGAGCGCCTCCGTCAGCCCGCCGGTCTTGTCGAGCTTGATGTTGACGGCGTCATAGCGCGCGCGCAGGCCTTCGAGCGAGGCGCGCTCATGCACGCTTTCGTCGGCGCAAACCGCGATCGGGCGCCTAATGCGTGCCAGCGCCTCATCGCATCCGGCCGGCAGCGGCTGCTCGACCAACGTCACGCCGGCGTTGGCGCAGGCGGCCAAATTGTATTCGAGATTGTCCGGCGTCCAGGCTTCGTTGGCATCGACGATCAATTCGGATTCGGGGGCCGCCTTGCGGACGGCCGCAATCCGCGCGTCATCACCATCGCCGCCGAGCTTGATCTTGAGCAGTGGCCGGTGCGCGGCCTTCGAGGTCGCTGCCGCCATCGCCTCCGGCGTGCCAAGCGAAATCGTGAAGGCGGTGGTGCAGGGGCGTGGCGCCGGCCGTCCGAGCAGGGTCCAGACCCGTTGGCCGGAGCTCTTGGCTTCAAGGTCCAGCAGCGCGCAATCCAGCGCGTTGCGGGCGGCGCCGGCCGGCATCGCTGCCTGCAGCGCCGCTCGGTCCAGTCCCTTGGCAAGGGGTTCCTGCATCGCATTAAGGGCTTCAAGCGTCGCTTCCGCCGTCTCGCCGTAACGCGGGTAGGGCACGCATTCGCCGCGCCCGGTCCGGCCGTCCTGACTGACGGTTGCTACCACCGTGACCGCCTCGGTTTTGGCGCCGCGGCTAATAGTGAAAGCGCCTGCAATGGGCCAGCGTTCGATGCTGACGGCAAGCTTTCGAGTTAGGCTGGAAGTCATTTTAAAATCTGGCAATTTTCTGAACCGCAAGCTTGCCCGCCGCTACCAACTATGGCTGGTTAGGGACAGATTCGACAAGGCAATACGGCGTGCGGAACCAGGCGTTTCGCAGCGGTATCGGCCGAGGGTGGGCATTGTGAGCGGCGACCCGACATTGGAGCGGATAGCCAGGGGCAACGGGCTGGCGCTGTGCGCGGCCGGCTCCTGGACGGCCCGCTTTGCGCCGGTGCTGGAACGAATGGTTGCCGATGCCGAGAAGCTCAGCGGCACCCGCCCGAACATCTTAATCGATGTCTCGCAGGTGTCGAAGCTCGACACGTTCGGCGCCTGGCTGATCGAGCGGCTGCGCCGCAGCCTGACCCAGGGCGGCATCGAGGCCCAGATCGCCGGGCTCTCGGCCAATTATTCCAGCCTTGTCGACGAGGTGCGGCGGGTGAAGGCCGAGCCGATCATCGAAACGGACCGGGTGACGATTACGGGGATACTGGACCAGATTGGCCGCGCCGTGGCCAGCATCGGCGGCACCTTGATCGGGCTGATAGATATGCTCGGCGCGGTGCTCGCCGCGGCCGCCCATGTCCTCATTCGTCCCCGTAATTTCCGCCTGACCTCGACCATCCATCACCTGGAGCAGGTATGCTGGCGCGCGGTGCCGATCGTGGTGCTGATCACGTTCCTGATCGGCTGCATCATCTCGCAGCAGGGCATTTTCCATTTCCGCAAGTTCGGCGCCGACATCTTCGTGGTCGACATGCTGGGCGTGCTCGTACTGCGCGAGATCGGCGTGCTCCTGGTTGCGATCATGGTAGCGGGCCGCTCGGGCTCGGCCTACACCGCCGAGCTCGGCTCGATGAAAATGCGGGAGGAGATCGACGCGCTGCGCACCATGGGCTTCGATCCGATCGAGGTTTTGATCCTGCCGCGGATGCTGGCGCTGGTGCTGGCATTGCCGATATTGGCGTTCCTTGGCGCGATGGCGGCGCTTTACGGCGGCGGGCTGGTGGCATGGCTCTATGGCGGCGTCGAGCCCGAGGCGTTCCTGCTGCGGCTGCGCGACGCTATCTCGATCGACCATTTCATCGTCGGCCTCATCAAGGCGCCGGTAATGGCGGCCGTCATCGGCATCGTTGCCTGCGTCGAGGGACTGGCCGTGCAGGGCAGCGCTGAATCGCTCGGGCAGCACACCACATCCTCGGTGGTGAAGGGAATCTTCTTCGTGATCGTGATGGATGGCGTGTTCGCCATCTTCTTCGCATCGATCGGAATGTGACCATGGTGGGTGAGATTTCCGACGCGATCATCCGGGTTCGCGACATCACCGTGCAGTTCGGCAAGACGCGCGTGCTCGACGGGCTGAACCTCGACGTCAAGCGCGGTGAAATTCTCGGATTTGTCGGCCCGTCGGGCGCCGGAAAATCGGTCCTGACGCGCACCATTATCGGTCTCGTGCCCAAGCTCAGTGGGCGCATCGAGGTGTTCGGCGTCGATCTCGATGCAGCGAGCGCCTCCGAGCGCCGCGGCGTCGAGCGCCGCTGGGGCATCCTATTTCAGCAAGGTGCGCTGTTTTCTTCGCTCACCGTGCGGCAGAACATCCAGTTTCCGGTGCGCGAATATCTCAACGTCTCGCAGCGGCTGCTCGACGAGATCATGGTGGCCAAGCTCGGCATGGTGGGCCTGCGGCCCGAAGTCGCCGACCGCTATCCGTCCGAACTGTCGGGCGGCATGATCAAGCGCGTGGCGTTGGCGCGCGCGCTCGCGCTCGACCCCGAGCTGGTGTTTTTGGACGAGCCGACCTCGGGGCTCGATCCAATCGGCGCCGGGGACTTCGACGAGCTGGTGCGCACCCTGCAGCGTACTTTGGGCCTGACGGTTTTCATGGTAACCCATGATCTCGACAGTCTTTATATGGCCTGCGATCGCATCGCGGTTTTAGGGAACGGTAAGATCATTGCCGCAGGATCGATTGCCGACATGCAGGCCTCACAGCATCCCTGGCTGAGGCAATATTTCCATGGCAAGCGCGCCCGCGCGGTCATGGGCTAGCGAGCATGATCACGAAGTGCGCACCGGTTTTTGATGAAATCATGTTCAAACAAGCGATAAACGACGGGTCTGGTCGGCGAAGCTGAACAGACCTTGATTCCGGAGTACCTTGAGTTATGGAAACGCGGGCGAATTACGTCCTGATCGGGGCCTTCACGCTGGCAGTGATTGCCGCCGCGTTCGGCTTTGTGCTGTGGTTTCAGAGCCTGCATACCACCAAGCAGCGCAGCCCCATCCGCATCGTGTTCGAAGGCCCGGCGTCCGGCCTCCGCAACGGCGGCAGCGTCAACTTTAATGGTATTAGGATAGGGGAAGTTGTATCGGTGAAGCTCGACAACCCGCGGCGCGTGGTCGCACTGGCGATGGTCGAGAACAACGCTCCGATCCGCAAGGACACCCTCGTCGGCCTCGAATTCCAGGGGCTGACCGGCGTAGCGGCGATCTCGCTGAAGGGCGGCGAGGAATCCGCCCCCGCCGTACCGCTCGACGAGGACGGCGTCCCGATGCTGACCGCCGACCCGAGCGCGCTGCAGGATGTCACGGAGTCGATCCGCGCCACACTGCAGAACGTCAACCGGTTGGTCGCCGACAATCAGGAGTCGGTGAAGAACTCGCTGCGAAACCTCGAGACCTTCACGGCTGCGCTCGCGCGCAACTCCGAGAAGATCGACAATGTCATGCTCAGGGTCGATGGCGTCATGGGCAAAGCCGACAGTCTCATGCTCGGGCTGAACACGATCGCTGGCGGTGCTGCCGGCGGCGAACTGAATATCATGGTGAAGTCGATCCGCGAACTGGCCGAGGATTTCGACAAGCGGTCGGGCGCGCTGATGGCCGATGGCCGCCGCACGCTCTCCGATATCAGCCGCGCCGTGAACAATTTCGATCGCAATCCGACCCGGGTGATTTTCGGCGGCGGCAGCAGCAACAGCCAGGCGGCGGCGCCGCCGCCGGCCGCAGCGCCGCCGGCGCGGGCGCCGAGTGGGCAGAAGCGGCAGTAACAAGGATCGCGCGACGTGCAGAGCGTTGGTGGGCGGCTACCGACGACACATGAGGCGATACGTGAGCTCGCCTCACGTGAAAATGCCGCGTCGCTTGAAATTCTTGCCGGCGTGGCTTTCGTCAACGATCAGTTCCTGCGGTGGACGGCCTTGGAAGTCATCGGATGCCACCCGCACGGGCGCAAGTTATGCACCGTCGTTTTGAATGCCCTGAGTGATCCATCAGAATACGTGGTGCGAACGGCTTGCCAGATCGTCGAAGAATGGGAGCTGCCGGAAGCCCACAGCCTCTTGATTCCCTTGTTGGCGGATGTGAAGGGAGCCACGCGACAAAGCGCGATCCGCGCACTGGGGGCCACATGGATTGATGCCGATTTTCGCTGGCCTTCAATACGTACAGCAGGGATTTAGATGCTGACGTTCGGAGGGAAGCCGCTTGGGTCTTGCGACGGCGGGTTAGTGATTCGAACTGGCGGACGCTTTTCGATGCATTTTCTGCGGACGAGCTTGCCCGACATCGGCAATGGGCCTGCGAGCTTGCCGAGCGTTTTTCGGGTCCGGAAATCTTGCCGGTGCTGTCGCGCCTGTCCTCGGACCCCGATGGTCACGTTCGAAAAGCGGCGACGCGCGCAATAGGAACGGTTTCAAGCCGATCATGAGAGCGTCGTCTTGGAGCCCGCGTCGGCCTTGTTACGCGATCAGCTCGCCGTCTTGAGCAAGGGACCCGCGCCGGCTTTCATATGATCGGCATACAGCTCAGCCCTGTGCGGGCGCCCGATCAAATAGCCCTGCATATCGTCGCAGCGCTCGCGCGTCAGGATCGAAAGCTGTTCGTTGGTTTCGACGCCTTCGGCAAGAACCGGGACGTTGAAGCCGTGAGCGAGCCCGATCACGGCGCGCACGATGGCCAGTGAGGGCGCACTGGACCCCAGCGACATGATAAAGGAACGGTCGATCTTGATCCGGTCGAGCGGAAACGCCTGCAGGTAGGACAATGATGAGTAGCCGGTGCCGAAATCGTCGAGCGCGATCATGACGCCAAGCGATTTGAGTGATTTCAGCGTCTGGCTCGCGCGCGAGATGTCCTCGATCAGGACACCTTCCGTGATCTCCAGCTCAAGCCGCGATGGCGGCAGGCCGCTCTCGCGCAACGCCCTGCGCACCTGGTGCTCGAGATTTTCGCGGCGAAACTGCGCGGCCGAGACGTTCACCGCAATGCGAATGGTTTCGTCCCATGCCGATGCCTGCCGGCAGGCTTCCATCAGAACCCATTCGTCGATCTTCGCAATCGAGCCGCTGTCCTCGGCGACCGGAATGAACTCGCCGGGCGCCACCAGGCCGCGCAGGGGATGCTGCCAGCGAACCAGCGCCTCAAATCCGGTTATCTTGCCATCGCGGTGACGCTGCGGCTGGTAGTCGAGGTATAGTTCGCCGTTGTCGACCGCGGAACGTAGATCGTGCTCAATGGCGCGACGTTCCCGCAACTGCCGGTCCATCGCGCTAGTAAATATGCGGGTGACCCCGCGTCCTTCGTGCTTGGCGCGATAGAGCGCTGCGTCCGCGTTGGCCAGCAGAGTTGCCGGTTTGTCGCCATCGCGCGGGTAGAGCGCCACGCCGATGCTGAGATCGATCTCCAGAGCGTGGCCGTCGATTTCGATCGGACGCCTGAAAGCTTCGCGCATTCTGGCCGCCAGCAGTTCTGCAGCTCCAGGCAAGGGTACCTGCTCCACAACCGCAATAAATTCGTCGCCGCCGACCCGCGCGACATAGGCCCCCTGGGCGGCCCGGCGCAGCCGGCGAGAGACTTCCTGTAACAGGGCGTCGCCCATCGAATGGCCAAAGAGGTCGTTGACCTCTTTGAAATGGTCCAGATCGATGCAAAGCACGGCAAAGCTGCCGCCGGATTCTCCCGAATGTTGCATCAGTGCGGAAAGGCGGGCGTCGAACGCGGCGCGATTGGGCAGGTCGGTCAGGAGATCGTGCGACGCCAGATATCTGACCCTCTGTTCGGCGCGGTTGCGCTCCGTTACGTCGAACGCCACCGAAACCATCCCAGCCCTGCCCTGATACGACAGTGGTCGCGATTCAATAACGACCTCGATGAGGCTGCCGCCGCAGGTCTTGTGGATGACAGGTTCCTGCGACGTGCGGGCCGGCTCCGTCGGAGCGCAGCCGTCGGCGCTGAGGTCGTGTTCCGACATCGAGAGCAGTTCTTCGCGGGAATAGCCGTAATGGCTGCACATCGCGGCATTGACCGCCAACAGCCGTCGCGTGTCCGCTTCCGCCACCCACATCGGCAGCGGGTTCTCCTCAAACAGCAGCCGGAACGAAGCCTCGCTGCGTTTGAGGTCGGTAATATCGACACGGATCCCGATGCTGCCGCCGTCCGCTGTCCGTCGTTCCTCGATCCGGCTCCATCTGTCGCCTGGCAATTGTTGCTCGTGGGAGCTTTGCGGCAAGGCGTGACGGTCCATGCGCTCCCTGACCCATTCCTCCTCCCGTCCGACAGCGTCGGCATATTGGTGATGCGTCAGACCGGCACGAAGAATGTCTTCGAAGCGGGCGCCCTGAACGATGGCCGCCGCATTGGATGCGTAGAGCTTGGGGTACTGCCGGTTCCACAGAACCAGTCGATCGTCCTTGTCGAATATCGCCAATCCCTCTGGCACGACGTCCAGCGCTTCCGTCAAATAGGTATGCGCGGCGCGGGCTCGCTCTCCCTCTTCGGCAAGTCTGGCCTGAGCTTCGATTAGCCGGACGAAATTGCCAAAATTGGTGTTGATCATCCGGACGAACAGAACCAGCAGCAGGCCGAGGTTCATACCGATGCAAACCAGCAGTGGCTCGCCGGCAGCCAGCAGCCGCACTGCCAACGGCAGTCCCGCAATCAGCAACGTCAGGCGCGACGCAGCCGGAAAAATGCCAAGACAATAGGCAGCGCCGATGCAGCCCATGAAAATGAGAAGCGAGATCGGCGCACGAAGCGAGGGGTCCACGACTTCGATCAGCGCCAATGTCCAGATCAGAAATCCGATGGGCAATGCGGTGGAAAGAATCCGCATCCGGGCCAGAAACCGATAGGCCTGCTCCGGCGTGAGCTCGACCCCGCGCATCCTGATCCACTGGATCATTCTGATAACGCTGACGGTCAGAAGCGCACCCGGCAGCGCAAATCTCAGCCATCCATTGACGGAGGAGGGCAGAACGAAGCCGACGCTGATGCTGTCCAGCAGCAGCACGGCATAGAGAATCGGAACCTGGTTGGTGAGGATGCGGAACTGTTCGCTCACGAGCGCGCGGCCGTGCGGCGTCGAGCAATCGCCGACGGCGAACAGGCTTCGCGCACTGGAAATCAAGTTCATGCCACCTCGTCCCGACACGGGTCGGGAAGCTAAGCCGCAATCAAGAATCTCTCGTAAATACTCTTGGTAGCAATGAACTTAATCGATGCGGAATCGTGCGCTGTTTCGCGAGATGCACGTCGGAATCCGGCAAATCTTCAGCTCGCGCTGCGGATAGCACCGTGCTTCTACGGAGACGCGTTTTGCGGATCAGATTGCGCGGATGCGGCAGCGGGGCGCGCACACTGCAAGTTTGCGAGGACGCTCCACCCGTGCTCAAAAAGAAAACGGAGGCATCACTGCCTCCGCTTCGCGTTCTGCAATCGGTCTGGGCCTTACCCCAGCCGTCCCGCTGCGTGAGCGAGCAGAGTGTAGACCAGCCCGGTCTCCGAGGTGAGGTGGCCGCGCAGCGCCTGCGGTCCGCGATCCTCGCGTGCAACTTCGTCCAGGAGCCGTTCGAACTCGGCGATATAGCGATCGACCGTCTGCTTGAAGCTGCGGTCGGCGCGATACTTGCGGGCGACTTCATCGAATGCCTTCTGGCCGGCCGGCGTGTAGAGGCGTTTGCTGAACGCCTTGCTCTCGCCGCGCTGGTAGCGATCCCACATTTCGGCGGCGAGATTGCGATCCATCAGCCGGCCGATGTCGAGCGACAGCGACTCCAGCGGATTGACCGGGGCCTGCGGCGCGCGGCCACGGGGAGCCTCGCGTCCCGTACCTGCGTCGGTGCGGTGGAGCAGGTCGGACAGCCATCCGTCGCGCCCGGGGTCTTGGCTCACCGGACTGACCGGTGGGGCTTCGGCGCGGCGCGTGGCCGGCATGCCGAGATCCGGCGGCGGCAACGTCGATGCGCTGCCGGCATCGCGCATCCGCACTTCGTTGCGGCCGCCGGCGGCTGCTGCCATCACGGGCTCTTCCTGGCGTTGCACGCTGGCGCGGCCGGAAGTCACGACGTCTAGGCCGCGGCCGTGATGCGCGACAATCCGGTTGAGCTCGGCAAGCGCCTCGATCTGGTCGACGATCACCTTGCGCATCTGCGCGGTGTTGTCGGCGGCCTCCTGGGGCATCTCGAGCACGCCGCGGCGCAGCTCGTTGCGCGTCGCCTCGAGCTCCTGATGCATTTCGGCGGCCATCTGCTTCATGGACTGCACCATCGCGGCGAACTTTTCAGTCGATTGCTTGAACATCGCATCGGTCTCATGCGTGCTCTGCTGGTACAGATCGTTCATGGCGTCGAGGGTCTGCTGCCGCTCGTTCTCGGCCGCAGCGCGCACTGCTTCGAACTGGCGGCTGATCGCAGCCGATCCCGCGCCTGCGGTTTCCGCCACGACGCGCGCGATATCGCGGGCGCGTTCTTCCGCCGCGGCGAGCGATTCGTCGAGCAGGCCGGTGAAGCGCGACAGCCGCTGGTCGAGGTCGGTGGTGCGCAGGTCGATGGTGGTTACCAGCGATTCAAGCTGCGACTTGCGGTCGGCGACCGACGTCGAGGTCGAGCGGTTGGCCTGTTCGACCACGCTGGCTGCTTCAACCAGCTCCTTGCCGTGTTTCTCGAACTCGCTCGACAGCGCGCCGAGATCCTCCAGCGCCTTCGTCGTCTTGGAGTTGAACACGGTCAACTGGTCTTCCAGCGTCTGCGTCGCGACGCCGTTGCGCGCGGTGACGTCGTTCATCGCGGATACGAAGTCGGCCACACGGGTTACCAGCGCGCGTTCCAGCGAGTTGAGATTGTCGTGGGCGCCGGTCAGCACTTCCTGCAGCAGGATGTTGCCTTCGCGCAGTCGCTCGAACAGCGCCACCGTGTCGGTGCGCAGAATCTTGCTGGTCTCCTGCATTTCGGTGACGGCGGCGATCGATACCTGGCGCGACTGGTCGATGGCCGAGCGTGACGCCTGCTCGAGGTCTTTCAGCGACTTGGCCACCGCGCCGGTGGCGAGGTCGCCTGCGGTGGTAATCGTGCGCGCGACTTCCGAACCGTGCGTCGACATCGATTGCGAGAATGCTTGGCCGCGCGTCTCGATTGATTTCAGGGCGTCGCCGGTGACGCGATCGATGTCTGTCGTCAGTTGCGTGGTCCTGGCGCTGAGCGCCTCAACCAGCGAACCGCGGCGGCTGTCGACGATCTGCGCCAGCCGGTCGGTCTGCTGCTGGACGTAGGTGACGATTTCGTCGGTCTTGCCGGTCATCGTCGAGCCGAAATTGCTGCTCGCGGCGAGCACCGAACGCTCGATATCGGCCGAGGTCGATTTGAGCTTGGAGCTGACCTCGTTCGTTGCCGCGACCAGCACGCTCTGCGCGTTCTGCGCGGTGGTCTGGATGGTATCGGTCGTGCTGGCGGTGACGCTGCCGAGTGAACGCTCCATGTCGGCGGCGATCGCCTTGATCTGGTTGGCGGCCTCGGCAGAGGTCGCAGCGAACGAGTTCTGGGCCTCGCGCGCTGTGCCGAGGATGGAGGCCGCGGTGTCGGTGCCGACGGCAGTCAGCGTGCGTTCGACGTCGATCGCCAGCGACTTGACGTGGTTGGCGGCTTCCGTGGACGCCGTGATCAACGTGTTCTGGGCTTCGCGGGCGCCCGTCGTGATCGACTCGGCGGTGGCATTGCCGGCCATCGAGAGCGAACGCTCCATGTCGGCGGCGAGCGCCTTGACCTGGGTCGATGCCTCGGCGGAGGCGTTCATCAGGGTATTCTGGGCCTCGCGGGCGCCTGCCGTGATCGCTTCGGCGGTCGCCGTTCCGGCGATCGACAGCGAACGCTGTACGTCGGCCGCGAGCGACTTGACCTGATTGGCGGCCTCGGTGGAGGCGGCAACCAGCGTGCTCTGTGCTTCACGGGCACCTGCGGTGACGGCCTCGGCGGTTGCCGTGCCGGCGACCGACAGCGAGCGCTCGACGTCCGCCGCAAGCGACTTGACCTGATTGGCGGCCTCAGTAGAGGCGGCGACCAGCGTGTTCTGTGCTTCACGGGCACCTGCGGTGACGGCCTCGGCGGTGGCATTGCCGGCCATCGAGAGCGAACGCTCGACGTCGATGGCAAGCGACTTGACGTGGCTTGCGGCCTCAGTGGACGCGGTCACCAGCGTGGTCTGCGCCTCGCGCGCGCCGGCGAGAACCGATGCGGCCGTGGCATCGCCGGCGGCCGAGAGGGTGCGCTCGACGTCGGCGGCGAGAGATTTGATTTGGGCGGCGGCATCGGAGGACGCGGACACCAGCGTGGTCTGGGCATCTTTGGCGCTGGTCAGGATCGAATTGGCCGCGCCGGTGCCCACGGCGGTGAGGGCGGCTTCGACCTCGGCCGAGGTCAGCTTGAGCTGCGCGCCGACATCGGAGGAAACCGTCAGCAGCGCCTGCTGCGCGCTGCGTGCGCCGGTCTGGATGGTCTCGGAGGTATTGACCACGAGGTTGGTCAGAGAACGTTCGGCGTCCTCGACATGCGACTTGATGCCGGAGGACAGCATTTCGGCGCGCGACATCAGGTCTTCGCTGGCCTGGCGGCCGCTGCTTTCGATCCGGCCGGCCACGGCCTCGATGCGCGAACCGAGCAGATCCTCGAACTGCGCCACGCGGGTGTCGATGTCGCTGGCGATGGCGCCGACCCGAGTCTCGACGCCATTGGCAATGTCGCCGACGCGGGTTTCGATGCCCTGATGAATTTCCTGGAACCGCGCCTGGATGGTGTCGGTCAAATGGGCGCTGCGGCCGTCAAGGGTCTCGGTGACGTTGGCAATGCGATGGTCGACGGCGGCAATCGCCTGTGCGGTGCCCTCGGTCAGCGAGGAGGTGAGCAGGGTGAGCCGCTGGTCGATCGACTGGATCGCCTGCGCCGCGCCATCGGTCAACGAGGTTGCCAGCGTGCCGAGCCGGCCATCGATGGTTTCAGTGACGGATTTGGCGCGGGTGTCGAAGGTCGTTTCCAGCGATTTCAGCCGGCCGTCGATGGTCTCGTCGAACGACTTGATCTTGTTGTCGAGTGAAGCGTCGAGGTTGTTGACCCGGGTGCCGAGCTGGGTTTCGAACTGCAGCAGCCGCTGATCGAGGGAAGCGGTGATCTCGCCGCTGTTCGAGACCAGGCGGGTATCGAAGGTGTCGACATAGTTCTTCAGGTTGTCTGATATCTCCTGGGTCCGCTGGCCCATGCGCTCAACGATCTCGCCGCCGAAGGTTTTGACGGTGCGGTCGAATTCGGAGATATGCCGCGTGATCAGCGCGCCCAGCGTGCCGCTGTCGCGGGCGAACTTTTCCGCAAGCTCCGAGCCCTGGTTCTTCACCAGCTCGTCGAAGGCGCTCATCTGCAGGGCGAGGCTGTCGTGCGCGTTCTCGGTCTGGCTGATCACCTTGGCGACCAGCGTGTTCACGGTCACGTCCAGCGCGTCACTGGCCTTGTCGCCGGAGGTGAGAATGCGGCTCGCCAGCCGGTTGCCGGCTTCGTCGATCTTGCCGACGAGATCACCTGAGCGCAGCTCGAGTTCGAGCAAGAGCGAGTCGGAGGAATTCTTCAGGGAGTCGTGGACCTGCTCGGTGCGGTCCGAGATGCCGTCGACGATGGTCGAGGAACGCTGCTCGAATTCGCTGGTGATGCGGTCGAGGCGCTCGTTCAGCATCTCGTGGACGCGATCGGCCAAATCGACGAACTCGTCATGGACGTGCCCAGTCTTGAAGTTGAGGCTGGTGGTCAGCCGCTCGGAAGCGTCGAGCACTGCACGCGTGGTCTCGGCGCTGGCCTCTTCCAGACGATCGAGCAAGTCGCCGCCGCGCTCGCCGAGCGCGAGGATCATGTTATCGCCGGCATGGCTCAACGCGCTCGTGATGTGCTGGCCGCGCTCTTCCAGTGCGCCGGTGATGCTCTTTGCGACCTCGTCGACCCGTGAGGCGATCGCGTCCGAGATCAGCGCGATGTCGTGGCGCAAGTCGATCTGAACGCCGGAGATGGCACTGCGAACCTGCTCGGCCTGACCGACCAGATTGTCGCGCTGATGGGCGATGTCCTGCAGCAGCGCGCGAATGCGCACTTCGTTGTCGCTATAGGCGCGCTCCAGCGCTGCGACTTCATTGGCGACCAGCGTTTCGAGCTCGCCGGCGCGCGCGATCGCGCGCTCGACGCCGTCGCCCATCGCGGCGACTTCGCGGCGGATTGCCTGACCGACAGTCACCATCGAATCGGCGGCGGCCCCCTCGGGTTCGGAGAAGCGGATCGCGACCTGCGCCATCGACTGCGCGATCATCCGCATTTCCTGGCCGCGCCAGGCAAGGCTGGCAAGGAAGTAGAACAAGAGCACCGGCGCAAAGAACAGCGCCGCAAGCCCGGCGAGCACCAGCACGCCGCCACTCTGTCCGATCGCCGCCTGCAGCGAGGGCAGGAAGCTGACGGTCAGAAGGGCGCAGCCGAGCACCCAGACGCCGCCAAACACGGTGGCAAGTGTGTAGACGCTGCGGGTAGGATGGTTCTTCTGGATCGCCTGCAGGATCTGTCCAATGGTTTCGCGATCGTCATTGGCGGCGCGGCGGGGGCTGCGCGGCTCGTCGATCGGATCAAACGCCGGCCGCTCGGCGCCTGCGCGCGTGTCGAACTGCGTTTCTGAATAGGGCGGCGCGGCGGAGGGCATGATCGGCGGCGTGAGCTCACCGCCAATCGAATTTCGGCTGGGGTCGACGGTGGTATCGCTGATGTTGAGCGCTTCCTGAATGGCGGAGAGCGCGACTTCAGTGGGATCTTTGACCTTCTTGGGATTGTTCGCCATCAGTCCGAGCCCTCTTAACTTTTACGCGCCCAGCCGTTCTTGCAAAGACCCCGCAAGCTCGAAGCTGGATTCATAATCCCCCGCGGACCGCAAGCGTGCCCGCCGGCAGCTTGTCCGCACACGTCCGCAAACATCCTATTGGTTGAGCGATACGAATGAAATGGCCGCGATTAAGACATTCTTAATCATCGTTAACAGCTTTGTTCCTTAAAGCCTTACGGATACACAAATTTTTGGAACCGAATCTTGAATCGAGGCGGATTGTCGGCGAAAACAAGGCAAAGTTGCGGCGTATTCCGAGAACGTTCCGTTAACTGCTGTCGTGATTGGCTGACCAAAATGCCCCTCTGGGAATCGACGCGGCGGGGCGATCCGGGTCTTGCCATGCCGCTTCATCTCGAACGGGTAGAATGGATGCCATCGCCACCGCTGGCTCCCGGCGACGGGCCGATTGATTTCGAACATCTCGACCGCATGACGTTCGGCGATGCTGGCCTCGAGCGGGAGGTATTGACGATGTTCTCGGCCCAATCGGCGAGGCTGGTGCATAGGCTCGCCGCCATGCCTGCGGATACCGGCGCGCTGGCGCACACGCTCAAGGGCTCGGCCCGTGCGATCGGCGCTTTTGCGGTCGCCGATGCCGCAGCCCGGCTGGAGGCGGCAATCGCTGGTGGCTCCGACGCATCAGCGCCGCTCGCCGAACTTGATGAGGCGGTTGCACAGGCGCAGGCAGCGATCGAAGCGATTCTGCATCGTTCCTGAGCGGAAGGCGGTTCGGATCGGCCAAAATCCCGGTAAAATGCTGCCTCAGGTTTTCGGCCCGACCGCTGGCGCTGCGTGGATCGACCCGTTATAGGACTGCCGGGACTCCTTCCTATTCCGGCAGCACGAGCGATCATGGCCAAAATCCACTTTATCGACCACACGGGCGAAAAACGAACCATTGAAGTCGAGAACGGCGCGACCGTGATGGAAGCCGCGATCCGCAACGCCATTCCAGGCATCGAAGCCGAATGCGGTGGAGCCTGCGCCTGCGCAACCTGTCACGTCTATGTCGACGAGGCCTGGCGCGAGAAGGTCGGCGCTCCGTCCCCGATGGAAGAAGACATGCTGGATTTCGGCTTCGACGTGCGGCCCAACTCGCGCCTGTCGTGCCAGATCAAGGTGAACGACGACCTCGACGGCCTCGTGGTGTCGACGCCGGAACGGCAGGCCTGAACTCCGGAAGACGTTCAGTGCTATCAGGCGTTCGCGGTTTCTGCGAGATGGTGGCCGACCGCATATAGCGCGCAATCGGGCACGTACTCCGCGTAGGCTCCATCGGAATACGCAGGTCCTCGCGGTAGAACGGCTCGGCAGCGACAGGGCTGCACGCGATGCCGACGATCAGGGGCCGCCAACATCGCCGCGCGCATCATGTCGCCTTTGCTCCGCGGCGAATCCAGCGCTGAAAATTGGCCAGAATCTCCGGCGTCAATGGCGTTGGCTTGCGCGTGGCTTCGTCCAGCAGCACCGACACTGATTGCGCCGAGGCAACGCATTTGCCTTCGGAGAAAACCACCTGATCGAAGGTGACCGAAGTTCGTCCGAACTTGACAACGCCCAGTCCCATTTGAATCCTACCAGGCCAGCGCAATTCGGAGCGGAAATGCATGTCGAGCCGGACCATGATCCAGGTGACGCCGTCCGGCATCAGCCCGTAGCTGCGGTCCTTCATCAGCGTGACGCGGCCGGTTTCGAAATAGGTCGCGTAGACTGCGTTATTGACATGCTGGTTGGGGTCGAGGTCGGCAAATCTCACATTGTCCGACAAGCGGTACGGAAAATCTTCCAGACGCGGGGTCGCGTCGGGACGCAAGTGGGCGTTCACAGGGCCATCTCCGAAAGTCTCGTTTCCTTACAGCCCACTTGTCGAGTGACGGCAAGGGGTTGCCGCGGCCAGGAGTGCGATATTTGGCTTTCCTGTTGCCGCTGCCTTGGCTAGACAGATGCGGCATTTCGCCAGGTTCAACCGAAAAGAAGCTGATATGAGCGAAGCGATCAAAACCGATGTGCTGATTATCGGCGCGGGTCCGTGCGGCCTGTTCGCCGTCTTCGAATTGGGCCTGTTGGACATGAAGGTGCATCTGGTCGACATCCTCGACAAGATCGGCGGCCAGTGTGCCGAACTCTACCCGGAGAAACCGATCTACGACATTCCCGGCATTCCCTTCGTCACCGGGCAGGGCCTCACCGACGCGCTGTTGGAGCAGATCAAACCGTTCGGTCCGACCTTCCATCTCAACGAGATGGTGGAGACGATCGAGAAGGTCGGCGATCCGCTGTTTCGCGTGACCACGGATGCCGGCAAGGTGTTCGAGTGCAAGGTGGTGGTGATTTCCGCGGGCGGCGGTTCGTTCCAGCCGAAGCGTCCTCCGGTGCCGGGCATCGAGACCTATGAAGGCACCTCGGTGTTTTATGCCGTACGCAAGATGGAGCAGTTCCGCGAGAAGAGTATCCTGATCGTCGGCGGCGGCGATTCCGCGCTCGACTGGACGCTCAATTTGCATCCGATCGCGAAGCGCGTGACGCTTTTGCACCGGCGCGACGATTTCCGCGCCGCGCCGCACAGCGTCGAGCAGATGCGTGCGCTGGTCGCGAGCGGCAAGATGGATCTGAAGATCGGTCAGGTGACGTCGCTCGAAGGCGAGGGCGGCAAGCTGTCGGCGGCGATGATGAAGGGCAGCGACAACGCGGTCTCGAAGATCGAGTGCGATACAATGCTGCCGTTCTTCGGGCTGACGATGAAGCTCGGCCCGGTTGCGAATTGGGGCGTCGCGCTCGAGAACAATCTGGTTCCGGTCGACACCGCGGCATTCGAAACCAATGTTCCCGCCATTTTCGCGATCGGCGACATCAACACCTATCCCGGCAAGCTCAAGTTGATCCTGTCCGGATTCCATGAGGGCGCGCTGATGGCGCAGAAGGCGCACCGCTATGTCTATCCGGACAAGCGGCTGGTGTTCCAGTACACCACCTCGTCATCGAGCCTGCAGAAGAAGCTCGGGGTCAACTGATTCCCAAAAAAATGACAGTTGGGCTCGCGGAGCTTTATCGGGCTCGCGGCGATCGTTGCTGGAACCGTCCGCGAAATGGCCTTAGTCTGGGGCCATTCCTTTAGCGAATTGATCAGGTGATGACGATGCGCAAGCTGGCTGGATTTCAACTGATACTCCCGATCGTGATCGGGCTCGCGTTGGCTGGTGAACTCGCCGCGCAGCCGGCGGAACCTTCTGCAGCCGGGCTGTGGGAGAAGGTCGAGAAGGGCAAGCCGGTCGGGTGGTTTCTCGTCGTAGACCGCAATGGCGCCTTCGAGGGCGTGTTCGCCAAGCTCTTTTCCGAACCCGGCGATGCTCCCAATCCGACTTGCTCGAAATGCACTGACGATCGCAAGGATGCGCCGTGGCTCGGGCTCTCGTTCATCCGGGACATGAAGCGCGACGGATTGAAATACGAGAACGGCAACGTGCTCGATCCGCGCGATGGCAAGATCTACAAAGCCAAGATGACGCTCAGTCCCGATGGGCAGACGTTGACGATGCGCGGCTATCTCGGCATTTCGCTGCTAGGCAGGGATGAGGTCTGGACCCGCCTGCCTGATACGGCGCTGGCGCAGGTCGATCCCGCGATCATCGCAAAATATTTGCCGGCGCAGGCCGCTGCGATGAAGCAACCCGCCGGTGCGGCAAAGGCCCCCGCAGCGCCCAAGAAGACCACTGCGCCGGCACCGGTTCCTGCACCTGCGCGCTAGAGCCTTTTCGGTTCTGATTGAATCAGAACCGGGCTCTAGATCTTGTTTTGACGCGTTTTCTTGACGCGAACCGGTGTCCACTTCGCTTGAAAACGCTCTAATTCAATCCGGTTCTGCCTGGTGGGCGCGGCACATCCGGCAAAACCGGTATCGGCTGCATTGGCTGCGACGTGACTTCAGGCACCGCCGCATCGAGCTGCAGCACGGCGGCGGCGGCCGGCACGGCGGCATCCGCCATCGCGGCGTGGCCCTCGGCGCTCGGATGCACCGCGCCGCCATAGACCGCGGACAAGACCCCCCATGTCGCATCATGGATATCGGATGGCTGCTGCGATGCCGGCAGGCCTTGCGGGTAGGTCATCGCCGCGAAGTAGCTGTCGTTGGCGTCGCGGATCCAGCGCGCGCGCGGCAGATAGGCGCGGTACTCACCGGCGCTGCGGCCGCACAGCATCGGCTGGCTGGCGGCCGTGACGATATCCGGATCGAAGCTGTCGCCGGTCGCCGAGAAACACTGCCGGTCGAATTCGGGATCGTTTTCGGCGCGTGCGCAGAAGCCGTGGTTGGCGAAGCTGGCTTGATGGCTGTCAACGAAGGTCATGCGGTCGGCGCGGGGATTGCGGCACAGGATGCCGCCCTCACAGAGCGCCAGTGCCCGCAACTGCGGCAGGAATTCGCTTTCGACGAAGTTCGATACCGCCGCCAGCCGCTGCGGTTGGGCGTTGAAGGAAGGATGGATATCGAAGCCGGCGCGTCCGCCGGGGCAGGGCGCGCCGCCATTCGACAACGTCGGATTGGCGTAGGCGGTGTAGACCACCCGCGACAGGTCACCGCCAAGCAGCGGCTTCAGCGCCTCGCGCAGCTTGGCAAAGCCCTGCGGTAGGTCCCGCGTCATCGCGCTACGTGCGTCGTCTACCGAGGCCATCACGCCGCTGCGCCGAAACAGTGCGCGTTCGGTTGCTGTGTCCACGATGACATCGGCGACGAGGCCGGAAAAATAGATGTCGTTGGCGCCGATTGATAGCAGCACCAAGTCGAGCTGGCGGTCCGACTGGCGGCGTTTCGCGGCGGCGAGAGCTTCACGCAGCTCGGCCAGTTGCCCGTTGACGGTACCCTGGCACGCACCGCCCGATTTCGACGGCAGGCAGTCGCGGGCGCGCTGCGAGCCGAACAGCCCGTCGGCAATGGTGGCGCCCGTGCAGGCCAGCGGCAGGTAGGTCACCGCGATATGCGGATATCGCACGGCGAGCGCCAGTGCGGTTCGCGTCTGATAGCTGTAGAGCGAACGGTGGCAGGCGGGGTTAAACCAGAGCGCACTCTGCCGCTGCCAGACGGCGAGGGAATCGGGCGCCTCGCAGGCCCGTCCGCCTTTATATCCCGCGCGGCTCGGCCGGTAATATTGCGAGGCCGCTGTGCCGAGATAGGAGCGGAAGCAGAAGCCTTCATCGGCGAGCGCAATTGGGCGGTCTGGATTTCCCTCGCCGGACGCGATGCTGTCGCCGAGACCCGCTATGAAGATGTCGCGTACCGCGATCTCGGTGAAAGCGCGCTGAGTGCCCTCCGAGCTGGATATGTCGGCGGTCACGACCGTGGTGCGGCCGTAGCGGACGCGGAGATTGACTGGTTCGGCGCAGTCGAAAGTGGAAGTTTGCGGGCCGTCGCCGTCGTCGACCGTCCAGGCGCAGGTCGCGCCGACCGGCACCGGGCCCGTCAGTCGGATCACGACCGGATGATCGATCGGTGTCAGATAGCTTTCTTTGACGTTGTCGCGCGTGCAGGGCTCGCTGACGCGGCCGGCGAGATCGATGCAGAGCCGGTTCACGGTATTGCGTGCCCAGCCGCGGCCGTCGCTCTGGATCGCCAGCACCTGCTCTGAAGCCAGCACGCTGCGGCCGCGTCCGCTTTCGGCATGCAGCAGGAAATCCCGCTCCTCGCGGAACAGGCGGAAGCGGTTGCGTACTTCCCAAGAAATCTGCAGCGGCCCGTAGCCCCCGGCGGTCTGGGCTTCCGCCGCGGACGTGATTATTCCAATCAGCACGCCGGCAAGCAGCGCGACCGACATCATCGAACGTGAGAGAATTCCAGCCATGGCGTCGTTTGACGTTAGCGGTAAGGCAGAAATAAGAGAATGAGGCAGCTCTGCCTCAAAAGACCAGACGGTGCAGATAACGACGCCGTTACCGGCCTCGGGAATGCCGGCCCTCGACCGGTTGCCGCACCCGGGCCTTGGCGGTGCACGCTTCGCCGAGCCGACGGCGGTCCAGCCAAGGCTGCACCACGCTGAGCCAGAGTTCGCGCGTGCCCATGATCCAAATCGAGATGCCGAAGGGAATCAGGAAGTACAGGATCCGGAATACCACCAGCGTCGCCAGTAATTGTTCCTTGCCGAACTGCGGCAGCGCCACCAGCATCGCGGCATCGAATACCCCGATGCTACCGGGTGCATGGCTGGCAAAACCGAGCAGCGTTGCCAGGATGAATACCACCGCCAACGAAATGAAATCGATGTGCGGCGCGATCGGCATCAGCAAATACATCGCCAGCGCGCAGAAGCCGAGATCGACGACGCCGATTAGGACTTGCAGCAACGTCAGCCTCGCCGAGGGCAGCACCACTTTCCAGCCGTTCTGGCCGAGTTCGCGGCGCCCTTCGCCCAAGAGCAGCCAGATGAAATAAACGGCGATGCCGGCAAGGCAGCCGATCGCGATCAGCCGGTTCATTGCCGGCGGCAGCAGGTCCATCGCCGACGCCGCCTCAGGATGCCAGGCCATGCCGATGCCGAGCACAAACAGATTGCCGAGCCAGAAGGTCAGGCCGGAGAGGAAGCAGATCTTGGCGACATCGATCGCAGTCAGGCCGTAGTCAGAATAGATCCGAAACCGGATCGCGCCGCCGGTGAAGACGGTGGCGCCGACGTTGTGACCGATGGTGTAGCTGGTGAAGCTCGACATCGCCGCGATGCGGTAGGGGACGTGCGTCTTGCCAATCGTTCGCAATGCGAAGAAATCATAGAAGGTCAGCGTGAAGAACGCGCCTACTACGCACAGTGCCGCCAGCGCGATCCGATGCGGGGCGATTTCGGTCAGGGCCGTCAAAACAACCCCAGTGTCGACGCCCTTCAGGGTGCGAACCAGATGGGTGATCGCAAGAATGATGATGAGAAGACTCGCAGCGATCCCCAGCCGTTTCCAGCCGATCTTCTCCTTGAAGCCACGCCTGAGCGCGGTCAGCAGCCGATGCATTCATCCTCCCGGCGGGCGCAATACGTAAAGATGGGCCTGTCACGACGGGTGACAGTCGACGGTCAGAGGCACCGTGCGCGAAACCCATAAGCCAAAACCGGGCCGTTGTGCAGCCCTTGACAAGCATGCCTTTTGGCGTCGTTCGTCGCCTTTGTCATACGCCATACATATGTCGCCGCGTTAACGATTTTGAGTCGCAACGAGGTCCGTTCCGCGGGCTCTTTTTGCCGCGCCGTTCCGTCCGTTCCATCGCGGCGTTTTCGCGGCCTTCAGGAACGTCCTTTTCGCGAGCAAGTTAGCCTCCAATCAACATCGAACATGAAGCGCGCGCCCCGGCCAGCATGAGGCCTGCGCCAGCGTGTTCCCAAACGAAGGAGAACCGCAATGGGACTGTTCACCAAAGACATCAAGACGATGAACGACCTGTTCATCCACCAATTGCAGGATATCTACTATGCCGAGAAGCAACTCGTGAAAGCACTGCCAAAAATGGCCGAAAAAGCCACTGACAAGCAGCTCAAACAGGGCTTCTTGGGCCATCTAGATGAAACCAAGACGCATGTGCAGCGTCTCGAAGAGATATTCCGCATGCACGGCGCCGAGGTGAAGGCGGTCGATTGCCCAGCGATCGACGGCATCATCGAGGAAGCCGACGATGTCGCGGGCGAGATTGAGGACAAGGACGTGTTGGACGCGGCCCTCATCAACGCCGCCCAGGCTGCCGAGCACTATGAAATCACCCGTTACGGCAGCCTGATTGCCTGGGCGCGGCAACTCGGCCGCAGCGATTGCGCCAGCATCCTGCAGAAGACGCTCGACGAGGAAAAGATAGTCGACCAGAAGCTCACCTCGCTGGCGGAAGGCAAGGTCAACCTGCGAGCCGCAAGCTGATTAGTCGCGCCATTGAGGCAAAACGCCGCGCGGGCGAGTAGCTCGCGCGGCGTTTCCGCGCCGGCATGCCTGGCATGCCAAAAAGCGTTTGTTTACCATCCGCGTAACCGCGCCGCGGCGGTTACGCCAAATATACGAATAGGACTGCTGTTACAGGCCTTCGGGGGTCTGTATGTATCGCGTCCTAACTTGCCTCACTTCCGAGCATGACTGGCGCCTGGTCGTGCTTGCCGGTGCCATTTGCTGGCTCGCCAGCGCAGTCGCCATCAGCCTGTTTCATCGTGCCCGGGCCTCGCGCGGCCGTACGCGCGCGATCTGGATCGGCCTCGACGCAGCGGTCGGCGGCTGCGGAATCTGGGCCACCCATTTCGTCGCGATGCTGGCCTACGATCCCGGCGCCGGAGCCGGATACAGCATTCCCGTTACGCTGTTGTCGCTGGTCTTCGCCATAGGCATCGTCGCCGTCGGTCTGTGCATTGCGCTGTCGAGCGCACGGTGGCCGGTGGTTGCGATTGGCGGCGCCGTGATTGGCGCCGGCGTCGCAGCGATGCACTACACCGGCATGGCGGCACTCGAGCTTCCGGCGTTCATTGTGTGGTCGCCCGGCATCGTTGTGGCCTCGATCGTGTTTGGCAGCGTGTTTGCGGCCATGGCGCTTCTTGTTGCCGCGCGTAGCGACAATCCCGCCCATACCGTGGGCGCCACAGGGCTGCTGACGGTTGCCATCGTTTCGCATCATTTCACGGCGATGGGCGCCGTCACGCTGATTCCCGACCCGACCCTCGGGACCGACGGGCTGTCGATTTCTCCGACCGCGCTTTCCTTCCTGACGGCGGTGGCAGCGTTCGCCATCCTCGGGCTATCGCTGCTGGCGGCCATGATCGACCGCCGCGCCAAGGGCGAGCTGCATCAGCAAAAAGTCCTGCTCGATACCGCGCTCGACAACATGTCGCAGGGACTTTGCATGTTCGATGCGGATGGTCGCATCCTGCTCAATAACCAACGCTACGCCGAAATGATGGACCGGACCGCCATGACTCTCCAGGGTCGTTTGCTGCTCGATGTCCTTCGGCAGCAGAAGGCGCTTGATCGATGGGATGGCGATCCCGATCAGTTCGTCGCCAACGTGATCGCTGCTGCCAAGGCCGGCAACAGCGTGACCAGAACGGTGAGCCGCAACGGACGTTCGCTCCGCGTCGTCGACCAGCCGATGAAGGGCGGCGGATGGGTCGCGACCTTCGAGGACATCACCGAATGGCAGGCTGCCCAGGAACAGATTTCCCACATGGCGCGCCATGACGCGCTGACCAATCTGCCGAACCGGACGTTGTTCCGCGAGCAACTCGAGAAGGCGTTGCGGCTCGCCAAGCGCAGCGATCAGCTTGCGGTGCTCTGTCTCGACCTCGACCACTTCAAGGATATCAACGATTCGCTCGGCCATCCGGTCGGCGATGCGCTCTTGAAAGAAGTCGCCCGCCGTCTCGGCGAATGCATCACCGAGAACGACACAGTGGCGAGGCTGGGTGGGGACGAGTTCGTGATCGTGCAGTTCTGCAATGATTGCGACCCGTCCGCCGTTGCCCTGCTCGCCAGCCACGTGGTCGAGAAGGTTTCGGCGCCCTACGAAATCGCTGGTCACCAGCTCGTCATCGGGGTCAGCATCGGCATTTCGCTGGCGCCGGAGGACGGCAAGAATCCCGATGAACTCCTCAAAAAGGCCGACCTCGCACTCTATCGCGCCAAGGAGGACGGCCGCGGCACCTACCGCTTCTTTGAGACCGGAATGGACGCCCGCGCGCAGGCAAGGCGGCTCTTGGAGCTCGACTTACGCGCGGCGCTGCAGCGCGGGGAATTCGAAGTTTACTACCAGCCGATCCGCGATATAGCCAAAGACGTCGTCGTTGGCTTCGAAGCCCTGGTGCGGTGGAATCACTCGCTGCGCGGCATGATCTCTCCGGCCAACTTCATTCCGCTGGCGGAGGAAACCGGCCTGATCGTGCCGATCGGCGACTGGGTGTTGCGTCGAGCCTGCATCGACGCGGCCCAGTGGTCGCAGGATGTCGGCGTCGCCGTCAATCTGTCGCCGGTGCAGTTCAAGAATCCCAGTCTGGTATCGACGGTGAAGGAGGCGCTGAAAGCCTCGGGTCTTCCGGCGCACCGGCTCGAGCTCGAGATCACGGAATCGGTGCTGCTGCAGAACAGCGAGGCGACGCTTTCGGTTCTGCACGAGCTTCGCGCCTTTGGCGTCCGGATTTCGCTCGACGACTTCGGAACCGGATATTCATCCCTGAGTTACCTGCGTAGCTTTCCGTTCGACAAGATCAAGATCGATCGCTCTTTCGTCACCGAACTGGCGACGCGCGATGATTCAATGGCGATCGTCCGCGCGGTGACCGGCCTCGGCAAGAGCCTGGGTATCGTCACCACGGCTGAAGGCGTCGAGACCGACGCGCAGTTCGACCTTTTGCGCCAGGAGGGCTGCACGCAGGCGCAAGGCTATCTGTTCAGTCCGCCGCGTCCCGCTTCCCAGGTGGAAACGATGCTGTCGAAGCCAAGGGCGCGGGTCGTCGCTTAGTTTCTCAAGTCTTGTTTCTTTAAGCCTTGCGCAACGCGAAATGCGCGCCGCAGAATGCCATCACGGCGCCGAGGCATAAGGCCGCAAGGCCGGCGAGCACGCCAGATACGGTCGGGACCGGGCTCGGCGCGGAGGCGGCTTGTCCGGCGCCGGCAAGGATCAGCACACCGACTGCGATCAGGAACTGTCGCATCCGCTGCGGAATTTGGCCCGCGGCCGCGCTGTGCATGAGGTTGGCGGTAAAATAGCCGCCGGAAAAGCCCACGGTCGCGATCAGCCACCACGCGATTGCCGCGCCCGCGGGCATGAATTCGCTTGTATCTGTTCGCCACAAGCCGCCGAGATCGAGCCCGTAGCCTGCGCCCAGCATGTGCACGGCCAACGCCAGCAGCACTCCGGAAACGATCGCGCCGGCCAGGATCAGGCGACGCGGAAAATAAGTCGTATCGGCCATGGCCCGCTTGTAAGGTAAAGCCGGCTCGCCGCGCAACTGGCAGCGCTCACGCCACAACGGGATTTTGAACTTGTCCACCTCACTACCGCAACAGGCCGCGACAGCAGGGGAGGGAGCGACCGGGACCCGCTACGTTTACAAGGCATCGCTGGTCGGGGCAGCGCATGAGTTCGAACTGACGGACGAAGGGCTGTCGTGGCAGGCGCGGGGAAGGTCCGGGATCTGGCCGTATGCCGATATCGCTGCGGTGCGTCTGTCCTATCGGCCGGCGTCGATGCAGTCGCGCCGCTATCGCGCCGACATCGAACACAAGAGCGGTCAGCGCATCACGGCTTACTCGACGAGTTGGCACACCGTCGTGTTAATGACGCCGCAGGACCGCGATTACCGGGCCTTCATCGAGCAATTGCATGTGCGTCTGAAGGCGGCAGGGAGCAGCGCTGCGCTGATCGGCGGCATCGGGCCGGTAATCTATGCCACCGGCTGCCTGCTGCTGGCGCTGGTCGCGATCGCGATCGCAGGATTGCTCGCGCGCGCCGTCGCTACGGGTGAGTTCGCGGGCGCCTTGTTCCTGGTCGGGTTCGCCGCCCTGTTCGGATGGCAGATGGGCGGCTTCATCTGGCGCAACAAGCCGCGGCTTTACACGTTCGATGAGCTGCCCGAGACCTTGCTCCCGCCGCCACGCAATCCGGCGAAATGAAATGTGACTTCGCCGGACGCGTGACGCGCGGCATCATGATCGGACCGTTTTCGCTATTAGATGAACTGCCGTGACAGATCGAAGTAGGCGATCGCCAACCGAGGCCGAGATTGCCGCGATCAACGCGCGGCATTTGATCGAGACGCCGTTACGGCCGGCCGATCTGCTGTTCATATTCGGAACGCGCGAGGACGTCGAGGAGCGTGTCGATGAAGCCTGCAAGCTGTGGCGCGACGGATATTTTCGCTGGGCGATCGTGAGCGGCGGCGTGACGCCGGGATCGGATCTGTCGGAATGCGAGATCATCGCGGGTGCAATGATCGCGCGGGGCGTTCCGGCCGACATCATCCTGAGAGAGGATCGCGCGATGAACACCGGCGAGAACGTGATCTTTTCGCTGCCGATCATCGATGCTGCGCTCGGCCTCGCCAACATCGGCAGCGTGATCTGTCTCGGCAATACCTGGACGGCGCGCCGCTATCCGATGACGCTGCACCGGCACTGGCCGGAAGTGGAGAAGATGCTGGTCATGGTCGACAGTTTCAGGACGCCGCGGCCGCTCTGGCACACCGACGCCGAATTCAGCCGCCGCGTGCTCAACGAATGGGACAAGATCGAGCCGTACAAGGCGAGGGGCTTTATCGCGGAGTGGCCGGCGCGCGAAACGTGCGATCGATAGCGCTACTCGGTCGTATCGACGTCTTCTTTCGCCGTCAGCATTCCGGACAACGTTCGCAGCGCCAGATCGAGTTGTTCAGTGCTGGGGGCGCCGAGCGCCAGGCGGACGGCGTTGGGGGCGTGGCCTGGACTTACGGCGAAGGTGGTCGACGGGGTCAATGCGATGTCGCGCCGGGCCGCGGCCGCGACGAATGTCTGCGAGCGCCAGTGCTGGGGCAAGGTCAACCAGAGATGATAGGATTTGATGTTGGCTTGAACTTCGAAGCCAGCGAGGTATTTGGCCGCCATCTGCTGGCGCCGTGCCGCATCGATCCGTTTCAGGCGTGACAGCTCGGCAACGGTGCCGTCTGCCATCAACCGCTGTCCGGCCGCAAACGCAAATCCCGAAGCTGTCCACCCGCCCGACCGAACCGCGGACATGACGCGTTCGCGCAGCCGCGGCGGCGAAACGATAAAGCCGAGGGCAAGGCCGGGCGCCACCTTCTTCGACAGGCTGTCGAGCGTGATGCAGCTCTCCGGCGCGAGCGCGGCCATCGGCGTCTCTTCATCAAGAAAGCCGTAGACCGTATCCTCGATGACGGTGAGGCCGAGCTTCTCGATCACGCGCAGCAAATCGGCGCGGCGCGCCGGAGGCATGGTCATGCCGAGCGGATTTTGAATCGTCGGCTGAACGTACAGCGCCGACAAATGCGCTTCGCGGTGAGCCTTCTGCACCGCGTCCGGGCGAACGCCGTTCTCGTCCATCGCAAGCGGCACCAGCGTCACGCCAAGCCTGACGGCGATGTCCTTGATGAACGGATAGGTCAGCGCCTCGACGCCGCAGCGGCCGCCGCTCGGCACCACCGCTGCAAGGGCGGCGGCGATGCATTGCCTGCCGTTCGCGGTAAAGACGAGTTGATCGGGAGCCGGAGACCAGTCTTCGCGGGAAAGAAACTCGGCGGAGATGGTCCGCGCCGCCAATGTGCCTGTCGTGGTCGAGTGCCGCAACGCGAGATCAAGCATTTCGGGGCGTTCCAGCCCTGCAAGGCTTCTCGCGATCATCGCCGATTGCGTCGGCAGTATCGGATAGTTCACTTCCAGATCGATGCGCGCGCCGCGCGGCTCTGCCGGCATGGCGATACCGCGGCGCGTCTCGCCAGACACGAACGTGCCGCGTCCGACTTCACCGACCACGAGGCCGCGGCGCAGGAGCTCGGTATAGACGCGGCTCGCGGTCGAAACCGCGATCTTGCGCTGATAGGCGAAGCTGCGCTGCGGCGGCAGGCGATCGCCCGGCTTGAGCGCGCCGTTGGCGATCTCGGCGGCGACGGTATCGGCAAGCTTCAAATACTCGAACTTCGACATTATTGCACCGAGAGCAATGTTTTCCTTGCACCGAGAAATGTATCGGATCATTTTAAACCCATCAAGCCCATGATTGCACTGAGAGGGGTGCAAGCAATCAGAACTCAATAGGTGCAAACGCTCGGACGGCGTTTGCGTCGGCGGCAGCGCTATGCCGCGCGAAAGCAAGGAGAAGAACGATGACGACGATATCCCAGACGGCAGGTCAGCCTGTTTCACGGAAGGGCCCGGTCGGATTTTTCGGCCTGCTCGGACGCTGGGTGAACGGCGTCGTCACTTATTTTGCGCATCGCGAAGCCATCAAAACGCTGAGTGAACTGGACGACCGCGCGCTCCGCGACATCGGTGTCGAGCGTAGCCAGATCGAGGTGGCCGTGCGCGGCATGATCGATCCAATGTACGGGCGGATGATGTGAGGCGCATTCGGCGTCGCCGTTCGGCGGCGCCTTTACCCTTTCAGTGCCGGACCACCAGCACCGAGCACTTGGCATAGCGCACCACATGACCGGCATTGGAGCCGAGAAAGTAGGTCCGCATCGCCGGCCGGTGCGAGGTCATCACGATCAGGTCGGCCTTGATCGCTGCTGCCTCTTCGAGGATCTCGTGATAGATGCCGCCTTTCCGCACTGCGGTGGAAATGCGCGGCGCCTCGATGCCGGATTCCTGCGCTACGATCGCGAGCGCTTCCTCCGAGGTCGCGCGCTGCTGGGCGTCGAAATCGGCCGGCACGTATTCCGCCAGCATCACCGGCGTCATCGGCAACACATTGAGCAATCGTACCGAGCCGCTCCAGGTTTGCGACAGCGTTGCAGCGGTCGCGATCGCGGGCTTTGCCAGATCGGTATCAGCCAGATCGATCGGCACGAGAATCGACTTGAACATCTGAGCCTCCCGCTGCAGCCGGTCCGGTTCTGATTTGTCAGGACCCGACCACAGCCCTTTGTTTTGATGGGTTTTCTTTTACGCGAACTTGTTCTTAATTCGCTCGAAAACCGCATCATGGCGAGTTTAGCACGGGAGAGCCTGGATGTCCGCGCGCCTCAATCGTCCAGCGCCTGCTTCAGCAATTTCGGACTGGTGAAGCGCACGAGCTTGCCGCGGCGGAATGCCACCTCGCTCCAGTCCTCGGTGGCAAAGTCGAGGATCGCCAGTCCCGCGGTCGGCAGATTGTGCTCCAGTGCCTTCTTCGCCGCCGCGTCGCCGCTGCCGGCGAGCATCAGCGCCAGCTCATGCATGCCGGGATTGTGGCCGATCAGCATCAGGCGTGCAGGGTCGGAGACCTCGGCCATGCGGATAATCCGCAGGAGCTGCGTCGGCTCGGCGCCGTAGAGTTCGTCGAGCAGTTCGACCTGCGGCCGCTGCGGCCGTTCCCGCAGTGCATCCTTCATCGCGTCGCGTGCGATTTCCCAGGTCTGTTGCGCCCGCACTGCGGTCGAAACCAGAACGGCGTCGGGAAAGGGCGGATGCCGGCCGATCCAGGTTCCGATCGCGGCGGCGTCCAACCGGCCGCGCTCGTCGAGACGGCGGTCCTGGTCATGGCCCGAGGGCGCGTCGTGTTCGGTCTTGGCGTGACGCAGCAGCATCAAACGGCGCATGGGCGCGATCTCGATTCGGTCTTAGTCCGGACTAATCTACAAGCTCATGTCTGGGACGAGGTGACAAGCGCTGCAGCCGCCCGTAAGAAACGCCATGCCCGAGACTTTCTCAAGTGTGACCAACGGCCCCGACGATGCCCCTTTTCGCTCGCGTCTTTCGTTCGATCTGGATGTCGACATTTGCGTGGTAGGAGCCGGACTTGCCGGTCTTACGGTAGCGCTGGAGGCCGCGCGACTCGGCGCCAGTGTTGCCGTGCTGGAAGGCCGGCATGTCGGCTGGAACGCGTCCGGCCATCAACTGGGTACGGTCATGCCGGGCTACAATCTTCCAATCGGTGACCTGATCGAACGCGTGGGCATCGAAGACGCGCGCGAATTGTGGGCGCTGTCGAAGGAGGGCGCCGATTACGTTCGCGCCGCCGCAACCGGAGAGGCGATGCCGGGAATTGCGCTCACTGAAGGCGCACTGGAGGTCTCCAACGTTGATGCCGGCGAGACGCTGATCAGCCGGCTGCAGACGCTGAGTGAGGATTTCGAGACCGAAGTCGAGGGATGGCAGGTCGATCGCGTTCGGGATCAGCTCGGGACGGCACGCTATTTCCACGGCATCTATTATCCGCGCGCGTTCCAGATCGACGGCCGCAAATACATCCACGGCCTTGCCGCGCAGGCAAGGCGGGCGGGCGCGCGCATCTTCGAGGATACGCCCGTCGTCAGCATCGATCCGTCGGGCATTCGCAAGCGCATCGTGACGCCGTCGGCGCGGCTGCGCGCCTCTCACATCGTGCTGGCCGGCAACGTTCATCTCGGCGCCCCGTTGCGCCGCCTGTCGGAGACGCTGCTGCCGGTCTGGCGCTATGCCGCGGTGACGGAGCCGCTCGGTGAGCGGCTCGGCGAGGTGATCGCCTTCAGGGGCTCGGTGGCCGACAGCGACGGCATCGATCATTTCCGAATCATCGACGGCGACCGGCTGATGTGGGCGAGCCCGGAAACCACCTGGGAGGCGCGGCCGCGCCGTTTTGCGCCCGTCATTCAGCGCCGCATTGCCACGATATTCCCAGGGCTCGGCAAAGTCCCGATATCAGACGTCTTCGGCGGCGCAGTCGGGGTGACCGTGCACGGCATGCCGCAGATCGGCCAGTTGCGCAAAGGCCTGTGGGTTGCCAGCGGCTTCGGCCGCCACGGGCTGAACACTTCGGCGATGGCGGGGAAGGTCATCGCGCGCAGCATCGTGTGGGGCGAGGACCGCTGGAAACTGTTCTCGCCGTTCGAACTGGTGTGGGCGGGCGGCGTCACCGGCCGCGTGGCCGGCCATTTGATCGGGCTGTGGGGGCGTGGCCATTCCGCCGTGGCGGGCGCGCTGGCCCGTTACCGCGAAGGCGCCCGCGCCCGGGAACGGGTGCGCGAGGCGCGGTTGGCGGAGGCCAACCGGCAGGCCGGAACCAGGGCGCCGCGTCGTCTGCCGGTCGCGCCGCGCCCCGTGCGCCCACAGCCGCCGCGGCCGGCAGAGGCCCGGGACGGCGGGATGCCGGTCGCTTCCTCGCAGGAAAGTGAGAAGGTCCGGGACGGATCGGTGTAACTTCGGCGCTTCCGGGCCGTACTTGATGGCGAACCGTTAGGCCCGCCTCGCACGGAGAATTCCATGTTCGACCGCCGTATCCTGCTCGTATCCGTAGCCGGCCTGTTTGGCTTGGCCGCTTTCCGCTGGCTGCGCACCACGCCGGCGCAGGCCGGCGAGAAATTCGAGGTGGAAAAGACCGACGCCGAATGGCGCGCCCAGCTCACGCCGCAGCAGTACGAAATCCTGCGTAAGCACGGCACCGAGCGGCCGGGCTCGAGCCCGCTCCTGAAGGAAAAACGCAAGGGCATCTTCGCCTGCGCCGGTTGCGATTTGCCGCTGTTCTCCTCGGACACCAAATATGACAGCGGCACCGGCTGGCCGAGCTTCTGGCAGCCGCTCGACAATGCCCTCGGCAGGACCGAGGACCGCACTTACGGCATGCTGCGCATCGAAGTGCATTGCCGCCGCTGCGGAGGCCACCTCGGACACGTCTTCAATGACGGGCCAAAACCGACCGGCTTGCGCTATTGCATCGATGGGTTCGCTCTGGTGTTCCACCCGGCGGGGCCGTCGGCTTCGTAACGGCCGCCGCTCGGCAATTGTTGCCCGCCCGGCAAATGTGCCCCGGCCTTTGGACCGGGGCTTTTTTCTTAAGTCTTTGATTTCTATTGGTTTTGTGGTTTGGCACAACGCTTGCGACATCTTCTCCCGACGCGGCCTGGGTTTACGTGGACCAGCGAGCCGCCCGGATCGAATTTGGAGAAAATGTCATGGGTATCTTCGGCGCTCTCACCACCGCGGTCGGCGGTCTCCGCGCCAACTCCTACGCATTGGAAAACGTCTCGGGCAACATCGCCAACTCACAGACGACGGCCTTCAAGCGCATCGATACCTCCTTTCTGGATCTCATTCCGCAAACGTCCAGCACCGCGCAACTCGCCGGTGGCGTGACCACGCAATCCCGCTCCACCAACTCGGTACAGGGCGACGTGCAGACGGCGTCGGTCGCAACTTTCATGGCCATCAACGGCAACGGCTTCTTCGCGGTGCAGAGGCCCGGCAACTTCACCGACGGCACGCCTGTATTCGACGGCGTGGACCGCTACACCCGCCGCGGCGACTTCCAGCTCGACAAAAGCGGCTATCTCGTCAATGGCGCGGGCTATTATCTGCAGGGCGTTCCGATCGACCCGACCACCGGCAATCCCTCGGGCAGTTCGCCGCAGGTTCTCAGATTCCAGAACGACTTCCTGCCGGCGCAGCAAACTACACGGATCGACTATCGCGCCAACCTCGCCAGCTATCCGCTGACGACCAAGCACGACGTTTCCGTTCCCGGATCGGAATTGATCGCGCCCGGGTCATACAGCGCCGGACATAATCCCTTGGTGCTTGGCACGCCGCCGGCGCCCTATACCGACGCCTCCAGAAGCGGCACCACTCAGAACAACAAAGCGACGCCGTCAGTAGCCAATACCGGCGCGACCGCCCTTTCGGGCGCGGCCGGCACGAACTCGATTTCCTCGAACTTTGTCGCCGGCGACACCATCACGGTCAATGGCACCGTCATTACCTTCGTGGCGGCGGGCGCCGTCGGCAACCAGCTCAATGTCACCGACGATATCGATGACCTACTCGCCAAGATCGACTCGATCACCGGTACGGCAACCGCGTCCACGATCGCCTCCGGCTCGATCACGCTGCATTCCGGCACGGCCTCCGATCTCTCGGTCTCGAGTTCGAACACCACGGCCTTCGCCGCGCTCGGCTTTACCGGCACCGTGACGGCGACGCGCGGCGGCGGCGGCGGTGTAGGCACCGGCCAGGTCGTCGGCAACGACAACTCGACGTTCCTCGCCGAGTCGATAGCGGGTGGTGCGGTCACGACCTACGACATCTCGGGCGCGCCGGTGAACCTGCAGTTCCGCTGGGCCAAGGTCGACAGCTCTTCGCTCGGCGCCGGCCATACCGACACCTGGAACCTGTTCTACCAGGTCAATCCCAACGCAACCGGCACCCAGGTCGCCTGGCAGAACGTCAACACCAATTTCACCTTCTCCGCCTCGGGCCAGATGTCACCGCCGGTTCCGTCTGTGGAGCTCACCAATGCCGTCGTCAACGGCGTCGCGCTGGGCAGTCCCGTCATCAACTTCGGTACCGGCGGTGTCACCCAGTTCGCGGACGCCAATGGCAACGTGCAGGTCAACCAGATTCAGCAGGACGGCTTCCCGGCCGGCCAGTTGCAGTCCGTCGGCGTCGGCACCAATGGCCGAATTGTCGGCAACTATTCCAACGGCCGCAACCTCGACCTCGCCGAAATCTCGGTCGCGACCTTCAACGGCACCAACTTCCTCAAGCGCGTCAATGGCGGCGCCTTCGAGGTCACCGACGCATCCGGCCAGGCGCTCTATGGCAATGCCGGAACCATCGTCGGCTCGTCGCTGGAGGGATCCAACACCGACATCGCCGACGAGTTCACCAAGCTGATCGTCACCCAGCAGGCTTACTCGGCCAACACCAAGGTGATCACCACTTCCAACACGATGGTGCAGGATCTCCTCAACGTGCTGCGCTGATCCGCGACGGCTCGTTCGCGAATACGATTTGAGATGGGCAATTAGTCATGGGTTTGAGTCAGGCTCTCTCCACCGCAATGTCCGGCCTGCGCGCGACGCAAGCCGCGATCGCGTTGGTCGGATCGAACGTCGCCAACGCGGAAACGCCTGGCTATGTCAGGAAGTCGATCATCCAGTCCGCTGGCGTGACCGGCGATTACGGCTCGAGCGTTCTGCTCCACGGCGTCGATCGGCAGCTCGACCAATACCTGCAGACGCAACTGCGCACGGAAACCTCCGGCGCAGCCTACGCCGATATCCGTTCGACCTATCTCCAAAATTTGCAGAACGTCTACGGAAATCCGGCTGAAACGGGCACCATTGAGGATGCGTTCAACAAGCTGCTGACCGCCTTCCAGGGCCTGTCCACCAGCCCGGATTCGCAGTCAGCGCGGATCGGCGCCGTCAGCGCCGCGCAGACGATGGCGCAGACGCTCAACGCGACGACGCAGGGGATTCAGGCTCTTCGCGCCAACGCCGAGATGGGCATCAACGATTCCATCGTGACCGCGAATAACGCGATGGCCCAGATCGCGTTCATCAACAATCAGCTCCAGAACAACGGCAAGACCGACGCGGCGACGGCATCGCTGCTGGATCAGCGCGATCAATACATCACCCAGTTGTCGAGTCTGATGGACATCAGAACGGTCGTCAACGACCTCAATCAGGTGACCGTGTTCACGAATTCCGGCGTGCAACTGGTCGGCACCGAGGCGGCGCAGCTCTCGTTCAATCCCCAGGGCACGATGACGCCCAACACGCTGTACAATTCCGACCCGACCAAGAACAACGTCGGCACCATTACCATCAACTTCCCGCATGGCGGCAGCTACGATCTGGTGTCGACCAACTCGATTCGTTCGGGCAAGATCGCTGCCTATCTCGAGCTGCGCGACAACACGCTGGTGAAGGCGCAGGCGCAGGTCGATCAATTCGCGGCGGCGATGTCGAGCGCGCTGTCGGACAAGACGACCGCGGGCACTGCCGCTCCCGCGTCCGTGCTGCCGGCGGCCGGTTATGATCTCGATCTCACAGGGTTGCAGTCAGGCAACGTCATTCGCGTCAGCTACAAGGACAACACCACCGGCATCACGCACAATCTCTCGATCGTGCGCGTCGATGATCCGAGCGTGCTGCCACTGAGCAATACCACGACGCTCGATCCGAACGACGAGGTGCTTGGTATCAATTTTTCCGCCGGCATGGGATCGGTGGTTTCCCAGCTCAACGCTGCACTCGGGTCGACCGCCAATCTTCAGTTCTCAAACCCGTCAGGCTCGACCTTGCGCGTGCTGGACGATGGCGCGCCGAATCGCTCCGACGTTCTGGCGGCATCGGTCACCACGACAATGTCATCGCTCACCAGCGGTAACGCCCAGCTCCCGCTGTTCACCGACAATGGCGGACTCTATACCGGCGCGCTTACCGCCAACGGGTCGCAGCAGACGGGTCTCGCCGGCCGCATCAGCGTCAATCTCGGGCTGCTCGGCGATCCCTCGCGCACCATCGTGTTTTCCACCAGCCCGTTGACGCCTTCGGGCGACACCACGCGCTCCGACTTCATTCTCACGCAGCTGCAGTCGGGAAATTATCGCTATTCCCCGCAGACCGGTATCGGAACCACTGGCGCTCCGTTCACCGGCACGCTGACCAATTTCGCCAAGCAGTTCATCAGCCAGCAGGGCGAAGCGGCGACCGCTGCCAAGCAACTTGCGGATGGCCAGAGCGTGGTGCTGAACACCTTGCAAAAAAAGGTGAGCGATGCTTCGGGCGTCAATATCGATGACGAGATGGCGCATCTGCTCGCGCTGCAAAATGCGTACTCCGCCAACGCGCGCGTAATGTCGTCCATCAAGCAGATGTACGACACGCTGATCCAGGCCATGTGAGGGTTTCATGTCGATCGATGGCGTTAGCGGCAGGACATCCTATATCGGGACCTCGATCCTCAATATCCGCAAGCAGCTCGATGATCTGACGCAGCAGCTCGCCAGCGGCCGGGTCTCGACGACCTACGCCGGGCAGGGTGCCAATCGAGGCTTCGCGCTCAGCCTGCGCGCGCAGGTCAGCAGCATCGACGCGTTCAAGGATACCGCGACCAACGTCAATACAAGGCTTAACGTCGTTAACCTGGCGCTGCAGGGCCTGGTCGATATCGGCACTTCGGTGAAGAGCGCTGCCAGCACATCGACCATCGTGCTCAACGATAACGGTCAGACCTCCGGCCAGATCACGGCGCAGGCGGCGTTCTCGAATGCGGTGTCGCTGCTCAACAGCCAGACGGGCGACCGCTATCTGTTTTCCGGCCGCACCACCGACACATCAGCGACTGTGCCGGCCGACGTCATGCTCGACGGCGTAGGCACGCAGGCCGGTCTGAAGCAACTGATCAACGAGCGTCGTCAGGCCGATCAGGGCGTCGGCAACATGGCGCATCTGACGGTCTCGTCGCCGCCATTGACGACCACCGTGACCAGCCTCGCCGAGGACGGTTCATCGTTCGGGTTGAAGCTCGGTGCGATCAGCTCATCGCTGACGGGGGCGACCGTGACCCAGCCGACCGGCGCGCCGCCGGCCGCCACCGTCGATCTCGGCGCGGTCAATCCGAACAACGGCGACAAGATCACGTTCAACTTCAACCTGCCCGACGGCACTACGGAGTCGATCGCGCTGACCGCGACGACCACCAATCCGCCGCCTGCCGGCTCGTTTTTGATCGGCGTCGATACGATCGCAACCACCGCCAACCTGCAGGCGGCGCTGACTTCTTCGATCCAGACGCTGGGCGACACGGCGTTGGTTGCAGCGTCCGCGATCGCAGCGTCGGAGAATTTCTTCAATCCGTCCGCGACCGTGACCGGAAGTGCAGTCAACAATCAGGCCGCGGTGCCGGCGCCGATCACCGGCGCTACGCTGCTCTCGGGGGCTGCGGGAACTGATTCGCTAGCCGCGAGCTTTGCGGCGGGCGATACGATTACGGTCAACGGCACGCCGATCACCTTCGTCGCAGCGGGCGCGACCGGCAACCAGCTCAATATTACCGACAGCGTGCAGACCTTGCTGGCCAAGATCGATTCGATCACCGGCACCGGTACGCCGTCGACCGTCACCGGCGGCGTGATTGCGCTGCATGGTGGTGACGGCGCAAGCCTGACGGTTTCCAGTTCGAATGCGGCCGCATTCGCGGCGCTGGGGTTCAGCGCCACGGCGAGTGCAAATCCGGCACCGTTGCGTGTGAACGGCCCGCCATTTGCCACTGCCACCAATCTGATCGGCGGCACAACCGCCAACACCGTCTCGTGGTACACCGGCGAAGTCGGCAGCGATCCGCCGCGCGGCACCGCGATCGCGCGCATCGACCAGTCGATCACGGTGCAGTATGGCGCGCGCGCCAACGAGCAGGCGTTGCGCTATCAGTTGCAGAACATCGCGGTGTACGCCGCGGTCACGACCAATGCCGCCAATCCGAACTCAAAGGCGCAGGTGAACGCGCTGCAACAGCGGATTTCGGCAAACTTGGCGCCACAGAGCGGCCAGCAGTCGATTCAGGACATGCAGGCGGAGTTCGCTGGCGCACAGAGCGCTATCAAGGCCTCGACCGACCGCCAGACCCAGCTCAAGGGAATGGCGCAGACCATGCTAGACCAGATCGAAGGCATCAACCAGGACGAGGTTGCGACCAAGATCCTGGCGCTGCAGACCAGTCTGCAGGCTTCGTATCAAACGACATCGATGCTCTACCAGACCACGCTGACCAAGTTCCTGCCGATCTGATCGAGCATTGTTCGCTCGCAACAAAACAAGGCCTCCTTGCGGAGGCCTTGTTTTGCTTTGCGGCGCGAGCGTGGCTATGCGGATTTGCGATCGGGCTGCTCGGACGATTGCAGTTTCCGGGCGGTCTCCAGGATCTGCTCTTCATGGCCGATCAACTTTTTCGCTTCCTTGAGCGCGTGGTAGAGATCGCCGTTCAGAGTGAAGTTGTTGATACCCTCGATGAAGGGCCATGCGCTCGGCATTGTGGTGAGGATGTCGCGCACCAAGCTGAAATAAGTCGGGTGGTGGGCCATCGGATCCGGCGACAGGTACATGAGCTGTACAGCGAGATAGACCAGCTTGGCCGGCGTGTCGGCGGTCTCGGGCGTGAGGATGTCCTTCTCGCGCAGGATCGGGATCCTGTCGCCGTCGATCAACAATCTGGCGCGCTGATCGGTATTGGTGACCACGCAGGCGCCGATAATGATTCGCTCGTGCGGTTTGAGCTCGACTTTCAAGGCCATGCCTGTTCTCCGTTTGACGCTTTTCGCGCGGTGTCGATTGCCCGCCGGCAGATTCGGCATCCTTTCTGATGATGGTTAACCAATGGTGAACATGTGAATAGTGCCCATTTGGCGGGGCTTTCTTGTGCCTGATCAGTAGGAATACGGAGCAGATTCCGACCCGGCGAATTAATTTCACCGGCGTCAACTTCAACGCGGCCGGTCTCGGTCTCACCAACTTGGTCCAGGGTACCGAATTGATCGACAACTCTGCCACCAACAAGGCTATCACTCGAGCTCCGCTCGACGCTGTTACGCGCGCAGGCGCCTGCGCTGAGTTCCAACCCTGTCGATCGCACAGATCCGTCAGGACTTCTCGCAGAACCAGATCAACGCGCTGCAGACCGGCTCGTCGAACCTGACGCTTGCCGACACGGCGAACAGTCAGGCGCTGTCGACCGCCAGTCGATCGCGGTGTCCGCACTGGGGCGGGGAGACCCGCCGCCATTTCTCTTTTGGACTTTCCCGCTCGAGAAGATCCCGGCATGAAGAAAAGTACCGAAGATGAGAATTTGGGCTTCGATGTTAATTCCATCAGAACCTGATGGCCGGCATGCTGACGAAAATGTGGATTTCTGCCGGACTACCGACACAATCGGTAACACTTGCTAACCATATTTAAAGGCGCAACCCGTATGAAAGTTGGGCAGTTTTTCTGCAGTCCCGCGGTCAACAGCTCCCATCGAGGTTAGTGAATGTCTAATGCAGCCCAGGCCTACGCGCGTACATCGCAAACGACGACGTCCCCCCGTGAAATCGAAGCGCAGGCGCTGCTGAAGGCCGCACGGCAACTCCAGGAAGTCCAGTCGAACTGGAACGGCCCTGATAAAGCCATGCACAACGCGTTGCTGTTCAACCGTCGGCTATGGTCGATCTTCATGAGCGCCGTTGAGGCGAGCGAAAACCCTCAACCGATCGAAGTGCGGCAGAACATCGCGAACATCGGTGTCTTCGTGATGAAACAGACTGTCGACATGCAATTGAACCCGGATCCGGCGAAGCTGAAGTCGCTGATCGACATCAATTGTAATCTCGCGGCCGGCCTTTCGGGTCGCGGCTAACCGGTTCGAAGGAGCGGGCCAAGATGGCTGACCTCTGGAGCATCATATCAGCCAACTACAAGACGGTGGGACTGACCGTTCCATCCAAGACTCCGTACGTGGCGGTCGATCCCAAGCTCTATGAAGGCACCTGGACCGGGAAGTATCCTGACAACAAGACGTTCAAGTTCACGATCTCGAACGTCACCGGCTTTCGCGCCAAGGTGCAGTACCAGAGCGGCGGCACCAACAAGTTCCAGGAAGTTCTGATCAAGGATCTTTCGTTCCGGATCGGTGACACCAAGTTTACGCTCAGTACTCTCGGGAAGGCCGAAATCAAGAACGTCGTCACCGATGCGGCGAGCGGCCAGACCTATCTCGACCAGGCCTACGCATCGCGCTCGAGCTGATGTCGGCTCAGGCCTTGCGGTCGGTCGCGCGAAGCCGCGTCGGGGCGTCCTTGGTCAGGTCGAGCGTGTGGAAATAGGCCCGCCGGCGCAGCACGGCTTCCTCCGGAAACTGCTTCACCACCTGGCTCGTCTTGACGTCGACTACCTGGTAGACGACGGCGCGTGCATCGCGGTCGATCACGACCTGGTTCGATACTGCAGGATTCGAAATCGAGACGCGGACCGCGGCGGAATCGGTGCTGGCGCGGGCGCTTGAGTCGACTGCCGAGACGCTCTGGCTCGCCGGCAGTTCGGTTGCGACCGCATGTTGTGCCGCCTCGCTCACGTGCTGAACGATCGGCGCGGCAACCGGTGCCCCCACCGGTTTGATGTTGAAATCTGTACTCATGGCAGCCTCCAGGCTTGCTGCGAGTCAAATCCCAACCCCTCGTCGACGCAATATAGCCGGGCACCTCTCAACGCGGTGTTAGGGAATACGCTGAATCCCGCTCTGACGCGGGCGCGCAAATTTAGTGAAAATTGTAGCGGACAGAAGCCCGCGATCGCTTACAGCGAGCGGCTGACCGAGAGCGGGGTGATGTTGCGCGGTCCCGGCGCGGCGCGTTGTCCGGAAGCGGTATAGGTGTTCGGAATGTTCTTGCGCTGGATCTCGGCGTTGACGCCGCGCACGATGCCTTCCGACACTGCGTGCGCAGTCGCAAGCACGGTGAGATTGATCTGCAGCATCGCGCGGAAGGTGTCGTGATGGCGGCGCAACGTCGCCAGCAGTTCCGGCGATACCTGCGCCAGATATTTTTGCGCGTTCTTCAGATTCTCGACCGCGACCATGTAGCGACGCGACTGCTCGCCCTTCTGCTCTTCCAGCCGTATCGCCTCGCGCACGTTGCCGGCGCGAACCAGTTCGGTTTCGCGCTCGATGATGCCGAGCAGCGCGCTCATCACATCCATCAGCTCTTCCGCGAGCTTGCGCGCCTCGGCCGGCGTGGAGATCGCTCTTGCTGGTGCGGGTGCGGGGCTGGCCTGAGGACGCTGATTCATGTCGGGGTTCCTTTTGGATCAGCCGGCGCGGTTGGCTTGCTGCAGGATCAAGGAGCGGAAGACGTCGTTGGAAATGCCGATGCCGCCCGATTTGGTGAACGATTTCGAGTATTCGTCCGTCAGCATCGAGCGCCAGACGCCGGTGCCGGTCGTGTCGCCGAACGGCCCTTCGCCTTTGACGCCGGTGGTCATCTGCGAAAACATCGAGTTGAGGAACATCGCCTCGAACTCCTGGGCCTTGGCGCGCGTCTTCTTCTGCGCCTCGGGCGAGATCTTCTTGAGCGCGTCGGCGAGTTGCGGATCGTTTCGGCCGTTGATCAGCGAAGTCTTTTTCTTCGAGTATGCGCCGATGCCATTGATAAGGCTCGTGTCCATCACATCACCTCGATGTCGGCCTGGATCGCGCCGGCGGCCTTGATCGCCTGCAGGATGCCGATCAGGTCGCGTGGGCCGATGCCGAGACCATTTAGGCCATCGACGAGTTGCTGCAGCGAGACGCCGTCCTTCACGACCGCGAATTTCTTGCCGTCCTCGGAGACGCTGACGCCGGTGCGCGGCGTGACGACAGTTCGGCCGCGCGACAGCGGATTGGGCTGGCTGACTTGCGGGCTTTCGGAAATCGAGACGGTGAGATTGCCCTGCGCCACCGCGACGGTAGCGACGCGAACATCGCGGCCCATCACGATGATCCCTGAGCGTTCGTCGATCACGATTTTGGCGGCGAGATCCGGCTCGACCTGCAATTGCTCGATCTCGGTCAGGAAGGCGACGACATTGCCCTTGAATTCGGCGGGGATCGCGAGCTGCACCGTGGAGGGATCGATCGGCTCGGCGGTCTTGACGCCGAGGAAATCGTTGACCGCGGCCGCAATGCGCTTGGCGGTGGTGAAGTCGGCATTGCGCAGCGCCAGCCGCACATTGGGCAGGCGATTGAGCGCGAATTCGATCTCGCGCTCGATGATGGCACCGTTGGGGATCCGGCCGTTGGTCGGTACGCCGCGCGTGACACTGGCGGCGGCCCCTTCGGCTGCGAAGCCGGAGATCGCCAGCGAGCCCTGGGCTACCGCATAGACGTTGCCGTCTGCGCCGAGCAGGGGGGTGACGAGCAGGGTGCCGCCCTGCAGATTCTTGGCATCGCCGAGCGCGGAGACCGTGACGTCCATCCGCGTGCCCTGGGTACCGAAGGCCGGCAGATTGCCGGTGACCATGACGGCGGCGACGTTGCCGGTGCGGATGGTGGCGCCGCGGATGTTGACGCCCATGCGTTCCAGCATCGCCTGCAGCGATTGTTTGGTGAAGGGAATGTTGTTCAGCGTGTCGCCGGTGCCGTTGAGGCCGACCACGAGGCCGTAGCCGATCAACTGGTTCTGTCGCACGCCTTCGATATTGGCGAGATCCTTGATCCGCGACGTCGCGCCCGCGGACGAGGGCGCTAATGCCACCGCCAGCAGCGCGGCGCAGGCCACCCAAATCAGTCTTGCCGAACGGATGCCGGGCATCCTGTGCTCCCCTCGAGGTCTTCCACCGGACCGCAGGCGCCACTCCCATGACGACGGTCCGGCATTAACTATGCGAGCGCCGTGCCACACTGCATTGCCGCTGCAATGCATTGATATTGCTGGATGTTCGTTGGCGACGCGAGGTCGCGGCGGCTTCACCACGATGGGCGAAACTGCCGCATGTCGGCAGATTTTGCCGGGCCGTTTACGCGTCATTAACCATAAGAAGGCGAAGGTCACTCTATTCTCAGGGCGAGATCACCACGATGCGCATCTACGGACCGAACGGCACCACGCTTGGATCGCCCGCAAGTCATACGCGGCGAACCAGTTCGACCGGCTTCTCGCTGCCGGAGACGCCGACGACGCCCGAGGAGCCACGCTCGGCCGCAGCGCCCAAAGCCGCCGGCAACATCGACGCGCTGCTTGCGCTGCAGGGCGTCGAGGATCCGACCGAGCGCCGCAAGCGTTCGGTGGCACGGGGCAGGGGCGCGCTCGACGTGCTCGACGAACTCAAGATCGGCTTGCTCTCCGGCAATCTCGATGCTTCTACGGTGAACCGGCTGCGCGATGCCGCTGCCAATCTGAAGTCGTCCTCCGGCGATCCCGGCCTCGATGCGGTGCTGGCCGAGATCGAGCTGCGCGTCGAAGTCGAACTGGCGAAGGCTGGTCGGTTCTAGATTCCGAATGTCGTTGCCCGGCTTGACCGGGCAACCCAGTATTCCAGAGACGCCTGCTTCTGACCGAGAGGCCACGGCGTACTGGATGCCCCGCTTGAAGCGGGGCATGACAGCAGTGGATGACTCACGCCGCCATATCCTTGCGCGCCGCGTCGTAACGGCGCTGCGCGTTCAGCACCTCCTTCAGGTTCTTCTCCGCCCAGTCCCGCAACGGATCGACCGCGTCGGCGAGCGTCGCGCCGAGTGGTGTGATCGAATACTCCACCGTGACCGGCACGGTCGCGATCGCGCGGCGTTTGATCAATCCGTCGCGTTCGAGCGATTTGAGAACCTGGCTCAGCATCTTCTGCGAGATGCCTTCAATGGTGCGGCGTAACGCATTGAAACGCATCGGCTCGTGCCTGATGAGGAGCAGGATGAGTACGGCCCATTTGTCGCCGACGCGATCGAGAATCTGCCGTGTCGGGCAATCGGCCGAATAGGCGTTCGGGGTTTTCGAATTGGCGGCTTTCACGGCGGTTACTCCGGCGTAATCAGGTGACCCAAAAGTGCTCTCTTAACACCTACATTCTTTTCGCTATCTAGTCACCATCGGATACCACATTCGCGTATCGCAAGGGAGACCTCCATGAAAATCGCCGTCATCGGCGCGTCCGGCAATGCCGGTTCGCGCATCACCGCCGAACTCGCCCGCCGCGGCCACAGTGTGACCGCCATCGCCCGCCATCCCGAAAAGATCACCGCCCAGGCCAACGTCACGCCCACCGCGGGCGATGCCATGGACCAGGCGGGACTGGCCCGGCTGCTCGCCGGTCATGATGCCGCGATCAGCTCGATCCACTTTCTCGCCAGCGACCCGGCCAAGCTGATCGGTGCCGCCAAGGATTCGAAGGTCGGCCGCTACCTCGTTGTCGGAGGCGCCGGCAGTCTTGAAGTGGCCCCGGGCGTTCGGCTGGTCACCACCCCGGGTTTTCCCGTGGCATACAAGGCGGAAGCCGAGAAGGGCGCCGCCTTCCTCGATCTGCTCCGGGCCGAGAAGGAACTTAACTGGACCTTCCTGTCACCCTCGGCCCTGTTCACCGCCGGCGAGCGAACTGGCAAGTTCCGCCTCGGGACCGACCAGCTTTTGACCGCTGCCGACGGCAAAAGTTCGATTTCCTTCGAGGATTTCGCAGTTGCACTCGCCGACGAGATCGAGCGTCCCGCCCATATCGGCCAGCGCTTCACGGTCGGCTACTAGCCCGCCGGGCGGTCCCGATAACTTTGCCTGTGCAAGGCCTTGGGGGAGGTACCCCCAAGGAGGCGGCCTATATTGTCTGTCACAACCCGCCGCTATATAAGGCCCGCGCGGACGGACAATTTTCCGCCCCGCCTTGCACGTGAAGATGGGCTGGCCTTGGAAAAGTTGAAGAATTATCGACCCTCCGAAAAAGAGCCTTTCATGAACGACCGCCAGCGCGAGTATTTTCGCGCCAAGCTGCTGGCGTGGAAGGACGAGATCCTGAGGGAATCGAAGATCACCCTGCAAACGCTTCAGGAAGAGAACGTCAATCATCCGGATCTCGCTGATCGCGCCTCTTCCGAAACCGATCGCGCCATAGAACTGCGCGCCCGCGACCGCCAGCGCAAATTGATCTCCAAGATCGACGCGGCGCTGCAACGCATCGAGGACAACACCTACGGCTATTGCGAGGAGACCGGCGAACCGATCTCGCTCAAGCGGCTGGAGGCTCGCCCCATTGCAACGCTGTCGGTGGAAGCGCAGGAACGTCACGAGAAGCGCGAGAAGGTTTATCGGGACGAGTAGGGCATGGCCTGGCGGCTGACCGCGAAGGGCGGTCAGCGCTGCAGGCTGCAACCATGAAAGCCGCCGCTGATGGACAAGATTCTCGCGGCCGCACAGAACATCGCTACTGCCCGCCGCAATCGCGCGCCGCTGGCCGCGCTGCCGCCTGAGCTAGCGCCTGCCGATGAAGCCGAAGGCTATCAGACCCAGCGCGCCGTCCACGATCTGCTGCTGCCACAGACCGGCGCGCTGGTCGGCTACAAGATCGGCTGCACCAGCCCGGTGATGCAAGAGTATCTCGATATTCCCCATCCGTGCGGCGGTGGCGTGTTCGCCAAGGGCGTGCACGACTCGGGTGCCAAGCTGCGCTTCGGCGATTACGTCCGCGTCGGCGTCGAATGCGAGATCGCGGTGCGGCTCGCACGTAATCTCGCGCCGTCAGAAGCCCCGTTCACTGCGGAGTGGGTGATGGAAGCGATCGAGGCCTATCACCCCGCGATCGAGATCGTCGACGACCGCTACGTCAAATGGGAGACGATGGGCGCGCCGACGCTGGTCGCGGACGATTTCTTCGCCGCCGGCTGCGTGCTCGGTAAGGCGGTGGCGCGCACCAAGGCGCCGGATCTGCTCACGGTCAAGGGCCGGGCCACTGTCAACGGCAAGGAGGCCGGCCGCGGCACCGGCGCCGACGTGCTCGGCCACCCCCACAACGCGCTGGCCTGGCTCGCCAATCATCTCGCCGAAGAGGGCAAGGGGCTAGATGCCGGGCAAATCGTTCTCACCGGCAGTCTCGTGAAAACCGTGTGGCTCGAGCAGGGCGATGCCGTCAGAATGGAGCTCGACGGGTTGGGCATGGCGGAAGCCAAATTCACTTGAAATGACAGTAATGGCTGAGAGCGTTCCGTCGGTTCTCGAGTCCGAAGCGAGAGGCGAAATCGCCGACGTCTATGCCGACATCCGCAAGGTGCTCGGCACCAGCGTGGTTAACCTGGTCTGGCGCAACCTCGCGACCATGCCGGGCGCGCTGGAATGGACGTGGGCGACGGTGCGGCCGCTCTATCTTGGCGACGCGCCGTTGCACGCCGAAAACGTCAGGCGAACGATCGCATTGCCGGATTGGCCCGGTTTTTCCATCGACACGTTGCTAGCCGCCGGCGTGGACGAGACCGAGCGCGCGCTGATTCGTGACGTGCTCGACAGCTATCAATATACCAACGCGCTCGCGCTTGTCGTGCTCTCGGCGCTGCTGGCGCATTACGAGCCGCGCCCGGCCGATGCCGTGAGCCCAGTCGATACGGCGCCACCGGCGCCCGGCACCAAAATTCCGGAGCTGCCGCCGATGGAGGCGCTGGACCCCGAGGTGACGGCGCTGGTCGCCGAATTGAATTCCTTCGGCGAGGACACCGAGCCGCAACTGATTGCGAGTATGTACCGGCACCTGGCGTACTGGCCGTCCTATCTGGCGCTGGTGCGAACAATGCTGGCGCCACTGCAGCGGGAAGGGCGGCTAAATGCGCTGACGCTTTCGACTCGCGTGCTGGGGCACGCGCATGGTGCGATTCTCGCAAAGCAACTGAAGCCGGCGCCGCCGCCGGATACGCTCAAACCTGCGCTCGCTTCTTGCCGCCTGTTCGTCGAACATCCGATTGCACGGATGACAGGGCTCTGCGCCATGATCCGGCGCGCGACGCCGGAGTGAGGCATCAGCCGTCGGAGCACTTCAACTCGGACTTGTCCCAGAATGATTTGATTGCATGGAAGGGAACGGTGACCCGCTCCCGAGCCCCTCTCAATCGCAGCAGGACATCGAAGCGGTCGTCCTTTACATTCAACTGCTCGAAGTCATTCTGCAGGATGATGGTCATATCGTCGGGATATTTTGACTTTAGGCCAAGCGACAGCTTCACGCCGTCGGCGCCGGTGCGAAACGTGAGATTAACCGGCCGCTGCTCGGAGGCGAGGCGAAGCGTCTCGGCAATCTTGGAGCGCGCCGCCGGCTTGCTGCACGGCTCGGCGAGCGCAGGCGAGGCCGAAAGAAGGATCGCGAGGAGGAGAAGCAGTATTGCTTCACAAGAGATCGTCCCACCCCGCACTTGCGGGGTAGCCAGCACGCCGCGACCTGTCGTTTCCATCACTGCGGTCTCTGGAATACTCGATCGCCTGCTTCTCGGGCGAATGACAAGTGGATGTGCGCTCGCGTTTCCGCGGCTCGTTTTGCCCGGTCATGCTAACGGGTTCCCTCAAAAAAGAAAGAGGGCGCGGGAGCGCCAGATGCCCGCAGCACCCGCAGTCCGTGTGTATTGGAAGTAAGCCCACGGTAATCACTGCAGGTGTGCCGATTACCGTGCGGTGCCTGCGCCATGAGTTTAGCGGCTTAGGTCGTGCTCCCCGGCCATGAATCCGTCTTGCCATCATCGCCGGCGAATTAATGGTTAATTGAAAACTTTGCCGGGCTAGAAGGACCTTCGCCGTTCGTTCACGCGCGGTTGCTTGCATCAGTTGATGCCGCCCTGCGACAAACTTGCGCACCCGAGCTGCCGCATCCACCACATCCTGCGCCGGGTCTCCGTGGCGATCGCGCTATGCCTCTCCCAACAGGACGCGGAAGCTGTAGCGATGCTTTGAACAGCCTCGACAGGCAGCTTCAGGGGCCTGGCACGTTTGCGTGCGTTCGTGGCGGACGCGGCTTACGATCAGGAACCTGGTGCAGCAGGCGCAATTGGATTGGTGTGTGCACCAGACGGGAAACGGCCATAAAGATGAAATCAATTTCGCTCGCAGCAGCCTTCGTACTCGCCTGCGCCGCTGCGTTCGCGCAGGGCGGCAGTTCACAGGCCGGCGGCCCCGGTTCGAAGGCTACCGGCGGAGCCGGCATGAAGAACGGCGCAACGGGCACGACGAGCAGCAACTCCAGCCCTTCATCCAAGGACGCCAGCATGCAGGGCGCGGGGACCGCAGGCGCCGTGGACAAGAAGGGCGATGCTACTTCTCCCGGAGGAACCATGAAGAAGTAACGTTCGGGCGGGAACGATTCCTGATCGGGAAAATTATGCAATCGTGTTTTCAGATACGCGGCAACCTTTCAGGCTCTGGCGCAATCTTCCCCCCGAGAGGCGCCGGGGCCTGCTTTTTGGTTGACCGGTGGTTGATTCCGCGCCCGGCGCTGTTAGCAAGCCGTATTATTTATTGTCACAGGCTGATGACGTACGCGCTCATCGCCAGCAAAACGGCGACGCTGACGGCGATAATGATCAAGAAGAATTTTCCCATTGCTCCGCCTTTCGCGGGTCACAACGCAAGGCAGCAGGAATAGTTCTCCGCTGACAGGCGAACGCAGGCTCTGCGTTCGCGTTCGCCCCTGCCAAGCGAAAGAGGCCCGCGTCAAGGCGGGCCTCTCGGAGGTTAGGCGCGACGGCAGTTACATCGCGATCCCGTAATAATCGTTGACGGCGCGGGTCCGGGTCGGATCGCTCCAGTTCCAGGTGTTGTCGTTGCCGTAATGCGGTGCGCCCTTGAGCTGCGCCTCCGTCACGCCGGTGACGTAGCCACCGAGCGAGGTATCATATTTCAGCGATTGCCAGGGTAGCGGATAGTGATCGTCGCCGATGCCGAGAAAGCCGCCGAAGGAGAGCACGGCGTAGGACACCCTCCCGCTCTTCTTGTCGATCATGACGCGCTCGATCGAGCCGATCTTGTTGCGATCGGCGCCATAGACTGCAGTTCCCTCGACCTTGTCGCTGCCGATCAGGTTGCCGGTTTCGTCTGCTTCTAGTGCCATGGGATTCTCCTCCCGCTAGATGGATGAACGAAAACAAGAGCGGGGTGGAAATGTTCCGGAGTGTGGCAGCTACCCCTCGACGCATCGATGTGGATGTCGTGCGTCCAATCGCACGTAGGCTTACCTGTCAATTGGGGTCGTAGACATGTCCGCTAGGGGCTACTGACATCCGAAGCTTGGCCGGCACACGCGGCCGTGCCTAAGGCCGATCTGCTAAGCCTCGACGAAGCCTCCGCCTAATTGTTCCCGGGAATGCAACATGCGGGTTTGATGGCATCGGAGGACTCAACAACATTAGCCGAGGGCAGCGCCGCGCTTGTGCGTGTGGCGAAAAACCTGAATAATTTCCAACGGACGGATCGGAGGATTGCGGTTGCGTGCTTGCAGCCGCTTGTTGGAGCTATTCCACATGTCGACGCTCACCGCGCATGGCGCGTGCTTACTGTGGAAGCCGGAACTGATCTGGCTGAACGTTATTTCCGACGCGATGCTCGCCGGCGCCTTCTTTGCTACGGCGTTCGTCCTCGCGTTCTTCGTGTGGCGGCGCCACCGTGAGCTTATGTTCCGGGGCGTATTCCTGACATTCGCGATCTTCGTCGCAGTCTGCGGAGTGACCCGCCTGCTGTCCATCTACACCATGTGGGTGCCGGCTTATGAAATCGAGGCCTTGACCAAAGCCTTCCTGGCGCTGATCTCGGTCGCGATCACGGCAGCACTGCTGTTGCTGCTGCCGCGGATCCTGGTGCTTCCCACGCGCATGCAGCTTGCGGATGCCAATGCGGCACTTGAGCAGGAAGTCAGGCAACGCCGCGAAGCCGAGGCGATGGTCAAGCGTTTTGAGGAGAAAGAGGCCACCGAATCCAAGGTCCGACAAGCGCAGAGGATGGAAGCCATCGGCCAGCTCACCGGTGGCGTCGCGCACGACTTCAACAATATTCTAACTGTGATCACCGGGACCATCGAAATCCTCAGCGATGCGGTCAAGGATCGTCCACATCTCGCTCAGATCACCAATCTGATTAGCGGAGCGGCAGCAAGGGGGGCTGAGCTGACGAAGCATTTGTTGGCATTCTCCCGTCGACAGCCGCTGCAGCCGCGCAATACCGACGTCAACGCGTTGGTGATTGATACAGCGCGTCTGCTACGACCGACCCTCGGCGAACACATCGAAATTGAATCGATGCTGGCGCACGATTCTGCGCCGGCCCTGATTGATCCCAGTCAGCTCTCGACCGCGATCCTGAATCTCGCCCTTAATGCACGTGACGCGATGTCTAACGGCGGGAAGCTGACGTTAGAAACCAAGAATGTGGTGCTCGATGAGAACTACGCTCGCCTGAACAGCGAGGTTAGACCAGGAAACTACGTCATGATCGCAGTAAGTGACACAGGGGAGGGAATTCCCGGCAGCCTGCTCGAAAAGGTGTTTGAGCCATTCTTTACCACCAAAGAAGCCGGGAAGGGATCGGGGCTCGGCCTCAGCATGGTCTATGGCTTCGTTAAACAATCGAATGGACATATCAAGATCTACAGCGAAGAGGGCCACGGCACGACCGTGAAGCTATACCTGCCGCAGGCCACATCTGGTGGCTCGGAGGCGCCCGCCGGCGCGACCGGCACGTATGCGGGCGAACATGGCGAGGAGACTATCCTGATTGTCGAGGACGACCCGCTGGTCCGCGAATACGTCGTGGCGCAGATCACCCGTTTCGGGTTCCAAACGCTCGCCGCCGGCAATGCTGCCGAGGCGCTGGCTATCATCGACGGACCCCGACGCGTTGACCTGCTGTTCACTGACGTAATGCTCCCCGGGGGCATGAATGGCCGCCAGCTCGCGACCGAGGCGGTCAAAAGGCGCCCGGAGCTCAAAGTGCTTTATACCTCCGGTTATGCTGAGAATGCCCTTGTACATCATGGCCGTCTCGAGGCTGGCGTGCTGCTGCTGCCAAAGCCTTATCTCAGCGCCGATCTCGCGCGGATGCTTCTAACCGCGCTGGCATCGTGAGTTCTTCCGGATGGGCAGGCGATTCCTTGACTTACTGAATAGCGTCAGGCGTACCGGGGCGCAGGGGTCTGGACCGTGCGCTGTGCCGCATCGACGCGGAGGGACCATGTCCCTCGCCAGGACCCTGGGCGTTCGCATCAGGTCCAGTTCTTAGATCGATCGCCGTTGCCGGCCGGCGAAGAGACCGTAGACAAAGAGCACGATGATGGCGCCGACTACCGCACCGATCAGACCCGCGCCCTCTCCGGGCCTGTACCATCCGAGCGCCTGGCCGAGATAAGTCGCCACGAAGGCGCCGACCACGCCCAGTATGGTGGTGAGAATGAAGCCTGAGGGCTCGTTGTCGCCAGGCATAATGAACTTGGCAATCACGCCGGCAATGAAACCAATGATGATCGTCCAAAGTATGCCCATCTCGATGCTCCGTTCCTGATTGCCCCGATTCATGCTGCGGGCAAACGGCCGTCCGGCGTGTATTTGTCGACGGCGGCCGGGAGCTCGCGCGACAATCTCGCCAGGATTTCCTCCTGCGACAGTCCGGTCTGCTGTTCGAGTTGTGCCAGAACGTCGGAGCCGATCGCCTGGTTCAATTCCGGCGGCGAGACATCCTTGTTCGGGCCCTGATTGATCCAGGATTCAGCCTTATCTCCCTGGCCGTTTTGCTGGAACCTATCGAGCAGTTCGCCGATCCCGCCGCTGAGGAGGCCGCCAACCCCGGCGCCGCCCAACACCCCACTCAGATTGCCCAGCAAGCCGCCCAGGGGCTGCTGACCGGCGCCCGAATTCGGCTGGCCGCCGCCAGCGCCCTTGAGAAGTTCTGCCAGTTTGTCGCGGTTCTGATATCCGGCAATGGCGAGTAGCCCAAGAAGGGCTGTCATCGATGGCATTCCGCGGCCCATGGTCGGCTCCCTGTAGTTCGGTGCTGTCAGGAACGCAGGGCGGAAGCTTCGGTTCCAATGCGTGAACGGCCGTGCGAGGAGAACAATGCGCGCCCGTGCCGCCGCAAGCTCAAGATGATCCTCGCGCAAACGACCACGGCCTCCGCCAGGGGAGCTGACGGAGGCCGCGTTGATACACTTCATCGCGCCTAGGTTCGCGATGGAGTGTGGGAGCTCGAAAAAACTAGAACGGCAGCAGCACGTCCATCACCTGTTGCCCGTAACGGGGTTGCTGCACGTCGGTGATCTGGCCGCGGCCGCCATAGGCGATGCGGGCCTGCGCGATCTTGGTGGAATCTATGGTGTTGTCGCTCTGGATATCTTCGGGGCGGACGATGCCGGCGACGATCAGTTCGCGGATTTCGAAGTTGACGCGGATTTCCTGTTTTCCTTCGACCACGAGATTGCCGTTCGGCAGCACCTGCGTCACGACCGCGGCAACCGTGGTCTGCAGGGCTTCCTGGCGGTTGACCGAGCCCTTGCCGTCGCTCGATGACGTCGAGTCCGTGGTCAGGAGGCGGCCGGGCAGGATCTTGTTCGGCTGCGTGATCGTTTGGGCGCCGATGAAGTCGGTGATCCCTGAATCTTCCTTGCTCGTGCGGCTGCGCTGGGTCTCGTTGGCGATGTTGGCCTTGTCGGTGATGTTGACAGTCACCGTCAGCAAATCGCCGACGCGCGCGGCGCGCTGGTCCTTGAAAAAGGCACGCGAGCCATTCCGCCACAGCGAGTTGGCGTTGTAGGAAGCCTGCTCGGGCTTGGGCATCGGCATCTGCACCGGCTTGTAGCCGGGCTGCGTCGTCGGGTTTTCGATTTCCGTCAGCTTCGGCCTTTCGCCGATCTGCGACAGACGGTCGATCGAGGAGCAACCGCTCGCCAAAACGGCCAGCAACAGCATGGCGCCGGAAAGAGCGAGGCGGTTGAAACGGGTGACTGACATTTACATTACTCGGCTTTTGGAGCGACTGGCGAACTGACGGTAGCTACGGCGACCTGTGCGGGTTGTGCCTTGCCGAGCGAGGAGGTGGCATCGCTGGTCTGCGGCAGGCGGGACGCCGGCGGTGAGATCGAGACCTGCCCACGGCCAGTCACGGTGCCGGACACCGTCCGCTTCGACTGCAGGTTCATGACGGTGACGACGTCGCCTTCGGTGCCGCTGTCCAGCGCCTTGCCGCGCATGGTGAGGTAGATCCCGGGCGTCTCGTAGATCAACATGACGTTCTGATCGCGCTGTACGAGATCGGGCTTGGCGAGGTCGGCGGTCTTGATGGCCTGGCCGGCGCGGAGTTGGCGACGGGCCTGCATGCCCACCGCGCGATCACGTGCGGCGGCATCAGGGCCAACTTCCGCTTTCGGGCGGCGCTCGACCACCACGTCGGACGATTTCAAGATCTCATTGCGCTCGACGTTGCGCGCCAGCACCGCGGCCTCGACGGTCTCGATCGCCGTGCCGGTAAAACGCAGCTTGGCAGCGGCGGCGCCGTTCTCGTTGGCGATCTCAAAAGTGACGTCGAAGCGGCCGTTGCGATTGTCGTATCGGACGATGGCCGCCTGCAGGCTGCCGCTGAAGCCGGCGTCCAGCCTGACGTCGCCGGGATCGCGATCGAAGGTCAGCGCCAGATTGGCGGCGTCGCCGAGACCATTGCGGCGCTCCAGCGCGCGCGCGACCTGCAGCTCGATGTCCTTGCCTTCGAGTGTGCGGGCCAGACGCGTCACCGAAATTTCCCTGAGGTCGCGGGTGTCGACGCCGATCACATGATGGGCACGAAGAGTGTTGAGCACCTGCGCTACCGGCAGCGAGCCGGTGGTGCCGAGATCCGGGGCGCGATAGATCGCGATCTGCGCGGCGCTGCCGGCATTGTCGATCAGGTCGCCGATCCGGACGAGGTCGCCCGATACCTGCACGTTGGCGCGCAGCGCGGGCGCAGCGATCACGTTGCGGTTCGCGAAGCTTTCCTGGGTCTGCGCGACCGCGGCCGGGCTCGATGCGGCGATCAGGGCGGCGGCCAGGAGGAGGGCGCGGGCGATCATGACCAGTCCTTTAGCGGAACATGTTGGAGGTGGATTGCAGCATCTGATCGGCCGCGCTGACGACCTTCGCGTTCATCTCATAGGCACGCTGGGCGGCAATCAGGTCGGAGATTTCGGTCACTACCTCGACATTGGCTTGTTCGAGGTTGCCCTGCTGCATGTCGCCAAAGCCGTCGGTGTTGGCGACGCCGTCCTGCGGCGTGCCTGAGGCTGGGGTGTCCGTAAACAGATTGTCGCCGATCGGGTTGAGACCGGCCTTGTTGATGAAGCGGGTCAGGCCGATCTGGCCGACGAGCGTCGGTGTGTTCGATCCCGGCAGTATCACCGTGAGTTGGCCCTGCGCGTTGATGGTGATCTGCGAGGAGTTTTGCGGAATCGTGATCGTCGGCTGCACCGGGTTGCCCTGGGCGGTGACGACACGGCCTTGCGCGTCCATCATGAACGAGCCGTCGCGAGTATAGGCATAAGTGCCGTCGGGCACCTGGATCTTGAAGAAACCTTCACCGCGGATCGCGATATCGAGGTCGTTGCCGGTAGGCGACAGCGTGCCCTGGCTCATCAGCCGCGGCGTGCCGACGGTCTTGACGCCGCCGCCGATGTCGACGCCGACCGGCAGGATGGTCCCCTGGTCGGAAGCCTGCGCGCCGACGCGGCGCACATGGTCATAGATCAGGTCCTGGAACGCCGCGCGCTGCTTCTTGTAGCCGGTGGTGCGCATGTTGGCGATGTTGTTGGAGATCACCTGAACGTTGAGTTCCTGTGCCGCCATGCCGGTCGCTGCTGTGTAGAGTGCGCGCATCGATCTATGCCTTAAGCGTTATGCCGGAACGTCGGCGAGTTTCTCGACTGCGGTTCGGTGCAGGTCGTGCTGCTGTTGCAGCATCGCCGAGATCTGCGTGTAGGTGCGCGTGATCTCGATCATGCGGCTCATTTCGTGGACCGAATTGACGTTCGACTTCTCGATATAGCCCTGGCGCACCCGCGAAGTGATGTCGGGCTGGGCGGCGATGCCCTGGCCCGCCGAGTAGAGGTTGCCGCCTTCCTTGACGAGCTTCTGCGGGTCCGCAAAGGAGACCAGTCGCAGCTTGCCGCGAACCGAATCGGTGCGGCCGGTGCCTTCGAGGACCGTGATATTGCCGTCGGCCGCGATGTTGATTTCCTTGTCGGTCGGCTGGAACACGATCGGACCGGAAGTACCCAGCACCGGATCGCCGCTCGCGGTCACGAGCTGGCCCTGATTGTTGATCTGCAGGCCGCCGTCGCGGGTGTAGCGTTCGCCGGCGGCCGTTTGCACCACCAGAAAGGCGTTGCCGTCGATCGCGACGTCGAGCGGGTTCTTGGTCTGCTCGGAGGGGCCGGCCGAGAAATCATGGAAGGTGGCGCGGTCATGCACGAAGGAGACGCGACGGTCGGCATGCATGAAATTGTCTTCATGCGCCGGCGAGCGCAGATATTCCTCGAACAGCGACCGGTCGGCCTTGAAACCGGTCGTGTTGATGTTCGCGACGTTGTTGGCGACGACATCCAACTGCCGTTCCAACGTCATCTTCCGCGAAAGTCCGACGAGAAGCATATTCTCCATCGGTGGTTCTCCCCTTGATCGATCCGAAGCAGGCTCTCCCAAGCCCGTGGTCCGGATCCGTCGTAAACCTTTGAGCTCTCCCAAGCCGGCGGGTCCACGCCGTCTACTTAGCGAAAGCCGTGCCAAGTCCTGAAATGCTGATTTTTGAATGGGTTAGGCGTTTTTCTGGGGGCGGAGGGGGCGGCAGAAAGGTCTTGTTGACCATGTTTGCCCGGCAGATTTTTCCCAGTTGGGCGCGAATGGAAAGGTTCCGTTAACCATTATTACCCTAGCGTTGCACGCGTAGAGGGCGCGTGTGCGCTGGCGGCTTTTGTTTCGCGTTGTGGGGGCATCGTTACCCAGGCTGGTGGCAACCGCGTTCGTTTCCGGAATCGAAGCGGGCGGGGCAATGGCTGACAACGAGCAGGCGGTAGGCGCAGACGGCGCAGACGCCGCACCGTCGAAAAAGGGCAAGCTCAAGCTGATCATTGCGGTCGCCGGATTCGTCGCCATTCTTGGCGCCGGCGCCGGCGCCGGCTGGTTCTTCCTGATGCGCGGCCACGGCGAGGAGAAGCACGCCGAAGCGCTGCCGCCGAAGCCGCCGTCCTTCATCGAAGTGCCCGATATGATGGTCAACCTGGTCGGCGCCCCGGGCGAGCGGGTGCAATATCTCCGCGTCAAGATCGTGCTCGAGATCAAGGAAGAGAAGCAGGTCGAGGCGATCAAGCCGAACCTGCCGCGCGTCACCGACCTGTTCCAGACCTACCTGCGCGAATTGCGTCCTTCCGACATCAACGGTTCGGCGGGCCTGTTTCGCCTCAAGGAAGAGCTGACCAAGCGCGTCAACAACGCGGTGGCGCCGCAGCAGGTGAGCGCCGTGCTGTTCAAGGAAATCGTCGTGCAGTGATGGGGCGGATTTAACATCATGGCCGGCAACCAAGACCAGATGGACCAGGACGCCATTGCCGCGCAATGGGAAGCCTCGCTGGATTCCGAAGACCCCGCGGCGGCTGCGGAAGAGGCCGCCGCCAATGAACTCTCCGAGAGCATGGCGCTGCAATGGGCGGCCATGGTCGAGGATGGCGGCCGCGAATTCGGCAACAAGAATTCCGGCGAGCGGGTTCTGTCGCAGGAAGAAATCGACAATCTGCTCGGCTTCACCGTCGGCGATGTCAATCTCGACGACCATTCCGGCATTCGCGCCATCATCGATTCCGCGATGGTGTCCTACGAGCGTCTGCCGATGCTCGAAATCGTGTTCGACCGCCTGGTGCGGCTGATGACCACGAGCCTGCGCAATTTTACCTCCGACAACGTCGAAGTCTCGCTCGACCGCATCACCTCGGTCCGCTTCGGCGACTACATGAACTCAATTCCCTTGCCGGCCGTGCTCAGCGTGTTCAAGGCCGAGGAGTGGGAGAATTTCGGCCTTGCGACCGTCGATTCCAGCCTGATCTATTCGATTATCGACGTGCTGCTCGGCGGCCGCCGCGGCCAGACCTCGCTGCGCATCGAGGGTCGGCCTTACACCACGATCGAAACCAACCTCGTCAAGCGGCTGGTCGAGGTGGTGCTTTCGGACGCCGAGCAGGCGTTCCGGCCGCTGTCGCCGGTGACGTTCTCGATCGACCGGCTGGAAACCAATCCACGCTTCGCCGCGATTTCCAGGCCCGCCAACGCTGCGATCCTGGTGCGGCTGCGCATAGATATGGAAGACCGCGGCGGCAACATCGAACTGCTGCTGCCTTACGCGACTATCGAGCCGATCCGCCCGGTTCTGCTCCAGATGTTCATGGGCGAAAAGTTCGGCCGCGATCCGATCTGGGAAGGGCACTTCGCCACCGAAGTGGCGCAGGCCGAGATATCCGTCGATGCCGTGCTGTATGAAGCCGACATTCCGCTCAAGCACCTGATGACGCTGAAGGTCGGCGACACGCTGCCGCTGGAGATGCGCCCCGACGCACTCGTGCAGGTCCGCTGCGGCAATGTCCTTCTGACGGAAGGCCGCATGGGCCGCGTCGGCGACCGCGTCGCGATCCGCGTCACCAAGCAATTGCGCAAGCCGAATACCACCTTCGCGATGTTCGAGAAGGCCGACGAGCAAACCAAGTTGATGGAGGCACAATGAGTCATTTCCTTGGCATTGTGATCGAGAGTCTGGTGGCGGTTTTGCTACTGCTCACGATCGGTTACTGCATGCTGCTCAACAAACGGCTGAAGCGGCTGAAGGCAGACGAGCATTCGCTGAAGGCCACCATCGCGGAACTGATCACGGCAACCGAAATCGCCGAGCGGGCGATCGGCGGCCTCAAGCACACGGTGCGCGACGTCAACGAGAATCTTGGCAGCCAACTCGCCGCCGCGACCCAGATGGCGGGGCACCTGAAGGGCATGCTCGCTGAAGGCGACGGCGTCATTCGACGGCTGTCCAAGATCGCGATCGCGGCGCGGCCCTCGCAAGAAGCCGAACCCGCAGCACCCAGGGTCTCTGCAGCCAAGGCAGTAGCCGCGGCGGCTGAAGCATTCTCCGAACGCCGAAAGGCCAGTGGCCTCGCCGCATGAAGTCGTTTCGCGATATCCGTGTCATTCCGGTCGTGCTGGTCGCGATCTTCGGCCTTGCAGTGCTGAAGGTCGCGGGCCTCGTGATCGATGGCGGATACGTGTTCGATTATCAGGTCAGCCAGCCGGCCAAGCGCTCCTGGGCGCAGGACAATCTGGGCTATCCCGGTGGCTCGATCCCGGATACCGCCGACATCACCGGTTCGGTCAAGAAGGAAGAGAAAAAGGAAGAGGCGCCGAAGCCGGCCGCGCCGGCTACCGAGGCGCCGAAGGTCGACGGCGTCGTGGTGTTTCCCGACCAGAACCCGCAATCGGTGTCGCCGTCGGAGCGCGCTATCCTGGAACGGCTGCAGGCGCGGCGCCAGGAACTGGAGCAGCGTGCGCGTGAAATCGAAATTCGCGAAAGCCTTCTGAAATCAGCCGAGAAGCGCATCGAGGGCCGCGTCGAGGAAATGAAGGCCACCGAGGCGCGGATCTCGACTGTGAGCGGGCAAAAGGCCGAACAGGAGGCTGCCCGCTTTAAGGGCATCATCACGATGTACGAGGGCATGAAGCCGAAAGACGCCGCCAAGGTGTTCGACCGGCTGGAAATGTCCGTGCTCTACGAAATCGCCTCCCAGATTGCGCCGCGGAAGATGTCGGACATTTTGGGCTTGATGCAGCCGGAAGCGGCCGAACGGCTGACGGTCGAGTTGGCCCGCCGCGCCGGCGCCGACAAATCCGCTCCCGTGGCCGAGTTGCCGAAAATCGAAGGCAAGATCCTGCAGCCAAAGCCGAACTGACGCAGGATGCGCCCCAGCAAGGGTAGTATGCCGGTCAGAACCTGCGCGGCCCTGACGAGACAAACGAGCGGTGGGCTACGGCGAGCGCGCCGCGCTCGTTGGTTTCAAGGGCGATTTTCTGCGCCAGCATGACATCGCCGGCGACGAGGTCGCCATCGGGAACAAAGCACCATTTGCAGACATGTTGGCCGGTGCCGCTGATTTCCTCAATGTTCGTCTGCGTCCCATGGTGGATACGGTAGCGCGTCCCGGTGTGGCTGCCGACGACGTCGAAATATCGGAATCGCTCGTAAGAGGCCCGCTGCTTCGGCGAGAGCCAATCCTTCAAGAGCGCGAGGGCTCGCGCCTCAGTCTCGAAGCGAAACGATTTGCTGCAGGAACCGGACCGCGCCACTGCCAGCGAAAGCGCTGACAGCAGCACGGTACCGAGCAAAGCCAGCACAAACGAGCATATCGCAAGGACGATCTGCTGGGTCACTGCCGTCAGCCGCCAACGAGACGCGGATAAAACAGCGTTTCTTCCGCCGTCGGATCGAAGGAGCGGATAACCCGTTGCTCGCCGGGTCCCGTTCGGACCGCTGCCGTAAATCCTGCGCCTGTCAATTCCATAAAGCGCCGCTCGGCCTTTTCGACCTCCGCGCGGTCATGGATGTCGAATGTATGCCGGGTGTCGCCGGTACGATCCATCACGATCTGGGTTGCCATTTCACGCACTCCGAATTTGGCTGTCTGAGGCAGGTTGGCAGACCCGGGAGCTTTGGCTGATGGATTGTCGGCCGTGCATCCCGAGTCCATGCCTCTCCTAAAACGGGACGGCTGATGTTGGTTCCATTCGTCTCGCGATAATGATTCTGAATTCTGGCGTGGGGGCGATGTCGTCGCGACTGCCTGCAGTCGCGAGCCGGCGGTATTTGCAGGATGAGGCCGAGAAGAGCCGCATTCCGGCCCTTTCTTGATGGGGCGGTGCTCGACCCCATGCCGCCGGATGGACTCGCCGGCGCCTTCAGCGAAATCAATGAGTTGACGTTAACAAAGCCTTAAGTCGGCCCATCCAAGATTCAAAACCGCAGGCGAGAGCGCTTCGCCGCAGAATCATTGAGGCCACGAGATTTCCGGATGGGGCAAAAGGCTGCCGGAACTGGATCGCAGAGCCGCGCTTTGGCGCGGGCGGCCCGGCTTTGCCGTGGCTGGCCGCTCGCTCTTGTCATATTGCTCGCCGCGCTCGCCATTTCGCAGCCCTGCCGGGCCGACGATCCAGTGCGGGGAGAGGCCACGTTCACGTCCGGAGGCGGCTTCGCGCGGCTGGTACTGAAACTGGCCGAGGACGTCGAATCCGACGTTTCGACCGCGGGTTCGATCATTATCATCCGCTTCAAGCGCCCGGTGGACATTCCCGTCGACAAACTGTCGGACGCCGTCCCCGATTATGTCGGCTCGGCGCGGCGCGATCCCGACGGCACCGCGATCCGGCTGTCGCTGGCGCGGCGGGCAACCGTCAACACCATGACGGCGGCGGAGCGGATTTTCGTCGACTTCCTGCCCGATAGCTGGACGGGTCCGCCGCCCGCGCTTCCAGCCGCGGTCGTTCGCGAACTGGCGGAGCGGGCGCGGGCTGCCGAGCGCGCGCTCCGCGCGCAGCTTGCGGCGGCGTCCGCGAAAAAGAAGCCGCCGGTGCGTGTCCGCGCCTCGGTGCAGCCGACCTTCGTCCGGTTCGTGTTCGAGATGCCCGACGGAGTCAACGTCTCGTCGGTGCTGAACGATCAGAAGCTGACGCTGCAGTTCAACAGCGTGCTCAATTTCGATCTGGCGGATGCGAAGGTGGCGGCGCCGCCAAACATCGCCTCAATCAACCAGCGCGCCGACGTCGACTTTTCCGCCGTCGACATCATGATGATCGGCGAGGTCGACGTGCATTCCTTCCGCGAGGAAAAGAACTATGTGATCGACGTCGCCTTCCAGCAGCCGGAAAAGCCCGGGCTGGCCGAGCTGCAAGCCGCGGCCAAACCGGTCGTGCCGGCCAAGCCGGGACCCACCTCGCGGATCGCGCGCGACAAGGTCCCGAAGGAATCGCCGCCACCACAGCAGCCGGCCGAGATTCCGCCGGTCACGTCGGAGACGATTGCCGAACAGGCCAGGATCGAAATCAAGCCCGCGCAGGTGAACGAAGCACCGGCCGCTGCGGAGGCCGCAATGGCTGCCGTAAAAAAGGCGCCGCCGGCCAATGGCAACGCCATTCCCACGACCGAGAAAATGCCCGCCGAACCGCTCCAGGCCGCCGCGGCGGAAGCGCCAAAGCCTGCGGCATCCAAGCAGGCTCTGTCTTCCGCGGAGCCGCCGACGAAGGCCGCACCGGCGGCGTCTGGTCCGCCGCCGGAAAGTGGTGCTAAGGACAAGCCCCCCGGCGTCGAGGCAAGGCGTGACAGTGACGGCCTGCGCGTGACGTTCTCCTTTGCCGCGCCAACCCCGGCTGCGCTGTTTCGCCGTGCCGACACGGTATGGCTGGTATTCGACCAGACCACGCCGGTCGATATCGAACCGATCCGTAGCAAGGGCGGCGCCATCATCGGCGATGTCAGCCGGCTGCCGCTGGAAAAGGGCCAGGCTGTCCGTATCCGCCTCAACCGGCCGCAGATCCCTTCGCTCGAAAGCGAAGGCCGCGCCAACGGCGCCGAGTGGACGCTGACCTTCGCCGACCGCGGCCAGACGCCACCGCTGCCGCTGATGGTGCTGCGGAACATTACCGATCCCGCGCTCGCCAATGTCACCGTGCCGCTGGCCAATCCCGGCGCGATGCACCGGCTGGTCGATCCCGACGCAGGCGATACGCTGTGGGTCGTGACCGCGCCGCCACCGACCCGCGGCCTCATCAAGCGGCAGGATTTCGTCGAACTGTCGCTATTGGAATCGGTGCACGGCGTGGTGGTGCATCCGAACTCCGACGATATCAACGCCGAGGTCGGCGCCGACAAAGTGATGCTCGGCCGGCCCGGCGGATTGACGCTGTCGTCCGCCGACGTCGCGGCTGAACGTGCCACCGCGGCAGTTAGGCCGCTGTTCGACGCCGATGAATGGCGCAAGAACCGGGAGGAAAAATTCCTTGCCCGGCTGGACGCGCTGATCAAGGCCGCGGCCGCTGCGGGGCCCGAGCAAAAGAGGCACGCCCGCCTCGAACTTGCGAATTTCTACATATCGCGCGGCATGTATCAGGAGGCGAGAGGGGTAACCAACCTCATCCTCTCCGAAACCAACCAGGGGAATGAAGACGCCGCCGTGCTGATGGTGCATGCGGTAGCCAGCATCTTGATCGGCCATCCCGAGCATGCGCTGAAGGATCTTGCCCATCCAGCGATCGGCAACGGCTACGATTCCCAATTGTGGAAAGGGTTCGCGTTCGCCCGCCAGGAAAAATGGGTGGACGCGCGTGAAAAGTTCAAGAACGCCGAATTCTCGATCGCCGCGCTGCCGCTGGAACTGCAGCGCATCATCATTACCGACGCGATGCGGGCCTCGCTCGAGGTAAAGGATTATGGCGGGGCCTCGCGGCGGCGCAGCGAACTGGAAGTGATCGGCATTCCCAACGAGATGAAGCCCGAGATCGCCGTGCTGCGCGGACGTCTCGCCGAGGCATTGGGGCACGACAAGGACGCGCTCGACGCCTACAGGTTGGCGGCGCAGTCCAGCGACCGGAAGGCATCGGCGGAGGCGAGGTTGCTGCAGACCCTGCTGCGGCACCGGCGCGGCGAACTCGGCCAGACCGAGTTGATGCGTGAACTTGAGACATTGTCGGTGATCTGGCGCGGCGACTCGATCGAGTTGAAGGCATTGAACAAGCTGACGCAGCTCTATGCCGAAAACGGGCGCTATGCCGAGGCGCTCTCCGCCGCCAAGACCGCGACGAAGCTGCAGCCCAACTCCGAACTGTCGCGGCAGGGCCAGGATGCGGCGTCCGCGCTGTTCACGGACCTCTATCTCGGCCAGAAGGGCGACGACATGAAGCCGGTCGACGCGCTCGCCATGTTCTATGAGTATCGGGAGTTGACGCCGATCGGCCGGCGCGGCGATGAAATGATCCGGCGCCTCGCGGACCGGCTGGCCGCCGTCGACCTGCTCGACCAGGCCGCCGAACTGTTGCAGTACCAAGTCGACAAACGCCTGGAGGGGGCCGCGCGCGCGCAAGTGGCGGCCCGGCTTGCGATGGTCTACCTGGCCAACCGCAAGCCGGACCGGGCGATCATGGCGCTGCGCCTGACGCGGATCGCCGATCTGTCCGGCGAATTGCGTCAGCAGCGGCTACTCCTGGAGGCGCGGGCCCAGAGCGATGTCGGTCGCCACGACCTCGCGCTCGATATCATCTCCAACATCACCGGCCGCGAAGCGATCCGGCTGCGCTCCGACATCTATTGGGCGTCGCGGCAGTGGCGGGAGGCTTCCGAACAGATCGAATTGTACTACGCCGACCGCTGGCGCGATTTCAAACCGCTGAATGCCGCCGAGAAGAGCGACATCATCCGTGCCGTAGTCGGTTATGCGCTGGCCGAGGACGCGATCGGCCTGGCTCGTTTCCGCGAGAAATACGCGCCCCTGATGATCGGCGAGGCCGACCGCTTCGCGTTCGAGACCGCGAGCAAGCCGGCCGCCTCCAACAGCGCCGAATTCGCTTTGATTGCCAAGCTGGCGGCCAGCGTCGACACGCTCGACGGCTTCATCCGTGAAATGAGGATCCGCTTCCCGGATGCTACCGCCCGCGCGCCCCTGTCGCCGGAAATGTCCAGGAGCGAGCCGGTTCACACCGGCGCCTTGCCGGCGATTGCCGGCATCAGGCGGGTCGGCGCGGCAAGGTAACGGCGGGCTGACAACGAAACCTGCACCTCCGGCTAGTTAGCCTCAGCGGTTGCGCTAAACCTCCACGCGTTCATAATTCGTGAATTGAATTTGCCGCTGGCCGGATCATGCTTGGGTCGTCGATCAGATCGCGTGTGGCCGAATTTGACATCCAGAGAGTGGATGCCGGTTACGATCTCGGCGCTGCTCGACTCGCCGTATTGCACGCAACTTTCAAGCCGAGCTGACGCGGTTCCCTAGGTTATCAGTCAGCCCCACCTTCATCTTTTTTGCCGCGGGCCGGTGCGTGCTTGATCGCAGCTATTGGCTTGTTCGAAAAGCTTTAGTTCCTCGGCTTTCTGCGGCCGCGCGACGCCGCGTTGGCGGCCGATGTCTCGAACTCCGGGACGAAAAACATGCTGAAACGATCACGTATTTTTTTCTTCGCAACTGCCGCGAGCTTCATCTTCATATCGCCGGTTATCTGGTTTGTTATCGATGCTGACCTGTATTTGAAGAACGCGAGCGCCGCTACAACAACCGCCGTTCGATCCGAGGCCGTAGCTCCGGCGCCTTTCAAGGTGGCCCACGCCGCTAACCAAACTACGACGAGGATACTTGAAATGGATCGAGCCAAGGATCGCGCTTTCTGGACCTCCGTTCTGAAAAATAAAAAGTTGGCTTGTGACGTTGTTGTTCGGAGCACCTACCAAGGTAGTGCTCAAGCCGGGATCGATAACTGGACCGTCAGCTGTCAGGACGGCCACAAATATTCGATGAGTATCAACCCGGACGCGCAGGCCGCAGCCTGCACTCGAAACACCTTTGCCGGAATCTCTGAATAGCGCTTGGGAGGCCTACTTCAATGGCCTCAGATCAGACCAAACGCAAGCTCGCCGCCATTCTCGCCGCAGATATTGTCGGCTACAGCCAACTGATGGGTGCGGATGAGGAGGGCACGCTCGCCCGCCTCAAGGAGCTTCGCAGTGAGCTGATCGAGCCAAAGAACAAGCAACATCACGGCCGCATTGTGAAAACGACCGGCGACGGAATTCTAATCGAGTTTCCAAGCGTGGTCGATTCAGTACGCTGCGCGATCGGCATTCAACAGGGCATGGTCGAACGCAATGCTGGCGTGCCGCAGGAGAAACGAATTGAGTTTCGCGTGGGGGTCAATCTTGGGGACGTGATGATAGAAGGCCGCGATCTCTATGGTGATGGTGTGAATATCGCAGCCCGCCTTGAGGCGCTCGCCGAACCCGGCGGTATATGTATCTCCGAGGCTGTCCTCAATCACGCGCGCGATAGAGTGCCTTTCGATATCGAGGACGCGGGTGAGCAAACGCTGAAGAACATCGCCCGACCTGTCCACGTTTACCGCATCATTATCGATCCCACCCGGCGGCCTGCGATGTACAAGCCTACGACTACAATGCTGGCGTTGCCGGACAAGCCATCCGTCGCCGTACTTCCGTTCAGCAACATGAGCGGCGATCCCGAGCAAGAGTTCGTCTCCGACGGTATCGTCGAGGACGTGATCACGGCGTTATCGCGCTATCCATCGCTGTTCGTTATCGCCAGAAATTCGTCCTTCACTTACAAGGGGCGATCGGTCGACGTAAGGCAGGCCGGGCGCGAGCTAGGCGTGCGTTATGTGCTCGAAGGTAGCGTGCGCAAGGCGGGTAACCGCATCCGCGTCACCGCGCAGCTGATAGAGGCGGAAACCAGTAATCATGTCTGGGCGGAGCGCTACGACCGCGATCTTGCCGATGTTTTTGCTGTGCAGGACGAACTCACCGAGGCGCTGACCACCGCGCTTGCTCCCGCCATTGCAGACGCTGAGCTGCGTCGAGCGATGCGCAAGCCGCCGGGGAGCCTTGATGCCTGGGCGGCCTATCAGCGCGGTCTGTGGCATCTGAGCAAAGCCACGCTGGATGACGATTTGAGGGCAGCGGAATTTTTCAGGCGGGCAATCGATCACGATCCGACCTTTGCCGGCGGCTACAGCGCGCTCGCTCTATATCAACTGCAAGCGGCCGCAATTTACCAAACGCTGGATTTGGCAGAGGCGCAACGTTCGGCCGAGGGCTTGGCCCGCCGAGCGGTCGCCCTCGATGGGGCCGATGCGGAAGCTCGTTCATGTCTCGGCTGGGCCTTGCATTCCCGCGGCGAGGCGGACGGTGCGTTGGCGGAGATCGAGCGAGCTCTCGCGATGAGTCCCAATTTGGCGATCGCGCACGCCCACCGAGGCGCGACGCTGATTTTCGCCGGACGACCGAAGGAGGGGCTCACGGCTCTCGAAAAGTGTATCAGGCTCGATCCGCGCGATCCCTATCTGGCAGTACGTTTATTGCACATTGTGTGCGGTCTATATTTCGGCGGTGAATACGACGCTTCGATCGAGGCCTCGAAGCGGCTGTTGCGGTCGTATCCCGATTTTCCGATGATCTACCGCTGGTCTGCGGCGGGGCTGGGCCAGCTTGGGCGCATTGCAGAAGCGAGCGAAGCATTGGAGCTAGCCGTCTCCCACGCACCGGCGGCCTTCGATATGTATGTTCGCAACAGAGCCCCCTGGTTTCGGCCGGATGATCACGCGCATCTGATCGAGGGCTTGCGTAAGGCCGGCTGGAAAGGTTGAGGGGCCAAAGGCGAGCCGGATGCATCTCCCCATGGCGTGGACCCAATGCCCTCCCGACACGTTATCGCGAGGCAGGATCGATCGAAGCCAGCCATGGAAACATTTGAGGCTTATCTCGACAGGAAACACAGGGAAATCACGTTGCTGAACGGTTTCCTGAGCGCTCCTTTGGCGCTGCGGCGTCCGATCTCGGTGGCCGAGGTGATTGAGCACAAGTTTCACGTCGCCGCCGCCCTGAAGGCCGAGCATGCACTGCACGATTGGGCGTTCACGGAAACAGCCTGGGCACATCCGGGCCGCCTGCGCGCCGGGCCGTTCCAGTTCAGCTACGACTATCAGCGTGCAGACCTCGAAGTGCGCGGCCCATCCTTTTACCAGTTCGACCATTCGACAGCGGCGAACCAGACCATCTATACGTCCTCCGGGATGGCGGCGATATCGGCGCTGCTGCTGGCCTTCGCACGCTTGGTGCCCGAGGCGGACATCCTCGCCTTGCCTGCCGCCTATGGCGAGACCCTGGAGCTCATCGAAAATCATGCACGTCAGTTTCGCTTGGTGCCGCTGAAAAGCTCTCCTGACGAGGTCGCCTTTTGGGCTGATCGACCGCGAATTCTTCTGTTCGATTCATGCACGCCCGCTGCCGCATTCGAGGCAACCCTCCATTGTGCAAGGCCGCGCCTCGATCTCGTGATTTTCGACACGACCTGCTTCTCGACGGGCTCGGGGCGGATCCGCCGGGTTGTGAGCTGGGCGCGACATTGGAAAGTCCCGATCGCGCTGGTGCGCAGCCATACGAAGCTCGACTCCCTCGGGGTGGAGTACGGCCGGCTCGGCTCGGTCGTTTTCGTCACCTGCGAAAAGCATGTCGCCCCGGCCAAGCGGGAGCGGCTGGAGGACCTCGCCAACGAAACGCGCAATGCCGTGCGACTGTTCGGCGGCGCGGCGGTGCCTGCGCATTTCCCGCCCTACGTCGGCGCGAAAGCCTACCGGGCACTGACTGACAGGCGGGTGGCGGCCATTTTGCGCAACAGCAGGCGGACGGCACGCTGTTTTGCGTCCGGGCTCGCTTCATCGGCGGAGCTGCATTTCGCGCACGGTCTCTATGTCACACTGGCGCCGAAGCGAATGCTCGACGAGAAGCAGACGAAGCAAGTGGCGGCGGATTTGTGTGACGACCTGCGAAGAGCCGGATTGCCACTGCGGCATGCGGGGAGTTTCGGCTTCGATTTCGGCGCAGCGGAGTGGTTTCGTGATACCGCACGCAATCGTCACGTGGTCAGGATCGCGGTACCCGATCTTCCGACGCTGCTGTGGGACCAGGTCGCTCGAGCCGTGGTGGAGTGGTGGTCAGCGCACGAGGAGGAAAAGTTTCAGCCCGCTGGCTTGTCCACGACTGCACCCGTATAGGCAAATCGCGGAGCGACGTTCGTGGCTTTCTGCGGAGCGCGAGCGTGATGGATGAAATCCTGCGCTGGGTGGCGACCGCCGGCACGATCGGCGCCGGGCTGGTTCTGGCTGCCCGGGCGCGGCCACGAATTACCGGCTGGGCTTTCGTGGTACTCAGCGCAGCATCGATAATCTGGATCATCGTCGGCTACCTAACTGCGGAATATGCGCTGATGGTGCAAAACGTCGTGGTGACACTCATCAACCTGTTCGGCATCTACCGATGGCTGATCTGGAAGGGAAAGGTATGAAGAGATCCGGCTCCGCCGAGCGCATAGGTTCGTGCGCTGGTCCGACGTGCTGCAGCCCAATTTTTGACGAGTTGGTCCATTAGGAAAGACTTCAGCGTCTTCCTGGCGCGCCTCCTGCAATCGCCTCTAGCCAATCGCCCAAGACGGGCCGTCTGATGCCACTGACCCGGGACCGAATCATAGGACACGACAACGAACGCTTGGCGTTCAGGTTCACCATGCTGAACGATGCGGACACGGTCGAGTGTCAGATCAGCGACGCCGCGATGGATGAACTCGGAGGCGTCAAAGGAACGGAAAGCATGGCAAGGCAGGCGCAGTTCCTGTCGTTGAGGGATACCGTCGAGAGCATCGCATCCGATATTTTCGACAAAGGGCCATGCGTGAAGGGACAGATCGTCAGGATCTTTACCAAGCATGTGCAGAAATTGCCGCCATCGCTGACGGACCCGGTCGCTACCGGCTCGGAGCCGGATGCGAGCCAAGCCGCTTCGCTGCGAATCATTGCCGAAACGAGGGCGGCGCAGTAACGCGCCGCGCCGCGCTTCCGTGGGCCTCGATAACGGCTGTATAAAGGAGTTGAGGGCGGTCGCCCTATCACACCGTAAAAATTCGCCCCGGGTTCAGGATGTTCTTCGGGTCGAGCGCGCGCTTGAGCGTGCGCATGGTTTCGATTTCCTCTTCGGTGCGGCTCATTTTAAGGTAAGGCCGCTTCAGGATGCCGATGCCGTGTTCGGCCGAGATCGAGCCGCCGAATTCGCCGGTGATGTCATAGACGAGCTTCTCGAATTCATCGTGCTTGTCGGGTGTGTGCTCGTGATGCACGTTGACGTGCAGATTGCCGTCGCCGGCATGGCCGAACACGATGGCGAACGCGTGCGGATCAATGGCCCTGATCCGCGATACGATCGTGTCGGCATATTCCTCCATCCGGTCGATAGCGAGGCTGACATCGAAGCCGACACGGGCGGTGTAAGGGAAGGTGCGGCCCAGTTCGACGCTGGAATCGCGGATGCGCCAGATCGTGGCGGCCGATGCATTCGAGGTCGAGAGCGTGGCGTCGAGGATCAGGTTGTCGCCCATCGCCGTTTCGAGTAGCTTCTCGAGATCGGCATGGATGCGCTCGGGATCGCTGCCGGAAGCTTCCAGCAGAACGTAGAAAGGATGATGGATCGGAAGCGGTCCGGCCACGCCCTTCACACGCTCGACGGTAAGGCGGTAGTAGGCATTCCACATCACTTCGAATGCGGTCAATTCGCCGCCGAGACTTTGCCGCGCCAGCTTCAGGAATGCCATGACCTGGCCGAACGAGGGCAGGGCGCATAGCGCCACCTGCCGCTCCGCCGGCGCGGGAAAGACGCGCAGCGCAGCACGCGTCACGACGCCGAGGATGCCTTCGCTGCCGATGAAAAGCTGCTTTAAATCGATGCCGGTGTTGTTCTTGATGTATTTGCGCAGGCCCTTCAGCACGGTGCCGTCGGCGGTGACGACCTCAAGCCCGAGAATCAGGTCACGCGTCATGCCGTAACGGATGACGCGGTTGCCGCCGGCATTGGTCGAGATATTGCCGCCGATGGTGCAACTGCCGCGCGCGCCGAGGTCGAGCGGAAACATCAGGCCGTCCTGCTCGACACGCTCCTGCAGTTTTTGCAGCGGCGTGCCGGCCTGCGCGATGGCGACGCCGGCGGAGGCATCGACCTCTTCGACGCTGTTCATGCGCTCCATCGACAGCACGATTTCGTTCGCATTCGGCAGCGCGCCGCGCACCAGCCCGGTCATGCCGCCCTGCGTCGTAACGGGTACGCCTTCGCGATGACAGAGCCGCAGCAGCACGGAGACGTCCTCCGTCGTTCTGGGGCGGACGACTGCGCGCGGTTTGGGCACCGGATTGCCCGCGAGGTCGTGGTAATAGCGCGCGTCGATGTCAGCGCCTGACACAACGCCGTTGTCGAGCGTGTTGCGGAGTTCATTGATGAAGTCCTCGGACATGCCCTGACTCTTATTAATTTAATGCGGAGTTTGGCCGAAGCTATACATGCGGCATTCCCGAGATGAAACCCGGTCCAGCCGCAGTTGCGGCGTTTTCAGCACGAGCAAAGGCGCGCTCCGAAGCCTCGATCCCTTGCCGGTGCTGTGACCGGCGATCAGTGTGGCTCTCGCCGGGAGATCCTGTGCTGGGTCTTCTTGATGCGCGACTTCGGCATCGGCGGGGTGACGGTAGGGCTGATGGTGGGGCTGTCCTGCCGCTCAGGCTCGACCGACGTGATCTGGTTGCAGGCGTCGCACTTGTAGACGTAAACGAGCGGGCGCAGTCCGATCCGGGGCAGCTTTCCGATCCGGGTCGTAGCTGCGCCGCATATCTCGCAGCGCGGCGGCAGACCGGTTTCTGAAGGCTTGGCGGGCATATTGAACGAATCGCTGAGCAAACAACAAAGGAAAGCACTGGCGAAACTGGCTATCGATTGCATCTTAATCGTGGAGAATTGAGTCCGTAAGAATACGAGGTCAGCCGGCGCGTTCACCGCCGATGTCTACCTTTCGCCACCAAATCGGCCCCGGCCGGGCATCCAAACAACACACTGTGCGATGCAAGGTCGGAGTACCAGCGCGCCAGCATCCGAGAATGTCCACCGGATCGAATCCAGCCGGACTCTGCATTTGTGAGGCGTGCAAAATGTCTTCCACCAACGGTCGCGACACATCGATGCAAGCAGCGCTGGCAACCGCGGAGGCCGCCGCGTCCTGTCCATCGCCTGCCGACAGATTCAATATTGACCGGGAAGGGCCGGCGAAACGCGCCGGAAAACTACGGGCGCTGCAGCAGCGATTCCAGAAACTGAACGAGTATTGCGACGAAGCGGTCGCTGAAATTCGCGCGTCGCTCGAGCGGGCGCCGCGCTAACGTTACCGAGTCACAAGCCCTTCATTATTCTCCCGGCGATGCGAAGCATCGTCCGGAGACGAGCCTCGCGCTCTTCACCCGGATCTTATCGCGCAGTGAAGCTGGAGGCCCGGACCCAGGGCATTCCGGGCCTCGCTATTCGCCAACCGAAGCGAGACATCACGAGGCTGATGGCGCTTCGGCATTGCCTCATTTCTTCTCGATCTTGGTGACCGCGTCCGTCTTGTCGATCTTCGTGATGGTCTTGGTCCCCGGCGTGTCGTTCACGGCGAAGGTGACCCTGTCGCCGGCGTGCAGGGCGTTCAGCCGCGCGCCATCCTGAATCTTGAACTCTTCGGTCGCCGCGCCGGTGTTCGCACCGGTGGTGCCTTCCGGCATATCCTTGATCGAGATGGTGCCGCTGATCCGATCTATCTTGGTCACCATTCCGATCCGCGTTTGCTGGGCCAGAGCCGACGTCCCGGCGATGCTGAGGGCCGCGGTGGCAGCCATAATCATCCCTGCGATTTTCATGAAACACTCCCGGCTGTAGGGCGTCTACCATAAGCTGGGATTGCGGCATTTGTTCCACGCCGGAGCGGACTGCCGCTTTTTCTGCTCCGCGAATACGGCAATCGGGGTCCGTTGCCCCGAATCCTGCGGCGATATCCGTATTTTCCCGGCCCGGGAAATTAGCCACTGATTCACGATTGGGTATCCACAATTGCACGCGTTGCGTGCAGCAATTTCATTCGATCGTTTGCCACCGGCTGGTCCACGAGCATCAGGGGACGGCATCAACTGCCGCGTTACCGATCATTGAACGGCTTGGTCGAAGGCCCGGTCCGTGATCGAGGCAATGCCCGGTACAATGCGGATGCCCAACGCGCCGCCGCTGAATGACCGGTACCGACCGGCGTTTCAGATGCAGCGGTATGACGAGCCATGGCGAACGAGCAAACCGACCGGATCCAGCAGTATCTTCGGCAGATAACGTCGCAGGCGCGCAGGAATCTACTTATCGAAATCGAGCGGATGCAGATGTACGGCGAGGACATGCCGTGCTCCGACCTCATCCTGGCGGAACTGCGCGCGGAGTTTCGCAACAGCGGCCAGTCCCAAAGCCGGGTCGGCAATCCGTCGCGCTACTTCTTTGAGCCCATCGAAATTCTGTTCGTTGATCGCGCGCCGGAGCTCGCCAATTCCGGCCAGATCTCGCGCGGCTGCCTGGCTGCGATCTGGGAATGGATCAACAAGTCGCTGTTGCCGACGCTGGCGCAGGAATACTCCGAGAAGATGAAAACGGTTCTCGTCGTGGATAATGCGCGCGAAGCCCGCCGCATCGCGGCGGGATTTCAGCACAAGGTCGCCAAATGCCTCGAGAGCGCACTGGCTTCCGAAGAACTCGTCGAGCGGACGCGTGTCGGCCTTGCACAATATACCGCCTCGCGGGGCGCGATCGGCGATCTGAAGAAGATCGTGTCGGCCTTGCTGATCGCTGACGCCATCGTTGCCCTCAACAAGGCGCTGCCGTCCAGCATAGACAATCTCGATGTCCGGGAGCTTGCCGCTGTGCGTGCGCAGGTCGACGCCTTCGCGGCAAATATCCACGGGAGGTGCCGTTCGCGCTGACGATCGTAGCCAAGCATCTCAAGACGCCATGGCAGTTGATCCGTCTCGCTACCAAAATGGCGCTGGGCAAACGCGCCTCGCAGATTGCATCGACGCGATATGCCGCCAGCGTGTCGATGGTGCTCGATCACCTCGACGACAAACGGCTGGCGCTAAGGCTGGCCCTGAAGAGCAATCGCGTCATGATCGCCAAGGACGTTCTCACCGAGATATACGCGATCGAAGATGCATTGCAGGTTAGGATCGAGGGGCTCGATACATCCGACTGGGGTCGGCGGCTGGATCAGCTGATGGCGGCGGTCGTCGCAGATCTGCAAATCGAGTTTCAGGGCCTCCCGGATGGCCTGCACCACGTTCTCGGATCGTGCAAACGCCATCCCCACGAGTCCGCGCATGGCATACTGACCAATCTGAAGGACTTGCTGGGCTTTGGCCACCGGCCGGCCGGATAGGCTGTTGGCTTCCGGGCCGCGTGGACGCCGGTCCGCATCAGGAAAGCGCGTCGTGGAAGGGTGAAGGCCCGGTTCGGATCCAATCAGAACCGATGAAACGCTAGGCCGCGCCGGCCTCGGGTTCGAGCTCGGTTTCCGTCACCGTGCGGTTGCGGCCGAGTCGCTTGGCTTGATAAAGCCCGCGGTCGCAGCGCTCGATCATGGCTTCCGCGGATTCGGCGAGGCGGAATTGTGACACGCCTATTGATACCGTAATGCTGCCGATCTCCTTGCCCGTCGCACGGCGTGTCAGCTTCGCTTCGGCAATGCGCCGGCGAATGCGTTCGGCAACGGCCGTGCAAGCTTGCAGATCGGCGCCCGGCAGCACCGCGATCAACTCCTCGCCGCCATAGCGCGCGGCGAGATCAACTTCGCGAACGCCTTCCTGCAAGACCTTGGCGACCAGTCGAAGCACCTGATCGCCGACCTGATGGCCATAATCGTCGTTGAATTTCTTGAAGTGATCGATGTCGATCAGGAAGACGCTGAGCGGCTCGTCCCTTTCCATCGCCGCGATCTGGGCAAGGCGAAGAAATTCATCCATCGAATGCCGGTTGGCAAGCCCGGTCAGTGCATCGGTGTTGGAGCGTTGCTCGGCTGCCTTCAGCGAGTCGCGGATGCTGTCGAGTTCCTCCGAGGTGGCGGCGAAGTTTGCCTCCAGCGTTGCGGCGCGCGCCGTCGCCTTTGACAACTCGTCGACCAGCTTCGCAATGATCGTCCGCGGATCACTGGTGGCAGCGGCTTCGGATGACACTTCCCCGAGCGCCTTGATGTGGGTGCGGTTGTCGGTGACGGCGGTGTTGAGGAATTGCTGGGCGGTCTCGATCAGGCCGCTCAACTGCTCGGGAAGGTCGCGGAACGGATCGGCGCCGGACTGCGGCGCCACGTAGGTAATATAGAGCTCATGGTTGGTTGCCGCGTCGAACTTGCGCTTGCCTGCGACCAGGATGTCGATGGTCTTTCGCAGCGCCAGCGAACTGCCGAGCGAATATTCGAACCAGACAGCGAAATTCGTGGGAGTGGGAGGGACCGACTGCTGCGCCATCAACCGCATGGCCCGGTCGGCAATCGTCGTGGCGTATTCGACGTCCATGTCGCCGATCGGCTGGCCTGCCATCTCTGATCCGGTGATGCGGTAAGTCTGTTCCTGGCATCCATTGTGCACGAAGGAACTAATCTCACCTTAAATTCCCCGGGAAACTCCGCTGCAAATACGTAATTAATATTGACCTATTTGCATGCGGAAACGCCGGGACTTGCCGCTAACTCCCCCCATAGCTTTGTACCAGGCTCCCCGCCACCAGCGACCAGCCGTCGACCAGCACGAAAAAGATTAACTTAAACGGCAGCGACACCACGACCGGCGGCAGCATCATCATACCCATCGACATCAGGACGGATGCCACCACGAGATCGATGATCAGGAAGGGGAGGAACAGCAGGAAGCCGATCTCAAAGGCGCGTTTCAGTTCGGAGATCATGAAGGCCGGGACCAGAATCCGCAGCGAGAGGTCTTCGGGCGTCGCCGGCGGCGGCTCGCCGGAGAGGTCCACGAACAGCTTCAGATCCTTTTCGCGGACATTCTTCTGCATGAAGCCGCGCAGCGGCACAGAGGCCTTTTGCAGCGCTTCCTCGACCCCGATCTGGTTGGCGACCAGCGGCTTGATGCCGTCGTCATAGGACCTCTGCAGGACGGGGCCCATCACGAAAGCGGTCAGGAACATCGCAAGCGCGATGATCACGGAGTTGGGCGGGGCGGTCGCGGTGCCTAGCGCAGTGCGCAGCAGCGACAGCACGACGACGATCCGTGTGAACGACGTCATCATGATCAGGATCGAAGGCGCGATCGACAGCACCGTCAACAGCGCGATCAACTGGATCGCGCGCTCGGTCACCCCGCCGCCGCCCTGGCCGAGATTGATGCTGATGTCCTGCGCCAGCGCCGGATCGGCGAGCGATCCGGCGACGGTCAGGACTAAGAAAAATAAAACTCTACGCGGAGAAGTCGCCGGCCTCACGAAGGGTTCTTCGGACGGCCCAGCAATGACGCCATCTCGTCTTCGAGATTCTCGAAGCCGCTCTTCTGCGGAGCGGGTGTGGGAGCGGGAGTGGGAGCGGGAGGTTCGCTGCGGGAGGTACGGGCAGGCGGCGTTTCCGGCGCTACCGGCGGCGCCACCGGTTCGGCCGGCCGGCGCAGGGCGGCTTCCAGCCGCTGCGCCATCTCGGCGAGATTCTGATCGGCGCTCGGCGGCGCAGGAGGTGGAGGGGGTGGAGGCGGTGGTGCCGCGGCGCGTTCGGGTGCTCGAACCGGCGGCGCCTCACGAACCGCAGGTACCTCGCGGGCAGGCGGTGCCTCACGGCCCGTCGGTGCCTCGCGGACCGACGCTGCCTCACGAAGTGGCGGCGCCTCACGGACCGGTGGTGCCTTGGGCAACTCACGTTGCGGCAACTCGCGCTGCGGCCGCGGCATCAGCGGTTCGTTGCGGGTCAGGCGCGGCGGGGCCGCTTCGGGACGACCGGTGATCGATTCCGGCGCAAAGCCCGTCAATGGATCGCTGCGACGCTCCGGCATCGACGGCGGCGCGGGCCGGCGGAGATCATCTGCAAAGGAGGGACGTGCGGGGCGCGGCGGCGGCTCCGGCATTTGCGGTTCGGCGTGATGATCGAAGCCGTCCGTCGGTCGCGAATCGGCTCTCGCCGCTTCCTCGCTCCAGGCGGCATCGGGCAGCGGCGCAATCCGCGGCGGCTGCTCGCCGACCGCCGGGCGCGGCGCCATCTGATCGCGGTTGGGCATTGCGCGCACGATGTTGGGTTCGACCACGATGTCACTCGGACCGCCGATCATCAGGAGATGCTCGACATTGTCACGCCGTACCAGTACGAGGCGCCGCCGGCCGTCCACGGCGGCGGCGTCGATCACGGCAAGCCGCGGCATCCGCCCGCGCTGGGTGTTGGCGCCGAGGCGGTTGTTGGCGAAGCGGCGGACCAGCCATGCGGCCACGCCGATCAGCGCCAGAACGGCGATGAATGCGAAGAGGAATGTCAGTGTTTGCATTCTTTAGTCCCCGGCCACGGGCCGTTCTCTTGATGCTGGCTTCGACGAGTGCGGTCTTTAGGTCTTCCTGTCCGAGCATGTTCCCTTTGGGAAAGCGGTTCCCGTTTGCCGGATCATGCCCTGAGCGATCCGCAACCGGCGAATCATGCCCGAGATCAGCCTTATTTCTTAATCCCCGCGGCGAACGCCGCCATCCGGTTAATTAATAGACCAAGAATCGTTTGACCCAAAACGACTTCTGAGCGCCCCACGCCGGGTTGGTCGCTGCTGGTTAACGCAGTTTTCGTGGCGAAAATGCGCTCGTTTTGTCGCTGTCAGCGGGCATTGGCGCGCACGGCCACCGCCGCAGGCGTGATTTTAACCAGACATTAACCATACACCGGGCAAATTCTGCCTACCTCGCGGCGCCTGCCAGAGGTTAACGGGGAACAGCTCGATGGCCATCAACGATCTTCCGATCCTGTCGGCGCTGCGCACCAAGATGCAGTGGCACCAGGAGCGTCAGCGCGTGCTCGCCGAAAACGTGTCCAACGCCAACACCCCGAATTTCAAGCCGAGCGACCTGATCGAGCCGAAATTCGACAACAAGGGCGCGAACGTCAGCGGCGCGATGGGCTCGCTCGCCATGCTGCGCACCAGCGCCACCCATATCGGCGTCTCCGGCGGGGGGCAGAGCTTCAGGGGGGATGGCGGCAAGAGCGGCTTCCTGACCAAGCCTGCCGGCAATTCGGTCAATCTGGAAGACCAGATGCTGAAGGTCTCGGCCAACCAGATGGATTACGCGGCCGCCACTTCGCTCTACAGCCGTAGCCTCGGCCTGCTCAAAACCGCCATCGGAAAGCGCTGACGCGGCGCGATTAGGAGAACCGGATCATGGCAGATGATGGAAGCGATTTCGCCCGCTCGATGAGTATCGCGACCTCCGGCCTGCGCGCGCAGGCGGGGCGGATGCGGGTGATCTCGGAAAACATCGCCAATGCGGAGTCCACCGCGCCATCGGCGGGCGGCGATCCCTATCGCCGCAAGGTGCCGACATTTTCCTCGGCGCTCGACCGCACGCTGGACGCCCGCGTGGTGACGCTCGGCAAGGTGAGGGCCGACCAGTCGGCGTTTCGTGTCAAGCACGAGCCGAGCAATCCGGCGGCGGATGCTGCCGGCAACGTCAAATATCCGAACGTCAATCCGCTGGTCGAAATGACCGACATGCGCGAGGCGCAGCGGTCCTATGAAGCCAACCTCAACATCATCAGCGCCACGCGCCGCATGATTCAACGCACCCTCGACATCCTCAAGGCCTGAATAGGAACTATAGAAAATGGCTTCACCGACCGTTGCAGCAAACGCCTACGCCGCGCTTTCGCGCATCATGGAATCCGGCGGCGCCGAGAAGAGCGGCCAATCCACCGGCGGCCCGTCCTTCAGCGCGCTGCTCAAGGACGCGGTGGGAAGCGTGCTGGATGCCGGCAAGAAATCCGACGCCCAGACCATGGCCATGAGCGCGGGCAAAGCCAACGTCATGGATGTGGTGACCGCAGTCGCGGAGACCGACGTCGCGGTCTCGACACTGGTGTCGGTGCGCGACCGGGTGATCCAGTCTTACGAAGACATCATGAAGATGCCGATCTGAACGGTCCTCATCCTGAGGAGCCGGCGCAGCCGGCGTCTCGAAGGATGGTCACGGGCCTCATGGTTCGAGACGCGCGTGCCGCGCTCCTCACCATGAGGGGATAGAAAAAGGAATTGAAATGACCGGCCCTGAAACCCTCGACGTGGCGCGCGATGCGATCTGGACCATCGTGGTGGTGTCGTCGCCCTTGATGGTGATTGGCCTGGTGGTCGGTGTCGTGGTCTCGCTATTCCAGGCGCTGACGCAGATTCAGGAACAGACGCTGATCTTCGTGCCGAAGATTCTCGCGATCTTCGTCACGCTGTTGCTGGCGTTGCCGTTCATGGCGGATTCGATGCACAGCCACATGATGCGGATATCGTCGCGAATCATAGGCGGTTGATGCATTGTGGATAAATGCGCGTCGACATATCGCTGCTGCCGGCCCTTGCCGCCACCTTCATGCTGGTGTTCGCCCGCGTGGGGGCTATGGTGATGCTGTTGCCGGGGTTTGGCGAGAGCAATATCCCGGTGCGCATCAAGCTCGGCATTGCGTTGCTGTTGACTTTGATCATCCTGCCGCTGCACCGCACCGCCTACCAGATCGACCTGACCTCGATGACTGCGATCGGGGTGCTGCTGGTGCACGAGATCGCCATCGGCATCGTGCTCGGCGCCACGGCGCGCGTGACGCTGGCGGCGCTTGCGGTGGCAGGCTCGGTAATCGCCCAGCAGCTCGGGCTCGGCTTCGTCACCGCCGTCGATCCGACGCAAGGGCAGCAGGGCGTGCTGATCGGCAACTTCCTCTCCATTCTCGGCATGACGCTGCTGTTCGCCACCGACACCCATCACCTCGTTATTGCGGCACTGAACGAGAGCTACCGGATCTTCTCGCCGGGCGAGCTGATGCCGAGCGGCGACGTGGCGGCGCTTGCCACGCGCGCCTTCGCGACTGCGTTCAAGATCGGCATCCAGCTCTCCGCGCCGTTTCTGGTGTTCGGCCTCGTCTTCAATATCGGCCTTGGCGTGCTGGCGCGGCTGATGCCGGCGATGCAGGTCTATTTCGTCGGCGTGCCGCTGTCGATCATGGTGGGCTTTCTGATCTTCGCCCTCGTCCTGACCGGAATGATGGCGACTTATCTCAACTATTTCATCGGCGTGATGCACGAATTGACGCCGCTGAAATAGAGCATGATCCGGAAAAGTGGGTACCGGTTTTCCGAGAAGGTCATGCTCAAACAAAATGCTAGAGCGCCGCGATGGCCGACGATTCCGACGACAAAACAGAAGACCCTACGCAAAAACGTCTCGACGATGCGCTTGCGAAGGGCGACGTTGCCAAGAGCCAGGAGGTCAACACCTGGTTCATCATCGCGGGCGGCACGCTGATATTATCGACGTTCGCGGGATCGATCGGCGGCGGCATCTTGATGCCGCTGCGCAACCTGATCGCCAATGCAGGCCAGCTTCGCGCCGATGGCGCGGCGCTGCTCGCGCTCGGCAACACGCTGGGTTATGCCGTGCTCGGCGCGATCGGCGTGCCGCTGTTGATGCTGGCGCTTGCCGCGATCGCCGGCAACATGATCCAGCACCGGCTGGTGTGGTCGTCGGAATCGCTGAAACCGAAATTCAGCAAGGTATCGCCCGGCGCGGGACTGAAGCGCATCTTCGGCAAACAGGCGGTGGCGAATTTCGCCAAGGGCCTGTTCAAGCTGATCGCGCTCGGCGCCGTCATGGTGGCCGTGCTGTGGCCCGAACGCGATCGCCTGGAATCGTTCCTGATGTTCGATCCTTCGGCGATCCTCGGGGTCACCACCAACCTGACGCTGCAGTTGATGGGCGCAGTGGTGGCAATGCTGGCGGCGGTCGCGATCGCCGATTACTTCTTCCAGTACCGGCAGTGGTTCGAGCGCCAGAAGATGTCGCTGCAGGAGATCAAGGACGAGTTCAAGCAGTCCGAAGGCGACCCCCACATCAAGGGCAAGATCCGGCAGTTGCGCCAGCAGCGGATGAAGAAGCGCATGATGGCCGCCGTGCCCAACGCCAGCGTGATCATCACCAACCCGACCCACTACTCGGTGGCGCTGTCCTACGATCGCGGCATGTCGGCGCCGGTCTGCGTCGCCAAGGGCGTCGACAACATCGCGTTCAAGATCCGGGAGATCGCCAAGAAGCACGACATACCGATCGTGGAGAACGTGCCGTTGGCGCGCGCGCTTCATGCCACCGTCGATATCGACGAGGAGATTCCGGTCGAGCACTATCACGCGGTGGCCGAGATCATCGGTTATGTCATGCGCCTCAAGAATGGGTTTGCGAGCCGAGGAATGTGAGGGGAACCGCTGGAAAACGCCTTGAAATGCCTTCAACCTGTCAAATAACCGCCTAATGGACTTGCGCTTGCGGGTCCGATTCAGGCACTCAAGAGCGGCGCGTGACCCCGCGCGTCACCTCCTTGCCGATGGGCAGTGCTTCTTCAGATGACCGCCGAAACCGACAGCCATTCGCCCACCGAGCCCTTCGCGGCCCACGAGCCGGCGCGGCGGGGCGGTAGCATCGTGCTGGTGTTGCTGGTGGCCGCCGGCATCGTCGCGGTGGCGGTGGCCCTGATGACCATCGGCCGCGCCCAGGCTCAGCCTTACATTCTCGGCGTGCTGGCGCTTTTGGCCATGGTCGGCCTGTTCAATCTGTTCGCCTTTGCCGCCGGTATCATTCGCTTCACCGACCGCAGCGCCGACGATCCGGTAATGGGCCGCATCGCCGATCACGCCTATGACGGACTGGCGGTGACCGACCCCAAAGGGCACGTGGTCTATTCCAACGCCGCCTATCAGGCGCTGACCGGAGCTGCCACCGCGCAGGACGTGCGGCCAGTCGAGCGCGTCTTCATCGGCAATCCCGACGTCTCCGAAGCCGTGTTCCGTCTGCTCAAGGCCGCCCGTGAAGGCAAGCGGCAGCAGGAGGAGGTCCGCATCGCCGGCTCTGACGGCGCGCAGGGCCGCTGGCTGCGGATGCGGGTTCGCCCGCTCGGCCAGAGCAAGCGCGAAGCAAAATACGCGGTGTGGTCGATCGCTGACATCACGCGGGACCGCGAGCGTCAGGAAGACGTATTCCGGGAACTGCAGCACGCGATCGAATATCTCGATCATGCGCCATGCGGCTTCTTCTCGGTCGATCCGGCCGGCGACGTCATCTATGTCAACGCCACGCTGGCGAACTGGCTCGATTACGATCTCGCCGAGATTGGATCCGGCGGGTTGAAGCTTACCGATATCGTCTCCGGCGATGGCGCCTCGCTCCTGACCTCGATCGTAGCGGTACCCGGCGAGGTCAAAACCGAAGTGTTCGATATCGACCTGCGCATGCGCGGCGGCAAGACGATGCCGGTGCGGCTCTATCACAAGCTCGCCTTCGGCGCCGACGGCTCGCCGGGTTCGTCGCGCACGCTCGTGATCAGCCGCGCGCGCGACGAGCATTCCGACCCCGAACGTGCCGCGGAAGTCCGCTTCATGCGGTTCTTCGATCATACGCCGATGGCGATTGCGACCGTCGATCGCGACGGCGCGGTGGTGCGCGCCAATGCCCGCTTCGCCAAGCTCGCGCAAAGCCTGAGCCCGGACGGCGCGGCGCAGAAGTCGATCTTCCGCGCAGTGAACGCGCGCGACCGCAGCCTTTTGATCGCGGCGATCAACCAGGCGGCCGAAGGACAGGGCGACATCGCACCCGTCGAGGCCATGCTCGACGGCGTCAGGGAACGCTGGGGCCAGTTCTTCGTCACCGCGGTCGAAGAGGACGAGCGCGATACCGAAGCCGCCATCGTCTATCTGCTCGAGACCACCGAGCGGCGCACGCTGGAAAACCAGATCAATCAGTCGCAGAAGATGGACATGGTCGGCCAACTCGCCGGCGGCATCGCGCACGACTTCAACAACGTGCTGTCAGCCATCATGATGGCGAACGATTTTCTCCTCAACGCGCACAAGCCGACCGATCCGTCGTTCCAGGACATCATGCAGATCAAGCAGAACGCAACCCGCGCGGCGACGCTGGTGCGGCAACTGCTCGCGTTCTCGCGCCGCCAGACGCTGCGGCCGCAGGTGCTCGACCTCGGCGATGCGCTTTCCGACCTCACCATGCTGCTGCGCCGCCTGATCGGCGAGAAGGTCAAGCTCGACCTCGTGCACGGTCGCGATCTCTGGCCGGTCAAAGTCGACGTCTCGCAGTTCGAGCAGGTGGTCGTCAATCTCGCGGTCAATGCGCGCGATGCGATGCCCGATGGCGGCAAACTGACGGTAAGGACCGCCAACGTGACGGTCGACGAAGCCGCGCAGCTTTCGCACAAGGGCATGCCGGCCGCTGATTACGTACGGATCGACATTTCCGATACCGGCACCGGAATCCCGGCCGACATCGTCGACAAGATCTTCGAGCCGTTCTTCTCGACCAAGGAGGTCGGCAAGGGCACCGGGCTCGGCCTTTCCACGGTGTACGGCATCGTCAAGCAGACCGGTGGCTTCGTCTATGTCGACTCCACGCCCGGGGAAGGCACCACGTTCCGCATCTTCCTGCCGCGTCATCGGCCCGAACTGGAAGCGCAGCCGGATGCGCCCGCCGCCAATGGCGTGGCCAAGGAAGGGACGGCCGAGCCGCCGAAGCCGCGGCCCGACCTGACCGGGCAGGGCACCATCCTGCTGGTGGAGGACGAGGACGGCTTGCGGTCGCTGAATGCGCGCGGCCTGCGCTCGCGCGGCTACAGCGTGATCGAGGCCTCCAACGGCATCGATGCGATGGAGGCGCTGGACGAAAAGGACGGCGCCGTCGATCTCGTCGTCTCCGACGTCGTCATGCCCGAAATGGACGGCCCGACGCTGTTGCGCGAAATGCGCAAGCGCAATCCGAACCTGAAGATCATCTTCGTCTCAGGTTACGCTGAAGAAGCTTTTGACAAGAGCTTGCCGGAGAACGAACAATTCGCCTTCCTGCCGAAGCCGTTTGCGCTCTCCGCGCTGGTCGAGAAGGTCAAGGAGACGATGACGGCGTCGTGAGGTTGGCTCACCGGTTCACGCTTTCCAGACGGCCTTGAGCGATCTTGGGCGCCCGTTCGTCACACCGGCGTGAGCCTTTTCGGCTATATCGTCACATCCCCGCGACCGAGGGCCGCAGCCATGCGTCCCTATAGCGGCTTCACTTTTGGGCCGGTCTGCCCATCTTAGGGGCACTTCCCCATGTCGGGGAAAGAGGAAAAAGACATGAATTTCACGCAGACTGCGCGCGGAATTGTACGGGCTATGGCCATTGTCCTGTCCGTGGCGGTTCCCCTGGCGATCACAATCGATGCGGCTGACGCTCGCGTTGGCGGCGGCGGCAGCTCCGGTTCGCGGGGATCCAAGACCTATTCGGCGCCCCCGAGCACGACTACCGCTCCGGGTGCGGCGCAACCCATGAACCGCACCTTTACCCAGCCGGGCACCGCCGCAGCGGGTAATCCGGCCGCGGGCGCAGCCAACAAGGGCGGCTTCTTCAACCGGCCCGGCATGGGCATGCTCGGCGGTCTCGCCGCGGGCTTCCTCGGCGCCGGCCTGCTCGGCATGCTGTTCGGCGGCGGATTGTTCTCCGGCCTCGGAGGCCTGTCCTCGATCATCGGCCTGCTGCTGCAGATCGCGCTGATCGTGATCGTGGTGCGTCTGGCGATGTCGTGGTGGCAGCGCCGCCATACGCCGGCCTCCGCCTATGCCAATGCGCCCCCCACCAGTGGGCCTGCTGAAGGCCCCGGCGCCCAGACCAGCTTCCGCTCCGGACTGGGTGGCTTTGGGCTGGGTTCGAGCCAGCCGGCGCTGGAAATCCAGCCGGCCGACTATGAGGCGTTCGAGCGGCTGCTCGGCGAAGTCCAGGCGGCTTGGTCGAACGAGGATGTCGCCAAACTGCATACGCTGGCGACGCCTGAGATGGTGTCCTACTTCTCCAAGGACCTCGAGGAGAACAAGGCCCGCAACGACGTCAACAAGGTGTCCGACGTCAAGCTGCTGCAGGGCGATCTTGCGGAAGCCTGGCGCGAAGGCGAAACCGATTATGCCAGCGTGGCGATGCGGTTCTCGCTGGTCGACAAGACCCTTGAGCGCACCACGGGCCGTTTGGTCGCGGGCAGCGAAACCCCGATCGAGGCCACCGAAGTTTGGACCTTCGCCCGCCGCCGCGGCGGCGACTGGGAACTCTCGGCGATCCAGCAGACCAACTGATCGTCTGCACCAATACGAAGAAGGCGCTGCGGCCTGTTCCGCAGCGCCTTTTTCTTTGCGGGAATGCATGCTCCGTTTCGGGCTTCGCCCTGCCGGAATAATGATTGCGGCCGCGTGTTGATGAGACACGGTCCACAAAGGGAGGTCTTCCATGAACAGCTTCGCCCGGATCATCTCGCCGGCGTGCTTCGCCCTCGCCGCCATGTCGATTCTCGCAAGCGCGCCTGCGCATGCGCAATCCGCCAATACCAGCTTCTTCGTGACCAGCAACGGCATCGGCAATGGCGGCAATCTCGGCGGTCTTGCCGGCGCCGACAATCATTGCCAGACGCTGGCGCAGGCCGCCGGTGCCGGAGGCAAAACCTGGCGCGCCTATCTATCAACGCAAGGCGCCGACGGTGCACCTGCGGTGAACGCGCGCGACCGTATCGGCAAGGGGCCGTGGCAGAATGCCAAAGGCACCGTGATTGCCAAGGACGTCGCCGAACTGCACGGCGCCAACGGCCTCACCAAGCAGACCGCCTTGAGCGAGAAGGGCGAGGTCATCAATGGCCGCGGCGATACGCCCAATCGCCACGACATACTGACGGGATCGCAGCCCGACGGCACCGCGTTTACCGCCGGCGAAGATCGCACCTGCAGGAACTGGACGAGTTCGACGCAAGGCGCTGCAATGGTCGGACATTCCGATCGCGTGGGACTGCGCGACGACGACGCCTCGAAATCCTGGAATTCGTCGCATCCCTCGCGCGGGCCCGACGGCGGCTGTTCGCAGGCCGACCTGAAGAGCACCGGCGGTGATGGACTGTTTTATTGTTTCGCGACGAACTGATCAGGCGGCGGTTTGCGCTCCTGCTATGGGAGAGGAAGTTATCGTAGACGGAACGGGCCTGGTCTGCCGCCTGATCTCGGAACTCCTGATTGTCTGTGGAGTTTTGATCGGGTCGGAGGCCTTGCCATGAAACGTCTGCTTGTCGCGTTGATTTTGACCGTCCTGGCGCCCACAACGGTGGCGCTGGCTGGCAACACGTCGTCGAATTCCAGTTCCAACTCATCGAACGGCGTTCACACCCGTGTCGATACCATCACAACGGACGATGGCCGTGGGCGGAGAATTTACGAGCGGCGCAGCGTCCGCATCGACGCTGATCGCGGACGACCGACATACATGCGTAACACCGTTCGCGAGCGCTACGGCCCTATGCACCGCTGGCACCGTGACGATGACGATTGAAACGATTTGCGGCCGATCCGATATTTGACGAGGAGGACGTCGCTCTGGTCGCCGTCATTCCCGGCGCTGGCGGTGAAGCCCGTCAATTTTTCAAGTTTGTCGATCAAGCCGCCCCAGAGGCGGCTTTTTTTGCGCCGCTTTCGGAAGCTTTCCCGTCCAGTCCAGTTCCGCAGCGTCTGGCGTGACGAACGAATGGCGGGATGATTTGTTGGCCCTGTCAAACCGGCATCAGGAGGCGCCTTCGATGCATTACGAGCTTTACTACTGGCCGACCATTCAGGGCCGCGGCGAGTACGTGCGTCTCGCGCTGGAAGAGGCCGGCGCCGGCTATACCGACGTGGCGCGCCACGGCAACGGTATGGCCGCGATGACGCGCATGATGGAAGTCGGGAAGGGAACGCCGCCCTTCGCGCCGCCGTTCCTGAAAGCCGGGAAGCTCGTGATCGGGCAGACCGCCAACATCCTGCTCTATCTCGGATCACGGCACGGGCTGGCGCCGAAGACGGAAGCCGGCAGATTATGGGTGCACCAACTACAGCTCACGATCGCGGACCTGGTGCTGGAAGTTCACGACACCCATCATCCGCTCGGGCCGTCACTGTACTATGAGGAGCAGAAAGCGCCGGCAAAAAAACGCACCGATGAGTTCTGGAAGTCGCGCGTGCCGAAATATCTCGGCTATTTCGAAGATCTACTGCAGGCCAATGGCGGGACCTATGTCACCGGCCGCCGCCTGACCTATGTCGACCTGTCGCTGTTTCAGATCGTCGAAGGCCTGCGCTATGCGTTTCCGAAACGGATGAATGCCTTCGAGAGCGAAATTCCCGGTCTCGTCGAGCTGCGCGACCGCGTCGCGGTGCGGCCGAACATCAAGGCGTATCTGGCGAGCGATCGAAGGATTGAATTCAACGAGGAGGGGATTTTCCGAAGGTACAAGTCGCTGGATGCTTGAATCGCGTCTTAGCTCTCTCCTTCGTCATGCCCGGGCTTGACCCGGGCATCCACGACTTTTCTTCGCGCCGCGTCAAAGGACGTGGATAGCCGGGACAAGCCCGGGCATGACGACTGATGTTGTATCACATGCTCCTGCCATCCACCGGCGTCATCTGCAACTTCGACAGTTCGATGCCGTCAAAACAGCTCACATTGACCGCCACTACGTCGGTGCCGTCGGGCTTCTTGCCGCGCGCGAACACATCGACGCCGCAATCGACGCAAAGCTGGTGGTGGATCGCGTGCTTGTTGAAGAGATATTCCTTCAGGTTTTCTTCGCCGGCGCGGAGGTGAAAACTTTTCGGGTCGAGGAAGGTGAAATGCAGCCCTTTCTTGGTGCAGATCGAGCAGTTGCAGGCCGTGACCATCGCTAGATCGGTGGTGCATTCGAAGCGCACCTGGCCGCAATGGCAGCCGCCGGTGTAGGTCTTGCTGTCGGGCATCTCTCCGTCATCCTTCTCACCAAATTCCGGGCACCAGACGATAGCGCACGCGGGCGGCGTAGTCAGCATAGCCCGGAAGCCCTTCGATCAACGCGCGCTCCTCGATGCGGGCGCGAATCGCGAACAGCACGGCGAACACCGGCGCGAACGCCACACCCCACCACGATCCCAGGAGCAGCGGTATTCCGATGAAGTACAGCATGACGGCGCTATACATTGGATGGCGGACGAAGGCGTAAGGCCCGCTCGAGATCACGCGTTGGTGGCGTGCGGCCTGCACCTTTACGACCGGCGCGGCGAACGAATTTTCGCGGAACACCCACATGATGAATGCGATCGAGAGTAAGAACATCGCGAGGCCGAGCGCCTGCAGCAGCAGTGGAACGTCGGAGGCGTCGGCGCGGCGGTCCAGCCCGATCGCGACCAGCCATAGCAATAGCGCCGCGACAAATATCAGCATGAATATCTTGTCGGCAGCGGGCTGGTCGGCCTGAAATTTCGGCCGCATGCGCTCGGCGAGCAGCGCCGGATCGGTCTTGGCAAGCCACAATCCGCAGGCAGGACCGAGGATCGCGCTAACGATCAACATCACCCACGCCCCCGGCCAGTCCAGCGACCCCGCCGCGGCGAACAATAGCGCGCCCATGCCGACGACGACGATGGTGTTCTGCAGCAGAAGTTTGGCGATCATGCGCGGGTTCCATTGCCCCACGCGCAACAGGATAGCGCATTTTTTCGGCAAACTTGCGGCGCTGGGTTGCCGCGGGCAGGCGGCCTGCCGTCAGGCCAGTTGGTCGATCCGCGTTCCCTGACCCGGCGGCAGGGGAGCGATCAGCGTCGGCTGCGGCGTGCGGGTGCCGTCGGCGGCAGCGCCGTTCTGCACGTCGGGTGTCTTGTCGGGAGCCTTGAACACGGGGACTTCAGGCGGTTTGACCACCACCGTTGCGGCGACAGCAGGGACATTCATCGGAAGCATCCTTTTGCTTGCCTCCGATACTGGCCGGGTTGAACGAACGATTGGTGAATCCGCAACCGCCAATCGCGGCCGCAGGTGTCAATCCCGTCCGATGGTGAACGAGGCGCTGCCGCTTTCGTTAGAATGCGACGTATCGCAGCTCCGGCTGTCCGGCTATTCGTCCTTGCCGCGGGTCACCACGATCGAGGCTTCGGTCTTGGTGCGCGTGCATTCCATGTTGAGCCGGCGGAAGCGCATGGAAACCTTGTCGCCGCGCAGAATGCCCATGCGCTTGATGCAGCGCGAGGAGCCGGTCGCAACGTCGGGCTTCGGAATCGTGAAAATGATGGCGCCGGCCGAGGCGACCAGTTCGAAAAATTGCGGCTTCGGCTTGCGGTCCGTCTTGGCATAGAGCTCGTTGGAGTAATTGCGGCCGCGGCAGCCGAGCGACAGCTCTTTCGCCGCCGGATGCGTCAGATAGATCATGTTGCCGGTATTGACGCTGATCTTGAGGCCGTCGATCTGGTTCTTCAATTCCTTGGCGATATCGTCGCAGCGGTCGGCCTGCGCCGGCGATGCGCCGACCGTCGCAACCAGCGCCAGCGTGGCGGCAAGCAAGGTTGATCGGCGAAATAGTGATCCCAAACTCATGTGAATGCCCCTTTGCGCCATTCAAACCCGCGCGCGGATTTCCTGCAAGGGCGCCGCGCGGAAGTCAACTTGATCTTGATGTGTGTCAGAACCCGTAAATCATGATGCCGATCGCAAAGACGATCACGCCGAGCATATTAACGATCACGGTGAGGACGTCGATCAGCGTGGGAATGCTGACCAGCAGGGTGGCAAGTCCCAGCCGCTCCTTGCGTGTGGCGAGCGCGATGGCGCAGGCAGCCATCAGCGGAAACGCAACGATCTGGACGGGCGTCTGGAAGGCGGAGATGCCGCTGAAGTCGAAGCCGTGCCGCACCACCGACGGCATGTAGTTCAGCCAGTTCATCAGCACGAGCGCGCCGAGCGCGATGACGGCGTAATGCAGCCGGCCAACGGTGGCAAACCCCAGCGCCGCCAGCGCCAGCACGGGATGGCTGAACACATACGCCTTGATGATCGCGCCACCGACGCCGGGGCCGGGAATTTCCGACATATCGCCGAACAGCATCGGCAAATGCGAAAGCCCTTCGAAGGCCTCGATGGCGGCAATGATGATCAGAAACAGATAAAGCCCGAGCAACCGCGGGGGGCGGATCGGCGCAGCGGCCTCATCGTTCAGTGTCGTGGCGGAGGTCATTTCTGATCGCAATCGATGGCGGAATATCTGGAATTTCCGTTTGTCTGAAACGTACCCGGAACGGTTCAATCGCCCGTACTGCTACGGTTACTGCCCGTTCCGGCCCCTCCGTTCGGGGCAAGCAAACCTTCCTTTTGGTCAAAAAATGCTTAGAACGGGTCTATCTTCGCGGCGCCGTTCCGGCCGCCGCCGGCTCCAACCCGAGATATCGACATGAACGCCCCGACCGCTTTTCCCGACCAGAAACCCGTTCCGCCCTACAAGCATACGCCGCTGTTTCCGCTGGGGCCGGACACCACGCCCTATAAGAAGATCACGAGCGAGGGCGTGCGGGTCGAGAAGGTGCTCGGCAAAGACATGCTGGTGGTATCGCGCGAGGCGTTGCGGGCGCTATCGGAAGCTGCCTTCGGCGACATCAATCACTATCTGCGGCCGGGGCACCTGAAGCAGTTGCGCTCGATCCTGGAAGACAAGGAAGCCAGCGACAACGACAAGTTCGTCGCCTTTGATTTCCTGAAGAACGCCAACATCGCCGCCGGCGGCGTGCTGCCGATGTGCCAGGATACCGGCACCGCGATCATCATGGGCAAGAAGGGCTGCAACATCATCACCGATGGCGACGACGAGGCGGCGCTCTCGGAAGGTGCACGCGATGCCTACCTGCGCCGTAACCTGCGCTATTCGCAGGTGGCGCCGCTGTCGATGTATGAGGAAAAGAACACCGCCAACAACATGCCGGCGCAATGCGAGATCTACGCCGAGGGTGACGACGCCTACAAATTCATGTTCATGGCCAAGGGCGGCGGCAGCGCCAACAAGAGCTTTCTGTTTCAGGCGACGCCTTCCGTTCTGACCAAAGATCGCCTGCTGGCGTTCCTGAAGGAGAAGGTGCTCACCCTCGGCACCGCCGCGTGCCCGCCGTATCACCTTGCCATCGTGATCGGCGGCACCTCCGCTGAGCTCTGCATGAAGACCGTAAAACTCGCTTCTGCGCGCTATCTCGATGCGCTGCCGACCCACGGCTCGGCCGACGGCAACGCGTTCCGTGATCTGGAGATGGAGCAGGAAATCCTGAAGATGACGCAGTCGCTCGGCGTCGGCGCGCAGTTCGGCGGCAAATATTTCTGCCACGACGTGCGCGTGATCCGGATGCCGCGCCACGGCGCCTCGCTCCCGATCGGGCTCGGCGTCTCCTGTTCGGCGGACCGCCAGGTGCTTGGCAAGATCACCAAGGACGGCGTCTATCTCGAAGAGCTCGAGCACAACCCGGCGCAATATCTGCCGGCTGTCGAGCAGTCGCTCGGCGGCGAGGTCGTCAAGATCGACCTCAACCAGCCGATGAAAGAGATCCTGGCGACGCTGTCGAAGTACCCGATCAAGACGCGCGTCTCGATGACCGGCACCATGATCGTCGCGCGCGATTCCGCGCACGCCAAATTGCGCGAGCGGTTGGAGAAGGGAGAGCCGCTGCCGGATTACTTCAAGAACCATCCGGTGTACTACGCCGGCCCCGCCAAGACGCCCGATGGTTACGCCTCCGGCGCGTTCGGCCCGACCACTGCGGGACGCATGGACTCGTTCGTCGACCAGTTCCAGGCGGCGGGCGGCTCGATGGTGATGGTCGCCAAGGGCAACCGGGCAGTCGCGGTGCGCGAAGCCTGCAAGAAGCACGGCGGCTTCTATCTCGGTTCGATCGGCGGAGCTGCGGCAAATCTCGCCGAGCATTGCATCAAAAAGGTCGAGATGGTGGAATATCCCGAACTCGGCATGGAAGCGATCTGGCGCATCGAAGTGGTGGATTTCCCGGCCTTCATCATCATCGACGACAAGGGCAATGACTTCTTCAAGGAACTGAATCTGGGGTGAGGGCGCTCGGCCTCGACGGGTTCAGCAAGGGCTGGGTCGCCGTGCTGCTTGACGGCGGCTTTCACAGGATCAGCTTCTGTCGCGACGTTGCCGAAGCGTTGTCTGTTCGCTTCGACCGCGCGGCGATCGATATTCCCATGGGCATGACCGATGACGGCGAGCGGGCCTGTGACCTCCTCGCCCGCGGGAGGTTACGGCCGCATTGTTCACGCGTGTTCACCGGCGCGCGGCGTTGGCTGTGGACCGAATTCTCCGATCCCGACCAGGCCAATCGAGGTGCATTGCAACGCGGCCAAAAGCGGGTGTCGCGCCAGCTCTGGCACCTCGGACCGAAGATCATGGAGGTGGATACGTTCGTGCGGGCCAACCGCGCGCACGACATTCGCGAGGCTCATCCGGAACTGGTTTTCTTGCGCCTGAACGAATACGAGCCGCTGCCGTCGAAGAAGTCCGAGGAAGGAATCCGTACCCGCCGCGCGCTGCTCAAGCGGGAAGGGATCAGGGAGATCGACAGGTGGTTGGCCGACGAACGTATCGCTACCGGCGCCAAACGCGATGACGTGCTTGACGCCTGTGCTGTTGCGATCGCTGCACGCGACGCCGCTCGTTGCGTTCCGGACGGGATACCGCCGCGCGATGCGCACGGCCTGCCGATGCAGATCTGGTGTTGACGCGATACCGGTCCTATCCAACCAAAGCCGGGATCACGTCAGCTACAATCCCGCGCATGTAGAGCCCCTTCGTGCGATGGTCAGTGGTGAATTGTGACGCCCAGCTCCCTCGCCTGTTCGATGAGCCGGGGGATGTCAGGTGGGGTGTCGGAGGGTGGAGGAAAGTCGCGGGCACCTCTGGGCATGGGCTCGCCCAGGCTCGCAAAGAACGCCGCATGGATTCTGCCGGGCACATTGAAGACGAACATCCGCCCTGAGCCTTCGCCGATATTCTTCAGTGCATGGACAGCCCCGTTCGGGATGGGCACCACATCACCGGGGCGCGCGATGCGCTCCTCGCCCTCGATGACGAAGGCATAGATGCCCTCCAAAATGCAGAAGACCTCGTTGTCGCCCGGGTGGCTGTTGGGTGGCACCCCAGCACCCGGGGCGGTGGTCACGTCCACGAGGCAATAGCCCATCTCCCCGCGCGAATGAAACCGTATGAGATTGCCGAACAGATGATAGGTGTCAGTTTCGTTCATATTCGCCTCCTTGCAGGACAGGCATCATTATGAGACAATCATCTCATGGTGAGACACAATAATCAATCTCAATCCGCAACGACCACCGACCGCGAACGCTTGGGACAGAAACTGCGCACTCGCCGCGACCTGCTGGCGGCCACGCGCGCCCTGATCGACAGGGGAGTCGAGGTCAACGTGGCGGCTGTGGCGGACGAAGCCAGCATTTCGCGCGCCACTGCCTACCGCTATTTTTCCGATCCTGCCGCTCTGGCTCTGGAAGCCGTTTTGGACGGCACGGTGGCCGTACCAGAAAATGTCATTCCGGAAGGCGCTTCTGCGCGTGAGCGCGTACATGCGGTGCGCCGTTACTGGCTTTCCTTCTACCGCTCATCGGAAAACCGCCTGCGTGTCTTTGCGGCGCGTGCCATGGAGCCGGGACCGGACGGTGCTCCCCGCTACCGGCGTGCGGCGCGCCGCCTGCCCATGTTCGTTGAAGCGCTGACGCCTGCCCGCGCGGGACTTGGCGAGAAAAGATCCGAGGAGCTCACGCTGGCGCTCGCCGCCGCCTCCGGCTTCGAGAGCTACATCACCATGAAGGATATTCTGCAGCTCGACGAGGAGCGGATCGAAAATCTTTCCGAGACGATCCTGGACGCGATTTTAGAGAAATACCGGATTGCGTGACAAGTTCGCCGAGTTGGCGGCAGTCGTCTGACGCCTCGCGGTTCGATGGGCGCCCAAGCCACCCGATCTGCTGCAACATGTGTGTTGCGCTACGCGTAGATTGATCGCGTAGGCTCGGGCACCTGCTGCGCTGCCGCGAGACTACATCGTCGAGAGACAGGGTTGTCTTATGCATTGTCGAGAGAAAGGGAGGCGCTGCGGCCTCCTAGCCATCAGGCCCGCGCTCCCGTGAAGGGAAAGCTGCCCATCGGGCCGATGCCCATTTCGCCGGACATGCTGTCGCCGGACACCTTGCCGGTGAAGGCAAGCGTGAGTGGCATCGGGTTGGTGATGGAGATCTTCCAGGCGACGTCGTCGCCGTTGACGGTGCCGTCAAAAATTTCACCGGAATTGCCGTCGGCGCCCTGCGTTCCCGTCAACGTGTTGCCAGCGCTTTGCAGCGAAAGCGTCGCCTTGCGCTCGCCCATTGGCGTGCTCATGGTGATGTTCCAGTTTCCGTCCACGGCCATCTTTGTCTCCCGACATTTGCACGGCAAGCCGAAATGGCCTGCTAGATCCGCCAAACTCGTGCGCGGTATAGCCTATCTCGCCACACAAGCCCAATCGTCTCAAGCGCCTTTTTGACGCGTATTTCTCAGGCTTGCTGGGCAGCGGCGCGAATTCGGCTGCCGACCACAATACGGAACGCGACGTATTGAATTGCGAAGGCGGCAATCTTGGCGCCTACCAGCACGACGGTCACATAGAACGTCCACAGCTTCATGTCGCCGGTCAGCGCGACACCGATGGTGCCAGCGGCGAGTAGGAAACACAGTGCGGCCCAAGCATAGCCCGCGAAGGTGACACATTCGGGAACGGTCTGGGTCACGACGGAGGGCATGTAGCGCAACATCCAGCCGCGCTTGAGCATGATGACGCCGATCGCGAAATGCCCGATTGCGGGTTTCGCCAGCACGAAGCGGGGATCGTGGGTCAGAAGCGTCGCGCTGCCGAGCACGATGACCAGCGCCAGGCTGGCCCACGTCATGTAGCCGAGCCCCTTGCCCTTGACGCGCGAGTAGATCACCTGGGCGATGGCGCCCGCGATTGCGACGCCGGTCGCCAGCAGCACATTGTCAGTCGCGAGGTAGATTGCGATGAACAGGATGGTGGAGAAAAAATCGGCGCCCAGTCTGGCGAATACGTCCTTCATCGTTTTGCTCTCTGCTGATGGGTTTCGGGTTGGAAACGTATCTTCATTTGGCGCCGGGCAGGGCGCTCGCCGGCGGGACACCATGCTTCGCCCTGCGATATTGTGGATACCATGTCGTGAAATAGCCGGCACTGTTGCGGGCGGCGAATGCGATAGCGAGTCCGATCCAGAGTGGGAAGCCCGGCACATAGATCGTCAGCATGTTGCCGACGATCATCAGGACGAATGCGCCGGTCCAGGCCCAGGTGATGAGATAGATCGCCTTCATGAAGCCGGGCAGCTTTGCCGTCTCGTTATCGACGGCTTCCAGCGCGTATTGCAGCACGAACGGCTTGCGGATAATCAGCGATGCCAGCGAGATCGCCAGCACGCCGACATCGGTTGCCAGCTTGACGGCCGAGTTGCTCAGGTTCGGGTCGATCAGCGTGACCCAAGCGCCTATCCCGGCGAAAACGACGACGCAGCCCGCGCCGAGCATCTTGATCGAACGACCGCGAGCAACGTCGATGGCAACGACAGCAAGGCAGATCGCGGCCGAAGCGAACAGGCTGACCTGGGCTGACGTCACCAGCATCAGCAGCGCGAAGGAGCCGAAGGGAGCAAGGATCAGGAAGATTGTCATGGCAGCCTCTCGGGCTAATCTTTACATTGTAAAGATACACTAAGGACCGGGACGGGACTCGTCAAGCAAAATCTTTACACTGTCTAAATTCGACGGGCGGCGATATGTGATTGTCTTTGCAACGGTCTGCGGGCGCTCCAGGCGCCCAATATCGCAAGCGAGAGAAACGTGAGGGCGCAGGCGAGCAGCAAAACGAGCGTGATCGTGATGCCGCCGACTCGGCCGACGCTTGCAACGTAGGGCGCGACAACGTCGCGCCCCGGCATCGCGGAGGCTATAGCGCGCTTAGGCCGCGCCAACCCAATTGCCGTGGATGCCGTCGGGGACACGATGTCCGAGCTTCACTAGTGCCACCGGTCCGGCTTCGACATCGGTGGCATGGAATACCGCGAGGTCGCTGCGGTTTTCGCGGGCGCGCCAGACCACCGACATCAGCCAGCCGTCACCCTCGCTGGCGTCATCGCCGCGTGGGACGAACACTGCTTCCGAGATCGTATCGCCGGCGGGCAGCAGGTACTGGCCAAGGCGCGATCCATTGCCGTCGACATGTACCAGGCCCGACAATCCGCCTGAAGTCGGCAGGTCGGGATTGGCGCAGGCGTACCATCCATGCCGGTTGGCTGAACCGACGCTTCGATCGCAGACGCGCGGGAATTCGCCGGTAATGTCGTCGAGCCAGGTTTGCGTGAAGCGATCGGTATTCGCCGAGAGATCGAAGGTCCAGCGGCACAGCCGGGCGCGCGACTTGGCGGGATCGGTGGGCGTGCCGTCGGGATGGGTGAACAGCGGCGGCTCCTCGTACTGCATGACGTCGGCAATGATGCGGTCGCCGTCCTCCCACGCGTTCATGACGTGGAAGACGTAGCAGCACTCGGCGCGAAACCAGACGATGTCCTTGGCGGAGCCGTTGCGCTTCATGACTCCGACATAGGCGCCCTTGTCCGGCTCCCAGGCATAGGGCGGCCGGCCCGTCATGGCGCGCTCGATGCTCCCGGTGAGCGGCAGGATCGGAAACAGCAGATGATTTTTGGTGACGATGAAGTCGTGCACCATGCTGGCATAGGGGGCCTCGAAGCGATCGAAGCGCGTTACCACGCCGGCGGCATTGACAGAGCCGAAGGAGAGGGCGGGGGTGAGGGGGCCTGCGGCGTTGTAGCCGAAGAACACCATCTCGCCGGTGACGGGATCGATCTTGGGATGCGCCGTGAACGGTCCAGAGATGCCTTTGCCATAATCGCAATAGCCGAGCCGGTTGAGCGTGCCGGGCTCGATCTCGGTCGGCAAATGGCCTTCCTCAAGCGCCAGCAGGCGACCGCCATGAAAGATGATGTTGGTATTGGCTACGCCGCCGTCTTGCGTAACTGAGGCAGGTGTATCTGGCAGCCTGCGGCCGAAGCCGCCGAACAGCGCGCGGCCAGCGTCGTGCTCTGCCAGCCATTTCGGGGTGCGGACCCAGCGATTGCGATAGCTGGCGCGGCCGTTCTCCAGATGGAAGGCGTGCAGCATGCCGTCGCCGACGAACCAGTGGGCGCCAGGCGCATCGAACTGCGGGTTGGGGCCGTTGCGATAGAGCGTGCCGTTGAGCTCGCGCGGCAATTCGCCGGTCACCTTGAGATTTGGCGCGTCGCATTCCATCGGGATCGGCGCCAGATTGGTCCGGGCCATCTCGGTCGTCACCTGGTCGAGCATTACGTTTCCTCCGGCTTTATCTTTACATCGTAAAGATATCAGTAGGGATGCCGCGAGCCGCCGTCAAGCAAAATCTTTACAGTGTAAAAATTGTGATTATAAGGGACTCGCATGGCAAGAACATCGCGAGAAACCAGAACGATCCGCCCGCCCGCAAAGCGCAGGGCGGCGAAACCAGTGGCGGAGAGGCCGGCCAGCCGGCGTCGTCGTCCGGCCGGCGAGACCCCATATCATCACGGCGATCTGCACGACGCCTTGCTCGCCGCGGCGGAGCGGGTGCTGGAACGCGACGGGCTGTCGGGCTTGACGCTGCGGGCGGTTGCGCGCGAGGCCGGCGTGTCGCATGCGGCGCCGACCCATCATTTCGGCGATCTCACCGGGCTGTTGAGCGAACTCGCCGCCATCGGATTCCGGCGGTTCAACGAGGCGATGACCGCGGCGGGCAACACCGAAACGCAGCCGCTGATGAAGGCGATGGCGCGCGCCAAGGCCTATGTTGCCTATGCGCAGGCGCGTCCCGGCATGTACGGGCTGATGTTCCGGACCGAGCGGCTCGACATGACGCGGCCCTCGCTGCACGAGGCGGCTACGGCCTCATTCCAAGGACTGGCCACCGCTGTGAGCCTCAGCCGCAACGAGAAACTCGCCGGCGAAGCGCTGGAGACTTTGTCGCTCGACCACGCCGCCGCGATCGCACGCGCGTGGTCGCTGGTGCACGGCTTCACCACGCTGCTGCTTGACGGAAGGCTCAAGGACATCCTGCACCGGCTGCCCGAGGGGACTGGCGTCGACCAGCTTCTGGATGCGATGCTGCGTTCGACAGTGCCGCGGCCGCCGGGGGCATAGGACGGCGGCGCTCTGCGGGAGTTCGCAGGCGGAATGGAGCTGCGCGGCGACGGTTGCGGCTGGCGTCCCGCTCAGCAACCCCTGCAAATTTTGGTTTGCCGCGCGAGCCTTGCGTCGGCTTCCGCGTCTTCGTTGGGCTGTCGCGTCCACTCGTCGTAGCGCGCTTTGGTGTCCGATCTGGGCGGGGCTTCGTTCAGGGGGCCGAGAATGATCTCGCGATTGCGGGCGGTTCTCCGTTTAGGGCGCTTGTCCTCGCCTGGCCCGTCATTTGCCGACGGCGGTTCACCCAACCCGTCCCAGGCGATCGGCGCGCCCGCCATCTGCGTCGAGCAGCCAGTTCCGGAGGCGCAGCAGCCGGAGAGGACGATGCCGACGATGAGGAGTGCCAGGAGTTTTATGTGCATCGCTGCCCCGGGTGGTGCGTGAAATAACTAGGTTTGACAAGGTTCAACCACTCAAGCCTGAAGCTTTGACGTTAATGCGGCAAGAAAGCGCCGGACTGCATCTACCATCACGGCCTTGCCAATTCCACCGCGCGGCCGCGCTCGCCAATCACCTTCACTTCGTCCTTGCCGCACTTGAAATCACGCGCAAATTCGTCCGCGGCCTGGCGCGCGAGCTCGTTGGCATTGCGGTTGGCCTGGCCATCGATATAGGCGACGTGGCAGACCGGCCCCGGCGGCAATCGCGTCACCGCGAGCATCGGTTTCGTGATCGGGCTTCCGGTCTTGTCCAGGTCGTTGTTATCGGCGATCAGCCAGCGCTGAATGATCGCGAACGGCCTGCCATCGACCGCCCGCCATTCGACGGTGTGGCTGGTCGAATTGAAGGGGCCGAACCAAGCCTCCGCGGCCGGCTCCTTAGCGGCGGCCTCGCGGTTTCGCCCGACCGAGACGGTTTCACGCAGGTCGCCCTCGCTGATCAGTACCACCAGCCCCGATTTGCCGGGGCAGACCTGCGTCGTGCTGCCGTCAGACTCGGGCTTGCCGACCGTGTGGCAGTCCTTCGGCGCGGTCGACGTGTAGCTACTGCCAAAAGTCTGGGCGTTCGCCGGCGACATCAGGCCAGACAACAGAGCTGCGGCCGATGCGATCAATTGTGCGGAACGTTTCATCCTGCCACTCATTTCTTCTGGAACCTCGAAGATCAGACATGTGCAATCTGGGGAAGGTTCACGGAAACGTCGCGAAATACCTGACATTCGGTTGGAATCGTCCTAGAAGGGCGGCTTCTTAATTCCTCGTTTTGCAAGCGTGCAGTCATCCAGTCGTCATGCCCTCTATTCCCTCAAATAAACCCTATCGCGTCGGCCGCTCCCGCACCGGACTTGGCCTTTTCGCCACCAAGCCGATCAAGAAGGGCACCAAGATCATCCGCTATTTCGGGCCGCTTCTTGATTCGAAGAAGAAAGAAGAAGACGCGATCGAGAACAAATATTTGTTCGAACTGAACGACCGCTGGACCATCGACGGCTCGGTGCGCAAGAACATCGCCCGCTATATCAACCATTCCTGCCGGCCGAACGCCGAATCCGACGTCAAGCCCCGTAAACGCAAGGTGTTCATCCGTGCCATCAAGGACATCGAGCCGGGCGAGGAGATCAACTACGATTACGGCACCGATTATTTCAAAGCCTATCTGAAGCCGATCGGCTGCAAATGCGCAGCCTGCGAGAAGAAGCGCAAGAAGAAGCGTGCCGAAGCGCGGGCGGAGAAGGCGCGGCTGAAGGCGAAGGCCGAGCGCAAAGCGCTGAAGCAGGCGGAAAAATTGGCCAAGGCCGACGCGAAGCTGAAGGATAAATTGAAGGCGAAGGCTGAGCAGAAATCGAAAAAGCTCAATGGCCATTCGCTCAATGGTAAGCATCTGAACGGCAACAGCCGCGCCAGGGTTGCCGGCAAGAAGCCCGCCGGCCGGAAACAGCCGCCCTCCGCGCCAGCGCCGGCCCTCCAGGCATAGGGCTGCTTCGCCCTGATTGAATCCGAGCAAGGCTCTCGCCCTTTGTTTCGACGCGCTTCTTCAGGAGCGCCGGGGCTCACTTAGCGCGAAAATGACCCGCAACGTCTGCCTTCACGAACGCCAGGTTTGTCCATGTGATGCCGGCAGCGCGATTTCTCTCCTGGTGGGATTCAGAAGCCACATTCAAGACACAGTGCAAGCCGTGCGCCTGCGCAAACGCGATAGTCTCCTCGGCGGGGATTTCAAACATCCGCCGCGCGGGCGATACGGGCCCATGCCGGATCGTCATGGCGATAGTGCCGCCCGACCCAATCAGCGAGGCCAGATTCGGCATCGCATATTGACGCTGGGTTTGGTCGAGATGCATCCACACCGCAGTCAGCATCACGAGATCAAACGTCTCGCCGCGTGCCCGCAGGCGGACCAGATCGGGCAGGCTGTCGTCGAACCATTCGATCAGGGGAGAGGGATGCAGCGCCATCGCGGGGATACGCAGGGCATCGGTAGGCTCGACGGCGATAACACGATGCCCGAAGGTTGCGAACCAGGCCGCGTCCCGTCCAGTTCCTGAACCGATATCGAGCACGCGGGCCGGGGCTCTCGGTATCAGATGCAGGACATGGCGGTGATTTTCAGCCGCCCGAACGCTTTCGTAGCGCTGGAACAACTGTTCGGCTTCGCTGGCATATCCTTCCGTGCCGCTGACTTGTGCTGATGTCATCTGTTTCCTGCACAGCTTTCTGAGCGTGCGGCGGTTTATCCGCCAGGCTTGCGTACTGATTTCGGTAACGACGAATCGCCGAAGTCGACCGCCGATCGTTGAACGATAGTGCCTGTTTCGTCGACCACGATGCGAAACCGCCGATGAGCGGACAGGAAGGTCAGCCGATGCCGGCCAAAGTCGGCATCGATGCCGCGCTCGGCAAAGCTCGTGATCTTGCCCGCCCGCATCTCCTTCTGAAGGGCCGGCAGCGCAAGGCCGAGGCCTTCGGCGACGATCGCGGCATCGATCCGCACGATGCCATTCTCGAATTCGATCGGTTTCATGTTCAAGTCCTGATGCTTCGGTGCGGGCCTCACGCGGTCACCGGACTGCGTCTGGGCTGCGCGGGGTAGGCGCATTCCGCCAGCGTCGTGGCGTCGAGCTCGCGCATGAAAGCTTCGCGGGCGGCGGCCAGCTTCGCTTTCAGCCGGCAGCGCGGCTTTAGCACGCAATTACCGCCATCCTCACGAAAACATTCGACCAGCGGCGGCCCTTCCAGCGCGCGAACCACCTCGCCGATGGTGATCGACTGGGCCGGGCGGGCCAGCATGAAGCCGCCGCCGCCGCCGCGCTGGGTTGAGATAAAGCCGCTATCGGCGAGATCGCGCACTACCTTGGCCAGATGGTTGCGGGATATGCCGAACTCGGCCGCAATTTCATTGGTGGCAAAGGAACGGCCGGGTTCGCCCGCCAGCCGCATCAGGGCGCGCAAGGCAAAATCCGTGAACGACGTCAGGCGCATGGAGCCCCTCTCAAAAGGTCTGCTTGCAATTCATCTATAGCCGTCTAAATAGGTATTGAAATACCTATTTTAAGGGCAGGCGAAATGGAAGCGATCGTGGCAGGGCCGGAGCGGCGCGAACGGCTCACGGCCGAGATCATGCAACGAACCGGAATTGACGAGTCGATGATCGAGCGCCTGGTGCGCGGCTTCTACGCCAAAGTCCGCGAGGACGCGGTGCTGGGGCCGATCTTCGACGCGCGTATCAAGGACTGGGAGCCGCATTTGCAGCAGATGTGCGCATTCTGGTCGTCCGTCGCGCTGATGACCGGCCGCTATCACGGCACGCCAATGGCCAAGCATATGCTACTGTCGGTCGATGCCGCGCATTTCGACCGCTGGCTTGTCCTATTCGAGGCCACCGCGCGCGAGATCTGCCCGCCGGAGGCGGAAGCGCATTTCGTGGAACGGGCGCGGCGGATTGCAGCGAGCCTCGAGCTTGGCATTGCCGGCGCCAACGGCGTCATGCTCGCAAACGGTGAAAGATTTCGACGCAATGAGGCAGGAGCAGTGTGATGGCTTATGGTGCACATGTCGTGACGAACAAAGAACAGGCCAACCCGTACTCGGGCAGCAGCCTGGTGCCGATGCTGGTCATCGGGCTGGTGCTGACTTTTGCCGGAATGATCGCGGCGGTGATTTTGAGTTGAGGCTTATCCCCGTCATTGCGAGGAGCGCAAGCGACGAAGCAACCCATCTATCCCCGCGTGGAGGCATGGATTGCTTCGCGGAGCCTGTCATCGGGCGCGCATTCGCGCGACCCGTTGGCTAGCAATGACGGGTGTGGCCTAAGCGGCGATCACACCGCCACTCTTGCGCAGCCCAATATACTGCAACTCGGCAAACACGCCGGTTGCAATCGCCTGCGCCACGATGAAGACCTGACCGAGCAGGTTCGGCGACACCGCGCCGGAGAACAGCAGCGCGATGCTGCCCAGCGTCCAGGCCGCATTACCGATGATCACGAACAACACTAGCGCCTTCATCAACGTCGACCTAGTCGCCAACCAGCCGACCAGCGCCGTATAGGCGATCAGGAACAGGCCAGTTTCGCGCAGCAAGACTTCGGGCAGGTTGAGGAACGGCGCGAGCGCGCCGGCGCCGGCCGTCAGCGCCACCGCAGCGACGCCGCTGAAGATGGCGTCGGCGAGCAGGGCGCGGCTCAGGAAGGTGGACGGATGGATCATGACGTTCTCCTTTGCTTGGGGTGGATTCTTAAGGGCAGGGTCAGTGTTGCAGCAGTGACCGGAGCTGACGCATCAGCCGCACCGGGCAGATCGCCTTGCCGACCTTGTTCTCGATCGTCCGCACCTGCATGAACACGAAGACACCGGTGTCGTGCACCAGGGGCTCGGGCATGTTCAGGGAGCGTGCCACGAGCCAGGTGACCAGATTGCGCACCCAGGGGATCATGGCGGTGACAAAGCGGAACAGCGACAGCATCAGCATGGGTCATCTCCTGTGCTCCCAAGATGAGCCAGTTCGTGACCCGTTTCGATTACCTTGAACGTAATGGAATGGGCGAAATTCGCATGGTAGGTTTTCCAACATGAACGCACATGCTGCCACGGCGCGAGCCGAACGAACCCACCCCCTCCATATTGGCGATCACTTGCGCGAATGGCGCCAGCGCCGCCATCTGAGCCAGCTCGATTTGGCCAGCGATGCTGAAATATCCGCGCGTCACCTCAGTTTTGTCGAAACCGGCCGCGCCGCGCCATCGCGGGAAATGGTGCTCAAGCTTGCCGAGCGATTGGAGGTCCCCTTGCGTGAACGCAACGTGCTCCTGGTCGCGGCGGGTTTTGCTCCGGCCTTTCCGCAACGCTCGCTGGACGATCCGGCGCTCAAATCCGCCCGGCAGGCGATCGACCTGGTGCTGAAGGCCCACGAGCCCAATCCAGCGCTGGCCTATGACCGGCGCTGGAATCTGGTGACGGCCAACCGCATGGTGGCGCCGCTGCTCGAAGGTGTGCCGCCGCATCTGCTGGGGCAGCCCTTAAATATTATGCGGCTCGCCTTTCATCCCGAGGGGCTCGCGCCGCGCACGGTCAACCTCGCCGAATGGAGCGCGCATTTGCTGGAGCGGCTGCATCGCCAGTGCGAGGCAACGGCCGATCCCGAACTGCTGAAGCTATATCAGGAGCTGAAAGCCTATCGGATGCCGGCGCGCTCGGGGCCGATCTCGGCCGACAATGTCGCTATTCCCTTCAAGCTGCGCCACAATGGCGATGTGCTGAGCTTCATCTCGACCACCATGGTGTTCGGCACGCCGGTCGACATCACACTGCAGGAGTTAGCGCTAGAAACGTTTTTCCCCGCCGACGATCTGACTGCCGAGCGGATGCGGAAAATGGCGGCGAAGCTGCCGTAGGTGGGTGGAGCGAAGCGATACCCATCATTTTGAGACCGGCACGGTTGCTGGGTTTCGCTTCGCTCTACCATCCTACATTGTGCGGTCGGCTGGGGGAGTCGCCGATTTGCGCCGTCGTCAGCGCCGTGGTCGCGCTGCTCTGCAGCATATCGGGCGATAACCGCAGAGGTGAAGTGATACGAGACATGCGGCGATTGCCCTTGTCTCCTCGTCGGATCGGACTACCTTCCGGGCTTCATTTAGCGAAGGACGACCCCGATGAGCACCCTCAAACCTCTCAAGATCGACATCGTCTCCGACGTGGTCTGCCCCTGGTGCTACATCGGCAAACGCCGGATCGAGAATGCGCTGGCGCTGGTGCCGGACGTTCCCGTCGAAGTGCGCTGGCGGCCGTTCTTCCTCAATTCCTGGGTGCCGCGCGAGGGCATCAGCCGCGACGAATATCTCACCGCAAAATTCGGCTCGGTCGAGGCCTACAAGGGCATTGCCGGCCGCGTCGTCGCTGCCGCGGGCGAGGAGGGACTGACCTACCGGCCCGAACTCGTAAAGCGCCAGCCCAACACCATCGATTGCCATCGCCTGATCCATTGGGCGGAAGCGCTGGGCAAGGCAGCCGAAATGAAGCAGCGCCTGATGGAATTGTATTTTCGCGATGGCGGCGATCTGACGGACGTGAACGTACTGGTACAGGCCGCGGCCGATGTCGGCCTCGATTCCGACGACGTCCGCAAACGGCTTGCAACCGATGAGGACGTCGCACTGATCTCCGGCCAGGCTCAGGAAGCATCCGACAAAGGCATCTCGGGCGTCCCCACTTTCGTGTTCGCGCAGAAATATGCCGTCTCCGGCGCCCAGCCGGCCGAGCAACTCGCCCGCGCGATCCGGCAGGTTTCCGGCGAAATCAACGCGCAGGCGGCGGAGTAGCCGAGGAGTTTTCTCCCTCACCCCGCTCTTGCGGGGAGAGGGTCGGGGCCTCTCTCCGCACAGCGCAGTGTAGCGTTTGGCAGGAGTGCTGCCCCAAACAACAAACAGCAAAAAACTTGGGGAGGCATCATGATCTACGAACTGCGCACCTACACCGTAAAGCCCGGCACGCTTGGCGACATAATCAAGGCCGCGAGCACCGTGTCGCGCGAAATCCGCAAGGACGATTACGGCAAGCTCGAAGGCTACTGGTCGACCGAGATCGGTCCGCTCAACCAGGTCCTGCACATGTGGAGCTACAACAGTTTCGACGAGCGCGCCCGGTTGCGCGCCGAGCTTGCGAAAAACCCGCGCTGGACCGGCGAGTACGTACCGCTGATCCGCCCCTTGCTGGTTCGTCAGGACGTTCGCCTGATGAACGCGGTGAGGCCTCCGGTGGCCCCGGCATCGACCGGCAATGTCTATGAACTGCGCAATTACCGCGCCAAAGCGGCTGGCGGCCTGAAGCAATGGCTCGATGCGTTCACCGCTGTGCTGCCGGAGCGCGAAAAATACTCAAAGATCGTCGGCCTCTGGACGACCGAAGCGGGCCAGCCGAACGAAGCCTGCCACATCTGGGCTTATCCCAGCCTGAACGCGCGCGCCGAAGCGCGCGGGAACGCGATGAAGGATCCGGCGTGGCAGGAATTTCTCGGGAAGGGTCCAGGATTCCTCGAGGAGATGCATTCGACCATCATGTTGCCGGCGCCGCACTCGCCGTTGCAGTGAGGCGATGAAGTAGCCCGGATGGAGCGAAGCGCAATCCGGCACCCGGGATTCCCGGGTTACGCTTCCGCTTCACCCGGGCTACGGGCGCGGCTACGCCCCCTTCAAATAATAATTCGCGCGTTTCCCGAGCGCGATCCGCCGCAGCACACGTCGCATCGCCATCGAGGCGCGCAGCGGTCTGATTGCGGTCGTCACGGTGCGATAGAACGCAAGCTTCAGCGCGTCGAGCACTGGCTGTTTGCCCGGCGGCTGCTGCGGCAGACCGATGCTGCGCAGCATCGAATTGAAGAAGTGCAGATCGTTCAGTCGCCGCACTTCGCGCGTCTTCCAGGTGATCGCCATCGAGATCGAGAACGAACCTGCGGTGCGCACCCAGTGCGGCCATTGATACGGCACATAGCAGCCGTCGCCTGCGAACAGGTGGAATTCCTTGCCCCGTGGCGCAATGCTCTCGTCATATTTCAGATTGCGATGCTTGGTCATCGAGCGCTCGATCTCGTCGTCGGAGACGATCGAACGGTCGGTGTTGTTGAAGATCGTGAAGAATTTTTCGCCGTGGATGTGTACGAAGAAATTGTCTTCGCTGTCGAGATGAAATGGCGTGGTCGAATTCGGCGAGGACACGAACAGGAACCCCTCGACCTGCTCGAAACTAGCATCAGCCAAGCTGTTGAAGCCACGGGCACGGGCGACCGACAGCAGCGTATCCTCCAGCAGCGCCCGATATTCCGGCGAATTCTCGACGCGCTTGAGCACCATCCAGGCGCCGGCCGTCTCAATGCTTTTCACGACTTCGACGGGGTCGAGGTTGACGGTCGGAATCGCGTCCGGATTCTGGCTGATCGCGACCTTGCCGGAATTATATTCGATCAGGTCGCGCGGCAGCTCGGAAGCCAATTGCGCGATGCGTGGCAGCGTCAGCAGCGGATGGCCAGCGAGCTTGTGGCGGATCGCGAACGGTTTTAGCGGAAAGTCGCGGCGGAGCGCGTCATGGTCGGCCGTAATGACGGGTGCGATGGCGGTGAGCGTATTCATTTAGGATTTCTCCTGCCGTGCTCTGATAAAATGAACGATGTGGCGTGCCGGTTCACGGATCGTGCCGCGCAAGCGGAGCGCAACGCGAATCAACGCCACGACCGGATCGTTCCGCCGCAGCGGAATCAACACGTCGCCGATCGCAAGGCGTCCGCGCCAGATCGGGTTGATCATGGGATGGTCGGGATTTGCGGTGGAATCCACCATGGCAATGGCTGGATCGGCGCAAAGATGCTGCGTCAGCTCCAGCGTCAGTTGCACGCCCGGCGAAAACTTCGCAAAGCGCTCATCGACGCCGAGCTTGAAATAGAAGGCGCGATCCTGATGGCGCAGCACGATCGCTGTCGCCACCGGCGCCTCGCCGGCACGCAAGGTCACGATCTCGCACTGGCCGGTTCCAGCCAGCTCCGAAGAGGCGCGGCGGATGAACGCCGCATCGCCTTCGTCCTGGCCGAGCGCGGTGCCACGCTGGCCCTTCCAGCCGCTGGCCTCCAGCTCCAGGAATGTTTCGACGGCGGCAGCGATCTCAGCGGGCGTCCGCGCCACGTCGAAGTGGACGGCGCCGTGTTCGGCGAGGCGATTGCGCTGGCGGCGCAGCTCTTTCAGTTTCTTTGCGCCGAGCGCGTCGCGCAGTACTGTATCGGCGTCACCAGTGGCATCGAGGCAGGCGCGGATATGCGACTGCAGCACCAGCGGCTGCATGCCGCCGCGATGCAGCACCTCGGTAAAGGCCTTCATGGCTGCGCCATCGAGCGAGGTGGCGCGGAAAATCAGCGCATGCGCGCCGGCCCGCCGGGCCCGGCGCAGGATGCTTGTGACGGCTTCTTCCGCCATGTCGCGATCGAGCAGCGGCGTGCAAAGCGTGCCGTAGGGATCGGCGCTCACCAGAGCGGGGAGCGGGATCTTATAGGCGCGCCACATCGAGATCACGGGCACGAGGCCGATCAACGTGGATGCATCGCGCCACGCGCCGAGCGCGGCGGCGTTCATGCGCCCCCGCGCCGAAGCATTCACCGCCAATTCCCATTCGGGCAAGTAATAGCCGTTCGGCTCGGCGGCACCTTCGGTGAGCGCGCGCCACTGGGTCGCGGAGACGCCGGTAAGCGGCGTCAGTGCCTCGCCAATGTCTGGCGCGCGAGCGTTAATTTCATTGCTCGATGCTCGGCGCACCGTCGATGTATCGGTAATATCGGCCACTTCCCCGAATCCCCGTTCGCGATTTTTGTACGGGCGACACCTTGAGAGCGTCGTTGGTTCATCGCGTTCACGGGGCGACGCTAGTGCAAAGAGGTGGAAAATAGCGTTGTTACGACGCTCGGATTTGAGGTGTCGCGTTAACCGATCGTTCAGCCTGATCAGGCGGCCCGGCCGTCACGCCACCTCGGCGGTCGCGGGAGCGGTCAGGAATCTGGCTTCGAAATCCCGAGCGGGCATCGGCTTGCCGAAGCAATAACCCTGTCCCTCTTCGCAGCCCATCCTGACCAGGAGGTCGGCCGTTGCGCGATCCTCGATGCCTTCGGCGATAACGGACAGGCCCAGTTGCTTGCTAAGTCCGATCGTCGAACTGACGATCGCCGCGTCATCTGGATTGGTCAGCAAACCCAACACGAAAGAGCGGTCGATCTTCAGCCCGTCGAGCGGGAATTTCTTCAGATAGCTCAAGCTGGCAAAACCCGTCCCGAAATCGTCGAAGGACAGGCGAATGCCAAGCTCCTGAATCTCGAGGAACGTATTCAGCGCGGCCTGCTCATCGTGGAGCAGGATGTCTTCGGTGACCTCGAGCTCGAGGCTGGTTGGACTAAAGCCGGTGCTGGCGAGCACCTGCGCGACCGAGACCGCGAGGTCACCGGACTCCAACTGGGACGGCGAAAGGTTGACACCGATACGGAGCTTGTGTCCCGCGCGTTCCCAAGCGGCTCCATGGGTGCAGGCGGCTTGGAGAACCCATTCGGCGATCCGCTCGGAAATCGGAGAGGTGTTGACGACCGGCATGAATTCGCCCGGCGAAACCAGGCCCCGCTCGGGATGACGCCAGCGGATCAAGGCTTCGGCGCCGATCAATTGGCCATCGGCCAGATGAAATTGCGGTTGGTAGAACAATTCGAACTCATTGCGTTCCGCGGCCAGCGCCAGCTCCGCTTCCAGCGTCAGGCGCTTCTCAAGTTCGCGGCGGATCGAGTCTTCGAACAGCACGTAGCCGCCGCGGTTGATCGCCTTGGCGCGGCTCAGCGCCAGATGGGCGTTGCTGAGGAGTTCGTCCGCCGTTCGTCCATCGCCTGGGCAAACGGCGGCTCCAATGCTGACCTTGACGCGGAGGTGGCGGTTTCCGGCCAAAAGCGGCGCGTCGAAGCCGTCGCCGATCTGTTCGGCGAAGCGGCTGAGGTTTTCTCCGATGTCGCTGGTCGGAACGGCAATGGCGAATTCGTCTCCGCTCAAACGAGCGACCAGACCCGCCGGCGGAATAGCCGCCATTAGTCGCTGCGAAATGGCGCGGAGCACGAGATCGCCACAGGTGTTGCCCAGCATGTCGTTGATCTGCTGGAAGCCGTCGATGCCGATCACCAGCAGCGCCACCTTGCGGCCGTCCGTCTCGGCCGCGGAAATCTTGGTCTCGAGCTGGGCGTGAAGCGTGTTGCGGTTGATGAGTCCCGTCAGCGTGTCGTGTTCCGCCAGATATCTCACTCTCTCGGCTTCGCGCTTGCGTACCGAGATATCGCGCAGGATCGCGCCGAATTGAAACCCGTCGGTGCCTTGCCAGCCGGAGAAGGAGGCCTCGACCGGAAACACCTCGCCATTGCGGCGACGTCCGTCGAACTCGACCACCGATCCGGCAGCGAGATGAGCAGCGTTCTTGATGGAAAAGCCGGATGTGGCGAGGGCTTCGTCACGTGCGCAAATCTCGTCGAACGGCCGGCCGATGATCTCTTCGGGCAGATAGCCGAAGATCGCGGTCGCGCCCGGATTCCACACCGTGATCAGGTAGTTGGAGTCGGTACAGATCAGGCCGTCGCCGAGCGACATCGCCACGCGCTGAAAGCGGCTCTCGGCGACCCTGCCGAGCAGGTCCCGGATGTCGATTTCATCGAGGGCGATGGCCGCGACGTAAACGATGATGGCGATATGAAACAGCGACGTATCCAGAATGAGCGGAAACGCCGCCTGCAGGGCAAACGCCCCGGCCTCGAGGGTGCCAGCCGTGGCGCCGAGCAGCGCCACCCTCTTGCCGGCGGAGAGGCGGCGCCATGAGAACAGCATCAGCAAGGCGAGCAACGCCAGGCCGGCCGCCGTGACGACGCCCGAGGTCCATTGCAGCGCGCGGTTCTGCAGCAGCGACTCCGCAGCCAGCGTCTGCAGTACCGGGCCGGACAGGATTACACCGTTCGGCACGCTGAAGCGGTCACCGAGTTCGAGCGCCGTGCCGCCGATGACGACCTTCTTGCCCCTGAGTTTTTGCAGTGTCGCCGGGTCGCCGCTCAGAACGTCGGCAAAGGACACTTTGGGGATTCCGGCCGTTCGGATGCTGAAGTCGATCAGGAAGGGCGTGCGCTTTTCGGCATATTGGCCGGCGAGCACGGCAGCCATCGAGGGTACGAATTTGCCGTCCAGCTTCTCACCGAACGGATATCTCCGGACGAGGCCATCGGGCCCGACCTCGACATTGACGATCGCCGACCACGAATGTTCGGCGAATTGCTGCAACGGGCGATTGACGTGAAGCGTCGTCCTGTCGGTGCGGGGCTGCTGGAAGGAGGGCAGTACGACCGATCCGCCGGCGCCCTCGAGGGCCTCGGCGAAGTTTCGGTCCGACGACGCATCCGAAGGTGTGGAGAAGTCGACGTCGAGCGCGATGTCCTGGACGTCTGCCTTCTGAAGCTGCCGGATCAGTTCGGCGTGGAGCAGGCGCGGCCACGGCCAGACGCCGATCCTCTCGATCGACGATGCGTCGATCGCGATCACCACGATGTCACCGCTGACTTGTCGTGACTGCCAGGCGAACCGCAGGTCGGCCAGCACGTTGCGAAGCGAGCTGTGCCAGCCGCCCGTTAGGACAATTGCCAACGCAATCATCACGAAAATATGTGGCCGATATCGTCTCACTTGGTCACCATTCTGGTGGTTCGGGGTTGAGAGGTTGTCCGGCTCCTGAAGTTGATTCTGCGGCTAGCGGCCTCTTCCGTGTCCGCTGTTGCCACGGCCGCTGCCGTTAGCTCCGTTGCCATTTCCGTTGGCGGCATTTTCGTTGCCGCCATTGCCATTGCCGTTACCATTGCCGCTGTTACCATTGCCGCTGTTACCATTGCCGCTGTTGCCGTTACCGCCATTGGCGTTACCCCCGGCGACAGCCGCTACCGCGCTTGCATTTGCTCGACCGGCGGCACTCGCGGCGGCTCCGTTGCCATTATCTCCTTGACCATTGTTGGCGGCCGCCATGTCTGTGCCGGGCGTGGATGAGCTCCAGACCGTATTGCGTTCGGAGGCGCCCCGCGCCGCGCCGGCCGAAGCCGAGGTGCCATGGGCGAGACCGTTAGTGACGCGATGGAAGTTCACCCGAACTTCGCCGATCGACGTGGAGATGCGGGTGACGCCATGTTTGGCGGGATGGGCGTTCGCATGCTTGTTCTGTCCGTTGGCCGCATGACGCGGCGCGGAGAGACCATTGCGCGGCACCGGCACGCGCTCGATGGAAGGCGCGCGCGGCTTGCCGTGCTCGATCGGGGCGAGCACGCCAGCTCCGCCCAGCGATAGCCCGGTCTTGCCGCTGGCGAAGGCCGTCGCATGCTGCCCGGCCATGACTTGCGCGATCTGACCCGACTTGAAATCGGCGACTTCGACCTGGCCGCGGATCACGTCGACGGTGGTCTTGCCGGCATTCACGGTGACGCGGAATTGCGTGCCCTTCACCACGGCGGCGAGGTAGGGCGTTTCGACCTCGAAATGCTTGACGTTGCGTTTTTCGACGTCGAGCAGGATCGACCCCGCCTGCTGCACGATCGTGGTCGACAGCCCTTCCTTCTTTTGGGCGGGGACGCCGATCACGGAATTCGGTGCGACCATGATCATTTCCTCGCCGCGCTTCAACAGCACGCGACCGGTGCGGCCGGTGCGAACCGTATCGCCCGGCTTCAACACGTCTTCCTGTTTGATCGATGCCTGCTGCACGCCGCTGCCGGTGAGCCAGACCTCGCCCGAGGACTTGCTGACGGTCCAGTCGCCGTCATCGGCCGCGTAAGCGGCGGAAGCCGTCGCCAGGAAGAACATCGCCGCGAGTGTTCTCGAGACGTGAGGGATCGCACGCATGAAACTCTCTCCGATTGCCGCTTTGTCCCGGACGCTATCGGAAATGTTTCAACATTGAGTGAGTGGAAGCCGTGTTCTCCGCGCGACGCGTTAACCATTCGTTGACCATAATTTTCTATTAAAAATCATATGGCTAGCGGTTCCACCCACGATTCTCGTTCCTTATCCGTACAATTACGGAAGCGGACGTGTTCAGCTTTATCCCGTGTGGTGATGGTTGGCCTCGGGCTGTGGATTTCTGTTGCCTGTTTTCCGGCACGCGCGCAGCAAGCGCATCAGCCGGGTTACGATCCGCGGCAGACCGAAAAGCGTTTCGAGGACCAACAATCCAGCCAGGGTGCGAACGGGCGGCCCCGATTGCCGTCGCCGCAATTCGCCGGCGCGGAGGGGCAGGGAGACACCAAGCCGCTGTTCGTGCTTCGGCGCGTCTCGATCAGCGGTGCCGTTGCGATACCGCAGGACCGGCTGGTGACGGCGTATCAACCCTATATCGGGAAAAAGGTGTCGCAGGCGGATTTGGCGGCTATGGCCAGCGCGGTCAGCGAGATCTATCGCGCCGCCGGATTTCACCTCAGCCGGGCGATCATCCCGCCGCAGGATATCCAGAGCGGCGCGCTTCGCATTCAGGTCGTCGAAGGCAGCATCACGGAGCTGACGCTGAAGGAGGACGGCGCCGACGAATTCGGCGTCCGGCCCATGCTCGATGCCGTGCTGGCCGAACGGCCCTCGCGGCTTGCAACGCTGGAACGGCAATTGCTGCTGATCAACGGCCGCCCAGGCGTGCGGATCGTGGACACTGCGATCGATGAGATCGGGACGACAACCGGCCATTTCCGCCTGATCCTCTCCGTGAAAACCTGGCACGTCTTCACATCGTTCGGTATAGACAATCTCGGATCGTCGTCCGTCGGACCGTGGCAAAGCTATGGGACGGCGGCGTTCAATTCCTATCTCGCGCCCGGCGACTCGCTGGTGTTCAACCTCTCGACCACGCCCGGCGATCCGAGGCAGCTCGCGTTTGGTCGCCTGTCCTACGAAGTGCCCGTCGGCACCGACGGCGCCCGCATCGGCGCGTCCGGCTATTACAGCGAAGTTTGGCCCGGTGATTACCGCCGTCTCTACAGCGACAACATCAAAACCCATTCGTTCGAAGTTCGCGGCAGCATCGCTCCGGTGCAATCGCAGAAGTCCAGCCTGACGCTGACCGCGGCTGCAGGATTCACCAACGCCACCGAAAACGACGTGTTCGGCCGGATCTATGCCGATCGTATCCGCACCGCGAGCCTCACATCGGACTACCGCCTGCAGGACCATTTCGGCGGCATCAATTATCTGACGATGAACTATCGCCAGGGCTTCGACATTCTCGATGCCTCGCATCGGGACGACGATTATCTGTCGCGCGTCGGCGCGTCCGGCACATTCTCCGCGCTGAATTTTTGGTTCACGCGCTATCAGACGCTGACGGATGCATGGTCGGTGAAGCTCGCCGCTGCCGGCCAGGCGGCATCCGGCGCGCTCTTCACCTCGCAGCAATTCTATCTCGGCGGCATCGCGTTCGGGCGCGGCTATGGCAGCGCCGAGATCAGCGGCGACAACGGTCTCGCAGGCACGGTCGAACTGCGCTTCGACCAGAAGACGAACCTGCAATATCTGAGCGGCTACCAACTCTACGGCTTCGTCGACAGCGGTGTGGCCTGGAATCACGGGTACCGGCTCAGCGACGGGCTGTCGCTGACCTCGGCCGGCGGCGGCGTTCGCTTCTTCCTCGCCGAAGGCCTGCAAGCCGACATCGGCGCCGCCGCGCCACTCAGCTATCGCGCGCCTGATAATCCCACCCGCGGCGCACGCGTGCTGTTCTCCCTGACGAGCGCGCTGAAGCTCTGTCCGGTGCGGGCGACGACGCGGTGTCTGTAGGGTTAGACCGGCTCGTAGCTCTCCGTCGCACAGGTATCCTCGGCTTCGACCTTTTGGCGATCGGCGATCGCGCCGTCGGAAATTTCGATCCGGTAGGTCTGCGTACCCAGCGGCTTGCCGGTCACCGAGACGACTTCGGCCTTGACGCAGGCGGTCCAGCCCGGGCCGCGTAGATTCGGGCGCGGCTCGGAAACGCGGACCTGGGTCGGCTGCGAGGCCGCCAGGAACACCGAATCCAGTTTCTGCCGCAGCAGCAGCTTGACGTCCGGCGGCGTTCCCAGCGCGGGCGGGTCGGGCGCCTTGCCGCGCATGAACTCCGGCACCGGCGCGCGGACGTCGGCAAAGCCGCACCGCGCCCGCCACCAGCGCTATATGTACCACGATCTGCCGCATCGGAGGTTGTTTGTATCGCGAAGACGCGTTCCGGACAGGGCATTGCGGTGCAATCAACATAACGATTCCGAGACTGTGATGCAGATCACTGCCGAGGACTTGGGCCTGCGGCAAGATCGCCGTTGAATCGGGCCATCGTCACGCCTCACATGGCGCCGCCGGCTTGAACCTTTGGCTGCGGGGGCATGACCAATCCACAGCCTGTATTGTCGGGAGGTGGCATCATGCTCCGTCACGCGCTGTTTGGGTTGATCGTTCCCGCCGCGTTGCTTCTAGGTACGCATTCGGCCTCCGCCGAAAGTCGCCTCGCACTGGTGATCGGCCAATCCGCCTATCGCTCGGTGCCCGCGCTGCCCAATCCAGCCAATGACGCCAAGGCGGTCACGCAATTGCTGACCGATTCCGGCTTCGAGGTTTCGACCGCGGCCGATCTTTCGCAGAATCAAATGCGGGAGGCGGTCAGCGACTTCGCCGGCAAGGTGGCTGCGAGGGGCGCCGATACGGTCGCCCTGGTGTTTTACGCCGGCCATGGGCTGCAGATCGACGGCGAGAATTTTCTGGTCCCGGTCGACATCGATCCGAAGCGGGAAGCCGACATTCCGATCCAGGCGGTGCGCCTCAACGACATCCTGAACACGCTGACATCGGTGCCGAGCAGGATGCGCATCCTGATGCTCGATGCCTGCCGCAACAATCCGTTCCCCGACCTCAAGACCGCCGGCAGCGGCCTTGCGCTGGTCGACGCCAAGGTCGGCTCGCCCGGCACGTTCCTGTCGTTCTCGACTTCGCCCGGCGCGGTCGCGGAAGACGGCTCCGGCTCCAACAGCCCGTATACGACCGCGCTGCTCGCAGCCGGCAAAGAGCAGGGGATTCCAATCGAGGAGACCTTCAAGCGCGTGCGCCTCGCCGTGAACAAGGTCACTGAGGGGCGGCAGACGCCGTGGGACAGCTCTTCGCTGACCGAGGATTTCCGCTTTTCCGGCGCCTCGGTCGCCGGACCCAAGCCTGCCGCGCAGCCCAAGAAGACGGTGGCCGAGTGGACGCGCGATCTGAAGGGCAAGCCGGTCGAGGCGGCGAACGAGTTGATCGTGGCCGACGGTACCGACGAAGCCTACGAGGCGTTTGCCGGCCTTTACCCGCAGACGACGCTCGGGCGGCTGGCGCGCGACTGGCTGGTTCGGCACCGGCGCATGGTGGCGTGGAACGAGGCCGTGCTCATCAACACTGCGGCCGGATATCGCTCGTTCTTGGCGAAATTCCCCGACAGCGATCTGGCCGCGACCGCGCGCAAGCTGGAACAGCGGCTGCGCAACCGCCCCGACTTCACGCCGGCGGTCGCTGCCACCAACGCCGCCGTGCCGCAAAACGTCGCGCTGGCCGCGCCGATGTGCCCCTGCAACGTGCAGCCGCCGCAGCAGCAGCCGATCAAGGTCAACGCGCCGGCCCGGCGCGTCGAGCCCGATCCGCCGAAGCGCGTCGATCGCAAGCCGCCGCGTCGCGTGCGTGAGGTAGATGAGGACGTCGTAGTCGTTCGCCGTCCGCCGCCGCGCGTGGTCTACGAGCAGCCGCCACCGCCGCCACCGGTCAGCATCGGCATCGGGATCGGTCTCGGCGGATTTGGCGGCGGACGCGGCGGCAATTATGGCGACCACGGCAGTCGGGGTAGATACTGACGTGCCGATAGGGTAATCGATCCCGCAAGCGTTGGGTTGCGCTTGCGGGGCAGGATGCGAAATCCGGTTTGTCTGTTCGCTTTGATCGTCGCCATCTTCTGTGCGCGCAATTCGCCTCCTGCTTCCGCCTGGGAGCATTGGGGCGGCGATCGCGGCGGATCGCGGTTTTCGCCGCTGAAGCAGATCGCGCCCGACAATGTCGGCAGTCTGGTTCGCGCCTGGGAGTTTCGCACCGGCGACCTCGATCGCAGGCCGGTCGAGGCAATGAAGCGGACCAAGTTTCAGGCCACGCCGCTGCTTGTCGAGGACAGCCTGATCTTCTGCTCGCCCTTCAACGAGGTCATCGCGCTCGATCCCGGCAGCGGCGTGCCGAAGTGGCGGTACGATCCTGGTATCTCGACCGCGCAACGCCCGGCCAACCGCTACACTTGCCGTGGCGTCGCCTATTGGCTCGACGCGCGCGCCACGGAGACTGCCGCCTGCCGTGCACGGATATTCATGGGCACCAACGACGTGCGCGTGATTGCGCTCGACGCCAGGACCGGCGTCCCTTGCGCCGATTTCGGCAACAATGGCGAGATCAAGTTCGCACTCGGTCCATTGGAGTGGCCCGGCGAATTCCAGATCACGTCGGCGCCCGTCATTATCAGCGACACTGTCATCGTCGGCTCCGCAATTGCAGATAATCGCCGTGTCGACGCACCGCCGGGCACGGTGCGCGCTTTCGATGCGCGAACCGGGCAACCGCGCTGGAGCTTCGATCCGCTGGTGCATGATGGCGTGATTGCCGGCCACGCCAATGTCTGGGCGCCGATGTCGGTGGACGAGGAGCGCGGCCTGGTATTCTTGCCCACGTCCTCGCCGAGCCCGGATTTCTGGGGCGGCAAGCGGCCCGGCAACAATGACTACGCCAATTCGGTTGTGGCGCTGCGCGCCGAGACCGGCGAGCGGGTGTGGTCGTTTCAGACCGTGCACCACGATGTCTGGGATTACGACCTGCCGGCGCAGCCGACATTGGCGCGTGTCGATACCGGCCAAGGCCAGCGCGATGTCGTGATCCAGCCCACCAAACAAGGTTTTGTGTTCGTGCTCGACCGCGATACCGGCGAGCCGGTGTGGCCGGTGGAGGAACGCGCGGTGCCGCAGGGCGGCGCCGAAGGCGAGCAGCTCTCGCCGACGCAGCCGTTCCCGACCCACGTCCCGGCGCTGCTGCCGCAACAGATCTCGACCGACGAATTGTTCGGCCTGATTCCGTTCTGGGACAGCGGGGCCTGCCGCGCGCAGGTCGCGTCGGCGCGCAATGAAGGCCTCTACACGCCGCCGTCCACGCAAGGCACCGTGGTATTTCCAATGACCGGCGGCGGCGTGAACTGGGGCGGCGCCGCGTTCGATCCGGTCAGCCAGATCCTTTACGCCAATACGACGCGGGCGATTCACATTATCAAACTACTTCCACGTGCCGCTGTGGCCGACGGCTTCAACCCGGCGCCCGGTCATGACTTCGGACGGCAACACGGCACGCCGTTTGCGATGACGCGCGCCGTCGCACTGTCGCAGCTGGGGCTGTTGTGCAACAAGCCGCCCTGGGGCGAGATGGTTGCGGTCGATCTGAAGGCGGGGAAGATTCTCTGGCGATCCAGGGTCGGCACCACGGAAGATCGTGCGCCGCTCGGCATCGCCTTTCCGTTCGGCACGCCGCTCTTCAGTGGCGTCGCGATCACCGCCGGCGGCCTCGTCTTCACCGGCGCGATGGACGCATATTTGCGCGCCTTCGATGCGCGATCGGGACAGGAGCTGTGGCAGGGGCGGCTGCCGGTGCCGGGTGTTGCCAATCCCATGACGTACATGTGGAAGGGTGAGCAATATGTCGCGATCGGTGCCGGCGGTCATTCCGAGTCCGGCACCACGATCGGCGACAGCGTGGTGGCGTTCCGCCTGGCGCGTCAGGGTGAGGCGCCCTCGCTGTGGTCGCGCACCATCGACCGGCCCGGCGGGCGATTTATGAGCGGGGCGATTGCGGTTGGGTTGGTTGTGCTGCTGACGGTGATTGCGTTGCGCTGGCGGCGGGGAAGGGTGGGGCGAGCGTGAGTGCACGCACCCTCTGCTGTCAGCGTCCGGCTCGCTGCATTCGCTCTACCCATCCTACGCAGGCTGTCATCCCCGCGAAGGCGGGGATCCAATACGCCGCGGCTTCTCGGTTTAATCACTGGCGTCTCTGGAATACTGGGTCACCCGCCTTCGCGGGTGACGACAACGGAATATGAAGCGGCCTTCTCGCGGCGCATTGCGCCCGAGTTTGCTTTTCACTTCCCGCCCTCTTCCAAACAGAGGGCGCAGGGAAGACCGGGTGCGCGCCGCACCCGCGGTCTCGTGTGCAACGTGCGCAAAAGAACACGCACACGAGCATACAGGTACAGCGGGAGCATCCCGGCCTTCCCTGCGCAATGGCTTTACGGCTTACTTCGTGCTCTCCCCGGTGAACGGCTTTCTTGCCACCGTCGCCCCCGAGGGAAGCTTCGCTTCTCTCGGACTTAATGCCAGCACCGCGACATCAGGACCACACGACTTCGCCGTACGCTTCCTGCGCCTACGTCTTGCGCATTCAGCGTCCATCGCATCTCACCGCACGTTCGTGACGATCGCGAGCCGCCCCTCAATCGGGTGAGACGGGCGGAGTTATGCAGATGATTTGCGTGACAAGTTAAGCGGAATATTTTTGCGCGAAGGGCTGGACAGGTTTTGAGTGATTTGCCCGTCGTGCCATCGTGTCGCAGGCCGCTGCACGAGATTGTGCTTGTACGCGCAGCAAATCAGCTCGCAGCTTGTAGGGTAGGCAAAGCGCAAGCGTGCCCACCATCATTTGCACCGAACGCTGGAATGGTGGGCACGGCGGAAGAGCGCCTTTGCCACCCTACGGCGCTACATCATCGCGAACGCGCTCGAGACCATCGCCACCGGCTTGGCGTCGGCGGCGGAAAGCAGCGTGACGCGACCGAAGCTCATGGTGCGCCCGAGGCGGACCACGCGCGCGTCGGCCAGTACGTCGGAGGCAGAGACCGCGCGCATGAAATGCGTGGTCTGGTCGACCGTCGTCATTGCGCGGTAGCCGCGGTTGGCGGCGAGATTGGCGATCACCATCGCGGTGTCGGCGAATGCCATCAGCGCCTGGCCCGAGACCGTGCCCCCATTGCGGCACAGCCGCTCCGAGAACGGCAGGCGCAGGATCGCGCCCGGTTGCCAGTCAGCGGCATCGCCGGGCGGGGCAGAGTCAAAGCGCTCGATCGACAGATTGAGATCCATCACCCATGGCGCAAACACCTCGCCAAGCACCCGCCTGGCTTCAGCAATGCCGAACTCCGTTGTTTGTGGCTGTTGTTGCATGAACGCCCGTTTCCTTGCCTGATATTATTGTCTGCGCATTGTAGTGGCCATTGCGGCGAAGGGAACACTGACGCCGCGCCCCAAATACGGCGCGATCCGGAGCGATTGGACGCAATCGCCGAATCCTGCAAGTGCACGCCTGCGCCCCGCGCCGAGCTACGTCGACCAAAGGTTGGGGCCGCCGTGCTTGGCGGCCCGGTTGAGGGGGTGGTAGATTTGCCAAAACGTAAAAGGAGAGCGTCATGAAAATGCTGAGCGCGGCCGCGATGGTGGTGTTGTTGACGGTGCCGGCCTACGCGCAGATGTCGACCCCCAACATCAACCTGATGCCGGAATTCCAGTCCAAGACGCCGGAGGAAAAGGAGCAGGATGCGATCAGGGAAAAAGCCTACAAGGACTCTTTAAGGAAGATTCCCGATGCCAAGGCTTCTTCCGATCCTTGGGGCGCGGTGCGCAGTACCGAGGCGCCCAAGGCCGCGGCGCCCGCCAAGAAGAGCAAGACCGGCAGCGCCAGCCAGTAACGTCAGCGACAGCGGCGAGTAGGATTTGTTCGCCGCCACCCCTATATTAGACCTGTCGTCATGTGTCTGGAGTTACGACATGGTCTTTCGTCCGCGCGATCTCGCGAGCCGGATGGCCGGACGGCGCAAGCCGGACGACGGCTTTTTGCGTGAGACCTTCACGCTGCCGCGCGACGAAGCGAGGGCGAGGGCGCGCGACTTCCTCAACCGCTATCCCAAGGCCGCCTATATGAGCTCGGTCGAAAGCTGGCGCGAGCTGCCCAGTGGCGACATCGAATTCACCATGCGCCGGCTTGCCAGCGCCGATTAGGCGATGCAGCTCGCCTGGCGCCGGAATTAACATCGACTCCTCGATTTTTGCCGGATTCCGATAACCCGCTATTCAGGTATTCCGCCTAGCGTTTCCCGCTCAGGAGAAATCATGGCGAGAGACCGCAAAGACCTTGGTGCCCGCAAATTCGTTCGGGTCGACTTGCGCAAGCCGGGATTCCTGATTCCGGCGCCGGATGCGCCATGGATCGAGTGCTACATCCTCGACATTTCCGAGAACGGCGCCTGCCTGGATGTGGGCGACCTCGCGGTTCCCAGGGTGTTCGGCCTTTCTCTCACCGCAGGCGGTGAGGTGCGGCGGGTATGCACGCTGATCTGGCGCAGGGGCGAATTGGTCGGCGTCCGCTTCGTCTCCGCCCGTGAGCTGCGCAACGGCGTCGCGCCGCCAAGTGAATCCGATACCGCTTCCCGGAAGGCTCATGCCTGACTAATCTGCCTTTCGTTTAATCGGTATCCTGCAGCGTCTCGGCCATCAGGCGAATCCGGAATATCGGCTTTTTGGATTCATCCAGCAATTCCATCTGCCATTCGGCGTTTTCAGCCAGCTTCCGGGAAACCTCCGCGATCATGTCACCGCAGACCCCGGTCATTTCCTTCCACGCGGCGTTGTGATCGGCAAATTCCGCACCGTCAGTGCTGACGCATGCGTCCTCGCCATGTCGAACGCTGAAGAAAAAGATCGGCATGGCAAGCTGACCAAATGCAAAAGGGGCCGCCGTTGGCCCCGAGATCCCCATCCTCCGGCGAGTGAATTCCTCGCGTATCGGAAAATCAACTCCGGGTTTTTACGGGCCCAAGCACGTTATCGGGCATGTAAACCGGGTTATCGCTCAGCTCTAAGCTGATGATTTGCGGAGAAATTTCTCGGGTGGAAGGCCCGCGGAAGCCGCCGCCGAGCTGGTTACTCCCGTTTGGCTTTTTTCAGCTCCCGATCAATCCGAAGCTGGACCCGCCGGATAGCAAGCAGATTGAGCTTGGCTTCGGTCTTGCCCGTGACGACCCTGTCCCCGATACGGAATTGCCATTTCCAGATGCCCGGAGCGACCGCCGTCACGGTGTATTCGACGCCCTTGTGGATCATATGGAAATTCCGCTGCGGCTCTCGACCGCTTCGAACCGGACCTCTCATTTAAAATTGGAATTGTTACAGCCGCTGACAATGCCTTTGCCGCGACGCGCACGGCCGAATCCGCTCCCTCCCATCGAGTTTCAACCCCATGGGCGTGACCGAATTCCCTTGCCGACCCAATTTCCGCGGCGCACAAAAAGCACTGCGCCGCGCAAGCGGAGTATGGTCGCTTGGCGGCGCAGGCCTATTCCCCGAGTGATGCAATATCCCAGGCAAGAATGTTGTCGGGGGCGATAGGAAAAAGGTTCAACGCGCCCGAGACAAATTTGCTGGGCGATGAGCACGCCGAACGGGGCGCGCGGGGGGAGTATCTGCCCGCTTGGACGGCCATCCGGGATGTCCGGGGTGCCGGCTTCCTATTCCTGCCGCGATGGATAAGGCTGCCGCGGCGGAATATGGGTTCTCGACGGCGCGTCCGGCCGGACGGGCTGCGGCAGCCTTGACGGCTCCGGCGTGCGGCTGAGGTTCAACAGCCATGTGAGGAGATGTGCGCCATGGTGTTGAAGCGTCGGCAGGATGGGTTCGTAGGCAAGGGTGGTCACGGGGGCGGTCACGTGCATGCCGCTGGGCATAGCGTGCGGCGCCTTGATGGACAGTTCAGATCGAACCGAGCACGCCTAAAATTGTAGGTGACGTCACCACCTCCCGATTACAGATCGGATAACGATGAGGCCGCCGGTTCGGCGGCCTCATCGCGAGAGCTAGCTTTCCGGCTGCTCTACATCAGGCGCCCGGGGGCTGGCGTCGGGCGCCTCTTCACTTCTGGCCCGAAGGTCGGCGGCCTTGTCGAGAAAGCCCGCGGCAACTTCCGGATCCGTGGTGGCCATTGCAAATTTGAGAAAGGTTGCCGCTTGTTCCGCGAGGTATTTCTTGCCCGGCACAATACTGGTTCCCCGTTTACTACCTGTCACCACTACCCGTCGCACCCGCTGCGATTACGCACTGCGGCGAAATCCGTTCCGGGGAAAGTGCAAAACTATACTTAAGTCGGTGCGCTCACCGCGGATCGTGCATTCGGACTTGGGGGCCGAAGGCGCCAGCCCCGCGCCGGGTCACCTCCGGGCAGCGGAAGGTGAGGAGCGGGGCCATCTTCGTCAGGACACGCCGGGAGCTGGGATTCTAGTTCCGGTACCGAAACACCGTGGTGTTACGGACTCCAAAAATGCGTGTGGATGACTCTATGCTTAATGTCGCCGGGGCTGCTTTTCATTCCGAACCAATTTGTACCGGCAGAGGGCCGCCGAGAGGCGGCCCTCTTTTTATTTTTTGTGCGGGCGAAGGACTCGGAAATGAATCCGGCGAAAAGAACATATTGCGAACATAGAACAAAGATGGTACATGGATTCCTAGACGAAATCGAATCCTAAAAGCCGCTCACCGCCGTTTTCCCGCTCGCGAATCCCCGCCATAAGGAGCACGTATTATGTCCGCTACTGCCCTGCGTATCGTTGAAGGATCCTCCATGGATAAGACCAAGGCCCTGTCCGCCGCGCTCTCCCAGATCGAGCGCCAGTTCGGCAAGGGCTCGGTGATGAAGCTGGGCAAGAACGATCGCTCGATGGATGTCGAGACGGTGTCGTCGGGCTCGCTCGGGCTCGACATTGCGCTTGGTGTCGGCGGGCTGCCGAAGGGGCGGGTGGTCGAAATCTACGGGCCGGAATCCTCCGGCAAGACCACGCTGGCGCTGCACACGGTGGCGGAAGGGCAGAAGAAGGGCGGCATCTGCGCCTTCATCGACGCCGAACATGCGCTTGACCCGGTCTATGCGCGCAAGCTCGGCGTCAACATCGACGAGCTCCTGATCTCGCAGCCCGATACCGGCGAGCAGGCCTTGGAAATCTGCGACACGCTGGTGCGCTCCGGCGCGATCGACGTGCTGGTGGTCGATTCGGTGGCGGCCCTGGTGCCGAAGGCCGAACTCGAGGGCGAGATGGGCGATGCGCTGCCCGGTCTGCAGGCGCGGCTGATGAGCCAGGCGCTGCGCAAGCTCACCGCCTCGATCAACAAGTCCAACACCATGGTGATCTTCATCAACCAGATCCGCATGAAGATCGGCGTGATGTACGGCTCGCCTGAAACCACCACCGGCGGCAACGCGCTGAAATTTTACGCCTCCGTCCGCCTCGACATTCGCCGCATCGGCGCGATCAAGGAGCGCGACGAAGTCGTCGGCAACACCACCCGCGTCAAGGTGGTGAAGAACAAGCTGGCGCCGCCCTTCAAGCAGGTCGAGTTCGACATCATGTATGGCGAGGGCGTCTCCAAGATGGGCGAGATCCTCGATCTCGGCGTCAAGGCCGGCATCGTCGAAAAATCCGGCGCCTGGTTTTCCTATGACAGCCAGCGGCTCGGCCAGGGACGCGAGAACGCAAAAGCCTTCCTCAAGGCCAACCCTGACATGACTGCCAAGATCGAGATGGCGATTCGCCAGAACTCCGGCCTGATCGCCGAGCAGATTCTGGCCGGTCCCGCCGAGCGCGACGCCGAGGGCGAGGAGCCGGCAGACGAATAAGCTTTGGAAATGCTTCAGGGGTTAAGGCCTGAAGTGACGGACGGGCGCTGCGGACGTTGAGTTGCCGACGTTCTCAGCGCCCGTTTTGTTTGGTGGTGTGGGTGAGTGTGATGAAGCCTCTGATCCTGACCGGCTGGCTGATCCCGGAATTCACCAAGTCGGAATTCGCCGATCTCGCGCTTACTTTCTTCTTTCGCTTCGGCTGGGGACCGTTGCCTTCGCCGGACGAACTCGCAGCCTATCTTGGCCCGGGCACGTCAGATCTGAAACCCGGGCATCACTGGTCGGACTTTGCCACCGGGTGGAACAAAACCAAAAACAGAAGTCGCAGGGATCTCAGTCTGGCTGAATTCTGTCAGCACTATGAGACGGTCGAACTATGGTTCGACACGCAACCCAATGCGCAGTTGCAACTGATCTGGCTGCTCGATTATTTCCGATCTTATCCGGAGACTGTCGCGAAGTTGAAGTTTCGTCTGGTTGACCTCGCGATGATTGAGCTTGAACGGCTCGGCAGGTGGCAGCCGCCGGCCGTTGACATCACGGAAAAGGAATTGGCGACGGCGAGCGCGGCCTGGCAGGCCTATCGCGCGCCGACGCCGGAGGCCTGCTTCGATCTGCTCTACAAGGACTTGAGCGCGCTTCCGCTTCTCAAGCCCGTTTTGATCGATCTGCTTGAAGAACTGCCGTCAAGTTCGACAGGGCTTGGCGCCACCGAAACGCGGATGCTCGAGCTGATTGCTCGGGGATACTCGCTCACGAATGCGCTCTTCCATCTCTACCAACTGCGGCAAACGCGCATCTTCGGCGAGTGGGAATGCGGCTATCTGCTGGACGGGCTTGCGCATGGCCCGCGACCGGCCGTGGCAGGCCTCGACGAGGAACTGCGCACGCTCGACCGTGAAAATTTGCGGGACCGGCACACGGCTTATCTGCGAAGCGAGCTGTCGATCACCGAATTCGGCGAGGCTGTTCTCGCCCATAAGGAAGACTTCAGTCGGCACAATCCGATCGACCGCTGGTGGGGCGGCACGCATTTGACCAACGACAATCTCTGGCGCTGGAATCCGGCGCTGGTGAAGCCCGGACGCGCGCGGGCTGGCGTGCCATGACGCGCCTGATCCTGACAGCAGATTCCTCCAGCGCGGGCGGCGTGGTGTCGGCAGGTCATGCTGACCTCGCGATTGCCATCGAGCCTCGGCTGGTCTGGGGGCCGCCGCGTTCCGATGCGGAGCGTGCGGCGTTCTTGGCGACGAGGACAACGCAAGAGGCGGGCTCGCACTGGCTCGATTCCGTGCCGCCGCCGCGCCTGCAGAAATTCGGAATCAACGACCTCGGATTGATCGAGGCTTGCGAACGTTTTGAGGCCGTCGAGCTCTGGATGGAAGCCCCGCCCAATGCCCAACTGATACTGATCTGGCTGATGGACTATCTCGGCCCGCAGGCCAAAAGCTTGGATATCATTCTGCGACATGTGGATGCCTCCCTTAACGAAATAGAACCGGCGCGTCTTGCCGAATTGAATTTCCCGGGCGTGGAGATAACCGACGGTCATCTTGAAGTCGCAAGCCTTGCCTGGCAGGCCTACCGTTCACTCACGCCAGAACCGTGGTTCGATCTGCTGAGCAGGGACCTCAGCATCTTGCCGCAGCTCAGGCGGTGTGTTCTGGAAATGCTCGAAGAGCTTCCAGGACGCGCAACCGGGCTCGGCGCCTCCGAACTGCGGATGCTGGAATTGATCTCGGCCGGCTACGGGCATCCCTTTGACGTCTTTCCCCATCACAGGCAGCGCTTTCAGCGACGCGTGTTCGGTTACTGGGAAGCCGGTTTGCTGCTGGAGAGACTTGCGCTGGCACCGATCCCGGCTGTGTCGGGCCTCGCCGAATGGCCATTCACTCTCGAGATGCACGACGAGCATGAGCGTTTCGCGCGATATAGGGAAAGCCGGCTATCGCTCACCGCGCTCGGCAAGGCAATTTTGGCCGGCACCGAAGATTTCAGCCGGCATAACCCGATCGACCGCTGGTGGGGTGGCACGCACCTGACCAACGATAATTTGTGGCGTTGGGATCCGGTGCTTGTTGCGCCGTAGCGGCACGACCGTAGACCGTAGGATGGGGTAGAGCGCAGCGAAACCCATCGCGTCTCTCACCACAGATGCGGCGCTATGATGGGTTTCGCTATCGCTCTACCCATCCTACAAGAGCATCACTCCGCCGCCTGCGCGTAGTCACTCACCGGTGGGCACGAGCACACCAGATTGCGGTCGCCATAGACATTGTCGACCCGTCCCACCGGGCTCCAATATTTGTCCGTGCGCGAGACGCCATCGGGGAAACAACCCGTGGCGCGGCTATAGGCGCGGTTCCACGCATCATCGACAATGTCATGCACGGTGTGCGGGGCGTGGCGCAAGGGCGAGGCTTCGACCTTCCAGCGGCCGATCTCGATCTCCGTGATTTCGCTTCGGATCGCGATCATGGCGTCGCAGAATCGGTCCAGCTCCGCCTTCGATTCCGATTCCGTCGGCTCGATCATCAGCGTGCCCGGCACCGGAAAACTCATGGTCGGCGCGTGGAAGCTGTAGTCGATCAGGCGCTTTGCGATGTCGTCGACGGTGACGCCGCTTGTCGCCTTCAGCGGGCGCGGATCGACGATGCATTCATGCGCGACGCGACCCTTGGCGTTCTTGTAAAGCACTGGGAAATGCGGATCGAGGCGGCTCGCAATGTAATTGGCGTTGAGGATCGCCATTTCGGTGGCGCGCGTCAGGCCTTCGCCACCCATCATCAGGATGTAGATGTAGGAGATGGTCAGGATCGATGCCGAGCCGAACGGCGCCGCCGATACCGGCCCGACGGGATGCGGCACGGCGCCGTCGGTCGTGGGATCGCAATTTGAAGGATGACTCGGCAGATAGGGCGCGAGATGCGCCTTCACGCCGATTGGGCCCATGCCCGGGCCGCCGCCGCCATGCGGGATGCAGAACGTCTTGTGCAGGTTGAGATGCGAGACGTCGGCGCCGTAGTCGCCGGGGCGCGAGAGGCCGACCTGCGCATTCATGTTGGCGCCGTCAAGATAGACCTGGCCGCCATGGCTGTGCACGATGTCGCAGATCTCCGTGATGTGCTCCTCGAACACGCCATGTGTCGAGGGATAGGTGATCATCACGGCGGCGAGATTTTTGGAATGCTTCTCCGCCTTGGCGCGGAGATCGTCGACGTCGACGTCGCCGCGCGCGTCGCAGGCCGTCACAACTACCTCCATGCCGACCATGCTGGCAGACGCCGGATTGGTGCCGTGCGCGGAGGAGGGGATCAGGCACACCTTGCGGTGCGGCTCGCCGCGCGCGGCATGATAGGCGCGGATCGCGAGCAGCCCGGCATACTCGCCCTGCGCGCCGGAATTCGGCTGCAGCGAGACCGCGTCATAGCCGGTGATGTCACATAGCCATTTTTCCAGCCGCGCAAACAGCGCGTGATAGCCGGCCGCCTGTTCGCGCGGGGCGAACGGATGGAGCGAGCCGAACTCGGGCCAGGTCAGCGGGATCATTTCCGTGGTCGCGTTCAGCTTCATGGTGCAGGAGCCGAGCGGGATCATGGCGCGGTCGAGCGCGAGGTCGCGATCACTGAGCTTACGCATATAGCGCAGCAGCTCGGTCTCGGAGCGATGCGTGTGGAACACGGGATGGACGAGAAAGGCGCTGTCGCGCTTCAGTTCGGCGGGCAACGTTTCGCGCGCGCCCAACTCGACATCTGCATAAGACAGCTTGCCGCCGAAGGCGCGCCACACCGCTTCCACTGTCGCGGCCGTTGTCGTTTCATCCACGGCGATGCCGAATGTGCCGTCACCGATGCGAAGGTTGATCTTCTCGACGAGCGCGCGCGCGACGATCTCGCTCTGCTTCGCGCCCGCGGCAACCGTGATCGTATCGAAGAACGCCGGCGACGCCGGTGCATAGCCGAGTTTGGTCAGTCCCGCCGCCAGCACCGCGGCGCGGCGGTGCATGGTGCGGGCGATATGCGTCAAGCCTTCCGGGCCGTGATAGACCGCGTACATCGAGGCGATCACCGCCAGCAGCACCTGCGCGGTGCAGATGTTGGAGGTGGCCTTTTCACGGCGGATGTGCTGCTCGCGGGTCTGCAGCGCCAGCCGATAGGCCGGCTGCCCCCGCGAATCCACCGACAGTCCGACGATGCGGCCGGGCAGCGAGCGCTTTAGCGCGTCGCGCACCGACATATAAGCCGCGTGCGGGCCGCCATAGCCCATCGGCACGCCGAACCGCTGCGCCGAGCCGATGGCGATGTCGGCGCCAAGTTCGCCGGGCGAGGCGATCAGCGTCAGCGCCAGCAGATCGGCCGCGACGACGGCGAGCGCGCCCTTGGCGCGCAGCGAAGCAATCGCCGGCCGGAGGTCGCGCACCGCGCCCGTCGTTCCCGGATATTGCAGCAGACCGCCGAACACATCGGCGCCTTCGAGATCGGCGAGGGGATCGCCGAGGACGAGATTCCAGCCCAGCGGCTCGGCACGGGTGCGCAGCACGGCGAGCGTTTGCGGATGCACTTCCGCATCGACGAAGAACGATTTTGTTTTCACCTGCGAGGCGCGCTCGGCCAGCGCCATCGCCTCCGCTGCGGCGGTGCCTTCATCGAGCAGCGAGGCGTTGGCCACATCGAGCCCGGTGAGGTCGCAGATCATGGTCTGGAAGTTGAACAGCGCTTCCAGCCGCCCCTGGCTGATCTCCGGCTGATAAGGCGTATAGGCGGTGTACCAGGCCGGGTTCTCCAGAATGTTGCGCTGGATCACCGTGGGCAGAATGGTGCCGGAATAGCCTTGGCCGATCAGCGAGGTGAACACCTGGTTCTGCGCGGCGAGCTCGCGCATATGCGAAAGCGCCTCGATTTCGCTCAACGCGGGGCCGACATCCAGCGGCGCCTTCTGCCGGATCGTCGACGGCAGCGTCTGGCTCATCAATTGGCCGAGGCTTTTCGCGCCGACGCTCTCCAGCATCGCGCTGATGTCGCGCGGCGAGGGGCCGATATGCCGGCGAACGAAATCGGTGGCGGCTGCGGCGGTGGTGTTGAGCGGCGCGTTCATCGCAATTTCCCTTGTTGATCGTCATGCCCGCCCCCGGCGTCATACCCCGCGAAGGCGGGGTATCCAGTACGCCGTGACGTCAGCGATTGAACCGAGACTTCCCGGCGTACTGGATCGTCCGCCTCCGCGGACGATGACAGCGAGTATGAGGTTGCCGGTTGCCTCATCATCCTCACGCCGTGTGTGCCTTGTACGCGGCCTCATCCATCAGGCCGCCGAGTTCGCTTTTGTCCGCGATCTTCAGCTTGAAGAACCACGCCTTGCCGCCGGCGTCGGAATTGACCAGCGCGGGCTCGGCGGCGAGCGCTTCGTTGACCTCGATCACTTCGCCAGAGATCGGCGCGTAGACGTCGGAGGCGGCCTTCACCGATTCGACCACCGCGGCGGCTTCGGCCTTCTTCAGGGCGCGGCCGACTTTCGGCAGTTCGACGAACACGACGTCGCCGAGCTGCGACTGCGCGTAATCAGTGACCCCGATGGTGGCGACATCGCCCTCGATGCGGAGCCATTCGTGGTCGGATGTGAACAGCGTCGTCATGAAAACTTCCTTCAGCGTTTGCAGGTTCAGCGCTTGTAAGTGTTGGGAACGAAGGGCATGGCTGCGACCTGCAGCGGCAGGCGCTGGCCGCGCACTTCGGCAAAGACCTGCGTGCCGTTTGCGGCGAGTGCGGTCGGCAGATACCCCATAGCCACCGGCGCATTGAGGCTCGGGCCAAAACCGCCCGAGGTGACATTGCCGATGGGATCGTTCGAAGCAGTATCGGCAAACAGCAGCGCGCCTTCGCGCACCGGCGCGCGGCCTTGCGCGCGCAAGCCGACGCGGCGGCGCGATGCGCCTTTTTCAAACTGTGAGAGGATTTTTTCTGCGCCCGGAAAGCCGCCGGCGCGGGCGCCGCCGCTGCGGCGGCTTTTCTGCACAGACCATTCCAGCGCGCCCTCGACCGGCGTCGTCGTGGTGTCGATGTCGTGGCCATAGAGGCAGAGCCCGGCTTCCAGCCGCAGGCTGTCGCGCGCGCCAAGTCCGATCGGCTGCACATCGGTGTTATCGAGCAGCGCCGTCACCAGCGCCTCGGCCTGTTCGGCCGGTACCGAGATCTCAAAGCCGTCCTCGCCGGTATAGCCCGAGCGGGAGACGAAGCAGTCAAGGCCGGCGACCTGGCGCGGGCCGCTATCCATGAACCGCATGGTGGCGACGTCGGCGCCGAGCTTCGCCAGTACCGACTCCGCCTTCGGCCCCTGCAGCGCGATCAGCGCGCGGTCCGTCAGCGAATCGATGATGCAGGTATCCGAGAGATGCGCGCGCAGATGCGCTTCGTCCTCGGCCTTGCAGGCGGCGTTGACGACCAGAAACAGGTGGTCGCCGAAATTCGCCACCATCAGATCGTCGAGAATGCCGCCGTCTTCATTGGTGAACTGCGCGTAGCGCTGCCGTCCCGGCGCAACCGCCAGGATGTCCTGCGGCAACAGCCGCTCCAGCGCCAGTGCCGCGTCCTCCACTTTGCCGGATTTCGCCCGCAGCGTGAGTTGGCCCATATGGGAGACGTCGAACAGGCCGGCGGCGCTTCGTGTATGCAGATGTTCCCTGAGCACGCCGGCCGGAAATTGCACCGGCATCTCATAGCCCGCGAAGGGAACCATTTTGCCGCCCCGCCCGACGTGAAGCGCGTGCAACGGGGTGCGTTTTAGGGGAGCTTCATCGCGTGCCAGCATCGTTAAGGCCCTCAGCGGGTTCCGGGGACCAGCCCCCGAACAACCCAAAGAAAGCCCCATCTGTCGCTGTGCCTGAGAGTATTATCCCGTCGGCGGACGCCCTGGGCACATGTTTGCCCGGCGTCTCTTTCCAGATGCTATTTCATCACGCGGTCCGTTTGCCTGAGAGTTTCCGGGGCGGTTGCTCCTTCGGCGCCGGCGCTTAAGCCGATCTCTCCCGACGTGACGTCTTACAGATAGGAGGGAAACACAGCCCTGCCAAGCCTGTCAACGCAGCCGCAGCATTATCAACGGGACTTGCGCGCCATCTTGTGTGCTGCGGCAAGCCTATGATCCGCCTGCACAGTTTCTGGACACCGCGACGGCCCTTGTCTAAAAGCGTTCGGCCGGAAGATTGGGCTATTTGCAGCCCAACCCGGCCATATTTCCGATTGGAATGGACATGAGCGGCGTTAACGAGATCAGGTCGAAATTTTTGGACTTCTTTGCCGAGAACGGCCACGAGATCGTGCCGTCCTCGCCGCTCGTGCCGCGTAACGACCCGACGCTGATGTTCACCAATGCCGGCATGGTGCAGTTCAAGAACGTCTTCACCGGCGTCGAGAAGCGCCCTTACCAGCGCGCCACCACCTCGCAGAAATGCGTGCGCGCCGGCGGCAAGCACAACGACCTCGACAATGTCGGCTACACCGCGCGGCATCTCACCTTCTTTGAGATGCTCGGCAATTTCTCGTTCGGCGACTATTTCAAGGAGCGTGCGATCGAGCTCGCCTGGAACCTGATCACAAAGGAATTCGCGCTGAAGAAGGACAAGCTGCTCGTTACCGTCTACCACGACGACGAGGAGGCGGCGCGCCACTGGAAGAACATCGCCGGCTTCTCGGACGACCGCATCATCCGGATCGCCACCTCGGACAATTTCTGGGCGATGGGAGACACCGGCCCGTGCGGTCCGTGCTCCGAGATATTCATCGACCGCGGCGAGCATATTTGGGGCGGGCCTCCGGGCAGCCCGGAAGAGGACGGCGATCGCTTCCTTGAATTCTGGAACCTGGTCTTCATGCAGTTCGAGCAGGTGACGAAGGACGAGCGCGTCGCGCTGCCGCGCCCGTCGATCGACACCGGCATGGGGCTGGAGCGCATGGCCTGCATCCTGCAGGGCGTCGACAGCGTCTTCGAGACCGATCTTTTCCGTCATCTGATCGATGCCGCCGCTTCGGCCCTCGGGCATGGGCCGGAGGAAAAGAACGTTGGGTCGTTCCGGGTCATCGCGGACCACCTGCGCTCTTCAGCCTTCCTCGTTGCCGACGGCGTGCTGCCGTCGAACGAAGGCCGCGGCTATGTGCTGCGCCGGATCATGCGCCGTGCGATGCGCCACGCGCAGCTCCTCGGCGCGCGCGAGCCGCTGATGCATCGTCTGGTCTGGGCCCTCGTGCGCGAGATGGGTCAGGCCTATCCGGATCTGGTGCGCGCCGAAAACCTGATCGAGGAAACGCTGCGGCTGGAAGAGACCCGTTTCCGCAAGACGCTGGAGCGCGGGCTAGCGATTCTCGACGAGAAGAGCGCCGGCCTGAAGAAGGGCGACATGTTCGACGGCGACACCGCCTTCACGCTGTACGACACCTACGGCTTTCCGCTGGATCTCACGCAGGACGCGCTGAAATCGCGCGGCATCAGCGTCGACCAGGCGGCGTTCTCTGACGCCATGGAGCGGCAGCGCGAAAAGGCGCGCGCGTCGTGGGCCGGCTCGGGCGATACCGCCAGCGAGGCCATCTGGTTCCCGTTGCGCGAAAAGCTCGGCGCCACCGAATTCCTTGGCTACGACACGGAGAGCGCCGAGGGCGTGGTCACGGCGCTGGTCAAGGACGGCAAGGATGCCGACAGCCTGAAGACGGGCGAGAGCGGCGCGATCGTTTTGAACCAGACGCCGTTTTATGCGGAGTCCGGGGGTCAGGTCGGCGACACCGGCTTGCTGACGGGCGAGGGCGTCAAGTTCCGCGTTACCGACACGCAGAAGAAGGCGGGCGATCTGTTCGCGCATCTGGGCACCGTGGAGCAGGGCACGCTGAAGGTAGGCACCGCGCTGCAGCTCGAGGTCGATCATGCGCGCCGGTCATCGATCCGCGCCCATCACTCGGCGACGCATCTGCTGCACGAGGCGCTGCGCCAGGTGCTCGGCGACCATATCGCCCAGCGCGGCTCGCTGGTAGCGCCCGACCGTTTGCGCTTCGACTTCGTGCATCCAAAACCGATCACGGCGGAAGAGCTCGCCCGCGTCGAGGACATCGCCAACGACGTGGTGCTCGAAAACGACGAGGTGACGACGCGGCTGATGGCGGTCGATGATGCCCGCGAAGCCGGCGCGCGCGCCCTGTTCGGCGAGAAATACGGCGACGAGGTCCGCGTGGTCTCGATGGGCAAGCAGGCCCGCGCGCACGGCCAGAACGCGCTCGGCTGGTCGGTCGAATTGTGCGGCGGCACCCATGTGCGCCGCACCGGCGATATCGGCCTGATCTCGGTGACCGGCGAAAGTGCGGTGGCCTCAGGCGTACGACGCATCGAGGCCTTGACCGGGCGTCATGCGCGCAAGCACGCCAATGATACGATGGCGATTGCGAAGACGGCGGCGTTCGAGCTGCGCACCAGCGTCGACGACATGCCGGCGCGCATCGCAGCGCTGATGGAAGAGCGCAAGAAGCTCGAGCGCGATCTGTCGGATGCGCGCAAGAAGCTCGCGATGGGTGGCGGCGCGGGCAACGGCGCGGCGGCCGGCGGCGTGCGCGAAGCGGGCGGCGTCAAGCTACTGGCCCGCGCGGTCGAGGGCGTCGAGACCAAGGATCTCAAGAGCCTGGTCGACGACGGCAAGAAGCAGATCGGCTCCGGCGTCGTCGCGATCGTCGGCGTCACCGAAGACGGCAAGGCCGGCATCGTCGTCGGCGTCACCGCCGATCTGACGGCGCGATTCAACGCCGTCGAACTGGTGCGCAAGGGCTCGGAAGCGCTCGGCGGAAAGGGCGGCGGCGGCCGGCCCGACATGGCGCAGGCTGGCGGCCCCGATGGAGCCAAGGCCAACGCGGCGCTGTCGGCGATCGAACAGGCGATGGCTGGGGCCTGACCTGCCGCCATTTCTGGCATTGAACCTTGCGGCGTCGCATTGCCGCTCGTTATGATGCTCGGCCGTTCGGCTCCAGCCAGGTCGCCGCCATCGGATCGATTGTCATGGTGCTCGGCGGAATCGTATCGCTCGGATCGAACGTCGGTACGTTGCGAAAGGCGATGGTTGCCATGAGCGCTGCCGAGGTGCGGCGATCGGATCTCATCAGCAGGATCGAGCTTCGAGTGGTTGGTGACACGACAATGAAATGGATCCGAGGTGCTTGCATGTGCAGGCTCCCGGTTTGGATAGGAGCCAGCTTCACCAGTCCGCCAGTGCACCTGGCTCGGAATGCAGGATATTGCCTGGTAGGCGCCCCCGGGGCCTTCAATCAGTCGGGACGAACCCGGTTGCTTGAACGATCGCTTTCCATCGTTCGGATTGCGATGCGATCAGCCGGGCAAAGTCCCCCATGGAGATCGCGTCAACTTCGACTGCTAATTTTGCCATGCCGGACTTTACCTCGTCGGTGCGCAGGGCCCTTTGGATAGCAGCATTGAGCTTTTCGACGATATTCGCTGGCGTCTTCGCTGGAACGAAAACCCCATACCACGTGAGGTCCTCAAGCGACGGATATCCAGCTTCTCCCACCGTTGGCACAGCGGGAAGAAACGGACTGCGGTGCGGTCCGGTGGTCGCCAGTGCACGAAGATCTCCGGATCGGACGAGGCCCAGGGAGCTGCCGACTGGCATAATGGCTGATGCGATCTCCCCTTTGAGCAAATCCTGGATCGAGCCGTTGCCTTGATAGGGTACGTGAAGAAAATCGAAGCCGGCGGTGCGGCCCAGCATCGCACCGAGGAAATGCAGCGTGGTGCCGGCACCCGCCGTGCCGTAGGTGGCTTGCTTTGGGTTGGCGCGGCACCAGGCGACGAAATCTGCAAGGGTCCTTACGTCACCCGGCACCTTCGGACCTACCGTCAGCAAGGTCGGGGTTGAGGCGACGGTCGACACCGGGGTGAAATCCCGCGGCTCGTATCTGAGTGTCTTGTGGACGTGCGGAAAGAGCATCATGAATCCAAGCGGCGCGAGCAGCATGACCGTTCCGTCGGGGTCAGCAGTCTTCACTGCCTCGACCGCGACACGACCGGCTGCACCAGGCCGGGTCTCGACCACGATCGTTTCCGCATAATCCTTCATCTGGCCGGCTATGAGCCTTGCCAAGGCGTCCTGCAACCCGGGCGTGAAGCCCGTCAGTATATGCGCGGTTCTAGCGAGCGGTTGTGCGATGGCCCGCTGTACGAGACCCGTGGCGGAGAACGCGACACCGGCCGCCGACACGGTCAACAAGTCACGTCGTGTGATCATCAACTGTCTCCCCGACTTCATCTCAATTTCTCCGCGCGGGCTCTATCTTCGGATGTACCACGGCAAGGATGGGAGATGCTTGGCCTTCGGCTTACTTTTTCCTTACCGACAGCTTATTGTTGCGCTCAGGCATAGGGACTTCGATGGTTGACCGTCGTGCAGGGAAGTGGCTTGCGCTATTTCTTTGAAGATTTTTCCTTCGATACCGCCCGGCGCGAGCTGCGTCGCGGGACAGATGTGATCGTTATTGCGCCGAAGGTTTTCGACTTGCTTATCTATCTTATCGGCAATCGGGAACGCGTCGTCAGCAAGGACGACCTCATAAGAGCCATTTGGCAAGGCCGCGTCGTCTCGGATGTGGCCCTGACTACCCGCCTGAATGCTGCGCGGAAGGCGATTGGTGATTCCGGAGATGAACAGCGCCTGATCAAGACTTTTCCGCGCAAGGGCGTTCGTTTCATCGGCACCGTGCACGAAACGCCCGCGCCCGCCGGCGCAAGGCTCGCAAGCGACTCGCCGAAATCGGGCCTAGCCGTTCCTAATACACCCTCGCTGGTCGTTTTGCCGTTCACCAATCTGAGTCCTGATCCCGAGCAGGGATATTTCGCCGATGGCGTGACCGAGAGCCTCACCACGGATCTATCGCGCATGGTTGGTATCTTCGTGATCGGTCGCAACACTGCTTTTACCTACAAGGGACGGCATGTCGATCTGAAGCAAATCGGTCTGGAACTCGGCGTTCGCTATATCCTTGAGGGGTCCGTGCAGCGTGGTGGAGGTCGCATACGCATCAACGTCCAGCTCATCGATGCAGAAAGCGGCAATCATCTGTGGGCCGAACGATTCGACAAGCCAATCGCCGATCTCTTCGATATGCAGGATGAAATTGCCGCGCGTCTTGCCAATCAGCTCGGAACGGAGCTGGTCACGGCCGAGGCGCGACGAGCGGCGCGGGCGCCACATCCAGATTCGATGGATCTATATTTCCAGGGCATGGCGAGTGTGCACCGGGGATCGGACCCCGTAAACCTATCGCAAGCGCGTAAGTTCTTCGAACAGGCCCTCTGCCGGGACGCCGGCAACGTTGAAGCAATGGCTGGCATGGCGTTTGTCGATGCCATGCGGGGAACCTCCATGCAGACTGGCGACCGGACTGCACGCCTCATGGCGGCCGAGATGTCTTTGGCCAAGGTGCTTGGACAGACGCCAAACCACGCCATGGCGCATTGCCTCATGGGCGTTGTCCAGATTTTTACCAAACGCGCCGCTCAGGGCATCGCCGAATGTGAGCGCGCGTTGGCGCTGGATCGAAATCTGGCCACCGCTTACGCGTGGATTGGGCTTGGCCAATGTTATCTGGGTCGAGCCGAGGAAACCGAAGCCCACATCATGCAGGCATTTCGGCTTTCTCCCCGCGATAACAGGGCGTTCACCTGGATGATTAATGCCGGCGTCGCGCAGTCATATCTTGCGGCCGATGAAGCTGCTGTCGACTGGTTCAAGCGGGCCATCGAGACCAATCGGAATGTCGCTGCGTTCGTTCACGTGTACCTTGCCGCGGCGTTGGCTCATCTCGGGCGGATCGAGGAAGCGCGGGCTTCGATACAGACGGGACTGGCCATCGACCCCAATTTCACTCTCACCCACTTCCGCGCCAGTTCGCCAACGGACAACCCGACCTGTCTCGTACAGCGTGCGCGGATTGCCGAGGGCATGCGCAATGCAGGACTACCGGAAAGGTGATTGGCAAACCGGCATTCTGTTTCGAGATGGGTCAGTAGGATTGCACGTACGAATGACTGCATTTGGCACATCCTGTCATTTCACAGCGCTGCGGAATTTGGTCGCTATTGAAGCAATAGCGGACGTGTTCCTACAGCCCAGGCGGTGCTGCCTGTTCTCGACCTTGGAGGCTAGTTTGAAAATGGGGTGGCCAATTTCGTTTTCGGCGAACCCGTGCAAATACGGATAGCATTAGTCCGATCTGAACTTTCGTCGGATGGCTGTCTAGAGCATCCAGCGCGGAGAGCATTGGGGGCGCACCCCATGGAGTGCTTCATTCACAAAGAGAATATCCGTCGCGTCAAACCGACGCGAATTACCCAACGGGAACAGCGGTGACGCGGGGCTGCAGTCCTTGACGTCGCCTCAGTTCGTGTCCATATGTCGGGAAATCGACACTTGGGCGGACGACTGGCCGCTTTGCCTTGTTCCCGACAGGCACGCACGTTTCAGACCCTTCTCCAAAAATCGATCAACCGACGGAGCTGCCGATCAATCGGCGCTTCGATCTTACGTGCACCGGTCAGAAGGGGATATCTCTGTGCCTAAGAGCACTGTGCAGCGGTTCAACGGGCAAGAGGGCTTCGGCTTCATTCAACCTTCCTCCATTCAACCTTCTAATGACGGCGATGACGCGGTCGACGCCCGGCGTTGGAAGCGCATTTTGGCCAACTACAGCACGCCAACTCGGCTGCGCAGCATTGCCGAGTTGGCGATCACGGCCTTGCCGCTCGTCGTGCTTTGGACCGCGGCTTGGTTCACATTCTCCCTCGGCTATGCCTGGGCGTCGTTACTCATTGCGATTCCGGCTGCCGGCTTTCTCGTACGCCTGTTCCTCATCCAGCACGATTGCGGTCATGGCACTTTTTTTGCCGGCCGCCTGGCGAATGACTGGGTCGGCCGCGTCCTTGGCGTGCTCACGCTCACGCCCTACGACTGTTGGCGCCGCACGCATGCGATTCATCATGCCACCACCGGCAACCTCGATCGCCGCGGTATCGGCGATCTCGATACGCTGACAGTGCGCGAATACCGAGCCCTTTCCTGGTGGGGTCGTCTGAAATACCGTCTTTACCGCCACCCGCTGATCATGTTCGGGGTCGGACCAGCCTATCTGTTTCTTTTGCAACACAGGATTCCGGTCGGCCTCATGCGCAACGGTTGGCAGCCCTGGGTCAGTACGATGGCAACTAATCTCGCGATTGCCGTCATCGTCGCTACGCTCACATGGTTTATCGGCATCAAGGCGTTCCTGCTCGTGCATCTGCCGATTATGCTGCTCGCCGCCACGGCCGGCGTATGGCTGTTCTACGTACAGCATCAATTTGAGCACACCGCATGGGAGCGCGACGAGAGCTGGAACCTGCATCAAGCCGCTCTGCACGGCAGCTCGCATTACGATCTGCCGGCGCTGCTGCGCTGGTTCACTGCCAACATCGGTATTCACCATGTGCATCACCTCTCCAGTCGAATTCCCTATTACCGGCTGCCGCGCGTGCTGCGCGACTACCCTGAACTAGGTGACGTCGGTCGCATAACGCTGCTGCAGAGCTTTCGGTGTGTACGGCTTGTGTTGTGGGACGAGGCGCAGCGCCGCTTGGTGTCGTTCCGGGAAATCAGAACCCGGGAGTTTTAGGAAACAGCGCCAGATCTCGCCGCACCATCGCGGTGGCGACTGCGAGTTCTCGATCCCCCGATAGCTGCGATCACTTGAGATCGCCGTCGGGCGCCGAAACGAGAAGACTTTGCGACATCGCTCAGCCGTTCCACCCAGCCTTCGCCAGACCTTCTTCGATGCGCTGGGCGTAGATAGCGTCTCGAAACGGAAGCCTCGCGCTATACGCGCTTCGCGAGATCTCGGGCTCCCGGCGGCGGATTTCCTGGATACATTGCGCCGCGTCCGCCTTGCGGCCGAGCTGCCCACGACTGGCAGCCAACATCTGATGACCGAGCCAGTAGAGTGGCGTCAGCGTCACGGCGCGGCGGGCGGTCTCCTCCGCGGCTTCATAGGCTTCGAGTTGGTAGTGGGCGACGGCCATCGCCGGAATACAGCGCCCGACGGTACGATCGTGCGGGCGCAACTGAAACGAATGAGCGACGGTTTTCAGCGCTTCCTCGAATTCGCCGACGCAGTCGAGCGCATAGCCAAGCACCGAATAGGCGTGCGCGAGACTCGGATTAAGCGCAATCGCCTGCCGGGCCGCCGCTATGGCCTCCTCGTGCCGGCGCAGCCAAAGCGAGCTTTGGGCGAAAAACATGTGCGCCCGCGCATCCTTCTCGTCGAGGGCGACTGCCTTGCGGGCGAACTCGAATGCGCTTTGCAGCTTTGACTCAAAGTCCGCACCAAACTGCGCCGAAATGTACTTGCTGTAAGCCATGCTGGCATAGGCCGGAGCATAATTGGGATCCGCCTCAATGGCTGCCGTGAACAGGCGCTGCGCCTCGGCTATGCTTTCCGGATTGAATCTATAGAGGTGCCAATTGCCGCGCTGAACCAGATCGTAGCCGGTGAGGCCTCTGCGCGTCGTTGCCCGGCGCTCCTCTACTTCCATGATCTCCGGCTCGACCGCGGCCGCGATGCTGGTCGTGATGTCGTCCTGAATCGCAAACAGATCGCCGAGCTCGCGATCGTAGCGCTCCGCCCAAATGTGGTGTCCGGTCAGCGCGTCGATGAACTGGGCGGTGATGCGGACCCGGTTCCCCGCCTTGCGGACGCTTCCTTCCAACACGTAGCGGGCGCCGAGCTCCCGGCCGACCTGTTTGATGTCGATTGAACGGCCCTTGTAGACGAAGGAGGAGTTGCGGGCGATCACCGGGAATCGGCACCACGTCGCAATCGCTGTAATGAGATCCTCGCTGATGCCGTCGGCAAAGTACTCTTGCTCGGGGTCGCCGCTCATGTTGGCGAACGGCAGCACGGCAAAAGTGGGGCGATCGGTGAGGTTCGGCAGTTGCGCGCCAGTTGCGACGGAACCGACCGGTGCCTGGGGCCGATCGAAGACGACGCGGTAAAGCCGCACCGGCCGGACGATGTTCTTGAGCTGCCGCTCGCCGAGGTCTTCGAAGCCGAGATCGAGCCGCCCACTCGCGTCCTCCTGGACGCGGGCGGAGACGCAGATGCCGCCCGGCTCGGCCATGGTCTCGAGCCGCGCTGCGATGTTGACGCCGTCGCCATAAATGTCTCCGCCGTCGATCATCGTATCGCCAGCGTTGATGCCGAGCCGGAACACGAGGCGCTGCGACTCCGGCACGGTGGCATTCCGCTCGGCCATTCCGCGCTGCACCTCGACGGCGCAGCGGACCGCGCCGAGAACGCTCTCGAAAGTGGCGAGAAAGCCATCCCCCGTGGTCTTTACAATCCGGCCGCGGTTCTCCCGGATCTTAGGTTCGATCAACTCTCGAAAATGTGCCACGAGCGCGGCGTGAGTGCCTTCCTCGTCGACGCCCATAAGCCGTGAATAACCGGCCACATCGGCCGCCAGGATGGCGGCGAGCTTGCGTTCAACTTCTGCGGTGCCCATCACTGTCGCCTCGTTCGAAAGTCGGGACCGTGACGACGAAGTATAACCGAGGCCGCGACAAACTTCACGGGCTTCAGTCGCTCGTTTTCCTCCCGACTCAGGGGGGCCGGAGAAGGTTTGCTTCAGTCCTCTCAAGCCCAATTTATGAGCGCGCGCTGGATCGTTTGAAGCTCGGCATGCCTATGGACAGCATGGAACGCGAGATCAATCCGGCAATCCAAGATAATGATCGAGCGTCACCGCTACTTCAGTATTTCATTTAAACGTAAATCCAGTGAGGCTCTGGCCGCTTGGAAAGAACATCATGCTCAGTCCCTCTCAACAACTCATTCGACTCGGCTTTGGCTTCATGATCTCTCAGGCATTGAATGTTGCTGCAGACCTCAACGTTGCGGATCGCCTGGCCGCTGGAGAACGGAGCGTGGACGATTTGGCGGCAGAGACGGGCTGTCGCGCTGACGCGCTCTATAGGATCATGCGGGTTCTCGCCGCCGAAGGCATCTTTCGCGAAACCGCGGACCGTCGTTTCGAACTAACCGAATTAGGCGCGGCGTTGCGTTCCGACGAGCCCTCAAGTCCCCGCGACCTGATCCGAATTATGAACCGGGAGCCATACCTTGCCTTCGCGCAGCTCGACCATTCGGTGCGCACCGGCCTACCGGCATTCGATAAAGTGTTCGGAAAGCCGAGGTTCGATTGGTTGGCCGACCATCCCGACGATGCTGCGCTTTTTCAGCATGCTATGATCGCCCTAAGTCAAGGTGATAACGAAGCCGTAGCCGAGGCATATGATTTTGGGCCTTTTGCTCGGGTCGTCGATGTGGGTGGCGGCCATGGGCAGCTCCTATCCAAGATCCTCATGCGACATCCCCACCTGTCGGGCGTGCTATTCGATCTACCAGCCGGCGTTCAGATGGCGCGGGCCGGTGCGGGGGATTTTCCACCACATACCGAGTTCGCGGCCGGGAGTTTCTTCGACTCTGTTCCAACGGGCGCGGACGCTTATATTCTGAAGAAGGTCATTCACGACTGGAATGACGAACGGGCGGTGCACATCCTACGCAATTGCCGGGACGCGATGAAGCCACACGGAAGAGTGCTTGTTGCGGAGACAATTATTCCCCCTGGGAACGAACCAAGTACGATTAAATTAATCGACGCAAATATGCTTGTCGTCACCGGGGGCGTCGAGCGTACCGAAGCCGAATATGCAGCTTTGTTTACTGCGGCGGGACTGCGCCTTGAGCGCGTCATCTCTACTGGTCAGCCGATTTCAGTTCTTGAGGCAAGCCAACTTTGAAAGCCTTGAAGTTTATCGGCTAGAGCAGCCGACGCTATTGGCACATCGCTTCATCTCACCGCGCGCGGAAGTTGGTCGCTATTGGAGCAATAGCAGACATCGATTGAGGTGCGCCAATCAAGCTTCTTCATGAGTGCGCGCGCTGGTTCGTTTGAAGCTCATCATGCCTGGGCAAAGCGCGAAGCGCATCTTCGCGCCACGTGTCCCGGCCATGACGGACAGCGTTCAGCTCTTGCGCAAAAACACGTAATCCGCTGAGTAGGGCACGTTGCGATAGGTGCCCGGCCTGTCGCAGGCACCTTCCAGCTTTCCGCCTGCCGTGTTGATCCGCTGCACAGTGGTCACGCCGTTAAGAATCCCGGTGCCGCGCCCGGACGTTACTTCCAGCTTGAGCCAAGGAATGTCGTTCGGCGTAGCGCCGGGGGCGTTGCCGATTGCCTTGCCGACGACGGCGCTGCTGTCGATGTGCTCCCAGTTCGGACCGGTGTAGTGCCGGCCGACGGTCTTGCCGTCGAGCAATAGTGTCGCGATCGGCTCGCGGAATGCCCAGGCCAGCTTGCCGTCGGCGGCAGCCTTGCATTCGTAGACCTGCGCGCCCTCGGCGTGCAGCGTGAGCACGGTTTTCTCTCCCGGCGCCGCGATGGCGTCGGGAAGCGGTGTCTGGGCGGAGGCGGTGACGAATGAAGCAGTCAGCAGGAATGCAGCCAGGGCGGTGTTGTTAAGCAACGACATGGTGGTCCTCCGTCGTTGATCTTCGTCATTGCGAGCGGAGCGAAGCAATCCATAGCGCGGCATAACGGCTTGATGGATTGCTTCGTCGCTTTGCTCCTCGCAAAGACGTGGAGGGAGCTATCGAAGGCGGCTTATGCCGCCATCGCCTTCTCAAGGTTGCCGGCGACCTTGTCGAGGAAGCCGGTCGTGGACAACCAGCGCTGATCGGCGCCGACCAGGAGCGCGAGGTCCTTGGTCATGTAGCCTTCCTCGACGGTCGCAACGCAGACCTTTTCCAGCGTGTCGGCGAATTTGGCGAGCTGCGGGTTGTTGTCGAGCTTGGCGCGGTGGGCGAGGCCACGGGTCCAGGCAAAGATCGACGCGATCGAGTTGGTCGAGGTTTCCTTGCCCTTCTGGTGCTCGCGGTAGTGCCGGGTCACCGTGCCGTGGGCGGCTTCGGCCTCGACCGTCTTGCCGTCGGGCGTGAGCAGCACCGAGGTCATCAGGCCGAGCGAGCCGTAGCCCTGTGCCACCGTGTCCGACTGCACGTCGCCATCGTAATTCTTGCAGGCCCAGACGTAGCCGCCGGACCATTTCAGGGCCGACGCCACCATATCGTCGATCAGGCGGTGTTCGTAGGTGAGCCGCTTGGCTTCGAATTCCTTCTTGAACTCGCGGTCGTAGATGTCCTGGAAGATGTCCTTGAAGCGGCCGTCATAGACCTTAAGAATCGTGTTCTTGGTCGAGAGGTACACGGGATAGCCGCGCAACAGGCCGTAGTTGAAGGAGGCGCGGGCGAAGTCGATGATGGAGTCATCGAGGTTGTACATTCCCATCGCGACGCCGGCATCGGGGGACTTGAACACTTCCCTCTCGATCACGGTGCCGTCCTCGCCGACGAATTTCATCGAGAGCATGCCCTTGCCCGGGAACTTGAAGTCGGTGGCGCGGTATTGGTCGCCATAGGCGTGACGGCCGATGATGATCGGCTTGGTCCAGCCGGGAACCAGGCGCGGCACGTTCTTGCAGATGATCGGCTCGCGGAAGATCACGCCGCCCAAGATGTTGCGGATGGTGCCGTTCGGCGACTTCCACATCTCCTTCAGGCCGAATTCCTTCACCCGGGCTTCATCGGGGGTGATGGTGGCGCATTTGACGCCGACGCCGACCTTCTTGATGGCGTTGGCGGCGTCGATCGTGACCTGGTCGTTGGTCTCGTCGCGGTACTCCATTCCGAGGTCAAAGTAGAGCAGTTCGACATCGAGGAACGGGGTGATCAGCTTGTCCTTGATGTACTGCCAGATGATCCGGGTCATCTCGTCGCCATCGAGTTCGACGACGGGGTTGGTCACCTTGATTTTTGCCATGATGGAGGGGGCCTTTTCTCGGAAAACCGCTGATACGGGCGGGGTGGAGTGATTATGTGCGGCCTATAGCACCGCAAACCGGCCGGCGGAAGCCAAGCCGTTATGCACTTTCAGCCCATTTCTTGGGTCAGAACGCCGCCTGGTCGCCGTCCCCGCCACGTACCAGAGGATCGAGCGTCGAACACGCGCAAGCGGCGACGCCGCAGTCGCGGATAATGCCGCCAGTCAGAGCTTCTCAAGCTTGATCTGGCCGCTTGAAAACCGCGCCACGAGATTTCGGCAGTGGGGTTCGCCGTACTGTCGAGCCCAAGTCTCCATGCGGTCGATCTCAGGCTGCAGGGCCTCCAAGGCCGCTGGCTGCCAATGCGTTCTCATCTTGCCAAACGGCAGAGCTTCAGTTTCAGAATGAATGCAGACGAAGGGCAGGAAATCCGCGTCCCATTCATCGAGCTTTGATATCCACCAGGCTTCAAAAATCTTTCGCGCACCTTCGATGTACGTAAGCCTACCCGCCAGCATGCCTTGCGCGGCGTCAAAAGATCGCGTGACGGACTTTCAGGATCTCGGGTTCATTCCAACTCATCGACGTATCCTAACCGGCCTTAATCGGCATTTCGATGAGGTTCCCATCGATCGCCCTTACCGCACGAAGTGCTGCGCCTTGAAGTTTTGACCAAGTCTCAAATAGGGGTACTAACCCCACTATTTTGCTTGAGAATTCTGGCCGCTTTGGTGAAAAGCGACCAGCCATGGGGTTTTGATCAGGCGCTTTGCAAACCGATCCAAAACCTCCACTTGAACTAGAAAGCGAAGCTACGAATGTCCGGTTCGGGCACCGATAAAACCAAGTCTGGGTTGGACTTAGCCGGACCCATTGTGATCCTCGTCGAGCCGCAGCTCGGCGAGAATATCGGCATGGCCGCGCGCGCGATGGGCAATTTTGCGCTGTCGCGCCTGCGGATCGTCAATCCGCGCGACGGCTGGCCGAACATCGCGGCGCAACGGGCGGCGGCCGGCGCCGACCAGATTTTGGAACAGGCGCAGTTGTTCGACACGGTGGAGCAGGCGGTCGCCGATCTCACACTGTTGTTCGCGACCACCGCCCGTGCGCACGACCAGGCCAAGCCGGTGGTCTCGCCGGAAGCGGCGGCAGGCGAGATCGTGGCCCATGTCGGAAGCGGCGGCGGGGCCGGCATCCTGTTCGGCCGCGAGCGCTACGGCCTGCAGAACGAGGAGGTGGCGCTCGCCAACCGGATCATCACCTTTCCGGTCAACCCCGGCTTCGCCTCCCTCAATCTGGCGCAGGCGGTGCTTTTGATCGGCTACGAGTGGTTCAAGCACTCGACCGGCGGCGCCTTGCCGTTCGGGATGCCGGAACGGTCGGAGCCGGCCTCGCAGCACCAGATGCAGGCCTTCTTCGACAATCTGGTTCGGGAACTCGACAAGGTCGAATTCCTCCGCCCGCGCGAGAAGCGCGAGACCATGCTCGTCAATCTGCGCAACATTTTCACCCGGATGGACCCGACCAAGCAGGACATGCATACCCTGCACGGCGTGGTGATGGCGATCGCGGAAGGCCGCAAGGGGCCGGCCAAGGGCGGCGTGCTGGACGGCGAACAGGCGACCCGGCTGCGGGCGCTGCTGGCAGAGCACGGGCAGGGACCGGCGGTGCCCGGCGACAGCTCTACCGTGCGTGGGCTCGCCCGGCTGTTGCGGCGTAACCCGACCGATGCCGAGCGGATATTGTGGCAGGCGCTGACCCGCGACCGCCGCTTCGCCGGTCAGTTCAAGCGCCAGACTCCCGTCGGGCGCCATATCCCCGACTTTGTGTCCTTTGTGCATCGCCTCGCGATCGAGCTGGTCAATCCGAATGAGTCGGAGGCGATTGTGGCCGACCGCGCCGGACGGAAGGCGTGGCTGCAGGCACGCGATTACCGCGTCATCGAGATGCGGGTCGCCGACATCGAGCGGGATCTGGCGAGCGAGCTGGAGCGGCTCGAGAAAGCGGTAGGGTGGGCAAAGGCGCGTTAGCGCCGTGCCCACTATTCGTCCCCGGAGCACTGCTCTGAATGGTGGGCACGCTGCGCTTTGCCCACCAACGCGTCGTTGTCCCTTGGCGCACAAACGGAGTAAGCTCGCCGCCCGGGACAGCACGTCGCAAGCGCCAATTGCCATGGCGCGATGCTTTGACCGCGATCTGGTCCCGCTCGCATTGATCGGGCGTTTGATGCCCAAGGAGAAATTCAAGCGGCTGCAGTCCAATCGACAACGCAAATCGGAGGTGTGCGATGGCTACATCTGACTGGCGTCTCGAAGGCGAATGGATCAAGAACTGCAATTGCGCGTTTGGCTGTCCGTGCGATTTCAACGCGCGGCCCACCCAGGGCTATTGCAAGGGCCTGGTCGGCATGCGGATCACCAAGGGCCATTTCGAGACGACAAAACTCGACGGCCTCGTCTTTGCGGCCACCGTCGATTTCCCCGGGGCGCTGCACGAGGGCAACGGCCAGCTGCAGCCGATCATCGACGAGCGAGCCACGCCGGAACAGCGCGAAGCGCTTTTCAGCATCATGTCGGGCAAGAACTCCGCCGAAGGCACGCTGTTTCAGATCCTCAGCCTGATCGTCACCAAGATGCATGAACCGTTGTTCGTGCCAATCGAGTTCTCATTCGACAAGGATGGCCGCGTTGCGCGTATGGTGGCCAAGGGCGTGCTGGAGACCGAGGTTGAGCCGATCAAGAATCCGGTAACCGGAGCGCCTCACCGCATTCAGGTCGTGATGCCCGAGGGCTTCGAACACCGCGCTGCCGAAATTGCTTCGGCCAATATCCACTCGACCGGTGCGATCAAGTTCGACACCACGGGCTCGCACAGCTCGCTGGCGAACGTCATCCAGACGCCGGAGGGCGTCGCCGCCTGACGCTGCATTGGAGACGCATTTCGACGTGCCGTTTCGGTGACCGAGGTTAAGTCCATGCCCGGGACCTCTGCGCTCGAACAGGCCTTGCGCCACGATCGCCTGATCGTGGCATTCGGCATGGCTGCCGTTGTCGCTTTTGCCTGGGGCTATCTGGTCGCCGGCGCCAGCATTGACATGAGCATGGCCGATATGCCGATGGACCCCGAGCCATGGTCGCCCTCGCAGGCCGCGCTGATCTTCGCGATGTGGTGGGTGATGATGATCGCGATGATGGTGCCGAGCGCGGCGCCGATGGTGTTGCTGTTCACGGCAATCAAGCGCAGGCAGGCGACGGACAGTCCCGTCATCTCAAGCTGGCTCTTTCTCGCCGGCTATCTCCTGATGTGGGCCGGCTTCAGCCTGGCCGCGGTCGCGGTGCAGTGGGCACTTGATCAGGCCGGGCTGCTGTCCGGCATGATGGCAAGCACCAGCACCATGCTCGCCGGGATCATCCTGCTTGCCGCCGGGCTCTATCAACTGACGCCGATCAAGCGCGCCTGCCTGCGCTACTGCCAGAATCCGCTGTTGTTCCTGAGCCAATACTGGCAACCGGGCGCCATGGGCGCGCTGCGCATGGGCGTTCGGCATGGCGGCTACTGTGTCGGCTGTTGCTGGTTTCTGATGGCGCTGCTGTTCGTTGCCGGCGTCATGAACCTGGTGTGGATCGCGGCGGTCGCGATCTATGTCGCCTTCGAGAAGCTGCTGGCGCGCAGCCCATGGCTCAGCCGCGCCGCGGGCGCGGGCTTGATTGTAGCCGGTGGAATTGTCCTCGCGCGCGGCCTGACCGCCACGGCTTCCGCGTCTCTCTAAAATGAAATTAGGTTTGATTTCGACCGCGAAGAAGGTGCGCTCCCTCTCCCGCTTGCGGGGGAGGGCTGGGGTGGGGGTGTCTCCGCGGGCGACACTGCCCGAGTGGAGAGAGCCCCCACCCGGCGCTTCGCGCCGACCTCCCCCGCAAGCGGGAGAGGTGAAGCGCGTCTGCGGCCAAATCGATCTAACCAAAAATCATTATGCTCTAGCTCGATCGGCGACCTCGTCGCCGCGGCCGCCTCAGACGGCGACCAACTCCGCAGGCGCGTTACCTGGCCGCTTCGCCTTCTTCACCTTGGACGGCCCAAACAGATTGCTCGCGGCAAGACCTGCCGTATCCGCGACGCCGGGATCGCGCGAGACCATGGCGGCGACGATGGCGCCGTCGATCAGAAGCGCGAGTTGATGGGCGAGCACCTGCGGCTCAGATGCGCCCATCTCGGTGGCGAGCTTTTCGATGTGCGCCAGCACCACCTTTTTGTGGCGGAGCGCGATGTTGCGGAAATGCTTGGCGTCCTTGTCGTGCTCGGCGACCGCGTTGATGAAGGGGCAGCCGTAGAAGCGCTCCTCGGCGAACCAGCGCTTCAGCGCCGGAAAAATCCGCTTCAGCTTCGCCTGCGCATCGCCGCCGCCGTCCTCCATCGCGCCGATGAACCATTCGCGCCACGCCTTGCCTTCGCTCTCCAGGACGGCATTGACGAGGTTGGTCTTCGATCCGAACAATTTGTAGAGCGTAGTCTTCGCCGTGCCGGCCTCGTCGATGATGGCGTCGATCCCGGTGGCGTTGATGCCGTTCTTGCAGAACAGATGCGTCGCCGCGCTTAGCAGGCGGCCGCGCGCGGACTCCTCGTCGCCTGCGGCCGACGCCGCGACAGCCTTCCTCTTGGAAACTGATTTGCCCATGCGCGCCAGTTAATCGGAGCGCGGCGCAATCATCAAGTCGCATCTTTGCGCCGAAAATAATCGCGCCGGCGCGGCAATTGCTTCGCGCGTGAGCAGCGCGGCGCTGATCAATTTCCGGGCAGGCATCCCTAAGCGACGAGAGACGTTCGGCTTTTGATTTCGGCCTGATCTGGCACGCTTCATGCAGGAAACAGAACGTTCGGTATCCTATACCAGGGAGAGAAAAAGATGACCGCGGTCGCTCAGAAAACGGTGCTTACGGGCTGCCTGGCCCCGATCGACAAAAACGGGCTCGAGCAGCTAATCGCCAATGGCAAGGCCAATCCGAAGGTCATCAAGACCTTGAAATGCAAGACGGTGGCGGAGGGCAAGTTCCGTCACGCCAACTACATCCGCAATCTCGCGCCCTATATCGTCGACGAGCCGCCGGGCCTTTTGGGCGACGACACCGCGCCCAATCCTTCCGAAGCCTCGCTCGCCGCGCTCGGCTCCTGCCTTGCGGTCGGCCTGCACGCCAACGCCGTTCATCGCGGATGGATCGTCAACAAGCTCGAACTCGAACTCGAGGGCGACCTCAATATCACCGCGGTATGGGGCACCGGCGATGTCAGCGAGAAGCCGGTCGGCTTCACCGATGTCCGCGTCAGGGTCGACATGGAATGCGAGGGCATTCCGAAGAGCGAGATCGATGCGCTGGTCGCCCACGTCAAGAAATGGTCGCCGGTCGCCAACACGTTTACGCGCCCCGTCAATCTCGAAGTCAGCGCATAAGCGGCAGCAGCAACACCGGGTGCGGAGGGTCTCATGGGTTCAGTGGCGGTATCGCGGCTCGCAGTCGACGACGATCTCCCATCGGCATCGATCGTCGATCAAGTCGCGGCGATTGCGCGTCGAGAACTCGCACCCCAGGCTGCGGCGATCGACGAAGGCACCGTTTACCCGGATGCCTTGCTGCGCCGTCTAGGCGGCGCCGGCGCGTGGGGCAGTCATCAGCCTGCGAATGGCACAGCCGATCTGCGCTGCGCCATTCAGTCGACCGCCACGCTCGGCGAGGTCTGCGGCGCCACCGCCTTCATGGCGTGGTGCCAGAACACGCTGGTCTGGTACGCCTCGAATTCGAACAATCAAAAACTCATCGCCAAATTCGCCGGCAAGTTTGCCAGCGGTGAGATTCTCGGCGGCACCGGGCTCTCCAACCCGATGAAGAGTTTCTTCGGTATCGAGAGACTGAAACTCAGGGGGCGCAAGGTCGAGGGCGGCTACGTCGTGCGCGGCGCGCTGCCATGGGTCTCGAACCTGGGCGCGGACCATTTCTTCGGCACCATCTTCGAGCGCGAGGACGAGGCGGGCGGCATTGTCATGTTCCTCGCCGACTGTTCGAATCCCGCGATTACCCTGCAGCCGTGCAAGCCGTTCCTCGCCATGGACGGCACCGGCACCTATGCCGTGCAGTTCCGCGACGTGTTCGTGCCGGATGAATTGATCCTGGCCGAACCGGCCGGACCGTTCGTCAAGAAGATCCGCGCCGGCTTCATCCTGCTGCAGGCCGGCATGGCGCTCGGCCTGATCAAGGATTGCATCCAGATCATGGATGAAGTCGAGGCGCCGCTCGGCCACGTCAACCGCTATCTGCCGCAGCAACCTGTTCAGTTCCGTGAACTCCACGCCGAATTCGAGAGGGAGACGATGGCGCTGGCGCGCGACCCCTACAATTCCGACGATAGCTACTGGCGCCGCGTCATCGCGCTGCGGCTCAGACTCGGCGACGCCAGCGTCGCGGCTGCGCATGCAGCAATGCTCCATTGCGGCGCGCGCGGCTACCTGAAGAGCCACCGCGCCCAGCGGCGCCTGCGCGAGGCCTATTTCGTCGCCATCGTCACCCCCGCCACCAAGCAGCTTCGCAAGATGCTGGCCGGCGACGAGCACTAAAGGATTTTCGATCGACCCAACCAGCAACCACACAACAGGAGAGGCCTGCCATGACGGACGTTCTGATTACTGCCGGCGAACTCGCGGAATTCCTCACGCAAGAGCCGTGTGTCGTCATCGACACCCGCAATCCCGAGGCTTACGGCGCGGGGCATCTGCCGAACGCCGTCAACGTCCATGAAATCTTCACCTACCTCGCAACGTCGACGCCGGAAGGTATTCACGAGCTCAAGACGAAATTTGCCGACGCGTTCGGCGCCGCCGGACTTTCGGGGAAAGAGACCGCCGTCATCTACGAGCAATCGATGAATTCCGGCTTCGGGCAATCCTGCCGCGGCTACTATCTTCTCACCATGCTCGGCTATCCCAAGATCAAGGTGCTGCATGGCGGTTACGATGCCTGGGTCTTGGCCGGCCTGCCGGTGACTCAGGACGTGCCGTCGCCGCTGAAGGCGTCGTTCGCGATCGTACCTGAAGCGGGCGACATCCTGATCGACGCCAAGACCATGCTGGCCGCTGTCGGCAAACCGGGCATTGCGCTGCTCGATGTGCGCGACATCGACGAGTGGATCGGCGAAAGCTCTTCCCCTTACGGCAAGGATTTTTGCCCGCGCAAGGGGCGCATCCCCGGCGCCGTCTGGCTCGAATGGTACCGCATGATGAAGCCGACCGCAGAAGGGCCACGCTTCAAGTCCAAGAACGAGATTCTGGCGGAATGCGCCACCGTCGGCATCACGCAGAGTACGCCGGTCTATCTCTACTGCTTCAAGGGCGCGCGTGCCTCGAACACGTTCCTCGCGCTGAAGAACGCCGGCGTGAAGGATGTCCGGATGTATTTCGGTTCCTGGAACGAATGGTCGCGCGATCCATCGCTGCCGATCGAGGAAAGCTTGCCGATGGAGGCCAAGCTCACCACCAAGGCGGCGTAACGAAGTCTCCGATGGTGCAGTCCGATTCTGTAGATCGGACTGCAGCCACCGGCCTGCGGCCTTGGCCTCACGGCGCGAGTTGGTGGAACCGCGCCACAGCGCCGCTCTGGCGTTCCCGACATCCAATGCGTATAATCGCGGCGCAGTTGGTGGTCGCGCGGATGTCTATGTTCTCAGGCAGATTGGGTTTCGCATTGGTCGTGGCGATGCTGTGCTTGGGCGCGCGAACGGCCCACGCCCAGGCCTCGCCGGTAAATTACTGGATCCCGGGCTGGCCGATGGGCTTCAGCGGCGATGCGGGCGAGAGCGCGGACAGCTACGGCAACTTTCCGAGCTTCGATTTTCGCGATGCCGGAAACGGCTCTTCCTATGCGCGCTACAATTTTCCGAGCGGCTGGTTTGTCGGCAGCCAGCGCAGCAACATCGCTTTCAACGGCCTCAGCCAGAGTGCGTTCGGCAGTTTCGGCTCGCTCTACAGGGAAGGCGTGCAGTTCGGCTACAGCCTCAAGAACAGCGGCTTGCCCGTCACCTTCTATGCCGGGTTCGACACGCTGAAATACAATACCGGCATCGGCGGCCCGTTTGCGCCGTTCGACTCCAAGTCCGGCACGCTGCCGATCTCCAGCGTGAATGCCGGCGTCGAATTCCAGGCGACGTCGAATCTCAGCCTGTCGCTTGGAGTCGGCTATGTCCAGCAGTCGGGCCGCATCGACAGCGAGATCAATTCGCTGCCTGGCGCCTCGCCATTCGCCATCGGCGGCCGTCGCTAGAACCGTTTCCGTCCGGATCGGTAACGTCCAGTCGCACTGGTTCGTCCGAATGTCCCGACGAAGCCAATGCGAGGCACTTTGATGCGGCATGGGCAACGAGGACGATCAGGCATCCGGCGACAACACTGATCAAGATGAAGGCCATGGCGAAGAAGATGCCAAATATCGCCGTTCCTCCCAATGCCCCCAGCAAAACGCCCACCGGCCCCAGCAGGATTTCCATCTTCGTCAGGTGCGGAAGAGACGAATAGAACTCCCCGAAGATTGCGCACAGGAATGAAGCGAACAAGGTGAAATAGGCAGTCCGAACGGTTGCAAAAGATCCGACGGCCATCTTCAGCGCCAAGCTTTGATACGACCTCGTTGGCCATATCCAATAGGCGAAGGCGGCCGATAGCAGCATCGGATAATAGACTGGGGTCCAGGGCACGGCTTGCGGAATCGGCTTGTCGAAATCGACTCCGCCGATCACTTTTGGTTCTGTCGCGTAGTCCAGGATCGTGCTCTTGAGCAAGTAGGCGAAACAGAGTGCGAACAGCAGCGCGGCGATTTTCTCAGCCCTGATTATCATGGCGATGCGACATCCCTAAATCGCGGCAGGTTGGAGTTTGCTTCCATCGGACGCATGTTCGCTTCCATATGAATTTGCATCAATTCCTGGGAGGACAATTCCTTGGATAGCTCGGCGATTCGGTTGCGGGCCTTGTCGTTCCGGCCGTCGCGATTGGCGATCATATACGTCGCATAGATCTGCTTGACGTCGCGTTTTCCGAAGCCGTTGTCCAGGAAAGTGGCATACGACATCGCGCAAGAGGGGTGTGCCGTCCGATCGACGCACTGTTTCAGAAGTCCAACGCCTTTCGCGACGTCGGCCTTGCCAGAGCGGGCTGCAAATTCGGTGTAGTACATCGAGAGCGTCAGCATCGCCGTTGGTTCATTCAGGTCGGCAGCGCGCTCGAGCCATTTAAGGGCATCGGACGGATCGTCGGAAATGCCCTGCGCGTAGGCCTGCATTCGGCGAACTCCGACGAATGTCAGCGCCTCGCGGTTGCCGAGCCCGGCGGCCTTTTCGGTCAGCCGGTCGGCCTCGAGATCGTCCTTCGCTACGCCCCGGCCCGTGGAATAGAGGACGGCGAGATAGAATGCGGCCTTCGCATCGTCCCGATCGGCGGCGAACCTGAAATATTTAGCGGCGCGTGTGGGATCGATGCTGCCCATCCAGCCCGAAAGATATCCCTGGCCGACGACGCGGGCGGCATCGACATCACCTTTGGCGGCGGCGTTCAGAATGAGCTTCTGGCCTTTTTCCAGATCGTGCTGAATGCCGGGCACGCCTATGATGTGGAGCACGGCGAGGACCGCCATGGACTTAACGTCGCCTTTGCCCGCGGCCTGCTCGAGAGTGAGAACGCCGCTGCGAAGCGCCGCGCCTTGCGGTTGCGCCATCATCGCCAGTCCGCGGATCAGCAGCACGTGGGGATTATCCGATCCGGCCGTCGCGAGCAGTTCCAGCGCCTTGAGTGAGTTCTTGCCGCGATAGGCGCGCCACGCCTCCGTCAGCGTGGCCCTTTGCGGCTCCGCATCTCCGGCAAAATACCGCTCGTCGAGCCCGAGGTCGGCCAGTTGCGGCATCATGCTGCTGTCGCGGCGGGCGAATTTGGTAATATCGCCTTGTGTCTTGATGTCCTGATCGGTCAGCTTCGGCGGCGTGACGGCGCTGCGCGCCGCATTGCCGATCATCGAGAACGGCTGCAACCCGTGAATGAACGTGAGCACGATCGCGCCGATGACGGCGAATTCGCTGAAGCCGCGGAAGGTGGCGTTGGTCGTATAGAGATTGAGAAGAACGCGGAGGGCGCTCTTCCGTTCGCTCTGCAAAATATGAGAGTGGCCAGCCATGGTCAGCCAACGTTGGCGCGCTGTAGGCTCGGCACCGACGTCTCCCGGCTGCCGCGAACGGTCTCGATGCGGACGCGCTCGCCGTCTTGCACCAGGCGGATTTCAGCGGCACCTGCGGCGCGGGCGTCGATCAGGCCGTCGGTGATCTGGCGTTCGATGGCGCGGGTCATGTCACGAACGCCGCCCTGCATCCGGCCGGAGAGGACGTCGATCGCCCGCATCAGGATCTGCGGATCGATGCCGCCGCCCGCGATCCGCAAGCCGAACTGCTGTGCGATGGCTTCGATTTCCAGCGCGACCACGCGCGCGATGTCCAATCCCTTCAACGGGCGGAAAGCAAAGACGTCGTCGACCCGCGACAGCACTTCGGGTGCGAACTGGGCGTCGCCAAGCGCCGCCTTCGCCAGCCGGCCCTGTTCTTCCGCGGTCTCGTTGGTTTGCTCGGCGATCTCGCCGATGCGCCGCGAGGCGGCGTTGGTGGTGAGAATGAATATGGCTTCATTGGTCGCGACCCGGGCGCCGTCGCTGACTTCGGTGATGAAGCCGTCGTTCCACGCCGTCAGGAAGCGCTTGTGCACTTCCGAATGCGCCTTCTCGAACTCGTCCAAGAGCACGATCGCATTGGGAACGTCGCGTAGCGCCGCCGTCATCGAGCCGTAGCTGTTTGAGCCGACATAGCCGCGGGCCTGGCCGAACAGGCTCGCTGCCGCATGCGGCTGGCCGAACTGGCTCATGTCGAAGAAATGCAAATGGCTGCGCCCGCCGTAAAGCTCCTCGGCAAGGACCTTGGCGAAATGCGTCTTGCCGACGCCGGGCGCGCCGGCGAGGCAGAACACCGCCACCGGCTTGTCGAGCCGTCGCGCCGCGATGCGCCGCCGCAATTGCTGGGCGATGGCCCTGATCGCGTCCTCCTGGCCGACGACCCGGGCGCTGATGCGCGCGGCGAGATCGTCGGCGTTGATCGTGATCAGGCTCTGGGTTCGCTGCTCGTAGGCCTGTTGCAGACTGTTCTTGTTGGAAAGCCGATCCAGAATATCCATGACGAACCTCGGGAGATAAGAACCGCAATAGAGAAAGATGGCTGTGGCCGCGACCGCGGCGCCGATCACCAGCGTAACGGCGAGCGCAGGCGAAGCGTGGTCGATGGTGATGAGGGCCAGCAGCAGGATCAGCCGGCCGAGCCAGGGCGACATTCCCATCATGGCACCACCTCGATCCGATCACCGGGCCGCAAAATGCGCATCGGCATCGTGCCGGTGCTGGTTGCGAACGCGACCGTGATCCCGCCGCCTTGTCCATCCCGGACCGCGGTAACGCCGATTGGACCGCTATCGGTGAGAGCAACCGCGACCGGCGTCCAGCTCTTGGTCAGCACGATCTGCTGCGTCAGCCCGGAAGCTTCCACCGCGACCGTGTCGCCATCCGGGTCCATGCTGTCGGTAAAGACGATCCAGCCGAGCCGTTGGCGACGCTCGATGACGGCCTGCTCGATCTCGGCACGTTGCGGCGGCGCGACCTTCAGGGCGGCAACCGCCGAAGCGACGGCCGCGCGATCGTCCGGCGAAATGAAGGTGACGACACTGGCCGACAGGTCTTCGGGCTGGGAGGGAATCTTCGCGGCGGACTTCGGATCGGCATCGGTTGCGGCATAGACGCCGCCACCGATCAGCCCGAGCAGCAGCAACGCCGGCGTGAGCCGCGACGATTGCCGGGCAGGGAGCGGCAACGGAAGTTCGAGTTGCGGTTCGTCATTGGTGGATGGCATGCGGGTCCCCGGAGTGCCCGGAGAGGTTGCATGGGGAATCCCAGTACAATGTTAATTTGGGCTGGCGGGCAGGGCGTGGTGCGGAGCAGGGTTAAGCATCGATGAGCGGACTGTATCGAATTGGAAGTACCTATTCGCGATCCGAATCCTGGAGGTGGCATGCAAAATTGAAGACTGGCCGGCTGCCGCGCCCCGGAGCGCCTTCCGTCTGGAAGAATCGCCGGCTTAGGCAGCCTGGGCATTGCCCCTTGCCGCCTTGGTGTCTCGAACGGGCGGCAAGCCGAACATGCGCCCGTAATCCCGGGTGAACTGAGAGACGCTCTCGTAGCCGACGGCGAATGCCGCGCTGCTCGAGGTTACTCCATCCGACAGCATCAGCCGTCTCGCCTCGATCAGACGTAATTGTTTCTGGAACTGAAGCGGAGAAAGAGATGTCACGGTGCGAAAGTGCTGGTGGAAGGACGATGGGCTCATCCCGGCAACAGCCGCCAGGCGCGCGACCCGCAATGGCTGAGTGAACTCGGCTCGAAGCACCGCGACCGCGCGCGCTACACGCTGCGCATGGCCGTCCGGCCAGCCAAGGCGTCGGATCGCCGCCCCGTGCCGTCCGGCCAGGAGCCAGTAGTGCATCTCACGTACCAACTGCGCGCGCAGCACCGGCACCGATGCTGGGCGCTCAATCAGGCGCATCAGCCGAAGGGCCGCGTCGGTGACCTCAGCATCGGTCGGCTCGTGGTGCACCGGCGCGCCCTCGGCGATCGGCACCGCCTTCATCTCCACGGCGAGTTCCGCGATCACCGCCGGATCCAGGTCCAATACAAGCGAGAAGTAAGGCACGGCGATGCTCGCCCGCGTGATCCGGCTCACCGTTGGCACGTCAGCTGTGATCAGCAGAGAGTCGCCGGCGCGGAAGGTGAAAGCCCGATTGCCCATCGTCACGTGCTTGGTTCCTTGCAGCACGAGGCACACGAGCGGTCGGGAGATCGCGTAGTCCAGGCCGCTCGGTGCGGTCGCACGAATGGTCGTCAGGCCAGAAATCGGAGTCCGAGCGACCCCGGCCGGATCGGCATAGTTTTCCGCATAGCGGCGAACAGCCTTGAGGAGGGTGTCGGTCATGCGGCGATCCTATCGCCCCTGAACCGATGCGTAAATTCGATCTGTAGGAATAGGCAAAGAACGTCGAGGTTCCGGCAACAAAGGCCAGCTCCCGGGCTGCATATCAGCGCGGCCACACAAGCAACAGGAGCCTAGCATGACCAAGATCGCTCTCATCACCGGAGCAAGCCGCGGGCTTGGCCGGAACACTGCGCTCAATATCGCCCGCGAGGGTAGCGACGTCATCATCACTTATCAGAGCCGTGAGGAAGGCGCTCGAGCCGTTGTCGCCGAGATCATGGCGATGGGGCGCAGGGCGATCGCACTCCAGCTCGACGTTAGCGATGTCTCTGCTTTCAAGCCTTTCGCCGAGCACCTGCGGACGGCGCTGCGGAAGACCTGGCAGCGCGATACGTTCGATCACCTTGTCAACAACGCCGGCCATGGCGACATGGCTTCGATTGCGGAGACGACCGAGGCGCAGTTCGACAAATTGGTCAACGTCCATTTTAAGGGCGTGTTCTTCCTCACTCAGGCGCTGTTGCCGCTGATCGCTGACGGCGGCCGGATCGTGAACCTGTCCTCCGGTCTTACCCGCATCTCTGTCCCCGGCTTCTCCGTCTATTCGGCAGTGAAGGGGGCGGTCGAGGTCCTCAGCGTTTACATGGCGAAAGAACTCGGCAGCCGCGGCATTGCAGTCAATACCGTGGCGCCGGGCGCGATCGAGACAGACTTCCTCGGTGGCGCCGTCCGCGACACGCCAGATCTCAACAAGACGTTCGCGGGCATGACTGCCCTTGGTCGTGTCGGTGTGCCTGATGACATCGGCCCGATGATCGCGAAGCTGCTGACCGACGACAACCGCTGGATCAACGCCCAGCGGATCGAAGTCTCCGGCGGCCAGGTCATATGACCGACGTGCCGGGTCAGCCCGAGGGCCGCGTCTATCCGCTGGGGCAAGCGGATCCGCGCGGCCGCGGGGCAATGCCCAGCGCCTTGATCCGCGAGGCCAGCGTGGTCGGCTTGATGTCGAGCAGCTCGGCGGCGCCGCCGGGGCCGAACACCTTGCCGGAACAAGCCTGAAGCGCGGCAAGAATATTGGCGCGTTCGTGGGCGCGTATTTCCGTTGCGGTCATGACCACCGGTCGGGCATCGGCCTTCACGCGCGCCGCGCCGGGGGAGGGCTGCGCGCCCGACGCCTCGGGCAGGTCAATGCGCAAACGGCCATTCTGCGCGAGGATCGCCGCGCGCTCGATCACGTTCTGCAATTCGCGGACGTTGCCGGGCCAATCGTAGCGTGAAAGCCGGCGGGCATCGCCTTCCGACAATCGCAACTCGGATTTCAGCGCCTTGCTCTCGCGCGTCAAGAAATGCTGCGCCAGCAGCGGAATGTCCTCACGCCGCTCGCGCAGCGGCACCGATTCCACCGGAAACACGTTGAGGCGGAAGTAGAGATCCTCGCGAAACCGGCCGCGCTGCACTTCCTGCTTGAGATCCCGGTTGGTGGCGGCGATCACGCGCACGTCCACCGCGCGGGTGCGCTCTTCGCCGACACGTTCGAAATTGCCTTCCTGCAGCACCCGTAGCAGCTTGCCCTGCAGCTCGAGCGGGATCTCGCCGACCTCGTCGAGAAACAGCGTGCCACCGTCGGCAAGCTCGAACCGTCCGATGCGGTCGCGCATAGCGCCGGTGAAGGCACCTCGGACATGGCCGAAAAACTCGCTTTCAAAGAGTTCGCGCGGGATTGCCGCGCAGTTGACGCGGATCAGCGGCCGGTCGCGGCGGCTGCTCGCCTCATGAATGGCGCGCGCGATCAATTCCTTGCCGGTGCCGGACTCGCCGGTAATCATCACGGCGGCGGTGGTCGGCGCCACCAGCTTGACCTGGCGCAGCGTCTTCTGGATGGCCTCGCTCTGGCCGATGATACCGCGCGGATTAGTCTCGATGCGGATTTCTTCCTGGAGGTAGGCGTTTTCCAGCTCCAGCCGCTCGCGCAGGCGATCGACTTCGGCAAGCGCTGCATGCAGCTTCTCGTCGGCCTCGCGGCGCTGGCTGACGTCACGGAATACGATGACCGCGCCGACCACGACGCCGCGGTCGCGGATCGGCGTTGAGGTATATTCGACCCAGACCGGCGTGCCATCCTTGCGCCAGAACACCTCGCCCTCGACCTGGTGCACGGCGCCATCGCGAAACGCCGCGTAGATCGGGCAGTCATGATCGGGATAGTGCCGCCCGTCATGATGGGTGTGATGAACGATCGGGTGGATTGCCTTGCCGACCAATTCTTCCGCGCCCCAGCCCAGCATGCGCTCGGCGGCCGGATTGACGAAGGTGGTCTTGCCCTCGGCGTTGACGCCGTAAATGCCTTCGCCGGCGGCGCGCAGGATCAACTGGTTTTCGCGCTCGATGTCCTGGAATACCCGCTCGACGCGTTGCCAGGTCGCGATCCCGCCGCGCATATGATCTTCGGCCGCTGCATCGACATAGCGCCGGCGGCGCGCATCGAGATCGCTCATCGTGAGCAGCACCAGCGAGCGGCCGTCGCCGGGCACGAGTGAGCCGGCGTATTCCAGGCGCAGGCTTTGTCCCGTCGCATGGCGCGGGGTCAGCGCGTTGGTCCAGTACGCGCCCTTGTCGAGCACGGCTTGCGTGAACACGATCAGGACAGGCAATTGTCCGGCATGCAGCGTGCTGACCTTGGTTTGGCGCAGCAAGGCGCGATCGTAGCCGAGCAGGGTGCAGGCGGCCGGATTGGCGTCGAGGATCTGGTCGGCATGGGGATCGAGCAGCAGTGCGGGCTCGATCGCGAATTCGAACGCCGCCGCGCGCAGTTCGATATCCTGCGGTGGCGCGGTTGAGCCGAGGGCCAGATCCATCCGGTTGATACTCCGAAATCTCGTAATTCAGCTACGACATTTCGTGTATCACGAGTTTTCGTAGCCGCCAATGTCAGCAGAATGCCTGTGATCTCAGAGCCATCGCCGCAGAACGGGGCTGGCATGTGGCTTGCTTAATAAGGGGGCAAACGTCGCGCAGGAGGGCTGATGTCTACCTTCGACAATCCATTCGATCCCAACCGTCGTCTTCATGCCGGTGGCTGTAGCTGCGGCCAGCATGTCAGCGAGGCCGAGCACCAGGCCGCGCAACTGCAGGCCCAGGCCGCCATCGCGAGCGAACAGAAACGCTACGAAGGGGTGGTCGCCTCCGCCGTGATGCGCGCGATGTTCCCGCAGGACGTCGCGCGACGTTCGTTTCTGAAATCGGTTGGCGCGGCAACCGCCGCGGCGGCATTATCGCAATTCTTCCCGCTCAAGACCGCGACTGAAGCATTCGCGCAAGGCGGGCCGCTGGAAAAGAAGGACCTCAAGGTCGGCTTCATCCCGATCACCTGCGCCACGCCGATCATCATGGCCGCGCCGATGGGGTTCTATGCCAAGAACGGCCTGAACGTCGAAGTGATCAAGACCGCCGGCTGGGCCGTCATCCGCGACAAGACCATCAACAAGGAATACGACGCGGCCCACATGCTGTCGCCGATGCCGCTCGCCATCACGATGGGCGCCGGCTCGAATCCGATTCCCTACACCATGCCGGCGGTGGAAAACATCAACGGCCAGGCGATCACGCTGTCGATCAAGCACAAGGACAAGCGCAATCCGAAGGACTGGAAGGGTTTCAAGTTCGCGGTGCCCTTCGACTACTCGATGCACAACTATTTGCTGCGCTATTACCTTGCCGAGCACGGCATCGATCCCGATGCCGACGTGCAGATCCGCGCGGTGCCGCCGCCGGAAATGGTCGCCAACCTGCGCGCCGACAATATCGACGGCTTCCTCGGGCCCGACCCGATGAACCAGCGCGCCGTGTTTGACGGGGCAGGCTTCATCCACATCCTGACCAAGGACATCTGGGAAGGCCACCCGTGCTGCGCCTTCGCCGCGTCGAAGGAATTCGTCACCTCGATGCCGAATACCTACGGCGCACTGCTCAAATCGATCATCGAAGCCACCGCGTACGCGCACAAGGCGGAGAACCGTAAGGAGATTGCCGCTGCGATCGCGCCGGCGAACTATCTCAATCAGCCGCCGATCGTGCTGGAGCAGGTTTTGACCGGCACCTTCGCCGATGGGCTGGGCAACATCGTCACGCAGCCGAACCGCGTCGATTTCGATCCATTCCCGTGGCAGTCGTTTGCGGTGTGGATCATGACCCAGATGAAGCGCTGGGGGCAGATCAAGGGCGATATCGACTATGCCGGCATTGCCGCGCAGGTCTATCTCGCCACCGACGCCGCCAAGCTGATGAAGCAAGCAGGACTGACGCCGCCCACGGCAACCACCAAGAGTTTCTCGGTGATGGGCAAAACGTTCGATCCTGCGAAGCCCGAGGATTATCTCGCCAGCTTCAAGATCAGGAAGGCGTCGTGATGAAGCCCGGTTTCGTGTCCCGGATGCGACGCAGCGCGCAGCACGGAGTGCGTAGCGATGCTTCGCTAAGCCGGGACCGCCTCGCACTCGTTGGGTCCCGGTTCAGCAGCGCAGCACTGCGCTGCGCTTCGTGCTGCGCCGCGCCCGGGACACGGATATCGCAACCATGACCTCATCCCTCCGCTTCCGCGCGGCCGTGGTTTCGATCGCGCTGTTCGCGGCGTTCCTCGGCATCTGGCATCTCGCCACCCGTTCGACGGGCGCTGTCGGCAACATGTCGCCGGAATACGCCAAGCTGATGGGGCTGACGGCGACCCAGGGGAAGTCGGCGATGCCGGGTCCATCAGATGTCGGCGCGAAATTGTGGGAGCACCTCAGGCAACCATTCTACGACAACGGCCCGAACGACAAGGGGCTCGGGATCCAGCTCGGCTATTCCATCGCGCGCGTCGGCCTCGGCTACTTTCTCGCCGTCATCGTCGCGATCCCGCTCGGCTTCCTGATCGGCATGTCGCCTTTGATTAGCAAGGCGCTGGATCCGTTCATCCAGGTGCTGAAGCCGATCTCGCCGCTGGCCTGGATGCCGCTGGCGCTCTACACCATCAAGGATTCCTCGATCTCGGCAATCTTCGTGATCTTCATTTGCTCGGTGTGGCCGATGCTGCTCAACACCGCGTTCGGCGTCGCCGCGGTGCGCAAGGAGTGGATCAATGTCGCGCGCACGCTGGAAGTCGGCACTGTCAGGCGGGCCTTCACGGTGATCCTGCCGGCAGCGGCGCCGACGATCCTGACCGGCATGCGGATTTCGATCGGCATCGCCTGGCTCGTGATCGTCGCGGCCGAGATGCTCGTCGGCGGCACCGGCATTGGTTATTTCGTCTGGAACGAGTGGAACAATCTCTCGATCACCAACGTCATCATCGCGATCCTCATGATCGGCATCGTCGGTATGCTGCTCGACCAGATCCTGGCGCGGTTCACGCGCATGGTCACGTTCCCGGAGTGATGGCGATGACCGACAAATTCATTTCCATCGAAGGGATCGCGCGGCGCTATCCGGGCGTGGGTGGCGGCGAGACCACCATCTTCGAGGATCTCTGGCTGTCGATGAAGCGCGGCGAATTCGGCTGCGTGATCGGGCATTCCGGCTGCGGCAAGACCACGGTGCTGAACATTCTGGCCGGTCTCGACGAGCCGAGCGAGGGCGCGGTCATCGTCGACGGACAGGCCATTGAAGGCACGAGCCTTGATCGCGCCGTGATCTTCCAGAGCCATGCGCTGCTGCCCTGGCGCACGGTGCTCGGCAACGTCGCCTATGCCGTGACCTCGAAATGGCGCAACTGGGATCGCGCCAAGGTGAAGGCGCATGCGCAGACGTTCATCGACCTGGTCGGACTGACCGGCTCCGAGCACAAGCGCCCGTCCGAGCTGTCCGGGGGCATGAAGCAGCGGGTCGGGATCGCGCGGGCGCTCTCGATCACGCCAAAGATCATGCTGATGGACGAACCGTTCTCGGCGCTGGATGCGCTGACGCGCGGTACGCTGCAGGACGAGGTACGGCGCATTTGCCTCGAGACCGGGCAGACCGCGTTCATGATCACCCATGATGTCGATGAGGCGATCTATCTCGCCGACAAGATTTTTCTGATGACCAATGGTCCGGGCGCCGTGCTGGCGGAGATCGTGGAAAATCCGCTGCCGAAGGATCGCGGCCGCATCGATCTGCACCGCCATCCGCTCTATTACGCGGTGCGCAATCACATCGTCGATTTCCTGGTCAGCCGCAGCAAGACGTTTGCCGCCACCGTGACCGATCATGATCCGCGCAACGTGCCGGTCGTGCGGCCGGGCAAGCCGGAACTGGTGGTTGCAGCGGAGGCAGAAGAGTCAACGCAGGCGTCATGGCCGGGCTTGGCCCGGCCATCCACGTCTTCCCAAGGTTAGCCAAACAAGTACGTGGATGCCCGGGACAAGCCCGGGCATGACGGGTGTTGAAGGAGAGACGAAGCATGAAGCGCGAAGACCTCACCGAAAAGTTGCTCGACATCAAGCGCGAGAAGGGCTGGAGCTGGAAACATATCTGCGAAAAGATCGGCGGCTATTCGGAAGTGCTGATCGTCGGCGCCATCATGGGCCAGATGAAGCTGACCAAACCGCAGGCCGCCAACGCCGGCGAATTGTTCGGTCTGTCGAAATCGGAAACAGCGATGCTCAACGAGGTGCCGATGCGCGGCACCGGCACGCCGATGCCGCCGACCGATCCCTTGATCTACCGCTTCTACGAAATGGTGATGGTCAACGGGCCGGCCTGGAAGGCGCTGATCGAGGAAGAATTCGGCGACGGCATCATGTCGGCGATCGATTTCGACATGGCGTTGGAGCGCGTCGCCAATCCCAAGGGCGACCGGGTCAAGATCACGATGTCCGGAAAATTCCTGCCGTACAAATATTACGGCGCGAGTGGCAATGTGCCGGAGTATGGATTCAAGGAGGGGTGACTCATCTCTCCACCGTCATTGCGAGGAGCGAAAGCGACGAAGCAATCCATTTATCTCCGTGTTGAGGAATGGATTGCTTCGCTGCGCTCGCAATGACGGGGAGAGGCCCCGATCACCCGAACGCCGCCCTGATCTCCCCGATCGGCACCATGTCGCGCACAAACGTAAACGCACCCCGCTCCTTCATCTCACGGGCGCATTTCAAGAACGCCGCGAGCGCGTAGCGCTCCATCGCGCCGCCGACGCTGATGCGCTTGACGCCTGCGGCTGAGAGCTGATCGACCGTGAGCGTCGGATCGGCAAATCCCATCACCAGGTTGAACGGCTTGCCGACCGAGGACAACACGGTGCGAATGGTGCCGATGTCGTAGAGGCCAGGTGAGTACAGGACGTCGGCGCCTGCAGCCTCGAACGCCTGCAGCCGCTTGATGGTATCGTCGAGGTCCTTGCGGCCGTGCAGGAAATTTTCCGCGCGCGCGGTCAGCGTGAACGGGAAGGGCAGTGCGCGCGCTGCTTCGACCGCGGCCTGCACGCGCTCGACCGCGAGCGAAAAGTCGTAGATCGGTTTGCCCGGATCGCCGGTAAAATCCTCGATCGAGCCGCCGACGACGCCGGCTTCGGCCGCGCGCGTAATTGCTTTCGCTGCGGTCTTCGGATCATCGGCGCCGCAATTTTCCAGGTCGGCGTTGACGGGGAGGTCAGTTGCTTCCGCAATCATCCGGCAATTCTCGATGATGGCATCGAGGCTTACGGTCACGCTGCCGAGCGTATTGGCAAAGCCGAGGCTCGTGGTCGCGAGCGCTTCAAACCCCATCGCGGCGAGCAATTTTGCGGTGCCGGCGTCCCAGGGATTGGGGATAACGAACGCACCAGGCCGCGCGTGAAGTGCACGAAACAGTTCCGCCTTTTCCATCTGACTGCGCATCGCTGGCTCCGTTGAATGTCCGCGTTTTGGTTGGCGGCGAAACTAGCGGGCTATCCGGCATCAGCCAAATTTGTTATTTCTCTATGCATCATCAGCTTTTTGCATGGACGAAACATGGACAGCGATGCGCTTCTCACCTTCCTGACCGTTCACCGCCGCGGCGGCATTTCGAGCGCCGCGAAGGCGCTGCACCGCTCGCAACCGGCGATCTCGCGGCGCATTGCGCTTCTGGAGCAGGAGCTCGGCGTACCGCTGTTCGAACGGATCGCGGGGCGCACGATGCTGAGCGATGCGGGGCGGGTGATGGTGCCGTATGCCGAGCGCGCGGTCGCCGCCGCGCAGGATGCGGAGAATGCGGTGCGCGCGCTGGCGCGGCCGAATTCGGGGCCAGTCGCACTGGCGGTAGTCGGCACGTTGGCCGGCGGGCGGCTATCGGCGATATTGAAGCGCTTCGCGGCCGAACATCCCGAGGTCGAATTGAGCCTGCGCACGGCGACCAGTGCGGAGGTCAGCGACATGGTCCGGCGCGGCGAGGTGACCATCGGCTTGCGCTATGACCGCGACGGCTCGCGCGATCTCGACTGCGAATTGCTGTTCTCCGAGTGGCTGCAGGTGGTGTGCGCGCTGGACCATCCGCGCGCCGGCCGCCGGGTTGCGAAGCTTGCCGATCTGCGCGGCGAGCGCTGGATTGCTTTTCCTGTGATGCCGGGCAGGCGCGAGATCACGGCGTCACATGTGTTTGCGTTGTTTCAGACCCATGGCCTCGGCGAAATCGACTGGACGCCAGTCGACAGCTTGACCGCGCAGAAGCGGCTGGTCGAAGCGGGGCTCGGCATTGCGCTATTGTCGGAGAGCAACGCTGCCGAGGAACTGCGACACAAGACGATCGCAACAATCGGCGTACGTGATCTCAAGGCAAGCCACGACGTCGTCACGGTAACGCGCCGCGGCGGGTTTTTGAGCGCGGCGGCGCGGCGGTTGCTGGAGATTGTGCGGAAGGAATACCGCGGGACGAAGGCGCTCGGACTTTAGCACGTCATTCCGGGATGGTCCGAAGGACCAGACCCGGAATCTCGAGATTCCCCGATGCGCAATTGCGCATCTGAGATCGCCGCTTCGCGTCGTCCGGAATGACGGTGAGGTGTCAGGTCCCCGCCTTCACCTGGGCGGCGGCCTGCAGCATCAACTCGTCCATTTTGACGCGAACTTCCTGAGCGGTGATGGCGACGCCCTTGGCGGCAAAATCGGCCATCACCTTGTTCTGAACGTCCTTGTCGCCGGCTTCCTCGAAATCGGCCGAGACCACCTCCTTGGCATAGGCATTGGCAGCGTCGCCGGACATGCCGAGCTTTTCCGCTGCCCAAAGACCGAGCAGCTTGTTGCGGCGCACCTCAGCCTTGAATTTCTGCTCCTCATCGAGGGCGAATTTCTTCTCAAAACCTTCCTCGCGCTTGTCGAAAGTGGTCATTCTTCGGTTCCAATCCCCGCAAACGGTAAATAAGGCCGCGTTGTCGCGGCCCGGTGGACTACCTAGATAAAGGGGGCGAATCGGTAAAACAACGGGCCGTTAGGCCGCAGGCAACTGGGATAAGTTGGCCCCAATCGGGCCGGGTCGATTGTGCTGCATGGGCCAATCGGATAGGTTGCCATCAGGCGAGGTTCTTGTTCTGTTTCCGGTCGCTCAGTTCAGGACCTGGCCTTCACGGCAGCTCCGTCGTGGTCGCAAACCCTTGTCATCCGGAGCACACCAATTTCATGGATTTCAACAAAACACGGTACATCCCAATGAGCCGTCGACGCCGTATTTATGAAGGCAAGGCCAAGGTCCTGTATGAAGGTCCGGAGCCGGGAACCCTGATCCAGCACTTCAAGGACGATGCGACCGCGTTCAATGCCAAGAAACACCAGGTGATCGAGGGCAAGGGCGTCCTCAACAACCGGATTTCGGAGTACCTGTTTCAGCACCTCAATGACATTGGGGTGCCGACCCATTTCATCCGCCGCCTCAATATGCGCGAGCAGTTGATTCGCGAGGTCGAGATCGTGCCGCTGGAGGTAGTCGTGCGGAATGTCGCCGCCGGTTCGCTGTCGCAGCGCCTCGGCATCGAGGAGGGCACGCAACTGCCGCGCTCGATCATCGAATTTTATTACAAGAACGACCAACTCAACGACCCCATGGTGTCGGAAGAGCACATCACTGCGTTCGGCTGGGCGACGCCGCAGGAAATCGACGACATCATGGCGCTTGCCATCCGCGTCAACGACTTCCTCACCGGGCTGTTTCTCGGCATCGGCATCCGTTTGGTCGATTTCAAGATGGAATGCGGTCGCCTGTTCGAAAACGAGATGATGCGGATCATCGTCGCCGACGAAATCTCGCCCGACTCATGCCGGCTGTGGGATATCAAGTCGAACGAGAAGCTCGACAAGGATCGTTTCCGGCGCGACCTCGGTGGCTTGCTTGAGGCCTATACCGAGGTGGCGAAACGTCTGGGCATTCTGATGGAGAACGAGCGCCCGGCCGGTTCTGGTCCGGTGCTGGTCAAGAGCTGAGAAGACTGGGGCAATCTCGTGAAGGCACGCGTTACCGTTACGTTGAAATCTGGCATCCTCGATCCGCAGGGCAAGGCCATCGAAGGCGCGCTGAAATCGCTCGGCGTCGATGGCGTTGCCAGCGTCCGCCAGGGCAAGGTGTTCGATATCGAGCTTTCTGGCTCGGACAAGGCCAAGGCCGAGGCGGCATTGAAGGATGCCGCCGACAAGCTGTTGGCGAATACCGTGATCGAGAATTATCGGGTGGAAGTTCTGAGCTGAGCGATGGGTGAGATATCCAATCGGCAGGTGTACGATTTGGCATTGGATATTTCGCGTAACATTGCTCGGCTTGAAACCTCCGTTGATGAACGCTTGCTTGAGATGCGAATCCACAACCAGCAAATGCCGTCCAGCTGAAATCGCTGTCTCAATTTTCGCAGCAGGTATAAAAGCCCCTTCGAGATGAATCTGGCGTTCATCGCTCGCGTGATAGGCGCGGGCGGGTCTGCCGCTTACAGCCAGCCCACGCTGCGAAAGCGCCAGTACAGCCCGCTGCAGGCGGCAAGCATGAGCCCCAGCACCATCAAATATCCGTACTGCCATTTCAGCTCAGGCATGTGCTCGAAATTCATCCCGTAGATCCCGGCGACCGCCGTCGGCACGGCGATGATGGCCAGCCAGGAGGCCAGCTTCTTGGAGACCGCGGTCTCCTGGGCTTGGCCGACCAGAAGGCTTGCCTCGAATGCGAACGCCAGCACCTCGCGCATTGAATCGGTGCGCTCCTGAATGGTCCTGACGTGGTCGGTGACATCTCGAAACAGCGCCTGCATGGTCGTACGCACCATCGGCAAATTGTCGTGTTCGAGCCGGCGGCAGACTTCCACCAGCGGTCCAATCGCGTTGCGGAGTTTCAACAGATCGCGTCGGAGCATGTACAGCCGCTCGACTTGCGCTCGCGTGATTGGGCTGGCCAACACGTGATCCTCAATTTCCTCGATCTCCTCGTGGATGGTTTCTAGCACCGGGGAATAGTTGTCGACGATGAAATCGAGGATGGCGTAGAGAATGTAGTCCTCGCCACGCGCCAGCGCGCGGGGGCAGCTCTCGCAGCGTTCGCGCACCGGCGCGTATGACGTTGATGCCCCGTGGCGCACCGAAACCAGATAGCCCTCGCCGACGAACAGATGGGTTTCGCCGAACGCGATCCTGCCCTGAACAAGTTGCGCGGTTCTCGCCACGATGAACAGGCCATCGCCGTACTGCTCGATCTTGGGGCGCTGATGCGCATGGTTGGCATCCTCGATCGCGAGATCATGCAGGTCGAACTGCTGCTGCACGCTGGTCAGCAGCGCCAGATCCGGCTCATACAGGCCGATCCAGACGACGTGACCGGGCTTGCTGCGCCAACTCGAGGCCGCCTCGATGGCGATATTGGCGATGCGGCGGCCATCGACGTAAACACCGGCCGCGACCACGCCTTCGGAGGTCATCGGTTCGGTTTCGGATGTCGCCCGCGACGGGACATTCATGGTTTCCATCCCTGAGCGATTGTTGTTGAGCGTGGCTTCCACGCAGGCCGTTTTGGCGACGCTAGCACTGGAAAAACCCGCGTCAAATGGTTATGTCTTCGGCCCCGACATATCTCCTTTCCAGCCGGAACCGCCATGAAATCCGCCGTTCTCGTCTTCCCCGGAATCAACCGCGAGCGCGACATGGCGCGGGCGCTCAAGCTCGTCTCCGGACAGGAGGCAGCGATGGTCTGGCATGCCGAGACCGAGCTGCCCAAGGGCACCGATCTCGTGGTCGTGCCCGGCGGGTTTTCCTATGGCGATTACCTGCGCTGCGGCGCCATTGCCGCGCGGGCGCCGGTCATGGACGCGGTCCGCAAATATGCCGCTGACGGTGGGCTCGTGCTTGGCGTCTGCAACGGGTTTCAGATCCTGTGCGAAGCCGGCCTGTTGCCGGGCGTCTTGATGCGCAATGCGAAGCTGAAATTCGTCTGTAAGGACGTGCATCTGCGGGTCGAGCGCTCGGATTCGCCGTTCACGCGCGGCTACAATGCCGGGCAGGTCATCCGCGTGCCGGTCGCGCATGGCGAGGGCAACTACGAAGCCGATGAAGAGACGGTGAAGCGGCTGGAAGGCGAGGGGCGCGTGCTCTATCGTTATTGCTCCGCGGAAGGCATCGTCGATGAGGAATCCAACATCGCCGGCGCCGCGCAGTCGATCGCCGGCATCGTCAACGAGCGCGGCAATGTGCTCGGCATGATGCCGCACCCGGAAAACCACGTCGAAGACATCATGGGCTGCACCGACGGCCGCGGCCTGTTCGCGGGCCTTGCCGCGCATCTGCAAAAAGTCGCGTGAGGTTCTTGGTGCCGCGCCTGGCGATTGTCGTTGTGGCGCTGTTATGCGCCGTGGCAGCCCACGCGCAGGATTATCCCAAGCGTCCCATCACCATGATCGTGCCGTTCGCGGCCGGCGGCACCTCCGACGTGATCGCGCGTGTGGTTGCCGAGGAAATGACCAAGTCGCTCGGGCAGCCGATCGTGATCGAGAATGTCGCGGGCGCCGGCGGCTCAACTGCGCTGACGCGTGCCGCACGGGCGGAACCAGACGGCTATACCATCGCGATCGGCAATGCCGGCACCAGCGCCGCGACCTACACCATCTATCCGAAACTGCCGTTCACGCCGGAATCCTTTGTGCCGATCGCGGTCGTTGCGAAAACCTTCGGCATCGTCGCGTTACGCAAGGATTTCCCCGCCAAGAACCTGCAAGACTTCATCGCCTATGCGAAGAAGAATCCCGGCAAGGTCAATCTCGGCCATGCCGGCGTCGGGTCCTCGAATTTCCTGATCTGCAAGAGTTTTGTGCAGGCGGCCGGCATCGACGTGACGCTGGTCGGCTATCGCGGCGCCGCGCCGGCGCTGACGGACGCGATCGGCGGCCAGATCGACGGCGTCTGCGATGCGGCCGCGTCGGTGTCGCAGGCGATCGATGACAAGCTGGTGAAAGGCCTCGTCGTCGGCTCAACGGTGCGGCTTGCAACCTTGCCCGGCCTGCCAACTTCCTCCGAGGCTGGCCTTCCCGAATTCGAGGCGCAGGGCTGGAACGGCCTGTTCGCTCCAAAAGGGACGCCGCCTGCGATCATCGCGAAACTGAACGCCGCAGCCAAGACCGCCGTCGAGAGCGAGGCGGTGAAGAAGCGTTTTCACGATCTCTCCACAGTTGCGCCCGATGCCAACGAGCATGCGAGCGAAGTGCTCGGTCAGTTGGTGACCCGGGACGTCGAGAAATACAAAAAGTTGCTGGAAGAGAAGAAATAGTATTCAGCGATCATGCAATGAAAAAGCCCCGCGGAGCGGGGCTTTTCGTTATCGGCCAGTAGTCGAACCCGGACCTGTCGGCGACAGGGTCGAACCGCTCGGCGATGGGTTGATGTGGGTGCTCCCCGACGGGTTCACTGGGCTGTTCCGGCCGGCTGCGGCGCTGCCGGCATCGTTGCTCATACCGGTGGTGCCCGCTCCACTTCCGGCGGTCGTTCCGCTGGTGGATCCTGGCGCACCACCTGCCGCCGTGCCGCCCGTACCCGAACTTCCGCCCGCGCCGCTGCCGCCGGCTTGCGCCAGGGCGAAGGTGCTCGTGAATGCCAGCGCCATGGCCAATCCCATTGTTGCCAGTTTCATGATTCCTCCTTTTATTGGTGCATAACGGCGCAACACGATGCGCTCGCATGCGTTCCTGTCTGTCAATCACAGTTCGTTGCTGTTCCGCCGAGATGACCCACTGGCCACAATTCTGAAATCGCGCCGATACATTTCGTGCTCAAATCACAACTGAAGATTGTCTGATTGAACTTGCCGCGCTATCAAGGCCACTAAGAACCGTCCCGCCCGGTTTGCCTGGAATGCGCCAATGCCCGTTGCTCTCGTCATTTTGCTGCTCGACATCACCCTGATCTGGCATGCATCGAAGACCGGACGCCTGCAGCCGTGGGCCTTCATTATCCTGTTGATCCCGTTCGTTGGCGCGCTTGCTTACATCATCGTCGAGCTGGTGCCGGAATGGTTCGGCAGTCCCGACGCCCGCCAGGCGCGCAAGCGCATGGCCGACAGGCTCGATCCTGAAAAGCACTATCGGGAGCTTTCCGATCGGCTGGCCGGCAGCGACACCATTGCCAACCGCGCCGCGGTTGCAGCCGAATGCCTGAAGATCGGGCGGTTCGACGAAGCCGTGCGGCACTACGATCACGTTCTCCAGCTGCCGATGGGGTGGGAGCCGGCCTACGCGCTCGGCAAAGCGCAGGCGCAATTCGGTCTCAGCCGTCCGGCAGATGCGCTCGCGACACTGGATGATCTGAAAGAACACTGGCCCGATTTTGAATCGGCCGAGGGCCATCTGCTCTATGCTCGCGCCCTGGCCGAGGTCGGACGCATCGAGGAGGCACTCGACGAATACCACGCGCTCGTCGCCTATTTTCCCGGTGCCGAGGCCAAGGTCCGTTACGGCTTGCTGCTGGGCACGGTGGGGCGCACTGCGGAAGCCAGGATCGTGTTCAACGAATTGCTGCTGCAGATGCGACGCGCGCCGAAATACCTGCGCGAAGCCCAGGCCGAGTGGCTTTCGATCGCCGAAAAACAACTATCGGCTTGAAGTCGCGGTCTTCATCAGCCTTTCGGCCTCCCGCGCAGGCGCTCGATCCATTTGCGATAATGGCCGCGCGGGATGGTCATCGCGGCGACGCCCATCATCACGAGGACGAGGCCGAGCGCCAGATTCGGCGGTACGGGCTCGCCGAGCAGCAGCACCGACAGGCCGACGCCGATCGGGATGCGCAAGTATCCCTGCGCATTGGTGGTCAGCGTGCCGAGCCGCGTCAGGCACATGTAGAACAGCATCAGGCCGAAGGCGCTCGAGAATATTCCCATCGCGGCGGTAGCCACCAGCGCTTCAGTCGTCGGCCGCAAGGTCCAGGGATGATCGACGATCAGCGCGAACGGCAACAGCACGGTGCCGCCGAACAACAGCGAGCCCGCCACCACCACCATCGGGTCGTAGTCGGTCAGCTTGAGCCCGAAGATCGTGGCGCAGGCAAACGAGATGGTGGCGATCAGGATGACCATTTCGGCGAACAAGTTGCTGGAGAGCCCGCCGAGCGTATCGAGGCCGATGGTCACGGCCGTACCGGCCAGGCCCAGAATGGCGCCGACCAGCTTGAGCAGCGTCGCCGGCTCGTGGCGCGTGATGGCCCAGGTGATGAGGAAAGCGAATATCGGCGTGGTCGAGGCCAGCACCACGGTCGGCGCCGCCGCCACATATTGCTGCGCCCAGGTGATCATCAGGAAAGGAATGGTCGAGTTGATGGTCTGCTGGAAGGCAAACAGCTTCCAGGCTTTGCCGTCCGTCGGCAGCCGCAAGCCGCGGGCACGCAGGATCACCAGCAGAAAGCCCGCCGCGATCAGCGAGCGCGCCGAGATGAACGTGACCGGCGGGATCGAGCCGAGGCCGATCTTGGTTAGCGGATAAGTCGAGCTCCAGCAGCACGCCAGCGCGAGCAGCAATGCATAGTCGCGCCAGCCGCGACGTGCCTGTGGCGCGTCAGGTGGCAACGGCGCCTGTGCCCGCCGGCTTCTTCCACTTCACCCGCTTGATCGTGCCGGAGAAGGTGAACAGTGACCGTTCGCCGGATTTCAGCACGCCGCGCAGGAAGATCAGCGAACCGCCAGCGCGGGTGATTTCGCCCTCGCATTCGACGAGTTCGCCCTCGCGTGCGGCGTCGAGAAATTCGCAGGCAAACGATACCGTCACGCCGGGTCCCTCCAGCACAGAGGAGGCCATCGCAAAGAGGCAGTAATCGGCGAACGACATGAAGCAGCCGCCATGGACGTTGCGCTGGCCGTTGAGGTGCTTCTTTTCGACCCAGAACGCGCATTGCACACGCCCGTTTTCGTCCATTCGGTGCCAGAACGGGCCGTTATGGGTCTCAAAACTGTCACGGGTCCAGGTGCGCCAGCCCTTGAATTCGCCCTCGGTTTCGACATGCAGATCGGGGCGGCGCTGAAATGCATTTTGGGGGAGTTCGTTCACTAAAAATGACCTTCAATTCGATGTTTCAGCCCTTAAATCCGATCCGGGAACTATGTGCAAACGCCGATCCCGCAAGGCGCCCCGCGCAAAGCTCTGGACAGGGCGGAAATGCGCCATAAAAGGCCTTTTCGCCCCCCGTCGATCTTCCTATTAAGGCACCCATGAACGAGCCCCAGATCACCCCCGAACTCGTCGCCAGCCATGGGCTGAAACCGGACGAGTATGAGCGCATCCTCAAGCTGATCGGGCGGGTGCCGACATTCACCGAGCTCGGGATTTTCTCGGCGATGTGGAACGAGCACTGCTCGTACAAATCCTCGCGCATCCATCTGCGCGGCTTGCCGACCAAGGCGCCCTGGGTGATCCAGGGGCCGGGCGAGAACGCGGGCGTGATCGACATCGGGGACGGTCAGGCGGTGGTCTTCAAGATGGAGAGCCACAACCACCCGAGCTACATCGAGCCGTATCAAGGCGCGACCACCGGCGTCGGCGGCATTTTACGCGACGTGTTCACGATGGGTGCGCGGCCCATTGCCTGCCTCAATGCGCTCTCTTTCGGCGCGCCGGAACACCCCAAGACGCGGCATCTTGTTTCGGGCGTGGTGGCCGGCGTCGGCGGCTACGGCAATTCCTTCGGCGTGCCGACGGTGGGCGGGCAGGTGCGCTTCCACACCCGTTACGACGGCAACATCTTGGTCAACGCGATGGCGGTCGGCCTCGCCGAGACCGACAAGATTTTCTATGCGGCAGCCTCCGGCGTGAACATGCCGATCGTCTATTTGGGCTCCAAGACCGGGCGCGACGGCATTCACGGCGCCTCGATGGCGTCGGCTGAATTCGACGACGATTCGGCCGAGAAGCGGCCGACGGTGCAGGTCGGCGATCCCTTCGCGGAAAAACTGCTGCTGGAAGCCTGCCTCGAGATCATGGAAAAAGGTTGCGTGATCGCGATCCAGGACATGGGCGCGGCGGGCCTGACATGCTCGGCGGTCGAAATGGGCGCCAAGGGCGATCTCGGCGTCGAACTCGATCTCAACGCGGTGCCGACCCGCGAAACCGGCATGAGCGCCTACGAGATGATGCTTTCGGAAAGCCAGGAGCGCATGCTCATGGTGCTCAAGCCTGAGAAGGAGAAAGAGGCCGAGGCGATCTTCAAGAAGTGGGGGCTGGATTTCGCCGTGGTCGGCTACACCACGCCGACCAAGCGCTTTGTGGTGAAACATGGCGGCGACGTCATGGCCGACCTGCCGATCAAGGAGCTCGGCGACGAGGCGCCGGTGTATGACCGCCCGCACGTCCCATCCGCAGCCCTGCCGATGGTGCAGGCACGCGAAGTGGAGCCTCCAATTGGCATTGCCGCGGCGCTGGAGAAGCTGATCGGCACGCCGGAGCTGTGCTCGAAGCGCTGGGTCTGGGAGCAATACGATCACGTCATTTTGGGCAATACCGTCCAGCGTCCGGGCGGCGATGCCGCCGTGGTGCGCGTCGAGGATGGGCCGAAGGGGCTCGCGCTCACCGTCGACGTCACACCGCGCTATTGCGAGGCCGATCCTTATCAAGGCGGCAAGCAGGCCGTCGCCGAAGCCTGGCGCAACATCACCGCGGTCGGCGGCCGGCCGCTCGCGATCACCGACAATCTCAATTTCGGCAATCCGGAGCGGCCCGAGATCATGGGTCAGTTCGTCGGCTGTCTGAAGGGCATTTCGGAAGCCTGCCGCACGCTCGATTTCCCTGTCGTGTCGGGCAACGTCTCGCTCTACAACGAAACCAACGGCCGTGGCATCTTGCCGACGCCGTCAATCGGCGGCGTCGGCCTGCTCGACGATTTCACCAAATCGGCGACGCTGGCTTTCAAGGCGGCCGGCGAAGCGATCCTTTTCATCGGCGATACGCAAGGCTGGCTCGGACAGTCCGTCTACCTGCGCGACATCTGCGGCCGCGAAGAAGGCGCACCGCCGCCGGTCGATCTCGCCGCCGAAAAGCGCAATGGCGATGTGGTGCGCGGCATGATCCACGCCGGCACGGCAACCGCGGTGCATGACGTCTCCGACGGCGGCTTGTTGATCGCGTTGGCCGAGATGGCGATTGCCAGTGGCATCGGCGCGCAGCTATTGGCCGCGCCGAACGCGATCGTGCCGCACGCTTACTGGTTCGGAGAGGACCAGGCGCGCTACATCGTAACGGTATCAGCGGCGGATGCCGGCCTGGTGCTGGCGAAGATGAAGGGGGCGGGCGTGCCGTGCGCACGGATCGGTACCACGGGCGGCGATGCGCTTGAGGTTGCAGGCGAGGGGCAGGTGGCGGTGAGTGCGCTCAAGTCGGCGTTCGAACACTGGCTGCCGGCCTATATGAGCGGCAAGGCGGCTTAGGCGGCACTCTTTCCACGTCATTGCGAGAAGCGAAGCGACGAAGCAATCCATCTATCCCCGAGCGGAGCTATGGATTGCTTCGCTGCGCTCGCAATGACGGTGTGAGGCCGGTGCTGCTTCCTTACCTTAAAGCACCCTCGTCGCGCCCGGGATCTGCCGCAATGCTCGCGTCAGCGCCCAACTCGCCGCGACTGTCAGCACGAACCCGATCGCGACCTTGACGATCGCCGGCAGGTCAAAGTCGAACAGCCAGTATTGCAGCCAAAGCGCGATCGGGTAGTGCACCAGGAACATGCCGTAGGCGTCCGCCTGCATCGGATCGAGTAGCTTGGCTGAGCCTGATTGCCTGAACCTCTGGAAAATGGCCAGGATCAGAAACATGATGGCCACGCTGAAGACAGTGAAGCAGATAGCATAAAGCGCCTCATACCAGTTCGGCAATGGCGACGGGTTGCCCAGTATTTCGCGCTTGATGAAGATCAGCACCCACAAGAGGCAATACGGAACGATCGCCAGCACCATCCAGTCCCAGCTGACCTTCGCCATCCGGCCGTCAGCCGCGAGCAGCCCGCGATCCATTTGCGCAACGCCGATGCCGGCACCGAAAAAGAAGTAGCTCGCATAGAGCATCACGCGCCCGTGCTGAACCGAGAACGGGCCGAACTCGAACCAGCTGCTATGTCCGTAGCGAATCAGCCCGGGAATGTAGAATGCAGCGGTGACAGCAAGCATGACCGCGAAGAACACTGCAGGGCGGCGACGACCGTACAGCGAGAGACGGTTGATCGGATCGAGCATGTTGGGTGACAGCCGATACAAGATGCAGGCCACCACGTCGAAACTGAGCAGGACCCAAAGGAACCAGATCGGCCCGCTCGGCCACGGGCCCTTCGTGATCATATTCCACCAGTACTCGGAAAAGCCGATCTCGGGATGGTGCCGCAGGGAGATCGCGTAGTAGGCGAGCGGAATAACCGTGAAGGCGCAGATCACGAACGGCAGGCCAAGCCGAAGCAGGCGATCTGCCAGATAGCTCAACGGTCCCTTCCGGGCGATGCCGGACCAGGCGAACAGCCCCGACAGGAAGAAGAACATCGCCATGAAGAAACTATCAGTGGCGAGCACGATCATGTCGAAGCCGAAGAAGTACTTCGGATCGGTATGACCGAAATAAGTATAGGGGATGACGGCATGGTGGAGCAGCACCACCAGCGTCAGGAAGGTGCGGGCGCGATCAAGCGAAAGGTTTCGCGATTTGGCTTGGGGCACTGCGCTCACGTCGGCATGCCCCACGGTGGAAATCGATGTCATGAGGGCCTCCCCGCCAGGCTATGTTGGTCAATTGTTGCCGTCCGAACCCGATTCAGCAAGGCCCAATCGGGCGCCGGCGAATTCGCATCTCCACGTCGTATCGGAACCGACGGGGCAACCCGCCGTTAGGTCAGGTGAATTTAAGGGCCGCCGCTGGCATGGCCCCGGAAGTCGCGGAGCAAGCAATGACAATTCTCAAATGGGCGCTGATCTTCTTTCTGGTGTCGATCGTTGCCGGCATTCTCGGCTTCACCGGCATTTCGGAGGCGTCCGCCGACATCGCCCGCTTCCTGTTTTATGTTTTCGTCGTGATCTTCCTCGTTCTGCTGATTCTCGGGCTCACGATATTCAGAGCTTAGCTACGCACGTCAGTCATTCCGGGATGGCGCGAAGCGCCAGACCTCAGGGGTGCAATTGCACCCTGGGGAATCTCGAGATTCTCAGGTGCGCAATTGCGCACCATAGTTCGCGCTTCGCGCGCCCCGGAATGACCTCGCCGCTTACTACGCCACTTCCTCGATCGTTACCTTGTCCGGATAGAACGCCAGATGGCCGGCGATCTCGGCCATGGCCGGGAAGGGCGTCTCATAGGTCCAGATCGAATTTTCGAGGCTCTTGCCGTTGGCGTTGATGCTGAAATAGTTCGCGTCCCCCTTGTAAGGGCAGTGCGTGGTCCGCTCGGTGCGGGACAATAACGCCATATTGGCGTCCTCGCGCGGCACATATTGCACTGCCGGATAGCTGGCTTCCTTCAGGGTCAGCGCGCGGGTGGTATCGGCAATGACCACGCCGTTGGCCGAGACCCGGACGCGCTTGGGGTTTGCGGTAATCGTGATCGGATGGTCGGGACCGGGCAATTTCATGATTTTGAGCCTCTTTTTTCGGTCAGCCCGAAATGATCGGGCGCGACGCGATCTCGCGGTGTCAAACGCTTCGGCCCGGAATATAGTGCCGCCAGGCGTGACCTAGAAGAGCGTACGCGCTAGGTTTGGCCGTCACGGTCGCGCGAGCCGGCCGTGATTCGAAACACCTGAGGAGACATGCTGGAATGCCGATGGATGCCCACGATATCGAGTCGATGATCAAGGCAGCTATCCCTGATGCCGAGGTGACGATCCGCGATCTCGCAGGCGATGGCGACCACTACGCCGCGACCGTGATCTCGGAGTCGTTCCGTGGCAAGTCGCGCGTGCAGCAGCACCAGATCGTCTACCAGTCGCTCAAGGGGCAGATGGGCGGCTTGCTGCATGCGCTGGCGCTGCAGACCGGGGTACCTGGCGGACCCGGAGTGCCGGAGAGATAGTCCCCGGACGGGCGGCGGGGCATCGATGACAGACAACGCACACGGCGCGCTGTTTCGTCCGATCGTGCCGCACCAGCATAGCCGCGTCACTTACGCGGAGCTGTTCTTCGACCTCGTCTTCGTCTTTGCGATCACGCAGATATCGCACACGCTGCTGGCTCATTTTACGCCGCTGGGTGCGTTGCAGGTCACTCTGCTGTTTCTCGCGGTCTGGTGGGTATGGGTCTTCACTACCTGGATCACTAACTGGCTCAATCCCGAAAAGACTCCGGTCCGTCTCCTGCTGTTTGCGATGATGCTGGGCGGGCTGGTGCTATCGACCTCGATTCCAAAGGCGTTTGACGAGCGCGGCTTGTGGTTTGCCATCGCCTACGCGGGGATGCAGGTCGGCAAGACGATATTTCTGTGGTTGTCGACGCCGCCGTCGCGCCCGCGGACGCGCATGAATGCCATCCGGATCGCCGCCTGGCTGTCGGTATCGGCCATCTTCTGGATCGCCGGCGGGCTAGTCGAAGGCCAGTCGCGGTTGGCGCTATGGGCCGTCGCGCTTGTCATCGAGTATATTTCGCCGGCGGTGCGGTTCTGGATTCCCCGCTATGGCGCGTCCTCGGTCGCGGACTGGATGATCGAAGGCGGCCATATGGCCGAGCGCTGCGGGCTGTTCATCATCATCGCGCTCGGCGAATCCATCGTCGTCATCGGCGCGACTTTTGCCGAACTCGCCTGGACGACCGAAAACGTTCTGGCATTCGTCTCGGCGTTGATCGGCAGCATCGCCATGTGGTGGATCTATTTCCACATCGGCGCCGAGGCCGGCTCCGAGCAGCTTTCAAAATCGAGCGAGCCGGGAAGGCTGGCACGGCTGGCCTATACCTATCTGCACCTGCCGATCGTGGCCGGCATCATTGTTGCGGCGGTGGCGGACGAGCTCGTGCTGAAACACCCGGGCGGACATTCCGACCTCAAGACGGTAACCAGCGCGATCGGCGGTCCGTTGCTGTTTCTATTCGGGACCGTCCTGTTCAAGTTCAGCTTCCGCGGCTTCGTTCAGCTCTCCCACGGGGCGGGCGTCATCGCGCTCTGCGTGCTCGCCTGGTTCGCAAGCGAACTGTCGCCGCTGATGCTGTCGATCCTGACCACCGCGATCATGATCGCGGTCGCGGTGTGGGAAACGGTCTCGCTGCGATCCGATCCGGCAGAATAGTACTTTTAATCCAGCCTGGGCCGCCTGACCGGCACCCATTGCGGCGAGTTGTGCTGATCGACGACATTTCTGAGAACGAGATTTGACAGTTGGACGACGAGAGCGCGAAGCCGCGCATTCTCCTCGCGAAGCGCTGCCCGCTCGGTGTCTGCTCCCTCGTCCCAGCCGGTGTCCGTATCATTGTGAACAGACGATGATCCCGAACGTTGCCTGTGGTTGCCGGACGCTGGATATGCGTTCCCCATAACTGATATCCCCTGGCACGAACTCACCCCAAGCCATGCTGCCGCGGAGGCTCGGCTGAGTCCGCGTCAAAAATTGGACCTTTCGATGGGGAAACGACAGCGCAGATGGACCGTTTTGCGGGCGGGGTAATAAAGATGAATACTTGTTAAGAAGTTTGGTTATACTGGGCCCGGCAAGGTGCGGGGACGCGCGGCGGCGTAGGCATCTTCCATTAAACTTGACCAGCGCGATCAGTCAGTGCCCACGGGGGAGCCGTGGCTGGGAATACGCGCCTATGAAACAGAGTGAAGCAAGAGTACGGATTATTGAAGAGTGGGACCGCTGGATATTGACGCAGGCGATTGAACCGGACGGACCGACCGGAAAAGACTCGTTGAAGTTCTTTCACGAACTGCAGGACGCAGGATCTCCGCTGCTGGATTTCCAATCCCGCGGACAGGACAAGTGGCGGATCATTCACGCGTGGTTGTTGGGTGCAGACCGATTGTCCGATGATTGGATATCTGTCGCTCCGCGGATTGCGCCGACACGCAGGCCGCGGCCGGACCGCAGGCGGTCCGTCTGCAAGACGTGAGCTGCAAAGCCCGCAATCCTTAGTCCGACGCCACCAGCGCGTGAACGGAGAACATCTGGTCGCGATCAGTCCAGGATTCCCGCACCGACCAACCCGACTCGCGCGCCAACTTGGTGAAGCGGTCGAAGCTGTATTTGTAGCTCGATTCGGTATGGATGCTTTCGCCGGGACGGAATGAAAAATTCCGTCCCAAGATGCGCACGCTCTGCGCCTTCTTGGAAATCAAGTGCATCTCGATGCGATGGCGCTCGCGATTATAGACCGAGCGGTGCATGAAGGCGGAGACGTCGAAATTGCCGCCGAGTTCGCGGTTGATACGGACAAGAACGTTGAGATTGAATCGCGCGGTGACGCCGGCGGCGTCGTTATAGGCGTCATAGAGCACCCGCTCGTTCTTCTCGAGGTCGACGCCGATGATCATCTGTGCGCTCTTACCCAAAATATCGCGCGCGCTGCGCAGGAAGGCGCGCGCTTCGTGCGGCTCGAAATTGCCGAGCGTCGATCCGGGAAAAAAACCGACCTTGGGCATGTCGGCGATTTCGGCCGGCAACTCGAACGGCGCGGTGAAATCGGCGGCAACCGGATAAACGCCGAGATCGGGAAAATCCTTGCGCAGGCCGCTGGCCTGCGCGTTCAGGAAATCGCCTGAGATATCGACCGGGACATAGGCGGAGAAATCGCAGCGCTCCAATAGCAGACGGACCTTGGTGGTCGCGCCGGCGCCGAACTCGACCAGGGCCGCGCCTTTCGGAATGAGTGCGGCGATTTCATCGCCGCGGCTGCGCAGGATGCCGAGCTCGGTGCGGGTGGGGTAATATTCCGGCAGCACCGTGATCTGCTCGAATAGCTCGGAGCCCGTGGCGTCGTAAAAATATTTCGGCGACAGGCGCTTGGGGAATTGCGAGAGGTCGCCGATCACGTCGCCGGCAAACGCGGAGGTCTGTTCGTCGAACGGGAGCGTGTGGGCCAAAGCGGCGGCATGCACATTCATGATACTCTCCTGAACGCGCTTTCCGGCGCGCTAGATTCATCGGAAATCTCAGGCGTAATCGGCGAGGCGTAACCCCGTGAATTGCCAGCGGTGGTGCGGGTAGAAGAAGTTTCGGTAGGTGACGCGGCTGTGGCCGGCCGGAGTTGCAAGCGAGGAGCCGCGCAACACCAGCTGGTTGACCATGAACTTGCCGTTGTACTCCCCGAGCGCCCCCTCGATGGCGCGGTAGCCGGGGTAGGGGGAGTAGGAGCTGCGGGTCCACTGCCAGACGATGCCGAAGGCATCGTTGAGCTGGCCGGCGCGGGCGGCGACCTCCCACTCCATCTCGGTCGGCAGATGGCGGCCGGCCCAGCGCGCAAACGCATCCGCCTCGTAATAGCTGACGTGGCAGACCGGGGCGGCCGGGTCGATCGGCTGCAACCCACCGAGCGTCATGATCCGCCATTCGCCGTCGATCTGGCGCCAGTGGCCGGGCGCCTGCCAGCCCTCGCCGGTCGCCGTGGCAAAGCCGTCCATCAGCCAGAGCGTGGCGGTGCGGTAGCCGCCGTCCTGCATGAAGGCGAGCCATTCCGCATTGGTCACGAGGTTGCGGGCCAGCCCGACCGGGCCGACCAGGGCGCGGTGCGCGGGCTTTTCATTGTCGAAATGGAAGCTGTCGTCGGCGTGGCCTACGGTGTGGATGCCCTCGTTGAGGGTGGTCCACTCCTCTGCCGAACGGTGCGACGCCGGAAAGCGCCAGGACGGATCGTAGGCCGGCGGGATCGGGTTCTGGGCAAAGGCGTGCAGGATGTCGGTCAGCATCAATTCCTGATGCTGCTGCTCGTGGTTGAGGCCGACCTCGACCAGCGGGAGCAGTTTTGTGAGACGCGCTTCGCCGGCGGTCTGGAAGAACTTGACTACGGCGGCATCGACATGCCGTCGATAGGCGGTGACTTCGTCCGCGCTCGGGCGGGTCAGATGGCCGCGCTGGTGACGGGCGTGCCGCGGTCCGGCGCTGACATAATAGGAATTGAACAGAAAGGCATAATCAGGGTGGAAGGGCTGATAGCCCTCGCAGTGCTCACCGAGCAGGAATTGCTCGAAGAACCAGGTGGTATGGGCGCGGTGCCATTTGGCCGGGCTCGCGTCCGGCATCGACTGGATGAGCTGGTCCTCGGGGCTCAACGGAGCGGCCCGGCGCTCGGTCTCGCCGCGGACGGCCAGATAGGCCTCCACCAAATTCTGGGCGAGGGTGCCGGAATCCGAGAAAAGTGACGGGGCAGGGGTGGCGAACGCGGCGGCGGATACTGGTTTCGTCACTGGTGTCTCCGGTCGAGGGAGAGAGAACGTTAGGCTGGCAAACTGGTTCCCGACGGGCGGTCCGTCCTAGATAGGGGTTCCGGTGCGGGAAAAAAGCCTGCCCCGCTATGATATTGATGCCGTCAGACTATGAGCGGCGGTCGCCCAAGGGTGCCGCGAGCCGGCCCCGCGCATGCCAGCTCCTCGCCATTTTGCTTTGGATGCACAACGGTTTGGGCTACATATATCGCAAGTATCCGGGTTACATGGACGAGCCGGCCCGTTATGCGACGCCGCAGGGGGCTGAGCCCCAAAAGGAAGCAAATATGAGCATCGAACAATTCATCGACAACGAAGTGAAGTCGAACGACGTCGTGCTGTTCATGAAGGGCACGCCGCAGTTTCCGCAGTGCGGTTTCTCGGGACAGGTGGTCCAGATCCTCGATCACATCGGCGTCGGCTACAAGGGGCTGAACGTCCTGGAATCCGCCGAGCTTCGCAACGGCATCAAGGAATATTCGAACTGGCCGACCATCCCGCAGCTCTACGTCAAGGGCGAATTCGTCGGCGGCTGCGACATCATCCGCGAGATGTTCCAGGCCGGTGAATTGCAGCAGCTCTTCGCCGAGAAGGGCGTCACCGTCAACGCGGCGGCTTCCGCCTGAGCGGCATCGCGCGCCAGGTCGGCCAGGCGCGGCTGGAAGTCATTGTCGCCGACATTACGACACTGCGCGTTGACGCCATCGTCAACGCCGCGAACTCGTCGTTGCTCGGCGGGGGCGGCGTTGATGGCGCGATCCATCGGGCGGCCGGACCTGAACTGCTTGCCGAGTGCCGTATGCTGAATGGCTGCGCGACCGGCGACGCCAAGATCACCCGAGGATACCGGTTGCCGGCCAGCCATGTGATCCACGCCGTCGGGCCGGTTTGGCACGGCGGCAATGATGGGGAGGACGGGCTGCTCGCTTCCTGCTATCGGCGCTCCCTCGAACTCTGTCAGGCCAACGCGCTCTCATCTCTGGCCTTTCCCGCGATCTCTACGGGCGTCTATCGCTTCCCTGCCGACCGTGCGGCGGGCATCGCAGTCGCAACGGTCGTCGATGGGCTGGCCGCGGCGCCTGCCGTGAAAAGGGTTATCTTCTGCTGCTTCTCCCGCGACAGCGCTCGGTTGCATGAAGAGGCGCTGGCAGCCTTTGGCAGCCCTTGCGCCGACTGACGCCGCAGCTACACTCCTCTCCGAATTCCGGAGGGGGGTTCCCATGAACTTACGTCAAATGCTGCGCGCGCTTGCCTGCGGCGCGCTGATGCTAGCGGTTGCGCCGCAAGTCCGCGCCGAAGGCACATTCGATATTCCCGCTGGCGCGCGTTTCAACAAGGACAAGCTTGCGAAGATCACCGAATTCTTCAAAAACGAGGTGGCGACCGGCAAGATCGCCGGTGCGAACGTCCTGATCCAGCAGCACGGTAAGCCGGTCTATCACGAAACCTTCGGCGTTCAGGACGTGGAGTCCAAGAAGCCAATCACCGACAAGACCATCTTCCGCCTGTTCTCGATGACGAAAGCGATCACGTCGGTCGTGGCCATGCAATTGGTCGAGGACGGCACGATCAAGCTCGACGATCCCGTCTCAAAGTACATTCCGTCCTTCGCGAATGTGAAGGTCGGTGTCGAGAAGAAGGCCGAGGATGGCACCAAGACGCTCGAGCTGGTGCCACTGAGCCGGCCGATGACCGTCCGCGACCTGATGCTGCATACGTCGGGGATCACCTATGGCTTCTACGGCGACACCCTGGTCCGCAAGGCCTATGCGGCCGCCAATATCTATGACGGAGACTTCGATCTGGCCGGATTCGCCGAGCGGATCGCCAAACTGCCGCTACACAATCAGCCGGGCGCGCTCTGGCAATACGGCCATTCCACCGACGTGCTGGCGCGGGTGATGGAAGTCGCGTCCGGAAAATCCCTGTTCACGATCATGCGCGAAAGGCTGCTCGACCCGCTTGGCATGGTCGACACCGGCTTCTACATCACCGATCCGGAGAAGCAGAAGCGGATCGCGCTGCCGGTGCCGAACGACAGCAATTTCCGTGTCGGCCGCGACACCAATCCGACCAACGTCAAGAAAATGGAGTTTGCCAGCGGCGGCATGTACTCGACCATGGCGGACTACCGGCGCTTTACGCAGATGCTGCTCAACGGCGGCACGTTCGAGGGCAAGACCTATCTGAAGCCGGAGACGTTCAAGCTGATGACGACGGACCATATCGGTCCCGGGTCGGGGGTCGATCGGGATTATTTCTACTTCCCCGGGGACGGCTTCGGCTTTGGGCTCGGACTTGCCGTGCGCACCGATCCCGGTAAAGCCAAGCCGCCGCCGCCGGGCTCCCTGGGCGAATTGAAATGGGATGGCGCCAGCGGCTGCTATTTCGTGGTCGACCGCAAGCAGGACATGTTCTTCGTGCTGCTCGAGCAGACGCCGACGGAACGCCAGCGCATCCAGCGGACGCTGAAGCAGTTGGTCTATGAAGCGCTGGAGAACTGACGGCGCTATCGGGCGTTGCCTTGCTGTGGCGGCGCTTGTGGTTTCCCTGGTCGGCGGCCAACCGCAGGAGGCGCGGGCTGAGCCGAAAGCGCCGGCCGCGCCAACTTTTTCGCGCGCGGCCCTTGACCGGATTGGAGACCACGTTCGCAACGAGGTCACGACCGGCAAGATTCCCGGCGCGGTGCTTCTGATCCAGCAGCACGGCAAGCCGGTCTATTTCGAATGTTTTGGCGTGCGGGACCCGGCGTCTAGCCAGCCGATGAGACGGGATACGATTTTCCAGATCTATTCGATGTCAAAGGCCGTCACCTCGGTTGCCGCGATGATGCTGGTCGACGATGGCAAGCTGGCCCTCGATGATCCCGTGTCGAAATACATTCGCTCCTTTGCGGATGCGAAAGTCGGTGTCGATCTTTCCGATGAAGCCGGAAAGTATCCGCTCAAGCTCGAGCCGCTGAAGCGCCCGATCACGATCAAGGATCTGCTCCGGCACACGTCGGGTATCACCTACGGTTTCTTCGGCGAAACCGCCGTGCAGAAACTCTATGCCAATCCGCAATTGTACGCCGGCGACTTCGACAACGCCGAATTCGCTGACCGCATTGCGACACTGCCGCTCGCCGATCAGCCGGCAACGCGTTGGAACTACAGCCACTCGACCGACGTGCTCGGCCGCGTCGTCGAGGTGGTCTCGGGGCAGACGCTATTTCAATTCGAGAAGCAGAGACTGTTCAATCCGCTCGGCATGTCCGAGACCGCATACTATGTCGCAGATGAAGCGAAATGGCCGCGCATCGCCCAGCCATTTCCCGTTGATCGTTTTCGAGTGGCCGGAATCGGAGACCCGACAGTGCCGCGGCGGTGGGAATCCGGTGGCGCGGGTCTGGTCTCGACGGCCGCCGACTATGCCCGATTCCTGCAAATGCTGCTGAACGGCGGCGAACTGGACGGCAGGCGATACCTGAAGCCCGAAACAGTCGCGCTAATGACGTCGGATCAGATCGGTCCGGAAACCAAGATTATTCACGATCCCTTTTATTTTCCGGGACCGTCCAGCGGCTTCGGTCTTGGCTTTGCCGTGCGTACCTCACCGCCGCCAAACACGACATGGCCGCTCGGCGAATACCGGTGGGATGGCGCAGGCGGAAGTTTCTATTTTGTCGATCCGCAGGACGACTTGCTCGTTGTCTTCATGGTGCAGGCTCCGACGCAAGGCGGGCGAATTCAACTGGCGCTGAAGACGATCATGTATGAGGCGCTCGGCAAGGGTCTGCGCAAGGATTGACAATCGGCTGACTACGCAACCGCGTTTTTGGCGATCGTCTCGCGATAGAACGACGCGCTCAGCTTGGGCGTACGACGCTTGGAATCGAAGTCGACGTGGTAGATACCGAAGCGCTGCTCATAGCCATCAGACCATTCGAAATTATCCATCAGGCTCCATAGGAAGTATCCGAGCACGGGCACGCCCTCGGATGTCGCGCGCTGCAATTGCGTGAGATAATTGCGCAGATACATGATGCGATCGACGTCGTAGATGGTGCCGTCCGGCGCCGGCTGGTCGCTTCCTGACGTTCCGTTCTCGGTGATATAGATCGACTTCACGTTCCACAGTTTTGCGACATGACGCGGAACCCAGTAGATGGCCTCGGGGCCGGGCCTGAGCCAGCTCGCTTTCATGTGCGGAAACGAGGTGGGAAACGGCGCCAGCGTGAAGCCGCGCTCGTTGTCGGCGGCAACGACATAATGGTCGGGTGTATAGACATTCAGCCCAACGAAATCGATCGGGGATGAAATGACGCGCAGATCATCGGCGGTGAATTTCGGTGCGTCTTGGCCGGACCTCGCCAGATACGCCTCGGTATATTTTCCTTCGAGCATCACGGTCAGATAGCCGGCGTTGAGTTCGCGCGTCGCGGTCTCGGCGGCGCGGATGTTGGCTGATGTTTCGATGGCAGGGATGCAGCTCACGGCATTTTCCGCCGGACCGACCTTCGTTCCGGCACGCCCATGGGCGCGGATGGCCTGAACCGCGAGACCATGTCCCAGCGCAACGTGGTGACGGACCTGGTTCAATCCTGACTGAGGCAGTTTGAGGCCTGGCGCGTCGGCACCGAGGCCGTGGCCGAGATGAACGAGCCTGGAGCATTCGTTGATTGTGAAGAAATGCTTCACGCGATCACTCAAGCGGGCAGTGACATGGGCGGCGTAGTCCGCGAAAGCCTTTGAGGTATCGCGCGAAGTCCAGCCGCCGAAGCGATCCTGCAGCGCTTGCGGCAGGTCCCAATGATACAGCGTCGCAAACGGTTCGATGCCATTCGCCAACAACTCGTCGATAAGGCGGTGATAGAAATCGAGGCCCTGTGGATTTGCCGACCCTATCCCATTCGGGAAGGCGCGCGGCCATGCGATCGAGAATCGATAGGCTTTTGTGCCCAGCGACTTCATGAGTTGGACGTCTTGCTTGTAGAGACGATAATGGTCGGTCGCGGTGTCGCCATTGCTGCGATCGGAGATGGTGCCGGGCGTGTGGGCAAAGCGGTCCCAGATCGACGGCCCGCGGCCGTCTTCGTTGACAGCGCCCTCGACCTGATAGGCCGAGGTGGCAGTGCCCCACAGAAAACCGTTCGGAAAGCTCAAGGCCTTTTGATGTATTCCGGTCGCGTGATTCGATTGCGCCGTGCTGGACTTGGCTGACAGCATCGACATGCCAAACGCCGACCAGCCTGCAAGTCTGCCAAATTGTCGCCGGGAAAATCTCTTGAATGCCATCATTTCACTCGTCAGGCGCGATAATTTTGCGCAAACAAAGCTCACTTTTGAAGGAGCTTAATATCACGGCTTCCGTGCTCTCGCGCAATTGTACACATGGCGGGACCAGCGGGTCGACATGCCTGTCGCGCACGGCTAAACAGGCTCGTCTATTCGTCCTATTAGGGGAGCAGGACCAATCGGCTTTCGCACGCCGCTGGCGCTTTTATTTCTATCGCTGGGCATCGTTGTCGCAGTGTGGTGGTGGCTGGCCACGCCGGTAGCGCTGACGCGCGCGCCGATTGATGATGCATCGAAGCTGGAGTGCGTTTCCTACGCGCCGTTCCGCAACGATCAGACGCCGCATGACCCGACGCTTATCGTCAAGCCGGAGCAGATCGCGGAGGATCTGAAGGAGCTTGCCAAGGTCTCCCAATGCATCCGCACTTATTCCATCGATAACGGGCTGGACAAGGTGCCCGAGCTTGCATCCAGGGTCGGATTGAAGGTTCTGCTCGGCGTTTGGATCGGGCGTGATCGCGCGAAGAACGCGCAACTCGCCGACATTGCGGTCTCGCTGGTGAAGGATCATCCCGGCACGGTCGCAGCGCTCATCGTTGGCAGCGAAGTGCTGCTGCGCGGCGACATGACCGTCGGCGACCTTCGCCAAACGATCCAGTCGGTCAAGCCGCGCGTGGACATTCCGGTGACCTATGCCGATGTCTGGGAATTCTGGCTGCGTTACCGTGAAGTTGGCGCCGATGTCGATTTCGTCACCGCTCATTTCCTGCCCTATTGGGAAGACGTTCCTCCGCGCGCCGAGGATGCGGCCGCGCATGTCGATGATGTCCGCAAGCAGGTCGTCGCGGCCTTTCCGGGCAAAGAGATTTTGATCGGTGAGACCGGTTGGCCAAGCCACGGGCGGATGCGCGACGGCGCGCTGGCTTCCCGCGTCAACCAGGCACGTTTCATTTCCGAGATTCTCGAACGGGCAAGGCGCGACAATTTTCGCGTCAATCTGTTCGAGGCCTATGACGAGCCGTGGAAGCGCCGCTGGGAAGGAACGGTAGGTGGCTATTGGGGACTGTTCGACGGGGCCGAACGCAAGCTGAAATATCCGGCCGGCGTCGCCATCAGCAACTACCCGTTCTGGAAGCTGCAGATGGCAGGCGGGCTGCTTCTTTGCCTCTGTGTGTTCGCCGTTGCCTGGTTCACGCGGAAGCGCCAGCCGGCGTTGCCGCCGTTGGCATCGTGGGCCGCGGTCGCCGCATCCGCGACCGCTGGCGGGATGTTGCTGGGCATCAGCATCGACAAGATGCTCCAGGAAAGCTACGGGCTCGGCGGTTGGCTAGTTCAGGGTTTTCTGCTGACGGCTGCAGTGACAGCGCCGCTGCTGGCCACCTACGCGCTGATGTCGGGGCGGGGGCTTCCGGCGTTTCTTGAAGTGTTGGGGCCGCGCAAGGGCCTGACCCCATTGTTCATGAGCAACATACTGGGCGTGACGCTGATCGTGACGACGCTCATTGCCGCGCAGACCGCGCTCAGTCTGGTATTCGACGCGCGCTGGCGCGATTTCCCGTTCGCCGCCCTGACCATGGCCGTGGTGCCGTTCTGGACATTGGCGTTTCTCAAGGGTTCGAAATCCGGCGAGCGGCCGCTTGCCGAAGCCGTGTTTGCCGGGCTGTTCGCGCTGGCTGCGATCTATATCGTCTTTAACGAAGGCTTCCAGAACTGGCAGGCGATGTGGACCGGCGCAGTGTATCTGCTGCTCGGCAGCGCGCTGTGGCGGGCGCGCACGCCTGCCGTGGCCTGAGTTCACGGCTCGGGCTGACGCCTCTCACGCGCCGCGGACGATCTCGCGCACCAGCCCGACCGTCTCCTCGACCATCGCAGCGCTAACGTCGAGATGCGTGCAGGCGCGAATGCGGCCGTCCATCATCGCGAGCAGCACGCCGCGCTTGCGCAAGGCCTCGATCATCTTGTCGCCCGCGACGCCCGCTCTATCAGGCTTGAAGAACACCAGGTTGGTCTCAGGCTCTTGCACCTCGATGCCGTTGATCTGCGACAGCCCTCGCGCCAGCGCACGCGCATTGGCGTGATCGTCGGCGAGGCGGTCGACGTGATGGTCGAGCGCGTAGACGCAGGCCGCGGCGCAAATGCCGGCCTGCCGCATCGATCCGCCGAGGCGCTGCTTCCAGCGCCAGACATCGTCGATGAAGGCGCGCGACCCCGCGATCACGCCGCCGATCGGCGCACCAAGGCCTTTTGAGAAATCGATCCAGGCGGAATCCCATCCTGCGGCCATGTCGCGCGCCGATATTTTGGTGGCGACGCAAGCGTTCAACAGCCGCGCGCCATCCATATGGGTGATGAGCCTGTTCGCCTTGGCGATCTCCACGATTTTGTCCAGCGCCGCCTTCTTCCAAATCGTGCCACCGCCGATATTGGCGGTTTGCTCGACGCTGACGACGGCCTGCGGCGGCTGATAACGCGAGCGCGGGTGCAGCGCAGCGCGGAATGTTTCCGGCGTGAATTGTCCGTCCTCGCCCGGCAGCGGCGTGATCTGGAATCCGCCCAGCGCTGCATGCGCGCCGCCTTCGCGGGCGATGATATGGGCGGTGGCATGGGCCAGAATTTCATCGCCCGGCCGGCAATGGGCGAGGGTGGCCGCGACGTTGCACATGGTGCCGGAGGGCATGAACACGGCGGCTTCCTTGCCGAGCAGCTCAGCCACGCGCTCGCAAAGCAAATTCACGGTCGGATCGTCGCCGATCTGCTCGTCGCCGACTTCCGCCCGCGCCATCGCCTCCCGCATCGCGGGCGTCGGTCGCGTCTGCGTATCCGACAACAGGTTGATGCGGATCGGATCGGCCTTAGGATCGCGCGGGGCAGGGGTGTAGTGCATGGCAGTTTCTCGTCTCTTTTCAACTTGATGGCGGGACAGAAATTATCTGAACCGCAGATTTTCGCGAGAGAGCTGATTGATCGCAGTGCATCCCATCAGCTTCATTCCCCGCTCGAGTTCCGACCGCATCAGGTCGAGAGCCCGCTCGACGCCGGCCTGGCCGGCCGCCGCGAGAGGATAGAGATAATAGCGTCCAACGCCTACGGCCTTGGCTCCAAGCGACAATGCCTTCAAGACATGGGTGCCCCGCTGAATTCCGCCGTCCATGATCACGTCAATTCGATCGCCGACAGCATCGACGATTTCGGCCAATTGATCGAATGGCGCGCGTGAACCGTCCAACTGCCGGCCGCCATGATTGGACAGCACGATGCCGGTGCAACCGATCTCGACGGCGCGCCTGGCGTCTGCCACCGACATGACGCCCTTCAGGCAGAATTGCCCGTCCCATAGCCGGACCATTTCAGCCACATCGTCCCAGTTCATCGAAGGGTCCAGCATCTCGGTAAAATATTTAGAGATCGACAGCGCGCCACTGCCCATGTCGACGTGCTGGTCCAGTTGCGGAAGCTTGAACCGCTCATGCGTGAGATAATTGATGCCCCAGGCCGGCTTGATCCCGAACTGGTACATCCCGGCAAGCGTCAGCCGAAATGGAATCGAAAAGCCGGTGCGCTTGTCCCGCTCGCGGTTGCCGCCTGTGATGCTGTCCACGGTGAGCATCATGACCTGGACGCCGGCTTCTTTTGCGCGTTGCATCATCGTGCGGTTGAGGCTGCGATCCCGGTGATAGTAGAACTGATAGACCTGCGGCGTGTCGTGCGCCTGGCGCAGTTCCTCGAGGCTTACGGTGCCGAGCGAGGATACGCCGAACATCGTGCCGTACTTCGCCGCAGCGGCGGCGACAGCGCGTTCGCCGGTATGGTGGAATAGACGTTGCAGTGCGGTCGGAGAGCAATAGATCGGCATCGCCAGCTTCTGGCCTAGGACCGTCACCGACAGATCGATATTTTCGACGCCGCGCAGGATGTTGGGTACCAGGTCACAGTGCTCGAAACTTGCGGTGTTCCGGCGATGGGTCACCTCGTCGTCAGCCGCGCCATCGATGTAATCGAAGATAGGACCGGGCAGCCGTCGCCGGGCCAGCCTGCGGAAATCATGAAAGTTATGGCAGTCGCGCAAGCGCATGTTGACCCGAATTGATTTAAGCCCGCGGCGAGGCTCGGCGTTGAGACGACGCCATACTCGCATACAAAAAGGCCCCGGCAAAACCGGGGCCTTTGATATCTCCGAGCCGTACTCCGATCAGCGCGAATAGAATTCGACGATCAGGTGCGGCTCCATCTGCACTGCGAACGGCACGTCCGACAGCGCCGGGATGCGGGTGAACTTCGCCGTCATCTTGGAGTGATCGGCCTCGATGAAGTCGGGCACGTCGCGCTCGCCGAGCTGGCTTGCTTCCAGAATCGGGGTGAGCTGCTTAGAGGATTCCTTGACCTCGACGACGTCGCCCGGCTTGAGCTTGTAGCTCGGAATGTTGACGCGGCGGCCGTTCACCTTGATGTGGCCGTGGTTGATGAACTGGCGCGCTGCGAACATCGTCGCGACGAACTTGGCGCGATAGACCACGGTGTCGAGACGGCGCTCCAAGAGGCCGATCAGGTTCTCACCGGTGTCGCCCTTCATCCGGCCGGCCTCGACATAGATGCCGTGGAACTGGCGCTCGGAAATATTTGCGTAGTAACCTTTAAGCTTCTGCTTGGCGCGGAGCTGGACGCCGAAGTCGGACAGCTTGCCCTTGCGGCGCTGGCCGTGCTGGCCGGGGCCGTATTCCCGGCGGTTCACGGGGCTCTTCGGGCGGCCCCAGATGTTCTGGCCCATACGGCGATCGATCTTGTATTTCGCCTCACTGCGCTTTGTCATCGCGTCCTCTGTATAGGGTTTGAGTGTTGAGGAAACGCGCCCTCCTGTGCACCGGCACTTGCCGGGGCCGACAGGTCCGCCTCGAAAGCTCGGGGAGGACCACGGGTCGCGAAACGCATCGCGGGCCGAAACCGGCCCGCGAGCAAGCGGGTTCTTAGGGAGAAACCGCCGTTCTGTCAATGAAATGGATGTCATTCCGGGCCGATGCAAAGCATCGAACTATGGTGCGCATTGCGCACCTGAGAATCTCGAGATTCCGGGTCTGGTCCTGCGGACCATCCCGGAATGACGGCCTGGAGGCCGTCAGGTCGCGACCGCCCGGACCGGTTTGGGCTCGGTTTGCTGCCGATTGGCCCGCAATTCGGCTGATATTTCGCCGTTCAGTACCTGTTCCAGCCGGTTCAACGCCCGGGCCATCGGGGCGGCATCGGTAATCCGGTGATCCCAGCGCAAGACGACATCGATGGTCTGATCGGGCTTTTCCACCCCATAGCTCAGGATAAAGGGCCCGGGGCTGATGGCATGGAGCTGGCCCGCGCCATAGGCGGCCACGGAGGTGACCCCAAAACTGCCGAAATAATTGGCCCGCTGGCGGCCGAAATTTAGCCCGACCGCCCAGAACAGCCGCCGCAGCGGCAGCGGCAGCCGCGTGGTTCGCAGGATCTTCCGGAACGCCGGCACCTCGTCGATCGGCGCCACCTTGGCGTGCCTGATCAGGGCGTCGACCTCGGCAAGCGGCATTTCGTCGGGCGCGGCGACCTTTTGCGGCAGCACGCAATCCTGGCCGTCCTCGATCCGGGCGATCGCCACCATCGCGACGCTGCGCGGCAGCTCGTAGAAGGCCGGCATCGGCCATTTGACGTAGAGGGTGCGCAGGATCGGCTCTTCCTTGGCCACCAGCGCGAACGCCTTGACGAAAATCGCAGCCCAGCCCGGCCGCGGGACGGCCTGCGCGCGGGCTTCCTGCATGGTGCGTATGTTAAGGGGGCGCGAGAGCGAGACAAACGGCACGCCAAGCGACGCGTGCATGAGGTCAGCGACCAGCCGGCGCGGCAGTGTGATTTTTCGAACCGTTCCGCGCATCGCTCCGCCCGGGTTTCCGCAATAGGCAATCAGAAAGCCGGCAGGCCGCTCAGTAACCTGCCAGCACCTCATCTAGCACGAACAAGGCGTTTTGACGCCATGAGGTTCGCATCCGGATTGCCCCGGTTGGCCGGCGCCGCGGCCCCGAGGGACCCCCCGTAAACCCGAAGACTTTGAAGGACTTGCTGCCGTCTCGGCACCTATCGCTTGATCCCTTCAAAGCTTGCCGCGATACCGCGCTGGAACAGCGACCAGTCGAAGCCGAGCGCCAGCGCGACGTAGCCGCGGTCGATCATCTTGTTGGCTTGCTCGGCCGTGCGCGCGACGCCGCCGATTGGTACGCCACTCCTAAGGATGCCTTCCTCGGCACGCTTCATCAGCGCCACCACCTCGGGATCATCCGGCAGGCCGCGCTTGTTGATGGAGGTGGCGAGATCGCCGGGGCCGATCACGGCGACATCGATGCCGGGCGTCGCCATGATCTCATCAATGCGCTCGACCGCCTCGACATGCTCGATGGTGACCATGCAGATCATGTCGTCATCCGCGGTCGCCATGTAATCCGCCATCGAGACGCCCCAGCGGAACGGCGCGTGAAATGGGCCCCACAGCCGATCGCCGTTCGGCGGATAGCGCACGCTGCGCACGGCTTTTTCGGCATCCGCGCGGCTGCAGATCATCGGGAAGTTGATGCCGAGCGCGCCGATGTCCATCGGCGCTTTCGCCAGCCAGGGCTCGTTGGCGGCAATCCGCACCATCGGCACGCACGGCGTGCCTGAGGTGGCCGTAATCATCGCATGCGCCGAGCCGAGATCGATCGGGCCGTGCTCGAGATCGACGATGATAAAGTCGATTCCCGAACGCGCCATGATCTGCACGGTCTGGATCGAGGGAATGGTCGCGATCGCGCCGAAGGTCGGGCGTGCCTCCCGCCACGATTGGCGGAGACGGTTGAGCGGCGCTGGCTTTGCGGAGGTCAAGTGGAAGCTCCCTAATTGATCGATTCAAAATTCGGCACCCGGCATCATATGGATCAATTCGTGGGCCATCGAGCCACCTGCTTTTTGCGCATCGACATTCAGCCCGCCACGCATGGCGATACGGACATGCGTCAACCGCACAACCATATGTTAATAGCTTACCCGCAAAAATTGCGTTCACAAAAATGAGCGTGCCGGGGCGTTATGCGGACATTCTATGGTGTGCAAGCCATGCGCGGCGTCGCGGCGCTGGCTGTCGTCTGCGGACACGCGGTGATCGCTCGCTCTGATCCGGCGACGCAAAATGCCGCCGAAGCGGCGCACACGATCCTGGCGAGCGGCGTCGACATCTTCTTCGTCATTTCCGGGTTCATCATTGCGACCACGGCCGCGTCGCAAACAGACGCGCTGAATTTCGCTTTCAGAAGGGCCATTCGAATCTATCCGATGTATTGGCTTGTATTGCTGGGGGCGTTTGTCAGTTCCTACTGGATCGCACCTGGCCCGGGAGATCGCGCTGCGCTGGACCTCGGCCACCTCTTCGCGTGGGACTATCCGAACTGGTATATCCCACCCGCCTGGTCGATCGCATTTGAAATGCACTTCTACGCTGTTGTTGCGGTGATACTTGCCATTGCACCGCACCGCCTTTTCGAGCTCTTGTTCGTAGGCCTCGGCGTTGCGGTGGTCGCGGTCGTTTTTAAGCTGCCTCTCGGGATCTATTCGCATCCCCTAATTCTGGAATTCGGCGCCGGTGTCTTTATCGCTTATCTTGTCCGGATGAAGGGAACGCTGCCTGTTTTGCCATACAGCACGGCTATCTCCGCAGCCTTATTCGCTGCGGGCTGGTACTGGATCTTCGTCCACGGATCGAGCAATCCTCAATTGGCACGTGTGCCGACCTATGGTCTTGGTGCGGCACTCCTCATCTATACCGTGGTCTCGGCCGAACTCCACGGCACTTGCTTTTCGCGCATCCTGCAATGGTTCGGCAGCATCTCCTATTCGCTCTACATCTCACATTATCTGCTGATCAAATGGATCGCGAACTTCCCCGAGCTGTGGCAGATTTCTCCGGCCGGCGTCATCATAGCCAGCATTTTGCTTTCGATCGGCCTCGCGGCGGTCTTGCACCTGCTTGTCGAAGTGCCGACGCTCAATTGGGGTCGCAAGCTCAGCCTGATGCGCAGGGGCGGCGAACTCCCGCTTACCTTCGCTGGCGTGCGAGATCTTCAGAAGCCCTGAGCGGGTTGATCAATGCCCGGCAGTTTACGCCGGCACGCGGCCGCCGACAAACGGCATCAGCGCCTGGCTCGGCGTATGCGGCCGCTGGGAAGTGAAGGTCATCTTCGGCCTCGGCCTGATAGCTCGGGCGCTTGGCTGGCAGCGAACCATAGGGCTTTGCGACATCATTGGACATCGACGTTTTCATCCGCCCCGGTATGATCCCCTGCACAATAAAACCTAGGGAGGAGTCGAAGATGAGGACAATCCTAGTCGCCGCTGCACTCGCCGCCCTTACCGTTGGCGCATCCGCGCAGGACAAGCGCCCTGACTACGGCACAGCGGTCAATGCCGCGGGTGCTAAGAAGATCGCAACCGGCGTCCTCGCCGAATGCCAGAAGAACGGATGGAACGTGGCCGTCGCGGTGGTCGATAATCACGGCTTCCTGGTGTACTTCGAACGCATGGACAACACGCAGACGGCCAGCATGGACATCGCCATCGGTAAGGCGAGGTCCGCGGCGACCTATCGGCGCCCGACCCGCGTTTTCATGGAGGCGATCAACAAAGGCGGGACAGCCACGGCCACTCTGCCCGGGGTCTTTGCCTCGCCTGGCGGAGTGCCGATCATGGTCGACGGCAAAGTCACTGGCGGCGTGGGAGTGAGTGGCGTCACCGGCGACCAGGACGAGCAATGCGCCAAGGCCGGCCTTGGAACGACATAAAAATTTCATTCGGCGTACGAGAGCCGGCACGGTTCTGCACGCAGCCGTGCCGCGCCATGACTAGAGCATGATGAAATTGGATTTGATTGCGACCACGAAGAAGGTGCGCGCTCCCTCTCCCGCTTGCGGGGGAGGCATAGGCGGCCCATGTCCGCCGTTCTTTAGTAGAAGGCCGATGCGGAGCATCGGCTATGGGTGGGGATGTCTCCGCGGGCGACACTGCCCGAGTGGAGAGAACCCCCACCTGGCGCTTCGCGCCGACCTAAGAGCGAGCTTTGCTCGTCTCGACCCCCGCAAGCGGGAGAGGTGAAGTGCGTCTGCGGCCAAATCGATCTAACCAAAGATCATCATGCTCTAACCGCCAAACTGACCTTTTTATTAAGTTTTTCAGTCCACTGCTTTTTGAATACACACCACAGCCGACGTTACGCCGGCACGCGGCCGCCGAAAAACGGCATCAGGGCCTGGCTCAGCGTATGCGACCGCCTGGACGTGAATATCATCTCGGCCCCAGCCTCGTCGCTTTTCCGGCCTAGCGACCCCAGCAGTTCGGACACGCGCCGGGCGATCGCGGGGGCTGGATCGATCCAGTCAACCGGCCACGGCGCGAGTTGGGTCAGGCGGTCGAGCAACAGCGGATAGTGGGTGCAGGCCAGCACGACGGTGTCGGTGCGATGCTCACCGTTTCCGACAAAGCAGGGGGCAAGCTCGGCCGCAATATCCTCGTCGCGCACGTCGTTGCCGCTGAGCGCGGATTCGGCAAGGGAAGCGAGCTCGGCCGATCCCACCAGCGTCACTTCGCAACCTTGCGCGAAATCATCGATCAGCCGCTTGGTGTATTCGCGCTTGACGGTGCCCTTGGTGCCGAGCACCGACACGCATTTGGTCTTCGAGCTGGCGCAGGCCGGCTTGATCGCGGGCACGGTGCCGACGAACGGCACGCTATAGGTGCTGCGCAGATGCGACATCACGAGCGTGGAGGCGGTGTTGCAGGCAATCACCACCAGGGCAGGGGCGTGCCGGGCGATCAACTCGCCGACCAACGGCACCACGCGGGCGATGATCTGCTCCTCGCTATGATGGCCGTAGGGAAAGAACGCGTCGTCGGCGACATAGACGTAGTGCGCGTCGGGCCGGGTGCGGACGATCTCGCGCAGGACCGTGAGGCCGCCAAGGCCGGAGTCGAAGACGAGGATTTTCGGCGGGGATGACACGCTGCGACCTTAGCCGATCTGCGGTTACCGTTAGGTTGCTTCGAGGATGCCGGCGGGGGTCACGGAGCTTGTCGGCGGCGGTTGTGGCAATTTGGAACCATCTAATTCGGCTTGGCAAGGCCGGGAAACTGCTGGTTCGGCTACCCAGGGCACCCACGGGCAAAGTTCGACCGAACTGCGATGGGAGTGTCCAGGAGACGACGGACGGCCGTCCGTCCGCTGTCTCTGGGCGGCGATCAACGCGTGGTCGAGCGGGGTCAGCGGCAGCTTGGTCAGCATCGGCTTTAACTCCAGTGCAAGAGACCAGGCACCTTCGACGCTCGCCGCCAATCGATCAGGTGGACTGAGGAATTCGCGCGATGACCTTGATCTCAAAATCGAAGCCCGCCAGCCAGTTAACGCCCACCGCGGTCCAGTTCGGATAGGGCGGCTCACCGATCTCCTTCAAGCGAACTGCGTTGACCGCCTCCCATTGCGTGGCCGGGTCGGTGTGGAACGTGGTCACGTCAACGACGTCGTCGAACGTGCAACCGGCAGACTTCAGCACGGCCGAGAGATTGTCGAAGGCAAGTTGGACCTGTTTTTCGAAGACCGGCTCCGGCGACCCGTCATCGCGGCTGCCGACCTGGCCCGAGACGAACAGAAAGCCGCCCGAGCGGATCGCCGCCGAATAACGGTTGATCTCGTAGAGCGCCTGCCTGCCAGCAGGAAAGATTGCATCGCGTTTGGCCATAACGTCACTTCCTTGTTCAAAGGCAGGCCAGACCTCCACGGTTCCGGCTCTTTGCATTCCATTGTCGGGCGGTGTTTGACATACGCTCCGTATGTTTCTATAAATTACATACGCCGCGTATGTCAACTAGCATACGGGGCGTATGTCTTTTGCGGGGAATGGCGGTGGCCGCGAAGCGACGCGCACAAATGGTGGAGGAAACCCGGGCCAAGCTAATCCGGGCCGCCCGGAAGGCGTTCGCGACCAAAGGCTATGCGGCGGCGTCGATGGACGATTTGACCGCCGAGGCCGGCCTGACGCGCGGCGCGCTCTATCACAACTTTGGCGATAAGAAGGGTCTGCTGCAGGCCGTGATCGACCAGATCGACGCGGAAATGATGGCGCGAATGCGCGCTGTACAAGATCGGGCGGAGACCCGGTGGCTCGGCTTTCTCGCCGTGGGCGTCGCCTATATCGAGATGGCGCTGGAGCCGGAGATTCAGCGCATCATGCTGCTGGACGGGCCGGCCGTGCTCGGCGATCCATCGCTATGGCCCAACCAGACTGCGTGTCTTCGCACGACGATGCAATCGATCCAGGCGCTTATCGACGAAGGAACGGTGAAGCCGATGGATGCGGAAGCTGCCGCGCGGCTCATCAACGGAGCGGCGCTCAACGCCTCGCTCTGGATTGCCGCAGCCGACGATCCGCACGCCGTCTTTGCAAAGGCTGTCGAGGCTTTCCGACATCTAGCGGTCGGTTTGCTGCAGACCGAGAGATGACCGTCAGGCGTTCGGATGGCGTGCGTGTCAGCTCTCGCCGAACACGCGCCTGAAAATCGTATCGACGTGCTTGAAGTGATAGCCGAGGTCGAACTGCTCCTCGATTTCGGCATCGCTCAGATGCTTTTTCACGTCGGCGTCTTTTTTCAGCAGCGTCTGGAAGTCGCCTTCGCCGCGCCAGACCGGCATGGCGTTTCGCTGGACGTATTTGTAGGCGTCCTCGCGGCTGGCGCCCTTCTGCGTCAGCGCGATCAGAAGCCGCTGCGAATGCACGAGACCACCGAGGCGATCGAGGTTCTTCTGCATGTTGGCGGGATAGATCAGGAGCTTCTCGATCAGCCCGGCAAGCCGCATCAACGCGAAGTCGAGCGTCACGGTGGCATCAGGCCCGATCATACGTTCGGCCGAGGAGTGCGAGATGTCGCGCTCGTGCCAGAGGGCGACATTTTCCATCGCCGGCATCGCATAGGCGCGCACCATGCGCGACAGGCCGGTCAGATTTTCCGACAGCACCGGGTTGCGCTTGTGCGGCATCGCCGACGAGCCCTTCTGGCCCTCGGAGAAGAACTCTTCGGCTTCCAGTACCTCGGTGCGCTGCAGATGGCGGATTTCCATCGACAGCCGCTCGACGGAGGAGGCGATCACACCAAGCGTCGCAAAATACATCGCATGGCGGTCGCGGGGGATTACCTGGGTCGAGATCGGCTCCGGCACCAGCCCCATCGCCTTGGCGACATGTTCTTCCACGCGTGGGTCGATCTGGGCGAAAGTGCCAACGGCGCCCGAAATCGCGCAGGTCGCGACTTCCTTGCGGGCGGCGACGAGGCGCTCGCGGGCGCGGGAGAATTCCGCATAGGCATAGGCAAGCTTGAGCCCGAACGTCACCGGCTCGGCGTGGATGCCATGCGAGCGGCCGATGGTCGGCGTCATCTTGTGCTCGAAGGCGCGCTTCTTCAGCGCGGCCAGAACCTTGTCGAGGTCTGATATCAAGAGGTCCGCGGCGCGGGTGAGTTGCACGTTGAGGCAGGTGTCGAGTACGTCGGAGGAGGTCATGCCCTGGTGGACGAAACGCGCCTCGGGGCCGACGATTTCGGCCAGATGGGTCAGGAAGGCGATGACGTCGTGCTTGGTCTCGCGCTCGATCTCGTCGATCCGCGCCACGTCGAAGGTCGCATCCCTGGCCTTGGCCCAGATCGCCTTCGCCGCTTCCTTCGGGATCACGCCCAATTCCGCCTGCGCATCAGCCGCATGCGCCTCGATCTCAAACCAGATCTTGAAGCGGGTCTGCGGCTCCCAAATGGAAGCCATTTCGGGGCGGGTGTAGCGGGGGATCATCGAAAACTCCGGACGAGCAGGGCGGGGCGGAAGGCTATCCCCGGCCGATTTGTTTTTTACGCCACGGCTTAGCAAATCGTGTCAGGAGAGGCCACCCATACAGGGCCGCAGAGACGGGAAAACCGAGAGCTCCGGCAGGGCAGAAACCCGTTCGGCGACGGGGCGCCCCGCCGTCCCTATAGGCTGGCCAGCCCGCATTCCACGGCCAGGCGGACAAGCTGCGCGTCCGTCCGCATGCCGGTCTTGGTCTTGATCAGATAGTGGTAGTTCTGCACGGTCTTCATGCTGATATTGAGATTCGAGGCGATCTGCTCGGTGGTGGCGCCGGCAGCCAATTGCCTGAGGATCTCGATTTCGCGCTCGCCCAGTTGATCGAGCACCGATCCCGAGGGGGAGAGGCTTTCGAGCGCCAGCACGCGCGCGATGTCATCGCTCATCGCCTGTTCGCCGCGGACAAGCGAACGGATCGCCCGGATCAGCGCTGATGGGTCGGAGCCCTTCGTGACATAGCCGTTCGCGCCGGCATTGAAGGCGGCTTTCACCTGCGCCGCCTCGCAGTGCATGCTGAAGACGAGAATGCGGGTGTCGGAGGAGCGGGCGCGAATGTTCCTGATCGCCTCGAGCCCGCTGGCGCCCGGCATCGATATGTCCATGACCACGACGTCAGGAGCGTGCGCCTTGAACGCGCGATAGGCGTCGGCGGCGTTGTCGGCTTCGGCTACCACCTGGAAATCATCCTGATGCTCCAGCACGCGCCGGTAGCCTTGCCGGACTACGGGATGGTCGTCGACGAGCAGGATCGAAACGCCTTTGGTCTGCGACGCGGTCATCAGGCTGCAAGCGGGATCGTGGCGGCCACGCTGACCCCGCGGGTCGCATCCGCGATCGATAGCGAGCCGCCGAGCGCTGTGACCCTCTCGCGAATGCCGGTCAGGCCGAAGCCGGGAGAGCGGGCCAATTTGGCCGCATCGCCGCCGCCGTCGTCCTCGACGTGAACCAGCAGCGCGTTTTCGGCGCCGGTGCGCCGCTCGATCCGCAGCACGATCACCCGCGCCGAACTGTGCCGCAAGGAATTGGTCAGGCACTCCTGGGCGACCCGATAGGCGGTCGCGGCGACGGCGCCGCGGACGTCGGCGAGGTCGCCCTTGAGATCGAGCTGGATCATCGGCTGTGCGGCGTTCCGCGAGCGCCAGCTATCGACGAGATCGACGAGGCAGGCCTCGAGCCCGAGTTCCTCGGCGGGCGGATGGCGCAAGCGGTTCAATGTATCGCGCAGACACGCCATGATGCGGTGGGTGGCTTGCGAGATCATCCGCGCGTCCTGCGCAACCTCGCTCTTGTCTTTTTCCTGCGCGCTGGTTGCTTCGATCGTGTTGGCGAAAGCGAGGATCGCCGTCAGGTTCTGTCCGAATTCGTCATGCAGTTCACGGGCAAGCGCCCGCCGCTCGTCGCTGCGGATTTCGAGCAGGCGCCGGGTCAGCGCGGCGCGTTCCTCCATGGACTGCGCGAGACGGCCGCCGAGATCGCCGACGGCCTGTCCGATCATGGCAAGTTCCATCGATCGGAAGCGAGGCAGCGACGTGCTGTATTGTCCGCGCGCCATCCGCTGCAGCGCGGCGACGATCTGCTGCGCCGGCGCAAGCGTGTGCGCAATCGCGAGCGAGGCAAGCAGCGCGATTGCAACGGCCATCAGCAGGGCGACGTGGATGTTGTCGAGGATGTGCTGCCAGGCGAGTGCGATGGCGGCACTTGGATCGGCAGCGGCCGAGACGCTGCCTGCGTTGGCCGCGCGGGTGCTGATCGGCTGGACGACCGCGGCGTGATCCCCAAGCAGTGTCTGCACGGTGGCCGCGAACCAGCGCGGCGGAGATTGGCCGATCCCCTTGTTCTGTCCGCAGAGCGGCTTCTCGAACGCGCCCGCCGGCTCGAGCCGGATGCAGATGCCCGGCGAGATCAGCCCCATCGTTTCGATGGTGCGCCATTCCGGCACCGGCAGGAGTTGCTCGCGCATTCTGTTGCTGCGCAACATCAATTCGCGCCAGTAGAGCGCTTCCAGCGCCACCGAGACACGCTCAGCGGAAGCGGCCGTGGCACGATCGACGCTGCGATGCGCGTCGATCGTTGCCCAGATGGTTGCCGCTCCCAGGCACAGGATGACCACGACAAACAGGCGGCCGACGAGCTGGAGCACGAGGCGCATGCGATCACTCCCGAATGTGCGGATAAGCGTAACAGCACCGCCAACCCGTGCCAATGCAGCGAGTTCTAATTCGGGAAAATTTCCCAACCAACCGTGGGCATATGTCTTTGGACGCGGTCGTGACCGCTGATCTATCAAAGCCAGGGCCTATTCGCAGGCGGCCTTTGGACCGCGGTGCGCGTTTACAGGAGCTCATGCAGCATGAGTGCAACGGCTGGCGCCGAGACCGCAGCATCCGGCGCGGATACGTCGGAACGCAGCGTACTCCTGCTATGGATGATTTTCACCGGGCTTTCGGTTTTCGCCGTGGTCGTCTTATGGCGATACGGGTTGCTCCATCTGATGATCATTTCAGACCGCACCTACATTTCGAGCGTCATTGCCGTCCTCTATATCGTCACTTGCTTCCATTGCTTCTGGCGGACGCGTGCGATTGCGCGTGAAGGCGAGATCGCGCGACGCTGCCGCGCGATCCTGGCGGTCCCGGGCGGCGCAAGGGGGCTGGACGAGGATGCGCGCGCCTTGCCGGGTGGGCTGGTGACGGATCACATTCGCAGCCTGGTGCAGAAGGCCAAGGCGCAGGCTGCCGGGCGCATCGACCAGACGCTGCTGCTCCGCTCGCTCGCCGACCGGCTGCGCGGCTCCAACGGATTTGGCGCGTTCGTGTCCGACACGCTGATGAAGCTCGGGCTGCTCGGCACCATCATCGGCTTCATCATCATGCTGGCGCCGATTGCCACGCTCGACGCGGCCGACAAGGCCGCAATGAAATCATCGATGGGCTTGATGAGCGACGGCATGGCGGTGGCCATGTACACGACGTTGGCCGGCCTGATCGGCTCCATCCTCGTGAAGATCCAGTACTACATGCTGGATGCCGCGACCCAGCGGGTGTTTTCCGATGCCGTGATGCTGACCGAGACGCACGTCACCCCGGCCCTGGAACGCCATCTTGGAACGCCGGCATGATGGACGATTTCGGTCTCTATCCCCGCGAGGAGGCCTTCGATCCGCTCGGCGTGATGCTGTTCAAGGCGCTTCAGGTGATTGCGTTCCTGTTCTTCCTGGCGCTGCTCGCGGTTTCGCCGGACGCGAAGGACGGCAAGATCGATTCCAAGGCCGAGTTCATCATCACGATGGACTGGCCGGACAACCATCCTGACGATCTCGACCTGTTCGTGCAGGATCCTGCCGGCAACATCGCCTGGTATCGCCATCGCGAAGCCGGCTTCCTCACGCTCGATCGCGACGACCGCGGCGGCGCCAACAATTTCATCGTCGTCAACGGCAAGAAGATTGCGTCGCCGATCCGGGAAGAGATCGTCACTGTGCGCGGCATCGTGGCCGGCGAATACACCGTCAACGTCTCGCATTTTCAGGCAACGACCGGGAAGCCCGTGGCGGTGAGCGTGAAAGTCCAAAAACTCAATCCGACCGCGCAGGTGATCTTCGACAACAAGCTGACGCTGGATCACACCGGCGAGGAAAGAACCGCGCTACGTTTCTGGCTGGATGCCGAAGGCAAGGTGGTCGATGTCCAGCAGCGGCAGAAGTCGCTGATGGAGACGTTCCGCAACGTCCGGGCCAATGGCGCGGATCTCGATCCGAAAACCGGCGTCAGGATGCCGCGCCGTGAGTAACCTGCAATCGGTCGTCCTCACGCTCGCTCTCAGTTACGCGCTGATCGGCGCGCTCTTGCTGATTGTCCTCGTCTATGCGCGCTTGCCCTGGTCGGCCAAGGCAGTCGCCGTGGTGGTGACGAGCGCGTTCTACATTGCGAGCTTCATGGGCGTGCGCGGCCTTTTGGGGTGGGCCAGCGTCGACAGGCTGCCCGCAAGTTTCAAGCTGTTGCAGGCGCGCATCGTGGAGCCGCACTCGCTGGAGGGCGATCCGGGCTCGATCTATCTCTGGGTCGAAGCGCTCGACGACGGCAATCGGCCGAGCGGCGTCCCCCGGGCGTTCCGCGTTCCCTATAGCGACAAGCTCGCGCAAAAGACCGACAAGGCGACCAGTGAGATCGCCGCCGGGCGACCGCAGGGCGGCCGCGCTGCCGATTTTGGCGATGGCGGGGGCAGCCTGCTCGAGGCTGTCAGGGAGTACATCATGCCCACGGCGATCATCGATACGTCGGGAGGCGACCCCTCCACGGGCGCGGGATTGGCCGCAGCACCCCGCGACGGCGACGGCGTGTCGTTTACGCCGCTGCTCCCGCCGCGGATGCCACCCAAGGACGAGCAGTAAGTTTAAGGCGGGAAGCGGCGGGACTCAGAAGGCCGATCGATCACGGGTTATTGAATGACAGATATTGAAATCTGTCAGCGAGACATGCTATATCCATTGCCGACGCTGATACTGGGCGTCACCCGGCTCGTTGGCTCTGAGCCCCGGGTACTTGCAAAGGACTACGCCATGACTGCCCATCTCATTCATCTGACCGCCCAAATCCAGCGCTGGCTCAACCAGAGCGTCGCCCGTCATCTGGCTGCCCAGGCCGAGCGGCTGGAACCGGTGAAACATTAACCCGCCAAAAGGGGTTAAAAGCGGATTGCAAGGGGGATTAGAATGACCGCCCGTCCCGTTGTTTCGCAGGTGTGCGCATGAACGAAGTCGTGGTTTTGACCCCCGAACGGATCCTGGAGGTCACCGAAGACGTTTTGCGCCGCTACGGGCTGGCCAAAGCAACGGTGGTGGATGTTGCCCGTGCGCTCGACGTCAGCCACGGCAGCGTCTACCGCCATTTCCCCAGCAAGGCCTCATTACGCGAGGCGGTGGCCAAGCGCTGGCTCGACCGTCTCAGCGCGCCGCTCCTGAAGATCGCTGAAAGCTCCGGCCCGGCGCCGGCGCGGCTCGATAAGTGGCTGCGCACGATGTTTTCGATCAAGCACAAGCGGCTCGGCGACGACCCCGAGATGTTTGCGACCTACCTGACGCTGGCGCGCGAGGCCTGCAAGGCCGTGAACTGCCACAAGGACTGCCTGGTCGATCAGATTGCCATGATCCTGTCCGATGGCGTGAAGCATGGTGTCTTTCAGGTGGCCGACGTCAAGGCGACGGCACGCGCCATTTTCGACGCCACCAGCCGCTTCCACCATCCTGCGCACGCCGAAGAATGGAACGAGCCGGGTGCCCCGGCGCGAATCGATGCATTGCTCGCGCTGCTGCTCAAGAGCCTGGAAGCGCCGCGCAAGCAGTGACGGCCCTTTTGTAATCCGAACCGTTTTGGGATGAAGCGGCTACGGCAAGGTCAAGTGCCGAGATCACGTTGAGCCGAAGCCGACCACGTGTGCCCCAAAGGAGCTTTGGAAAACATCAGTTCGGTGAGGGATTCCAGTAACCGCAAACGCGTCAGGCATTCGGCCATATCCGAGGTGGCTCGGCGGTGCTATCTTCGTCACTAGCTGGACCCTTAGTCCCGCAAATCACGTCGGACCGACGGTCGGCCCCCGGAAGCTACCGCTAAGGTATTTCGAGGAGGTCCCGATGCATACGAATCGTCGCGACTTGCTATTGGCGGGGTGCTGCGCCGCCTCCACTGCGCTGCTTTGGAGCGTTACCCCTCGGCTCAGGGCCGAAGAGCCCGATCCGCCGCCAGAAACCGCCACAATCCGCCTCGCGAAGACCCCAAGCATCTGCATCGCGCCTGTGTACGTGGTAAGCGATCTGCTGAATGCCGAGGGGTTCACAAACGTCGTTTACGTCGAAAGGGGCGTGTACGTTGGTAGCGGCGCTGAACAAAACAAAGCTATCTGGAAAAGCGACGTCGACTTCAACGTGAATTTCTCTGGTCCACTTGTTCTTGAGATCGATCGGGGCTTGAGCACTACCATTCTGGCCGGGATTCATGTCGGCTGTTTCGAGCTATTCGCCAGAGAGGGCATACGCAGCGTCGCCGACCTGAAGGGTCGAACTGTCGGCATTCAATCGCTTGAGTCACCCCCGCATGTATTCCTGAGCGCGATGGCGACACTTGTTGGACTCAATCCCTCCAAAGATATCGAGTGGGTGACGAGCGCGAAGGTCAAACCTATCGAGTTGTTCGCCGAGGGAAAGATCGACGCCTTTCTCGGATTTCCCCCAGAACCTCAACGCTTGCGCTCGCAGAACATCGGTCGTGTTATCGTCAACAGCGCACAGGATCGCCCATGGTCCCAGTATTTTTGCTGCATGTTGGCGGGGAATAGCGAATTCGTCCGAAAGAATCCCATCGCCACCAAGCGCGTGGTGCGCGCCATGCTCCGGGCGACAGATTTGTGCGTGAGCGAGCCGGCTCTTGTTGCACAGCGTATGGTGGATAGGGGTTTCACGGCTCGCTACGACTATGCGGTCCAGACGCTTGCGGACGTGCCGTACAACCGCTGGCGCGAGTACGATCCTGAGGACACAATCCGCTTTTACGCGCTTCGTCTGCGTGAAGCTGGGATGCTGAAATCAAGCCCTGCGAAAATCATCGCGGATGGAGCCAACTGGCGGTTCCTCAATGAGGTTCGACGTGAACTTGGAGGCTGATCCGACGTCGTTCCTTGGTCAGCGCCCGCTCTCTGCAGCGCCGCGAGCAAGCGGAGACGGGGCGTGGGTGAAGAACGGTCTCCTCGGCTTCGAATTACGCCCCTCGCTGCGCACGAAATTGCTGATAGCCTTCTTCGTAATCGAGACGCTCTTGGTCTCGGTTGGGGTAATCGGCCTTCTTGCGCTGCGCGAAGCCGACCAGCGGGCGAACCAAGTCGTTGGCCTGCGGCAAAAGATCGAGGCATATCGGCAGATGCAGCACGGCACGCTTCGACAGCTTTATGGCGTATCCACAGCTCTCGCCTTTCCGAACGAAACGACATTGGCAGGTGCGCTGCGGCAGATCAACCAGTTCGGGTACGACCTTGACCGTGTTTCGTTCGTCGCAAAGGACGAGGTTGCGCTGCTCAACCAAGTGCGCGAAGAATATGCGCGTTTCATTGCTGTAGTCTCACATATTGTGGATCTCATCCGCAATGGTCGCGCGGCCGAGGCCAAACAGAGCGAGCTGGTGGAGCTCGGGCCGCTCGCGGACAAGCTCGAACGACTAACCAATCAATTGGTCAACCGGGCCGAAGCGGACATGGTCGCCGGTCTGGACGCCAGCCGGCAAACCTATATCAAATCTCAAATACTTGTCGCCGCTGTCGCGCTCGCAAGCTTCGTGCTTACGCTGGTCTTGGGACATGCGATCTCGCGATCGGTAATCGACCCAGTCCGCATTATCCACGACGGCCTAAATCGAATAGCGGCCGGCAATTTCGCCGAGCGCATCGAGGTTCCCAATCGAGACGAACTTGGAGAACTTGCGGCGCACGTCAATTCGGCCTGCGAAGAGCTCCATCAGCTCTACGAACGCCTTGCAGAGGCGAGCCGTCACAAATCGCAGTTCCTGGCAAACATGAGTCACGAATTGCGAACGCCACTGAACGCGATACTCGGCTTTTCAGAGCTCCTGCTGGACGGCATCTACGGCGATCTTCCAGAAAGAATGCGATCAGCCGTCGAACGCATCCAACGGAACGGCAAACATCTGCTCGGGCTCATCAACGATGTCCTTGATCTCTCCAAGATCGAAGCCGGACAGCTTCGACTTTCTCTGGCCGACTATTCCGTAGAGGAATTGGTTAGCGGCGTTTATGTATCCGTCGAATCCCTCGCCGCCGAAAAGCAATTGGGTTTGAGAGTTTCCGTTCCCCCTGGTCTGCCGCCGGCGCGAGGAGACGAACGCAGGCTCGCTCAGGCCCTGTTCAATCTTGTTGGTAACGCGATCAAATTCACCGATGCGGGAGAGGTTCGGATCGAAGTGGAGGCGAACGGGGATTCCTACAAATTTTCCATCCAAGATACAGGACCGGGCATCGACGAAGCCGATCAAGCAAAAATCTTCCAAGAATTCCAGCAAGTGGACAACTCGATCACCAAGACGAAGGGAGGCGCTGGATTGGGCCTCGCCATCGTAAAGCGAATTGTGGAGATGCATGGTGGACGAATCTGGGTAGAATCCCGCCCCGGTCATGGCGCGAGATTTTCGTTTCTGGTGCCGGCCCGACTTGAGCAACAGGCGACGCAGACATGAGCAAGCGCGTACTGGTGGTCGAAGATCAGGAGGACAATCGGCAGATTCTGCGCGATCTGCTCGCAAGCGTAGGTTACGAAATGATCGAGGCGCATGACGGCGAAGGAGCGCTCATAGCAGCGCGCACCCAAAGTCCCGACCTGATCTTGATGGATATCCAACTGCCCATTCTTGACGGATACGAGGCGACACGGCGCATAAAAGCACAATCAGATCTCCGCCATATTCCAATCGTCGTCGTCACCTCCTATGCGCTTAGCGGCGACGAAGAAAAGGCGCGTGCGGCGGGCTGCGATGCCTACGTTGCCAAGCCCTACAGCGCACGAAAGCTACTGGAGACGATCAATCGATACCTGACATAGGGTTCCAGCGCGTCCAGACGTGGAGCAGAAATGCATGTCCCACCCCGAATCCTGATCGTGGATGACAACGAAACGAATCGCTGCCTCCTTACCGCGCGGCTCGGTGCCGAGGGTTATGAGACCATGGAGGCTGAAAACGGCGAGAGGGCGCTCGCAGTCGTGGGTGAAGTCGCGCCGGACGTTGTCCTGCTCGACGTCATGATGCCGAAAATCGATGGCTTTGAGGTCTGCCGGCGACTGAAGGTCAACAATACGCTTGGATTTGTTCCAATCATTATGGTTACGGCGCGGACCGATTCAAAGGATGTCGTCACGGGACTTAACGCGGGCGCCGACGAATATCTGACCAAGCCGATCGACCATGCGGCCCTGGTGGCGCGTGTGCGCTCTATGCTCCGCATCAAGGAATTGCATGATCGAGTTGAAGCCCAGGCAGTCGAACTCGCTGCGTGGAATAGAATGCTTGAGCAACGCGTTGCGGAGCAAGTTGTACAAATTGAACGGGTTAGCCGCCTAAAGCGTTTTCTTTCGCCGCAGATAGCAGAATTGATTCTTTCTTCCTCGACATACGAGCTCTTGGCGAGCCACCGCAGACAGGTGGCGATAGTCTTCGGTGACCTAAGAGGTTTCACCGCCTTCTCCGAGATCGCCGAGCCCGAGGAGGTGATGGCGGTGATGCGGGAATATCATGCAACCTTAGGCTCCCTCGTCCACGAGTTCGAAGGTACGTTGGAGAGATTCCTGGGCGACGGAATCATGGTGATTTTCGGCGATCCGATTCCTTTTCCAGATCCGTGCGAGCGAGCTGTCCAGATGGCGGTCGCGATGCGAAGCCGGCTATTGGAACTATCGAAGAAGTGGCGGCGTGAACGACACGAACTCGGTTTTGGTGTCGGCATTGCATATGGATATGCGACGCTCGGCGCTATTGGTTTCGAGGGCCGCTCCGAATATAGCGCGATCGGGACAGTAGTAAATCTCGCTGCCCGTCTTTGCGCGGAGGCGCGCGACGGTCAGATTTTGGTCGATAGCAAAGTGCATGAGGCGCTAGGCGAGAGGGCGACTGCGGAGCCCGTAGGTGAATTGACGCTCAAAGGTTTGCGTCGTCCCATAGCGGCGTACAACGTGATAGCGATGACTTGAGGGGAGATGCCGATCATGAGCGCACTCGAAGCGACCGGGCCGGACGTCCGGCTGTTATCCGGCCGACCAGAGTTCAAGGGCTAGCGATGGATCAGGCGTGCGCTCACTCGAGAGTCTGGACCGGCGGCAGCTTTGTGCTGGAGCGCGGCGGGTTCGGCACGGGATAACTGGTGACGCGGCCGCTGCGTTCGGCCTGACCGGCGGATGCGGGGCCTACGGCTTCCGCCCTGGCACCTCGCACGCTGTCTCTCGAAGTATGTCTCCGGTGCCGCGACGAGCGCGAGCCTTCCAGTCCCCACGAGCGCGATATCGAAGGCCCGGCCGTGTAGCCGACGAACGCGCCGGCGAGGGCCCCAACCGGGCCCAGCACGACGGCACCGGCTACGGCGCCGAGGGCCGCGTCGCCTGCGCGCTGCGCGAGCGCGGCTGAGGGCGCGAGTACCAGGAGCATTGCGGCTGCGGTGAAGGCCTTGATCATATCTCTGTCCCGTCCGTGAAAGACGGGATGCTGGTCCGCGTTTATGGCGAGATGCGTGAAGCTTTGTGGCCGGAGCATGGACTTTCGGGTTCCATGGCTCGCCGCACGCCGGGTGTGGCTTTCCTGCTGTCCTGCTTACGTCGTTCAGTGCGCTCGGCGTGTGAGGGCGGCAGTCCGCGCTAGACCGCTTCGCCGCGCGCCAGCGCCGCTGCGTTGCGGATCGCGGATATGTTGGCCTTGTAGGCTTCCATGGTGCCACCCTTGAACACCGCGGAGCCCGCGACCAGCGCATTCGCGCCGGCAGCGGCCAATTGTCCGGCGACCTCAGGCGCGACGCCGCCATCAACCTCGATGTCGATCGGACGTCCCGCGGTCATCGCCCTGATGTCGCTGACCTTGCCGAGCGCGGATTTGATGAATGCCTGGCCGCCAAAGCCGGGATTGACCGACATGACCAGCACCAGATCGATCAGGTCGATGACATATTCGATCGCGCTCGCCGGCGTACCCGGGTTGAGCGAGACGCCGGCCTTCTTGCCGAGCGCACGGATCGCCTGCAGCGAGCGATGCAGATGCGGTCCGGCTTCGGCGTGGACGGTGATGTGATCGCAGCCGGCCTTTGCAAACGCCTCGAGGTAGGGGTCGCAGGGCGAGATCATCAGATGCGCGTCGAAAATCTTCTTCGTATGCGGGCGCATCGCCTTGATGACATCGGGGCCGTAGGAAATGTTCGGGACGAAATGCCCGTCCATCACGTCGAGATGGATCCAGTCGGCGCCCGCCGCGTCCACGGCGCGGACTTCCTCGCCGAGCTTGGCGAAATCCGCCGCCAAAATCGACGGTGCGATGACGAGGGGACGCGCCGCAAATTGCTGGGACATGTGCGTTTTCCCGAAAGGCCTGCGAGAAGGCGGAACGGCCCCCGCGTAACATGCAGCACGGCCGGGGGCAATGCGGAGCGCCGACGTCTCCTGTGGGCGGAAAAATCTGCCGCGGCGGGCAGCTATTGCCGGGTTTGCTGATCGAACGGAATACGGAAAAGCCCGATTTTATTGGATTTTCGTCATGGCATAGCACTTGCTGAGGAAAGCGGACAGAAGGTGTGGGCCGCTATTTCCTGCGCGGCATTGTTGGAGTTCCGCCATGTTCTTTGCTCTGGGCGCCGCGTCATCGGCTATCGATGCTCTCAAGGCGCTGACGTCGTCGAAGTCACCAGCGCCATCCACCGGCGTCAGCCAGAACTCGGCAAGTCCGTTCGCCTTCATGTCCTCGAATGCGTCGGCTTCGATCGGCCCAGGAACTGGTTCGGGCGGCACCGGCTCGCCGATATCGCCGGAAACCATGAGCGCGCTGCTTGACGCGCAAAGCCAGTCTTCGACGGGATCGACCACAGCTTCCAAGAGCCGCCACAACGCGCTGAAGGATCTGTTCGGCCAGATCGATGGCGACGGCGACGGCAAGATCAGCAAGACGGAATTCGAAGAGGCGCTTGGCGCCGGCGGCACCAATCTTGCGCAGGCCGACAGCGTGTTCGGCAAGCTCGACCAAGACGGCGACGGCTCGGTCAGTCTCAAGGAACTGGCGTCGGCGCTCCGGCCCAACAACGGCCATCATCGCGATCGCGATGAGGCGAGCAATAGCGACGGATCAGCTTCCGATCCAGTCTCGCAGGCACGGCAGGGCGCTACCACCACGTCAGTCACCAACAGCGACGGTTCGGTAACGACATCGCTGACCTATGCGGACGGCTCGAAGGTGACGATGACGTCCCCGGCCTCCGGAAGCTCGTCCAGCGCGGCAACCTCGTCCTATAATTTCATCGAGCGGATGATCCAGCGCGAGGCCAAGGCGATTTCATCCGCCGCCACCGCATCGCTCTCGGTCAGCGCCTGAGCACGAGACTGGCGATGATCCTTCGGACTCCGACCTAGCCGAAGCGATCTTTCCAGGCAGGTAATGCGCCGGCAAAGGGCAGTGCGGTCGCACAATGCACGCCGCGCGCGATCGCGCGCGAAACCGTGTTGGCGGCTACCATGCCGAGTTCGGTGAGGCCGAACAGCGGATCGATCGGCTTCTTGCCGGTCGCGGCGGCAAACACCACGTCGCCGTCCAGCGGCGCATGCACGGGATAGATGGCGCGCGCCATGCCGGTTTGCGCAATCATCGCGAGCCGCCTGGCCTGCGGTTTGGACAGCACCGCATCGGTGACGATGACCACCAGCGTGGTGTTCTGCGACGGAGTCGCTAACGGCGCGCCCTTGAGGCGGGCTCTCAGCATATCAGGCGTGAACGAGGGCGGCAGTCCGTGCCCGCCAAACTCGCTGTCCTTCTCGAACGGCGCCGCCCAGAACCACGGGCCGTCGCCGACGGTCACGCTGCCCACCGCATTGACCACCGCGAGCGCGCCGACGGTCACGCCGCCGTCGGTCTGTGCCGAAGCGGAGCCGAGGCCGCCCTTGAAATTGGCAGTGGTCGCGCCGAGGCCGGCGCCGACGCTGCCGAGCGCGAAATCGTCAGCCGCCGCACTGGCCGCGGCGTAGCCGAGATCGCGATAGGGGGGAAAGCGTCCCCATGCCTTGTTGCCGCCGTTGAGCAGATCGAAGCAGATCGCTCCCGGAACGATCGGGATGACCGCGTCACGGATTCGAAAACCGCGCCCCTGTTCGGCAAGCCAGGCCTGGACGCCGCCGGCGGCATCCAGTCCGAGCGCCGAGCCGCCGGAAAGCGCGATGCCGTCGATCGCCTCGACGGTGCTTTCAGGGCTGAGCAGCGCTTCCTCGCGGGTGCCAGGGCCGCCGCCGCGCACGTCGATCGAGGCCACGGCGGGCGAGTCGAACAGGATCGCGGTGACGCCGGAAGCGGCGGCTACATCGTGGGCGTGGCCGACGCGAACGCCGGAAATATCGGTGAGCAGGTTATTCAAAGCGCCGGTCCGTGGGCTGCATCCGCCTGGAGCGTTCCATCACGGATATATCAGCCGCAGCGCTGCTTCAACTGGCCAGCGCCAGCCGGATCATCCGGGCAAGCTCGGATTTGCGATAGGGCTTTGCCAGCAGCAGCACGCCGGAATCCAGCCGGCCGTGATGGACGATGGCGTTTTCGGTATATCCCGAGGTGTAGAGCGTCTTGAGGTCAGGCCGGCGCTTCAGCGCCTCGTCGACGAGTTGGCGGCCGTTCATGATGCCAGGCATGATCACGTCGGTGAACAGCAAATCGATGGCGGGGCCATCGTCGATGATGCGCAGGGCATCGGAGGCGTTGGCCGCCTCCAGAGTCGTATAGCCCAGGCTCTCGATCTGGGTCATCACATAGCGCCGCACCAGCGCATCGTCCTCGACGACGAGGATGGTTTCGTTGCCGCCCTCGATATTTCCCGAGACCAGCGCTTCCGCCGCGGTCTGCTGCAAGCCCGTTGCCCGCGGCAAATAGATCTTGACGGACGTGCCGTGGCCTTCCTCGCTGTAGATCTTGACGTGTCCGCCCGACTGCTTGACGAAGCCGAACACCATGCTCAGCCCGAGGCCGGTGCCCCTGCCGACTTCCTTGGTCGTGAAAAAGGGTTCGAATACCCGTTCGAGCAGCGCGGGCGGGATTCCGGAGCCGGTGTCGCTGACTGCGATCATCACGTAATTGCCGGGCGTGACCTCGCTGTGCAGGCTCGCGTAGTTTTCGTCGAGGAAGACATTGCTGGTCTCGAGCGCAAGCTTGCCGCCATTGGGCATGGCGTCGCGCGCGTTGATGGCCAGATTGAGGACGGCCGTGGTGAGCTGGCTCGGATCGACCAGCGCGGTCCATGCATCCTCGGCCAGTAGCGGCGTAATTTCGATGTGTTCGCCGAGCGTGGGGTGCAGCAGCTTGGCGGCCTCCAGCACCAGCGCGTTGACGTCGACTTCGACGGGCTGTAACGGCTGCTTGCGGGCGAAGGCGAGGAGATGCTTGGTCAAATTGGCCCCGCGCTCCGCCGCCTCGTCGATCAATTTCGCGACGGCGGCGAGCTGAGGCTGATCGGCGACCGCTTCTTCCAGAATGCCGATGGTGCCGGTGATCACGGTCAGGATGTTATTGAAGTCGTGCGCGACGCCGCCCGTGAGCTGGCCGACCGCGTCCATCTTCTGCGCGTGCCGCAACTGGGCTTCCGCAGCCTGCTTTTCGGTCAGGTCGCGGCCGATGAAGAAATGGCGGCGGACCGGCTCCGACCAGGTCCCGGTCCAGTTCAACGCGACGGACTTGCCCTCCTTGCTGATATAGCGCGTCTCGAAATTGCGCTTGCTTCGCCCCCGTCGTCCCGCCCGCATCTCCTTGCGGGTGTGTTCGAGGTCGTCGGGGTGGATGAACTTGATCGCGTTGTGTCCGACCATTTCCGATGGCTGATAGCCAAGGATGTCGCTGACGCTCGGGCTGACCTGGATCAAATTCCCCACAGAATCGCTCACCAGGATGAGGTCATTCGAAGATTCGAAGATGCGCCGACGCTCTTCCATCTCCTGGTCAAGCGCCTGCTCCGTTCGCCTCCTTTCCGTAATATCGCGCGCGATCTTTGAAGCGCCGATGATCTCGCCGGAAGCCGACCGGATCGGAGAGATGCTGAGCGAGACGTCGACGGTGCGTCCGTCCTTGCAGACGCGCGAGGTTTCATAATGTTCGAACCGCTCGCCATGGCCGACTCGTTCCAGGAGATTGCTGATCTCCGCGCGTTTGTCCGGCGGGACGATGATCGATAGTCTTGCCGACCGCTTCCGCCGCCGTGAAGCCGAACAGGCGCTCTGCGGCGCCGTTCCAGCCCGAAATGGTTCCGTCGAGCAGTTTGGTGATGATGGCGTCGCTGGACGATTCCACGACGGCGCTGAACAGGCGCTCGCGTTCGGTGCGAAGATTTCTTTCCGAGACGATTTCGCGGCGCGATGTTCCGAGCAGGCGCGCGAGCTTGGCTTGCAGTCCGACATTATCGATCAGCAACACGGCGAGCACGAAACTTGCGGCGCAGAGGCCGTAGATGCGGCCGAGATAGAAGCCGACATCGAACCGCGCCACGTTCAGGATCGCCGACAGGGCGATGTCGAACAACCAGGCGCTCATCACGACCATCAGCCAGACGTCGAGGACGAAATGCGGCCTGCGAAGCCACAGCACTATCAATGCAGCGAAGCTCAGGCACCATACGGTCGAAACCACCCCCAGCATGGTAGGCGTGTAGTGACCGCCGCTCAGAAGGATCGGCAGACGATCGTGTTGCGCCGTGACGACCCAGGTGAACGCCGCGATCGCGACACTGACCGCAACGATGCTCGTAACGACGGCCGCCCGGGCCGCGCCCCGTATTTTCGGCTCGTCGTCCCCTGCTTTCAGCAGCGCATAGCCGAGAACCAGTAGCGGGAATACGCCGTGCCAGACCATGTAGAGCCAAACGGTTGTCTGCGTTCCCGCGCCGAGCAGCCCGCCCGGCGCGAACAAGCCGGGAAAGGTGAGGGTGTGGACAATGGCCGCTATCGCCGTGAACAAATATCCGCTGGCTAGCAGCAGCAGCGCCCGCGAGCGGGTAATCGCGAACTGAGAAAACAGCAGGACGGCGGTGATCAGGTCGTTGATAGCCAATGCGGACTGATAGCTCGCGACGAACGCCGGGACCGGGGCAAGCGGCACGCCGGCAAACGGCACGGCGCAGGCGAACAGCACCGCGGAGACGCCGACCACGGCTAGCGCAGCCATGCGATCGCCGCGCGTCGCCTTCATCGTGGATAGAAAAATGTTGCGCTCGTCACCCATTGTCTTCCGGCCAAAATGGCAGCGAACGCGCCATGATCAAAAACTTCAAACACCAAAAAACTATGCATCCGATAAAACTATGCATCCGATGCGGCTGGATATCCAGCCGCTATCGGCGCGGGATTTGCGCGGCCAAGACTACGCTAGTGGCGCCGCGGCGGGAATCAACCCAAGGTTACGTATGACCTGAAGGAAACAGCAGGGAAGCTGATTGGGGTAACCACCTCTTTACCGACCGGCAGAATAATGACCGCAGGATCGCCGAAATCCACGGATTTCGTCGTAAGCTCGCCCGACCGACCCGGGAGGCTTTGATGCCCCGCGTGCTTGTTGTTGACGATCAGGCCGACGTCCGTACGATGATTTCCATCGTGCTGCGCATCCATCGTTTCGAAATCGTCGAGGCAGACAGCGCTGCATCCGCACTGAAGCTGTTCGAAGATACGAGCTTCGACCTTGCGATCGTTGACATCTTTCTGCAGGGCACCAACGGCTCCGATCTGATTGCAGCGATGCGCGCCCGCGTGCCGGGTCTGCCCGTCGTTGCGATTTCGGGCATGACCGCGCTGGACTTTCTGTCCGAAGCGCCAGAACTTTCCGACGTCATTTGTCTGCAGAAGCCGTTTCGTCCGCCGGATTTGATGTGTGCGATCGAAACGGCGATGGGACCGGCCCGGCCGCAAGGCGGTGCTGTAGCAGGGGCAGCGCTTTAGCAGACCGGCGTCTGGCAACAGCTTCCGCATGCCCGCTGGTCCGTCCAACGCCGCCTTACCGCTCGGCGCGCCGCAGGCCATTGTTATCTACAGCAGCCTCGATGAGCGAAACCGGATCGACGGCAAACTGCCGTTGCGACAACGGCACCGACAGGCGGCAAACGAGTCCTTCCGGGCGCCAGTCGAATTCCGCCCGGCCACCAAGCTGCGACTCGATGCTGGCGATGACGCTTCTGGTTCCGAACCCTCGTGACACCGGTTTCTCGACATGTGGCCCACCGGTCTCCGCCCATAGGATCTTGAGAAGGCCCGCCTGGTCTTCCCAACTCACCGACAGCCGGCCCGACAGCGCAGACAGCGCGCCGTACTTCGCCGAATTGGTGACGAGTTCGTGCAGGGCCAGTGCAACCGTCTGAGCCGTCGCCGGCTCGAGATGGATCTCCGGGCCGGACAAGTCGATCTGGTCGCCGGTGGAGTAGGGCGCCAGCTCCTCATCGATCAGTTTGCGTATTTCGGCGCCTTGCCAGCTCGAGAGCGAGAGTACGGTGTGCACACGCGCAAGCGCATTGATGCGTCCTTCGACGGAACGGACGTAGCTCTTCACATTGTCGCCGCGCGTCAATCGGACAATGGATTGCGCGAGCGCCAGCGCGTTCTTGGCGCGGTGATCGACTTCCCGCGCCAGCAGGCTTTGCCGCTCCTCGGCCTGCTTGCGTTCGGTAATGTCGACGGTGACACCGCTGACGCGGATGACGCGGCCACCCTTGTCGGTGCTTGCCGCCGCCGTTCCCGCGCACCAGCGCACCTCGCCATTCGGCCGGATGATGCGGAATTCCGCTTCATATGATTTTGCGCCCCGGGCGAAGCTGGCCCACGCCTCGTGCAATTCATGAACGTCGTCGGGGTGAATCAGCGCCTGGATGTTGGCTGGCGTCAGTTCGAACGTGGCGGGATCGACACCGAGGATCTGATACTGGCCCTCGTCCCACATGAAGTCGCCATTGACCCAGTCCCAGTCCCATGAGCCCATCTTTCCGGCCGCGATCGCCAGGCTGCGGCGCTGCTCGCTTTCCAGAAGCCTGGCGTGCGACTCCTCGAGTTCTGCGGTGCGAGCGCGAACCCGGTCCTCCAGTTCGACGTTGAGCCGTTCGAGTTGGCGCGTTTTGCGATAGAGCTCCGCGAACACCTTGATCTTGGCGCGCAACACTTCCGGCACGACAGGCACCGGAACGTAGTCGACCGCGCCCATCTCGTAGCCGCGCAGCCGGTCGATATCGCTGACCTGGATCGCGGAGATAAAGATCATCGCCGTCTTCTGGAAGCGGGGATGTTCGCGGATCATGGCGGCGAGCTCGAACCCGTCGAGTTCCGGCATGCAGACGTCGACCAGGATGATGGCAACATCGTTCTTGAGCAGGAACTCGAGCGCTTCACGCCCGGACGAGGCCTTGACCAGGTTCTCGCCGAGTTCTTTCAGGATGACCTCGTAGGCGAGCAGCTTCGCCGGCTGATCGTCAACCAGAAGAATGTTTACCTTCTCTTGATCCATCATCTGCTTACGCCGGTCAGCGGTGCAACCACATTCGGATGGCGAGCAGCAACTGCTCGGTATTGACGGGTTTGGCGAGATAGTCCGAAGCGCCGGCTTCGAGGCATTTCTCGCGGTCGCCCTTCATCGCCTTGGCGGTCAACGCAATGATCGGCAGGCGGCTGAAGGACGGATTTTCGCGGATCACGCCGATGGTTTGATATCCATCCATCTGCGGCATCATGATATCCATCAGCACGATTGCGATGTTTGGGGTAGACTCGACCAGCGCAATGGCCTCGTGGCCGGTGGTCGCGGTCAGCACCTTCATCCCGCGTCGTTCTAGAACGCTTGATAGTGCGAAAATGTTGCGGGCGTCGTCGTCAACCAGAAGCGCGGTCTTGCCAACAAGATCCTCATCGGAGCTATTGAGCTTTTCGAGCATTCTCTGCTTTTCGACGGGCAATTCCGTGATCACACGGTGCAAAAACAGCGACGTTTCGTCGAGCAGGCGTTCCGGCGACTCGACGCCTTTCACCACGATGCTTCTCGCCATGGTGTGAAGTTCCGCGTCTTCCTCGGCCGAAAGTTCCCGCCCCGTGAACACCACGACCGGCACGTTCGACAGCACTTCGTCGTTGCGAAGCCGGTCGAGCACCTCGAAGCCGCTCATGTCAGGCAATCGCAGATCGAGCACGACGCAGTCGCAGGGTTGATTCCGCAGCGTCGACAATGCATCGGCGCCAGTGTCGGCGGTGAGGATCTCGATGTCGTCGTGTCCAAGCAATTCGGTGATGCTCATCTGCTCGGCGGCATTGTCCTCCACAATAAGCAGGCGCTTGCGGCGAGGTTTAGCGTATTCCTTGATTTGCGACAGCGCCGCGCTGACGCCCTCGGTCGTGGTCGGCTTGTTGACGAAGGAAAACGCGCCGCGCGCCAGCGCATGCTGGCGGTCTTCGTCGAGCGTGATGATCTGCACCGGAATGTGCCGCGTCAGCGGATTGTGCTTGAGTTGGCTCAGCACGGTCCAGCCCAGCATGTCAGGCAGGAACACGTCGAGCGAGACCGCTGTCGGCTGGAACTGCTTGGCGAGCTCAAGGGCTTCGGCGCCGCGGCTCGCGACCAGCACCTTGAAGCCCTTGTCGCGGGCCAGATCGATCAGCACCCGCGCATAATGCGGATCGTCCTCGACGATCAGGAGGATGGTGTCTCCCGGCGCGAGGTTGAGGCGGTCGTCCGGCAATTGCTCGACGGCCCGCTCCTGCGTTGGGGTGGCTTGCAGCGCCGGCGCGGACGTGAACGGCGACGGGGCAGCGATGCGCGGCGCGATCGTGGGGCCGGAATATTTCAGCGGCAAATAGAGCACGAAGGTGCTGCCCTTGCCGGGTGCGCTGCGCAGATGGATTTCGCCGCCGAGCAGGCTCGCGAGCTCGCGGCTGATGGCAAGGCCGAGACCGGTGCCGCCGTATTTGCGGCTGGTGCCGGCGTCCGCCTGCTGGAACGCCTCGAAGATCAGTTTCTGCTTCTCCAAGGGAATGCCGATGCCGGTATCCGTCACCTCGAAGGCGACGACGGCGGGGGCGTGATTGAGGATCGGGTGTTCGGCGCTCCAGCCGCCGACGGCTGCCGATACGCTCAGCTTTACGCCACCCTCCGCGGTGAACTTGAACGCGTTCGACAGCAGGTTCTTCAGCACCTGCTGCAGCCGCTTGGAGTCGGTGACCATGCTGCGAGGAAGGTTCTCGTCGACATTGATGTTGAACGAGAGGTGGCGGTTTTCGGCCTCGTGCTTGAACGGGCGGCCGACCGTCTCCAGCAGGCTCGACGTCAGGATTTCCTCGGCATCGACCGTCACCGTGCCGGATTCGATCTTCGACAGGTCGAGAATGTCGCTGATCAGGTTGAGAAGATCGGTGCCGGCGCCGTGAATGGTGCGGGCGAACTCGACCTGCTTGGCCGACAGATTGCCGTCGGGATTTTCGGTGAGCTGCTGGCCGAGGATCAGGATGCTGTTGAGCGGCGTCCGCAGCTCGTGCGACATGTTGGCGAGGAATTCGGACTTGTACTTCGATGTCAGCGCAAGTTCCGTTGCCTTTTCCTCAAGCGCGCGCCGCGCCTGTTCGATTTCCTGGTTCTTTCGTTCCACCTCGACGTTGCGTTCGGCGAGCTGCTGGGCCTTCTGCTCGAGCTGTTCGTTGGTCTGCTGCAATTCCTTCTGCTGCGTTTGCAGTTCGCCGGCGAGCTGCTGGGATTGCTTCAACAGACCCTCGGTCTGCATCGTGGCCTCGATCGAGTTGAGCACGATGCCGATGCTGTCGGTGAGTTGCTCCAGGAAGGTCATCTGTGACGTCGTGAACGATGAGATCGAGGAAAGCTCGATCACGGCCTTCACCTGATTCTCGAACAGCACCGGAAGCACGACGATGTTCTTCGGAATCACGCGCAGCAACGCCGAATTCACCGGCGCCGTATCGCTCGGAATGTCCGATACCAGCCGCTGGCGCTTGTCCATGGCGCATTGGCCGATCAATCCTTCACCGAACTGAACGACCTGCGGATGCGGACGGGCGCCGTCGCCGGCGTAGGAGGAGAGCAGGTGCAATTGCGGGATGTCGGCGTTCTCGACCTGATAAATCACGCCCATATGCGCGTTGACGAGCGGCGCCAGTTCGGTCAGCAGCAGCCGGCCGACCGTGGAGAGTTCGCGCTGGCCCTGCAACATGTTGGTGAATCTTGCGAGGTTTGTCTTCAGCCAGTCCTGCTCGGTGTTCACCTGGGTGGTGAGCCGCAGGTTGCCGATCATCGTGTTGATGTTGTCTTTGAGTTCGGCGACTTCGCCGCGGGCGTCGACCTGGATCGAGCGGGTCAGGTCGCCCTTGGTCACGGCGGTCGCCACTTCGGCGATCGCGCGCACCTGCGAGGTCAGGTTGGCGGCGAGCAGGTTGACGTTGCCGGTGAGATCCTTCCAGGTACCGGCCGCGCCGGGCACGTTGGCCTGGCCGCCGAGGCGTCCCTCGACGCCGACTTCGCGCGCCACGCTGGTGACCTGATCGGCAAAGGTCGCAAGCGTCTCGGTCATGTTGTTGATGGTGTCGGCAAGGGCTGCGACTTCGCCCTTCGATTTCACCGTCAGGTTCTGCTTCAGGTCACCGTTGGCGACCGCGGTCACGACCTTGACGATGCCGCGGACCTGCTCGGTCAAGTTCGCCGCCATGAAGTTGACGGTATCGGTCAGGTCCTTCCAGGTGCCGGCGACGCCGGGGACCTGTGCCTGACCGCCGAGCTTGCCCTCGGTGCCGACCTCGCGCGCCACGCGCGTCACTTCGCCGGCAAAGGCGTTGAGCTGGTCGACCATCGTGTTGATGGTGTTCTTCAGTTCGAGAATTTCGCCCTTCACGTCGACGGTGATCTTGCGCGACAGGTCGCCGCGGGCGACCGCCGTGGTGACTTCGGCAATGTTGCGGACCTGCGTGGTGAGGTTGGCCGCCAAGAGGTTGACGTTGTCGGTCAGATCCTTCCAGGTGCCGCCGACGCCGGGCACCACGGCCTGGCCACCGAGCCGTCCCTCGGTGCCGACCTCGCGCGCCACGCGCGTCACTTCGGCAGCGAAGGAGCGTAGCTGCTCGACCATCGTATTGAGGGTATCCTTCAGCAGCAGGATCTCGCCGCGGACGTCCACCGTGATCTTCTTGGAGAGGTCGCCGCCGGCGATGGCGGTTGCGACCTCGGCGATGTTGCGCACCTGTGCCGTCAGGTTCGAGGCCATGAAGTTGACGTTGTCGGTCAGGTCCTTCCAGGTGCCGGCGACTTCCGGCACCTGGGCTTGGCCGCCGAGCTTGCCTTCGGTGCCAACCTCGCGCGCCACGCGCGTCACTTCCGACGCGAAGGCGTTGAGCTGGTCCACCATCGTGTTGACGGTGTTCTTCAGTTCGAGAATCTCGCCCTTGACGTCGACGGTGATCTTCTTCGACAGGTCACCCTTCGCCACCGCCGTGGTCACCTCGGCGATGTTGCGGACCTGGCCGGTAAGGTTGCCGGCCATCGAGTTGACGTTGTCGGTGAGGTCCTTCCAGGTGCCGGCGACGCCGGGCACGTTGGCCTGGCCGCCGAGCCGCCCCTCGGTGCCGACCTCGCGCGCCACGCGGGTCACTTCGCCCGCGAAGCGGTTGAGCTGGTCGACCATCGTGTTGAGCGTTTCCTTGAGCTGCAGGATTTCGCCGCGCACGTCGACCGTGATTTTTCGCGACAGGTCGCCGCCGGCAATCGCGGTCGCCACTTCTGCGATGTTGCGGACCTGGGCGGTGAGGTTGCCCGCCATCGAATTCACGCTATCGGTCAAATCCTTCCAGGTGCCGGCGACGCCGGTCACCTGGGCCTGACCGCCGAGCTTGCCGTCGGTGCCGACTTCGCGCGCCACGCGCGTCACTTCGCTCGCAAAGGCGTTGAGCTGGTCGACCATCGTGTTCAGCGTTTCCTTCAACTGAAGGATTTCGCCTGAGACGTTCACCGTGATCTTCTTCGACAGGTCGCCCTTGGCCACCGCGGTCGCAACCTCGGCGATGTTGCGGACCTGCCCGGTCAGGTTTGAGGCCATCGAGTTGACGCTGTCGGTGAGATCCTTCCAGGTGCCGGCGACGCCGCGCACCAGCGCCTGGCCGCCGAGCTTGCCCTCGGTGCCGACTTCGCGCGCCACGCGCGTCACTTCACCGGCGAAGGCGTTGAGCTGGTCCACCATCGTATTGATGGTGTCCTTCAGTTCCAAAATTTCGCCGCGCACGTCCACCGTGATCTTCTTCGACAGGTCGCCATTGGCGACCGCCGTTGTCACCTCGGCGATGTTGCGGACCTGCGCCGTCAGGTTGGAGGCCATCGAGTTGACGCTCTCGGTCAGGTCCTTCCAGGTGCCGGCGACGCCGAGCACGTTGGCCTGACCGCCAAGCCGTCCCTCGGTGCCGACCTCGCGCGCCACGCGCGTCACTTCGCCAGCAAATGCATTGAGCTGGTCGACCATGGTGTTGAGCGTTTCCTTCAACTGAAGGATTTCGCCCGAGACGTTCACGGTGATCTTCTTGGAGAGGTCGCCGCCGGCAATGGCGGTCGCGACATCGGCGATGTTGCGGACCTGCGCCGTCAGGTTGGAGGCCATGAAGTTGACGTTGTCGGTGAGGTCCTTCCAGGTGCCGGCCACACCAGGCACCTGGGCCTGACCGCCGAGCTTGCCTTCGGTGCCGACCTCGCGGGCGACGCGCGTCACTTCCGATGCGAACGAGTTGAGCTGGTCGACCATCGTGTTGATGGTGTCCTTCAACTCGAGGATTTCGCCGCGGACGTCGACCGTGATCTTGCGCGAGAGGTCGCCGCGGGCGACCGCGGTGGTGACGTTGGCGATGTTGCGGACCTGTGCGGTGAGGTTGCCGCACATCGCGTTCACGGAGTCGGTGAGGTCCTTCCAGGTGCCGGCGACGCCGGGAACAATCGCCTGGCCGCCGAGCTTGCCGTCGGTGCCGACTTCGCGCGCCACGCGCGTCACTTCGGAAGCAAAGGAGCGGAGCTGGTCCACCATCGTGTTGATGGCTTCCTTGAGCTGCAGGATCTCGCCGCGGACGTCGACAGTGATCTTCTTCGACAGGTCGCCATTGGCGACCGCAATGGTAACTTCGGCGATGTTGCGAACCTGGCCGGTGAGGTTGTTGGCCATCGAGTTGACGCTCTCGGTCAGGTCTTTCCAGACGCCGGTCACTTCCGGCACCTGGGCCTGGCCGCCGAGCTTGCCCTCGGTGCCGACCTCGCGCGCCACGCGCGTCACTTCCGAGGTGAACACGCCGAGCTGCTTGATCATCGTGTTGACGATGGTGGCAGACTGCAGAAATTCGCCGCCCAGCGGGCGGCCGTCGACGTCGAGCTTCACGGTCTGCAGCAGGTCGCCCTGTGCCACCGCAGCGACCGCGCGCGTGACTTCACGGGTCGGCCACAGCAGGTCGTCGATCAGCGTGTTGACGGATCCCTCCATGTCCGCCCACGAACCACTGGAGAGATCGAATTTGACGCGCTGGCGCGTCTTGCCTTCACGCCCCACCACCTGGCCGACATGCTCCAGTTGCTGCGCCATGCGCTGGTTGGCGGCGACGATTTCGTTGAAGGTATCGGCAATCTTGCCCTCGATGCCGAGGTGATCGCCGGTCATGCGTACCGAGAAATCGCCCGCGCGCATCGCCTGCAAAGCGTGCAAAAGATCCTGCATCGGATCGGACGTGCCGTTGGTGGGAGGTGGTTTGGATTTGGCGACCCGGCGAGCGGAGGGTGATGCTCCAGGGGAAAGATCACTCATGGTGTTTCCTTGGCCAGTTCGCGCAAATCATTTCGGCTGAAATGCGATTTCACAAATAGACCGCTGCCCCCGCGGCAGATCAAGCTGGAATAACGGTTAAGGTCGTGAAATCAATGACATGGAACTCAGCCCGGTTTGCTCAATGCGCCGGGAACCCAATTGTTCCAACGGGTTAAAAATTTTTTGGAACCCGAAATGAAAACGCCCCGGCGAGCCGGGGCGTTCGATGTTCTGATCGGCGCTGATCGTCGAAGTGATCAGGACCCCTTCGGATTGATTTCGGTGTAGTTGCCCTTGGCGTCCCACTTGTAGACGACGTAGTCGATCACCTTGATGTCCCCCTTAGCATCGAAGCCCAGCTTGCCCAGCACGGTGTCCCATTCGCCGGCCTTGATGGTTTCCATGACCTTTTTCGGCTCGGTGGTTTTCGCTTTCGCCACCGCCTGCGTCCACACCTGCATCGCCGCGTAGGTGTAGAGGGTGTAGCCTTCGGGATCGATGTTCTTGGCCTTGAACTTCTCGACGATCGCCTTGGCGGTCGGCTTGTTGCGCGGATCGGGACCGAAGGTGAACAGCGTGCCTTCCGCCGCCGGACCGGCGATCGAGGCGAACTCCTTGTCATTCAACGCGTCGCCCGCCATCAATACCGTCTTCAGGCCCTGGTCGCGCATCTGGCGCAGGATGAGGCCGGATTCCTGGTGGTAACCGCCAACAAAGACCAGATCGATATTGTCGCGCTTCAGGCGCGACACGATCGCGTTAAAGTCCTTGTCGCCCTTGTTGTAGGATTCGAACATCTTCTCGGTGATGCCGGCCTTGTTGAGCGCCTTCTTGGTTTCGTCGGCGAGACCCTTGCCGTAAGTGGTCTTGTCGTTGAGGATGGCGACGTTCTTGCCCTTGTAGTTCTTGACGATGTAGTCGGCGGCAACCAGGCCCTGCTGGTCGTCGCGGCCGCAGACGCGCGCCACGTTCCACAGCTTGCGCTCGGTGAACAGCGGGTTGGTCGAGGCCGGCGTAATCTGCAGCACGTTGCCGTCGGCATAGGCTTCCGACGCCGGGATCGACGACGACGAGCAGAAGTGACCGGCAACAAACGGGATCTTGGCGCTGGCGAACTTTTCCGCGATCGAGCGCGCCTGCTTGGGATCGCAGGCATCGTCGCCGACCTGCAGCGCCAGCTTCTTGCCGAGCACGCCGCCGGCGGCGTTGATGTCGGCCACGAATTGCTCGGCGCCGTTCTTCATCTGCCGGCCGAATGCGGATTCGCCGCCCGTCATCGGGCCCGCCACTGCGATGGAGATGTCCTGCGCCAGTGCCGTCGTCGATAGCGCCAGCGATGCGCCCAATGCCAGGCCGATGAGTTTCAGTGATTTCATGAGATATCCTCGCAGTCAGTCGATTTCGGGAAACACCCGGCAGGCCGGGTACGAAAATCCCGCCCATTGTCGGCTGATTTTACGGCGAAGTCATCGGCAATTTTCAGGCAAATCCACGGTCCGTTCGCCGCATCTTGCCGCAGCGCGCGCCCGGGAGCCTATCCGCCGCTACGGCCGCCTTCCAGATAGGCGGCGCGGATTTCCGGGCGCTGCAGCAATTCGCTGCCGGTTCCGGAGAGCGTGATCAGGCCATTGACCATGACATAGCCGCGATGGGCCAGTTTCAGCGCGTGGTTGGCGTTCTGCTCGACGATCAGCACGGTCAGGCCGTCCTGCCGGTTCAGGGTCCGGATTGCATCGAAAATCTGCCGCGCGATCAGGGGGGCCAGCCCCAGCGACGGCTCATCCAGCATCAACAGGCGCGGCCGGCTCATCAGGGCCCGGCCGATCGCCAGCATCTGCTGCTCGCCGCCGGACAGCGTGCCGCCGCGCTGGGTCATGCGTTCCTTCAGCCGCGGGAACAGCGCGAAGACGCGTTCCAGGCTGATCGCCCGGTCGGCCTCGTTTGAGTCGGTGGCGTCGGCGCCCATCTGCAGGTTTTCCGCCACGCTCATGCGCGGGAAAATCCGGCGGCCCTCGGGCGATTGGGCAATCCGCAGCCGCGCAATCTCATGCGTCGGCACGCCGGTAATATCCCGGCCGTCGAATTCGATTCGGCCCGCGCGGGCACGGGGCCTGCCGAAGATCGTCATCATCAGCGTCGACTTGCCGGCACCGTTGGCACCGATCAGGGCGACGATCTCGCCTGCGTTGATGTCGAGGTCGACGCCTTTCAGCGCCTCGATCTTACCATAGGCCGCCCGCAGCGAGCGGATCGCGAGCAGGGGGTGAGTCATGACTCGCCCTCATTCTCATGTGGCGCGAGCGTATCCGTTCTCCCTCCCCCTGAAAGGGGGAGGGTTGGGGTGGGGGTTGCCACCGCTTGCGCAAGCCTCTCAGTGTGCCCGAGCAGGTCGCTGGGCACGCCCTCCAAATTCGACAGCACGTCATTGTTCCAGTAGCGAACGACGGTAATGCCTTTCTCGGCAAGCCACTGTGTTCGACGATCGTCGGCTTGCTTACGCTGTTCTGCGTGTTGTCCGCCGTCCACTTCGACAGCGAGACGGAGCCGGGAGCAATAGAAGTCGACTGTGTATGGCCCGATCGGATGCTGCTTTCTGAATGAAAGGCCATTTAGTTGGTCACGGCGCAGCGCACGCCACAGCCGCAATTCAGCATCCGTCATGTTTGCGCGGAGAGATCGCGCCCTAGCGGTCATATCTTTCGTGCGGGAAAAGCGTGACCCCCACCCGCCCGCTTCGCGGTCGACCTCCCCCTTGCAGGGGGAGGTTGGTTTTTCGCGTGACACGCTCACGTCCCGCTCTCCATCACCGCGATGGCTTCCTCCTCGTCGGCGCCGAGATAGGCCGCGATCACTTTGGGATCGTCGCGGATCTCTTTCGGCGTGCCCTCGGCAATCTTCAACCCGTGGTCCATCACCACGACGTGGTCGGAGATTTCCATCACCACGCTCATGTCGTGCTCGATGAGCAGGATCGAAGTGCCCTGGTCGGCGCGGATCGAAAGCAGCAATTCGCTCAATGCAGCGCTTTCGCGCGCATTCAACCCCGCCGCCGGCTCGTCGAGGCAGAGCAGGGCGGGCTGGGTGCACATCGCGCGCGCGATTTCCAGACGCCGCTGGTCGCCATAAGGCAGGTTGCCGGCGGCATCGTCGGCTCGGGCGAGCAATCCGATGCGGTCGAGCCAGATCCGCGCCAGATCGATCGCGGCCTGTTCGGCGTGGCGCCAGGACGGCGCCCCGATCAGGCCAAGGAACGTCAACCCGGAGGCGCGCATCAGCGCGTTGTGCTGTGCGACCATCAGGTTTTCCAGCGCCGTCATCCCGGGAAACAGGCGGATGTTCTGAAAGGTGCGCGCGACCTTGGCCAGTTTGGCGATCCGGAAATCGTTCAGCCGCTCGAGCCGGATGGCGGGGCCGTCATCACGGGTGAGCCGGAGGGTGCCCGAGGTTGGCTTGTAGAAGCCGGTGATGCAGTTGAACACCGTGGTCTTGCCGGCACCGTTCGGTCCGATCAGCGCGGTGATCTTGCGCCGCTCGGCATCGAAGGAGAGATCATTGACGGCGACGATGCCGCCGAAGCGCATCGACAGGCGATCAACGGAGAGAATCGGATCGCCGCTCATCCGTGTCCCTCCTTGACGAGGTCGGACGAAATCGCCTGGCTGTGCTTGAGAAACACGGTTGGCGCGCGATGGCCGACCAGCCCGCGCGGTCGCCAGATCATCAACAGCACCATCGCCATGCCGAACACCAGCATGCGGTATTGGTCGAGCCCGCGAAACAGCTCGAAGCCGCCAATCATGGCCAGCGCAGCCAGCGCCACGCCGAGCTGCGACCCCATGCCGCCCAGCACCACGATCGCCAGCACCAGCGCCGATTCGTGGAAGGTGAAGGATTCCGGGCTGATGAAGCCCTGCCTGGTCGCGAAGAACGCGCCGGCGAGACCGCCGAATAACGCGCCGGTTGCAAATGCCGTCAGCTTGGTCGTGGTGGTGTTGATGCCAAGCGCGCGACAGGCGACTTCGTCCTCGCGCAACGCTTCCCAGGCGCGGCCGATCGGCAGGCGGCGCAGGCGGATCGTGACCCAGTTGGTCAGCAGGGCCAGCGCCAGGATAATGTAGAATAGAAACACGATGCGGTGCGTCGGCGAGAACTCGATGCCGAGCAGGGCCGCAAGCCCATCGTCGGCGGGCGTCAGCGGAATGCCGAACAGGGTCGGCCGCGGAATACCGGTAACACCGTTTGGCCCGCCGGTTACGCTCTGCCAGTTGATGAGGACGAGGCGGATGATCTCGCCGAAGGCCAGCGTGACGATGGCGAGATAATCGCCGCGCAGCCGCAGCACAGGAAAGCCGAGCAGCACGCCCCAGAACGCGGCGAGAATGCCGGCGAGCGGCAGGCAGATCCAGAACGACAGCCCGAAATTGGTGGCGAGCAGCGCGTAGGAATAGGCGCCCACCGCATAGAACGCGACATAGCCGAGGTCGAGCAGGCCGGCGAGGCCGACCACCACGTTCAGTCCCCATCCGAGCATCACGTAGGTGAGCACGAGGATGGCGAGGTCGAGAATGTAGCGCTCATTATAGAAGAGGACCGGCACCAGGAACGTGAACACCAGCAGCACCGGCGCGACCAGGCGTCCGGCGAGCGACAGCGCGCTTTGTACCGAAGGTGGCACCACCCTGACGGTGTCGACCGGTCCCCACCATTGCCGCAGCAACTCGACGAGGATGCTGCCGCCGAACACGGCCGCGACCATGATGGCGAGGTCGTCGAAGCGCGTCCAATAGACCAATTGCCCTTGCGGACCGGCCTCGGTGCGCACACCGATCATCAGCGAAAACAGCACCAGCGCCACGAACGCGCTGATCAGCGCTTTCTTGAGGATGAAGGCGGCGCCCGGAGCGCGCGAGGTTTGGGCGGCGGGGGGTGCGCTCACGCTGCCGCCCGTCAGACTTTTTCGACTTCGGGCCGGCCGAGCAGGCCGGTCGGAAGGAAGATCAGAACTACGATCAGGATCGAGAACGCGGCGACGTCCTTGTATTCGACCGAGAAATAGGCCGACCACAGCGTCTCGATCAGGCCGATCAGGAGACCGCCGAGCATCGCCCCGGGCAGCGAGCCGATGCCGCCGAGCACGGCCGCGGTGAACGCCTTGATGCCGGCGACGAAGCCCATGAAGAAATCGACCAGCCCGTAATAGAGTAGGTACATCATGCCGGCGACGGCGGCGAGAGCTGCGCCAATCACGAAGGTCATGGAAATGGTGCGGTCGACGTCGACGCCGAGCAGGGAGGCCATGGTCTGGTCCTGTTCGCAGGCCCGCATGTCGCGGCCGAGCCGCGTGCTCGACACCAGCCAGGTGAACAGCGCCAGCAGCACGATCGTGGTGATGACGACGATGATCTGGATGTTGGAAAGCTGCACGATAAAGCCTTCAGAACCCTCATGCAGCGTATAGCCGCCGGTGATGATCGGCGGCACCGGCTTGACCCGGGCGCCCTGGGCGACCTGCGAATAATTGGTCAGCACGAATGACATGCCGATGGCGGAAAGCATCGGCGCCAGGCGGAACGAGTGCCGCAGCGGCCGGTAGGCGATACGCTCGACCGCCCAGCCATAGAGCGCAGTGATCGCCATCGAGACCAGCAGCACGACCAAGAGGATGAGCGGGATGGCGGTCAGCCCGAACGAGACCAGGATCAGGAAGGTGATCAGGGCGATGAAGCCGCCGATCATGAAAATATCGCCATGGGCGAAATTGATCATGCCGACGATGCCGTAGACCATCGTGTAGCCGATCGCGATCAGACCGTAGATCGAGCCGAGCACGAGGCCGTTGATCAGTTGCTGGGCGAAATAATCCATGCGCTGCCGTTTGTTGCATCAGGACGCGGAGAGAGCTCCGGCAGCCCATGACGACGCGTCGTGTCATTTTCTAACAGTGGGAACTGGGGGCGGCAACAGCGCCGGCTGCGGCTTATTTGGCTTGTACAGAGCTAGTTTTTGCGCAGCGGTTCCGACGCCACAGTCCTGACACGGCATTGCCTTCCGATGATCCCACCGGAACCGCTGTTCCGCTGCAACCGACGCCGTGGCTCTCCGTTACTTCGGGCTACGTCTCAGCAACGGAGATCCCTCGATGAACAAGATGAACCAGAACCCGGGCCAACAGAACCAGAACCCGGGCCAGAAGCCAAGTCAGAAGCCAGGCCAGCAGCAGCAGGGCGGCGGTCAGAAGCCGGGCCAACAGCAGCAGGATCCTGGCCGTCAGGGTCAGAAACCCAGCCAGGATCCACGGCAGATGCCGGAGTAGAAAAAGATCCCGCCGAAAGGCGGGATTTTCTTGTGCGCGCTCCGGCCACTACCGTCGTGGCCGACCGGACTTGATTCCCATTCGTGTCCCGGACGCGGCGCAGCGCCTCTTGGCGGTGCGCCGCAGAGCCGGGACCCTAGATGCAGCCTGGGTCCCGGCTCTGCGTCGCGTCATTTCGTGCCGCGCCGCGTCCGGGACACGAGTGCGATCGAGGCCGCAGCGCCAGCCGCTACAACCCCGCCCAGCTAACTCTTCAGCAAACCCAATTCCGCGATGATCGCGTTCGCCTCCTTGACGGCGTGGTTGGCCGCCGGCACGCCGCAATAGATCGCCTGCTGCAGCAGGATTTCCTTGATGTCATCGGGCGTGAAGCCGCCTTCGGCAAGCGCCGCGCGCACATGCAGGCGGAATTCATCCCACTGTCCCAGTGCCACCATGGTGCCGATCACGAGCACGCGGCGGGTGCGGTGATCGAAATGCGGCCGGGTCCAGATGTCGCCCCAGGCATAGCGGGTGATCAGGTCCTGAAAATCGGTGTTGAACGCGTTGCGGTTCTTGATCGACTTGTCGACCCACTCATTGCCGAGCACCTTGCGGCGCTGGGCCATGCCCTCATCGCGGCGTTGGTTGTCATCCATGGTAAGATCTCTCCCCGTCATTGCGAGGAGCGAAGCGACGAAGCAATCCATGTATCCGAAAGCGGTGAAATGGATTGGTTCGCTTCGCTCGCAATGACGTCTCTGGTTAGCTACCGTTGCGTCAGAAAACCGATCACCACTTCGGTGAAGGCGTGCGGCTGCTCGACGTTGGAAATATGCGCGGCATCGAGCAGTGTCATGCTGGCGCCGGGAATCCGGCTGCGCATGAATTCGGCGTCCGCCACCGTCGTCGACATGTCGTGACGGCCGGCGATCACCAGCGTCGGACTCTTGATCCTGGGCAGCAGCTCACGCTGGTCGAGCGTCGACAGCGCCTCGCAGCAGGCGATGTAGCCGTCGACCGGCGTGGTCAGCATCATCGCCTTCATATTGGCGGTGATCTGCGGCTCGCGCTCACGAAAGTCCGCGGTCAGCCAGCCGGCAATCACGGTATCGGCCACCGCGGCGATGCCGCCTTCCTTCACCGCCTTGATGCGCTCGTGCCAGCGCGTCGGGTCCGGGTAATAGCAGGTAGTATTGGACAGGATGATCTTGCCGAATCTGTCAGGCGCGTTGGCGCCCAGCCATTGCCCGACCATGCCGCCCATCGATAGGCCGCACCAATGCGTTCGCGCGATGTTGAGATCGTCGAGGATCGCCAGCACGTCGCGGCCGAAACGTTCCAGCGAGTAGGGCCCGGGCGGCACGCTCGACTTGCCATGGCCGCGCCGGTCGTAGCGGATGACGCGGAACACCTGAGTGAGCGCCTTCATCTGCGGCTCCCACATCTGCATAGTCGAGCCCAGCGAATTCGACAGCATCAGCGTCGGTCCACCGTCGCGGCCTTCGACGAATACGTTGAGCAGGCAACCGTCGGCGTCGATCATCGGCATGGGTTTAGGCCTCCGCTGTCATGCGCGGACTTGATCCGCGCATCCATCCAAAAAGAGTCTATTCAAGGTGATGGATTGCCGGGTCAAGCCCGGCAATGACATCATCCTTTGTCGATTGAAGCGAGCAGGCGGTCGATCAGGGCTTGCGAAGCGCCCTGATAGGCCATCGGCTCGAAAAGTTCGGTAATCTTGTCGGCGGCGAGTTGTGCAGTGATTCTCGAATCTTGCGTCAGCACATCGCGCAGATGTTTCTTGTCCTTGACCGCCTTCTTGCTCGCAGCCTCGACCAGATGGTGCGCTTCGCTCTTGCCGATCTTTTCGGCCAGTGCCATCGCCACCGCTTCGGCCATGATCAGCCCATCGGTCGTGTTGAGATTGGCGCGCATGCGCGCGGCGTCGACTTCGAGCCCTTCCGCGATATCCACGGTGGCCGCAAGCGCACCTGATGTGACCAGCAATAGCGTCGGCAGTGTCGGCCATTCCGCGTGCCACGGGCCGGCGCTGCGCTCGTGATCCTGCACTTGCGCGGCAAATATCGTCGCGGCGAGATTGGGCGCCATGGTGGCAGCGGCCAGCGCGCTGGCTGCCGCCACCGGATTGCGCTTGTGCGGCATGGTGGAAGAGCCGCCGCGGCCTCCGCCCGAGGGCTCGAAGGCTTCGCCGACATCGGTCTGCATCATCAAGGAGACATCACGCGCGATCTTGCCGCAAGTGCCGGTGACGATAGCCAGCACGGAGGCCGCTTCGGCGATGCGGTCGCGGTGGGTGTGCCAGGGCGCGTCCGGCAATGGCAGCTTCAGTTCCTCGGCCAGTTTTTCCGCGACCGCCAATCCCTTGTCACCGAGGGCCGCGAGCGTACCGGCAGCGCCGCCAAATTGCAGCGCCAGTGCCTCGCCGCGCACGCGCTGCAGCCGCAGCTTCGAGCGCTGCAATGCAGCGGCATATTCGGCGAGCTTCAGGGCGAACGGCATCGGCAGCGCATGCTGCAGCCAGGTGCGGGCGACCACCGGCGTGTGGCGGTGCTGTCGGGCCAGCCCGGCAAAGCCTGCGATCGCACGATTAATGTCGGCTAGCAGCGCATCGATGCCAGCACGAAGGCCGAGCATGGCGGCGGTATCTATGACGTCCTGGCTGGTCGCGCCCCAATGCACATAGCGTGCAGCCGCGGCATCCGATTTGGCGACATTTGCGGTCAGCGCCTTGACCAGGGGGATGGCGAGGTTGCCGGCTTTGGTCGCGGCATCAGCCAACGCGGCGATGTCGAATGATTCGGCCCGGCACGCGCTGGTAATCGGGCCGGCCGCGCCTGCCGGAATCACCCCGGCTGCCGCCTCGGCGCGCGCCAGCGCCGCCTCGAAATCCAGCATGTTCTGCAGGCTCGCCATGTCGTCGCAGACGGCACGCATCGCGGCGCTTGACAGCATCGGGGAAAGCAAAGGGGAGAGGGACGTGCTCATCGGCGCGACCTAACCATTCCGGCCTGTCAATGCCAATGCCCTTATCGCCTTGTACTTGTTGCACTTGCGAATATGCATTGCTTATCGCCCTTCCTTTTGGCCCGGGCGTGCTTTACTTGGGGACTATCAGGTTGACGCGATCCAGGAGGGCACCCCCATGGCCATGACAATGAACGGCGAAGTCCAGCTTGCGGCGTCGCGCGAGGCCGTGTGGGCCAAACTGAACGATCCGGAAGTGCTGAAGGCCTGCATTCCCGGCTGCGAGGAGCTGGAAAAGACCGAGGATAACGGCTTCCGCGCCACCGCCAAAATGAAGGTCGGGCCGGTCTCGGCCCGCTTCAAGGGCAAGGTCATGCTGAGCGATCTCGACCCGCCCAACGGCTACAAGATTTCCGGCGAAGGTGAGGGCGGCGTCGCCGGCTTCGCCAAGGGGGGCGCCACGGTTGCGCTGACCGAGAAGGATGGCGGCACGCTCTTGAGTTATAATGTCGAGGCGCAGATCGGTGGCAAGCTGGCCCAGCTCGGACAGCGCCTGATCAACGGCGCGGCCAAGAAGCTGGCCGACGAATTCTTCACCAATTTCGGCAAGGCCGTGCAGGGCTGATCTTCAGGCTGATTCCTGCGCACCGGCCCTGGTCGAACAGGCCCGTCAAGTCACTCAGGCTATGCCCCAGGCGAGGGGCTCCTGAGGTTGCTCATTAGGGGGATGGCCCATATTATGGGCTTTGGAATGACTATAAACGCCTGCGCTGCCGGCATATCCGGAAGGTGCAGCTCAAGAGAGTGGTGATGGCCAAGATTTCCCTGATCGTGAACGGTAATCCCGTAAACGCCAACGTCGATCCCCGTACCCTTCTGGTTCAGTTTCTGCGGGAGAATCTCCGGCTGACGGGCACCCATGTCGGCTGCGATACTTCGCAGTGCGGCGCCTGCGTCGTGCATCTCGACGGTAAGGCGGTGAAGTCCTGCACCACGCTCGCAGTGATGGCTGACGGCCACGAGGTCAAGACCATCGAGAGCCTGGCGCCCGACGGCGCGCCGCTGCACCCGATGCAGGAAGCCTTTCGCGAGCATCACGGATTGCAGTGCGGCTTTTGCACGCCTGGCATGATCATGACCGCGGTCGATCTGGTCAACCGCAAGGGCCACGACCTTTCGGACCATGTCATCCGCGAGGAGCTCGAAGGCAATCTGTGCCGCTGCACTGGCTATCAGAATATCGTGACCTCGATCGCCGCCGGCGCCAAGGCAATGGCCAAATCCGCTTAACCAACATGCCCGCTTAATCGACAAGTTCGCCTAATCGATTTCATCGCGAGTAGCGATCAGGAAGTTCTCATGTACGAATTCAAATATCATCGGCCGGCGACCGTGCGGCAGGCCGCCAATCTCCTGGTGAAGAACGAAGACGCCAAGGTGATCGCCGGCGGCCACACGCTGGTGCCGGTCATGAAGCAGCGGCTTGCCAGCCCGCCACATCTGATCGATCTCTCGCACATCGAAGGGCTCGACGCGATCGAGATGAAGGGCCGTTCGCTGGTGATCGGCGCGACCGCCACGCATGCCGATGTCGCGACGTCGCCGATCGTCGGCGAAGCCATCCCGGCGCTCGCCGAACTCGCGGGCGGAATCGGCGATCCCGCGGTGCGCCACAAGGGTACGATCGGCGGTTCGCTCGCCAACAACGACCCGACCGCGGATTATCCCGCCGCCGTTCTCGCGCTCGGCGCCACCATCGTCACCAATAAGCGCCGGCTGAAGGCGGAGGAATTCTTCCAGGGCCTGTTCACCACCGCGCTCGAAAGCGACGAGATCATCACCAAGGTGATGTTTCCGCTGCCGAAGAAGGCGGCCTACGTCAAATTCCGCAACCAGGCCTCGCGCTACGCCCTGGTCGGCGTGTTCGTCGCCAGGCGCCCGTCCGACGTGCGCGTCGCCGTCACCGGCGCCGGCTCGGAGGGCGTATTCCGCGCCACCCAGTTTGAGGAAGCGCTAAAGAAGCGTTTCTCGCACAAGGTGCTCGACGGCATTTCGGCATCGCCGGAAGGGCTGAACAGCGATCTACACGGCAGCGCCGAATATCGCGCGCATCTGATCGGCGTGCTGACCCGCCGCGCCGTCGAAGCGGCAACGGCGAAGTAAAATTGCCGCTTTCTGGTTCATCAAGATTGGCTGTCCCATGAGTGCATCGACGCTGCCCAAATCCGTCGATGGGATGCTCGAACTCCTGACCTCCCGCGGCTACCTTGCCGAGCGGTCGCTGGCGACGGTCACCTATCTGTCGCTGCGCATGGGCCGGCCCTTGTTTCTCGAAGGCGAGGCCGGCGTCGGCAAGACCGAAATCGCAAAGGTTCTGTCGGCCGCGCTCGGACGAAAGCTGATCCGCCTGCAATGTTACGAAGGCCTCGACGTCGCCTCCGCCGTCTATGAATGGAGCAGCGCGGCGCAGATGATCGCGATCCGGCTCGCGGAAGCCGCCGGCGATACCGACCGCGAGCAATTATCGTCGGATATTTTCGCTGAACGTTTCCTGATCAAGCGCCCGCTGCTGCAGGCGCTGGAGCCTGATGTCGCCGGCGCGCCGGTGCTGCTGATCGACGAACTCGACCGCGCCGACGAGGCGTTCGAGGCGTATCTTCTGGAAATCCTCAGCGACTTCCAGGTGACGATCCCCGAATTCGGCACCATCAAGGCGCCGCATCCGCCGATCGTCATCATCACCTCGAACCGCACCCGCGAGATCCACGACGCGCTGAAGCGCCGCTGCCTCTATCACTGGGTGGATTACCCAGAAGCCGAGCGCGAGCTGGCGATCGTCAAGTCGCGCGTGCCAGGCATTTCCGCAAAGCTGTCGCAGCAGGTCGTCAGTTTCGTGCAGGCGCTGCGCGACCAGGATTTCTACAAGTCGCCGGGCGTCGCCGAGACCATCGACTGGGCGACTGCGCTGACCGAGCTCGACGCCCGCTCGCTGACGCCGCAACTGGTCGGCGACACGCTTGGTGCGTTGTTGAAATACCAGGACGACATCGCGCGGATGCAGGGCGACGCGCTACAAAAGGTTTTGAAGGACGCGACGAGCGAGACATAGCTGTCGTCATTCCGGGACACGCGAAGCGTGAACCCGGAATCTCGAGATTCCGGGTTCGACGCTGTCGCGTCGCCCTGGAATGACGAGAGTGGAAACCGGGTTCACCATGACCACCATCGATCACCTCAACCCCCCAACCGGCCAAATGGCCGACAACGTCGTCGGCTTCGCCCGCGCGTTGCGCGCGGCCGGAATTCCGGTCGGCCCGGGCGCCGTGATCGACGCACTCAACGCGCTGCAGGCGATCGAGATCGGCAACCGTGCCGACGTCTACGCCACGCTTGAGGCGATCTTCGTCAAGCGCCACGAGCATATGCTGATCTTCGCCCAGGCCTTCGACCTGTTCTTCCGCGCCGCCGAAGACTGGAAGCACATGCTGGATTCGGTGCCGTTGCCCGATCACGCCAAAAAGAAGCCGCCGCCGGCCTCGCGCCGCGTGCAGGAGGCGTTGGCACAGCCCTCGGCGCGAGATGAAGTACCGCAGGTCCAGGAGCAGGAATTGCGGCTGTCGGTCTCCGACAAGGAGATCCTGCAGAAAAAGGACTTTGCGCAGATGAGCGCGGCCGAGATCGCCGAAGTGACTCATGCCATCGCGAACATGAAGCTGCCGCAGGCGGAGCTGCGCACCCGCAGATACCAGCCCGACGCGAAAGGCCTGCGGCTCGACATGCGGCGCACCTTGCGCAGTTCCTTACGCACCGGTGGCGAGATCATCGATATCAAAAAACTCGGCCGGATCGAAAAACCGGCGCCGATCGTGGCGCTGCTCGATATCTCCGGCTCCATGAGCGAATATACGCGCCTGTTTCTGCATTTCCTTCATGCCATCACCGACGCCCGCAAGCGCGTCTCGGTGTTCCTGTTCGGCACGCGGCTCACCAACGTGACGCGAGCGCTACGGGCACGCGATCCCGACGAGGCCCTGGCGAGCTGTTCGTCCTCGGTGGAGGACTGGGCCGGCGGTACCCGCATCGCCACCTCGCTGCACTCTTTCAACAAATTGTGGGGGCGCCGTGTGCTCGGGCAGGGTGCTATCGTGCTCTTGATCTCCGACGGGCTGGAGCGCGAGGCGGATGCCAAGCTCGCCTTCGAGATGGACCGGCTGCATCGCTCCTGCCGCCGCCTGATCTGGCTCAATCCATTGCTGCGCTACAGCGCCTTCGAGGCCAAGGCGCAGGGCATCAAAATGATGCTGCCGCACGTTGACGAATTCCGCCCGGTGCATAACTTGACCTCGATGGAAGGGCTGATCGAGGCGCTTTCGGCGCCGCCCCCGCCGCACCATATGAGTCGCATCCGCTCAGCAGCTTGAAAGGGCATCCCATGCTCAACCGCGACGAAGACATTCTGCAGGCCGCCGAGAACTGGCAGAAGGCTGGTCACGGCGTGGCGCTGGCGACCGTGGTCGAGACCTGGGGCTCGGCCCCGAGGCCGGCCGGGTCCAGCCTCGTCATCAACGACGATGGCACGTTCTTGGGCTCGGTTTCCGGCGGCTGCGTCGAGGGGGCGGTTGTCACCGAGGCGCTCGACGTGATCGCCAGCGGCAAGCCCAAAATGCTCGAATTCGGCGTTGCCGACGAGACCGCCTGGAACGTCGGCCTGTCCTGCGGCGGTACCATCCGCGTCTTCGTCGAGAAGGTGGGCCAATCGTGAAGCTGGAAACCCTCACACAAGTCAATGCCGAGCGCGCCGCGCGCCGGCCGGTCATCGTCGTCACCGACGTCGCCAATGGCGATCAGCGTCTGGTAAAGGCGAAGGATATCGCCACCGATCCGCTGAGCGCCGAACTTTCAAAACAGCTCCGCATGGGCAAGAGCGGCATGGTCGAGAGCGGCGGCAAGAAACTGTTTCTCAATGTCTATGCGCCGACCGCGCGGCTCGTCATCGTCGGCGCCGTCCATATCAGCCAGGCGCTGGCGCCGCTGGCGCGCTCGCTTGACTACGACGTGACGGTGGTCGATCCGCGCACCGCGTTTGCCAGCCCGGAGCGGTTTCCCGACGTGCCGCTGATCGCGGAATGGCCTGACGTCGCGCTGCCGCCGCTCAACATCGATCACTACACGGCATTCGTCGCGCTGACGCATGATCCGAAGATCGACGACCCCGCGCTGCTGCACGCGTTCGAGCGCGACTGCTTCTACATCGGCGCGCTCGGCTCGCGAAAGACCCACGCCAAGCGGGCGGAGCGGTTGAAGGCGCAAGGCGCTGCGGATGCCAACATTGCGCGCATCCATGCGCCGATCGGGCTTTCGATCGGCGCTGTGTCGCCGTCGGAGATCGCGGTCGCGATCATGGCCGAGATCACCGCCGAGCTGCGGCTGCCCAAGGAAGGCGAGAAGCAAACCGCGAAGGTGCAGGCGGCATGAAGTTCGGTCCCGCCAGTCCGGCCGATGCGATTGGCGGCGTCACGGTGCATACGCTGCGGCAGGGTTCGCTGGTGCTCAAGAAGGGCACCACGATCGGGCCCGCGGAAGTGGAGGCGCTCAACAAGGCGGGCGTGAAGGAAATCGTCGTGGTACGGCTGGAGGAGGGCGACGTCTCCGAAGATGAAGCCGCCGCCAGCATCGCACAGGCCGTCGCCGGCGACGGCGTCACCGTCGAGCGCGCCTTTACCGGCCGCGCCAATCTGTTTGCTGCGCAAGCCGGCGTGCTGGTGGTGGACCGCGCCGCGGTCGACCGTATCAACAGCGTTGACGAAGCCATCACCTTTGCGACGCTTTCGGCCTTCAAGCCCGTCGTCGAAGGCGAGATGATCGCAACCGTAAAGCTCATCCCGTTTGGCGTCGAGGCGAAGCTGCGCGACGCCGCCGTGGCCGCCGCAGGCTGCGACGTGCTGCGGATTGCACCCTACATCATCAAGCGCGTCGGCGTGGTCTCGACGCTACTGCCGGGGCTCTCGCCAAAAGTCATCGACAAGACGTTGCGGGTGACGGCGGAGCGGCTGGCCCCGGCCGGCGCCAGCATCATTGCCGAGCGGCGCGTTCCGCACGATGAGGCAGCGCTGGCCGCGTCCATCAAGGAATTGCTGGCGCTCGGAGCCGAGCTCGTCATCGTGTTCGGCGCGTCCGCGATCGCTGACCGCCGCGACGTGATCCCGGCCGCGATCAGCGAAATCGGCGGCGCCATCGAGCACTTCGGAATGCCGGTCGATCCCGGCAATCTGCTGCTGATCGGCAGCGCCGCCGGCGTGCCGGTGCTGGGCGCGCCGGGCTGCGCCCGTTCGCCGGTCGAGAACGGCTTTGACTGGGTGCTGATGCGGCTGATGGCGGGGCTGAAAGTCACGCGCGCCGAAATCACCGGCATGGGCGTCGGCGGCCTGTTGATGGAAATCGTGACAAGGCCGCAGCCGCGCACGGTTGCCGATACTGAAGCCAACCGTAACGTCGCGGCAATCGTGCTGGCCGCCGGCCGCTCGACCCGCATGGGGGGTCCCAACAAGCTCTTGGCCGAAATCGACGGCAAGAAGCTGGTGCGGATCGTGGCCGAGCAGGCGCTGGCCTCGAAGGCAACCGAAGTGATCGTCGTTACCGGCCACCAGGCCGAATTGGTCGAGCAGGCATTGGCAGGCCTCAATGTAAAGTTCGTTCGCAACCCGGATTTCGCCGGCGGACTGGCCTCATCGGTGAAGGCCGGTATCGCCGCGGTGCCCGACAGCGCCGACGGCGCCATCGTCTGCCTCGGCGACATGCCGCTGATTGATGCGCAGTTGATCGACCGGCTGATCGAAACCTTCGCGCCGGACCGCGGCCACCTGATCGCGGTCCCCGTCAGCGACGGCCGCCGCGGCAATCCCGTGCTGTGGTCGCGCCGCTTCTTTAAAGAGTTGATGACGCTGGAAGGCGACGTCGGCGCCCGTCACCTGATCGCCAAGCATACCGAGGCGGTTGCCGAAGTGCCGGTCGAAGGCCAAAGCGCATTTCTCGACATCGATACGCCGCAAGCGCTGGAAGCGGCGCGGCGATCGTAAAGCAACCACCGCTGTCGTTCCAGCCTTGAGCCGGGACCCATAACCACCTCTGCCGATTGTTGCGACGAGCTGGGGCCACAACCTGGCCCCAACACGTCATCCTGTGGTTATGGGTCCAGGCGTTCGCTGGGACGACGACGTGGATAGACTGACGCTTCCGTTCTCAATCAACCGTTCACCAACTGGAAACTCCCCCGGCTTAAATTCTACCCGTTACCTCGGGGGAGGGGATTTTGATCGTTTCGACTGTCGCGGCACAGCGCCGCGCGCTGTTTGTCGTTGCATTGACTCTGATACTGGCAGTCTCGAGCTACATCACCAAGGCATGGGCGGCCGGCGCGGTCGCGATCGGCAAGTGCGGCGCTTACGGCCAGGCCTATGATTATGCCGCCGAGGCCGACGCGCGGAGCGCGGCGCTGAAGCAGTGCAAGGGCACCTGCACCGCGATCACCATCAAGCGCGCCTGCGCTGCGTTCGCGGTCGACATGACCAACCCCTGCGGCCCCCACGGTTATGCCGTGAAGCCCAGGATTTCGAGCTCGCTCAACGCCGCAACAAAGAAGTGCTACGAGTTCGGCGGCAAGGAATGCGTGATCCGCGCCTGGGCCTGCGACGCGAAGGGGTGATAAGTTGACCCTCATCCTGAGGAGCGCGCTTGCGCGCGTCTCGAAGGATGAAGGCCCGGCTCGGGCCTCATGGTTCGAGACGGCGCTGGCGCGCCTCCTCACCATAAGGAGCTGAGTTCATTGAACGCTCAAACGTATGGTAATTCGCAAATGCAATTCGACACCAAGATCGCGGTCGTGATCCGGACCGATCTCGAGGCGTGGCAGAAGCTCAACGTCGCGTCCTTCCTCGCCGGCGGCATCGCTGCGGCGTTTCCCGAGTGCATCGGCGAGCCCTATGGCGACGCATCGGGCACGAAATATCTATCGCTGATCGGCCAGCCGATCCTGATCTACGGCGCCGACCGCCCGGCGCTGTCCCGCGCGCTGGAACGCTCGCTTGCGCGCGACGTCACGCCTGCGGTCTATACCGAGGACATGTTCAAGACCACGCATGACGTCGCCAACCGTGAGGTGGTCAAGGGCGTGATCCGTGCCGAGCTCAATCTCGTCGGGATCGCCGTCCGTGCCGAGCGCAAGGTGATCGACAAGATCGTGGATGGGTTGAAGTTTCACAGCTAGGCGTTTCGAGCAAGCCTGAGCTGTTGGCCGGGCATTGTGCCATGGCGGCCTCGTTGAAGGGTGACCTCAAAGCAGCCGCCGCGCTAACCGCTGAATTGACTTGGTAAGTCAATCGTCGGACCGGACATCGTTGGTGCAGTGCTCGCCGCGCCAACAGTCGAGCTCATCGCAAGACGCTGATCTGCCCGTCTAACCCGGCGCTGCAAGTTAAGAGAAAAGCCGAGGAACACTTGCCGTGACAGGCTTGTTCGTTCGTCGGGGCAGCACGAGGAGGCTACCATGAGGACACCTCAGCTCTCCGCATTAATGTTAGCTGTTCTTACCTTCAGCGCCGGCGCCGCGGAACCTCAGAAGCTGTGGGAGGCGAGTGGCTTCAAGAACCCCGAATCGGCGGTATTCGACCGAGCTGCGGGGGCCGTCTATGTGTCGAACGTTAACGGCGATCCGATGAAGAAGGATGGCAACGGCTTCGTTTCAAAGCTCGGGCCGGATGGAAAGGTCGTAGCAATCGAGTGGCTCAAGGGGCTCGACAGTCCGACCGGGCTCGCGCTTGCCGGTGGCAAGCTGTACGTCGCAGACGTGGACCGGATCGCGGAAATCGACCTCGCCAAGGGCGAAGTCCTGAACCGGTTCGAGGCATCCGGATCCAAGTTTTTGAACGACCTCGCGGCTGACAAGAGTGGACGGATTTACGCTTCCGATATGGTGTCAAACAGCATTTGGGTGCTCGACGGCGGCAAGCTGTCTCTCCTGATGCAGGATGACGCGCTCGAAAATCCGAACGGGCTCCTCGTCGAGGACGGCCGGCTTGTGGTTGCGTCGTGGGGCAAGATGGCCCCTGACTTCTCAACGAAGGTGCCCGGCCGCATGAAGGTGGTCGATCTCGCGACGAAGAAAGTGTCCGATCTAGGTAGCTCGACACCAGTCGGTAATCTCGACGGCGTCGAACCCGATGGCAAGGGCGGCTATCTTGCCACCGATTGGATGAGCGGCGGGCTATTCCGCATCGCGAGCAATGGCACAGCGACGCGCCTTCTTCCGCTCGCCAAGGGGAGTGCCGACCTCGGGATGGGACCGGATGGGATCGTCATCATCCCGATGATGATGGAGGGCACTGTTGTGGCTTACAGGGTCGACGCACGCTGAGAATAGGAATGCGTCTGGCCTGCGCCGGGCGCGGCTTCCGATGAACTGCGCCCCGGCCCACGATAGTCAATATCATGCATGATGCCACCAACCGAGCATTCCGAACGATGCGTGAGCAATCGGTTGCCTCGTACTGATGCGCGCGCTGAACTCAATGCCAATCGGCGTGCATATCGGAGCCGGTGGTGCGAATTGCACGCGGCAGCGACGCCCACTTGAGTACGCAGTTACCAGCGTGCCGTGCGAGCCGATTATTTTACTGGCTACCACCTCTCTCTTGGGCGCGTCGAATGCAAGGACTTGAACCTTTCTCGCCCCCGCACAAGACAAAGTGAGCGGCTGGGAGCGGTGCTCTGCGCCCGACCGCCGCCAAGAGCGAGTATGGTTTGCTTGTGGCGCCGCGTGTCTTTGGCGCCAGTTGGAGGATCAGCTATGGCGGACGTCATTGAAATCGCAAAAGCCACCGTTACCGCATACAACAACAAGAACTGGAACGAGATGAGAGGCTTGTTGGCTGCCGACGCCGTGTATGACGAAAAGGCAACGAGCCGTCGCTTGGAGGGCTCGAGTCAGATCATCGAAGCGCTCGAGGGTTGGGCCCAGGCATTCCCCGACTCGAAGGGGACATTCATCCGCGAGTTTGTCAGCAACGATAGCGTCATCTTGGAACTCGTATGGAAGGGCATTCACACCGGGCCGCTGCAGACGCCGACCGGTGCCATTGCGGCATCGAACAAGCCGATCGAAGTGCCAGCTTGCGAAATCTTCCAGGTAGAAGGTGGAAAGGTCAGGAGCGCGACGCACTATTTCGACATGCTCACATTGCTGAACCAGATCGGCGTGACCGGAGCTGCGTCGCCTGCAAAAAGCGCAGCATAGACTGAAATATATCAACCCGAACACAGCAGAGCCCGCCGGTTCATCCCGGCGGGCTTGATGCCTGACAACGCGGACTGCACCAATCTCGTCGGGCTTGCGATGCGCGCCGAGCGCAAGGTGATCGACAAGATCGTCGACGGGCTAAGGTTTCACAGCTAGCGCAGTGCGATATGTCCGGGAGCGCCATGTCCATTTGGTCGTTGCTCATGGCTGGCTTCATAGGTTCGAATGCCTCATACGTTGCCGCGCCCGAAGGATACCGAAGGGGTCTTCGCGGCGGGCCAGCTTCCGATAGGTGGCCAGATCATCTTCCTGGAGCGCCGGTCCCTCGCCACGGCGCCCAACAGAACCCGTGCCTGGCGCCAACGGCAGCGAGGTGCCAACACCCGCATAAAGGTATCGATCGCCGTAGGCCTGCTTCAACGCTGCAAATGTCGGCTCACCGGTGCAATGGCCCGGAGCGATGTTCTCTACCTTAAATGTTTCCTTGAGCGCTGCCACGGCCTTGGCAATGATCTCGTCCGATGCGACGACGAGGTGGAAACCGCCGGCGATCAAGCGAATTCTGGGATTGATCGCTGTCGCCGCCTCGACGATCTTTTCGATCCCAGGGTGCGCGCAGCCGACCACGAGCACAATGCCGTCCGCGGTGTTGATGGCCAGGGACAACTCCTTGAGTTCCTTCGTGCCGGGCGTGTCGGACACAAGTGCGAGCAACGTAATGCCCGGGGCGATTTCCGTTGTCTTGTCGATAAGCTCGATGTTGGCTCCCTGCCACGCGGTACCGAACTTCATGACTTCCGGCGGCCTGCCGTCGTAGTAGCGCATCGCGGGCGGCAAGGAATCGTCCTTTCGGTAGAAACTCGATGGCAGCGACGAGCCGTAGATTCCGAATCCTTCCCTAGGTGCGTAGATCTTCACCGTTGGATTCACGCTCAGAACATGGTTCAAGCCGGCCATGTGATCGGAGTGGCGGTGTGACAGAACCACGAAATCGATGCTCGTGAGGTCAACACCCTTTGCCTTGATGTTGGTGGCGAAAATGTCTGGATCGTTGCCTGTGTCGAACAGGATTCGTTTGCCGGAGATCTCCACGAGCGCGGAGAAGCCCCAATCCTTCTTCATCGCGGCATCACTGCCGAAAGCGTCGTAGAGGATGGTGATCTGGCTGTCAGGCTCAGCCGCAGCAATTCTGGCAGGGGCAACTACGGCAGCAACGCCGCCAAGTACAACCGCAAAAAGCAATGTTGCGCGAAGTTTCATGGCAATTCTCCTCTTTGAGAACGCCCCCTTGAGTTTGTTTATCGCAGCCCTGCGCGATTTCGCGATTGGAATCCCGCGCCTTGCTCGGCGCTGATCAGACGATATTTGGTCTATGCCAAAACACCGCTTCTAGTGTTCGACGAACCGGTCGTCGTTCCCGGTGTCATTCGAGGGCTATGCCCACGACGCTGAGGCCGTGATCAGTGCAATGCTTGAGTACGCCCTATTTCCGGAGGTGTCACTACGAAGGTCACGAGGCGCGGCGTAGACGTTTGGAGTAGCATCTAGTGTCAGCACCGCTGACCATGCCTCAGCAATAAAAGGGCGGGGCCACAGCAGGCATCGCGCAACCCGGGGGCTTTGAGGTGGTTAAAGGCGTGATCCGTGCCGAGCTCAATCTGGTTGGGCTCGCGATGCGCGCCGAGCGCAAGGTGGTCGACAAGATCGTCGACGGGCTGAAGTTTCACATCTAGAGCAGTCGACCGATAAGTTCAGAGCGGTCGGCAGGCGTTCGCTGCGCACTCCAGTGGGCCAGCGCGCCGACTGGTTCCGAAACCCAGGCTGTCTCAAACATCTCGCTTAGTCTTCGTCCGGCTCGCGTACGACCGGCGCTTCGTTTGCGCCCTCTTCTTCGTCCTCTTCCTCTTCGTCTTCTTCGTCTTCATCGTCTTCATCAGGATCTCGAGGCGGCATCGTGTTGGCCACGATTACGAAGGGATTCCTGTCGATCAACCTGGTAGAATCTTCCTCGGGGATGTGTGGGGTCATGGTGTTGCTCCTTGGATGTGACCGTGTAAATTTTTAGCCCCTTGGGCCTTCGCGTGAGGGTTAGGGCACATCGTTTGGGGGACGTGCCAGCGATGTTCCGCATGCGGCGGCTCAAGTCGCGATGCCGAGCTAGGAGGCGGGCATCTCAGTCACGCTGCTGAAAGCCGACGAACGGACATCGTTCCGACTGCGCGTTCCTTCACCAGCGGACACTCGTCGGGAGCAATGACAATGTCAGCTTGTCCCAATGCCAGAAATGGTGCCGTCAGGCATCGCGCGGTGTCCGCACAAGAGCGGACACCGAGCGGCAACGTCCTGCGCCTCAACTCTGCAGTCCGACAAATCCGCGCAGCTTCTTGACCGTCTCGGCAGCGTCCTTGGCTTCCTCGGTGGTCAGGACGGTGATCTCGCCATTGCGCCTGTGCATGACGCTGTGGTGGATTTCCGCGCCTGAAAGGCCGTCCACGTCCGACTTTACCGCGATGTCATCGATTTCGGAGAGCGGGAACTCGACAGGCTTCTTGTTCCATAATAACATTTTTTTCTGCAGTATCGCCTTGCCGGAATCCTTGTCGAACGTAAGCGTGGTCGAGCCTGCTTTCAGAACGAGCTTGCTCGGAGCTTCTTCGATAGTAGTCATGGCAGGTCTCCGCTGTTTCCAACTTTGACATGGCAGCTATCGGGCGATGCCTCGATAGACCGGCGATACCTGCCCGCAGCGACCGGTGATGATAATTGCTGCCAGTATATCTCCGGCACTTCGAGGGCGCGATTTACGCCCGACTGTCTGCCTGGCAGACAAAATCACAACCCCGCAATCGAGTTGCGAGCAACGCAAGTCTGACGACAAGCATGTCCCGCCTTCCGTGTGCGGCGGTCGCATCGCGGAATCTCGCAAGGTTTATGGGCCGTGTCGAGCGACAAATTGACGCCAATGCCGGACGCCTTGAGGCGCGCGCGGCGGCTCGTCCAGGCCGTCTTGCGGCAAAGCCGCAAAACGCGAATACTCCCGCCAGCCGGGTTTCCGAAGGGAACTGCGGCCAAAAAGCCCGGCATAGGGCGGCGAGGGAGGATATCATGGCGCGGGAGTCCGGGCGCGATGCGCCCAATGGCAATAATTTCAAAACCAGCCGGCGCAGATTTTTGGGCAGTTCAGGGCTGGCTGCGATCGGCGCCGTCATCGGAGGCGCGATGCCGCTCTCACGCAACGACGGGGGAATCCCTCAGGCCCATGCGCAGGCCGCTCCGGCCGCCACGCCCCCGTCGGCCGGCGCGCCCGCGCCGGCCAAAGGACCGCAATACCTGAAATATCCCGGCAAGCATGAGGGCCTTGTCGTGCTCGGCGAGCGGCCGCTGGTCGCCGAGACGCCCGAAAGCCTGCTCGACGACGACACCACGCCGATCGAGAAATTCTACATCCGCAACAACGGGCAGGTCCCTGAGGAGACGAAGGATCCCGACGCCTGGAAGATTACCATCGATGGCGAGGTCAATAACGGACTCGAGATCACGCTCGGCGAGTTGAAATCGAAACACAAGGCCGTGACGCGGCGCATGGTGCTGGAATGCGGCGGCAACGGCCGCTCACAGTTCTCACCGCCGGCGCGCGGCAACCAGTGGACCAATGGCGGGGCAGGTTGCGCCGAATGGACCGGCGTGCCGCTCGCCGACTTGCTCAAGAAGGCGGGCCTGAAGCCATCCGCAAAATACACCGCGCATTATGCGGCCGATCTTCATCTGTCGGGCGATGCCAGCAAGCCGACCATCTCGCGCGGCGTGCGCATCGAGAAGGCCATGGACCCGAACACGATGATCGTGTGGGGCATGAACGGCCAGCCGCTGCCGAACATCCATGGCGGGCCGGTGCGCCTGATCGTGCCGGGTTGGACGGGCTCGGCATCGCAAAAGTGGCTGACGCGCATCACCATCCGCGACCGCGAGCATGACGGCCCCGGCATGACGGAGTTTTCCTATCGTACCCCGATCAAGCCGATGGTGCCCGGCGGCAAGGCCGATCCGGCGAATTTCCGTATACTCGAATCGATGCCGGTGCGCTCGATCATCACCAATCCGGCAAACGGGGCGAAGTTCGCGGCCGGCACCAAGGAGCTGAAGCTGCGCGGCGCCTCCTGGGCCGGCGATCTCACCGTCAGGCAGGTGGATATCTCCAGCGATTTCGGCGCGAGTTGGCAGCGGGCGACGCTCGAAAAACCGAAGAACAAATATGACTGGCAGCGCTGGACCGCGACCTTGAAACTGCCGAGTGACGGCTATTTCGAGATCTGGGCGCGTGCGACCGACTCCAAGGGCGCGATGCAGCCGCATCAGGCCGGCTTCTGGAATCCGCAAGGCTATGGCGGCAACGCCATGCACCGCATCGCCGTGCTGGTCGGATGATGCAGCGCTTGGTGTGGTTCGCGATGGCCGGCGCGCTCTGGATCGCGCCGGCCATGGCGCAGACAACGTTTGCGCCACGCGAGGAAAGTCCGGAGCAGTTTCCCGCCGGTCCCGGCCGGCACGAAACCTTCTACGCCTGCACCGCCTGCCACGGTTTCCGCCTGGTGGCGCAGCAGGGCATGACGCGCACGCAGTGGGAGGATTCGATCAACCTGATGATCCGCCGCCATAACATGCCGCCGCTCGACGACAAGGATCGTGAGGTGGTGCTGAACTATCTTGAGACGGCCTATCCGCCGCGCGCGCCGGCCGGCCGGGGAGGCTGGGTGAACCCGTTCGCGAAGTGAGTCGCTCGCGACTCACACTCCGCCCAACGATCTCGCAGCAATGATTCGCTTGGCTCCACGGCATGCGTATTTGCTGTTACAGCCATGTGATTGCGCCGGGCATTTTGCGCGGCGAGGTGCAAAATTGATGCATCGTTGCGAGGTATTTGATCTCGCATTTGTTGGTACCAATATCTATCTCTGAACCAGGGAAGGAGATTCGCCCAAGGACAACTCCGATAAAGGAGCCATCCATGGCGAACATACTCACCGCTGGGGCCTGGTTTTCTGCCCCGACCAGAAAAACCTCGTTTTTAACCCGATTGTTGCGCGTTCAAATCCAAGCCCGTCAGCAACGGGCCGACCGTGTCGTCGAGCAGTACCTTGCCGCCCGCGGACTTAAACTGCCCGACGACGCCGAGCGTCAGACCGGGCGTCTGCTTGTTAAGGCGGGCCGGCTGCCATGATCACACTCATCCTCGTGCACTCCGCAACCAGGCTCGTTCGCTTTGGCAGGGCGGTTCTTGCGACATGGCAAGAAGCTCAGCGCCTGCGTCGTCTCCTTCCGGGACCGACCGAGGAGTAGCCCGGTTCGCTCGGACAGGCGCGCCAAAACAAAAATCTCGAGCTTCGGTTCGATCAGAACCGAAGCTCGAGCGACCCTCTTGACGCAAATGCGCTTCAGGCCAGGCTGGTAGCCAGCTTGCGCGGGGAGCCGGTCATATGAGGTTTTTGATTACAGGGCAGGATACGGCGGGGAACGTAACTCTTAACCGGGAGTCGGTTCCAGCCGCGTTGAAAAAGGCCGAGGAGCTGATGTCGGACGGTTGCTGGAACGTCGAGATCGTGACGCCCGATGGCGCCATCTATCATCCCGGCGAGTTCGATCAGTTGAGAGAGGCGGGACACGATATGCGCCCTTCGTGATGTCCGCTGCTTCCAGAGCGGACATCACACTGAGGCCCGGGGCGTGATCGTGGGTTGCGATCTCCGAAGCACCGGGTTTCTCGCGGAGATCGGAGAGCTGTGCTACCTCACCGCGATCGGTGACACCGTGGAGCCCGAGCCGCCCTGAATCTTGAGCGGCTGCATCACAAAGGCGAATTCGCCGACGCCCTTTTGCGCTAGCTCGTCGAGCTTGAGGTTCTCCAGCAGATGGATGCCGTTCACCACGAGCGCGATCTGGTGCACCGGAAGCGACAATTGCTTGTCGGGATTGGGCGCGACCTCGACCGGCCAGTTGTCGGCGCCGAGCAGCATCGGGTCCTTTGCGACTAGCCAGAGCGCGGCCGGCACGCCGATACCAGGGCAGGATTTCACGTAGCGCGGGTTGTCCTTGCCGTAGAGCTTGCCCCAACCGGTATGAATGATCACGGCATCGCCGGGCTGCAGTGTCAGGTTTTGCTTCTTCAGGGCGCCCTCGAGATCCTCCACGGTGATTTCGTAATTGTCGCCCAGCATGTCGACGCCCTTGAACCCTGCGACGTCGATCAGGACGCCGCGCGTGAACAGCGTTCCCACATTATGGATGCCGAACTTCTTGAAGCCGATGCGGTCGGCGTTCTCGTCGACCTTCTGGCAATTGTACCAGCTATTGAGATGGGTCTGGTGCGCAAAGCCGTCGAACTGCGTGCCGACCTGGCCAAGCTCGGTGATGATGATCTCCTCATTCGAGCCGCGCATGTTCGAGAACTGATTCATGAACGTGCGCTTGGCATGCATGTCGAAGCGCCGCGTTCCGAAGAACGCCATGCTCGGACCGAGCACGTGCGCCAACTCGATCACCTCGCCGGTCTTGATCAATTTCGCGGCGTTCAACACGGCCGCCGGCTTCTGATGATTGGCCGAACCGCGCTCGTCGGCCGCGCCCCATTTCGACGGACAGCGCTGGCTTTCCGACGGAACAGTCCATGTTGGTGCTTGCGCGTAGGCGGCGGTGGAAAACGCAAGCGCGATCGCCGCACCGAATGTGATTGCTTTCATCTGTACCTCCCAAGAGAGGGCGCTCTGGAGACGGCGCCCCTGGGACAAATAATGCTGGTCCGATTGAGGCGGTTCAAGCGACAATCCGCCCGATAGCGGTGAGGTTGTGCTTCCACGCATGCCTCGATGTCCGTTATGATGCGCTCAAACGGGCGGAAGGCCCGCTTTGCCCCGACGCCAATCGACTTTCATTTTAGGGAGCAAGCACATCATGAAACGCCGTACGTTCCTCAAAGGCAGCGCCGTGGTCGGCGCGACGACGCTGGTTGCAGCACCTGCGATCGCGCAAGGTGCACCCGAGATCAAGTGGCGTTTGACCTCGAGCTTTCCGAAGTCGCTCGAAACCATCTTCGGCACGGCGCAGACTTTCGCAAAGTACGTGGCTGATGCCACCGACAACAAGTTTCAGATTCAAACCTTTGCGGCAGGCGAGATCGTGCCCGGCCTGCAGGCGCTTGATGCGGTGACCTCCGCGACCGTCGAGATCGCGCAGACGCCGCTCTATTTCTACATCGGCAAGGAGCCGGCGCTGACCTATGCGACCGGCGCGCCGTTTGGCATGAACCATCGCCATCAGCATTCCTGGTGGACGTTCGGCGGCGGCGCTGATCTCTGCAACGAGGCGCTGAAGCCTTTCAAGGCGCATGCGATTCTGTGCGGCAATTCCGGCACGCAGATGGGCGGCTGGTTCCGCAAGGAGATCAAGACCGTCGACGATCTCAAAGGCCTGAAATTCCGCATCGCCGGCATGGGCGGCCATGTGCTGGCAAAGCTCGGCGTCGTGCCGCAGCAGATCGCGGGCGGTGACGTATATCCGGCGCTCGAGCGAGGGACGATCGATGCCGCGGAGTTCGTCGGTCCCTACGATGATGAGAAGCTCGGCTTCTACAAGGTGGCGAAGTACTACTATTTCCCCGGCTGGTGGGAAGGCGGGGCCATGCTGCACATGGCCGTGAACGAGGAGAAGTGGAATGCGCTTCCCAAGCCATACCAGGCGATCCTGAACCAGGCCGCTTCGGCAGCCGGCGCGTGGATGATCGAAAAATACGACAGCGTCAATCCTGCGTCGCTGAAGCGGCTTGTCGCCAACGGAGCGGAGCTGCGCGCGTTTCCGCAGCCGGTCCTGGAAGCCTGCTACAAGGCCACGCAGGACCACCTGAACGAGATCGCCGAGAAGAGCGCGCTGTTCAAGAAGACCAAGGAGAGCCACGACGCGTACATGAAGGAAGTGCTCTTCTATACGCAGATCGCGGAGAACTATTACGACAACTACCTGCTCAGCAAAATGCGCAAGGGGTGAGGTGCGCGTCGGGAGAGTCGGAATTGCTGGTTGGTTAAGGGCGTAGGGCGGATTAGCGAAGCGTAATCCGCCATTTTACGTCAGGTGCGACGGCGGATGACGCCTTCGGCTAAACGTATTGCGTCATAAGCCCCTCATGGTGAGGAGCGCCAACGGTCCGCGCGTAGCGCGGCCCGATGACAGGCTCCGCGCGTCTCCGGACGATGCTTCGCATCGCCGGGAGAACCATGAGGCCCGTCTGTGGCCTACGTCCTTCGAGACGCCCGCTCCGCGGGGCTCCTCAGGATGAAGGGCACCCGGCATTCCCTGCACCCTCGTTCTCGAGGAGGGGACACCAAGATGAAAAGCTCGGGCGCAGTGCGCCGCGAGAACGCTGACGCACATTCACTGTCATCGTCCGCCAACGGGTCGCGCGAACGCGCACCCGATGACAGGCTCCGGCGGACGATCCAGTATTCCAGAGACAGCAGTGATTAAACCGATAGGCCGCGGCGTACTTGATGCCCCGCATTCGCGGGGCATGACGACCCGTTGTGGCGCTCGCAATGACCGTGGAAAGACCACAGCGACATCCCGCATGCATGGGATGTGACGCTGCTTTGGCGAGGCGCAACATCATCCGAAGGGCAGCGCGATCGAGGGGATCTCCGGCCGGGTCACGCCCATGTGAAGAGCCGCCTTCTGGTTCGAATTGACAATGACTGACCAGTCAGTCATAACTGGCGCATGACAAAAGAAGCTGCCAAAACCGCCAGGAAATCAGCTTCGAAGCCGGTCAATCGCCGGACCGGGGCGAAGGCGTCGGCGTCCTCAAAGCCGCTGCTGGCCTCCAGCCGTGCCGAACGCGCTGCCGAGCGGCGCGGGGCCATCATCGAGGCGGCGATGGAGGAGTTCATTGCGCGCGGGTTTGCGGCGACGAGGCTCGACGACATCGCCAAACGCGCGGGCGTGGCCAAGGGCACCATCTATCTGCACTTCAAGGACAAGGAATCGATGTTCGAGGAATTGATCCGGACCGCGATCGTGCCGCTGGTGACCCGCCTGTGGGCGACGCCGCCGCAGCCCGGAGCATCGGTGCGCGACATGATTGAGGGGTTCGCCAAAACCTTCATCGAGGAGGTAGCGACCACGCGGCGCGGCGACCTTGTGCGGCTGATCGTTGCCGAAGGCCCGCGATTTCCAGAGGTCGCCGACTTCTACTACCGCGAAGTGGTCTCGCGAGGCCTCGCTGGCATGCGTGCGCTGATCGAACTCGGCATCGCGCGCGGCGAGATTCAACATAAGAACCTGGCGCGGTTTCCGCAAATCATGGTGGCGCCGGCGCTCATCGCCGTGATCTGGCAGAGCCTTTTCAGCAGACATGCGCCACTGGATGCCCTCGAAATGTTTCGGGTGCACCTCGATCTGATTTTTGGCGAACGGAGAACAGCATGACTTCGTCGCGAACGATAACGATCCTGGCCGCGCTGGCGCTGGCCACCGTACTCGCCGGTTGCAAGGAGCGCCGGGATCCGGGCTTTCAGGGCTGGGTGGAGGCGGACATGATCTTCGTCAGCCCCGACGAAAGCGGCCGCGTCATCAAGCTCAACGTGCGGGAAGGGGACGAGGTCAAGCCCGGCGATCTCCTCTATTCCGTCGACGACGATTTGCAACAGGCCGACCTCAATCAGAACAAGGCGACGCTTGCCAACGCGCAGCAGACCTACGACCGCGCGGCGTCGCTGAGCAAGACCGGCTCCGGCACCCAGGCCAACCTCGATTCAGCGACCTCGGCGTTGCGCGTCGCGGAAGCCCGCGTCAACACCTCGCAGACCCGGCTGGCGCGGCGCAGCGGCTTTGCGCCGGTCGGCGGAACCATCCAGCAGATCTATTTCCGCGAAGGCGAAATGGTGCCGGCGCAGCGGCCCGTGCTGTCGATCATGCCGCCTGGCAACATGAAGACTCGCTTCTTTGTGCCGGAGACGGAGCTGCCGAAGCTTGCGATCGGCGACGAGGTCAAGGTGACCTGCGATAATTGCGCGGCCGATCTCACCGCAAAAATCTACTTCATCGCGACGACGGCGGAATACACCCCGCCGGTCATCTACAGCCTCGATGAGCGCAACAAGCTGGTCTACCTGATCCAGGCGCGGCCGAGCCGGCCGGACGCCTTGCGCGTCGGTCAGCCGATCAGCGTATTCCTCAACGCCCGGACGCCGGTAGCGGAGAAGAGATGAATTCGGTTTTGACGACATCTGGCGCGGATATTGCCATCAACGTCGAGGGCCTTTCAAAATCGTTCGGCGGCCGCGAAGTCGTGCATGATCTCTCGATGCAGGTGAGACGCGGCTCGATCTACGGTTTCCTGGGCCCGAACGGCTCCGGCAAGACCACCACCATCCGCATGCTGTGCGGGCTATTGACGCCGGATGCCGGCGAGGGCACCTGCCTCGGCTACGACATCCGCCGCGACGCCGACAAGATCAAGCGCCTGGTCGGCTACATGACGCAGCGCTTCAGCCTGTATCAGGATCTCTCGGTGCGCGAGAATCTCGAATTCGTCGCGCGGCTTTACGGCATGCGCGACGCGCGCGGCGCCGCACGTGACATGATCCGGCGGATCGGCCTGAACGGCCGCGAGGAGCAGCTTGCCGGTGAACTTTCCGGCGGCTGGAAGCAGCGGCTTGCGCTCGGCGCCTGCACGCTGCCCAATCCGCAACTGCTGCTGCTGGACGAGCCGACCGCCGGCGTCGATCCCAAGGCGCGGCGCGATTTCTGGAACGAGATCCATGCGCTGGCCGCCGAAGGGCTGACGGTGCTGGTCTCCACTCATTACATGGATGAGGCTGAACGCTGTCACGAGATCGCTTACATCGCCTACGGTCACCTGCTGGCGCACGGCACAGTGGACGAGGTGATCGCGAAATCGGCGTTGTCGACCTGGACGGTTTCCGGCGACGATCTCAACGGACTCGCGGCGGACCTCGCAGGCAAGCCAGGCGTCGACATGGTGGCGCCGTTCGGCACCAGTCTGCACGTCTCGGGGCGCGACAAATCTGCGCTTGAGACAACCATCGCGCCTTATCGCGATAAGAGCGGATGGCGCTGGGAGGACAGCGAGCCTTCGCTGGAAGACGTGTTCATCGATCTCATGAACCGCTCAAAGGACAATTTCCAATGAGTGCAACCGATGCTGCCAGCCAAAATCGGAGCATGCCGGAGCCTGCTTTCGGCTTCTGGCGGCGCAGCTATGCGATGTTGGTCAAGGAATTCATCCAGCTCCGCCGCGACCGCGTCTCGTTCGCGATGATCGTGATGATCCCCGTGATGCAGCTGCTGCTATTCGGCTATGCCATCAACACCACGCCGCGCCATCTGCCGACGGCGGTGCTGATCCAGGAGGACAGCGATCTGGCGCGCTCGGTGCTGAAGGCGCTGGAGAATACCAAATATTTCCGCTTCACCCGCGAAGTACACAGCGTCGCCGAGTTCGACGATCTCCTGCAGTCGGGCAAGGTGCTGTTTGGGGTCGAGATCCCACGCGGTTTTGAGCGCGCGGTGCGGCGCGGCGACCGCCCGGCGCTATTGGTAGCGGCCGACGCGACCGATCCGGTCGCGGCAGGCTCCGCGCTGGGCACGCTCGGTGCGGTGGTACAGACCGCACTCGCGCACGACCTTCACATCGGCGATCCGCCCGCGATGCCGTTCGAGATCAGGGCACATGCCCGTTACAACCCGGCCGCGGAATCGCGGCTCAACATCGTGCCGGGCCTTGTCGGCACCATCCTGACCATGACCATGCTGATCTTCACCGCGCTGTCGGTGACGCGCGAGATCGAGCGCGGCACCATGGAGAGCCTGTTGTCGATGCCGATCAGGCCGGTGGAGGTGATGTTCGGCAAGATCATTCCCTACGTGATCGTCGGCTTCATCCAGGCCTCGCTGATCGTCGGCATCGGGACCTTGCTGTTTGGGGTGCCGATTCTCGGCAGCGTGGCGCTGCTGGCGGCGCTGACGACGCTGTTCATCACCACCAATCTGTCGATCGGCTATACCTTCTCTACCATCGTGCAGAACCAGTTGCAGGCGATGCAAATGTCGATGATGTTTTTCCTGCCAAGCATTCTGCTGTCCGGATTCATGTTTCCGTTCGCCGGCATGCCGGTGTGGGCGCAGTATCTCGGCGAGGCGCTGCCACTGACCCATTACATCCGCATCGTCCGCGCAATCATGTTGAAAGGCGCCGCTCCTTCCAACCTGCAATACGACACGATTGCACTCATTGTACTGATGCTGGTGGCAATGACGATCGCCGTGACGCGCTTCCGTCGCACGCTCGATTGAGGGTATATGTTGCAGTCATTCCGGGGCGGCGCGAAGCGCCGAACCCGGAATCCAGAGATTCCGGGTTCACGCTTGCGCGTGCCCCGGAATGACAAGGGGCCATAATGCTCGGGTTCTTGGGTAGAAAGTTAAAAGACCAAGACACGGCAGTGTCGGCCGACTTCCAGCGCGCGTTAATGCAGGAGGTGATGAAGACCGAGCTGCTACGCATCAAGGCGCTGATCGCGACTACCGTGTTGCTGGCCCTGATTCTCTGGACGGTCTACTTCTTCGCATCCGACGTGGTCAGCCGCGTCTGGCACGGCAATCTGAAGCCGGAATACCTCTATGCGATGCTCGTGCCGTTCATCCTGTTCGAACTGTGGGTGCATGGCCAGATTACCCGCCACATGCAGAAGGGGCGCGACCTACCCATAGTCCGCCGCTACCTCGGCGCGCTGATCGAGACCTCAATGCCGACGATCGCGCTGGCGCTGCACATCAACAGCATGGGATCGGTCGCGGCGCTCGGCTTCGTGACGCCGATGGCCTATTTCATCTTCATCATTCTCTCTACGCTGAGGCTGGATTTCTGGCTCTCCACCTTCACCGGAGCCGTCGCTGCCGTCGAGCTGTTTTGCATGGCGATGTTCTATCATCCGCCCACGGGCGATGCCGAGCCTAGCATTTACTACCACGCCGCGCGCAGTCTGATCATCCTGATCTGCGGCTTGCTCGCTGGCGCTGTCGGCCATCAGTTGCGGCGACAGTTCGAGGCGAGCATCAAGGCCGCTACCGCGCGCGACCGCATCACCAATTTGTTCGGCCAGCACGTCTCGCCGCAGGTGGTCGAACGCCTAATGGCGGAAGGCGCCAAGACCGACAGCGACATCCGCCGCGTCGCCGTCATGTTCGTCGACTTCCGCAGCTTCACCGCCGGCGCGCGCACCCGCGCGCCGCAGGAAGTGGTGGATCGGCTCGACGGCGCCTTTGCCGTGCTGGTCGACATCCTCGACCGCCACGGCGGTATCGTGAATAAGTTTCTGGGCGACGGATTTTTGGCGCTATTCGGCGCACCGCTGGAAGCGCCGGACCCGGCGCACCGGGCGGTTGCCGCGGCGCGCGAAATGCTGGAAGCCAATGGGCGGGTCAATGAAGCGACGAGCTGGCCGCTGCGCATCGGCATCGGCATTCACCTCGGCGAAGTCGTCGCCGGCAATATCGGCTCGCCCCGGCGCAAGGAATACACCGTGATCGGCGACACCGTGAACTTCGCCTCGCGGCTCGAAGCGCTCAACAAGGACTTCAACTCGCAATTCCTGATCTCCGAAGCGGTGCGCGAAGCGCTTGGTGAAGCGTGCCGGGATGCCGTCTCGCTCGGCGAGGTGGAGGTCAGGGGCTATGAGCGGCCGATGGCCGTGTGGCGGCTGGGATAAAGGAATAGCGATATGCAACGACGATACATCACCGTTGACGTTTTCACCGACCGCGCCTTTGGCGGCAACCCGCTCGCCGTCGTGCTCGATGCCGGCGGGCTGTCGACCGCGCAGATGCAGGCGATTGCCACCGAGTTCAATTATTCGGAAACGACGTTCGTGCTGCCGCCACGCGAGAGCGCCCACGACGCGCAGGTTCGCATCTTCACCGTGAACCGCGAGATACCCTTCGCCGGTCATCCCAATGTCGGCACCGCCTTTGTGCTGGCGACGCTCGCGGAAAAACCGCCGGCGCGGCTGTTGTTCGAGGAAGAGGCTGGCCTCGTGCCGGTCGAGGTCGTGACCGAGCAGGGCAGGGTCGTCAGCACCGAATTCACGGCGCCGCAGCCGTTGAAAGGGATGTCGCATGTCAGCGCTGAACAGGCTGCGGCTTGTCTCTCCTTGTCGGCTGGCGACGTCAAGACCGATCGTCATCCGCCGCAGATCATCTCGGTCGGCCTGGCGTTCCTCGCAGTGGAGGTTGCCTCCCGCGAGGCGCTGCGGCGGGCGACGCCGGACGCCGCGGCGTTCGCAAGAACCTTTCCGTGCGACAGCAGCGACGCGGTCTACTTCTATACGCGCGACGTGCCGGCCGGTGGACAGCCATGCGACTTGCAGGCGCGGATGTTTCATCCCGGCGCCAGCGGCCTGTCCGAAGACCCGGCCACCGGCAGCGCGACGGCTGCCTGCGCGGCGCTGCTTGCCGATCTCGACCCTACCAAGGATGGCGAAGTGAAATTGCGGATCGGGCAGGGCGTCGACATGGGCCGGCCGAGCTTGTTGCTGACGCGCGTGCGCAAGCAGAACGGCAAGATCGCTTCCATCTATGTCGGCGGGAGTTGCGTGAAGATGATGGAAGGAACGTTCCGGCTGGATGGCAAAGCGTAACCGTCTCGTAGCCGGATGAGCGAAGCGACATCCGGGACGGGTGTTCGTGTCGACCCGGATGTCGCTGCGCTCATCCGGGCGACGATTCTACACCTGCGGCGCGACCAAATTCTCTACCCTCACGCCGTCGCGGTCCTCGATGATCTCGGCGATCCATTGCCGATGACATTGCGTGTGGTCGCGCTCGTAGCAGAGAATGCACACGGGCCCGGACTTCCGCACCAGCGCCGACAGCTCGTCAAGCTGCTCCTTCGCCTGTGCTGTCTTGAGGTGCGCCGAATAGATCCTGTGCAGCAGATCGAACTTGCCGCTGCGCGCCGCCTCGCGGCCGTCCTTCGGTGTCCCGAGCCCCTTCAGGTGCAGGTAGGAAATGCCGCGCTCGTCGAGGCCAGCCGCGAGTTGATTCTTCGAAAAGCCGGGCCGACGCGACGCCGCCACCGCGCGCACGTCAACCAAAAGCTTGACGCCGGCGGCTTCCAGCTCGTCGAGCACCGCCTTCGCCGGCGTCTGCTCATAGCCGATGGTGAAGATGCGTTTGGTCCTGCGGGCCATACCAATCCAGACATTATGTCGCTGCCGCAAGGCTACGGTAATGATCGATCGATTGCTACATCTGCATTGCCGATAGAGGCGTCATATCCCATAGTTCGGGGAAAGAGCCAGTCGATGGCCGTTGTCACGGGGGGAAAGCGATGAACCGAATTTGCAGCTCGCTAGCATGGATGTTCGCGTTCGTCGTGTTAAGCGTTGCGGCAGCGTACGCACAGTCGGGCTATCCCGATCGACCGGTAAAGATCATCGTCCCGATCGGGCCGGGCGGCAGTTACGATCTGGTTGGGCGGCATGTGGCGGAGGCGCTGTCGAAGCGGATAGGGCAGGCTTTCGTGGTCGAGAACAAGCCGGGCGCCGGCACCGTCGTCGGCACGCAGGCCGCAAGCCAGAGCGAGCCAGACGGCTACACGCTAGTGGTCGGCGGGCTCTCCAACATGGCATTCAATTCGGCGCTCTATTCCAAGCTCGGCTACGATCCGCGCAAGGACTTCGTGCCGGTCGCGCTGGTCTACAAGTTCGGCTACGTCATGGTCGGCCGCAAGGATTTGCCGCACGGCAAGCTGGCGGAGATCGTCGCCGCTGCAAAGGCCAATCCCGGCTCGATCTCGGTCGCGACGGCAGGCGTCGGCACCGGTCAGCAACTGGTAGCGGCTGCCTTCATGAAGGCTGCTGGCGTGAAGTTTCAGGAAATACCCTACAAGGGCTCGCCGCCGGCCTTTACCGACCTGCTGGCGGGCCGCATCGACCTGTTCTTCGATTCGATTGCCGCCGGGCTGCCTTACGTGCAGTCCGGGCAGGCGAGGGGCATTGCGGTGCTGTCGTCGAAGCGAAGCCCGTTGGCGCCTGATGTGCCGACGATGTCGGAAGCCGGTGTGCCCGGCCTCGATGTCGATTCCTGGCTCGGGATATTTGCACCTGCCAAGACGCCACCAGAGGCCATCGCCAAACTGCGCCGGGAAATCCGTGCCTCGCTGCCAGAGCTGAAGGAGCGCTTTGAGAAGAGCGGCGGGGAGCCGTGGGATCTGCCGGACGACAAGCTCGATGCTTTCGTCGCGTCCGAATACGACAACTGGACGAAACTGATCCGCGAGGCAGGCATCAAGCTCGACTGAGGATCACTTCACCCGCTCGATCAACTCCATCGCGCCGGCCGGCGCGCGCACCTTGCCCTCGTGGATCACATAGGCGAACACGTCGCGCGGCATCTTCTTCGGCTTGGTCTTGTCGACGCGCGGCAGGTCGTCGGGCTCGCCGCCAGCGGCCCAGGCTTGAAACCGCTTGGCCCAGGCATCGAGCTGTTTTGGCTGATAGCAGGTCTTGATCTCGTCATTGCCCTTCTGTAGCCGCGCATAGACGAAATCGCTGACGACGTCGGCAATCGCGGGATATTTGCCGTGCTCGGCGAACACGACCGGCGTCTCGAATTGTCGCAGCAAGGTGATGAATTCCGGCACGCAGAAACTGTCATGCCGCACCTCAACCACATGACGCAGTGCGCGCCCGTCCAGTTTGCGCGGCAGCAGTTCGAGGAACTTGCCGAAATCGGCCCCGTCGAATTTTTTGGTGGGTGCGAACTGCCAGAGCACCGGGCCTAGTCGGTCGCCAAGCTCCATCACGCCGGAATCGTAGAAGCGCTTTATGGAGTCTCCGGCCTCCGCCAGCACGCGGCGGTTGGTCGCGAAGCGCGGTCCCTTCAACGAAAACACGAAACCGTCAGGCACTTCACGCGCCCATTTGCGAAAACTTTCCGGCCTCTGCGAACCGTAATAGGTGCCGTTGATCTCGATCGAGGTCAGCTTCGAGGCGGCGTAGGACAGCTCCTTCGCCTGCGCGAGCTTCTCGGGATAAAAAACGCCGCGCCACGGCTCGAAGGTCCAGCCGCCGATGCCGATATAGATGCTGCCGCTGCTGGTTGCGGTCGACTTCGAGGGCTTGCTCACTGGGAAGACTCTTCGAAAAAGAGGAGGGCTCCGAGCGATGTTAACCAACTCGGCCCTGATTGGCCACGGTTCTAACCCGCAAGATCATGCGGAACTGGGCCGGCCGCTACCGCCCGCAGCGACACTATATGCGCGGGCTGGAGCGGCATCGAAGCGAGGCCAGAGCCAAGGCGCTGGCTCATAGGCGTAGCGCTTCGCAAGGAAAAGGGCTCCGGAAGACCGGAGTCCTTTGCTTTCACGCATTTGCGCCGAAACGCGCGAACCTCAGGACTTGCCGTGCGTCGCCCGCGTAGTGCCTGTCAGTCCCTTGAAGGGTTCTAGGGTTTGCTTGGCAAGCCGGTTGTGAAGTTCGCAGATCTTCTGCGACTCGGCCACTGACGTCTCATAAGCCCGCTTCACAAATTCGCTTTGAACCATCATCGCCTTGTCGAGCGATCGAGCGCCGCTGAGCTGCTCGACAAAGGATCCGAAGTCCTCGAGCGATTTCCTTGTGTAGTCACGATAGGCGTTCGCAATGGTCTGCAGACTGACCGGCGCGGACTCCGCCGCGGCTTCGACTGGCGCGGACTGGATCGACGCGGCTTCGGCTGGCGCGGGCTCGGCCGGCGAGGGCGCGGCGGCCGGGTGCGGCTCGGGCGACGTGGCGACAGCATCGACCGGCTCGTCGACGGCAGGCTGATCGACCTTCGGGCTTTCCGCGTGCGCCGGCTCCGGTTGCAGCGATGCTTCCTGATCCGGGCTTTGCAACTCAACCGGCGCCGGGCTCGCTGTCGGACTTACCGTCGGGTTCTCTTGGGGAGCGGCCTTTTTTCCCCGCTCTCCCTTCCGGTTGCGCCGTCCGGATTTCCCGGCCGGTTTGCCCTGATCTGTATTCGACATCTGCTTCCCCTATTCCCTGCAAATCAAAGGTCGAGACTCCGCCATGTTTGCGATCTAATCGCGGTTCTTGCTTGTCGGTTGCGCGGCGCTCGCGTGGTCAGATTTTGAAGGGCGGACTCGATGGCCGGTTTTCTCGATGGTCGACGCAGGGACTATTCCTCCACGCGCTTTTTCCATGATATCAGTTCCCGGTCAGGCGTAGGGGAACGTTGAGTATGAATTCGCAGTCAGTCGCCGGTCTTTTGGGAGCCATCGTCGCTTCGATCGTGCTGGTGGCCGCCGTCGCCTATGGGCCGATCGGCCAATATGGAAAGCCCGCCAAACCGGCCAGCAGCCAGCAACCGGCGCCGGCGCAGCCGGCTCCTGCGGCGCCAGCGCCGCGCGGGCCGGTGATTCGGGAAGTGCCGAATTAGGAGGCGGACCGCGCCTTGCGGAACGCGGGCGGTGTTCCCATATCGAATTTAACGGCGATGTTGACGCTTCAAAGCTCCAACGCTGGGACGACCATGAATAGTTTGGCTGCGCCGGATGTACGCGCGCCCTCTGTTCGTGGTCGTTGGCATTTTAGACGCTTTTTTAAGGCCGTTTTCCCCGATTGAGTGGCTGTTCCGGAACCTCCGCCTTGGCATGTGGGGCGGCGGCGGATATACGCTGGCGGCCATGAATGACGCCATCAAACCGGGCCCCGAAACCCCGTCGCAGGCCGGTTTGCCTGAGCTTTCGGTCGTCGTCCCGACTTTCAATGAACGCGACAATGTCACCGTGCTGTACCGGCGGCTGGAGGCGACGCTGGCCGGCATCGCCTGGGAAGTCGTCTTTGTCGATGACAATTCCCCTGACGGAACCTGGGAAGTGGTGCGGGGGCTGGCGCGAAAGGATCGCCGCGTCCGCTGCATCCGCCGAATCGGGCGACGCGGACTGTCGGGTGCCTGCATCGAGGGCATTCTGGCATCGAGCGCACCCTATGCGGCGGTGATCGACGCCGACCTGCAGCACGACGAAGCACAACTGCCGAAGATGGTGGCGCTGCTGCGCAGCGGCGAGGCGGAACTGGTCGTCGGCAGCCGCTATATCGAGGGCGGCAGCGCCGACAGTTTCAACAAAAAGCGGGCGGGGGCCAGTCAGCTTGCGACCGAGGTCGCCAAGCGCGCGCTGAAGATCGAGATTGCCGATCCCATGAGCGGCTTCTTCATGATTCGCCGCGACCGTTTCGAGCAACTGGCGCCGCAGCTTTCGACCCAGGGCTTCAAGATCCTGCTTGATATCGTCGCCTCCGCGCACGGCAAATTGCGCACCATCGAAATTCCCTACACCTTCGGTTCGCGCCAGCACGGCGAGAGCAAGCTCGATTCCATGGTGGCGCTGGATTTCCTCGGCCTGGTGCTGGCGAAACTGACCCAGGATGTGGTGTCGCTGCGTTTCCTGTTGTTCGCGATGGTCGGAGGCACTGGCCTTGTCGTCCATCTCGTGGCGCTGTTCATCGCGCACGAAATCTTCAATGCCCCGTTTGCTGAGGCGCAGGCCATTGGCGCGCTGGTCGCCATGACCAGCAATTTCATCCTGAACAATTTCCTCACCTATAGGGACCAGCGGCTGAAGGGATTTGCGATCCTGCGCGGTCTGTTGCTGTTCTATCTGGTGTGCGGCGTCGGGCTGCTTGCAAACGTCGGTGTTGCCTTCGCGGTCTTCGACCAGGAGCCGATCTGGTGGCTCGCGGGGCTTGCCGGCGCGCTGATGGGCGTGGTCTGGAACTACGCCATGTCCGGACTGTTCGTCTGGCGCAAGCGATGACCGATAGCGTTTTCGAGCGAAGTGGATACCGGTTCGTGTGAGGGATGATGGGATGACGCGCGCGCCTCACATTCCGCTGTCATTGCCCGGCTTGACCGGGCGATCCAGTACGCCGCCGCCTTTCGATCTGGTCACTGGCTTCCCGGCGTACTGGATCCCCGCTTTCGCGGGGATGGCGGGTGGCGGGCGGGATGACGAGTTGTGGGAAGGTCAAAACAACGAGTTGGAGCCCGGTCCTGATACAATCAGGACCGGTAGCTCTCCAAAATGAACTCGAACGAGGCGCGCGTTGCTCTCAACACGGGTCTTGCGATCCTGGCGCTGGTGGCGCTGCGGCTCGTAGCCGCGGCTTTCACGCCGATCACCTTCGACGAAGCCTATTACTGGATGTGGTCGAAGCATCTTGCCGGCGGCTATTACGATCATCCGCCGATGGTTGCCGCGGTGATCCGGCTCGGCACCCTGATCGCAGGCGATACCGAGTTCGGCGTGCGGCTGGTCTCGATCCTGCTGGCGCTGCCGATGAGCTGGGCGATCTACCAGGCCGCCGCCATCCTGTTCGGCAGCCGGCGCGTCGCTGCCTCCTCAGCGATCCTCCTGAACATTACGCTGATGGCCGCGGTCGGCACCATGATCGTGACGCCGGACGCGCCGCTCCTGGTGGCGTCCAGTCTCCTGCTGTTTGCGCTCGCCAAGGTGCTGCAGACCGGCCGCGGCGTGTGGTGGCTGGCGGTCGGCGCAGCGGCCGGCTGCGCGCTCTTGTCGAAATACACTGCACTGTTCTTCGGACCCGCCATCCTGATCTGGCTGATCGCGGTTCCCAAGCTGCGGCACTGGCTCATCTCGCCCTGGCTTTATCTCGGCGGCCTCGTTGCCCTAGCGCTGTTTGCACCGGTCATTCTGTGGAACGCCGAGCACCACTGGGTGTCTTTCATCAAGCAGATGGGGCGGGCGCGGATCGAGGATTTTCGGCCCGTCTTCATCGCCGAACTGATCCCGACGCAGATCGCGTTCGCGACGCCGCTGGTGTGGATGCTCGGCGCGATGGGACTCTACGCGCTTCTTCGCCGCCGGGCCGGCGCGCTGCCGGCGCGCGCGCTGGTCAATGTGATGTTCTGGATCATCGTCGCCTATTTCGTCTGGCATTCGCTACATGCGCGCGTCGAGGCCAACTGGTTTGCGCCGGTTTATCCTGCGTTTGCCATCGCCGCCGCCGTCGCCGCGCATCTGGTCGACTGGGAGCCGCGCTGGCAGCGCCTGGTCGATTTCTGCCGGCGCTGGGCAGTGCCGGGCGGCGTTCTGATGTTCGTGCTGCTGGTCGTGCAGGCCGACACCGGCGTGCTGTCAGGCTACCGCCGCGATGCCACGGTGCGCAGCGTTGGTATCGGCTGGCGCGAAACGGCCGCAGAGATCGAAGCAGCGAGGGCGCGAACGGGAGCCACATGCGTGCTGGCCTCGGATTACGGCACCACCGGCTGGCTCGCCTTCTATCTGCCGAACGGCACCTGCGTCGCGCAGCAGAGCCAGCGCATCCGATGGGTCAACATGCCCGAGCCCGACGCGACGCAGCTCGCCGGACCGCTGCTTTATGTCCGCGAGGTCTGGCCGGGGGATCTTCCGTTAAGGGACAGGTTCGCCAGCGTGGAGAAGGTCGGGGAGGTCGAGCGCACGCGCGGCTCGCTCGTGGTCGAGACCTATGCACTCCATCTCCTACGCGGCCCGAAGGGCGAAGTGTTCGACCGCACGCCGCCGCCGGAATTGCAATAGGGCGCGTGGGCCAGTCACTCGGCGGCGTCGGGATGTGTACGTTGTTGGTCCAGTGTGGGGCGCTCACTCTGCCACAGCCAGACCGTGAGCGAGCCGGACCGGCCGCGAATCTGCGCTTCGACCGGGCCGACAAGGCTTCCGGTTTTCAGCCGCGCGCCGGCGCGTTCGGCTACGGTGCGCAGCGTATCGCTCACCGCCAGCCTGACATCGTGGCGGGCCGCCACTTCCATCAGCCGGCTCGCCACATTCACGGTGTCGCCAGTCGCGGTGATGTGCTGATGGTTGCGCCCGCCGAGCCGGGAGGCGACGATCGGCCCGAAATGCGCGCCGATCTTGAATCCGATTCGATGCGCGATTGCCGGCGGCAACGCTTCGATCCAGCGTTCGGTCTTGACGCAGAGCGCGATCGAACATTCTGCCGCGCGTGTAGCGTCATCCTCCGCCGGCTCCGGCAGGCCGAACAGGATCATAGCGCCGTCGCCGAGAAAACTCGTGATCATGCCGCCGCATCGCGTCGCTTCCTTGTCGACCAGCGCGTGAAATCCCTTCAATAGCCCCCGCGTGGCATCCGGATCGAGCGTTTCGCTGAGCGAGGTAAATCCAGAGAGATCGATGAACACGACCGCGGCATTCTGCCGGACCGGCGCCAGCAGGAAGTCAGGATCGCGTGTCAGCCATTGCTGCAGGCCCGGCGTCTGGAATTGTTCGAGCAACCTGTTTTGTACGGCGAGGTGCTGGGCACTGCGCCGGCCCGACCATAGCTGGACCGCGCCGAACAGCATGAGCGGCGGCGCTGCTGCGGCAATGGTGGTCGCGGCGTCGAGCCAGATGCCGTGCGCGAAAGCAATCGTATTTACGGTCGCCCATGCCAGCACGACCGCGCTGACCGCCACGAGGCCGATCGGGTTTCGCCGCCACACCAGCAAACCGACCAGCAGCATCGGGAGCAGGATCGCCGTGATCGCCCCGGCGATACGAACCGTTTGGTTGCGCACGAGGCCGTCTCCCGCGACCAGATGCGTAATCGCAGTGGAAATGATTTCCACCCCAGGCATCAGTGAATCGAACGGCGTCGGAAAGAAGTCGCCGGCGCCGGTTGCGGTCGCGCCGAGCACGACGATGCGGCCCTGGATGGCTTGCTTGTCGACCTGGCCGTCGACCAGACTGGCGGCGCTGATCGTGCGAATCGTCTGGCGAGGGCCGTAATAGGAAATCGGCAGCGCATAGTGGGAGGCGGTTGGGATCGGCCGATCGCCGAACCTGAGGCGGTCGGGCTCGATCGTCAGCGGTTGGTCGATCGCGATCGATGCGACCCGGAGCGGAAGCGACAATTCGATTTTGTCGTGCGTCCGGAACAGCATCGGGACCGAGAGCGGCGTGCCGGTCTGGCCGGTCGCCACATTGGCGATACCGACTTCCGCGCGGTCGGCGAATGCCGGCAGCGGCAGCAGGAAGCGGCTGGCCTTGGGCAGACGGGCCAGTGGCCCGTCGTTGTCAGCGGAAGGCTGAACGGTGTTCGAAAACACCGCAGCCGCTGCAAGCACTGTCGGACTCGCCGCGAGCGATTTCGCGAGCGCCGCATCGCCGTCGGCGGGTCCCTTGTCGATTAGCAAGAGATCGATCGCGATGACTTTCGGCTCCAGCCGCGCGATCGCCTCGACGATTTTGGCTATCTCCGCGCGCGGCAGGGGATAGGTGCCGACGAGTTTGACGATAGTGTCGTCGATCGCAACGATCGTGACGAGGTCCGGCGGCGCCTTCACGCCGCGCACCAGCGTGCGCACGTCGGTCAATGCCGACTCGAGCCGGTCGAGGAACCGCAGATGGCCGGCCGAATGGCCGAGCCACATCGCGCCTGCCCACAATCCCGTGCAAAGCAACACAACCAGAATATGAAGGCGTCGACGGCTCATCCGCTCGGCTTCTATTGTCCCAATCTTGCCATCAAGGCCGCAACGCGCGCGGGCGGCCAGCGCTTGACGATCAACTCGCCGGACGGCTCGACATCGACGCCATCACCGGCGCCGAGTACGACGCTGCCGCGGCCGGCGGGGCGCGCCACGCGCACCCGGCCATCGACGACGAAGACCGATGTCTTAGCCCCTTCGGCGTCCACCGTCCATTTGGTACCGCGCACAGCGGCAATCGCCTGCGGTGTCATAACCTCGAACCTGACGCGGCCCGGCTTCTTCGGCACTTCGAGCAGCAGGGCCTTGTTGCTGAGTTCAACGGAATCGACCTGGCCATCACGGTTGCGATCCCTGAGTTCGAACTTCGCGCCGCTTTCGGCCACGATCGTGATCGCGTTCTGGCAACGCAACGTTTGCGTTCCCTGGGCCGTCGATGCGGACGTGCAGCCTGATTTTGCCGGCTGCGCCGCCGCAGGTCCGGCGAACAGCAGCATGGCTGCCAAGGCGATCGATCCGGCGCGTGCCTGCATTGTCATGGCGGCCCCTTTGGGTACGGCGAAACAGGCGATACGGTGCCGTATCAAACGCCGCGATCCCGTGCAAAAGCCAATAATAGACGATATTATGTCTGCCTTCGGCGGGTAAGGTTCGGCGAAATCTTCCGATCCGGCAGTTCAGCAAAAGGATCCGGTAAATCAGCACGGAAACGGCTCGAAAGTGGACCGAAACGGCGGTTGGAACATCGAAATTTCCGTTGCGCAGGTGTCGAACCGACGGCGCGAAACGTCTTGTAACCACCCGACCACAACCGAGGTGTTGCCATGTCCAGTTCCGCACTGAAACCCGCCGCCGAACTCGCAAGCACGAGCCGCGTGCGCCTTCCTAACGAGAGCACCGAATATCGCCGCGCCCGCGAACAATTGCTGGCCGAGGAGATCGAACTGCGCCGTCACATCGAGCGGGTCGCCGAGTTGCGCCGCGCGTTGCCGCCGGGCGGCGCGGTGACGAAGAACTATGAGTTCGAAGGCGAGGGCGGCAAGGTCACCTTGTCGGACCTGTTCGGCGACAAGCAGACGCTCGTGATCTACAGTTACATGTTTGGTCCGCAGCGCGAGCAGCCGTGCCCGATGTGCACCTCGTTCATGAGCACGTGGGAAGGCAAGCTGCCCGACGTCGAACAGCGCATCGCCTTCGTGTTCGTGGCGCGCTCGCCGATCGCACGATTGATCGAAGCGAAGAAGGCGCGCGGCTGGACACGGCATAAAATCTATTCGGACGCGTCGGGCGATTACACGCGCGATTATGTCAGCGCGGCGGATGACGATGTGCCCGGCTACACCGTGTTCACGCGCCGCGACGCCAGCATCCGCCATTTCTGGTCCGGCGAGATGGGACCATCGACCGCCGACCCCGGACAGGACCCGCGCGGCGCGCCCGACATCGATCCGCTGTGGACCATTCTCGACACCACGCCGGAAGGACGCGGCAAGGACTGGTATCCGCGGTTGAGCTATTAGCGAGGTGCTCGCGGCTGATGCCGACCCATTTACAAATCCGGAAATTGATGTAAGTGATCGCGCGCTTCGGCCGATCATGGAAAGACGATGCCTCGTATAGAAACCAATCCGTCACGTTGTGCAGGCCAGCCGGTCGTCCGGCATGGTCGTGCCTTGGCGTGCGCAATTGGCGTGTATTCGATTGGGGAATCGTATCCGCAAGGCAAACTACCAGCGTAACGCGGCAGCGGGTCTCCCTCTGCCGCTGAGGCAGGGAATGATCCGCGGTGTGCCATTCGTGGCAAGCTCGACCTTGTAATTCCTCCCTGCCTGCAAAACCAACCCGACCTGTGTCGCGATTGACGCAGGTCCTTCCGAAGTCCTGAGCGGCCTGCGGAACGAAGTATGCAGTGAAGGAGAGTGAGATGCGATCCGATCCCTACCAGGAGCGCGCCCGGGCCTTGGCCGTTGAAGCCGGGCTCGACCCCGATGCGAAGATCGACAGGCCCGGCCAGCGGCCGATGCCGACCTGGTGCCTGTTCCGTGATGCCGCGCGCAAAGAGAAGCTTGCACGCGATGCGGAGGCTATTGCTTCCGATATCGCGCTCAGGCCGCAGGCGGCGCAATACCAGAACAGCCCGCTCAAGATCTTCGGCAAGCACGAGGACGCCACGATTGCGCAGATGCGCAATTGCATGTCGGTTGGCAACGCAGTCGCCGGCGTCATTTGCGCGGACGGCCATCTCGGCTATGCCCAGCCGGTCGGCGGCGTGATCGCCTATGAGAGGCAGATCAGCATCAGCATCTCCGGTGTCGGCTTCGACATCGGCTGCGGCAACATGGCTGTGCGCCTCGACACGCCGTTCAGCCAGATCGAGAGCAACGTCGGAACGATCATCAAGGACGTGCACAGCGTGATTTCGTTCGGCGTCGGACGTACCAACGACGAGCGCGTCGAGCATGACCTGTTCGACGATGATGACGCGTGGCGTGAATCCGACATGGGCGCCTACCGGCAGAAGGCAGCGTCGCAACTCGGCACCGTCGGTTCGGGCAACCACTATGTCGACCTGCTGCGCGACGAGGAAGGCTTTGTCTGGATCGGTGTGCACTTCGGCAGCCGTGGCCTCGGCCACACCAGCGCGACCCGCTACCTCAAGGCCGCGGGCGGTAAGGACGGCATGAACGTGCCGCCCGCCGTCATCGACGAGGACAGCGAGATCGGGCGGCGCTACATCGCGGCGATGCAACTCGCCGGGCGCTACTCCTATGCCGGCCGCGAATGGGTGGTCGAGCGCGTGCGTCGGATCATCGGCGGCGCGATCACCGACATGGTTCACAACCACCACAATTACGCGTGGCGGGAGAACCATGGCGGCAAGGATTTGTGGGTAGTTCGCAAGGGCGCGACCCCGGCATTTCCGGGACAGCGTGGCTTCATCGGCGGATCGATGGGCGACGAGGCTGTCATAGTCGAAGGTGTCGACAGCGAGGAGGCGAAGGTTTCGCTCTACTCGACAGTGCACGGCGCGGGCCGCTTGTTTGGCCGCAGGGAGGCCAAGCGCCGGTTCACGCGTGCCGAGATGGACGCATGGTTGCAATCGCGTGGCGTGACGTTGATCGGCGCGGACCTCGATGAAAGCCCGATGGCCTATCGCCGCCTGCCGGAGGTGATCGCGGAGCACGCCGGCTCGATCAAGGTGCAGCATACGCTGCGTCCATTCGCAGTGGCGATGGCCGGCGAGAACGAGTTCGACCCGTTCAAGGATTGAGGCCGAACTTGGCCCGTTATGGGACATCCGGTGTTGCGTCACGCCGGGTGTCCCTGATTGGCACCAATTCCCGCATCACTACCGGGGTGATTTCCCCAATTATTCCATGGATTTGAGCCCGCCTTACATCTGCCCGCGTTTAAGCCGGATTTAACTAAAAGTCGCCTTAATGACGCTCTGTGCCTCTGCGAGATGCTGCAGGGAACGTCTCCGGACGCAGCATCAATAGGGGACTTGGTGGAATTGTTCTGGGCGTTGTGTAAATGAGTAAGCGTACGCGTGCGTTCGGTCCTGCGGCCCGCAGCCGCGGGAAATCCTCCCGCAAAGGCATTCTCCAATATTTTCTCGGCGGTGTCGCGGTCGCAGGCCTCGTGCTGGGCTGCGCCTGGACCGTTTACACCAACGTGCTCGGCGCCAGCATCTATCCATCCGTGAACAACGCCGGCTTCGAGGCGCCCGCCGTCAACAACCCGAGCACCGTCACTGCGCATGCCGTGCGGCCGGCCTTCAATGAGATTTTCGCGTCGCTGCCGCAGCAGTCGCTGGTAATTCCCGCGCCGGAGAACGTCGCGACGTCGCTGATGTTCAATGAAAGGTTCGCAGCCGCCGCGCAAGGCGAGCCCTCGAGAGCGGCCGAATCCAAACCCGTCGAACCGACGAGACTGGCGGAAGCTTCGCCGCCGGCCGAAGCGCCGAAAGCCGTTCAAGCTTCGAACCCCGTGGAAGCGACGAAGCCGAAGATTTCCGCTCCTGCCACCAAGCTCGCGTTGAACGCACCCGCGCCGGTCCCGGCGGAGACCGAGGCCAAGACCGCGAAGGCATCCGGCTCCACCGTTCGCGACATGGCACAGCGCGCCAAAGCCGCCGTGATGTCGATTGCTTCCAACGACAGGCAGACCATGGTTGAAAAACTGTGGGGCAAGCAGCCTTCGCAGAACTCGCTGCTCGCTTTTGCATCCGCCGACGCCAACGTCACCGGCAGCATCATCGATACGCGAAGGCAGAACCCGATGATGGGCGGCTCGCCGCCCTATGATCGCCAGACCGCCGTCTACGACATTTCCGCGAAGACAGTCTATCTGCCTGACGGCACCAGGCTGGAGGCGCATTCGGGCCTCGGCTCCAAGATGGATGACGTACGCTATTCGCATGTACGGATGCAGGGCGTGACGCCGCCGCACATTTACGAACTGAAGCCGCGCGAGGCGCTGTTTCACGGCGTGCCGGCGCTGCGGCTGACGCCGATCGGCGGCGAAGAAAAAATCTTCGGCCGCGACGGGCTGCTCGCGCACACCTACATGCTCGGGCCGAGCGGCCAGTCCAATGGCTGCGTGTCGTTCAAGGACTACTATGCGTTCCTCGACGCCTATCGCAACAAGGGCATCCGCCGCCTCGCAGTGCTGGCGAAGATCCAGTAAGCGCGGAGCGTAGCGCTGCTGCGCTCGACGGTCAGATCCAATTTGCAACAACTGCATAACGCTGTCATGCCGCGCCACCGGGATTCGCCTTCGGCGAGCCCGCAAGCTCCGGCGGGGCATCCAGTACGCTGCGGCTTCTCGGCTCAATCATTGACGCCTCTGGAATACTGGGTCACCCGCTCCCGGCTACGCCAAGGCTTCGCCGAGGCTTTCTCCCTTGGCTCGCCGTAGCTTTAGCGGAGGCGGCAAGCCGGGCGATGACGGTCCCGTAGGATGGGTGGAGCGAAGCGATACCCATCAATGCTGTTGCAAGACGATGGGTATCGCTGCGCTCCACCCATCCTACAATTCGGAGCATGACTTCGCGATCTCGCGGCGCTTTGCGCCCGAGGTTTGCTCTTCATTTCCCGCCCTCTTTTTCAGAGGGCGCAGGGAAGACCGGGTGCTTGCTGCACCCGCGGTCTCGCGTGCGATTTGCGCAAACAAAAGTGCACACGAGCATACAGGTACAGCGGGAGCATCCCGGCCTTCCCTGCGCAATGGCTTTACGGCTTACTTCGTGCTCTTCCCGGTGAACGGCTTTCTTGCCACCGTCGCCGCCTGAGAAGCTTCGCTTCCAAAGGACTTAACGCCAGCACCGCGGCGCCAGAACCACACGACTTCGCCGTAAGCGTCGGGCGCCACCGTCTTGTGCGCCTCTCGCGTCCACCGCATCTCACCGCACGTTCGTGACGATCGCGAGCGCCCCTCAATCGGGTGAGACGGGCGAAGTTATGCGGCTGATTTGCCTCTCGCGTGAAGCGGAATATTTTTGATTCCTGGTCTTGACACGATTTCTGAAAATCAGAAGTGATTTGCCCGACAGGTGATATGTGTCGCGTTTTTCCAACCGTCATTCTCCGATGTGCAATTGCACCCCCGAGGCTCGCGACGTCGTCGCGCGGGGAATCCGGATAGAGCGAACTACGAGACGCTCGATTGCGTCGAGAGGCATTGACGACCGCACGAATGTCCTCACTGTGCCAGCCGGCCACCTGTTCGTGCTCGGCGACAACCGCGATAATTCTACCGACAGCCGCGTCCTTTCGGCCGTCGATACATTCCGCTGGAGAATGTCGTCGGCAGCGTGGGCATGATTTTCTTCTCTCGGAACGCGGCGGCAACGGCACGCAGCCCGCCATCCGTTCCGGGCGGATCGGCACGGTGGTGCAATAGCCACCGCTCGATCGCGAGCCGCCTTGCCGTGCGCCGAAATTGGAACCGTGCATCCCCGTACGCTTACGGTGTTACCCATGCGCATTTTGCAGTTGCGTCCGGCGGCCCGTTTGCATCTAACTTCTTAGAAGGCTGCGAGCAGTCCGCCTCGCGGCCGCGTATTTGGGCTTTATTGTGTGAGAGTATGTTTGAGTGAGTGCGCGTACAGAAAGCAGATTTGAACTTGCGTTGAGGCTCCCGTTACCGGACGCGCCAGATGGCGATCGTCGCGGAAGGCGTGCCTCGGGTTCCCCACGGTGACACCTCGCCGCGGAATGGGAAATCGCCTTCTTGCAGCATTGCCGGCATCGGACTTCGATCTGCTGGAGCCCGAGCTTGAGACGATTGCGCTCGATCAGGACGCGGTCCTTTCGCGGGCGGGGGACGCAATCGAGTACGTCTACTTCCCTCATAGCGGCGCCATCTCGCTAATGATCGACATGGCGGACGGGCATACAGTTGCCACCGCCGCAGTCGGGCGCGAGGGGGCGGTAGGTATTCTTTCAGTGCTCGGGCCTTCTCCTTCAGACAATAGCGCGGTCGTTCGTGCGGCGGGCACCGCCGCCAGGATTTCCGCATCGCGATTTCACACTGCTTTCAACCGCAGTCCAGCGATACGGCACGCGGTCCAGATTCACGTGAGGGCGATGCTGATGCAGCTTCAGCTTGGTTCGGCATGCAATGCGCTTCACCCGGTCGAAGCCAGAATGGCTCGCTGGTTGCTGCAGCTTCGCGATCGCATCGACCATGACGTGCTTCCGCTGACTCAGCAGGCACTCTCGCAAATACTCGGGGTACGACGCACGACCGTAACACTGCTGATGCGCAAGCTGCGCGCGCGTGGCGCGATAAGGTCCGATCGGCGAGGCCTGATCGAGATCGATCAGGCGCGGCTCGCGACGGTAGCATGCGAATGCCACAGCGTCATGCGCCTCGAAGTCGAGGAGATGTTCGCGCTCCATTCGGCCCGATCTCGCGCCGCGGTTCTATCCGAAGATCGGCGCGTTCGCGGAAATTGAATCGGGCAGTACCAGGTGAAGCGCCTTTCGCGCGATCGCTCGTCGTTCCGCATCGTGACTTGCTGCTATGGCGTTCTGGAACGCCCATCGACGGACGGATCCTTCGCCCGATCAGGTTCTCTGCCGCCAGCCGCGGTCGAGTGCCGAACCGGATCCCGCCTCGAGCTTCGCAATCTCTCGCAGCACCTTCGCCGTCTGCCGCAATTCGTTGCGCTCGGGGCCCGGCTTCAACCGCCGAGCTTCTTCAAGAAAGTCCTTGGCCTGCAGCAGCCAGGCGGACGTTCCAATTGAAATTTCCTTTCGCGCCATGGTGTCCCTCCATCGCGACTATCGCGTGATCTGTATCGACGCGGATTTGAAGCATTGTATTTGCGCGAAATGGTCCTCGCCCTCGGATCAAGTCCGAGGGCACGCTTCGCTCGAAAACGCTAGACCGAGGCGGCGCTGCGCCGCCGCACACGGATGCTCGGCTCGTCGACCCAGGCTTCCCGGGCAAACCAGGCGTGATCGGCGTGGCAGATCACGCAACGGGTCCGCGCGAAAAACACTGCGCTGCGGCTAAAGCTCTCGCGATCAGTCTTGATGCCGGTGGGAATCGCATGTCCGGTTCGCGGACATTTGACCATGACCATTCCCATATCGCCCTCCCTTGAGATTGGCTTTATTGTTGTTCGAAAAGCACCGGCCGGTTGGAGTGCGCCTCTTGTCGGTGCGGGTTACTTGGGGGGCATCGCGCACCTGATTTGGTCGAGCATCGGCCAGTGGGGGCTGCGTGCTCGCTACTGGGCTTATTCCACCGGCCGGATCCCTCCTCAAACGAACCTTGGACGTGAACTAGACGCGGCTTTTAGCCGGCCGGGTGGAGACTCTTGGTGAAGTGCTTCCTGATCGGCTCGCCCGATTCCGTTGCAAGCTTCTGGGCAAGCGTCCACAATTCCTTGTTCTGGTCGGATGCGGTCTCAAACGCCTTGCGCGCTTGCGTCGCGGACAAGGTCAAGACATCGCTGGGCGACTTGCTGCCGACGAGATGGGCGAAGAAGTCGAGCGCCGCGGCGGCATTGGCGTTGGAGATTTCGAACACCTTCAGCCCGTAGTCGGTCGCGCCTCTGGCGTTGCTCGAATAAGTCTCGCGCACCGCTTCCGTCATCTCCGCCGACGCGGCCTTGATCTTCTCGTAGTTTTCCCGTGCGCGGGCGAAACCCTGCTCGGCAAGCTCGCCGCTTACGCCGGGCCAGCCGATCTTCGAGAAGTCTGGCAACGGCATGCCGAAAACATTGGTTCCGTTCAGTGTGACTTTCATTTCGCTTTCACTCACAGAGCATTACTCCTTCGCGAGCGAAAGCATTCCTCGCGACGCACGCTTGCGTCACGAGAGCTCACGCTCCGTGTTGGACCAGATTTGGATGAGCTTTGATTTAGCCCCGACCCGATACAACTTTGCTTGAGGAGAGCGGCACTGTCGGTTCGGTTTGCGACTCTCGCGAGAAGTTTTTTGAAAATTGTCAACGCATACGCTGGTATAATTTACACCGCGCTGTGTATAACCGGGATATCTCAAGCAGCGGGAAGGTTTTGCTTCAGCGTCACGTTGCAGTGACATCAGCGCTCTGGCCGTCGGCGTCGCCGTCAAAGCAAAAACCCCGGCATCGCTGCCGGGGTTCCGCATTCGTATCGCCTGAGAGGCTGGCTCAGAAATCCATGCCGCCCATGCCGCCGCCCGGAGGCATTGCGGGGCCGCCGGCGTTCTTCTTCGGCAGTTCGGCGATCATGGCTTCGGTGGTGATCAGGAGAGCCGCGACGGACGCCGCGTTCTGGATCGCCGCACGAACGACTTTGGTCGGGTCGATGATGCCCTTGGAGACCAAATTGCCGTATTCGCCGGTCTGCGAGTCGAAGCCGTAATTGTACTGCTCCTTCTCGAGGATCTTGCCGACGATGACGGAGCCGTCTTCACCGGCGTTGATCGCGATCTGGCGGGCCGGCGCGGAGAGCGCCTTGCGCACGATCTCGACGCCGGTCTTCTGGTCGTCGTTCGCGGTCTTGATGCGCTTGAGCTGCTCGGAGGCGCGGAGCAGGGCGACGCCGCCGCCCGGCACGATGCCTTCTTCAACCGCCGCACGGGTCGCATGCATCGCGTCATCCACGCGATCCTTGCGCTCCTTCACCTCGACCTCGGTCGCGCCGCCGACGCGGATCACGGCTACGCCGCCCGCGAGCTTGGCCAGACGCTCCTGCAGCTTCTCACGGTCATAGTCCGAGGTGGTTTCCTCGATCTGCGCCTTGATCTGCTGCACGCGCGCCTCGATGTCAGCCTTCTTGCCGGCGCCATTGACGATCGTGGTGTTTTCCTTGTCGATCATCACCTTCTTGGCGCGGCCGAGCATCTGCAGGGTGACGTTCTCGAGCTTGATGCCGAGGTCTTCCGAGATCGCCTGACCGCCGGTCAGGATCGCGATGTCCTGCAGCATGGCCTTGCGGCGATCGCCGAAGCCCGGAGCCTTGACGGCCGCGACCTTCAGACCACCGCGCAGACGGTTGACGACGAGGGTGGCGAGGGCTTCGCCTTCGACGTCTTCGGCGACGATCACCAGCGGCTTGCCGGTCTGCACCACGGCTTCCAGCAGCGGCAGCAGCTCGTTCAGCGAGGACAGCTTCTTCTCGTTGATCAAGATATAGGCATCGTCCATCTCGACGCGCATCTTGTCGGCGTTGGTAACGAAGTAGGGGGAGATGTAGCCGCGGTCAAACTGCATGCCTTCGACGACGTCGAGTTCGGTCTCGAGAGACTTGGCTTCCTCAACCGTGATGACACCCTCGTTGCCGACCTTCTTCATGGCGTCGGCGAGGAACTTGCCGATTTCGGCGTCGCCGTTGGCGGAGATGGTGCCGACCTGGGCGATTTCCTCGTTCGAGGTGACCTTCTTGGAGTTCTTGACGAGGTCGGCGACCACGGCTTCCACCGCCAGGTCGATACCGCGCTTCAGGTCCATCGGGTTCATGCCGGCGGCAACGGACTTGGCGCCTTCACGGACGATCGCAGCCGCGAGCACGGTTGCGGTGGTGGTGCCGTCGCCGGCAGCGTCAGCGGACTTGGAGGCGACTTCGCGCACCATCTGCGCGCCCATGTTCTCGAACTTGTCGTCGAGCTCGATCTCCTTGGCGACGGTGACGCCGTCCTTGGTGATGCGGGGAGCGCCGAACGACTTGTCGAGCACGACGTTGCGGCCCTTCGGGCCGAGCGTGACCTTCACGGCGTTGTTGAGGATGTCGACGCCGCGCAGCATGCGGTCGCGGGCATCGACGCCGAATTTGACTTCTTTGGCTGACATATTTGTTTCCCTGAGTTGATCTTTGTTTCTCACCCTGTCGGGGAGGCGCCTTGCGGGCGCTCCTCAGGGTGAGCGTGGCAGGCGGTGTCTTAGGCGGCCTTCTTCTTGGCGGCGGAGGCGTCGAGCACGCCCATGATGTCGGACTCCTTCATGATCAGGAGCTCCTGGCCGTCGATCTTGACTTCGGTGCCCGACCACTTGCCGAACAGGACGCGGTCGCCGACCTTGAGGTCAATCGGGATCAGCTTGCCGGTTTCGTCACGGCCGCCGGGGCCGACGGCGACGACTTCGCCCTGGGAGGGCTTTTCCTTGGCAGTGTCCGGAATGATGATGCCGCCAGCGGTCTTCTCTTCGGCGTCGATGCGTTTGACCACGACGCGGTCGTGAAGCGGACGGAAGTTCATGCAGTCCTCCTAAACGTCTGGGAATGTTGTAGAATTCTGGAATTTTGGCAGTCCGGACCGGCGAGTGCCAACCCGGCTGGGCTGATTTAGGCCAGTATTCTTCGGGGGACAAGGGCTTCTAGCAGAAAAATTAGCACTCAAGTATGTCGTCTGCCAATTTTGTTCGGCATGATTAACGCGGCGACGGAAGCCTCCGGACCCCGTATTAGCACGTGCGGTAAGCTGCTGCTAACGCGGGAATTTTCAACAATTCGTTAAGCATTTAGGCTTGTGATAGGTTGGTATCGTGCGTCACATTTCTCTCATGTGAGCGCATCTCCGCCGGGGCGGCTCGGTGTGTGGCCACCACGTGAAATGCGCTTCCAGCAATGGAGGTTTGGCATGGTCTCGCGGGTTGGAGTTGCTTCCGACGACTTCCGGAAGCAGGTGCTGGGTTACGGGCTGACGACGGCGCAAATTCTGTATCGGATGCCGGATCATCCTTCGTTGCTGCAGACCTATGTCTGGCAGAATTACGATCTGTTTCCGAAATTCCCGGCGCTGAAGGACTTCCTCGCGTTCTGGCAGGAAAAGCTCGATGGCCCGCTATATTCCGTGACGGTGGCGCATTCCAGGCTGATCAAGCCGACGGAGCTGCGCGCCGTCGACGGGGTGTTCAGGCTGCATTGACCGAGCTGCTGTAGAGCTGCCGTAGGGTGGGCAAAGCGAAGCGTGCCCACCATCTGACACTCCGCTCGCGGTGGTGGGCACGCTGCGCTTTGCCCACCCTACGAAAAAATTCTGTGTTAGCCTCCTGCGACAAACAAAAAGGGAGGCACCCATGGCCAAGAAGAAAGCGGCATCACGTCCCGCGGCGCAGCTCGCCGTGAAGAAGAAGTGGTCGGGTCACAAGGCGGCAGCCAAATCCTCAGCCCGCAAGGCCGTCAAGTCAAAGGCGAGGGGCGCGCCGGCGGTCAAGGCCAAACCGGCCAGGAAGGCCCGGCCGAAGCAGCGCATCGCCATCAGCCATCACCGCGAAGAGGATTTCAAGGCCGATGGTCTGCGAACTTACGCCAAATACCGCGACCTCGGCATCGCGGACGCGACGCATGGCCTGGCGCAGGCGCATGTCATCCGCCTGATCGGCCCGTGCAACCCGGCAGAAGTTTCAAAACTGCATTACCACGACGTCGAATTCCAGATGGTCTACGTGCTCAAGGGCTGGGTGAAGACCTATATGGAAGGACAGGGCGAGACGCTGATGAAAGAAGGCAGCGCCTGGACCCAGCCGCCGCGCATCAAGCATCTGATCATGGATTATTCCGATGATGTCGAGTTGCTGGAAGTGATCTTGCCGGCGGAGTTCAAGACGGTGGAATTGGCGTCGTAAATCTCGCCGTCATTCCGGGGCGACGCGAAGCGTCGAACCCCGAATCTTGAGATTCCCCGATGCGCAATTGCGCATCTGAGGTCTGGTGCTTGCGCACAATCCCGGAATGACGCGGAGCGTCACGTCAACACCCCCACCACCGCCCCCATCAAACACGTCGCCAGCGTGCCTGACACGATCGACTTCAATCCCAGCGCATTGATCTCCTCGCGCCGCTCCGGCGCCATGGTGCCGAGGCCGCCGATCATGATGCCGAGACTGGCGAAGTTGGCAAAGCCGCACATCGCGTAGAGCATAATCAGCCGCGAGCGCGGGTCGAGCGTATCAGTGCCGAGCTTTGAGAGCTCAAGATAGGCGATAAGCTCGTTGAGCACGGTCTTGGTGCCCATCAGGCTTCCGGCCGTGACGGCTTGCGGCCAGGGCAGGCCCATCAGCCAGCACACCGGCGCCATCACAAGCCCCAGCAGCCGCTGTAGCGAAATTTTGGCGCCGCCGATCTCGGGCAACAGCCCGAGGATCGCATTGACGAGATAAACCAGCGCCACCAGCACCAAGAGCATCGCGACGATGTTGAGCAGCAGTTCGAGCCCGGCCGCCGTGCCCTTGGTGATTGCATCCATGGTCGAGGACGCATGCATGTCGGGATCTCCAAGCGAGCCGCCAGTGCGCTTATCGGAAGTCTCCGGCACCATGATCAAGCTGATCAGGATCGCGGCCGGTGCGCCCAGCACGGATGCGATGACGAAATGCGCGGCCGCATCGGGAATCAGCGGCGCCAGGAACGTGGCGTAAAGCACCAGCACGGTGCCTGCGATGCCGGCCATGCCGCCGGTCATCACCAGGAACAGTTCGCTGCGCGTGAGCTGCGCCAAGTAGGGGCGGATAAACAGCGGTGCCTCGACCATGCCGAGAAAAATATTGGCCGCGGCCGACAGCCCGACCGCCCCGCCGACGCCGAGCGTGCGCTCCAACAGCCACGCCATGCCGCGCACGATCGGGGGCAGCACGCGCCAGTAGAACAGGAGCGTGGTCAGAACGCTCATGACGAGCACGATCGGCAGCGCCTGGAATGCCAGGATGAAATCCGCGCCCGGCGCCTTGAGATCGAACGGCAGCGCGCCGCCGCCGAGATAGCCGAACACGAAGGAAGTGCCGGCGCGCGTCGCCGCCGCGATCGTGCCCACGGCGTCGTTGATGGCGCCGAAGGCTTTTGCCACCGGCGGCAGCTTGAGCAGCACCAGCGCGGTGACGATGGTGACGGCCAGCCCGATCGCCACCTGACGGAGCGACACGGCGCGGCGGTTCTCGCCGCACGCCCATGCGATCGCCAGCAACGCCAGCACGCCAAACGCCGATTGCAGTTGCAGCATGAATCCCCCGAAAACCCGGGAGCGATTATGCCAACCTTGTCGATTTGTGAAAGCCCAACTCGTGTCCCGGACGCGGTGCGGCGCCACTTCATGCCGCGCTGCAGAGCCGCGACCTTGTCGTGACGCGCGGAAAGCTGGGCCCCGGTTCAGCAGCGCAGCACGTTGTGCTGCGCTGCGCCCGGGGCACGAGATCAACCCCGGCCGACGAACGGCATTTTGGTCGCCATGACCGTCATGAACAGCACATTGGCATCGAGCGGCAGGCCGGCCATGTAGGCGACCGCATCGCCGACGGCCTTCGCGTCCATGCGCGGTTCGTGCTTCATCGTGCCATCGGGCTGCATCACGCCGGGACCGGCGACCATGCGGTCGGTCATTGGCGTCGCGGCATTGCCGATGTCGATTTGGCCGACCGCGATGTCGTACATGCGGCCGTCGAGATTGGAGGCCTTGGTGAGACCCGTGATCGCGTGTTTGGTCGAGGTATAGGCCGCCGAGAACGGCCGCGGCGCGTGCGCCGAGATCGAGCCGTTATTGATGATGCGGCCGCCGCGCGGGGTCTGGTCCTTCATGATGCGGAAAGCATGCTGGGTGCACAGGAACGGGCCGGTGAGGTTGGTGTTCACCACCGCCTGCCACTGCTCCAGGCTGAGATCCTCGAAATTGACCGGCGGTGCGCCCATACCGGCATTGTTGAAGAGCACGTCGAGCCGGCCATAGGTATCCTTGACCTCCTGAAACAGGGTTGCGATCGAGGCTGGGCTCGTCATGTCGGCCGAGACGCACAGGCTCTTGCCGATGTTTTCGCCGAGCTTTTTGGTTTCTTCCAGCATCTCCATGCGACGCCCGGCCAGCACCACGGTGAAGCCGGCATTCATCAGCGCCAGCGATGCCGCGCGTCCGACGCCGGTGCCGGCACCGGTTACGAGCGCGATCTTGTTGGTTGCGTCGGCCATTGTTTCCTCGCCTTCATTTCTTGGTTTCTGTTTCGGATTTGTAGGGTGGTCTCGGAATATTCTGATGCGCCGCACGCAACGCCGCCGACCAGCGCGAACGCAGGTCGTGGAAATAGGGCTCGCCGGCCTCGATGCGGTGGTTGAGATCGGCCTCGCAGGCATCTGTGCGCACCACCAGCACGTCGATCGGCAGGCCGACGCCGAGATTGGACCGCATGGTCGAGTCCATCGAGATCAGGCCGGTCTTCAGCGCCTCGTAGAGTTCGACGTCGTAATGCATCGCGCGGTCGAGCACCGGCTTGCCGTATTTGTGCTCGCCGATCTGCAAATAGGGCGTATCGGTGGTGCATTCGATGAAATTGCCGGCGGTGTAGACCATGAACAGCCGCATCCGCGAGCCCTTGATCTGACCGCCGAACAGGAAAGAGACGTCGAAGGATACGTCTTCGGATCGCAGCGCCTCGCCTTCGGTGGCGTGCACGGCGCGGATGGCGCGGCCGATGCGTTGCGCGGCCTGGAACATCGTCGGCGCATTCATCAGCGTTTCGAGCTCGCCGGTGTGCGGATCTTCCATGCCCTCGGTGAGCGTCGACAGCACCGACTGGCTGATCGCCAGATTGCCGGCGCTGGCGATCGCCATGATGCGCTCGCCGGGCTTTGAGAAAATATGGAGCTTGCGGAAGGTCGAGACGTTGTCGAGGCCGGCATTGGTACGGGTGTCCGCGATCATGACGAGACCGTCCCGCACCAGAATTCCGCAACAATAGGTCATTCCCGATCCCCAAACGCGCCTGATTTTTCGGCGCCAACTAGTAGCTAATTTCGAGGGGCCATCCAACCCCAATTCCCCCGTGGCGCGACATGCGCCCGGCGGGTAAACCTCCAACCGAAGGCGGGGAACGCATGCGGAAATCAGCGCTGATTGGCTCGATTGCAGCCTTGTCACTGCTGGGCAGCGTGGGCGCCCAGGCAGGTCCGTGGGAAGCCGGCATGGTGGCCTACAACCGCGGCGACTATGTTCCAGCGATCCGGCTGTTCCGCGCGCTGGCGGAGGCCGGCAATGCCAGGGCGTAAACCCAGAGTGGCTGGATAAATGAGCAAGGGTGGGCAAAGCGAAGCGTGCTCACCATTGAACATTGATCGTGGACATATGGTGGGCACGGCGCGATGCGCCTTTGCCCACCCTTGTATTAGCGCGCCATGTTACGGCCGCCCCCCGTCATTGCGAGCGAAGCGAAGCAATCCATTTCGCCGCGCAACCAAAGATGGATTGCTTCGTCGCGGAGCCTGTCATCGGGCGCGCCTTCGCGCGACCCGTTGGCTCCCCGCAATGACGGCGTAAGTCCTATTGTGACTGTGACTGGCTTTGCCACTGTCCCGGCCGCCCGGCCTGTTCGACCTTGACCGCGACCGTCAGCGTCTCCGCACCGCCGCCATAGCGGGTGCCGCGCACCGGGGCCGCGCCGAGGTAATCGAGTCCGATCGCGACGCGGGCGTGGGCATCGGTGGTGCAAATGCCGTTGGCGGCATCGAAGCCGACCCAGCCGAGGTCTGGGACGAAGGCTTCCGTCCAGGCGTGGCCGGCCCCCTGATGAGTCAAGCCGTCGGAGCGCAGGAAGTGCCCGGAGACGAAGCGCGCTGGCACGCCGCCGGAGCGGGCGCAGGCGATGAAGATGTGTGCATAGTCCTGGCAAACACCGCGCTTGAGCGCGAAAGCTTCCGCCGCCGACGTGCCGGAGTTGGTAGGGTCCTCGTCGAACGTCATATGTTCGTTGATCTGCACCATCAGCGCATGCAGGAAACCGAGCACATCGCCATCGGATTCCGAGCGTAGCTCGCGGGCAAAGATCGCCATCGCCGGATTGACTTCGGTCAGCGCGGTCTGGCGCAGGAACAGGCTCGGCGGAAAGCGCTCGTCGGTGCCGCGCAGCACGCCGCCAGTGTCATGAGTCTCGATCAGGCCCTCGACATGGATGGTGAGGTCGGCGATCGACCCGTGCGTCAACACGTGCGTAATGTTGCCGAACGCGTCCTGGTGCATGTCGAGGCGCGAGTCGGTCGAGACATCGATCTGCCATTCGGCGACATACTGGCCGTCATGGCTGCCGGGTGTCATGCGCAGGATCTGGATCACACCGGTGGCCGGCGGCTCGTAGCGATAGCTGGTGGAGTGGGCAATTCGCAGGCGCATGGCGAGGCCAGTTCAGGTTGGGATCGTCATGCCCGGCCTTGTGCCGGGCATCCACGTCTTCCTTACCCCTCAAAGCAAGACGTGGATGGCCGGGTCAAGCCCGGCCATGACGAAGAGTGCATCAAATCAAATACTGCTTGGTGATGATCTCACCGAGCCGCGAATTGTCCGCGATGAATTCCTGGATGAACTCATGGACACCGTGCTGGAAGATATCGTCCATATGGCTGTGTTCAAGCCGGTTGCGGACGCCGCGGGCGTGGCGCTGGGCGGCGCCTTGGCGGCCGTAGGCGACGCCGATCTGGTCGAGATTGCGCACCAGATTGCTGTAGCAACTTGCCAGGGAGCGCGGCAGCGTGTCGTTCAGGATCAGGAGATCGGCTATCAGCCACGGCTTCAGCGTTTCGCGGTAGACCCAGTGATAGGCGGTCAGCGCGGAGACCGAGCGCAGGATCGAGGTCCACTGGTAGTAGTCCAGGGGACCACCAACGTGCTCCTCCTCGGGCAGCAGCACGTGATATTTAACGTCGAGAATGCGGGCGGTGTTGTCGGCGCGCTCCAGATGCAGCCCAAGCCGCGAGAACCAGTAGGCATCGTTGCGCAGCATGGTCCGGTAGGCCGAGCCGTCGAACCGCAGCGAGGTCTCCTGCACGAAACGCAGGAACCGCGCCAGTTCCTCGCGGCTCGACGTGCCCTTGCCCCAGACTTCCTGTAATTCGATCCAGGCCGAGTTGATGGTGTCCCACATCTCCGATGTCAGCGCGGTTCGCACCGAGCGCGAATTGAGCCGCGCCGCCTCGATGCAGTTCTTGATCGAGGAGGGATTGGAAGGCGAGAACGCCAGATATTCGACGACGTTCTGCTCGGTGGCTTCCGGATAGGCTTCGTAGAAGCTTGCGCTGACCCCGGCCGTCAGCAGCGCCGATTCCCACTCATTGGTCTTGCCGATATAGGCGGCGGGAAGCGCGGTGACTCGCAAGGTCGCATCGATGGTGCGTGCGATATATTCGGCGCGCTCGACATAGCGGGCCAGCCAGTACAGGTTTTCGGCAGTGCGCGACAGCATAGGTGAGTTCTCACAAAACGCGGCGGAGGCCGAAAATACCTCCCCCTGAAAGGGGGAGGTCGACGCGAAGCGTCGGGTGGGGGTCTTCTCTCCATTCGGTGTATGCGGCCGACCCCCACCCCGACCCTCCCCCTTGCAGGGGGAGGGGGTACTTGCTTGTCGCGCTCGGCATCAAATCACTCATCCAGTATCCAGGTGTCCTTGGTGCCGCCGCCCTGGCTGGAATTGACAACCAGCGAGCCTTCCTTCAGCGCCACTCGCGTCAGTCCGCCCGGCACGATGGTGACGTGCTTGCTCCCGGTCAGCACGAACGGCCGCAAATCGACATGGCGCGGCGCGAGGCCGGAGGCTGTACAGGTCGGGCAAGTCGACAGCGCCAGCGTGGGCTGGGCGATAAAACCCTCCGGCTCGCGCTTGAGCTTGTCCCGGAACGCCTCGATCGTCGCTTTGGTCGCGGCCGGGCCGATCAGCATGCCGTAGCCGCCGGAGCCGTGGACTTCCTTCACCACTAGCTCGCTCAAATTGTCGAGCACATAAGACAGATCCTTCGGCTCACGGCAGCGCCAAGTCTGCACGTTCTTCAGGATCGGCTCCTCGCCGAGATAGAATTTCACGACCTCCGGCATGTAGGAATAGATCGCCTTGTCGTCGGCAATCCCGGTGCCGACCGCATTCGCCAGCGTGATATTGCCGGCCGCATAGGCCGACATCAGCCCGGGCACGCCGAGCGCCGAATCCGGGCGGAAGGTGAGGGGGTCGAGGAAATCGTCATCGACGCGGCGATAGATCACGTCGACGCGTTTCAGCCCCTCGGTGGTGCGCATGAACACCTCGTCGTTCTTCACGATGAGGTCGCGGCCCTCGACCAGCTCGATGCCGAGCTTGTCGGCAAGGAAAGAGTGTTCGTAATAGGCGGAATTGTAGACGCCCGGCGTCATCAGTGCGACCGTCGGCTCGGCCGAGGCAGAGAGCGGCGCCACCGAGCGCAGCGCCGACAGCAATTCGTCCGGGTATCGCTCTACAGGTGCTACGCGATGGCGGGCAAACAGGTCCGGAAACAGCCGCATCATGATTTCGCGGTTTTCCAGCATGTAGGAGACGCCTGAGGGCGTGCGCGCGTTGTCCTCCAGCACGATGAAATTGTCGGCGTCGACGCGGACGATATCGATTCCGGCGATGTGGACATAGACGTCGTGCGGCACGCTCTGGCCGTTCATCTCGGGACGGAATACCGGGTTCTGGAAGATCAGGTCGTCGGGAATGATGTTGGCGCGCAGGATGTCGCGGCCGTGATAAATGTCGCGCAGGAACATGTTGAGCGCGCGGACCCGCTGCTTCAGGCCCTTTTCCAGCACGGACCATTCTTTCGCCGACATGATTCGCGGGATCACGTCGAAGGGGATCAGCCGCTCCTGGGCTTCGGCGTCGCCATAGACGGCGAAGGTGATGCCGATCCGGCGGAACAACAGTTCCGCCTCCTGTCGGCGATACTCAAGGGCGTCCGGAGGCGTCTCCTTCAGCCAGCGGGAGAGCTCCCGATAGGCCGGGCGGAGATCGCCGCCGGGCCCGTTCATTTCATCGAAGGCAACTGCCATAAATCCTGACTATCTCTCGAAGCCATGCGGCACGGTGCATGAGTTCACAGGATGGTAGCAAGGCTCGGGCCAGCGCGATATGCATTGGCTTGCGGCATTTCGTGGGGGTAGCCGGCCGCGCTGCCCTAAAAAAAGGCTGCTGGGTGCTTATTTCGGCAGCAAACCCCCGTGACTTCAATGCGTTGCTTGCGCAAAGTACGGGGCAGGTGGGGAGAAGTCATGAGCGAGATCGTCACGGCGGGTATTCTGGTCATCGGCGACGAGATCCTGTCCGGCCGTACCAAGGACAAGAACATCGGCTTCATCGCCGAGTACCTGACCAATATCGGGATCGATCTCAAGGAGGTCCGCATCGTCGCCGACGACGAGACCGACATTGTCGACGCCCTTAATGCATTGCGAAATCGCTACACCTACGTCTTCACCACCGGCGGCATCGGCCCGACCCATGACGACATCACCGCCGACAGCGTCGCCAAGGCCTTCGGTGTCGGGATCGGTCATCATCCGGAGGTGGTCGCGCGCTTCCGCGAGCGCTGGAGCGAGCAGGATCTGAACGAGGCGCGGCTGCGCATGGCCCGCGTGCCTGACGGAGCCGAACTGATCCAGAGCGCCACCATCCTGGCGCCCGGCTTCAAGCTCGGCAATGTCATCGTCATGGCTGGCATCCCCTCGATCATGCAGGCGATGATGGACATCGTCGCGCCCAAGCTGAAATCGGGCGTGCGGATGCTATCCGATTCCGTGCGGGCCAACGCCCGTGAAGGCGACATTGGCGGGCCGCTGCGCGAGATCGCGATCGCCCATCCGGACACCATCATCGGCAGCTATCCGTTCATGGACGAGGACAAGAAGCCGAACATTAATCTCGTCGTGCGCTCGCGCGATCCCGAAAAGCTCAACGCCGCGATGATCGCGGTGAAGGAGATGCTGGCGAACCTGAACATCACCGCCCGGTAGCGGCGAAGCGGGTGCTTTGATTTCGAACTTCGCAATACGGAGAACATAGTGACAGATCGTTCTGGAGCGCGCCCATGACGGCGCCACCGGAGAAGGCCTTTCCGGTCTCCTGGGACCAATTTCACCGCGATTGCCGGGCGCTGACCTGGCGGCTCAACGAGGTCGGGCCGTTTAACGCCATCATCGCGATTACTCGGGGCGGGCTCGTGCCGGCAGCCATTGTCGCGCGTGAGCTTGGCATTCGCATCATTGATACCGTCTGCATTGCCAGCTACGACCACACCAGACAGGGCGACCTGCAGGCGCTCAAGGGTGTTTCGGCCGACGTGGCAAAGCTCGGTGGCGGCACAGGGAAGGGGCTTTTGATCGTCGACGACCTCGTCGACACCGGAAAGACCGGGCGGCTGGTGCGCTCGATGATGCCGGACGCGCATTTCGCGGCCGTCTATGCCAAGCCGCAGGGCAAGCCGCTGGTCGATACCTTCATCACCGAAGTGTCGCAGGATACCTGGATCCATTTTCCCTGGGACACCGCGCTGTCGTTCCAGCCGCCGATCCGCGACGGGGCGTGACCCGCCGTCATTGCGAGGAGCGAAGCGACGAAGCAATCCATGCCTCCACTTGCGGCGGGATGGTTTGCTTCGCCGGGCCTGTCATCGGGCGCGCATTCGCGCGACCCGTTGGCTCGCAATGACGAGGCGAAAGATCGAGCTAACCGCATGCCCCTGCAAAACCGCGTCACCCCGACTGGCGACATCATCGCCACCCCGCATCGCGGTATGTTCACCGGTAACCGCGGCATCATCCACGACCCCGCGACCAAGACGCTATTGAAGAAGCGCTGGTCGAGCGCGGCCTGGATCACATGCGTCTGCGAGTTCAGGGGCTGGCGGCGGCCTGTGATGGGCCGGCGGAGCTGGACCGAGCTGTTCTTTCTCGACGAGGCGACCGCCTTCGCCGCCGGGCACCGCCCATGCTTCTTCTGCCGGCGTGACGATGCCACCCGCTTTCGCGCGGCGTGGGAAGAGGGCAATGGCGTGAAGAACGTTCGTGCGCGGGAGATGGATGCCGTATTGCATGGTGAACGGCTGGAGCACGGCAAGAAGCGGCTGCATCCGCTGCCGATGCCGGTGGCGCAGTTGCCTGACGGCGCGATGGTGCAGCAAGGCGAAGAGTCGTTTTTGATCGTGCAGGGCAGGGCGCTGCAATGGTCGATGGGCGGGTATCGCAAGATGGAAGGCGCAGTCGTGGACGCAATGCTGCTGACGCCGCCATCAACGCTGCGCGTGCTTGGCGCCGGATATCAGCCGGTACTGCATCCGAGTGCGATGAGCTAGAGCTCTCCTCGCAATGGCGGAGCTACCCCAGCCGTTCCCGCGCGAGGCTGGCCCCGGCGCCAAGCGCCGCCAGCTTCGCCTCGGCGATATCCCGCCGCATCGGTGCCATGCCGCAATTGGTGGTCGCGACGATATTGCTGAGCGGCACGAATTTCGACACCGCCTCGATCACCTTGACGACATCCTCGGCCGTCTCCACCGTATCGCTGGCGACGTCGATCACACCGGCTTGCACCACCTTGCCGGGGAGCAGCGCCAACAGATCCAGCGGCACTTTCGAATTGCGGCACTCGATCGCGACCTGCTGGATCGGGCTCTTGGCGATGGCCGGGAAAATATCCTCGTATTGGCGCCACTCGCTGCCCAGCGTCTCTTTCCAGTCGGTGTTGGCCTTGATGCCGTAGCCGTAGCAGATGTGAACGGCGGTGGTGCAGGTCAGGCCTTCGGCGGCGCGCTCCAGTGCTCTTACGCCCCAGTCGGAGACCTCGTCCATGAAGACGTTGAAGGCGGGCTCGTCAAACTGGATCACGTCGACGCCATCCGCCTGCAACGCCTTGGCCTCGGTGTTGAGCAGTTCGGCAAAGGCGAATGCCATCTTGACCTTGTCGCCGTAATACCGGTCGGCGACGGTGTCGGCGATGGTCATCGGACCGGGCAGGGTGAATTTCAGTTTGCGCGTGGTGTGGGTGCGGGCGACGCGAGCTTCGTCCGCATGGACACGCCCCTTGAGCGTCAGCGGTGCTATCACCTGCGGCACCATCGCCTTGTAGCGGTCTTTGCGGATGCCCATTTCGACCTTGTGGGCGAAGTCGATGCCCTCGACCTTCTCCAGGAAACCGTGAACAAAATGCTGGCGGGCCTGCTCGCCCTCGGTGACGATATCGATGCCGGCGTCCTCCTGCAGCTTCAGCGCCAGCATGGTAGCGTCGCGCTTGGCGCGGGCGAGCTCGTCGCCCTTTGATCTCCAGGGCGCCCACAGCGTGTTCGGCTCGGCCAGCCATTCCGGCTTCGGCAAGGAGCCTGCGATCGTGGTTGGAAACAGCATGGGTGCCTCCCGGTGGGTTCTGATTGAGCGTCTGTCTGCCATGTCTTATGGTCGAGGTACAGAACAACAAAAGTCGCCATTGCCTGAAAAATCTCGATCATACTGGAGGAACTGGGGCTTTCGTAGGCCGCGAGGCAGCCGCCGCGGAGCAAGCAGTATTAGTCCCTCATGGTGAGGAGGCGCTTGCGCCGTCTTCGGACCATGCTTTGCATCGCCGGGCGAACCATGAGGCCCCTCCTTCGCTCGAGACGCGCCTTCCGCGCCCGTCAGGATGAGGCTCGAGAACCAACAAAAGGAAACCCCATGCTCGAATTCTTCTTCGACTGCTCCAGTCCCTGGACCTATCTCGCCTTTCACAACATCCAGCCGCTGGCAAAAGAAGCCGGCATCGAGATCACATGGCGGCCGATCCTGGTCGGCGGCATCTTCAACACCGTCAACCCTAGCGTCTATGCCGCCCGCGAGACGCCGGTGCCCTTGAAGGCGCGCTACATGAAGAAGGACCTCGCCGACTGGGCGCGCTCCGCGGGGCTTGCGATCAAGATGCCGCCGACGGTGTTTCCGGTGAACAGCGTCAAGGCGATGCGCGGCTGCATCTGGGTTTCCCAGCAATCTCGCGAACTCTTGGTGCCGTTTGCGCGTGCCGTGTTCGAGGCCTATTGGGGTGACGACAAGGACATTTCAAAGGATTCGGTGCTGTCGGAGATTTGCCAAAAGGTCGGCGTCGACCCCGAAAAGTTCTTCGAAGGCATCGGCCAGCAGGCGATCAAGGACCAACTCAAGGCCAGCACGGACGAGGTGATGGCGCGCGGAGGATTCGGTTCGCCGACGATCTTCGTCGGTAAGACCGACATGTATTTCGGCAACGACCGGATGCCGCTGATCCGCGAGGCGCTGGAGCGGCTGAAAGCGCGGGTCGCCTGATGCCGAAAGCCGTCGTCTGCCGCGAACTCGGCCCGCCCGAGAAGCTGCGCCTGGAAACATTTGCCTCAGTACCGGTGGCGCCGGGGCAGGTGCGCGTCGCCATTCGCGCCGCCGGGATCAATTTCCCCGATATTTTGATGGCGGCGGGCGAGTATCAGCTCAAGCCGCCGCTGCCGTTCACGCCGGGCGTCGAAGCCGCCGGCGATATTGTCGAGATCAATGACGCCGAAGGCGTCGCGGTGGGCGACCGGGTGATCGTCAAGATGCGGCACGGCGCCTATGCCGACGAGGCCGTGGCTGTGCCCTCGCAGCTCGTGCGCCTGCCGTCGACGTTCGACTATGCCGAGGGCGCAACGTTTCTGGCCGGCCATGGCACCGCCTATCACGCGCTGATCGATCGCGGCCAGCTTCAACCGGGCGAGGTACTGCTGGTGCACGGCGCCGGCGGCGGCGTTGGCCTTGCCGCAGTCGAAATCGGCAAGATGCTCGGCGCCACCGTGATTGCGACCGCGTCAAGCGACGAGAAGCTTGCAATTGCGAAAGCGAGGGGCGCCGATCATCTGGTGCGCTACGATCAGGAGCCGTTTCGCGATGCCGTCAAACGCATCACCGACGGGCAGGGCGCGGACGTGGTGTTCGATCCCGTCGGCGGTGAAGTGTTCGAGAACTCGATGCGCTGCATCAACTGGGGCGCGCGGCTATTGGTCATCGGCTTCACCGGCGGCATCGGGCTTGCCAAGACCAATCTGTTGATGATCAAGGGCGCGAGCGTGCTTGGCGTTCGTGCCGGCGAAGCGGTGCGGAGAAATCCCGCGCTCGGCGAGGTCAGGATCAAGGCGCTGACGGAATGGGCGGAGGCCGGAAAAATCCGCCCCAACGTCTCGCACCGGCTGCCGCTGGAGGATTATGCGAAAGCGATGCGGCTGTTGATCGACCGCAAGGCGATCGGCAGGGTGGCGTTGGTGATGGGGTAGTCTCCCGTCATGCCCCGCGAAGGCGGGGCATCCAGTACGCCGCGGCTCATCGGCTCAATTGCGCTCGTCTCGGATTACTGGGTCACCCGCCTTCGCGGGTGACGACAGCGTCAGATAGGATAACCGCACTTATTTATACTCCCGTTCCGTCCACCACGGGAAATAGTCCGGCATATCGCTCGATACCTTGTTCTTGAACTCGGCCGGGCGCTTTTCCAGGAACGACACCACGCCCTCCTTGACGTCTTCCGAGCGGCCGCGGGCATAGATGCCGCGGCTGTCGACTTTGTGGGCTTCCATCGGATCGTCGGCACCCAGCATGCGCCACATCATCTGCCGGATCAGCGCCACCGATACCGGCGCGGTTTTGGTGGTGAACTCCTTGGCGAGTGCGCGCGCGGTCGGCAACAGATCGTCCGGCGGCACCACCTTGCTGACGAGACGGCCGGCGAGCGCTTCCTGCGCCGGGAACACGCGGCCCGAGTAGCACCATTCCAGCGCCTGCGAGATGCCGACGATGCGCGGCAGGAACCAGCTCGAGGCGGCCTCGGGCACAATGCCGCGCTGGGAGAACACGAAGCCGAAGCGCGCGGCCTCCGACGCGATGCGAATGTCCATCGCGAGCTGCATGGTGACGCCGATGCCGACCGCTGGCCCGTTCACGGCCGCGATCACCGGTTTTAAGCACCTGAAGATGCGCAGCGTCACCTGGCCGCCACCATCGCGCACCTGAGGATCGCTGTAGTCGACCGAACCGTCGGCGAGCCGCTTCACTGGGCCACGCCGCGCGTCGCGGTCAAACGTGTTGGCGCCAGACGAAAGATCGGCGCCGGCGCAGAAGCCGCGGCCCGCGCCGGTCACGATGATGGCGCGGACATCGTCGTCCTTGTCGGCGGCGTCGAAGGCGTCGATCAGTTCCTGCTGCATGGTGCCGTTGAAGGCGTTGAGCTTGTCGGGCCGGTTCAGCGTGATCGTGAGAATCTGATCGTCGACCTCGTACGTGATGGTCTCATACGCCATGGGGTGATTTCCTTCCTGTGTGTTCTTTCGATTGCTCTCAACACATCGTCATGCCCGGCCTTGTGCCGGGCATCCACGACTTTTCTGTTCATCGACAGCGTAAAGACGTGGATGGCCGGGACAAGCCCGGCCATGACGGAGACTGTTAGCCGGTTACTTCGGCGGCGTCGGCCATGGCCGCTGCGGGCCGCGCAGACCTTCGAACGCCTTGGCCATGCCGAGCACGCCGAGATCGTCGAAACGGCGGCCGATGATCTGTACGCCGATCGGAAAACCCTTGGCGTCGTAGCCGCCATTGATCGAAAGGGCCGGATTCTCCGACATGTTCCACGGCACGGTGTAGCAGATATGCTCGAACGGCCTGTCCGGGTCATTGATGGGGGCTGCGAACTCGGCCGGGAAGTTCACCACCGGCGAGACCGGGGAGATCACGTAGTCGAGTTCGTGGAATAGCTTCGCTGCCGCGGCACGGATCGCCATCGTGGCGTTAAAACCCCTGACGACGTCGACACCGGAAAGCTTTGCGCCGGCTTCTGCCCATCTGTGGATGTAAGGCAGCGTCTTGCCGCGCTCCTCGGGCGAAAGCTTCGAGAGATCGTCCCACAACCGAGCCCGCCAGAAGTTATCGAGCCCGTCAAGCATCTCGCGCGTCAGGATGCCGTCGACTTCGGTGACGATCGCGCCAGCGGATTCGAACGCCTTGGCGGCGTTGACGGCTACATCACGCACTTCGTTCTCAAGCGGCTGGCCGGCGCCGGGATCGAGCATCAGGCCGATGCGCAGCTTGCGCGGCGACTTGTCGAGTGTCTTCCAGTGGATGCTGCTGTCAGCCGGCAGACTCATGCCGTCGCGGCGATCCGGCTTCGACAACACGCACATCATGAGCGCGGCGTCATCGACGGTGCGGGTGATGGGACCCGCGACCCGGCCGAGATAGGGTGGATCGATCGGAACGCGCCCGAGGCTCGGCTTCAGCGCGACGAGACCGCACCAACAGGCGGGCAGCCGCACCGAGCCGCCAATATCGGTGCCCAGATGCAGCGGACCGTAGCCGGCCGCGCCCGCTGCGCCAGCGCCGGAAGAAGAGCCGCCCGGGTTTTTGCTGAGGTCCCATGGGTTGCGGGTGAGGGGGTGGAAGCTGGAGAGGCCCGACGACAGCATGCCGTAGTCTGGCATCGTGGTTTTGGAGAAGATGATCGCGCCGGCTTCGCGTAGCCGTGCGGCGGGGGGCGCGTCCTTTTCAGCCGGTACCAGCTTCACGCTGGCGGCGCCGAGCGGAATCGGCTGGCCTTTAGTGGCGATATTGTCCTTGATCGTAACCGGCACGCCGTCGAGCGTGCTCACAGGCTCGCCCCTTTGCCAGCGGTCGGTCGACGCCTTCGCGACCGCGCGCGCGCCGTCGGGATCGAAAAGATAGAGCGCCTTGATGTGCGGCTCCCAGGCCGCGACATGCTCGATCACTTCCTCCAGCACTTCCGAGGGCGAGAACTGCTTGGCGCGATAGCCGGCGATCAGGTCGGTGGCGGAGAGGTCATGCAGCGAGGTGACCTCTTCCTCGGGGGCTGGTTTCTGCATGCTAACCTACCGGGAGCCGGGTTTCGATGATGCGGGCGAACATGCTGGCGCCGATCGGCAGGATCTTGTCGTCGAGCACATAGCCGGGATTGTGCACGGGCACCGAGCCGTCATGGCCGATCCAGAAATAGGCGCCGGGCACCACCTGCATCATGTCGGCGAAATCCTCGCTACCCATCTTTGGCGTCGCGCGCGTGAAGACGTTGGCGGGATCGACGATCGTCTTCGCCACCGCTTCGACCACCCTGGACTGCTCTTCCTCGTTGACGAGGACGCTGAACGTGTCACGGATGTCGACCGTGATCTCGCACTCGAACGTCGCGGCAACGCCGGCGCAGATCTTGCGCATGCGGTCGCGGATCAGCGCGCGCACGCCGTCGTCGAAGGCGCGCACCGTACCGCCGAGCCTGGCCTCGCCGGGGATCACGTTGTTGGCGGATCCGGCATGGATCTGCGTGACCGACAGCACCGCAGACTTCAACGGATCGACGTTGCGGCTGACGATGGTCTGCAGGGCTTGGGCCAGCGTGGTCGCGATCACCACCGCGTCCTTGGATCGCTCCGGCATCGCGCCATGCGCGCCATAGCCCTGGATGGTGATGTCGAAGAAGTCGGCGCCAGCCATCGCCGGCCCCGGCAGGATCGCGATCTCGCCGTGATTGAGATCCGGCGCGTTGTGCAGGCCGTAGACCTCGTCGCAAGGAAATTTTTCGAACAGCCCATCCTTGATCATGGCGCGCGCGCCGCCAAGTCCTTCCTCGGCGGGCTGGAAGATGAAGTGCACGGTGCCGTCAAAATTCTTCGTCTCGGCCAGATAGCGCGCGGTGCCGAGCAGCATCGTGGTGTGACCGTCATGGCCACAGCCGTGGAAGCGGCCGGGAATGGTCGAGCGCCATTTCAGGTTGGTGTTTTCTTCCATCGGCAGCGCGTCCATGTCGGCGCGCAGGCCAATGCGCTTGCCGCCATCACCCTTGCCCTTGAGCACGCCGATCACGCCGGTGCCGCCAAGGCCGCGATGCACCTCGATGCCCCAACCCTTCAGCTTCTCGGCGACGATGCCGGAGGTGCGTACTTCCTCGAAGCCGATCTCGGGATGAGCATGCAGATCGCGGCGGATGGCGGTGAGTTCCTCGGCATAGCCGCCGATGCGTTCAATGATGGGCATGTCTTTTTATCCCGTGACTGAGGATTGTGAGCGTGAGGGAGCGAATGGGGTAAAGGCGGGGCCGTTCGGCTTGAGGCGGATGCCCGGGCGCAGCCGCGTCCAGGGTAGCGTTGCGGTATCGGCTGGCATCGCGCCGGGGGCGGCGCAGATCAAAAGCTTTTCGGCAATCGGCTCAAAGTCGGCACGGAAATGCACCGAGCTCTTGTTGACGAGAATGGCCTGTTCGGTCGGCTCGATGCCGACATAGCGGTACATCGCTTGATCGGCGAGCTGCGCCTTGTAGGAGCCGACGACGACCCTGACATCACCGATGCGCAGGCAGGCCGAGGGACCCATGTCCATGTCGCGGCCGCCGTAATAGGGGCCTGGCGCCACGAATTTTCCGTCCGACAATTTTTCGACCACGAACGTTTCCTTATATGGCGCATCGCCCGGGATGCCCGATTTGCCGCCGAGCGCCAGCGTTACGGTGGCGCCGACGCCCGCCGCGTGCGCCGCCTTGGCCGACTCCGGATCGTAGATCACGCCGGTAGCGGCGCGGGGCGCGTCGTTGCGCACAAGGGCGCGCAGCATGCCGGTGGTGTCGGAATCGCCGCCGGCGCCAGGATTGTCCTGGGTATCGGCGATGATGATCGGCTTCTTCGCCGTTTTCGCAAGCTCGATGGCGACGCGCACGCCATCATCGGGCGAATAGATGGGGCCGTCGAAATCGTCTTCATGGGCCTCAACGAGCGCGACGATGTTGTCGGCGGCGGCATCCGCGTCGGCCTGCGTCCTTCCATAGGCGAACACGCTCGGCCCGCAATGGGGAAAATCCGCAGCCGGGAAACCCGGCGCGAACGACAGCGTGGGTACCGCATCGCTTTCGAGCGCCGCGAGCTTTTCGTAAATGCTCCTGGTCGGCTGGTCGTTGGTGCATTGCCAGGAGATCGGGATCAGGAACGGCAATTGCCGGAACGCTTTTGCAAGGCGTTGGCCTGTCTTCAGCAGCAGCGCGAGGTGTTTGGCGCAGGCGCGGCCGGTGTCGGCCATGTCGATGTGGGGATAGGTGCGGTAGGCAATCAGCGCATCCGCATGCGCGATCATTTCGGGCGAGACGTTGGCATGGAGATCGAGGCTTGCGACCAGCGGCAGATCGGGGCCGACCACCTTGCGCACGCGCGCGAGGATTTCACCTTCGCCATCGTCATGCTGCTCGGTCACCATGGCGCCGTGCAGATCGAGATAGACGGCATCGATCGGCCCGGCATTGGCGATGCCGTCGACCATTTCTTTCATGACGCGCTCGAAGGCATCCGTCGTGACATGCGCCGACGGGCTGGCGGCTGCGGAGATGGTCGGGACCAGCTCCCAACCATGGGCTTCGGCCGCCTCGACGAAGCCGGCAAGGCCGACATTGATCTTGCGCATGACCTTGAGGACCTCAGGCCCATGCGCCATCGCCGGCCAACCGCCGCCATGAACGAAATCCTGATAGGTCGCCTTGGTCGGCGCGAAGGTGTTGGTCTCGTGCAGGAAGCCGCCGACGGCGATGCGGGTCATAGTGCCTCAGCCAGTGTTTTTGGTTGGGGGACGTTAAGCGGGACATCGTGGCAAGCGCAAGGATTGAAGCAATTCCGTTTTGCATGCCGCGTGGGCGTTAGTAATTGCCTCGCACCGCGATCAGCCCCGTCATTGCGAGGAGCGTAAGCGACGAAGCAATCTATACCTCCACAAGCGGCGGCATGGATTGCTTCGCTTCGCTCGCAATGACGCTGAGGGGGCGTGGCTATTCCGCCGCCACTTCCACCGGCCGGAAATTGGCAAAATCCCAGCCGCGCCCTGGGGCGGCATCGAGCAATGCCTTGGTATAGGCCTGCTGCGGGTGGGTCAGCACCTGCGCGGCCGGGCCCTGTTCCACGATCCGGCCATGTTGCATCACGGCGACGTCGTCGCAGATTTGCGCTGCGACGCGAAGATCATGGGTGATGAACAACAACGCAATGCCCAGCCGCTGCTGGATTTCGTCGAGCAGTTCGAGCACCTGTGCCTGTACCGAGACGTCGAGCGCCGAGACCGCTTCGTCCGCGACCAGAACATCCGGGTCGAGCGCGAGCGCGCGCGCAATCGCGATGCGCTGACGCTGGCCGCCGGAGAATTGATGCGGGTAGCGCGACACTGCATCGGCCGGCAGGTCGACCAGTTCGAGCAGATCGCGCGCCTTCGCCAGCGCCTCCGCACGCGGCATGCCGTAATTGATCGGGCCCTCGGCGATGGTTTCGCCGACGGTGACGCGCGGATTGAGCGAGCGGTAGGGGTCCTGGAAGATGATCTGGATCTTTTTGCGGTGCGGCTGCAATAGCCGGCGCGACAGCTCGGAGATTTCGCGGCCCGCGAGCCGCACGCCGCCGGAAGTGGGATCGATCAGGCGAACGATGCAGCGCGCCACCGTCGACTTGCCGGAGCCGCTTTCGCCGACGATGCCGAGCGTGCGGCCCTTGCGCAAAGTGAGGGTGACGTCCTTGGCGGCGGCGACTTCGCGTGTCTTTCCGAGGAAGGAACGCTCGCGATAGACCTTGCCCAGCTCGTTGGCTTCCAGCACCACCGGCTCTTCGGTCTCCGCGCGGGGCGCCCGCGGCACCAGGCTCGGCACCGAGGAGAGCAGGTTGCGGGTGTACTCCATGGTCGGCGTGCGCAAAATGCTATCGAGCGTGCCGGTCTCGACCAGCTGGCCGTAGCGCATCACCGCGACACGGTCGGCGATCTCGGCGACCACGCCCATGTCGTGGGTGATGAACAGCACCGCCGTGCCATGATCGCGCTGCAGGTCGCGGATCAGCGTGAGAATCTGCTTCTGCGTGGTGACATCGAGCGCGGTCGTCGGCTCGTCCGCGATCAGGAGTTTCGGTTCGAGCACCAGCGCCATCGCAATCATGATGCGCTGGCGCTGGCCGCCGGACAGCCGGTGCGGATAGGAGGCAAAGATGCGCTCCACGTCCGGAAGCCGGACATGCTCCATCATCGCCAGTATCTTCTGGCGGCGGGCACGGGCGTCGAGATCGGTATGGGCGCGCAAGACCTCGTCGATCTGGCGGCCGACCGGCACCACCGGATTGAGCGCCGTCATCGGCTCCTGAAAGATCATCGCCATTCGTGTGGCGCGCAACTGCCGCAGGCGCTTGTCGGTGGCGGTGAGCAGCTCCTCGCCGACCAGCTTGACGCTGCCGCCCGAGGGCACCAGCGCGCCCTTTTGCAAGAGCCCCATCACGGTCAACGCCGTCACCGATTTGCCGGAGCCGCTTTCGCCGACCACGCAGAGGGTTTCGCGCTCATGCACCTGCAGCGAGACGCCGTCGATGATGCGCTGGCCGGAAGGGTTCTTGCCGAGGCCGACGGCGAGGTTGTCGATGTCGAGGATGATGTTGGTCATGTCAGTCATTTTCTGGCGTCATTGCGAGGAGCCAACGGGTCGCGCGAATGCGCGCCCGATGACAGGCTAAGCGACGAAGCAATCCATTCTTTCTTCGTGCGGCGAGATGGATTGCTTCGCTTCGCTCGCAATGACGGGGTGAGGTCTTCGTCACTTCCCGGCCTCCCGCTGTTTCATGCGCGGATCGAGCGCATCGCGGGCGGCGTCGCCGATCAGGTTGACGCTGAGGATCGCGATCGACAGCAACAGGCCCGGCCAGAAGATCAGCGACGGCTTGACCTGGAAGTAGGCGCGGCCCTCGGCCATGATGTTGCCCCAGGTCGGCGTTTCCGGGCTGATGCCGGCGCCGAGGAACGACAGGATCGCCTCGGTGAGAATGGCGGAAGCGCAGACGTAAGTGCCTTGCACGATCAGCGGCGCGACCGTGTTCGGCATCAAATGCCGCCACATGATCTTGGGCAGGCTGGTGCCGACCGAGATCGCGGCCTCGACGTAAGGCTCTTCGCGCGCCGATAGCACGACCGAGCGCACCAGCCGCGCCACGCGTGGAATTTCGGGAATCGTGATCGCGACCAGCACCGTCATCAGGCTGGCGCCCGACAGCGACACCACGGCGATCGCGAGCAGGATGGAAGGGATCGCCATCAAGCCGTCCATCACCCGCATCATCACGGCGTCGACCCACCTGAAGAAGCCGGAGACGAGGCCGATCACGAGCCCGATACCGATCGAGAAAACTGCAGCCCCCAGGCCGATCAACAGCGAAATTCGCCCACCATAGATGATACGCGACAGCACGTCGCGGCCGTACGCGTCGGTGCCGAGCAGGAACTGCGCGCTTGATGGTTTCAGCCGCTGTGCCGGCGCCAGCAATTGCGGATCGTGCGGCGCGAGCAGGGGGGCCGCGATCGCCATCGCGATGACGAGTGCGAGGCAGACGGTCGCGGTGGCGATGATCGGCGTCGCAGTCAGGAATCCGAATCGTGGCCGGAACGGCGTGGTGACAGGGATTGACGGTTCGGGAAGGGTTTCGATCGCCATCAGTAGCGAATCCTCGGATCAAGCAGGGTGTAGGCGACGTCGATCAGGAGATTGACGGTGACATAGATCAGCGACGTCAACAGGATCATCGCCTGGATGACGGGATAATCGCGCGCCAGCACGGCATCGACGGTGAGGCGACCGATGCCGGGCAGGTTGAACACGCTCTCGGTGACGACGACGCCGGAAATCAGCAGCGCGAATCCCGTTCCGATCACGGTGATGACGGGCACGGCGGCGTTGCGCAGCGCGTGGCGCAGCAGCACGCCCGTTTCGGTGATGCCTTTTGCGCGCGCGGTGCGGACATAATCCTCGCCGAGCACATCCAGCATTGCGGCCCGGGTCATGCGCGCGATCAGCGCGACATAGATAAAGGACAGCGTGCAGGTCGGCAGGATGATGCGCTCGAAGAACGGACCAAAGCCGGCCGTGATGCTGCGGAAACCCTGCACCGGTACCCAGCGCAGTTCGATGGCAAAGATCTGGATCAGGACATAGCCGATCACGAACACCGGCACGGAGAAGCCGACCACCGACAGGCCCATCACGAAGCGGTCGATCCAGGTGCCGTGCTTCCACGCCGCAATCACGCCGAGCGGCACCGCAACGACAATAGCCAGAATGATCGTGGAAAGAGCAATCGAGATCGACGGCTCGACGCGCTGACTGATCATCTTCAAGACCGGCACGTTCGAGATCAGGGACACGCCGAGGTCGCCTTGCAGCAGCTTGCCGATCCAGGTGAAGAATTGAGTGTAGAGCGGCTCGTTGAGGCCGAGCGAGGTGCGGATGCGCTCGAGCTGTTCGGGCGTTGCGTTGTCGCCGGCCAGAATAGCGGCGGGATCGCCGGGCGTCAGCCGCAGCAGAAGAAACACAAACAGCGCGACCACGCCCATTACGGGAATGGCGGCGAGAATGCGGCGAAGCAGATATCCGAGCATCTTGATCCGTCAGTTGTGGGTGAATTGGGCAGCGCTGCCCTTAGACCTGGTTTCTGCGCCGCCAGCGTACCATTTCAGCAAGTCCCGTGCCATTGCGCCTGCGTTTTTTGCGGTGCAGCTAGGCGGTTCAGAAGGCCTTCAGCCGTCATTGCGAGCGAAGCGAAGCAATCCATTCTTCTGTATGCGGCACGATGGATTGCTTCGTCGCAAGTGCTCCTCGCAATGACGTTGATAGAGCGCACCATCACTCCAGCGTCGCCAATAATCCCGCCATCAGGCGACCGCGTTCGGCGAGGCTGTCTACTTCAATATGCTCGTTCAGCGTATGCGCATCGGCACCGCGGACGCCGAGGCCGTCGAGCGTCGGAATGCCCATGGCGCCGGTAAAATTGCCGTCGGATCCGCCGCCGGCGCTGCCATGGGGCAGTTCGAGGCCCATCTGCGCGGCAACCCCGCGCGCCTTTTCATACAACGCCATGGTGCCGGCATCCGGTTCCCACACAGGGCGGGTGACGCCGCGCGTCACCGTGAACGTCACGTCGTTGCTGGTGCCTGACAGCGCGAGCATGCGCTCGACACCGCGGTCGAGATCGGCCTGGCGCTTGGCCATGCTGAGTGCTTCGCCGGTGCAGGTGGTGGCAACGCAATTGACCCATTGGCCGCCATGCACGATGCCGACGGAAAACGTACAATCTTCGGTCGTCATGCCGTCGATCGCGATAATCTGGCGTGCCATTTCGCGGATCGCGGAACGGCCCGAGGACAGCGTGGCGCCGGCATGGCTCGGCTTGCCGACGGCCTCCAGATTGAAGCGGGCAATCGCATAGCGTCCGGTGACAACGCCGTTGTTGGGCCGTCCGGGCTCCGGCACCAGCACGTATTTGTTGCGCGCGGCTTCGGCCTCGATGATGTCGCGGGTCGAGGGCGTGCCGACTTCCTCGTCGGGCGTGAACAGCACCGTAATCGGCAGCGGCGTCGTGAATGCAGCGCGGGCCAGTTGCCGGATCGCTTCCAGCGAGAGGTAATTGCCGCCCTTCATGTCGAAGATGCCGGGGCCGAAGCATTTGTTGCCCTCGCGCCGCCACTGCAGCTTTTCGATGGTGCCGACGGGGTGGACAGTATCCATGTGGCCGGCGATCAGGATGCCGGGCTCGCCCTGCTTCGGGTGAGGAAAGCGGGCGCGGACACAGCCGGCAAATCCTTGCCGGCCGGCGATGCGCTCGATGGTCGCACCCATGATCGCCATGTCGCGCGCGGCGAGGTCGAGCATGCGCTCCACGGCAGCCTTGTCCCAGGTCGGGCTTTCGTACTCCACCCAGCCGCGGAGCCCTTGCAGCATGGCCTCGGAATCAAAGGGAAGATTGGCTGGGTTCATGGACTTCTCTTGGTTTTCTTGCTCTTGGGTTTCGACCGGCCGGCACCGGCCTTGCCGCGTACGAGAATGATCTCGCGCGGATTTGTAAAGTGAAACATGAACGCGCGTCCCGCGCTATTCGCAGCGCGGTGGCCGCCTCAAAGCGGATTGACGCGCCGCGCGCTTGATGCAAGTCTTCAAATAGTCAGGATTTACAGCGTGTTAGTTCGCCCAAATAACGAACCGCATGCATAATGAATCAGCGGACTTTGAACAGTTTCACGTCAGGAGAGATCGAATGTTCCACATCATGCGTTGGAAACGTCCCACGATAGCGACTGCTTTGTCGGTGCTTGCGCTGTCGGCGGCGCTGACGTCGCTAGGCCCGACTTCGCAGGCCACGGCCGCCAGCAAGAAGACCATCACCGCCGTGATGCATTCCGACCTGCGCGTCATCGATCCCGGCTTCACCACCGCCTACATCACCCGCGACCACGGCTACATGGTCTACGACACGTTGCTGGCGACCGATTCCAATTTTAAGGTCCAGCCGCAGATGGCGGACTGGAAAGTCTCAGATGACAAGCTGACTTACACCTTCACCTTGCGCGACGGCTTGAAGTGGCATGACGGCACGCCGGTGACGGCGGAGGACTGCGTCGCCTCGCTGAAGCGCTGGGGCAGGAACGACAATATGGGCCAGAAGCTGATGGACTTTACCGCCAGCATCGAGCCGATCGACGCCAAGAGCTTTGCGCTGAAACTAAAGGAGCCCTACGGCCTGGTCTTGGAATCGATCGGCAAACCGTCGTCCTACACACCGTTCATGATGCCGAAGCGGCTCGCGGAAACCCCCGCCGGCCAGCAGATCAAGGAGCAGGTGGGATCCGGTCCCTTTAAGTTCGTGCAGGCTGAATTTCAGCCGGGCGTGAAGGCGGTCTACGAAAAGAACCCTGATTACGTGCCACGCAAGGAGCCGGCGAGCTGGACCTCCGGCGGCAAGGTGGTGAAGGTCGATCGCGTCGAGTGGATCACCATGCCGGATGCGCAGACCGCGGTGAACTCGCTGCAGTCGGGCGACATTGATTTCGTAGAGACTCCGTCCTTCGACCTGTTGCCTGTGATAGCCGCCAACAAAGACATCAAGATCGAGATATTGAACAAGCTCGGCTTCCAGACGCTCGGCCGGATGAATTTCCTCCACCCGCCGTTCGACAACGTCAAGGTTCGCCGTGCTGCGTTGCTGGCGATGAACCAGAAGAACGTGCTGGATGCGCTGGTCGGCAATCCCGAATACTACAAGACCTGCGGCGCGTTCTTCGTCTGCGGCACGCCGTTGGCGACCGAGGAAGGTTCAGGAAATCTGACCAAGGGCGGCAGCATGGCGGAAGCCAAGAAGGCGCTGGCCGAATCCGGCTATGACGGCACCCCCGTCGTGATCATGGCGCCGGGCGACGTGGTCACGCTGAAGGCGCAGCCGATTGTCGCGGCGCAGTTGTTGCGCGACGCCGGCTTCAAGGTCGATCTGCAGGCCACCGACTGGCAGACCGTCGTGGCCCGCCGCGCCAGCCAGAAGCCTCCGAAGGAGGGAGGTTGGAACATGTTCTTCACCAACTGGGTCGGCGCCGACGTGATGAACCCGATCGCAAACGCCTCGATCGGCGGCCGCGGCACCAAGGGCGGCTGGTTCGGCTGGGCGGAAAGCGCCAAGATCGAGGAGCTAAAGGACAAGTTCGCGCGCTCTTCTTCGCCGGAGGAGCAAAAGAAGATCGCGGCCGAGATCCAGAAGGAAGCCTATGAGCAGGTGATCTATATCCCGCTCGGCCAATACCTCACGCCGAGCGCGTGGCGGAAGTCGCTGACCGGTGTGCTCGACGGCCCGGCGACGCCGGTCTTCTGGAACATTGATAAGAGCGAGTAGGGCGATTCGCTTTAAGTCGAACATCAGGCAAACGCGACGGAGGACTGTTCCTCCGTCGCGTTTTTGTTTTCATCGTCAGCAGTGGCTGTCGCGCACCAGTTCCGGGCCGTCATTCCCAAGCGGCGGAGAGACTTGCGGCGGGGGCGGCGACGGAGAGCGCTGATCCCGCGCTTGCTTGCGCTCCGCTGCAGCCTTTTCCCTATCTTTTTCACTGGTCATGTTGTCGTACTCCATTTTTGTGCACGACAACATTTTTGCGGGCGTTGCGTTCCTCACGCAGGATGCGCAGCCAGATGTTCCAGCAGCAATTCGCACACCCGTTCCGGCGCCTGATCCGCTGCAAAATGCCCGACGCCGGGCAGCACCTCGAAACGATAGGGCGCGGCGATGAAATCCACCGTGCCTTCGGCGGCGGCGCGACCGACAGTGTCGTCGGCGTCGCCCCAGATATAAAGCGTCGGCACGCGGATCGGACCGAGTGGGCCGCGGATCGCGCCGCGTGCGCGATACCAGGCGAGCGCTGCCTCCATCGCATCCTTGTTGCCGAGCAGGGCAAGATGTCTCTCGATCGCATCAGAGGGCACGCTATTGGCGGCGAGACGCTCGCGCAGCCATTTGGCATCGTTCGCAAGCACGATATCGGCGGCATCCGGTTCCAAAAACGCCTTGTGATGCTCTGAGCGCTGCGCCTGCTCGCCGTCGGTTGCCAGCGCGCGGTTGAACGCGTTCGGGTGCGGCCGCGAGAGAATGGTGAGCGACGCCAGCCGCTCGGGATGCCGGTCGGCGATGCCCCAGGCGATGCTGCCGCCCCAGTCATGGCCGACCAGATGAAACCGCGCATGGCCATAGCCGGCAGCCGCCACGAACGCCATGGCGTCGTCCATCAGGCAGTCGATCAGGTAGTGCGAAAATTCGCGCGGATCAGGTCGTGCGCCCGGCGAATAGCCGCGTTGGCTCGGCGCCACCGCGCGATAGCCCATGTCGCCAAGGGCCGTGACCTGCGCACGCCAGCAATGCATCGATTCCGCAAAGCCGTGCAGCAGCAGCACCAGCGGTGCGCCGGGCGTGCCGGCGCTGATGGCATCGAAGGTGAGATGCGGGGCGATGGTGATTTGCTCTGACGCCAGCATGCGGCGAACCTAACGAGGCAATTCCGGCCGGCCGATGGCGCAATTGTGCAACGGCGGGAAAGTGCTGTATTGGGTGGCCACAAAGTGCCCAAGGGGACAATCGTTGCACTATTTGAGATCGATCATATTCGATACGGCGGTGGTAATTCTGACGCTTGCCGTGTCGCTGACGGTGCCGTTCATGTGGCTGTTCAATGCCAGCAGCCGGACTGTGCGCGCGGTCTCGCAAGTCTGGGTCAACGGCATCATGTTTCTGATGAAGCATGTCGTAGGTCTCGACTACACGGTGCGAGGGCGCGAGAACGTGCCCGACGGTCCCTGCGTCATTGCCTGCAATCATCAGTCGCTGTGGGAAACCGCGGCGCTCTGCGCGCTTTTCCCGGACGCCAGCATCGTCGCCAAGAAAGAGCTGCGCAAGGTGCCGTTCGTCGGCTGGTTCCTGGAGCGCTATCCGATGATTTTGGTCGATCGCTCGGCGGGCCGCCATGCGCTGCGCCAGATGGTCGATGAAGCCAGGCGAGCGGCTAGCGAGGGCCGTCAGGTCTTGCTGTTTCCGCAAGGCACCCGCCAGGCGATCGATGAGCAGATGAGATTCCAGTCCGCAGGCATCTCGGCGCTCTACACCAACCTCGACATATCAGTCGTTCCGGCGGCGTGCAATTCCGGACTGTTCTGGGGCAAGAAGACCCTGATCATGCACTCCGGCACCATCACGCTGTCCTTCCTGCCGCCGATCGCGCCGGGCCTGCCGCGCAAGGACTTTCAGGAAAAGATGGAGCGGATGATTGCGGAGGAGGCGAGCCGGCTGCTCACGCTGAGCGAGGCGAAGGTTTCGCGCTAGCCCGCGCGACGCGCAGCAAGCCAGCCAGCAAGGGGCGCCAGAAACGCCAGGCACCAGACAAACTGCGCAACCCCCGGCGCGGCGAAGGCAGCAATGACACCAAGCACAAACACGAACACCGGAAACAGCGCCGTCACCAGCAATTGCGGATCGTGGCGGCCCCGCAGCGCCAGAACCCACAACACCGCGTTCACCGCTGCGATCGCCAGCAGGTGAAAGCCGTAGATCACCGCGATCACACCATCGAGCCGGTAGACACCGTAGAGGCCGTTGGTCACCGGCAGCATGATGATCGACAGCAAGAAAAGCAGATTGAGAAATACCACGCCGCGCCCGCCTTCCGGCGCCACCGCCAGCCGCCGGTGATGGCTGAACCAGAACACGCCGGCGACCACGAAGCTGATCGTCAGCGCAATGACGGGCTGGGCGTAGACGCGAAGCACGTCGTGCCAATCGGGCGCTTGCGTGAAACTAGAGGCCTTTGGCAGGTCATAGGCGAGCAGCGTCATGGCAACGCCGAAGATCGTGTTGCTCAGCATCTCCAGCCGGCGCATTTCGAACAGATGGATTTGCGGCAACTTGGCCCCTTGCATCATCAGTCCGTCTTCGCTTTCGCCACACCCAAGCTACGCCGGACACGCTTCGGCCTGGCGGCCTTCGCGTGGCTGCGCCACGCGTAGCCCGTCAGGGCGAAGCGTGGTGCGGGCGGCCGGACTCGAACCGGCACAGAGGTCACCCTCCGAGGGATTTTCTTACCAGCTACGGCTTTCGCCGCCTCGCCAGCGTGGACATCCGCGCTGGCTCGTTTGTGGTCTGGACTATACCTTCACCATTGGTGCGTTCGCGCCTTTAGGTGCTGCCCGTCTAGTCTCTACACCTTCGCACGAACCGTGAGGTCTGGGCGCTTGGCTCGGGATTGCCATGTGAAAGGTTTCCCCGACTTTGAGCAGTTCTACAGCTTGGGTTTCCCCAAGAGCACTCAAGCGTTTAAGTCCCTTGCGTCTACCATTTCGCCACGCCCGCTTTCACTACCAAATCAGATACTTAGCGCGTTTTCCGGAGAGGTGGAATTGGGATAATCTCCGGCCCGAACGCTCCCCACCTTTAAGTGAGCGCGCGCGCAGAAGCAAAGCCTCAATGCGGACACTTGGGGTGTTTACCTGCGGCAAGCTTTAGGCAATCTCAAGATAATCCGCTTAACGAAGGTCCGATGCCCAACTCGCTGTCCCATCGCCGGTTATTCTCGCGCAGCCTCGCGGCGCTGGCGCTGGTTGCGCTCGGCGCCGGCCTGTCCGGTTGCGCCGGGATGAGCGACACCATTTCGCCGGCCTTTGCCGATCCCGCCAAATACGATCTCTACGATTGCAAGCAGCTCGAGCCCGAGCGCAAGAACCTCGCGGCGCGCACCGCGGAGTTGCAGGGGCTGATGACCAAGGCCGAAACCGGCGTCGCCGGTCCCGTGGTGGCGGAGCTCGCCTACCGCAACGACTACATCGCGTTGCGCGGACAATCGAAGCTGGCCGATGAAGCCTGGCAGAAAAACCGGTGCCAGGAATCGAAACCGGAAGCCAGGCCGGCGCCGGTCCCGCCATCGATCGCACCGGCTCCCGCTGCCAAGAGCCGTACGAAGGCAAGCCCGGCGGCAAATTAGAATGCTATCGGTTGCGGCCTCGAACTTCGCTCTACACCCGCCAATTGTAAATCCAGTCCTGCCGCGCCAGCATGCGCTCCGGGCCCATCGCCTTGATCGCGAGGTCGCGCGCCAGGGCCAGCGGTCCGGTGAGATGGTAGATGCGTCCCTGTTGTCGGGCCGCACGCCGCACCCGCAGCACGCGGCCGCGCCGCTGCCGGCCATAGCGCTTCAGTGCCGCCGGGGTGCCTGCAATAGGATCGCCCGGGTTTTCGCTTAAGCATTTGGCGAGCACGGCGGCGTCCTCGATCGCCATTCCTGCGCCTTGCGCGGCAAACGGCAGCATCGCGTGCGCGGCGTCGCCGAGCAGCGCGATCGCGCCGTCGGTCCATTCGCGGATACCAGGCAGCGTGAACAACGCCCAGCGCCGCCACTCGTCGACGGCCCCAATCAGCATCCGCGCAGTCGCGGGCCAGCGCTGCGAGGCGAATGCGTTCTTCAGTTCGTTGGCATCGCCGGGCGCGCTCCAGCCCGGCCTGTTCCAGGTTCCCGGCACGATAGCGACCACGTTGATCTGGCGCGCCGCCGAGATCGGATAGGCGACCAGGTGCGCGTCCGGCCCCATCCAGAGCTGCACCCGGGCGGCGGTATATTCGCGCGGCAGCGCGGTCGCATCGAGGGTTCCGCGCCAGGCAATCAGGCCGGAAAATTGCGGTTGCACGTCCGGGAACAGATGGTTCCGCACCGTGGACCAGATGCCGTCGGCACCAACCAGCGCACCTGCCAACTCCTGCTGACGTGCATTGCCGTGGCGTTGCACTACAGTCAGCCCTTTGGCGTGCGAGGTCACGTCTTCGAATTGGCAACCAAGTCGCAGGTCAATGTCCGGATGGTCGTTTACCGCCGCCTGCAGGGCGCGTTGCAGATCGGCGCGGTGCATCACCCAATAGGGTGCGCCGGCGCGCAGACCGGCGGCCTCGCCAAGCGGCAGGCGGGCGATCTCACCGCCCGCACGCGCGCTCACGATACTAATGGCTTCGGGTGTCACGGCGCTTGGCGCAAGCCGTGGCCGCAAGCCGAGGTCGATCAGGATCCGGCTGGCGTTGGGCGAAAGCTGCAGGCCGGCGCCGGCTTCCTCCAGCCGTTCGGCCTTTTCCAGAATGATGACGCGAAAGCCTTTGGCTGCGAGCGAAAGCGCTGCCGTCAGTCCCCCGATCCCGGCACCAGCAACGATGATGGTGCGCGCGGCGGCCACCGAAACGTCAGGCGACCTTGTCCCTCAGGACGCATTCCGGCGGGCGGGCTTCGCCTGCGGCGAGGTCGGGGGCAAAGCGGTAAAGCGTCGAGCAGTAGGGGCAGATGATCTCGTTGTCGTTGCCAAGGTCGAGAAATACGTGCGGATGATCGAACGGCGGATTGGCGCCCACGCACATGAATTCCTGCGAGCCGATCTCGATCACGGAGACTCCGGCGTCGTTATGGAAATGCGGGACGACATGGTCGGACATCAGCTTCACCTTGGATTTCAACGATGAGCGCACGCAATCAACGCGACGCGGCAGCTTCGAAATGCCGCGCACCATAGTGGGGGGTGCCGATGATTCCTAGAGCCGATTCGGGATGTCCCCGCCGCACATTTGCTCATGCAAATTCGACACAATCTTGTCGTCGGAGAAAAGCCCTTCTTTCGTCGGGGCAGTTGTGTCTTAAAAACGGCATACCATCTTGAGAAAGACGAAAACATTGGACTTTTTTGGATGAGGCGGTTGCGGTTCGGTTCGGCTCTGGCAGGGGCGCTGGGATGCTTGGCGCTCAGCGTGGCGGTGTGCGCGGCGCTGTGGCCGCACGCCCGCGAGGCCGGCGCCATCCTGGCCGCGCAGGACGATCCCGCGACACTGTCCGACATCCAGATCAACTCCGCGTTGCGGGCTAACCACGCGCTGGTCGCCGAGAATATCGAGGCAGCGCTCGCGGCGGGGGATCCCGATCTCGCCCACAGCTTCGTCGAACTCGCCCGCGACAAAGGCATTGCCGTGAGCGACGAACTATCGAAGCGGGTCAGCGATGCCGTTATCGACGCAGGTTCGGCGTCGCATTTTGCCAAACGCTTTGCCACGGGTTTCGTGGTCGGCAATGCCGATGATGTCGCAAGCCTGTCGGGTACGGTTGCCGGCGATCTCTTCGTCTACGGCGATATCAGGGACGTTGTTCGCGAAGGCAAGCACCTCGCGACGGGCGAGGACGTGGACCGGCTGGTGCTGGGCCTTGCGACGGTCGGCCTCGCAGTGACCGCCGCGACCTATGTATCGGTCGGCGGTGCTGGTCCGGTGCGCGCCGGCCTCAGCATGGTCAAGAGTGCCCGCAAGGTCGGACGTCTTGGCGAGGGGCTGACGCAATGGGCCGGCCGCTCGGCGCGCGAGGTCGTCGATGCGCCGGTGCTGCAGCAGGCGGTCGCGAAGGGCTCGGTGCTGCGGCCCGGCCAGACCATCAGCGCAATCAAGGCGGCCTTCCGGGCCGAGAAGGCCGGCGCGTTGGTGCGTCTGGCGAAAGATGTCGGACGCGTCGGCGAAAAGGCCGGCACGCGTGGCGCGCTCGACGCACTGCGCATCGCGCAAGGTCCGAAGGATATCGCCCGCGCCGCGCGGCTTGCCGAATCCAAAGGCGGCCAGACCCGCGCGATTTTGAAAGTGCTCGGCCGCGGCGCGCTGCTGCTGGCTGCCGGCACGTTCAATCTGACGATGTGGGTATTCGGCGCGCTATTGGCGCTGTTCGGATTTCTGTCGTCAATCAAGGCGACCACCGAACGGGCGACCGAAGCGTGGCTTCGCCGCAAGAAAGTGCGGCGCTTGAGAAAGAAGGCGGCGGCAGCATGCTTGCCGGCCGCTCCGGCGCTGGCGGGCGCTGCCGCGCACGGCTAGACTTGCGGCCATTGCAAGGCCCCCGTCCATTTCCAATCCCCCGAAAAATGGAACTGATGATGCCGAGTTTTCACAACGGCGCTGTCGAAATTGCTTATCTCGACGAAGGCGAGGGCGATCCGATCGTCCTCGTGCATGGTTTTGCCTCCAGCAAGAACGTGAACTGGGTTTATCCGACCTGGGTTTCCGATCTGAGGAAAGACGGCCGCCGCGTGATCGCGCTCGACAATCGCGGCCATGGCGATTCCGAAAAGCTCTACGATTCCGCTGCTTACGAAATTGCGATCATGGCGAGCGACGTCATTGCGCTGCTGGATCATCTGGGAATCGAGCGTGCCGACATCATGGGCTATTCGCTGGGATCGCGAATGACGGCGATCCTGGCGCGCGAGCAGCCGCAGCGGCTGCGCTCGGCGATTCTCGGCGGCATCGGGATCGGACTGATCGAGGGCGGCGGTCCCGGCGAGAACGTGGCCATCGCGCTGGAAGCGCCGTCGCTGGAGGACGTCACCGATCCGGTCGGCCGCACCTTTCGCGCCTTCGCCGATCAGACCCGATCCGACCGCCGCGCGCTTGCCGCCTGCCTGCGCGGCTCGCGGCGGCTGATGACATCGGATGAAGCCGCCGGGATCCGCGTGCCAGTCCTGATTGCGGTCGGCACCAGGGATGAAATTGCCGGCTCAGCCGCGGCGCTCGGAAGGATCATTCCGGGCGCGGAGGTGCTCGACATTCCGAACCGCGATCACATGCGCGCGGTGGGCGACAAGGTCTACAAGGTCGGTGTCATCGATTTCCTGTCGCGACGGCAATGAGCGGTCGCGCGATGATCCTCAGCGGTGAAATGCCTGATCGCCGCGATCAGCGCCACCGTGGTTGCAAGCCCGGCGAAAATGTCGGTCAGGAGCGTGCTGGCAAGAAAAGGCAGCGAGGTGGTCAGGGCCAGCACGAAGCTCATGGCCAGGAGCCGCAACGGCTCGGAGATACCGAGCACGCGGAGCGTCAGCTGCAGGATCCACAGCGTCGCCAGCGCGTTGATCCCGAGGTTAATCCAGAAGCTCGAATCCTCGCCGAAATGAAGATAGAGGCCAAAAGTGGTGGAGCGGCTGGGGAGCAGGTGGCCCTCGTACCACCGGGCCAGATAGCCGCCGGTGTCCCACTGGAGCAGGGAATAGCCATTCCACAGGGCAGGGGCCAGCAACATCAATGGGATGGCGATGGCGGCGATCGAGGCCTAGCGCGAATTCGCAGCAGTACGCGCCCGCAATATCTGCGTGCTGATGTGGCTTCCCCCCATTTTGGGCCAGCATCCGCCGAATGGCAGGTCCGCCGAAATTCACCAATAGTCGCAGGCCCCGCCGGCTTGATTTCCTGCTATCGCTGACCACCTTGAATTGACCCCACGGCATTCGGAGGCGGTTTACTTTGGCCTGCGCCTGCCCGGGACAGAAGTCCGCCCGCCGTGCTATAATAGTAACGAAATCAGCGAATTTGCGAGAGCAACCATGGCAGTGCATCAGGTCAATCCGCAAGCATCGAAGCTCGCCGCGCTCGATCCGATCTGGGACCGGGTGCGGGGCGAGGCGGAGGACATCGTCCGCCGCGAGCCGGAGCTAGCTTCCTTCATCTATTCGACCGTCCTGCACCACGATCGCCTGGAGGAATCGGTCGTGCATCGTCTCGCCGAGCGGCTCGATCATTCGGCGCTATCGGGCGATTTGATCCGGCAGACCTATGATGAGGCGCTGCGCGACGAGCCCGATCTCGGCAATGCGTTCCGCGCCGATCTGGTCGCGGTCTACGACCGCGACCCCGCAACCTCGCGCTTTATTGATCCGTTGCTCTACTTCAAGGGTTTTCACGCGCTGCAGACCCATCGTCTGGCGCATTGGCTCTATCAAAAGGGCCGCAAGGATTTTGCCTATTATCTGCAGAGCCGCTCGTCGGCGGTGTTTCAGACCGATATCAACCCTGCCGCCAAAATCGGCCGCGGCATTTTCCTCGATCACGCGACCGGCTTCGTCTGCGGCGAGACCGCCGTGATCGACGACGACGTTTCGATCCTGCACGGCGTCACGCTGGGAGGCACCGGCAAGGAGAATGAGGATCGTCATCCCAAGATCCGCCGCGGCGTGCTGATCGGGGCAGGCGCCAAAATTCTCGGCAATATCGAGATCGGCCATTGCGCGCGCATTGCCGCGGGCTCGGTGGTGGTCAAGCCGGTGCCGCACAACGTCACGGTCGCCGGCGTCCCCGCCAAGATCGTCGGCGAGGCGGGCTGTGCCGAGCCGTCGCGCACCATGGATCAGATGCTCGGCGCTATCGGGCTTTGATTTTCCTCACTTTCTGCCAGCCGTATTTGTGAAGTTACGGCTGGTAGTCTGCGCCGTCTCGTCCTAAAAACCTCCCGGAAATTTAAAGAATCCGATTGGAGACCGCCGTGGACGTTCAGGAAGTCAGGAAGCTCGACGCCTATCTCAAGCGCGTATTCGGCAATCCAAAGATCCGCGTCGTGCCGCGGCCGAAAAAAGACGACTCCGCCGAAGTCTATATCGGCGAGGAATTCATCGGCGTGTTGTTCGTCGATGACGAGGACGACGATCGCTCGTTCCAGTTTCAGATGGCGATCCTCGAAGAAGATCTCGCCGACGTCGGATAGAGTGCGTGCGGCGTAGGGTGGGCAAAGCGTAGCGTGCCCACCAACTTGTTTTCTTAGTCGTGAATTACGAAATTGCGCCTTTGCCCACCCTACAAGGCTGCGAAATCGAGCCTAGTCCTTCGGACCGCGCATTTGCGCCGTCAGGCGGTCCATCGCATTCGCAACATCGCGCCATTGCGACAGCCAGCTCCGCGGAAAGCGGAACGTCAGGTCGGCGCCGTCGACGCGACGCTCGCTCAGGCACATGCCGGGCGTCAGGCCATCGCGCGTGCAGCGCGCGTTGAGGCTAGGAGCGCCGGCCGAGAACAGATCCTCGTTGGCGTAGGGCGAGCCGTCGCGGAAGGCGCGCATCGTCAATCCGTCGTCGATCGGTGTTGTCTTCTGTTCGAGGTAGCGCGGGTAGATCGTGCGCACCCGCGTATCCGGCGGCAGCGTGTCGTGGTGGGCCGATATCGAGACGAAGATCCGGTCGATCGGCTGCACCTTCTCCTCGATCGTATCGGCGCTGACGTGCTTCGGCGCATCCGGTGGTTCAAGCGACGGGAAGACGAAACTGAGATCGACCCGCTCCTGCGGCCCGGAGTGGCGCTGGATCTTGCGGCGGATTGCTGCTGTCGGCACATTGAAGAGCGTGGCGCCGACGCTGACCGGCAACCGGCCCGGAGCGCTGGCGGGCCGCGCTACCCAGGTTGGCCACAGCAAGTAAGCGACAAGTGCAGCGGCGCCCGCGGTGATGGTTACGGCGACCATGATGAGCATCATGTGCGAGCGCGGATCCCTGCGGGTGTCGCGGGCGAGGTGCTGGGCCGTCGAAAGCAGGGTCATGAAGGAAGCATCGGTGGGTTCGAGGCTCGGGCACGATCCCGAGAGCTAGGCGAATCATTCCGCGAATATGCCATGGGCAGCGCGATTTCCGCATGATTTCGCGGGAGTTCGGCTGCTGTAGCTATGCGCAAACGAGGTCCTGGCGGATCGTTGTTAACCCTTCCTTAAGGATGCTGTGGCGGCCGCCGCCCAATTTTGCGAAAGCAGGGGCGCGGTTTGTCGAGTACGGGAAGTTGTCATGTCGCCCGATGCGTTGAATTCCCTGTTCTCCCTGTGCATCGGCTTTGCGCTCGCAGGCGCGCTCGCCAGCGGCTATCAGGCAATGGCGGCGCGGCCGGCGGGATTCGGGCTGCTTGAGGAAGGCGTGGCGCCGAAGACATTTGCGGCCGTGCCGTTTCTGGTTTTCGCCGCACCCTTCATCATCATGCGTAACACGCTGCGCGGCGCGAAGATCGAGCGCCGCCGCTTCGAATTCGTGATGATGGCGACCGTGCTTTCAGGTTTCTGGAGCATGATGTCCGGCACGTTCTTCCTGATGACGCTGCGAGCCGCGGGCGTGCTGGCCTGAGGCTGGCGGCCTGTTCGCTTGATCCCGCGCCAGCGGCTGTGCCAAGGTCTCTGCCAACGGAGACCTTTTTGTTATGGCGATCTACGAACTCGACGGACAGGGGCCTGAACTCCCCGCAAACGGAAACTATTTCATCGCAGACACCGCCGTCGTGATCGGCAAGGTGCGCCTGCTGGATTCCGCCAGCGTGTGGTTCGGCGCAGTACTGCGCGGCGACAATGAGTGGATTGAAATCGGCGAAGGCTCCAACGTCCAGGACAATTCGACCTGCCATACCGACCGCGGCTTTCCGCTCACGATCGGCAAGAACTGCACCGTCGGCCACAATGTCATCCTGCACGGCTGCACGCTCGAAGACGACGCGCTGGTCGGCATGGGCTCGATCGTCATGAACGGCGCGAAGATACGCCGCGGCAGCATCGTCGGCGCGGGATCGGTTATCACCGAAGGCAAGGAATATCCCGAATATTCCCTGATCATCGGCTCGCCCGCGCGCGTGATCCGCACTTTGTCACCCGAGCAGGTGACGGCGATGGGAAGTGCTGCGAAATTCTATGCGCTCAACGGGCCGCGGTTTAAAAACGGACTGAAGAAGATCGGGTGAAGACAGTCCTCTTCGGTTCCGTCTCGGCGGTTTCGCGAGAACGGGGCCTCCGAGGAGTATCTCGCTGACGCTTCGCTAACCGTCATGCAGGGGAACCATCCATGGCCGTAGCCCGCGGTTGCAACCTTAAGCTTATGATAGCGCAGGTGCCTTAGGCTCTATCGTTCGGGAGCGATGGCCGACGGATGCACCAACCCTGAAGCCCGACCTCGCAACTGCCGGAGGCCGGATCGATGAAAAGAATGATGGCTGGGCTCGTCGGTTGGACGAGCGATCTCAGCGTTACCGAGAAAATCTATGGCATCGCCGCCGGGTTGATGGTCGTCACGACCGTCCTAATGGTGATGTCGATCCAGTCGGTACGGCTGCAAACCGGATATCGGCACCTGCAGGCATCGTCGGCCCAGGCCGCAGCCAACGTGAGCCAAGCCAATGGTCTCATCTACGCCATCGTCATGGAATCGCGCGGCATCTACATGTCCACCGACCGGGCGAAGGTGAAGCAGTACGGCGACGAGCTCTTAAAGCGCAACCGCGAACTGACCGGCGTGATGGAGCGGTGGAAGCAAACGGTCCGCGCTGACGACGTCGAGCAGTTCACGGCTTTCAAGCGACGCATTGACCAGTTTATCGAATTCCGCAAGGAGCTCGTACGACGCGCGGTCGACATCAGCCCGGCGGCTGGCCGCGAATGGGGCGACAACGACGCCAACCGTGCGCCGCGTACGCAGCTCAGCAACGACCTCGAGGCGCTGACGCGGATCTACAACGAACGCACCGTCGAGGCCGCGGCGCTCGGCGACCAGGGCCGCTATGCTGCCTTCTATCTGTTCGCGCTCGGACTTGGCGCTCTGATATTTGCCGCACTCAACGTACTCGTGATGCGACGCTCTGTCGTCCAGCCGTTGCAGGAAATTACCGAGGCGACCGACCGCATCGCCGCCGGCAACGTCAATAGCTATATTCCGCATTACGCCCGTGCCGACGAGATCGGGCGTCTGGCCTACGCCGTTCAGAATTTTCGTGACGTCGTGAGCCGCAACTTCGAGCTCGAGGAGCTCAAAGCCGGTACCGCGAAGCAGCGCGATGCTGCCATCGATCAGCGCGACAGGTTCAACGACAAGTATCAAGCCACCAAATGGCAACTGACTGCGGCCATCAACAGCATGCCGCAGGGCCTGGTCATGCTCGACGGCAAGGCGCAGGTCCTGGCGCTGAACGACCAATATCGAAAACTCTACGGCCTGCCGGTGAAGATCAAGGCCGGATCGTCGCTGGAGGAGATCCTGCAGCATCGGGTCGACAGCGGATTGTTCAAAGGCGACATCAAGCAATATCTCGCAGCGATCATTGATCGCATCGGAAAACGGCAGCCGACCTGCTACGAAATCAGCCTCACCGACGGCCGCGGGATCAAGATCCACGAGCGTCCGATGGACGGCGGCGGCTGGGTGTCGGTGCAGGAAGACGTTACCGCACAAAGGAAAGGTCAAGCCATTCTGGAGCGGACGGAAGAGTTTCTGGCCGCGATCGTCGAAAACATACCCGAGGGGATTCTCGTCAAGGACGCGCGCAATCTGCGGTACCTGTTCGTCAACAAGGCAGCCGAGGAGATGATCGGCATGTCGCGTGCGGAGATCATGGGGAAAACACCCCGCGAGCTGTTTCCGGAGTCGGCTGCCGAATTGATCGAACGGCGGGATCGGCAGTTGCTGGAGCGCAAACAGCAACTCGAAACGATCGTCGATACCGTCGACAACCCCGTCAAGGGCCGGCGCACCATTGCGGTGCGGCGGCTTCAGATCGGCGGGCCCGAACGCGAGTCCCATTTGTTCGTGAGCATGGTCGAGGACCGGACCGGCCAGACCGATATTGCGGCCCCGACCGAAGCTGCGGCGTAGAAGCTTTTCGGTTCTGATTGAATCAGAGCCGGGCTTTAGACTTTGTTTTGACGCGTTTTCTTGACGCGAAACGTTCTAACGATCGCAAACGTTCCAGGCGGCTCAGCCGCCTTCACTTTCGTTCGCCTCGCGAGGGCCGGCGACCTTTTCATGGCCCGCGGCCCAGAGCGCATGCTCCTCGCTGCCATTCTGATATGGATTGGCTTCGGCCGGAATGTTCAGGCGCGCGGCGCGCTGGCCTTGCTCGAAAGGGTCCGGGTCGGAATTCATGATGGCGTCCTTCCGGTTTTCGATCTCGTCTTCCGCGCCGTCCCAGCCTTCGAGAGCCCGGCGCTTCTTTTCAGCGCATCCTTGAGGTCGATGGGGATGCCGTGCTTCTTGAGCAGATCCGCAAAGGCCTCGTCGGCCAATTCCTGAAACGTCGCCATCCGGTCGCGCGCAAGCTGCTTGAGCTTGTCGAGCGTGTCATCGTCGAAGGCAATCAATTTGCGCAAATCGTGGCCAGTCCGGCGTCGAGCGGATGTGAATGAATGATCGGGCAGGGGAATCGTTCCGGGAGGAACAAGGGTACGGGTGCGGTCGTTGCTTCGTAAAGGAGATTTCCGATGAAGCTATCATCTGCGGCCGCCGCAGTTGCGGCCATCACAATCCTGATATCGCCGGTCACTTCGTTTGCACAGAGCAGCGGCGGCGCCGGCGGAGGTGCAAGCACCGGCGGCGCCAGTGCAGGCGGTGCGGCAAGTGGTCCTACCACTGGTAGCAGCACCGCCGCTGGTTCTCCGAACGCGGGCTCTGCGGGCGCGGGCTCGCAAAGTGTCACAGGCGTGCCGCCAGGTCCGGCCAGCCCCGGCGGGTTGAACAATGCGGGCGAAGATCCAAGCGGCGCGGCGAACCAGCCCAGGCTAGCGTCGCCGCCTGCACCGGGCACCAACAGTGCCGGGACCGCCCAGTCGTCAGGCAGCGGCGTAACGACGGGCACGGGAAGATCGGCAGGAAGGGGAACGGACGTAACGGGCCCGCAGACCGGCGATGACGCTGTGATCAACGAAGAAAACAAGACGATCGATCGCAAGATAAAGGGCATTTGCCGCGGCTGTTAATCGGTGCCAGAGCGACGTCCGGTCGCAGGGCAACGAGCAAAATAGCACCAGCTATCTCCGAGAACCCGCTCTAGATTTGACCCGGGATCCGCGAGGATCCGACGCGGACAGCGTCGAGCACTTCAAGGGCAAATCGCGGGGGCGATACGCTCGGGCGTTTTCCAGAGCCGACGCCGTATTTCGATCCATCCGCTGATATGCCGCTGGCATCGCATCAGGGATGTTGAACATGCTCACAGTCCCAGCATTGACGTTGTTATTCCTTTGTATCGTGGTTGGGCTGGGTGCGGCCTTCGTCTGGATGTTCTGGGAGTTCGAACAGAGGATGGCCAAGCCGCGCCAGATGTCCAAGCCGTATCGCAAGAGCGGTCGCGCCGGATAGCTGATTTTCGACAGGATCGCGCGCAGTCATGTTGCACGCGATCTCTGCGGCCTGCCATCACAGCGGGCTGCACAGCCAGGCCTGGATTCTGGCGCGTATCGGTGCGGGCGTCGGTGAGCTATTGGATTGCAGCGGCGGCCGTTGAAGGGGGCACAAAAGAACAAGGCCGTCGACGCAGTATACCGTCAACGACCTTGCCAGCCCCGGATATTGAAATCGGCTCACGCCATCCGGTGAATTACAGGATGCCCGGGATTTTTCCGGCCATGTGTGAACCAGTTCACAAAGGCGGAAAAAACTTGCGGCAGGACGGGCCGAAGCGATGGAAAATGTCCCGTCAGCCAGCCGCGCGGCGGAATGCGGTGGGGCTGGTCCCTATGCTTAAGGGCAATATCGTCGGATTGCCGGAAGCAAGCGGTGCGGATCGCGTTGGCATCGGCGGTCGCGCCAGCCGTCAAACGCCGACCAGACCGGTCAGCCCCGCGCCTTGGCGCGGCTGCGATTTGCGCTTCGGGCCGCGCGGGGCTTTGCCTTGGCTGACCGGTTGCGGGGCGCGGCAGCCGCGGCGGGTTCGGAGGCCTGCGCGCTGGCAAAGGATTGCCGCAAGCCATCGATCGCTTCTGTCAGCGTTCCGACCTGCTCGGAAAGCTTCCTGGTATCGGCCTGCTGCGCGGCGAGCAGGCGGCGCACGGTCTGCAACTGGTCCTGCACCACCTGCAACTGGTCGATCGATTCCTGCTGGGTCGCTTCCAAGCCCTTGGTCTTCTCGACCAGTTGCTCGGAGGCTTGCGCGGCGCGCGCCTGCAACAGGCGGGTCGCGGCCGCGCGATCGGTTTCGGGGGCGCTGCCCGTATAGGCGCGCCACAGGGCGATAGAGCTTACGCCAAGCACGACAATGACGAGAGCCGCAGCAGCGATCGCAATCGGCTGGCCGCCGAAACGCGCGACGGGGCTGGCACTCCGGGGGGCGAGTTCGATCATGCGACTGCAAATCCGGACGTGATTTCAATGTCCTCAAATAGCACAGCCGCGCGGCCGCACAAAACCGGGATTTGCCGGGCGGGTGAGGAATTCCGGTCAAGCCCTTGAGAATCAGGCTTTCCTGGCGGCGGCCATCGGAGCCGGATGTTCAGTGCTATCGGATATGCGACTTGATGAATTGCCCGGCGCAGGCCAGCGCGCGGCGCCCGTCTTCGAGTTTGGCATTCCAGACCGGCCAGGCGTGGATCATGTGTGGCCAGATCTGCAGCGTCACATCGACATCGGCCGCCCCCGCGGCCTCGGCAAGCTGCGTGGCGTCCGCCAGCAAGGTCTCGGCTGATCCGACCTGAATCAGGAACGGCGGAAAGCCGGTGAGATCGGCGAATAGCGGCGAGATCAGTGGATCGCGGCGGTCGATGGGTGGCGGCGCGTAGGCATTCGCGAGCTCGGCCAGATAGGCCTTGCGGATCAGCGGATCGATTGCGTCCTTGGTTAGAAGCGTCTTGCCTGACATCGTGAGGTCGGTCCAGGGCGAGACCAGCCAGATGCACGCCGGCAATTCCTCGCTGGCGGCGCGCAGCCGATCAAGCAGCCCGAGCGTCAGGTTGCCGCCGGCGCTGTCGCCGCCGACCGCGATGCTTGCCGCGGCGATGCCTTGCTTGCGCAGAAAATGCCACGCGGTCAGTGCGTCTTCGTGGGCGGCGGGGTAGGGGTGTTCGGGCGCGCGCCGGTAGTCGATCGCGAGGGTGCGGGTGCGTGCCGCGCGTCCGGCTTCCGTCACCAGGCGGCGGTGACTGACAATCGAGCCGGAGCAGTATCCGCCGCCATGGAAGTACAGCAGCACACGCGATGTGTCGCTGCCCGGCGCGATCGACCACTCGCCGGCGACGCCGGCACAATCGACCGGCTCGCATTCCACGTCGGATGCCACCGGCCAGGTCGATCCGACTTCGTCGAGCCGCTGCCGCCGTTCCGCCCATCCGACCGGCCGCGGCTTCGAACCCAGCAATGCACGGATGGCGTCGATCTCGCTGTGAGCCAAGGTACGTTCTCCGGCCGCGGCGGTCCATCATTGCACATCGGTCGTGCGGTGCAAAAGATCGACAAGGCCGGCCAGGCCGCGCCGGTCCGCCAAAAATTTTTATCCGCACCCTTGAAACCAAATCGCGGTTTTCCAATTTTTTTGCTGCCGCCGATAGGCGGCGGTCCGGGCGCCTTTGGGGCCCGGTCCTGGGACGGGCACCGGTCGTGTCCGGTGCCGCTCGTATCCAACTTGCTCCATGGAGGATTTGGCTATGCGCACCTACGACTTTACGCCGCTTTGGCGTTCGACCATTGGCTTCGATCGCCTTTTCGACCTCGCTGAAACCGCGCAACGCATGGGCGAGGATAACTACCCTCCCTACAACATCGAACGTCTGGGCGAAGACCGCTACCAGATCTCGCTCGCGGTCGCCGGCTTCTCGACCGATGAGATTTCGGTCACCGCCGAGCAGAACACGGTGACGATCGAGGGCCGCAAGGCCGACAAGGGCCAGCGCGAATATCTCTACCAGGGCATCTCTGCGCGTCCCTTCAAGCGCCAGTTCAGCCTTGCCGATCATGTGCAGGTGAAGAGCGCGTCGTTCGAGGACGGTTTGCTGCGGATTGAGCTGTTCCGGGAGGTCCCGGAAGCGATGAAGCCACGCCGCATCGCCATCAATGGCGTGACGCCGAGCAACGTTCAGCAGATCGAGGCGAAGGCGGCCTAAGGCCGGCTCGCACCGCGCGAAAGGACCGGAGGCTCCCGCCCGGGCATTGCGGGCGGGAGGCGATTTTTACCTTTTGGGGAGGATGAACCGATGATCGATCAGGCGGACAATATTTTTGATCTGAATGCCGTTCTGCATCCGGCGACCGTGTTTGATCACCCGCGCGATGTGGTCGCCGACGCGACGCTGTCGCTGAGCGAAAAGCGCGCGATTCTGGCATCCTGGGCCTCGGATGCCGCGGCGGTGACGTCGAATCCCGCCCTGCGTGAACTGGCGGGCGCGAGGCGCGTCGTGACCATCGATGAGGTTCTCGAAGCGCTTTCGATGCTCGACCGCAAACCGCCGGGATCGCCAGGCGGCAAGCCGATGCGGCAAAAATCGACCTCGCGCGTGGCGCTGGCGGCGTAGTCGTCAGAAAAAATCGTCAGAACAAAATATGACAGGGCGCGGCGGCCCCTAGGGCCGTCGCCCATCGCTTGCGCCCGTCGAAATCGCTGTCAGGCCGATTTGCGGTGGGCTATCTCCGTCAGGACTCGATCAGCCACAGCCTTCAGGCCGCCAAGAGTGGTATTTCCCTTCCTGGCAGCTTGAATGAGTTTCATGGCAATCTTTTTTCGGGTTTCGTGGTCGCCACCGTGTTTCAATCCCCTGCAGGCTTCTTCCAGAACCACATCCAGATTTGCTGCGGTACGGTCGTCCACATGGATCATCTTGGGCCTCCAAGCGGCGAAAATAGAGGACTAATTTGAGCGACAAGCCGACGGTCCTGTCTGTCTGCTAGTGGGCATATAAGCGATTTTAAATGCTCGCAACTTCCGGAGGCCTAAGGTCATCCATTATCAACATACCCACCGGCGCCGCAAAAAAGGTGCGGCCAGGCTTTGGGGGAAGCCTGGCCGCGCGCGAACCGGTCTGGGACGGGGAGGGGTGGGGATGTGACCGGGTCGCGGGTCCGTAAAATCCTTCTCTCGTTATCGATCGCGTGACGAGGCGGTGGCGACCGCCGGGCGACTGTCACCGAGCGAGACCCATATGTTCGGGTCGCTCTGCGACTGACGCTTGACAAAGCGGTAGCCGGTCTCGGTCCAGGCCAGGACGTTTTCGTTCTGGTTGTCGAGAACGAACTCGCCCTTGTCGGTCTTCACGGTCAGCACCGCGTGGCCTTCGCCCTTCTTGTCGCGCACCACCGTGATCAGCAGCGCCTCGCGCGGCCATCCGGCGTCGATCAGCATCTTGCGCTTCAGAAGCACATAGTCCTCGCAGTCACCGTAACCGTCCGCCGGCAACGACCACTTTTCGATCACACCCCAATGATCCATGTCGGTGATCGGCTTGATGGCCTCGTTGACCCATTTGTTGACCCGCAGCAGATCGCGCCACGCCGTCTGCGACATGACGATGTCGCGCGGCTGTGAAGCGCCGCCGCGGCACTCGCCCGCGTTCTCGGCGCAGAATTCGACCCAGCCGATCGGCGAGCGCGCGGTATCGCCAAGGCTGGCATAGACTGCGTCGCCGGCTTTCGCCGGGACGCACATTGAAGCGCTCATTCCCAACAGGACGGCGATCACCGCCAGTCCCTTCCCCTGTCCCCTGAACAACATTGTGGCCCCCGTTTCTTGTTGGGACCACGTTTCGCACAAAGGATTTGCGCCGCCGCTAAGTCAGGCAAGTACATTTGACGCGAATACTAGTAAAGCTGGCGGCTAATTCGATCTATACTTGAATCTAATTCGAATAAAATTTGAAACAACTGCAATTGATTCAAATTTTATGGATTAACGCTTGTAACGCTACAGTAGTAGGGATGGCGCGGGCAAAAACCCCCCACATTAACCGACTTTGGCCGGTGCCGGACGGCGAAAAGGCGGCATCCGGCAACCCGGATACCGTCTCTTGAGGTTGAAAGTCGGGGATTTTTGGCGGCTGGTGCTTTACCGCGCGGTAACCGCGTCTTCGAGCGCCTCGGCGACTTGCTCGTGGACGAACTCGAGCGCAAAGCCTTCTTCGAGGTTTCGCACCACGCGGGACTGCACCTTGCCGAGCATGACCAGCGACTTCAGGGGCGGGCGGTTCTCCGCGGCGATCGCAGCGCCCGACAGCGACAGGTCGATGATGCGGCAGGTCATCTTGCTACCGTCCTCGAGGGTCAGCAGCGCAATCGGGTTGCGTGGCACGATGCGGTCGTGGCGGCGGTCTTCCGGCAGATTGAGGATATCGCGGTTGGCGAGCCAGGTGAGCTGGGCGGCGAGCTTGTCGCGCTTGCGCGCGGTGGCGCCGACCGTCATGGCAAAGCCGTTGTCGATGATGCGGGTGATCTTTCCCTCGACGCGGCCGATGTGGTCGAGATAGGCGATCACGCGGTCGCCGACATTGCCGATGCCAGGTGCCAGCAGCGCCAGTCCCCCCGGCGACATATTAATGATCTGGCAAGGAAATTCGCGGCGATCCGGCAGCATGTAGCGGCCGAGCAAGTGAACCTTGACGCGCTGGAAGCGCCGCCGCTCCTCCGCGGACGGCACAATGGTTGTTTTCTTTTGCGCAAACGACATCTTCGCCACCAGACAGCCGGTCCTTCGGCGTCAGGAAGACCCTACGGCCGACAGGGTTAACGATGTGTTAGCGGCGGTGGCATGAGGCGCAGGCACTCACGCGGCCTGCGGTCGCGGCGAGGTAATCCGGTTGTATCCCCACAACAATACTGGACAGGCAAGCAGGGCCACCGTCCCGAAGTCGAATGCCGCCGCGGCGCTGCCGCTCCATTTGGCGATGGCGCCGGCAACCGCTGGGCCGAGCATCATTGCGGCGTAAAAGACGGTATAGAAAATGCCCATCCCGATCGCACGCGTCTGAGGCTGCAACACGCGTGCGGGCAGGCTCATGATCGGCCCTGCGGGCAGGGCGCTGATCAAGCCTATCATGATTACGAGGGGAAGCACTGCCGTGCTGCGAGGCAGCACGAGCATCAAGAGCGCGAACACGACGCACCCGATGACAAGCACCGATTGCGGTCGCTTGGTCCAATCGGCCAGAAATCCGCCGGCCGTTCCGCCGAGCGCCGCGAGCCACAGCACGATGCTGATGGCCGAGCCCGCCGCCGTGATCGTCCAGCCGCGTTCGACCAGCAGGGTAGGGCCGAAACTGAAAATCGTCGCGAACCCGATGTTGAAGAGGCCCCAGGTCAGACCGGCGATGATCACGGCAAAGAGGGTGTTGCGGTCGAGCCGTGAGGCGGCCGAAGGCGCGGCTGCAGCAGTTGACGGCGATCGATAGACCACAACAAGAAGCAGCATGCCGAGGCCGATCAGCGAGGCAATCGAAAGATAGGCTGCGCCGACGCCATAGGCGGTGCCAATCGCGGGCAAGGTCAAGAGCGAGATGGCGATGCCGGCCGGCCACGAATTGACGAAGATGGCCATCGCGGTCGCGATTTCCCTGCCGGCGAACCAGTCGGTCACCATTTTCGTCAGCAAGACGTTGAGCAAGACGCCGCCACCGCCGGCGATCAGCCGTCCTGCGATCTGCCAGCCCCAGGACTCCGAGACCACCATGACCACCTGGCCGATCAACATCAGCACCAGCGCACCTGACACGGTGGCCTTGTCGCCAAGCCTTTTTCCGATCGCGCCGCCCGGCAGCGAAAGCGCGACTCCCGGCGTGAAATAGAGGCCGATCAGGAGTCCGATATCGGCAAGGGTGGCATCGAATTTGGTGCCGAGCAGCGGCGCAACCGCAGCGACGCTCTGAAACTGGAACGCCATGGTGAGCCGCACGGTGAACAGAACGGCCAGAATGCCCCAGCGATTGCTCAACGCTCGCTCCTCGACCGGGTAGACCGACACTGCGTCGATGCTGGCGCAGTTATTGCGGGTCGCCTATTTCCGTACCAGTTGATTAAGGTCCTGCTTGATTGTGTTCAGCAGCGACTCCAACCGTTTTTGCCGGAATGCAAGTTGCTCCGGAGCAACTTCAACCGGACGCGCACGCATAGCGGTTCGAACCTGCGGACGCCTCGGAACTACAGAACGCACAGGTTCTTCAGCGTGCGGCTCGCTTTTGACGAACTCGCCATGCAACACGTCATTGCGCCGTCCCATCAGCCAGAGGATCGCCCAATAGGATAGTGCGAGAAAAATTACGCAGAAAATACCGATCTCAAACATAGCTCACATCCAATGGGCCAAGTATCTCTGGCAACAGGGATTTCGGTCAAGTCTGCGAGAGGCCATTGTGCTTCGCATCGCTGCTTCGGTACGATCAGGGTTACCTGTCGCGCCCGGCCGGGCCGGCCCAAAACGTCAGCAGACGGAGGAACCGAATGCCGGGAGTGAAGCGGGAACGCGACGGCAACGTCAGCGTGCTGACGTTGGATGAACCCGAGACCCTGAACGCGATGACGCCCGATTTGCTGGGCGATCTCGCGACAGCCATCGGCGAGATTAACGATGATCCGCAGGTGAGGGCGTTGGTGCTGACGGGCGCCGGGCGTGGCTTCTGCTCGGGCCAGAACCTCAAGGCGGCGCAAATCCTGGGCGACGACATCGCAGCCGGCGTGATGAAGTACTACTGGCCGGCGTTCAAAGCGCTACGCGAATGCCGCGTGCCGGTCGTGGTCGCGGTTAACGGCGTGGCGGCGGGCGGCGGATTCAGCCTTGCGATGGCGGGCGACATGATTGTTGCCGCACGTTCGGCGCGCTTCATTCAGGTGTTCAGCCGCATCGCGCTGGTCCCCGATCTTGGCTCGACCTGGCTGTTGCCACGCCTCATCGGCCGGCAGCGAGCGCTCGAATTGATGATGACCAACGAGCCGCTGTCTGCCGATCTCGCGAAGGAGTGGGGATTGGTCCGCGAAGTGTTCGACGATGCGGCGCTTCGGGACGGGGCGCTTGGGCTGGCGCGCCGGCTCGCTGATGGCCCGACGCGCGCGCTGGTCGCGACGCGCCGCCTGATCGACGAGAGCGAACACGCCAGCTATGCCGATCAATTCCGCCGCGAGATCGAGACGCAGGCAGAGATCCGCCAGAGTGCGGACGCGGTGGAAGGGCGCAACGCTTTCCTCGAGAAACGCGCGGCGGTGTTCACCGGACGCTGAGCAGAAGCTCAACCAACCTGGCCGACAAACTGCTGCAGTTCCGGCGTTCGCGGGGCGGCGAAGACGTCTTTCGGCACGCCTTCCTCATGCACCTTGCCGTGGTGCATGAAGACGAGCTTGGTGCCGACGTCGCGGGCGAAGCGCATTTCGTGCGTCACCAGAATGAGCGTCATACCCTCGCGCGCCAATTGCTCGACCACGCGCAGCACCTCGTTGACCAGTTCGGGGTCGAGGGCTGACGTGATCTCATCGCACAGCAACACCTTCGGCCGCATCGCCAGCGATCGCGCGATGGCGACACGCTGCTGCTGGCCGCCGGAAAGCTCGCTCGGATAGGCGTCCATCTTTTCCGAAAGCCCCACCTTGGCCAGCACTTCGGCGGCGGTGGCGCGGGCTTCGGCCTTCGATACCTTGTTGACGACGGTGGGCGCCAGCATAACGTTCTCGGCAGCGGTCAGATGCGGAAACAGGTTGAACTGCTGGAATACCATGCCGACATGGCGGCGCAGTTCGCGCAAATTGGTGTTGGCGCCGGCGACCTCGATGCCATCAGCGACGATGCTGCCGGATTGATAAGTCTCCAGCCCATTGATACAGCGGAGCAGGGTGCTCTTGCCGGAGCCGGAGCGGCCGATGATCGCCACCACGTCGCCCTTGGCGATGTCGAGCGAGACGCCTTTCAGCACCTCATTCGGGCCAAAACTCTTCCTGACGTCACGGATGCTAACGAGCGACATTGAGGCGGCCCTCGATTTTCTTCGCCCACCACGACAGCGGGAAACACAGACAGAAATAGATCAGCGCGACCAGCGAGTAGACCAGGAACGGCCGGAAGGTCGCGTTGTTGAGCATGGTGCCGGCCTTGGTCAGCTCGACAAAGCCGATGATCGAGGCGAGCGCGGTGCCCTTGATCACCTGCACCGAAAACCCGACGGTCGGCGCCACCGCGATGCGCGAGGCCTGTGGCAGGATGACGTAGCGCATCTGTTCGATGTAGCTAAGGGCGAGGCTGGACGAGGCCTCCCACTGGCCCTTCGGGATCGCTTCGACGCAGCCGCGCCAGATCTCGGTCAGGAACGCGCTCGTCCAGAACGTCAGCGCCAGCGTCGCGGCCATCCACGGCGAGACCTCGACGCCGAACAGCGCGATGCCGAAGAAGAACAGGAACAACTGCATCAATAGCGGCGTGCCCTGGAAGAACTCGATGTAGATCTTGGTGAACCATTCCAGCGGCGCGATCCGCGAGGTGCGCATGAACAGCAGGACCAGTCCGACGATGCCGCCGCAAACGAACGCAATCAGCGACAGCACGATGGTCCACTGCGTGGCGATCAAGAGGTTGGAGAGGATGTCCCAAAAGCTGAACTGCAGCATGGTTCACCTCGCCTTGAAGATGACGCGGCCGAGCGCCCGCAAGAGCGAACGCGTCAGCATCGCCAGCAGGAGGTAGGCCAGCGCGACCAGTAGGTAGACCTCGAAGTTGCGAAAATTTCGCGACGCCACATAGTTCGCGGCATAGGTGAGGTCTTCCGCCGAGATCTGCGACACCACTGCCGAGCCGAGCATCACAATGATGATCTGCGACGAAAGCGCCGGGTAGATTTTTCGAAATGCCTGGTTGAGCACGATATGGCGCAGCACCTCCCATTTGCTCATCGCGAGGCTGAGGCCGGCCTCGATATGGCCTTTCGGAACCGCTTCGATGCCGGCGCGGATGATCTCGGTCGAGTAGGCGCCGAGATTGATCACCATGGCGAGGAAGGCGGCGGTGGTCTCGCTGAGTTTCAGCCCGAGCGCCGGCAGGCCGAAGAAGATGAAGAACAACTGCACGATGAACGGCGTGTTGCGGATCAATTCGACGTACACCGCGACGATGCGGCCCAGCCAGCCGGGGCCGAAGGTGCGCGCTGCGGCGCCCGCGGTGCCGACCGCGATGCCAACGACCGTCGACACGATCGTCAGCACGATCGTGAAGACCAGCCCGTACAGCAGCACGTTCCAGTAGGGCAGCAGTTCGGCGAATTGCAGCTTATAGGACACTGCCCCAGCCTTGCGCTTAGAAGCCGGGCGGTAGCGGTGCTTTCAGCCACTTCTCCGACAGTTTTCCGATCTCGCCAGATGCCTTCGCCTTGGTGATGATCTCGTTGACCTTGGCGAGCAGCGCCGGCTCGTTCTTGTTGAGCCCGACATAGCAGGGGCTGTCTTTGATCACGAATTTCAGCGCCGGTGCGCGGGCAGGGACCTTCTCGGCGATCGCAGCCGCAACTGTGTTGCCGGTGGCAATCAGGTCGACCTGGCCGGACACGAAGGCGGCGATGGTCGCGTTGTTGTCCTCGAAGCGCTTGACGGTGGCGTCCGGGGCCGAGGCGGTCAGCGCCTGCTCCTCGATCGCGCCGCGGGTGGCGCCGATGGTCTTGCCCTTGAGGTCGGCCGCGCTCGCAACCGCGATTGCCTTGGTGCCGAACACGCCGGAGAAGAACGGCGCATAGGCGATCGAGAAGTCGATGACCTTTTCGCGCTCCTCGTTCTTGCCGAGGCTGGAAATCACCAGGTCGGCCTTGTTGGTCTGGAGATAGGGAATGCGGTTGGCGCTGGTCACCGGAATGATCTCGGTCTTCACCCCGAGTTCCTTTCCGATCAGGTTGGCCATGTCGATGTCGTAGCCCTGCGGCTTGAGATCGAGCCCGGCGGAGCCGAACGGCGCAAAATCCTGTGGCACCGCGATCTTGATCACCTTGGACTTCATGATCGAATCGAGGGCGTCGGCATGGGCCTGCGTCGCCACCGCGGCAGTGGCCAGTGCGGCGGCAAGCATCAATCTCTTCAACAGCATTCTTGGATCTCCGAGGTTACGGCGAATACGCGCGTCCGAGATTTGTCTCGGTGCGTCTCATTCAGCTGATGTGGCCCGGCTCCACGTCGCGGTTCGACCCTGCCTGACGCCTCGCATTTAGGCAATGCTTGGCCGTGCTTTTTTTGAAGGCTCTTTGTGGGTGTTTTCGAGCATGATCACGCGACCATGCGTTGTGCTGCAGCGTTCGATATATACCCGGTGGTTCGTGACTACCGCAGGCCCTCATACACCATGAAGCCGCGCGCGATCGCGAGCTTGCGCAAGGCGCGCGGGACGAGCTTTTGCGGCCGGTGCAGATAGCGCCATGAGGTCACTCTGAAGTCCCTGATCGTGCCGAGGTCGCTTTCGAACGGCGCCAGCAATCCGGTCAGGCTGATCGGCGCATGCGCACGGTGGTTGAATGGCAGCAGCAGCAACTCCAGATGCGCCGTTACGCCATCTTGCGAAGTCGCGGTGATGCCTGCAATCGCCGCCAGCATTTCTTCGGCGACATAGCTGATGATGTCCTCGACCTCGTGGCGGCTCTCCGGAGCGAACAGCGCCGAGAAACTCGTGTCCTTCAGATCGCGGCCGAGCAGGGCGCAGACCCGCGTCCCCGCGACACGAAACGGATAGCCGGCCCCGTTGTCGTAGGACAGCACGAAGATGTCGCCGAGCAGTTCGCGCACCGCATCGGGTTCGATCTCGCTACGGTCCGGCGCCCGCGCGTCGCCGCGTTTCGCGTCCCAATAGGCGAAGAACTCGCGGCTCGATGGGTGTTTCATGCCTACCTTTTCCCGGCTTGCCTAGGCGGGACACATCTGTCCCGCTTTTGCGCAACACGCCTTCCCTTGTTCGTTGTGCAGGACAGGCTGTGCAGCGTCCATGCCGGGGACGCGATTTGGCCGCGTGGGGCGCGGCTTTGCGTTGTTAACGTTAAATTAACTATGAGGTTGGCCTTGGCGCTGCGGCGTGCGTAATGTGGAACGCATCAGGCGGCTCCGGCTTATCTGTCCGGCGCGGTTGGTACACAGGTGGCATCAAACAGTTTGGTCATCGCGCGGGGAGGGGCGGGGATGTGGTCCCGGCTCCGGGGCGCGAAAAGGCCAGCAAGACGGGGGAGGATGTTCTCAGCATCCTCCCTTTTTCGTTGGGCCTCGTGTCCCGGACGCGGCGCAGCGCCCCTTGGCGGTGCGCCGCAGAGCCGGGACCCAAACAGACTGCGTGGTGGGTCCCGCTCTGCGTCGCGTCACTTCGTGCCGCGCCGCGTCCGGGACACGAGCATCCCTCGGCGTCACGAATTCAGTTTGGCGGTCAAATCATCCCAATCTGGATTGAACTCCTCGATGAGCTTGACCTTCCAGGCTCGCCGCCAGCGCTTCATCGAGTGTTCCCGTGCACGCGCTTCAAGAATCGAATCGAACATCTCAAAGTATACGAGCAGATCGACGCCATATTTTCGGGTGAACCCCGGGACGAGCTTGCCTTTGTGCTCCAGCATCCGACGCCCGAGATTATTGGTGACGCCGACGTAGAGCGTCCCCCTCCGTTTGCTTGCGAGGATGTAGACGAAAAACGGGCCGTCCATGTGGTAATCAGACCTGATCGTAAGCAACCTAGGGTATAGTACCATAGAGGTGACATTTCATGTCCCGGACGCGGTGTAGCGTTCTTCGCTGCTCCGCAGAGCCGGGACCCAAGTGGCTGCAGTGGGTCCCGGCTCTGCGTCGCACCGCCGAGGGGCGCTGCGCCGCGTCCGGGACACGGATAGCTGCGATTGTGCACTTGCACAGGGCGGGCAAAGCCGCCTATCTGGGCCCATAAGCCTCGAAGCCACCAGCTAAGGTCCTGGACCCCTTGGAATCCCAGTCTTACTCATCCCCGGTCGAGCCGCCGGACGCCCCGCACGAGCCAATCTTGACGCTACCGGGCGCGCTCACGGCCTATATCGTGCTGATCGCTGCGATTCATGTGCGGATGCTGCTGCCGGTTGAGCTGGAGAACTGGACGATCGACGTCTTCGGCTTCATTCCGAAGCGCTACGACTCCACCTTGCTCAGTATCACCTTTCCCGGCGGAGCCGGCGCCAAGGTATGGACCTTCGTCACCTATTCGCTGCTGCATGCCAATCTCAGCCATATCGGCTTCAACGTGTTGTGGCTGTTGCCGTTCGGCAGCGCGCTGGCGCGCCGGTTTGGTCCTGCCAGATTCTTCGTCTTTATGGCGGTGACGGCCGCGGCGGGCGCACTGGCGCATCTCGTTACCCATGAGCACGCCATCGCGCCGATGATCGGCGCCTCGGCCTCGGTATCCGGCGCCATGGCCGCCGCCATTCGCTTTGCCTTCGTGCGGGGAAGTTTTCTTTCGTTCAGACGGGGCGATGCGGATGCTGCCGCGAAGGTTCCGGCGCTGTCGCTTGCCCGGGCGCTGCGCAACCCTCGCGTGGTCGGATTTCTCGCCGTGTGGTTCGGCGTCAACATCATCTTCGGCCTCGGGGCGATTTCGATTGGCACCGAGGGTGCCAGCGTTGCCTGGCAGGCGCATATCGGCGGATTTCTCGCCGGCCTGATGTTGTTTTCGCTGTTCGATCCGGTGCCGCGTGCGACGCCGCATGCTGCGGATGCTTCATCGCCGGACGAATCTAGCCGCGTCTGATCGCCGCTTGCGGGTCAGGGCGATTTCATTCATCATCATCGCGAACTGCAAGCCGAGGCACGTGCATCACCACTTTGCTTGCTGACCGCGCCCCGAGAAGAAACCGGCGCGGAACTGTTGATTGAAGACTCGCGAACAAGTCGGGCCCTTGCGGGCGCGAACCGATTCAGGAGGCGACAATGACGGTACGTGCAATTCTCGACACCAAAGGTCATGACGTTTTGAGCGTCGAGCCCGACGCCAAGCTTTCGGCTGCGATCAAGCTGCTGGGCGAGAAAAAGATCGGCGCGGTACTGGTGATGAACCAGGGACGCCTCGAGGGCATTCTTTCCGAGCGCGACATTGTCCGCGTGCTGGGGGAGCGCGGAGCCCGGGTGTGTGAGGAGCCGGTCAGCGAGGTCATGACGCGCAAGGTCGTGAGTTGCCGGGAGTCCGACACCGTCGCCGGCATCATGGAAATGATGACGCTCGGTAAGTTCAGGCATCTGCCGGTGATTGAGGACGGCAAGGTGGTTGGCCTGATATCGATCGGCGACGTCGTCAAGCGCCGTGTCCAGGAATATGAGGCCGAGCAGGAAGCGCTGCGCGACTACATCAAGACGGCATGAGCTTGTTTTGATGCATTTCCTTAGCGTGAACCGGTGACGACCCTCGGATCAAGTCCGAGGGCATGCTTTGCTTGAAAACGCTACGCTATTCCTTGTCAGGCTTTTCGAGCGCCTTCTCGGCTTCGATCTGCGGCGGCGCCAGGATATGGATCGCCTCCTGGATCGAGTCGATCGCCCGCTCGGCCGCTCTCACGCCGTGGGCGATCAGATCGTCAGCGCGATGAAAATCGAACCAGCCGATCTTGCCGACGCGGGGCGAGATCAGGAGGTCCGGAGGATCGCCGGCAAGCCGAGCACGGGTGATGCGGTCCTGCATGATGTTGAAGGCATCAACCATGACCGAGGAGATGCCCGGCCGTCCGCCGCCACCGAAGAATTCACGCTTCATCGTGCGCTCGGCGGAGAAGAATTTTCCGATGCCGCGTTTGCGCGGTTCGGGTTCGGGCAGCGCTTCCGGCATTACCGATACCGAAATGCCGGCCGTGGGACCGTGGGAATAGATCGTTGTGGCGTGCGCGAAGACGTCGCTGGAGAGATTGGCAGCGATCACGATTTCCGCCCCGAGCGCGCGCGCCGCCGATACCGGCACCGGATTGACCAGGGCGCCGTCGACCAGCCAGCGGTCGCCAACCAGGATCGGCGAGAAGATTCCCGGCAGCGCGTAGGAGGCGCGCATCGCGTCCACCATCGGGCCATGGGTCAGCCAGATTTCGTGGCCGGTGCGCACTTCGGTCGCGACGGTGGCAAATTTCACCGGCAGATCCTCGATCAGGCTTTGGCCGAGCGCCGCCTCCAGTTGGGCCGCCAACTTGGCGCCGCCGATCAGGCCGGAGCCGTTCAGGCGGATATCGAGATAGGAGAGGACCGTCCGCGGCTGCAGGCTGCGCGCCCATTCCTCCAGCGTGTCGAGATGTCCGGCAGCATAGGCGCCGCCGACCACGGCGCCGATCGACGTTCCCACCACGACGTTGGGCATGATTCCGTGAGCCACCAGCGTCCGGACGATGCCGATATGGGCAAAGCCGCGTGCGGCGCCGCCACCCAACGCCAATCCGATCACCGGCCGGCGGATGCTGCCGAGCCCTACCTTGTCCTGGGCATCGGAGCTTTTTTGGCCACGGCCCATCCAGCTATCCAACACGCAAACTCTCCTGCGGCTGCAACGATATTCGCCGCGGCGCGGCCGCGCCAGAATTGTCCATTCCAATCCGGATGCATGGTTTATGCCCGGCGAATGGCCGGCGTAGGCAGGGAATGTGACTGGACCACGACCGCAGCATTAACACTGGGTGCCGGTGCGGGTTCCTCCAGCGCCGCTGGCCAAACTTCGGCCACGAAGGCTTGAATTTGCCGCGTTTTCAGTGAAAAGCATGGCGATGATTTCGGGCGGTAACGGTATCGGTAGATTCGGGCGGGGCGGATGGCCCTTCCCGGCGCTGGCGGTTGCCTTCACGCTGGTTGCTTTGCTTCTTCCAGCCCCGGTCTCGGCCCAGTGGTTCTCGGATCGCCCGCCACCGGTGCCGCCCGCCGTGGTTCCGGACACCCAGACCGGGCCTGCCATGAACCTGGCGCCGCCGTCGGGGACGGGGGCGATTCCACCGCTTGCCGCGCCGCTGAACCAGCCGACCATCGTTCAGCCACAAGTCACCGCCGTGCCGCCGGTGGTACCGCCGCCGGGTGCGGCGACTGCAGGCCAGGCAGTGCTGTCGCTCACGGCGCGCTACGGCAAGGATCTGCCGGTTATCAACGGCGGGCTGGTGTGGCGGGTATTTGCCGACAAGCCCGACGATACCGGCACGTTCAAGCTGATCCGTGAGGAGCGCGGCGCGACGCCGAACATCGTGCTGCCGCCCGGTAATTACGTCGTCCATGTGGCCCTCGGCCTGGTCAGCGCGGTGCGGGCGGTGAGCCTGAAAGCGGAGACAGACCGCGTGGGTTTCGTGCTTCCGGCCGGCGGACTGCGCATCGAAGGCCGCGTCGGCACCAGCAAGATTCCCCCGAACCAGATCTCGTTCGCGATCTACAAGGGCAGCCAGTTCGAAGGCTCCGAACGCAGCCCGCTGCTTCCGAACGTCGCCGCGGGCGACGTCGCGCTGCTGCCGGAGGGCACCTACTACATCATCTCCAACTATGGCGACGCCAACTCGGTGGTGCGCTCCGACATCCGCGTCCAGGCCGGCAAGCTGACCGACGTGACCGTCTCCCACCGTGCGGCGGTGATTACGCTAAAACTCGTCAGCGACAGGGGCGGGGAGGCGCTCGCCAACACCGCATGGTCGGTGATTACGCCGGGCGGCGACGTCATCAAGGAATCGATCGGCGCGTTTCCGCGCGTGGTGCTGTCCGAAGGCGAATACCGGGCGATTGCCAAGAACGAAGGCAAGGTGTTCGAGCGCCCCTTCAACGTCGTCAACGGCGTCGACGGCGAGGTCGAGGTCGTGGCGCGCTAGACCATAGCGTTTTCGAGCGAAGCATGCCCTCGGACTTGATCCGGGGGTGGCCTCCGGTTCGCGTAAAGAAAACGCGGCAAATAAGGTCGGCCCTCGACTGTCATAGTCTCTAATGCCCACTAACCATCGCACAACTTAAAACTGTCATAATCACCGCATCGGCGTACGGCTGCCGCAATTTTCACACGGCCTTAAACCCGGCTGCATTGGATGCCCCGGGATCAAGTGCGCGTAGCGGGGCAGGGCATGGTTGCGGCCAACAGATCATCGAAAAAATCGTCGCAGAAGTTCGATACCGAGATGTTCGCCGACCTCCCGGTTCTGAGGCGCAAATGGCAGGCTGCACTGCGGCCGGGCCAGAAGCTTCCGCGCTATGAAGACGTCATGCTGGGCAGCCTCGGCCGGTTGGCGGATCACGTCGTGCTGCTTCGGGACGACGACGGCGCGCTCGCTCTCTCGTATAGCGGCCGGTACGTCCAGCAATGGCTGAACGAAGATCGATGGGACGTTCCCTTGAGCGTTTTGCCGCCGGATTGCGCGACCGCGCTGGGGGAGGCGGCATCACACGCGCTGCAGAACGGTCGCCCGTACCTTGCTGCGGCGCATTGCGTGCGCGACGGGCTGGTGCGCACCTATGACGTGCTGGCACTGCCGACGTCGTCGCATTGGGGCGGCACACTGATCGGCGTCTACGTCAACGAGCGCGCCGCGCAATTCAACCTGCTGGACACGATCTTCTCGGCGACCGACGAAGGCATGCTCTCGCTGGCTGCAATTCGCGATGCGAATGGCTGCCCGTCCGATTTTCAGATCGTTCACCTCAATCAGGGAGCGGCGCGGCTATTGCGGCAGCCGTCGACGGAATTGCTGTGGCGACGGCTCGCCACGGGCGGAAACCTTTTGGGCACACCGGAGGTGATCCGTCGCTTGCGCGACATCGTCGTCAGCGGCAGTGGCGATCAGATCGAAATCGACAGCGAGGACCGCTGCCTGCGACTGGGCGTGACGGCGTTCGGCGACATGCTCTCGTTGACGGTTTCCGACGTCACGGCGCTGAAGCGACGCGAGGTTTCGTTCCGCCTGCTGTTCGACAACAATCCAATGCCGATGTGGGTGTTCGATGCCGAAACGACCCAATTCCTGAACGTCAACGACGCGGCCGTGCGCCATTACGGCTACCCCCGCGAAACATTCCTGCAGATGCAGCTTCGCCAGATCTGGCCGGAGGATGAATGGGCCAGTCACAGCCAGGCGCTGCGGCAGGTGGGCGAGGTCTACAATTCGAGTCGCGACTGGCGGCATCTCAAGGCCGACGGCAGCGAAATCCACGTGCTGACGTTCGGACGGCGCGTCGCCTTCGACGGGCGCGACGGCTATCTGGTGGCGGTCGTCGATATCTCCGAGCGCCGCGCGGCGGAAGCGCGGATTGCTCACATGGCCCATCACGACGGCCTGACCAACCTGCCGAACCGCGAGTTCTACCAGGAACGCCTCCGCCAGGCGCTCGAACGGGCACAGCCCGGCAACAGGCGCGTGGCGGTGCTGTGCGTCGATCTCGACCTGTTCAAGCACGTCAACGATTCATTCGGCCACCCGATGGGAGACCGTCTGCTGAAGCAGGTAGCCGAGCGGTTGAAGTCAGAGGTTCGCGGCGACAATCTCGTCGCGCGGCTGGGTGGCGACGAATTCGCTATCGTATTGGTCTCTGAAGTGTCGCCGAACGAGGTGAGCGACTTTGCCGACCGGTTGATCGGGGTCTTGAGCGCGCGCTACGAACTCGACGGCATCGACGTCGTCGTCGGCGCCAGCGTCGGCATCGCGCTATCGCCCGGCGATGGTGCAAGCTGTGAGGAATTGATGCGCAACGCCGACATGGCGCTCTATCGGGCCAAGTCGGATGGCGGCAACGTTCATCGCTTCTTCGAGCGCGAGATGGACCGCCAGGCACAGAAGCGCCGCGATATGGAACGCGACCTGCGTCGTGCCTTCGCGAGCGGCGAATTCGAATTGCATTTTCAGCCGCTGGTGGATATTGCCGCCAACCGCATTAGCGGGTTCGAATCGCTGTTGCGCTGGCGCAGTCCGGAAAAGGGCATGATCTCTCCGGCCGATTTCATTCCCGTCGCCGAGGATATCGGATTGATCGTGGCGCTGGGCGAGTGGGTGCTGCGCGAGGCCTGTTTGGAAGCTGTGAACTGGCCGGATGACATCAAGGTCGCGGTCAACCTGTCGCCGGTCCAGTTCCGCAGCCGCAATCTGGTTCAAGCGGTGATTTCGGCGCTGGCGCATTCCGGCCTCTCGCCGCGGCGGCTCGAGCTTGAAATCACCGAGTCGGTCTTCCTGGCCGAGACGGAAGCCAACCTTGCGATCCTGCATCAGCTTCGCGAGCTCGGCGTCAGCATATCCATGGACGATTTCGGTACCGGCTATTCGAGCCTGAGCTATCTCAGGAGCTTTCCGTTCGACAAGATCAAGATCGACCGATCATTCGTGAAGGACCTCGCCGAGCGTACCGATTGCGTTGCGATCGTACGCGCCATCTCCGGCCTCGGGCGGAGCCTGAATATCACGACGACGGCTGAAGGCGTCGAGACCATGGACCAGCTCGACTGGCTGCGCGCCGAAGGCTGTAACGAGGTGCAGGGTTTTCTGTTCAGCGCGGCGAAGCCGGCATCCGAACTCGAGGCGTTGCTGTCCGGCTTTGGCGCCCGCGCATCGAAGGCGGCGTGAGTTGGCTGAGGGCAATCCCGATCGAACCCCCTCATGGTGAGGAGGAGCGCTAGCGCCGTCTCCGGACGATGCTTCGCACCATGAGGGGCACAGCCGGGCCTGCATCCTTCGAGACGCGGCGAAGACGCCGTTCCTCAGGATGAGGTGTTGGTTCAAAACCGCGTCACGATATCCGACAGCGCCGGGCGCGGGCGGTCCTCGGCAGGCTTGGCCGGCGTGCCGATATGGATGAAGCCGGCGAGTTTTTCATCTGCTTTCAATCCGAGCCCGTCGAGCACATCGCGGTCGAAGGCGAACCAGCCGGTCAGCCAGCACGCGCCGTAACCAAGCGCGGTGGCTGCGTTGACGATGTTCATCGCGCTGGCGCCGGCGGACAGTTCCTGCTCCAAGGGCGGTACTTTTGGATGCGGCCTGGTGAAACTGACGACACCGATCACCAGCGGCGCGTCCATTAGCCGGCGCTTCTCGATCTCGATATCGGCGGCCGGCGCCGACGGATTTTTACGTGCAAACACCTTGGCGATGACCTCGCCGGCGCGAAGGCGCCCGTCGCCCTCGAACACGATGAAGCGCCACGGCGTCAGCTTGCCGTGATCGGGCACCCGCGCGCCGATGGTCAGAATGGTCTCAAGTTCGGCCGCCGTCGGGCCGGGCCCGCTCATCTCGCGCGGTTTGACCGAACGGCGGATTTTCAGGAGTTCAATGGCGTCGGGCACAAGGGTCTCTCATTGGATAAGGTGTGGGATTGCCTAACACGAAGATAGGTTGCCGACGAAGCCAGCAAAAGCCGGTTTAGATGGATTATGATGAGGCGTCTGCCCGACTTCATGCTTGTTACGTTTGGGGGCGCTCCGCGTGGTCTATATCAGGTTTATCGGGACGCATCGGCAATACGATGCAATCGATGCACAGAGCGTCTGAGGTTCAGTCATGAATATCGCACCGATCAAATCCAATCGTGACTATCGCCGGGTTCTCAGGGAGATCGAGGGACTGATGTATGCCCGGCGCAACTCGCCCGAAGGAGATCGGCTCGATGTATTGGTCACGCTGGTGGAAGCGTGGGAGCGCAAACATTACAGGCTCGATCTGCCGGATCCGGTGGAAGCGATTAGGTACCACATGGAGCAGAGCGGATTGCAACCGCGCGATCTCATACCCTCTATAGGCAGCCGAAACCGAGTACACGAGGTGCTCAATCGGCGGCGCGAGTTGACTCTCAATATGATCCGAAGACTGCATGAGGGGCTCGACATTCCAGCCGAGTCCCTCATCAAGATCGGGCAAAATAAGGCCGCCTAGACCGCCGCCTGCGCCCGCTTCACGTCCGGCGGCGTCGCTTCCTCGACGAGGGCGGCCAGCGCCTCGTCGGTCGGCATCACCTTCTGCCCGTCGCTGCCGAGCCGGCGGATCGAGACCGAATGGGTCTCGGCTTCCTTCTTGCCGACGACGAGCAGGGCAGGGATTTTCGCCAGCGAGTGCTCGCGGACCTTGTAGTTGATCTTCTCGTTGCGGAGGTCGATCTCGACACGCAGGCCGGCCCGTCGCGCGGCAGCCGCGACCACCTTGGCGTATTCGTCGCCTTCGGAGGTGATGGTCGTGACCACGACCTGGATCGGCGCCAGCCAGAGCGGGAAATTGCCGGCAAAGTGCTCGATCAGGATGCCGATGAAGCGTTCCATCGAGCCGCAGATCGCGCGATGCACCATCACCGGCGCTTTCTTCGAGCCATCGGCATCGATATAGAACGCACCGAAGCGCTCCGGCAGGTTGAAGTCGACCTGCGTGGTGCCGCATTGCCAATCGCGGCCGATGGCGTCGCGCAGCACATATTCGAACTTTGGCCCGTAGAACGCGCCTTCCCCCGGATTGATCTCGGTCTTGATGCGGTTACTGCCGCTGGCCTGAATTTCCGCCAGCACGGTCGCCATCACGCGCTCGGCATGATCCCACATCTCGTCGGTGCCGACGCGCTTCTCCGGCCGGGTCGAGAGCTTGACCGTGAGTTCGCCCTCGAAGCCAAAATCGGCGTAGGTCGACAGGATCAGGTCGTTGATCTTGAGGCACTCCTCGGCGAGTTGCGCCTCAGTACAGAAGACATGTGCGTCGTCTTGCGTAAAACCGCGCACGCGCATCAGGCCGTGCATCGCGCCCGAGGGCTCATAGCGATGCACCACACCAAACTCCGCAAGGCGTAGCGGCAGGTCGCGGTAGCTCTTCAGGCCGTGCTTGAAGATCTGCACATGGCCGGGGCAGTTCATCGGCTTCAGCGCAAACCAGCGCTTATCCTCCGCCTCGTCGCCGGCCGATTGCGCCGCGAACATATTCTCGCGGTACCAGTCCCAATGGCCCGAGGTTTCCCACAGCGCCTTGTCGAGGATCTGCGGCGCGTTGACCTCGTCATAGTCGCCGGTCAGGCGGCGGCGCATATAGGCAATCAGCGCCTGGAAAATGGTCCAGCCCTTCGGGTGCCAGAACACCACGCCGGGGCCTTCCTCCTGGAAGTGGAAGAGATCGAGCTCGCGGCCGAGCTTGCGATGGTCGCGCTTCTCGGCTTCCTCGATCTGCTTGAGGTAAGCATCGAGCTCTTCCTGCTTGGCGAACGCCGTGCCGTAGATGCGCGTCAGCATCGGGTTGTTGGCATCGCCGCGCCAGTAGGCGCCCGCCACCTTCATCAGCTTGAAGGCGTTGCCGACCTTGCCGGTCGAACTCATGTGCGGGCCGCGGCACAGGTCGAACCAGTCGCCCTGGAAGTAGATCTTGATCGGCTCGTCGCCGGGAATGGCGTCGACCAGCTCGACCTTGAAGGCCTCGCCCTTGTCGCGGAACACCTGCTTGGTTTTCTCGCGATCCCACACTTCCTTGGTGAAGGGCTTGTCGCGCGCGATGATCTCGCGCATCCGCTTTTCGATCGCCGCGAAATCTTCCGGCGTGAACGGCTCGTTGCGGAAGAAGTCGTAGTAGAAGCCGTTCTCGATCACCGGGCCGATCGTCACCTGCGTGCCCGGCCACAGCGATTGCACCGCTTCCGCCAGCACATGCGCGCAGTCATGCCGGATCAGTTCCAGCGCGCGGGGGTCCTCGCGGCTGATGAGCTCGATCTTCGCATCGTGCGAAATCGGATCGTTGAGATCGGTGACCATGCCGTCCAGCGCCATCGCCACCGTGCGCTTGGCGAGCGAGGGCGATATGCCCTTGGCGACGTCGAGCCCGGTGATGTCCTTGGCGAATTCGCGTTTCGCGCCGTCGGGGAAGGTGAGGGTGATTTTGTGCACGGGTTCGGCCGGTTTCAAATTCGCAAGGCCAAATTGGAATCCCGATGCGGGGGCATTGCTGTCAGGCATTGGCATCTCCTTGAGCTCACTCCTGCGAACGAGCGCAGGTAAGCGGGAAGCAGCGGTATAGCAGGGGATTCGGCTCCCGCAATCGGTCAATTTGCCAAAACAAGGGCGCGATAAACCGCGGCCGACAGGAGCCCTGGCGCCGTCAAATCAATAAATCTCATGCAGCGAATGCCAAATAGTCCGGTATCGCGTCCTTTTTTTGGCGCGCGGAGCGGCCTACATGCATCTGCATGAAACATGTGCCGGTGCCCGCCCTCATCGAACGCCGCTTTGCGCCCACCGCATTGATGCTCGGCAATGTTGTTACCGGCTGCTCGGTATTGGCGCCGGCGGGCATGCTGGTAGAGTTGTCTTCCGGTCTCGACATCAGTATCCGCACCGCGGGGCTATTGATCACTTTTGGCGCGATCATGCTCTGCATCGGCTCGCCGGTTACGGCGTGGCTGACCTCCAGGATCGATCGTCGCAACCTGCTAGTGGCGACGCTCGCGGTGCTGGCGCTCTCCAACATTGCTTCCGCCTTTGCGCCTGACTACGCGAGCCTGCTCGTCATTCGCCTGCTGATGCTGGCAATCGGCGCGCTCTACACGCCGCAGGCGGCGGGAACGGCCGCGCTGATCGTGCCTGAAGAAAGGCGCGGCAGCACCATCGCCTATATCTTTCTCGGCTGGTCTCTGGCTGCGGCCGTCGGCCTGCCGGCGATCACCTTCATCGCTAGCCGCTATAGTTGGCAGGCAGTCTATGGCGCCATCGGTGCAATGAGCTGCCTGAGTTTCCTCCTGCTGGCGTGGCGCCTGCCCCGCGGGCTGATGGGTGCGCCGGTCGACCTCAAGACCTGGGCAGCAATCGGCCGCAACCGGATGATCCTGCTGCTGCTGTTGATCACGACCGCGCAGATGTCCGGCCAGTTCGTGGTGTTCACCTATATGGGCCCGTTGTTGGCGCGGCTCACGGGCGCAGGCCCGGACCCAATCGCCGTGGTATTCGCGGTCTACGGCGTCTGCGGCGTCATCGGCACTGCCATCGGGACCCACATCGTGGATTCCTGGGGCGCCTGGAAGACCTCGATGCTGTTCACGTCGGTGTTGCTGGCAGGCATGGGCGGATGGGCGCTCAGCGCCGGCATCTATTCCCTGATGGCTGTCTCGGTCGCGATCTGGGGTATTGGATTTGCTTCCACCAATTCGATGCAGCAGGTGAGGTTGGTCGGCGCAGCGCCCGCGCTTGCGTCCGCGTCGGTATCGCTCAACACATCCGTGCTCTACGTCGGACAGGCCATTGGTTCGGCCATCGGCGGTTTTCTGTACGCGCGCGATTTGCTTTTCGCCAGTGGCTACGTCGGAGCGGCCTTTGTCGCGTTGGCGCTGGTGACGGTGATTCTAACCAAGCCGAAAAAAGTCCAGGGAAGCGCACCGCACTGATGCCGGCCCGAGGCTTTTGACATCCTTACGCGAGTTCCATAAATACGTAATGTTATAACATTACGCATGGGGGCTGTAAGCGATGGAAAAGATTGGCAATTGGCATGAAGTCAGGAGGCGGATCGGACGCCGAACGCGGTTCTTGGCAGTTCTGGCCGCAGCATCCTTTGCCGCGGACGGTGCGCGGCCCGCGATTGCTCAAGCCGTCCCTCAGGCTGTCCTGCCTGCGATTACGGTGGAAGGACGGCCAGCCACCAAGCAAAAGCAGCGAACCAGCAAGCGCTCGCAGATGCGGGCTGCGTCCGTCGCGCGCCAGGCGCAGACCGGCGCGGATCGAGCACCGCAAGGCCCAATCGACGGATGGCCAGGAGGCTTGCCGCGCGACCACATCCGTTCGACGACCGATCTCAACGTACCCAATGCGACCGGATCGCGACTGCCGGGCAGGGCTCGCGACATCCCCGCCAGCGTGGAGAGCATCAATCAGGCGACGATGCAGGAGCGAGGCAAGACTAGTTGGGTGGACGCCGTTCAAGGCCTGACCGGCTTCACGTCCGCCGTCCGGCCAGGAGCTGCCGGCGTCGCATCGACGCGCGGGTTCGTCGAGAACGGCATCGCGGTGCTCTATGACGGAATCCGTGTCACCAACACCACGATCAGCACGCGCAACTACGACAGCTTCATTTTCGATAGAGTAGACGTGCTGCGCGGACCGGCGTCGGTCCTTTACGGTGAAGGCGCCATCGGCGGTGCCGTCAATCTCGTTCGCAAGCAACCGAGCGGGGTCAACGAGCCGTGGGAAACAATCTCCTCGCTCACCACTCGCGAAGGCGTCCGTCAGGCCGCAGGAAAGGGAGGTCCGCTGGGGAACGGCTTCTCCTATCGGCTCGACGGCGTCGTCAACGGATACAACGGCCCGGTCGACGACAACCAGGTTAAATACGGCAACGTCGCAGGCGCCTTGCGCTGGGACGTGACGCCGCAATTGTCATCGACCGTCGATTTTGACTACATGAAATCGAAAATCGAGAACGCGTATTGGGGCACGCCCCTGGTGCGAGGGCAAATCCGCTCCGATCTCCGCGAGGTCAACTACAACAACCTGCCGAACAATAAATACGACGACAGTGTGCTGTGGCTGCGCTGGAACACGACGTATGACACCGAGGAGCTAAAGATCCGCAATCGCTTCTGGTCTTATCAATCCGATCGCGATTGGATCAACACGTACCGCTTTGCCTATATTCCCGCAGGCGGCACCTGCTCTTTCCGCGGGCAGAGCCTCCTCAACAACACCGGTACGGACCAAGTCTGCCGGCAAACGTGGGAGAATCTCGGCTACGACCATCGCTTCATTGGCGATCGTTTCGACGTGAACTGGAACGGCAGCTTGGGAGCGATGCCGCTGTCGACGGTCATCGGCGTTGAGGTTGCAAGCACGCGATGGGACAGTCCGCGCAACGAGGTGACATCGCTTCAACTCGTCGATCCCTATAATCCCGCACCGACGGATTTCTTCACGCGAGGCACTGCACGGACACAAAACGTGCGCGCGGATCTGACGCAGAAGGCGGTTTTCGGCGAGGCGCGCCTGGAGGTGCTCAAAGGAGTCAAAATTGTTGGCGGGTTTCGGGTCGATCAAATGGAGGTGGACTACAATCGGCAGCCGACGAACCAGCTCTACAGCAAAACGTTCGAACCCAGCACCTACCGCATGGGTGCACTGTGGGACATTCGCGCCGACACGACGCTCTACGCGCAATATGCAACTGCGGTTGAACCGCGCTTCGCTCTGTTCACATTGGGCGTCAGCGATACTCCCTTCAGCCTCACCAATGCGCGCCAGGTGGAAGGCGGTATCAAACACGCCTTCGCGAACGGACGAGGTGAGCTGTTGGCGGCCGTCTATCACATCGAAAAGACCGATATCCCCTCGACCGATCCTCTGACGGGATTCACGGTTCAGGTGGGCAAGCAGTCATCCCGCGGCTTTGAGATTTCCGGCAGTTATCGCCCGATGGAGACTTTGCGCCTTGAGGCGAACTTTGCCTACGTGAATGCCCGGTATGACGAATATCGAACCAGTGCGACCGCGAACTACACGGGCAATACGCCGCCGAATGTGCCGCAGGTCGTGGCGAACTTTGGAGCCACATGGCAGCCGTTCACAAACTGGGCGGTTGGCGGGTGGATCAATCACAAGGCCTCCATCAAGGCTGACGATACCAACCTCGTGACGTTGCCGTCTGCCACCACCGCGGATGTTTTTGCCACCTACCGCTTTGCGCAAAACGCCGACCTGACGTTCCGCGTTCGCAATATCACCGACGCGGTCTATGCAGCGTGGGCCACGGACGCGAACTACGTCATTCTTGGCGCGCCGCGGACCTTCGAACTTTCTCTCCGTACGCGCTGGTAGGCAGGCCCAGGAATGCTCGTTTGCAGCAGGCGTCGTGCTGCGCCAGCTGCGACGCGGACGGTTTCCGAGGCCGGCAAAGCGTTCGTGCCCGGAACACGGGGACGCCGGCGATCCGAACGCACGGCGCCAATCATTCACGGCGCCATCATTCAATGGCTCACGCCATCCCCTCCGATCGCAAGCAGGTCCGAGGGGACGCCCTCTACCTTGATACGCTGTCGCTCGGCCAGGGTTGTTGCGTCGAGAATTGCCACTTCGCCGGTACGCGGGTCGGAGACGGCGACATACGGGCCGATGGAAGCGATCCGCGGGCGGACGGTGCTCTGATCCATCGCATAGCGCTCGGTAACGCGTGTTTGGGCTTCGGTCGTGCCGGTCAACGGGTTGATGCCGAGAAGGGTACCGTCCTCAATGATGACAAAGAGCCGGTCTCCCGACTCCGGATGGAGATTGAAGTCCATCCTGCGCGCCGGCAGAGCGATGAAGCGGAAGTCCCCATCCGCAGCAGAAGGATCGACGATGACCACGCCGTCGACACCGAAATCACCGGCAACGAATGTAAATCCGGTTGCGCCGGTCATGCGGCGGATCATGCGTCCAGGCGGTAGCGAAGCTGGATAGGGGAGTTGGCGACTGACGACGCCGTTGCGTGCCATCTCGAGGATCGCAACACCATCCGCACATGCGAACACGACGAAGCGGCTGGTCGCCGCTTCGCCGTGCAAGCTTGGGCATTCAACCCGGTGCGGCTTTGGCGTGTCCTTGCTGCGGAGCTCGATCGCATCCGGAAGGCCTTCGCCTGCGGGTGGAATGGTGACGGCCAAACGCCTTGCCACCGGAACAGCCACGCCGTGATGCTTGATGCCGGTTTCGGCACGCTGAATGCGTTCCATGCGGCCCGCGACGAAATCTTGCTCGTTGAAAATCTGGGCTGTTCCGTCGCTATCGAAAAACACGGCAACGCGGACGTTGTCGTGCGCGAGGTGCGAAGGCCGCAAGCCGCGAAGCCGGGAAGACAAAAGCGCGGGAGCAGAAATCTTTATGTCGGCATGATCGCCGTGGCTCCCCCGTTCAATGCCGGTGTCGATGACAGCGACTTCATCCGCGTCGGGCTGCACGGCATACGCATAACGGCCAGAGGCTCCCGCGTGGAGGCGCGCCGGACTGGCCAGGGGCAGTGCGGCAAGCAATTGGCCGTTTTCGAGATCAAAGATCTTGAGCGCCGCCGCCTTGGCATCGGCAACCACGAGCCGGAAAGCCTGCGCGGTGCCCCCAGCGTGGGTGCGATGTTCGACGGCGGGGCCGTGCGCATCGCTGGTTGCGCTGGACATTCCGCAAAGAACCACCGCGATAGCAAGAAGTCGGCGCATCGCTGTCCTGTAAGATGGAGGATATGCAACGTTATAACGTAACAGGTGCAAGCGGCAAGATGCTTGGCACAGGTCACGCGTGATCAAGATGGGGATGATGGCCGGCACGCCGCGACATCGCGCCGAGGCCGTTACCGATTGGCGTAAGGCGCACCGGCGAGGCGGGTCAAGGCGGGCGTTGCGGCCATCTTGACCAGTACGTCCTTGACCGGATGCTCGGTCCAGGCCTGCGTCACGTAATCGCGATGGGTGACGCCATCAGGCGTCTGCACGAACACGACGCTGCCGGGCTTCAACGGCCCGTCCATGCTCTCGGTGACAGTGATGCCCCTGTCGCGGAGCATCTGCATCAGCTCCAGATCGTGCCGCTTGGTGTAGCGGGTGTATGCGCTGACAAAGAAGCCGGTCCGGTTTTTCTCGATCCACGACGCGAACTTGTCGAGTTCGCCATAGACGGCGTCGAGCAGGAACACGCCGCGGACCCGGTTGGGAAGGCCGCCGACTTCGAGGCTCCACGCCGTCGGCAGGAAGCCGCCGCTATAGCCGACGATCACGATCGGCATATTGGCGAACGCCTGCGCCGACTTCGGATCGCCGTAGAGGCGGGCGAGGTGGCTTGCTGACTCCTCAATGAAGCGCTTGAAGCCGCCCGGCTGCCAGAATTTGCCGGCCGAGGAGTCGGCGGCATTGACCGCCATTTGCGGGGCGAGCAGCACGGCGTTGACGCCTGAATCGGAGATCTGCTGCGGCACCAATTGCCGGTCGCGGACGTCGCGTTCCAGCGTCGCGCCGTTGCCGTGGAAGAACACCACGATCACACCCGGCTTCCTGACATCGAACGTCTCGGGGACATGCACCAGCACACGGCTATCGTTGTAGGTCTCGTCCTGCCAGTAGACCTTGCCGCTATAGCTGCGATGGCCCTTGCGGTCGCCTTTTACGATGTTGAGGAACGGTTCTTCAGAGCGCGGATTGGTGCCGAAATAGGGGAAGGCGGAGGATTTCATGCTGACCAGCGTGGTCAGTTCTTCACGCTCATTGCGGGGTAGCGTCAGCGTTGGCGTTAGCGAGGCGACCCGCACCGGCTCGGTACGCACCGCGCGCGGCTGCGGCGCGAGTGCGACCTGGCGCTGGACTTGCGGCAGGCTTTCACCCGCTCTCGGAAAACGGTCGACGAATTGCGGCTGGGGGAAACGGTCGTCGAACGTGTCGACGGAAGCCTGCGGCTTGGCGGCCCGGGATTTGGCGCCATCCGTGTTCGCCGCCAGCATTTCCGGGTTCGGCGCCTTACCGCATTGAACCAGGACGAAGGATAGCGGCACGACCAGCGCGGCCATCGCAGCCCAGTGGCATCGAAGCGGCAGCACACGGCGCGGCATGGCCGAAGACATCGCCCGGCTGGCGCGATCAACTATTGGGAATTTCGGATTAGCTCCGACCATCCACCTCAATGCCCCAAGATCCACCGTCAACCGGCGTATGCTCGCACGCGTTTAGGCGACGTTAAGCGTCCGGAAAAACTCCCCGCATCCGGAAGCCTGAAGAGACCATGCAATCGTGTCGCGATTGTGGGAACGCCACGATGTTTTCGCAATCGAGTAGTGGCACGGTGGCGTTGGCAGGTATTATAGGACCTATTTTGAGTCTCAATTTAAACCCTTGTTAACATTGCTTGAATTGAGGGGCGTCAGCCTGCACGATGAGCTCGTGGCTGGGCGCTGAAGGTATGGTCCGAGATGGCGGCATCAGAAACGGGAAGCCCGGCCTGGCCTGGCTCGCGCTCCGGCAGCGGCTCCACCGTTTCGGTCCTGGTGGCGGTTGCCATCGTAGTTGCCGACATGGTCGGTGTCGGCGTCTTCACCAGCCTCGGCTTTCAGGTCAAGGACATCCCCTCGGGCTTTTCCATCCTGCTGCTGTGGACGGTCGGCGGCATCGTCGCCTTGTGCGGGGTGTTTTCCTACGGCGAGCTCGGCGCGATGTTTCCGCGCTCGAGCGGTGAGTACAACTTCCTCGGCCGGGCCTATCACCCGGCCTTCGGTTTTGTGGCGGGCTGGGTGTCGGCGACGGTCGGCTTTGCAGCGCCAGTGGCGCTCGCCGCCATGGCGTTTGGCGAGTACGGCAAGTCGGTGCTGCCCAACACGCCGCCGCTGGCACTTGCGATCGGCGTGGTCTGGCTGGTGTCGCTGGTGCAACTCGCCGGCATCAGGCACTCCTCGACCTTTCAACTGGTCGCGACCATCCTGAAGGTAGTGCTGATCGTAGCCTTCCTGGTTTGCGGCTTCGTGATCGGCACCGCGCAGCCGGTGTCGTTCGCGCCGTCAGCTTCCGACTTCACCCATATCGTCAGCGCACCGTTCGCGATCAGCCTTGTATTTGTGATGTATTCGTTCTCAGGGTGGAACGCGGCAACCTACATCATCGGCGAGGTGAGGCTGCCGGAGCGCAACGTGCCGCGGGCGATGCTGGTCGGAACACTGATCGTGCTCGTGCTGTATGTCGCGCTCAACGCCGTGTTTCTGCACACCGCGCCGATCGACAAGCTTGCGGGCCAGCTCGATGTCGCCCGCATCTCCGGCAGCTACATCTTCGGCGAGTTCGGCGGCCGCATCGTCGGCGCGATGATCTGCTTCGGGCTGATCTCCTCGATCAGCGCCATGATGTGGATCGGGCCGCGCGTCATGATGACTATGGGCGAGGATATTCCGGTGCTGCGGCCGTTCGCCAGCCGGTCGGCCAGCGGTGCGCCGGCCTACGCCATTCTGTTTCAGCTTACGGTCGCGAGCCTGATGCTGCTCACGCGCAGCTTCGAGGCGGTGCTCGACTTCATTCAGTTCGCGCTGCTGTTCTGCTCATTCTTTACCGTGCTCGGGGTGATCAAGCTGCGCATCATGCAGCCGGATCTGCCGCGGCCCTACCGTGCCTGGGGATACCCGGTAACCCCTGTGGTTTTCCTGCTCGTGACCGGGTTCATGATGTACTACCTTCTGACCGAACGGCCGTTGCAGTCGCTGCTGGGTCTTTTGATCATGTTTTCAGGTCTCTTGATTTACGCCGTCTTCGGCACGCGGGCAGATCAAGTCCCTGTGGCGGCAGCGGGGCGCGAATGAGCATGCTGCACTGTCTGAGAACGGCGGCGGTTGCTGCTTTCATGCTGCTGGCGGCCGTGGCTGCCGTCCATGCCCAAACCGCAACGGAGGACGACACAGCGAAATTTCTCGCGGGCATGATGCCGTCGGCGGACTCGCCGCTGGCGCCGCTCACCAAAGATCCTGCCTGGCAACGCCACGCCAAATTCTTCGACACCGCGTTCGGCCAACTCGAGCAGCGCCAGATATCGCGAATCCGCGCCTGGGCGGATACCAATCTGGCGGCGCCGAAGCCGACCATGTTCTACATGTTCTCAGGCCCGGACTTTCTCTACGCGAACGCCTTTTATTCGAAGGCATCGACGTACGTATTGAGTGCGCTCGAGCCGGTCGGCTCGGTGCCCGACCTGACTCGATTGCCGCGCGGCGGCATCGCGTCCGCGCTCTACAATGTCGAACGTTCGCTCAGTTCGATTCTGAGCTTCAGCTTCTTCATCACCAAGCAGATGAAGACCGATCTGCAGGCGGGCCAGATCAGCGGCACCTTGCCGATCCTTTACGTGTTCCTGGCGCGCTCGGGCATGACGGTGAAGAGCGTTAGTCCGATCTCGCTGGACGACAAGGGCGCGGCGTATTTCGCACGCGAAAATCCCGGGCCGAATGCCGTGCGCGGCGTGCGCATCATCTTCGTGGACCCCGACGGTCAGGACAAGACGCTGTATTATTTCTCGACCGATCTATCCAACTCCGGCGTCAAGGCGAGCGGTTTTCTGAAATTCTGTGCGACGCTCGCGCCCGGCAACAGCCTGATCAAAAGCGCGTCCTATCTGCTGCACTCCGCTAACTTCACCGCCGTGCGCGACTTCCTGCTCGCCAACAGCGCCACCATCATTCAGGACGATTCTGGAATTCCGCTCGCTTTTTACAATCAGAAGAAGTGGCGCTTCTTCCCGTTCGGCCGTTATCTGGGACCGATCGACGAGTTCCCCGAGCGCTACCAGGAATCCTACGCCGCACTGTTCCGCCGCGCTCAGCCGATCGATTTCGGCATCGGCTATCGCTGGCGCACGGCTGAATCCAATGTGCTGCTGTCGGTGAGATTGCCCGATGACGGCACGGCCACCTCCGAAGTCACGCCGTCAGCCGAGACGCCGCCACCGCCGCCGCGTCCGCGCCGGCCGCGACCGCCGGCGGATGTCGGACCGCAGCCGAGAGCCGGATTTTTCTTCTGGCGTTGAGCGGCGGAATCCAGGCTTGCCGCGAGCGTCGCATTCACGAGGGATTGACGCCGCGCCAACGTCCGTAGCGCCACGGCAGATACCATCGTGCCCCCGGCGGGGTGGTGAGCGGCACGTTATCGATGCCGGAGGTGCCCCACGGATGGCAGCGTAATAGCCTCGCCAACGTCATCCAGCCGCCGCCCCACAAACCGAAACGTTCGATCGCCTCATCGCCATACACCGAGCAGGTCGGCAGATGCCGGCAATTGTAACCGACCAGCAATGACAGCGAGTGCCGATAGATCCAGATCAGTGCGCGTCCTGCATTTCGCGGCAGACGACGGACCATGCTGGCACAATCTGTGCATTGTTTTCGCTGTGACGCTGAATGATCTGCCGGAGCCATGCGGGACTATGTACGTAGTTTCGCGGGAGTTCCCAAGCAAGGAACTCAATTCGTGCAGATATTTAGCCACAGTTCGCAATTATCGCACTGCAAACTGACGCAACAAGCCAAGGTATTATGGACGACACACGTCAGCACAGTTACCGTTTTCATACGGATCGATGACAGAATCATCTCGCGTTAAAACGGGGCCATTGCCGCCCGTCGTAGACGGGGCTTGGGGGAAGGATCCAAATTGAGGTTTGTGACTTCGCTGAAATTTCGCGGCCTGGCGCTTCTCGGTGCCACTGCCTTCTGTCTCGCACTGCCTGGCGCGATCACGATGCTGGGCAATTCGGCTCATGCCGGCGGCACCCTCGAAGAACGCAAACAGCCGATGCATTTCAAGTGGAATGCATGCCAGCCGGATTGCAGGGGCTGGGTGTCGGCGGTCGGCATCGTCACAGCGGATAGTCCGCGGGAGTTCGATGAATTCGCCAAGGGTCGCCAGCTCGCCGGCGCGACCATCGTGCTGGATTCCAGCGGCGGCTCGGTCAACGATTCCATCGCGCTTGGCCGGCGGTTCCGCAGTCTCGGCGCGCTGACGACCGTCGGCTCAACTGTGCGCACCAAGACCCCGCTCGGCGAACGCGTGAGCGTCGTGCCGGAAGCCTATTGCGAGTCGATGTGCGTGTTCCTGCTGCTGTCGGGCAAGACACGTTACGTGCCGCCCGCCGCACATGTCCGGGTGCACCAGATCTGGATGGGCGATCGCGCCGACGACGCCAAGGCCGCAAGCTACAGCGCGCAGGACCTGATGATCGTGGAGCGCGACATCGGTCGGCTTGCGAAATTCACCTTCGACATGGGCGGCACCGGCGATTTGCTGTCGCTCGCGCTCAGCGTGCCGCCGTGGGAAGATCTGCACAAATTGTCACACGGCGAATTGCGCCTGACCAATCTCGTGACGACCGATGCAGCCGCCGACGTGTTCCCGCAGGACAATGCGTCGGTACCGATGGCCGAGGCGAAGCCTTCCAAGCCGCAGGATCGCTTCGTCAGTTCCGCGATGGAGGGCGACGCGCAACAGCAGACCGGTAAATCGACCAAGACTGCCGAAGCCGCGGTTCCGACCGGCTCTGCGACCACGCCGGCGCAGCCGGCTCAGCCGGCTCAGCCGGCTCAGCCGCAGAAGTAGGCTTTATCCGCTTAAAGAGTGTCATCATCCGCGAAGGCGGATGATCCAGTACGCCGCGGCATCTGTAATTGATCGAGAATTCCCGGCGTACTGGATGCCCGCCTTCGCGGGCATGACAGGATACGGTTGGGCGGGAAGTTCCCCTTACGCCTGCGCCGGCTGCTTTGCCCTGGCTTCGATCTGGCCGATGGCGTCGACCACGGCGTCGAATGTCAGCATGGTCGAGGCGTGGCGGGCCTTGTAGTCGCGCACCGGCTCGAGCAGGGCGATGTCGGCCCATTTGCCCTGCGGGGGACTGCCATTTTCCTTCAACATCTTGCGCACGATTTCTCGCAATTCACGTAACTCGCTAGCCGTCGAGCCGACCACATGGCTTGCCATGATCGAGGAGGAGGCTTGTCCGAGCGCGCAGGCCTTCACGTCATGGGCGAAGTCGCTGACCACAGGCCCGTCCATCTTGAGGTCGACCTTGACGGTCGAGCCACACAGTTTGGAGTGGGCGGTGGCGCTGGCGTGGGGGTCGGGGAGGCGGCCGAGGCGGGGGATATTGCCCGCTAGTTCAATGATCCGCTTGTTGTAGATGTCGTTCAGCATGAGAATCAGTGTCCCGGGCGGCGATCCAAGCGCCCTTGGCGGCTGGGTTTCATCGTCCTATATATGGACAGGAACGGCGGAAAAACAGCCCGGCCGTTTGCCTTGGGCGGACGGACATGGACCAGACATGGAAACCAGTTCGGCCGTCCGCGTGTTGTGGATGGGACTCAGGCGCCCGGCGGCAAAACCGCCCCGTCTGCCCGGTGACACTCCGGTCTCTGCAGGCCGGTCGAACGGAGAAGACATGGACGCATTGATCAAATCCCTCCGCCCTGGCAAGCCTTCCGAAGTCAAGCCTTCCGATTTGAAGCCTTCCGAAGTGAAATCGCCCGACGTGGCCCCGGAAACCCGCTCAGCCGAGCTCGATCCGGCCGAGTTTCTGGCCGCTGCCGTCCGCGCCGACCTGCCGCGCCCGTCACGCGCCGAGGCCGAACACGCCGTGCACACGCTGCTAAGCTATATCGGCGAAAACCCCGATCGCGAGGGTTTGCTGGATACGCCCCGCCGCGTGGTCGAAGCCTTCGACGAGCTCTATCAGGGCTATCATCAGTGCCCGGCCGAGGTGCTGGACCGCACCTTTGGCGAAACCGCCGGCTATGACGATTTTGTCCTGGTCCGCGACATCGAATTCACCTCGCAATGCGAGCATCACATGATGCCGTTCTACGGTAGGGCGCATATCGCCTATACGCCGGTCGAGCGGGTGGTGGGGCTGTCGAAGCTGGCGCGGCTCACCGATATCTTCGCCCGCCGCCTGCAGACCCAGGAGCACCTGACGGCCCAAATCGCAGCCGCGATCGACGAGGTGTTGAAACCCCGCGGCGTTGCCGTGCTGATCGAGGCGGAGCATACCTGCATGTCGGTGCGCGGCGTCGCCAAGCATGGCGCGATAACGTTCACCAGCCGGTTCACCGGCATGTTCCGCGACAATCCGGCGGAGCAGCAGCGTTTCCTGTCCCTGGTGCGAGGGCCGAACCGGTAGCCTCGCCGAAATTCTCCGCGAGGCCCTGCCGTGTCCACATCCGCAACGACCGATGAACGCGAAGAGGGGCTGACCTTCCAGCCCAAGTTCGACGCGTCCGGTCTCGTAACCTGTGTGGCGACCGATGCCGCGACCGGCGACGTGCTGATGGTCGCGCACATGAACGAGGAAGCGCTGCGCAAGACGATCGCAAGCGGCGATGCCTGGTACTTCAGCCGGTCGCGCAACGCGTTGTGGCGAAAAGGTGAGACGTCAGGTCAGACCCAGCGCGTGGTCGAGCTGCGCATTGATTGCGATCAGGATGCCATCTGGATTCGCGTCGAGCAGCAGGGCGCTGCGTGTCACACCGGGCGGCATTCCTGCTTCTACCGCAAGATCGACGCCGCCGGGGGCGGTGCGCTGCTGACGTTCGTCGATGCCGACCGGCAGTTCGATCCGAACAATGTTTATCGGAAATAGCTGGCGTTGATGCCGGGCTGGTCACGCCAACAGCTCACCGATCATAGCGGCTGCGCGTCTCGCACCATCGGCTTCGACCGGTTTCGGTCTATCCGGCCTCGACATAGCCAACATCATGGCGTCGGCGATCATATCGGGGGTCGACGAAGCGAAGTCCATTTGGATGCCTGCGCCATAGCGGCGGAGCCGGTGGGCGACGTGAAAGTTCTGCTCGAAATGGTTTCGCAGTGGAAAATAGACAAACGGCGTCCCGGCGGCAGTGAGCTCCATGCATGTGGTGAGCCCGCCCTGAACCAGCGCCATGTCACACGCTGCGAGATGCCGGTCGAGATTGGCGACGAACGACCGTATCTCGACGCTCTCCGGCGCCGGCAGCGACGCTGGATTAATGCGGGGACCGGCGACCACCACCATGCGCAACGCCGGCAGCTTGGCCTTCACAATGGGATAGGCCTGCAGGACGCGCTTGATCAGGTGAGCCCCGATCCCCGAGCCGCCGACGGTGACGATGCAAATCTGCTCGGCGTTCCGGTAGCCCAGCGCTTCGCGAAGAAATTGGCGGCTGCCGAAGCTTTGGGGGTGCTCGCCGATAACGTAGCCGGCGAAATCGAAGTGCCTCGGTACCCAATCGCGCATCAGCGGCAGATCCGCCCCGAACGATAGCGGCACCACGTCTTCAGGGTGGCCTACGAAAATCGCTCGATCGCGCACGCCAGGATGCTGCTCGACATGTTCGATCATCTCGGCATTGTAGTCGGCCGTTAGCAGCGCCTCATGTTTGCCGCCGGACGGCATCGGCACGTAGCCGACAAAGTCGGTCAACCAAACGAGTTTTGCCTTTTTCAGCTCGGGGTGCTCGTGCCAGTAGTGGTCGATATCCCAGGCCTCGTCCGCAATCACGATGTCGTAAGCGCCTTGCTGGACGGCGTCCTGGAAGATCATGAAGTTCTTGATCAGCACCTCGTCCATGCGGCGGAGCGCCTGAAAGCAGTGCAATTCGTGTTCGCCGCTTTCGAGCTCGATATGCTGCGTTTCGCTCGCCAACCTCGCACTTAGTGGATGAACATGCTCGTTGCCGGCCTCGAGCAGACGCGTGACCGGATCTTGCGCCAGCCAGTCAACCGTGAGGTCAGGATGAAGCTGGCGCAGCTCGCGGGCGATGGCGATGTCGCGGCGGCCATGGCCGAGACCGATCGGCGAGGAGAGATAGAGGGCGCGCTTTTGCCGTGCACTGTGCGGCAAGGTCTCACGTGCAGGCGGGCGGATGGCAAGACGGCGATCGATGAAGTCGTTGATCAGCGCGTTTGATTTTGCCGGATACCGCCCGAGTGGGTTATGACCGCCGTCTCTGATCGTTACGAACTCCGAGCCGCTCACCGCGGCGTGCGCCGCCCTGGCGCGCTCGTAGGGCTGAATCTGGTCGTTGTCGCCGTGGATGAACAGAACCGGGCAGCGGATGCTGCGGTACATTTCCGCGCTGACGTCGAATTGGGGAGGAATGTTTCGGGCTTCGACCGTTTTGATCAGGGTTGGTCCATCCGTCTCGGCAGCCCAACCGACCCCGTCCTCGATCTGTTTGGTCGAATGCGGCTCGTTGCAGATATTGCGAACGAAGAACTCCGCGAAATCGGGGTAATTCTTCAGCCAATAGTCACGGTTGAACTTGTCCCAGCCGTCGTAACTGTCTCTCTCGGCGAGAAAATGCGAGGCCGCAAATCTCGCCTGGTGCGCGGGTCCGATGGTCGAGACCGTGCCGGCGAGGATGGCTGCCCGCACACGCGTCGGGTGATAGGCCGCGACAATGGAAGCGAGCAACCCGCCAAACGAAAGTCCGACCAGGATAGCTTGCTCCACCTCGAGGCCGTCCATCACGGCAAGCACGTCGGCGAGGTAGTTGTCGAGCGTGTAGGCAGTGACGTCTTCCGGTCGATCGGATTTGCCGTTGCCGCGACCATCATAGGCGATGCAGCGGAAACGTTCGCTGAAGTAGGGAAGCTGCGCCTTGTAGATCCGCGAGTGGACGATGCTCCATGGCGGGATAAACAGAATAGTTTCTGCGCCGGTGCCGTAGATTTCGTAGGCGAGTTTGACGCCGTCGCGGGCGATGAAACCCTCGCTGTCGGGCAATTTTGCGCGCATGGCATCACCTCTTTTTTGGTGAAGATCCTTCCGCAATCCGGATGAGGTCTCCGACGCGCCGCAGCGACGCCCTTATCGGAGCGCCTTTTTTTTCCAGTCCCAGCAGGAACAGGCTTTCGCCGCCGATGAAACTGGAGGCGGCGATCGCGCCGACCTCTTCCGCCGAGAACGGCCCGAGCGGCCCGATCATCTGTTCGGTCCTCCGTACCACGCCTACGATCAGGTCGATCCAGCCCATGAGGCCGGCTCGGATCACCTTTGCTACTTCCGGGTCATGCCAGCTCACCGCGATCAGCTCCTGCAGCACCCGCACATAACCGGAGGCGATATCCTCATCGAGGTAATCACAGGCGCGGTCCCATTGCTCGGACAGTTTTAGCGATGGATCTTCGAACAGCCTGTTCTGCCGGTCGAGCAGTTGAGCATTGAGATATTCGAACAGCTCCAGAACCATGTTCTGCTTGGAGCCAAAATGGTAGTGGATCTGGCTTAAGGGCACGGCCGCTTCTGCAGCGACTTCGCGAGTGGAAAGTCCGGCATAGCCGGCGCGGCGCAACACCTTCTTGGCAGCTTCGAGCAAGCTCGTGCTGGTTTCGATCTTCTTCACTGCCGCGCGCGCCATGGTACCTCATGATGTGATGGAAGCGTCAAAGACGCTACATGCATTCCGGCCGAGAAGGCCAGCCTTGCCGTTTCAACCCTCTACTGGTCGCAAAACCGGTGCCCGGAGCTGGGCCGGGCACCGTGAAACAGATGTCATCCAACCTTCGCCTTGTGTCGCGGCAGCGGGATCAGCATCGAGACCTGCTGCCGGTAGCGGCGGTACTGGTCGCCGAACAGCGCTATCAGGTCGCGCTCCTCGAGCCAGATGCCGATCAGGATGTAGCCGGTAGTGGCGATGGCGAATAGCAGATGACCGAACGTCATCACTGGCGTCGCCCAGAACGCAAGCAGGAAGCCGAGATAGATCGGATGCCGGACCACCTTGTAGAACATCGGCGTTTTGAACTCGGCCGGGGGCAACTCGCGCCCGAGAAGCCGCGCCAGCACCTGGCGCAGGCCGAACAACTCGAAATGGTTGATCATGAAGGTGCTGGCGAGCACCACCACCCAGCCGATCCAGAAGATCGTCTCAATCACAATTGCCGCAACTGGATCGGTCACCGACCAGATGACGCCGGTCATTGGCCGCCATTGCCAGTAGAGCAGCAGCAACGAGAGGCTGGCCAACAGCACGAAGGTCGTGCGCTCAACGGATTGCGGCACGATTCTCGTCCACCAGCGTTTGAAGGCGGGACGCGCCATTACGCTGTGCTGGATTGCAAACAAGCCAAGCAGGACGACATTGATGAGCAGCGAGGGAACGAGCGGCCCGGGGGTGCCGCTATCGATGGTCTTCGGTACCGGCAAGTTGCCGACAAAGGCAATCGCATAAAGAAATGTACCGAGAAACAGCAAGTACGTGAGCGTGCCGTACAGCATAGCCGTCAAGCCGCCGGTTAGGGTCTTTGCGGGAGGGGAGTGGAGTGCATGGTCTGTCATGATCTTGATCCTCTCTGGGAACACTGCGGAAGCCTTGCTTTCAGTGCGGACGGTCGTGATTGCCCGGAACTTCTCCTCGTTTGCGAGCCGGTCAGATCCAACGTCAAATATTCAGTCGGTCGAACGACCGAAAAGTTCATTCCGCTTTATGTTGGAAATGCGGCATTTTAACCCGGCATTAACCATAAATGGCTCAGGCTGGGTCGGTGAGGCGCCGGATTGGCGGCGTTCACGAGCTCGCGCGAGGTTTCGCGAGGAGCGGGGCACCACAGATATGGCGGTCGACACATCAAACGCCACGGCTGCGGCAGGTGTCGATCCCGCGCGCGCGAGGATCGCGGGCTCGATCAAGCAGGCCGCATCCACCACCGGTGCCAGCTTCGAATATCTGCTCGCCACCGCAAAGATGGAATCCAATTTCAACCCGAAGGCCGCCGCAACCACCTCGTCGGCGCGCGGGCTGTTTCAGTTCATCGACCAGACCTGGCTCGGCACGGTGAAGGAGGCGGGTGCCCATCTCGGCTACGGTAAATATGCCGACGCCATCACCAAGAATCCGTCCGGCAGCTATTCGGTCGACGATCCCGCGGCACGCGCCGCGATCATGCGGCTGCGCGACGATCCCGAGGCCGCCTCATCGATGGCGGCGGTGCTGACGCAATCCAACAGTTTCAAACTGACCGGCAAGATCGGCCGCCGCCCGACCGATGCCGAACTCTACATGGCGCATTTCATGGGCGTCGGCGGCGCCGGCAAGCTGATCCAGAACGCCGAGGACAATCCGAACGCGTCTGCGGCGCGAATGTTTCCAGCGGCAGCCGCGGCCAACCAGTCGATCTTCTATGACCGCTCCGGGCAGCCGCGCAGCGTCTCGCAGGTCTATTCGGTGCTGAGCACGCGCTATGCGGCTGCCGCCAGTTCGCCGGTGACGCGCACGGCGATGGCGGCGGCCGGCGGCGATCTGCCACGGCGCGTCACGGTCGCGAGCGCCGCGCCGGCAGCGATGGCGATCGACAACGCCTCCTATCTCTCGAGCTTCCCGGATTCGCGCGCCGTGACGCCGACAGGCCCGACGTCGCAGGCTGCTTCGGCGTCAACGGAGCCGATCTTCCGCTCGTTGTTTCAGGCGGGTGAACGCACGCAGCCGATTTCGCTGGCCGTGCAGGAATTGTGGGGCGGCAATTCGTCGTCGGCGTCAGTTGCCTCCGCGAGCACCGTATTGTCGGGACATAAGCCCGAAGTCCGCGCACCGGGAAGGCTCGATCTTTTCAGCGACCGCAGCGGCACGTTCAGTAGCTGAGATTGCAGCGGCATGTTCGACGGCTGACCCTCATGGTGAGGAGGCGCGTTAGCGCCGTCTCGAACCATGCGGCCCCAGTCGGGCCTTCATCCTTCGAGACGCGCGTTCCGCGCTCCTCAGGATGAGGACGACGCAGTAGGCCGTCCTCGCACCCTTAACAAAACGTCAATAAAACCAGCCGTTTATGGTGAACCCTTTGTTAAGCGTCATGGTTTATTTTTTCTAATAGTGGCACCGCGTCACGGTGTCGTCTCAGGTTGCGTAGCCAGGACCATGATCGTTCGGCAGTTCATCAGTTGGATTCGTACCGCCCCGGCAGGCGAGCGGGCAGAGGCGACGCGGGCACTGGCGCGGGCCTGGTTGATTTCAGATCTCAGCGAGGACGATCGCAGCGCCGCTGAAGGCGCGCTGTTGATGCTGCTCGATGATCCGTCGCCACTGGTGCGCCAGGCGATGTCGGAAGTCTTCGCGCGCAGCTCGGATGCGCCGGCTGCGATCGTGCAGGCGCTCTCGCTCGACCAGCCCTCGATCGCGCTTCCCATCCTCGAACATTCGCCGCTTCTGATCGACGCCGACCTCGTCGACATCGTCGCCACCGGCAACAGCGACATGCAATGCGCAATCGCCCGCCGCATCAACCTGCCGCCCTCGGTTTCCGCTGCGATTGCCGAAGTCGGCTCGGCGGCCGCGGCGCTCGAACTGATCGAGAATGCCTACGCGGAATTGGCGCCGTTTTCCTGGGACCGTATCGTCGAACGCCACGGCCATCTCGCCGCAATCAGGGAATCGATGCTGGTGCTGGAAGGCCTGCCCGCCGCCACCCGCGTGGCGCTGGTCGCGAAACTCTCCGAGACGCTGGCGCAATTCGTCGTCGCCCGTAACTGGCTGAGCGCCGACCGGGCAGGCCGGCTGGCGAACGAGGCGCGCGAGCGCTCGGCCGTGAACATCGCGGCGCGTTCGCGCGGCGACGACATGCTGGGCCTGGTGCGGCACCTGCGTGCCACCGGGCAACTGACCGCAGGCCTGATCCTGCGCGCGCTGTTGTCGGGCAATCTCGAACTGTTCGATGCGGCGCTTGCCGAACTCGCCGACCTGCCGCTGGCCCGCGTCACCGCGCTGCTGCACGACCGCGGTGGCGCCAGCCTGCAGGCGCTCCTGATCCGCGCGGGCCTTCCCGAATCCACGTTCGGCGCGTTCCGTATCGCGCTCGAGGTCAGCCATGAGACCGGCTTTGTCGACACGATCGGCGGCGCCGCGAGACTGCGTCGCCGCATGGTCGAGCGTGTGCTGACCCATTGCGAGACCGACCGCAAGTCTGCCGAGCCGCTGTTGATCCTGCTGCGGCGCTTCGCAACCGAGTCCGCGCGCGAGGAAGCCCGCCTGTTCTGCGAGGAACTGGTCGCCGACGAAGCGTTCGTGCCGGCCGTGCGCGATCTGATCGCGGCGTAGCTCTCGATCTCACCGTCATTGCGAGGAGTGTAAGCGACGAAGCAATCCATCGTCCACATATGCGGCGCGATGCATTGCTTCGCGGAGCCTGTCATCGGGCGCGCATTAGCGCGACCCGTTGGCTCGCAATGACGGGAGGACTTACTCCGCCGGCACGATGCTCGGCGCCAGGATCGCTTCGAGATGCTCGGGGCGGTCGCGGTTGACCTTGAGCAGGAATTCATCCGCGACGCCGCGGAGCTGCTTACTCAGCGCGCTCGCCATCACGGCGGTGTCGAGCTTGGTGCGTTCGCGCACGATCGCCTGAATGGCGTTGATGTGATGGGTAATCAGCTCGGATGGGACCTGGTCGAGATCAGGCGCATGTTCGATGATGCGGCACAGGCTTTCGGCGGCGGCGCCGGCGGAAGGGAAGCCGAACGTGGCGGCGTCGCCCTTGATGTCATGGGCGGCGCGAAACAGCTCTTCACGGCTATCGATGGTGAAACCGTCGCGGAGAATCGTTGCGTGCGCGGCCGAGAGCCGGTCCGCCTCGATCGCCATCCAGTTCTTGAATTCGCCGGATAGTCCCGCAAGCGCCTTTTCCGCGCGCCCGACAGGATCGTCGAGATCGGATTCGGGAACGCGCAGCAATACCTTGCGCAACGGATTGGGCTGCGTGATCACGTGATGATCGGCAAACGATTTGACCTGTATCGTGCCGGGTTTTTCTTTCGCCATGATGGTCTCTCCAGGCCGCGCTAGATGTTCGTCCGCGCCTTGTCGAGCAGCGACGGCTGTTGCATGACTTCCACCTCGCCACCGACCCTGCGCTCGGGGCCGATATAGGCATTGTTGGTGTTGCGCCGCCGGTCGGGGCCGAAATAGGTCTTGGTCTTGATGAAGGGGCGCGGATTGGCGACCACGTTGAGGATGCGCTGATAGAGTCCCTTGGCCGAGATCGGCTTGGCCAGAAATTCAGTGACGCCGGCGTCGCGCGCGACCGTGACGCGCCGCTTCTCCGAATGTCCGGTCAGCATGATGATCGGCGCGTAAGGGTTACCCTTCGATTCCGGCTGCCGGATCATCTGCGCCAGTTCGAGGCCATCGAAGATCGGCATCGCCCAGTCGGTGATGACGATGTCGGGCACATAGTGGCTGTACATTTCGAGCGCGGTGGCGCCGTCCTCGGCTTCATAGGCTTCGCGCGCGCCGAACGAATGCAGCAGCGTCCGCAGGATGCGGCGCATATGCGGATTGTCGTCGCAAATCAGGAACCGCAGCTTGTTGAAGTCAATGCGATACATGGTCCGGCCCGGCCAAACGGTATACTGGCGTTAACCATATCGCGGCGCGGGTTAAGGAATGGTTGCAAGCCGGCGTGAGGAGGGCTCCGGTGAATCCGAATTAGTACCCGAACTGCTCGCGCAGGATGCGTTCCTCGAGGCTGTGGCCGGGGTCGAATAGCATCCGCATCGAAATCGTCTTGTCGGACAACACCTCGACACGGCGGACATCGCGCACGTCGTCATGGTCGGCGGCGGCCGCGACCGGACGCTTTTCACCCTCGAGCACCTCGATCACAACAAAGGCGGAGTTCGGGAGGAGGGCGCCGCGCCAGCGGCGCGGGCGGAATGCGCTGATCGGGGTCAGCGCCAGAAGCGCGGCATTGATGGGCAAAATCGGTCCCTGCGCCGACAGATTATAGGCGGTGGAGCCAGCCGGCGTCGCCACCAGGATGCCGTCGGCGATCAATTCCGCCATCCGCTCGTGCTCGTCGATCAGGATGCGCAAGTGTGCGGCCTGGTTGGTCTGGCGAAACAGCGCGACTTCGTTGATGGCGTGATGCAGATGCACTACGCCGTGCACGTCGGTCGCACGCATCAAGAGCGGATTGATCAGGGATTCCCGCGCCGCCGCCAGTCTTGTATGCAAATCGTGCGTGGTGAATTCGTTCATCAGGAAGCCGACGGTGCCGCGATGCATGCCGTAGATCGGCTTGCCCGAGCGCATATGGGCGTGCAGCGTCTGCAGCATCAATCCATCGCCGCCGAGCGCCACCACGACGTCGGCGTCGTCGGCGTCATGATTGCCGTAGAGCTTGACGAGCTGCGCCAGCGCGGCCTGCGCCTCGGCACCGGCGCTCGCGACGAAGGCGATCCGGTCGTATCGCTTGGGGGTGGCCATCGACGACGAACTCATACCTGGCGCCGGATTGCGCCGCGCTCGTCTATACACCTTGGACAGGCTTGTCGAGATGGCCGTCAGGCACTTTCGCGCCGGTAACGTAAACCGGCGGTCATAGGGACGTCATTTTGCCTGCAACGTCCGGATCGGATCCCAGTCCTCGCCCGGCGGGTTTTGGGCCAATTCCCGGGCCCGCGCGGCAAACAGCGATGCCGGCCGGTCGATATCGGCCGAACGGCCGAAACACTCTGCGGCGCGCGCGAACTCGCGGGCCCGCCAGTGCGCCAGCCCGTCGGCGTAGTTGGCGATCACGGTCTGCTGCGAGGGCGTCAGCCCCGCCGACAGCGCCAGCAATTGGTAGATTTTCAGCGCCTGGGTTCGTCCCTTCACTCTGATGGCGTCGAGTTCGCGCCAGGCGAAGGCTTGGCCTGCAAGCGCAACCGTCGTCTCGGAAGCGATCACGGTGGTGCCGTAGAATTTGTTGGCGCCCTCCAGCCGCGAGGCCAGGTTCACCGCGTCGCTCATCACGGAGTAGTTGAACCGCCGCCGCGATCCGAAATTGCCGACCAGCGCCTCGCCGGAATTGATGCCGATCCGCTGTGCCAGCTTGTAGTCGCGAAACACGGCGGAGGAGGCGTTGAGTTCCGCCAGTTGCGTGCAGCAGTCCAGCGCGGCGCGCGCTGCGTTAGCGGCATGGTCGGGGTCGTCGGCCGGCGCGCCGAACACCGCCACGATGGAGTCGCCGATATATTTATCGACATATCCGCCGTGGCGCTCGATAACGTCGGTCATCGCCGAAAGATATTCGTTCATCAGCTCCATCAGGCTATCTGGCGACATCTTCTCCGCAATCAGCGAAAAGCCCTCTATGTCCGAGAAGAACACCGTCACGTCGCGGGTTTCGCCGCCGAGCTCCGGCAGTTTGCTCGACGACAGCATGCGGTTGATGACGTGCGGGGCGAGGTAGAGCGCGAAGCTCTTCTGCAGCAGGCGGCGGTCCTTGTCGGCGACGACGAAGCGGAAGCCGATGGTTGCGGCCAGCGCAGTCAGGCTGGCCAGGAACGGCTCGACGATCGGAAGCGCCAATGCGTGGTTGAATGCGACCGTTGCGCCGGCCACGCCGAGCACGATCATTCCCGTCCAGGCGGCGAACGCGATGACGGGCCTGAACAGCCAGGCGGCGGCCGCGGCGAGCGCAGCAATCAAAGTCGCGATAAGCAAGCGTGGAAGCGCCCCGGGTTCGACCACGCCATCGCGCGCGATCAGGTTGTTGACTGCGGTGGCATGGATATAGACGCCTGCAATCGTGCTCTTCTTGAAACCCGCGGTGATCGGCGTGCTCTCGGTTGTGCAGCGCGGGGTGCGCGCGCCTTCGATGCCGGTTGCGAAGCGCTTGGACGTGAAGCGGCGGTCCTCGATGTCGAGCACGGTGCCGAAGATCACGACCTTGCCGCCGAACCAGCGCCGGAAATACTCCTTGTCGTTCTTGACGGCGCAGGCGCGCAGATCGGCAAAGGAGAAGGTCGGAATGTCGTCGCTGCCGCCTTCGAAGTTCAGGGTCATCGTGTTCGGCACCCGGCCGGGAACCCGGTAGCCGGCGAGCGTCAGCCTGCCGCGCTCGTCGAACTCGGGCGCGGCGCCGAGCGCCCGCGAGGCCAGCTCGACCGCCATCGAGGGTACCCTTGTCCCGTTGACGGTGAAGCTCAGCGGCAGGCGCCGCAATACATCATCGCTGTCGATATGAACGTTGAGCGGGCGGATGTTCAACTGCTGGCGTACCGCGACGCGCTGTCCCGGCGACGGCCTGACCGGTTGGTTGCCGCCCAGGACTTCTCCCAGAACCACCTTGCCGTTCGCCGCCGCGCCGGCAAGCGCGCGAAGGAAATCGCGGTCAAATCCGCGGACTTTCTCGCCGAGCGTGCCCTCGCCGAACGGTATCTCCGATTGCTCCATGGATTTGGGAATCACCATGTCGAAGCCGGCGACCTTGGCGCCGCCTTCGAGCGTCGCTGACAGCACGCGGCCGATCTCGCCGGTCCAGGTCAGCATCGGCGCGTCCTTGAAAGGGGCGGTGCGCAGGCTCTCCTCGTCCATCGCGACGACCACCGCCGCCGAAGCGGCGGGATCCTGCCTGCGGCCAAACACCTCCCAGCGCAGCGCTGTAAGAATATCGATGGAGAGCCCGCGGATCGGTCGGGCCGCAGGCGAAACCGAGGCCGCCGCGCAAACCAGCGCGATGGCGGCGATCGCCACCCTGTCGCGCGTGCTGCGTCTCACTCTCAAGCTGGGCGGTCCGGCACGCCTATTCCATCCGCAGCAGACGGCCGACGATCGGCGTCGCGCCGGGCTTGGCTTGCTCATCAACCCGGAACACGATCTGCGATGACTTGAATGAAGCGGCGTAGAGGCCGCCGGGGGCCAGCGCGACGTTCTCGCTGGCGAAATCGAGGAACCGTCCCTTGAGCTGGGTGCCGCCGAGACTAATCTCCTGACGCTCGCCCGCCGCGTCGAGACGCCGAATGATCAACTTGCCGCGTCCCTTAGCTTCCACCAGCGGGGAGGCGCCGTAAAGCGTGAGCTGCGGCTGCGGCAAGGAAGCCGCCTTCTTGCTGTCGACGCTGCGCAGCACGGTTGCGGCGACGCCGCTGGTCTCCCGCGTGGTCACGTTGGCCTGGTTGGCATCGCAATTCGTCTTCTCGGCCTTGACCTCGGCGAGGTGAACGGCGCTCTCCTCGGTGCCGACGACAACGGTGCCGGTGCCGCTGATCGTCTCGCGCCGGCATGACTTCAGGTAGCTCAGAATGACAGAGCCGCCGTCGCCGATCTTGATCACAGCCTTGGGCGTCACATAGTCCATGAATTCCGCGCCGGTGACCTTGCCCTTGATTTCTTCGACCACCGCGGCCGGCGAATCTGCGGCCGCCGGAGAAGCCAGCGCCAGCAGGCCGAGACAAACAGCAATCGAACGTTTCATTCTAACACCCCATAAAAAAGCGCAGGTTCGTTAGTCGCGCCAGCGCCCGAATGGTTTCATGGATAGATCAAAATATCTGGCCCGTAGGCCAGCGGAACCGACCGATATCACCTAACGGCCGCCGAGGACAACCATCGGGCGCAGCGTCGTAGGGCATCCCGATCCTCTCACGCGATACTGTCGGGATTGTGATTTCCGCGGGTTTCCTGCCCTTGTGTACCAACACTGCGCTGTCGCAGTGTCCGGGCAGATTGGCAGGCCCTGACTGATCGCGAGCGCAGGAGTAAACGGCATGACTTTTCGTTTTATGCCAACGCGTCCCATGCGTCTGGCCGCCGCGATTCTGGTCCTCTGTTGCGCGACCGGCGTACGTGCCGAGGAGGCGAGTTCGCCGACTTCGCAGCAGCCCGCCGCAGCGACGCCATCGTCGTCTCCGCCGGGCCAGAAGGGCGGAGCAGGGCGGGGCCCCGCCGCGACGCCATCGCCGACAGCCGAACAGCGTCACCTGCCGCCGGATTCCACTACCCAGCAAGCGCTGACACTGCCCGGCCGCACGCTCAACTTCACCGCCACCGCCGGCTCGATCCGCATATTCGACGACAAGCGCGAGCCGCAGGCCGATATCGCCTATACCTCCTACCAGCTCGACGGCGCCGATCGCGCAAGCCGGCCGGTGACGTTTCTGTTCAACGGCGGGCCAGGCGCGTCCTCGGCCTGGCTGCAATTGGGCGCTGCCGGGCCGTGGCGACTGCAGATCGGCGGCGATGGCGCGGTCTCGTCAGCCACTCCCGATCTGTTGCCCAATGCCGAGACCTGGCTCGACTTCACCGATCTCGTCTTCATCGATCCCGTTGGCACTGGCTACAGCCGCTTCGTCGCGTCAGGCGACGACGTGCGGAAGCGATTCCTTTCCGTTGATGGCGATGTCAGTTCGATTGCGCTCGTGATCCGGCGCTGGCTGGAGAAGTACGACCGTCTATCGTCGCCGAAATTCGTCGCCGGCGAGAGCTATGGCGGCATTCGCGGGCCGAAGATCGTCCGCAATCTGCAGACGCAGCAGGGCGTCGGTGTGCGCGGGCTGATTCTGGTTTCACCCTTGCTCGACTTCCGCGATTTTTCCGGCTCTAGCCTGCTGAAATACAGTTATACGCTGCCGAGCATGGCGGCGGTGGCGCGTGAGGTGAGGGAAGCCAGAGGGGCGCCGCTGACGCGCGCCGATCTCGCCGACGTCGAACGCTACGCGCAGGGCGAATTTCTCACCGACCTCATCAAGGGGCAGGCGGACACACAAGCCGCCACGCGGCTCGCCGACAAGGTGGCGGCGCTGACCGGCATCGATCAGGCCGTGAGCCGCAGGCTCGCGGGTCGTTTCGAAGTCGGAGAATTCCGCAGGGAATTCGACCGCCGCAACGGCAGGGTGACCGGGCGCTACGACGGCTCGGTCATGGGCTTCGATCCCTATCCGGATTCGAATTCAGCGCATTTCGGCGATCCATCCGGCGATTCGCTGATGGCACCGTTGACCAGCGCCGCGGTTGAACTCACTACCCGCAAACTCAACTGGCGGCCGGATGGTTCGTACCAGCTACTCAGCGAGAGCGTGAACCGCTCTTGGGATTTCGGCCGTGGGCCGGCCGAGTCGATTTCACAGCTACGCCAGATTCTCGCGCTCGACCCGAAGATGAGACTGCTGGTCGGTCACGGACTGTTCGATCTCGCCACGCCCTATTTCGCGTCCAAGGTCCTTCTCGACCAGTTGCCGGCCTATGTCAGCCCCGATCGCGTCAAGCTCGTCGTCTATCCTGGGGGCCACATGTTCTACTCGCGCGACGGCGCGCGCCAGGCATTCCGCGCAGAAGTTGAGAAGGTGATGAAGTAGCGCTCAAACAAAACCGGCGCAGTGGTGAGCCGCGCCGGTTGCCATTCGTCATTGCGAGCGAAGCGAAGCAATCCATATCGCGGCATAACGGATAGATGGATTGCTTCGTCGCTACGCTCCTCGCAATGACGTGGAGAGACTAACGCCTCAGTACACCAATCCCGTCCCCGGCGGCTTTTCAAGCGCGGCGGCGAGCGAGCGATATTCCTCGCTTGAGGTGCCGGTGAGCTGCGCAATCCGGTTCAGGTGATATTGCGCCTGATCGCGGTTGCCCTGTTCGACCTGCCACAGGCCGTAATACTGCCAGGTCTTGACGTGGTTCGGATCGGCTTTCAGCGCGCGCTCGTACCAGATCTGCGAGACCTTGTAGTCGCCGAGCTTGCGATAGGAATAGCCGATCAGATTGGCGACGGCGGCCGAGTCGTCACGGCCGAGCGCCTTCAACTGCTCGATCGCCGACGCATAGTCGTGGCGCTCGTAGATCGCGGCGTAAGCAGCGCGATAGCCGTCGGCGAATGCAGTTCGTTCGCTGCCCGGACGGGCTTCGCTGGATTTCTTCTTCTTCGGCGGCGGCGGCGGATCGTTGTCGGGTGCTGCGTAGACGACGGAAACGACAGGGGCTGCTGCGAGCGTGAGCGACAATATTGCGAGAGTCAAAAGCCTGATCGCTAATTTATTCATGCATCTCTCCTGATGGCCGGTTCGGCGATCCTACACTGAAGGTCGCTGATGTGAACACCCGGCAGCCGCGAACATTCCGGTCCGTGCACCTCGATTTTCTCAATTTTGCTTTGCCACGAAGATGTCATTCAGATGAATGGAGTCGAAAAGTCTGCTTCAGCAGGGGTTCAGCGCGCCGTGCCTAACCTCGCACGCACGATCGGCGAGCCCGGCCATTCGGGACCGGAGAACCCGCAGGTCCCCACGGAAGAGGAGACAGCCATGCTCAAGACCATTTCTGCAGCGCTCGTTGCCGTGTCCGTTCTCGCCGCGCCCGTGCTTGCCGGCACCGCGGGCAAGACCGCGCAAGCTCCGGTGACCAAGAGCACGCAGGACCCGGTCACCAAGGCCGATCACGGAAAATCGAAGGCGTTGAACGCCAATGCAGGCCGCCATCACAAGCACTATCGGCATCAGAGCCACAAGAAGCAGGTCGGCCTCTCGAAGACGCGGGCCGCGGTCAAGCCCGCCGCGCCGGCTGCCAAGCGCAGTTGAACCAGCGCGATCGAATCTGATCCGTCGGCGCGCTTTGCTTCCCCATTGCCCACGCGTCGGCGGATATCGGACCAGCCCACGTGCCATTGCTTCCCCGATGGCCGTGGGCTGGTGCTGCTTCGATCTGTTCGGGACGGTAACCGAGATGCGAATTCCATTTCGCCGCCGGGCAGTCTAAGAGACGGCCAACAACGGGGCGGGGGAAACATTTCGCTTGCGAAGTTCAGTCAAAATTGCGGCAATGGTGCTGTTGCCAGTCGCGCTGTCGGCCTGCGCCGCAAGCGACGAGAGCAAGCCGATCACGTTTACCGACGATCGAGGCGTCTCCAGCCAGCCTTTTCCGAAAAATTACCGCACCGAAGTGCTGGCGTTCCTGAAGACCTACCTCAACGACCCCGTCGGGGTACGCGGCGCCGTAATGGCCGAGCCGATCGAGCGCGTCGTCGGCGGGCGGCTGCGCTATGTCGTCTGTCTCCGATTCAGCCCGCGCGAATCCGACGGCGGCTACCGCGAGCCGCGCGAACGCGCCATCCTTTTTGTCGACGGCCGGCTCGACCGCATCATCGAAAACGCGGCGGAGCCCTGCGCGGGGCTGGCCTACGCGCCATTTCCGGAACTGGAGAAACTGACGCGCTAGATTCGCGCGCGTGCTGTGAGCTCCACACGAGAGTGTGATGCTTCGCACTCATGTATATCGCATCCGATTATATCGGAAGGGTTGACGCGGTCCCGCGAGGCATCTTATATCGCGCGCGATATAATCGCATGAGATGCAAAACGGAGAAGACTAATGTCCCATCCCATCACGCCTGACCGTCGCCGCTTCCTCGGCGCTGCGGCAGCTACGCTTGCGGCCACCCCGTTCGCCATGAGCGGGGCTCTGTTCGCGCAGTCAGGCGACCCAGGCGCGGGCAGGCCGGGCGCCCACACCTCGTTTGCTGCGCTGAAACAGATCGATGCCGGCGTCCTCAATATCGGTTACGCCGAAGCCGGGCCCGCCAACGGTCCCGTTGCCATCCTTCTGCACGGCTGGCCCTACGACATCTACGCGTTCGTTGACGTGGCTCCCGTGCTGGCATCGGCAGGCTTCCGGGTAATCGTGCCGTATCTGCGTGGTTACGGCACGACGCGTTTTCTCTCAGGCGATACGCCGCGAAACGGCCAGCAGGGCGCGCTCGCCACCGACGTCATCGCGCTGATGGATGCGCTGAAGATCGAGAAAGCGGTGGTGGCTGGCTTTGACTGGGGCGCCCGAACTGCCGGCATCGTCGCCGCGATCTGGCCGGAGCGCGTCAAGGCGCTGATTTCGGTCAGCGGCTACCTGATCGGCAGCCAGGAAGCTAACACAAAACCGCTGCCGCCATCGGCTGAGCTGCAGTGGTGGTACCAGTATTATTTTGCGACCGAGCGGGGCCGGTTGGGCTACGAAAAATACCGGCGCGAGTTTTCCAAGCTGATCTGGCAGCTTGCCTCGCCGAAATGGAATTTCGACGACGCCACCTTCGAACGCAGCGCGGCGTCCTTCGACAACCCCGACCATGTCGCCATCGTGATCCACAACTATCGCTGGCGGCTTGGTCTCGCCCCGGGCGAGGCCAAATACGACGCGCTCGAAAAACGGCTGGCCGAATTTCCCGTGATTACCGTACCCACTATCACCCTGGAAGGCGACGCCAACGGCGCGCCGCATCCGGACCCGAAGGTTTACGCCAAAAAGTTTTCCGGCAGATACGCGCATCGTCTCATCACCGGCGGGATCGGGCACAACTTGCCGCAGGAAGCACCGCAGGCCTTTGCCGAGGCCGTCGTCGAAGTGGTTCGCTCTTGAAGACTGACGGCGTTGCTGCCGGCAGCCGCGACGGCTGCCGGCAGGGAACCGTCTTCTGGTTTCTCGGTACGGAACCGTGAACGAAATCGGATCACTTTTCGGCGATGGTTGAACCTTGCCTTAGTCATCCCGGACACCAGCTAAGCGGGGAGATCACCTCCTTAACCGGGGAAAAAGCCTGACGTGCGAGGGAACTAAAACGCTTTGTTGCTGTGCCGTCACAGTGGCGCGCCATCCGGTCGCGGGCGTTTGCCGCAAAGCAACCTAAATGAAGTCACGTTGTTTGGATTGGTATCCGCAAGCGTTCCTAACGGGGAAGTCAGATGAAGAAGTTACTGCTCGGGGCTGCCGCGCTGGCCGTCATGGCGGCTCCAGCTTTTGCGGCCGACATGCCGCCCCGGCCGTACACCAAGGCGCCTGCCTATACGGCGCCTCAAGTCGTCTACAATTGGACCGGATTCTATATCGGCGGGCATGTCGGCGGCGCCTTTGCGGGCGACAGCTCCCTGCAGGGCAGCGATGCCCGCTTCCTTGGCGGCGTGCAGGGCGGCTTCGACTATCAGTTCGCGCCGAACTGGGTGCTGGGCGCCGAAGCCCAGTATAGCTGGCTGCCCAACAACAATAATAATGGCGTGCTGTTTCCGGGCGGGACGCTCGTGACCTCCAACACTGATCAGATCGGCTCGGTAACCGGGCGGATCGGCTACACTTGGGGTCCGACGCTGCTCTACGCCAAGGGCGGTTACGCCTGGCGCAACGGCAACGATCTCGGAGTATCGGTGGCCGGCGTGCCCGCGGGCTTCACCACCAACGGCAACGAGAAGGACGGTTATACGGTCGGCGGCGGCCTCGAATACATGTTTGCCCCGAACTGGTCGGCCAAGGCCGAGTACCAGTATTACAATTTCGGCGACACCACCTTCACGTCCGGTCCCGCCGACATCACCGGCCGCAGCTTCCGCAACGACGAACACACCGCCAAGGTCGGCGTGAACTACCGGTTCGGCTGGGGCGGCCCTGCTGCTGGCAAATACTGATACCGGCCTTGGTATCGACACATGTAAAGGCCGGCTTCACGCCGGCCTTTTTGTTTGGGGAATATCGAGGCGAGCGCGCGCCGGTGATTTTTTGGCGGGCGCGAAAAAAATTTCGCGGTGCATGCAACTTTTCGTCACGATCCGATATTATGGTGCCGGCCGGCTGGTGGGACAACGAACATGCGTGTTTTTGCGTTAGGGCTGATCTTTTCCGCAGCGGCGTCTCCGTGCCTTGCTCAAACTGTCCTGAAATCCGAACCGCTTATTCTTGCTCCCTATGAAGTCGCCTTCGTGCAGGATCCCTCGTGCGGGGTCGGCAAGGTGCGCAAGGTAACCGGTGCGATCAGGGGACTGCAGCGGCGCAAGGCTTGCGTGACCCTTGCTTCGGAACAGGCATCACTGGTCTCGGCGACGCCGTAGGATCCGACTTTCTGTCTCAGATGTCGTCCCGGCGAACGGGATCCGTTCGCCGGGACCTGTCGTGTGCCCGGCCGTTTGACGGCGGGCCTTACGACGCTAATTGCAATTCCGTCTGCGCTTCGCGCTCGGCGTCGGCCTTGTTTCGGGCGGGGTCTTCATGCGGCTCGAGCTGGCACGGCCTGATCTCGTAGTCATGATCCAGCACCGGACGGGGGCTACTGTTGTCCTGTCCAGAAACGACATCGACGACGAGGCCGCTCTTCTGGGCGATCTTCCAGACATCGGCCGCGGTCGGATAGGCTTTGCTCAGCTTGGCATCGTTCGAGAACAGCGCGTAGGGCATTGTTAGCTCCGGTAAAAACGGTCAACGCAAAGGCGGCGGGCGGGTTTCAGGCTTGGCTGCCATGCGGCCATTCCACAGGCTGTTTCGGGAGCAATTTGGCTCGTTTCGGCCCATTTTCGTGGAGTCTCTGAGTCTTTAACGAGCCGTAAATTCCCGAAAAAAGAATCCCCGAGACTCAGTCGCCAGAATCGCCGGATGTTTCCGGCCATGAGAACGAGCCTCCAGACCTCCTGCGAGCGTGTCCAACTCACGCTGACCGTTTGCCTGCTGGCTGCCTGCGCAGCCAACATGGCGCTGGTCTATGCCTGGCTCTGAACATCGAGGCGGGCAGGAGAACGCAGCAAGGTGTTTGGGGTCTACTTCGCCGGCCGTGCCGGCGGCTCGCCTTCCCGGAGCGCAGCGTGCACCTTTGCCATGGTCGCGCTGCAATAGGCTTCGCGCTCGCGGTTGAACCGCTCCTGATGGGCACGGAAATTCGCGACCCGCGCCTTGATTTCGGACTGGAAGTCGTCCCGCAGGTCAGGACGCGAAAGAGGGGTTAGCCTCGCTATTTCCCTCGACGCTTCCTCTGGCGCCGGGGTAAGGGGCATCGTCTGCGCCAGGAGCGCCTTGATGTCAGAAAGCGGCGCGGCCTCACAGGTGGGCTCGGATCCCTCGACGGAGAGGAGGGTGACTGACGTCGTGACCGTCTTCTCGGCCTCCGGCGGCTTGCCGGTCACCGATTGAACAAACGCCATCGTTTGCGCGATCAGGAGATCGCGTTCCCTCATCCATTTCATGAGACACCTCGGCCCAAGCCATTCCACCAAACGGCTTTTGTGGAATCAAGCGGTCGGGGAGGTAACTGGGGATAACTGCCGCTCATTTGCGCGCGGGGTGACAAAACGGTGACAGTTCGTCCCGCGAACTACACATGGCCCGTCAGGTGCGCGTCAGGTGATTGTGTCCCGCAAGCGTGGTCGCGAATCGGGATCTAGCGTTCGCGGGGATTGGTGTTCGGGACAAAGGGCGCGCCGATCATGCGTACCGGCGGCTGGTCGCCGACGTAGATGATCCGCTTGTCGGGCGAAGGCGAACGCTCGACGCCGGCGGTTGTCCGGTCGGCGAATCGGACTGGCTTGTCGTCGAACCCAAGCAGCGTAGCGCCACCTGCAATCGCCACACTGAAACACGCGACAATAGCGAGCAACACCATGTTGCAGTTTTCTTCGCGAATTCTCATGCGTCGAAAACGTGTGCGGAGGAGGTTTGGTTCCGGCTCAGATCGAGCGGCGGCCGTGCACAATGCTCCGCACCGGCGGATTGCAGGATTCGGCTAGCGTCTCGTTTTCCGTCGCTCGGAGTCGGGGCCGCAAGCAAATAAATGGTGCCGGTTGAGAGGATTGAACTCCCGACCTTCGGTTTACAAAACCGCTGCTCTACCGCTGAGCTAAACCGGCGAATTGAAGGGATCGTTGGACAGCGAAAATACCCGCCGCATGGGCCGATCTTCGGCGGCTCGAATAGCAGACTTGGTCGCAAAGGGCCAGAACATCAAGAACCGCGCCAGCGCACCCGAGGCATGAAAAATGCGGCCTTTCAGCTGCCTTTTCCCGGACTCGATTTGCACTGTTCTATTGGCAGATATGCCTGCGGCCGTCATCGCCGCGGAACCAGGAGCCGGGGGTGCAGACGAAGCCGTTGCGCCGGGCGTATTGGTCGCCGCCGATCGGGGCCCTCGCGGCGGCAACTGGAGAGCTCGCGATAGCTGCGGCGGTGCCCACCGCCCCGCCGACGACTCCGGCCACGACGTCGCCTGGCCAGAAGCCGCTGTCTTAGCGGTTATAGCTGTTACGCCAGGTGCTATCCCGATAAGTGCGATCCCGATAAGTGCGATCCCGATAGGCCTGATCGCGATAGACCTGCCGCTGGTAGCTGCCGGTATAGGGATTTCCCGGTCCCTTGTTCTGGCAGTTGGCGTTCGGATAAAATTGCGCGCAATAGCCGGGATTTTGGATGACCTCCTGCGCGGTGGCGGGGCTAGTGAGCGCGGACGCAAGCACCGCGGCGGCGGCGAGAATTCCGGATTTTGTCATCGGGGGTACTCCGTTGCTGGTGATGCGGGCTAAGCGCCCCAGCTGCCGGTCGTTCCGGTGTTCGCATTCAGGTTGAGTCAAACCGGCGTGATGCCGAGCAACGGGAAGGCGCCGGACTCTTCGATTTCGGTTGTGCGATCCCCAAACCGGTGTGAAGTTCCGGCAGCCTATCATTTGAAGGATCGGGAACTTGATTCAGCCGCGCGATGTCGACTACCGCTGCGACGAGCTCAATCTGCGCGGCTATCTTGCAATTGACGAGAATGCGGTCGGAAAGCGACCGGGCGTGCTGGTGTTTCACGAGGGCCTGGGGCTCGGAGAATTTGCCATGGAGCGCGCGCGCCGGCTCGCCGGTCTCGGCTATGTGGCGCTGGCCGCTGATATGTTCGGCGACCGTCGGCAGGCAGTCAACCTGCAGGAAGTCTCCGCGCTGGTGGGCGGGCTTCGCGCCGAGCCGGAGAAGCTGCGCGCGCGGGGGCGTGCCGCGCTCGAAACGCTGGCCGCGCTGCCGCAGGTTGATCCCCGGAGGCTGGCGGCGATCGGCTTCTGTTTTGGCGGGTCGGTGGTGCTGGAGCTCGCTCGCGAAGGCGCGGACCTCAAGGCAGTCGTCAGTTTCCACGGCGTGCTGGCGACCAAAATGCCGGCGCAGCCGGGCCGGGTGAGAGCGAGCGTGCTGGTCTGCACCGGGGTAGACGACCCGTTGGCGCCGCCGGATCAGGTGGCTGATTTCGAGAATGAGATGCGCACAGGCGAGGTGAAGGATTGGCAGGTTATCTCCTACGGCAACACGCTGCACGGTTTCACCAACCCGGCCGCGGACGGCTCGATCATGCGCGCCGCGCTCTACAACGAGCAGGCCGACCGCCGCTCCTGGGCATCGATGCGGAGCCTGTTCGATGAAGTGTTGACCTGACAAAGGCTTCGAACTGGTATTTTATCAAACAGGCTAGCGAGCAGGGGGCGTATGTTCGGAATTCTGGGGTTGGGGTTTTTGCTGGGCATGCAGCATGCGCTCGAAGCCGATCACATCGCCGCCGTCTCCAGCATCGCCGCGCGCCGCAGCCGTGTCGCCGATATCGTCAAGCACGGGCTGACCTGGGGGCTCGGCCATACGCTGACGCTGTTCGTCTTTGCCGGCGCGGCGATCCTGCTTGGCCGCGCGATCCCGGACGACGTTGCCCGGCCGATGGAGACCGCTGTCGGCATAGTGCTGGTCGGCCTCGGCGCCCATGTGCTGTGGCGGCTGTGGCGCGACCGCGTGCATTTTCACCAGCACGGCCACGATGACGGCACGGTGCATTTCCATGCCCACAGCCATACCGGCGAAACCGCGCCGCATGCCCGCGCCGCCCACATCCACGAACATGGCTTCCGCTGGCGCACCCTGCTGGTCGGCTTGATGCACGGCATGGCGGGCTCGGCCGCACTTCTGGTGCTCGCGGTCACGCAGGCGTCCAGCGCTGCCGTCGGGCTCGGCTATATCGCGCTGTTCGGCGTCGGCTCGATGATCGGCATGGGCGCGCTGTCGACGGCGATCGCAGTGCCGCTTGCGGTCTCCGCCCGCTGGCTCACCTGGGCCAATCGCGGCTTGCAAGGGGCGGTGGGGCTTACCACGATCGCGATCGGAATTATGACGGTAGTCGAGACGGTGCTGGCCTGACGCGGCATCGTCTCAGCGTTAGGGGCCGACAATAATTATAAAGTGTTTGGAGGAAATGGAATGAAGCGCCGAGATTTTCTGGCCGGAAGCGCCGTATGTTCGCTGGCGGCGATAACGGGCAAGGCATTCGCGCAGGCCGGGCCGCTGACCAAGATCATCTTTCCTTTTGCGGCCGGCGGCGGCGGGGATGCACTTTGCCGGCTGCTGGCGCAGCACATCAGCCCATTGCTCGATCGCAACATCATCGTCGAGAACCGCACCGGCGGCGACGGGCTGATCGGCATCAAGGCGGTGAAGGGGGCCAATCCCGACGGCACCACCGTCCTCGTCACCACGGGGCCGACGATGTATCTCTTGCCGATGGTCGAGACCACGCCGAGCTTCGACGCGGCGAAGGATTTCGTTCCGGCCAGCCAACTCGTGCGGTTCGAATTCTGTGTCTTCGTCGGTACCGCCGTCCCCGCCGAGGTCAAGGATTTCAAGCAATTCGTCGCCTGGCTGAAAGCCAATCCGGACAAGACGACGTTCGGCGTGCCCAGCAACGGCACCATTCCGCACTTTACCGGCTCGCGGCTCGAGCAGGCGCTGGGCGTCAAGCTGACCCGCGTGGCCTATCGCGGCAGCGCGCCGATCATCAACGACCTCGTCGGCGGCCACATGCCGTTCGCGATTTCCACGTTGACCGATGCCATCCCGCAGCATCGCGCGGGCAACGTCCGGATTCTCGCGGTCGGCAGCGCGCAGCGCTCGCCGTTCCTGCCCGACGCGCCGACGCTGAGAGAGAGCGGGGTCGATCTGGTGGCGGACGCCTGGTACGGCATGTGGCTGCCGGCCGGCGCCTCGCCGGATCTTGCGAAAAAGCTGAGCGGGGCAGTTGCCACCGCGCTCGCCAAGCCGGAGGTCAAGGAAAAGCTTTCAGCCATCGGCCTGATCCCGGTCGGCTCGACGCCCGAAGCCCTGACGAAGGAGCTCGCTGCCAATACCGCCTTCTGGCAGCCGATCGTGAAGGAGACGGGGTACAAGATCACGAATTAGAGCATGATCCGCAAAAGTGGTACCGGAAACTCATGGAGCATTGACCAGAAATCAAGCTGGCACACCACAGGAGGGTTCCTTGGGCAGTGAAGGTAGAGTGACGAACAAGCCGCGTGAAAAACCTGCTGCATAGTTTGTCATGCGACCGATCTTCCATCCGAGCCTGGTCAACGGTCGCTACGGCGACCCGACGGTCTATGTGGAGACACTGTTCAAAACGGACAGCGTGCTGTTTGATCTCGGGGAAATCACTTCACTGTCGCCGCGGAAGCTGCGACGCGTCGATAAGATCTTCGTCTCGCATGCGCATATCGATCACTTCGTTGGCTTCGATCATCTGCTCCGTTTGCTCGTAGGACAGGAGAAAACTGTACATCTTTACGGCCCGGCCGGCTTTGCCGAGCGCGTCTTTCACAAGCTTCAGGCCTATCAATGGAATCTGGTCGAGAGCTACGGCGCCGACCTTGTCTTCGTTGTCAGCGAAGTTGAGGCGCCGAACTCCATCTCGACCAGGCAGTTCCGGTTGAAGAGGGCTTTTGCCGCGGAACCGCCGGTGTCGAAGACAATTCTTGACGGTGTCCTATCTGACGAGCCGACCTGCCGCGTCTCAGCCGCGATCCTCGAGCATGGCACGCCCTGCCTGGGCTTTGCCCTGCAGGAGGCGGCTCATGTCAACGTTTGGAAGAATCGACTATCCGAGCGCGGGCTTCCGGTCGGTCCGTGGTTGCAGTGGCTCAAGCAGGCGGTTGTGGAAGGCCGGCCGGACGATCATTTGATACGGATCGATGGGGCGGCGGCTTCAGACGGTCGCCTCGAGCCGCTCGGCAATCTGCGTGACCTCCTGACTGTCACTGCCGGCCAGAAAATTGCTTACGTTACCGATGTTGCCGACACGCCAGCCAATCGCGCCGCCATCGTGACGCTCGTTCAGAATGCGGACATCCTCTTCATTGAGGCGGCATTCGCAGGCACAGATGCCGCATTGGCGAGGGACCGGGCCCATCTTACAACGACGGCTGCCGGAGAAATAAGCGCGGGAAGCCAATGTGCGCCGTGTCGAGCCGTTTCATTTCTCTCCGCGCTATGCGGGAGAGGAGGAGCGGATGCTGGCCGAGGTGATGACGGCATTCAGGGATTCCACATCTGACGCAAAAACCTGAGCGGTATTTTCATGCTCGAGGAAAGACAGTTACCGGCTGGGCATCCGAAATTGGTGCGGCTCTTTCTATGCGGAGATGTCATGTGCGGCCGCGGCATCGACCAGGTGTTGGCGCACCCCTGCAGACCCGAGATTTACGAACATTATGTGCGATCGGCGGAGGGGTACGTGCTGCTTGCCGAGCAGGCGAACGGGCCCATTCCGCGGCAAAACGGGCCGTCCTACGTTTGGGGCGCTGCGCTGGGCGAGTTGGAGCGCATGCAGCCGGACGCACGGATCAGCAATCTCGAAACGGCAGTGACCCGCAGCAACGACCGCATGAACAAGGGCATCAACTACCGCATGAGCCCCGAAAATGCAGAATGTCTCGTGGCGGCCGAGATCAACTGCTGCGTATTGGCCAACAATCATGTGCTCGATTGGGGCCGCGCCGGCCTGCTGGAGACGCTGGCTACTCTGCAAAAACTCAACGTCAAGGTAACGGGCGCGGGGCGCAACGATCATGAAGCGCGCGCACCCGCGGTGCTGAACCTTGGCAAAGCGAGGCTCCTGATCTTTTCGTTTGGGTCGACATCTAGCGGCATCCCGCTCGAATGGGCTGCGACGTCAGACGCGCCAGGCGTCAACTTACTGCCTGACTTGTCCGAGGCGAGTGCGTGGGAGGTCGCCGACCAGATCATGGCGCTCAGGAGGCCGGGCGATCTCGTCGTCGTTTCAATCCATTGGGGATCCAATTGGGGATATCACATTCCCCGTGAGCAGAAAGCTTTGGCCCGGGCTCTCATCGACAAGGCAGGCGTGTCGATCGTTCACGGGCATTCCTCGCATCATCCGCGAGCGATCGAAATTTATCGAGACCGCCTCATTCTCTATGGCTGCGGTGATTTCCTGAATGACTATGAAGGCATCAGTGGTTACGAGCGCTACCGTGACGACCTTGCCTTGATGTATTTCGCCGACCTGGATCCGGCCAGCGGAAGCCTCCAAGCGCTCAAACTGGTTCCCCTGCAGATCAAGAACTTTCGTCTCTGCATTCCAGCACAGCAGGATATCGAATGGATCCAGCAGACACTGGATGGGAGATGTCAGCAGTTCGGAACGAGGATCATTCCTGATTCCGAACGGCAGCTTGTCGTTATCGGGCCTCGGGCAGGGCCCTAACCCTGCTCGCGCCCGCTTTCGGCGCGACGCGGACCACCTGCGAACGCTGACGTCTGCGCCCTTCCTTGAGGCTTCATTCCGATCTTCTCACTGATCGCGCCGAGCTAGGCTGCGTTCTGGCCCGATGCTTCGTGCGTTGATGACGGATAGCGCGCTCAACCGCTGAGAGGAAAGAGGCGATCCAATGATCGAGGATCCAGCCGGCCTGGCCAAGTCCTTGCTGGCCAAGTCCTCGATTGCCTTGTTTTGTCTGTAACGCCTGCGTCATGATTAGCCACCTTTGCCACCGGAGAGCAGCGCTCCGGTGGCGTAAGAAACGACAGCGCGGTCAATCTTATCGCCGCGCTTCGAGCACGATGTTGAAGGGTGTCTCGGCTGCGATCCGGACACGGCTAAATCCTGCTTCGCGCAGAACCGCTTCCAACCGCTTTGGTCCTGCCTGCCCACCGAGGGCGAGCCCTACCTCCTGCGCCAGGGAAACCGGCGTGCAGATCATGGTGGAGCCGGCATAATAGAGGCGGCCGACCGGATTGATATTGTCCTCCAGCCGGTCTCCTGCAAGCGGCTCCACGGCCATGAACGTGCCGTCAGGGGCGAGAGCCTGCAGAATGCGGCTCGCTGCGCCGACGGGATCACCAAGGTCGTGCAGCGCGTCGAAACAACAGATTAGGTCGAAATTGCCGCCAACAAAATTCTTGGCCGTGGCGACATCAAATTCCGTCCTGGCTGCTACGCCGTCGCGTTTCGCGGCGTCGCGGGCGCAGGCGATCGAATCTTCGTGGTTGTCGATCCCGAGAAATCTGGACCGTTCGAATGCTTTTGCCATCAGGATGGTTGAGATGCCATGGCCGCAGCCGATATCCGCGACCCGCGCACCGCGGCCAAGCTTTTCGACCACGCCGTCCAATGCGGGAAGCCATTCCTGCACCAGATGGGCTTTGTAGCTCACGCCGAAGAAGCGCGCCATTCCGCTGAACAGGCAATTGCATCGCCCGTGATAACCGGCGGCGCCGCCGTTGCGGAAAGCCTTGCTCACCTTGGGCTGGTCAACCATAACGGCCTGGCAAACCTCGAACGAGCCCAGCATGTAGACCGGGCTGTCAGGATTGCCGAACACCATGGCCTGCTCGGGATTCATGGAGAAGCGCTTGGTCGTAGCGTCGTAGTCCAGATAGCCGGCGGCGGCGTGAGCGCTGAGCCATTCGCGCACAAGGCGCTCGACTGTTCCGGTACGGCGCGCCAGCTCTTCCGGCGTCACCGGTCCCGACGCGGCGAGCGTGCTGTACAGTCCGAGTTCGTCGCCAATGCGCACCAGCGGTGCAATCATGGCGGCGCCGAGATCGCCCAGTATCCGCGTAACAAATACTTCCAGCTTCTGCTCGTTTAATTCTCTGACCATCATGTTCATTGCTGCCTCCTTTGGCGCGATGGGACATAGGTCCTCGCGGGGGGTGCGGCAAATGACCAGACTGCCGGATGGCTTGACTGAGCGTCTGAATCCTTCCTATTTTTGCCGTTCGTCCGAGAAGCGTGACCGATCGTCCGATTGGAGCTGCGACTATGGGGGCGGATGCCCTGTCCGATGTGTTGCGCGCCGTACGACTTTGCAGTGCGATGTTCTTCCATCTTGACGTCCGCGCACCATGGGCTGCCGCGGCGCCGGCCTCGTCCGCCTGCGCTTCAGCCGTGTTGCCGGGGGCGCAGCATGTCATCGAGTATCACGTTGTTGTCGACGGGTGCTGCTGGGGCGGGCTGATCGATGAGCCATCCGTACGGCTCGAGGCGGGCGATATCATCGCATTTCCGCAAGGTTCAGCGCATGTGCTTTCCAGTGCGCCGGGCATGCAGGCGGTCCCTGACCTGAGTTACTATCATCGGCCGACGGCTGACCAGCTTCCCCGCAAGCTCCGCCTCGGCGACAACGGGCCCGCCGACGCGCGCATCCTGTGCGGATTTCTCGGCTGCGACGCGCGTCCTTTCAACCCACTCCTGGAATCGCTGCCGGCCGTCCTTCATCTGCGCGGAAGCTCATATCGGGAGAATTCGGGACTTGGTTACCTGATCAATGCCGCACGGGTTGAATCGGAGGGGCGCCGGACCGGCGGGGAGGGCGTGCTGGCCCGGCTGGGCGAACTGCTCTTTGTCGAGGCGATCAGGTGCCATATTGAAGCGCTTGGCCCCGAACAGACCGGCTGGTTTGCCGGCTTGGCCGATCGACACGTCGGTCAAGCGCTGAATCTCTTGCATGGCGAGCCAGCGGCCAATTGGACATTGGATGAGCTCGCGAAGGCCGTGGGGCTGTCGCGATCGACGTTCGCGCAGCGGTTCACCCATCTGATCGGGCAACCGCCGATGCAGTATCTGACGCGCTGGCGCATGCAACTCGCTGCCGGTCTGCTAGCGTCTGGAAGCGATCCGATCGCCCGCGTGGCGGAGGCGGTTGGCTATGATTCCGAAGCCGCCTTCAATCGTGCGTTTCGCAGAACGGTAGGGACACCACCGGCGGCCTGGCGGCAGACGCAGATATCGCCGGAGTAGGCGCTCAGAGGATGCGTTCCTGATGGCTGGTCGCGGAGTTCGGGCGGTCAGCCTCATTCTCGTCAGAGCGATTGCCCTGGTGCTTAGCGTCGTGAGGTAAAGGGCTCACGAAACGATCGTGACTGGTTGGCTGAATGGCAACACCTGCGGGGAAAATTATCGCAACGCGTGGTGTTCCCGAGACCCTGTACGATGCTAATCGCCTGAATTAGTGCATGATTTGTCAAGGTTGGCAGCGCCTTCGCGCGCTCGAAGGGCCGTCAAACGTGCCCCGTCCGCGTTTTGACTTGATGGTGATTTCCTAGTTTAACTACCATTCTGTTTCTGACGGAAGTTGGGGATCGAAGCAGGTGCGCTGGGTTTTTGGTTGACCCGTTTCACCGCGTCTGCCGATAGCAGGGGGATAAGCACCGCATGAATTCGTATTTTCGGCGGCAGCTTGCGGATTACGTTGAGTATCATCGTGATCCCTGGAACTGCGCAATGCATGTGTTCGGCATCGTGTCCCTATTCCTGGCCGCTATCGTTCCGCTCAGCTTGTGGTCCATCAACGTATTCGGGTTCCAAACCAGCGCGGCAACCATCGCTGTCATACCGGTGCTCGTCTACTGGTTACTGCTCGATTCCGCCCTCGGAGCCGCGATCCTTGGGGCCGCAATTGTGTTGCTCTCAGTCGCCGCCATGATCGTCGGTAATATGACGACTGCCGGCATGTGGTCACTTACGGTGGTCCTGATTGTCGTCGGCGTCGCATCGCAGATTATTGGGCACCGCGTGTTCGAGCAGCGGCAGCCGGCGCTGGTCGACAATCCTACTCACCTGTTGCTGGGCCCAATGTTTGTCATGGCAAAGCTGTTTATCGCGCTGGGCTTTCGGCGCGATCTCGCCATCATCATCCAAGTGCATCCGCAAGGCGCTGCATCTTGATCTCAAATACTTCAGCTTGAGACCATCGGCAGCATGACGCACATACTGGTCACGGGCGGCAGTGGATTCGTCGGAAAGCACCTCGTCTCGGCGCTGATAGCGCGAGGTCGGCAGGTGAGGGTGCTCGATCTTCAGCCGCCCCCTCGCGCGTTGCCGCAGGTTCAGTATGTCAGGGGATCGGTACTTGATCGCGACCTGGTTGACCGCGCGATGGATGGGGTCGACGAGGTCTATCACCTGGCCGGCCTGCCGGGGATGTGGCTGCCGCGGAAGGCCGATTTTCACGCCGTCAATTTCGGCGGCACCGAGATCGTTATTGAGACGGCGCGCAAGCGCGGCATAAAGCGCTTCCTGCACTGCTCGACGGAGTCCATTCTGTTCCGTGCCTCGCCATCGATGATTCCTGTCGCTGACGATGCGTTGCTGCCGGACGATATGCCGGGTCCATATACGCGCTCGAAAATGCTCGCCGATCGGTTCGCTATGCAGGCGGCCGCATCCGGATACCCGGTGGTTATCGGCTGTCCCACCATGCCCGTCGGGCCTTATGACCACAACGTTACCCCGCCGACGGCGATGCTCCGGTATTTTCTCAAACGGCGTCTTCATTTGCACCTTGATTTCGTCGTGAACCTCGTCGATGTCCGCGACGCCGCCGAAGGGCTGATCTTTGCCATGGAGCGCGGCCACGCTGGACATCGCTACGTTCTCGGTGGCGAAAGCATGCCGCTAAGACGGGTTCTCGAACTCATGGCTGATATCAGCGGCCGCCGCGTCCGGTACATTCAAGTGAACGGCAAGGTCGCCGAAATGGTCACTGCAACGCTGGAATTCATCGCCGATCACGTGACGCGCCGGCCTCCGTCCGGTACGGCCGAAGGCGTTCGTATCGCATTGCGGGCGGGGGCGTTGTCGATCGAAAAAGCGCAACGAGAGCTGGGCTATGCGCCGGGTCCCGTCGAACCCGTATTGCGTGAAACCATTGCGCATCTGCTTGATGCCGGGCACAATCAACCTGAATGGGATTTAGCGCCGAGTACGCGTTTCACGTCGAGCGCCTGTTCGGCGGTTGATCCAATCGCCTAAGATGGTCCGCGACATGCTGAACGATCCTGGTCAATGGCTGGCTTTCGCCTTGAGTGGTTGGACCACTAGCTGGCCCACACAGTTGCTCGCCATCATCTGGATTTTGTGGGTCATGAGCTGGGTTTTGGCGTCGTTCTGGTCTGGTCAAACGAAGAAACACGTGATGACCTGGGACTCGCTCAAATACCGCTTCCCCATTCTCGTAGGGGCCATTCTTTTCTTGCCATTGACTGGCAAGGTCCTGGGGGAAAAGCCGCTCTGGCAGTTTGGCAGCCTTGGCATCTACGTGCTCGCCTGCCTTGTCCTTGCGGGGATCTCATTCACATGGTGGGGGAGAATTCATCTCGGACGATTCTGGTCGAACGCGATCACGCATAAGGAAGGTCATCGGGTCATTGACACCGGTCCCTACGGGCTGGTGCGCCACCCGATCTATACGGGGCTTATCGCCGGAATGCTGGTGACGGGTATAGCGGTCGGAACAGTGAGCGCGATGCTGGGGGCGGCGCTGATCTCGCTCGGGATGGGATTGAAGGCTCGCATGGAGGAGGGCTTCCTCACGGCGGAACTCGGTGTGGATGCCTATGGATCGTATTGCCGTCGCGTTCCGATGCTGATCCCGTTCCTGCCGCGCACCTGACGTCGCTCTGCACCTACCGTTTTCGTCGCGACGCCGCTGACGTCGCGACAGGTGGGACGAGGCGGCGCGGAACCAGGACGGGTTGGCCAACTGACAGCGGTGCACTGTCAGAATACTGATTGGCCTGGGTCAGTGACCACAGCGGTACATGGTTCAGTGCCGCAAGCCTCTGCAAGGTATCGCCCGAACGGGCGAATTGCTGCGTGCCGCTGTCCCACAGTTCCAGCGGGGCATCAGGAGGAACCACGTAGCGCAGCGGCACTGCCTCTCCCTTGGCCGGCAAAGGCGTCGTCGCAAGTTGCGCAATGGCTGTCACCAGTTGCTCGTGGACGGAATCCATCTTGTCGATGTTGATGTGGGTGACTTCGCCGTGCTGCTTCAAATCGAAGCTCGCGTAGTGACCCTGGTAACCCTGCTCCGCCACCACATCGCCGCCGCCCAATATACTGTCGGACAGGAAAATGTTGATGTAAACGCTCGACGTTCAGCGGCACCTTCGGGCTTGCCTGAGCCGGATCGATGGTGACCACCAGACTTGCCGGGATGTTTTCGGACTTCAGTATGCCGGCGAACGTCAAGGCGCACAGTCCGCCCATCGAATGACCGATCAGGACGATCGGAGCAGGATCGTTCCGGAAATCGCGGATCGCCTGATCCGCAATCAGCCGACAAATCGTGAATTCGTAGACGTCAGCCCGGATACCGGCTTCCTGGAGACGATTGGTCAGGCGATCCATCCCCCGCGAAAAGATCGGGCCGAGCGCGCCGCGGAACAGGTAGACGCGCGCCTGCGGCTGAGTCGCGGCTGGCGGCGTGTCGGGGGCGACCGTCGCGACAGCATTGGTCGTGCGTGCAGCCGGACCGGCGACCGCCACATTGCAGACGGCCGACAAGATGCAGACGGAAAGGGCTGCACGGATCACCACGGCTGCAACCAGCGTCGGACTTCTCATGTACATTCCGCTCGCGATTTAGGCGTAGAGGTGCCGGACCTCGAATGCCGGCGGGCCACGCCACCCAGCGCTCTGCGGGTGATCTATCGTCGAGGAATTAGCAGAATTTGCGGCGCTCGTAGTTGGCGCAGCCACCTGAACCGATCGAACCGAACTACTACCGTACCGCCGCGGCGCTTGCCGTGCCGGGCCTCGTCGCGTTTGCCGCTTCAGGTTGCCGCGGCCTCTGCGCCCCCGAAGCTGGTACAGATCGGCCGAAGACGACAGCGTCGATCTCGCTTATCACCTTCTGCTGCATGATCAGGTTCTTTTCGATCGACATGTGCCCGACGCCAGGCACGTCCTGCACATTCACATTCTCGAGCTTGCCCTGGAATTGTCCGGTTTTCTGAACCGGCGTGCCGGCGCCGTTGGCGATGTAGAAGTTTATATAGCGTCCCACGCGTCCCGAGAGGCTGGTGCGAAACACCGAATCCAGGCCGATGGCGAGCCTAACGGGAGCGCCAAGCTGATCCAGCTTGGCGACCATGTCGGGAAGCGCGGTCGCGCCCGAGGAATGCCCGACCAGAATGATCGTCTTGATCCTGCCACTCTTGTATCCGGCGGCGGCTTCGTCGGCGAGCGACGACCAGGAGGCAAAGTTCGCGACAGTGACCGGGATGCCCTGCGCCCGCAGCTTTACCGCAATATCATCGAGACCCAGGGAGAAAATATTGAGCACGCCGCGGAGCAGATAGACATGAGCAGTCGAGGCTGCCGACGCGGAACTCCTTGCCTGTGCGGGGCTTGCGCCGATCGCCAGGAGCAGCAAGACCGCGATAGCCATCGCGTGCACTCGACGCAACGATGCCCGGCAGAGAAAGGCTAACCAGCCGACAGATCCGATATCGCCGCGATATGGCTTCATTGCGCCCCTCGAAGTGCTGCGAAGTCTTTCGCCAAGCGACCGTAGCGCCCGCGCGCTCGGAACTGCAATAAAACGTGGCGTGAACAGCCGCAATTTACCAACACGACGTGTCTCCGCCGCAACACCAGTTTTCAGACTCCTCAATGGATTTCGCCAAGGCGCCCGGAGCAGAACGCATCGTGCCGCGGGCGATAATGCTGCGAATTTCTGGTCGTTGGAACTCTGAGGCCAAGGCCGCCCTTTCATTCAATTGCGGGAAAATCACGATTGCGGCGGTCCGACCACTCAGATTTCGACCAGCAGGTGGCTCGTCGAGCGGTGTGCACCCCGATGGTGCGGTCGCGGTACCGAAGCGCAACAGACGACCACAATCAGATGTCAAAAGTAGAATTGAAATGAGGGAACCCACCAGACTCAGCTTAGATCCCGTACAGGTTGGATTTGGCAGGGGGCACCAATGCCATACTTCAATTTTGATCTCGTCATCGGCGCGGAGCTCAAAAACCAGGGCGGCATGTTTCTCGAAAACACAGAAAATGCGATCGATAAGGCCGAAAGCCTCGCGAGCGAGCTTCGCATCGTTCGTCCCGAGCTGTGTTCCACGGGATGTGCTGTGCGTGTCACCGACGGAGACAGTAACGAGCTCTACCGTACTCCGGTTGAACTTATCGGCCGCGGATGAAATCGTCCCGTCGCGTACGATGTGTCGTAAGCGCACGGGATCGAATTGGCCTGAAGTGTAGGTTACGGCAAGGGCAGTAGTTGAGTTGGTGGCGATTTCTTGCCGAGGGGGCAGCTCGTTCGGTCCTTGAGGGAATGAATCTGGGCTGCAGATTCGTTGAAATGGTTCGGATCAGATGCCGATGACTCGGTCGCGCTCATAGGCTCGGCCACGTCGGCATTCGATGACGATTCCACGTAACTAACAACGGCGAACGTAAGGGCGAACAGGGTGAAAAGCCCGACCACTGCTATCGTGCCCATTCCCTGCCAATCGATTTGGCTATTGAATAATGGCATGGCTCGTCTCCCGAAGCCGGGTTTGCGACGGCCTTAAATCAACTCGCGATTCTCAACTGTGAAGTGCCTCACGTCTCACGCTCACTTGATGCCGAGACAGAATGCCGGACGTCTTCTTGCTTGGGCGATTCGTCGCGCAATGAGCATCACCGGTCTTATGGCTTGATCCCGATCTTCTCTCTGATCGCACCAAGCTCGGCCTCGTCCCAGATGCCGATCAAAACGCCGTTCTTGACCTGCAATTGCTGGGCGGCATAGGCGGCAATTTTTGCGTTCGGCGTGGTGATGTGCATCTTCGGGTGCAGCGCCCAATCGAACAGCTCCGACTGCAGCCGCGCCACGATATCGGCGCAGGCGGGATCGGCGCCGCGATCGACAAATTCCTGCGGATCGGTTTCGAGATCATAGAGCATCGGCCGGAAGCCGGACGCGTGAATGTATTTCCAGCGGCCGTCGAACACCATGAACAGCCGGCAGCGCTCGATCGGCTGGTTCAGCATCACGCGCACGTCCTGCATGGCGTAGTCGTATTCGGAGAACACCACCTTGCGCCAATCGGCAGGCTTGTGGCCATACAACAGCGGCACCAGCGAGCGTCCTTCCACGATGTGATCCGGCGGCGTTGAGCCGAAATAATCGATGAAGGTCGGCGCCAGGTCGATCGCCTCGACCAGCGCATCGCTGACCGTGCCGCGCGTGGCGTCGGCGGCAGGCGAGGGATCGATCACGATCAGCGGGATTTTTGCGGATTGCTCGTGGAACAGATCCTTCTCGCCCATCCAGTGATCGCCGAGATAGTCGCCATGATCAGACGTGAACACGATCATGGTGGTGTCGAGCAGACCGCGCGCTTCCAGGAAGCGCATCAAGACGCCCATCTGGTCGTCGATCTGCTTGATCAGGCCCATATAGGTCGGAATGACCTTCTCGCGCGCCTCGTTGCGCGACATGTTGCGCGAATAGCGCATGTCCATATAGGCGGCGAACACCGGATGCGCGTTGGCGCGTTCCTCCTGCGAGCGGATCACCGGCTGCACGTCCTGCGGACCGTACATGCTGGCGTAGGGCTCCGGCGCGATATAGGGCCAGTGCGGCTTGATGTAGGACAGATGCAGGCACCATGGCCTTCCGTCGTGCTCGGCTTCCGCGATGAACTCCATCGCGCGTCGCGTCATATAAGGCGTCTCGGAATGCTCGTCGGGCACCCGCGCGGCCTTGTCGGCATGAACCAATAGCCAGCCGGTCTGCAAGGTCCCATCTTCCGCCGCGCCGGAATTGGCCCAGTGCTCCCAGGGGTTGGGCGCGTCATAGCCGTGCTGGCGTAGATAATTGTCGTAGGCCGGGCGCGGCCGTCCCGTCGGATGCAGGCCGTCGTCGCGCTCATAAGGCTCGAAGCCGCATTCCGACACATGCACGCCGATGATCGAGTCGGCGGGGATACCGAGATTCTTCAGTCCCTCCAGGTCGGGCGCCATATGCGTCTTGCCGACCAGGACGTTGCGCACGCCGATCTTCTTTAAGTGATCGCCGAGCGTCGGTTCGCCGATGCGCAGCGGCCAGCCGTTCCAGTGCGAGCCATGCGAGCGCATGTAGCGGCCGGTATAGAACGACATCCGTGACGGCCCGCAGATCGGCGATTGCACATAGGTGTTCGAGAACAACACGCCGCGTTTGGCCATCGCGTCGATGTTCGGCGTCTTCAGCACAGGGTGGCCGGTGCAGCCGAGATAATCGTAGCGAAGCTGGTCGCACATAATCCAGAGCACGTTCTTCGCAGGCATCTTGGCTGTCATCTCAGGCATTTCGGGTGTCATCGGGAAGGGGCCGGGATGGTGCGATATGTCAGCGCAAATGACAATCGAGCGGGTGGCTAGATCCGAGGCGTTAACATTTGGATAGCGCCATTTCTCGCAATTGAATGGCGATCCACGGTTGCGCGTTAGCCTTACCGCCAGTTTGGCCGGCCGCCTTAACCCTTGGGACCGGCGTGTTGGATTAAATTGGGACTCGGAAAACCGGATCCCAAGCAATGCGCATTGGCGTCACACTGGCACTTTTGATCGCGACGATTTCGGCCGCCTTTGCCGGCGGCGGCTTCGAGATCGTGATTCCGGGCCGTCCCGGCGTTCCCGTCATCATAAACGGCGTCGACGCATCCTATGCGGTGGTCGAGGGTGACTGGGGCCTCGGCAAGGGCACCCATGTCGAGCCGACCGTCTATGGCGGCCGCTATATCGATCCGGTCCCGCGCGTCGGTCATTACTATCCGAGCGCCGGCCGCATGCCCGGTTACGGGCGCCTTGAAATCGAGCCGCCGGCGAACCGGCGGCTGCCGCAACCGGCCGAGAGCTACCATCAGTCCTGGTCGGCGCAGTCGGCGCCGCTGCCGGCGCAGTCCAACGTGCCGGTCGATCCGCCGGAGATCATCTACGCGCCGCGCGACGACAGGCGATGGCCCCACCACTTTCCACGTTAAGACCAAGCAAAATAAGGACAGGAGAGAGTAATGCGTCAGATACTTAAGGGATTGATCGCGGCAGTGGCCGTCATGGCCGCCGCGCCCGCGATGGCCTGCGGCTACGCCCCTTGCGCAGCGCCGGTCTATGTCGCACCGGCCGTGACCTACGGCTATGCCGGCTGCAGCCCCTGCGGCGGCTGGGTCCGCGAGCGTCTGCCCGATCCGGAGCAGCAGTATTATTACGTCAACCAGGGCCCGACCTATACCGGCCCGGGCAATTGGGCGCCGCGTCCGGTTTATCGCGAAGGCTCGATCTCCGGCTACGGCTATGGCTACAACCGCCCGTATCGCGCGTACCGCCACTATCACCGCCACAGCTATCACCACGGCTACGCGCCGCGCTATTACCACGGTCAGCGCGTGCTGCGCCGGTACTACTGATCCAACGATAGCCTGAGAGTTTCAGCGCCCGTTCGCTTGTCGCGAGCGGGCGTTGTTCATTTCATCAAGCCCAATCGGCTCGCGCCGATATAGAGCGCGAGCACTGCGGCGTTCGACACGTTCAGGCTCTTGATCTCGCCGGGCACGTCAAGCCGCGCCACCGCGCGGCAGGTCTCGCGGGTCAGTTGCCGCAGGCCCTTGCCCTCGGCGCCCAGCACCAGCGCCAGTGGCTGCTGCAAAGGCACGGCGGCGAGGTCATCGGTCCCCTCACTGTCGAGCCCGACTGTCAAGAAGCCGCGGTCATTCAACTCGGTCAGCGCGCGGGCGAGATTTTGCACCGTCACCAGCGGCACCAGTTCCAGCGCGCCGGAGGCGGATTTCGCCAGCACGCCGGTAGCCTCCGGGCTGTGGCGGGCCGTGGTGACGATCGCCTTCACCGCAAAGGCGGCCGCCGAGCGCATGATGGCGCCGACATTGTGCGGATCGGTGATCTGGTCGAGCACCAGCACGATGCCTTCCTGCGGCAGCGTTTCGATATCGGGCGAGGGCAGGGGATCGGCCTCCGCCAACAGCCCCTGATGCACGGCGTCGGGCCCAAGCCGCTGGTCGATTGCGTTCGGCCGGACGATTTCGGGGGCAACGCGGGTGTCGATATTTTCGTCCGCCAGCCGCCGGGCGGCGTTTTCGGTCAGGAACAGCTTTCGGATCCGCCGCTCGGGGTTGGCGAGGGCCGCCGAAACCGTGTGCCAGCCATAGAGAATCACCGGCCCGTCGGGGCTCGAGTCCCGGTCGCGCCAGCCCGGCGGACGGGCCAATTTCCGCCCTTTTTCGAAGTGTTTGCCGCCGCCGCGGCGGAACGGCGGTTTTCGGTCGCGATCGCTCATGGAGAGCTTGTGTCACGGAGGCCGGAATATGGCAATTTGGCCTCATCGAACCTATTTTTGGTGGTCCGTGTTGGTTGACTTTGCCATCCCGCTTCGCCCATAAACGCGCCGGTCGCAGCCGTTTTTGAAACGGGCTTTCGGCCTCAGCGTCATCCTTGGGTCCGGTCCTCCGCCACTCGGGCGGCCGGTCCGGTGACGTTGTCGGACGGGGAAGTGTCCCGAGTGGCAAAGGGAGCTGACTGTAAATCAGCCGCCGTATGGCTTCGAAGGTTCGAGTCCTTCCTTCCCCACCATCCTGCTTCGCGCCAACGCGCTTCGCAGGATTGCAGCCTGCCTGACCGCGAAGCAGGATGCCCTCCGAAGCCTTGGCGAAGGAGGGCCGCTCCAGATGCACTACGTGTACTTGTTACAAAGCGAGAGCTTTTCCGGCCGACGTTACGTCGGAATGGCATCTGATGTTCAGAGGCGATTGTCGGACCATAATGCGGGCAAGTCTCCCCATACCTCTGAATTTCTTCCTTGGAAGCTGGTTACATACGTTGCGTTCTCGAACGAACAGAAGGCGCGCACATTCGAGCGCTATCTGAAATCCGGTTCTGGGCACGCGTTTGCCAGAAAACGGCTTTGGTAGACCGCCCAACCCAACCCGCCAGCAGGGCCAAGCCCCGAAATTCAACGACAGGTGCTCGGGCGGAACGGAAGCGCTGTTCGCTCGGTAGCATCGAACTCCGCAGCGTACAGTTCCCGAACAGTTCGGTGGCACTCGCACGCGCGGCGCTGCAGGAGAGCCATATCGAGAATGCTTATGTTGCCCCTGCTGTACGAGATCAGCCCTTCCTTTTGCAGTTGGCTGGCAACGCTGGTTACGCTGGTTCGCCTCACACCCATCATCTGCGCCAAGAATTCCTGCGTCACCTGCAGTTCGGTGCCCACCAGATCGCACATCCTGACCAGCCACTTACACGTCCGCTGTTCAACGGTGTGAACCGCGTTGCAGGCAGTCGTCTGCTGCACCTGGGCGAGGAAGAATTGTTCGTACTTGATGAGCAGCGCGAGCAGGTCAGGAGAAGACAGGGCAACTGCTTTGAGGTGCTCGGCGTCCATGACGCTCGCAAGGCCGGATACCTGAACGACTACTTTGTGCAGCGACGCCTTGCTATCCAGCGCTTGTGCAGCTCCGAAAGCACCATCGTTGCCGATCATGCCGCTTTCGATCGCCCAACCATCTTCCAGTTCAACAACGGAGGAAAGTATGCCGCCATGCGGGAAGTACACCTGATTGACGCGCGCGCGGCTCTCCGCAACGACCTTGCCGCGTTGCATTTCGATAACGCGAAGATGCGGCCGGAGGTCTTCAAGATCGACAGGGCTTGCTCGGGACAGAATACGATTTTTTGAGTGAAGCATCGTGCTCTCCTCATCCTTTGCAGGCGGGAGCACAACACTCTCAGTCACCGACGCCCACGGGCGGTTGTGTCGGTGATGCACTCAATGTGGAGATCGTAGGCCCGGATAGCGAGTCAATTATTGTGTCGTATTTTGAGCCCCTTGCAGTGCAGTATGGTGAAGCATCAGCCCTGACCGGGTCCGCTCGAGGTTTCCGGCAACGCTTCACCGGGGAGATAAAGTCTGATCGGGCGGATTTCGTAGACGGCGGACGGATTGACACGCCGCAGGTCGCGGGCAATCGCGATCGCTTCCTCCTCGTTGGCGCAATTCAATACGTACAGACCCAGCAACTGCTCCTTGGTCTCGGCAAACGGGCCGTCGATAACCATTCCCGCGCCCGGTCCGCGCAGGGTGCGGGCTTCCGCCGTTCCGCCGAGCCGCGCCGCCGGCCCGAGCACCTTCTTGGCGTTGAGCCGCTCATGCACGGCCAGCAATTCGGTCATCAGGGCCGCGTCCTCTTCCGCCGTCCAGGATGTGACCTCGGCTTCGACGTGATAGGCCAGCATGGCGTAGAGCATCGCTTTCTCCTTTATGGCGGGCCGGACTGGCTGCCTTTCGAGGACGTTTTGCGGCAGCCGATCCCGACAAACGGTGGCACGAAACAGTCCGGAAACACGATATACCCGTTGCCTCTTGAACGTGCAGTGGGAAGCCCACGACTGATGAGCAGAACGCGAGCCAACGCGCACCCTTCACGGAGACGGTCATGCGAAGCAAGCCAGCCACGATCATTTGCGATGCCGCCAGGTCCTGCGGGTCGCCGTCATCGTCGCAGGCCGGCGACTGGCCGACGTCACTGGCCTCACCGGCCATCACCGCTATTACGGCAGTTCGGCCATCAATGGCGGCGAGCGCATCGTCGAAAACCGTCGCGGCCAGCGGCCGCGCTTCGTCAATCTTTGCGGTTGATCGGCAATTAAGCAATTAAAAAGGCGCGGCGGGAACTCCCGTCGCGCCCCAACTGTTGTGCTCGCTGGTCCAGGGCTGAGAGCGCCCCGATGCCAGGCCAAAAGACAAGCCTAGCGGGCGATCCCAGCGAGGTGACAGCGCTTGGTGTAAGACACTGGATCACCTCCTTTCATTGTTGATGGAAACGTCAATATAGTCGGCGAATCAGCCCCTGTTAAGGGCCGGTCGCCGGGAACGGCGGCCTTGTGCACGGATGAGCGGCGCCCGGGCGGGTTGAGGCCGCTTGCGCGGCGTGTTAGGTCAACGCCAGCGCGGGTGTAGCTCAATGGTAGAGCAGCAGCCTTCCAAGCTGAATACGAGGGTTCGATTCCCTTCACCCGCTCCATTTCATTGCCTGCCGCGAACAAGCTGATGCCCGGCGATGGCGTCGGCGGGAAGCGAGCAGTCTTTGTTGAAGAGACAGACAGGCGGCAGGTCTGATGCGCATCATCTACTTCAGCCTCGGTTGGGTGATGGTTGCGCTCGGCGTGATCGGTCTGGTGATGCCGCTGATGCCGGGGGCGGTTTTCCTGATCGTTGCAGTGGCGTGTTTTGCGCGCTCGTCGCCGCGGTTCGAGGCATGGCTGCTAGATCATCCGACCCTTGGCAAACCGCTGCGGGATTGGCGCGCCGCCGGAGCCATCCCGCGGTCGGCCAAGGCCATGGCTTGCGTGGGAATGGCGATCGGGTTTCTCGTGTTCTGGTACAGCGTCGACCCGTCATTGCCGCTTGCCGTAGCGGTGGCGGTCATGTTCCTTGCCTGTGCCGCCTACGTCGTATCACGGCCGGCGATGGCCGATGAGAACGGCATCTAGGCGTCGCTACTGAAGGCGGCGGGTACCTGCTGCCCGGATAGCCGGAACCGCGGCAGTGGCCACTGACCGTGGCCAGCCGAGTCTAGCTAGCTTGCCTTGCCCGTTCCAGGAAGTCTTCGAGGCCAACCGGTACCTCGTCGAGATCGATGCATCGCTCGCGTAGTTCGTCGGCGATTTCGCTCGTCACGTCGCGCGACCATCCCCCGGTGATGTTGAAGGCGACGATGCGTACCGGGTTGACGTACTGGCCTTCGAGCAGTTCGCGGATCAGCGTGGCCCGCCCGGTACTCTCCTCGCTGGTCTCGCGCCATACCCGCCCAATCCGACCCAGATCGTCCAGCACGAGGTAGACGTCGTGGTCTGCACCTTCCGGCACGATGGACGGCGTACGCATTTGCGAGACTCGAAACAGACACACCGTCGATTCAAAGCGCGACTTCGTGAGTCGTTCCTCGATCGATGCGCCCTCCGCAACTGGCGGAGAGCGTCGGGAGACTTTCTTCGCAGGCTGGGGCGAGCACCGAAGCGCGGCGCCCGCCCTTTCTTAATTTAAGCTGACTGAATGACGCCGGAAGTTGGCGGCAGCCTCAAGCGCCCATCATTCGGAAGCGTTCCGCCGAGGCGGGCGCTCAGTGCGCCTCCAATCTTTTGTAGCGCGCGAACCTCGATCTGGCGGATGCGCTCGCGGGACACGCCGAAGGTGGCGCCAAGGTCCTCCAGGGTTTTCGGCTGTTCGGCCAGGTAGCGTGCTCCGATGATATGCTGTTCGCGGGGAGTCAGGCCGGCAAGCGCGTCTTTCAATGCGCTCCTTACCTGGTCGCGATCTTGCGCTTCCGACAACAGGCTTTCGGGATCTGGCGCTGGATCAACCAGGCAGTCCTGCATTTCCTCGGAACCGTCCTCCCGGGTCCTGGATAAGTTGAGCGAAATGTCACCGCGCATCCTCCCATTCATCTCGACGACATCGCGGGAACCGACCCCCAGTTCGTCGGCAATGTATTTGACCTGCTCGGGCGAAAGATCGCCGTCCTCGCCTGCGGAAATCCGGCCTTTCAGTTTTCGCAGCTTGAAGAACAGCTTCTTCTGGGCGGCGGTCGTGCCAATTTTCACCAGCGACCAGGACTTCAGGATGTACTCGTGGACGGTCGCCTTGATCCACCACATCGCATAGGTGGCGAGCCGAACACCTTTTTCGGGTTTGAACCGCTTCACCGCATGCATCAGGCCCAGATTCGCTTCCGAGATCAGGTCGGCGATGGGAAGGCCATAGCCGCGATAGCGCAGCGCCAGCTTCGCAGCCAGCCGGAGGTGGCTTGTCACCAGGTGATAGGCCGCTTCGCGATCGCCGTGTTGGTGCCAACGGCGCGCGTACATGGCCTCGTCGGCCGCACTCAGCAGCGGAAACTTTCTGATAGCGGCGAGGTAGCGGGAGAGCCCGCCTTCCGAGTGAAGCGCAGGTAGGTTCGATAGAACTGACAGGGTGCTCATATCCAATTCCTCCTCAGAGCAAAGTGGGTGCGAGCTACCGAGCATGTGCCGGGCCCGGAAACGGCGCCCAAGCGCATCAAGCCGGCGGCGTCCACAGAATGTCGCTGCTTGCAAATTGTTCCGTTGAAAATTGGCTTGAAAGCCGAAGGCGGTCAGCGGCGTGCCGGTGGAGGGGTGCAGCCCCTGGCCGCCTCCACCGGCCAATGACAACCGGCCAATGACACCTTACGCCGCCACGGCTTGAGCCGCTCGTGGCGGCGCCGGCGCGGCACTCTCCGCCGCAGCGTTGCCGCGCTCGAGAGCCAGCAGCGCAAGCTCGACCTCGTGAAGGCGCGAGGGCCGGCCGTTCTCCGGCATGCCTTCGTTGGTCGCCTGGTCGATCAGATATTCGGTCCAGGCCCAGTCTATCAGGATCGAGCGTTTTGCATCGAGCGACAGGCTCGGATCGCACACCACCGCCATCGGCCAAGCCCAGCCTTCCTCGCCCCGGCGATCCTGCCGGCCTTCCGCACCGGCAACGGCCTTGTCATAGCTCTCCCGAAGGGAACCGAGCCCAAGGCGTTCCAGGGTCTCATCGGAGAAGGCGTGCTTCATCTTGCGGGACTGTCGCTGGTTTGTGTTCTGCTCCTCGGTCTCCTCGACGACATAGGGAAGTCCCTGCCGCTCGGCGTAGCGGATCGCCGACCTGAGCGTCGGGAAGCTGAGCTCGGCGGTCGCGAGCGGGTCATCATCCCCGGTCCATCCCATCAGGGGTTCGACATAAGGGGCGCTGCGGCGCTCGAAGGTGAGCCGCCAGCCCTTGGTGCCGGCCTTTCCCGAGGTCATTGCCGATCGTGCGGGCCGAAAGATGCGCGCTATCGCATCCCTCGGGAATTGGGACGGGGTCAAGCGCCGGTCCGGCATATGATTGTCGTTCGCGGCGAATGCCGCTTCTGATGTCGTCGTTTTCAGTTCGTCAATTCTAACCCTCTCCATTTTGTCCCTCCCACCTCTGGCGAAGGAGAACCGCTCGCGGCTTGGCATCCATCAAGCCGCCCATGCTTCATCGATCCGTCTAGCGCGACCAAATCGAGAGCCGGTCAGGAGGAGCATCCCCTGCAGATATCCGGGACAATCTCCTCGGCTCGGAAGGGCGGGATCACCACGGTGGTTGCCCGGTTGGACCTTGTATTCCGATCGGACACCGGCCGCTCCGGCGCGCCCGTCTGAACCGCGGCATTCGCACTGCCAGGCTGCTTCGGCTTTTTCCGCTGCGCAGCGGCCCCTTCGGTTGCGCTGAACAGCATGGCGAATACGACGAAAGCTGCGAGCAGACCGCGCATCGTTCTTCCCCAGCGTTAGCGCTTGCGAGGAGAGAGCCTGATGCGCCAGTTCCTGGATGCCGCCGCGATCCGATCGGCTAGTCGTTCCAGCAGATGGACGATTGCCGTGCTCCAACGCAGCACCGACCGGGCGTGATCTGCCATCTTCATAACCACATCCTCCCGAAAGCAACGTGGACTCCCAAGCGCCTTCTCCATGCGGGATCCGGCACGCCAATCCTGCACAGGCCTTGGCGGCGGCCGATTTAGGAAAGCGCCGGGCGACGTCAAGAGGTGCGACGCTCGGACGCGGCGGCGCGCGCGGGGTACTCGTTCCGCAGTGGCCGGACGCCGTTCTGCGCACCATCACCACGGCGGCGGTGATGCGGCGCGTCGTGCTTCAAGACCGATCGAGGAGGTGAAAAAATGAAAAACGCGTGCCGGTTGTGCCCTTGAAACCAAATCGAACCCTTCTAGTTCTTGTGGTGCCACAGGTGTGGCGCCGGATGCCGTCAGGGTCCGGCCAAGGCCGCCGGGAATGTCCCGGCGTGGCTCCTATCCATGTTGCTCAAAGGAGGATGTGGTTATGAGAACCTACGATCTACCCCCGTTCTGGCGTTCGAGCGTCGGGTTCGATCGCCTGTTTGACCTCGTCAACGACACGGTGAACGACAGCGACACTTATCCGCTGTATGACATCGAGCGTGCCGGCGAGGACCAGTACCAGATTTCACTGGCGCTGGCCGGTTTCAGCCCGGAAGAGATCACCATCACCGCGGAGCAATCGACGCTCACGGTTGAGGGCCGCAAGGCTGACAAGGGTGTTCACGACTACCTGTACCAGGGAATCTCGATGCGGCCCTTCCGCCGCGTATTCAACCTGGCGGAGTACGTCCAGGTGAAGGATGCGACCTTCGAAAACGGCATGCTCAAGATCACGCTGGTTCGGGAAGTGCCGGAGGCGATGAAGCCGCGTCGCATCGCGATCGAGGCCGCCGGCAACGGCAAGCAGATCGAACACCAGCAAAGCGAACATCAGCAGGCGGCCTGACGGAGTTGCCGTTCAAGGCTGTCGAACCACCTGTGCGCGGCTCGGCCGCGCGCGGGTGATCTCTGTCCACTGAACATGACGTACAGAAAGGAGGAGCTATGGCACTACGCGATCTCATTCCGTGGAACAACGGCTCTCGTGATCTGAGCCTGCACCGCAATGAACCCAATCCGTTCCTCGCGCTTCATCGCGAGATGAATCGGCTGTTCGACGATGCGCTCCGCTCGTTCGACATTGCTCCGTTCAGCTCCCAGGCGATGGGTTGGCCGAGCGTCGAGGTCAACGAGACCGAGAAGGAAGTCAAAGTGATTGCTGAACTCCCCGGTCTCGAAGAGAAGGACGTCAACGTCGAACTCAGGGACGGCATGTTGACCATCAGCGGTGAGAAGAAGAGCGAGACCGAAGACAAGGAGCGTCGCTTTAGCGAGCGCTACTACGGGCGCTTCGAGCGTTCCGTTCCGGTCGATGATGTCGATCAGGACAATGTCGGGGCCTCGTTCAAGAATGGCGTTCTCACCGTGACGCTGCCGAAGTTACCGACCGCGCAGCAGAAGGTGAAACGGATTGCCATCAACGGCAAATAACCGCGGGACGGGAGGGAGCCTCGCGCTCTCGCCCGCGCCGAGGGCGCTGCCAATAGCCGACCGCAGAAACCGAACTCGCAACCGGTGCGGTTGCGAGCCACCGATCTGACAGTGAATTGAAAGGAGCCAATGTAAGGAGTTGCAACCATGAACACCGTCTGGAAAAAGGACATGATCGCCGATGTGGTCAACCTCGTGATTGGCCTGGCCTTGTTCGTGTCGCCATGGGCCTTGGGGTTCGCCGCTGAAAGTCCCACGAACTGGAATGCGTGGTTGAGTGGCATCCTGATCGCGGCGCTTGCGGTAGCAGCGCTGGCGGTATTCGCCGAATGGCAGGAGTGGCTAGCTCTTGCCGCCGGCGTTTGGGTGGCGCTGTCGCCGTGGGTGGTGCAATTCTCGGCCAACCAGACCACCACGACACTCCACGTCATCGCCGGGATCGTAGTGGCCGCCGTTGCGGCTCTGCGCCTCTGGTATCTGCACCAGAGTCCTCCTCGCGTGACGGCCTGATGCTTGGCGAGGGAGGCCGTTGCCGGCCTCCCTTCGCCAGATGTCCGCTCGGTGCTTCGTGAGTGGAGCGCGCGAGTCCGCAGCGACTATCGCAGCAGCCTCGGAATTGATGGTATACGAACAGACTTTTGATCGATGCGAATACGCTGCGTCCACTATCATAGGTGCTTGACAATCCCCCATATTCTCGTTGCAGAATACATCGTCCGAAGGATCTGCAGGACCTCGGTGCCGTCATGGGCCTTGGTGACACACCTTTGGGAAGCCACAGGTTATCGATGTTGTCACCCTGCTGATCGAGCGAAGGAGAAATCCGCGCGCGACAGCGCGCCTCGCTCGATGAGAGGACCATGAACGGATCGGACCGCAGCGGAAAAAGCAAAAACATCTCCACTGGCATTGATGGCTTCGACGGAATTCTGGACGGCGGCTATGCCTCGAACCGGGTACATTTGGTCGAGGGCCAGCCCGGAACCGGCAAGACAACACTCGCCCTGCAGTTCCTGATGCAGGGTGCCGCTGCGGGAGAGCGCTGTCTGTACATCACGCTTTCCGAAAGCAAGGACGAACTGGAACAGGTTGCCGAGACGCATGGATGGGATCTTGGCGGCGTCGACATCTTCGAGTTGGTTCCGGCCGAACTCAGTCTGGATCCTCAGCAGCGCCAGACCGTGGTTTACGCGTCCGATCTCGAACTCGGCGAAACCACGAGGATGACCTTCGATGAAGTGAAGCGCGTCGCACCTTCGCGCGTGGTTTTCGATAGCCTTTCGGAAATCCGTCTGCTCGCTCAAAACCCGCTGCGCTACAGACGGCAGGTTATCGGCCTCAAGCACTTCTTCGCGCAGCAGCGCTGTACCACGCTGTTTCTCGACGATCTGACCGAAGAAGCCGACGACCAGAACCTGCACAGCCTTGTTCACGGTGTTGTCCGTCTCGAGCACTATGCGCTGCAATACGGCGCCGAGCGGCGCAGGCTGCGCATTTTCAAAATGCGCGGCCGGAGTTTTCGCGGCGGCTACCATGATTTCCTGATCCGCAAAGGTGGCATTGCGCTGTTCCCGAGGCTGGTCGCAGCCGAGCACGCAGACGGCACCAAAATCACCGAGCCGATCCTCTCAGGAATCCCCGAGCTCGATCAGTTGCTGGGAGGCGGGCTCGACCGCGGCACCAATACGCTGCTGATCGGACCCTCCGGCTCCGGAAAATCATCACTGGCGATGCAGTTCGTGACGGCCGCGCTTGATCGCGGCGAGCGAGCGCTGTTCGTGACCTTTGACGAAACCAAGAGCATCTTGCACAAGCGCGCCTCCGGAATGGGATGGCACCTGGAGGCCCCGATCGCATCCGGCCACTTGATTCTGGAGCAGGTGGATCCGGCTGAACTGTCTCCGGGTGAACTGACCGGCATGGTGCGCCGCCGCGTCGAGGTCGATGACGTTCGCATCGTGGTGCTGGACAGCCTAAGCGGCTATCAGAATGCAATTCCTGCCGAACAGTTCATGCTCCTGCTGATGCATGAGATGCTGACCTACTTGAATCACCGCGGGGTGGTGACGATTCTCACGCTGGCTCAGCACGGGCTTGTCGGTCCGATGCAATCCAGCGTCGACCTGACTTATCTCAGCGATACCGTCCTTCTGCTGCGCTTCTTTGAAGCGGCCGGAAAGATCAGGCGTGCCATTTCCGTGCTGAAGAAGCGGACCGGCCGCCACGAAGACGAGATCCGGGAGTATCGGCTCGATAACCACGGCATCAGGGTCGGTCCTCCGCTGTCGGAATTCCAGGGCGTTCTATCCGGCACGCCAACCTATACCGGTCAACATGGGGTGCTGCTCGGAGCCGCCGCGAATGGCAGCGCCTGACGCCTTTCAGACCGGGCCCGCGCTTGTGCTGGCGCCGGTCGGCAGAGATGCCGCGGTGATTTGTTCGATGCTGCAGGCTGACGGCACCGCCTCATTGGAGCGGCGCAGCTTGGCCGAACTGGTGGCCGATCTTGATGGGGCCTCTTCTGCTGTGATCGCCGAGGAGGCGTTGATCCATGAAGATCGCAATGAGTTCGCGCGATGGATTGCCAACCAGCCGCCGTGGTCCGATTTTCCATTCATCCTTCTCACCCTCAGGGCGGCTCGAAGCCCCGATCCCGGCTTGATTGAGTTGCTCGGAAACGTCACGGTGCTTGAACGGCCGCTCGCGGCGACATCGCTCCGGAGCGCCGTCAAGGCCGCCGTGCGCGCTCGCGCGCGGCAACGCCAGACGGCAAGCTATATGGACCAGTTGACTAACCTGACCGACACGCTCGAGCGGCGGGTCGAGGAGCGTACCCGGGAATTGGCTGACGCCAATCAGCGATTGACGGCCGAAATGGCGGAACGCGAGCGGACCGAGCTTGCGCTGCGGCACGCCCAGAAGATGGAGGCGGTCGGCCAGCTCACCGGCGGCATCGCCCACGACTTCAACAATCTTCTGACGACGATCACGGGTAACCTACAACTGCTTGGCCGATCGGTAGAGGAGCAGCGCCAGCAACGCTATGTGCGGAATGCGATGCATGGCGCCGAGCGAGGTGCGAAGCTCGTCAAGCAACTCCTGGCGTTCTCGCGCAAGCAGCATCTTTCTCCGGAACCGGTGGACATCAACGAGCTTGCGGGCGTGGTTGGCGAGCTCTTGTCGCGAACGATCGGAACCGGCATCCGCATTGAGATCGCAACGGAAGAGGAGCTGTGGCCGGCGCTGGTCGATGCGACCCAGCTCGAACTGATGCTGCTCAATCTGGCCTTCAACGCACGCGACGCGATGCCGCAAGGCGGCACCATCACCATTGAGATGGCCAGATTGGACCGGGTCGAGGATCACCTGAGCGGCGAGTTGCAACCCGGCCAATATGTTTGCGTTTCGGTGAAGGACACCGGCACCGGCATGAGCCCGGAAGTTCTGGCCCGGGCGTTCGATCCGTTCTTCACGACCAAGGCGCCCGGAAAAGGCACCGGGCTTGGCTTGTCGCAGGCTTACGGCTTTGCGCGCCAATCGGGTGGCACGATCAAGATCGAAAGCGAGCTCGGCCGTGGCACTGTCGTCCGAATCTTCCTGCCTCGCGCAACCGGCACCGCGGCCGGGGAGGGCATCGGCAAGGCGCCGACGGCCGCCATGGAGGGTTGATCATGGCGGCCGTACGGCGAGGGTAGCGCCAGGCTTAATTGTCCTTGCGCGCAGCCAACGGAGTTTCAGAGCCGTGCCCGTTGGCCGCTGCCGAAAGTGCGGCCATGGCCGAGAGTTCGAGTTGCGTCGCGGTGTGCTTGCGCAGCATCTTCTGATAGATCTTGACGTAGTCCGCGGCCATCCGCGCAGCAGAGAAGCGCTCCTCGAAGCGGGCGCGGATCGCCTTGCGGTCCAGCGCCAGCAACTCCGGAACCGCGCGCACCGCCTCGTCGACGTCGGAGACGATCCGGCCAGTCAGCCCATCCTCCACGATTTCCGGGACCGATCCGCAACGGAATGCGAGCACCGGCGTACCGCATGCCATCGCTTCGATCATGACCAGCCCGAAGGGTTCGGGCCAGTCGATCGGGAACAGCAGCCCGGCGGCCTGACCGAGGAATTCGCCTTTGGCATTGTCATTGATCTCGCCGATGAACTCGACCCCGCCGCCGTCGAGCATCGGTGCAATGACGTCGCGGAAATACGCGTCGTCCGCCTTGTCGACTTTGGCCGCCATCTTGAGCGGAAGACCCGCCGCGCGGGCAATTGCGATGGCGCGGTCAGGCCGTTTCTCGGGCGAGATGCGGCCGAGGAAAGCTAAATAATCGCCGTGCCGGTCGAGGTTGGGCGTGTGCAGGCCGACCGGCAGCCCGTGATAGACGGTGCCGACGAAGTTTACGCCCGGGAGCGGCGCCCGCTGGGCGTTCGATATCGAGACCAGCGGCATGTCGGAGAAGCGCCGGTAGAACGGCATGTGGTCGGCGAGGTCCTGCCTGCCGTGAAGGGTCGTCAGTGTCCGGCCGCGCTCGGACCGGAACAGCGGGAAATGCATATAATCGACGTGAAAATGCAGAATATCGAACTCCTCGGCGCGCTCGCGCACCTTGTCGAGCATGACCATGTGGTGGGGCAGGGCATCGCGGACGTCGGGATCGAGGCGCAGAGCGCGGGGCGTGCAGGGAACGAGCTCGACCGATGTGATGGAGTCCTCGCTCGCAAACAGCGTCACCTGATGCCCCTGCCGGACCAGCTCCTCGGTCAGGTAGGCAACGACCCGCTCGGTCCCGCCATAGAGCCGCGGCGGCACGCTCTCGAACAGCGGGGCAATTTGCGCAATCCTCATTTTATCTCTCCGTTCGTGTAGTACAGGCCGGTCTTGCCACCGGAGGGCCCGCGGCTGACCGCCTTATTGTTGATCACGTATTGCCTGCGCTGCCGCACATGGCCGGCAGCGCGAGCCTATGAACTTGCAAGGGCCCGACTGGTTCCTGCGATGCTGTCGGGAGAAGGGGCGGTCGACGCTCCCCGTGTTCACGTGGCGCCGGGTCGCGCGGATCGCCGGCAACGAGGCGATAGCCGGTCAGCCCGGCCGGCGTTTGCGCTCGGACGAACCGCGCTGCTCCATCGTTTAAAATTTAGTCAAGATGTCGCTGCTATCGTGCCGCGTCGCAGGGCCCCCGCGGGTGCGGAGCGAACACGCGCTGATTGCGAGCGCGGTGCGTTAACGGCAATTTGGTGCATTTCTTGGGGCGAAATACGCGCTTGCTAACCATGCCTCACGGAACGCCTGGACTCGCCACAAAATCAATCCGATTGAGACACAATGTCGGCGAGTAGGGTTGAAACGGTGCCCGCGCGGCATCACACGCTCAATTTATTTTGCAGAACATGGGCTCACAGGGGGACTGTAATGGGAGCTATCGGCTTCACTCATTGGCGAATGGATCAATTGTCCTGGGCTTCGGCCCGCGACGCCATCCGCCGGCTCAACATCACCCCTCGGCGCAATGCGGCAGCGGCGCTGGTGCTGGCTGCGATGGCCGGCTCGATGATGAGCGATCGGGCGCACGCGGCGCCTCCCGGCAGCAACGAAATCCGGATTGGCAATACCGCTCCCTACACCGGTCCGGCTTCCGCCTACGGTGTCATCGCCAAGGTCATCTCGGCCTATCTTGACAAGGTCAACGCCGAGGGTGGCATCAATGGCCGCAAGGTCAATATGATCACCTATGACGACGCCTATGACCCCAACAAGACCATGGAGATGACCCGCAAGCTTGTCGAGGACGACCAGGTTCTCTTCACCTTGGCGACCATCGGTACGAACACCAACGCGGCGATCCAGCCCTATCTGAACTCAAAGAAAGTCCCGCAGCTTTTTGCCTTGTCGGGCGCAGCAGCCTGGGACCAGCCGCGCGAATTTCCCTGGACCATGGGTTTCCTGCCGACCTACACGGCTGAAGCGCAAATATTTGCGCAGTATATCCTGGAGAACCATCCCCGCAGCCGGATCGCTGTCCTCTATCAGGAGGATGGCATGGGCAAGGAATACCTGAAGGGCCTGAAGGACGGCCTGGGTGGCAAGGTCGCGATCGTGGCCGAGGCTCCCTACAAGGTCACCGACACCAATATCGATGCGCAGATGGCCAAACTGAAGGCGTCCAATGCCGACGTTTTCATTGAGTTCACCACGCCGAAATTCGCCATCATGGCGATCCGGCGAAGCGCCGAACTCGGCTGGCGGCCTGCACATTTCGTCGCCTCGATCGCCAATTCGTATTCGGCCGTGATTCAGCCGGCGGGCCCGCAAAATGCGGAAGGCCTGCTCTCGGCGGCATACAGGCTGGAGGGCGAAGACGCGGCGGCGGCCGGTGACGTTGCGTTCCGCGAATGGAGCGCCTTCATGCAGCGCTATGTCCCGAGCGTGAGCAAGACCAACGGCCAGGCCGTCCTTGGCTATCTGGTCAGCAGGACCCTGGTCGAGGTGCTGAAGAACTGCGGCGACGATCTCTCGCGCGAAAACATCATGAAGCAGGCTCGCGCGATCAAGGGTATCCAGCTTCCCATGATGGTGCAGGGCATCCTGATCAACACCAGCCCGTCCGATCATGCGCCGATCGAGCAGATGCGGATGATGCGCTTTACCAATGGCCAGTGGCAGCACTTCGGCCCGGTGCGAAGCGGCATCGATCCGGGCGCCGTCTCTGATTCCTTCAAGACGATCTTCAAGTACGGCACCGCCACCAAGCGCGATCTGGCCAACCAGCTCAACGCCAATACCGTGAGCCTGATGACGGGTTCGTTCGGCTCCACCTATGCCCAGGTGGGCGCCGATCTTGCCTCCGTGCTCGACAACGGCACGGCGCTGCGGATCCTGCCGGTCATGGGCCGCGGATCGGTGCAGGCGGTGGCGGACATTCTGCTGCTGCGGGGCGTCGACGCCGGCATCGTGCGCAAGGACACGCTCGCCTATCTCGACCGCAAGGACTTCGCCAAGGACATCCGCAACCAGTTCGTCTATGTGGCCAAGATGTTCAACGAGGAGATGCACGTCCTCGCGCCGAAGACGATCACCAGCATGCGGGAGCTCGACGGCAAGACCGTGGTGGTCGATTTGCCCGACAGCTCGACCTTCGTGACGGCGATCAACGTGTTCGAGCGGCTCGGGATCAGGCCGCATCTGATCTACCAGGAGCCGCGACTGGCGGTGGACATGCTGCGCAAGGGTGAGGTCGACGCGATCGTCGCGATCGAAGGCAAGCCGTTGCAATGGCTGAACCAGGTCAACGATCGCAACCTGCATCTGGTCCCGGTCGATTACGCCAAGACGCTGCAGGAGGAATATCTGCCTTCCAAGCTTTCTTCGGCGGACTACCCGGGCCTCGTGCCGGACGGCGGCTACGTCGAGACGGTTGCGGCAGAGGCGGTGCTGGCGTCGTATAACTGGGCGCCGAACAGCGACCGCTACCGTCGCCTGTCGCTGCTGGTGGATACGATGTTCGACAAGGTCGCGCAGTTGCAGCGTCCGCCGTTCCATCCGAAGTGGCGGGAAATGGCGCCGCGGGCGACGGTGTCCGGCTGGACCCGCTTCAAGGCGGCGCAGGAATGGCTCGACCGCAACATGCCGCCGGCGGCCGCCGTATCGGCAGCATCGGGCGCTGTGCCGGCTCCCGCGCCGGTTGCCGCGCCAGCAGCCGCCGCGTTCTCCCCGCAGGAGCGCGATCCCCTGTACCGCGAGTTCCTGGAGTGGCGCGCCAGCCGCGCCAAGGCCGGCACCCGGTAGTCACGGCTTGATGATAGCGCGGGCGGCTCCATCCTGGGGCCGCCCTTCGCATTGCTGGCGGCGAGGCTTTCGAATCGGGACGTCGCCGCCGATTCACAAAACCCGCTTGATGTCCGTTTTCGCAAAATCGCTGCCGACATACAGCAGGCCGCAACGATGCTGTTTCGCGACCTCGTAGGCGAAGCAGTCGCCGAGATTGAGGCCGGCGGGGTGAATGCCTTTTCCCCATTGCACATACGCGCGCGCCACTCTTCGCGCCGAAGCCAGCGAAACCGATATGATATTGAGGCCCAGGCCGTCGATCAGGCTTTCCATCTCCTCGCCGACGTTGCGGCGGTCCGCCACGATCAACGCCTCCGCGATCGTTGCCGCCGAGATCATTATCTCCTCTTCTGCTTCCAAGGCGGCAATGCAGGCGTCGGCCTCGGATTCGCCGAGCACGACAGCCATCAACGCGGACGTATCGACTGCGATCATCCGGGCAGGCCGTCGTCACCGTAGAGAAAATCCTGACTCCTGGCGGCGTCAGGTCCGGTCGCCGCTTTTGCAGCGCCACTGGCGCGTGCGGCCTCGAGCAGGGCTCGACGCGCTTTCCGGTTCGGCACCGCCGTCACCGGAACCAGCCGGACGACCGCCTGGCCATGCCGCGTCAGGATGATTTCATCGCCGGCTTCGGCGCGCCGCACCAGTTCGGTCAATTGTCCCTTGGCTTCGGAGACGGGGATGCGCATGGCGTGCTCGATATTCGGATCACGGTCACTTAAGGTATAGACCAGTTGATGGTCCAGTTCAATTGTTGCGTGCGTTGAGCGGCTTTCAGGTGTGATCCACCCGCCGCGGTCGCTGGCGCGCCCGGTCGGCGATGGATACCTACATGCCGTCAACGCAGGGCTCAGCCGCACAAAATAGTGTATCGGCAGGCATCAAAGCGCCGGACCCTGGTCTCGCGTCCCAACGCCAAAGATTTCGGAGGAAGTTCATGTCGGCTCTGCCACTTTCGGGCATCAAAATTCTCGACCTGACGCGGGTGCTGGCGGGCCCGCTGTCGGCGCAGATGCTCGCCGATCTCGGCGCCGAGGTGATCAAGATCGAGCGTCCCGGCGGCGGCGATGATGCGCGCGCCTTCGGCCCGCCTTACCTCAGGGATCCCGAGGGCAAGAACAACAATAACAACTCGTTCTATCTCTGCGCCAACCGCAACAAGAAATCCGTCACCGTCAATATCGCGACGGCGGAAGGGCAGGATATCGTCCGCGAGCTTGCCAAGAGCTGCGACGTGATGATGGAGAATTACAAGGTCGGCGATCTCAAACGCTACCGGCTCGATTACGAATCGATCAAGGAGATCAATCCAGGCATCATCTATTGCTCGGTGACCGGCTTCGGCCAGACCGGACCGTACGCGCCGCGCGCGGGTTATGACGCGATCCTGCAGGCGATGGGCGGCTTGATGAGCGTCACCGGCCATATCGACGGCGAGCCCGGCGCCGGCCCGATGAAGGTCGGCCCCTCCATCGTCGACTACATGACCGGCATGAACGCCTCGATCGGCATTCTGGCGGCGCTCTATCACCGCAAGGCCAATGGCGGGGAGGGGCAGCATGTCGACGTCTGCCTGTTCGACACCGTGATCGCCGCGCTGTCGCATTACGCGCAGATCTTTCTCGTCAACGGCCAGACCCCGCCGCGGCGCGGCACCTGGGGCAATGGCGGCATGCCGGCCGGCGTGTTCCGCTGCACCGACGGCGAATTGATGCTGGTGGTCGGCAATGACGGCCAGTTCCAGCGCACCTGCGCCGGGCTCGGCGCGCCCGAACTCGCGAGCGATCCGCGCTTCGTCAAGAACAACGACCGCGTCGTCCACGGCAAGGAGATCATGGCGATCTTTGCCGGGCTGTTTTTGAAGAAGCCCGTTGCCTATTGGCTGGAAGAGCTGGAGAAGGCCGGCGTTCCCTCGGGTCCGATCAACGATTTCTCGCAGGTGTTTTCCGATCCGCACGTCCAATCGCGCGGCATGCAGGTCAAGGTCAACCATCCGCTGCAGCCGGACCTGTCGCTGATCCGTAACGCGATCACGTTCTCCGGCACCCCGGTGAAGGACTATCGCGCCCCGCCGCTGCTGGGTGCTGATACTAAGGACGTGCTGGCGACGATCGGGTATGACGAAGCGAAGGTGGAAGCGCTGAAGGAGAAGAAGATGGTCTAGACCTGCCTCAACCGCGGCCCTGGCTCACTCAGCCAGTTCGCGCATGACCTTGATCAGGTCGGATTTGCCCTCGAAGCCGATGCCCGGCAGATCCGGCATGATGATGTGACCGTCCTCGACGCGAACGGAGTCCGGGAAGCCGCCGTAGGGCTGAAAGAGGTCCGGGTAGCTCTCATTGCCGCCCAGGCCGAGGCCTGCAGCAACGTTCAGCGACATCTGGTGCCCGCCATGGGGGATGCAGCGCGACGGCGACCAGCCATGCTGGGTCAGAACGTCGAGCGTCCGGAGATATTCGACAAGTCCGTACGACAAGGCGCAATCGAATTGCAGCCAATCCCGATCGGGCCGCATGCCGCCATAGCGGAGCAGGTTTCGCGCATCCTGGTGCGAGAAGAGATTCTCGCCCGTCGCCATCGGACCGGGATAGAATTCGGTGAGAGCGGCCTGAAGCGCGTAGTCCAGGGGATCGCCGGCCTCCTCGTACCAGAACAGCGGGTAGTCGCGCAGCATCTTCGCGTAGGCGATCGCAGCCTCAATGTCGAAACGTCCATTGGCATCGACGGCGAGCCGCGCTTTCGAACCGATTTCCTCCAACACGGCCTCGATCCGTCCACGATCTTCGTCGATCGGTGCTCCGCCGATCTTCATCTTCACGACGTTGTAGCCGCGGTTGAGATAGCCGCGCATTTCCGCCCGTAGCGCCGATTTATCCTTGCCCGGGTAGTAGTAGCCGCCCGCCGCATAAACGAAGACACGAGGATTGGCCTCGCGGCCCTTCTCTTCGGCGAGAAGGCGGAACAGCGGCTTGCCGGCGATCTTCGCGACCGCGTCCCAAACAGCCATGTCGAGCGTGCCGACGGCGACGGAACGCTCGCCGTGCCCTCCGGGCTTTTCATTGGACATCATCGCGGCCCAGATGCGATGCGGATCGAGATTGGTGCCTTCGTCGTCGAGAAGGCTGTTCGGATCGGCCTCGATGATACGATTGCGGAAGCGTTCCCGGATCAGGCCGCCTTGACCATAGCGGCCGTTCGAATTGAAGCCGTAGCCAACGACGCGGCGCCCATCGCGCATGACATCCGTCACCACCGCGACGAGGCTCGCCGTCATCTTCGAAAAGTCGATGTAGGCGTTCCGGATCGGAGAGGCGATCGGCTTGGTGATCTCGACGACATCGACAATACGCATGGCATTTCCCTCTGTATGGCTTTCAGATCGTCCGAATGCCTTGTTGCTATGCCGGAAACGACTGTATGGGACGGCGTTCGCGTCGGCAGGCGGCCTGAATGGGGCTCAGCTATTTCCCGTCTTCTAAGGAGATTTTTAGAGCTGGATTTGGCGCAACGCCAATGCTATTCCCGCAACTTGTTATGTTGGTTCGGCATCACCAATGGAGCTGATCTGGTTTGAGGACTATCTGGCGCTGGCGGAGACCCTGAACTTTTCCAGGGCGGCGCAACTACGCCACGTCACGCAGCCGGCCTTCAGCCGCAGGATTCGCGCGCTTGAGGGGTGGATCGGCGCAGACTTGTTTGCCAGAACGACGCATGGTGTGACGCTCACCCCGGCAGGAGAACATTTTCGCCACCAGGCGGAGGTCCTGACACGAGCCCTGCACCAACTGCGCCGTGATACCCTCGAAGTTTCCGGCCGAGGCGTTAGGCCCTTGTCGATCGCGGCGACCCACGCGCTTTCCTTCACGTTTTTCCCGAAATGGGTTCGCGGCAATGAAAGAGTTCTCGCGCTGGGTAATCTCAGCTTGATCTCTGACAGCATGCAGGCGTGCGAGCAGATGATGCTGCGGGGGGATGCGCAGTTTCTGCTTTGTCACCACCACAAGGACGCGAGCAGCCGGATCGAGTCCGGCCAGTTCAAGAGCATCGTGGTCGGCGTCGACACTCTGGTTCCGCTCAGCGCGCCCACCGGAAACGGAGTTGCACGGTGGTGGCTTCATGGCGGCGAGCCGGTAAAATACCTTGCCTATAGCGCGCAATCAGGGTTGGGCCGGATCGTCGCAGCCCAATGGGGAGCGAAAGATCGCGCCTTTGCGCTTGAGACGGTCTTTACCTCGCACCTCGCCGCGACGCTGCTCTCGATGGCCCGCGCAGGAGATGGCGTGGCTTGGTTGCCTCGGATGTTGGCTGAAGAGGACATTTCGGCCGGGTTGCTGGTTGAAGCAGGCAGCCCCGAACTTGAGATACCAATCGAAATCCGGCTGTTTCGTCCGGTGGCAAGTCAAAGCAAGGCGGTCGAAGCGATCTGGTCGGCCTTTGAACGGGGTTGATGTTCTTCAATTCACCGCGCTTCCCGCGTCACCAACCTCCCGGGCGTTTTCTTTATCTTTTCCTCGCCACCGGTCAGCGCGATCACATTCGGGGACGACGACGCGAAGCGCTGAAGGCGCAGAATTATCTGATCCGAAGACCGGCGCGGGTTTGAAAGCACGCGCCGGTTCTCATTCGGCGACACGACAGAGTATCCGCGGTCAGCGCAGGCCCTGTCGGTTGATCAGGATCCGATGGATCTGGATGAATTCGGGCAGCTCGATCAGAAACTCGGGATCGCGATCGAGATGATGAACCTTGGTCGGTTCGCCCTTGGTGAAGGCGGTCATCGATTCGAGATCGCTCCAATAGGAGATCGTCGTGAACCAGCTCTCCTGTTCGCGGTCTTCCCGGAATAGCTGGACGCCGAGCGCCGTCTTCTCCAGAGGCGGGATTCCTTCTGCTCGAATATACGATTCATAAGCGTCCGCGATTTCTGGCCGCGTGCGGCCGCGCCAGATGCGGGCAATCGTCGGCTCGGTCGGCATCGATTCCTCCGTTCTGTGTTCCTCGACCAGAGTGTCGATTTATGTTGAAGCACGTTGCGAAGCCTGACCCACAACGACATTGCTGGCCCGCGCGTTCCCTCGAAGATGCGAAGATGGAAAGCGCTGTTGTGATCAGGTTCGTGTCGAACGATCTCATCCTGTCTTTCGAAGCAGCATTGTCGCGCGTGCCACGCCACAGGATGATTGGAACTCCGCAGGTCGCTCAATCGAGCACGACCAATCCCATAAATGGTCACGATTGGGTCAACGACAGATCACACTCGGCCAATAGCAGCAAATCAGAACGATCGCGAATGGTCCTTCAGCACATCGTCGTCTGTCATCACCCTGCGAGGACATCGTCATGGCGCAGCCGAGTACCTATGAGCAGTATTTGCTTGAACTGATCAATGCCGAGCGTGCCAAGGTGGGCGCTCAGCCGCTTGCCTTCGATGGCGATCTAAACGAGGCCAGTGAAAATCACAGCCAATGGATGATCGGCACGGACACGTTCTCGCATACAGGCTCCGGCGGGTCGAGCGCGGGTCAGCGCATGACTGCCGCTGGCTATGCGTTCACCGGTTCCTGGAGTTGGGGTGAGAACATCGCGTGGGCAACTACGCGATCGCCTGCCGGGCTCCAGGACGAAGTGCTGCTGCTGCACACGAACCTGATGAACTCGTCCGGTCATCGGGCCAACATCCTCAATGCCAATTATCGCGAAGTCGGGCTTGGCTTTGAGACAGGGGATTACGGCGGCCGCGATAGCGCGTTCGTTACCGAAGATTTCGCGCGTTCCGGTTCGAGCGTGTTCCTCACCGGCGTAGCGTTCGACGATAAGGATGGCGACCGCTTCTACGATCCGGGCGAGGAGCTCGGAGGTCTGACGCTCACCGCCGTGAGCAGCACCGGCGCAACCTACACCACGACCACGTACGGCTCCGGCGGCTATGATCTCGCGCTGCCGCCCGCCACCTACACGGTCACGTTCTCAGGGGCGGGCATTCAAACCACCACGATGCAGGCGACGGTCGGCAGCAAGAACGTCAAGCTCGACCTGATCGATCCCGCCACAAGCGGCGGCGCCCAGCCGCCACCTTCCGAGCCACCTCCGCCTTCGTCGAACGTGATCGCCGGCACGGCATCAAGCGAGACCCTCAACGGTACGGCAGGCGCCGATACGATCCAGGGCCTCGGTGGCGATGACCGGCTCTACGGGCAGAACGGCAATGATCGGCTCGAGGGCGGCTCCGGGAGGGACAACCTGTACGGCAGCACGGGAGACGACACGCTGCTCGGCGGCGACGGAAGCGATCGTCTCTATGGCGGAGCCGGCCGCGACGTCCTGACTGGCGGCGCGAACCAGGACAGCTTCGTCTTCGATACGAGTCTCGGCGCTTCGAACGTCGACAAGATCACGGACTTCTCGACCGTGGACGATACGATCCGGCTGGACAACGCGGTATTCACGGCGTTCGGATGGAACGGCACGATGTCCTCTTCGGCATTCCATGTCGGAGCGGCCGCCCATGATTCGACCGACAGGATTGTCTACAACAGCGACACCGGCGCGCTTAGCTACGATCCGGACGGAACAGGCTCGGCCGCCGCAGTCCAGTTCGCGGAGCTCTCGACCAAGCTGGCGCTCACCTCTCAGGATTTCCTGATCGTGTGACCCGGCGCCGCTCGTGATGCCCGCTTCGGCTTGATGTCCTCGACGACCGGCGCCACCGACTGCGCGAATAGCTTCGCCACCGGACTGAGCGAACGATCCTTCAGCGCGATCAGGCCGATCGCCCCGCGCGTGGTCGGCAGCCGCACGTCGACAGCGGTCAATTGCGGGTGTTCATTCGGCGTCGTCAGCATCGCGCGGGGATGAATGCCGAGGAAATTACCATTGCCGACCAGCACGCTCAGCGAATAGGTGCACGCCGTGGTCACCGTCGCGCGCGGAAATTCCAGGCCTTGCTCCTCGAAAGCGCTGCGCATGATTCCCGTGAGAAAACCCGTCGGCGGCGGAAACACCCACGGCTCGTGAACGAGATCGGCCAGAGAAACGTTGCGGCGCCGGGACCATTTGCTGCGCTTGCTGCAGAGGACAACGAGTTCGTCCTGAAATAGCGTTTCGACAGTGAGATCGTCATTGCCGGCCATCGAGGCGAGCCGGCTGATGACGATTTCCACATCGCGCTGGCGCAATAGGCGGAGCAGCACCTCGGTCGGACCGACGGTCAGTTCGAACCGCATGCGCGGATAGCGCGGTACCAGGCGGTTGAATACGGCTGACGCAACTGCCGACATCGGCGGCGTGGTGCCGATGCGCAGTTCTCCGACCTCGGGGTCGGCGAGCGAGGCAATCTCACTGATGCCATGCCGCAATTCGTTGAACACGATGGCGCTGCGCTCAAGCAGCGCCCGTCCGTAGACCGTCGGCGTCACGCCCTGCGACGAGCGATCGAGCAGCGGCGCGCCGACGGCGTGCTCCAGCTCAGAGATTGCATAGGAGACGGCCGGCTGTGTGATCGAAAGATGTGCTGCAGCCTTGGCCATGCTGCCGGTTTCGGCCGCGGCCTGAAACACGTGAAGGTCGCGCAGCTTGATGCGCCGGTCGACGTTACGATCCATGGCAGGCCTCCATCAATGGATTTTATCGCGTTATAAGGAGAAAGAGACTTCTTTTATGGATCATCGGGGCAGAGGGTCACCTGGTCAAGATAATCCAGGCATCGCCATTTGGCAGAGGTATCTTATGCGCAGAATCCGAATGGCGTTTGCGGCTTCCCTCGGCCTTGTCATCAGCGGCCCCGTCGTCGCTCAAAGCAGCGAGGCCACGATCCGGATTGTCTTGCCGTATCCGGCCGGCGGCGTCGGCGACACCGCGGCACGGATGATCGCGGAGTCCATGCGCGCAAAGCTGAATCGGACGGTGATTATCGAGAACAAGCCCGGGGCGGCCGGCCGCCTCGGCGTTCAATCGGTCAAGGACGCTCCCTCCGATGGCAGCGTCTTGCTGTTCACGCCGATCGCCCCGATGGCGCTGTTTCCGCACGTCTATGACAACCTTGCCTACGATCCGGCGCGCGATTTCCAGCCGGTCTCGCAGGTCGGGACCTATGACCTTGCCATGGCGGTCGGCGCGAATGTCCCGGCTAAAAACCTCAAGGAGCTGGTCGACTGGTTGAAGGCCCATCCCGATCAGGCGGCCTATGGCACGCCGGCCGCGGGATCGTTGCCGCACTTCTTTGCGGTACTGTTCGCCCGCCATGCCGGCCTCGAGCTTCGCCACGTCGTCTATAAAGGCAATCCGCAGGCCGTCTCCGATCTCATTGGCGGTCACCTGCCGATGTTCTTCACCTCGACGCAGGATCTCGTCGAAGCCCACAAGGGCGGGCGTGTTCGCGTGCTCGCAACCTCCGGCCGTGCGCGATCAGCGGTGCTGCCCGACGTGCCGACGTTCACCGAAAGCGGCTATGGCATCCGCGGCGAGGGCTGGTATGGACTCTATGCTCCGGTCAAGACGCCCGCCGAGGTGGTCGCGCAATTGAACCGGGCCGTCGTCGAAGCCGTGCGTCATGAGGAATTCAGCAAACGGCTGACTCCGCTCGGCGTCCAGCCGACCGGTACGTCCGCCCAGGAATTCTCGAAAATTCAGAAAGCTGATTCCGAGCTGTGGGGGCCGGTGATCAGGGCGTCCGGCTTCAAACCCGAGTAGGCGGTAGCTCCCGTCTGGGTGCTCTCCAAGCCTGTTCGCTCCTGAAGACCTGCGAATTGCTGCCCTACGACCTTCGGCGATTTGCACCAGGCACCGAGGCCGACTGAACTGCCGGCCTCGGTGTTACTCAATCAGCGTTTCTGCTGGGCATCGGCCACGGCGCCCAGCATCTGCGTGCCAACCGTCAGGTCACCAATCTTCTTTCCCATTTCTTTGCCGGCTTCGGTGGAGAAGCGGTAGTGAAAGCCGGCATAAATGCGCGCGCTGGAAACCTCGTCGCTATAGTCCTGCAGCCGCGTCCACTTGCGTGTAGCGCCGGCAGCCGTCGGGCTCGTCAACGTGATCTCGCCGATTTCGTTGCCCACCACATGCTGCAGCACCGTCGAGATGGCGCTGGCGACGATGCAATGCGCGCAGGGATATTCCGGGTGCATCGGCGTCACGCCCAAAGGCTGCCAAGATGCCTCGCGCGGGGTCGCGGGATTGGACGTGAGATCGGCGTTGCGGATGGCTGTCACAGGACGCCAGAGATTGTACGCATATTTCGCATCGAATACGGCGATAAAGGCATCAGCGCCGGCCATCGATGTCAGCGCATAGAGGCGGGCGCAATCGACCAGGTCCATCTTCCTGTTCGAGGCGATCTGGCGGACAATCGCATTGTAGGTTCTAGGCCCTGTGAAGAACCAGAAGCGGGCGATCGCCGTCTGCTCGGCCGAGCGCCTGGCGCTGGCATTGCTGCCGATCTCGCGGATTTCATTCAAATCCCTGGTCCAGGTTTCGGATGTCAGCGCGGGAGGTGGGCCGGCGCGAAATTGTGACGCGCTACCCATCACGAATGGCTTGATCTTCGAGCTCTTGGACTCGATCGGTATCGTGGTCGGCACATACACGCCGGCTGTGGTGGCGGGCCGGTAATCTTCCGGTGTGTTGCTACCATCATTGGCGCGCAAGGCGATGATCCCGGCGGCAGCCTTTTTGCCGAGCTCGACGCCCTTCGCTTTCGCCTCGTCCTCGGCCATCCCGGCGAGCGAGCCGGCAAGCGCAGCATCGAGATCTGCCTTCTTGTCGGGATGGAGCGCCAGCAGCACGTCATACGCCGCAGCAGCCGCTGCGGCTTCTCTTGACGCGGCGCGGTCCGCGGTGAGGTTAAGCTTGTAAGACGCATAGCGTCTGTCGATGGCGTTAACCGCCTCGAACATTGCGATGTGAAGCATCGCCTGTCCGCGAGCATTTGGGGCATTTGGCATCTGCTTTTCGACGGCGATCGCGTCGGCCTTGGCGTTCCAGTCCATGATGACGTCACCGAGGGCGGCGGTGGCAAATAGTGCGACCGCGAGGGCGCTGCCGATCTGAATGGCCGGTGAGAACCCTGATATTGGCTTCATTGGAACTTCTCCTTGCGTGTCGCCCCCGAAAGAGGGCTTGCCCGAAGGTCCCACATTCGGGAGCGTGGCAGCCGTGAAGAACCAGTGAAATTGTGATGAAATGCGCTAGATTGCCCGCGGACGCCGGCGTAGGACGCGCATTGCAGAGATGTCGGAATTCAAGAGCTACCGATTTGGCCCGTTCCTGGTCGATCGTCGATCGGCATGTTTGCGCCGCGAGGGCGTCAACGTGCCGCTGCGGCCAAAATCTTTCGATGTGCTGGTGTATCTCACGCAGCATCCCGGCCGGCTCATTCCCAAGGCAGAACTGATCGAAAACGTCTGGCAGAACCTGAACGTCACGCCAAACTCGTTGGTTCAGTGCATCAAGGAGATCCGGCAGGCCCTGCAAGACGACGCTCAGGCGATCATCGAAACCGTTTCAAAACGAGGTTATCTGTTTGCTTCGCCAGTAACAGCCATCAACGGCGATGAACTTTCTTCGAACGCACCCGCCGCGACGGATGCCGATGAACACCGCGCGCTGCCTTTGCCCGATCGTCCCTCCATTGCGGTGCTGCCGTTCGACAATATGAGTGGCGATCCGGACCAGGATTATTTCGCTGACGGCATATCCGAGGACTTGATCACGGGCTTGTCCCGCGTCCGATGGCTGTTCGTCATCGCCCGCAATTCGACGTTTGTTTACAAGGGCCGCGCCGTCGACGTCAGGCAAGTCGCGAGCCAACTCGGCGTTCGCTATGTGCTCGAGGGCAGTGTGCGCCGCGCCGGCCAGCGGCTGCGTGTCAGCGCGCAGCTGATTGATGCGGTCACCGGCGGCCATCACTGGGCGGAGCAATATGACCGCGAACTGGGCGACATCTTTGCGATACAGGATGAGATCACGAGCAGCGTCGTTGCCTCGATCCAGCCGCGCCTGTTGGCAGCAGAGGGCGTTCGCGCGTTTTCGCGCTCGTCCGGCGATCTCGGCGCCTGGGAGTTGGTGGCGCGCGCACAAACGCATGTTTGGCGTTTGACCCGATCGGACAACGAAGCCGCCGTCGAAGCACTCAATCGCGCCGCCGAGGCCTATCCGGATTATGCCCCGGCCCGAAGCCTGCTTGGCTTCTGCCTGGTGTTTGCCGCGCACAATGGTTGGATCGAGCGTGATCAGGGTTTGCAGGCTGCCCGTCCACACATCGTTCGGGCGATTGCGTTGGACGATTGCGATCCGTGGGCACAGATAGCGCTCGGCTATGGGTCAATGATGGAGCGGCGCACCGAGGAATCGATCGCGGCATTCCGGCGTGCCGTCAGCCTCAACCCGAGTTCGGCGGCAGCGCATTGTTATCTCAGTCATGGGCTGGCGTTCTCGGGGCAGTGTTGCGAAGCGATTGCTCACGGCAACGAAGCCATCCGGCTAAGTCCGTTGGATCCCGATACCGCGATGTTTCTCGGCGGCGTTACCGTGGCCAACTATCTCGCGGGCCGATATGCGGAAGCCTTCGAAACCTCGGAGCAATTGTTGCGGCTGCGCCCCGGATTCCACGGCGCCCAACGCCTGCGTTGCGCGAGCCTGGCCCAGATGGGGAGAGTAGAGGAGGCCAAACAATCTCTCGCCGCCGTGCGCCTCGATCAACCCCAACTCTCGATCGATTGGATCAGATCAAGCGTGCCCTATCAGACGCCGGAGTTGATGGAGCGCTTCCTGGAGGGAATGCGTAAGGCCGGGCTGACATAAGGTTGAGGCAGGGAGGGCGGGCATTCAGGTTGGAGGATTGCAAGGCTTGTGTTTTTTCCGTGCGCCCGACAGGCAAATCACTTCTGATTTTCAGAAATCGTGTCAAGCCCGGGAATCAAAAATATTCCGCTTAACACGAGGGGCAAATCAGCTGCATAACTCCGCCCGTCTCACGGCAAGATGAGGGGCGCTCGCGATCGTCACGAACGTGCGGTGAGATGCGGTGGACGCTGAATGCGCGCTAGACGTACGCGCAGGAAGCGTACGGTGAAGTCGTGTGGTTCGGGCGCCGCGGTGCTGGCGTTAAGTCCGAGAGGGGCAAGCTTCTCACGGCCGACGGAGGCAAAAGAGCCGTTCTCCGGGAAGAGCACGAAGTAAGCCGTAAGCCATTGCGCAGGGAAGGCCGGAGTGTTTCCGCTGTACCTGTATGCTCGTGTGCGTTTCCTGTTGCGCACTTTGCACACGAGACCGCGGGTGCGGCAAGCACCCGGTCTTCCCTGCGCCCTCTGATAAGAGGGCGGGAGGTCAGTAGCAAAACTCGGGCGGATGATGCCGCGAGATCGTGAAGTCATACTCAGTTGTTATCGCCCGGCTTGACCGGGCGACCCAGTATTCCAGAGACGCCAGTGATTGAACCGAAAAGCCGCGGCGTACTGGATCCCCGCCTTCGCGGGGATGACAGTAGTGTGTTGCATCACTACCTCCGCGTCATTGCGAGCGGCAGCGAAGCAATCCAGGTCTCCACTTGCGGCGCTATGGATTGCTTCGCTTTGATCGCAATGACGTGGAGAGAGCCGCTGGTTTATCCGTGCTACGAGAATTTAGCGCGTACTACGTCCAGCTCACAAGTCTTGCCGGGTCAGCCTGCCATGCGGCGCCGCCGGTCGGACGGGCGCTTTCTTCGCCGGCGTCTCGCCGCCCGTCAGCGCCATCACCGAGACCGCGACCACGCGGTCGACGATGGCATCGACGTCATTGAGGTCGCATTGTCCTTCCGACAATCTGGACAGCCGCTCTTTTTCCCGGATGGTGTGATGCGACATTGCCAGCGCGAAATGCAGTCCCCAATAGAGCTCGGCGTCGTCGCGGCCGGGCAGCGAGCGGCGCATCGCGGCGATGAATTTCCGCAGATGATCGACCTCGCGGTTCTTGATGCGGCGGATAGGCGGAACCGATTCAATCGAGGCGCGGATCATGAAGCGCGCTGCGGTCGAGCCTTCGCGGTCCGGGCCGAGGCAGCCGCGCAGGGTGGGGCCTACGAGCGCGTGCAAAATGGCGTCGATCGGCGCGCGGCCGCCGCCGCTTTCCTCCGCAAGCTTCAACTCGTTGAGCCGCTCGCGGTTGGTGGCGAGGCTGCGGGTGACGAACAGCTCCGCAATCAATTCATCCTTGGAACCGAAATGATAGTTCACCGCGGCGAGATTGACGTTGGCTTCCGCGACGATGTCGCGCAGTGTCACGTCGCCGAAGCCGCGGTCGGCGTAAAGCTTTTCCGCGGCGGCAAGGATGGCGGACCGGGTCCGATCGCTCGACATGGCTACAGCCTCTTTCCGTCATTCCGGGGCGCGCGAAGCGCGAACCCGGAAATCTCGCGCCACAATCTCCAGATTCCGGGTTCGACGCTGGCCCGTCGCCCCGGAATGACTGGCGGGGAGGGAGTTGCAATTCAAACAGTTGTATGAAACTATCGTTTGAAGGGCTGGAAATGTCAACAACGTTTGCGAGCGTGTCGCATCTCCCGCCGACCGGACTGTCAGGTTCGCAAAACGGCTTGCCGGCCGCGAGTGACGGGCAGACAGTGCGGCCAAACGATTTCAGAAGCCGAGAGCCGAGGAGCGTCCCATGAATTTCGACATGTCAGAGAAGCAGAAGGATTGGCTGAACCGAGTCCGCGCGTTCATGAACACGCATGTCCGTCCCGCAGTGCCGATCTACAAGCAGCAGGACGCCGCGGGCGAGCGCTGGAAGGTGATCCCGATTCTGGAAGATTTGAAGAAGAAGGCGCGCGCTGAAGGCCTCTGGAACATGTTCATGCCGCCGTCCTCGCATGAGGACGATGAATTCCGTGGCGCGGGATTGACCAATCTGGAATACGCGCCGCTCTCCGAAGAAATGGGCCGCATCAGTTGGGCTTCTGAAGTGTTCAACTGCTCCGCGCCTGATACCGGCAACATGGAAGTGTTCATGCGCTATGCCACCAAGGAGCAGAAGCGCAAATGGCTGCGTCCGTTGATGGACGGCGAGATCCGCTCCGCCTTCCTGATGACCGAGCCGGCGGTGGCATCCTCGGATGCCACCAACATCGAAACCCGTATCGAGAAGGATGGCGATCACTACGTCATCAACGGCCGCAAATGGTGGTCGTCCGGTGTCGGCGATCCCCGCTGCAAGGTGGCGATCCTGATGGGCAAGACCGACCCGAACGCGGCGCGGCACCAGCAGCAGTCGCAGATCATCGTTCCGCTCGACACGCCCGGCATCAAAGTGGAAAAAATGTTGCCAGTGTTCGGCTTCGATGACGCGCCGCACGGCCACGCCCAGGTGCTGCTGGAGAACGTCCGTGTTCCCAGGGAGAACATCCTGCTCGGCGAGGGCAGGGGCTTTGAGATTGCGCAGGGCCGTCTCGGCCCCGGCCGCATCCATCACTGCATGCGCACCATTGGCAAGGCCGAGGAGGCGCTGGAGAAGATGGTGCGCCGGCTGTCGTCGCGCACCGCGTTCGGCAAGAAGATTATCGAGCATTCGGTCTGGGAGCAGCGCATCGCGGAAGCCCGCATCGACATCGAGATGAACCGCCTGCTGTGCCTCAAGGCTGCCGACATGATGGACAAGGTTGGTAACAAGACCGCGCAACTCGAGATCGCCATGATCAAGGTGGCGGCGCCGAACATGGCGCTGAAGATCATCGACAACGCAATCCAGGCGTTCGGCGGCGGCGGCGTCTCCGATGACGCCGGACTGGCGGTGGACTACGCGCATGTGCGCACGCTGCGGCTGGCCGATGGTCCGGACGAGGTGCATAACCGCGCCATTGCCAGACTTGAACTTCGGAAGTATGCAAACGCTACGAACTAACGGGAGGCCATGAATGGCGCTCCCCAAAGTCCAAGAAGAAGTTGAGGGAGCGTCATCGTGGCGGACGGCGTCAGGAAAGACGAAGAGTTCTCGGGCACCAAGGAAGTCGAGGAGCGCCATCGCATCAACGAGGCGAGCCTGGACGGCTGGATGCGCGAGCATGTCGAGGGCTACCAGGGGCCGCTAAAGGTCCTGCAGTTCAAGGGCGGCCAGTCTAACCCGACCTACAAACTCGAAACGCCGGCCCGATCCTACGTGATGCGCCGAAAACCTTTCGGCAAACTGCTGCCGTCGGCGCATGCGGTCGATCGCGAGTTCCGCGTTATTGCGGCGCTCGGCAAGCAGGGCTTTCCGGTCGCGAAGGCCTGCGCGCTGTGCACCGACGACGCCGTGATCGGCGCCGCCTTCTACATCATGTCGATGGAAGACGGCCGCGTGTTCTGGGATCCGACGCTTCCGAGCCAGACGCCGGATAACAGGCGCAAAATCTTCACCAGCAAGATCGAGACGCTGGCGAAGCTCCACGTCTTCAATCCGGAGCAGATAGGCCTTGGCGATTTCGGCAAGCCGGGCAATTATTTCGCGCGCCAGATCGACCGCTGGACCAAGCAATACCGCGCCTCGGAAACCCAGCACATTCCGGAATTCGAAAAGGTGGCCGAATGGCTGCCGCGCACTGTGCCTGAGCAGAAGCGCGTCTCGATCGTCCACGGCGACTACCGCCTCGACAACATGATTTTCCACGCGACGGAACCGCGCGTGCAGGCGGTGCTGGACTGGGAATTGTCGACGCTCGGCGATCCGATGGCCGACTTCACCTATCTGTTGATGCAGTGGACCATGCCCGGCTTGGAAAAAGCCGATCTCAAGGCGCTGAACATTCCGAGCCTGGAAGAGGCCGCGCAAATCTACTGCGACGTTACCGGCATGGAAGTGCCCGACCTCAACTGGTACTTCGCCTACAACATGTTCCGCCTTGCCGGCATCACGCAAGGTATCGCCGGACGGATCCGCGACGGCACCGCGGCAAACGCCAAGGCTCTGGAGTCGGCCGCGCGCACCGTGCCGCTGTCGAGGTCTTCCTGGGAATACGCTCAGAAGGCCGGCGCGACCTAATCAGCGCGACTAACCGACTTGGCACTCTCACCGAATATCCGCGGCAGCCTGCTCATGGCGGTATCCATGGCGGCGTTCACCATGAACGACTCCATCACCAAGGCCGTGTCGTCAGAGATGAACTTCGGCCAGGTGATGCTGGTGCGCGGGCTGTTCGCGATCGTGCTGGTCGCGGCGTTCGCCTACCATCAGGGCGCGCTGCGTCCGCTGCGCACGTTGATGCTCAAACCGGTGGCGCTCAGGGTGTTCGGCGAGATCGGCGGCACGATCTCGTTCATGGCGGCGCTCGTGCATCTGCCGCTCGCCAACACCTCGGCGATCTTCCAGGCGCTGCCGCTCGCGATCACGCTGGGCGCCGCGGTGATATTTGGCGAGCCGGTCGGCTGGCGGCGCTGGTCGGCGATTGTCGCAGGCTTTATCGGCGTGCTCATCATCGTGCGACCGGGGCTGGCGGGCTTCAACCAGTTCGCGCTGTTCGCGCTGGTGTCGGTGGCGTTCTGCGCGCTGCGCGATCTCGCGACCCGACGCATACCCACAAAGATCCCGTCGCTGTTCATCACCTTGCTGACCACGGTGACGGTGACCACGGCCGGCGGCGCCATCCTCGTTCCACTCGGCGGCTGGACGCCGCCGTCCACGGGCGCGCTCGGCCTGCTGACGCTGGCCGCGGTGCTGCTGCTGATCGGCTATCAATGCATCATCTCGGCGCTGCGCTCCGGCGATATCTCGGCGGTCGCCCCGTTCCGCTATTCCGCGCTGCTATGGGCGATGCTGCTAGGCTATGTCGTGTTCGGCGACGTGCCCGACGCGATGATGGTGCTGGGCGCCTCGATCATCGTGCTGTCAGGCCTCTATGCCTTCTACCGCGAGCGCATCCGCCACCGCACGCTGGCGGCGGAATCATCTGGCCTGCCGCCGGATGGGTTGTGAGCGCATCGACCCTGCCCATATCTCCGAAGCTGATTGGAGATGTTCATGATCCAGCAACTGCGCATCTACGAGATATTCGAGAAGAACAAGTCCGCCTTCCACGCCCGCTTTCGCGATCACGCCGCGCGCATCATGCAAAGCAGATACGGTTTCAAGATCGTTGCGATGTGGGAAACGAAATTAGGCGAACGAACCGAGTTCGCCTATCTGCTGGAATGGCCCGACGAGGCGACCAAGATCGCGGCGTGGACGGCTTTCAAGGCCGATGCCGAATGGTCCGAGATCAAGCGGGTGACGCATGCCGAGCATGGCCTGATGGTAGGTCAGATCGAAGACCGCCTGCTGGCGCCAACGGACTATTCGCCCGCGAAAGGCAGGAGCCTGCTTGCGACTTACGCGTAGAACATCACTCTTGTGTCCCAGACGCGGTGCGACACGAAGTGACGCGCCGCAGAGCCGGGACCCAAACGCTTCGCGTCTCGTGCAAGCGATGGGCCCCGGCTCTGCAGCGCAGCGTGTCGCGCTGCAGAGCCGGGGCACGAGCTCATCGCTAAATCGGCTTGCCCGTATAAGGCATCGACGCGGTAAGGCCGCCGTCGACCGGGATCGCCTGGCCGTTGACGTAGGAAGCATCGTCGCTGGCGAGGAACAGGCCCATCGCTGCGAGTTCGTGCGGCTGGCCGGCGCGCTTCAGGGGATTGAGCTGGCCGATCTTGTCGGAGGTGCCGCGCTCTTTGGCGCGGTCGAACACCGGCTTGGTCATGCCGGTCTCGATCAGGCCAGGGCAGATCGCGTTGATGCGCACGCCGGTGCCGGACAGCGAATAGGCGGTGGTCTGCACCAGGCTGATGACGCCGGCCTTGCTGGCGCCATAGGGATGTCCGCTGGCGCCGGCCTTGAGGCCTGCGACGGAGGCGGTGCATACGATCGAGCCGGACTGTTGCCGGATCATGTGTGGCATCGAGTGCTTGATCGCGAGGACCGGCCCGATCAGATTGATGCGCAGAACTTCCTGCCAGTGCTCGACGGTCTGCTCGGCCAGCGGCACCAGCCCGCCGCTGACGCCGGCATTGGCCCAGATCGCATCGAGCCTGCCGTATTTCGAAACCGCCTTGTCTATGAAGGCCTTCACATCGGCTTCCGAACCGGCATCCGCCATCACAGCCTCCACCGTACCGCCGGCATCGCTGACGAGCTTGGCGGTCTCCTTCACGCCCTCGGCGCGGTCGACGATGACGAGCTTCGCGCCTTCCCTGGAGAACAGCACCGATGCAGCGCGCCCGATGCCGCTTCCAGCACCTGTGATGACGACGGATTTGCCTTCGAGGCGGCCCATGAGCTTCTCCCTTACGGTGTTATGCGCGCCGGCGTCTGCCGCCTTGCGGAATTCAAACAAGATTTCAAACGCCAGAGTGACTTGAGACGATGCGTGCTCTGACGTACAGCGACAGCGAACAGTATTGAAGGGTCTTGGCGATGTCCAATGCAGACAAACCGCGATTGGTCACCACGCGCTGGTGGTGGGTGCGTCATGCGCCGGTGCGCGAAGATAACGGCTGCATTTACGGGCAGGAGGATCTCGGCTGCGACTGCGGCGATCGCATCGTGTTCGAGGCGGTCGGAAAGATCCTGCCGCGCAACGCGGTCTGGTATGCAAGCAATCTGAAGCGCACGCATCAGACCGCGCACGCGATCTGGGCCGCCGGCTTTCCCAAGCCGATGGAGATGCCGCATGTGCACGCATTCGCCGAGCAGCATCTCGGCCAATGGCAAGGCATGAATCGCGCGGCATTCATCGCAAGCCGGCCGATCGGCAGCCATTGGTTTGGCGCCTTCGACGAGCCTGCGCCCGGCGGCGAGAGTTTCCTGGATCTCTACAATCGAGTCTGCGCCGCCATTGAGCGCATCAATCTCGAACAAGCGGGCAAGGACGTGATCGTCGTGGCGCATGGCGGCACGATCAGGGCCGCCGTCGCCCTTGCGCTCGGCGGCTTGCCCGAAAAAGGCCTGGTCTTCGATATCGACAATTGTTCGGTAACGCGGCTCGACCATCTCGCAAGCGAGGGCCACAGCGGTTGGCGGCTGCAGATGGTCAACCAGCAGCCGTGGATCGCGGATGCCTCGCACGACGCGATGCATCAGCCGTCCGGGCCGGAGGTCGAGCCGCCGTCGACCAAGCTCGCTTGAGCCTCAAGTTGTCGAGGACCGCAAAGGCTGCTTAGTTCGAATTCAAGACGAAACCGGCAATCGCGCTGGACGATCATTGGGAGAGAGACATGAGCTTGTTCGATATGACCGGGAAAGTAGCCGTCATCACCGGCTCCACGCGCGGCATCGGCCGCGCCATCGCCGAGCGGATGGCCGAGCATGGCGCGAAGGTCGTGATCTCCTCGCGCAAGCAGGATGTTTGCGACCAGGTCACCAAGGAAATCAACGACAAGTTCGGCAAGGGGACGGCGGTAGCGATCGCCGCGAACATTTCCAGCAAGGAAAACCTGCAGAACCTCGTCGACGAGTCGAACCGCGCTTTCGGCAAGATCGACGTGCTGGTCTGCAACGCCGCATCCAATCCCTATTACGGTCCGCTCGGCGGCATCTCCGATGAACAGTTTCGTAAGATCCTGGACAACAACATCGTCGCCAACAATTGGCTGATCAACATGGTGGTGCCGCAGATGATTGAGCGCAAGGATGGCTCGATTATCATCGTCTCCTCGATCGGCGGATTGAAGGGCTCGACCGTGCTCGGCGCCTACGCGATCTCGAAGGCGGCCGACATGCAACTCGCGCGCAACCTCGCCTGCGAATATGGCAAGCATAATATCCGCGTGAACTGTATCGCGCCCGGCCTGATCAAGACCGATTTCGCCAAGGCACTGTGGGATAATCCGGAGACGCTCAAAGCCTCCACCGCTCGCTCGCCGCTCTTGCGCATCGGCGTGCCGGACGAGATCGCGGGCGCTGCGGTGCTAATGGGATCGAAGGCCGGCGACTTCATGACCGGGCAGACCATCGTGATCGATGGTGGTGCTACGATCAGTTGAGGAATCGAGGAGGAGCGCATAGCGCCATCGATGTCATCACCCGCGAAGGCGGGTGATCCAGTACACACCGGCGTCTCGATTCCGATTGATGTCACGACGTACTGGATGCCCCGCCTTCGCGGGGCATGACAGTTGTGGTTGGGCGCTATGCCGGGAACAATGCCTCGGCGTCACTCCACCGCCGCGTAGACCAAATCGCGCAGCATGTTCCGCATGTATTCGCGCTGGCCGGGCCCCTGCATCATGAAGACCGTGAACAGCTCTTCCGCGGGATCGATAAAGAAGAACGTGCCGGCCATACCGCTCCAGAAGAACTGGCCAAGCGAGCCCGGGAACGGCGCGATGCCCCGGTGCGTGCGGACGGCGAAGCCGAGCCCAAAGCCGTGGCCCGGCGACATCAGCGGCGAGTCGACCTTCACATCGGGCGTGAGATGATCTGAAGCCATGAGCTCCAGCGTCTTGCGGCCGATAATCCGATTGCCGTCGAGCGTGCCGCCGTTGAGCAGCATCTGGCAGAACCGGGCATAGTCCATGGTGGTCGAGACCAGCCCGCCGCCGCCGGATTCCATCGCGGGCTTCTCCAGCATGTTGAAGAGCTGCACCTTCTCGCCGTTCCACGGATCGGTCGGGAACGGTTCGGCGAGGCGGCCAGCGTTCGCTTCTGAGGTATGGAAAGCGGTCTCGGCCATCTGCAGCGGCGCCAGGATTCGCTCGGTCAGGAACGCGCCGAGCGACTTGCCGGAGACGACTTCGATGATGCGGCCGAGCACATCGGTCGAGCGGCTGTAGTTCCATTCCGCGCCGGGCTGGCAGATCAGCGGCATGCCGGCGATCATGGTGGCGTGCTCGGCGTTGGTGATCTTGCGGCTGCGCAGCCGTGACTGCTGATAGAGCTGCTGGACGAGGCCGTTACCGGTGTGGTCGTAGGTCAGGCCCGACGTATGCCGCAGCAGGTCCTGAACCGTCATCGGCCGCTTCACCGGCACCAGCTCGAGCTTGCCGTTGTTCTCGACGCCGACCTTCTGGTCGGCAAACTCCGGAATGAACTTAGCGACGGGATCGCCCAGGATGAAGTGGCCGTCCTCGACCAGCATCATGATGCCGACCGAGACGATCGGCTTGGTCATCGAGAAGATGCGGAAGATGCTGTCATGCGCCATCGGCGTGGCCGCCGCCGGGCTCTGGCGGCCGACGGCATCGAACCAGCCGACTTGTCCGCGCCGGGCCACCATGACGGTGGCGCCGGGCAGGGTTCCCTTGTCGACCTCGCGCTTGAAGGCGTCCGACATCCGCTGCAGGCGGACGCTCGAGAGGCCGATGGTTTCCGGCTTGGCGTCGGGGAGAGAAGGGGTCTGGGGGGCGGTTGTCTGGCGGGCGGTCTGCGCGTTCATGGTCTCTCCCGTTGCGCTTGTTGTTGTGGTGACCAAGTCTGGCGCAGAAGGTGTGCTTTGGATAGGGCGGCAAGCCGCTTCGCCCCTTGCAATCGGGGCATGGCCTATGCTTGAAACGGCACGAACCGACGCATGCGGCGGTTCCCTGCAGGAGTGTAGCTCAATTGGTAGAGCACCGGTCTCCAAAACCGGGGGTCGCAGGTTCGAGCCCTGCCACTCCTGCCAGCTAAATCAAATACTTAGATTGATTTTCGGCGAAGGCCGGCGAGCCCCTTTCAGGCTCCCGATGAACTCGCGCTTCATTCAACGACGACCGGCCTATTCTGCCACGCCGGCTTTCTCGCGCATCTTGTCGATCAGCTTCGACGCTTCCGCCTTCGTGAGGTTTTCATTGAATGCCTCGGGGCAATGCGCCTGCTCGCACAATGTTTTCAGGTAAGATGCCTGAGCCCCCGTCATCGGTTCATCGCCGGAGACCCAGTCGTCAGGGTCCTTTTCTGTGTTCGAATCGATGTGCGTCTTGGAAGTCATTTGCCGTCCTCTTCAGTCCAAGAACGCATTTGTTCATGTATTGTTCCGTGAGTGCGTTCAGGGGAGCACCGGTGCAACTCCAACGAACTACCGCCGCTTCAGCAACGATGCCATTGCTTGCGCTGCAATCGGGGAGAGCGAGGGAAGACCGAGGGAAGACCAATGGGACCCCTGTGGCGGGATCGCGAAGGCCGTTTCGGGCTTCCTCGCGCGCTCAAGCGATCCGATGTCCGGGGACGACCGCGACAATTCTCGGGGTCGTCACCGTCCTGATCCTGATAACGGCATTGCCGGGTTTCGGCGAATGCGCACTGCACTGAATGCGACGTTCACGGCCAAGCCGGTTGAACAGCGCATCTCCTCCTAGATCAGGCCTCGTGTCGCCAGCCTCGGCTCGTGGCCGCCCTCGGCTCTAATGTTGATCGTTTCGTTGGCCGCCAGCGCCGCGCTATCGCCTCGGAACAGTGGGCTGCTGACAAGGTCGTCCTGAGTGCTCTCAACACGGTGGTGCCGATAGGGATATTCACGTTGTTGTTCGCAGCGATCTACCGGGTACTGCCCGATACGGACATCTACTGGTGCCATCTCGTCCTGAGCGCATTTGTCACAGCCGTGTTGTTCACTATCGGCAAGTCGGTGATCGGCTTTAGCCCGGTCGCGCAGCGCCGAGTTCGGCCTATGCGCGGCGGGGTGCGCTGATCGTCCTCATGTTCTGGGCCTATTACTCATCGCAGGTTTTCCTGTGCGGTGCTGAACTGACGAAGGCGATCGATCACGAGCGTCATTCGGCCAGGCGCAGCGAGCGCGAGGAACAATTCAATAGCGCGTGAGTTCGTCCCAAAACCAACACGAACCCAATAGGGCGGTGACGACATGGCACGATCCGTAGAGGAGCTACGACGGGACTCCGAGATAAGCCGCGCCCAGCTTGCGGCGACCGTCGATCGGTTGAGGGAACAGATCACCGACACTGCAGAAGACATCCGCTACAAGGTTTCGCCGGATGGCATCAAGGCGGAGGTTTCCGGCTTCATCAGTCACAAGACCCAGACTTGGCTTGGCGCTCTCAGGCAGCAAGCGATGGAAAACCCGATGCAGGCGCTTGCCGCCGGCACCGCGATCGCGGTGCCGGCGTTGCGGCTGGCCCGCGGTTTTCCACTCCCGCTTCTGATGATCGGCGCGGGGCTCGCCCTGAGTTCGAAAACCGTGCGCGACCGCGCTGCGGAAGCGGCGGCGCCCGGAATTGAAAAAGCCAGGGAAGTGATGGACGAGACCGCGGCACGCGCGCAGTCACTCGGCGATAGCCTGCGTCAGGCGGTATCCTCCACCCAGAGCGAGGCAGCCGCTAGGGCCGGCGACGCACAGGAGGCCGCGGGCGAGATGGCGAGCGAGACGAGGAATCGGGCCGCCGAAACCGCTGACGCCGTCAGCGGCAAGGTCAAGGCCGGCATGGATGCCGCTTCTGAAATGGCAAATGACACCATGGAAATGGCGAAAGAAAAGATGGAGCGCGCTCGCTCCTCCGCCACCCGGGCAGCGACCGCGGCACCCGCAGCGGCAAGCAAGGTGATCCGCGACAACGCTGCATTGATCGGCGGCCTGGGAGTGGCGATTGGTGCGATCCTTGCTGCTTCGCTTCCAAGTACCAGGGCCGAGGCCGGCGTATTGGGTAAAGCGAGCGACAGCGTTAAACGCGCCGCAGGCACGGCAGCTCAATCCGGATTTGATGCCGCCAAAGACGCCGCTATGTCGGCTGCGGACGCCGCGGCGAAAAGCGTTTCCGACGCCGACCTCGGCAAGCACGCCAGTCGGATCACGGAAGGCGTGACCGAGAGGCTCCAAGAAGTGGCCGACGACGTCGTGACGACGGCATTTGATCCTTCCCGTAACCCACATAGCTGAAAAAGAGACCGCCATGAGCGATTTGGACCTCAACACCCGTAACACCAATTCCTCTCAGAACCAGAATACGACGACGTCGTCCCAGGACCTGAAGGACCAGGCTACCGAAGCCGGCGCAGAGATGAAGCAGCGCGCCGGCGACGCGCTGAAGGCGTCGACGGATATGGCACGCGAAAAATTCAAGGAAGCGGCGGATGTCGCCAAGGACGTGGCGTCAGGAACTGCCGATCGTCTGCAGGAGCAGGCTGGCGAACAACAGCGCACGGGCGCGGATTTCATCGGCCGGCTTGCCGGCGATATCAGGAATGCGGCGCGCGCGTTCGAGAATGACGCACCGTTTGCTGCCCGCAGCATCAATTCCGCGGCTGAATATGTTGACGAGGCCGCCGACAAGATCCGCAACGGAAGTCTCCGCGATCTCGTCGATGGCGCGACCGATTTTGCGAGACGGCAGCCTGCGGCTTTTCTCGGTCTCTCGGTGCTTGCCGGTTTCGCCGCGGTCCGCTTCCTGAAGGCATCCGGCAGTCAGAGCTCTTCACCGCAAAGCTCTTCCTCATCGTACTCGCCTTCATCGTACACGCCATCACCCTCCACCTCGTCCTCCTACAAAGCGGAGGCATCATGAGCACTAAAACGGATATTCGGACGATCTCCAGCCTGCTGGGCGATGCACTTTCGCAATTCGCCAAGCTGTTTCAAAACGAAGTCGATCTCGCCAAGGCTGAGCTTGGCGAAAAGGTTCAGCAAATCGGTGTCGCCGTTGGTCTCGTCGCGGCTGGCGCCATTCTCGTCGTTCCAGCGATTGTCATGGCCCTGTTCGCCCTTTCCGCGGCCTTGATCGCGGGAGGATGGTCGCAGCCCGTCTCGTATCTGATCTCCGCGATCGTGGCCGCGGTGATTGCGGCCATCCTGCTTGCGATCGGCATGAACCGGCTGGACGCGCGGAAACTGGCGCCACGTGAAACGCTGCGGCAGCTCGAAAAGGACAAGGATACCGTGAAGGGAATGGTGCGATGAGCGGAACACAAGGGAGTTTCATAGATGGCCTGACGGCTGCTGCCCGCGACAATCCGCTTGCTGCGGCTCTGATCGGAGGCGGTGCACTTTGGCTACTTATCGGCAATGACAAGTTGAAGAACGCGGCGAACTCGGTCAGGGCCGCTGCCGCGCCGCTTGCCGATACGGCTGCGCGTGGTTCACGGGCCGCCGCCTCGAAATTCGAGAATAGCTATGAGTCCATCCGGGATCGAACCTCCCGAATGCAGGACGAAGCCTCGCGGGGCGTCAATGAGACGGTGCGCAACGCCAGAAGCGGGGCTTCCGATGCGATGTCGGATGCGGCGGATACGATCAGCGATCGGTTCGAGGAAGGCATCTCCGGTGCGCGGGAAATGTGGGACCGGCTGGGCAGAGCCCTGCCACGGAGGGAAACGCTGGCTCAGGCGCAATCCTCGCTTTCCGATCTCCTCGAACGACAACCGCTGGTCCTCGGTGCCGTCGGTCTGGCGATCGGTGCCACGGTGGCCGGGGCGTTGGCGAAGTCCCATCTCGAAGATGAGTGGGTTGGCGAGCTCAGCGACAGTTTGAAGGCGGACGCGAACGCCCGCGCCGGCGCCGTGTCTCAAAGCGTCAGAGAGGCCTCCGACACGCTCCAAGCGGAACTCGGGGACGCCGGCGCCGAATTATCCGATCGGGTGCAACAGGCGGGCCGGGATGCAATGGATGCGGCCCGACAGAAAGTAGGGTCCTAGGCAGCGAGCGTCGGCGGGGAAAAATTGCTGTTAGGTCAATTAGTTGGCCCAATTTTCTAGAGCTGTCGCGAAGCTAGCCGAAGAATGCGGTGAGGACTGCCATGTCCGACGTGGCGGGCGTGTCGCCGCGCAGGTCGGCATCGATGACCCGTCGGCAGGCATCGACGGTAACGGTGTCGCCGAGGTCGTTTGCCGCGTCGAGAATGGTCCACGCGGTCTCGCCCGAAGGTCTTTCGCAGTCTTGGCCCAACATTGCCATGGTCGTGTCACTCCCCAGTGGAGCAAACAGGTTATCCAAGAGCTTTTAAAATCGGGATCGCGGCCTTGTATGCATTTGAGCCGACCCGGTACCGGCGGTTAACCAATGGCTCCGCCCCGTTTCAGTCTGCCGACAGGGGCCGCGGCACCCCGTACCTTGACCTTTTGCCCGGCCGGCAGTAGATACCCGCCACCTGCTGCTGGCCCGTTAGATGCGGATATCCGGCGCGGCCTTGAATTCCCCCGAACAATCGAGCCCGCTTGGTGGCTCATCCTTCGAGAGAGGGCTGGGCACTGGAGGGCTGTTCGGATTCGCTTTAAATCACAATCGTCTCACGAAGGACGCGGTAACCAACGATGGCTTTCAGCCCGTTCAAATTCCTGCAGGAAGTGCGCTCGGAGACCGCCAAGGTCACTTGGCCGACCCGCCGCGAGACGACGATCACCACGATCATGGTGTTCGTGATGGTTGCCTTGGCTTCGATCTTTTTCTTCATGTCGGATTTGATCATCCGCTACGTGGTCACCTTCCTGCTGGGCGTCCAATGATGAGCACCGGAACTCTTACGATGGACAAGCGCTGGTATATCGTTCACGCCTACTCGAACTTCGAGAAGAAGGTGGCGGAATCGATCCGGGAGCAGGCGAAGCAGCGCGGCCTCGAGGAACTGTTCGACCAGGTGCTGGTGCCGACTGAAAAGGTTACCGAGGTGCGCCGCGGCCGCAAGATCGACGCCGAGCGCAAGTTCTTCCCGGGCTACGTGCTGGTGAAGATGAAACTGACCGACGAGGCGTTCCATCTCATCAAGAACACGCCGAAGGTGACGGGCTTCCTCGGCGCCGAAAACAAGCCGATGCCGATCTCCGAGTCCGAGGCGATGCGGATCCTGCACCAGGTGCAGGAAGGTGTCGAACGGCCGAAGGCGTCGGTGTCGTTCGAAATCGGCGAGAACGTCCGCGTCGCCGATGGCCCGTTCGCGTCGTTCTCCGGCGTGGTTGAAGAAATTGACGAGGCGCGTTCGCGCGTGAAGGTCGCGGTGTCGATCTTCGGCCGCGCCACGCCGGTCGAACTGGAATTCGGTCAGGTCGAGAAGGTCTGATCGATGCTGTCGTTGCCGGGCTAAAGCGCGAAGCGCGTCTTCGCACTGGATCACCCGGCAATCCATCTTGCTTCGTGAGAAGCAAGAGCGACGGGCCCGGGTCAAGCCCGGGCATGACAAGAGTGGAGGCGGCGACGCCTTTGGAATGCCGTGGAAGGGGACTGACGGTCGCCAGCCGTCATGCGAACCGTACCACGGTCCTGTGAAGCTTCCGGATTGTCCGGAGCAACATGAGGAGCAATAAATGGCAAAGAAAGTGACCGGATACCTGAAGCTTCAGGTCCCGGCCGGTGCGGCAAATCCGTCGCCCCCGATCGGTCCCGCGCTTGGTCAGCGCGGCCTCAACATCATGGAATTCTGCAAGGCGTTCAACGCGCAGACGCAGAAGGAAGAAAAGAACACCCCGATCCCGGTAATCATCACCATCTATGCGGACCGTTCCTTCACCTTCGAGATGAAGACGCCGCCGATGTCCTACTTCCTCAAGCAGGCTGCCAAGATCCAGTCCGGCTCGAAAACTCCGGGCCGCGACAAGGCGGGCCAGGTGACCAAAGCGCAGGTGCGCGAGATCGCCGAGAAGAAGATGAAGGATCTCAATTGCGATTCCGTCGAATCGGCCATGAAGATGGTCGAGGGCTCCGCCCGTTCGATGGGTCTGGAAGTTGCGGGGTAACGGACCATGGCAATCGGAAAACGTTTGAAGAAGGTCCGTGAGGGCATCGACCGCGAGAAGCTCTATCCGCTCGCGGATGCCATCAAGATGGTCAAGGAACGCGCCACGTCGAAGTTCGACGAGACGATCGAGATCGCGATCAATCTCGGCGTCGACCCGCGCCACGCCGACCAGATGGTTCGCGGCGTCGTCAACCTGCCGAACGGCACCGGCCGCACGCTGCGCGTCGGCGTGTTCGCCCGTGGCGCCAAAGCGGACGAAGCCAAGGCTGCCGGTGCTGACGTCGTCGGCGCCGAAGACCTGGTCGAGAAGGTCCAGGGCGGCACGATCGACTTCGACCGTTGTATCGCAACCCCCGACATGATGCCGCTGGTTGGCCGCCTCGGTAAGGTGCTCGGCCCGCGCGGCATGATGCCGAACCCGAAGATCGGCACCGTGACGATGGACGTCACGTCAGCCGTGAAGGGCGCCAAGGGCGGCTCGGTCGAATTCCGCGTCGAAAAGGCCGGCATCGTGCAGGCCGGTGTCGGCAAGGCGTCGTTCTCCGAGGAAAAGCTGGTGCAGAACGTGAAAGCGCTGGCGGATGCGGTGGCAAAAGCAAAGCCGGCCGGCGCCAAGGGCACCTACATCCAGCGCGTGGCGGTCTCCTCCACCATGGGCCCGGGCGTCAAGGTCGAGCCGGGCACATTGCTCGGCTAGTCCGTGGCGGTCTGAGTGAATTGCAGGGCGGAATCGGGTGACCGATTCCGCCCTTTGCGTTTGACGTCGCGTTTTCGTAGTCGTTGCGTCGCCGGACTTGGCAAGAAGGAAAAAGAATGCCCGAGAAAGTCCTGATCTATTCGCGTTTTCCCAAAGCCCAGATGGAACGTTTTGGCGAGCGCTTCGAGTTGTTGAACGCCGCGGGCAAGGCGCCCAACGAGGTGTTCTCGGCCGATCAGCTCGCCGACATTCGCGCGCTGATCACGGCGGGCGGGACGCCGCTTCGCAGCGAGGCGATGGACATGATGCCGAAACTGGGCGCGATCATCTGCTACGGCACCGGCTATGACGGCGTCGACCTCGACGCTGCGGCGAAGCGCAACATCGCCGTCGGCCACAGCCCCGGCGCCAATGCGGCGTCAGTCGCCGATATCGCGATCACGCTGATGTTGGCGGCCACGCGGCGGCTGCTCGTGGCTGACGACTATGTGCGCGGCGGGAGTTGGGCGGCCGCAAAACCGTCGCCGATGATGCGCCCGCAAGCCGGGATGCTCGGCCGCAAGATCGGCGTCTACGGCATGGGCGAGATCGGCCGCAAGATTGCCTCGCGGGCTGCCGCGTTCGAGACCGAGGTCGGCTATTTTAGCCGCAGCCGGCACGATGTGCCGTATCGGTATTTACCGAGCCTGGATGCGCTGGCCGAATGGTGCAGTGTCCTGATGATCGCGGTGCGGGCAGGAGCGGATACCCATCACGTTGTCGATGCCAATATTCTGCGCAAGCTCGGCAAGGATGGTTACGTCGTCAACATTTCGCGCGGCTCGGTGATCGACCAGCCTGCGCTGATTGCGGCGCTGACCGATCAGACCATCGCCGGCGCGGGCCTCGACGTCTACGAGAAGGAGCCGCATGCGCCGGACGCCCTGACGGCGCTGCCCAATGTCGTGCTCTCGCCGCACATCGGCGGTCATACGCTGGAGTCGCATGTGGCGATGCAGGATTGCGTGTTGGCCAATCTCGATGCGTTTTTTGCCGGCAAGCGCCTGCCTTACCCGGTGCCGCTCGCCTGACTGCTTCAGTGCGCCGTGCCGGCCGGCACGTGGCGCAGCTTGTCGGGATTGCGGACGACGTAGATCGCAGCGATTTTCTCGCCATCGATCGCCATGCTCAGGGTGAGGTCGAGTTCGCCATCCAGATAGAGTAGCGCGCCAATGGCGCCGTTGATGACAGCCGGCTCGATACGGACGTCCTGGCCGGCAGTTTTGCCGGCAATACCGACGAAGAAGCGGGCGACCTTGTCTTTCCCGACAATCGGATTGCGCGCCGCGAACTTGCGGCCGCCGCCATCGGTGATTGCAACCGCATCCTCGCGCAGCAATTCGGCCAGCCGGCTGACGTCACCGCTGGTAACTGCTTCGCTGAAAGCATGCAGCAGGCGCGCGTGACTGTCCGGCGCGGCCGCAGGCGCCGGGCGGTTGTCGCGCACCGCTCGGCGGGCGCGCGAGGCAAGCTGACGGCAGGCGGCCTCGCTATGGTCGAGCATCGCGGCGATTTCGGAAAACGGCGTGTCGAACACATCGTGAAGCAGGAAGGCCGCGCGCTCCATCGGGGAAAGCCGGTCCAACGCCAGCAACAGGGCGAACGATAGATCGTCAGCCAGTTCGGTGGCGGCTTCGACCGACAGACTTTCCGCGTCGAACGCCGGTTCCGGGAGCCAGGGCCCGACATAGATCTCCCGCTGCGCCTTTGCGCTCCTCAGGCGATCGAGGCAGAGCCGGGTCACGACGGTGACGAGAAGCGCTTCCGCGTTGCGGACATCCTCGGCGCCGGCAAAGCGGAGATAGGCGTCCTGCACGACGTCTTCGGCGTCGCTGCGGCTGCCGAGCATGCGATAGGCGAGCCCGAGCAGGCGCCCGCGATGGGGCGCCAGCGGGTCGTCATGCGGCCTGTTTGACGACATCGATATTGTGTCCATTCACCGAAACGCGGCGGCACTCCTTGGCGTAGCCGAGCCCGGCTTTTACCATCGGGAACATGCGGCCGAGCTGGAGCGCGATCGTCAGGTCTATCACGCCTTTCGGGCCCCATTGGGCGCGGACGGCGTCGCGAAACTCATCGTCGTTGGCGGAGCGGCGCACCACGGCATCGGCAAACCGGAACCCGAGCATGGTCGCATCATTCATCGCGCGCGGATCGCGGCGAAGAACCGCCTCGATCTGGTCCTTGGCCATGCCCGCTTCCAGCGCCATGTCGACGACCAGTTGCGTACAGGGACCGCAATCCTCCGCCAGCGCGCCAACGATTTTGGCAGCAAAGCTGGCATCGATCGGAACCGCCTCGCGGTGCGCGGCCGCCTTCATGATGGGCGCGAACTTGAAAAAGGCGGTAGGGGATTCGTTCAGCATCATCTCGAGATAGCTGACGTCGTAACCATAGCGTTTGGCGAATGCACGCAAACTGCGGCGGGCGATCCAACTACGCATATTGTTCTCCTTTGTTGGGGAAGGCGGAATAGAGGGCGAGTGCGGAGGGCAGAACCACGGCAAGAAGATCGAACACGGCGTGATGGACGTGCCCGCTAGCGATCAGCACCAGGTGGATCAGGCCATGCGCGGCTAGGAAGCCGGCGCCCGCCACCGCCGCCGGCCAGTACCGTGGTCGCCATGCCCGCGCGGCCAGCGCCAGACCGGCCACCAGAAATGCTGCGCCGACGTCCTGCACGAAATGCGGGTTGAAGGGACCGGTATCGGTGACGCCGGGAACGTTGTGGTACCAGAGGGGGCCGGCAACAAGCATCGCCAGCCCGTTCAGAACGGCCGGTATCGCAAGGATCGCCGCTATTTGACGCCGCATGGGAACCTCCTGCGACCAAGACGAGCGTGGAGAGAGCAGTGTGACGGCGCGGGTCAAAAATTTTGGCGCGCGTTTCGAACGAAAATTTTTGCCGAGGAACTTTGCCTGGGCCGGGTCGACAAACTGGTGTGAATTTTGCCCTTGGCAAGCCGGGCAAGACTCGCTAAACAACGGCTTCCAGGCGTGCTGGCCGTAGCTGGCACGGCTGTGCGCGCATTCCGAAAACCCGTTACGGTAGGAGATCATTCCTTTCAGGACATCCGCATGGATTGCTCGAAAGGAAGGAAAACCTGTCGTTTCGTGGAAATGCGGCAGGGGTCGTTCGGCTTGCCGAATGGCTCCGTCCTGTCCGAGACTGCAGGCGCCCGCGAAGAACGCAAGTTCCTCAACGGCTTAATCTTATAGCCTGCATAGACGGGTGAAGACCGGATTTCGCTTTAGCGTCGCCTCGCGCGGCGCCATGGCTGATTTGGTTCGAACCTCGACACCCCGCACCATCCGGTTCGGGAGGGCAGGCTTTTCAAATGTCGTCTGCCCGGCGTGTCCTTGAGACTGGTGTCTAGAGGTCAGGTTTTGGGCGAGACGATGGGTGCAACCCGGCGGTCTCGCTCTTAAGCGAAGGCCGCCAACCGGAGAGAGCTTGCTGTGGAAAGAGCGGCAAAAAAGGACGCGGTTGAGGCGCTGAACGAGGTCTTCAAGACCACGAGCGTTGCAGTCGTCGCCCATTATTCCGGCCTCACCGTGGCCCAGATGCAGAAGCTGCGTACGCAGATGAAGCAGGCGGGCGCGTCGGTGAAGGTCTCGAAGAACCGTCTCGCTAAAATTGCTCTTGAAGGCACGGACGTCGTTGCCATCGGGTCCCTTTTGAAGGGGCCGACCGTGATCGCGACTTCAAACGATCCGGTAGCGGCGCCGAAGGTTGCCATGGAGTTCGCCAAGACGAACGAGCGGTTCGTCATTCTCGGCGGCTCGATGGGTAAAACCGTCCTGGATGTGAACGGCGTGAAGGCACTTGCCTCCTTGCCGTCGCTGGACGAACTGCGCGGCAAGCTTGTCGGCCTCCTGGTGGCGCCGGCGACCAAGATCGCTCAGCTCTCCACTGCGCCCGCGGCCAAGCTCGCGCGCGTCGTCCAGGCCTATGCCTCAAAGAGCGAAGCGGCCTGACCCTTCGCTAATCAAATCTGGTTCGAACCAAACCTTTAAGGAACTGATCAATGGCTGACCTACAGAAAATCGTCGACGACCTCTCGAGCCTCACTGTGCTCGAAGCTGCCGAGCTCGCGAAGCTCCTCGAAGAAAAGTGGGGCGTTTCCGCCGCTGCCGCCGTGGCGGTTGCCGGACCCGCGGGTGGCGGCGCCGCCGCTGCTCCGGTTGAAGAAAAGACCGACTTCACCGTCGTTCTCGCTTCCGCCGGCGAAAAGAAGATCGAAGTCATCAAGGAAGTCCGCGCCATCACCGGCCTGGGCCTCAAGGAAGCCAAGGACCTCGTCGAAGGCGCGCCCAAGCCGGTCAAGGAAGGCGTGAACAAGGAAGAGGCCGACAAACTCAAGGCCCAGCTCGAAAAGGCTGGCGCCAAGGTCGAGTTGAAGTAAGCGTACTACACAGAAAAGTGTGGGGATTCGCGGGGTTAGCCCCTCGAATCTCCACGTTTCTGCCCCATATCAGGGCGGCAGCAGGAAAAGGCGGTAGGCGGCGGGGACGGCAGGGTTCCCGGCGTAAGCCGTTGGGAGACAGTCAGATTTCGGGCTTTTTCAGTCCGTGAAGCAACCAGTTGTGACGGGCGGGTGCAGTCATGCGCCCGCGCGTCGTTTTGCGTTTTGAAGGTCTAAAGTGCGGGTTCAGGATTTAATTCCTGAAAGTGGGCTTTGTTCCTTTTGAGCGATTCGACAATTCAACCCGGGGGCGATGGCAGTCGCGCTTCGGAAGGTTCGCCTACTAAGGCGACGAAAATGAGAGGCCACGATGGCGCAGCAGACATTCACCGGTCGCAAACGGGTCCGCAAGTTCTTCGGACACATCAAGGAAGTCGCCGAGATGCCGAACCTGATCGAGGTTCAGAAGGCATCCTATGACCAGTTCCTGATGGTCGATGAACCTCCGGGCGGCCGGCTGGACGAGGGCCTGCAGGCGGTGTTCCGCTCGGTGTTCCCGATCTCGGATTTCTCCGGCACCTCGATGCTGGAGTTCGTCCGCTACGAATTCGAGCCGCCGAAATACGACGTGGACGAGTGCCGCCAGCGCGGCATGACCTATGCTGCGCCGCTGAAGGTGACGCTGCGCCTGATCGTGTTCGATATCGATGAGGAAACCGGCGCCAAGTCGGTCAAGGACATCAAGGAGCAGGACGTCTACATGGGCGATATCCCGCTCATGACCATGAACGGCACCTTCGTCGTCAACGGTACCGAGCGCGTCATCGTCTCGCAGATGCACCGGTCGCCGGGCGTGTTCTTCGACCACGACAAGGGCAAGACCCATTCGTCCGGCAAGCTGTTGTTTGCCGCGCGCGTGATTCCGTATCGCGGTTCCTGGCTCGACATCGAGTTCGACGCCAAGGACATCGTGTTCGCGCGCATCGACCGCCGCCGCAAGATCCCCGTGACCTCGCTGATGTACGCGCTCGGTCTCGACGGCGAGCAGATCCTGTCGACGTTCTACAAGAAGATCAATTTCAAGCGCGCCAAGGACGGCTGGCGCGTGCCGTTCGACGCCGCCCGTTTCCGCGGCTACTCGACCATCAACGACCTGATCGACGCCGATACCGGCAAGGTGGTGCTGGAGGCCGGCAAGAAGCTGACCGTGCGCGCCGCGCGCCAGTTGCAGGAAAAGGGCCTGAAAGCCCTGCGCCTGTCGGATGAAGAGCTGATCGGCAACTATCTCGCCGAGGATCTCGTCAATCCGAAGACCGGTGAAATCTACGCCGAGGCCGGCGAGGAGCTCACCGAGAAGTCGCTGAAGGCGCTCAACGAGCAGGGCTACAAGGAGCTGCCGCTGCTCGACATCGACCACGTCAATGTCGGCGCCTACATCCGCAACACACTGCATGCCGACAAGAACATGACGCGTGAAGACGCGCTGTTCGACATCTACCGCGTGATGCGTCCGGGCGAGCCGCCGACGATCGATTCGGCCCAGACCATGTTCCAGTCGCTGTTCTTCGACGCCGAGCGTTACGACCTGTCCGCGGTCGGCCGCGTCAAGATGAACATGCGCCTCGAGCTCGACGCGCCCGACACCCATCGCACGCTGCGCAAGGAAGACATCCTGGCCGTCATCAAGACGCTGGTCGACCTTCGCGATGGTAAGGGCGAGATCGATGACATCGACCATCTCGGCAACCGCCGTGTGCGTTCGGTCGGCGAGTTGATGGAGAACCAGTACCGCATCGGCCTCCTTCGCATGGAGCGCGCCATCAAGGAGCGCATGTCCAGCGTCGACATCGACACCGTGATGCCGCAGGACCTGATCAACGCCAAGCCGGCGGCTGCCGCGGTGCGCGAGTTCTTCGGCTCGTCCCAGCTCTCGCAGTTCATGGACCAGACCAACCCGCTGTCGGAGATCACCCACAAGCGCCGTCTGTCGGCGCTTGGACCGGGCGGTCTGACCCGCGAGCGCGCCGGCTTCGAAGTCCGCGACGTGCATCCGACCCATTACGGCCGCATCTGCCCGATCGAGACGCCGGAAGGTCCGAACATCGGCCTGATCAACTCGCTGGCGACGTTCGCGCGCGTCAACAAGTACGGCTTCGTCGAAACGCCCTACCGCAAGGTGAAGGACGGCCGCGTCACCGACGAGGTCGTGTATCTCTCGGCGATGGAGGAGGGGCGCTATCGCGTCGCGCAGGCCAATGTGCCGCTCGATGCCAAGGGCCGCTTCACCGAAGACCTGATCGTCTGCCGTCATGCCGGCGAAGTGCTGCCGATCACGCCGGACAAGGTCGATTATATGGACGTGTCGCCGAAGCAGCTCGTCTCGGTGGCCGCGGCGCTGATCCCGTTCCTCGAGAACGACGACGCCAACCGCGCGCTGATGGGCTCGAACATGCAGCGCCAGGCGGTGCCGCTGGTTCGCGCCGAGGCGCCGTTCGTCGGCACCGGCATGGAAGGCGTGGTGGCCCGTGACTCCGGTGCTGCCATCGCCGCCCGCCGTTCCGGCGTGGTCGACCAGATCGACGCCACCCGCGTCGTGATCCGCGCCACAGAAGATCTCGATCCGACCAAGTCGGGCGTCGATATCTACCGGCTGATGAAGTACCAGCGCTCCAACCAGTCGACCTGCATCAACCAGCGTCCGCTGGTGAAGGTCGGCGACATCGTCAAGAAGGGTGACATCATTGCCGACGGTCCGTCGACCGATCTCGGCGAGCTCGCGCTCGGCCGCAACGTGCTGGTCGCGTTCATGCCGTGGAACGGCTACAACTTCGAAGACTCGATCCTGCTCTCCGAGCGGATCGTGAAGGACGACGTCTTCACCTCGATCCACATCGAGGAGTTCGAGGTGATGGCCCGCGACACCAAGCTCGGACCTGAGGAAATCACCCGCGACATTCCGAACGTCTCGGAAGAAGCGCTGAAGAACCTCGACGAAGCCGGCATCGTCTATATCGGCGCCGAAGTCCGCGCCGGCGACATCCTGGTCGGCAAGATCACGCCGAAGGGCGAGAGCCCGATGACGCCGGAAGAAAAGCTTTTGCGCGCCATCTTCGGCGAAAAGGCTTCCGACGTCCGCGACACCTCGCTGCGCGTGCCTCCGGGCGTGCAGGGCACGATCGTGGAAGTGCGCGTGTTCAACCGCCACGGCGTCGACAAGGACGAGCGTGCGCTGGCGATCGAGCGCGAAGAGATCGAGCGTCTGGCCAAGGACCGCGACGACGAGCAGGCGATCCTCGACCGTAACGTTTACGGCCGCCTCGCCGAGCTCCTGGAAAACCGCCAGGGCATCGCGGGTCCGAAGGGCTTCAAGAAGGACACCAAGATCACGCGCGCCGTGCTCGAGGAGTATCCGAAGTCGCAGTGGTGGATGTTTGCGTCACCGAACGACAAGCTGATGGCCGAAATCGAGGCGATGCGGAAGCAGTACGACGAATCGAAGAAGGGCCTAGAACAGCGCTTCCTCGACAAGGTCGAAAAGCTGCAGCGTGGCGACGAATTGCCGCCCGGCGTGATGAAGATGGTCAAGGTCTTCGTCGCGGTGAAGCGCAAGATCCAGCCCGGCGACAAGATGGCCGGCCGCCACGGCAACAAAGGTGTGGTGTCCAAGATCGTTCCGATCGAGGACATGCCGTTCCTCGAGGACGGTACGCATGCGGACATCGTGCTCAATCCGCTCGGCGTGCCCTCGCGCATGAACGTCGGCCAGATTCTGGAGACGCATCTCGGTTGGGCCTGCGCCGGTCTCGGCAAGCGCATCGGCCAGACCATCGACGGCTATTATCAGAAGCAGGATCTCAAGCCGCTGCGCGAGACCCTGAAGAAGATCTATGGCGACGATGAAACCATCAAGACGCTCAACGACAACGAGCTGATGGAGCTGGGCCGCAATCTGAGCCACGGCGTGCCGATCGCGACGCCGGTGTTCGACGGTGCCAAGGAAGCCGACATCGAGGAGATGCTGAAGCTCGCGGGCTTCGACGCCTCCGGCCAGTCGACCGTCTATGACGGCCGCACCGGCGACGCCTTTGATCGCAAGGTGACGGTGGGCTACATCTACATGCTCAAGCTGCACCATCTGGTCGACGACAAGATCCACGCGCGTTCGATCGGTCCGTACTCGCTCGTCACCCAGCAGCCGCTGGGCGGCAAGGCGCAGTTCGGCGGCCAGCGTTTCGGCGAAATGGAGGTGTGGGCGCTGGAAGCCTACGGCGCGGCCTACACGCTGCAGGAAATGCTGACCGTGAAGTCGGACGACGTCGCCGGCCGTACCAAGGTGTACGAGGCGATTGTGCGCGGCGACGACACGTTCGAGGCGGGTATTCCGGAATCGTTCAACGTGCTGGTCAAGGAAATGCGCTCGCTCGGCCTCAACGTCGACCTGCACAATTCCAAGATGGGACCGGCGCCGACGTCCGAGGCGGCTGAGTAACGCTTGAGATTCCATGTCCGGCCCAAAGCGCGAGGCAAGCCTTCGCGCAAAGGGCCGGACATTCGCGCTTCGCTCGGACGTTGAGTGGGGCGCGCACCAAATAAGAGTTTCGAATTTGCTGCCGGTGACGACCGGCACGCGAGGAGAAGACGATGAACCAAGAAATTATGAATCTCTTCAATCCGACGACCCCGGCCCAGGTCTTCGACCAGATCCGGATCTCGATTGCGTCCCCGGAGAAGATTCTGTCCTGGTCCTACGGCGAGATCAAAAAGCCAGAGACCATCAACTACCGGACCTTCAAGCCGGAGCGCGACGGCCTGTTCTGCGCCCGCATCTTCGGGCCGATCAAGGACTACGAGTGCTTGTGCGGCAAGTACAAGCGGATGAAGTACAAGGGCATCATCTGCGAAAAGTGCTCGGTCGAAGTGACGCTGTCGCGCGTCCGGCGCGAGCGCATGGGCCATATCGAACTGGCGGCACCTGTTGCCCACATTTGGTTCCTGAAGTCGCTGCCGTCGCGCATCGGCCTTCTGCTCGACATGACGCTGAAGGATCTCGAGCGGATCCTGTACTTCGAATACTACGTCGTGCTGGAGCCGGGCCTGACCGCGCTCAAGGACCGTCAGCTCTTGTCGGAAGACGAGTACCTGAAGGCGCAGGACGAATACGGCCAGGATTCGTTCACTGCCATGATCGGCGCGGAAGCGATCCGCGAGCTGTTGAAGGGCCTTGAGCTCGAAAAGCTCGAGCAGTCCCTGCGCGCCGAGATGCAGGAGACTGAGTCCGACATCAAGCACAAGAAGCTCGCCAAGCGGCTGAAGATCGTCGAAGCGTTCCGCTATTCCGGCAACAAGCCGGAGTGGATGATCCTGACCGTGGTGCCGGTGATCCCGCCGGACCTGCGTCCGCTGGTGCCGCTCGATGGCGGCCGCTTTGCGACCTCGGACCTCAACGACCTCTACCGCCGCGTCATCAACCGCAACAACCGCTTGAAGCGGCTGATGGAGCTGCGGGCGCCCGACATCATCATCCGTAACGAAAAGCGCATGCTGCAGGAGGCTGTCGACGCGCTGTTCGACAACGGCCGCCGCGGCCGCGTCATCACCGGCGCCAACAAGCGCCCGCTGAAGTCGCTGGCCGACATGCTCAAGGGCAAGCAGGGCCGCTTCCGGCAGAACCTGCTCGGCAAGCGCGTCGACTATTCGGGCCGTTCGGTGATCGTGGTCGGTCCCGAGCTGCGGCTGCATCAGTGCGGCCTGCCGAAGAAGATGGCGCTCGAACTGTTCAAGCCGTTCATCTATTCGCGGCTCGACGCGAAGGGTCTGTCCACCACCGTGAAGCAGGCGAAGAAGCTGGTCGAAAAGGAGCGTCCCGAGGTCTGGGATATCCTTGACGAGGTGATCCGCGAGCATCCGGTGCTGCTCAACCGCGCGCCGACGCTGCATCGCCTCGGCATCCAGGCGTTCGAGCCGGTGTTGATCGAAGGCAAGGCGATCCAGCTCCATCCGCTGGTTTGCGCGGCGTTCAACGCCGACTTCGACGGCGACCAGATGGCCGTGCACGTTCCGCTGTCGCTGGAAGCGCAGTTGGAAGCGCGCGTCCTGATGATGTCGACCAACAACATCTTGCATCCGGCGAACGGTCAGCCGATCATCGTGCCGTCGCAGGACATCGTGCTCGGCCTCTACTATCTCTCGATCATGCGTGAAGGCCTGCCCGGCGAGGGCAAGATCTTCGGCGACATGGCCGAGCTCGAGCACGCCCTGCATTCGAAGGTCATCCACCTCCACACCAAGATCAAGTACCGGTGGGAGGGCACCGACGAGAACGGCAAGCCGGCGAAGCGCTGGATCGAGACCACCGCGGGCCGTGTCATGCTCGGCAACGTGCTGCCGAAGAACGCGAAGATTTCGTACGACATCATCAACAAGCTGATGACCAAGCGCGAAATCTCCGGCGTGATCGACCAGGTCTACCGTCACTGCGGTCAGAAGGAGACCGTGATCTTCTGCGATCGCATCATGGCGCTCGGCTTCTACAATGCGTTCAAGGCCGGCATCTCGTTCGGCAAGGACGACATGGTGGTGCCGCACAGCAAGTGGAAGATCGTCGACACCACCCGTACGCTGGCGAAGGATTTCGAGCAGCAGTACAACGACGGCCTGATCACCCATGGCGAGAAGTACAATAAGGTGGTCGACGCCTGGTCGAAGGCGACCGAAGAAATCGCCAAGGAGATGATGAAGGAAATCTCCTCGACCAAGAAGACGCCGAAGGGTGCCGACGCCGACATCAACTCGATCTACATGATGGCGCATTCGGGCGCGCGCGGTTCGCCGGCGCAGATGCGTCAGCTCGCCGGTATGCGCGGCCTGATGGCGAAGCCGTCGGGTGAGATCATCGAGACGCCGATCATTTCCAACTTCAAGGAAGGTCTGTCGGTGCTCGAATACTTCAACTCGACCCACGGCGCCCGCAAGGGTCTCGCGGACACCGCGTTGAAGACCGCGAACTCCGGTTACCTGACCCGCCGCCTGGTCGACGTGGCGCAGGACTGCATCATCACGCAGGACGATTGCGGCACCAAGCTCGGCATCAAGATGCGCGCCATCGTCGATGCCGGCACGGTGGTCGCTTCGCTGGCCTCGCGTATTCTCGGCCGCACCGCGGGCGAGGATCTGCGCGATCCCGCGACCAACAAGGTCGTGGTCAAGCGCGGCACGTTGATGGAGGAGACGCATGTCGACGCCATCCAGCAGGCCGGCATCCAGGAAGTGAAGATTCGCTCGGCGCTGACCTGCGAACTCGTCAACGGCATCTGCGGCAAGTGCTACGGCCGCGATCTGGCCCGCGGCACGCCGGTCAACCACGGCGAGGCGGTCGGCGTCATCGCCGCCCAATCGATCGGTGAACCGGGCACGCAGCTCACGATGCGCACGTTCCATATCGGCGGCGCGGCGCAGATCAACGAGCAGTCGTTCGTCGAATCGAACTTCGAGGGCAAGGTCACCATCAAGAACAAATCCATCGCCCGAAACAGCGAAGGCCACTTGATCGCGATGGTTCGCAACATGGTCGTTGCGATCGTCGATGCCGACGGAACCGAGCGTGCGACCCACCGCATTCAGTACGGCGCGCGCATGCACGTCGACGAGGGCGACATGGTCAAGCGCGGCCAGCGCATCGCGGAGTGGGATCCGTACACCCGTCCGGTTCTCACCGAAGTCGAGGGCACCATCGGGTTCGAGGACCTGGTCGAGGGTCAGTCGATCTCGGAAACGCTCGACGAATCCACCGGTATCGCCAAGCGCGTCGTCATCGACTGGCGTGCGTCGCGCGGTGGTGCCGACCTGCGTCCGGCCATCGTGGTCAAGGGCAAGGACGGCAAGGTGCTCAAGCTCGCGCGTGGCGGCGATGCCCGCTACATGCTGTCGGTCGACGCCATCCTGTCGGTGGATACCGGCGCGAAGGTCAAGGCCGGTGACATCCTGGCGCGTATCTCGACCGAAAGCGCCAAGACCCGCGACATCACCGGCGGTCTGCCGCGGGTGGCCGAACTGTTCGAGGCCCGCAAGCCGAAGGACGCGGCGATCATCGCGGAAATCGCCGGCACGATCCGCTTCGGCCGCGACTACAAGAACAAGCGCCGCATCTCGATCGAGCCGATGGACAAGACCGAGGAGCCGCGCGAGTACCTGATCCCGAAGGGCAAGCACATCCATCTGCAGGACGGCGACATCGTCGAAAAGGGCGATTTCATCGTCGAAGGCAATCCGGCGCCGCACGATATCCTGGCGATCAAGGGCATCGAGGAACTCGCTGCCTATCTGGTCAACGAAATCCAGGAGGTCTATCGGCTGCAGGGCGTGCTCATCAACGACAAGCACATCGAGGTGATTGTCCGTCAGATGCTGCAGAAGGTCGAGGTCACCGATCAGGGCGACACCGACATGATCTCGGGCGAGCAGGTCGACAAGATCGAGTTCGACGCGCTCAACCTGAAGGCAAAGGAAGAGGGCAAGAAGCCCGCCACGGGAACGCCGGTTCTGCTCGGCATCACCAAGGCGAGCCTGCAGACCCGCTCGTTCTTCTCGGCGGCCTCGTTCCAGGAGACCACCCGCGTGCTCACCGAAGCCGCCGTCAACGGCAAGGTGGACCCGCTGGAAGGCCTCAAGGAGAACGTCATTGTCGGCCGGCTGATCCCGGCGGGCACCGGCGCCTCGATGGCCAAGATCCGCGAAGTCGCGGTCAAGCGCGACAAGCTGATTCTGGACGAGCGCGAGAAGCAGGCGGCGATCGTGCCGACCGCTCCGGAAGCCGAACCGCTGGCGCTGCCGCCAGCGGAGTAAGGGTTCCACTCCGATCAACAGGAAAGCCGGCTGCGAAGCCGGCTTTTTCTTTTTACGAGTGAGGATAGTGCTTCACCCGGATGGGTGACCGCTGCTATCAAGTCAGGAAATGCCCTCCTGCCAAAATATTTGCAATTCCCCATGAGCGAGTCGGATCATTTTGAACCCCTGATCGACCGCATCTACGAGGCGGGGCTCATTCCGTCGCTTTGGCCGGCTGTGCTCGGCGAACTCGGTGCCGCGATCGGCGGCAACGGCGGCTTTCTGTTCGGCGTGCGCGACGGCTACACGAGCGCGGTCAATTCTGCCGAATATGACCAGCTCATGCCCGTGTTCTGGAGAGACGGATGGAGCGAGCGCGATCCAAATCTTCCGCGCGCCATCGCCCTCAATCATGCGGGCTTCGTCACCGACTATGACCTCCTTTCGGAGGAGGAGATTGCGACCAACGACGTCTACTGCAACTTCTACCGCAAATACGGCATTGGCTACCGCGCCGGGACGATCATTCCGATGCCGACCGGCGATTCAATCGCGATCGTGATGCCGCGGCATCAGGATCACGGCCCGGTGCCGCAACAGGTCGTCGATCTGCTGGACGGGCTGCGGCCGCATCTGGCCCGGGCCTCCCTTGCAGCAAACCGCATTGGCTTCGAGCGCGCCCGTGCCCAGGCTGACGCGTTGCAGGTGCTTGGCCTGCCGGGCGCAGTGCTGCGCGGGCGCGGCAAGGTGTTCGCGGCAAACGGCTTGTTCGAAGCGCTTGTCCCTTCGCTGTTTCAGGATCGTATCGAGCGCGTAACGGTGACGGATGTCACGGCGGACGTGCTACTTGCAGAGGCGCTCGGTCCGCAGTCCCTTGCCGGCGGCCGGACCGTCAAGTCGATCCCGATCGCCGCGACGGCGGACCGCGTGCCGATGGTATTGCATGTCGTCCCTGTGCGGGGCGATGCACGCGATATTTTCACGCAGGCCACGGCGCTATTGGTGGTGACGCCGGTCGATCGCGCTGCGGTGCCGACGGCGGAAGTCCTGCAAGGCCTGTTCGACCTGACGCCGGCGGAGGCGCGCGTGGCGCGGGGCATCGGCCAGACAGTAACCATCGATGCGCTTGCGAATGCGACCGGCGTCAATCGGGAGACCGTGCGCAGCCAGCTCAAGGCCGTGCTATCGAAGACCGGCCTGTCACGCCAGCAGGAGCTTGTCAGCCTGCTCGCCGGCAAGGCGTTTCGTGGCGGATAGACAACCGTGCCGCGCAGCACTGGAGTCGAAACGGCCGACCGTGCCGCGGCCAGAATAGGGCACCCGCAAGAATACGGTGCGAAGACAAAAGGCCGGCGCAAGCCGGTCATTTTGCTGCTTTCTTTCATTGCTGCGTTGCGAGGACCTGATTTGTTCATCTTCCCTTCAGGGTGAAAAGCGCCTTTGCTAATGTGGACTAGACCGGCTGCTTTCCTAAGGGCAGGGGGAGCCGGAGGGGCGACTGGAAAGACATGTTGGATCTTGCAATTGTGGGCGGCGGCCCAGGCGGCTTGATGAGCGCCTGGTACTTGAAGAAAAAGCTCGGCGATCTCTGCCGCGTCACGATTTACGAGGCGTCCGACCGCGTCGGCGGCAAGATCGTCTCGCGCAAATTCGATTCCGCGCCGGCGATGTATGAGGCAGGCGTCGCCGAAATCTACGATTATTCGATGACCGGCCCAGATCCCTTACGGGAACTGATCCAGCATTTCGGTCTGCAGACGATTCCGATGGATGCCGAGCTGGTGCACCTTGACGGCGAGCTGCTCAGCGACGTCCGGGGGATGCGCCGCAAATATGGCGAGAAGACCGCGGCTGCGATCGAGGCGTTCCGCAAGCGCTGCGCCGACATGGTGTCGCCGATCGAATATTACGAAGGCGTCGGCGCCCACGACAACGAGCATCCCTGGGCCTACATGACCTGCGAGGAAGTGCTCGACAAGGAAGTCGACGATCCCACGGCCAAACGTTTCTTCAAGGTGATGGCGCGTTCGGATATCGCAACCGAGGCCCACAACACCAACGGGCTGAATGCGCTGAAGAACTTCGTGATGGATATCGACGGCTATATCGGCCTGTACTCGATCCAGAACGGCAATGAGCAGTTGATCGAATGCCTGCGCTCGGAAGTCGATGCCGATATCCAGCTCAATCACCGCGTGCTGAAGGTCGGAAAGACCGCTGCCGGCCGCTATCAGCTCAACATGATGAACGGGAAGGGGCCCGAGACACGGGATTTCGATCTGGTCTTGATGTGTCTGCCGCATTCCTGGCTCGCCACCATGCGGTGGGACGGCGAGGAACTGCGCAAGTCGATGGTCAAGCACGTCGCCTATTTCGACCGTCCGGCGCATTACTTGCGGGTCTCGATCCTGTTCGACGAACCGTTCTGGGGCGAGAAGATCCCCGGCGCCTGGTTCATGTCGGAAGCGTTCGGCGGCTGCTGCGTCTACAACGAGGGCGCCCGCCACGACGTCGGCCGGCACGGCGTGCTCAACTGGCTGATCGCGGGATCGGACGCGCTGGCATTTGCCAATCTCAGCGACGAGGAATTGATCGACGCCGCCATCAAGTCGCTGCCGGCTTCGTTCGGCAACGCCCGCGATCATTTCCTGGAAGGCAAGATTCACCGCTGGCTGTCGTCGGTGAACGCGCTGCCGGGCGGCATGCCGGTGCGTGACGTCATGACTAACCACCGTCCGGAACCGAAGCAGCATCCGGGGATTGTGGTGGTCGGCGATTATCTGTTCGATTCGACGCTCAATGGCCTGCTCGATTCTTCCGACGCCGCAACCGATATCGTTTTGACCGAGATGATGCGGTTGCGACGCGCCCGCGCGCAGCAGGGCGAAGTGTCGTACGACAGGATCGATCGCAGCTATTTCGAGAATTACCGTGGGCTAGGCCCTTACAGCGAAGTCTGGAGCCAGTTTACCGATCCGGCCTATCTGACGGAACTGATCAAGATCGTCTGGAGCAGGGCCAAGGGTTACAAGCTCCTGGTCGCCGGCTCCGCCAGCGGCGAACTGGTCGGCGCGCTGCGCGAGCGCGGCATCGATGCCTGGGGTATCGAGAACAACAAGACGATTCACGCCAAGACGCCGAAGGCGCTGAAGAAGTTCAACAAGCTTGGCTCGATCGTCGACATGCCGTTCAAGGACGACGAGTTCGATTTCGTGTTCGAGACCAGTCTGTGTCATGTCGCCGAGAAGCAGGTCCCGCGAGCGGTGCGCGAACTGAACCGCGTCGTGAAGACCGGCCTGGTGTTCGGGTCGGTGACGTCGGACATGGCGCCTGCACTGATCGACCGTTACGATCTGTTGCGCGGCGTGAAGAAGCTCGGCACCTGGTGGGAATGGTCCGAATTATTCTTCGGCAACGGATTCGACCTCTCGATGCACCGGCGCGACTGCACCGATGCGGTATGGGCGGCGACGCTGGCTGCCAACAAGGGACCGGGGCAGTGGTATGCCGACGCCGACAGCCTGCGCTATTCGTTTTTTGACAAGGTCGAATCAGACGATTGAGCTCCGACCGGTTATGTTGAGCGTGACCGCTGAAGCAGAGCCGGTCATGCCAAATGTTTGCCGAATTGATCCCGATCGCATAGAATCGTTGCGGTAGCGCTCGCCGCTGCCGCCTTCGATTTGCGGTCATGCCGGCCGTGCAGCATCGGTTGGTTTCATGGCGCCCAAGCCTCCGTCCTCGGATGATCAGAATCCCGCGCCGGCGGACGATCCCGAGCGTGCGAAGAAGCTCGCGGCCGGGGCTGCCGCTGCGCCCGTTGCCGGTGGTAAGGCGGCCGGCATCCCGCCGGGCGCTGACAAGGACGACGAAGGGGACGAGATAGAGCTCGACGACGATGATGATGACGAGGACCTCGTCGTTTTCACCGCCAAGGAAGCCGCCGGCGCGATGGCGACCATCTACGGCTTCGTCAAGCCGTATCTGGGCAATTACAGGAAGCTGCTCGTCTTCGTGACCTTCGGCGTTCTCGTCGAGACATTGTTCAACGTCATCATGCCGTTGAGCCTGAAATTCCTGATCGACGATGCGCTGGGCGAAGAGGATTTTCAGGCGCTCTACAAGATCCTCGGCGTGCTCGCGGTCGCCGGTATCATCACCTCGATCATCGCGGTCTGGTACGAGCGCTGGGATGCGCGGCTGGCGGCGTGCATCATTGCCGATGTGCGGTCGCGGCTGTTCGAGCACGTCCAGAACCTGCCGGCGTCGTATTTTGCCCGCACCAAGCGCGGCGAAATCCTCTCGCGCTTCTCAATCGACCTCGCGGCCTTTGAGGGCTCGGTCAAGACGTTCGCCAACAGCGCCGCTTTGCCGTTCCTGGAATTGGTCGCCGGCATCATCCTGATGCTGTTTTTGAACTGGCAGCTCGCGGCGGTCGCCCTCCTGGTATTCCCGATCACGCTGATCGGGCCGCGAATCCTGACGCCGAAGGCGGTGCAGGCGAATTACGAGCAGAAGCTCAATGAAGCAGCACTGCTCGGCACGGTGCAGGAAAACGTGGCTGCGCAGGCCGTGATCAAGGCGTTCAGCCTGCAGCGCCGCACGCTCGGCTGGTTCACCATGCGTAACCAGGAAGTCCGCATCAAGACGGCGTCCGCCGTGTTCCTGTCGACCATGGTAGAGCGCACCGTCACCATTTCGGTGCTGTTGCTGCATCTCGTGGTGCTGGCGATCGGCGCCTATCTCGCCACCAAGGGCCAGATCACCATCGGCACCTTCGTCACCTTCGAGAGCGCGTTCTGGGAGGTGTCCTACAACATCGCCCATCTGATGCACTTCATCCCGGTGTCGATCCAGTCGGCGGCGGCGGTGCGGCACATCCAGGAACTGCTGGATGAGCCGACCCGTGGCGCCGACCGGCCGGGCGCGCCGGATTTGCCGCCGATCACCAACGACATCGCCTTTGAACGCGTCACCTTCGCGTATGAAGGCAGCGAGACGCCGGTGCTCGACGATTTCAGCCTCAAACTCAATGTCGGCAAGCGCATCGCGATCGTGGGGCCGAGCGGCTCGGGCAAAAGCACGCTGCTCAACCTGATCCTGCGTCTTTACACGCCGGACGAGGGGCGGGTGGCGATCGACGGCGTCGATATCCGCCGCGTGACCCGCGAATCGCTGCGCGCAGGCATGGCCGTCGTGTTCCAGGAGAACATGCTGTTCAATATGTCGATCCGCGAGAACATCCGGCTTGGCAAGGAAGGCGCCACCGACAAGGAGGTCGAGGAAGCCGCGCGCAAGGCCGAGATTCACCGCTACATCATGAGCCTGCCGCAGAAATACGACACGCCGGTCGGCGAGCGCGGCGACACGCTATCGGGCGGCCAGCGCCAGCGCATCGCGATCGCGCGCGCCATCATCCGCAATCCCTCGCTGCTGCTGCTCGATGAAGCGACCTCGGCGCTCGACCAAACCACGGAGGCCGCGATCAACCGCACGCTGATGAAGGTGGCGGAAGGGCGCACCATGATCTGGTCGACGCACCGCCTGACGTCGGTGGTCGAGATGGACGAGATCATCGTGATTTCAGGCGGCAAGGCGATCGAGCGCGGCTCGCATGCGCAGTTGCTCGCGGCCAACGGCGTCTATCGCAAGCTCTGGGACGACCAGGGCCATGTGGCGCACAACGTCGCCGCTCAGGCCGACGACGATGACGATGAGGACGACGATGATGAGGATGACGAGGAATGAGCGGGGCGGTTTGACCGCGCGCTGACTCGCAGGTGGCGCGAATCGCGATCCAGTTTTCGCCGTCATGGAGGCCGCGCGCAGCACCGAATCGGCGATTCAGGTCTCGTAGAAGCGGCCGAGCTGCTCGTCGCCGCTGATTTTTCGACGCGAAAGTCGAATGGATAGACCCGATGCGGGTCGATCAGAGCGGTCGAAATTCCCGTGCGACCGAGCATGGCGGCCGCCGTCGAACCGGCGAGGCCGCCTCCGACGATCGCAATATCGGTGTACTTCATGAAGAATTCCGGCCCTGTTGCGCAAGTTTTGCGCCCGGAACGACAAGTAAAGGCTTGGCGGGGAAAAACTGGAACCAAGGAATCAGGTTTCCGGTCTTATTTACCCGGGTAAAAATATCCGACTCGACGCGCTCGGAAGAGGGGCAGGGCACCGCCGTTCGACTTTTTCGATTTCGCGGCAAACGCCGAATCCGCAGACGCCATAGGCATTTCCAGCGTTCTCGTTTTGCTTGACTTAGCTATCCACCGCTTATAGAAGACGCCCACTTAACGACAGGCGGTGAGCTACGCCAACGTCGGAACGGAACACCCTTTCAAATCCTTATGGGCAATTCCTAAAGGTACTGGACGGGCACCAACCTCGACGAATGCCGCTCAAACGCTGTCGATCATATAGCTAGGCAATGCCAGGACGATTTTAGTTCTCTTGAGCACGTCCTCTTGAGAGTGAACTCGGATGCATGATCTCGGTAGCGGGTCGGACAGCGAACGCTGATCGGTCCTAATTCGCGGTCCTCTGTGGCGTCGAAGCGCTTTCCGCTCAGCGATGGGTGGTTGGCGCGATTTCGTTTTGCGCGGATGTTTTTTCGCGTGAGGCGGGCCGAACGGAACGGCTAGTTCCGAGAAGAATTTGCGAAAGCCATTCAAGGTTTCGCGTGAACTAAAGGGTGAAGGCTGACATGCCGACGATCAACCAGCTGATCGCAAATCCGCGTACGGTACAGAAGTCGCGCAAGAAGGTGCCGGCGCTGCAGCAGTCGCCGCAGAAGCGTGGCGTCTGCACGCGCGTCTACACCACGACCCCGAAGAAGCCGAACTCGGCGCTTCGTAAGGTCGCCAAGGTGCGCCTGACCAACGGCTTTGAGGTGATCGGATACATCCCGGGTGAAGGCCATAACCTTCAGGAGCACTCGGTGGTCATGATCCGCGGCGGCCGCGTCAAGGATTTGCCCGGCGTGCGCTACCACATCCTCCGCGGCGTCCTCGATACCCAGGGCGTCAAGAACCGTAAGCAGCGTCGTTCGAAGTACGGCGCGAAGCGTCCGAAATAAGCGAGAACAGACACGATGTCGCGTCGCCACTCTGCTGAAAAGCGTGAAGTCAACCCGGATCCGAAGTTCGGGAACATCATCATTACGAAGTTCATGAACTCGATCATGTACGACGGCAAGAAGTCCGCCGCCGAAAACATCGTCTATGGCGCGCTCGCCATGATCGAGGCCAAGACCAAGCAGGGGCCGCTCACGGTGTTCGAGCAGGCGCTGGAAAACGTCATGCCGACCATCGAAGTGCGGTCGCGCCGCGTCGGTGGCGCCACCTACCAGGTGCCGGTCGAAGTGCGTTCGGTCCGCCGCCAGGCGCTGGGCATTCGCTGGCTGATCACGGCCGCGCGCGAGCGCAACGAAAAGACGATGACGGAGCGGCTCTCGGCCGAGTTGCTCGACGCGTCGAACAACCGGGGAAACGCCGTCAAGAAGCGTGAAGACGTGCACCGGATGGCGGAAGCCAACCGCGCCTTCTCGCATTATCGCTGGTAACGGCGAAGAACGGATTTAAGGAACAGCCCATGCCCCGCCAACATGCCATCGAGGACTACCGTAACTTCGGTATCATGGCGCATATCGACGCCGGCAAGACTACGACCACCGAGCGCATCCTCTATTACACCGGCAAGAGCCATAAGATCGGCGAAGTGCACGAAGGTGCCGCGACCATGGACTGGATGGAGCAGGAGCAGGAGCGTGGCATCACGATCACCTCGGCTGCGACCACCGCGTTCTGGAACGGTAAGCGCCTGAACATCATCGACACCCCCGGCCACGTCGACTTCACCATTGAAGTCGAGCGTTCGCTGCGCGTGCTCGACGGCGCGGTATGCGTGCTCGATTCCAACCAGGGCGTCGAACCGCAGACCGAAACCGTGTGGCGCCAGGGCGACAAGTACAAGGTTCCGCGCATCGTCTTCGCCAACAAGATGGACAAGACCGGCGCCGACTTCTTCAAGTGTCTGGCCGACATCGTCGACCGCCTCGGCGCCAAGCCGATCGCGATCCAGCTTCCGATCGGCGCCGAGAACAACTTCAAGGGTCTCGTCGACCTCGTGAAGATGCAGGGCATCATCTGGAACGATGAATCGCTCGGCGCCAAGTTCGACTATGTCGACATCCCGGCCGATCTCGTCGACCAGGCCAAGGAATACCGCGAGAAGATGGTCGAAGCCGCTGTCGAGCTCGATGACGACGCTCTGGCCGCTTTCCTCGACGGCAAGGAGCCGGACGAGGCGACGCTGAAACGGCTGATCCGCAAGGCCGTGCTGACCGGCGCGTTCTATCCTGTGCTGTGCGGTTCGGCGTTCAAGAACAAGGGCGTGCAGCCGCTGCTCGACGCCGTCGTCGACTACCTGCCATCGCCGATCGACGTGCCCGCGATCAAGGGTACCGACGATGACGGCAACGAAGTGGTGCGCAAGGCCGACGACAAGGAGCCGCTGGCTCTGCTCGCGTTCAAGATCATGGACGACCCGTTCGTCGGCACCATCACCTTCTGCCGAATCTATTCGGGCATCCTGCAGTCGGGTACCGGGGTCATCAATTCGACCCGCGAGAAGAAAGAGCGTATCGGCCGCATGCTGTTGATGCATGCGAACAACCGCGAAGACATCAAGGAAGCCTATGCCGGCGACATCGTCGCACTGGCGGGCCTGAAGGAAGCGCGCACCGGTGACACGCTGTGCGATCCCGACAAGCCGGTGATCCTGGAAAAGATGGAATTCCCGGAGCCGGTGATCGAAATCGCGATCGAGCCGAAGTCGAAGGCCGACCAGGAAAAGCTCGGCGTCGCGTTGGCGAAGCTCGCTGCCGAAGATCCGTCGTTCCGCGTGTCGACCGACCAGGAGTCCGGCCAGACCATTTTGAAGGGCATGGGCGAACTCCATCTCGACATCAAGGTCGATATTCTCAAGCGAACCTACAAGGTCGACGCCAACATCGGCGCGCCGCAGGTGGCGTTCCGCGAGCGCGTCACCAAGCGCGCTGAAGTCAAGTACACGCACAAGAAGCAGACCGGCGGTACCGGTCAGTTCGCCGAAGTGTCGATCATCGTGGAGCCGAACGAGCCCGGCAAGGGCTACGAGTTCGAGTCCAAGATCGTCGGCGGCGCGGTGCCGAAGGAATACATCCCCGGCGTCGAAAAGGGCCTCAACAGCGTGATGGGCTCGGGCGTCGTTGCCGGCTTCCCGGTTGTTGACGTCAAGGTTCAGCTCGTCGACGGCAAGTATCACGACGTCGACTCGTCGGCGCTGGCCTTCGAAATCGCGGCGCGCGCGGCATTCCGCGAAGCGCTGCAGAAGGGCAAGTCTGTTCTGCTCGAGCCGATCATGAAGGTCGAAGTGGTGACCCCGGAAGACTATACCGGTTCTGTCATCGGCGACCTGAATTCTCGGCGCGGCCAGATCCAGGGCCAGGACATGCGGGGCAACGCCAACGTCATCAACGCGATGGTGCCGCTTATGAACATGTTCGGGTACGTGAATAACCTGCGCTCGATGAGCCAGGGACGCGCGACCTTCACGATGCAATTCGATCACTACGCCGAAGCACCGGCGAACGTGTCGGCAGAAGTCCAGAAGAAGTTTGCCTGATTGTCGTTGGTTGCAAGCTAACGACTGAACGGAGAGTCAAATGGCCAAAGCAAAGTTTGAACGTACTAAACCGCACTGCAACATCGGAACCATCGGTCACGTCGACCATGGCAAGACATCGCTGACCGCAGCGATCACCAAGGTGCTGGCTGAAACCGGCGGTGCGACGTTCACGGCGTACGACCAGATCGACAAGGCGCCGGAAGAGAAGGCGCGCGGCATCACCATCTCGACCGCCCACGTCGAATACGAAACCAAGAACCGGCACTACGCCCACGTCGACTGCCCCGGCCACGCCGACTATGTGAAGAACATGATCACCGGCGCCGCCCAGATGGACGGTGCGATCCTGGTCGTGTCGGCCGCCGACGGCCCGATGCCGCAGACCCGCGAGCACATCCTGCTCGCCCGTCAGGTCGGCGTTCCCGCGCTCGTCGTGTTCCTGAACAAGTGCGACATGGTCGACGATCCGGAGCTGCTCGAGCTCGTCGAGCTCGAAGTTCGCGAACTGCTCTCGAAGTATGAATTCCCCGGCGACAAGATCCCGATCATCAAGGGCTCGGCGCTCGCCGCCCTCGAAGACAAGGACAAGAAGCTCGGCCACGACGCCATTCTCGAGCTGATGCGCAATGTCGACGAATACATTCCGCAGCCCGAGCGTCCGATTGACCAGCCGTTCCTGATGCCGGTGGAAGACGTGTTCTCGATCTCGGGCCGCGGCACCGTCGTCACCGGCCGTGTCGAGCGCGGCATCATCAAGGTCGGCGAGGAAATCGAAATCATCGGCCTGCGCGACACCCAGAAGACCATCGTCACGGGCGTCGAAATGTTCCGCAAGCTGCTCGATCAGGGTCAGGCCGGCGACAACATCGGCGCGCTGCTCCGCGGCACCAAGCGCGAGGAAGTCGAGCGTGGCCAGGTGCTGGCGAAGCCGGGTTCGGTCAAGCCGCACACCAAGTTCAAGGCTGAGGCCTATATCCTGACCAAGGAAGAGGGCGGTCGTCACACCCCGTTCTTCACCAACTACCGGCCCCAGTTCTACTTCCGCACCACCGACGTGACCGGCGTCGTGCACCTGCCCGAAGGCACCGAGATGGTGATGCCGGGCGACAACATCGCGATGGAAGTGCACCTGATCGTGCCGATCGCGATGGAAGAAAAGCTGCGCTTCGCGATCCGCGAAGGCGGCCGCACCGTCGGCGCCGGCGTCGTCGCCGCCATCATCGAATAAGCGAATAGGGAATGGCGAGTAGCGAGTGGACTGGTTCCATTCGCTATTCGCTGCTCACCACTCGCCCTACGCGACAAAGAAAGACAAACGGCAATGAACGGCCAAAATATTCGCATCCGTCTCAAGGCGTTCGACCATCGAATCCTCGATACGTCGACCCGCGAGATCGTGAACACGGCGAAACGCACCGGTGCCCAGGTTCGCGGACCCATTCCGCTGCCCACCCGCATCGAGAAGTTCACCGTCAACCGTTCGCCGCACGTCGACAAGAAGAGCCGCGAGCAATTCGAGATGCGCACCCACAAGCGCCTTCTCGACATTGTCGACCCGACCCCGCAGACCGTCGATGCTCTCATGAAGCTCGATCTGGCCGCCGGTGTCGACGTCGAGATCAAGCTCTAAGATTTTTTAGCTCGTCCGAACTTAGCGGACAGAAAGAACAGGAAGCACGCCGATGCGCTCCGGAGTGATCGCACAAAAGGTCGGGATGACGCGGGTCTTTACGGAGGCCGGCGAACATATCCCTGTGACCGTGCTGAAGCTGGGCAATTGCCAGGTGCTGGGCCACCGCACGACCGAAAAGAACGGTTACGTCGCGCTGCAGCTCGGTGCGGGCACCCGCAAGACCGTGTATCTGCCCAAGGCGGAGCGCGGCCAGTTTGCCGCGGCCAAGGTCGAGCCCAAGCGGAAAGTCGCCGAATTTCGCGTGTCGGAAGATGCGCTGATTCCGGTTGGCGCCGAGATCCAGGCGGACCATTTCGTGGTCGGCCAGTTCGTCGACGTCACCGGCACCTCGGTTGGTAAGGGTTTTGCCGGCGGCATGAAGCGCTGGAATTTCGGCGGCCTGCGCGCCACCCACGGCGTGTCGGTTTCGCACCGTTCGATCGGTTCGACCGGCGGACGTCAGGATCCCGGCAAGACCTTCAAGAACAAGAAGATGCCCGGTCACATGGGTGTCGATCGCATCACCACGCTTAATTTGCGTGTGGTGCAGACCGACGTCGAGCGCGGTCTGATCCTGGTCGAGGGCGCCGTTCCGGGCTCCAAGGGCGGCTGGATATCGGTGCGCGACGCCGTGAAGAAGCCGTTGCCGAAGGAAGCTCCGAAGCCCGGCAAGTTTAGGGTTGCTGGCGGTGAGCAGGCTGCTGCTGCGCCGGCCGAGCAGGAGGGCGCGTGAGATGGAACTGAAAGTCACGACCCTTGAGGGCAAGGAAGCCGGATCGGTCCAGCTCTCGGACGCGATCTTCGGTCTCGAGCCGCGCGCCGATATCATCCAGCGTTGCGTGCAATGGCAGCTCAACAAGCGCCAGGCCGGAACGCACAAGACGCAGGGCCGCGCCGACGTCTGGCGCACCGGCAAGAAGATGTACAAGCAAAAGGGCACCGGCGGCGCCCGTCACGGCTCGGCGCGCGTGCCGCAGTTCCGCGGCGGTGGCCGTGCGTTCGGTCCGGTGGTTCGCTCGCACGCGACCGACCTGCCGAAGAAGGTGCGTGCTCTCGCGCTCAAGCATGCTCTATCGGCGAAGGCCAAGGATGGCGGCCTGATCGTGATCGACAGCGCGCAGGTCAAGGAAGCCAAGACCAAGGCGCTGGTCGGTCACTTCTCCGGCCTTGGGCTCACCAACGCGCTGATCATCGACGGCGCCGAGCTCAACCAGGGTTTCGCGACCGCGGCCCGCAATATTCCGAACATCGACGTGCTGCCGATCCAGGGCATCAACGTCTACGACATTCTGCGTCGTCAGAAGCTCGTGCTGACGAAGGCGGCAGTCGATGCGCTGGAGGCGCGCTTCAAATGAAGAACATCGATCCGCGCCATTACGACGTGATCGTAGCTCCTGTCGTCACCGAAAAGGCGACGGTAGCGTCCGAGCACAACAAGGTCGTGTTCAAGGTCGCCAGCAAGGCGACCAAGCCGCAAATCAAGGAAGCCGTCGAGAAGCTGTTCGACGTCAAGGTGAAGAGCGTGAACACGCTGGTCCGCAAGGGCAAGACCAAGGTGTTCCGCGGCAATTTCGGTTCGCAGTCGGACGTGAAGCGGGCTGTCGTGACCCTCGAAGAGGGCCACCGCATCGACGTCACCACCGGACTATAAGGCGACACAGCGATGGCATTGAAAACATACAATCCGACGACGCCGGGCCAGCGCCAACTGGTGATGGTCGACCGTTCGGCGCTCTACAAGGGCAAGCCGGTCAAGGCGCTGACCGAGGGCAAGCTCGGCAACGGCGGCCGCAACAACACCGGCCGCATCACCGTGCGCTTTCGCGGCGGCGGCCACAAGAAGGCCTACCGCTTGGTGGACTTCAAGCGGAACAAGGTCGACGTTCCCGCCATCGTCGAGCGGCTGGAGTATGACCCGAACCGCACCGCGTTCATCGCGCTGATCAAGTATCAGGATGGCGAGCAGGCTTACATCCTGGCGCCGCAGCGTCTGGCTGCGGGCGACACGGTGGTTGCCGGCAACTATGTCGACGTGAAGCCCGGCAATGTCATGCCGCTCGGCAACATGCCGGTCGGCACCATCGTCCACAACATCGAGATGAAGATCGGGAAGGGTGGCCAGATCGCCCGTTCCGCCGGCACCTACGCCCAGATCGTCGGCCGCGACCAGGAATACGTCATTCTGCGCCTGAACTCGGGCGAACAGCGCCTGGTGCACGGCCGTTGCCGCGGCACCATCGGTGCGGTGTCGAACCCCGATCACATGAACATTTCGATCGGCAAGGCCGGCCGCACCCGCTGGCTGGGCTGGCGTCCGCATAACCGCGGCGTCGTCATGAACCCGATCGACCATCCGCACGGCGGCGGCGAAGGCCGCACCTCGGGCGGCCGCCACCCGGTTACGCCGTGGGGCAAGCCGACCAAGGGCAAGAAGACCCGTTCGAATAAGTCGACCAATCGATTCATCCTCCTAAGCCGCCACAAGCGGAAGAAGTAAGGAACGCCGGACATGGTTCGTTCAGTCTGGAAAGGCCCGTTCGTCGAAGCCTCTCTGCTCAAGAAGGCAGATGCTGCGCGCGCGTCCGGCCGTCACGACGTCATCAAGATCTGGAGCCGCCGCTCGACCATCCTGCCGCAATTCGTCGGCCTGGTGTTCGGCGTCTACAACGGCCAGAAGCACGTGCCGGTCTCGGTCAACGAGGAAATGGTGGGTCACAAGTTCGGCGAGTTCTCGCCGACCCGTACCTTCCATGGCCACTCGGGCGACAAGAAAGCCAAGAAGGCTTGAGGAATAGACGATGAGCAAACCAAAGCGCGAACGTAGCCTCGCGGACAACGAGGCCAAGGCAGTCGCCCGGATGCTGCGCGTCAGCCCGCAGAAGCTCAATCTTGTCGCGCAATTGATCCGCGGCCGGAAGGCGTCTGCTGCGCTCGCCGACCTGCAGTTCTCGCGCAAGCGGATCGCGGTCGACGTCAAGAAGTGCCTGGAATCGGCGATCGCGAACGCCGAGAATAACCATGACCTCGAGGTCGACGATCTCGTCGTCGCCGAGGCCCATGTCGGCAACGGCATCGTCATGAAGCGTTTTTCGCCCCGCGGCCGTGGCCGTTCGGGCCGTATCTATAAACCGTTCTCGCACCTGACCATCGTGGTTCGTCAGGTCGAGGCCGAGGCAAGCGCTTAAAGCGGCGCGGGAGAAAACGATGGGTCAAAAGATCAATCCAATCGGACTGCGTCTCGGCATCAACCGCACGTGGGATTCGCGCTGGTTCGCCGGCAAGAACGAATACGGCAAGCTCTTGCACGAAGACGTCAAGATCCGCGAGATCCTGCACAAGGAGCTCAAGCAGGCGGCCGTCGCCCGCATCGTGATCGAGCGTCCGCACAAGAAGTGCCGCGTGACGATCCACTCGGCGCGTCCGGGCGTCGTGATCGGCAAGAAGGGAGCCGACATCGACAAGCTGCGCAAGCGGGTTGCCGACATCACGGCTTCCGACGTCGTCATCAACATCGTCGAAATCCGTAAGCCCGAACTCGACGCCACCCTGGTTGCCGAGTCGATTGCGCAGCAGCTCGAGCGCCGCGTCGCATTCCGCCGCGCCATGAAGCGGGCGGTGCAATCGGCGATGCGTCTTGGCGCCGAAGGCATCCGCATCAACTGCTCGGGCCGTCTCGGCGGCGCCGAAATCGCGCGCATGGAGTGGTATCGCGAGGGCCGCGTGCCGCTGCACACGCTGCGCGCCGACGTCGATTACGGCGTGGCGACGGCGTTCACCACGTTCGGTACCTGCGGCGTCAAGGTCTGGATCTTCAAGGGCGAGATCCTCGAGCACGATCCGATGGCCCAGGACAAGAAGATGGCCGAAGGCGATACCGCGCGTCCGCGCCGCGACACCGCCGCAGCGTGAGACATTAGGAAAGTTTGAGGGCTCAAAGCCATGATGCAACCAAAGAAAACGAAGTTCCGGAAGGCGCATAAGGGCCGTATCCACGGCGTTGCGACTTCGGGTGCGACGTTGTCGTTCGGCCAGTTCGGCCTGAAGGCGATGGCGCCCGAGCGCGTCACTGCCCGCCAGATCGAAGCCGCGCGCCGCGCGCTGACCCGCCACATGAAGCGCGCCGGCCGCGTCTGGATCCGCGTATTCCCGGACGTGCCGGTGTCGAAGAAGCCCGCCGAAGTCCGCATGGGCTCCGGCAAGGGCACGCCGGAATTGTGGGTGGCGCGGGTCAAGCCCGGCCGGGTGATTTTCGAGATCGACGGCGTCAACGTGCAGACCGCGAAGGAAGCGCTGACGCTCGCCGCCGCCAAGCTGCCGATCAAGACGCGCTTCGTCGCGCGCATTGCGGAGTAACACTCATGGCCCCGATGAAAGTTGAAGACATCCGCACGATGAGCGACGACCAGAGGGAGGATGCCGTCCTCAATCTGAAGAAGGAACGCTTCAACCTGCGTTTCCAGCGCGCCACCGGGCAGTTGGAAAACACCTCGCGGCTGCGCGAAGCCCGCCGCGATATCGCCCGCATCAAGACCATCGCCGCGCAGGTTCGCGCGAAGAAGAAGTAAGAGGCCGTATTATGCCGAAACGTACCCTTCAGGGCGTGGTCGTGAGCGACAAGCAAGCCAAGACGGTGGTGGTGCGCGTCGATCGCCGCTTCACCCATCCGATCTACAAGAAGACGATCCGCCGCTCCAAGAACTACCACGCGCATGACGAGAACAACGAGTTCAAGCCGGGCGACATGGTGTGGATCGAGGAAAGCAAGCCGATCTCGAAGTTGAAGCGCTGGACCGTGGTCCGGGGCGAACAGAAGAAAACGGCCTGATAACTTCGGTTTAGCCGAGGGAATTCAGGGAAATTTTGAGCGCGCTAAAGCGCAGAAAGAGGACGAGGTGCATCAATGATTCAGATGCAGACCAACCTCGACGTGGCCGACAATTCAGGCGCACGCCGTGTCATGTGCATCAAGGTGCTGGGGGGCTCCAAGCGCCGCTATGCCACCGTGGGCGACGTTATCGTCGTGTCGATCAAGGAAGCGATTCCGCGCGGCAAGGTGAAGAAGGGCGACGTGATGAAGGCCGTCGTGGTGCGGGTCCGCAAGGACATCCGCCGCGCCGACGGTTCGGTCATCCGCTTCGACCGCAACGCCGCCGTCTTGATCAACAACCAGTCGGAGCCGGTCGGCACCCGTATCTTCGGGCCGGTGCCGCGCGAGCTTCGCGCCAAGAACCACATGAAAATCATCTCGCTTGCGCCGGAGGTGCTGTGATGGCCGCCAAGATCCGGAAAGGTGACAAGGTCATGGTGATGACCGGTCGCGACAAGGGTCGCACCGGCGAAGTATTCGAGGTCCGCCCCGCCGAGAACAAGGCGCTGGTGCGCGGCGTCAACATGGTGAAGCGTCACCAGAAGCAGACCCAGAACCAGGAAGGCGGCATCATCTCCAAGGAGTCGCCGATCCACCTGTCCAACCTTGCCTATGTCGGCAAGGACGGAAAGCCGACCCGCGTCGGCTTCAAGATTCAGGCCGATGGCAAGAAGGTACGCATTGCCAAGAGCTCGGGAGCAGAGATCGATGGCTGATACCGCTTACGTGCCGCGCCTGCGCGCGGAGTACGACAAGAGCATTCGCGGCAAGCTGACCGAACAGTTCGGCTATGCCAACGTCATGCAGGTGCCGCGGCTGGACAAGGTCGTGCTCAACATGGGCGTCGGCGATGCTGTTAACGACCGCAAAAAGGCCGAGACCGCGGCTGCCGAACTGACGCTGATCGCCGGCCAGAAGGCAATCGTGACCTATTCGCGGATCGCGATCGCGACCTTCAAGCTGCGCGAGAACCAGCCGATCGGCTGCAAGGTCACGCTGCGCAAGGCCAAGATGTACGAGTTCATCGATCGCCTGGTGAACGTGGCGCTGCCGCGCGTGCGTGACTTCCGTGGTCTCAATCCGAAGAGCTTCGACGGCCGCGGCAACTACTCGCTCGGCCTCAAGGAGCACATCATTTTCCCCGAAATCGATTTCGACAAGGTTTCGGAAGCCCGCGGCATGGACATCACGGTCTGCACCACGGCGAAGACCGACGACGAGGCGCGCGCCTTGTTGACCGCATTCAATTTCCCGTTCCGGCAGTGAGACGCAGCTAAGCCTCTCAAACGCGGAAACCCAGGAGCCAAGCATGGCAAAGAAGAGTTCGATCGAGAAGAACAACCGGCGCAAGCGGATGGCCAAGAACGCCGCGCCTGCGCGCGCGAAGCTGAAGGCGATCATCGCCGACAAGACCAAGCCGATGGAAGAGCGGTTCGCGGCGACGCTGAAGCTCGCCCAGATGCCGCGCAACTCGTCGACCACGCGGATTCGCAACCGCTGCGAACTGACCGGCCGCCCGCGCTCGAACTACCGCAAGAACAAGCTTTCCCGCATCGCGCTGCGTGAACTCGGCTCCAAGGGCCTGGTTCCCGGGCTCGTGAAGTCGAGCTGGTAAGGAGGGTCGTCACGATGTCAACGCACGATCCGATCTCCGATCTCATCACCCGCATCCGCAACGCGCAGATGCGTTCGAAGTCCAAGGTCTCGACCCCGGGCTCGAAGATGCGCGCCAGCGTGCTCGAAGTGCTGAAGGCCGAGGGCTACATCCGCGGCTATGCCAGCGTGGAGCATGCTTCGGGCCGGAGCGAACTCGAGATCGAATTGAAGTATTTCGACGGCGAGCCCGTCATTCGCGAGATCGAGCGGGTCTCGAAGCCGGGCCGTCGGGTTTACGCCTCGGTGAAGAACCTGCCGCGCGTGAACAACGGTCTCGGCATTTCGGTGTTGTCGACGCCGAAGGGAATCATGGCCGACCACGCCGCGCGAGACGCGAATGTGGGCGGCGAAGTTCTCTTCACGGTGTTCTGAGGAAGGATTTTTAGCCATGTCACGTGTTGGCAAACGGCCTGTGGCGATCCCGTCCGGTGTGACGGCGACCGTCGAGGGACAGACCGTCAAGGTGAAGGGGCCGAAGGGCCAGCTTCAGTTCGTCGTGCATGACGACGTCGAGGTGAAGTCCGAAAGCGGGGCGATCAAGGTCGCGCCGAAGTTCAAGACCAACCGTGCGCAGGCCATGTATGGCACCGCGCGCGCGCAGGTGGCGAACCTGGTCGAGGGCGTCACCAAGGGTTTTGAGAAGAAGCTCGAGATCACCGGCGTCGGCTATCGCGCCGCGATGCAGGGCAAGAACCTGCAGCTCGCGCTCGGCTACAGCCACGACGTGGTCTATGCGATCCCGGAAGGCATCACCATCGCGGTGCCGAAGCCGACCGAGATCACGATCTCGGGCACCGATTCCCAGCGCGTCGGTCAGGTCGCCGCCGAGATCCGCGCCTACCGTCCGCCGGAGCCCTACAAGGGCAAGGGCGTGAAGTACGCCAACGAATTCATCTTCCGCAAGGAAGGCAAGAAGAAGTAACGGAGCCGGTCATGTCACTCAAGGTTACGAATGCCCGGCGCAAGCAGCGAGTGCGCAACTCGCTGCGCCGGTCCGCCAATGGACGCCCGCGTCTGTCGGTGTTCCGTTCGTCGAAGCACATCTACGCCCAGGTCATCGACGACCTGAAGGGCGAGACGCTGGCTTCCGCCTCGTCGCTGGAAAAGACCATGCGCGAGGCCGGCAACACCGGCGCCAACATCGATGCGGCCAAGGCCGTCGGCAAGCTGCTGGCGGAACGCGCCGTGAAGAACGGCGTCAAGGAAGTGGTGTTCGATCGCGGTCAGTATCTCTACCACGGGCGCGTCAAGGCGCTCGCGGACGCCGCTCGCGAAAGCGGACTGAGCTTCTAACGAAACGGTTTTGGATAATTACGAGGACAGGGGCTTTCTTCCCCTAAAGATTGGAAAACACCATGGCAGGTGAACGCGAACGCGGCGGACGCGAACGGAGCAGGGATCGCGAGGAGCGCGACAGCGAGTTCGTCGACAAGCTCGTCCACATCAATCGCGTGGCGAAGGTCGTCAAGGGCGGCAAGCGCTTCGGCTTTGCGGCGCTGGTTGTAATCGGCGACCAGAAGGGCCGCGTCGGTTTCGGCCACGGCAAGGCGCGCGAAGTGCCCGAGGCGATCCGCAAGGCGACCGAGTCGGCCAAGCGCAATTTGACCCGCGTGGCGCTGCGCGAAGGCCGCACGCTGCATCACGACATTGCCGGCCGTCACGGCGCCGGCCGCGTCTACCTGCGCGCCGCTCCGGCCGGTACCGGCATCATCGCCGGCGGCCCGATGCGCGCGGTGTTCGAGACGCTCGGAATCCAGGACGTGGTGGCGAAGTCGATCGGCTCGTCGAATCCCTACAACATGGTTCGCGCGACCTTCGACGCGCTGAAGCATCAGGATTCGCCGCGTTCGGTTGCGGCGCGCCGCAACATCAAGGTGTCCACGCTGCAATCGCGCCGTGTCGGCGGCGACGCCGAAGCGGTGGCTGAATAACCGGCGCGAACTTTAAGCGCTATTTGGAGTTAAGACGATGGCCAAGGCCGCAAAGACGATCAAGGTCGAGCAGACCGGCAGCGCGATCCGCCGCCACCACTCGCAGCGTTCGACGCTGATCGGCCTCAAGCTCAACAAGATCGGCCGGGTAGCCGAGCTTCAGGATACGCCTGAGGTTCGCGGCATGATCAGCAAGGTTCAGCATCTCGTCCGCATCGTCGGCGAGCAGTAAGAAAGCAAGGAGACAGGGCGATGAAGCTCAGCGATATCGCCGACAACGCCGGCTCGCGCAAAAAGCGCATGCGCGTCGGCCGTGGGATCGGTTCCGGCAAGGGCAAGACTTCGGGCCGCGGCGGCAAGGGCCAGACCGCGCGTTCGGGCGTGCGCATCAAGGGTTTCGAGGGCGGCCAGATGCCGCTGCATCGCCGCCTGCCGAAGCGTGGCTTCAACAACATTTTTCGGCTCGACTTTGCCGAGATCAATCTCGACCGGCTGCAGGAGGCGATCGATGCCAAGCTGGTCGACACCAAGGAAACCATTACCGCGGAATCGCTGGTCAAGGCCGGCGTGATCCGTCGCGTGAAGGACGGCGTGCGGCTGCTCGGCCGCGGCGAACTCAAGTCCAAGCTCGCGATCGAGGTGCACGGCGCCTCGAAATCCGCGGTTGCGGCGGTCGAGAAGGCCGGCGGCACGGTGAAGATCCTGGCCCCAGCCAAGAAGGAAGAAGGCGAGGCGGCGTAAAATCTGCGTCATCGCCCGCTGACCGCGGGCGTTACGCACGATAGGATGATGGACTTATCGAAGCCGAGCACCAAATAATGTCCGGCGTCTGCCGGTCGCCCGTTATCGGAGCGACGGCGCGAGGGCGGCGGGAGAAAGCCTGAACATGGTCTCAGCAGCAGAACAACTTGCGGCAAACCTCAATTTCGGCGCTTTGGCCAAAGCCGACGAACTGAAGAAGCGCATCTGGTTTACGCTGGGTGCGCTGCTTGTTTATCGGCTCGGTACCTATATCCCGCTGCCCGGCATCGATCCCGCGGCCTGGGAGCAGGTATTCAAGTCGCAGGCCGGCGGCATTCTCGGCATGTTCAACATGTTCGCCGGCGGCGGCATCAACCGCATGGCGATCTTCGCGCTGAACATCATGCCGTACATCTCGGCATCGATCATTATCCAGCTCCTGACGACGGTATCGCCCAAGCTCGAAGCCTTGAAAAAGGAAGGCGAGGCGGGCCGCAAGACGCTGAACCAGTATACCCGCTACCTCACGGTGATTCTGGCAACATTCCAGGCCTACGGCATCGCCGTCGGCCTCCAGGGCGCCGGCAATGTTGTCAGCGAACCCGGGCTGTTCTTCCTGATTTCCACCACGGTCACGCTGACCGGCGGCACCATGTTCCTGATGTGGCTCGGCGAGCAGATCACCTCGCGCGGCATCGGCAACGGTATTTCGCTGATCATCCTGGCCGGCATCGTTGCCGAGCTGCCGTCTGCTCTCGCCAATATGCTGGAACTGGGACGCCAGGGCGCGCTGTCGACTGGCCTGATCCTGCTCGTGATCGTGATGGCGGTCGTCGTGATCGCCTTCATCGTGTTCATGGAGCGCGCGCAGCGCAGGCTTCTGATCCAGTATCCGAAGCGGCAGGTCGGCAACAAGATGTTCGAGGGCCAGTCCTCGCATCTGCCGCTCAAGCTCAACACCTCGGGCGTGATCCCGCCGATCTTCGCCTCGTCGCTGTTGCTGCTGCCCGCGACCGTTGCAAACTTCAACGCCGGCCAGGGCCCGGAATGGTTCCAGTGGCTCAACACCCAGCTCAGCCACGGCCGTCCGCTGTTCCTGATCCTCTATCTGGGCCTGATCGTGTTCTTCGCGTTCTTCTACACCGCGATCGTGTTCAACCCGACCGAGACCGCAGACAATCTGAAGAAGCATGGCGGCTTCATACCCGGCATTCGTCCGGGCGAACGCACAGCCGAGTATATCGATTACGTGCTGTCGCGCGTCACGGTGCTGGGCGCGATCTATCTGGCGATCGTCTGTCTGATTCCCGAAATCCTGATTTCCTACGCCTCGGTGCCGTTCTATTTCGGCGGAACCTCGCTTCTGATCGTCGTCAGCGTAACCATGGATACAGTGGCGCAGGTGCAGGGTTATCTGTTGGCCCATCAGTATGAGGGGCTGATCCGGAAATCCAAGCTGAGGGGCCGCCGCCGCTGATTTCGCGGACAGGCGTGGTCTGAAATTCAAGACAAGGTGTGCGGCGATTCGCTCACCAAGCCGGGGGGCGAATAGTCATGAGATTGATCCTTTTGGGTCCGCCGGGCGCGGGCAAGGGGACCCAGGCACAGCGGCTGGTCCAGAAGTACGGCATCGTGCAGCTCTCGACCGGCGAAATGCTGCGTGCTGCGGTAGCCGCCGAAACGCCGGTCGGCCTGCAGGCCAAGGACATCATGGCGAGCGGTGCGCTGGTGCCGGATGAGATCGTGATCGGGATTATCTCCGACCGTCTCGATCAGCCCGACATGAAGAAGGGTTTCATTCTCGACGGCTTTCCGCGCACGGTGCCGCAGGCCGCTGCCCTCGACGAGCTCCTGAAGAAGAAGCACATCAAACTCGACGCCGTGATTGAACTGCGCGTCAACGAGAGCGCGCTTCTGAATCGCGTCGAGACGCGGGTTGCCGAGATGCAGGCCCGCGGCGAGGAAGTGCGAATCGACGACACCCCCGAAGTGCTGTCGAAGCGGCTGGCGAGCTACCGTTCGATGACCGAGCCGCTGATCCACTATTATTCCGAGCGTCGGAAGCTCGCTACCGTCGACGGCATGATGACCATCGAGCAGGTCACGCGGGAGATTAACCGGATCCTGTCCGCCGTCGGTGCGGTGGAACCCAAGGCCGCCAGGTCCGCGGCGCCGGCCAGGAAGGCCAGGGCGGGCACCAGCAAGAGCGCGAAGCCGGCGGGTAAAAAAGCTGCCAAAACCGCCGGGAAGGCGGCCAAATCGGCTGGAAAGGCTAAGAAAGCGGCCTCCAAGAGGGCTCTGAAGGCGACCCGCACCGCCGCGTCGGCTGCCAAAGGGGCTGCCAGGGGACGGGCGGCCGGCAAGGCCAAAAAGACCGCCAAGAACACCGTCCGCAAGGCTGCCAAAAAGGTCACGAAAAAGCGAGCTAAGCGATAGAGACGGTTGACGAAACCGAGTTGAATCCTTAATAAGCCCCGCATCCAAGTCGGATAGTTTTTTGACGATGCCGGGCCCCGAAGAAGATGAGGGGAAGGGCGTCGTGTTCGCGTTTGCGGACGCCTGCCCGAGATAGCAAGAACTTTAGGCCGATCCATTAGGGATCGGCGACAGGAGAGAAGTCCGTGGCCCGTATAGCCGGCGTGAATATCCCGACCAACAAGCGCGTTCTGATCGCGCTCCAGTACATCCATGGCATCGGCCAGAAGAACGCGTCCGAGATCATGGAGAAGGTCAAGATCCCGACTGATCGTCGCGTCAGCCAGTTGAGCGACCAGGAAGTCCTGCAGATCCGCGAAGTCATCGACCGCGACTATCTCGTCGAGGGCGACCTTCGCCGCGAGACCGGCATCAACATCAAACGTCTGATGGACCTCGGCTGCTATCGCGGTCTGCGTCATCGCCGCGGACTTCCGGTGCGCGGTCAACGCACCCACACCAATGCGCGCACGCGCAAGGGCCCGGCCAAGTCAATCGCCGGCAAGAAGAAGTAATTCGGCGAATTGCGAATAGGGCATGGCGAATAGAAACCTATTCGCTGCTCGCCGTTCGCCACTCGCGTTTTTAGGTGTAGCCGCTGGCATTACGGCGGCGTTGAGATCACAGGAAAGGTTTTAGGTAATATGGGCAAGGAAGCCACCCGCGTCCGCCGTCGCGAACGCAAGAACATCGCCTCCGGCATCGCGCACGTGAATTCGTCCTTCAACAACACGACCATCACCATCACCGACGCGCAGGGCAACACCATTGCCTGGTCCTCGGCCGGCACGATGGGCTTCAAGGGCTCGCGCAAATCGACCCCCTATGCCGCGCAGGTCGCGGCCGAAGACGTTTCCAAGAAGGCGCAGGAACACGGCATGCGCACCCTGGAAGTGGAAGTTGCCGGCCCCGGTTCGGGCCGCGAATCGGCGCTTCGCGCGCTGCAGGCGGCGGGCTTCACCGTGACGTCGATCCGCGACGTGACGACGATCCCGCACAATGGTTGCCGTCCGCGCAAGCGCCGGCGCGTTTGATACTGGTCGCGCGCGGTTATGCCGCTCGCGATTGCTTTTGGAATTTTCCGCGGACTGACCCGCGATCTCCAACGCCAGTGATCTGAAGGCGGATCGACTGGCCGGTCTATTGACCCGAAGGGGTGACAAAGTGACGATCCAGAAAAATTGGCAAGAACTTATTCGACCGAACAAGCTGCAGGTAACGCCGGGCTCCGACGCGACCCGGTTTGCGACCGTCGTCGCCGAGCCGCTCGAGCGCGGTTTCGGCCAGACGCTCGGCAACGCGCTACGCCGCATCCTGTTGTCGTCGCTGCAGGGCGCCGCCGTGCAGTCGGTGCACATCGACGGCGTGCTGCACGAGTTCTCCTCGATCGCGGGCGTTCGCGAGGACGTCACCGACATCGTGCTCAACATCAAGGACATCTCGATCAAGATGCAGGGCGAAGGCCCCAAGCGCATGGTCGTGAAGAAGTCGGGTCCGGGCGTCGTCACCGCCGGAGACATCCAGACCGTCGGCGACATCGTGGTGCTCAATCCCGAGCTGCAGATCTGCACACTGGACGAGGGCGCTGAAATCCGCATGGAGTTCACGGTCGCCGCCGGCAAGGGCTACGTCGCCGCCGAGCGTAACCGGCCCGAGGATGCGCCGATCGGCCTGATTCCGGTCGACAGCCTGTTCTCGCCCGTGCGCAAGGTCTCCTACAAGGTCGAGAACACCCGTGAGGGCCAGATCCTCGACTACGACAAGCTGACCATGACGATCGAGACCAACGGCGCGATCTCGCCGGAGGACGCGGTGGCCTATGCCGCACGCATCCTGCAGGATCAGCTCAACGTGTTCGTGAACTTCGAAGAGCCGCGCAAGGAAGTCGCGCAGGAGATCATTCCCGATCTCGCCTTCAACCCGGCGTTCCTCAAGAAGGTCGACGAGCTCGAGCTGTCGGTGCGTTCGGCAAACTGCCTGAAGAACGACAACATCGTCTATATCGGCGACCTCGTGCAGAAGTCGGAAGCGGAAATGCTCCGCACCCCGAACTTCGGCCGCAAGTCGCTGAACGAGATCAAGGAAGTGCTGGCCCAGATGGGTCTGCATCTCGGCATGGAAGTGCCGGGCTGGCCGCCGGAGAACATCGACGAGCTCGCCAAGCGCTTCGAGGATCACTACTGATTTTCGTCATTCCGGACGTCGCGAAGCGGCGATCCGGAATCTCGAGGCTCCGGGTTCGTGCTCACGCGCGCCCCGGAATGACTTGGGCGAACGCAGGCAGCCCACCTGAGCAATATGTCCGACGAACCGTCGCGACGAAGACAAGTCAAGGAACAGATCAATGCGTCACGGCAAGGTTCATCGTAAACTTAACCGCACCGCCGAGCATCGCCGCGCGATGTTCGCCAACATGTGCGCCGCCCTGATCAAGCACGAGCAGATCGTCACCACGCTGCCGAAGGCCAAGGAATTGCGTCCGATCGTCGAGAAGCTCGTCACCCTCGGCAAGAAGGGTGGGCTCGCCATGCGCCGTCAGGCGATCTCAGAGATGCGCGACGTCGACCAGGTCAAGAAGCTGTTCGACACGCTGGCGCCCCGCTACAAGGACCGCCAGGGCGGCTACACCCGCATCATCAAGGCCGGCTTCCGCTACGGCGACAACGCGCCGATGGCCGTGATCGAATTCGTCGACCGCGACGTTGATGCCAAGGGCCAGGATTCCGGCCCGGTGGAGGAGAAGTCCGCCGAAGCGGCGTAACTCTTCCAAATCGCAGTTTTCAAAAGCGGCGCCGCGGGCGCCGCTTTTTTGTTGCCCGTGCCCGCCATCGCGCCGGCGCGTGACTTCATAGGAACCCTCCCGGGCCGATAAACGTTCAACATGTATGAGTAGGGCGTTCGTCAAAGACACAGAGGACGTCGAAGGTCTGCCTGACCGGCCAATCTCCGATCTTCCGAATGACGTGACGGCTGAAGGCCTGCGCCGGATCGAGCAGGCGTTGGCTGTGGCCGAGGCGGCCCAGGCTGCGGCGCAATCTGCTGGCGATCGCGCGGCGCTGGCCAGCGCCCGCCGTGACTTCCGCTATTGGAATGCTCGCCGCGCCACGGCGAGGGTGGCGCCCGAGCCATCAGACAATTCCGTCGTGCGTTTCGGCCACACCGTCACCATCGTGCGCGAGGATGACCGGCGACAGACGTTCCGGATCGTCGGTGAAGACGAGGCCGAGCCCGCGCATGGGACGATCTCGCACGGATCGCCGCTGGCGCGCGCGCTGTTCGGCAAGGGTGTCGGTGATGTCGTCGCCATCGCCGGAGGTGAAGCGGAGATCGTCGAAATCCGGTGATGCGTAACACCGTCCGTGAGGCGAAGGATGTCAGCTTACGTTATTTCCGAAGTCGATGATGTGCGCGATCCGGCAGAGTTCGAAGTCTATCGCAGCCTCGCCGCGAAGGCGATCGCGCATTATGGCGGCCGCTATCTGATCCGTGCCGGCGCCGCCAATTTGATCGAAGGTGGCCCACCGCCGAAAAACATCATTGTCGTCGAATTTCCCACGATGGAGCGTTTGCGCGAATGGTACGCCTCGCCGGAATACGCGGAGGACTGAACGGGCGGCAGACCGCGTTCGATCGGCGGTTGATCTTCGTTGACGAGGTCCCGTTGGCTTGAGCTTGCACTGCAACGTCGCGCTGACAACGGGTGCGTCGGTGATATTGCTGCGCGCTCAACGCGTTGCTGTGCCGGATTCTTCCCGGAACAAGTGAGTGGAAAATCTGTTTTTCCTGTAGCCGCGCTTATGCGGTTTGAGGAGGAACTAGATGAAGAAGCTGTTCATGATTGCGGCGGCAGCGTCGCTGGTTGCGACGATGGCCAATGCACAGACCACCACCGTTGAGACGACGACCGGAGCTGCGGGCGCCACGGTTCGGATCGAGCCGGAATATCGCACGAAGATCAAGAGCTACGTGACCGAGCACAAGATCCGTCCGGTGGAAACGCGTGAAAGGATCGTGGTTGGTGCCAAGGTACCGACCGATGTCGAACTCGCGCCGGTGCCGTCCGATTGGGGCCCGTCAGTGACGAAGTATCGCTATGTGTACTCGAACAACCGCGTGATGCTGGTCGACCCCGCCACCCGCACCGTGGTGCATGAAATCGACTGACGCTTCATCCATAAAAAGGGCCGCCAACTCGGCGGCCCTTTTCTTTTGCTTGATCACCAATGACGCCAGTGGCGGTGACCCCAGTGGTGGTGACCCCAGTGGTGGTGGTGGCGGTGGTAAAACCGCGGGCCGCCATAGTAGGCGAATGCCGGGCGAACGACGCGACGGTAGCGAACCACAGGCACGTACGGCTCGTCGTAATATCCGCCATAGTAGGCCGGGTAATACCCGCCGTAATATGCGGGACTATAGGCGTAGGCGCTCGAAGCCAGTCCGCCGATCACCGCGCCCGCGATCAATCCGCCAGCCACGGCCGGAAAAAATCCTCCTCCGCGCCAGTGGGCCTCGGCCGGCGACGGTGCCGTTACGGCCGTCAAGCCCAGGACCGCCGCCGCGGCCAAGGCTAAAGGTGCTTTCCTCATGGACTACTCCTTTCCGTAAAGCAGACACTCGCTAAACACATTGGGGTGAAGTTTGTTGCTTAAGTGCCCGCTTTCAAAGGCCTTTGGCGGTAAATTTAATTTTGATGAATGTGTGTTCAGGCGAGGGCCCGACAGCCAAGCCGCCGTCGGAGGAGGCGAATCCGCCATTTTTTCCGATGTGGAACTCGGGGTGGAATTGGCGAGCAGCCACCTACCACCCCTCCAGCACGATCTTGCCGCGCGATTTGCCGCTTTCCAACAGCGCATGCGCGCGTTTCAGATTGGCGGCGTTGATGGTGCCGAAGGTCTGGTCGAGCGTGGTGCGCAGCACGCCCTTGTCCAGGAGGTCGGAGACGTCGTTCAGCAGGTGATGCTGGGCGATCATGTCAGGCGTTTGGAACGACGAGCGCGTGAACATCGATTCCCAGTGGATGGAGACCGCCTTGCCCTTGAAGGCACTGACGGTGAATTCCGGGGGATCGTCGATCAGGCCGAACTTGCCCTGTGGCGCGATGAAATCTGCGATCGCCTTGTAGTGCTGGTCGGTGAAGGTGAGGCTCGCGACCAGGCCGACAGGCGGCACTTTCAGTTTCTCGATCTGCTCTTTCATCGGCTGGGAATGATCGATCACCGCATGCGCGCCGAGCTCGATGCACCATTTTTGCGATTCGGGACGCGTGGCGGTAGCAACCACCGTCAGCCCGGTCAGGCGGCGCGCGAGCTGGATCAGAATCGAGCCGACGCCGCCGGCGCCGCCGGTGATCAGCAGCGTGCGCGGATCGAGGCTCTTGCCCGGTGTGGCGCCGAGCCGGTCGAACAGCAATTCCCATGATGTGATCGAGGTCAGCGGCAGCGCCGCGGCCTGCGCGAATGACAAGGATTTCGGCTTCTTGCCGACGATCCGCTCGTCGACCAGGTGAAATTCCGCATTCGTGCCCTGGCGCAGGATCGAGCCGGCGTAAAACACTTCGTCACCCGGTTTGAACAGCGTGACGTCCGGGCCGACGGCATCGACGATGCCGGCAGCGTCGTAGCCCAGGATTTTGGTCTCGCCCTCGGGCGGGGCGGCGCGCTTGCGGACCTTGTAATCGACCGGGTTGGCCGAGATCGCCTTGACGGCGACTCTGATGTCGCGGCCCTTCGGTTCCGGCGTGGGAGCTTCGAAATCGATCAGCGCATTCGCATCTTCGATGGGGAGCGATTTTCTGTATCCGACGGCCTTCATGCCCGTTTCTCCTGCCTGGCTTGAGGATAGTTGCTTAACTGTCGCGCTGGCATCGGATTGGCAAGCACTGTAAATTCGGGGAACTAGTCCCTGTTTGGATACTATTGGGAAAACTCCAGGAAAAACCCATGAAACGGCGGAATTTTGCCCGTCGGCCGGGCTGCGCAGTTGAAGCGACGCTCGACCTGATCGACGGCAAGTGGAAAGGCGTGATCCTGTTTCATCTGCAGGCCGGCACCCAGCGCTTCGGGGAGTTGCGGCGGCGGATGCCCGGGATTACCCAGCGCATGCTGACCAAGCAGCTTCGCGCGCTCGAGGACGACAAGCTCGTGATCCGCAAGGTCTATGCCGAAGTGCCGCCGCGGGTCGAATACACGCTGTCGGAAATCGGCGAGAGCCTGCGGCCTGTGATCGAGACGCTCAGGGCATGGGGCGAGGGCCATCAGGAACGGCTATCCTGTGCGCCGGCCTCCGACACCGTCAAAACGTCAGACCGCGCGGCCTGACCGGCAGTATTGTGTACCGCCTTATCTTCTCTCGTTGCTGCCTCGCATCTATATCTGAGGCCATCAATTTTGGGATTCTTGCATGACGTTGATGATCCGCTGTTTCGCCTTGCTGCTGGTTTCCGCAGTCGTTGCAACGCCGGCGCCGGCGCAGGACCGGCGCGTGCCGACCTCTGGCGCCGAACTGCGTCTGTCGTACGCGCCGATCGTGCAGCGCGCGCAGCCGGCAGTCGTGAACGTCTATGCCGCCAAGACCGTACAGAATCGCAACCCGCTCCTGGACGACCCGATCTTCCGCCGCTTCTTCGGCGTGCCCGGAATGCAGCCCGAGCAGATGCAGCGCTCGCTGGGATCGGGTGTGATGGTCGATGCTTCGGGGCTCGTGGTCACCAACAACCACGTCATCGAGGGCGCTGATCAGGTCAAGATATCGCTCGCCGACAAGCGCGAATTCGAGGCCGAGATCGTGCTGAAGGACAGCCGCACGGATCTCGCCGTGCTGCGCGTGAAGGACGGACGAGAGAAATTTCCGACGCTGGACTTCGCCAATTCCGATGAATTGCTGGTCGGCGACGTCGTGCTCGCGATCGGCAATCCTTTCGGCGTCGGCCAGACCGTGACCCACGGCATCGTCTCCGCGCTGGCCCGCACCAAGGTCGGCGTCACCGATTACCAGTTCTTCATTCAGACCGATGCCGCGATCAATCCCGGTAATTCCGGCGGCGCGCTGGTCGACATGACCGGCAAGCTCGTCGGCATCAACACCGCGATCTTCTCGCGCTCCGGCGGCTCGCAGGGCATCGGCTTTGCGATTCCCGCCAACATGGTGCGCGTCGTCGTGGCCTCCGCCAAGAGCGGCGGCAAGGCCGTCAAGCGGCCGTGGCTGGGTGCGAAACTGCAGGCGGTGACGCCTGAAATCGCCGAGACGCTGGGGCTGAAACTGCCGAACGGCGCTTTGGTCGCGAATGTCGCGCCGAACAGTCCGGCCGCCCGCGCCGGTCTGAGGCCGTCGGACCTGATCGTCGCCATCGAAGGGCAACCGATCGACGAACCCAACGCGTTCGACTACCGCTTCGCTACAAGGCAACTCGGCGGCGCCGCGCAGATCGACGTGCAGCGCGCCGGCAAGACCGTCAAGCTGACGGTGCCGCTGGAGACTGCGCCCGACACTAACCGCGATGAAATCGTGCTCACTGCGCGCTCGCCGTTCCAGGGCGCCAAGGTCGCCAATATTTCGCCGGCGGTTGCCGACGAGCTGCATCTGGATTCCCAGGCCGAGGGCGTCGTGGTGATCGATCTTGCCGATGGTGGTACTGCGGCAAGCGTCGGCTTCCAGAAAGGCGATATCATTCTTGCGGTCAACAACCAGAAGATCAGCAAGACCAGCGACCTCGACAAGGCTTCGAAAACTTCATCCAGGCTCTGGCGCATCGTCGTGGTGCGCGGCGGCCAGCAGATCAACGTGACGTTGGGCGGATGAGCCCGAAGAAACCCCGCGAGGCGACCAATCTCTTTGCTGCGGCAGGGATGGAGGAGGATGCGCCGCGTCCGCTTCCCGACCGGCTGCGGCCGCGCTCGCTCGCCGATGTCGTCGGACAGGATCACATTCTCGGCGCCGACGGTGCGCTGACGCGGATGCTGGAGACGCGCACGCTGGGCTCGCTGGTGTTCTGGGGGCCACCGGGCACCGGCAAGACCACGGTGGCGCGGTTGTTGGCGGATGCCACCGAACTGCATTTCGAGCAGATTTCGGCAGTGTTTTCCGGCGTCGCCGATTTGAAGAAGGTGTTCGACGCGGCGCGCGCCCGGCGCGAGATGGGCAAGGGTACGCTGCTGTTCGTCGACGAGGTGCATCGTTTCAACCGCGCGCAGCAGGATTCGTTTCTGCCCGTGATGGAAGACGGCACCGTGGTGCTGGTCGGTGCCACCACGGAAAACCCGTCATTCGAGCTCAACGCCGCGCTTCTGTCGCGCGCGCGCGTGCTGGTGTTCCACTCGCTCGATGCCCCCGCGATCGAAAAGCTCTTTGCGCATGCCGAGAAGGTCGAGGGCCGAAAACTGCCGCTCGATGCCGAGGCGCGCGCCGTGCTGGTGCGGATGGCCGACGGTGACGGCCGCGCCGCGCTGACCTTGGCCGAAGAGGTCTGGCGCGCCGCGCGCAAGGAAGAAATCTTCAATGCTGCGCAGTTGCAGGAAATCCTGCAGCGCCGCGCGCCGATCTACGACAAGTCCGCCGACGGCCACTACAACCTAATTTCGGCGCTGCATAAGTCGGTGCGCGGCTCCGATCCCGATGCCGCGCTGTATTACCTTGCGCGAATGCTGGACGCCGGCGAGGACCCGCTGTTTTTGGCCCGGCGCGTCGTGCGCATGGCGGTGGAGGATATCGGGCTTGCCGATCCGCAGGCGCTGGTGATCTGCAATGCGGCCAAGGATGCCTTCGACTTCCTCGGCCATCCCGAGGGCGAGCTCGCGATCGCGCAGGCCGTGATCTATCTCGCCACCGCGCCGAAATCGAACGCCGCCTACAAGGCCTTTGGCGCTGCGATGCGCACGGCGAAAGAGGGCGGCTCGCTGCTGCCGCCGAAACATATTCTCAATTCGCCGACAAAATTGATGAAGTCGGAAGGCTATGGCTCCGGCTACGAATACGATCACGACGCGCCCGATGCCTTCTCCGGACAAGACTACTTTCCGGAAGCGCTGGGGCGGCAGACCTTTTACGATCCGCCCGATCGCGGCTTCGAACGCGAAATCCGCAAGCGGCTGGATTACTGGGCGAAGCTGCGTAAGGAACGAGGCCAGGGCGAATGAAGCGTTTCGAGAACCATCTGAAGCAGGCTGTTCGGGCCGTCGCATGTGTGTTGATGCTGGCGTCGCCGCTTGCTGCCGCCGCTGAGAGCGTCGAGGTGGCACCGGGCGTGCAGGTGACAAAGCGAACATATGCAGCAGCGCCGACCAACGAGCAGCCATTCTTCGGATTTGCGGCCAAGAATGCGGAGGAAAAGACCGGCGACGAGAAATTCGTAAGCGCCATCATCGGGGCCACCGGCTCGCGCGAGAAGGCGTTTGAGGAAATAACCATGCGGGGCTGGAGGGCGGTAAATACCGGCAAGATCCGGGAAGCCGCGCTGCGGTTTAACCAGGCGTTTCTCATTTCACCGGAGCAGAGCGCCGTCTATCACGGCCTCGCGGTGGTCGCGCAATTTCGCTTCAACGACCTCGATGCCGCGGACGAGCTTTTCAAGATCGCGCTCAAGCAGCCCAATCCGGTGAAGGCATTGAGAGCCGACTATGGCCGCATGTTGCTGATCGCAAAGCGCCCGCGCGACGCCCAGCCCGTGTTGGAGCAGGCGGTCAAGGATGCGCCTGATTTCGGTGACGCCTGGACCAATCTCGCCGTGGCTCGCTTCCAGAACGGTGACGCGGCGGCCTGCGCAGCAGCGGATGAAGCCGCCAAGAAGCGTCCGTCGAACAATTCCGGGGCCGACCTGACCGCGGTGAGAAACGCCGCGCAGTGCAAATAGCACCGCTGGTCTTCCGCGTCAGCCTGACCTTACTTCGTAGATTCGAATGCTCGAAATGAAAGGGTTGGCTTGCGCCATCTTCTCGGCATCGTCGAGCGTTGCCGCGTTGACAATTGTGAAGCCGGTGATGGAGTCGGGTCCAAGCGGAAGATCCTTCGTTCCGCCCTTCGAGATTTCGCGACCATTGCCGAAGCCGCCCATGTCCACGGTATGCGGCTTGGTGGCCTCGAACCACTTGCCCCAGGCGGCCATGATTTCGGGAGTGGGCCTTTCAAATCCGTAATGCAGCAGCACAAACTTCTTCATGCTTGGCTCCTTTTCAGCGTTCGGGGCAATTGCTTTTTCTTTGGAGATTTCGCCTTCGGCGCGATTGCCTCGGCATAGTGCAGCGAAAGATTGATCCAGAATGCGCGCTTATCCGCATCGGCCAGTAGCTCCTCGGGCAATCGCACATATTCGCGCATCGGTCGGCCCTTCATCGGCTCGAAGATCCGTTCGCCAAATTCGGCGGCGAAGCGTGCGCGATCCTTCTCCGACAGCCGCATGACGAAATCGTTCTGGTGCAGCCCGATAAAGAGATTTCCGTTGGCAAAGGCCGCCGGGTAGCCGAACATCTTGCGGCGGGAGATATTTGCGCCTGACGGAACCGACTTGTCGAATAGATCGATCAGCGACTGCGGCGATTTCGTCCAGGCCACCGGTCCCTCCGTCAGTTTGCAGCAGCTGTTATGCGCCGGCGTTCCGCAAGGTCGAACAGAACGGGAAGCTTGCGGACGGCTGCCATGGAGCCGCTCACGCTGGCGCGCTTCGCATCGATCGCGTCCTGAAGGGACACGCTCGTCCCGACAATCTGGAGCACCGCGTCGAACGGGGCTTCCAGCGTTCCCTTACAATCGGTGATGCCTCTCTCAATAGCCGTCCCGACGCCGCCGCCCGCGACGGTGAAACCTGCCGATTTCTTGCCATGGGTGACCACAAGGCCGACCCTGATTTCCGGCACGGGTGAACGCTTCGCAATGGCATCGAGGCCCAACAGCACCCAATCCGGCTCGAACGTGTCGCCCGGCACCGGTGGGAACAGGAAGCGGCCGCCCCAGCGGATCAACTCCCGGATCGCAGGCTGAATTTCCCGGCCGATTTCGGTCAATTCGTACACCTGCGCATTGGCCGGCGGCGGCAAGGCGGTCCGCCGCACGACGTTGCACTCGATCAGGGCGGTGAGGCGCGTTGTCAGCAGGGTGGGACTCATGCCGTCAAGATGATCCAGGAGATCGCCAAACCGCTTCGGCCCAAGAAGAAGCTCGCGGATGATCAGGAGAGTCCAACGCTCGCCGATGATCTCGGCCGCGCGGGCGAGTGCGCAGAATTGCGGATAGTGAAGATTGCTCATGCCTTCGAGGTCGGCTCCTCCGTATCATCGTCGGTAGGCGAGGGCGATCAACGGCCCCACGACGGCAAATTGCAGGATCGTAAACGCGGTTTCGAGCAGCACGTAATCAGGCACGGAAACCATCACATTCTTGGCTGCGATCGCGAGCGTGGTGAACGACCACGACAGCAGGCCAGCGCCAAGACCGTACAGGAGCCCGTCCTTCAGGAAGGAGCCGCTACCTTGTGCGAATACGCGCGGGAACAACCACGAGAACACCGCGCCCTGGATAATCATTGAACCCAGTCCGAACGCGATCACCGGCTGGTCGCGATAGATCTGGAGCGCGTGGTATCTCTGCTCGAACAGGACGAGGTGCCAGACATAGGCGATCGGAAACGAGGGAAGCAGGTAGGCGGCAAAGCCAAGCCAAAAGCTGCGGACGCCGGTTGGACGGGCAACATCGGACGTTGCTGACATCGGAACAGCTCCATCGTACTACATTTTTTATAGTACATGCTATAAAATATGGAGTCAATATTTCGTGCCGGCAACTTCGCCGTGCGGCGTTCCGGGCGCGAGGCCGTAATGCGCCCTGAGCTCGGTCGCTATTTCCCTGTCTTCACGAAATCCAGGATCTGATCGGTCAGCCGGGTGTCGGCGGTGTTGATCGAATACACCTCCGACATGTGGCTGTGCTGCGGCAGCAGGAAAGTGCGTGCGCATCCGGCGGCGCGCTTGCAGCTTGCATCTTTCGCGAGATCGAATTGCAGCACGAAACCTTCCGGGTCCAGTTCGGCGGCGGCTATCATCAGCGGGATATCCGTTGTTGCCAAACCGGACAGCGAGGATCGTTCGGCGTAGCGCGCGGGATCGGCGCCGAAATAGGCGCGCCCGGTATCGGCAAGCGGTGTCGCGGTCAGGTCGTAAATTCCCGAGAGCATGATCGCGCCGGCCAGGCCGCCACCCTTCACCTTCTGGAATTCGGGATGCGCGACATAGTTTGCGACGTGAACCGCGCCGGCGGAATGTCCCATCAGGTAGATGCGCGCGGGATTGCCGCCATGCTCGCCGATCTTGTCGGTGATCCACTTGACCGCGGTGGCGATATCCTCCGTGCCCGCCGGCCAGGGTGCCAGTGGCGCGAGCCGATAGGTGACGTTGACGCCGACAAAGCCGTTCCTTGCCGCCCATAGCATGATGTTGTCGTAGAACGGGCTGGTCGGTGTGGTCCGCTTGTTGCCGCCGACGAAGGCGCCGCCATGGACAAAGATCAGCACCGGCCGGGCCGATGTCACGTTATCCGGTGCGAATATATCGAGCAGGTTGCGATCGGCGGGGCCGTATTTAACGTCTCGTTCGACCTTGACGCCCTGATACGGCTCTTTTTCCTGCAGCGGCGCGTAGAGCTCCACCGTCTTGGGTGGGTCGATGACGCGGCCGAGTTCCAGGAGCTTCCAGGCCAGATCCTCCGGCATCTGTGCCCACGCCGTGCTTGCGACCATTGCCGCCAGAACGGTCAAAGCCGATCTTGATAAGTTCATCCGGCCTGCCCCCACGTTTCTTGGTTGTTTGGCCTAACATGGCCGATCCGGCGCCTGATTTGTACTGAATTCGCCGTGACGATTCGCTGCTTTTGCGCTACTCAACCGCTCAACTTTCGGAGCCGCAGCCATCATGAGCCGACGCGTCAAGAGACCTCTCCGCCCAGCGGGCGATCGCCCCAAGGGTGCGCGTCCGTATCGGGGTTCGCAGGCCGAGCGGCCGCCGGCACATCGCCCGGGCGGAAAGCCAGCGGCGCGGTTTGCGGCCTCGCCACCTCGTGCCTCAAAGCATCTTGTCGCCGAGCCCGCGAAGGTCATCGCCGAGCCGCCGCCGCTGCCGACGAAGGTCCAGACCGTCGTCGTCACTGCGGACGAGAACAACATGCGCGTCGACCGCTTCCTGGAAGCGCGTTTCCCCGGCCTGTCGTTCTCCCACATCCAGCGCATCGTCCGGAAAGGCGAGCTGCGCGTCAACGGCAAGCGCGCCGACAGCAAGGACCGGCTGGAAGAAGGCCAGAGCGTTCGTATCCCGCCGCTCAAGCTCGATACGCCGAAGGGCGCAGGCGCGCTCTCGGAAGCCGCAACGAAGACGCTGCAGGCGCTGAAGGAGATGACGCTATTCGAGGACGCCGACGTCATGGTGCTGAACAAGCCCGCGGGGCTGGCGGTGCAGGGCGGCTCCGGCATCACGCGCAATGTCGACCAAATGCTGGAAGTGATGCGCGACGCCAAGGGGCAGAAGCCGCGGCTGGTGCACCGGCTCGACAGGGAAACGTCGGGCTGCCTGCTGGTCGCCAAGACGCGCTTCGCGGCGACCGCCCTGACCGGGTCGTTCCGCCACCGCTCCGCGCGAAAAATCTACTGGGCGCTGGTCGCGGGCGTGCCGAAGCCGAAGCAGGGCCGCATCTCGACCTATCTAGCCAAGGAGGAGAGCGAAGAGGACAGCATCATGCGGGTCGCAAAACATGGCGACGAGGGCGCCAGCCACGCGGTGACGTATTACGCCGTGGTCGAGACCTCGGCGCAGAAGCTCGCCTGGGTGTCGCTGAAGCCGGTCACCGGGCGAACCCACCAATTGCGCGCTCACATGGCGCATATCGATCACGCCATCGTCGGCGATCCCAAATATTTCAACAAGGAGAACTGGGATCTGCCGGGCGGGCTGCAGAACCGCTTGCATCTGCTCGCGCGGCGGATCGTGATCCCGCACCCGCGCGGCGGCGTGATCGATGTCAGTGCGCCGCTGCCGCCGCACATGCTGCAATCCTGGAATCTGCTCGGGCTGGAGCACGATCGGTTCGATCCTATCGAGAACGCGCCGGAAGAATAGCGGGTACGCAACGCGCTGGCTGGCGCAATAACTGTCAAACGCAGAACGCGCCAATTTGATATTGCGCGATTGAGGCGGCCTCTAACATCACGCCGTCAGGTGCAGGGGACCGCGCATGAACGGAAATCTGGTCAGGCTCGCGTTCTGCTTTTTCGTTTTGATCGGAGCGCCCGGCGCAAGTGGTCTGGCCAACGCGCAGACGCTTGCTCTCGTGGGCGGCAGCGTTTACGCATCACCCGATTCCGCTCCACTTGCCGATGCAGTCATTGTCACGCCCAACGGCGCGATCACTGCGCTCGGCAACCGCAGCGATATTCACATTCCCGCTGATGCCAGCGTCGTCGATTGCTCAGGCAAGACGGTGGTTGCGGGATTCTGGAACAGCCACATCCATTTCACGGAAGAAGTATGGAAGAACGCCGGCTCAGCTCCTGCCGCACCGCTGGCCGAGCACATGCAGGCGATGCTGACCCGGTGGGGGTTCACGACCGTCTGGGATATCGGCTCAGACGGGAAAGATACGCTGGCATTGCGCCGCCGGGTCAATTCCGGCGAGGTGCCGGGCCCGGATATCTATACCGCAGGCAGCATCTTCCCCAGGGACGGCCATCCTGCCTACCTGCCCCCCGAGATCAAGCTGCCGGAAGCTTCCACGCCGGAACAAGCCACGCAATTGACGCGCACCTATATGGGCTTCGGTCTTGATGGCGTGAAACTGTTCACCGGCTCCTTCAAGGGCACCGGAAAGCCGGTCGTGAATATGGACCCAGCGATTGCCAAAGCGGCGGTCGACGTTGCGCATGCCGCAGGCAAGCCAGCGTTCGCCCATCCGCAAAACATGGCGGGCGTCGACGCCGTGATTGCGGCCGGCGTCGACATCATGGCTCATACGGTACCCGGCGAGCCGATCTATTCGCCCGAGCAGCTCACGCGATTCAAGCAGCAGGGCATTGCCCTGGTTCCGACGCTCTCGCTATTTGCAAAGCTTCCGTTGCGCCAGATATAGCTGCACGCCTCATCGCGACGACCGTCGCTCAAGTCAAGGCGTTCTCCGACAATGGCGGCCCGGTCCTGTTCGGCACCGATGTCGGCTTCACCAAACTCTACGATACCACGCTCGAATTTGAGCTGATGCATCGCGCACTGTCCGCGCGTCAAATCCTGGCCACGCTGACCACTAATCCCGCGCAATATTTCAAGGCGGCGAAGAAGGGGCGGGTCGAGAACGGATTTGACGCCGACCTCGTGGTGCTCGACGGCGATCCGCTCGCCGATGTGACCAACCTCGCCAAGGTCGCTTACACGATCCGGGCGGGGAAGGTGATTTATCAGAAGTGAGCTGACGTCTAAGCCTGTCCCCGTCATTCCGGGGGCGCGCGCACGCGATCCCGGAATCCATCAGGTTCGCTGGTGCGGCGAATGGAACCCGGCGTCAGCGGGTCGTCCAGCAGAACCAGCATCGCAGCTTGCCGCCGCAACCTCCTCATCGCCTTTATTTGCATCCACCGGCATCGTATTGTCGGGACTGGATTAATCACCGACCTGCTGGATACCGCATGCGTGAACTATTCGATGACGTCGCCGGACAGTCTCCGCTCGATCCGACGGAGGCTGTGCGCCGCGCCACGCGCGCGCCCCAGCGCAAGCGCTTCTACAAGGAGGCCGGCGTTGCGCCGGCCGATGGCGGGTTTGCCGTGACGCTCGACGGCAAGTCGATCCGCACGCCTTCCGGCCGCCAGGTCGTAGCGCCGGTTAGCGCCATCGCGGAAGCGATCGCCGCCGAATGGAATGCGCAAGGCGAGACCGTCGACCCCCTGACCATGCCACTGACGCGCTTTGCTAACTCCGTCGTCGAGGTCGCCGATCGCGTCGATGCCGTGGCCGACGACGTCGCAAAATACCTCGGCTCCGACTTGCTGTTCTACCGGGCCGGCCATCCCGAGGCGCTGGTCGCGCGGGAAGCGGCGCATTGGGACCCCGTGCTGTCATGGGCCTCGAACGAGCTCGGAGCCCATTTCATCCTGTCCGAGGGGATCGTGCATGTGACCCAGCCGGAGCAGGCGATCAAGGCCGCTCGTCGCGTGTTTCCGGCCGACCCTTGGTCCGTGGCGGCGCTGCATGTGGTGACGACGTTGACAGGCTCCGCGCTATTGGCGTTGGCGTTGCTGCGCGGGGCCCTCGATTCCGACCAGGTTTGGACGGCGGCCCATGTCGATGATGACTGGAACGCCGAGCAATGGGGCGTGGACGAGGAGGTGGCGGCTCGCCGGGCCGCCCGGCTGATCGATTTCCGGGCCGTGGTGACCGTTCTGGACGCCCTGAAGACCTGAGCGCCCGCTGTCCGGTTAAGGAGAGGTTTACGGCGCCGGGGTAGGCTTCGGGCTTGGCCGAGACATCACACTATGGCGATTTCCATCAATCCCGTTCTTCCGGTGCTTGCTGCCCAAGAAGCTGGCGGCGTGGCGTCCGAACTGGTGCTGCAGCCGGGTAGCGTGGTCAACGCCCAGGTCCTGAAAGTGCTGTCCGCCGATCTCGTACGCATTGCGATCGCCAGCCTCTCGATCGACGTGACCTCGGAAATTCCGTTGCAGCAGGGCCAGAACCTGCAGCTTGCGGTATCGCAGACGAAGGATGGCGGCATCCGCCTGGCCCTGGTCGGGCAGGGCAGTGATGCCGCCGGGGCATCCGCCGATGCCGTCACCTTGTCGCCCGATGCGCTGGCCGATGCCGTCAATCGGCCAGCTATCGTGTCCGCGAAGAACGTGCTGACGCCGCTGGAGCGCGCAACCGTCTCCGCCGCCGCCCAAGCCGCCGCGACCGAACAGGACAGCCTGGCGCCGTTGTTTGCCAACCTGGGCGCGGCAGTTTCCTCCGGCAATCTGCCGCCGAAATTGCAAGCGGCAATCACGCAGGTGCTGGCGCAACAGACCAATCTCGATCAGAACCTTGGTGGCCCCGACATCAAGACGGCGTTCCAGAAGTCCGGAATATTCCTCGAAGCGTCGCTGGCGTCGGGCTCCGTCCCCCCAAGCGGCGTACCCGATCTCAAGGCCGCGCTGATCGTGCTGCGTCAGACGCTGCAGTCGGCGCTCGGCGGCAATTCGACGACCCCGCCGCCGACACCGGCCGGGGCACAACAGGCTGCGCCGCCACAGGCCGGCGCGAGCCTTGCGCCGTCTTTGTCGCCCAACGTCGATCTGCCGGAAATCCTGCTGCCGCAGGCGCGATTGCTTGCAGCCGAAAATCTCGCGCTGCCGATCCATGCCGCCCGAAGCTCACTGACGGCCCCGCCTGGGTCTTCGGCGGGCGCAACGCTGAACCTGCTGCAGGAGGCGCTGCAGGAGCTCGGCGTTCCAGTTCGGGCTGCCGCGGCCACATCGAAAGACGTTCGGGGCGGCGACATCACCTTCCACACCAACACGCCGCCGCCACCCATCCGGGGCGGGCTGCCGGCCGCACAGCCGATCGCCTCGCCCAGCATCACGCCGCATGCACCGCTCGAGGCGACCGCGCATCATCTGCTCGATGTTACCGATGCCGCCATCGCGCGGCAGACGCTGCTGCAGGTCGCCTCCTTGCCTGATCGCATCGATACGGGGCCGAAAGCTGACGTCGCGGCGCCACGCTGGAATTTCGAAATTCCCTTCGTGACGCCGCAGGGCACCGCGATGGCGCAGTTCGAGATTTCCCGCGATGGCGGCAGCGAGGCCGTCGAGGCAGTGAAGCGGGTGTGGCGCGCGCGGTTTTCGCTCGACGTCGAACCGGCAGGTCCGGTTCACGCGCTGATATCGCTAACCGGCGACAAAACTTCGGTGCGGATCTGGGCGGAACGACCGGCGACCGCAGAGCAACTGCGCGCCGGGACGTCGCAACTGAGCGAGGCGCTCAGCCGGGCCGAATTGCAGCCTGGCGATATCGTGATCCGCGACGGTGCGCCGCCGCAGGCCGCGCCCGCCGCCCGTGCCGGTCATTTTCTGGACCGTGCGCTATGATCGTCGGAACCAGGAACAAGGTTGCGATCGCGCTGCATTATGATAAGACCGGCGCCCCGCGGGTTGTCGCCAAAGGCAAGGGCGGCATCGGCGCGAAAATCATCGAGCTCGCCCGGGAACACGACATCCCGATCGAGGAGAACGAGGTGCTGGCGGGCGCCTTGTCCCATGTCGAAATCGGCGACGAGATTCCGCCGGAGCTCTACAAGGCGGTCGCCGAAGTGCTGATCTTCGTGCTGCGGCTGTCGGGTCGGATACGGTGATTGCGGTGGTTTTTCGCGCGAGCGGATGCCGGCTTGCGCCGGGAACACAGGGCAACTAAAGGCCCACTTGTCATAGTTTTTCCACGATGCCATCCGCATCGTCGGCATTCCTCAACCAGCCCGGATATCCTCGTGATCAATCGTCGTCATGCGCTCGGCCTGCTTGCCGCGACCACGCTGTTGCCCGCGCGCGCCCTTGCCAATGTCTCCTACCAGCGCAGCGAGTTTCGCGACGATCTGGCCAAGCGGTTTTTCGATCTCGGCACGACCGGCACCTTCGTCGGCTACAAGGTGGACGATTATTTGATCATCGCCAGCGACAAGGTGCGGTCGGGCGAGGGCAGCCTGCCGGCCTCGACGTTCAAGGTTCCGAATTCGATCATCGCACTCGAGACCGGCGTGGTCGAGGACCCCGACAAGGATGTCTTCAAGTGGGATGGCGTGAAGCGCAGTATCGAGCCCTGGAACAAGGATCATACGTTGCGTTCGGCGATCGCGGCTTCAGTGGTGCCGGTGTATCAGGAGATCGCTCGCCGCATCGGGCAGGAGCGTATGCAGAAATATGTCGACCTGTTCGACTATGGCAACCGCGACATCGGCGGCGGCATCGACCAGTTCTGGCTGACCGGCAGTTTGCGCATCGACCCGGTGCAGCAGATCGATTTCATCGACCGGCTGCGGCGCGGCGTGCTGCCCGTCTCCAAGCGCAGCCAGGAATTGACGCGCGATATCCTGCCGGTAACAAAGGTCGGCGACGCCACCATCCGCGCCAAGAGCGGCTTGCTGGGCGCGGAGCAGGGCAAGCCTTCACTGGGCTGGATGGTAGGCTGGGCCGAGAAGGGCAACCAGCAGACCGTGTTCGCCATGAACATGGATTGCAAGGAGCAAAGCCACGTCGCCGCGCGCATGACGGTCGTACAGCAATGCCTCGCCGATATCGTGGCGATCTAGTTCGCGGTTAGCGCCGGTTCAACGCCAGCGAGACCGACGTGATATTGGTGCCCTGGGGCTGGATGGACACCGTCTGCCTGCCGCCGCGGGTCGTCAGCGACAGATGGGCCGAAAAGTTGTCGCCTCGGGCGGCAGCCTCGACATGATCGCCGGCGGCGCGCCCGGTAAGCGTCCCGGAAGCGTTACGGCTCGCTTCGCTCCATGAACCCGAAATCGCGCCGCCACGGTATTGGACCTCGCTTGCGAGATCGAAATTGTAGCTCGCGCTGGCGCACCTCAGGTTGAGCTGGAGCTGTTCGCCGCTTCCGGCGACGTCGTACGACGCGCGGCAGCGCAATTGCTCGCGTTGTCCATCACTGGTGCTGATCACGCCGCCGCCCGACCACGTACCCGCCATCGCGGTGAAGGGCGAGGCAGGTGCGGCCAGCGCCGCGCTGCCGGTCAGGCTGAGTGATGCCAAAAGAAGCGCTGCTCTCGTGAGATTGGATCCGTACATCTGATGGCCTCCTTCGGTTTGGCAATCAACGCCATCCAAGGGTTCACGGTTCCTTCACCGGCAAGTGTACGGCGAGGTTCCGCCGGGGAGCAAGTTGTACTAGCTTGTCATGGCTACCAGAGGATTGTGCATGCCGCATCGTCGCTCGGTGCTGTCAGGAGGCTTGGCGTTTTCGCTTGGCCGGATTGGGGTTGGGCCCAGATGCTACGGGGGCAGGATGTTGCCGCCACTCTTAAGGAGAGGGTGGATGTCGGGCGTGAAACGATGGGCCTCGTTGCCGCTTTCCTCGACGGGGACCGGCACAGCATCGCGGCGTATGGTCAATCCGACTCCCCCGGCAATCGCCCGCTCGATGGCGATACGGTGTTCGAGATCGGCTCGATCACCAAGGTGTTCACGGCGCTGCTGTTCGCCGACATGGTGCTGCGCGGCGAGCTCGCACCTGATGACCCTGCGGCGAAATATCTGCCTGCCAGCGTCAGGATGCCCGATTTCGAAGGGGCGCCGATCACGCTGATAGACCTTGCGACCTATACGTCGGGCCTGCCGCGGATGCCGTCGAATTTCGCGCCGAAGGATTGGAGCAATCCCTATATCGACTACACCCCCGAGCGGCTCTACGACTATCTCTCGAACCACAAGCTCGCCCACAAGCCTGGCAAGCATTACGAATACGCCAATCTCGGCTTCGGCCTGCTTGGCCACATCCTCGAACTGCGCGCCGGCAAGAGCTACGAGGAGCTGGTGGTCTCGCGCATTTGCGCGCCGCTCGGCATGGAGGATACGCGCATCACGCTTTCGAGCTCGATGCAGCGACGCCTGGCGCGCGGCCACAGCGCGACGCTCGCACCCGTCGCGAACTGGGATTATTCGGCGTTCGCCGGCGCCGGTGCCTTCCGTTCGACGGCGAACGACTTGATGAAATTTCTGCGGATATGCATGAATCCCGCTGAAGGGCCGCTCGCTTCCGCGCTGCAGATGACGCTTTCCGAACGGCGTCCAATGATGGAGGAGCGTGACGTGGCGCTGGGCTGGTTTATCTCGTCGCAGTTCGGCGACGAGGTGATCTGGAAGAGTGGGGGCACAGGCGGTTATGCAGCCTTCATCGGTTACTCGACCAAGACCTGGCGAAACTGCATCGTGCTCTCCAATGCAGCCGACTATGACCCAAATATCGCGCTTGGCACCCATCTCATCAACGCGGCATACCCGCTCGCAAAAATTCGGCGCGAGGTGCCGGTCGATCCGGCCGTGCTTGCAACCTATGCCGGACGTTACGAGCTCACACCGGACTTCGTGCTGACGGCGCGCGCCGATGGCGGGCGGCTGTTCGTGCAGTGGACAGGTCAGGAAGAACTCGAAGCCTTCGCCGAGAGCGAGACTGACTTCTTCAGTCGCGTGGGCAATGCCCAGATCACCTTCGCGCGGTCCGGAGGCGGCATGGTGTCGTCGCTGGTCCTGCATCAGAACGGCAAGGACCTGCCGGGCAGGCGCCTGCCTTAGGCAGGCGTAGCTGACCGAGCTTCAACAGCGCCAGCAGGAAACCAACCGCCGCCTTCCCAGTTCGCGGCGGCTTCGAATGGGACGACAGCAAGCAGCCAATCGGCTGTCACTTCGGAGACTTCCCGATCCGCCCCAGATGCGTGAAGCCAAAACCGCTGGCGTATTTCAACCCGTAGCCGAGCGCGCGATCGAGGCCGATATGGGCCAGCCAGATCATGGCGATCGAGAGTGTGAGCGGCGCGGCGGTGGCAAATCCGGTCGTCATGATTGCCATCGGCGCGAGATAGCTGTGGGCGGCGTTGTAGATGAGGGCGCCGAAACGCGGTCCCGACAGGTAGGCTGCAAAGCTGAGATCGGGCACGAAGAACAGGAGGGCATAGATCCACCAGTCGCCGTCCCAGATATAATAAAGCAGCGTCATACCGATAAAGAGCGCTAATCCCTCGAGCCGCAGCACAGTTCGCACGCCCCCTGTAACGGCGCCCGAGGTGTCGGCGCTTGCGGTATCGGTCATTCCGGTCCCCCTAGTCAGGATGCGCATATAGGGGGTGCCGGAGCGCGGTACCAGATGCCGGATGAGGGTGTTTCCGCTTCCGAAAAGGCCGTGTTAGAAGGCCTTCAAATCGTTACCCAAAAGACGGGCGGAAGCAGCATGAAGGATATCCTGGACACCCTCGAAGAACGGCGCGCCGGCGCCAAGCTCGGCGGCGGCGAAAAGCGCATCGAGGCGCAGCACGCTCGCGGAAAATTGACCGCGCGGGAGCGCATCGAGCTTCTGCTCGACAAGGGCTCGTTCGAGGAGTTCGACATGTTCGTCGAGCACCGCTCGACCGAATTCGGCATGGAAAAGACCAAGGTGCCGGGTGACGGCGTCGTCACTGGCTGGGGCACCGTCAACGGCCGCAAGACGTTTGTGTTCGCCAAGGATTTTACCGTGTTTGGCGGCTCGCTGTCCGAGACCCACGCGCTGAAGATCACAAAACTGCAGGACATGGCGATGAAGGCGAGGGCGCCGATCATCGGCCTCTATGACGCCGGCGGGGCGCGCATCCAGGAGGGCGTCGCGGCGCTCGCGGGCTATTCCTACGTATTCCGCCGCAACGTCATTGCCTCGGGCGTGATCCCGCAGATCTCCGTCATCATGGGGCCCTGCGCCGGCGGCGACGTCTATTCGCCCGCGATGACCGATTTCATCTTCATGGTGAAGAACACGAGCTACATGTTCGTTACCGGCCCCGATGTGGTGAAGACGGTCACCAACGAGGTCGTGACCGCGGAAGAGCTCGGCGGCGCCTCGGTGCACGCGACGCGCTCCTCGATCGCCGACGGCGCGTTCGAGAACGACGTCGAGACGCTGCTGCAGATGCGCCGGCTGATCGACTTCCTGCCGTCCAACAACACCGACGGCGTGCCGGAATGGCCGAGTTTTGACGATATCGAGCGCGTGGACATGTCGCTGGATACGCTGATCCCCGACAATCCGAACAAGCCCTACGACATGAAGGAGCTGATCAGCAAGGTCGTCGACGAGGGCGACTTCTTCGAAATCTCGGAGGCGTTCGCGAAAAACATCATCACCGGCTTCGGCCGCATCGCCGGCCGCACGGTCGGCTTCGTCGCCAACCAGCCGATGGTGCTGGCGGGCGTGCTCGACTCTGACGCTTCAAGGAAAGCCGCGCGCTTCGTCCGCTTCTGCGATGCCTTCAACATCCCGATCGTGACGTTTGTCGACGTACCGGGCTTCCTGCCGGGCACCGCTCAAGAGTATGGCGGCCTGATCAAGCACGGCGCGAAATTGTTGTTTGCGTACTCGCAATGCACGGTGCCGCTCGTCACCGTCATCACCCGAAAAGCCTATGGCGGCGCCTTCGACGTGATGGCCTCAAAGGAAATCGGCGCCGACATGAACTACGCCTGGCCGACTGCGCAGATCGCCGTGATGGGTGCCAAGGGCGCCGTCGAAATCATCTTCCGCGCCGACATGAACGATCCCGAGGCGATCGCCAAGCGCACCAAGGAATACGAAGACCGCTTCCTGTCCCCCTTCATCGCCGCCGAACGCGGCTACATCGACGACGTCATCATGCCGCATTCGACGAGAAAGCGCATCGCGCGGGCGCTGGCGATGCTGAAAGACAAGAAGGTCGAAATGCCCGCGAAGAAGCACGACAATTTGCCGTTGTAACCGGTGCCGTAGGGTGGGTTAGCGAAGCGTAACCCACCGGCCGCACCAACGGCGTATTGAGACTTTGGGGTTACGCTGCGCTAACCACCCTACGAAGGTCTCACGAGCTCGCTTACGCCGCCTTGTTTTGCTGCTTCATATATTCCGTTGCTCGCTTCTTGAGCTCGGCAGGCGAAACGTCCTCGACGTGAGTGCCGATGTGCCAGTGATTGCCGGCCGGGTCCGTCACGCCGCCGCTACGGTCGCCGTAGAACATGTCCGTAGGCTCCATCACCGAGGTGCCGCCAGCCTTCAGCGCCTTCTGGTAAACTTCATCCACATTGGGCACGTAGACGTGCAGCATGGCCGAAGTGGCTTTGGCACGCTCGGACGCATCGGAAATCATCACGACGGAATCGCCGATCTTGAGCTCCGCGTGCATGATCTTGCCATCGGGCCGCATCATCGGCTCGAACACGAATTCTGCGACGAATGCGTTCTTCATGAACTGGATGATCCTGTCCGCGCCGTCGACGACGAGATAAGGCGTGAGCGTGTGATATCCGTCAGGAATGGGCTTTACTTGAGTTGCCATCGCTGTCTCCTCTGGTTTGGATGACTCCTGCAGCAGAACGACCCAACATTCCCCTTGTCCTTTGGATTTTCACGCGGTTGTTTGTAGAAAGTGTGACAACCTCATTGCCGCGACGGGTCCGCGGGCGCTCGCGCTACAAGGCGCGCTATATGCATGCTCGGAGCAATAGGAACTCGCGCAGAGCATTCCTCAACATCTTGAAAGCTCGGCCTAACGCGACACCAGCGGAACGAAATCGTATTCGCCGACCCCCTGCAGAACCAGGAAGGTGAGGGACGTCGCGCCGCCGTTGGTCACCAGGTGCGGACGCCCGGGCCTGACGACATAGACTTCGCCGGGCCTCAAATTCACTTCCTCTTTCGGATCCTGCAGGAACAGCCTCATCTGGCCTTGCAGAACGTAAAAAGTATCGGAGACATTGGTGTGCGTGTGCCACGGCACCTTCTGGGTTGCAGAGAGCTGCAACTCCATGATGCGAAAGCCGGGGCGCGCGGCGTGCTCGGCGCGACGCTCGACTTCGTAAAGGTGACCGGCGTCCTTGACGGGCTGCGGCTGGTTCATGACGGCCTCCTTCGGATCATCCGCCCCCATCGCGTGGTGATGCCGCGCAATGATAGCCTTGCTCTGCCGTTCGCGAAACTGTCAGGGAAAGTCGGTAGCGAGCGTAGGGTAGGCGAAGCCGCAACCCACCGACCGCACCGACCGCGCATCGAGACTTCGGTGGTTACGCTGCGATAACCCACCTTACGAAGCTGCTCTCGTTCACTCCTCGGCGTCCCTCAGCCGCTGCTCACCCTCCCGCAGCCGCTGCGCGATGGCCGTTCGCCTTGGGATCAGCGCGGCTTCGTCGGCGAGCCGTTGCGCAAGGTCGGAGTGATATTGCTGCACGACGTCGAGGACCGCTTCCTTGGCGAGTCGTCGGTGGTACTCGGCCAGGAATTTGTGCAAGTCAGCAAGCTGTTCGTCATCCATCTCTATCGCGCCTCAGCCGCGATCCGGAATATACCGCAACCCGTTGATCTCGCACAGCTTGCACCACCCCAATCCCGGTGGGATTCACCACCCGGCCGAGCAAAGTGGCGGCTGCGGCACGCTCAAGTCGGTACCTGGCTGTCCGTTAACTGTTTGTTAACCATAAGGCCCCTAACTTAGGGGACTACCCGGCCATCATCAGACGATTCCAGCGCGGTTCGTTCGAGGAGAACAGCCGATGTCCGTTGAGATTCTGACCTACGCAGACCTGGGCGCCCGCCTGAACATCTCGGCAGCGGCCGCCCGCTCGCTTGCCAGACGGCTCCGATTGCCGCGCTCGCTTTCCGATGATGGGAAGGCGCTGGTGAGCGTCGATCTCGCTGAAGTGAGGCATACGCCGCAGCCACCGGCCGGTCACCGGGCGGGCGAGGCCGCTCAGTTGAGGGCGCTCGTCGTGACGCTGCAGTCGGAGGTCGCGCAGCTTGACGCCAGGGCAGCCGGTCACCGCGCGGATTTCGAGCATGAACGCGAGCGCGCCGATCGCCTGATGGCTGAGCTGCTACAGGCGACTGCCGAGACCAAAGCCGCCAGGGAGGCAACGGCGCGGCTTGAGGGGGAGGTGGCAGCTCTTCGGACCGCTCTCCGAACTGGCAGTTCGGACGAGAATCACGGACATTCTGCGCGCCGGGTGGGGCATCTGGCTGCGAGCTTGGTGGAAGCAGACCGCAAGGCTGCTCGTGGGTAACAAATCTTTTCCTATTCCGCGGTTTGGCGGAGCAACCGTGGGGCAAAAATGGGTGGCACCGATATTCGCGAGTTGAGGGCGCGCATTATCGTGTTCGGGGTGGGCGGTGCCGGCGGCAATGCCGTCAACAACATGATCGACGCGGGCCTTGAAGGCGTCGAATTCATCGTCGCCAATACCGACGCCCAGGCACTCACCAGTTCGAGGGCCAAGCGCGTCATCCAGATGGGCACGCAGGTGACCGGAGGCCTTGGCGCCGGCGCGCAGCCCGATATCGGCCGCGCCGCGGCGGAAGAGGCCATCGACGAGATCCGCGATCATCTGACCGGCGCGCACATGGTGTTCATCACGGCCGGCATGGGGGGCGGTACCGGCACCGGAGCCGCGCCCGTCATCGCCAGGACCGCGCGTGAGCTCGGCATTCTTACCATCGGCGTCGTCACCAAGCCGTTCCAGTTCGAGGGCCAGCGCCGCATGCGCTATGCCGAATCCGGAATCGCGGAACTCTTGAAGGCAGTGGACACCCTCCTGATCATTCCGAACCAGAACCTGTTCCGGGTAGCCAACGAGAAGACCTCGTTTGCCGATGCCTTCGCAATGGCCGACCAGGTGCTCTATTCGGGCGTGGCCTGCATCAGCGATCTCATCGTCAAGGAAGGCCTGATCAATCTCGATTTTGCCGACGTTCTCTCGGTGATGCGCGAGAAGGGCAAGGCCATGATGGGCAGGGGCGAGGCTTCCGGCGAGAAGCGCGTGCTCAACGCTGCGGTGGCTGCGATTTCCAACCCGTTGATCGAGAATCCCTCGATCAAGCGCGCCAGCGGCCTGATCGTTTCCATTACCGGCGGCAGGGATCTGACGCTGTTCGAGGTGGACGAAGCCGCCACCCGCATCCGCGACGAGGCCGATCAGGACGCCAACATCATCGTCGGCGCGACCTTCGATGCCAGCCTCGAAGGCATCGTCCGCGTTTCGGTCGTGGCCACGGGCATCGACAATCTCGACGCGACAGGCCCGACGCAAGCCGCGGAAGGCCTGCTCACGGATCTTGCCGGCAGGCTGAGCAACGACCGGCGCCGCATCGCCGAGCGTAGCGTACCGCCGCCGCAATTCGCCAACCCGCCCTCGCTCATCCCGCCGCCGCGCCACCTCGAAGCGCGGCCGCCGATCGCCCAACAAGCGCGGCATGCGGCACCGCAGCGCCTCGATCCCCACGGTCGCGCTCCTCCCCCGCGCAATCCGATCGAGGAAAAGGTTCTGGATATCCCGGCCTTCCTGGGCAGCAGGGCCAACTGACCCGTCATAAGAGCCAACTCGCTTGGAGGTAGTAGACCGCCGCGATGCGACTTCAGCAAGTCCCTCGTCGAGGCGGCACCCGGGCGGCGCCTGAAGGTCTAATGCCCAAAATCGGTCCTATACTTTCCATCCTCCAGCCTTGCTTTGGTCAAAACGGCGGTAGGGAGTGTCCAAAATCCGACGACCGTCCATTCGGGTGATCGCAAACCGGGCAGGAGGCGCTCATGGATACCGCGGTGAATACCAGGCCAACCGACCCACGTGATGTTAATCCGGGACTATCCACGCAAGACATCGAGCTGGTCGCGCGCGCCGATGAACGGCTCGCGCATGCTTATGAAAAGATCGCCCGCGCGGATGAACAACTCGCGCTTGTCAATGAACAGATTGCCAGGCTGGAGAAAAAGCCCGTTAACAGGCGTCAGTCATCGCGCGGCAGGCCGGCGCTGCGCGGCTTTGTCGGTCTGCTGTTAACAGCGGGCATCTGTATCGCTGCTTTCGCTTCGCAATCTTATGGCGAGGCGGCGAGGCTGATGATCGCCCCATGGGTGCCGCAACTGGCTCCGGCTTCGTCGTTGCCATCGCAAGCACCGAAGCTCGCCGCCCAGCAGAGCGAGCCTACTGTTCAGGTAGCTGCGGCGGACGCAGCAGTTTCGCAATTGGCACTTGCGGCCCAGACCGTACCGCAAGAGGCAGTAGCCCCCCCGGCCTCTCCAGAGGTAACACAGTTGCTCGAAACGATGGCGCGTGATCTCGCCAACGTGCAGCAGGAGATCGAACGGCTCAAGGCTGGCCAGGAAGAATTGGTGCGCGAAAATGCCAGCACCGCCGAGCAGCTCAAGGCAAACCAGGAGCAAATGGCGCGCGTGATCGCGAACGCCTCCGCGCAACAGCCGCGGCCCAAACCGTCAGCGACGGCATCAGCCAATCCGCCACCGCCGATTGCCACCTCTCCGCGTAAGCCGGTGTCGACTCCTTCGCCGACACAAACCAGAGAGCAAGCGCGAGCGCCGATGCCGTTGCAGTCCGGACAACAATAGTTTTCGCCGGCGCTGGCCGAAGGCCTGTCCTCCTGCCGGCAGAAGGGGACAAACTGACAGTTGGAACCTGGGCAGAGTATGTTCACTCTGCCAAGGACCAGACAGCTTGTTCCACTGGGGCTTCGACCTTAGATAGCGGACGGTGCCTTCGATTTTGGATGGCCGCATGATCATGAAGATCTTGCTGCTCGTTCTGTGCATGGTTGTCGTCGCGCGGGAGGCGACGGCACAGGAACCACAATGCGACCGCGAACGCGCGGCCATGGTCGAAGCCATCAGGGCCTACGCCCATCGTTCCCACGCCAGTGTTGTGGGACAACAGGGCCTCTCGGAGAGAGTTCTTGAGGCCATGGGGCGAACGAAACGCCACCTGTTCATGCCTGAACGGTCTTGCTCCATCGCCTACGCGAACAGGCCGGCTTCCATCGGACACGGCCAGACGATATCGCAGCCGTTCATCGTGGCATTGATGACAGAGTTGGCCGGGGTCGCGCCCGATCATGTTGTGCTCGAGGTCGGTACCGGTTCGGGCTATCAGGCCGCCATCCTTGCGCATCTGGCGCGGAAGGTCTGCACCATCGAGATCATCCCGCAATTGGCCGAAGCCGCCACGAAAACACTCAAAGAACTCGCATACGATAATGTCAGCGTCAGGCTGGGCGATGGTTATGCTGGCTGGCCCGATTGCGGTCCGTTTGACGCCATCGTCGTAACCGCCGCACTCGGGCAAGTACCGGCGCCGCTGATTGAGCAGCTTAAAGTAGGTGGCCGACTCGTCATGCCGGTGGGCGCCGCTTACACCAGTCAGCAGCTCACGGTCGTCGAGAAAACCGCCCCCGACAAGACGACGACGCGTGCCGTCGCCCCCGTTCGCTTTGTGCCCTTCACGCGTTCAAAAGATTAAGAGCCAGTATGGCGGCTATGTCGAAAACTACAGATAGGAAAAAGCAGGGGAGGCGGCCGTGAGCGGTGCAAGGCTAAAACATTACGGCTGGGGCCGCGAAGACGAAGGCATGACTGCCGAGGAGCGGGCCTTTGTGCTCGGCCGTTATCGCGAAAAATTTGCGCGCGATTCGTTTGAAACAACAGTCGTCCCGCGCCTTGAGGACCTGACATTGCGCGCGCCGCGCGTGGTGCCGCCGGCCTCGCTTGCCGCTTTTTGCACGAGCGAACGATACGACCGCGTCGCGCACGCCTACGGCAAATCCTATCCAGACTACGTGCGAGCCATGCTCGGCGAATACGGCAGCGCGCCCGACGTGGTCGCCTATCCAAGAAACGAAGCAGAGATTGCCGCTGTCATGGACTGGGCCGGTGGTGTCAGCGCGTCGCTTACGCCGTTCGGGGGCGGGTCGAGCGTTTGCGGCGGTGTCGAGCCGCGCGTCGACGGTATCAGCTACAAGGCGGCCGTCACGCTGGACTTACGCAATCTCGGCAAGGTCGTCGAGGTGGATCAGATATCGCGCGCCGCACTGATCGAAGGTGGTGCCTTTGGTCCATCTCTGGAGAACCAGCTTAAGCCGTATGGCGTCACGTTGCGTCACTTTCCGCAGAGCTTCGAGTATTCAACCCTTGGCGGCTGGATCGCGACGCGGTCGGGCGGCCATTTCGCCAGTCTCTACACGCATATAGACGATTTCGTTGAAAGCCTGCGCGTTGTGACGCCGCGCGGCGTAATGGAAACACGTCGCTTGCCGGGATCGGGTGCCGGACCGAGCCCCGACCGCATGTTCATAGGCTCCGAAGGAACGCTCGGGGTGATCTCGCGCGCCTGGATGCGATTGCAGCCACGTCCCAAATTCCGTGCTGGCGCATCGGTTCGTTTCCACTCGTTCTTCAGTGCGGCCCGCGCGCTGCGCGCGATCGCACAGGCCGGCCTCTATCCATCGAACTGCCGCATCCTCGACGCGCAAGAGGCATTCAACACTGGGGCTGCCGACGGCAGCGTCGCGATTATGGTGCTCGGCTTTGAATCGGGCGACCATTCGCCGGATGCCTGGATGGCACGCGCGCTCGAATGCTGCGCCGACCATGGTGGGATACCGGAGGCGGCAAAGGCCGGCGATGCACATCTCGAAGGCGCGGCAGGAATCTGGCGTAACGCATTCATTCGTATGCCCTATGCGCGCGAGTTTCTGGCCCCGGCCGGCATCATCAACGACACCTTCGAGACCGCTATCACCTGGGAGCGGTTCGAAAGCTTCCACGACAAAGTGAAGGCGGCAACGGAGCGTGCAATTGTTGATGCGACTGGCGTAAAAGGCGAGGTCACATGCCGCTTCACCCATGTCTATCCTGACGGACCCGCGCCATATTTTTCTTTCCATGCACTCGGCCGCCACGGTGCTCTTCTGGAACAGTGGCAGGCGATCAAGAATGCGGCCAGCGATGCGCTGATTGAGGCGGGCGGGACGATCACGCATCATCATGCCGTTGGCCGTGATCATCGGCCTTGGTACGACCGTCAGCGCCCGGAGCTTTTCGCGACCGCGTTTCGGGCCGCAAAAAGAGAGCTCGATCCGCAAGGCATGCTCAATCCTGGAGTGCTCATTGACCCCTAAGGACAATTGGCGCGCCAACGGGGTTGGTCGCAAGGATAGGCGGCAAGCGGGTGCAATAGGGAACCCGCTACTCACGGATGAGTTTGTCCGCAGGGCTCACAGACCTTTTAGTCTGGAGGGAAGCCATGGAGCATCTCCGCTACCCGAACGAGACCGCCGAGTATCGTGCTGCCAGAAACGCGCTTCTGGACGACGAGATCGCGCTTCGTGCCCACATTGAAGCTGTAGCAGCCAAGCGCCGCGCCTTGCCGCTCGGCGGCGAAGTACCGGAAGACTATGTATTCGAGCGGATAGGCAAGAATGCAGCGCCTGAGAAGGTCAAGATGTCCGAGTTGTTCGGTCCGCACGACACGCTCATTCTGTACAGCTTCATGTATGGACCCGAGCGGGAGCTACCATGTCCCGGCTGCACGCACCTGCTTGATGGGCTCGACGGCGCGGCAAGGCACATCGGCCAGCGAGCTGCACTTTACATCGTCGCAAAATCCTCAATTGCTCGTCTCTCCGCGTGGGCTCACGGGCGCGGCTGGGACCATCTGTCGTTCGTGTCTACGGCGGGCAATAGCTTCGACGCGGATTATTTTGGTGACACGTCGAAGTTTTCCAAGGGGTTGCGTACACAGCATCGCGTTCCGGACGGCGAGAACTGGGACGAAACGATCTTCAACGTGTTCAAGAAGAGCGGCGGAGCAATCCGTCACTTCTGGGGTTCAGAGATGAGCTTCGCACCAACCGAACCCAATCAACATCATCGCGCCGGGGATCAGGTCGACCCCTTGTGGGGGCTGCTCGATATGACCCCCGAAGGGCGCGGAGACTTTTTTCCCAAGGTAAACTACGATTGACCCTCGGGCCCTGTGCAGCCAAAGGGTCGAAGGTTTGACCGTTATCGGAAGTTACACGCGAGTTTATCCGGCTGGAAAGAAGGCATCGGCTTGTTTACATTGAGGGGTGATCGAGGGAGCGACACGATGTCAGCGACACCAGAAGTCAAGTCCGCAAGCGCGAACAACCGGGCAAGCGCAATCAGTACCATTGTGCTCGGCTTTGCGGCTGACCCGATGGCGCGTTGGGTATGGTCTGACTCGTCGGAATATCTCAGAATAATGCCTCGGTTCGTCAATGCTTTCGGCGGCCGGGCTTTCGAGCATGGCACAGCCTACATCACTGAAGGGGGACGCGCTGTCGCCTTATGGCTGCCGCCGGGTGTCGAGCCAGACGAAGCAGAAATGGGCGCAATCATGGAGGAATCGGTGCGACCGGATATCGCCGACGATATCGGGGCCGTGATGAAAGGCATGGCCGAACATCATCCCCGCGAGCCGCATTGGTACTTACCCCTTTTCGCCGCCGATCCGAACTGGATCGGGCAAGGGCTTGGCGCGTTGCTGATGAAACACGCGCTCCGACGATGCGACGGGGAGGGCATCGCGGCCTATCTCGAAAGCTCGAACCCGCGTAACATGTCGCTCTATGAACGCCATGGCTTCGAAGCTGTTGGCAGGATCCAAAGCGGCTCTTCTCCAGTGCTGACGCCGATGCTGCGGCCCGCATCCTGAACGTTCGACACGCTCGCGCTATCACCTGCACGCTGGAGATTTAGGGCGACCTTCGCATAGACCAGAGGATCGCGTTGGTGAGGATTCGCTGGTAGCGGGCGTCCTGCCAAACTGACGGCTCGTGGCCCAGCGCCGTATAGAATACGCGTCCCTCGCCGTAGAAGCGCCTCCATGCAAGAGGCCACCCATAGAATCGTTGATGCACGCCTGTCTTGCCAAGGTCCACCGAGCTTGGGTCGAGGCGCAGGAGCACGCGTGATCGACGATAGTCGAAGTCGCTGATTTGGTAGATCTCGTCCTCGACCTGCAACGAATTCCCGAGAAAAGCCACCAGAGGATCGCTGGGATCGACCACCTCGATTGTCACGGCCTGATGCCAGGGGTGACCATTAAAGTAGCCGCCGACGAGGTCGAGATAATCCGGCCAGGTGTAAAATGTGTCCGTCGCCGAATGAACACCGAGGAACCCGCGGCCCGAGCGCACGAAGTTGAGAAGAGCGTTCTTTTGCGCTTCGCTCATCGGAAGTTCTCCTGACGTGTAGAACATCACCGCGGCGTAGCGCTCGAGGTTATCGGGAGAGAATTCAGACGTGTCTTCCGTTGCCGTGACTTCAAAGACACCCGAGTTGCTTCCAAGCTGGGTCAGGATTGCCTTGGAAAGCGGTATGACATCGTGCCGGTAGCCGGCCGAGTACGTGAAATAGAGGACGCGCTGACGCGGGCGTTCCGCATGCGTGCCCAGTGGTCGCATGGCCGCCGCGCCGCCGAGGAGCGCAATAAAATCGCGTCGCCGCACAATCCCCTCCGCTCAGCAATGTATTGAAAGAAGCTTACCACAGATCAGCCCGGCCGTGGCCTTGCGGCATCGCCACTCTCTGCCGACCTATGCAACGCCCACGTTCAGTTCATGCCTTCAGCTCTTTGAGGTCGCGACAGGCGATCGAGAGATTTGGCGGGCTGTCGCCGTCGGTATTTTCGCGTCTCGGAAAATGGCGGTTGCGAATGCCATGATCCGGAGGCCACCCGCGAAAGCCCGAATCTGATGTGCGCCAATCTGTCCCGCCTTTCGCCTATGGCAGAGGGGGGACGATGCGGTACGCTCGCCGAAAATCAGGGAGCGAATATGCCAGTGAGAATCAGCCGCCGTCACTTCATCGCCGTCGGCGCGGCCGCCGCCGCAACGCCTTTCCTCGTGCGTGGCGCCTTCGCGCAAGCCCCCTGGCCGTCGCGGAATATCCGCATGGTCTGCAGCTACCCGGCGGGCGGGCAGACCGACTTGCTCGCGCGCGCGTTCGGCGATTACATTTCCAGGCAGGTGGGTCAGAACGTCGTCATCGAAAACAAGGCGGGCGCCTCCGGCTCGATCGGCGCGGCGGAAGTCGCACGCGCCGCGCCCGATGGCCACACCATCCTGTGCTCGATCTCGACGACCTATGTGATGAACCGGGTCATGATGAAGAACCCCGGCTACGACATGGACAGGGACCTGACGCTCGTCAGCATCATTCCGGGCGCCGGGCTGCTGCTGGTCGCGAGCCTGGCGTCCGGCGTCAAGACGCTGGACGATTTCGTCGCGTTCGCGCGCAAGAAGGGCCAGGTCAACTTCGGTACCTATAGCGCGGGCTCGGCCCCGCACATGACGATCAACGAACTCAACAAGCAGTACGGCCTCAAGATCGAGCCGATCCACTACCGGGGCGAAGCGCCGATGTGGACCGGGCTGATGGACGGCACGCTTGACGTCGCGATGGGCAGCTACACGGCCGCGCAACCCGTCCTGCAAGGCAATCACGGCGTGGTGTTCGCGGTGCACTCGAAGAAGGTCGCCGCGATTCCGAACGTCAAGACGCTGCCTGAACAGGGCGCCACATCGAAGTTCTTCACAATCAGCGGCTTCACGGGCTGGGCGGTGCCGAAGGCGACGCCGCAGCCGATCGTCGATCGGCTGTCGGAACTCTGCGTGGCCGCCAACAACGATCCGAAGGTGAAGGAAGTTCTCGCCACGTTCGTGCTCGAGCCGGCGCTCGGCTTCAAGGAAAGCAATGCGTTGTATCAGCGCGAATTGCCGACCTGGATCGAAAGCGCGCAGGCGCTCGGCCTGGAGCCGGCGTAGATGAGCGCGTAGAGTGGGCAAAGCGCAAGCGTGCCCACCATCCATCAACAGCGGTGCAAGAAATGGTGGGCACGGCGCCAACGCGCCTTTGCCCACCCTGCGATTCTACGATTCTCACTTCATTCCCATGCAGCTCGCATAGAACGTCGTCGTCGCCGGCCAGTCCGAGAACATGCCGCGGATGCCGACCTGTTTGGCCAACACATCCAATACCGTCAGCGTATCGCCGTCGCGGTCGACCGCCGATTTGATCGACTTGTGATAGAAGCCGCCGCCCTTGTTGAGCGGGCCATCGCGTTCCAGCGACCAGCCGATCAGGTCGAGGCCTGCGGCCCTGGCGGCCTTGGCGTATTCGGAGGGGACAATTTCCTTCTTGTCGTTCAGCGTCAGCATGGTCCAGATCGGCGGGCCAAGGATTGCGACGCCCTGTGCCTTCAATTCCGCCATCGACGGTTTCCATGTCTCCGGCTTATTGGGATCGAGACCCTCTTTTTCGTAGCGCTCTTCAAGGTAGACCGCCTGTTTCGCGAATTCCGGTTCGGTCTTCACCCAGTGAAGCACGTCGGCGAAATTAAAACTTTGCGCGAACACGTCTGACGGCGGAATGCCGGCCTTCTTGTAGGCGTCCAGCATCTGGCTCGCGTATTTCTCCTGCGTGTAATCGCCGTCGAACGGCATCGGCACCTCCGGCGCCTTGAGCTCAGGCGTGAACTTGGCGCCGAGACTCTTGATCAGCGCGATGCTCTCGTCATGGGTCATCAGAGTCCCGGAATTGGCGTAGAGGTCGGTGCGCCAGCGCGGCGTGCCGTTTTGGTATTCCGCCGGCGTCTTGGCATCCGGGTTAAAGCCGTCCATTTTCGCACTGAGCATTCGGAATTCGGCGAGCGTGATGTCGCTCGTGCAGCACTTTGCGGAGGCTTTCTTGCCAGTCGCGGGATCAGCCGGGCTGAAAGCTTGCGTGCATTTTGCGGCAAGCTCGGGCACGGTCAAGATGTTGGTGGTGGTGTGCAGGTCGCATTGCGAGTGGCGGCACACGAGTTGGCGGTCTTTCGTAAACGTCACGTCGCATTCGACGATGCCGGCGCCCATGCGGGCGGCAGCAATATACGACTCCCTGGTATGCTCAGGAAATTCCAGCGCGGCGCCGCGGTGGCCGATGGAAAAATCGGTCTTGCGAAATGGTCCGGTGCACTGGCTGAGCTGTTGCTTCAGCGGCCCGTCCTTCATCTTGTCGACGAGATAGAACGGCCGAGGCCCGATCTGCGGCTCGCGCGGTAGCATGATGTCCTCGGCCGCGGCGGGAAGGATCGCGGTCAGGCACAGAAGCGCAGACAACAGGACGGAGCGATAGCGGACGGACATGGGAGACACCTCGGATAACGCATTGCGTGCAGACTTAATATCACGGAGCATATGACAGTTGCGTGTTGAAGGGTGTTAGAGCGGACAATGCGTAGGGTGGGCAAAGGCGCGCTTGCGCCGTGCCCACCATTCTTGCGCCGTTCTTGCGTGGTGGGCACGCTGCGCTTTGCCCACCCTACAAAAAATATGAACTAGGGAGAGAAAAAATGCCCGCAGCCTTTTTCGTCGTCCGCGCCACCGTGTCCGATCCCGCCAAGCGTCAGGCATTCGACGCCTGGTATTCGCGTGAACATCTGCCGGATGCGATGAAATCGTTCGGCGCGGTGAAGGCATGGCGCTATTGGAGCGCGACCGATCCGTCGCTGCACCAGGCGATGTATCAATTTCCGGACCAGGCGGCGCTCGATCGCGCGATGAAGGGGCCGGAGTTGAAGCGACTGGTGGCCGATTTCAACCGCGATTGGCCCGACGTGACGCGAACGCGCGAGGTGCTGGTGCTGGCGGAAGAGCTTGTGGCCTGAAACGGCGACGTGTGCCTCGTCGAGCGAAAGCGGATCGTCACGCCTGCTCGAAACAGAAAAGCCGCGGTAACGATAAGGGTGCCGCAACGCAACAGTGCCTGAAATAAATATGCATCGGCTCCGATTGGCGACAAAGCTGAACACGGAGTTCACCGCGCGTTCATCTCGGCACCTCGAAACTCTCTTTCTCGCACGCAGCAAACGGAGGAAGGGATGTGATGGAACGCCGACACTTTTTGAAACTCGCCTTTGGATTTGCTGCGGGCGGCGTCGCGCTTGCAGCGAGCGCGCAGGCCGCGCCGCTGATGCCGGCGCCGCTTGCCGACGACGACAAACTGCCCGCCAACAAGGACACGCAACCCGCCGTCACGTCAGGCGATGAGGTCGATCGCCTCTCGCCCGAAGAAGTACGCTGGGGCCGCGGCCGCGGCCGTCGTCGCGGCTGGGGCCGACGGCACTGGGGCTGGCGCCGCCGCCGTTGGCGCCGCAGGCACTGGGGATGGCATCGCCGCCGTCGTTGGCGCCGCCGTTACTGGCGCCGTCGTCGTTACTACTGGTAAGCCGCCGTCGGGAATTGCTCGAGCAAGCAAAAAAAGCCCCGCGCGAGCGGGGCTTTCGTCGTTGGAAATTTCAGTAAGCGCGGCAGCGTCCGTAGCGCCACACGGTGCCGTAGGGACACACGCGGCCGGGCCGCACCACGACGGTCCGAGCTGGAGGCCGCACCACGACGACCGGGGCCGCCGGCCGAACAACGACCCGGCGATTGGGTTGGCAGCCGCCATAGGGGCCGCGATGCCAGCCGGGCCCGCATCCCTGCGCGGCTTCCGCCGCGCTGAAGCTGGCAACCGTGCCCAGGGCCAAAACTGCTGCGAAAAGGTACTTCATGTTTTCTCCCGTTCTTGGCCGCAAGGCGGCACGTTTGCAACCTAGTCACGAACGCCTGAATGGAACATGAATGTCGTGATTTGTCATGGGGCTGCGGCCAGAAATCCGAGCACCAGCTCGTCATATTTCGCCGGCACCTCCAGAAAGACCAGGTGTCCGGTGTTGGGTATCACTTCGGCCCGGCCGCGCGCCATTCTGGCGGCGAGCGCCTTGGCCAGCTCGGCGTTCTGTCCCATCTTCGCGCGCAGCGCCTCCGGCGCATTCGCTTTTCCCGGCGCGTTGTGATCGTCGGCCCCCATCACGAACAGCGTCGGCTGCGTGATCAGCGGGATCTCGTGCACGACCGGCTCGCGGTAGATCATCTGCCCCGAGCTGACGAACGCGCGCAGCCAGCGCGGATATTCGGCGCTGCCCTTGATGTTGAAGCGCGCATCGATGAAGGGCGTGATCTGTTCGGGCGGCAGTTTCAGGGCGTAGTTGGTTTCGAGCTGCTTGCGATATGCGTCCGCTGTGAGTCTATCTTCGTTCTCCAAAATCTTTTCGGTCGGCGTCGGCGGCACGTAGAGCCGATAATCCTCCAGCCCGATCGGAGCCGTCAGCACCAGATGCGCGATCCGGTCAGGGTAGGCGCGTGCGATCCGTACTCCAAGCATGCTGCCGAGCGAATGGGCGACGATATCGGCCTTGGCGATTTGCAAGTGATCGAGCAGCGCAACCGTGTTGCGCGCCAGCGTGTCGAAATGCAGCTCGCCTTGCGGCTTCGACGATTTTCCGAAGCCGATCTGGTCCGGCACGACCACGCGATAGCCGGCATTTCTCAAGGTCTTGATGACCGGCGCCCAGTAGCTCGACGGGAAATTGCGGCCGTGTAGCAGCACCACGGTGCGTCCGTTCGACTGCGCGGGAGCTATGTCCATATAGGCCATCCGCACCTGCTCGCCGTCATTGACCAGCGGCAGCAAATGGACCGGGTAGGGATAGGCAAAACCTTCGAGACCAATGCCATAGGGTTCGCGCGTCGCAGGCTCGGCTGCCTGCACGCAGGTAAGGCTGCCTATGAAAATCGAAAAGCAGATGATGATCGCGCGTTGCATGGCGGCCTCCGGCAGATGGGAAGCGGCCTTAATGATGCGATGAGGCAGCTTGGTAAAGCCGGCTCAGCTTCACATTTTGCGGAGATCAGGCCAGCCTCATCCGGGCTTCAGGCCGCGCTGAAATCGCCGCCGATCAGGTAATGCGTTGCTCGTTCCCAAACAGCGCCGCGAACCGCTTTTCGCCGGTGCGGGTGAAGTTCACGACGCGGCTGCCGGGCGCAGGATCGCGCGCTGCCCAGTTCAATTCGGTGAAACGGTTCATCACCGCAGCGCCCAGCGTGCCGGCGAGATGGTGCCGCCGTTCGCTCCAGTCGAGACAGGCCTTGCACACGGGACGGCGCGGGTGGGCGAGCATATCCGCATCGATCTGCAGCGCCTCGGCCATGAAGCGCTTGCCTTCGCCGGTGAGTTCGATGGCCTGTTTGGTTTGCCGGACCAGTTTTTGCTTTCGCATGCTGTCGAGCATCTGCACGCCGAGATCGCCGGCCAGATGATCGTAGCAGATCCGTGCGCGGCGCAGCGCCGGCTCCTTCGGCCCGGTGCGCACGCGCGTGTGCCCGGCGCGCTCGGCAAGGCCTGCCAGTCCTTCGAGCACGCCCGCGACATCGGGGCCGGTGAGGCGGTAGTAGCGGTGACGGCCCTGCTTCTCCGGCTCGATCAGCCCGCCGGCCTCGAGCTTGGAAAGATGCGAACTCGCGGTCTGCGGCGTAATGCCGGCCTGGTGCGCCAGCTCGCTCGCCGTCAGCGCGCGGCCGTCCATCAGCGCGGTCAGCATGTTGGCGCGGGCGGGATCGCCGACCAGGGAGGCGACCATGGCGATATCAGGACCTGCTTTCATAGTTCGATGATAGCCGAAGCATCGACGTGAGGCAAGGCGCTATTCTCACAGCCGTCATTGCGAGGAGCGCAAGCGACGAAGCAATCCATTCCTCCGCTTGCGGCGCGATGGATTGCTTCGCTTGCGCTCGCAATGACGGAGAAACCATCGGAGTGCCAACTAATGACCGTCACCGTCTTCATCCGCTACCAACTCGACCCGTTCAAGCGCGCCTTGTTCGAAGAATATTCCAAAAACTGGCTCACCATCATTCCGAAATGCGGCGGCGATCTCCTCGGCTACTGGATGCCGCACGAGGGCACCAACAACATCGCGTTCGCGCTGATCTCGTTCGACAGCCTCGCGTCTTATGAAAGCTACCGCGCGCGGCTGCGTGCGGACGGCGAAGGCAAGGCCAATTTTGATTTCGCCGAGGAGAACAAGTTCATCCTCGCGGAGGAGCGGACGTTCCTGCGCAAGGTCGTGGCGTGAGACGTCTGGCGGAGCAGACGCAGCGTTGCTATGTAGGCGGCGCCAACAAACCGAGGGGAGCGAAACCCATGCTGACATCTGCTGACAAACGCGCCGCATTCAGGAAGTTGCACGAGAGCGGATGCTTCATCATCCCCAACCCGTTTGACGTCGGCAGCGCGAAGGCGTTGCAGCATCTCGGCTTCAAGGCGCTGGCGTCCACCAGCGCCGGCTTCGCCTGGACCATAGGCAAGGCCGACAACTGCGTCACCGTCGACGACGTCTGCACCCATCTCGCCGCGATCTGCGCTGCGGTCGATATTCCCGTCAATGCCGACTTCGAGGATGGCTTTGCGCACGAGCCGGACAAGGTCGGCGCCAATGTCGCGCGCGCCGTCACGACCGGCGTGGCCGGCCTGTCGATCGAGGATTTTACCGGCGACAACGCAAAGCCGCTGTTCGATCGCGCGTTGGCGGTTGATCGCATCAAGGCGGCGCGGCAGGCGATCGATGCCGACAATAGCGGCGTGCTGCTCACCGGCCGCTGCGAGGCGTTTCTGCGTGGGCAGAAGGATTTGAAGCTCGTCATCGACCGGCTCACCGCCTATGCCGAAGCCGGCGCCGATTGCCTCTACGCGCCCGGCATCGCGACGCCGGAAGAGATTTCGGCGGTCGTGAAGGCGGTGTATCCAAAACCCGTCAATCTCCTGGTCGGGGCGGCCGGCCCGTCGTTGCAGGCGGCCTCCGATCTCGGCGTGCGCCGCATCAGCGTCGGCGCTTCGCTGGCGCGGATGGCCTGGGCCGGCTTCATGAAGGCGTCAAAGGAGATGGTAGAGAAGGGCACCTTCGGCGAATTCGCCAACGGCTACTCGGGCGGCGAGCTCAACAAGATGTTCAGTTAGCAAGCAAGGCGCAAAAGAAAAGCAGCGGGCGTTAAACCCGCTGCTTTGTTAGCGTGTGTCCACTCTACTGCTTGGCGCGGTCGACCTCCGTGCCAGTCGGGTTTTGTGACGGCGGCGTCGGGCGATTGGTCGCGGCGCCGGTGGTCGTTCCCGGTTCGGTATTCGCGCGCGGCGTTACGTCACGCATTCCCGGAGGTGCCGACGGATTGGCCGGCTGCGTCTGCGCGCTCTGGTTGGTCGACGAGGTACCGGCCTGCTGCACGGTGGTGTTGTTCAGGCCATAGAACAGCGCGCCGAGTACGAGCGCGATGGCAACGGCGAACATCGCGACCTTGCCTCCACTGGGCGGACCTTCGGACAGCGCGGGATCGGGCTGCAGCTCATTGTCGAGACTATTAAGGCGGGCCTGACGGCGGACTTCTTCATCGCTCAGGCCGGCGCGGTACGGATCGTTCGGATCGGGTTGGTATGCCATGAATGGGTTCCTCCGTTAGCATCCCGAAGTCAAGCATGAGGACAATGGCCGGCGTGCGCGGATGTTCCGCGCCAACGTTGCAACCCCCGTAATGTTGGAACCCGCGATTTCCTCAGGGCGGTCCGCGTTGACGGCGGCGTTCCCCGGATGCCGCGCAGCGCCATAAGCGCGTTTACACGCGCCTTCGACGCGCTATGGCGGTGCGCTGCTGATCGGGGGTCCAGTGCATCGAGGAAGCATGGGCCCCGGCTCTGCGGCGCACCGCTGAAGAAGCTCTGCACCCCGTCCCGGACACGATCATTTACGCCGCGCTTTCGCGACTTCCGCCGCCGTCACCAGCGGCGCGGCATTGCCCCAGGCATTGCGGATATAGTTGGTCACGTCGGCGACCTCCTGGTCGGTCCACTTTGCATAACCAGGCATCGATCCCTTGTTGGGCGCGCGTGGCGTCGTCACGGTCTCGGCGCCGTCGAGAATGATGCGCAGCGCAGAGGAGGCATCGGCCGATTGCAAATTGGCATTGCCGGGCAGCGGCGGATAAATCCGCGGCGCACCCGATCCGTCCGTTTCGTGGCAGGCGATGCAGGCGCCGGTGTAGAGCCTTTCGCCTGCGGCCATTTGCGAAGGCGAGGGCGGGGTGACCTTCGGTTCCGGTGCACCCGCCGGCAGGTCTTTCAAATAAACCGCGATGGCGCGAACATCCGCATCGCTCATCTTCGAGGTGGAATTGACCACGACCTCCGACATCAACTGGCCGGCGTGGCTTTTGGCGTTGCGGCCGCTCTGCAGATATTCGGCGATTTCTTCCACGCTCCAGGATTTCAGGCCGCTGCGCTCGGCGGCGTCGAGGCGCGGCGCGAACATGCCCGCGACGCGCCCGCCGCCATAAGTCTGGCCGCGCTTGTCCGCGCCGAGAAAGTTCTTCGGCGTATGGCAGGCGCCGCAATGGGCGACGCCCTCGACCAGATAGCGGCCGCGATTCCATTCCGCGCTCTTGGCCTGGTCCGGCATCAGGATGCCGGGCTTGAAGAACAGCCAGTTCCAGCCGCGCATGACGAAGCGGTAATTGAATGGCCAGCGCAGCTCCGGCTCACGCGGTGCGTTTTTGACCGGCGTCAGCGTCGCCAGATAGGCGCGGATCGCAAGAATGTCCTGCCGCGTCAGCTTCGTAAAATTCGGATAGGGGAAGGCCGGGTAATAACGCGAGCCGTCCCGCGCCACGCCGAAGCGGAGCGCGCGGTAGAAATCGTCATCGCTCCACGCGCCGAGCCCGGTTTCGCGATCCGGCGTCAGGTTGGGCGCGTAGATGCCGCCGAACTGGGTATCGATCCGCTTGCCGCCGGCGAACGGCTTTGCGGGATCGGCGGTGTGGCAGCTTGCGCAGTCGCCGGCTTCGGTCAGCGCCTTGCCGCGCGCGATGTCCTCAGGCGCCGGCTCGGGCCTTCGTTGCTCGCTGGACTGGGCATGTCCTTCGCCAACAGCGAACGCAGTGCACAAAAGCACGCCGGCAAGAATCGTCCGCATGATCCGGCGTAGTCCCTGCACCATCTGGCCTCCCAAGGCGTTATAGCGCGAAAGCGGATCGAGAGGGGGCGTCATGCCGTTTCGCGCCGAGGCTTCCGGACGACACAAACCGAAAAGGGCTGCCGCTCTTCCCGGCACGAAGTTGCGATTTTTGAAGGCACGGCTCAGAAGGCGAGATTAATGGTGCGCCCGCGGAAAAATTCGACATAGACTGGTTCTAATGAGTTCAGATGACTAGCTAAAAAAGCAGTCGTCGCGATCAAGGCTAAGGCCAAAGAGGGCTGCTGCATGGGAATCAACCAGGGTCCGATCAGTCTCGATCAGAAGTACACGCAAGGCTCCGGCCACATCTTCCTGACCGGCATCCAGGCGCTGGTCCGCCTGCCGATGGCGCAAATCCGCCGCGACCGCGCCGCGGGACTGAACACCGCTGGCTTCATTTCCGGCTACCGCGGCTCACCGCTCGGCGGCTATGACCAGCAACTCTTCGCCGCCCGCAAGCACCTCGAACAATACAACATCAAGTTTCAGCCTGGCGTGAACGAGGACCTCGCCGCCACCGCGATCTGGGGTTCGCAGCAGCTCAACCTTTCGCCCGGCGCCAAATATGATGGCGTGGTCGGCATCTGGTACGGCAAGGGCCCCGGCGTCGACCGCTGCGGCGACGTGTTCCGGCACGGCAACACGGCCGGCTCGGCGAAGCACGGCGGGGTGCTCTGTCTCGCCGGCGACGATCACGGTGCGAAGTCCTCGACCGTGCCGCATCAGTCGGACCACGCCTTCATCTCGGCGCTGATGCCTTACCTCTATCCTTCCAGCATCCATGAAATGATCGAGATGGGCCTGCTGGGCATCGCAATGTCGCGCTATTCCGGCTGCTGGGTCGGCATGAAGGTGATCACCGAGACGGTAGAGACTACCGCCGAGATCGATCTTACCGACGAGATGACGCCGTTCGCGATCCCGACCGATTTCGAGATGCCGCCGGGCGGCCTCAATCTGCGCTGGCCCGACGATCGCTATGCGCAGGACCTGCGCCTGCAGGACTACAAGGGCTATGCGGCGATCGCCTTCGCCCGCGCCAACAAGATCAACCGCATCACCATGGATTCGCCGAATGCCCGTTACGGCATCATGGCGTCCGGCAAGAGCTACGAGGACATCCGTCAGGCGCTGCGCGAACTCGGCATCACCGAAGAGGTCGCGGCCAAGATCGGGCTCCGTCTCTACAAGATCGGGATGCCCTGGCCGCTGGAGCCGGAAGGCGTGCGCAATTTCGCCGTCGGCCTCGAGGAAATCTTCATCGTCGAAGAGCGCCGCGAGATCGTCGAGAATCAGGTCAAGCAGGAGCTGTTCAACTGGCGCGACGACGTCCGGCCGCGCATCGTCGGCAAGATGGACGACCACGACAAACGGTTTCTCACCTTCGCCGCTGAACTTTCTGTCGCCTCACTGGCGAGCTCACTGACCGAGCGGCTGCTTCGACTTAATCTCAATCCTGAAATCGCAGCGATGCTGCGCGCCAAGGCCGACTGGTTCAACGGCCGTCAGGCGACCCAGATGCAGGCGGTCGCCCCGATCACCCGCACGCCGTATTTCTGCTCGGGCTGCCCCCACAACACCTCGACCAAGGTGCCGGAAGGCAGCCGCGCCTTCGCCGGCATCGGCTGTCACTTCATGGCGCTGTGGATGGATCGCTCGACCGAGACCTACACCCATATGGGAGGCGAGGGCGTGCCGTGGGTCGGCGTCGCTCCCTTCACCAAGGAAGAGCACGTGTTCGCCAATCTCGGCGACGGCACCTACTTCCACTCCGGCAGCCTCGCGATCCGCCAGGCGATCGCCTCCGGCGCCAACATCACCTACAAGATCCTCTATAACGACGCGACCGCGATGACCGGCGGCCAGCATGTCGACGGCGAATTGTCGCCGCAGCAGATCACCTTCCAGCTCCACTCGGAGGGCATCCGCAACATCTATCTGGTCTCGGAAAATCCTGACGCCTATCCGGCGTCCGAGATCGCGCCCGGCGTCAAGACGGCGCATCGCGACGAACTCGACGCTGTCCAGAGGACCTGCCGCACGCTGAAGGGCACCTCGGCGATCGTCTTCGTGCAGACCTGCGCCGCCGAAAAGCGCCGCAGACGCAAGCGCGGCCTGATGGAAGACCCGGCGCGCCGCGTCATGATCAATCCGGCGGTGTGCGAGGGCTGCGGCGATTGCTCGGTGCAGTCGAACTGCATTTCGGTCGAGCCGCTAGAGACCGAGATGGGGCGCAAGCGCACCATCAACCAGTCGACCTGCAACAAGGACTATTCGTGTCTCAAGGGCTTTTGCCCGTCCTTCGTCACCATCGACGGCGGCAAGCCGCGCCGCCGCGCGCCGGCCAGCCTTGATGGTACAGGTCTTGGCGACATCGGCGATCTACCGGAGCCCACGTCACAGCCCTCGCTGGAGCGGCCGTATAACATCGCAGTCGGCGGCGTCGGCGGCACCGGCGTCTTGACCATCGGCGCGCTGCTCGGCATGGCCGCGCATATCGAAGGCAAGGCCAGCATGATCCTCGACATGTCCGGTCTCGCGCAGAAGGGCGGCGCGGTGCTGAGTCATGTCCGACTCTCGGAGCACACCGCCGACGTCACCTGTTCGCGCATCGTCACCGGCACCGCCGATCTGGTGATGGCCGCCGACGAGGTGGTGGCGGCCGCCAAGGACACCATCACGCTTTGCGAAGCCAGCCGCACCGTCGGCGTGATCAATACGCACGTGATTCCGACCGCCGACTTCATCCTCAACCGCGACTTCAACTTCCAGAGCCGCAAGGTCAACCACGTGCTGGAGACCGAGCTGCGCAAGGACTCTTCTTTCTACGACTTCACCAAGCCCGCCGAGGCTCTCCTCGGTGACTCCATCGCCACCAACATCATGATGCTGGGCTACGCCTATCAGAAGGGGCTGCTGCCGCTGTCGGCGAAGGCGATTCTGCAGGCGATCGAGGTCAACGGCGTCTCGATCAAGATGAACACGCAGGCCTTCCAGCTCGGCCGTCTCGCCGCCGCCGATCCGGCGCGGATCGAGGCCATGATGAAGGGCCAGGACGAGCCGGTGGTCGCGAAGACGCTGGAGGCGATGACGCTCGACGAGATCATCGCCCATCGCAGCGCCTTCTTGACCGATTATCAAAATGCCGCGCTCGCCGAGCGCTATCGGGCTCTCGTGAAGCGCGTGCGCGATGCGGCGATCGACGGCGGTTATGGCGAGGCCTTGCCGCGCGCAGTTGCGATCAACTACGCAAAGCTGCTCGCCTACAAGGACGAGTACGAAGTCGCACGGCTGTTCACCGATGGCCGCTTCGAAAAGCAGCTCCGCGACCAGTTCGAAGGCGACTTCAAGTTCAACTTCAACCTGGCGCCGCCGATCCTCGGCGGAGGGCTCGACGCGCTCGGCCGGCCGAAGAAGCGCGCCTTCGGCGCGTGGATGATGCCAGTGTTCCGAACATTGACAAGGCTGCGCTTCCTCCGCGGCACGCCGTTCGACATTTTTGGCTACAGCGCCGACCGCAAGCTCGAACGCGACCTGATTGTGGCTTACGAGAAGGACGTCGCCACCGTGCTCGGCGCGCTGTCGCCGATCACGCACGACACTGCCGTCGAACTCCTGTCCTTGCCCGACCGCATCCGCGGTTACGGTCCAATCAAGGAAAAGGCGGTCGCGGACGCCAATGCGCGCCACGCGCAACTCACCGCCGATCTCGCCAACCCGCCGCCGGCACCGCGCCAGTTGGCGGCGGAATGATCGCGTAGGGTGGGCAAAGGCGCTCGCGCCGTGCCCACCATCTATACTCCGCTCGTGATGGTGGGCACGCTTCGCTTTGCACACCCTACGAACGCTGCGTTCCGGGGACGAGCGGCCGGACGAATTGCCCGATTGAATCAACGCCTTGTTTCCAGAGCTTCGATGGGGTGTAGTCGCCATCAGCTTGTCACTGCGTTGACGCATTGCCTGCTTCGCACCAGCAACGGGTTAGCAGATGGACCAGCCCCTCGCCGACATCGGCATCATCTCCGCCTATCGCTTTGCGGGCGACGGTTCCGCGACGAAGCTCGACGTCGCCAACCTCGATGCGGAACTCGCCGATCCGCACGGCTGGCTGTGGCTGCATTTCAATCTGTCCAACCGTCGCTGCCACGACTGGCTCGCCAGTGCGCCGCTGTCCGATGTTGCGCGCGAGACCTTGCTAGATGCCGACGAGCATATCCGCCTCGATATTTTCGACGAGGAGATCGCCGGCGTTTTGCCCGACCTGCACCAGGAGTTCATGCAGGAGGGCGACGATCTCCTGCGGGTGCACTTTGCGATATCGTCAAAGCTGATGATCACGGCTCGGCGCAAGCCGCTGCGCGCGATCGAGCTGACGCGGCGTGCGCTCGATAGCGGCCGCAAGTTTCCCACCCCGGTGTCACTGTTCGATGCGATCGTCGACCAGTTCGCCGATGTGATCGGACGCTACTCGGCGAGCCTCGGGGACGAACTCGACATCGTTGAGAATCATGTACTGCACGATGAGATCGACGATGAGCGATTGCGGCTTGGCCGCGTGCGCCTGCAGGCGATCCGCACGCGGCGGCAGCTGTCGCAGATCCGTGCGCTGTTTCATCGCATGGAGACGCGCGAGGACGTTGAATCGGAAACCCTGCTATCGGCGATGCGCAAGCTTGCGCAGAAGTTCGATGCGCTCGACTACGAGTTCAGCGCGATCTATGAGCGCGCGCGGCTGCTGCAGGACGAGATCGCCGGCCGCATGACGGCGATCACCAACCGACGCCTGTTCACGCTATCGGTCCTGACCGCGTGCATGCTGCCTTCGACGCTGGTCACCGGCTTCTTCGGCATGAACACCAAGGACATGCCATTCCAGACCGGCGACGGCGGCACCTGGTATGCGCTTCTGCTGGTGATCGCCGCGGGAGCACTGACCTGGTGGCTGCTTAGGCGGACCAAGGCCTTGTAGGCCGATCATGGTGTGACAGGAGCCTCGGCCGGCATGCCCGCGAAGCAGGCATCGCCCCGGCTATGGCGAACGTGGCACATACTCGCGTCGTGCCGCAACTCCCGTCCCAATCGAAAGATCATGAAACTAGCTAGCTGCGTAGGGTGGGCAAAGCAAAGCGCCCATCGCCACCGGTGGTTATGGTGGGCACGCGGAGCCTGTCATCGGGCGCGCGTCCGCGCGATCCGTTGGCTTTGCCCCCATGCGGAACTCATGAATCCGTGGAGGCGGCCAAATGCCCGCTTTTGTGCACATTCTGGACCTGGCTCTCCGCTCTTTCGGGAGCGTGGAAAGAGAGTTAGAGTTCAGTCGATCAGCGCCAGATAGACGTGCCGAAATCCTATGATTGAGGGCAACGTCGGTGCCTTCAACAGCAAGCATTGCACATTCAAAACGGGTTGCAGGCGCAGTTTGTCGCGCAATGGACCGGTGCGTGCAATGTCCAGGCACGGAGCAACAAACCGAGATCGGAGAATGAGGAGGGACAGAGAGCTATCTGATCACTCAAACTTACGGACGATTACAAGGCTTAAAGGAGACTCACGATGAACGCGAAATCGGGACGAACCTTATTTGCCGCCGGCCTGATTACTGCGACGCTCGCAAGCGGCGCAACCGGCCAGCAAAACGAAAAGCTCGGTAAGGTGAACTTTCCTACCTCCTGCGACCCCAAAGTCCAAGTCGAGTTTGACCGCGGCGTCGCCATGCTTCATTCGTACTGGTTCTTGATTGCCCGCCGAAAATTCGAAGAGATCCTGCAGCAGGATCCCACTTGCGCCATGGCATATTGGGGCGTGGCCATGGACTTGCTTGGTAACACCCTTGCAACTACCCCGTCACGGGCGGACGCGCAGGCAGCTTGGGAGGCACTCGAAAGGGCGCGGGCTGCCGGGCCGAAGACCCAGCGCGAGCGCGATTGGATCGAGGCGCTGAGCGCCTACTTTCGCGACCATGACAAGGTCGCCGTAAATGCCCGGCTGGCAGCCTACAATGCCGCGATGGCGCAGATGGCGCAGAATTATCCTGACGACTACGAGGTCCAGGCCTTTTATGCCCTGACGCTTCAAGCCGCGGCACCGAAGAGCGACCTCACCTATGCCAATCAGATCAAGTCCGCGGCGCTGTTGGAGAAGCTCTACGAGCAGAATCCGCAGCATCCGGGCGTGACGCACTACCTCATTCACGCTTACGACTTCCCGCCGCTCGCCGAGAAGGGAATAGCGTCAGCGCGGCGCTATGCCGGCATCGCGCCGGCCGTGCCGCACGCGCGGCACATGCCGTCGCACATCTACTCCATGGTTGGCCTCTGGGAGGAATCCATTGCCTCCAACGCGTCGTCGCTTGAGATCCAGCCGGACTATTATCACGCGTCGGATTTTATGGTTTACGCCTATCTGCAGCTCGCGCAGGATGCCAAGGCCGATGCGATGATCAAGAAGTCGCTCGCCACCGCCGATCGCGGCGATCGTCCGATCACTTTCGGCAATTTCACCGCCAAGGCCGCCATGCCCGCGCGTTACGTCCTTGAACGGGCGGATTGGGCCGGCGCTGCCGAGCTGCCGATAACTGCCACCCAATATCCCATGGCGGATTCGTTGATCCGCTTCACGCGCGGCCTGGGCATGGCCCGCACGGGTGATCTTGCAGGCGCCAAAGCGGAGATCGAGGCGATGGAGGCGTTGCGAACGACACTGCAGCGCGCCGACCAGTCGTACTGGGCAGACCGGACCGAGGAGCAGATGCTTGCCGTTTCGGCCTGGATCGCTCTGAAGGAAGGTGCGACCGATCGGGCGCTGCGGTTCATGCGAGCAGCGGCCGATGGCGAAGACGGCAGCATCAAGCACGTGGCGATGGAGAATCGCCTCTATCCGTTCCGCGAATTGTTGGCCGAATTACTCCTCGAGATGGGGCAGCCCGCTGCTGCCCTGAACGAGTTCGAGACTGCCCTCAAGCAGACGCCCAACCGCTTCCGCGCGTTCTGGGGAGCCGCCCGCGCGGCCGACGGCGCAGGTGACCGCCAGAAGGCCGCCGATTACTTCGGCAAGCTGGTGAACCTGACCAGCAACGCCGATACCGAGCGGCAGGAAATCCGTGTGGCCAAGGCACATTCACACCGGGACGACACGATAGGTAGTGCACGAAAATAGCTTCTCGGTTGCCCGGGGCAGCGCCCGAAAGCTATCGGATCGAGAACATGACGATGATCCGCGCGGTCGCATTGGCAATGATGCTCGGCGTGCTGGTGAGCGGCGTAGCCGCTTATACCATCAGTTCGCCGGGCTGGCGGACCGCGACTGCACCGCCGTTCGGCGGGACCGAGAGCCGCGCCGGGACGGCGACTGTTGCAGAGGCCTGGCCGATCTGCACCACCATGGCAGCCGTTGAGTCAGACGCCGACTGGGCGCAGCTCGATCCCGATTTCACGGGCGGCAAGAGGGCACTGCGCGCGGAGGATTGGAATGGCGCAATCGCAGCGTTCGAACTTGCGGCACTACGCGATCCGACCAATGCCGATATCCAGAACTATATCGGCTATGCCTATCGGCGGCTGCGTCAGATCGGGCCGGCGATCGGCCATTACCAAAAAGCGCTGATGCTGAACTCTCGCCACCGGAGCGCGCATGAGCATCTCGGCGAGGCTTATCTGGTGCTGGGGGAACCGGCCAAGGCACAGCAGCTATTGGAGGCGCTGGAGAATCTCTGCCTGCTTCCCTGCGAGGAATACGACGACCTCAAGCGTGCCATTGCGGCGTACAAACGCTTGTGAGGCTTTGAGGACTAATTATCCGACGCCGACGTCGCACCAGATCGAGCGGGGACTGCTTTACCTTGTCGCTCTTCGTTGGCGCAGAAGGCGCGACAATGCCCGAGCGATCCTCAACCACGCGGCGTTAGCGACGAGATCATCTCCTCGCTGAAGCAACGTGAGCAACGACTAGCCTGTCGCTCGCAGTCGATGTATAATCATCTCCATGGGTTGGGATGCGAACGGCGTAGCACTGCTCAAAAAATTCTGGGCCGATGGCCACAGCGCCGGCCAGATCGCAAATCGGCTGGGCCTTAGCCGCAATGCCGTGAGCGCCAAGTTGAAGCGCATGGGCCAGAAGCGCGGTCGTAAGCCGCCAACCGCAAACCCCAGGATCGTATCGGTGCCGAAGCGAAAGGTGGCGCCGTTGGCGGCCTGTGCCCGACCGGCGGACAAGGTCATGTCGCCGCGCAAGCCGGCAGCAACGCAGCCCAAGGAATTCACCAAGCGTCAGCTTTACGCGATGCTGGTCGATGCAGTCAGGAATACCGGCTGACGCTTGCCGACTTGCCAGTCGGCAATCAGCAGGCGCCGACCGCGCCGCGAGAACGCGGCGTCGTGAAACGTGAAGCCGAACGGCGGACAGGCGTTCCGGGCCTGATAAGATTTCCGCCGATAATCATCCCGACTTGAGTCTAGTCGCTACCCTCTCGCCCGGCGGAATATTTCCGCGCTTGCCAAGGTCCGTCCGACAGGCCAGAAAAACTTTCGGAAAGAAGAAGCGCCAACGGAGAACGATTTGACCATCAAAGGCAAAGCCTACATTGCCGGGATCTACGAGCATCCCACCCGGCACGCACCGGATAAATCAACTGCACAGTTGCACGCCGAGGTCGCCAAGGGGGCGGTTGAGGATGCGGGCCTCACCAACGCCGATATCGACGGTTATTTCCTCGCCGGCGACGCGCCGGGCGGCCTCTGGCCGATGGTCGATTACCTCGGGCTCAACAAGGTGCGCCACGTCGATTCCACCGAGACCGGCGGCTGTTCCTATTTGATCCATCTCGGCCACGCCGCCGAAGCGATCGCGGCGGGCAAATGCTCGATCGCGCTGGTCACCCTCGCCGGCAAGCCGCGCACCGGGGTGATGCCGCCGCGCGCAGCGGGCGCGGAGGCTGATTTCGAGGCGGCCTATGGCGCCACCACCCACAATGCCTACGGCATGTGTGCCATGCGCCATATGCACGACTACGGCACCACCAGCGAACAGCTCGCCTGGATCAAGGTCGCGGCCTCCCATCACGCCCAGTACAATCCGCATGCGATGCTCAAGGATGTCGTCACCGTCGAGGACGTCATCAACTCGCCGATGATCTCGGACCCGCTGCACCGGATGGACTGCTGCGTCGTTACCGATGGCGGCGGCGCGATGATCGTGACCACGCCGGAGATCGCGAAAAGCCTGAAGAAGCCCTTGGTGCGGTTGATCGGCCATGGCGAGGCGATGAAGGGTCCGCGCGGCGGCAAGGATCTCGATCTGACCTATTCCGCCGGCGTCTGGTCCGGCCCGCGCGCCTTCGAGGAAGCGGGCGTGACGCCGAAGGATATCAAATATGCCTCGATCTATGACAGCTTCACCATCACGGTGTTGATGCAGCTCGAAGACCTCGGCTTCTGCAAAAAGGGCGAGGGCGGCAAGTTCGTCGCCGACGGCAATCTGATCTCCGGCGTCGGCAAGCTGCCGTTCAACACCGACGGCGGCGGCCTCTGCAGCAACCACCCCGTCAATCGCGGCGGCATGACGAAAATCCTGGAAGCCGTCCGCCAATTGCGCGGCGAAGCCCATCCAAAAGTGCAAGTGCCGAACTGCGACCTCGCGATTGCCCATGGCACCGGCGGTCTTCTCGGCGTGCGTCACGCCGCCTCAACCTGCATTCTGGAGCGCGTGTGATGGCTGAAACGAAAAAATATCCGGCGCCGGTGACCAATCCCGAGACCGCGCCGTTCTGGGAAGCGGCCAAGACCGGCAAGTTCATGATCAAGCGCTGCACGGCTTGCGGCGAGGCGCACTACTTCCCGCGCTCGATCTGCCCATTCTGCTTCTCCGACAACACGGTATGGGAGGAGGCTTCCGGCGAGGCAACGGTCTACACCTACAGCCTGATGCGCAAATCGCCGACCGGTCCTTACGCGATCGCCTATGTGACGCTGAAGGAAGGCCCCTCGCTGCAGACCAACATCGTCGACTGCGATCTGGAGAAGATCAAGATCGGCCAGACGGTGAAGCTGGTGTGGAAGCCAACCGAAGGCGCCCCACTGCCGTTCTTCACGGCGGCGTAGCCTCCTTCCCTTCTCCCCTTGTGGGAGAAGGTGGCGCGAAGCGCCGGATGAGGGGTTCTGTCCGCGAGCAATGTGTCTGCGGCGCGAACCCCTCACCAAAACGAATTTGAGGTGCTGCCGGTGTAGCCCTCTCCCACAAGGGGAGAGGGCACAGCAACGGGCGCCGCAGAAGAAACGAATGGGGAGAGCATTCAAACATGCCGATCAATTACCAACAGCTCATGGCCCTGAAAAATCTAGGCCAGAAATACGCCTACACCGATCGCGAGGTGATGCTCTACGCCTATGGCATCGGCATGGGCGCCGACCCGATGGACGAGAAGGAACTCGCGTTCGTCAACGAAGGCACACTCACGCCGCGTCCGCTCAGGGTCGTGCCGACCTTCGCCTCGGTGGCGGCCTGGGGCGCTGGGCCCGGCGAGATGAACCTCAACCGCGTGATGGTGGTCGACGGCGAGCGCGACATTACCTTCCACAAGCCGCTGCCGAGCGCGGCCAAGATCACCGCCGACTCGACCGTGCTCGACGTCTTTGACAAGGGCAAGGACAAGGGCGCGGTCATCCGGCACCAGACCGTGCTGAAGGACGAGAACGGCGAGAAGCTAGCGACGCTGGTTGCCTCGCGGTTCGCGCGCGGCGACGGCGGCTTTGGCGGCCCGTCCGAAGGCCAGCCCGAGCCGCACAAGGTTCCGAACCGCGCGCCGGACAGGATCGTCGATATCACGACGCGCCCGGACCAGGCGCTGGTCTATCGTCTGTGCGGCGACCGCAACCCGCTGCACTCAGATCCCGAGTTTGCGAAGAAGGCCGGCTTTCCGCGGCCGATCCTGCACGGCATGTGCACCTACGGCATCACCTGCCGCGGCGTGCTGCAGACCTACGCCGATTACGATCCGTCCGCCTTCAAGCAGCACGTCGCGCGGTTTTCCTCGCCGGTCTATCCCGGCGAGACCGTGACGATGGAGATGTGGAAGGACGGCAACGTGATCTCGTTCGAAGCCAAGGTGAAGGCCAGGGGCGTTACCGTCATCAAGAGCGGCAAGGCGGTGCTGGGCTAGATCTCGTGCCCCGGACGCAGCGCAGCACGTAGTGATGCGCTGCAGAGCCGGGGCCCATTGGCCGGGTGGGTGCTGGGTCCCGGTTCTGCGACGCAGCGTTGCACGCTGCATCGCGTCCGGGACACGAAAGCGAGAAGATGTAAGGGAGAACACACCATGGGATTGCTCGACGGCAAAGTTGCCATCATCACTGGTGCAGGCGGCGGGCTCGGGGAGGCCTACGCCAAACTGTTCGCGCGCGAGGGCGCAGCGGTCGTGGTCAACGACCTCGGCGGTCCCCGCGACGGCTCCGGTGCCGACGTCTCGATGGCGCAGAAGGTGGTCAACGCCATCAAGGAAGAGGGCGGCCGCGCCGTCGCCAATGGCGCCGACATCTCGACCATGGCCGGCGGGCAGTCGGTGTTCGACGACGCCATCAAGAATTTCGGCCGCGCCGATATCCTGGTCAACAACGCCGGTATCCTGCTCGACGAGACTTTTGCCAAGGCCAAGGAGGCCAATTGGGACAAGGTGATCAGGGTGCACCTCAAGGGCACCTTCTGCTGCACCCAGCCGGTGTTCAAATGGATGCGCGAGAACGGCGGCGGCGTCATCGTCAACACCTCCTCGACCTCGGGCCTGATCGGCAATTTCGGCCAGACCAATTATGGCGCCGCCAAGGGCGGTATCTGGGGACTGTCGAACGTGCTGGCAATCGAGGGCCGCAAGTACAACATCCGGGTCTGGACGCTGGCACCGGGCGCGCTGACCCGCATGACCGCAGACCTGCCGCGCTATAAAGAGAACCCCGGCGCCGCGCTCGGCCCTGATGGCATCGCGCCGGCCGTGCTATACATGGTCAGCGACTTGTCAGGCGACCAGACCGGCAAGGTGCTCGGCGTCTCCGGCCCGCGCGGGGTGCGGGAGATGCGGATGATGGAAATGGAAGGCTGGAAACCGCCGTTCACGGGCTGGAAGGCCGAGGACATCGTGACCCACGCCAAGGAGATCTTCTTCTCCGAGGAACAGATCAAAATGGGCGCGCGGAGATTTTAGTTCTAAACGTCATTCCGGGCGATGCGAAGCATCGAACCCGGAATCTCGAGATTCCGGGTCTGGTCCTTCGGACCATCCCGGAATGACCAAGACAAGAGGCATAAATGACAAAACTCACCGCCCAGGCCGCCGGCACCTTTGCGATTGCGCCGACGCCGTTCCACGACGATGGCCGGATCGACGAGAAATCCATCGATCGCCTGACCGACTTCTACGCCGAAGTCGGCTGCGACGGCGTCACTGTGCTCGGCATTTTGGGTGAGGCGCCGAAGCTCGACGCAACGGAAGCGGAGCAGGTGGCCATCCGCTTCGTCAGGCGCGCCAAAAACATGCAGATCATTGTCGGCGTCTCCGCGCCGGGCTTCGCTTCGATGCGCTCGCTGGCGAAAGCGTCAATGGATGCCGGCGCCGCGGGCGTCATGATCGCGCCGCCGCCGCATTTGCGCACCGACGACCAGATCACGGGCTATTTCAAGCAGGCGCAGGAGGCGATCGGCGACGACATTCCGTGGGTGCTGCAGGACTATCCGCTGACGCTCAACGTCATCTTCACGCCCGCCGTGATCCGCAAGATCGTGATGGATTCGCCGTCCTGCGTCATGCTCAAGCACGAGGACTGGCCGGGCCTGGAAAAGATCTCGACGCTGCGCAACTTCCAGAAGGATGGCTCGCTGCGGCCGCTGTCCATCCTGGTCGGCAATGGCGGGCTGTTTCTCGATTTCGAAATGGAGCGCGGCGCCGACGGCGCCATGACCGGCTACGCCTTCCCCGAACTGCTGATTGATGTCGTCAAGCTGTCGAAGGCAGGCAAGCGCGATGCCGCGCACGATTTGTTCGACGCCCATCTGCCGCTGATCCGCTACGAGCAGCAGCCCGGCGCGGGCTTGTCGGTGCGCAAATACGTGCTGCAGAAGCGCGGCATCATTTCGTCCAGCGCGCAACGCAAGCCGGGTGCAACGATAACGGCGACCGCAAAGGCCGAAGTCGATTATCTGTTGTCGCGGGTGGCGCGCGTCGACCGCCGCGCCAATTTGCAACCGCAATCCAGCGCGGCGGAGTAGTCGGATGGCCGAAATCGTTCCCCCGCGCCCCGCATCCACGATCCTGCTGCTGCGCGACAGCGCTGACGCCAAGGAAATCGAAGTGTTCATGATGGTTCGCCATTATGAAATCGACTTCAATTCCGGCGCGCTGGTGTTTCCCGGCGGCAGTGTCGACAAGGGCGACAAGGAGATCATCACGCGGCCCGAACTCTATTCGGGAGGCGAGGGGCTCGACGAAGCAACGCTGAGCTTTCGGATTGCCGCGGTCCGCGAAACGTTTGAAGAAAGCGGCATCCTGCTGGCGCGGCCAAACGGCTCGCGGGCGCTGGTCGATGCCAAGCGTGCGAGCGAGATCGAAGCGGCACATCGCGCCGACCTCTGCGACGGCAAGATCACGTTCCTCAAGGTACTGACCGACAACGGCATGGTGCTGGCGCTCGACGAACTCGTTCCCTACGCGCACTGGATCACGCCGGAGGGGATGCCCAAGCGGTTCGACACCTGGTTCTTCCTCGCCGCCGCACCGCCGGAGCAGGTCGGCGCCCATGACGGCAGGGAATCCACCGACTCGATCTGGGTCTCGCCGCGCGAGGCGCTGGAGGGCGGCGAGAGCGGGCGCTTCAAGCTGCCGTTCCCGACCACCCGCAACCTGATCAAGCTCGGCAAGTATGCCAGCGTGAAAGCTGCGCTCGATGACTCCAGGGGCAAATCCGTCGTCACCGTGACGCCGGTGATGACCAGGAACAATGGCGGCCGGCAGCTCCGCATCCCGCTCGAGGCCGGCTATGACGGCGAGGTGTTCGAGGTCGGCTCCGTCGGCTGACACAGTTCGACATGTAAGGAAGTATGTTTGCACGCCCGCGCTGTAGATTGCCCTTCTACAGCAATCGAGAGCGGATCGGCGGCGCCGCATCGAAGAAGCAATCCGCGACCGCTTCATGTGAGGAAGGCATCGACCAGCGCCTGGTCATGGTCGTAGACCCAGCATTCCGCCAGCAGTCCGTCCCGCACGGCGTACACCAGCAGGCGCTCCACTTCGGCCGTCCTGCCGTCGCGCTCAAAGCGTTCTCGAACCAGCAGTGCGCCGCGTTCGGGACCGGCCATGACGTCGACGATCGCGAGCAGCTTGCGATTGGTGCGCCTTGTGACCTCGGCCAGGACGCCGAGCGCGGCGGCCTTGCCCGAGTGGTCGCCGGCGAGCGGGTTGCGGCCGAAATAATGCAGCGTGAAGTCGTCGTGATAGCAGGCGGTAAGCGCAGCGCGGTCGCCTGCGAGCCATGCCGCGGCATAGCGGCCGACGGCCTGCCGCGTGTGCTCGATTGCGGCTTGGTCCTCGATTCCGGATCGATTATTTGCCATTGTCCTCAACTCGCTGATCTTCGGCATCTCCGAGACTAGACCGGCCGGACCAGGCGGGCTTTCAGAAACTGGCTATTGGCGCAATGACAGCAGCGAAACTGATCGGGTGGGGCGCTCGCGTGCTGTATCTGGGCCCGGCCTTCGGGTTGACGCCGCACCGGAATGCGACTGCCGTTCTTGCCATCGGGCTCGATGGACCGCTGGAGGTCGCCGACGATCCCGGGGATCGCATGACGCGGTATCGCGTGGCCCGCAGCGTGCTGATCCTGCCCAACACCCTTCATCATCTGCGCATCGAACGGGGCCGGATGGCATTCCTCTACGTCGATCCGCTAGGGCGCGATCTTCGCGCGCTGATCGCCCGGATGACGGAACCGACGCCGCGCGGGGCCTTCGAGTTGAGGGAGGAGGCCGCCGTGGTCGATGTGATGACGAAGCTGGCGGAAGGCCGCATCTGCCGACAGGAGGGCCGCACTTCGCTCGGTGAGTTGCTGGGCGTCGGGACGCACAAGCGAGCCACGACGCGGATTGCCGCAGCGCTGCGGCATATGCGGGACGAGCCCCACCTTGCCCACCGGCTGACCACGCTGGCGACCCGGGCCGGCCTTTCGCCGTCCCGATTTCTGCATCTGTTCAAGGCGGAGACGGGGGTGCCGCTGCGGCGCTACCGCATCTGGAATCGCATGGGCGCGGCCGTCCGCGCCTGTGGCGAGGGCGCATCCTTGACGGAGGCCGCCCATGCTGCCGGATTCGCAAGCTCGTCACACTTTTCCAGCGCATTTCGCGAGATGTTCGGCATGATGCCGTCGGACTTGGCGAAGGCCCTGCAAGCAGGGGCGGACTGACCCCGACCAACGGCTCGGCCGCGTAACAATCCAGCTCATATCCCGCTATTAACCACTCGCCGGCATGTTCCCCACGGCCCGAAATCCATCGTATATTGCGCCCCGACAGGAGCCCGGCCCCGACCCACATGACCGCTGAAACGCCGCCGAATTCGCCACCGCGATCGTTCTCGCTTTCGATCGGTCAACTGACATTCGGCAGTTTCATGCTGGTGCTGGCGGTGATCATCATCACCTCGACTGCCAGCGTGATTGCCATCCGCCACATCGATGCGACCTTTGCCGAGCTGCAGCGGCTGCAGAGCGTTGGCGATCTGGCCGAGGATATTGATCGCCGCATGAACGAATTGCGGCTGGCGGCGCGGGATTTCGTCACTGATCGCGGCAACCAGTCGCTCCAGGTGGGCGAGGCCGCCAACGCGCTCGGCGAAATCTTGAAGAAGACGCGGCTGGAGCTAGCGCCAGAGCAGCAGGACATGATCGACGGCGTCACCGAGCGCCTGGCAACCTACCGCACCGGCATCGAGCGGATTTCCGCGCTGATCAACCGCCGCGCCGAGATGATCGTCGCGTTGCCGCCCTTGCGCGAAGAATTCGATGCGGCCATCGTCGAGGCGTCCGATCCCCACCTTGCGATGGCCCTGGCTCAGACCCAGAGCCGGATCGCCTCGGCGTTGCTGGCGCACAACCCTTCGGCTGCCGAACAGGCTGCCGAAAGCATGCGCTCGATGACGATTGCGGACCCAAAGCTGCGCGCGATCGTTGACGATTATGCGCTGGCGATCGTCAACATATCGATCCGCGAACGGCAGATATCCGACATAGACAGAGAAGTGCTCGGGGCGGAGGGCCGCCTGATCCAGCGCGTCACCGAATTGTTGCGCGACGTCAGCGAGCGGCGGGGGCGCGTCCTCTCACGCGATTTTGCGAGGACCCTGACGGAAGCGAAATGGCAGAGCATCGTTCTCGGCACCGCCGGCGTCCTTATCGGATTGTTTGCGTCGCTGCTGGTGGTTCGGCGCACCGTGCGTCCTCTCGCCGCGATTGCAAGTTCGATCCGAGCGGTGTCCGGCGGCGAGAAGAACGCCTCGATCCCGGCGACCGACGTGGACAACGAGATCGGCGACATTGCCCGCGCCGCCGAAGTATTCCGGCAGACGCTGGTCGATGCTGACACTGCGCGCGAGGCCGCGGTGCGTGCGCTCGCCGAACAGCGGCTTGCGGAGGAAAGCTACCGCAAGCTGTTCGAGTCCTCGGTCGACGGAATTTACGTCACGACGCCCGGCGGCGCGCTGCTGAACGCCAACCCGGCGCTGGCGCGGATGATGGGCTATGCCACGCCGCAGGATCTGATCAACGGCATCGGCGACATCGCGGATACCGTTTACGTTCAACCCGAAGCGCGGACGGAATATCAGCGGCTGATGCAGCGCCACGGCATGGTGCGTGAATACGAGTACCAGGTTCGCACGCGCAACGGCTCGGTGCTGTGGCTGTCCGACAGCGCGAGTGCTGTGCACAACGAGGCCGGCATTATCGTCCGCTACGAAGGAACGGTGCGCGACATCACCGACCAGAAGCGCGCCGAGGATGCAATCGCCGAAGGCCGCCGCTTGCTGCAAATGGTGATCGACACCGTACCTGCGGTCATCAACGTCAAGGACAAGCAGCTCCGCTACGTCCTGATGAACCGCTATATGGCCGGCATTTTCGGAGTCGAGCCGGGGGATGCGATCGGCCGCACCACCGCCGAGTTGATGTCGCGCTACGGCGCGGAAAAGACCGACGAGCCCGACAAGCGGGTTCTGGCGGCCGGCAAGGAGCTCGGCTTCTATGAGGAAGAATATAAGGACGCGTCCGGCCATATGCGGCAATGGCTGGTCAATAAGCTGCCGATCCTGGATGCGGCCGGCGAAATCGAGAATATCGTCACCGTCGCGCTCGACATCGGGGAGCGCAAGCGCGTCGAATCCGAGATGCGCAAGGCCAAGGATGCGGCGGAGGGCGCGCTGCGGAACTTGCGCGAGACGCAGAATTCGCTGATCGAGGCGGAAAAGCTCGCCGCGTTGGGGCGGCTGGTGGCCGGCGTCGCCCACGAGGTCAACAATCCCGTCGGCATCAGCCTGACGGTGGCGTCCGCGCTGGAGCGCAAAACGTCAAACTTCGCGGCAGAGGTCGCCCGTGGCGAGCTGCGGCGGTCCAGCCTCAACGATTTTCTCCAGACCAGCCGGGATGCATCGTCCCAACTCGTCGCCAATCTCAACCGCGCCGCCGAACTGATCCAGTCGTTCAAGCAGGTTGCCGCCGACCGCAACTATTCGGACCAGCGCACCTTCGATCTCGGCGATCTCACCGAGCAGGTGGTGATGTCCTTGCGGCCGGGCCTGCGCAAGCACAATCTCACGCTGAACGTCGAGTGCCAGCCCAACCTGATGATGAACAGCTATCCCGGACCGTACGGACAAGTGCTGACCAATCTCTTCCTGAATTCGGTGGCGCATGCGTTCCCAGACGGCAAGCCGGGCACGGTCGACATCCAGGTGCGGGAGTCCGGCAAGGACAATGTCGAGATCATCTTTTCCGACAATGGGTGCGGCATGAGCCTCGACGTCCGCCGCCGCGCCTTCGATCCGTTCTTCACCACGCGGCGCGATCAGGGCGGCACCGGGCTCGGCCTGCACATCGTCTACAGCATCGTCACGACCCGCCTCGGCGGACGGCTCGACCTCGATTCGCAGCCGGGCGGTGGCACGCGCATTCAGATGATCCTGCCACGCACAGCTCCGCTTGAGCAGGCAGCGGAATAGGCGCGCGCTCGGCCGCTAGTTGATATCAGCCAATTTGTGCAGCGTGGCGCCGAAGATCTGGCTTGCTTTGCCGACAAGCGCGGTTCCATTCATGCTGCCGCGGGTGTCGGTAAAGGTTCCGGACACGCCGATGCCGACAGGGGCGGGGCCGCCGAACAGTGGATTGTCATTGTCGCGCGGGGTGGTGTGACGCTGCACCAGGACCTCGCCCTTGAAGGTATCGCCCTTCACCGTGTAGCTGCCGGTATAAAACAGGTAGGCGTCGCCGCCGAGAATTTGGCCGTCCCGGAACAGAATAACCCCGCTCCCCTTGCCGATGCGTCCATCCAGCAGGGTGACGTGGATCGAATACAGCCCGTTCTTCATGGCGTCCCAGGTGGCCGGCCGCAGCGCCCACCGAAGCCGGTCAAGGAATTATGCCAAAGCGTGGCCGGCATCGTCAACGCGTCAGGTTGCCCGCCTGTTCCCAAACCTGAAACGTACCACCCACGACGTGACGCGGGGATGACGTGCGGAGGACCGAATCGAGTTGGCCCGCGAAATGCATAGTTTTCCTTGGCACCGGCCGGCGGGTGCTGGAGCAAGAGAAACAGGTGACCAACAGGATAAATTCAGGCGGCCACGTGCCGCATCGACATGCACAGAGTAGCAATCGTGAAACCACGGGCCGCCATCGTGCGGACCGCTGGAAAGGGCCGCTCATCATCGGCAGCGTGTTGCTGATGTTGCCGCTGGCCGCGGTTCCCGGCGCGGCCCGCGATCCCGACGGGCGTTACGCCAACTCACCGCTGAAGCAGTGGTTCGACAGTCTGAAGAGCGGAAGGGGACCGTGCTGTTCCGATGCTGATGGCAGCGCCGTCAGCGACGTGGATTGGGAATCGAAAGGCGGACACTACCGCGTTCGCATCGACGGCGAGTGGTACGACGTGCCTGAAGATGCCGTCATCACCGAGCCGAACCGGGTAGGGCGAACCATGGTCTGGCCGATCCACGGCTATCAGGGATTGAGCATCCGCTGCTTCATGCCGGGATCGATGACGTAACGCGCGAGCGCTGGCCCGACCCACGACCGTCATACTCCGCGAAGGCGGAGTATCCAGTACGCTGCGGCCTCTCGGTTTTTGTTTGGTGCCTCGGGGATACTGGATCACCCGCTGGGGCCTGTCATCGGGCGCTGAAGGCGAGACCCGGTGGCGGGTGACGACGATTCAGAAAGACATGCTCACCCGCGCGTCACGTATATTTTTTGTCGCGTTCGAGCAGTTCGATCGAGATGCCCTGCGGCCCGCGGATGAAGCAGATGCGAACGCCAGGCCGTATCGTGGTCGGTTCCTTCGTGAACTCGACGCCCTTCGCCTTGATCTCGGCGGCGACCACGTCGATGTCTTTCACCGTCAGTCCGAAATGATCGAGCCCCTGATAGGGCGTCACCGGCGGCGCGTTGACGCCGTCGCCGGCGGTAACGGGTGCGATGAACACATTGGCACCGCCGAGTTTGACGTCGATCCGCCCGGGGGCACGGACGATCTCGCCGCCCAGAATGTCCTCAAGCCAGGCTGCAGTCGCTTCGGGATCGGGGCTGCGCAAATGCACATGGTCCCAGGTAACGGTCGGCATCTCGATCAGTCTCCCTATTGTTGTTGCGGCGCTGAAGGCCGGTTAGGGCGTAGCGGCCAATGAAGCCGCCAGCCAATCCACAACGCTATCCTGCAAGCCTTGCGCCGCCGCCGCAATATTGTCGAGGTGGCATGAAACCATTTCTGCGCTGGATGATTGTTGACGGGCGGCGGGATCCGTACAGCGGCGGTCGTGACAGAAGCCGTACGGGAAAAACGCACCGTATGGCTTTTTCATGCGCGGCACGGCAAACGCCGACGCCGCGGGGTGAGGGCGAGGCTATGAGAATCGCCGGGTGGTCGTTCGGAAAGTCCGAAGCGCGGCTTGCCGTGCTGCCCGCCATCGCCATCGTCGGATGCGCCATATGGTTGATGCTCCCGCAAGCGAGCGATGCCGAAAGCCATTCAGCGGCGACGCCGTCTGAAGTTATCACGCAAAGCGTATCCCGCACGGATCATACGGCCGCTACTCAGGCGACCCTGACGAGTCCGGGGCCGTCAGCAGTCTCTACCGATCCCAACCAGGCGGTTGGCGCAGCGGCGCCTCTTGACATCGCACCGCCGGAAACGGTCGCCCCTGCCAAGTCGCCGCCCGACGGCCTGAAGATCATCTCGCAGTCATGGCGAAGGGGCGGGCTTGGCTCGAAAGCGCTGGTGACCTTCACGCTTCGCAATACCAATGACTACGCGGTGAGGGACATCGAGATCGCCTGCAGTTTCATCCGCCGGGACGGCAGCCATCTGACCGACCGCAGGCGGATCATTCCCGATACCGTGAACATGAAGAGCCGGAAGCGATACGCCGGCGTGCTGGTCGGGTTCGTCAACGTCCACGCGAATAAGGCGAAATGTTCACTGGTGACGGCCAGCCGCGTTTAACCCTGTGCGGCCGAGCTCACCTGTCATCCCCGAAATGTGCCTGCGCCTTTGAACCTTGCAAGTTGAGCAGGAACTAAACGCTATATGGCCCGTTGGGCGATTGAACCGCGCGCCGTTCGCGCGGGGGAGCAAGATCAATGCCTGTGGCGCGTTATTTCCTGTTTGTCGGCGGAGTGCTGCTCGCGCTGTTGTTGGCGATCGATGCGTTCGCGCCACAACAGGCGGTGGTCGCCGGCCAAGCTGTTTCTTCGGTCGACAAGACTTCTTCGGTCGACAAGACGGTGGTGCGCATTCGTTCCGACCAGAAGCTACCGGAGCGGGTGGTCTTTGACACCAGCCTTCCGACCATTGTTCCGCCGCTGGCCGTGACCGCCCAAGCCGTTGCGCCGCCCGCGCCTGCTGTGACCCCCGCCACGGCCGATGCCACCGCTCAGGCCCGGGCGCGGGACACGTTTGCCCAGTACGTCCCGGCGGAGGCGAAGAAGCCGGAACCGCCGATCCAGCGCAAGCGCAAGGTGGCAAAAAGCCGTCCGGGGCCGATGCAGTTCGCGCAGCCGCCGCAAATGCGGGTCGCGCAGCAGTCACACTTTGGCTTCTTCGGTGGCCCGAGCTGGAATACCTGGTAAGCCGCGCCGCCTGATTTAGCGCGGCAGCTTCGGAATCTTGTCTGCAAAACCGTTGAAGCAGGTCAGCCGCTCGTCTTCTTCCTTGACGTAGCGGCAGTCACTGACGCTTTTCGCTGCCGCCGCCTTCGCTTTAGGCTGTGGCGCATAGATGGCATCGTAGCAATTGAGGCGTTCCTTGGTCGCATCGTCGATGTCCTGGCAAGCCTGTAATTTTTGGGCGACCGACAACGGTTTTTCTTTCTTGCCCGCCGTCGGATTCTTCGACCCGACCACAACCAGCGGTTTGCCGCCGATGGTGGGAGGATTGTCTGGGGCGGCCGGCGTGCTCGTTCCCTGAGCCAGCGCCGCCGCCGGATACAGGGTCGCCAGCGTCAGGATGATCTTTCTCATATCGAAATTTCCGAATAGCCGTAAGCTGAACCAGCGCCTCTAGGGAGACCACGACTCCCCGACCATCGGAATCGAAAATCCCGCTGGGCGCCCGCGTTCTCTAGCATCATCCCCGAGCGTCTGTCTAACCCGTTGATTCAATAACCATTCAATTGAGCCCGCGACGGTTTGGAGCGTGCAGCCGGGCCCTGATGTCCGCTGCAGGCGCGCTGCGGACGCTGCATTGGCGTCCATGGTGAGGTGGCCCCTACCCGGACCGAGCGATTGCAGAGGCGACGTCGGCTACATTCCGCAAGGTTGCGGCCATTCGATCGAGAATGTCGGCAGCGGACCTGCGCGCATCCTGATCGGATTCAGTGAGGGCATCTACGAGACCATCGAACTGTCGCAATGGATCGCGGCAAATTCCAAGGAAAATCCCAAGGATGTCCTCGCCACGATTTTCGGCCAGCCGGCGGAACTATGCGGAAAGTTCCCCCGACCGCGACGTGGTCATCGCTGCAAAGGAGCAGGCCCGTTGAGGAGCGCGTTGCGTCCTTGAGAACGTCGCCTGATCCCGCGAGCAATCGCATCAGTGGGTTCAGGCGCACATCTAGCGCAGCCGATAGGCGTCAAATGCGTGAGCCAGGAATATGCCGATGCTGACGAAGACGAGGATTGCCGTCACGACCTCGGTCATGGCCTTCCTCCCTGTATTGCCATGCCCATAAGGGCGCGCTTCAGAAATTCTCGGTAGATGAGGTTCAGGACCGATACCAACATGATCTAACCCCTTGTTCGATCCTGGGACCGTAGCGGCTCTTTGTTTCCGGAGCGCTTCGCGGCGGAGTAGAATGGTTTCGTCGCGCCTGCTCCCGATCACAGAATCGCGACGGAACCGGAACGATCCAAAACAAACCCTGTCAGCGGTTGGCCCGCCCTTTTCTCGCCATCCTAATTCAGGAGACGTGCGGGGCGGTGCTACGGGGCAATGTTCCCAAAGGTCCTAGGTGATCATCCAACATTTGCAGCAAAACGAGACTTTGAGGTCGCGCCGTGCGTTCCTGCGCGGAATTGTGTCTTCGGCCAGCGCGCTTGCGCTCGGCGGATGCGCCAGCCTCGGCGCGACGGGCGCGCGTTACGACGCTTCGTCGCTCTCGGTGGAGCCGACACTGCTCGTCGCAACCACGCGCAAGCCGGTGAGCGGCGGGCGTGCGAAACCGTGGTTCGGGCCGGAGCGGGCATCGAAGATGACCGTGGCGCGGGCGAAGCTGGTGCCGCCCGACGAGAATCGTTTCTCTCTCGCCGCAGCCGGACTTGGCGATTGGCGTCTCGATGCGGTCGAGCCGGTATCGGGAGAGGTCGGTGATCTTCTCGGGCAGACCAGCGGCGGCTCGGACGTGCTGATCTACGTGCACGGTTTCAAACAGACGTTCGAGATGGCGGCGCTCGATGCCGCGCACCTCGCTGATGGCGTTCGATTCCGCGGCCAGACGATGGTCTTCTCCTGGCCCTCCAAGGCCGGACTGTTCGACTATGCTTATGACCGAGACAGCGCGATGTACTCCCGTGACGCCTTCGAGCGCGTGCTGCATTCCCTCGCCACCGCCCCGAGCGTCGGCCGCGTTCACATCGTCGCGCACAGCATGGGAACCATGCTGACCCTTGAAGGGCTGCGTCAGCTCTATGCGCGATATGGCGACAGCGTTGCCGGCAAGATCGGTGCCGTGGTGTTCGCCTCACCGGACATCGATATGGATGTGTTCTCTTCGGCGACCCAGAATATCGGACCACTCACCCGCAAGATTACCGTCGTCGCCTCGACGAATGATCGCGCGCTTGCGTTGTCGGGACGATTGGCCGGCGGGATGACGCGGGTCGGCGCCGCCGAGAAAGCAACTATCGAGCAGCTCGGCGTGCGCGTTATTGATGCGTCCGATTCAGGTTGGGGCATCATCAACCACGATCTGTTTCTATCGAATGCCGAGGTACGGAAGGTGATCCGCCGCTCGATCGATACCTCGGCCGCCTGAGCTCGCCTTCGGCGCAACGGCATCGCACGGCACATGATGGCGCCCGTCCATTGCCGGCAAGCGGCCATCACAACGTCACCGTGTTGTCACCCATAATCTCGCCAAATTGACGGAACAATTATTGGTGGCCGGCACGGTGGTGCCCGGTCTCGCCTCGAACTGCTCAACGCTTGAATTGCTCGATGTCCGCAACGCCGACCGGTTGTCGGCGCGCGATGCTTTGCGAGTCGATCGGGGAGGTATGGGCGACAGCGGGCGTTTGCCGGCGATCCAGATTATTCAGTTGATACAGAGGAATAAAAATCATGCGTCAAAGAACATCCAAGGCCGCGGCAGGGTCGAACGCGAACTACCGACAGGTGCTATCACTCGCGGCGGGCGTCGCCCTGCTCGCGGGCGTCACCACGGCCCATGCGCAGAGCACGGGCATCGCCTCTTGCGATGACTTCCTGACCAAGTATGACGCCTGCATCGGCTCCAAGGTCCCCGAGGCACAGCGCGCGATGTACAAGACGCAGATCGACCAGACGCGCAAGGCGTGGGTCGACATGGCTAAGAATCCGTCGACCAAGGCGACGATGGAAGCGACCTGCAAGCAGACCTTGGACGCGACGAAGGCATCGCTCACGGCCTATGGCTGCTCGTTCTGATCGGCCCGTGCGCCGCTGAAAGGGAATGGCGCCGGATAGGCGCCATTCCTGCACGGCGGGCGGGACCAGACGGGGGAGCGGCCGACGAAGCCGGCGAGGCGCTCTTTCGGAAATTGGCCAAAACGACGCGGGCAGCGCCGGTACACGATTCACGATCAAGCGGCGCGTCTTCAAGGCGCGGTCTGCAAACTTCTGCTCGGCTCGATTAACCACTTGTTAACCATAACGCCCTAGCATTGCTGCTTCACAGAGTGTCGCCAAGGACCGCAATCCGAAGGCGCGATTGACCGTTCATCTTGGGGGCGAGCAGTGCTCGCGGGGCGCCTAGGAGAAACGTCATGTCATCATCTGGTGTACGCCTACTGTCCGAATTCGTTCCGGCGATTTTCGGCGCACTCGGGTTGGGTGTCCCGATCGCGATTGCGATCATTTGGATTTGCTCGTGATGGACGAGTCGCTCGTCTTTTGATGGCGGCCGTCACACTGGCATTGTGTGGCATGGGCGAAGCTGGTTGGGCAGTGCTTGCGACTGACCGCACCGTCCTTGCGATGCTATCGTTCCGGAACTGACTATAGGGGGCCAAATTGCTTCCAGAGGTTCTCGACCTCCATAGTCACCATTCGCCGCGTGACGCGCTACTTCGTGTGAACAATGCAAGTGTGCGCGAGACATCTTTACTATCATCGGAGCGTTTCGATCGGATGATGAGCTGCGCGAGTTTCGCCAAGTTCATTAAGCCGCGTCAGGCGTTCCTCGGCGGCGCGCGTCAAAGTAGGTGTGGCCTTCATCGCATATGGCCCGGAAAGTCGATGCGCCTTCCGGAACAGCATTGATGCTGGGTGAAGCCGCGGCGCGAGGTCGCGGCGTTTCCCTCGCCTCCGTCGAGCGACGAGGCCGGGATGGCATTGGTGGCGAGCACTTGCTGGGTGAGTTAGGCTTCTCGGTTTTGCGCGGAGGGGGCATTGTTGGAAAGCATAGCGTTACGTTCGCGGCAGCCGAAGAGGTTGTGACACTTTCACACGTGACGAGCGTCCAGCTTGCTGCGCGGTTGAGCCAATACAGACTGAGCGCGAAACATGGCTCCAAATCCTAGGTTTGACCGTAGCTAAAGAAAGCGGGGAGCCACCTTAAACAGAAACTCGCGGGCTTCTTCCAATTCAGCGGGTGGAACCGGGAGCGGATACTTTTCGGCATCGGGGGCATGTCGGTAGCAGTTTGCTGTACGAAACACCAACCTCCAATAAGTCCAATCTGGCCCTAGATCGGACTTTAGCGTACTTTCTCCTCCGGCTAACTTCCGGACTAGTTCCGCAGACTTGAAAATGTCGTACCAATTATCTGCTCGCGATAGATGTGAGAACAACTCTGCGCGCTTATCGTCAGTGTCGGCTTCCCTTAACCAGCGCTGTACTGATGACTCAGATGACGTTGGTGTTGCGGACGTCACCGCCGGAACTCGACCTCTTATTCTTTCCAGGTTTAAATTGAGGCGCACAGAAGCAGCAGAAAGAATGGGTATGCGTTTCCCCGCGCCATCGAATTTCAAAACGAGACCAAGGCTGAGAGGTTTGGCGTCACTGTGAATCAGAAGGGCCGCCCCGTTTAGACGCTCAACTATCCGCTTGGCGTCGCGCGTAACATCTGCCGCCTTCATAATCGATGCCCATGCCTTTGTTCGCAGCAGTGGGATGACAATGCTGTCGCCAGCCAAATAATCTTCGACCCAAGGGTCAAACGGCGGTTGAAGGACTTCGCGGGCATCGCCGATATCAATCCTTTCTCCTTTGAGCTCAATCGCCCATCCTTCGGCGTTCTTCATTGAATCCCCTCTAGCTGAACATGCATATCCGATAAATGCTCCAACTCAAACCGACGAACATCATCAGAGCGCGAGGTACATGCTGTTTCGGGGATCAGAGAAGTCTGCTCAGTGAAACGGAGTCGCACGACAACATGATAGCGGCGGTCTCATCGAGATGGCGCGGCCATCCTGGTCACTGCAAGAAAAGGCCTGCCAAGTTCACAAGGCTCAGTCCCGCAAGGACTATGCCAACCAAGGTCAACGCGACGCGCGGTGACAGGATGCGCAAGAGATAGCCCGCAAGCGGTGCAGCCAGCGCGCCGCCGATGATAAGTCCGAGCACGAGTTGGCCATAGAGCGCGAAATCCAGCTTCGTCAGAAAGGCGGCTGAAACGCTCAAAGTGACAAAGAATTCAGCCACATTCGCCGAACCCACCGTGCGACGTGGATTGTCGCCGGCGGCAACCAGCGTCGCGACGACCAGCGGTCCCCAGCCGCCGCCCCCGACTGCGTCCAGAAAGCCGCCGCCGGCGCCCACGAGTGGTATCGGCGGCCGCCACTGATCCAGCTTCCATCCGGCCACGCGTGCGAGGATCAGCACTGACATGGCGCTCAGATAAACTGTGACAACAGGCTTGACGATAGTTTCGGGAATACCGGTCAGCACATAAGCGCCGAAGACACCGCCGCAGACGCCGGCGATCGCCACCTTGAGGAATAATTTCCAGTCAACATTCTTGTTCCAGACATGCGAAACGCCCGAAATCGCAGTGGTGACGACTTCCGCGGCATGAATGGCTGCACTGGCAATGGCGGGGGAAACCCCTGTCGCAATCAGGCTTGAGCTTGCGATCACTCCGAACGCCATGCCGAGGGCCCCGTCGACCATTTGCGCGACAAAGCCGATCGCGATCAGAGTGAGAAACTGAACGTCCATCGATTGGCAATCCCGAGCCTGGGTTCCGCGTGCTCACGTGTTATAGAGGAGGCGCGCCTCTCTCGTCAGGTGTCGATGGCGGCTTTGATACGTTTTCGCGCAAGCGACGGTTCGCATAGAAGTGTGCCGGTCTCACCACGGCATTCGCAAGGCAGCCGCGATTGCGGGAGAAACGCTTGACCGGGACTTATATCAGACAGACGTCGACCGTACCCGGCAGCCAACTAGCGAAACAGCGGGACCGAAGAGGTGCTCCAGTCGTGGTGGTGATCCAGTCTGCTTCGGCGTGGCGCGCTCGGAGAGATTCGAACTCCCGACCCTCGGAATCGAAATCCGATGCTCTATCCAGCTGAGCTACGAGCGCCTGCGGTGGCTCGTATCAGACTTGGCCTGATAGAGCCAGTAGCGGAGGTTAGTAGCAGGGATGCCGCCGGCGGTCCTGGCCGATATAGGCGGCCGCGCCTTGACGGCAGAGGATGGTCGAGGGTCCGTCGTAATAGGCGAAGGTGCCGGGCTGCGGGCCGGGCCCGTAATTGTGCAGGAAGCTGATCGGGTAAGGCAGGCCCCAATTGTGCAGGTGGTGCCGCTTATGGCGGGCGTCCGCCAGGTTTGGGGCGAGGGCCGCGGTGGAGAGGAGGGCGGCGGCAACGAAAAGCTTTGCTTTGGTCATTTCGATTCTCCGGAGGTCTCACTGAAACGGTGGCGATTCGAGCCGAGCGGACAGAAATTCGTGCGAAGAAAGCGCGTGAAAACAAGGAGATAGAAGGTTAAGTTGTAATTCGACTGAAGCCCGTGCCCCTTCCATTTTGGCTGATCCAATTTCCCATTCTAGGAGAAGCGGGCAGAAATGTTGCGGAAAACCATCCTAGCGCGCCCATTTTTGGCCTCAAGCGATGCTTAACCAATTCCCAACACAGTCCGGCCAGAGTTCTGTCCGGTCCGGATTTCAAGGGCCGACCCTACCCCGTCTGACAAAGGCTATCCGGTTCCCGATCGACCCATGCGCATCACGTCTCTTGCCTTGCTGTTCCTCTCGGTCCTGGTCGCGAGCCCGGCGCGCGCCGACCTGCATATCACGCGCGACCACGGCGGTTATGTCGAGGAGTACAAGGCCAAATACAAGCGCATCCGCGATCGCAAGGAGCGTGTCATCATCGACGGCATCTGCAACTCGGCCTGCACGCTGGTGTTCGGCATCGTGCCGATGAACAAGATCTGCGTCACGCCAAAGGCAAGCGTTGGTTTCCACCAGGCCTATTACGACAAGGCCTTCACTTTCGGCATCAAGGTCACCAGCGCCGAAGGGACATCGGACCTAATGTCCTATTACCCGGAAACGGTGAAGGACTGGATCCGCCGCAACGGCGGGCTCACGCCCGAAATGAAGAAGATCAAGAACGGCCGCGAGCTCTGGAAGATCGTCGATCCCTGTCCGGAAGAGTGGTGAGCGCCGTTACCATTCTCGCAAGCTCCTAGAACGTGACTATGCCGCGATAGGTTCGCCGTCTTATCAGTTCGTTTTTCGATATGTGAATCGCGCCGGCAGTCCCGCGTGACCAATCCTTGCCGCACAAGGTGCGATCGGGCAACAGGGGCGGCAAATGACCGGCGAATTCGAAAAAATTGCAGCGCGCGCGGCGCCGGCGATCTTTGTCGTGCTCTGGAGCACGGGCTTCATCGGCACCAAATATGTGCTGAACAGTGCCGAGCCGCTGACCTACCTCGCGATCCGCATGGCGTTCGTGGTGGGGCTGATGGCGATCATCGTCGCAGTCGCGCGGCCGCGCTGGCCGGACCGCATCGGCATCGCGCACAGCGCCGTCGCCGGCATTCTGGTGCATGGATTCTATCTGGGCGGCACGGCGATCGCGATTGCGCATTCAATTCCGGCGGGGCTCTCGGCTTTGATTCCGGGCTTGCAGCCGATCCTGACCTCGACGCTTGCAAGCCGCTGGCTCGGCGAGCGCGTCACGCCGCTGCAATGGGGCGGGTTACTGCTCGGACTCGCCGGTGTCGTGCTGATCCTGCACGACAGGCCGATGAGCGGAGAGGCGGGCTGGGGGTGGCTCGCCTCGGCCGTCTCGCTAATCAGCATCACGCTCGGCACGCTGTACCAACGCCGCTACTGCAGCGCGATCGACTGGCGGTCCGGCAATCTCGTGCAATACGTTGCGGTGACGATCTTCTTCGGTCTCGGCGCATGGCTGTTTGAGACCAACGAGGTGCATTGGACCACCGAGTTTATCCTGGCGCTGGCCTGGCTTGCGGTCGTCCTGTCGATCGGATCGATCGGGCTGCTCTATTGGCTGATCCGGCGCTCGGCCGCGACGTCGGTGGCGAGCCTGTTCTATCTGGTGCCCGCGGTGACGTCGCTGATGGCCTACGTGCTGTTCGGCGAGCAGCTGGACGCAGTCTCGCTCGCCGGCATGGCCGCCTGCGCGGCGGCCGTGCTGGTCGTCAACCGCCGCTCAGTTTGAAGTAGAGCGTTCGGCCCTCGTGCACGTATAAATTTCATGAAGCTTATCAGTATTTTCCCTGGGTTGTGCCCATTAAGGTGATCGTAAGCAAAACGGGTCAGATTGGGCGCGATTTGGGGGATTTCTCGTCATGACCACGCAATCCGTTGGAAAGTTCCTGCCGGCGCTCAAGCTGCGCCTTGGCACTAAGGCTGTCATCTGCGCGATCTTCCTGATCGCGGTGAATACCGCGCTGGTGGTCGGGGCGGCCCATTGGTCGCTAACCTCCGAATTTGGCGACCGGGCGCTGCGGGACATTGAGGTCAACCTGCGCACGCTGGGGCTGGCGTTTGCCGAGACCTACAGCGACGCCAGGATCACCATCAAGGATGGGGCCGTCGCCCGGGCCGAAATTCCGAAGATGCCCGAGTTCAAGGACCACGCGATCGTCGACCGCGCGGTGGGCTATGCCGGCGGCAATGCGACGCTTTTCGTCTACGATGAAGCCAGTAACCAGTTCGTCCGCCGCACGACCAATGTGAAGAAGGAGAACGGCGACCGCGCCGTCGGCACCCAGCTCGCGACAGATCATCCCGGGCAGGCGGTGGTGCGCCGCGGCGAGGCCTACCGCGGCCCGGCGACGCTGTTCGGCAAGACGTTCATGACGGCCTACTATCCGATCCTAAATCCGGCCGGCAAGGTGATCGGGCTGCTGTATGTCGGCATTCCCATGGCTCACTACGAGAGCATGCTGTCACATGCCATTCAGAACATGGCGATCGCAGCCGGCATTGCCGCGCTGCTGGTGATGATGCTGACCATGCTGATCGTGCGCCGGGTGACCAAGCCCCTGACGTCGGTCACGGCCTCGCTCACCGCAATCGCCAATGGCAACACCGATGTCGAAATCGACTGTGACGACCGGATGGACGAGATCGGCGAGATTGCGCGTAGCCTCGCGGTCTTCAAGAACAACTCTGTCGAGCGTCGGCGCATGCGCGACGAACAGACCGCGGCCGCCGCGGCCGCGGCCGAGCAGCGCAAATCCGAGCTGCGCGGCTTCGTCGACGAGTTCCAGACCAGCGTCGGCGGCATCCTCGACAAGGTGCTGAACTCATCCAGCGAATTCGAGCGCGTGGCCCGCCAGCTCACCGACACCGCGCGGACTACCGCAAGCCTGTCCGGCAAGTCGGCCGGCGCTTCCGAAACAGCCTCCGAGCATGTCCGCACCGCGGCGGCCGCTTCCGACGAGCTCTCCAGCTCGATCGCCGAAATCACCCGCCGGGTTCAGGAATCGAACGGCATCGCGGCCGACGCCGTCAAGCAGGCCGCCGCCACCGACCAGCGCATCAACGAATTGTCGGAAGCCGGCGCCCGGATCGGCGACGTGGTGAAGCTGATCACCTCGATCGCCGAACAGACCAATCTCCTGGCGCTCAACGCCACCATCGAGGCGGCGCGGGCGGGCGATGCCGGCCGCGGCTTTGCCGTGGTGGCGCAGGAGGTCAAGAGCCTGGCCGGCCAGACCGCGAAGGCGACGGAAGAGATATCCAGCCAGATCGGCAGCATGCAGCTTGCGACCGAAGAGTCGGTCAGTGCGATCAAGGCGATCGGCCAGACCATCGAGCGCATCAGCGATATCGCCACCTCGATCTCGGCGGCGGTCGAGCAGCAGCGCGGCGCGACCCAGAACATCGCGCAGAGCGTGCGCGCGGCGGCCAGCGGCACGGCCGACGTTGCCGCCAACATCCGCAACGCTGCGCAGGGCGCCGACGAGACCGGCGAGACCTCGAGCCGGATGTTTGCCTCCGCGCAGAATCTGTCGAGCGAGAGCCTGCATTTGAAGGCCGAGGTCGAAAAATTCCTCGACCGCGTCCGCGCCGCCTGACGGAACCGTCGCGGCGAGCGCCGGACTGTTAGTGGCGGATTGGATGGTGCTTAAAAATTAACCCGTCATTCCGGGGCGGTGCGAAGCACCGAACTCAGGTGCGCAATTGCGCACCTGAGAATCTCGAGATCCCGGGTTCGATGATTACGCATCGCCCCGGGATGACGTTTCGATTGCTCCGCAATCGCAATCGTCACTTCGGTTGCGGCACGATCCGGATATAGGGCTTCGGCGCCTTCCAGCCGGCCGGATAGATCGTCTTCGCCTCGTCGTCGCTGACGGAGCCCGCGATGATGACGTCTTCGCCCTGTTTCCAGTCGGCCGGCGTCGCGACGCGATGCTTTGCGGTCAGCTGCAGCGAGTCGATCGCGCGCAGGATCTCCTGGAAGTTGCGGCCGGTGGTCATCGGATAGACGATCGTCAGCTTGATCTTCTTGTCGGGGCCGATCACGATCGCGTTGCGGACGGTCTGGTTGTCCGCAGGCGTGCGGGTGAGGGGATCGCCCGAGGTCGAAGCCGGCAGCATCTCGTAAAGCTTGGAGACGTTGTAGTCGGTATCGCCGATCATCGGATAGTTCGGCGCAGCACCCTGCGTCTCCTTGATGTCCTCCGACCATTTGGCATGGCGGTCGACAGGATCGACGCTCAGGCCAATCAGCTTGACGCCGCGCTTGTCGAATTCCGGTTTCAGCTTGGCGAGCAAGCCGAGCTCGGTGGTGCAGACCGGGGTGAAATCCTTGGGGTGCGAGAACAGCATCGCCCAGCTATTTCCGATCCAGTCGTGGAATTTGATTTTGCCCTCAGTGGTTTCGGCTTCGAAATCGGGGGCGACAGCGCCTATCGGAAGTGCCATGGTTTTACCTCATGTTGTTCAAGTTACAGGGAAATTTGCCTTAAGGATTATAGGAGTCTGAAGCGGTTAAGTGAACCGGTTAGCGCAAAAGGTGAGATCCTTCTCCGCGAGCCCGGAACTCCTAGCATCTTCTTTTGATCCGCGCCTCTGCGACGAAAAGAGCCGTTGGCTCCTGCATTCGATGGAGGAAGGCAGGTTGACGAGCCCTCCTCTTGTTCGATCGCGATCTTTTCATAGCCGTTCCACTTTCTTGCCGTCGCTGCCCCGATATTGCCCTTTATCGCCCGCATCACGCCGGGCCGCTTTGCACCCGGGAGTGCATTGGTCTGAACCGTGACCGACCTCACAGCGACCAATTGGCAACCATGTAAAAATCGGGGAATGCGGGTTTCGAATTGTTAACCGCTCGTTCATGCCCCGTATGGAAATGCTGGACTGGAATTGAAATTGAGAAGTGCAACTATGTCTGCCCCGACTGCCGTACCCGCTGAAATATCCCTCCAACCATCCTGCCGCAAGACCGCCGCTCATGCGCTCACCATCGTGCGCGACGGCGTGATCACCGGCGAGGGCCCAACCACCAAGGGCCGTATCCATTTCTCCCGCGCGCTCGATGCCGAGGACGCCGCGTGGTGCACACGCATCCTCACCGTGAGCGCTGTTGAGCATGAGCCGGTGAGCCGCGCCGAAATTGAAGCACTGTTCGAGATCAGCGATGCGGCCGCGGAACGCACCGACGACGGCCGTTTCGACGATTTGCTGGCCAAGGCGGTCGCCCATCATGCCGCTTCCGAGTCCGGCCTGCCGGTGCCGCCGCGCACGGTCGCGCTGTCGCCGGATACGCCGATCGAGAGCTGGGCGCCGGTGAAGGCCGCCAACATCGACACCAAGGTGCTGGAATGGATCGCCAGCCAGATGCGCGGCAAGCGCCACAGCAACCGCCGCCTTGCCGCGCTGGTCGCCACCCTGGTCGGCGCCGCCGCGCTGCCGCTCGCGCAGCTGCCGGGCATGCTGGATATGGGGCTGCTGTAGGTTCATTCGGGATTGATCGATCTCACGACGGCGGGGTAATTCCCGCCGTTTTTGTTGTGAAAGGTCCTGCGTCGTCCTCCGCTGTCATCCCAGCGAAGGCGGGGATCCAGTACGCTGCGGCCCTTCCGCGTCATTGCGAGCGAAGCGAAGCAATCCATCCTTCCGCATGAGGTGACAATGGATTGCTTCGCTGCGCTCGCAATGACGTGGATAGATTTCGCGATCTCGCGGCGCGTTTCGCCCGAGGTATGCATCTTCTTTGCCCTCTTCGAAATCAGAGGGCGCAGGGAAGACCGGGTGCTTGCTGCACCCGCGGTCTCGCGTGCAATTTGCGCAAAACAAAAACGCACACGAGCGTACAGGGCAGCGGGAGCATTCCGGCCTTCCCTGCGCAATGGCTTTACGGCTTACTTCGTGCTCTTCCCGGAGAACGGCTTTCTTGCCTCCGTCGCTCCACGAGATAACCCGTGAAACTTAGCGCCAGCACCGCGGCGCCCGAACCACACGACTTCGCCGTACGCGTCCGGCGCGTACGTCTATCGCGCCATTCACGTCCATCGCATCTCACCGCGCGTTCGTGACGATGGCCAACGCCCCTCATCTGCCGTGAGACGGGCGGAGTTATGCGACTGATTTGCCCTGCAAGTTAAGCGGAATATTTTTGCTTCCGGGGCTTGACATGACTTCGGAAAATCAGAAGTGATTTGCCCGTCGGGCACTCACTGCGATGCGTGACCGTTTAAACTTCAAGAATGAGGGCAGGGTAGTGTGGATGCGGCAAGTATGCCGAAATTCATTGTCGGAGGATTCAGCGAGGCGTTGGGCTTTAATTCTCCCTCGGGCACCCCATATAGACCCAATGGCACAATGGAAATCGTCAACCACGCGGCAACCACCGATGACGAAGGATGAGTTGCGCCTGATGCTGACCGCGGCGGTACGCAATACGCAGCCAATCGCGGATCACAAGCCGAAACGCGCCCCGGAGGCCGAGGACGATCAGTCCTAGCTAGCCGCCGCTCATTCGCAATAGCCAAGAAACACACCAGGCGCGGTGGCTAATGTCGATCCCGACAGCCTGACCTAATCGGACGCTCAAAAAGGAATAACGGATGCGGATTGCTGCCAAGCCCACCGAACAAGAGATCATCGAGGGGCCGCAAGCGGTGTCTTTTCAGATCGCGAACGGAACTGCGCGGCAGCGCTGCGTTCTTCAAACCGAGCTGCCGACCAAGGCTCTGGCGCAAAAATTTCTTCTCGCAAATTGGCCTGTTATCGAAAAGATGGCGCGCGACGCGCTCGCGGCCGGAAATCTTGAAGACGGCGAGATCAAACTCGTCATGGCGGCCTGAGCAGTTCATTATCAACGCCAATTTTGGATTACAGGACCAGTCATGCTGAAAGATCGCGAGAATATTCTGAACGCGCTCCGCGAGAAGCCGCTCAAGGCCTACCAAGTCATGCGACGTGCCAATCTCCCCAATGAGGAAGCCTGCCAATCCCTGCTTCTGAAGATGCGCGACGAAGGCCTCGTGAAATTCGACATCCACAAAGGGCATTGGCGCATCGGATAGTCAGATCCATGCGGCGGGGTTATTTCCCCGCGGCCTTCTGTTTACCTTTCCCGCATCCAGCCCGACGCCCAAAGAAGAGGGGCGCAGGCACTTGATGAGCCTGTTGTACGCGACAGGCTGGCCCAGCCCGGCGGTTCTAGCGCCAAAGCGGACATCGGGCGCGATAGCAACTTCGGTTGAGCCGACATGCGGCGCGTTTCGGTCATTAGATCAATACGGACGAGGATTTCGGCAGACAGGCGTCGGAAGGTGGCCGGTCGCTCAAGGACGCGAAATGAGCAACGGCTGCACGTTTTCGCCGCCTGCCATTAGGGGATTCGAAGGCTCGAAGCGCTCGCGCACTTCTCGCTTTTTGACGAGCGAACGCGCAACAACAAAGGCGTCCTTCAGGCTCTTGGCTTGCCGGAGTGCTATATTGAAAAACGCGTTGCCGAAATAGGTCCATTTGGCTTTGTCCCGGCAGCCGAACGATGGATGGTCGGCATCGGCCGCGGTGATTACCAGCGTATCGGGGTTCGCGAGACGAGGGATGAAGACTCCCGAATAGCAGGCCGAGATGACCACAACCTTGTATCGGATGCCGGTGCGCGCCAGCATGTAGGCGAGATTAGACGGCGTGAGCGTTTGCGTAAGCCGCCCCGCTTTGACTGCAAGGCCGGCGCGGGCGCCGTGCGAGGTGAGAATCAAAAACAGAATGTCGTTGTCGGCGTCCATCCCGTTGGCCGCCGCTTGCAAGGACTTGGCCAGGCCTTCAATCGTTGCACTTCCGCCTTTCTTCGAATTGTATTGCACGTTGATCGCGGCGCCCCCGAAACGGTCCGCGACGACCTGTGCTGCGCCGGTCGCCTCCCTTCTAAACACGCCTTGATCGCCAAAAAGGCCGAAGGACACCACGCTCACCTTGCGAGTATCCTCAACGGCGTGCACCGTCGAAACCGAAAGCGCAACGGTCAAAACAAAAAAAGCAATGAGCGGCGCGCCGATCCGGCGGATCCAACTTGGATACACAGCTTCACCAGGCATTTGTTTCAACAGGTCACGTGAAAGAGTCCGATTTTCTTTGTTCGCGACCGGTTGAACATCCGGATTGCCTCGGGTGTCGGCTTCAACACGACCTCGCAGCCCTTTCTTTCGAAATAGGCTTCAGCTTCTGGTGACAGGTGCACGTTGCCCATCTGACCCGAGCCAATGACGACCTGATCGCACCCCTTCTCGAAGAGAAACTTTGCCTCGTCTTTCGAAAGCACGTGCGAGGTGCCATACAGCTTCTTTGATAGCTTCTTTTTCCGCTTCACAACTTCGCCGGAAAGACGAACAACCACGTCGTGCTGATAGGTCTTTCCGTCAATCGTAATCGCGCCAAAGATGGTGCTGTCAATCTTCATCGTGACCTCCTAATCAGGCTCGCGCTCCAATACGCAGCGGTGAGGCGCTACGTCGGCATCGTCCTCATTCAAGAGCGGTCCAGTCTGCCGATCCAGATCGGGACACGCCGCTGCCCCCATTTGCCCGGGTGCGCCTCGAACAAGCCGGGGATTGGGGTGGAGCAAATATCGCAGCGGCCGTCCCCTGTGAGCCGCCAAGTGGTGATGTCATACCAATCTCGACCGATGATCCGCTCACCGCAGCCCGGGCAGTACGTGCTTTGGCCGCTCTCGTCATGGACATTGCCGGTGTAGACGAAATGCAGCCCGACCTTGCGCGCGATATCACGAGCCGTCGTTAGCGTGAAGGCCGGCGTACGGCGCAGATCCAGCATCTTGTAGTCAGGGTGGAAGGCGGTGAAATGTAACGGCACGTCAGGTCCTAGCCTTGTCATCATCCATTCGCTCAGCTTTTTCACCTCCTCCGGGCTGTCATTGTGACCCGGGATCAGCAGCGTTGTGATCTCGAGCCAGACCTTCGTCTTGTTCTTCAGATACTCGAGCGTTTCGAGGACGGCGCCAAGATGGCCGGTGCACAGCCGCTTGTAGAACGCCTCGGTGAACGCCTTGAGGTCGACATTGGCGGCGTCCATGAAGGCGTAAAGCTCCTCCCGCGCCGCCGCGTCAATGTAGCCCGCTGTGACCGCCACGTTCTTGATCCCGCGCCGGCGCGCCACCCTTGCAACATCCACGGCATATTCGAGGAAGATGACGGGGTCATTGTAGGTGTAGGCGATGGAACGCGAGCCCGTGGCAATCGCGGCCTCGACAATATCTTCCGGCGAGGCCGCGTCCTGGAGCCGGTCGAGTTCCCGCGCTTTGGAGATGTCCCAGTTCTGGCAGAATTTGCAGGTCAGGTTGCACCCTGCGGTACCGAACGACAACACGGGAGTTCCGGGCAGATAGTGGTTCAGTGGCTTCTTCTCTATTGGATCGACACAGAACCCCGAGGAGCGGCCGTACGTCGTGAGCACGATCCGGTCGTCCTGCCGGCCACGCACGAAGCACAGGCCGCGCTGGCTTTCGTTAAGCCTGCAATAGCGCGGGCAGATATCGCACTGGATACGTCCGTCTTCAAGCCGGTGCCAGTAGCGGCCGGGAACACCTTCCAAACGCTCGGGTTCGGTCATGGAATTCGTCGTGTGGATCGCTGGGCAGACCTCAGTTATTGCCAACGGGCGTGACGGAGAGTGGCCACGATATTGGGTCGGGTCCCCTAAGGGCACGAACGCCCGTGGACGTCGGCTCATCTTATTCCTGATGGGCGGAGATGGTAAGCCCGCCGGCCACTTTGCGGGCCTGCGACAACCTTAGACGAATTAATGTCCGATCAGGGTCAAAAACAAACTTTACCGGAACGACCGCTTCTGGCGCCGAGCGGACATTCGGCTCAGCGCCGATGTCGGCTAAGTGCTGCCAAGAGGAGACACTCTGATCGGATAATCCCTATTCTGCGCGATCAGGACTTCCCCCTGAATTTAAAGGATCCGAAGAATTTATCTTTCTTTTCCGCCACCAGTCGCGATAGCATTGGGGTATCAATCGTTAGTATGTAGAACGCACCTTTCATCCTGATATGGCGGAAATGCGCAGTTGTTGCCGAGTTGGCGACTGAGAATAACAGATTATCGGGGTCATCCTTGGAATTACGGCTTACATCAGACACTTTGTTCGCCGGGTTGGATGAGAAAGATTTGAGGATCGCCGCAAGGTCGACAGGCGTCTTTCCAGTTGCCGGCAATCCATCGCTGTAAACTTGATCCCCTCAGAACTCGTAGCACCGACGATCGTTTGCCAAGAGGACGACGAAGGGAAGACCAACTTTGTCTTCGATTTTATTGTATGGATCCTGACAACCTTTGTTTCGGTAGAAAGCCTTCTGAAGCCACGAGTACTCTTGTACGCGCCTTGACCGGGATCTTGAGCCAAACCTGTCTTCACCGGCTGATACTGACAACATGCGCATCTGCACCAAGATAGAAGATTTTGGGTGGCGAGCGCATGCGTGACGGCCACGATGGCGTCTTCGGGCTGATAAAAACCCGCGGCTATGTTTTTTGGCTGCTGATTCTGGGATATACAGTTTGAGGTTTGTTTACGATTGCTTGTTGGCCTGCACCTCAGTCCGACAGCATGCGTATTCGAGCTGCTCGTTCGCGTCCGGCCGCCCTGCGGGAGTAAGATCCAGAAGGGTCCACATCGGCTCCACCGTACCAAGATGCCGTGGATCCTGTTTCGGCTCGGTCGGCATGAACAATAGTTCGGAGGCCCAACTCAACCTGATGACTCCATCCGGGCCTTTGTGAAACACGGTGAGGATGGGCATCTGCTGCCCCTCTTCATCCTCACCATGATAGTCCCGTTTGAAGCTGTTGTTGGCGGCTGAAAGCAGTTTCAAATTGCGCCAGCCGCGATGCGCGGCGAAGGCCGCGATCCGCTCGATCGGCGCTTTGGCGACGGCCGCGATGTTCGCTCCCAATCCCTCGACGTGGGCTATCGCTCCCTCCCAGTTGTCGAGCAAAGCGGTGCAGGATGGGCACGGCCCTTCCTCCAGCGGCAGCTGCGCTACCGGACCAACGCTTGGCCCCGGCCGCTTATCGCCGCGGTGCCGAGGGAACATGTAATGGTAGATGAGCAGCGTATCAGTGCCCGGCCGGAACAGTTCCGAGAGGCGCACCTTCGCTGGCGCCCCTTTGGCATCAATATGATCGAACTCGTAGTCCTCGGGAGCGGGCCCTCCCGGCGGCAGTGCCCGGATCTCCGCGGCCACGGCCTCCATTTCGCGCCTGAGCGCTACCTCGCGCTCCAGTAGTTTATTGCGAGCAGCTCGATACTGTGGACTTTCATTGGGAAAGGTCACGCCCATGGATAACTCCATCACCGCGCGTTAGTTGGATTTGTAGCACGTTTCCAGATTTTCAAGTCTTGCAGGCATCAGGCGGCACGACCACCAATGTCGGCTTTAGGTCCAAAAACGGAAGTTGCTGCCTTGCGGCGGGATGTCTGCCTTACCCCGATGAGCGGACAAAGTCAGGTTGTTTCGGCATGTCCGAAAAGTGCATTCGATCACCTCGTCGATCTGCGCAAGCGGAGATGCCGGCACAGTGAGACTGAGCGCTTTGGCAGCTTTGAGATTGAGGACCAACGCGACTTCGCAGGCTGCTGGACCGGACAGTCATCCGGCCGTCCCCCTTGCTTTCACTGCATGAAGCCTTCGGCGCGGACCTTCCCGGTCGCCAGGCTCGCGGTCCCCACACCCCAGATCTGTCGCTCATTGACCCAGGCATAGTTTTTGGACGCGGTGGAGAGGCGGACGTTTGCGAAGATGTCGAGCACCGGCTCGCCGGGTCGCGGCGCCGCCTGGCCGTCACCAGACAACGCGATCCGGTGGCCGTCCTCAGTCTCGATGATGACGTGCAGGTCCAGCTCGATGCGACCATCGGCGCGTACCCGCAGATAGTCGACACCGTGCGTGTCCCGCGAGGGGGCCCTCGTACCGCCCATCGACCGCAAGGTCAAATCGAGCTCCGTGTAGTGGAATCGCTTCCTGGCCGGCAAGGATGGCGTCCATGCTCACGCCGTAGTCGGTGACTCCAGTGATAGTTCCATGTCGTAAATCTTCTCGCCCCTCATTGCTGCATTTTGAGTCATTGCATTTCTCCTGGTTACTCCTGCCGGATTGCCGACATCCAGTCGAACGGGTGACCACCAAGACGACATGTTCGGGATAAATTATTTTCGCTGGATATGCGGGGCGAAAAGGGGGTGACGGTCTAGCGCTGAGCGAGCGCGGAGAAAATGTCTCATGTGGGTCGATTGTGTTGAAAAAGTCTTCGGTTGCGCTGGTTGATGTTCGCTGATTCAGTCGTTGCGAGAGGACTGAATCATGATGGGACATCAGCGAGTTGAGCAGGTCGCGTTGTTCTATGAGTTTTCGCTCGAGCGGCACGTTCCGGCCGATCATTTGTTGCGATCGATCGACAGGTTCGTGGACCTCGATGGGTTAAGGCGAGAGCTATCCCCCTTCTACAGCACGATCGGGCGGCCCTCGATCGCGCCCGAGCTGATGATCCGGATGCTGTTGGTCGGTTACTGCTTCGGCATCCGCTCGGAGCGGCGCCTGTGCGAAGAGGTTCACCTCAACCTGGCATACCGCTGGTTCTGCCGCCTTGGGCTCGATGGTGACGTGCCCGATCATTCGACCTTCTCAAAGAACCGACATGGCCGCTTCCGCGATAGTGATCTGCTGCGACGGCTGTTCGAAGACGTCTTGCGCCGCTGCATCGACGAGGGTCTGGTTGGCGGAGAAGGCTTTGCGGTCGATGCTAGCCTGATCAAGGCCGATGCTAACCGGCAGAACGGCGTCGAGGGCGAAAAGGGGTTGCCGCCAAAAGCCGCAAGCCGTGCCGTCGACGAGTATCTAGCTGTCCTGGACGATGCGGCGTTTGGGGCCGCGACCGAGATCGTCCCCAAGTTCATCTCACCGGCTGATCCTGCCGCGCGCTGGACCGGTGCCCATGGCGGACAGGCTTTCTTTGCCTACTCCACGAACTATCTGATCGATGTGGAAAATGCGATCATTGTCGACGTTGAGCCGACCACAGCGATCCGGCAGGCAGAAGTTCTCGCTGCCAAGCGCATGATCGAGCGGACCGCAAAGAACTTCGGTCTTCACCCGTCCAGGCTTCTCGGTGACAGCGCCTATGGTTCAGCCGACATGCTGGGCTGGCTGGTCGATGAGCACGGCATCGAGCCGCATGTGACCGTGTTCGACAAATCAGCGCGCAAGGATGGGACCTTCACACGGGAGGACTTCAACTACGATCCAGTCAGCGACGTCTATATCTGTCCTGGCGGCAAGACGCTGACCACAACAGGGACGCGTGTGAATGATGGCGAGACGTTGCTTTATCGAGCGAGCAAGGCTGACTGTGACGCCTGCGCCTTGAGGCCACACTGCTGCCCGAACACGCCTGCTCGAAAGGTGCCTCGCTCGATCCATGAGAGAGCCCGCGACATGGCGCGGGCGATTGCTAAATCCTGGGAAGGTCGAGCATCGCGACGGCTACGTAAGAAGGTCGAAATGTTGTTCGCTCACCTCAAGCGCATTCTCAAGCTCGACCGACTGCGATTACGTGGACCAAACGGGGCTCGCGACGAGTTCCTCCTTGCAGCAACCGCCCAGAACCTCCGGAAACTAGCCAAGCTGGTCCCAATGCCGCAGCCAAATCCGGCCTGAGAAGCGGTCGGCTGTGCCGCATTTGCGGCTCGCCTCGCTCGCGGGCCGACTTCTTCAACGGAATCGGTCAAAAACGGACTTCTTGGGAATGTCGGCTATTGGCGGCGCAAAGCGGTCTCGTGCCATGAGCTAGGAACTGATGGGTTAATTCGCCAAGATCGGCAAAGGTTTGGACCTCCCGGAGGAAACATTGGAGCTCTGGCGCCGTTCTCATTGCCAGGAGGCCCACCATGAGCAAGTTCCATGAGAAGGCCGAGGCTCAGACCAAACAGATCATCGGGCAAATGCTCGGCGACGAGCTGCTGGTCCGGGAAGGCAAGGAGCAACATCGGCAAGCGACAGAACCCGAACCGACGGATCCCGGCTCGTCCAACGGCAGCGACGACCAGGGCATCGTCCGTGATCAACGGGGACAGGAGCAACCCAAGGACAAGGAGCGCGCCCAGCGCGTGAGCCGGGTGGACCGCGGCGGCGATCCGCCTGGAAAGAAGCTCTCAGGCAATCGCTAAACAAAGCAGTCGCTAAACAAGAAGAGAAGAGGCGGTGTTGGACCGCCTCTTCTTCAATGCCCGTGGTTAGCTACTGACAGATATGGCGCCGGCCGTCCCCACCGATGAACGTCGTTCCGGGTTGACAGACGAAGCCGTTATTGTAGTAGCGCGGCCCGTAGCCGTAATTGTAGGCGTAGACGTCATGTCGGAACGGCGCCGTCGCAATCGCGCCGGCCGTGCCGATCGCGCCGCCAACCACGCCGGCGGCTATCTCACCCGGCCAGAATCCGCTGTGACGATGATAAACGCGGTCCTGGGTTTGCGGTGGTTTACGGATGGCATCCGACCGTCCGTGAGGATCCTGCGCCAGTGCCGGCGCTGCGACCGCAGTCGAAAGAACCGCCGCTGCGGTTACGAGCTTCAAGTTCATGAGTTGCCTCCGTTGCACTAACAGGGGGCCAACCGGGGGCGCCTGCGACCGTTCCGATATCGTGATCGGTTCGCTTCAAACGGATGTGAGGTTTCAGCTCCAGCTTCTGTTCCGCCAAGGCGCTCATCAGCAAAATGCGCGATGGTTTCACAGCGGGTAGTTGGGCATTTTCGCGCACTGAAATCCATCAATGCTCGCGGTCATGAGCTGCGCGATGGCATGCGCGATCCAGCAGCAGGCACTTTGCGATCTGCAACCAAGGACGTGGATGCGCAGTGCAAGGGCCGGGCATGACGAGAGCGCGACTCCGGAGAGAAAAATCGGAACGGTATCACCTTATCCGTCGTTTTTCCCCCGGCGACGACAATTCTCGATGGCCCCGGCGCCGATTGCGTCGGGGCTTTTTTCCACCCTGCAGCTAATCGAGACTAGCTCCTTGCGGTTCAGTATGGAGCAGCTTTGCAATGTCGGGTGGCGGACAGACGCGGTTCCCGAGAAAAGGATAGCGTTTCATATCAACGGTAACCCTCCGGCAGCCGCGTGACTGAGAGACACAAAGTGCTCCCGCCAATCCGGGAGCTCCCATGCGATCATTTTCGAGCAATCTGCTGCTGTCGTCTTTCGCCCCGCCGGATGTCGAGGCACTGCGGCCTCACCTCAGGCCTGTCGTGCTGGAGCACACCAAGATCCTGCATGAGGCCGGGGAGGCGATCAGCGGGGTTTACTTTCCATCTGACGCGGTGATTTCGCTCGTGGTGCTGCTTGAGGGCGGAGAAACCGTCGAAGCCGCTATGGTCGGCCGCGATGGTGTCATCGGCGCTTCGGCGGCTTTGGACGGCAAGCTGGCCCTGAATCGCGCGATCGTTCAAATCGGCGGACATGGGGTGGTGTGTGAGCCCGACGCATTCAAGCGCGTGGCGCTCGAACGTCCTGCCATGCTTTCGATGATTATCAGTCACGAGCAGACGGTTTATGGCCAGGCGCAGCAATCCGCCGCCTGCAACATTCTCCACGATTCGACGGCGCGATTGTGCCGCTGGCTACTGCGCGCGCGCGACCTGTCGGGAAGCGATACGCTTCCTTTTACGCAGGAGTTTCTCGCGGAGATGCTGGGTGTTCGGCGAACCACCGTTTCGCCGGTGGCGCATACGCTGCAAACGGCGGGAATGATCCGATACCGGCGGGGTAAAATCGAGATCACCGACGTCGAAGCGCTGCGGGAAAGCGCCTGCGAATGCTACGAGACGGTTCGTAGCAATTACGATCGGTTGCTGGGGCGCAGCCTTAATAGCGGCCCTGATCACGAGTCTCCGAAGCATTGAAATTACATCCGTTTGCCAGATCGTTCGTTGCCAATCCACAATCTAGTCAGGCGATCGCGACGCGCTTCTGGTCAAAGCCTCGCCGTCTGGCTTGATCGGATCAGCGCCAAACGTTTTCATCTCAGAATGATGGCATGTTCTGCATTCGAACGTGCGATGCTCCAGCCCGTCCGAACCAATCGAGATAGCAACCGCGATCATTCTCGTTGCGCAGTTTGGACAGCGCGGAGACGGAAGAGGAAGCAACTCCGGATCAGGTCTGGGCATGGAAAAAATTTGCACTTGAGCCAATCTCAGGTCTGTCCAGTTGCTGACATAGTCGGCTCGATATCTTACGAGAGGCTTCAGTCGCCTGGGCGCATCTGCTCGATTTTGGACTTCAGCGAAGTCTTTGGAAGTTTCTCGCATCTGTTTCGTCCGAGTCCGTTTCAATGCGAGCAGAGGTCATGGAGAGATGCGCGCCCGATTGCGGCAAACGATATGCCTACGACCGCGTAGTCTCCGTCTAGTGTACTTTCGGGGAACAGCGAGTTCCCGCGCCGGCCCGCCTTCGGCCAAAAGGCGCCGGATTCGGCTTGTCGGGAACGATGCCCTGTAGTGCCGATTGACCGGGGACAGCTCACTCTCAGGGAGCACCCGATGGATCTCGACGGAAAGAAAATTGCTATTCTGGCAACGCACGGCTTTGAACAGTCGGAACTCGAAGTGCCGCGCGATCGGCTGAAAAAGGCCGGGGCTGTCGTTGACGTGGTCTCGCCGGCCTCAGGCGAAATCAGGGGATGGGACAAGAAGGATTGGGGACGGCCGGTCACGGTCGACAAGACGCTCGATCAGGCATCACCTGCGGACTATGACGCCGTTGTGCTGCCTGGCGGGCAGATCAATCCCGACCTGCTTCGGGTGGAACAGAAAGCGCTCAAGTTCATCAGGGACATTTTCGACGCCGGCAAAATCGTCGCAGCCGTGTGCCATGCGCCGTGGCTTCTGATCGAAACCGGCATCGCCAGGGGCCGGAAGATGACGTCCTACAAGTCGATCAAGACCGACGTCGCCAACGCCGGTGCCAAATGGGAGGACTCGGAGGTCGTTGTCGACCAGGGCGTGATTACGTCCCGCAACCCCGGCGATCTCGAAGCGTTCACTGCGAAGATCATCGAGGAGGTGAGGGAAGGTCGCCACATCAGGCGCAGCGCAGCCTGACCGCCATTGCGAGGTCGCCATGAAGAGCAAACGTATCGGCGCCGACGACGAGGCGCAGGTTCATGTCGTCATTCTGGACACGGGCGAGGAGGCGTTTGCCGCGCTCACCCGGTTCGCAGCTGAATCCGGGATTTTCGCGGCCTCGCTGACCGCGATCGGCGCCTTCGAACGGGCGACGGTCGGCTGGTTCGACGTCGCCGCGAAGAGCTACCGGAAGATCGAGGTCGATGAGCAGTGTGAAGTCCTCAGCGCGATCGGCGACGTGGCCGCCGGCGATGACGGCAAGCCCAGCCTGCACGTTCACGTCGTACTCGGCCTTGCCGATGGCTCGACGCGCGGCGGTCACCTGCTGGCAGCAACCGTCAGGCCGACGCTCGAAGTGATCTTGACCGAAGCGCCGGCAGCGCTTCGACGCAAGAAGAGGCCCGACCTCGGAATTGCCCTGATCGACCTTGCCGCCGGGAGCGGGTAGCGCCTCCGAGGAACGCCCTTAGGAACCAATTCATTCGGTCCCATGTTGTCAGCGCACCATCAATGGAGGAAGCCATGCCTGACAAGGACCTGAATGAATTATTCCTGGATACTCTCAAGGACATCTACTACGCCGAGAAGCAGATCCTGAAGGCGCTGCCGAAAATGGCCAAGGCCGCCAACTCAGACAAGCTGCGGGCCGCCTTCGAAAAGCACCACGAAGAGACCGAAGCGCAGGTCGAACGGCTGGAAGAGATATTCGAGCTTCTCGGCAAGGCCGCGCGTGGCAAGAAGTGCGAGGCGATCGAGGGGATCATCGACGAAGGCAAGGACATCATGGAGCAGTATGCCGACACGCCCGCGCTCGATGCCGGCCTGTTGGCCGCCGCCCAGGCGGTCGAGCATTACGAGATTTCACGCTACGGCACCCTGAAAGCCTGGGCCGCCAAGCTCAACAATCCGCAAGCTGTGAAGCTGATCGACCAGACGCTCGCCGAAGAGAAAAAGACCGACGAAACCTTGACCAAGATCGCGGAGACCGCAGTCAATTATGAGGCCGCGGCCTAGAGCCACTCATTCTGCTGCGTCATAGCTGCTCAAATAAAGAAGCCCCGCCAACCCCGGTCATGGGCTTGCGGGGCTCGCGTTCGGCGCTGCGGGAAGGAACACCCGGAGCGCGCTCGATCGTTGCTGCATTTGCTTCGCAGGAGCGTCTCATATCTCCCGCCGGAGTTCGAGACCGTAAGGAGACACGGCAGCAAAACGATCCCGAGGTAGTCGTTTCGCAGGCCGAACAAATTATTTGCGCGCCGGGCGCCAGCGTAAGCAAACGTTTAGCCGCCGCCCGTAAAATGCCGGCATCAACTTCTGCATTAACCTCTGGTTAGTCATGCGCCTTCTGCCGATGAAAGAGCCGGACAGGTCCTGGCGGTCGATCAAGGGCCTGTGGAAGAAGGACGCCGAAAGCGTCGGCGAAGACTTTTCGACCTTTTCAACGGGAAGCTATGCGGCCTATGACGGGTTGACCAGGGAAGGCGATCACCCCAGCCTGTACTGCCTGTCCGACGGCGAGCGCATCCATGCGGCCTGCCAGGTCAGCCGCCTGATGATGAGCAAATTTCCGGATCCCATCCTCCGCGCGCGCTTTATCGTCGTGTCGCCGGCTTACGAACTCGGCATCGCCGATGCCGGCCAGTACGCTCAAACGATGGTGGCGCTGTTCTCGGGCATCGTATGGCTGTCAAGGGACACGATGTCGGCGAGCCACATCCGGTTTTTCCTGCGCAGTCCGGGAGACTCGCAGTTCTTCGCGGCGCTGCAGGCTTCGACGCCCGGCTCGCTGTTTTCGAAGTTCACGATCGACGGGGCGCTGATCGAGTGCAGTCTCAAGGAGGACGAGATGGCGGAATCCGCCTGATTCCGCGGCCGCTTTAACCTCCCGATAACTCATTTTGCTAACGCCCCCTTGGCTTGTGGTCCCTACAACACGCGCCTGTGGGGGCAGCGAGAATGCTGAATAATCCAACGGAAAACGTCATCGCGGAGAGCCAGCCGCTGTTCGGTCGCGCCATGCCGTGGCGGATCAGGCTGGGCGCGATCCAGTGCCTGATCCTGAGCGCCGCGGGGATCGTGATCGCGATCATGCTCGGCACCGGCTATTTCGCCATGCAATACCGCGAGCGGGCGCTGGAAGTCGCCGAGCGCGAACTCAACAACAGCGCGCTGTTGCTGTCACGGCATTTCGACCAGCAACTGAACGATCTCCAGCATGTGCATGAGGACGTTGTATCCGGCATGCGGGCCGACGGGGTCGATACGTCGGAAGAATTCGAACAGAGAATGTCGACCTTAAGCGCGCACGAGATGCTGCGCAGCAAGCTTTCGGCGCTGCCCCATGTCGGCGCGCTGAACCTGTGGAATGCCAAGGGATGGCTGATCAATTCCTCCGAGATGTGGCCGGTCCCCGATCTCAACATCGCGGACCGTCAGTACTTCAAGGAATTCACGTCGGGAAGACCGACCCCCGACGTCATCGTCGAGCCGGTCGTCAGCAAGGTGACGAGGAACTGGACCACGCTATTTGCGCGCAAGATCGTCGGCCGCAATGGCGAGATCATCGGATTTGCCAGCCGCGGCGTCGAACCTTCGCATTTCGAGGCCTTTGTCGGATCGCTGGAGCTCAACAGCGATACCGCGATCTCGATGATTCACCGCAACGGCACCATCATTGCCCGCTATCCAAAGGACGACAGCCTGATCGGCTTCAATGTCGCCGGAAGCGAAGCGTTTCGACGCGCGCTGGCCGTAGATGGCAACATGTCCGGGCGCTTCACCAGCGCGAGGCTGGCGGAAGACAAGGTCGGTGCGGTCAAGTCGCTCATGCACTTCCCGATCCTGATCGTGGCGACCACCCGAACGGAGGCTGCGCTGGCCGATTGGCGGGCGCAGACCAGACTGCAATTTTTCGCGGCGGCGCTGGCAATCGTCGTTGTGATCGGCATGGTCTTCCTGATCGTGCGCCAGCTCCGCCGCCAGCATGCCGCCGCGCAGCGCAAGCTTTCGGAGAAGAGCCAGCACCTCGACACCGCGATCAACAACATGACGCAGGGGCTGCTGCTGTTCGACTCCTCGGCCCGTCTCGTGATCTGCAACCGGCGATATATCGAGATGTTCGGGCTCTCGCCGGAGGTCGTCAAACCCGGCTGTCATCTGCGCGACCTGATCCGCCACCGTCAGGAACGCGGCTCCTTTCTCGGTGACGCCGACGCTTATTGCGCACGCTTCCTCGATCCCAATGGTAGCCCGGTTCAAGATGCCATGACCTCAACGCCCGACGGCAGGACGATCCGGCTGATCTACAAACGCTCGTCGGACGGCGGCTGGGCCACGACGCTGGAAGACGTCACCGAAGGGCGGCGCGACCAGGCCAGGATCGAACATCTCGCCCATTATGACGCGCTGACCAATCTGCCGAACCGCAGCCTGTTCCAGCGCCACGCGGAGGGACTGCTGCTGGAAACCGAGGGACGCGAGTTCGCGATCCTCTATATCGACATCGACGAGTTCAAGCGCATCAATGACACGCTGGGACATCTGATCGGGGACGAGTTCCTGAAGGGCGTGGCGGAGCGGTTGCGCCAGTCGGTCGGCCCTGAGGATTTCATCGCCCGCCTCGGCGGGGACGAATTCGCTATCCTTCAGCACGGCATCGAGAGCGCCGAGGACGTTCACGCGCTGGTCGCGCGGATCTATCAGGCGCTGCGTACCCCGTTCGACTGCCATGGCCATCAGCTTTCCAGCGATGCCAGCATCGGCATCGCGATCGCTCCGCGCGACGGCTCGGACCTGTTCGATCTCCTGAAGAACGCCGATCTCGCGATGTATGCGGCGAAGGCCGCTGGCCGCAGGACCTATCGCTTCTTCGATCCGGAGATGGAGCAGCAGGCCAACCATCGCCGCGAGCTGGAGGCGGATTTGCGTGAGGCGCTGGTGCAGGGCTGGTTCGAACTGCACTATCAGCCGCAGGTCGATCTGCGCGGCGACGACGTCACCGGCTGCGAGGCGCTATTGCGCTGGCGGCATCCGGTGCGCGGCATGATTTCGCCCGCCGAATTCGTGCCGGTCGCCGAGGAGACCGGCCTGATCGAGGAGATCGGGCAGTGGGTGTTGCGCACCGCCTGTGCCGAAGCTGCAGCTTGGCCGGCTCATGTCCGAATCGCCGTCAACGTCTCGCCGATCCAGTTCCGGTCGGAAACGCTGTCGATGAAAGTCGCCGCTGTTCTTGCCGAAACCGGGCTCGATCCGCGCCGGCTGGAGCTGGAGATCACGGAGGCCGTCCTGATCGCGGACGACGACGCCGCGCTGGCGACACTGAACCAGCTCCGTGCGCTCGGCATCCACATCGCGCTCGACGATTTCGGCACCGGCTATTCCTCGCTGCAATATCTGCAGCGCTTCCCGTTCGACAAGATCAAGATCGACCGCTCCTTCGTCAAGGAAGTGACGCGCAATTCCTCATCGGCCTCGATCATCCGCGCGGTGGTCAGCATCGCCGCCGACCGCAACATGATCACGACTGCCGGAGGCGTCGAGACGTTGCAGCAGCGCGAGACCGTGCAGAGTCTCGGATGCACGCAAATGCAGGGCTATCTGTTCAGCGCCGCGCGCCCGGCGCAGGAAATCCGCGCGCTCTTGGTATCGGGAGAGGCCGGCGTCGACGCCGCGGCGTGAGCTGCCCTAGCGGCGCGCCTCGGAAATCGCCTTCCTGAGAATCCGCGACAGCAATTCCACCGAATAGGGTTTCTGGATCAGCTCGAAACCGCGGTGGGCGCTCTCCGCCAGCACGTTGCTATAGCCGCTGGTCAGGACCACGGGCAGGCCGGGATAGCGCTCGCGCACGATGCCGGCGAGCTCGACGCCGTTCATCCCGGGCATGATGACGTCGGAAAACACCAGGTCGGCGGAAAACTCGTCCTCGGCCAGGATTGCGAGCGCGGCGTCCGCGCTGGCGACGCGGCGCACGGTGTAGCCGAGATCTTCCAACAGCTCGGTGGAGAACTGGCCGACGTCATCATTGTCCTCAACGACGAGGACGCGGTAGCCGCGGCCGCGGGCGGCGGGCTCGCTGCCGGTTGCGGCGGCTTCGCTCGTATCGGCCGGCACTGCGGCCTGCGGCAGGTAGATCGTAAACGTCGCGCCCTGGCCGGGCTCACTTGCAACTGCGATATCGCCGTCGGATTGCTTGGCAAAACCGAATGCCTGGCTCAGCCCGAGGCCGGTGCCCTTGCCGACTTCCTTGGTGGTGAAGAACGGCTCGAAGATCGTCTCGAGCAGGGCAGGGGCAATACCGCAGCCGGTGTCGGTCACGGTGATGGCGACGAAGTCGCCGCGGCGGGCGGGCTGGGCACGCAGCGGCGGTATGGCATTCACCTTGCGGACCTGTATGGTCAGCCGACCCTCGCTGTCCATGGCATCGCGGCTGTTGACGGCGAGATTGATCAGCGCGGTTTCGAATTGCGCGACGTCGGCGATTGCGAAGCAATTGAGGTCGGCGATGTCGACGTCGATCCTGATCCGGGCGCCGACGAGGGGACGGATCAATTGTGCGACGGACTCAACCTGGGTGCCGACGTTGAACACCTGCGGCTTGAGCGGCTGCCTGCGAGCGAACGCCAGCAATTGCCCGGTCAGCTTGGAGGCGCGCTCCACGGTTTCGGCGATCGCGTCGATGTAGCGCCGGCGACGCTCTTCCGGCAACTCGCGGCGGCGCAGGAAATCGGTCGCGGAGCGGATGATGGTCAATAGATTGTTGAAATCGTGCGCCACGCCGCCGGTCAACTGTCCGACCGCTTCCATTTTCTGCGACTGACGCAGCGCTTCCTCGCCCTGGCGACGCTCGGTGACGTCGATCGCCTCCGGCACCGCGCCGATGATTGCCCCGTGCTGGTCATGCAGCGGTCGCATCGCGAAATCGAAATAGCGGTCGCCGATCGGCAGGTGCAGCAGCATTTCAATATTGACTTCTTCGCCTCGCATCACGGTGATGAAGGCGTCGCGGAGGGCATCGCGCATGCCGGAGGTCGCGGCAAACCATGGCGTTTCCCAGAACGGGCGGCCGACGACCGCACTGGCCTCGGCACAGATGCCGGCCAGCGCCGTCCGGTTGGCATAGAGCACGTCGCCGTGCTGGTTGAGCAGAGCCTGATATTGATGGCTGGTCTCGAAGATCGCGCGCATCTGGGCTTCGCTGGCTTCGAGCTGCGCGGTTCGCTCGGCGATCCGCATTTCGAGGATCTCGTTCAGCCGGCGCAGATCATGCTCGGCCTGCTTGGCTGACGTAATGTCGTGGGCGACGCCGATGAACCCAATGTGCTTGCCGGTCGGATCCCAGCGCGGCTGGGATTCCGAGCGCAGCCACCGCCATTCGCCGTCGGCGCGCTGATAGCGGGCCTCCAGCACGAACGGCTTGAGCGATGCTTCGCCTGCGACGGATTCCTGTACGACACGCGCTGCGTCGTCCGGATGCAGCCTTTTGCGCCAGTCGAACACGATGGCTTCCTCGAACGGCAGCCCGAGGAAGTCGAGATAGGCCTGGTTGGCGAAGGAACGCGTGCGGTCGAGCTTGGTGACCCAGATCGGCACCGGCGCGCTGTTGGCGATCAGGCGGAAGCGCTCCTCGCTTTCGCGTAAGGTCGCCTGCGCCAGCATCTGATCGGTGACGTCGCAATCGGCGCCGACGAGGCGCAGCGCGCGGCCGTCGGCGTCGCGCTCGATCTTGGCGACGACGCGGATCCAGCGGACCGCGCCGTCGTTCGGCCGCACGATGCGGTATTCGGCCGAATAGTCCTCGCTCTGGCTTTTTAATACGCCGAACAGGTCCTGGACCGTTCGCTCGCGATCCTCGGGATGAATTCGACTGACCCATTCCTCGTAGGTCTCGTTGGCCGCCTCGGGCGGCAGCCCGTGAACCAGAAGATATTCAGGGGAGCGGCGATTCTTGACGCCGTCACGGAAATCGATTTCGAGACCGCCGACACCGGCGATGCGCTGGATCCGCGCCAGCTCCGCTTCGCGCTCCTGCAAAGCACGATGAGCTCTGTCGCGCTCATCAGCGATTTCCTGCAGATGTTGCCGCAAGCGTTCGGCGGCGGCGGCTTCAGGCAGGATGTTCGTAGTGTCGGAAGGGGTCATGCGTGCCGGCAACCTCTGCCGGCACTTTCACACAACAGCCGGCGCGTTTGCCAGCCTCATTTGCTCTTGGTGGTTGACCGGCAGTTATAGGCTCGGCGGAACCCGGCGGCTTGCGCATCTTCCTCGGAACAGAACCATCGATCCGGCTTGGTCAGTCCCGGATAGGAGCGGCATGCCTGCAGATGGTAGATGCCGAGGTTCCCGGTGACGCGCGCGCGCACGGCGTACTTGCCCTTGATGTTGCAATTCGCCGGCATCACGAGATCCTCGGGGAACAGCGCCTCGCGGATTTCACGGTCGCGGTCGGCGCGGCATGCGGCGCCGAGCAGGGGGCCGTCCTTCTTTCCGGCGCGGAACTCGCGCGGCGCGACAAAGCAGCCTTTCCAGAGTCCCTGGCGGTCGTCCTTGGCGCGGGCCTCGTCCACCTGGAAGCGACCGCTGGCGGAGACTTCGACATTCAAGGCAAAGCCGTTGCGGACAAGGAGCTGGCTCAAACTGGTCGTGTCACCCTCGATCTTGCACACGCCGATGCGCCGTTTCTTGAACGAGGGATCGGGACCCAAATCATCGCAGCGAACCTGTTTGCCGCCGATCAGCTTGGTCAATTGATCGCGCGCCTCGATACCGCAGGTCCAGCTATCGGCATTCTGATCGATGCAGAGTTGATCAACGGTGGGCGCATCGATGCCGTCGAGCCGGTAGGTGACGTTGCCGAGCTGAAGCGTGCTGCCATCTCGAATGGTGGCCGTTGCGCCCGAACTCTGGCTGGCCGGAAGGACGATCGACAGCAACGCCGCAACCAGAAAAATTCGTGACTGCATCTGTTTCATTTCAAATCAATTCCACACCCGCCGCTGCCTTCTAGCATAAGGTGATGTGATTGAACCAAGATGCCGGCGCTAATGGCGCAAGCGAAGCAGGTTGGGGAAAACCGTGGGCGCAGTTGCGACCAGCCGACGAACGGCCCATTGACTTCGTAAGAACAAAATAAGAACATGGGCCGTCTCGCTCAACACGGAATACTGCCATGTCGTCCTCTTCACAGCCGAAGTCCGAAGAGAACGACGAGCTGGAAACCGCTGTAGATCAGGCCATTTCCGCCTGCGGGGGCGATATGCGGGCGACGATCCGCGCGTTGATCGTGGCCAACGAATATCTGGAATCCGAGGTCGGCGAGCTGATGAAAGCGGTATCCCACGCCTATGCGCGGGGCCGGTTCAGCTCCTATTCCGGCTGAATACCGCCGGGCGGCACCGCGAAGCCGGTACGAGACCGTTGCCTCCATCGATTTTTGCTGTACGACGGGTGTGTTACCCGCGTCCCGCATGCCTCATTGCGGGGGAGGATCCCGCCCAAAGCTCAAGCAAGAAGAACATGTTCAAGAGAATTCTGATCGCAAATCGCGGCGAGATCGCCTGCCGGGTCATCAAGACTGCGCGCCGTATGGGGATAGAGACGGTCGCGGTGTATTCCGAAGCCGACCGCGACGCGCTTCACGTCGAAATGGCGGATAAGGCCGTGCTAATCGGCCCGCCTGCAGCGGCCGAGAGCTATCTGTTGATCGACCGGATTATCGATGCCTGCCGCAAGACCGGCGCAGAAGCGGTACATCCGGGCTACGGCTTCCTGTCCGAGCGAGAAGCATTTCCGCGCGAGCTCGCCAAGGTCGGCATCGTCTTCATCGGCCCCAATCCCGGCGCCATTGCCGCGATGGGCGACAAGATCGAATCCAAGAAGGCCGCCGCGAAGGCCAAGGTATCGACCGTGCCGGGCCATCTCGGCGTGATCGAGGACGAAAAGCACGCGGTGAAGATCGCCGACGAGATCGGCTATCCCGTGATGATCAAGGCCTCTGCCGGCGGCGGCGGCAAGGGCATGCGGATCGCGCATTCGAAGAAGGAAGTCGCCGAGGGCTTCAACCTCGCCAAGGCCGAAGCGAAATCCTCGTTCGGCGACGATCGCGTCTTCATCGAAAAGTTCATTGTCGATCCCCGCCATATCGAGATACAGGTGCTCGGCGACAAGCATGGCAACGTGATCCATCTCGGCGAGCGCGAATGTTCGATCCAGCGCCGTAACCAGAAGGTCATCGAGGAAGCGCCGTCGCCGCTGCTCGACGAGACCACCCGGCGCAAGATGGGCGAGCAGGCGGTGGCCTTGGCAAAAGCTGTGAACTACGATTCCGCCGGCACCGTCGAATTCGTCGCCGGCCAGGACAAGAGCTTTTACTTCCTCGAGATGAACACCCGCCTGCAGGTCGAGCATCCCGTCACCGAACTGGTGACCGGCATCGATCTGGTCGAGCATATGATCCGGGTTGCGGCCGGCGAGAAGCTTTCGATCGCGCAGAAGGACGTCACGCTAACCGGCTGGGCCGTGGAGTCCCGCGTCTATGCCGAGGACCCGTTCCGCAACTTTCTGCCCTCCATCGGGCGGCTGGTGAAATACCGGCCGCCGGCAGAAGCGAGCCAGGACGGCGTTACCATCCGCAACGACACCGGCGTGCAGGAGGGCGGCGAGATCTCGATCCATTACGATCCGATGATTGCCAAGCTCGTGACGCATGCGCCATCACGGGCCGCCGCCATCGAGGCGCAGGCCACGGCGCTTGACGCGTTCTACGTCGATGGCATCAGGCACAACATTCCGTTTCTGTCGGCGCTGATGAACCATCCGCGCTGGCGCGAGGGCAAGCTTTCGACCGGCTTCATCGCGGAAGAATTCTCGAAGGGATTTGCGGCGCGTCCGCCGGAAGGCGAGATTGCGCGGCGACTGGCGGCCGTGGGCGCCGCGATCGATCACGTGCTCGGCGAGCGCAAGCGCCAGATTTCCGGCCAGTTGACTGGCCGTCTGGTGCAGCGCGAACGCCGCCGTGCGGTGTGGCTCGGTCGCGAAGAAATCGCGCTGGACGTAGCGCGCGAGGCCGAGGGCATCGCGGTGCGCTTCATCGGCGCCGATGGCCTGCCCGGCAACCCGCACAACCTGGTCTCGGCCTGGACGCCCGGCGAGCCGGTCTGGCATGGCACCATCGACGGCCACTTGGTCGCGATGCAGGTACGCGCAATCCCGAACGGTTTCCGCCTCGCGCATCAGGGCGTTGAAGTTGCGGTCAACGTCTTCACCGAAAGCGAGGCCGCCGCTGCGCGGCTGATGCCGGTGACATCAGCGGCTGACACCGGCAAGAAGCTGCTGTGCCCGATGCCCGGCCTCGTGGTGTCGATTGCGGTCGCCGAAGGGCAGGAGGTCAAGTCCGGCGAGACATTGGCGGTGGTCGAGGCGATGAAGATGCAGAACGTGCTGCGCGCCGAACGCGACGGCACCGTGAAGAAGATCCATGCCGCGGCCGGCGCGACACTGGCGGTGGACGCGCTGATATTGGAGTTTGCGTAGACGCAGCCCCGTCATTGCCTGCGACAAACGCGAAGCGTTTGCGCAAGGGAGCGTCAGCGACGAAGCAATCCAGACTTCCTTCGCGGCACGATGGATTGCTTCCGCCTTCGCTCTTCGAGCTACGGCGGACCAAGTCGCTTCGCTCGCAATGACGGCGGATAGCACTGAGGACACTATGGCATTCCGTCAGCGCCGAGAGAAACTACGTTCCATCCTCGCCGGCTCCACCTGCATCCGGCCAGGATCGGTTTATGACGCGACTTCGATCCGCATTGCCGAAGACCTCGGCTTCGAACTCGGCATGTTCGGCGGCTCGGTGGCCTCGCTGGCCGTTCTCGGCGATCCCGACATTGCCCTGATCACGTTGACCGAACTCGCCGAGCAGATGCGGCGGATGTCGCGCGCCTCGACACTGCCGGTGCTCGTCGATGCCGATCACGGCTATGGCAACGCGCTCAACGTCCGCCGCACCGTTCAGGAACTCGAGGCGGCTGGCGCAGCCGGATTGACGATTGAGGACACGCTGCTGCCTCCGGCGTTCGGGCAGGCCGGAACGCAATTGATCCCGCTGGAGGAGGGCGTCGGCAAGATGAAGGCTGCGCTTGATGGCCGCAGCGATCCCTCGCTGGTCATCATGGGACGCACCGGCGCCGTGTCCGTCACCGGCCTTGATGACGCCATTGAACGTGCGAGGGCGTATGAGGCCACCGGCGTCGATGCGCTGTTCTTCACGGGCGTCAAGAGCCGGGGCGAGCTGGAAGCCATTTCCGTCGCAACGAGCCTGCCGATCGTGCTCGGTGGTGCGCCCGACGACATGACGGCGCTGGATTATCTCGCCGGTCAGCGCGTGCGGATCGCGCTGCAGGGCCACGCGCCATTCGCCGCCGCCACGCAGGCCGTCTACCAGACGCTGAAGGCGTTGCGTGAGGGAACCTCGCCGAAAAATTTGAACGGCCTTGCGTCTGCCGAGTTGACCAGCCGGGCCATGCGCGATGCCGAAGTAAGGGCGCGCGCTGGCGCATTTCTCGGGTTGAAGAATAAATGAGCGATGCCATTCGTCATGTCACGATAAGCGGCCGGGTGCAGGGCGTCGGCTATCGCGCCTGGGTCGACGACACGGCACGGGCGCGCGATCTTGAAGGCTGGGTGCGCAACCGCAGAGACGGCCGTGTCGAGGCGGTGTTCGCGGGTCCCGCGGAGCCGGTGACCGCGATGATCTCGGCTTGCCGGCGAGGACCGTCATCGGCGCGCGTTGAGGCGATACAGGACAACGCCGGCAATCCCGAGATGCTGAAGCTGCGGCGGGCAGGAGAGCGGTTCTCGGTGCTGCCGACGATATAACGTCAATGCCTGTTTGAACCAGGTCCGCTCTCGCAAGCCTCCGACCACCGACCCAGTCGCCGATGGCCTATTCGGAGACCGAACGCGCAGAGCAAATATCAACTATCCGACTGGGCGGAGACGGGCGATGGACATTCGATCGACGCTGACGGATCTATGTGATGCCTTCAACGCGCACGATCTTGATCGCATCATGACGTTCTTTTCGGACGACTGCGTCCTGGAGATGCCGCGGGGAAGCAAGCCTTGGGGGGCTCGTTTCGAGGGCAAACGGAACGTACGAGAAGCGCTGGCAACACGCTTCGAAGGCCTGCCTGACGTCCACTACGGCAACGATGAGCATTTTGTGGATCCGACTGCCGAGACCGGCATCTCAAAATGGACCCTCACAGGTACCACCCGCGAGGGCACAAGGAAGGAGGTCCGAGGTTGTGACTTCTACACGTTTCGCAACGGAAAGGTGATCCGCAAGGACTCCTATTGGAAAATCGTGGAATAAGTCCGGTATCGGCCCATCGCGTGTAGCAAAGCGGATATCGAGCGAGCCGCTCTTGCACAACCAAATAGCAGCCACGCGCCCTAGTGCGTCCGTTCGCCCGGCGCGAATTCGCCATCGTGCTGGATGGAGGCGCTATCGACGTATTGCAGGTCGAGCGAGGAATACACGATGCTGCGATTGCGGCCGAGGCGCTTGGCCTCGTAGAGCGCGGTGTCAGCTCTCTCCGACCAAAGCAGCTTCATCCAGCGTCGAATGGGTTCTGGCGGCAACGCCTGCGCTGATGGTGATGTAGCCGCGGCTCGAGGCTGTGTTCGGAATGCCGAGCGCCCGAACGGTTAATCGGATGGCCTCGGCAACCTTCAATGCGTCGTCCTCGGAACTGTTGGGCAACACCACGGCGAATTCTTCGCCGCCATAGCGCGCGGACAGACCCGAGGTATTGGCAGTAGCGTCGCCGATCACCTTGGCCACGGCCTGCAAGCAGCGGTCGCCGGCCTGATGTCCGTAGGTGTCGTTGTAGCCCTTCAAATTGTCGATATCGAACAGCAGCACCGAAATCTCTTGGCAGACTTCGTATTCGCGCCGCAGGAAACCATCGAAGGTGCGGCGGTTGGTCAGACTGGTGAGTCCATCGGTCGCGGCGAGCTGGGTGAGGCGACGGTTGAGCTGGGTCAGCTCATCCTCCATCCGCTTGCGTTCGGTGACATCGCGAATGACGCAGAGGAATTCCGCTCGCGTGGGATCGCTGGTCTCCGACGCCAGCTTGAATTTGCTCTCGACCCACGCCAGCGTTCCGTCGCCGCGATAGTGCCGGAACACGACCGTGCTGACGCCACCGACACCGTTAAGTCGCGTGGTTGCCTGCATGACGCTTTCCCGATCCTCGGGGTGAACCAGGTCGAAGCATGATTTTCCGATCAGGTCCTTCGCCTGCAGCCCGAGCACCGGCTCGACGGAACGGGAAACATAACGGAGCATGCTGCGGGCATCGATCATGATGATAATGTCGGCGATGTTGTCGGCCAGCAACCGATAGTGCGCCTCGCGTTCGCGCAGCGTGCGCTCGGTCATGCTACGGAAGTGGAACTGCAGGGCAAGCAGTGCCGCCAACATCAGGATCATGCACAGCAGGACGCCGGCGACGATGGCGTCGGTCCGCAAGCCCTTCCACCATTCGGAAAGCAGCCAGTCTTCCGACATAGCTACGGTGACCACCATCGGGTAGTGCGGCGTCACCTCATAGCCGAGGTGCTTCACGAGGCCGTCGAACGGCGAGATGATCTTGTAGTATCCGACCGAGCTTTGCTTGAGATGCTTCCTGAACAGGTCGGTCTTGGAGAGATCCGTGCTCTTGTCCGACTGCGGCCAGCGCATCAGGAGCGCACCATCATTCCGTATCAGGCTGATGCCGCCGTCGGGGCCGAGCTGGAATGTCCGGTAAAAATTATTGAAGTAATCCTTGTCGATCGCCGCGGCGACGACCCCGCCAAAACTGCCGTCGAGCTTGGTAATGCGTTTCGAAAGAACGATCATGGAGGATCGCTCGTCCACACGGGACTGCATCAGTTCGCTGATCCGAAGCGCGTTGTCCGGTTTGTCACGATGGTAGGCGAAATAGCTGCGATCCGCGATGGTATGGCGCGGTGTCTCCGCCAGTGACGAATAGGTCCAGTTGCCATTGGCATCCGCGACGCCGATGCCACGCAATTGGGGCAGCGTTTTCGCCGTTTCGGCCAAGTACCTGTTGAACCGGTCCGGATCGGGATCCCTGTATTTCAGCAAGTCCACCATTCCGGCCATCGCGATATCGACCGCCTGGATGGTGTGCGAGGCATGCTCGGAAAGCGAATGGGCGAGGTTCTGGATCTCGGCGCTGCCGTTCGCCAACGCCGCTTTCTTGGCGTCGAGCGCCTTCCAGGCCATGACGCCGAGCACGCAGGCGGTCATGACGAGCGCGAAGGTGATTGACCAGGGACGTCGATGTTACCCGCCGCAGCGGTCCGCCGGGGTCTGGAGGATTTCGATGGGGCATTCCGTGCCTTGATGACCGCGCAGATTGCCAGTGGCGCGCGAGCGAATCTAAGCCGCGACCGGTACTGAGGGGTTAACAGATCGATCGGGAAACAACGGAACCCAGGTGCGAGAACGGTTCCATTGCGGGAACCACGGGACGGCGCCACGTCGGGAGGATGACTGCAGCGGGCGCAGCGGCGAAATGCAATGGCCGCCTTGCGGCGGTTGACATCCACTCAGTTTCGTCAGATATTTCTGTCATGACAGAAATACCCGACAAAAAGAAACTCCCTGCCGTCGTCGAGCGGTTCATCCTGCACTGGGGCGACATGGGGGACGAGTGGGGCGTCAACCGCTCGGTCAGCCAGATCCATGGCCTGCTGTATCTCGCCGAGGCGCCGATGACCGCCGAGGACATCGCCGAGACGCTCGGCATGGCGCGATCAAATGTCTCGAACTCCATCAAGGAATTGCTGGCCTGGAATTTGATCCGGCGGGTGCCAATCCTCGGTGACCGGCGCGATCATTTCGAGGCGGAGACCGACATCTGGGAAGTGGCGGCGCGGATCGCCGCCCGCCGCAAGGAGCGCGAGATCGATCCGGCCATCGATGCGCTGCGCGCCTGCGTTTCCGACGCGGCTGACGATCCAACCATCAGCCCGGTCGCCGCCAAACGGCTGAAGGAAATGCTGGCTTTCACCGAACTGGTCGACCGTTGGTACACGCAGATGCTCAACGTGCCGCGGCCGAGGTTGGTCGCGCTGATCAAGCTTGGCGAGAAGATCGTCAGCTTCCTGCCGGCGGGCAAGTCCAAATAGGGCAGAGGGCAGGGCAGGAGCGTGTGATGGCATCCACAAGAGTACAAAGGTCTTCCGCAACGCCTGCCTCGAACGCCATCCTGCTCGACGACCACCGCTTCCACGATCTGTTGCCCGACGAGGAGTGGGGCCGTCTGCCGCTGGCGATCTGGCGGCGTTTTTCCAAGCGTTTTGCCGATGGCGAGACGGTCGTCTATGTCGGCACGGTGGAGGAGGCGAGTTTTAGCCGCGCCGGCTGGTGGCTGGCGCAGCTCGCGCGCGTGATCGGCGGGCCGTTTCCGCTGTGCTCTGAGACTGGCGTCGCGATGGCCGTAATGGTGACCGAAGATGCAGCGAGCGGCGGCCAGATCTGGACCCGCATCTGCACGCGCAGCAACGGCTTTCCGCAGGTCATCCATTCCGCGAAACGGTTCGCCGGGCCGACCGGGCTCGAAGAATATGTCGGCTACGGCGTCAGCATGGCGCTGCGCATTTCCGTTGAGCACGAAGCGCTGGTGTTTCGCAGCGTCGGCTATTCCGTGCAGATCGGGCCGTTGCGGTTGCCGCTGCCGCCCTGGCTCACGCCCGGCGATCTCACCGTGACCCATTCCGACCTCGGCGGCGGCACGTTCCGCTTCACGCTCGAGGTCGTTCACCCCCGCCTTGGCAGGCTCATTCGTCAGTCCGCCGTGTTCATGGAGGCCGCATCGTGACGTCGCTGCTTTGGATCCTGATCGCCATTCAGGTAGTGATGGGCGTGTTCGACACGTTCTACCACCATGAGCTGACGGAGCGGCTCGCATGGCGACCATCGCAGCGCTATGAGCTGCAGCTTCATGCGTTGCGCAACATGCTCTACGCGCTCTTGTTCCTGGTGCTGGGCTGGCTGGAAGTGCAAGGCGTCTTCGCCATGCTCATCATCGTGGTGCTGGTTGCGGAAATCGTCATCACGCTGATGGATTTCGTCGAGGAGGACATGAGCCGGAAATTGCCGGCCAGCGAACGCATCAATCATACGCTGCTCGCGATCAATTACGGCGCCATTCTGGTGCTGCTGCTGCCGGTCCTGGTCGGCTGGGCGGGGCAGCCGACCGGCGTCAAATTGGCTTACACAGGATGGCTCAGCTTGATCGCGGCGGCTGCGGCCGTCGGCGCTGCCCTGTGCGGGCTGCGCGATTTCACGGCGTCAAAGCGTCTTTCGCGAATGACGAGTGCGCCGGCGGCAAGCCTGGTCGAGAAACTGCCCGACCGGCAGACGGTGCTGGTCACCGGCGCTACCGGCTTCATCGGCAGCCGCCTGGTGGCAGGCCTGAGCGGCGCGGGGCATCAGGTGATTGCGCTGGTGCGCAATCCTGCGAAAGCCGACAGGCTGCCGCCGCCGATCACGCTGATCACGAGCCTCGATCAGCTTCCGGCCGATACCCGTATCGATGCGATTGTTAATCTCGCGGGCGAGCCGATCGGCAACGGGCTGTGGACCGAAGCCAAACGTCGCAAAATCCTGGATTCCCGTATCAACATGACCGGCGACGTCGTCCGCCTGATCGCGCGGCTTGAGCGCAAGCCGGCGGTGCTGGTCTCGGGCTCCGCGATCGGCTGGTACGGGCTCTGGCAGGACCAGGTGCTGACGGAATCAGCCAAATCGCATGCCTGCTTCAGCCATGAACTCTGCGACGCCTGGGAGAAGGCAGCGCGTCCGGCGGAAGAGCACGGCGTGCGGGTGGTCCACTTGCGGATCGGCCTCGTGATCGGCACCGACGGCGGCTTCATCACGCGGATGCTGACGCCGTTCGAGTTCGGCCTCGGCGGGCCGCTGGGCTCGGGCCGGCAGTGGATGTCGTGGATCGAGCGCGACGACCTGGTCCGCCTGATCGCCCATGTCATCGCGCGTCCGGAAATCTCAGGACCGGTCAATGCGACGGCCCCGATCCCGGTCACCAATTTGAAATTTACCGAAGAGCTTGGCCGCCGCCTGCGCCGGCCTGCGGTGTTCCGCATCCCCGGCGGGCTGTTGCGCTGTGTCGGCGGCGATTTCGCCAATGAATTGCTGCTGGGCGGCCAGCGCGTCTTGCCGAACAAGGCGCTCAGCAACGGTTTTGTGTTCCGGCACGAAACGCTGCGCAGCGCCTTCGAGGCGATTTTGTGAGGAGGGTGAGTGCCCCGCTAGCTCGCGGTCACCGCGGCAATTTCGCGATCGCTCGGCTGAGTTCGTGGATTTCGTAGGGCTTGCGCAGAATCGGAAAGTCGCCGCGCACGTTCCGCGCGGAATCGCTGTAGCCGCTGGTCAGGAGGATCGGCAGTCCGGGTCTGACGGCCTTCAAATGGCGCGCCAGACCGAGGCCGTCCATTTTGCCGGGCATCACGATGTCGGAGAAGACAAGATCTATTCCGTCGAGCTCGATTTCGCGCAACGCGGCTTCAGCGCTCGCTACCCTGCGCACGGTGTAGCCGAGTTGTTCGAGCAGGCCGGTGCTGACGGCTGCGACATCAGGATTGTCCTCCACCAGCAGCACGGTGCCGCTTCCGCCGGTTTCGCCCGCGTCGACGTCCTCGGCCGCGTCGGCAGCCTCCTTTCGAGGCAGCAGGATCGTGATCTTCGTGCCTTTGCCGAGCTCGCTCGCCACCTTGACTGTTCCGCCGGCCTGATGGGCGAAGCCGTGAACCTGCGATAGTCCGAGACCCGTGCCCTTGCCGATCGGCTTGGTGGTGAAGAAGGGATCGAAGATCTTGCCGAGCACATCGGGCGCGATGCCGGTGCCGTTATCTTCCACTGAGATCGCGACATATCCGATATCCGCCTCGCCGGACGCATCGTTGTGCGCCGATATCGTGATGATGCCGCCGCCGGTCATGGCGTCGCGCGCGTTGATGACGAGGTTGACCAGCGCCGTCTCGAACTCGGTGACGTCGACCATCACCGGCCAGACGCCCGGGTCGACCTCGAACTGCAAGGTCACCGCGCTGCCGACGCCGCTATCGAGCACCTCGCGCATCGCATCGATCCGCTCGGCGACATTGATCGCTCGCGGATTGACGCTCTGCCGCCGCGCGAACGTCAGCAACTGGCTGGTGAGGGAAGCGCCGCGTTTGGTCGCCCCTTCGATCGCCGATAGCGCCCGCAGGCACTTGGGATCATTGCCCACCGCTTTCTTCAATGTGTGAAGACTGCCGCTGACGATCATGAGGAGATTGTTGAAGTCATGAGCTACGCCGCCGGTCAGTTGGCCGAGCGCATCGAACTTTTGCGATTCCGCGAGTTGCTGGTGCATCTGTTCGAGCTTGAGCTGGGCTTCGCGGCGCTCGGTAATGTCGCGGGTGATCTTGGCGAAGCCGACGAGCTTGCCGTCCTCGTAAATCGGGTCGATGACGACGCTGGCCCAGAAGAACGTGCCGTCCTTGCGAACGCGCCAGCCTTCTTCCTCGTAGCGGCCGTGTTCCCGGGCAATGCGCAAGGCGCGCAACGGCTTGCCGTTCGCACGATCAACGGCGGTGTAAAACCGGGAGAAATGCTGTCCGATGATTTCGGCGGGCGCGTAACCCTTGATCCGCTGGCCGCCGATGTTCCAACTCGTAATGATTCCAGCTGGATCCAGCATGTAAAGCGCGTAGTCGGAAACGCCTTCAACCAGGAGCCGGAAATTGCGTTCGCTTTCGGATAGATCCCTTTGCTGCTGCTGATCTTTTTTCGACATCCGACCTGCCCATTTAACTGGCGCAAACGCTTGCCTTGCCGATTGGTTCCAGGGCCGTCCGGCTTTTTCAACGAAATGGTGGGTTACCGCACTGCGGCCACGCTTCTGAACGTCGCCGCCAATGTCCGTAGCGCCGCGAGCTTGGTTGGATCGCTGACCTTCGAGTGCAGCATCACCTTCGAGGAAGCGAGCCGCGGCAGCCCTTTGGCCGGCCCGATATCGACCAGACCGGCCGGCGCAATCCGCCGGGCCAGTGGCGCTACCGCGACGCCGGCTAATGCCGCGGCGGCCACGGCGGTGACACCGCCGCCGACAAAGCTCTCGCTCCATGCGATGCCGGCCTTGTCGAGGGCACGGACCGCGAGCGCGCGTACGCCGCAGGGCGGCGCCAGCATCGCCAGCGGCAGCGTCTCGCCGCGCCGCCAGGCCAGGCCTTTGGCGGCGAACCAGCCAAAACCGTCTTCAGTCAGCTTCTCGCCGCCGCGGCGGCTGCCTTCCTGACGGACCACCACGGCATCGAATTCGCCGGCATCGTAGGCGTCGAGCATCTGGCGCGAAAAGCCGATGGTTACGGAAAGCGCCAGTTGCGATGACACGGCATGCAGCCGTTCGAGCAGCGGCACCAGTTCGGGCCCTGCGGCGTGATCGGAGATCCCGAGCGACAGTTGCGGACGCGCGGGCTTGTCGCCCGACAGCGCACGGTCATGCGCCTCGATCAACGCGCGGGCGTAGGGCAGGAATGCCGCGCCCTCGGCGGTCAGCGCGACTGCCCGGGGCGAGCGCTCGACCAGCCGCCGGCCCACCACGCTCTCCAGCCGCTGCAGCTTCATGCTGACGGCGGCCTGCGTCGTGCCAAGCGCTTCGGCGGCGCGGGTAAAACCTTGCAGTTCGGCGACCAGCAGGAACGCCTGCACCGTATCGATATCCAGCGTGCTCATGGCGCCATCAGAAACCATTATCATTGTTATGAAGAACGATAAGATAGCAAAATGACGACAGCGGGTCTAGATGAAGGGAGCGCAATGCCAGCGCGCCCATCAAGGAGAACGACCATGCCGCTCATCACCGTCACCTATTCCAGCGTCCGCACGGCGCCGTCGCTGAACGCCGAGATTGCGTCCGCCGTCAGCGATCTCACCGCGCGAATCCTGCGCAAGGATCCGAAGGTCACCGCTGTCATCGTGAAGTCGGTCGATGCCGCCGACTGGTTCGCCGGCGGCCAATCGCTCGCCGAGCAGGGCCTCGCCAGCTTCTGGCTCGACGTTCACGTCAGCGAGGGCACCAACACCAAGGACGAAAGGGCGGCCTATCTCGCCGCGCTATTCCAGCGCATGGGCGAACTGCTCGGGCCGCTGCACGAGGAGAGCTACGCCCATGTTGACGAAGTGAAGAGCGATGCCTACGGCTTCGGCGGCCTCACCCAGGAGCGTCGCTACATCGCAGGAAAGCTCGAGGTCGCGCCGCGGAAGGCGGCGTGAACTTCAGGGTGCATGTATCACGCCCTCAGGGCGCCCAGCACCGCAGCAGTGGCCGCGATCAGCGTGAGAGCAATCACGGAAGCGCGCCAAACAAGTTGTTGGCGCGCCGCGCGCCGATCGTGGAAGGCAAGCCAATCCCCGACAAATCCAGCCGGGATATCGAATATGACGGTACGCCGGCCGGCGTGATGAGCTTCGTGATCTGCGAACATGGCGCGCACGTTCGCCACGCCCAGACGGTCAAGTACGCAATTCCATTCCCAAGCCTGCGTTCTGTTGGTCCATCGGTTCTCGAAGGGAAGCCTGTGCGACATCATCGCGACCTCCGCTGTTCACCGCCTGCCTCTGATATGTGGCCTCACTTGCCGTGACAGAAGACCTTAAGCGAGAGCGGCGATCGCCGCAGGCATCCGATCGACAGTTTAGGCCGTTGTCGCAGGTAAGGCTGCCATCGTCGTTCCGAACACTTCCTGGAACGCCCGCCGGAGCACGACATCGACGTCCTCCATCGTCACGGGCAGGCCGAGATCTACCAACGAGGTGACGCCGTAACGCGGATCGGCGACGCCGCAGGGAATGATCGCCGAAAAATGCGAAAGCTCCGGCTCGACATTGAGGGCGATGCCGTGGAACGACACCCAGCGCCGCAATCGCACGCCGATCGCGGCGATCTTGTCTTCGTGGCCGACACCCTTGTCGGGCCGCCTGACCCAGACGCCGACACGATCCTCGCGGCGCTCGCCGCGGACGTTGAAGGCGTCTAACGTGCGGATGATCCATTCTTCAAGGCCCGCCACATAGGCGCGCACGTCCGGCCGCCGCCGCTTGAGGTCGAGCATCACATAGGCCACCCGCTGGCCGGGACCGTGATAGGTGAGCTGTCCGCCGCGGCCGGTGGTGAACAGCGGAAAGCGCGGCTCGAGCAGGTCGTCCTGCCGGCCGCTGGTGCCGGAAGTGTAGAGCGGGGGGTGCTCCAGGAGCCAGACCAGTTCGGTCGCCTTCCGCTCGGCGATCTCGGCCGCGCGGGCCTCCATTGCCGCCACGGCCTCTGGATAGGGTACCGGTTCCGCCGAAATCCGCCATTCGGCCCCTCCGCCGCCTTGGGCTTGCGCGAAGGTCGTCAAATCAAGGCTTTGGCGGTCATTAACCATTGGCTAACCATAACGTGGTCAGGTGGGAACCACACCCATTTAGTCCCCGTTTGGCGGTTCAGAAGTGGCCACCCTCGATAAAGTCAGCGTCGACCTCATGGTGGTGCTCGGCACCACCACCATGCCCATCCACCAGGTGATGCGGCTTTCCCGCGGCGCCATTATCGAACTGGACGCCACCGAGGCGGACGAGGTCAAGATCCTCGCCAATAACTTGCCCATTGCTTCCGGCGTGGTGCTGGTCGATCGCAACCGCATCGCGGTCGAAGTCAAGCAAATGCTGCCGAAATCCCCTGATGTCAGGTAGTGATCGGAGCGCAAAACTGCCTTGTCCCTGCATCCCTGATTTGTTACATCGCAGCCGTTGATCCGGCGGGCTGCAATCCTTCCAGCCGGTATCCCAAGCGCTCGTGGCGGAATTGGTAGACGCGCTGCCTTGAGGTGGCAGTGAGTAACATCGTGGGGGTTCGAGTCCCTCCGAGCGCACCACCCCACACTTGGCGTTGAAATCTCAGGGTTTTTTTCGCCGGTTACTCTCAAAAGTTACTATTCTGTTCTGGTTGGTCGGCATCGCCAGATCGGCGATGTTCTCCATTTGATCATAGGCCTCGATCTTCTCCATCCCGCTGATCGCAAGCTTGTCCCGGTTCGCTTTGGCGATGTAGAGCGCCGGCATTTTGTGATCGCGCCAGCCGAACATCGCCATCATCTGCGCTTCCGTGCACTCCGAGTAGGCCGCGACTTCGGCGCGCGCCTTGCGCACGCCATGGCAATTCTTTTTGGGCTCGTTGACGCAGGCCAGCCGAGCAAACTTCTTGAACTTTGCCGCCCACGCCTTCTTGTTCATCGGCATGATCTCGCCCTTCACCAGTTTGCCGGTGAAGACCTCGCCGGTTCCCAAGATGCCGGCATTGCGCGCCGCCGCCAGGGAGACCGCGAAGTCGCGATGCACGGGCACCGTCGCCGTGGTGTGGCCCTTGCTCTTCTCGGTCGCGACCTTGACCATCATTGTCTCCAACGTCCGCTGCAGGTGGGCGGATCCAAAGCGAGAGGCATCGCCGAGCCGCAGGTGAGTGTAGTGGAGGATGTCGAACATCAACCGCGCCTCGGTGCCGAGCGGCCAGCGCGCCCGATACTTCGCCATATCCTCTTCTGTCCACGGCGCCCAGCCACCGCTCTCGCGCGAGGCTTTTGCCTTGCCACTCTTCAGTCCGATGGTCGGGTCGTCATCCGGCTCGATGTGCTCCTCGTCGATCATCCAGCCGATCATGTGGCGCAGCGCCGACAATAGATTGCCGGCCTGAACCGGCGTGCGCGCCTTCAGTTCCTCCCGCAATACCCTGCGCATGAGTGCAGCAAACGGTCGCTCGCCGTTGTCATGGAGCAGTGGCTCAATCAGCCCGGTCCGCGCGTCTCGCGTGCTTTCGGCCAGCCCTTCCTCGCCAATCGCCGGATTGCCAAGCCAGCGGTCACTCTGCCTGTAGAGAGTCCAGTACCAACGCAGGCTGCCCGGAACCGGCGGCGTGGTCGGCAGTGGCTCGCGCTTTTCGCGCCTTTGCTTTTCGGCGTGGACCCAGTCGGTGGCGTCGCCGAACTTGCCGATCTGACCTGGGGCGAGCCGCCGGCGCAGGTGGCCGAGAAGATCAACCGGGTGAAAGCGGTTGCCGAAGCGCGCGGGCGAAAACTCTCGTTCGGCATCCGCCTGCATGTGATCGTGCGCGAGACCAATGCTGAAGCCTGGAAGGCGGCGGATGAGCTGATCCAGCACGTCACCGACGAGACCGTCGCCTCGGCGCAGAAGATATTTTCCCGGATGGATTCGGTCGGCCAGCAGCGCATGGCGCAGCTGCATGGCGGACGTCGCGACAAAGCTTGAAATCAGCCCCAATCTCTGGGCCGGCGTTGGGCTGGTGCGCGGCGGGGCAGGGACGGCGCTGGTCGGCGATCCCGCCACGGTGGCGGCGCGGATCCGTGAATATCAGGACGTCGGCATCGATACCTTCATCATGTCGGGTTATCCGCATCTGGAGGAGGCCTATCGCTTCGCCGAACTGGTGTTTCCGCTGTTGTCGCTGCAGCAGCCGAACAATGTGACGCCGATCCGCGTCAACACCGGCCCGTTCGGCGAGACCATCGCCAATGCACATCGTCCCCTCGTCAAGGCGTCGCAATCATGAGCCTGATCGAAAGCCTTCCGCGTGTCCGACGCCTGCGCCTGCCGCGCGCCGACGGTCTCATTCCATGGATCGTGCCGCTTGCGATCATCCTGATCTGGCAAGTTGCGTGCGTGACCGGCTTCGTCTCGGCGCGCGTGCTGCCGGCGCCGAGCGATGTGGCGCTGGCGGGATGGAAGCTGTTGCTGTCAGGGGAACTGGCACGCAACATCTGGGTCAGTTTCTGGCGGGCCAGCGTCGGCTTCCTGATCGGCGGCAGCATCGGCTTTGCCTTCGGCCTCGCCAACGGCCTGTCGCAACTCTCCAGCAAGTTGACTGACACGACCTTGCAGATGGTGCGCAACATTCCGCATCTGGCGCTGATCCCGCTGGTGATTCTGTGGTTCGGCATCGATGAGTCCGCAAAACTGTTCCTGGTCGCACTCGGGGTGTTCTTTCCGATCTACCTCAACACGCTGCACGGCATCCGCACCGTCGATCCGCAGCTGATCGAGATGGGACGCATCTACGGCATGACCGACGGCGAATTGTTCCGCCGGGTGATCTTTCCGGGGGCATTGCCGTCGATCTTCGTCGGCCTGCGCTTTGCGCTCGGCATCATGTGGCTGACCCTGATCGTGGCGGAAACCATCGCAGCGTCGTCCGGCCTCGGCTACATGGCGATGCAGGCGCGCGAATTCATGCTGATCGATGTCGTGGTGCTCTCCATCCTGATCTACGCGCTGCTTGGAAAGCTGGCCGACAGCGTACGCGGGCTGGAACGGCTGACGCTGTCCTGGCACCCGGCCTTCCAGAAACATTGATGCAGAAACCTCGAGGCAGAAACATTGAGGATTGAAATGCAGGAAGCTCTTCGTTTTCGCCCCGTCGATGCCGAAGCCTTGAAGCGCTCCGGCTTTGTCAGGCCGGCGCGGCTGTTGCGGCGTGATGCGGACGCCCTGTTGCGCGGGCTATCGCTGACGATCCGCGGTTTGCGCAAATCGTTCGGTGATAATGAGGTGCTGCGCGGCATCGACCTGCACATACCGGCGGGCCAGTTCGTCGCCATCGTCGGCCGCAGCGGTTGCGGCAAGAGCACGCTGCTGCGGCTGATCGCGGGCCTCGAAACCGTCACGGCGGGCACCATTGACTTCGGCGAGGAAACGCGCGCGGAAGACGTCCGCGTGATGTTTCAGGAGCCGCGGTTGCTGCCCTGGGCCCGGGTGCTGTCGAATGTCGAGGTCGGTCTCGGCCGCGAGCGAACCTCACCGGACGCGCAGGCCCGCGCCGAGAGCGCGCTGGTGCAGGTCGGCCTTACCGAAAAACGGGAGCAATGGCCGGCGGTTCTCTCCGGCGGACAAAAACAGCGCGCGGCGCTGGCGCGGGCCTTGGTCAGCCGTCCGCGCGTGCTGGCCTTTGACGAGCCGCTCGGCGCGCTGGATGCCCTGACGCGCATCTCGATGCAGCGGCTGCTGGAGCAGGTCTGGCACGATCAGGCCTTCACGGCGATCCTGGTGACGCATGACGTCGCCGAGGCCGTCGCACTGGCCGACCGCGTTCTGGTGATCGAGGACGGCCGCATCGCCCACGATATCGATGTCGATATCCCGCGTCCGAGGCGCCGGGGTTCTGCGGAACTTGCTGCGCTGGAAGGCTCGATCCTGAAGAACCTGCTGCAAGGCGCCGAGGACAGTTCCGACCTGTGAGGCCATCATGAACTCCGTTGTCCGCCATATCGCGATCGATCGCCGGGTTTCCGAACACGATTTTCGCGGCGCCATGCGCCAGTTGACGGGCGGCGTGAGCGTCATCACGGCCGGGCGCGGCAAGGACATTTCGGGGATGACGGTGACCTCGGTGTCGTCGCTGTCGGTCGATCCGCCGGCGCTGATCGTCAGCGTCAACCGGCAGGCGTCCTCTTGGCCGCTGCTGCAGCGGTACGGTTTCTTCGGCGTCAATATCCTGACGTCAGATCAGATCGACGTCGCCGAGCGGTTTGCCGGCAAGGACGGACTCAAGGGCTTGGAGCGGTTTACTGGCGCCGAGTGGACGACGCGCGCTTCGGGCGTGCCGTTGCTGGCTGGCGCACTGGCCGCGATCGATTGTGAGGTGGAGGAAATCATCGAGCGGCATTCCCATGCCATTCTGATTGGGCGGGTGCTGGATCTGCAACTCTCGACCCGCTCTGCGGCGCTGGCTTATTGGCACGGGCAATATGTCGCGATCGACCGGGACGAGGACGCGGTTAAACTGGCCGAGGTCAGCGTTCCGTTTTCGCGTCGTCCACGAACGCAATAAGAAATCACTGAGAATCAGGGCTCAATGATTCCGATTGACCACTTCTGGCCGCGAAGCGGACACTGGCAACTGTCGCTAATTCGCCGAATGAGCGCCCGATCGGCATGTGCGTAGCTGTGAGCGCGTTTCACGCGTCATGGCATCGCCGCGCTGAGCGGCTAGGTTGATCGCACCCAAATGAAACCGCACAGAAACGGCGGAAATGAATGACGGGCTCCCAGTCGAGGTTATTCGACGTCGGTGCCCGCGTGTACAGGCGTCACGACAAGAATGACCTGGGCACCGTGACAGAAAAGGACTGGGCCGGAGTCACCGTCAAACGGGACAACCGGCCCCAGCGCTACAACGCGGTCCTTATACAGATGTTGGACAAATAGAACACTTGCGCGAACGGTTGCGGCGGCTCGCCGCGCTTGCATAGTTTTTCTGCAGCAAGTCATGAATTGATGCAATCGCAGCCACAACATCATGCTTGACAGCATGGTCGTTCTAAGGGAGCCTAACGTACAAGCGTTGGGCAAAGCTGCCCTTTAACGCGATAAGTTCAAACCATTTCCAACACCGCGCTTCAGGTTCGAGCGTGTCCAGTTGGTGGCGAGGGCGCCCTCGGCTTCACAGCCGGCGGGCGCTTTTTGTTTTTTGATCGGGTGATTGGTGCGGAAGCAGTATCGTATCGGCGTGATGTTTTCGACGACGGGGCCTTACAGCGTCGTCGCGCGCTCGATGCTGAACGGCGCGATGCTGGCGTTCCGTGAAAATGCCGAGGCCGCCGGCCCGGTTGTTCTGGAGCCGGTCGTGGTCAACCCGTCGGGCGATCTCGCGCGTTACCGTGCGCTCAGCCTCGAACTGCTCGGCGCAGGCATCCGGCAGGTGGTCGGCTGCTATACCTCCTCGAGCCGCAAGGAGGTCATTCCGTGCTTCGAGAAGTTCGATGGGCTATTGTGGTATCCGTCGCACTACGAGGGCTTCGAAAGCTCCGACAATGTGATCTATACCGGCGCGTCGCCCAATCAGCATGTTCTGCCACTGGTCGACTACCTCGCATCGAGGGTCGGCGACCGGGCCTTTTGCGTCGGCTCCAACTACATCTGGGCCTGGGAGAACAACCGCATCTTCCGCGAGGCACTGACCGCGCGCGGCGGCAGCGTGATCGCGGAGCGGTATCTGTCGGTGGGCGACACCGAGTTCGACCAGGTGATATCGGCGATCCTCGACCAGCGTCCCGATTTCGTCTTCAACAATCTGATCGGTACCAGCGCATACGCGTTCTTCCGTGCGTTCCGCGCTGCCTGCAAAGTGCGCGGCATCGATCAGGCCAATGATATTCCGGTGGCGAGCTGCACGCTGTCGGAACCGGAACTGGCCGAAATCGGCGGCGGGGCCATCGATGGGCATCTCAGTTCCAGCGTCTATTTCTCGTCCCTGAATTCGCCGCCGAATGCGGCCTTTATCGAAACCTACACCAAGGCGTTTCCTGACGGGCCGGTATCGTCCGCCGATGCGGAAGCTTCCTACATCGCGGTCAAGCTGCTGGCCGCGTCGCTGGAACAGGCCGGCACCGACGACGCCCGCCCCGTGCGCGCTGCGGTCGCGAACCAGCGGCTACTGGCGCCGCAGGGTGAGGTGCGTATTGATCCACAGACCCATCACGCCTGGCTGACGCCGCGCATCGGCCGCTCGGCCGCCAACGGGCAATTCGAAGTGCTGCTGGAAGCGCGCAGCCCCGTCGCTCCCGATCCCTATCTCGTCCAGTCGTCACCGCGTTTCGCGGTCACAATGCGCTCCCCCGTGCTCAGAGTGGTGCAATCATGACATCCCGACTGCTCCAGAATTTCAAAGATGGCCGCGCTTTGGTGATTACGGCGCGCGGCGGAAGGGAGACCACGCTCGAAACGACGCTCGCTAAGCTCGGCGTCTCCTGCGAATACCCGGAAATTGTCGGCGGCCGCGCCCAGATCGATATCGGCAGTCTTCAGGCCGAACGTGACATCCTGTTCGTCGACGGCGACCTCGAAGGCGCGGTTGCGATCGACGTCAATCCGGTCTCGCGCCTGCCGCCAGTGCCGGTGATCGGTTTGGTCGGCGTTGAGGCGCCGAGCCGGCTCAAGGCACTGGTCAACTTTGGCGCCACCTCCTTCCTGCGCAAGCCGGTGCATGGCGGCGCCGTTTACACCTCGCTTTTCATGGGCATCAATCAGTTCCTGCTGCGTAACAACATGTATGCCCGTCTTCAGGATCTCGAAGGTCGCCGCCGTGGCCGCCGTGCCGTGATCCGCGCGGTGATCTTCTTGATGAAGCAGGACGGTCTCGATGAAGAGGGCGCCTATTCCCAGCTTCGCCGCGAGAGCATGCGCGCGCGGCAGAATCTGGAACTTTACTGCGAGGGGTTTCTAAGCAGACGGGTCGATTCGCCCGACATTCCCGGCCGCGCGAACAGCATCACGCTGAGAGGCGGAACCAAGCAAGCGATGTAGGAGACACCGACATGACCAGAAGTGTATTGCGGGGGCTGCGCGCCGTAGCCCTCACGGGGACGCTTGTCCTCGCGGCAGGTGCGGCGTTTGCGGCAGACCCCATCAAGCTCGGGGTACTGGAGGATCAATCCGGCGATTTCGCGGCGGCCACCATTGGCAAGGTGCACGCGATCCAGCTTGCGACCGAGGAGATCAACAAGGCTGGCGGCATCGCCGGCCGTCCGATCGAGCTCGTTACTTACGACCCAGTCCGACAACACCCGCTATCAGGAATTCATGCGCCGGGTGCTGCAGCGTGACAAGGTCGACGTGGTGTTCGCCGGCTTTTCGTCCGCTTCGCGCGAAGCCTATCGCCCGATCGTCGATCAATTCAACGGCTTTGCGTTCTACAACAATCAGTATGAAGGCGGCGTCTGTGACGGCCACATGATCGTCACTGGCGCGGTGCCGGAGCAGCAGTTTTCCACGCTAATTCCCTACATGATGGAGAAATACGGCAAGAATGTCTACACGCTCGCCGCCGACTACAATTTCGGCCAGATCTCGGCGGAATGGGTGCGCAAGATCGTCAAGGAGAACGGCGGCAAGATGGCCGGCGAGGAGTTCATCCCGCTCGGCGTGTCGCAGTTCTCCCAAAGTATCCAGAACATTCAGAAAGCAAAACCGGATTTCGTGGTGACGCTCTTGGTCGGCACCGCGCAGGCCTCCTATTATGAACAAGCGGCATCCGCCAACGTCAATCTGCCGATGGCCTCCTCGGTCAATGTCGGGCAGGGATATGAGCACAAGCGCTTCAAGCCGCCGAGCCTGAAGGACATGTACGTCACCACCAACTACATCGAGGAGATCGACTCCCCGACCAGCAAGGCGTTCTTCGCCAAGTTCAAGGCCAAGTTCCCGAGCGAGCCCTATGTGAATCAGGAAGCCGAGAATTCCTATCTCGCGGTCTACCTTTACAAGCAGATGGTGGAACGGGCGAAGTCGACCAAGCGGGAAGACATTCGCAAGGTGATCGCGGCCGGCGACGTCTGCATGGATGCCCCGGAAGGCAAGGTCTGCATCGATCCGAAGAGCCAGCACATGTCGCACACCATCTATCTCGCCAAGGTCGGTGCCGATCACTCGATCTCGTTCCCGAAAGTCTGGGAGGACATCAAGCCGTATTGGCTGGGTGATGCGGGCTGCGACCTAACCAAGAAGGATCCGATGGCACAGTACACGCCGTCAAACCCGCCGCCGAAACCCTGACCGTGGCGTCGGCGTCGGCCCGGTGGGTACTCATGGCCGCCGGGGCGATGGTCACTTTAACTATTGAAGTATCGTAGCCTGCATCCCCATCATCCGGTCGGTTCATGGACATCGCGACACTCGCCTTCTCGGCGCTCTATCAATTCGGCGATGCTTTCGCTTTCCTGGTGCTGTCGGCATGCGGGCTGGCGGTGATCTTCGGCATGATGGGCGTGATTAATCTCGCACATGGCGAGTTCATCATGTGCGGCGCCTATGTGACGGCTTCCACCGCTCATGCCGGGCTGCCGCTGCCGCTGGCGATCCTATCCGGCGCTATCGTAGCGGCCCTGGTCGGCGCGCTGGTTGAGCTCGTGGTGATCCGCCATCTCTATGACCGTCCCCTCGACACGATCGTCGCTACCTGGGGCCTTAGCCTGATTGCGACCCAGGGCACCTTGATCATGGTAGGCTCGACCATGGCCGGCGTCGGAACCCCGTTCGGCAGCTTTCAGGTCGGCGCGTATTCCTATTCGATCTACCGCCTCGTGCTGTTCGCCTCCGCGCTCGGCGTGCTCGGCGGCCTCTATGCGCTGTTCAACTGGACCCGCTTTGGCGTGCTCGCCCGCGCCACTATCCAGGTGCCGCACATGGCGGCCGCACTCGGCGTCGACACCCGATTAATCTACAGCCTCACTTTTGCCTGCGGCGCCGGGCTCGCCGGCCTTGCCGGCGGTCTTTATGCGCCGACCATGACATTGGTGCCGACTATGGGCGCCACCTTCATCATGGAAGCCTTTGTCACCGTCGTGATCGGCGGCGCCGACGTGTTCCTTGGGACGGCACCCGCCGGCGCGGTTCTTGCGGTAGTGAAGTCGGTGATGACGTCGTGGCAGGGACAATTGTCGGCCAGATCGGTCTCTTGGTGGCTGTGATCATCGTCGTCCGGATACTGCCGAAGGGCATTTCCGGATTCCTGCTGCGCGAACGAACCTGAAGGATCCGCTGCAGTGAACGGATTGCCTGGTTTCCTCCGCCGCCTCGAAGGTCTGCAGACGATCGGCCGCGGCCCGGCGTTCTGGATCATCTTCGCCATCGTGCTCGCGATCGCGTGCGCCTATCCGCTGTTCAGCGACGGCTACACCGTCGGCAATACCGTGTATTTCTTCGTCTGGGTATTCATCGCGCTCAGCTTGTGCCTGATCTGGGGCTATGGCGGCTCGCTCTCGTTCGGCCAGACCGCGTTCTTCGGCATCGCTGGCTACAGCTACGGCATCCTCACCCTCAATTTCGGTGCCGCCTACGGCTTCACCCTGGTCGCGCTGGTGCTGGCGGTCGTCATCGCGGCGCTGTTCGCTTTGCTGCTCGGCTATTTCATGTTCTTCGGCCGTATCGCGGGCGTCTTCCTCGGCATCGTCACGCTGGCGGTGACCTTGATGCTGGAGCGCTTTATGGCCCAGACTGCGGGCCCCGAATGGCGCGTTGGCGTGGCGCGCCTCAACGGTTTCAACGGGATGAGCGCGATGTCGCCGCTAACGATTCCGTGGCCCGGCGGCGACATCGTGCTTTTTGCCGATATCGGGCTCTATTATTTCGTGCTTGGGCTCCTGGTGCTGGTCTATCTCGGCCTGCGTATCCTAATGAATTCGAGTTTCGGAAATGTCATCGTCGCGATCAGGGAGAATCCGGAACGCGCGGAAATGCTGGGCTACGACGTCCGCAAGTATCAGCTCATCACCTTTGTGATCGGGGCCGGGCTCGCGGGTCTTTCCGGCGTACTCTACACGGTGTGGGGGCAATACATCACGCCGTCGAGCATGGGCATGACCGCTGCGGCCCTGCCGTTGATCTGGGTCGCGGTCGGTGGCCGCAGCGATCTAACTTCGACTGTGATCGGCACGCTGGTGGTGCTCGCGGCCTTTCAGGCGCTGACCATCTATGGCAGCCAGTACGCGCTGGTCTTCATGGGCGTGCTGCTGGTGCTGACCGTGCTGATCGCGCCGAACGGGCTCGTGCTCGGCGCCATGAATCTTCTCTCTCGGCTCGTCGTACACCGCGGCAAGGGAGGCGTCTGATGGCGCTGCTCGAATTGCGCGGTCTGAACAAGCATTTCGGCGGCCTGCACCTCACCAATTCGGTCGACCTCGAACTCGAAGCCGGTGAAATCCATTGCCTGATCGGCCCGAACGGCGCCGGCAAGAGCACGCTGTTCCGGTTGATACTCGGCGAGCACCACCCCGGCAGCGGCAATATTTTGTTCGCCGGCGAGAACATCACTGCTCTGAAATCCTTTGCGCGCATTCACCGCGGGCTCTCGGTCAAATTCCAGGTGCCGGGCGTGTTCAAGGGCCTGTCGGTCCGTCAAAACCTCGAAATTGCTTTGCAGCGGCAGCACCATGGCGTCGAGCTTGCGCGCGAAATCGACCGACTGCTGACGTTCCTCAACCTTGAAGCCGACCAAGCGCAGACTGCAGGCAATCTCAGTCACGGGCAGAAGCAGTGGCTCGAGATCGGCATGGCGGTCGGCCTGAAGCCGCGGCTGTTGCTGCTCGACGAGCCGACCGCAGGCATGTCGCCGGAAGAGACGCACCAGACCGGCGAGATGGTTCAGCGGCTCAATGTAGACGGCATGACCGTGTTAGCGATCGAGCACGATATGGCCTTTGTGCGCCAAGTTGCGCAGCGGGTCACTGTGCTGCATCTCGGCCAAGTGTTCGCGCAAGGCTCGATCGAACAGATCGTCGCCGACGAGCGCGTCGCTGCCATCTATCTGGGGCAGGCCCATGTGTAGGGAGCCTGTGTCCGTGAAGTCGCGCAACGAAGTGATCCTCTCGACGCTGGGTTTGCGCGCGGGCTATGGCGGCAAGCCGGTGCTGCAGGGCCTTGAGATCGAGGTGCGGGAAGGCGAGATCGTCGCCGTGATTGGCCGCAACGGCGTCGGCAAGTCCACCTTGATGAAAAGCCTCATTGGCTTGGTGCCGGCGATGAGCGGATCGATCGTCTATCGCGGTGAAGCAGTAGAGCTGTTGCCGTCGCACAAGCGTGCGCGGCTCGGCATGGGCTACGTGCCGCAGGGCCGCGACGTATTTCCGCGCCTGACGGTCGCCGAGAACATCGTGGTCGGCGCCGCGATCAAGGGCGAGATTCCTCGATCCACCAAAAAGCGCATCTTGGACGCCTTTCCGATCCTGGCCGAGCGCTGGAGCCAGCGCGCCGGTACCCTGTCCGGCGGCCAGCAGCAGCAGCTCGCGATCGGGCGTGTGCTGATATCAGATCCCAACCTCATTTTGCTCGACGAGCCATCGGAAGGCATCCAGCCCAACATCGTCCAGGACATCGCCCGCAACATGGTCGAACTCAACCGTGCAACCGGCGTAACTATCATCCTGGTCGAGCAGAACCTCGACATGATCCGCGCCATGGCGCAGCGATGCTACGTCATGGACAAGGGCCGCATCGTCGCGAGCCTCGATCACGCCGCGCTCGACAACCAGGCGGAAATGCGCCGCCACCTCGCGGTTTGAAGCCGTTCCACGTCGCTAACAGCAGAGAAAGAGAACATCGATGGCCTGGCAAGACAATTCGATCATGGCAAGCAAGGGCGTCGCCAAAGGCAAACCTGGCATTCATCACATGATCACCGAAGCCGATCAGGGCAAGTACCATTATGTCTACGGTCCCTACGTCAAGCCGGTCCTCACCATCGATCCCGGCGCGGTGATCTCCGCCGAGACCCACGATGCGTTCGACGGTGCGATCAAGCACGAGACCGACAGTCCGACGAAAATTCTCAACTTCCCCTTCCTCAATCCGCAGAACGGGCCGATCTGGGTTAACGGCGCCGAGAAGGGCGATACGCTTGCGGTCTACATCGAGAGCATCGTGCCGCGGGGCCCGCAACCGCGTGGTACCACCGTCGTGATGCCGGAATTCGGCGGCCTGGTCGGCACCGGCCAGACCGCGCTGCTCAATCCGGCCTTGCCCGAGCGGGTCAAGAAGCTCGAGATCACGCTCGAGCACGGCACCAAATGGAATGATAAGATCACGTTGCCTTATGAACCCTTCATCGGCACCATCGGTACCTCGCCGGAGATTGAGGCGATCTCGTCGCTGGTGCCGGATTATTACGGTGGCAACATGGACCTGCCCGACGTCGGCGTCGGCGCGGTGGTCTATCTGCCTGTTAACACCAAGGGCGCGCTACTCTATCTCGGCGATTGCCATGCCGCACAGGGCGACGGCGAACTTTGCGGCGTCGCGATCGAGCATCCGACCGTGACTACGGTCCAGGTCGACCTGATCAAGGGCTGGAGCATCGCCTGGCCGCGGCTGGAGACCAAAGACTTTATCATGACGATCGGCTCGGCACGGCCGATGGAGGATGCCGCGCGCATCGCCTATCGCGAGCTGTGCCGCTGGATGGCGGCCGACTACGGTTTTGAGGAAATCGACGCTTACATGCTGCTGACGCAGGCCGGCCGCGTCCGGCTCGGCAACATGGTGGATCCAAAATACACGATGGGCGCCTCGATCAAGAAGTCGTTTTTGGTCTGAAGGGCGAGCCCGTGATGTCGCGCGTGCACAAGGTCGCCACCGTCCAGTTCGAGCCGACCATGTTCGAGAAGGAGCGCAACATCGCGCGGCTGATCGAACTCTGCGAGGCCGCGGCGCTGGCTGGCGCCCGGCTTATCGTCACCCCGGAGATGGGCACCACGGGTTACTGCTGGTTCGATCGGGCCGAGGTCGCGCCGTTCGTCGAGACGGTTCCGGGGCCGACCACGGACCGTTTCACCGCGCTCGCGCGCAGGCATGATTGCTACATCGTTATCGGCATGCCGGAGATCGACAGCGACGGCATCCATTTCAACTGCGCGGTGCTGATCGGGCCCGACGGCGTCATCGGTCGGCACCGCAAGTCGCACCCCTATATTTCGGAACCGACGGCGGCGACGGCTTTGCGGTCGCCGACATGGACCTCGACGCGACACGCGCGCGGCGTGTCGGCGGCGAGGCCGTGTTCGTCCAGCGTCGCCCCGAACTCTATGCCGGGCTGCTCTCCGATACGTTCAGCTGGAATCCGCGTGACTTCTTCAAGCTGTACGGCCACAGACCGTGGCCTCCGGGGCGGATTTCGCAGATTACGGTCGCGCAGATGCAGCCCGGCGGCGACGTCGAAGTAAATCTCGCCAGCATTGCTTCCCTCGCGCGACAGGCAAAACTTCAGAACGGATCTGATCTGGTCGTGTTTCCAGAGCTTGCGGTGAGCGGACTCGTCGAGACCGGCGCGCGGGCGCAGCCCATTCCGGGGCCGGTCACTGATCGGCTATGCCGACTGGCGGCGGAGCTGAACATGCAAATTGTCGTTGGCCTTGCCGAGCGTGACGGTGGTGCGATTTACAACAGCGCCTGCCTGATCGGGCCCGAAGGCCTCGTCGCGGTCTATCGCAAGATCCATCTGACGGACGCCGAGCGCAACTGGGCGAGCCCCGGCGACGCTTGGGTCGTGGCCGACACGCCGGTCGGACGCATCGGGCTTCTGATCGGTCACGACGCGTCATTTCCCGAAGCCGGCCGGATCCTCGCGCTTGAGGGATGCGACCTCATAGCCTGCCCGGCCGCGGTGAAGGAGCGTTTCAGCTCGCCGCATCCGGGATCTCTGGTGCCGCAGGACCATCCGATCCCAACCGGCGCCGATCCCTATCATTGGCATCACTTCCGGGTTCGCGCCGGCGAGAATAATTTATATTTCGCGTTCTCGAACGTGTTCAATCCCGAAGAAGGATACCCCGGCTTGAGCGGCGTGTTCGGGCCCGATACCTTCGAGTTTCCGCGCCGTGAGGCCATCGCGCCCGATGTCGAAGGTACGGCGACAGCCACGATGGACACGACCAATCTCGATACAGTCTATCCGACCAATGTCGTGCGCCGGAAAGATCTGGTCGCGATGCGGATGCCGCATAGCTACCGCGCGTTGATCACGAAGGCTGCGGATTGACGAGCAATACGAAGACATCGATCGAGCGAACGGATAGTGTGGCATCTCAACCGAGGAATGAACCGTGGATCTGGGACTGAAAGGTAAGAACGCCCTGGTGACGGGTGGCAGCAAGGGGAGCGGCCGTCAATCGCGGATCTGCTTGCAGCCGAAGGCGCCAATGTCGCCATCTGCGCGCGGCAGCCGGAACAGATCGACAGTGTGGTCACGGCGTTGAAGGGCAAGGGCGTCAAGGCCTGGGGCAAGCCGACTGATGTCGCCGACCCCGCCGCATTGAAGCAATGGGTGGTCGATGGCGCGGCGGCTGAACTCGGCGGCGCCGATATCCTGGTGTGCAACGTCAGTGCACTCGCGGTCGGCGACACCGCGGACACCTGGGAGGCGTCGTTCCGCACCGACATGATGCACACGGTTCATGCGGTGGTGGCAACCCTTCCTTATATGGAAAAATCAAACACGCCATCGATCGTCATCGTCTCCAGCGTCTCCGGGTTCGAGGTCGATTTCGCCGCCGGCTCGTACGGTGCCTTCAAGGCGGCGCTGATCCACTACGCCAAGGGATTGAGCAACCAGTTGGCCGCGAAAGGAATCCGAGTCAACGCGGTGTCACCAGGCAACACCTATTTCGAGGGTGGCATCTGGCAGAACATCGAGCATGGCTCGCCCGAGCTCTACAAGATGGCGATGGGCTTGAACCCGACCGGCCGGATGGGGACTGCGGAAGAAGTGGCCGTAGGAGTGGTCTTCGTCGCCAGCCCAATCGCGAGCCGTATCTCCGGTACCAACCTGATCATCGATGGTGCGCTGACAAAGGCGGTCTAGTCGGCCACACACCAACGACGGGTTGAGCCGCACAAAAACTTGCTGGGTGCGGTAGCGATAATAGGGATAATAGGGATAGGCCGGCATCACGTCGCACGCGCGGCTGAGTGCTGCGATGAGCGCAGGGTCCAGCGATCAGTCGACCGCGCGGATTTTGTCGCGAAGCTGGGCCTCGTGGCGCGCGCCGATGACGGCGGACGAGACGGTCGGACGCACGCTGTTGCCGGTCCTCGTGCCACGGCTTCCAGCGCGTCAACCACGCTCGCACGGACGTTGATCGACTCCAAATAATCACCAACGGCATCGATATCATCGGCGTTTGCTACGCATGCGACGTAGCCATCCGGTCGAATCAAGACAATCGCGTGGGGATCGAGAGGTGATCGAATCGCAGCATCGATGAGCTCGGAATACTTTTTGGCTAACGAGCTTACGTTGCTGCTGTTTGCGGCAAACAACGCAGAACGCGGCACGTCTCCTGAGCTACGGGAATTTGTCCAGCGATTGGTGCCAGGCGACGGCCAGGAGCGGGCAGGCCGATGTTGTGGGACCGTGGTCCGTGAAGCGAACTGTGTCCGCGTGTCACGGCGACAATGGTATTGGTGGCATCAAGGACCGCCTGGCCGGCGGACAGGGCACGCTCATATCGAACGCGCCGGTGAAGACCGTGGGCAGCTATAGCTCTATCCACGACCTGGTTCGATTACATTCACCGGGCGATGCCTTACCAGGCGCCGGGCTCACTCAGCAACGACGACACCTAGTCGCGGCCTAAATCCTGAGCCTGAACGGCATCGTGCCGCCCGATGGCAAACTCGATCGCGACAGCCTGCCGAAAGTGAGATGCCCAACCGAGACGGGTTCGTATCGGACACGGGGTTCGATCCGGCCAGGCTGTTCAGGAAGTAATGACGACGCTGTCCCTTCGGGTGATCGTCCTTGCGTCGGTCGCAACGATGTTGATAGGAGCACATGCCATGGCCGTCGAGGGCTTGATAACTCTCCGGAGCGCATTCGGGCCACAAGAGACCCGGCGAAATGAACACCTGATAAGTAATTGATTTCGTGGTGGGCCCGGCAGGACTCGAACCTGCAACCAGGCCGTTATGAGCGGCAGAATATCGTTCGGCTTCGTTAATTTTACTGAGTTATCGTTCGATTTCGATCGCGTTCGTTGTGCTTTATCGAGGTCGTTTCTGGTGCGAACCTGGTGCGGTTGCCCGGTTCGCCGTTCGGCCGATGCGCGTTCGCCTCGCGCCGCCGAGCTATAGACGCCTCTCCTCCAGCCATAAACAAATCGAGCTCACCGGTCCTTAAGAATCCGGGTAGCGCGAGGGAACGCCGTTTAGTGAATCAGATCGTCACGGACTGTGTCGCACTGCTCGAACCATTCGGGCAGGCAGGAACGCTGCGCCATGTCGATGGCCGGCTCAAATGGAGGGAAACGCGCATGAACACGATGAAGGCGCTTCTTGTTGCAGGTGGTGCCCTTGGCGCCGCGCTCGGTAGCGGAGCTACGACCACGCCCGCGCACGCGCAGCTTAAGACAATCACGCTGTGCTGGGCCGCGTGGGACCCGGCCAACGCGCTGGTCGAACTGTCGAAGGATTTTACCGCCAAGACCGGGATCGGCATGAAGTTCGAATTCGTGCCCTGGACCAATTATGCCGACCGCTTCCTGAACGAACTCAATTCGCGCGGCTCGCTGTGCGATCTCCTGATCGGCGATTCGCAGTGGATCGGCGGCGCCGCCGAGAACGGCCAATACGTCAAGCTGAATGACTTCTTCAAGAAGGAAGGCACCAGCATGGACGACTACATGCCGGCCACCGTGATCGGCTATTCGCAGTGGCCGAAGAACACGCCGAACTATTGGGCGCTACCGGCGATGGGCGACGCGGTAGGCTGGACCTATCGCAAGGACTGGTTTGCGCGGCCGGACGTGCAGGCGGACTTCAAGGCCAAATATGGCCGTGATCTCGCGGTGCCGAAGACGCTCGACGAACTCAGCGACATCGCCAAATTCTTCCAGGGGCGAGAGATCGACGGCAAGAAGGTCTATGGGGCGTCGATCTATACCGAGCGAGGTTCGGAAGGCATCACCATGGGCGTTTCGAATTATCTCTACGACTATGGCTTCAAATACCAGGACCCCAACAAGCCATATGCGATGGACGGTTTCGTCAACTCGGCGGGCGCCGTCAAGGGGCTCGAAGCCTACAAGGCGCTTTACAAATGCTGCACGCCTCCCGGCGCTTCCAACTCCTACATGTCGGAAGGTCTTGATGCCTTCAAGTCCGGCCAGGTGGCGCTGCAGATGAACTTCTTCGCCTTCTTCCCGGGTCTCTACAAGGATCCGAATGTCGGCGGCGACAAGATCGGCTTCTTCTCAAATCCTGCCGCCACCACCCGGGCAACCCAGCTCGGCGGACAGGGCATCTCTGTGGTCTCCTATTCCAAGAACCAGGGCGAAGCGCTGCAATACATCAAATGGTTCGCGGGCAATGATGTGCAGAAGAAGTGGTGGGCGCTGGGCGGCTATTCCTGCGCCAAATCCGTGCTGAACGACCCGAGCTTCCCGGACAGCGCTCCGTTCGCCAAGGAGTTCCTGACGTCGATGGGCATGGTGGTCGACTTCTGGGCCGAGCCCTCCTACGCGCAACTCCTGCAAGCCGAGCAGAAGCGGGTGCATGACTACGTGGTCGCCGACAAGGGCACCGCGCAGGAAGCGCTCGATGGGCTGGTGAAAGACTGGAAAGCCATCTTCAAGGTAGAAGGCAAGAAGTTCTAGGATAGCGGCCTGGAGCGCGGTTCTTCAGCGCTCCAGGCCATTCTCTCCGGCAATGCCGATACTTTTGGAAGCTGGCAATCGCAGCGCATCAGGACTAACCGACGCCATGAATGATTTGAGTGCCTCGTCGCAGATTACCTACGGCGCTGTGCCAGTACAGCCTGCAATTGTGCGCCGTATCCGGGGCTTGTCGGACGAGGCCCTCGCATGGCTCTTCATCACCCCGACGATGGTCCTCCTGCTGGCGATCAACATCTTCCCGCTGATCTGGACCATCTATCTGTCATTCACCAACTATCGGGCCAACCGGGCCAACGCGCCGGTGAAGTGGCTGGGGATCGATTGGTACCAGACGATCCTGACCGATCCGGATATCTGGGCGGCGATGCAGGTGACGGCGCACTTCGTGTTCTGGACCGTCGTTATCGAGACCGTGCTTGGATTCGGTCTTGCCTTCCTGATCGACAAGAAATTCCGCGGCCACGGCATATGGACCACGATCATCCTGCTACCGATGATGCTGTCACCGGCCGTGGTCGGCAATTTCTGGACGTTTCTCTACCAGCCGCAGATCGGGCTTTTCAACTATGTGGTCGCTTTCCTCACCGGCCGCTCCGCATCCTCGTTCCAGATGCTGGGCGACGTGACGCTCAGTCCCTGGGCAATCGTCATCGTCGATGCCTGGATGTGGACGCCTTATGTGATGCTGATCTGCCTTGCCGGCCTGCGATCGATTCCGGACTATATCTATGAGGCGGCGGAGGTCGACCGCGCGTCGAAATGGCGGCAGTTCTGGTCGATCACGCTGCCGATGGCGTTGCCGTTCATCATGCTCGCCGTCCTTTTCCGCGGCATCGAGAACTTCAAGATGTTCGACATGGTCAACCTGCTCACCGGGGGCGGGCCGGGTTCGACCACCGAGTTTGCCTCGATCACGCTGAAGCGCGCGGCGTTCGAGAGCTGGAGGACAGGCTATTCCTCGGCATTCGCGATCATCCTCTTCGTGACGGTGTTTGGACTAGCCAACATCTACGTCAAGGCGCTGAACCGGGTGAAGAGCCGATGAGCATCGCCAACACGGCCCATTCCGTCGTCGAACCATCGGTCAATACCAGGCGATTGGCGGGTTCGCTCGTGGTTCTCTATACCGTAATCACGATGATTCCGTTGGTCTGGATCGTTCTCACCTCATTCAAGTCGCCGGACGATGCGATCTCCTATCCGCCCAAAATCGTCTTTACCCCATCGCTCGAAGGTTACTGCAATCTTTTCACCACGCGATCCCGCCAGACGCCGGAATTCATCCGCACGCTAGGACCGCCGCAGGGGCTTTGCGACGACATTGCGCGCAGTCGCAATATGGTCGTCGCCGGACCGTCGAATTACGTACCGCGTTTCGTCAATTCGCTGGTCATCGCCTTTGGCTCGACCGTGCTCGCGGTCGCGCTCGGGACGTTGTCGGCCTACGGTTTCTCGCGGTTTCGGTTGCCCCTGAAGGACGATCTGTTGTTCTTTATCCTGTCGACGCGAATGATGCCACCCATCGCGGTCGCGATCCCGATCTATCTAATGTACCGCGCCATCGGGCTGTCGGACACCCGGCTCGGCATGATCCTGCTCTATACTTCGGTGAACGTCTCGCTCGCCGTTTGGCTGCTGAAAGGTTTCATCGACGAGATCCCGCGCGAGTACGAGGAAGCGGCCATGATCGACGGCTATACCCGCTTTCAGGCCTTTGTGAAGGTGGTGCTGCCGCAGGCAACGACAGGAATCGCGGCAACCGCGATCTTCTGCCTGATATTCGCCTGGAACGAATACGCCTTCGCGGTGCTGCTGACCTCCGGCAATGCGCAGACGGCGCCCCCGTTCATTCCGATCATCATCGGGGAAGGCGGGCAGGATTGGCCCGCGGTTGCCGCCGGCACGACGCTGTTTCTGGTGCCGATCGTCGTTTTCACCGTGTTGTTGCGCAAGCATCTGCTGCGCGGCATCACCTTTGGTGCGGTGCGCAAATGAGCCTCGATGCACATACCCCTATGCCGGTTCGCGGCTTCGCGGACAGAATTCTGCGGCGTGGTCCGCTGGAAGCCATCGCGACGACGATTATTGCCGCGGGCGTCGTCATGCTGATGCAGCCGTTTTCGCTGACGCTCTATTCCTGGTCGTTCGCGACCACGCTGTTCGGTACCGTGCTGTTCACCATTGTCTCCAAGGTCAGGGAGTAGGGCGGATGGCGCAAATAAGGGTCGAAGCGCTCGACAAATCCTTCGCCGATTTCCATGCCGTGAAGGCTGCGAGTTTCACCGTGGAAGACGGCCAATTCCTCTGCCTGCTCGGGCCCTCAGGCTGCGGCAAGACGACGACGCTGCGCATGATTGCCGGACTGGAATTGCCGACGGCCGGCATCATCCGGCTCGATGGCGAGGATGTCACGATGAACCGCGCGTCGGCCCGCGATATCGCCTTCGTGTTCCAGCTGTTCGCCCTCTATCCGCACATGAATGTGCGGCGCAACATCGGCTTTCCCCTGAAATGCGAGGGTATCGGCGCGGCGGAGGCGCACCGGCGGGTGGTGGAGGCCGCGCGCATCCTGCGCATTTCGCATCTGCTGGACCGGCCGGTGTCGGGACTTGCCGGGGGCGATCGGCAGCGCGTCGCGCTCGGGCGGGCAATTGTGCGCAAGCCGAAATGCTTCCTGATGGACGAGCCGCTCGGCGCACTCGATACCGAAATGCGCGAGGCGATGATCCATGAATTGCGCGCGCTGCATGACCGGCTCGGAGCAACGACGGTCTATGTCACGCATGACCAGCTCGAGGCCATGGCGATGGCTGATATGATCGCCGTGATGAACAACGGCGTCGTCGAGCAGATCGCGAGCCCACGCGACATTTATGACCGGCCTGCGTCGCTCTTCGTTGCGGACTTCATTGGCTCGCCGCCGATGAACTTCCTACCGTTCCGCGGCAGCCTGCAAGCCGGCGCGCAGGCGATCCGGCTCGGCGATCGCGACGTGACCGTTCCCGCGGCGCGTGAGGCGCTGCCGGAAAGCGATCTCGTCCTCGGGGTCAGGCCCGAGCATGTGCGTTTTTCCGATCGCGGCGTCGTGCGTGGCGAGGTCTATGGGTCGGAGTACCTAGGCACCACGCAGATCGTGACCGTGACGACGCGCTATGGCGCGCTGAAGGCCCGGTCGCCTGCCAGCGTCCCGTTCCGGACCGGAGAGAATGTCGGGCTCGACTTCCGGCCCGATACGCTGTCGATCTTTGACAAGACGTCGGGCAGGGCTGTCCGAACCGTGTTGCATGAGGGAGGCGCGCATGGCTGAGGTCGAGATCAGGGCGGTTTCCAAGGCGTTCAAGAAGACGCAGGCTGTCAGCGACCTGTCGTTGACCGTCGGCGACGGCGAATTCGTTGCCTTGCTCGGGCCGACGGGTGCGGGCAAGACGACGACACTACGCCTCATCGCCGGACTGGAAATGCCGGACCGTGGTTCGATCCGGATCGGCGGCCGCGACGTGACCGGCGATGCGCCGGCCGATCGCGACATTGCTTTTGTGTTCCAGCAATATTCGCTGTATCCGCATCTGAGCGTGTTCGAGAACATGGCTTTTGCGTTACGCGCGCCGATCCGCCGCATCCCGGAAGCCGAGATCCGCGCAAAAGTGCACGAGGTCGCGCGTCTTCTCCACATCGAAACCAAACTGGACAACAAGGCAACGCAGTTGTCGGGCGGACAGATGCAGCGGGTTGCGATCGGCCGGGCCCTGGTGCGTTCGCCCTCGATCTATCTGATGGACGAGCCGCTCTCCTCGCTGGATGCCAAGCTGCGCGGCGAAATGCGGCTTGAACTCAAGCGCATCCAGACCGATCTCGGCGCGACCATCCTCTATGTCACCCATGATCAGACCGAAGCGATGACCATGGCTTCGCGCATCGGCGTCATCGAGGGCGGGCGGCTGCTGCAGATAGGAACGCCACGTGAGATCTACGAGAACCCGATCAACGCCCATGTCGCTGCGCGGCTTGGCCAGCCGGCGATCAACCTGTTGCCGGCGGTTCTGTTTGCCGGCGCGCCGGTCGGGGCCAGGACCGTCGGCGCGCGTACCGAGCACCTGACGATCGCGCGCGGCGGCGGTGATGTTCAGGCGACCGTCAAGCGGATCGAACATCTCGGCGACCAGAGCCACCTCCATCTCGACCTTGGCGGCCAATCGGTCGTGACGCTGTCCGACCCCGAAGCGAGGCTCGGCGCCGGGGATATCGTCTCGCTTCGCCTCAACAAGCCGCTGTTCTTCGATGCAGATGGCGGGAGGGTCGCGGCATGAGTCTCGATCGGGCAGCGAGGGAAAAACTGGTGCGGGCGCTCGCAGCGTCGATGATCGAACACGCCGAGGAACTGACCAGCCTCGACCAAGCGATCGGCGACGGCGATCACGGATTGAACATGAAGCGCGGTTTCGAGGCCGTGCTTGCGACACTGCCCGGCCTCGCGGACAAATCTTTGCCGGAGATGCTGAAGTCGATTGGAATGACGCTGGTCATGAAGGTCGGCGGCGCCTCCGGGCCACTGGTCGGCACCTTCTTCATGGAACTCGGCAAGGGGCTTCCGGAGCTGCCGGCGCGCACTGATCTCGTCGCGGCGGCGGAAAAAGCGATCGACGCGGTCAAGATGCGCGGGCGTTCGGAGGCAGGGCAGAAAACCCTGCTGGATGTTCTGGTGCCGGTGCAAGCTGCGTTTGCAGGCGGCGGCGATGCCAGGGCGATTGCGGCCGAGGCGGCGCAAGCTGCCGATCGCACGACGCCCATGCTCGCGACCCGCGGCCGCGCGTCCTTCCTCGGCGAAAGATCCATCGGCCATATGGACCCGGGATCCCGCTCGGCGTCCCTGTTGATCAGCGCTGCCGTTGCGGCACTGGAATTCGAGGCAACATCATGAGCAGTTCAAGTTCCGGCAATGTCGGCATCGTCATCGTTTCGCATTCCTCCAAAATCGCGGAAGGCGCGGCGGATATGGTGCGCCAGATGGTAGGCAATGCCGTGCCGCTGGCCTGGACCGGCGGCGACACCGATGGCGGGCTCGGCACCAATGTCGCCGGTATCCTGGAGGCAATCGAGGCGGCCTGGTCGTCGGCCGGCGTGGCGATCCTGGTCGATCTTGGCGGGGCGGAGACGAATTCGGAGATGGCGGTAGAGATGCTGGCCGAAGATCGACGTGCGCGCGTCGTTGTCTGCAATGCGCCGGTGGTGGAGGGCGCCGTGATCGCAGCGACCGAGTCCTCGGGCGGTTCGTCACTTGCTGCCGTCAAACGTAGCGCGGAGGAATTCTATGCATGATGTCCACGCCAGCCGGGCGTCTAACGCCTTCGTGCCGCTGATGGCCTCGGCGGTTCTCGTCAATGCCGTCGGTCTTCATGCGCGGCCGTCGGTCAAGCTCACGCAGTGCGCGAAACGCTTTGCGGCGAAGATCGAACTCGCGCTTGCGCCGGACGGTCCCTGGACGGATGCGAAGAGCCCGGTAAAGGTGATGCGCGTCAAGGCCCCGCAGGGAGCGACGCTGCATTTCCGCGTCGCCGGCCCCGATGGCAAGGCAGCACTTGCTGCCGTGCTTGCGCTGGTGCATGACGGTTTCGGCGAGGCCTGATCGCGGTGGCAGAGATTCATCTCATCGGCCGTGCTGCCTCGCCGGGTCTCGCGATCGGACCGGTCACCATGCTGACTGCGGCTGTGGCCAGGCGGACGGCGAGCGACGATCCCGCGCAGGAGGCGGCGGCACTGCGGGCGGCAATTGAAGGCGCGAGGGCGGAGATCGCCGAGCAGATCAAGACGATTCGGGGCGAGGTGGCCGACATTCTGGAATTCCAGGTCGCCATGCTTGAAGATGATGCGCTGGCGGATGCGGCATATGAGGTCATCTCGGAAGGGATCACTGCCCACCATGCCTGGCGCTTGGCGCTCGACGTGGAGATAGAAGGCTATCGCACTGCCGAAGATGAATATTTTCGTGCCCGTGCCGCGGACATCGTCGACATCCGCGACCGCGTGCTCGCGCATTTGAGCGGCGTGGACACGGTCGCCAGGATTACCGGTGGCTCGATCGTGGCGGCTGACGACATCACGCCTTCCGCTTTTCTTGCCGCCGACTGGTCGCACGGCGGCGCCATCGCGCTGGCCGGGGGCTCACCTTCCTCGCATGTCGCGATGTTGGCGCGGGCGCGCGGGGCGCCCATGGTCGTCGGGCTCGGTCCGTTGTCGTGGAACGGGCAGCCGCCGGCGCTGGCCCTGGTCGACGGCGATGCCGGCACCGTGATCTTCGATCCCGAGCCGGAGACGCGCCGCCAGTTCGAGCAGCGCATGGCGGCTGCGAACGCCGCGCAGGCTGCCGCCGAGGCCGGCTGCGTTACCCCTGCCTACACCGCCGACAGGCGGCGGATCGCGGTACTGCTCAACGTCACGGCTTCTGAAGACCTCGCAAGCCTCGATCCCGCGATCTGCGACGGTATCGGTCTTGTACGCACGGAATTCCTGTTCGAGGCGTCCCATGGCCTGCCGGACGAGGACACGCAGTATGTGATCTATCGGCGCATTCTTGAGTGGGCCGAGGGAAGACCGGTGACGATCCGCACCCTCGATGCTGGCGGCGACAAGCCGATCGCCGGCCTGACGGTTGACGGCGAGAGCAATCCGTTTCTCGGCCTTCGCGGCATTCGCCTCTCGCTTGCGCGACCGGAGGTGTTTCGCGTGCAACTGCGGGCGCTGTCGCGAGCGGCGGTGCACGGGGTACTGAAAGTGATGCTGCCGATGATCGCCGTTCCCGGAGAACTCGATCGTGCCGGTGTCATGCTTGACGCGGAGTTCGCGGCGCTCAGGGCGGAAGGGACCGCTTGCGCCCGGCCGCCGCTCGGTATCATGATCGAGGTTCCGGCGGCGGCGCTCTGCGCCGAGGATTTCGACGCTGCGTTCTATTCGATCGGATCGAACGATCTGACCCAGTATACGATGGCTGCGGCGCGCGATATCAGTTCGGTCGCCGAGCTCAACGATGCGGGCCATCCAGCAGTACTGGCGCTGATCGCCCGGACCGTCGAGGCCGCACGCAAGCGCGATGTCGAGGTCTCGCTCTGCGGCGACGCTGCCGCCGACACCCGCCTGACGACGGCGCTGCTTGCGACCGGACTGACGAGCCTTTCGGTGGCACCGGTTGCGGTAGCGCGGCTCAAGGCGGCGATCGCAAAGGTAGGGTCATGACGAACGAAGCACGCGAAGATACCCGCGGGCCTGGCGACAGCAATGTCGCTGACTACAAGCTCATCCTGCGGCGGGTACTCGACAACCGGCCTTCCGGGACCCGGCTCAAGCTCGCGGCGGCGCTGGGCAAGAACCGCTCCTTCGTGACCCAGATCACCAATCCGGCCTATCTGGTGCCGATTCCGGCGAAACATGTCGCGATTATCTTTGATGTCTGCCATCTGTCCGGCGCCGAGCGCGCGGCATTCCTGGCAGCCTACGGACGCGCGCATCCGGGCCGGCTGCGCACATCCCATCGCGAAGCGCGCACGCGCACCATCGCAGTGACGGTGCCGGATCTCGGCGACGACAAGAAGAACCGCGCGCTCGAACAACTCGTCATCGATTTTGCGGCGCAGCTCGCGCGCTACGCCGAGAGCGTCGGGTGATGGATTGATCCGGACCGAAAAATGAGTCACGGGAGGGCGTTTATGAAAAAGCTGATCAACGGCGCCGATACGGTACTCGAAGAAAGTCTTGACGGCTTTGCGGCCGCTCATGCGGATATTCTGCTTCTTGGTGCCGAACGCAAATTCGTGCGCCGCCGCACGTTGAAGTCCGGCAAGGTTGCCCTGATTTCAGGCGGCGGTTCAGGGCATGAGCCATTGCATGCGGGCTTTGTCGGCCGCGGTATGCTCGATGCCGCCTGTCCCGGCCAGGTCTTCACCTCGCCGACGCCAGACCAGATGATCGAGGCTGCAGAGGCCGTCGATACCGGCGCAGGCGTGCTATTCATCGTCAAGAACTACGAAGGCGATGTAATGAATTTCACCATGGCCGCCGAGATGGCCGGCCGGGAAGTGGCGAGCGTGGTGACCAACGACGACGTGGCGGTGGAGAAATCGACCTACACGACCGGTCGCCGCGGTGTTGCGGGCACGCTGATCGTGGAAAAGATGGTCGGTGCCGCGGCCGAGGCCGGAATGCCGCTAGCCGCTCTCAAGGCGCTTGGCGAGGAAATCAACCGGCGCACGCGCTCGATGGGTGTGGCGCTGTCGCCGTGCACCGTTCCGGCGGCGGGGCGGCCGAACTTCACGCTGGCTGACGACGAAATGGAAATGGGTGTCGGCATTCATGGCGAACCGGGCCGGCGCCGGGTCCGGCTGGCTTCCGCCGATGCGATTGCCGAGGAACTCGTTGGCGCGATCCTCAAGGACCTTGCGCCGGAGTCGGGCAGTGAAGTTCTGCTTCTCGTCAACGGGTTCGGCGCAACGCCGCTGATCGAACTCTATTTGATGGTCAACAGCGCTAGGCGGATTCTGGGCGGCGCGGGGATCAAAGCGACGCGTTTCCTGACCGGGTCCTACGTCACTTCGCTCGACATGGCCGGCGCCTCGGTCACGGTATCGGTGCTCGATGACCAAGCGAAGGAGTTGTGGGATGCGCCGGTGCACACCGCAGCGCTGCGCTGGGGCGCCTGATGCGTTACTTGTCCGGGCTGCCTGGCGCGGGCTCGATCGCATTGCGGATCTATCTGGGCTTTGCGCTGGCGCTTCTTGCCATCGTGGCCGCCAACGGCTGGCTCCAGGTGCACAGCATGACGACGCTGTTCGATGGATTTACTTCCTCCGTCGAGATAGTGGACAACGCCAATGACCTGCAGACGATCGTCGCCGACGTGCAACGTACGGTCGGCGACTTCGTCCGGGACGGATCGGCGGAGAAGAGGTGTTGATCCAGCTCACCCGACACATCGATGCCTCCCACAAGGTGGCCAATCTGCTCCGGTCCTATTCCCAGAAAAGCAAAAAGCAGGAATCTCCTAATCTCCGGATTTACATCGATCTGCTTAGGCAGCAGGCGGCCGAAAGCCTTTCGATTGCGCGATTGTCCCGGGCAACTCTTGATCAGAAAGTGCGGTTACCCAAAAATGGCGGTGGGCCGACGCCTTGGGATAGAGAAGAGGACGAGTGACCCCATGCCCAAGCACACTCGCGCTGGTCAGAATATTCGTTGGATCGAGATGCATTGCGTGACGCCGTTTGGTCCTGATCGCGGCAGCGTGTTCAGACTGAACGATGCCGAGAAGCCCACTATTTGCCAGATATATGTTTGCTAACAACAGGACGGACCGAGAATCGGCAATCTGGCGGGATACATCGCCCTGCTACACCTGTGCGGTGTCGAGGCGTTGGTTAATGATCGCTACTTCGAATTGAGGTCAGTAGCTGGACTGTATGGCGGTCGGCAGGGCTTACTTTCACCCGCAGCTCAAGCGTGAAGGTGAGGTTATAGTTTGCCGCCGTCTGCGCACCCGATATCCAGCGGCGGCGTGACACCCGCGATGTCGGCTCATGGCACCTTTGAGACATGCCGACGGAAACTGAAAATGTCTGCTTATCGGCGTAGATCGGAAGTTGTCGGCGCACGGTCGAAATGACGCGTTTGACCCAATAAGAGACATGCAGCGAACCGCCTCTGGATCACCTAATCCGCCTGGGCAACCGCCTTGATCACTCTGCAGCCCGGTTTTTCGGAGACCATCGTTGAATTTCTTCCCCCAAATAAGAAAGCGATAAGACCCCAGGACAACAGCGGGGAAATCGCCGACACTAATTCCTTTGCTGCCACTGAATGAATTTTTCAAGCAGAGCTTGGGATGTATCGGGCCGTTCTTTAGCCGTTCCAGCGGCGGTGAGTTCGGAAACAGCGGGTTTCTGGTTTTCGCTTTCTTGCGTTGTTCGAAATTGCTTGAATCTCTGAAGCAGCGCTTGCGAGTCTTCGGACGTCACCTGAGCCGGCGTAGCCGATGCAGGAGTGGAAATGGAAACGGTAAGTTCGGAGGGATCACTTTTTGGCTTCGGAAATCCGTTTAGAAAAAGAAGCGCCACAACAGCAGTGACAATCGCGGCGGTAATTCCGCTAGCAGTGGCGAGCAGTGCGCGTGATGGACGGCGTTCGTGAACGAGTTGGGATTCCAGCGGACGGGTGTATTTGGCGAAAGCTTCCTCACGCATCCCATCAAAACGAGACAAGGAGGAAGCAGGAGGCAGACTGTCTTGTCTCGTCTGCTGCATCGAGTTTGATCGTGGGTCCGCTATGCTGCGCGCCGAGCGCGGTGCATAGTACAGCGGATCTTGCGGACTAACGGGATTGGCATGGTCGTTCGCCCTAACGAAACTCATTTACGCTACTCCACACAATGTCAGACCGATTGCATCAAAATCTTTTTGCCATTGCGGTCCTTGGGTTTCTAGGCGGGAAGCTCGTCGCGCAAGTCTAGCGAGTCATTTGGGTTGAGTCATCTCTAAACCCATCGTCGCAACCGTGGTCCAACTTGCTGATGGAGCGAACCGTCTGGTGATAATAGGTGAACCACACGCTGACTATTTGCAGTCTCAAATCCGAACAACAGTAACAACTGCTCAGTTGATCTTGATGTCTTCGGCGCACGTTGAGCCATGATTGAGCGCCGAGCAACTTCGCGCGCAACGGCCGCAACCGTTGAAGTGGACGGCGGTGAAGTGGCTCATCTGAACAGCGAGGGCGTTCGTGATATCAGCAGCGCCCCTGAGTCTTTCTAATGATTGACGCGATTCCTTTGTCATTGAAATAATCCTCGGCAAAGTCGAAGCTCTACCGAAATGGCGATTGATGCGTCCATTAGATCTCGCGGTTAACCCTGTCGATGAACGTTAATGGGCGCGTGCGGCAAGTCCACTATCCGCTTTCCCGACCGAGCCGGCGATCTATTCCATATCGGCGTGAAGCGGAAAGATCGGATTGCGGCCTGATTAAGTATTCGGTGAAAGAGCCAACCACCTCTTGCGTCGCCGGCCTGCAGTGAGTGAGGTTAGGATTTAAGAGGCAACGGCGACCGTCAAGTTCATCAGGGCCGCCAGTTCAAGTTGGCTCGGATCACGCTCACCTGCGGCTGCGCGCGCGAAAATGCCTCTTGCGACCTCTGCTTGATTGAAGGGCGTGCACATAGCAGCCGGTAGTGACGCAACGGCTCTATCAAAAACGTCCCCAAAAAGAGAGAGTTCTTCTGGATCATAGACAACACTTTGTTCGCACAACATTAGCGCCGCTCCCCTGCTTATCATCGCGCTGTCGCTTCGCAGTTTTGCCAAAGCGTTTGTCCGCGTTGAGGCAAAACGGCGACCGATCAGCGACGCGCGCAGCGCCCCCAAGGCGCTGTCGAAGTTTGCTACTAACGCCATGGCGTCGCATTTCTGCCGGCAATCCCTCGAGGCTTGGCGTTAGGCTTAACCCGCCGGATCACAGCCATACGAAAAGACTACCATCGTCGAGATCAAACGACCAAGCCGTTCCGCAGCAATCTGTGCCGCAAAGGGAAACGCGCTTATCAGTTTCGCCCAGCAATCTCGGGCATCAGCGCGGGAGCGACACTGATCCCGTCGGAGGCGAGGGGCGAGGGACCGACGATGACTGCGCAGCCGATGACTGCGCTCTGGGTTGCGAGGGTTTCTGCTGCGGGATGGGGCCACCTGGGACGGGGACGATGGCGTGTATAGCATCTTCTATCTGATGTCCTCCTCGACGGCCTGCAGTGTCGCAATGTTCTGGACCATCTGTTCTTGCTTGGCAGCGAGCTGCTCTACGCTGCGTCGCACGCTATCGAGATTGGACGCCAAGGACTCAAGCTGCTGCGCCGAGGCAGGGGGAGTTACAGCCACGACTGGCGGCTTTGTCGCCGAAACTGGTAACAACCAGTCCAGCGTTGGAACCCTGGCTACCATCATCTCCCTTGCTGCGCCACCGTAGGACTGCCAGGCCAGCATTGCGCCGACACCGATGAGAACCGCAATAAAAAACCGGGTAAGGGTGCGGAACATTCGCCTGCCGATCGAAGGCCGGCTGCTGGCGGCCCAATCGTCCGTGAGGCTGGAGGAATGAGCATGGATCGACGGCTTCTTGGGCTGAATACCAATGCGCTGATCGGATTGGGCGTGTGGATCGCGCGCATGCCCGCCAGACGTATTTGCTTCGCCGGTCCGCCACTCCTTCGGCACGAGTGGTGGGCTTTGCGAGTACGCCATTGGTACCTCCCCCGGTGGTCCTCCTAACCATTGACGGAAGAGGCCATCCTTGATTTGACAGAAGCGAGGCAGGAGCGCAGCGGCCCTAGGGCGATTGTGAGATCGCCGCACGATTAGCGCCGTCAGATTCACGCTCCTTCTTCACGGCAATACGCCAACTATTTGCTCGAGCGCTGCGCGCGGTCACACCACAATGATATCTGCAAAGAAGGCACAGCTGATATCAAGGCAACGATCGTCGCCGGACGTGGCCGCTTGCCGTTTGTCGCATGAAAGTGAGACGTCGATGAGTGGCCTTGGCCTGCCCCCAAGATTGCCGATGTCTGCTGGAAGAGGCCCAAGCCAGTCAAATAAAATTCTTTGGAGGTGGTGAACTTCCGTAACGGGTCAATCGCGTCACTTTTGACCGTGTGCCGGTCACTTCCGATCTGCCCCTATCAACAGACATTCTCAGGGACCGTCGGCACGTCTCAAACGTGCCAAACCCGGAAGTCGCCACGACGCGACTTCCGGGTTCAAATTGGTCGAGCGCTCGGTCTTACTTGTGTAATGGCGACGCCGGAGATCGCGAGCAGCCCGCCGACAATCAACTTTGGGGTCATGCGGTCGCCGAGGAACAACACGCTCGAAATCAAGGCGAACACCGGAAGCAGCAGACCGAAGGGTGCGACGCGGGCCCATGGAGCATCGGGCAATCAGCCAGAACCAAAGTCCGAACCCAACAATTCCTCCAATGAAAATTGTGTAGGCGAGTGCCAGCCAGCCACGTTCATCCGCCGTGACAAGGCTTGTCAGTTGTCCATGTTCAATGAGTAACGACATCAACATGACCGCGGCACCGTGAGTAGTGACGACCACCCCATCAACATCAAAGGATCAAAAGGGCCGTAGCGTTTCGTCAAGATGTTGGACACCGCGAAAGCGAAGGCTGCTCCGACCACAAGCATCCCCTAACGGGCGGACCTAGTGACGCCCATGCAAAAGCCCGGCTGCCAATCAAGGCCGCCGGGCGAACGCAGATATAAAACGTGATGCAAGCCGTAATTATGCGGCAGTCCATGTAAGGACTTCTATCCGGCCAATAGGCACTAGTCCTTGGGAGGCCGCTGAGGAGGCGGCCGCAGAGCCGTCTCCAATTCTTCGATGATGTCGTGCAGGAGGCTAATTGCGAGCGGGTCGGTAACCTCGCGCTCCATCATCCGGTACCGCATCACCCGCTCTTGAAGCTCACGCTGTTCCTTGTCGTCGTCCATAACGCGCTCCGCACTTGAGCACGACGCCGAACAGGACCGATGGTTGCAGGAGCTTGAATAAATATTCATCAAGATTAACGCGGTCCCTCCGGCGCCAACCGAGGCGGCCCAACGGCCGGCTGCAATTCAGCCGATACCAGTCGGGTTGCGGGTCAAATACCGAACGAGTGCCTGATCTGCCTCAGCATCGACGTGGCGGCGTCGGTATACCGGCCGTGGGTGAGATACTGATCTAGCTGCGACGCACCAAGCAGCATCAAGGCTGCGATTACGAACCCTTTGAACATAGAGGGCCACCTCCGAGGGAAAGAGACCGCCAACCGGGCTGTCCGGGTTAAAGCATTTCGGAATTCGCTGCCGCTAATCGCGGCGTATCTGCAATGGTGGGATGCTTGCACCTTTGGTAGCCAAATCGGTAAATGGCGAAATGTGGAAACGGGAGGTGCTCCATCGATTGCGCGAGAGACCGCCAAGTGAGGCGGCCTTACTTAGGCGGTTGCAGTTCGCTCTCGATCAAGTCCTGGACGTCTAACAACTGCATCGGATCAACGTCGTCGCATTTGACACATTGGAATTTGCGGATGGCGTCCGCGATCAGGAAGTGCATAGGTTGGCCGCACTTCGGACAATCGGGACGCAAGGGGCTTTTGGTCATGACCGCTCACGTAAAACGCAGGCGGGAGTGCGACACTCTCAGTCACTGGTAGATGCCGCGGGAACGGACGGTGATGATGGAACTACATTCCCTTTCCGCTTGGAAGTCGATAGAAATCGAGTTCCGCTGTGCGACATTTACGAGCAGGACACTGACGAATTCAACTTAGGACACAGGGGCTTAACGCGGACAGAACCTGGCGCCGGTGCATCCTAATTAGGACACTCGCCATTTTGAGTTGGTTACCTCTTCATAGCGCTCATTTCCTTGGGGGCGGAGGAATAGGCTGGCTAAGCCCGCCGGGCCTGCAAGCCCCCAAGCCCCAAGCCCGGAGAGCAGGGCGGCCCTGCTAGAGTTGTGCGCGCGGCGGGGCCGTTCTATGTCGCTGCTTCGTTGCGCTCGCGGCGGGGCGTTCGCCACGGGGGCAATTCCGGAACGGGGCGCGCGTAGGTACTTTGAGAGGGGCAAAGACCTACGGGTACGCGGGACCGCGTACCTTTCGGATATTTGGCGGCGCGGTTTTTCGCCCTTGCTTCCCCGATCGGGCCCGATTTCCCGGGCCATAAACAACCCTACAGGCAGGTGAAATGGATGCTTTGACGAGCAAACCGGCCATAGAAACATGGCCGACTGAGCGGCTACGGCCCTATGAGCGCAATTCGCGCCGGCACTCGCCCGAGCAAATCGAGCAGATCGCGGCATCGATCCGGGAATGGGGCTGGACGATGCCGATATTGGCGGCCGATAACGGCATGGTTCTAGCCGGTCACGGGCGCCTAGCCGCCGGCAAGCTGCTTGGATTTACGCAAGTCCCGGTCATCGCGGCGCGCGGATGGACCGAGCAGCAGAAGCGCGCCTATGTCATCGCCGATAATCGGCTGACCGACGCGAGCGATTGGGATGACGAGATGCTGCGGCTCGAATTGGCTGACCTCGTGGAGGGCGGTTTCGAGATCGCGGTGACCGGGATACCGAGGACGAGCTATCGCGGCTGTCCGTAGGAGTCGACGAGTTAGAGCAGATGCCGGAATTGCCGGATGGCGATCGGTCGCCTTTTCGGGACATGGCGTTCATTCTCTATGGGGAGCAGTGGGACATCGTCGAGCGCGCCATCGGTAGGGCGACTAAGCCACGTGACCCGGACAATCCCAATCGATCGCCGCAAGGCAATGCTCGCCGCGATCTGCGCTGAATATCTGGGGCGCGTCACATCGATGTCCGCTATGCCCGATATCGATCATAATGCCTGAGATGTTCTCCGAAAGCAGGAACGACCCCCGTAGCGGCCGAGTTAAGTCGACGAAATTCACTCTCGTGAAGGGAGCCGAAGTCATGGCCCGCGCAACAGCCCATCCGGATCATCAATGCATCTCAAGCGAAGACGTTCATGGAACCGAGGTTTATGGAGCAGATGGAAAGAATATCGGTGAGATTGATCACCTCATCATCGACAAAGTGTCAGGTCGCGTAGCTTATGCCGTCATGAGCTTTGGCGGATTTGTTGGATTGGGCCACAGCCATTATCCCATCCCCTGGGGCGCTCTGACATATGATACGTCGCTTGGTGGTTTTCGAACCAATATCACCGAGCAACAGCTGAGGGACGCGCCTGAGTTCAGTGATGACTCGTGGCAGGATCGAGACTGGGAAACGCGCACCCACCAGTACTATGGGACGCCGACGTACTGGGAGGGGCGAGGTGGCCTATAACGCTAGGCAGCGCATCTGAAAATTCGCAGGGCTGACTCATTGAAGAACTGATCGACCAGCGCTCGTGTGAGGCGGCTGCGGCGGGGCTGCTCGCGTTTGGCAGCGTCCATGGGATGAACAGGCGCAGGGTCCGATGCAGTTATTACAATTTGCGACCCTTGATCTCATGCGCCGCGCACAGGGAGATGCACTAGGCGCTATTGGATTCGATCCTGCCGAACTGACGCATCGGAGACTTGCCGGTGGAGCTTATTGGCGGCTGCGCGATTACGGAGGCCCCGACCCAGAGACATCGCTCCTCATTATCGCCGGTCCAATCAAGCGGCCCTATATCTGGAATCTCGGGCCAAACGTCAGCGCCATCCGCTACTGCCTGAGCCACGCTGTGCACGTATACGTCCTCGAACGTAGAGAGACTGGAACTTTCCGGCACGCGCCTCGTTTGCTCGGAATGTCGCGCAATACAATTCGTAGCTGGACGCCGGAGCAGATCGAGCTTTTGCGGAGTCTAGTCCTCAGGGGCGTTTCATCGTCTCGCGCCTCGGTGCTGCTTAAGCGCTCGAGGGCTTCCGTCCAGAATAAAGCGCGCGAATTAGCGGTGCCGTTTCCGTATAAAAGACACGTTCGAGCCAAGCGACTGGCCCAAGAAGTGAAGGCTAGAGCAGCCATCGGGTTGACGCCCTAGCCGAATTGCGGTCGCGATACCGCCCATATCCAATCACCCACTATTTGCAGCCGTGCCTCCTAAACCGGAGTCTCGAACGAACTCAGTGACTAACCATGGGACAGGCTAAGGAAATCCGCGTCGCGCCGATCGCAAAGAAGGATGCCGACGCGCTGATCATTCGGCTGCATTACAGCCACAAGACCGTCAACAATGCTTTCCTCGCGCTCGGCGTCTTTTTGGACGGCCGGCTTCGCTGATCCAGCCGGCGCCAGTCTTCCACCAGGCCCTCGATGACGAGCAACATGCGAGGCGAGAGGACATCGATGCGTGTCGCCAAGATGCCCGGCAACTCGAACCGCAGGGAATGCAGGCCTTGCCGCACGGCGATGCCCCGCTCCAGCAGGAACGCACGGATCTGATTGATGACGCCGGTACGCTGACCGACCAATCGATCGCGGACGCGGTGCAGTGCCTGAAGGTCGAGCTGATCGGCGGTCTTGGTCGCGACGAATTTCATGGTCGGGCGTTGCACCGCCTCGGCGATGGCTTCTGCATCTCGGAAGTCATTCTTCTGTCCCTTCGAATACGGGCGCACGTACTTCGCCGGCATCAGGCGGGCGTCGTGGCCAAGCATCTGGAGTTTGCGGCTGAGATGATGGGCGCCTACGCAGGCCTCCATACCGATCAAGCACGGCGGCAGGTTGGCGAGCCGCATTTCCACCTGGCCGCGTGACCACTTCTGCCGCAGCACGATGGCACCGCGGTGATCATGCCCCACGATGTGGAGCGAGTTTTTGCCAATATCGATGCCGATCACGGCGATCGCTGCGTTGATTTTCTGAGACATGGCGTGCTCCTTGTCTTGAGCGCCCCTTGCCAGCTTCTCGTGCTGGCAGGGCCGGAGCACGGCCGGACCATCCCATTAACGGACCCCGAACCCTAGCCTAAGCTACCGGCGAAACGTTCGGCCAGACGATCACGCTTGAATGCCTCAACAACAAAATCAACGAAGACGCGGGTCTTCGCAGGCAGCAGTGTACGGCTCGCGTAATAGATCGAGATCGGCCCACCGTCGCTGTACCATTGAGGGACGAGACGCACGAGCGCACCGCGCTCCAAATGCGGTAGCGCGTGGCTCATCGCGATCAATGTCACACCTAGGCCTAACAGGGCTGCCCGGCAGGTCGCTTCCGGATCATCGAAGACAATCGTCTCAGCCAATTTCACCGGAATTTCGGTGCCCGCCGCATTGCGCATAATGCGTTCGCGAATCCGACCCGTGCGCGATGAGCGCCATACGATTCCTTCGAATGCTGCGAGCCCGTTGGGGTCGGCCGGCAGTGCACGGCTCTTGAGATATTCCGGCGCGGCGACCGCGATGAGGTGCAACGGCGCAAGCACGCGCGAAACAGCGCCTGGCGTCCATTCAATGCCGCCCCCGATTGCGACATCATATCCATCGGCGATCAAATCGATCTGACGCGTTGTAAATTGCCAATCGGGTCGAATGCCTGGATATCGGGCCAGGAACGCCGGCAACAGCGGAAGGATGTAATCCGCACCGAAGTTGAGACCCATGCTTACCTTGAGCACGCCCGCCGGCTCTCCTCCATCCGTCGCCATCCCCGAAATCGCCTGCTGTAGTTCCTCTAGATTGTCCTTGATGGCGAGCAGAAAGCGCTCTCCAGCGTCGGTGAGCGTTAGCTTGCGTGTGCTCCTGTGAAACAACCGGGCGCCGATATTGCGCTCCAGCATCGCTACGTTCCGGCTGACTGCCGCTGGCGTGAGGCCAAGGCGACGCGCCGCGGCCGAGAAACTGGCGGTTTCGGCACGGCGGACGAAGGATTCAAGGTTGGCGAGGGTTTCCAGAAGACTTCCTTCAACGGATGCTTGAAAGTAATTCCATCAATTCAGGACTAATCTTAGGCGAATATGTCGCCACTATCCACCGCGGAAAGCGCAGCTTCTCGGCCAAAGACCGGCGCTGCCGCTTGAAATCGGCGCCAACACGATGCAGCGCCCATAAACTTGGAGCGACATCCATGACCAGGATCAGCGTGAGCGAAGCAGCGAAGGCGGTTGTTCGGCGGAACACCGAAGAAGTCCAAGGCGGGGGGAATTTCGAGGTGTTCGAGCAATTATTCGCCGACGATTTTATTGACCATACGCCGCAGCCGGGGCGCACGCCTGACAAGGCTGGCGCGCGTGAACTCTACAAGGTTCTGCGCGCTGCCTTCCCGGACTTTCACGCCGACATCCACTGGCAACTCGCCGATGGCGACCGGGTGACCACCTACAAGACCTACCACGGCACGCACAAGGGCGAGTTCTTCGGCATCGCGCCAACCGGTCGCAAGATTCAATTTGAGACGGTGGACGTCATGGGCGTGCGCGACGGCAAGATCACCGAGCACTGGGGCGTGGCCAACCTATTCTCACTCATGCAGCAACTCGGCGCGCTTCCCGGCACGCCCAACCGCTAAGGCAGCCTACAGAAGAGGACATGAGCATGAGCCTCGGCATTATTGGAGGCGGCAATATTGGCCTGGCCTTCGCCAAGACGCTGTCGCGAGCTGGAATTGCCGCAACCATCGCCAACAGCCGAGGGCCCGACTCGCTCAAGGAGTCCGTTGCTGCTCTGGGCCCGACCATCAAGCCGGGAACGCGCGAGCAAGCCGCCGCCGCGGACATCGTCTTGATCGCGGTCAACTGGACAAAACTGCCGCAGGCGGTGGCTGGGCTGCCGCCCTGGGGCGGACGCATCGTCATTGACGCCAACAATCCGATCGAAGCCCCGCTATTCAAGCCGGTCGATTTGCAGGGCCGCATTTCAAGCGAGGTGGTCGCCGGTCTGGTGCGTGGTGCGCGCCTCGTGAAGGCGTTCAATCATCTGAGGGCGGACGTGCTGGCAAGCGATCCAGGGGCAGACGGTGGTCGTCGCGTGCTCTTTTACTCCGGCGATGATACCGCCGCGAAGGCCGAGGTTGGTGCACTGATTGATTGCCTCGGATTCGCCGGTATCGACCTTGGTCCACTCGCGCTTGGCGGCAGGCTGGCACAATTTCCCGGCGGGCCATTGCCGAACCAGAATCTCTTGAAGATCGGATAATCCTGCTAAGGCCCTGTGGGACCGAGTCACAAGGCAGCACTGTCGTGAGTGTTGAATCACTCAGAGCTGCTTCTGTGAAGGTTTTCGGACCTGACCGGCTGGTCTGACGATGTCCGATCATAGGGGGATAGTGTTGCAAAAGTCGAAAGTTGCAGGGGCTCAAGATTTTTCGCGAAAACACTAAGCAGCGAGCGATCGCTGATTCGAATGACCTCAATCGCGTTACCGAAGTCGCCTGTGAATTTTGCGTGACGCCGTGAGGTCCCTCATATCTTGTGCACGAAAGTCGCGCCCACGGCCCGCAGAATTTTGGTCATCGACGAAAATCGACTCTTGCAACAGTATCAGCGGCAAAGCGGACCACCTGATTGCGATGGTCGAGGTCCGCCTATGTGCCAACGCAGACATACTTCGTCGCGCCTTGAGCCGCGACCCAATATTCGAACTAGTATCGACCCCGACCTGAGTGGGCGCTCAAAGGAAGCCCAGCCCGATGTCGAGTTCGATCGCTCTGGTAACCTGCTTTCGCGCGACCGCCACCGTGCCGATGGCACGAGCCAGCCAGATGTTGAATCTGCCGAACCAGAAAAATCGCAAAAACGCGCTCGCTGAGGCGGCGACGATTGGCGCCGCGCTATGTGATCTTCCGTCTCCCAATCACCGTCATCGAAATGTCGCGGAACGCGCACCTTTCGATGGCGTTCCATGAACTGCGGGCGGGGCCACGGCGAAACTTGAGAGATTTGGCGAGTTTGTATGTCAAACCAATCTTCCTGCAAGAAGGGTGGTTCTCATTCACACGCCAGCCGGCACACGGTTTTGCGCAACTCACGAAAGGGTTGCACACATCGGGATCGCCAAGAGGATTGCCGCAATCAAGGGCGGCTGCTTCGGCGGACAATTCGATGCCACCTTTAGCTATTCTGGCCGGCCTTACTTCTTGCCAACGGACACGATCATCGGAATTGATGTTGCACACGAACTTGGAATTTTCGCAGAGGATGATCTGTTTGGCGGTGTTGTCCCTCACGGGTTCGTCGGAACAAAAGCCATTACCCATGGCTTGATTTCGGAAGGCGCCCGATCACCGGCGAGCTGGTCGGCCGAGTTTGCGATGGACGTCGTTAGCATTGTCCCTCGGGGATATACGGCTTTCTGCATCGAAGATGCGCACGCCGCAATAGAGTGTTTGCTTCGCGAAGGGCCTGTCCGGGTCAAACCCGTAAAGGCGACCGGCGGCCGCGGTCAATCGATCATACGCCGTGCCTCTGAGTTTGACGGGATTGTCGAAAAGCTCGATCACGCGCAGCTCTCGCAATTCGGGCTCGTTCTCGAAGAGGATATCGCCGCACCCATCACCTATAGCGTCGGACAGATTCGGCTCGACGGGCTGGTCGCGAGCTATTATGGCGTACAGATCCTCGCACGCGACAATTTCGGTCACACCGCTTACGGAGGGTCCGATCTCTCCGTCGTCCGTGGAGACTTCGATGATCTTGTGGGCGTGAGAGATCCTTCGGACGAAGTGCGCATCGCGATCGATCAGGCTCAACGCTACGACGCCGCCGCCAAGCGGCACTTTCCGGAAATCATCGCTTCGCGAAGGAATTATGACATTATTTGCGGAACGTCGACGACGGGACAACGTTGTTGCGGCGTTCTTGAACAGTCGTGGCGGATTGGTGGAGCAACACCGGCCGAGATCACTGCGCTCGAAGCCTTTGCAGCTGATTCTGGTCTGAAGAGCGTCGAAGTGTCGTCGGTTGAGGCGTACGGAACCTGCCCGCCGAAGCCAGCGAACGCGATCATCTACTTTGAGGGCGTGGACCAACAGGTCGGCGTAATCACCAAATACGCGCACTTACGCAACGCATGACTCCTGAGCAAACGACGATTCAAATCAAGGTCGAGGACCAGCATCTGGCAGGCACGTTGCTAACTCCGGCAAGTTCGCTTCCGGGCATACTGTTTGTTCACGGCTGGGGTGGTAGCCAAGCCAGCGACCTGGTTCGTGCCCGCGAAATTGCTGCACTCGGGTGCGTTTGCCTGACGTTCGATCTGCGCGGCCATGCGGGAACGAAATCTCAATTCGAAAGCGTCACCCGCGAGCAGAACCTCAATGACCTCATCGGGGCTTACGACACGCTGGTACGGCACCCAGCTGTCGACGGTTCGGCGGTTGCCGTCGTGGGAAGCAGTTACGGCGCCTACTTAGCTGCCCTTTTGACCTCAAAAAGGGCCGTGCGCTGGATGGCGCTCCGGGTACCGGCTCTTTACCGGGATGACGAATGGAACGTTCCGAAGCGGCAGCTCGACCGAGAGGTATTGGCTGCGTACCGCCGAAGCTTTGTACCTTCGAAGGACAATCTGGCTCTTCATGCCTGCACCCGGTTCCGTGGCGACGTGTTGATCATCGAGTCTGAGCATGATGATTTGGTTCCCCACGAAACAATCCTCAGCTACCGGTTCTCGTGTAGCGGAGCTCACTCCCTTACCTACCGCACTGTCAGCGGGGCGGATCACGCACTTTCTCAGGCAGAACACCAGCACGCATACACATCGCTGCTCATGAATTGGACGACGGAAATGGTGCTTGGATCGCGCGGGACCGGTCAATCGCGGGCGCAAGCCTCGCCGCCTCACGTCATCAGCTAGGCCGTGTACTTGTAAAGCGACAGACGTGAGCGCGGATTGATCCACGTCAGCTTTCGGCCAGTTTTCTCCGCCATCCTGCTTCGCCTTGGCGCGGCCCGTTCAAGGCCCAACCGACGCGAGGTTGCGGCCGTCGTAATGCTGCAGGCACACGATGAGGCCTTGGACATCAGCTGGAATGCTTAATATGCTCGCCTCGCTAACAGAGGGAAACTGGCCACGCCTGAGTTTCGCAAGTGAAGCGTAGCCAAGGGACGGCCAAGGGCTATGCTGTCTAGAGACGGCGTCGGAATGAGCGGCCCTCCCGTCGTCCCTAATGTTGCGAATTAGGACGGCTTCAGAACCGCCAGGAGCGCGATGGCGGCGACAGCACTCGCGACCAGGCTGGGCGCAACAAGAGGCGCAACCTTCGAGTCAGAGTGTGCGCCGAATGACGTCGCCCAGGCCATCTTGGTGGACGGCGGGCGCCACGGTCGCCGCGGCGGTCAGACTGCCGAGATCGCTGACTATCGGCGCATCGTTTCCTGCTTAGCCAACGGCTTGTCATCGCCGAACTTCACCCAGGCGCTGCGCGATCTTGGAACGGCCGTCAGTTGATGAGCGCTCCCCAAACGACCATGCGGGAGGCGCCGGTACTTCTTGGCAGTCCAATCCCGGTTGTCTTGCCATTCGTGAAAAATCGGCCTCGATTCGTTTGGACGAACAACGGGGGAGCGGGGCTGCTCCCTCCGCTGATGATGGAGTCGTTGTTACGGGTCCGCGCGATGATGCTCGTATGGACCTATGCGGCGAGGGTTTTGCTTTTTCCCGATCGGGCTGCCTTCGCCTTTTTAGCGGATTTCGTCGCAACCAATCCCGTGTCGGTGGGCGCTGCGGCGGCAGCGTTGCCGCCTGAGCTTTCAACTGATGTCGTGAGAATTTCGCGTTGAGCATTGAGCCAATGGATGTCCGCCTGGCCCTCGGGTTGACCATCGGCGATCCAGAGGTGGTAGGCACGTTCGCGAATGGCCTCTTCCAGATTTGGCATGGGATTCTCCTTTTATGATGCGCCCAGCCCCGGCAGCCAAAGTCTTGCTCCCGTAAGGTTAACGAAATCTTACCCGCTCGTGTGGGCTGGATTGCCTGGCCGGACTGCGATCAGCAGGTCTCTTTGAAGCGCGTCAAGATCGCGGCGGCGGGTGAGGGACGAGCTTGCCGCCGCCCGGCGGCGCGATCGGCTCTTCGAACTTACGACCGCGGCCTGATGAATACTCCTCGTTCGGGATATTCAGCCCGACGCGGCTGAGCGGGGCAAGGGCTACGCCAGATCCGAAGCTATCTGATCAGGTGCTCCAGCACGGCCTCACAGGCCTTCTCCGCTTCGGCGAACGTCTCAAAGAGTGATCCGCCTATCAAGTGCCATCGCATTCAACGAACCAAGGTACGGTATCAACGAGGTTGTATCGCTGCATTGACCGGCAGAATCGCGTCAAGATATTCGCAATGAAGGGAGATTGGTGACTTGTTTCCGTCGAGAAGGACGCGGGCGCAATTAACGTAGTTGCTCCGCCCGACAATAGTGCCGGCCTTGTGTGCATGTCGAGGGCAGCGTGCTGCGCCGAGGGCGCTCATTTGAACACGATCGCCAATCGAAAAATCGGACTTCATGGAGTAAGTCCAGAGTGCAATGGATTAAGCGATAGAGCTCGATCCGCGAGGGGGCATTCAAAAAATCGCTGGTCGGTTCAGTCCAACAATGCCAACCTGTTTGTCTAAAGTTTTAGTTAAAGCGAGCCCTCTGCGGCCCATTAAAACGACCGATACGTGAGATTTCTGGCCTTGAAAGCAAAAAGCACCCTGTGCGCTGAGCCGCTTGCGCTGCGTGTCCCATTCAACGAACTGCCCGTTCAATGCGCCGGCGCGCTTCGTCCCGTCCACTCCGGCGTCACGAACTTCTTCGGCCGGTTATGTTCAAGCCGGCCAACCAGCGCGTTGCATAACGCACTCGATCTCTTTCCCTTTTTTCGGCCCTGAAGGTTGGCTCTGTTCCAGGTTGCCACCCGACCAAACCTCGCCGCGCGCGGTCTCATCGTTAAATTCCGCCAAACGGGCGCCGATCAGCTATTGAATGGCGCGGCCTTTACCATTGGAGCTGGAGTTGTATAGGTTCTGAAACTTGGCCCGGCGTCGAGCTACCGCTCGACAAACGCACGGTTCATTTGCTCGGTGATCGGCTTCAACAAATAGTTCATCATGGTCCGGCTGCCGGTCTGCATGAAAACTTCGGCCGGCATGCCTGGGACGAGTTGTAGGCCGCCCAGCCGGCGACGCTCATCATCGGGCAACACGACCCTCACCGTGAAATAGGATGAATTGGTCTGCTGATCACGGCTGGTATCGGCCGACACCAGAGACACCGTGCCGGTGAGCTGCGGTGTCACCCGCTGGTTGAAGGCCGAGAAGCGGACGAATGCCTTTTGGCCGGTACGAACCTGGTCGATATCCTGCGGCTGCAACCTTGCTTCGACAAGCAGGTCGTCCGTATCGGGCACGATTTCCATAATGACGTCGCCTGGGCGGACGACCCCGCCGATGGTGTGCGCGGAAAGCTTGTGGATCACGCCCGATGTCGGCGCACGCATTTCGATCCGGTCGAGCAGATCCCGCGCGGCGACGCCGCGCTCGACGAGTTCGGCTTCCTTGCCCTGCGTCTCGCCTAGTTCCTTGACCACTTCGGTGCGAAAATCCTGATCGAGGCGCGCGATCTGAAGCTGTGTCTCGCCGACCTTTGATTTCGTCTCGGCGATCGAGGATATCAATTGCCCGCGCTCGCCTTCGATCCGCGCGGTCTCACGCTGCAACGTCGTGAGACGCGTCAGCGGCACCAGTCGCTTGTCGTAAAGGTCCTTGACCCCGACAAGCTCGCCAGCAATCAATTCAAGCTGCTTGGCTTTGGAGTCCACCTGGGCCTCTTGTCCCGAAACCTCTTGGCCGAGCTGCCCAATCTTGCTCTGCAAAACGTCCTTTTGGCTCTTGCGCCCTTCCGATCGGGCCTTGAACAGTGAAGTCTCCGACGCCAGCAGACTTCGGATGCTTTCTTCGCCGGCGCGTGCCATCAATGCAGGAGGAAATTCCGGCTGGTTCAGGCCATCGCGCTCAGCGGTCAATCGAGCGATCCGCGCGCGCACCTCGTCGAGCTGCTTGCTCACGATCTGAAGGCTGGTCTGGGCCTGGGTGGCGTCGAGCCGCAGCAGCAAATCGCCGGCGGCCACGTGTGCACCATTGGCGACCTTAATATCCGCGACGACCCCGCCGGTGGGATGCTGGATAGTCTTGACATTGGACTGCACGACAAGATTTCCAGGCACCACCACGGCGCCCGCAAGCGGCACGAGTGCAAGCCAGCCGCCGCCCAGCACGGTGGCGAGGAGCAGAATTCGAAGGCCGGTCCGCAACTGATTTTCAAACGACCAGCCGGCATGCGTCATCAGGCCGATATCGGCCGTGGCGTTCGCCGGGGCTTGCGCGTTGCGATTGAGCAGGAATGAACCCGCAGCGACCAGGCCGGCGCTGCCAGTTCGAAGCAAGCGCCCGACGGCCGTTGCCGGCGCGAGCGGACCTGTAAGCCTGAGTTGCGGATTCGGGAGAGCCATCGATTGATGTGGGGCATCCGGCGCAGGAATTGCCGGCCCGGGTTTCGTCAATTCCATCGGCGATGGACGGGACGGTACGAGACTCGGGCTCGGATGGCGCGGCGTGACGTGAGCCGCGTTCGGCGGGTCCATCCGGCGCTTGGCCTGCGCGGCCGACTTGAAACCGACCTGTTCAAGGCAGAAGTCGATAACCCACCCCACCTTGCTCTTTTTCCGGCGCTTGGGCCGGCGGGTCTGGGCACCAATGGGACGTGCTGAAGTATCAGGCGCGGCGCGCCGCAGCCGCTGTGCATGCTGATGACTGCGAATTTCGCCGTCAAAGGCGCGGCTCAAACGTTGCAATTCGAGTATCAAGGCAGCGCTTTGCGATCCGAACGCGTCGGGGTTGGGATCGCGTGCCACGCGCGGCGAGGCCTGATCGGAATCTAGTGCATTCTGTCTAGGCCGCATGTTCAAACTCCCTCAGCGACCGCTGCGCGAGGCACCGCAGGTGCGGTCCGTGCAGCCGCCGCCTTTGCCGCAGACGCCGCCTTGCCCGTCCCCCTTCGAACGCGTGCAAAGACCTCCTCGCAGGGACCGAACGCGATCGCCTTGCCATCGTAGAGCACCATCGCCATGTCCAGTACGGCAAGCGCGCTGGGGCGGTGCGATATGACGATGACGATGCTCCCGTTTCGGCGCAGAGTCTCAATAGCTTGGCCCAGGGAATTCTCGCCGTCGGTGTCGAGGTTCGCATTGGGCTCGTCGAGCACAACCAGAAACGGGTCGCCGAAGGCAGCTCGCGCCAGACCAATCCGCTGGCGCTGGCCCGCCGAGAGGCTCATACCGCCCTGGCCGATGCGCGTCGCATATCCCTGCGGCAGGCGCAGGATGAGATCGTGCACGCCGGCAATCTGCGCAGCCTTCAATATCGCCTCTGACGTCGCCCGCTCATCGAACCGGCAGATATTTTCGGCCACCGTGCCCTCGAGCAGCGCAACGTCCTGAGGCAAGTAGCCGATATGACGCCCCAGATCCTCGTTGCGCCATTGATCGATGGCCGCTCCGTCGAGCCGCACGACACCCTCTTTGGCCGGCCAGATTCCGACCAGCGCCCTCGAAAGTGAGGTCTTGCCGGAAGCACTGGCGCCGAGCAGTGCGAGCCCCATACCCGCTTTCAGCGAGAACGAAATGTCGGACACGATGGGCTTGTCCATGCCCGGAGCTGCGACCGCGAGATGCTCTACCGAGAGCTCGCGGCAGGGACGCGGCAACGCCACCGGCGGCGCAGGCGGCGTAGCCGTCGCCTTGCAGATGTCGCGCAGGCGGGCGAGCCCCTGGCGCGCGGTGACAAGCTGCTTCCAGTTGCCGAGCACAACTTCAACCGGCGCCAACGCGCGGCCCATCATGATCGACGAAGCAATCATGATGCCGCCCGAGGCCTGGTCGACCACCACAAGATAGGCGCCAATCCCCAGCATGCCCGACTGCAACACGTAGCGCAGGAGCTTCGCCACGGATCCGAGATTGGCATATACATCGTTGGCTCGGATGTTTTCGCGCAGATACCGCTCATTGGCCTGCGACCAACGCACGGTGAATCGATCAATCATGCCGAACGCCCGTATCACCTCGGCGTTGCGCTGGGTCGTATCCGCCAGCACCTGCCGGCGTGCACTTGAGTCCATCGCGGCCCTGGCCGCACCACGCGACAGCCGTTCTGTGAGCAATGTCATCGCGATGATTGCAATCGTTCCCAGTAGCGCCGTAGCGCCGATTGCGGGATGGAACAGAAAGAGCGTGACCAGAAAGATCGGAATCCAGGGCATGTCCAGAAACGCCGTCGGTCCCATTCCCGACATGAAGGTGCGAACCTGGTCGAGATCGCGCAGCGGCTGCAGGAGCAGCATCGGGTTCGCGCCACGGAGCGGCAGCATCGCAAGCGCGGTATGGATCGATTCCTGCATGCCGACATCGAACATGGTTGCCACCCGGCACAGCATGCGCGCGCGCAACGCCTCGAAATATGCCTGGATCAGGTAAGCGAGCAGCACCATCAACGAGAGGCCGAGCAAGGTCGCGACGTTGCGGCTCGGGATCACCCGGTCATAAACCTGCAACATATAAAGAGAGCCGGACAGCATCAGGATGTTCACCACCCCGCTGAACCCGGCGACGCCGACCATCCGTCGTGCGCTTTCGCGCAAGCCGATAGCCACCGGGTCATCGCCGGCCACCGCTGACAGTGGATTCGGCAAACCGAAGGACGGCATTCGCATGCGACTTTGACCAACACTCATTCGGTTGCGTCCCCTACGAACATTTGAATAAATGACGGCCGACACTGACCGTTTTCCGGCAAAAATGGGATCACTGAGGATTTACGCAGGCAATTTCGTGGCCAGATCAGACTCCCTGGAGAGCGCCGCCATCGATATTGTTCTCAAGTTCGCGCGCCGGAATGTGCGCGGTCTCAAAGGCGGCCGTCTCACTACCTCAGCCACCCTGCCTGGACCTTCGTTCAATCTTCGATCCCAAAGGGCTGTCTTCCGGCAGGTCATGTCGGAAGACAGCTCTCCAGCTCCTATTGGTGCCAGAAGTTCGCGTGCTGTTGCCAATCGTGGCTGCCCAGCGCGCTCGTCGTCAAACCAGCAATTTGCTGCCAGTGGTGGCCCAATCCTTCTGATGTCGAAGCCGGCGAGACGGTCGTGGATCTATCGTCCGTCGTCGAATTACCAAGTGCCTGCTCCCACCAGTGGTGGCCGCCTCGTGCTATGTCCGGCGAGACGGTCGTATCGTCCGTCGACGAATTACCAAACGTCTGCTGCCACCAGTGGTGACCGCCTCGTGCCGAGTCCGACGAGACGGTCGTGGATGTGCCTTCGGTGGTCGTGGAAGTACCGCTCGTGGTCGATGTACCGTCCGCGGCCGTGGATGTACTGCCGGTGGCCGTGGAAGTACCGCCCGTGGTCGATGTACCGTCCGTGGCCGTGGATGTACTGCCGGTGGCCGTGGAAGTACCGCCCGTGGTCGATGTATCGTCCGTGGCCGTGGATGTACTGCCGGTGGTCGTGGAAGTATCGCCCGTGGTCGATGTACCGTCCGTGGCCGTGGACGTGCCGCCCGTGGAAGGACTGCTGCCGGTCGTTGTGCCGGTCGTATCCGAACCCGAGGCAGTCGGAGTCTCCTCCACCGGTGGCTGTTCGTTGACCGGCGGCGGCGCAGTCATCGCGCCGTCGCCCTCGTGGTTCTTGATCCACTCGGCCTTGGCCTGGTCCCAGTAGTCGCGGGCCGCCTGCCCCTGGAGGACCGTCCAGCTCCCAGAGGGAGGCATAGGGTAGTCCGAGGGCAACGGCGTGTCGGACAGGTTCAGATAGAAGTTGTTCGCGCCTTCTATTTGATACTTCCACGCGTCGGCCGTGCTGCGGAAGCTGTGGTGCGTTGGATCCTCGATAGCAACAACGGTATTAAAGACCTGCAAGTGTGGCGTGACCGCACCCAACGTAGCAGAATCGGTTTTAATCCAACTTGCATGTGTCATCTCACCTTCGTAATTCTGAAGGTTAAGACGCATGAGCACACCATCAATAGTGACGACGTTGTTTCTCCCATCCACCGGGCTTGATGACGAAGGGTCAAGCGAGATACCAGCAAACACTCCATCGAACAAGCTATCACGGATTGTACCAGAGTTAACCTTATCATTCTGAATGGCGTCGTCCCTGGCGCCGGTAATCCAAACATCCTCGACCAAAAAGTTGCTGCTCTCCCAGGAAATATTAACGCCGTCGAACACATTCGTCATACGCCAGTCGCGTACAATAACCCCTGGACTATACTGCACAGTGACACCGGCCGAATTGCCATAGTCGTAAACTGTGCGCCAGTCTCCGGTCATGTTGATCTCGCCCTGAATTGTGCCACCATCAATAATGACACCGGGCGAGTTGCGAACGTCCACAGGCCAATAGTTTGTCCCGTCGCCATCAATTGTGGACGGTTGATTGTCCAAAATGAAGGTGGCGGTCTCGAAATCGAGCAGTGTATTGGGGTCAAGGCCGGCAGAACCCGTCTTGTAAGGTGTTTGAACTTGATTACCTGAGCGTGTAACTGTGTGACTCATGACTTCCTCCGGTTGGGTTTACTCGCCCGCAACGTGCTGGTTCGAAAAGCAAGACCCGAGCTGAATTGAACTATCCGACTGACCTCCAGCGTCAGTCCCCATGCATGCGATGGGACGCTGGAGGTCATGCTAGTGCGGGGTTATCACATGTGTCGTTGTACACGGTGCGCCACTCGCTCGTCTGGTCGATCTGCCCGATGATCGTGCCGCCATCGAGGACGGCGTCGGGCGACTTGTACACCAGGAACGGGTAGTCGTTGCTGCCGCTCCCGGAGTTCGACTGGATCCACGACGCGGTCTCGGCGTCGATGACTGTCCCGGACGCGAGACCGGATACCTTGTACGGCGTGGTGCCGTAGCTGCCGGTCAGGTTAATCGTACTCATCTACTGTTTCTCCATCCATCCCTTCGTTGTTCATTCCCATGGTCTGGCTCCGCGACAAACGAGGCTGAATGAAGGTCGCTTCGAGATAAGATGAGGGCTAGGTCAGGGCGGTGGCATTGATGAGGCATTGATATTGTTGAAGTATCAATCAATGCTTGCGAGAGCCGCCGTGGTTGTCAGCGATGCAGAAGGTCATCGCCGCGTTCGTTGACTCGAATCAAACACCACCAGATGGAGCTAACTTCTTGTCTACGTGTTGGGCGCAGGCGATGCAGTCACGCGTTGGACAAGCTCGATATCGCTCCACTTCAAACGCGCGGTCTCTGCCTTGCTAAAGCCAGTGAAAGGCAGCCTGAGAGGGAAGTCACGCTGCGCTGTACTCAGCTCATCTCCTGCTGCTGACCTCTTGGAAGAAGACGGACAGCTTCTCGCGGGCGCGCGGCTCGTGCGGCGCCGCTTCAGCCTTCCCATCGCTTCAGGATGTAGTTGAACGCTTTGGCCAGTCGTGCCCGCGGGAGAGCTTGCCAATGAAGGTTTCAGTGGCCAGCAATGATCTCTTCCTGTTCCACGTAATGATCGGCCGGTTGGGCCCGAGGTTCCCATAGTTGGGCTCCCGGTCGTTGCTCAACCCAGCAGCGAGTTCGCCCTAAGCCGCAGCGTCCTCATACTGCGCTCGCTCAGTGAGACGCTGTTCAAGGGCGGCAATTCCCTTTGGGCCGACGCAGCGTCCGATCGTTCGTTACCAGCACCGCGAGACATTCTATTATTGGTGCGCCGGTGCGGCTATTTGGCATGGGGCGCGTGGCGGCTTTCAAAGGCCAACGATTTGGCGCGACGCGGCCCCGTTGACTTCGGGCCTCGCATGGTCCGCACACTCCTGGAAAGTGATCATCGGGCGACGATCTAGTATTTCTCGCGCTCTAAATCCCACCGGCAGCCCAGGCTGCAGTTAGGGATGGGCGTTCACGTACAAGGAGTCCAACTTGGCGGTACCACTTAAGAGCTGTCGATCGCTTCCAAAGGATACTTGGTCCCTCTCAAGACAAAGGATACTTGGTCCTTCTCAAGAATTGTGTCTCGGTCTCGTCTGTGCGGATGCGGGCGCCGCGTTTCCAGAGGAGCCAGTGATGGCTCGCTACTTCTTCCATGTTAGTGACGGCACTTTGGTGTTGGATGACGTCGGAGTGGAGCTACCTGACGTCACCTCCGCGCAAACGACAGCGATCCAATTGACTGCTGAAATCCTCAAGGATGGGATGTTGGGGCCGTTGTGGAATGAGCTTTGCTGGCGAGTCGAAGTAACTGACAGCCCCCAAATAGGCGGCCAAAGGTTCTTCGTGGTCAATTTTTCAATCACGTCATAAGTGCAGCCCAAGGTCGGCCCAGCAAGGTCCTGGTCGCTCAGGTGGCTGACGTGGGTTAACCCGATTGGAGTCTAGCCACACCGAAATTCTCGCTCGGGAATTCGCGATGCTGCACCATATGAGTGGTTATTGCGCGCGGGCGATCTCATCGGTTGCGTACGGACCTGATTTTATCTGCAACAGTGGAGCGCGTTCCGGGGGAAGCTTCGAATGACGCCTCACGACGATCTTCCTGAGGTGCGTCCAGCTCGTGAATTTGTGAGATGGCGAGGGTCGCAAGCACCGTCCGATTGCTTACTTCGAGCTTCTGAAAGATATGATGAAGATGAACCTTGATTGTGCCATCAGTGACATTCAGTCGACGCGCAATTTCCTTGTTCGGTAATCCCTCAGACACTAGACGCATAATCTGACGCTCGCGGTCGGTGAGGGGGGCGTGCGTCGCTTTGGCCTTCGTGGTTTCCTGAGCTGGTTCGAGCTCATATGGAGTAGGCGGAGCCAATCTGTGATTGCTCGCAACTTGCCGTAGAATCTGCAGCAGAAGTTTGGGCTCTATATCCTTGGAGATAACACTGTAGGCCCCTCCCGAAGCCAGGCTCGCTATATCGCTGTCATGGATATAGCCGGTAAAAAACACCAACCGCGTGCGAAGCTTCTCCGCCCTGGTCACAGCGAGAATTTCTGACCCACCGATATCGGGCAAATCCACAATGGCGATCTCCGGCACGAATAACCTGATCGCTTCGATGCAGCTTGGTCCATCACCGCAGCAGGCGACTAACCTGAAATCACGTTCTGTCCCGAGTACGTCAGCCAGGCCTTGCCGAACTATGGGATGGCGATCCGCAATAACCACACGAATACAATGCATACGCCAGCTCCAAACAAACGCGTAATCAAGAACGTCATCAAACTATCACAAAATATCGCCCGTCATTGGCTTTGTTGTGCCGAGGGCAAAGATGTGGCTCCGGACCCAAAAAGCAACGTAAGGCCGTTCGCCTATGGAAACCCACGGGCTTGTTGTGGACTGCGACATTCCGTACCAAAATCCGTGCTAGGAGAAACGGTTATAGCAAATGATATATGGTGATATCGGGCATTAAAATCTAAGATATGACAAACATGCGACGAAAATTTAGCGGGAAAACGACCTTAGATTGACGGGACTGGGGGCCTAGTGCCCATCACATACTGACCATCGCTTGGAACGGCGGGTTTTCAACCGCAGCCGAACGCCTTGTTTTTTGCTCGGAGTTCATCATGAAACGGCGACGGGATTTTGCAATCATTCTTGTCGGAGAACGGGGGCTGCTTAGAGAGGGCATTGAACGAATCCTACGCTCAGCCAATTTCCGCATCAGGGCTTCGGCAGCGCCGGGTGATGATTTGATGGCTAGCCAGATTCAAGCCGACCAATTGCTTTTTCTGATCGTTCATACGGGCGATGACTTTGATGCCACCGTAGAGCAGATCGAATTTCTGAGAAACCGCCATCCCAATGCGCGAGTCGCGATTGTCGTCACCCGCTATCGGTTGGACGACATAGTGGCAGCTTTTCGCGCAGGCGTTAACGGCTATTTCGCTGACGTCACGAGCTGCGAGGTCTTTGCCAAATCGGTGGAATTGGTGATGATGGGTGAAGTCGTCTTCCCTCCAGCGTTTCTGTCATTTGCTCTTGTTGACGATCATCACGTGAGTAACCGTGCATCGAGCGTAGGCAGCGGCGGTGCGATGCTCACTGCAGGCACGATCGACCCACGGCTCTCTCCGCGTGAGAGGTCTATTATGCGCTGTTTGATCGAAGGCGATTCGAACAAATGCATCGCACGGAAAATCGAAATTGCCGAAGCTACCGTAAAGGTCCATATCAAAGCGATCCTTCGCAAGATCCAGGTTCAGAACCGGACACAAGCAGCGATCTGGGGGGTCAATCACGCGTTCTTGGCAGAGGCGCCCGACGTGCCCTCGAATGCAGGCACCAGCGGCGAACTTCCTGTTCCTCGCAATGGCGGAGAACGACAAATCAGACTTGAAAGCAAGTAACGATCGCCGGCATCTGATTCGCATGAATGGGTGCGACGACGCGAGCACCGTAGCTGCGTCGGCGCGCGCCGCAGGGCGGCTTGACGTGGAACGAGGCGCGGCGCAGCTTTATAACCTTCGCCGCATGCAACTTCCAAGGCGACAGCATTCTTACGTGCGGGCCATCGCGAAGCGCTGATCGAAGCGATTAGCCCGTGCTCATGTCGTGCCGGCCGCCTTTCAACATTTGGAGCGGCCAGTGGAGCCCGAGTGACAAATCGACCGACCGTTCTCGTGACAGCGCGGAATCTATCGGTTTGCATTGCATCAGAGCGCTAGCTTACTTACGAGATCACCTGACTACCGGGCGTTGCAGCTTCGTGGATAAAAGGAGGTTAGCGCCGGCTTGTCGCGGCACAAGATCGGCGGGCTTGAGAATGTGATCCGGACGCTGCTGCGCTCGATGCGATGCCGTATTGGCATGTAAGGAAACCGCGAGGCCGGTGTCGCGGTGAGAGCGATCCGAAAGCTAAGAAGTACTCCGCAGCTTGATCAAAGTGTCAGCGAGGAGGGGAGACCCCTTTCATATGGGGGCGCATCCTGGGCGGATTCAATCGGTCGTCGCAACACTCTAGCAAAAGAGGTTGCGATGAAGAGATACAGGCGGCGTTCGGATCGGTGTGTGCGAGCAGCTTTGAGATCGCCAGGCCGCCCCCCAGAGGCACAGCGAGAGAATTGTAGACAGTTCTGGATCGCGATTGCCTCGGGGCGCTCGAGCGAGGATGCTGCGGTTGACGCCAGGGTGTCGCCGGCGGTCGGAGTAGGCTGGTTCCGGAGGGCGGGCGGCGTGCCACCAACACATTTCTCGCAGTCGTCAAAACCTCCATCAGGGCGTTACCTTTCGTTCGCCGAACGTGAGGAGATCGCCATCTTGCGCGCGCAGGGTCAGGGAGTGCGAGTCATCGCTCGTCAGCTTGATCGCCCTCCATGCACGATCTCTCGTGAGCTCCGGCGCAATGCGGCGACCCGCAGCGGCGCTCTAGATTATCGAGCGACCACGGCACAATGGCACGCTGATCGGTCCGCCCGACGGCCAAAGCCCGCGAAGTTGGCGATTAATCCGATCCTGCGAGATTATGTGCAAGACAGGCTTGCCGGTATGATCGCGTCTCCGGACGGGGTGCCCCTCGTCGGCCCGAAGGTCGTGTGGAAGGGGCGTCGGGCTGTACATCGACAGAACAGACGTTGGGCGACGGCATGGAGCCCAGAACAGATTGCTCGCCGCATTCGGTTCGACTTCCCCGAGGATGAGACGATGCGCATCAGTCACGAGGCGATCTATCAGGCACTGTATGTGCAAGGTCGAGGAGCTTTGCGCCGCGAACTGACGGCCTGCTTGCGCACCGGGCTGGCGCGGCAGCGGCTTCCGTAACCTGCTCGGGTGAAACGTCGTCGTTTGCCGACATGAGCGGAGCTGCACTTATCGCCCAAATAGCGGCCTGCGTGCGATTGTGGACCCGAATCTTCCGGAGGATCGATTTGACATGGACCTTCGCGGTGGCCTCGGAGATGGCCAGCTTACGCGCTATGCTTTTGTTGGAATCACCCTGCATCAGACAGCGCAGGATGGATTGTTGCGGAGTTGACAGTGGCGTGAGGCTGGCCATGTCGCGCGGTACAAGTTCATTCGTTTCACCCTTGGTCCCGATCATCGAGCCAGCATCGCCATCCTTGTCGTCAGGGGCATTTATGTGGTGAGCTGCGTGGCCACTGTGGCTGGCTGCGCGGCTGCGGTCTTGCTGGTGACAAATGAAACTCAGTATTTCAGGAGGCAAAAATGTCACGCCAAGCATGACCAATTCAAGGGTCTTGATAAAAGTGTCGCACGTCGCGGCCTTGGCCAAATACGCGTTGGCACCCAGCCGAAACGCGGACATCATTGTGCGCAGCTGACGCTGATGAGCCAGCATGGCGACGCGTCCTGCCGGATACCGCTGCTTGAAGGACTTCATTTGCGCGAATGCAATATCGAAATCATCGCCGACATCGATGATGAGCAAGATGGGCTGCTGTTGAGGGAGCGAGTTCGGGATCAGGTAGTCAACGCTGGATGCCGACGCCAAAATACGAAAGCCAGCCGGACTCAAAATCCGAGCGAGGCCTTCCCTCAGCAGCGCATTTTGCCCGACAAGAACGGTAACCGTAGTTGCCCGATTCATGGTGGTCCTCGCTGATCTGGGACGGCCTATTGGCCGGCCCATGGCTATCCTGCCCCCTTGAATTCAATCGGGAAACGCCACCCGCGCTCCGATTAACCGTGTCCCCCCATGTTGCCCCGGCGATGCTAGGCCTCCCAGGCCCCGCCATGCGCCCCAAAAGAAGTTAAATGAACGCCCATCACAATCAAACGATCAAAGTGATTACCCCTTTTATGCGGGTGCACGTTGTTCTACGCTTGGCGCGAGTACGCGATTTCCGACGCCTTGATCACGCGTATCCCCGACAGGATTCAGAACCCTCACGGGGCGAACGCCCGTCGCGGCGGCGAGCCGCCCTTGGTCTTGTCCGGCTTTCCAGGTCCCCCGTTCGAACGGATAATCGGAATTTCTATGATTTCTGATAATACGGCCCGATTTTGATTCCGGAGTATCAGAGAAGGGTGGGGGCTACTGCGCCCATGACCGTTAGGTGGGACATCAATCGAATCTTTCAGGCACTCGGGCGAAACAACACTTGGATAAATGCACCCCCGCAAAAGCAGGATCCGAGCACTACGAATGCCGGCTCAAGCGTGCGTCACGGACTAGTCGGTCGCGAATGGATAATTTGGGTCGTTCAGCATGAGCGGACGTGATCAAATGGCCGAATTGGGTGCGTCTACCTCGTTATGGCTACTTCCATTGCGACATCTACAAACGGTCGATGAAAGCTTGTCATCAGAAAAATATTCATGCCTAACGCCAAACGGGTCGTCACGATATGGTCACAGGCAATTTGGGCAGCATCGCAGCAATGGGAACCGGCCATTCAATTGACCACAAACGTTTGGGTTGAACCGCTCGAACTGAACGAGGCGCGGCGGTAGCGCCGCCACGATATCAGCCTGACTCTCGATCGGGTGATTTGGATCGTCTTCCCCACTCAGAACCAGGGTAGGACATTGGATGCGAGCTAGACCGGGAAACATGTTGAACCTGTGGCTCTCACCGCCCTGGGCCGGCTCAGCGGCCGCCGAACATCCAGACGCTCCTCTTGCCATTGACGGAGCGCTCGATCTCGAACAGCGCAACGATACGGCGGATCACGTGATCGCGATCGGGGAGAGCGCTTTTTGCCGGCGGCCTTGCAGCGTGCATTCTCTCCAATATCGGCCACCGCAAAGAACGGGCGCCGCGCATGCGACCAACACGCAGCTTCGCGGATCGGTCCAGGATTGCGCCCAGCCAGATGGTTCGGACTTGATGCACTTCTAGGGATGCACGCTTCGCTATAGCCCCATCACAATCAAAGTTTTGCATCCCAGAATCTTTCGCACATTCGATTATGCAACGGTTCCGACATCTCGACCAAACTTGTCCTGCTACTTCTCACCCGGTTCAATATTTCCGAGTTGGGCTCTAAGTGACGATGAAATCGCTGGCGTGCAGGCTTATGGCAGCGACGTTTTTCAGTAGCAGGGTATCATTACTATCGAGCGTGATCAGCGTATCGCTGCCTTGCTGGGTTTCGGTCGGAAGAGCCGAGGCTGAAATATTGCTGAATTGCCTGACGTCGATCTTGTCCACGCCCGCCCCAAAGTCGGTTATCGTGTGCTGCACCGATGGCCCTGAAGAAGTCGGCGCGAACACGAACTGGTCCTGTGCGGCGTCGCCGGTAAGCACGTCCTGATTATTGGTCGCTAAAATCACGTCCTTGCCGGAGGTGCCTTGCAGTGTGATGTTGGGCCCCGACCCAGCCTGAGCGAAGACAAAGTTTTCAGCGTCAGTCGCCCCAAAATTGTCTTTGACACTAAGCGTCACCATGTCAGTCGACAGTGGCGTACCCCCCGGGTGATACGTCACGCCCGTCGCGAGGACACTGTTAATGCCCGTCAACGAACCAGAGCTCGTCGGCGGCGTTATACTGGTTCCTGACGCCGCAGCTCCGGCTGTCGCCGTAAGACCGAAGGTTTGGGATGAGGCAAGAGCATCGGAATCAGTAACCTGCACGCCCAACAGTGTCATTGATCCGTCGAGATTTTGAACGGTGGTTAAATTGTTGGTCGAGATGACCGGCGCTTGGTGGTTCCAAAAGAATGGGTCTGAAATCTCGAGCATACGGCCGTCGCTGACGTGCGAATTCCCGTAATCGGCGACAAAGAGGTTTAGCGTGCCGGGATCGTCGTTAGGGTCGCTGCTCGGCGCGAGCTCGAGGTCCTTGACGTGGGCCGATGTGTTAGTGTTGCGGAATCCTTCGAGGACGTCGAGCTTTTGCAGGATGTTGCCGCTGCGGTCGACGACCCAGATGTTCGGGCTGAAGCCGCCGCCAACATAGAAGACGTCGTGACTGGCGTCATAGGCCAGCGCCTCGGGGTCCTTGATTTCTGCCGGCAGTCGAATGACGCTATAGACTTGGGTGACCGCATCATTGGTCTCGACAATCGCGGCGCCGAAGGGTCCCCCGTTCGAGGAATTACCCGTCCCGTTAGCGATAAACAAATGGCTGTTGGTCGGATTTACGGCTACATCCTCCGGGTCAACGATGTTGACAAGGCGAGTGTCGGCCGACTGCCCGAGCTTCACCGTTGGATCGGCTGGATTGACCCAGACGATTTTCCTTTGATCGTCGTCGGAGATGTACAGACGCCCCGTGCTGGAATCGAAGGCCAGGCCCGTCGGCTCATTTGTGAAGTTCAACACGCTGAACGACTGGACGAGGGTGCCGTCGGGCTGCAGCTTCCATAGGTCCTGGGTACGGAAGAACGGGCTCTCCTCAACTTCCGAGTCACTGACGAAGAATCCCATTCCCGGGACATAGGCGATCCCAGCGGGATCGGTGCTGCCGAGCGCTGCCATGTTGGTGCTCGCGACAACGGTCGGTTCTGCGCCGCCGCCGTCGTCGTTCGTAATGGTGCCGAGGCCCTGGCCGTCGCGGATGGTGCCGCCGTTAGTCGCACCCGTCAGATTGACAAAGAATGTCTCGGTGGGCTCATAGATCGTGTCGCCCTTGATCGTCACCGAGGCCGTCTGCGTCGCCTGTCCGTCCGCGAAGCTCAAGGTGCCCGCGGTTGCCACGTAGTCGGAACCAGCCGCCGCCGTGCTGTTAGCGGTGGCGTAGTTCACGGAAAAGGCTGCGCTGCCGGTGGCTGACCGTGAAGGTGGCGACCTTGGTTCCAGAGTTGCCCTCGGTGATGATGACGTCGTTGATCGAGATGTTGCCGACGCCCCCCGGCGTCGTTGGCGATGGTGCCGAGGCCCTGAGCGTCGACAATGGTGCCGCCGTTGGTCGCGCTCAACAGATTAACGAAGAACGTCTCGTCGGCTCGATCGCCGTGTCGCCGTTGATGGTCACCGAAATGGTGTTGGTGAGATCGCCGGCGGCGAAGCTCACCGTGCCGGTCGGCTGTGCGACATAGTCGCTGCCGGCCGTCGCCGTGCCGTCCGCCGTGGCATAGTTGACGTCGAAGGCTGCGGTTCCGCCGGTCCGAGTTACTGTGAAGGTGGCAATCGAGGTCCCGGCGTTGCCCTCTGCGATCGTGACATCGCTGATCGAGATGTTGCCGACGGTGTCGTCGTTGGTGATGGTGCCGATGCCCTGGCTCTTGACGATGCTGCCGCCGTTGGTCGCGTTCGACAGGTTGACGAAAAACGTCTCATCGGGTTCGACGGTCGCGTCGCCGTTGATGGTGACCGATACGTTCTGAGACTGCGCCGCTCCGGACCCGGCGGCGAAGTTCAGCGTGTTTGAAGTCGCGACGTAGTCGGAGCCGGCGGTCGCTAACCGTTGCCCGTGGCATAGTCGACCGAGAATGCCGCGGTGCCGGTGTGGCTCACCGTGAAGGTGGCGACCTTGGTGCCGGAGTTGCCCTCGGTGATCGTGACGTCGTTGATCGAGATGTCGCCGACCACCGGGTTGCCGGTGGCGCCGGAAATCGCGAAGTTGCTGGCGCTAACGACGGCACCTGTCTGCAGCGTCGCCAGCGCAATGCCGGTGGCGGCAATGGAACCGTCCGGGTCCCACATCACGGAGCGGGTAGTGGTATTGTACAGAAACTGGCCGTGGCCGGCGACCGTGCCCTGGCTCCCGGTCACGGTGGCGAACCAGGCCGGGTCCAGGACGAGGGTACCGGAGCCATTGTCGACGAGGCCGTTGCCCTGACTCAACCCATAGTCGCTGGCAGTGATGCCGAACTTGTCCTCGGCCGCGAAATCCGTGATGGTGACGGTGTTGGCAGCGTTGGCCGGTCCGAACACGAATGTATCGGCCGCCAAGCCGCCGGTGAGTGTATCCTTGCCGCCGCCGCCGCTGATGATGTTGGCGTTCGAGTTGCCGACGATGGAGTTGACCTGGGCGTTGCCCGTGGCGCTGAGGGCGACCGCCGATTCCAGCAGCACCAGCCGCTCGAGGAATGGGCTCAGGGTATAACTGACGCTGCTGTAAACCCTGTCCTTGCCGCCGTCGTCGACGCCTTGCGTTGTCGTTTCGCTGACGACGTCGTTCACGTCGTCGACGTAGTAGTCGTCGTCGCCGGCTCCGCCGAACATGGTGTCGGCGCCGGCATCACCGCGCATGGCGTCGTTACCGGCCCCGCCAAACAGCGTATCGTTACCGGCGCCCCCATAAAGGTGATCGCGCCCGCCAAGGCCCGAGATGGTATCGCCTTCGGCTGTGCCAGTGAGATTGGGATCGTCAAGTTCTGTGCCGGTAATGTTTGCCATAATGCTGGCTCCGGGCGCAATTGGGTTTGCTGCTACACCCGCAGACGGACGATCAGGTGAGACGACAGGGATCGCCCGTTAACATGACCTATACAATCCACGCCGTCCGTAGGTAACTCCCGCTGTTGGACTACCTCGTAGTTCCGCCTGATATTGAATTGAAGGCCTTGTGGAATGCAGTCGCGTTGCGGCTCTGCCATGGCGCAAGGAGCCCCCGGCTTGTTCTTCCTCGAGAGGTGCTGGCGCCGTTCGCTGGAGCACGCTCGATAATGGAGCGCGCGGCGATTGTGTTGCCCACCTCGCAGGGCCGGAAGTCGGGGCGGCGTCAACCTAAGCGTTCACCTATGAACTGGCGCCGCTTGCTTGCCTTGCTATCGCGGCTAGGCGAAATCGGGACGTGCTTTCGGCTAACGGTGAGATTTCGCTGGTGCAGGCGCTGGCCGATATTCCCGGCTTGACTTGAGCCAGAGATCCCTAACTTTGAAGGATAGCACGTCTAACAACGCCCATTGGCCGTGGGACAAACGATCGCTCGCGCTGGAGGGCGCAGTTGAAGGAAATTACCTACATTCACGCGTGCCTCATGGGTTAACTCCGTGTGGCGTAGTGCCATAACCGAAAAACGTTCTATTCTCATGCACTGGCGGCATGGAGGATCATCAATTGGCAGAGACGAACAGTGCAGGCGGTTCGCAGAACGATTAACGTGCTGTCGAGCAAGATCGAAGAGTCCGCTAGTTGGTTGTGGCCCGCTGAACGGTAGCCTGGTCTATTTCGAAACGCCAGCAGAACGAAGCGCGACATCAAAGGAGCGGCCGATTCGAGACGTTGCACTCGCTAAATGAGTAGGCCATGCGATGTCGGCCACGACTTGGTGGCGAAGCGATCAAATTGAACCTCATGGACAGGTACTCACATGCGCATCGCGATGATTGGCACGGGCTATGTGGGGCTGGTGTCCGGCGCCTGCTTTGCCGATTTCGGCCACCAAGTCACCTGCGTGGACAAGGATGCCGGCAAGATCGAAGCCCTGCGCAGAGGCGAGACCCCGATTTTTGAGCCCGGGCTCGACGCGCTGGTGGACTCCAACGTCAAGGCTAAAAGGCTAGAGTTCACCACCGTCCTGACAGCGCCGGTGGCGGAAGCCGACGCCGTGTTCATCGCGGTCGGCACCCCATCGCGGCGTGGCGATGGCCATGCCGACCTCACTTACGTCTACAGCGCCGCGCGTGAGATCGCAGCCGCGCTGTCCGGTTTCACCGTCGTGGTGACCAAATCGACCGTGCCGGTCGGCACCGGCGACGAGGTCGAGCGGCTGATCCGCGAGGCCAACCCGTCGGCCGACGTGGTGGTCGCCTCCAATCCGGAATTTTTGCGTGAGGGCGCCGCAATCCGTGACTTCAAATTCCCGGATCGCATCGTGGTCGGGACCTCGGACGAGCGCGGGCGCAAGGTGCTCGGCGACATCTATCGGCCGCTGTCGCTCAACCAGGCGCCGCTGATGTTCACGGCGCGGCGCACCGCGGAATTGATCAAATATGCTGCCAACGCGTTTCTCGCCACCAAGATCACCTTCATCAACGAGATCGCGGATCTGTCCGAAAAGGTCGGTGCCGACGTCCAGGAAGTCGCGCGCGGCATCGGGCTCGACAACCGCATCGGCACGAAATTCCTGCACGCTGGCCCGGGCTTCGGCGGCTCCTGTTTTCCCAAGGACACCCGCGCGCTGATCAAGATCGCGCAGGACCATGACGTGCAGTTGCGCATTGTCGAAGCGGTCCTCGGCGTCAACGACAACCGCAAGCGCGCAATGGCACGCAAGGTCGTGAATCTTGCCGGCGGTTCGCTGCGCGGCAAGACCGTCGCCGTGCTCGGTCTGACCTTCAAGCCAGATACCGATGACATGCGCGAGGCGCCGTCGATTCCGCTGGTGACGGGCCTCCTTGACATGGGCGCCAAGGTGCGCGCGCACGACCCGGCCGGCATGGAACAGGCGCGCAAGGAATTGCCGGATATCGAATATTGCGACGATCCCTACGTTTGCGTCCGCGGCGCGGATGCGCTCGTGATTATCACGGAATGGGCGCAGTTTCGCGCACTCGATTTGAAACGGCTGAAGCGTGAAATGGCGAAGCCCGTCGTCGTCGATCTGCGCAACATCTATCGCCCTGAAGATATGGCAGCTCTCGGTTTCATTTATGAGGGCATTGGACGGCGACGAAGGAGCCAGGTCAACATTGTGGAGGGTGGCCGAGCTAGGATAGCATCATACAAGCGACGCTGACTTTAGCGTAGGAGGCTACCATCGTTTCCGGGTGTGCTTACGGCGTTGAGGCAACCCAAAATAACTTCTATCTTCACGTGGTAGAAGGCCGATCTGGCAGATGCCGGGCTGATCCCAAGGACACGATGTCGGATCAGGCAATATTGGTCACCGGAGCGGCGGGTTTCATCGGCTTCCACGTCGCTTGCCGGCTGCTGGCCGAAGTCCGCGCCGTGCTTGGCCTCGACAATCTCAACGACTATTACGACCCGGCGCTGAAACGGGCACGGCTGGATATCCTGCGCGCGAAGCAGGGTTTTGCATTCGAGCAGATCGATCTCGCCGATCGCGGTTCAATCGAACGCCTGTTCGAAAACACCGCTTTGCCAGGGTGGTGCATCTCGCAGCACAGGCCGGCGTGCGTTATTCGATCGATCATCCGCATGCCTATGTCGACGCCAATCTCGAAGGCTTCGTCAACGTGCTGGAGGGTTGCCGGCATCACGGATGCGGCCATTTGGTCTATGCGTCATCCTCGTCGGTCTACGGCGCCAATACGAAACTACCGTTTTCAGTGGACGACAAAGCCGACCAGCCGGTCAGCCTCTACGCCGCCACAAAGAAAGCCAATGAGCTGATTGCGCATTCCTACAGCCATCTCTATCGCCTTCCGGTCACGGGCCTGCGGTTCTTTACCATCTATGGGCCGTGGGGACGGCCCGATATGGCGATTTCCTCTTTACCAAAGCGATCGTGGAGGGCACTCCATGGCAGGATGCGGTGCGACTTTACCCCTGTCGACGATGCGGCGCGCGCCGTGTTGCAACTGGTCGACCAAGCTCCGCGCGCCGGGGCCCGGCTGCCGGGGCACCGGCACGGATTTACAATGTCGGCAACAATCATCCGGAAGAGCTGACCCATGTGGCTGCAATTCTGGAGCGGGAATTGGGCCGCGCGGCAATCAGGGAGATACTGCCGATGCAGCCCGGAGACTGACCGAGACCTTCGCCGATGTCGAAGAACTGTTGCGCGACACCGGCTTCAGGCCGCAGACCTTGATCGAGGACGGGCTTGCCGATTTTGTCGCTTGGTATCGTGACTTCTACGGGATTTCAGGATCCATCCCTTCTCCCTAACGCATGGGCTCCGGGCGAGCGTGCAAGTCATATATGTCACCAACGACAGCAAGTCCGACGCGTGATAGAAGCATCGTCAGAGAATTTGGAGCCGTCGGCGAAGCTGGTGACCATCGCAGAGTTCTGTCCCCAACGTTCGGTAAAGCCGGTTGCGTGGCCGGTTTACGCCTTTGACATTACCCATCAGGCGCGGCATCAGGCCAAGGCCCTTGATCCAGCGAAAAGGATTCCTCTGCATGCCCGGCTTGTCGCCCACATGCCCGGTGAGAATCTCGCGATGCCGGTCGGTATAGGTGGAGGATGGAGAAAGCTCGGGCCGCTAAGGCGCCACACCACACCATCGGTGGAACGCGGCCGAGCGGGGTATCGTCATGTGATGAAGTCCCGCTGCCGCCTGACTTTGCTGGCCGAGAGGCGGCCGCGCCACCAGTCAACGGTTCGTTCCAGTCCACGCCGCATTGGCACTTGCGGTGACCACCCCGTTGTCTTTACGAAGCTGGTGCAATCTGCGAGTAGCGCCCGCACTTCCGAATTTGCCGGCCGTAGACGTTTCTCGTCCTGCAGCACCGGCTTTTCGCTCGACGAAAGATCGACGATGAGATCGATCAGATCGGCGATCACGATCGCCCGCCCGCTGCCGGCGTTATATGCCTGACCAAATTCGATGCCGTCGGCCGACCCGGCGGCCATGAATGCAGCGGCGGTGTCTGTAACAAATGTGAGATCGCGCACCGTCGTCGCATCACCAACCATTATAGCAGGACAGGAGGGATCAAGCGCCTGACGTATAATACTGGCGATGATCGCTCTCTCGCTTTGCCTTGGTCCAAAGGTGTTAAATGGTCGGAGGATCACGACCGGCACGCCAAACGACCTCGCATAGGCCTCTGCCATCATGTCCGCAGCTATTTTGGAAGCCGAATAGGGCGACTGTCCCTGTAGCGGATGGGATTCATCGATCGGCATCTTCAGGGCAGTGCCGTAAACTTCGCTGGTCGAGGTGTGAACGATGCGCTCGGTTCCGTGTTGGCGCGCCGCCTCAAGCACGTGCAAGGTGCCGAGCACATTCGTCTCAACGTAGGACTGTGGCGCGGCATAGGAGTGAGGTATAGCGATCAAGGCCGCCAGATGAAAGACGATCTCGTGGGCGGGTACGAGGCGGCCAACAAAAGCAGCATCGCGGACATCCCCGCGCACGACATGGACTTGCCGTCGCACCGGCTCGGGCAGATCGTCAAGCCAGCCATGGCTATCGAAAGAATTATATTGCGCAAGAGCAGTAATCTCGGCTCCTGCCAAGACCAGCGCTTCGACCAGATGAGAGCCAATGAATCCGTCGGCTCCTGTCACAAGAACCTTTGTACCAAGGTATTTCTTTGTCGCTGGTGTCGGTGTCATGTTGTCGACTCGCTTGATCGGCCCTTTCGCGCCAATTCAATCACAGATTGCACCACGATAGCGCAGCCGGCACGAAGAACCCAGCCGATATCCGAGGCCGCGGTTCGGCGCGAGTAGTATGCCAAGTCAATTTTCGCCTTGGCGGGGAAGATGACTTCTCGATAGAAGTCCTGCACGCCAGCACCGGTCGGATAGAACTTGCTTTCGTGTCGGAAGATAACCTGACACGGTCCAAACAGACCGGGCCGGTGTTTGAGGATCTCTTCGAAGCCGTTAACGAAACAATCGGCGAATGCGAGCGTCTCCGGCCGCGGTCCAACAATGGACATGTCTCCGCGCAGAACGTTCCAGAGTTGCGGCAACTCGTCCAGCTTGACCGCAGCGAGGATGCGGCCGATCATTGTTAGTCGATCGTCATGTTCCATCGTGAGCGGGCTACCGCGGTCGTCACAATCCGCTCTAAACTTTCGGAACTTGTAGATGCGGAATGGTGTTCCATTCTGTCCGAGGCGAAGCTGCGAATACAGAATTGGCCTGCCGCTTTCGAGACAGATTGCGGCCGCGAGAATCAGGAAAACGGGCACCAGAACGAATCCCGCGATCCCGGCACACAGGATATCAACGGTGCGCCGCAAACTCAGGTCTCGGGCTGATGATCGCGTGCTAAGCTGGTCTATTATCGTGCTCATGCTTATGCCAGCGCGCTAGCAGGAACCGGCGTACCAACCGCGGTTGCCAGGGAATTGACGACATATTCGACATCGGCTGGGGTCATTCCAGGATGGAGCGGCAATGTAAGCTCGCGTTGGGCGAAATCTTCGGTATTCGGCAGAGCCGTGTCTGGATAAAGATCGCTATAGAACGTGAGGCGATGCACCGGCGGATAATGAACGGTGGTCTGAATACCACGCTCGCGCAACCGGTCGATAAGGGATTGCCGGTCGACTGCTTTCGGCACAACGATTGGCAAAAGATGGTGCGCGGAGAGCCATGAGGCGTCGAAGGGCACCATCACCGATGGACAAAGTTCGAGAATTAACTGGCGATAGCAATGCGATAAATGTCGTCTGATGTCATTCCACGCCGGTAATTTCCTCAGCTGTACGAGGCCAACTGCGGCGCGCAGCTCGTCCATGCGGTAATTAAAACCGAGGATCGTTACGTCATAATCCGGACGGCGACATGCCAGACGTTGCCGGGTGTTACTTGTCATTCCATGGGATCTGGCTCGCCTGATCGTATCGCTCAAGGCTCGGCCCCGCGTAATGATCGCCCCGCCTTCAGCGGTGGTCATGTTCTTGTTGCCGTAAAAGCTGAATGCGGCCGCATCGCCGAACGTTCCGACCGCTGGCAACCCTGGCGCATGAGCGGCATCCTCGACCAGGAGTAAGCCCTTGCTGCGAGCGAAAGCCTGCCAGGCGTCACGGTCCGCCAGGTAGCCGGCAAAATGCACGAGGATCACGGCTTTCGTTCGTGAAGTGCACTTGGCCCTGGCCTCATCCAGCGACATTAACGGGACCGCAGCCGATTCGACATCAACGAACACAGGCCGTGCCCCTACATAGAGGACGGCGTTGGCGGTTGCGACGAATGTAAGAGACGGAACGAGAACTTCATCGCCCGGCCCGATGCCGAGCGCGTGCAGGATCAGATGAAGCGCTGCCGTACAGGAGCCGACGGCGATTGAGTCTTCGGCGTCATGCATGCGGGCGAACACTTGTTCGAATTCATGCACTCGATCTCCCATCGTCACCCAGCCGCTATCGATTACAGCGGCCAGGGCGGCCTTCTCGTCTGCTCCCAGTACCGGTTCTGATACCAACAGCATATGCATGCCTTCCCGTTCGAGCTAAGCGAAATGTGGCAAAAGCATTTGGGTCGCGCGGGATTGCCTCACGCCGCGACGGATGCAGTGAACACGGGCGACTGCTCGTCCCAGGCGACATCCTGGGCTTTGAGGAAGTCCTCGACGCGGCCGATATCAAGCCACAGGCCGTTGTGCTTGAATACGTTCACAGGTGCTTCTTCTTCCAGCATCTGGAACATCAGATCATCGAAGCCAAACGGAACACCCGACGGGATGCGTTCAAGTATTGTGGGATCCATGCAATAGATACCCATGCTGACGAGATGCGCCAACTCCGGCTTTTCGCGAAATCCGGTGACGCCTCCATTTGTCTCGTCGATCACACCAAAATCCATCTTCGTGGTACGAGTTGCGGTGGCAATCGTGACGCCGGCATTATGCCGCCGATGGCTGTGGATGAATTGGTTGAGATTGAGGTCCGTCAACACATCGCCGTTAAGGACCAGGAATGGTTCATTAAGCTGTTCGCGTAGCAGCGATAACGGGCCTATCGTTCCAAGCGGCTCAACTTCCTGGGTGTAGGTGATCCGCATATTCCACTGATTGCCGTCACCAACGACGCTGCGGATCAGATGTCCCAGATATCCAGTCGTAATGGAAACGTCTCTGATCCCGTTCCGTCTTAACCATTTGAGCACGAGTTCGAGCACCGGTCGCGCGCCGATCGGCATCAATGGTTTTGGCAAAATGGATGTGTGCGGACGCAATCGAGTGCCTTTTCCGCCGCACTGAATGACTGCCTTCATCTTGGTCCTCCAGGTTACTGAAGCGCGGAACGCTCGGCCTTTAGTTTCATCGCCTCGGCGCCTAAGTCGCTCGAGCTTACTCTCACCTGCGTTCTCTTCGCATGACTAACCCGGGTTATAACCAGCAAGTGTTAGAAGGTCCGCGTTGAAGCGTGCAGTTTGCCCATAGATGGCGAGGTCATTGCTCGTCAGCTCCTCGGAAGATCGTGCCGACGATCCGGGGATATCTTGGACCTAAAGGGAGGAGCAAACCTGGTGTCGTGTCGATGCCCTGCGCCAAATCCGTGACCCGTTACGAACGATCGTTGCCCTAATCAAACAAGGAGTTCATGAAGCGCTCGAAGAAGGACAATAGCCAAGCCCACCTTGTCGAAAGGAGCGCGACTGCCCTGCTGTCACCCGAAATCTGCAGTTCTGGACAGCGAGCATGGGCGGAATTCGGGGATAATGACCACTGACCCGACATAAAGCCGTGCGAGCGGCTCACTTTGCCTCCTCATGCTCGAAAGCGACCATCCTCACAGAGCAGACCAGACGGCTCTGACTGCGGTCCGGAGGGTTTCATCCAGCGATCGGCTCGTATCGATCCGGATCGCTGTACTTCGGGAAGCGTCGGGCCGGCGCTCTAATTCCCAACGTCGCCGTACAGCCGCGGCATCGGGGCCGCCCTGCTTCACGCGCCGCGCGTCCCTTTCGATCGTCGTCTCGATCGGAGCCTCCAGGCAAAGAAGGAGGTCCGGCTTCGGGAAGCCCTTGTAGAGGATGCGCTCCCGATTCATCAGCCAGCGCTTCAGGGGAGAGCTGCAGTTTGCCAGCGCCGCTTCATCAAAGCAGCAGCTGTCGATGGTTCCCACGCTTTCCGAGGGATACCGGTCCGAGATGACGACGGAGCCGGAGCTCGCAGCTCGCAGCGAGCGGCCAAGTAGCTTGCGACGGTCGTAGGCAAGGAGAGTCATCCGCAGGACGTATAGCAGCGAATATTGCTTATCCCGGCGGCGTTCAGGCTTCTGGTATTCTCCGGCGCGCTCCTTCGAGAACAGGAAGCGCGCCGCCGGCACAAGAAGACGAGGTAACAGCGTGAGCGCGGTCGCGGGCGGCTTGCCGGCGTGAATCGGCAGCACGTCGAGATGCCCACCTAGGCGCGTCGCCAGTGCATGAGCGATGGTGGATTTGCCGGTCGCTTTCGGGCCGACGAGCGCAACGATCATCCCGCCCGTCTGAAGCACCAAGTCGCCGCGACGCCGGAACCGCCTAACAAGCAGGGAGAGCACCCGCCAGAGCCGGGAAACAGCTCCGAGCATCGTGCTTAGCCTGCGCAATCCGCGCAGCCGCCGCGCGACGCGCCAGCCAAGGACGACGCGTCGGACCACGGCGCGCTCGGCCGCGATGGCGTCCAACAGCTGCCGAAACAAAGGCGGGTCGATGCTCGGGAACCAAGCCGCGCAAAGCGCCTCGGCGCGCTCTGTATTTGCTGCCTCGCGCAGCCAGCCCAGCTCCTTCGAAACCGTTCGATCGCGGCGATTGGCCATCAGGATCTCGATCGGGGCTGTGTGCTTGAGCGCGATCCGGAGCGCGAATAGCACAAGCTCCGCTTCGGCTTTCGGGACCCTCACTCCATGCAAGTAGCGGGTCTGCTCCAGCAGAAATCTTTCGATCGGCAGTCGGTAGTTCTTGACCAAGCTATCGCCGCTCACGATCTGAAAATAGGCGTGCACATGCACCATCTCGGCGCTTGCCTGGTCGAGCCCCAGCGCGTGGAAGACGCCTGGATGCCCGAGACCGGAGCGCGACTGCGTCAGCTTGAAGCCGTGTTCGAGCAAGACTGCGTGGAACAGTCGGGCATCACGTTGGTCGACGAGGAGATCGATATCTTCTGCAGCCGCAAGCGTCGCTTCTAGGCGGACATTGCTTTTCCAGTGGCAGTGGCGGATCCCATTCTGTTCAAGAGAGTTGAAGAGCCTCCGGATGAGCTCTTTGCTCGATACTTCTAATCCCGCTTCGTCCGACTGAACCGATGCGGCTTCTCTCGTCCAATTCGAGGCGTCCAAATTCCCGACCTTTACAGATCCCGTCTCGTGACGCATCATACGACCTCCGGTAAAAATCAGATCCCACAATCTGCCGCGCGCTGTCCCCCTTGGGATATACCTCGTTGAAGTAGGTCCTCGTCGCGCCGCAGCCGATGATGGGTTACGCCAAGAGCAAACCACCATGGAGGTCGATCTCGATCATGCGGCCGTCGCTGACATGCGATGCCCCGTAATCGGCGACATATAGATTTAGCATATTGGGATCGTCGTTAGGGTCGCTGCTCGGCGCAAGTTCCAGGTCCTTAACGGCTGCCGCCGCATCGTTGATCTCATTGCGATGTCCGCCGAGAGTATCGATCACCTGCAGAATCGTGCCGCTGTGATCAACAACCCAGATGTTCGAGCTAAAGCCGCCGCCTACATAGAAGATGTCGTGAGCGGCGTCGTAGGCCAGCGCCTCGGGGTCCTGGATTTCCGCGGGAAGCTGGATGATGGAAAAGACCTGCGTGCCAGTATTGTCGATCTCGACAGTCGAGCGGCCTCCAGCACTCCCGTTGACGATGAACAGGTGGCCATTGTTCGCATTGACTGCCACGTCCTCGGGGTCATTGCAGCCCAGATGGCTAACATCGAATTCCCCCAGCTTGACGGTGGGATTGGCCGGGTCAACCCAGAAGATCTTGAAGTTATCGTCGTCGGAGATGTACAGGCGGTTCGTTCCGGAATCAAAGGCGAGGCCCGTTGGCTCATCTGTGAAGTTCAAGAGGCTGGACGACTGAACGAGGGTGCCATCCGGCTGCAGCTTCAACAAATTCGTGGTGCGGAAGAACGGGCTCTCCTCAACTTCCGAGTCGCTGACGAAGAATCCCATTCCCGGGACATAGGCGATCCCGGCGGGATCGGTGCTGCCGAGCGCCGCCATGTCAGTTATCGCGACAACTTGGGGGCCGAGCGGTGCGATGGACCCACTGGCCGTGCCGAGAATGGGAAGCCCCGTGCCGCTCGTCGAGCCCACGGCGGAATCAAGCTGAAGCGTAAAGGACTCGACGAGCTCCGGGACATTATCGCTGAGCACATCGATCAAGACTGTGGCGCTGGTGCTGCCAGCAGGGATCACCACCTGGCCACCTGAGACACCGACGAAGTCGCTGCCGGCGACGGCGGTGCCGTTTATCGTCGAGTAGGTCAGAACTACATCCTCGTTCCATGGAGCGGACAGGTCAATCCTGAAGGCGACGTGGGCGTCGGCACGTTCGGGTGCCGGGTCCGGCGAACTGCTTATCGTCACAGACGGGAGCGAAGTCGTCACGCTGAAAGCGGCGGCGTTCAAAGTGACGCCCGAGTTGAAGGTGGCGAGCGCGACACCATGCGAGGGGCCGGCGCCGTCCGCGTCCCACATTAGTGTCCACGTCGAGGCGGTGGACGAGAACACGAACTGGCCGTGACCGGAGGACGTGCCCTGCACAGTGCCCGCCGAGCCTGCAACGGCCACGAAGTACGTGGGATCGAGGACCAGCTTGCCGGTTCCGTCAGCAACGAGACCGTGACCCAAGCTCAGCCTATAGTCGCCCGCATAAATCCCGATGTGATCAGCCCCGGACGAATAATCTTTGACCTTGTCGGTACTCGTTGCGTCGGGAAAGCGGAATACGAACGTGTCCGAACCTGCGCCTCCCCAGAGCTCGTCCTTCCCGGTGCCGCCGATCAGGGTGTCGTCGCCCCCGTTTCCGTACATCAAGTCGTCACCACCCTGTCCGCTCAACACGTTGGCCGCTTCGTTCCCGGCGAGCTTGTTGGCGAGGCCATTGCCTGTCCCGTTGATTGCCTCTGTCCCCTTCAAAGTTAACTTCTCGATGAAGGCGCCCAGCGAGTAGGTGATCACGCTTTCCACTGTGTCGACGCCACCGTCGTCGATCCCGGGGACGGTCGTTTCGCTCACGACGTCGGCAAGATTGTCGACTCGGTAGAGATCGTCGCCCGACCCGCCATACATGACGTCGGCGCCCGTTCCACCATCCAACAGATCGTTTCCGGCACCGCCGTAGAGCTGGTCGTCGCCGCCATTGGCATAGAGTCGGTCTTTGCCGCCATAGCCGTAAAGCTGCTCACGCCCGCTACTGCCGACGAGATCCTCATCCGACTCGGTTCCGCGAATTTGCCGGAATTCAGGGACTTTCATGGCGCACCTCTCTGGATGAGGGACTTACATCCGAGCCGGACGCGAGACCAGTTGCTATTCCGGGGATTAGAAGATCTCCTTCAGGATTACCCATCCAGAGTTCGGCCAAAGCGCGGGGGCAGGGTGGTGGCAGCGACATGGCCGATTTCGCGTTTCACAGCACCAATCGTTGCGCAGCACCAATCAAGGGGAGCTCACCAAACGTGGGGTAGGGCGCCGCGGTCATGGTCAAGACGGAAGGATGCCGCCGTGGAGTAACCCGCATTGATAATTCCCCCGATCTCGCCACAGAACACTAATGGAAAAGAACGACGCGCTGGATCCAGCGGCCCCATCCACGACGAAGCTGCGTTGCGTGATTCATTCGACCTCCGTCTCGATCACCTTTCCGCAATTTCGAAGGCATCTCATGCAAATGCACGAAGACGCGCGGAAAATTCCTCTCTAGCTTCCTCAACGCACCGTCCAGTTGCCGGACCGGTATGATCGAATTTTTGAGCGTTCCGCGCTTCAGTAACCTGAGGACCAAGATGAAGGCAGTCATTCAGTGCGGCGGAAAAGGCACTCGATTGCGTCCGCACACATCCATTTTGCCAAAACCATTGATGCCGATCGGCGCGCGACCGGTGCTCGAACTCGTGCTCGAATGGTTAAGACGGAACGGGATCAGAGACGTTTCCATTACGACTGGATATCTGGGACATCTGATCCGCAGCGTCGTTGGTGACGGCAATCAGTGGAATATGCGGATCACCTACACCCAGGAAGTTGAGCCGCTTGGAACGATAGGCCCGTTATCGCTGCTACGCGAACAGCTTAATGAACCATTCCTGGTCCTTAACGGCGATGTGTTGACGGACCTCAATCTCAACCAATTCATCCACAGCCATCGGCGGCATAATGCCGGCGTCACGATTGCCACCGCAACTCGTACCACGAAGATGGATTTTGGTGTGATCGACGAGACAAATGGAGGCGTCACCGGATTTCGCGAAAAGCCGGAGTTGGCGCACCTCGTCAGCATGGGTATCTATTGCATGGATCCCACAATACTTGAACGCATCCCGTCGGGCGTACCGTTTGGCTTCGATGATCTGATGTTCCAGATGCTGGAGGAGGAAGCTCCTGTGAACGTATTCAAGCACAGCGGCCTGTGGCTTGATATCGGCCGTGTCGAGGACTTCCTCAAAGCCCAGGATGTCGCCTGGGATGAGCAGTCGTCCGCGTTCCCTGCATCCGTCGCGGCGTGAGGCATTCCCGCGCGACCCAAATGCTTTTTAGCTCGAGGCATGCACATGCTGTTGGTATCAGAACCGGTGTTGGGAGCAGACGAGAAGGCAGTGCTGGCCGCAGCGATCGATAGCGGCTGGGTGACGATGGGCGATCGGGTGCACGAATTCGAATCCAGCAGCAGACTGGAACGGACGGCTAACTGGTGGCATCGCCGCCTCTCGGCAAAGCCAGGCATGCGAGAGCGGGACTTCATCACATGACGCTCCGGTTCGGCCGCGCCGAAATCGTACTGTGGTGCAGCGTCTTCCTGGCGCTCGCCGTTAAGGCCGCCGCAACGGAAACGATCCAGACGGCGCAACCCGTCCTTGCACCTCGCATGGACCTGCCGGGCTACCTCGTGCCGACCGTCGATACGTCCATAGGAACCACCTTCGTACGTGTGACTTCACCCGAAAGCCCGCTGGGGAACGGACTGGCCTGCAGACGCTCCTACTGCACGCATCGTTATTCCAGCGCGCAAGCCTGGAATGCCGACCAGACGCTGCTCTTGATTGTCAATGGTTGTAACGGCCTGTGCTTCCTCGACGGGCAAACATACGCTCCGCTTTTTCAGCGACGTCGCTCTGGCGATGAATGCGAGTGGCATCCCCAGGATCCCGAACTCATGATTTGCGTCGGCGGGCAGCGTATTTCGCACTGGGCTCCGCGAAACAATCGAGAAAAGGTGATCTTTGATTTGGAGGGATATCGCGGTCTCCGATTCGGCCCGTCCAAGGGCAATCCGTCATGGGATGGCAACCGCATCGCGGTGCGCGCCATGACCCAGCAGGGAGCGCTTGTCACGTTCGCGGTTGACCTTTCGATTCGTCAGAAATTTCCAGATGTCGATTTGGCAAGGCTTCCCGGGAAAAACAGCTATTGCAGTATCTCCCCGCTCGGCCGGTACATATTCTGCCAACAGGTTGGGGCCACGGATCAAGGATTTGTTTTCGGCATCGATGGTAGCCTTATCCAGAGCTGGACCGAGCATCATCGGCCCGGCCATGGCGATATGACAATCGATGAGGATGGCAGTGAAGTTTACGTCGGCATCAGCAAATCAGATCCCGACAAGTACCACGTGATCAAACGGAGACTCAGCGATGGACTGGTCACCGCGCTGGCTCCATATGGCGAGGCCCAGCATGCCTCGACACGGGCGATACGCCGCCCGGGCTGGGTTATCTTGAGCTATGCCGGTAATCCGCCCGCGTCAGCTCAGCGTCTGCGTGGGGCTCCATTCGCCCAAGAGGTGATCGCACTGAAAATTGACGGTAGCGGGAAATTTCGACGTGTCGCACACACGGTCAGCGCGCCGTACGATTACCGGAGCGAAACGCATGGCTCTCCGTCCCCTGACGGGTCGCAGGTCATTTGGTCGAGCAATTGGGGCCGGGCAGGGGGACCGGTTTTCGATTTCGTCTCCCGCCTCGATTGGGATGACCGCGATGTTCGGCAAGGAGTGGCACAGGGAGATCGTCCATGAAAAGCAAAAAACACGGCAAGATCTTCGGCCTTATTTCGGCTGTCTTCTGGGCGGGAATTGTTGTGTCCATCAGCAACGAGAACTGCTTCGGAGCTGAATATAAACTCGCACCAGGTGACACTGTCGAGGTATCGGTCGGCGGTTTGCCCGATCAGCGTAGTCGAGGGCAGATACAGATCGACGGCACCATCGCTCTTCCCGGAGTAGGTACTGTGGAGGTTGCGGGGTTGACTCCGTCCGAAATGCAGCGCCGCATCGAAACAGTGCTGCAATCAAAGATACTGCGTCACCGCTCAGCCGATGGCCGCGATCAGACGTTCGTCATCAAGCCGGGCGACGTAATCGCAAGCGTTGTGGAATATCGACCGATCTACGTTTCCGGCGACGTGCTAACTCCCGGACAGCAGCCGTATCGGGCTTCGATGACGGTGCGCCAGGCCGTCGCGGTCGCGGGTGGCTTCAGCCTGTTGCGCTCTCGCGGTCACCCCGGCGCCATTGATCCGGCGGATCTCGTGCGCGATTATGAGTCTTTGGCCACGGAATACGTCAAGGAATACTTTCACCTCGTCCGCATCAATGCGGAACTTGATGGCCGTGACACCTTCGATCGATCCGTTCCGAACGATGTTTCTCTGCCCGCAGTGGTGGTCGAATCTGTGGTGCGCGCGGAGGCGGAGTCCTTGAAGACCTCGCAAAATGACTTCCGTACGGAACAACGCTTTCTGCAGGAGGCGGTGATACAAACGGATGCGCAGTTCGCAACCCTAAAGCAGCAGCATGAGAGCGAAGAAAAGGGTGTACAGGCCGATGAGGAAGAGCTCCAACGGGTGCAGAAGCTACTCGGTTCAGGCCTATTGGCAAGTCCCCGCGTCACCGAAAATCGGCGCGCCCTTCTGTTGTCGTCGACGCGTAGCCTACAGACCAGCGTCGAGATGATGAGGCTGCAGCGTCAGCGCCACGATTTACGGAGGCAGATCGAACGGGTTGCGAGCCAGCGAACCATCAATCTGCTCAAGGAGCAGAAGGACTCTAATGTTCGCCTGGCGGACCTGCGGGTCAAAATGCTGGCGCTGAGCCAGAAACTGCTACCCGTAGGTGGGACAGGAATGCTGCCCGTCGGCACAAGCAATCTGTATCCGGAGGTGACCGTCGTACGAAAGCTCGGCCAGCGATGGGATAGGATTGCCGCATCCGTCGATTTCGATGTAGAGCCCGGCGACGTGATCGAAGTCGCGTTGCGTCCCTCAGCGACCGCTGCCAAGCTGTCAAATTGACGAAAAAGGGGTACCCACTTCGGATACGCTTTTGCTGCTACCGACGCGACAACCTTGGCCAAGTTGCGCCCTAAGCATGAAGCGCCTTCCCATCTGAGGCTTCAAATCACCAGCCAGCCTCCGCGCACTCAGCTGCTTCGCTGGGCGGGTCAACGGAGTTACCTCCCATTGAACATTTACAGGACCCAGTGAAATTGGAATCGTCCTTGTTCGTACCAATTTCTTCGACCAGCGCACTGGGAAGCAAAAATGTTGAATCTCAGCCAGAGTGCCACATTGCCTACAATCGCTTTGCATCGATCTGCCGAATCGATCTTCAATATCTCGAATCGTGCTCCCCCCATCATTTCGGACACTGACGACAAGCGTAGCGATCTGCGTGCTCTCCTAGCGCGCATTGGCTGTGGCCAAGTCTGGATCAGGCGCGGCCGAATTATTGAAGTTAGCGCAACCGGCCGCGCAATGTTGGAGCGCGAATGCAGGCACGCTGCCGGACGCGAAACACTTTATGGGGCTGTAAAGCAGCTGATAAATCGCACGGGCGCACAAATTCCTATCGGCTCTACATCATGGCTGGTGACTTCCTCCAAGGAAGGAATCACCACGCTTGTAAAACAGATAGCGAATGCGTCGTCCGATGGGACGAGCGCACTCATCCTGCTCGATCTCGACGCTCACCCGGAGCCTTCCCCTCGGACGCTGCAATGCTTGTTTGGACTCACAGCCGCGGAAACTCAGCTCGCAGTCGAATTGGCGCGAGGACACAATTTACTTGACATTGCGCGTTCCCGACGGCTGAGCCGAACGACAATACGCTCACAGTTGGGCGCCTTGTTTGTTAAGACACAGACGCGGCGGCAGGCTGACCTCGTCGCGCTGCTGGGACGTGTCGCTATCTTACCGTAGCGCTGGGCGAGTTACCTCGATCTGCCGGTTTGGCGCCCTCACGGCCTACCTATTCAGAGCGTGCACGGCAACAGCCTGTTAGTTTTCGAGATTGCTGAAACAACTCTTTCGTCGATGAATCATTCGAATAAATGAAGACAGTTCTTGGTCTCCTCCTAAGCTCACTTGGTCCGCACATCCTTCAGGAAAGCGGCCGTCGTTCGTACTATCTCCGGTTTCGGCGAAGTTGCATCCGAGACCGAAAGGAAACAGCATGACGCTGCACTTGCTTTGCGTGGGAGGCGAGGATCACGCGCTGCGGATTCCCTTCCTGACTGCTCTGCAAAACCGCGGCTTGCGGGTGAGTGCTGCGGGCACCGGCGTCACGTTCCCGTTCGCAAAGAATGGCATTCAGTACCATCGATACCAGTTCGATAGATTCCATGCGCGCTTTGCCGACCGGATCGCCGTGGGTCAGCTCTCGCAACTGGTGCACCGCGTCCAGCCCGATATTGTTCAGACGTTTGATACCAAGCCAAATCTTCTTGCACCTCTGGCGATTCGGGGCGCGGTTCCCGTGGTGCGCACCATCAATGGAATGGGGTGGGTATTTTCCTCGACAGACCTGAAAGCCCTGGTGTTTCGGCCTGCGTATCTGGCGTTGCAGCGGTTGACCGCCTACTGGACCGCGGCAACGGTATTCCAAAACAAGGCAGATAGCGACTTCTTCCGCCGCTACCATCTGCTTGGAAATGGTTCCTCCGTTGTCATCGGAAGCTCAGGAATCGATGTCAAGGCTTTCGAGTCAGCACGGACGGAGACGGGTAGCATCTCCCAGCTTCGTTCCCAGCTCGGGTTGGGAGACGCCGAAATCGTCCTTACCGTGAGCCGGCTAACCGTACAGAAGGGTATCCCAACCCTCCTGGATGCGGCGAGAATTGTCCACGAAGCGCGACCTAGTGTTCGCTTCCTGCTCGTTGGCCCCCGCGAGAGCGAGGGACCGTTCGCCGTAGATCAGGCATTGATCGAGCGACATGCACCCTACGTGATCGCGCCCGGTGCGAGATCGGATGTTCCGGCCCTTCTCGGCATTGCAGATGTCTTTGCCTTTCCGACTGAGTATCGCGAAGGAATCCCGCGCGTTCTCCTGGAAGCCGGCCTGGCCGGCGTACCGATCGTGGCCACGCGCATGCCCGGCTGTGATGATGTCGTGGCGGAGAGCTGGAATGGCTACATGGTCCCACCGCGCGACCCGCGCGCGCTCGCTGCCGCCATCCTAGACCTACTTCGAGATCCCGCTCGTGCCAGAACTATGGGGCAGCGCTCCACTGAGCTTGTGCGTCGTGAATTCGATCTGAACGTCGTAGCCGACCGTTACACCGATCTTTACATGCGACTGCGTTCAGTCGGCAGTCAAGGCGATGACCGAGCGGCGCGGAAGAACAGCAGTGAAGTACAATGATCGGCAGTGCACTTCTTGCCCTTGGTCTCGTACTCACGACAGCTTCACAGCTGCGGGTTCCCGGTGTCCCCCTCGGGCTTGGCGAGCTCTGCCTCGGCCTATGGCTCGGCTTCGCATTGTTGCACGTTCTAACGAGCGACAGCGTCTCAAATCCCAGAGCCTTGCTCCTTCTAGGCACATTCTGGATTTGCTTTGCGTTCAGCCTTAGCGTCGGGACATGTCAGGCCATACTGCTCCAGAAGCTGGACCCAGGCTCGATGCTGCATGACGCCTTCGCCTATCTCGTGGTTGCAGCTCTCAGTTGCCTCGTGGCCGCGACAATGAAGACTGACGGCGCCTTGCGCCGATTGCAATGGTTGCTGATTACATTCTGGAATATCTCCTTGGTCATGCAAATTGCCCTAGGCTGGCGGTTCATCCGCCTGCCATCGGTTGATCCATGGTTCTGGGAACGGTTTCGCGGCTGGTCAGAGAACCCCAATCAGCTCGCGCTCTATTGCGCTCTTTTGGCAGCGCTATCGCTTCACCTTGCTCTTTCAGCCAGGGGATTTAGCCGCCTCGCCGCATTACTCAGCTGCTTGGCATCCCTCGTCGTCGGCCGGCTCACCAAGAGTGATGCGTTCCTGGGTGCGATGGTGCTTTGCACGGCGGTGTTTCTTGTGCTGCGCTTATGGAGCTGGTTGACCTTGCCGGAGCACAGATACAGCCTACGATCTGCCGCAGCGATGCTTATCGTCGTCGCTTTCGTTCCCCTGTCGCTTTCGTTGACGCCGTATGCGGTAGCGACCGTGGATCACGTGGGGAGCCTAGCGGCCAGCATGACGAAGGATCATGGCGGCGAGGGAACGATGCGTACCGCGTCCCTACGGCTGTACCTCTGGCAAAACGCGCTGAAGCTCGGGTTGGAATCTGGATCGCTCGGGCTTGGACCGGGACCGCATCTTTGGAAACCGAAGATAGCCGACGACGATGATCGGCCCCTTACGCGTCCTTTCGAAGCTCACAACACTGCGCTTGACATATTCACGCAAGGCGGCCTGCTCGGCGTGATTGCTGTTTATGGCCTCTTCGCAGGCATTTTCCTGCTCGTACTACGCGCAAAGCTGGACGCGCTGGCTGTGTTGATGGTTGCCCTCATCTTTTTCAGCATGACTCATTTTATCCCACGCCATCCAATCGTGTGGTTCGCGGTTGCTGTCAGCCTGATCCTTGGTTTGGAGCGCGCTCCGTTGCCAAGGCGCGCGGATTGGAACTTGAACCATGTGTGAAATCGCCAGGATAGTTCAGACTCCGTTTTCAATCCGTCGATTTGTCCGCAATCAGGCCAATGACGGTCCGCCGGCGCCAACGCACGGCCAATGTTGCGCGGGTTCAGAATTGCTGGCGCAAGCACCTAAGCAGCCGCCGGAATCACTCGCGCCTGCTCTGGGCGGTCCTGCTGATGCAGTCATGGCAAGAAACCACGGCTGGAAATGGGGCGTCCCGAATGGCGGATATTCCGTAGCGAGCTCAGTACAGGGGAGCGCACAATGGACGCGTTGACAGGTAAGCGGACTCGATCCCTGACTGATGTTCCAGAAGAATGGCCAGGAACCGAACCGAATCCGGCACGACGGTCCTCGACTTCAGACGATGCCGTCCAAACAGCGAAGCAGGTGCTGGACAGCATCCGAAAATACAAGCCGTTTATCGTCAAGATGATTGTCGCGGGGGTGCTGCTCGCCGTGGCTGCCAGCATTCTCATGTCGCCCTCCTACACGGCGACGACGCAGCTCGCGGTGAACGTTCGAAACCCGGGCGTACCAGACGCTGCCAGCTCCAGCGGGGAGGCGCCTAGTGCCGGGATCGAGGATACCGCCATCGATACCCACATCACAGTCTTGTTGTCCGACGCCTACCTACTGCGACTTCTGCCCCCGCTGAGGGCGCTCGATGATGCACGGTACGACAACAGGGGACCCCCGCCATGGACAAAGCGCGTGAGAGCGTTGTTCCGTCCCGTATGGTTAAAGATCCGGGAGTTGCTCGCTATCACCGAACATCCCGATGGGCAGGCATTAGCTGCATTAAAGGGCCGTCTGATGGTCGCACGGGAGCGTCGATCCAGGATCATCAGCGTTTCGTTCACGGACCCTGATCCGAAACGGGCGGCGGAAGTTGCCAACTTGATAGCACGATCGTATGTCGATGAACTCGCCCGTCAAAAGCAGACCAATGAGGCGAATACTCTGAACGCAGTCGCCATTGTTCAGCGCGAGCTGTCCAAGATAAAGACGGAATTGGATGCCAGCCGTCTTGGCCAGAGCTCGCCGTCCCAGATCGCCGCCCTTGAGTGGCAGATGACAACGTTGGCACAGCAGTTTGAAATGTTGCTGCGACGCCGGCAGGAAGTGATTGCGAAGGGCTTCGCCATAGAATCAGAGGTGACCTTGGTAGCAGATGCCTCGCCGCCAGAGCTTCCCAGCTCGTTGAATCCTTTGTTTCTCATTCCTCCCACTACGATTGCCTTCGCCTTGTTTGCGTGCTTGATTGCAGTTGTCCGTAATCGCTTTGATCGAACTCTGCATACCGAGACCGAAGCCGTAGACGCGCTGCGCATTCCGTGCGCCGGGCTGATACCTTCGATCCCTCGCGGTCTGAGCACACAGCCTCTGCAGATACTGAATCAACCCGCGACCGAATACATGAGATCAATTCGCTCAACGGTCGTATCTTTACTTGCTTCTGATCCAACAACCCCGCGGTCGCAGCAAATTGCCCTCGTGACGTCCAGTGCTCGCGGAGAAGGAAAGACCGCGATTTCGTGGAGTCTTGGCTTTTGCGCCGCACAGCTTGGACGACGCGTTCTACTCCTGGATTTGGGCCACTTGCTCCGTCGACCGGGTGACGACACTTCGGATCTGTTCAGCGTGTTGACCTACGACCAGCCGCCTGCACATGCAATCCAGCGTATTCAGGAACTGGGCATTGACTATTTACCAGCAGGGTTCTCTGACGGAAATCGTCTCTGGATGCTGGCAAGTGCGGAGATCTCCTCGCTACTCGAACAGTTGAGAGACGCCTATGATCTCGTGGTGATCGACGCTCCCGCGTTGCAGGAGGCGCCGGAAGTAGGACTTCTGGTGCGTGGTACTGACCATGTCTTGCTTGCTGTCCGCGTCGGACGAACCAATCGAGACATGGCGCAGACCACTCTGCATCTCCTCGCCCGAACGGAGCATTCCAACGTCCAGACCAAATTCTGGTCAGTCCTGGTACGCCGACATCCGTCAGAGCACGACCATCTCGATGTGGAACAGCACCGCGGATTAGCCTTGATGATTCGCTACCAGCAGTTCAAGGCAGCGGTCCGACGATGGATAAGGATTGAACCCGTAATCGATGTCGTCGGCTCTGCAAAGCCAAATCTCAGGCCCCAGGATCGGTGTAGCAAGCGACCGAGGAACGCATGATCATCGAGGCATTCGGTCCACCAGGCGCAGGCAAAACAACGTTTAGCAGAGCGCTGGCTCAGCGCCTGCGCCAGCGCGGATATACGGTCGATCTCATCCTTTTCCCTCGGCTAGAGAGTGAGTTCCTGAGCCGCGGCGGATTTCTCCCAGCGCTGCTACGCGCCATATCCGCCATTTTCGTTGCCATCGCGATCTTGTGCCGGCCCATCTCAAATGCTCCAGGATTGCGTCTCGCTCGTGATCTGCTCCGGCTGATGCCGCCGGCGAGTCCGGCTTGGTGGATCAGAATCAGTCAATACGTCGTCAGGTTTTCCTGTGCGTGGAACGATCCACACAAGCCCGATCGCATCATCTTGTTTGATCAAGGGTTTGTTCAAGCTGTTTGCAGCTTGGCGCTGCATAGCCGGGCAGACCAAACGACGATCGCTCAGGCAATTAGCATGAGGAGAAGGCCGGACCTGCTGATTCGATTCGACGCCCCAAAGGAGCTGTTGGAACAGCGGCTCCGTCACCGATCAGGCCAAAAGACGTTAGTGGAGAAATGGCTAGAACGCGATGTGCGAACGTTTCTCAAGATGAAGCCCATTACCGATTACGTTGGTTCGCTGCTAGCGACCGAAGATAGGCGAATGATTTCTGTCAATTCACTTGATCCGAAGCTCTTGCGCAATGCTCTTGATCTCGTCGAGGAGGAGATCTCGGCCAGATTTGGGGAGCCTCCAGCGATCAGGTTGCCGTCCAGCCTGGAACGCGAGCAGCTCGACTGCCCCAACGAAGAACCCGCGCCAGCTCCCAAGGACACTCGGATTTCGATTGCGCCGAGATCCGAAACAGACCTAACCGATCGTTTGGCGAGGGCGAGTCTGTGGTCGTTTGTGATCTACGTTGGCGGTGCGGGGCTGACCGGTCTGGCACAGCTTGTGATAGCTCGAACGATTGGAGCCGCGAGCTATGGCATTTATTCGTACGTCTTGGCTTGGACGACTCTTCTCTCCTACGTCGCAACGCTTGGATTTAGTATGGTGCTGCTGCGATTTGTGCCAGCCTATAGCGCGAGAGACCAGTGGTCGTTGGCGCGCGGCGTTATCCGATTTGCATTCCAGCGCTCGCTCTTGGTCGGCACGGCGATCGCAATCTGCGGTATCGCCATCGTGCTGTCGCTTGGGAGGAACTTCGGGCACGAGATGACCGTCAGTCTCGCAATAGGCTTGGCAATCGTACCCCTGGTCGCGCTCTATGTGCTAGGGGGGGCGACGGTGCGTGCGTTCGGGGGCGTGATTTCGGCGATTGCCCCCGAGCGCCTGGGCCGCGACGGCCTTATGCTTGCAATCGTCCTGCTCGCCGCAGCGTTTAGCGTCACACCGCCGGATGCCACAACGGTCCTGAGCGCATTGATGATAAGCTCTGTGGTCACTGCCGGCCTCCTGCTGTGGAGCACTCTGAAACTGTGGCCGCTGCAACTGCGGTCTGCGGAGCTTGCCTATGCCCCAGGCGACTGGTGGCACCTCGCGTTTCCGGTCATGATAATGACTGGAGTTGACGTTATCCTGAACCGCGCCGGCCTGATCCTTCTGGTTTGGACCGGCGATACTCATGCGGCAGGCATCTTCGCGCTCGGGCTGAATTTGGCTCTCTTGCTGATTCTCCCTCGCATGGCGGTGGGGACATTCTTTGCGCCAAATGTCTCGAAGCTTCACGCCAACCAGGATGAGCGCGCGCTTCAAAGCCTGTTTGCCCGGGCAACCGTCCTATCGGTTGCCGGAACGATAACGCTGGCGCTGCCGCTGTTGTTGCTGACTGAGCCACTGTTGCGATTCTTCGGAGATGATTTCGTCGCAGCAGCTCCTATTACCCAAGTTCTTATCGCTGGACAGATCCTTGCCGCTGCAACGGGCCCGCAGCAGAGTCTCTTGACCATGACGGGGCGCGAACGGGTAGCTGCCGCGCTTATGGTGATCGGAGCCATCATGAACGTCTTCGGTTGCGCGCTCGGCATTGCCCTATATGGAGCAATGGGGGCAGCAGTTGCCACAGCCGCGACCAACGTCATTTGGAACGGGGCAATGACAATCTACATCTCCAAACGCGTCAATATGACCGCCGGACTGCCCTTTGCAATCGTGGAGTTTTGGTCGACCCGCCGCCATGTAGTCCCATGAATTTGACCGGTTGCAAGAACCAAAGCGAATTCCCCGTACGCTCGTTCGAACCAGGGGGCGAACAACGAATGGTGAGTGTCGACGGAGGCATTACCTGATGATGGGCGTCGCCGGTTGGGGGATCTCCAGCTCGTCCCGGGCAGAAGTCTTTTTTATGCAGACCGGAACTCGCACGATGATGAACTAGTTGCTCAAACTGATCGTCGAGCAAACGACTCGGGCGCGTGTGTCGAGCGGTAATCAGTCGCAAGTTGCCCAGTCACGCAACAAATCGCTTGTCTGTTCTCGCCGGCCTACTCAAGAGGCGCTGCGGAATGTCGATCGCCGTTGCGCCTCACAAAGTCGATGTCTCTCGCTAAACTCAAGGCCGCAGATAGGCCCAACCTCGCTCTTGCAGCTCCATGAGCCGCACCACTCCCGATTCCGTGACCTTCGCCTGCGAGACGAGAGGGACTTCTTTGGCCTCAACTTTCGTCATATTTTCGAGGGTATTTCGGCATGCCGAAAAGGTGAGCCCTGGCATGCTTTCGCTCATAGATTTGATGCCCGTTTTAACAGGGGAAGTGTCGTCTCGCAGCATGTGCAGTCCAGGTCCAAAAGCCACCACCTCGATCTCAACCTTCTGGCCGAGTTCGCTGTAGTGGCGCGCTGCATTGCTTACCTTGTTGAGCGCAAGATTCATAGTTGCGGGGTCATTGACGTTGACCTGTACAGCCAGCCGATGGGGCTGCGATTGAGCGGCGGTGTTGGTGAACTTGACCTTACCATTGGTTTGGCAGCACTGACTTTGGCAGCATTGAGTGTCGGAGAAGTGTTGCTCTGTGCAGAGCGGCTGCTTTGGGTACTCATCACTAAGATGAACCCGATGCAACGGCGGTGAAGGCGACGAATGATCTGTTCATGTTGTTTTCCTCGAGTGCGCGAGGGGTTCGGCTCAAGTGTCGCCGCAGCGTAGTCAGGCGCGAATACTCGGGTCAAGAATCGTTCAGCACAAAGCGCACGCAATCAACTTAATTGCCGCGAGTGGGTGCATCTACCTCGTTGTGATTACTTCCATTGCAACATCGACAAACGACCAATGCAGGCTGTGTCATGACAAAAATTTCATAACGCCAACCGAGTCGTCACGATGGCCTCACAGGAAATTGCGACAGCATCGCAGCAATCAGAGTTGACCACTGCCGTTCGGGCGGCGCGCCGAGGCCTTGTTTTCCGGAGGGAGCACGAGTCCATTGTTCTCGCTCCTCCCTGTCGGCTGATGCGGTCCAAAACTGTTGAGCGTTCACGTGTAGCAGGCAGAGTTTCGGCGCGCGCCTATGCGGTTGCTGGAGCTTGGATTCTATGTCTCTTCATCGGAGCTATCGAGGATGGTCGGTGCGATGAAAGCCAAGACCCGGCTTTCGCGGCAACAACCGCAATGGGATACAAACTCCCCGAGCCCTACGTCGTTCGAAAACGCTCCTTGCTGGTCACGCAAGTTGCCGAGATTACGCCGATTGAGCCGAAGCGGAGGTTCGAGCGAACCCATAGAGAAATCACCAACAGAGAAATCACCAACTTCGTAGCTCAGCTTGCTCCCGTTCCGCAGTCAGACGCGGGCGATGGCAAGATGGCACAAGCTTCTCAATCTGTCCCCGATCGGGAGCGACAACTGGCTCTTGAACGGGAACAGGAGTGGGGTAGGGCGGAAGCGCTTGCACGCGCGGTCGTCTCGAAAGTCCGAGCGGAGCTCAATGCAGCGCGGTCGACCGCTGAAGCGGCACCGATCAAGCAACCACGAGAGCTGACCGCCGAGATGCTTACGCGTGAACTTACCACCCTTCGGTCAGAACTGGAAACTGCGCGGGCCATAAGCCGAAAAGCTATACAGTCGAGCGAGGCGGGGATAAAGCAAACGCAGGCGCTCGAGCAGGAGCGACAAAGGGCAGATGACCTTGCACGTGAGCTTGCATCCGTTCGAGCCGAACTCGAGGCTGCGCGGGCCCCAGCTGCGGCAGGGCCAGAAGCCGCGCTAGCTGCTGCTGCAACGACCGAGCAAGAGCTGAAGCAGCAGCGGGACAAAGGGGACGCTCTTGCGCGCGACCTTGCTTCAGCTCGGGCGAAACTCGACGCGGCACGGATCGCGGGTTCAGAAGCCAAGCAAGCCATCGCGGAAGCGTCCGCGCAAAAACAGGTCGTTGAACGGGAGCTCGAACAGCAGCAAAACACGGCGGAACGCCTTGCGCGCGATCTTGCTTCAGCTCGGGCGGAAATCGACGCGGCACGGATCGCGGCTTCAGAAGCCAAACAAGCTATCGCGGAAGCGTCTGCGCAAAAGCAGGCCATTGAACGGGAGCTCGAACAGCAGCAAAACACGGCGGAACGCCTTGCGTTCGACCTTACTTCCCTTCGCACGGAACATGAAACGGCGCAGACCTCGGGTTCAGAAGCAGCCCAAGCTGCGGCCGCAATGGTGGAGCAGAAGCGGGTCCTCGAACAGGCACTCCAACAGCAGCGGGATAAAGCAGAGATCCTTGCGCGGGAACTTGCGTCCGTTCGGGCGGAACTCGATACGGCACGGCTTGCGGGTTCAGAAGCAGCGCAAGCTGCCGCTGCTGGGGCTGAGCAAAACCAGGCGCTCGAACGGGAGCTTAAGCAGCAGCGGGACAGAGCGGGCGCTATTGCGGGCGAGCTGACCTCCCTCCGGGCAGAACTCGACGCAGCGCGTGCTGCGTCACCCCCGACTGTGCGGATCGTCGAAGTGACGCGGGAGCAAACGCAGGCGAGTGAGGAAGCACGCAACAGGATTGAGAGGCTCACCCGCGAGCTTGCCTCGGTGCGAACGCAGGCCGACGAGCGTTCCGCACGCCTTGCTGCCGCATACGCCGAGGTACTGCAAGTAACCGAGACGAGCAGGACCAGCGCATCCGAACAGAAAATCGCCCTCGCCGCCGAACGTGACCGTGCCGACGCCGTTGCGCGCGAACTTGCATCCGTTAGAGATCAACTCGATTCTTACGTCCGCTCGGATGCCACCAATGCCGCCGCGGTGGAATTCGAGCAAAGGCAGGCGCTCGAGAAGAAGCTCAAGCAGCAGCGAGACGGAGCAGAGACCCTCGCGCGTGAACTGGCCCTTCTCCGGACAGAACTCGACAATGGGCACGGGGTTGCCCAGGAGGCTGCGCGGAGTTTTGAGGCAGCCAAGATCGAACACGAGCAGGCACTTAAAAAGGAACGCGACCGCGCTGAGACGCTCACCCGCGAGCTTGCCTCGGTGCGAACGCAGGCCGACGAGCGTTCCGCACGCCTTGCTGCCGCATACGCCGAGGCACTGCAAGTAACCGAGAAGAGCAGGACCAGCGCATCCGGACAGAAAATCGCCCTCGCCGCTGAACGTGACCGTGGCGACGCCGTTGCGCGCGAACTTGTCTTCGCTAGAGATCAACTAGATGCCGGAAATCGGCAGCTCGCGGCCTTGAACGCTTTTTGGGCCCCCGCCGCCGTCGATGGCCTGCCCGAGTGGGTCGCCACATCCCGCTCCGTGACAACTGCGGGTACGTTCCACCACCCGCAACGGGCTTCTATGCAAGCCCCTACCTTTAATCGGGAGCCGTTATCGACGCCGGAAGCGAAGCCGCCGGCAGCACGCGAGCCTGTTCTGGAACCGAACGCCGCTACGGTTTCGGCGCCATCTACGCCGGCGCGTACCCTGTCTCGTTCTCTTGTTGACGAACAGAGGCTGCTCGACCGGGCAATCGCATTGCTCCGAGAGGCCGACATCAGCGGTGCGCGGCCGGTGCTTGAACATGCGGCTCAGCGTGGTAGCGCTCGAGCTGCCTTTATGCTGGCCGAGACATACGACGATCGCGTGCTGCTATCGTGGCGCGTACGCGGAATCGCCGGCGATATTGCGAAGGCACGCGAATTATATGAATTAGCACAATCGGGCGGCATTGAAGATGCGAAGGAACGAATCAAACAGCTGCAAAAGCTATCGGTTCGTAGTCCGCCAACCCAAGGCCGTTAACCTGGAACGGAGATCCAGATGTCGCTCATAAAGGTTTCGTCCACGATTGCATTGACGCTGCTTGGGCTTCAAATGACTGCCCACGCTCAATCCCAAAGGCGCGAGCCAGCGGCGGTTGCTGCGGCCGTGAAGGCAGAAGCGGCCGTGAGGGAGCGCACCAATGCATGGACCGTCGGTCTCGCCGGCGGCCTCATTGAAGGCGCGCCGCTTCGCCTCGCGGCAGAAGTCGCCCGTGTCGTGAACGAGGAGGGCAAGCTTCACGTCCTCCCGATCGTGACGCGCGGTGCTACGGAGAACGTAAATGCGCTGCTCTATCTCAGGGGTGTTGATGCCGCTATCATCAATACGGATGTCCTTGACGAGTACAAAGCTCAAGTGCCGTTTATCGAACGACGCCTCGTTTACCTCCTGAACCTCTTTCCATCCGAATTGCACATCTTCGTCCGTCCCGAGATCCGATCACTCGACGATCTCAAGGACAAAAAGGTCAATTTCAACACGCAGGGGACGGCCGCAGCATACTCCGGTCCGCTGATCTTTAGCCGGCTGGGGCTAAGTGTGGAGAAGATGTTCATTCCCCATCAGCTGGCCCTGGAACAAATGAAGCGCGGAGAACTCTCGGCGGTCGTATTTGTGACATCAAAGCCGGTCGATGCCTTTGTGAAGGGACGCTGGGAGCCCGGTTTCAAATTCCTCGCTGTCGAATACGATGCAAAGTTCGAGGACTACTACCTTCCCTCATCGATCGACGCGACAGACTATCCGAGTCTGGTGCAAAAAGATGAAAGGGTCGCGACGATCGCAGTTCCTACCATCTTGGCTGCCTATAATTGGCCGCAACGGTCCGAACGATACCGGCGTGTGGAACGCCTCGTGGATCATCTGTTCAGCCGCCTCGATCAATTGCAGATTCCCGGTTTCGATCCGAAATGGAAACAAGTAAATCTGCGCGCGAACGTGCCGAGTCTCGGCCGGTTTCGGCCTGCGCAGGAGTGGCTTGATCGTCCACAAGCCGGGACCGCGAGGCTGTCGCGATGAGGAGGAGCGCTGCCGTTGCGGCGGCCATGTTCTTAGGAATCAGCCAAGCGATATGTGCTCAGGTCGGCGCCGACAATGCTATCAACCGCTTGAAGGCATGCTCACAATTCGACGGCATGGAACGGTTAAAATGCGTCGATGAACTCTTGAGGAAGATGGCTGAAACACCTGATTCCGCAATTTCTCACGGGCCGAACTGGATCATTAGCGAGACCACCTCGCCGGTGGACTACAGCCCACAGATCACTCGGTAACAAAAGCGCGTCCGTCGTCGCAAGATGCTCCCGCCTCGCTTGCCCTCCGTTGTCGTGCCCGGCGCACAGAGCTGACGATCTCGACGGCGGGTTCCTGGAGACAGGATGGTGAGGTTACAGTGGCGTATCGGATCAACGAAGATCCGCCTGTTGAAGCGCGCTGGAAGCCCGCGGAGAATCGTGCTTTTCCGGGCGATGTCGTCCGACTTCTACGCTCGATGCCGGCCAGCGGCCAAACGTTCGTAAAAGTGCATGCTGGAAAGATGTCGCCCAATGAAAGCACGTTCGAATTGGCGGGTCTGGATTCTGTCCGGCGTATGATCGCAACCACGTGCAATTGGCCCCGGCCTGAATAAATTGGCCGCGATGGGTAAACAAGACGCGGTCACCTGTCGTCGCGCGCCACACGACTATAGTCCTCATGCGAAAGCGTGCTCGTTTCAAGAATGGAAATCGATTTCGCCGCTTCGGGATTCGGCGGCGGGTCGCAGCAATACTAGAGCTTCGACTGACCATCACTTTCCAGAAGCGTACGGCCCATGCGGCGTGCGAGGTCGACGGAACCACGCTGCGCCAAATCGGCGGCCTGTGAGAACCGCCGCGCACCCCATGCCAAATTGCCGGCCAATCGCACAGGCGCGCCCATGACAGGATGTCTCGCCGTGAATATGCGCCTCCAGTGCTGCAACCGAACCATCAGGCGCTGAGTGTGCTCGGAGGGAATTCTTACCCCGAAGAGATCGTGCAGCGCGAGGAGCTGAGCATCGAGCGCGTTGCGGCTGCTTTGGTCCGGCATGGCCGCCCGCAACGACGTCCAGTCCACATCGTCGCTTTCCGCCATTTGCGCGAGATCATGAAGGTGTCGGAGGTCAATTCTGCCGCGCCAAAAGTCGCCCTCTTTGAGGAGGTCATGTATGATCCAGTGGAGGGCACGAGCCTGCGGCGACGGAATTTTGGCCCGGAGACGATCCCGTTCGACGAACGTCGAGAGTCCAAATTTGGCTCCCTGAGTCCGCCTGAGTTCCAGGACACCGGCGTCCTGCGGCCGCACCATGCCACGTGCGCCCGCCAATGGCCTGTAGCCAAGCTCGCGTAAGCACTGTTCGGCGCCCGCCTCTTCGGCCGCATCAACGCTCAGGTCGAGATCGCTGGTCATCCTGGCCGGAACTCGATCAGCCGGAGAAAGAAACAAGAGAACGGCGCCCTTGAGAAGGAGCGGAGCGATGCCGTGACGATTCAGCGCGGCGACAGCTTCCGCGAGTTGCGCACGCAGGCGCACATTGCGCTCCCAGTTGCGGTCGTGAATAAATCTCAAGTACTCGCGTACGTCTTGGGGCAGCCGGTCGATCTCGCCGCTGTGCGCGAGAGCTGAGAACAAGGCGGGAGTAAGCAAGGTGCGGTTCGCCAGGGCGATGACCGGTTGCCAGTCGGCGGTGCTCACTGCATGTCCGCGAAGTCCGGCGATCAACGCCTCAAGCGCGACAGCTACTGGCATTATCGGCAGGCCTTCTGCAGCAGCGCTATCGCGTCCGGCAGCCTCGAATAGGTCAAGCAAAACACATCTGCCGATCTGATAATCTCGGTCAGCAGGTCGAACGCGGTGCCAGTCAGTTCTCCGCCGAGTGAAAATGAGCCGTTGAGCAGACCGCGCAGTGCGTCGACCGGATCGACGGTCACTAGTTCCGCGCTTGCACCGGCTCGGCGACGCAGCAGAACGATCCAGCCCACCTTGCGAGGAGATGGCGAAACGAACTCTTTGGGTGCAAGATAGCGAATGCGCCTGCGGTCGGGGCGGCGACAGACCGGGACGGCATCCAGTTCAGGGTAGTATTCGGCGAGAATGGGCCATGCTCCCGCCTTCACCGCGGGCGCAAAGGGAATACCAACGCCATGCCCCAGCGAATCGAGGAGCGTCACATCATCTCCAGCGAAGCCGAATCCAGCACGGACCAGCCCAAGGGCCAGCGTCGTCTTGCCCGCGCCCGGGCTGCCGCAGAGGAGCAGGATACGGTCGTCTTGGAGGAGCGCGGCCGAGTGGACGGCAAGTTCATAGGTGCTGCGCTCGAGAACCTCGGTCAGTAACTGCCCCTTCACCACGACGGCGAGTTCGTCGGGGGAGCACGAGAGAATCCAGCGTCTATCCCGAAACAGGTGGATACGCTGCCCGTGCTCGACCAACTCAAGCACAACGTCGGCTACAGCTCCTCCGATCTCTAGATGCCGAAATACAGATGCCGCGGGAAACGCGTGCGCTCCCGGATAGACGATGCGGACATGAGCGCCGGGAACCGCAACGACCTGACTCACGTGGTCGAGGGACGAAGTGGCGAACCAAGCTGGAGAGAGCCGGATCAGACCTAGGCGCTCCCACTGCCTGATCGCAGCGTCAACATACTCGACCGCCTGATGTCCGTTGATGCCCCGACTGGCGATTTCGGATGCGATGGCTTCAGGCGACAATCCATCTTCGAGACAGCGCCAGATATCGGCCCCCATATCATTGAGTGCGAAAAGCGCCTGCTGCGACGGGCCAAATAAGATGCTTTGGTTTCGAATCCGCGCAAGCCGACCTCCCATCACAAACCCCGCCAAACCGGATACGTCAGGGCTTTGGGTCGGGGTTTGATTGGTCATCAAGCGCGCGTCTCGATTCACGGGCACCCTATTGCCTCCTCGCCTCTAAGCAGGTTGAACGTTCAACGCCGTACCGCCGAAGGAGCGGACGGGTTTATTCGGTCAGCAGGGCTAGCCCGGTCGGCGGCCCGGGACCCTTGGCAGGGTCGCCGGCGATGGGGCATCGGAGAACCGGGTATGGCAGGTGGATTCCCCACCAGGTTCCGTTGCTGCGCGCAAGCACGGAGACTGGCGGCAAGCATAAAAGAGTCCTGCAGAGAGGGGCTACCTTCGGCCCGGCGGGCCGATGTGACCGTGATTTGAATCTCCGAATCCGTAGCCCGGACGTGAACCGCCTTTACCCTTACCCCCTGAACCGGCCGAGCCGGCTATAGCTCGCGAATTCAGGCTCGTGCCAAGAAGGAGCGTTATTGCCGGGGGTGTCACGACCGCAAACCGGCCAGCCTTCTTGAGAAAGTCACGGCGCGCCTGATCTTCGGACGAATTGGGCTGGTCCACGCTCTCCGGACCCTTTGCGTTCGGTGTCGCCATGGCAGCACTCCCTCACTCAACTGTTCGAAGATACTTATACCACGCCCGCCACGGCGTTCCGTCGAGCAAAAGGGGGCACCCGCAATCCAAGCGGGGTACTCATTACGGGGAGGAAGGCATCGGCGACAGGCTAAGGCCTGACTCGTGGTGCCCAGCCATTGCCGCGCCGAATGCGATCGGCATCGATGACCGGGCTTGGCGGTGCAATCAGCGTTACGGACAACATCCATATCGCCTTGATGGCCTAGTCGCTCCACCACTCTTACGTGTAAGTGGGAAGTCGGCGCAATAAGCGCCTGAGTTTCGCTGTCCCTCCGGAGCAGATGCCGAAGCAAGCAGCTCGTCTACACGGCTGACGTCTTCCGGTTGGATCATGGCTGCAAAAGGATCGGTGAGGCGCTATTGCGGCCTACTCCACCATGACAGTTAAGCAGGCCTGGATTTCCTGATAAACATGTTCTCGATCGACGCAGCAGCCGCTCTACATTTTTTGTACAGTTACTCACAGCTTCTAAGGGCTACGGGATGGGCAGCCAGCGACCAACGCGCGGTGATTGCTCGCGGCCGACGTAGGCTCACTCCCGCAGCGAATCGTGGTGCGATCGGAGAGAGAAGATGTGCGGAATCGTTGGTTTCGTCGGCCAAGGCCCAGCCATGGTGCCGATGCTGGATGCGCTGAAACGGCTTGAATATCGGGGTTACGATTCTGCTGGTATAGCCACGCTTGAGCGCGGTCGCCTTGCGAGGCGGCGCGCAGTCGGAAAACTCAAGAACCTCGAGAGCAAGCTCGCTTGTGAGCCGCTTGTTGGCCGCATAGGGATAGCCACTACGCCCGCGCGATAGCTTTCTGCAGGCTGCAGAAAAGGAGATGGCTAAGTTCGAGCGGCAAGAGAGGGAATTTCGCAAAAAGGAGCGTGCAGATCGAGCGGCCGAGCTGCACCTGCCGGTCTATGAAACTCGCCAACAGCTGCAAAAAGTAGCAGAAATTGTCAGGCTTGTTCCTATAGGTGCTGGCGCGACGAAATATACTGATGTCGATGGAGCACCTGAGCTGCAGAGAGCGAGATGAACCTGGCGCAGTTGGCCAACTGTTGCGAGATACGTATTCGGCCCGCATGGCGTCACCTTGGACCCCGTAGTTCTCGATCAGGATGACCCAGTCTGTCGCCGGTTTGGAGGACCTGCGGAAACGTAATGCTGCGCGGTGCAGGCCGATGCTTCGTCGGATGCAAGGAAGACCGTGAATCTCGCGATCTCGTCCGGCATGAGCTTCCGCTTCAGGCATTGCCGGCGCATTAACTCGGCCTCGCTTTCCGGCGTCAGCCATTCTTCGAGCTGGCGCTCGGTCATGATCCAGCCGAGCGCGATCGCGTTCACGCGGATATTGGAGGGGCCGTAGTCGCGTGCGAGCGAGCGCGTCAATCCGATGACACCGGATTTGCTCGCCGTGTAAGCCGTCATGCCGCCTTGCCCCACCATCCAGGAGGTCGAGCCGAAATTGATGATGACGCCTTGCCGGGCGGCCTTCATGCCCGGCAGCACGGCTTGTGCCGCGAAGAATTGATGCTTGAGATTCACCGCTATCCGGTCGTCCCAATACTCCGGCGTGACCTCCTCAGTCGCGTGCCGTTCGTCATGCGCCGCGTTGTTGATGAGAATCGTGATCGGCCCGTGGACCTTGCAGGCTTCCGCAATGCCCGCGCGCAGCGCGGGGATATCCGTGACGTCGACATGAGCAAAGTGAGCGGCAAGTCCTTGGCCGGAAAGCTCCCGCGCGAGACTGATGCCCGCCTCGTCCGCGACATCGAAGAAGACTAGGGTCGATTTCTGGCCGCGCGAAGCCGCGCACGAGCGCTTCCCCGATGCCGGATGCGCCACCGGTGACCAGCACGACTTTGCCGGCGAGATCGGGATACATGGCAACCATGGCTTCCTCAAACGGTGCTCGTGTGGCCGAAGGCGGGATTTCGGCGATCATGTAGGCTGCGATCCACCAGGATGCGCGTCGTGAGTTCTTTTGGCGTTGGATCTAGCCCGCGCGCCTTACACGTCGCTGAGGCTTGTCCACATGCTCTGATTGTTACTCGATCGGACCGCGGCGGCGATGAATTCCATTCCTTCAATTCCGTCAGCGAGCGACGGCAGGTCGGGACAGGCAGTGTCTCCGGAGCGGATCAGCTGAGCAAACTGACTATAAAGTGTGGCGAACGCCTCGAGATAACCTTCGGGGTGCCCGCTCGGCAGTCGAACCTGAATCGGAGGAGCGTCACCGGAGATGGCGCCGCCTCGCGTAAGAAGTTGCTTGGGCCTGCCAAACTCGGTGAACCACATCTGGTTTGGATTATCCTGGCGCCACTCAAGCCCGGCCTTTTCGCCGTAAACGCGCAGCTGCAGACCGTTTTCGCAGCCTACGGCAACTTGGCTGGCCCATAGCATCCCGCGTGCATTGCCTTCAAAACGGAGCAGTATGTGCACGTTATCGTCGAGCCGTCTGCCCTCTACGAAAGTCGACAGGTCCGCACTTACGGCCGCCGTTGTTAAACCCGTTACAAATCGCGCAAGATTATATGCGTGCGTACCGATATCTCCGATAGCTCCGCCTAGTCCTGAACGAGCAGGATCCGTGCGCCAATCCGCCTGCTTGTTTGAAAGTGGGCGAGTTAGCCAATCTTGCGGATACTCGACTTGAACCACGCGAATCTTGCCCAGATCACCACTCGCCACCATGGCACGCGCTTGTCGTACCAAAGGATAACCCGTGTAATTGTGCGTTAGTAGAAACTTCGCGCCGTTCTTTGGCTTGATTTTGGCCAGTGCACGAGCCTCATCGAGCGTTGACGTAAGCGGCTTGTCGCAAATCACATGAATTCCAGCCTCAAGAAATGCCTTGGCCGGCGCAAAATGCAGGTGATTGGGTGTAACGATTGAGACGGCCTGAATGCCGTCTTCGCGGGCAGCCTCTTTCGCCGCCATCTCGGCAAAACTTGCATATATTCGGTCTTCGGCCAGCCCAATCCTTCTGCCGGATTCTTGAGCCAGGACGGGATCTGAGGACAGAGCTCCCGCAACCAGTTCATAATCGTCGTCGATTCGCGATGCAATTCGGTGCACGTAGCCGATGAAGGCTCCGATCCCACCACCGACCATTCCCAATCGGATGCGCGACGTCTCGCTGCCTCTCATGACATGCCCTCATCTGGCCGCAGACCAAGCATTCTCAGATTTGCTTCCCTATTTGTGCCGGAGCTTGCAAAGTCATCAAAAGCTCGCTCGGTTACCCGTATGATGTAATCGGAGATCAACCGAGCTCCTTCCCGAGCGCCATCTTCCGGATGCTTTAGTGCGCATTCCCACTCCAGCACGGCCCACCCTGCGTAATCGTAGGCCGTAAGCTTCGAAAAGATCGATCGAAAATCAACCTGACCGTCTCCAATCGATCGAAAACGTCCGGCGCGGTTAACCCACGACTGAAAACCTCCGTAGACACCTTGCCTGCCGGTTGGATTGAATTCGGCATCCTTGACATGGAACGCCTTGATGCGCTGGTGGTAGATATCGATGAAATCGAGATACTTGAGTTGCTGCAGCACAAGATGGCTTGGGTCGTAAAGAATATTGGCGCGAACGTGGTTCTTCACATGATCAAGAAACATTTCGAAAGTCGATCCGTCGTGCAGATCCTCGCCCGGATGTAATTCATAGCAAACGTCTACGCCGTGATGATCGAACTCATCCAGAATTGGTAACCATCGGCGGCCAAGTTCACCAAAGGCATCGTCGACCAGGCCCGGGGGGCGTTGGGGCCAGGGGTAGATGAAAGGCCACGCAAACGCGCCCGAAAAAGTTGCATGGGCATTCAGACCAAGGTTACTCGAAGCCCTTGCGGCCCATTTCAATTGTTGAATTGCCCACGCCGTCCGAGCGGAGGAATTGCCATGGACTGCAACAGGCGCGAAACCATCAAAAGCACTGGAGTAGGCCGGATGCACAGCGACCAGTTGCCCCTGAAGGTGCGTCGACAATTCAGAAATCTCGAGTCCATGACGATTGACTGTGCCACGCAGTTCATCCGCATATGTTTTCGAAGTCGCAGCCTTTTCCAAGTCAATAAAGCTGGAAAGCCAGCTCGGTATCTGCACGCCCTTGTATCCAAGACCCGCTGCCCAGGCGCATATGCTGTCCAACGTATTAAAAGGAGGAGATTCGCCGGCGAACTGAGCCAGGAATATTGCCGGTCCCTTGATGGTGCGCACAATTAATCTCCTCTCTCTTGTCTTCGAAGGGCCTGAGCCTGACGGCTCTGGACCCCACCGCAGTTCTGCTTCTTACCCCGACATGGTCACGGTTGAAGGGATCGCGCTGCACCTGTCCTCCGTCTACATCGTGACGGCGAGATATTTCGCCTCCATGAACTCGGCGATGCCATGCCCCCGTCCGCCTTCGCGTCCAATGCCGCTCTGCTTGACGCCGCCGAACGGGGCGGCCGGATCCGACATTAGGCCGCGATTGAGCGCGATCATACCCGTTTCAATCTTCGCGGCTACACGCATGCCGCGGGCGAGATCACGAGTGTAGATGTAGGCGGCGAGCCCGTATTCCGTGTCGTTCGCCCGCTCGATCGCCTCGCTCTCCCGTTCGAAGCGCGAGATCGGCGCCACAGGACCGAAGATTTCCTCTTGCGCCATCGCGGCGTCGGTCGGCACATCGCAGAGGACTGTCGGAGGATAGTAAAATCCCGTCCCGCTCCCGACCGAGCCCCCGCACAGAACGCGCGCGCCACGCGCGACGGCGTTCTGAACCAGCCGATCGATCTTATCGACGGCTTTTTTCGTGATCATCGGACCGCATTCGGTGGCGGCATCGACGCCCGCGCCCACTTTGAGCGCCGTCATGCGCTTTCGAAGCCCTTCGGCGAAGGCGTCGTGGATGCCGGATTGCACATAGATGCGATTTGCGGCGGTGCAGGCTTCGCCGGCGTTGCGCATTTTCGCTACCATCGCGCCGTCGAGCGCAGCCTCGAGATCGGCGTCGTCGAAGACGATGAACGGCGCGTTGCCGCCGAGTTCCATCGAGCACGAGATGACGTGCTTGGCCGCTTCGGCGAGGAGGTGGCGGCCAACTCCGGTCGAGCCGGTGAACGACAGTTTCCGCACCCGTGGATCCGCCAGCATGGCGGCGGTGGCCGGAGCAGGACTGGAAACCGTAACGACGTTGACGACGCCTGGGGGAACGCCGGCTTCTTCATACAGCGCAGCGAGCGCGTAGGCCGTGAGAGGCGTCTCGCTCGCGGGCTTGAGAACAACCGTGCAGCCCGCTGCCAGGGCGGGAGCGATCTTGCGCGTCGCCATGGCCGCCGGGAAATTCCAGGGCGTGATCAAAACGCAGACGCCGATCGGCTGATAGTCGACTATGATGCGGTTCGCCCCCGAAGGAGCGAGGCTGAATTCGCCGATGATTCGCACTGCTTCCTCGGCGTTCCAGCGGAAGAACTCGGCGGCATAGGCGACCTCGGCGCGCGCATCGCGCAAGGCCTTGCCGTTCTCGATCGATATCAGCTCGGCGAGCGTTTCCGAACGCTGGGTCATCAATTCGAAGCAGCGCCTCAAAATTTCGGATCGCTTGCGCGGCGGTGTCTCGCGCCAGCCGGCCGCCGCCCGGGCGGCGGCCTCCACCGCTGCCTCGACGTCGACCATGGCCGCATCGGGAACCTCGGCGATCACGCGCTCGGTGGACGGATCGACTACCTCGATAAGGCGCCCGTCAGCGGCCTGCCGCCATTGGCCGTCGATATAGAGGCCGCGCGTATAAGCGCGAAGGTCGAGGGTTTCGTGGTCGGTCTTGAATGTGTGCTGGGGCATGTTCATCATGGGGTCCTGTGAGCTCAGATGGCGCTGCCGGCGAGATCGCCGTCGTAGGCGGCTTTCACCAGTCGTTTCATCGCGGGAAGGTCGAACGGGCGGGGATTGTTTTTGATCAGCCGATCGATGCCGAGGGCGAGTTCTGCGGTCCAATCAATCTTGTCGGCGGGAAGTCCAAGACCGGCCAATGTAGGAGTGATCCCAATCGCCGCGAACATGCGGCTGATTTCTTCAATCGTCGCGCGGGCCATCTCGCCGTCGCTCCGGCTCGATCGCTCGAGGCCGAGAGCGACTCCGACTTTGGCGATTTCGGTTGTCGCCGCGGAGCAATTATAGTTCATCACATAAGGCAGCATGGTCGCGACGCCGAGCCCGTGCGGCGTGTGGGTTAAGGCGCCGATCGGATATTGCACCGCGTGCGCGGCCGCTGTTCCCGCGGTTCCGAACGCGCAGCCGGCCGCCAGAGCGCCCATCATCACATCCGCCCGCGCGTCCTCGTCGGCGCCATCGCGGCAGGCCTTCTCGAGACTGCGTCCCAGGAGCTTGATGGCGAGCAGAGCGAAGTGATCGGTAAGCGCCGTCTTGCCGATGAAAACATGTTTCTGCGGCAGGTCGGAAGCGACACCGCGTCTAACCGCAGTGAAGGCCTCGATCGCGTGGGTCAAGGCGTCGGCCCCTGCGATTGCCGTCAGGGACGGCGGACACGTCATCGTCAGTTCCGGGTCGCAGATCGCAGCGGTGGCAATCAGGTGCGGGCTCGAAATGCCCACCTTCAAAATTCGATCAGAATCGGAGATCACCGCGACCGGCGTCACTTCCGAACCGGTGCCCGCTGTGGTCGGCGCGGCGATCACTGGCAGGATCGGACCCGGCACCTTGAACTCACCGTAGTAGTCCTGAAGCTTGCCGCCATGGCTGATCAGCAAGGCCGCGCATTTCGCAAGATCGAGACAGCTGCCGCCGCCGATGCCGATCACCATATCGGGCATGAAGCTCCGCGCCTCCTCAACGCAGACGCGGACCGTGTCGACCGGCACGTCCGGCTGCACGCGATCATGAACGAAAATCTCAACCGACGACGCCTTTAAGCCCGCGACGATTTCGGAAAAAATGGCCGTGCCGGCGAACCGCTCGTCGGTGCATAGGAGCGCTCGACGCCCATGTTTGGCGGCGACGGCGGAAAGCGCGTGGCGTTGACCCTTGCCAAATAAAATCTCGCGGGGCAGCCTCAGGGCGGCGAACAGGGTCATAATGCATATCCTATGGCGACGGACGAATTGGACTGTGCGAGACCGTTGAGTTCGCTCCAGAGGCGGGGCTCAATCTCAAAGCCATTCGCGGCGCGAAGGCGGGCCGCGCTGTCGCCGGGGCTGCAAACAGGCGCGCCGGCCTGCATGGGCGGCGCAGCGCGAACCAGATCCAGATAGCCGGAGAGCCTCGGTACCGATTCCGGAGCGGAGCCCAGATCTATCGCAAGGACGACATCGCCCTTGCAGACGAATTCCGCGTCGAGCATGCCGCGGATATCAGGCACGAGCGCTGAACCTGCGAGCGCCACGACCATTAAGCCGCGTTGAACACGATGTAGTTGTTGCGGGCCATGCGACGGGTGCCCCGTCAGTTCAGCTTCAAAAAGCACGTCGGCTCGGTGAAATTCATTTTCCTCCAAAGCATCACGCTCCATGAGCAAGCCCACGCCCGCGCCCGAGGTTGGCACACCGTTCAATTTAGATCCTATAGGATATAGGATTGAATATCGCGCAAGATCGTGCTAGAGGCAACTTGTGTCAAGAGGCAGCCCGAAATCGATGAACGTCACCAATCCTTCTCAAACAGGGGCCGCCAGCGGGCAGATCCATCGCCCCACCAGTCTGGCGGGCGACGTCTATGAGGCAATTTTTGCGCAGCTCATGTCGCTCAAGATCGCGCCCGGCGCCCGTATCACGGTCGATAGCCTGGCCCGCGAATTCAACGTGTCGCAAACGCCTATCCGTGAGGCGCTAGGTCGGCTTGAGGGTGAAGGGTTGGTGCTGAAGACGCACTTGATCGGGTATCGCGCGGCGCCGCAGATCACGAAGCGCCAGCTTGACGAAATCTATGAGCTTCGATTGCGTCTCGAGCCCTACGGCGCCGCGAAGGCGGCGGCGCGTATGGACGACACGAAGCTGGCGATGCTTCGCGAAGCGGCCGGGATGATGGCCCGCCGGGAAGGCAAGGACGAACGCCTGCGGTATTCGAACTTCGCGAGGCAGGACGCTGTCTTTCACGACAAGATCTTGGCCTGCGCTGAGAACGAACTCATTCGTCAAGCCATCGCTTTCCAGCACACCCACTTTCACATTTTTCGTCTCATGTTCCATTCGCGCGTCACCGAAGAGGCTCTCGACGAGCACGAAGCCATACTGGCGGCCTTTGCGGCTGCGGACCCCGTGGCCGCCGAAGAAGCGATGCGCGTTCATATTGAACGCTCTCGCGATCGCCTGCTGTTAGCGTTCGATTGAGCCCCCGATGTCGATGAATGTCGCGATAGACAGAAGAAAAGAGGTCGTGCGGCTCGGAAGCGGCGAAGCGAAGGCAGTTGAGCTCGTCCTACAGGCGACGAACTTCTCGAAGCAATACGGCTCAGTGACCGGCATCCTTTACTACGGCGGTGGTCTGGAAGACGGCAATGGGACAGTTTGAGAAATCTGCGCTGCGTTTGACAAATGTAAGCAAGTCATACGGCCGCGTGCGGGCTCTTGAAAACCTGTCCTTCAGGGTGGCGGAAGGTCGTTTCTTCGTATTGTTTGGGCCGAGCTCAGTTGGCAAGACAACGACGCTCCGCACAATCGCTGGTCTCATCGCTCCCGAACGCGGGCACGTCGAGATTTTTGGCAAGGATTGGACCCATGAGCCGATTGCGGGCCGGGGCGTATCAATGGTGTTCCAGTCCTTCGCGCTCTATCCGCACCTGACCGTTTACGACAACCTCGCTTATCCGCTGATCGAAGAAAAGCGCCCACGTGAGGAGATCGATCGCCGCGTGAAGGAGACGGCGGCGATGCTCCGGCTCGACACGAAGATCAATCGAAAGCCCAATACGCTTTCGGGTGGCGAACAGCAGCGCGTGGCCTTGGGTCGCTCCTTGATACGCCGCCCCAGGATCCTGTTGCTGGACGAGCCTTTGACCAATCTCGACGCGAAGCTTCGCCATGACATGCGGGCGGAACTGAAGCGCCTTCACCGCCAGTTTGGTCTCACCATCGTCTACGCCACCCCCGATGAGCTCGAAGCCCTCTCGATGGGTGAGGAAATCGCAGTGATGCGCGATGGCGGCGTGGTGCAGATCGGAACGCCGGACGAGCTCTTCGAAGCGCCGTGTGATCTGTATGTGGCAAGCAAGATCGGCTCGCCCCACATGAACATGATCAAGGGCAAACTGGCCACAGACAGCGCCGCTCTCGAATCCGCAATTGGGCCATTACCTTTCGTGAAAAAGCTGCAAGCTGCAGAAGCAGGCGAAGCGGCCGTGGTCGGCATCCGCCCGAGCGACGTGCGCTTTGCGGGGAAGGGCGAGCAAGGCCTCAAGGCCAATATTGCCATGCTTGAGCCGCTGGGGGACGTCACGATCGTATCCGTGGAAACCGGCGGTGAAACGCTGCGCATGGTGCTGCCGGAATCCGCCGCCTCGGGTTTGCAGCCCGGCCAACAGGCGGCAGTTATCCTCGATCCAAGCAAATTCTACATCTTCCGCGCTTCGAGCGGACGGACGATGGCCTGAGGCGAGTGATCTAAAGAAAAAATGAAACCTAAACGGAGGAAACCAAAATGACCCTGACAAGGGAGATCAACAGGATAGTGATGGCGGCCGGGCTTGCCGCTTCGCTGGTGCTGGGAGCGACATTTGCTTTCGCCGGTGAAGTGACGCTGACGATGGCTGTGCCGGATTGGCCACCAACGCGCATCATGAAGAAGTTTTTCGACGAGCAGTACAAGCCAAAGTCCGGCAACACGGTGAAGCTCCAGGTGGATTTCATTCCGTGGCCAGACTTCTATACCCGCGTGAATGCGTCGCTCACATCAGGCGAGCGGAAGTATAACTTCATCGTGTCGGACTCGCAGTGGCTGGGCGCGTTCGTTGAGGGCGGCTATTTCCGGAAGATTAACGATCTGCTCAACGCAGATCCCGAGTTCATGAAGACGTTCAAGGACATCCATCCGAACGCACTGAACTCCTACTCAACTTATCCGCACAAGTCGGAAAACTACTACGGCTTTCCGCAGTTTCCCGATGTGCTGGTGAACTTTGCGCGAAAGGACATTATCTGCCACGAAGCAGAACAGAAGAACTTCATGGCGAAATTCAACCAGAAACTTCCCTGCACGGGCGAAGAGCTCGACGCCATGACCTGGGACGACTTCAAGAACGTCGGCGAATTCTTTCGCCGCAAGAAGGGCGAGATGCTGGCCGGCAAGCCTGCCGAAGACGATTTTTACGGCATCGCGTTTCAGGCGGGCAAGAGCTACGACTTCTCATCTATGCAGATCAACGGCTTTATTTGGCAAATGGGTGGTGACATCTGGGATGAGACCCAGGCACCCACCAGCAAAGCGGAAGGTGTTGTGAACTCGCCGGCGGCCGTGAAGGCGCTGGAGAAGTATCTGAGCCTGATCGCATACATGCCACCTCTCGCCAAGACCGGCACGATGGACATCTTCAAGTCGGATGAGCTGTTCCGCCAAGGTAAGGTGGCCATGAGCGTCAACTGGATCGGCCTTGCCGAAGCCTCACTTGATCCGAAAACTTCGAGGGTCTCAGACAATTTGGTGTTCGGCATGATGCCGGGAACCAAAGGTGCTGACGGCAAGCTGGTCCGCTGGTCCAATATTGGCGGCCAGCCCTTCGTGCTGACCACCTGGACGACCGACGCACAAATCAAGGAGGCCGTGGAATTCGTGAAGTGGTGGCTGTCGTCGAACATCCAGCACCAGTTTGCGGCGGCCGGCGGTCAGTCTGCCATTAAGTCCGTGTACTCGGATCCGAAGTACGTAACTTACCGCCCCTGGAACAGGGCTTGGGCCCCTTCGCTGGATTGGCAGAAGGACGTGTGGCACGTGCCGCAGTTCTTCGAGTTACTGACCCAGCAGCAAGACCAGTACGATCTCGCCATTACTGGCAGGCAGGATGCCAAGACGACTCAGGATAATATCGCCAAGTTCCAGCAGCGCCTGCTCAAGGAGGTGGGGCTGATTAAGTAACATGACGCGTGAGCTTTGCGAGCGGCGGCAAATTGCGAGGCTTGGCCGGGGAAGAGACTTTGTCCTCCTTCCCCGGCCAATTGAAAGACATGGCCAGACGCCGACCGCGGTCGCACGAGGCCGCTCAGCAACGCACGGGAATTGCTTTTCCACGGAAGCTTCATGCAACTGATGTCAACCATACAATCTGCCAAGACTGCACCGGCTCTTCTTAAGCTTTCGGCCGACAATTGGCGGTTTGCAGTTCTCGTGGGACTTGTTGTCTCCGCGCTTGCGGTGGTGACCCTGCCAGCGTCCGGTTCCTTCTGGGTTGTTGGCGCTATATCGGCTTTGGTCGCTGCGGCATTCGCGGTGAATGCCTACCGCCGTCGCTATTATGGCGGGCTCCTGGTCGCGCCCGCCATCGCCGTTCTATTCGTGATGAACATCTTCCCGCTGCTTTGGTCCCTGGGGCTTTCATTTTTTGCCTACCAGTCGAACCTGCAGTCCATCCGCTTCGTCGGCCTCAACAACTACATCAAGGTTCTGACCGACGAGGTCGCGGCCCCGGGCAACTGGAACGCCCTCATCAACACCGCCATGTTCGCGGTGTGCACAGTTTCTGCACAGATGATCGTGGGGTTTCTCCTGGCGATGCTTTTTGCCAAGCAGTTCCCGCTGCGGAAGTATCTGCTGATTCTGGTTCTCACACCGATGATGCTGTCGGTCGTGGCCTCAGGTGTCTTCTTCACCTACTACTATGATCCCACCTTCGGCATCCTGAGCTATGTGATCAATAGCGTCGCGGGCGGCCAGTTCATCGTCATGGACAGCAAGGCGGGCGCTGTGGCCGGTATCGTTTTTGCCGACGCCTGGATGTGGTCGCCCTTCGTCATGCTGCTCGTGCTGGCGGGCCTCGTGTCCGTGCCGAAATATCTCTACGAGGCAGCCGCCATCGACAGGGTCTCCGCCTGGCGGCGCTTCTGGAGCATCACCTTCCCCTATATCCGCGGGCTCCTGATGTTGGCGCTGCTGTTCCGCACCATCGAAGCTTTCAAGCTGGCAGACCTTGTGATCGTGCTGACCAAGGGCGGAAACGACACAATGACGATCTCCTACCACTTAATCCGCATTGCCAACGAACAGAACAAGACCAGCGAGGGAGCCGCCATCTCCTACATCATCCTCTTCATAGTGATCGTGCTCACGAACCTTTATCTCTACGTTGCCAATCCCAAGAACCGGGAAGCCTGAGCTATGACAGACAGAGTTTCTTTCTGGGAGCGGATTGGCTTTCGTAGCGTCGGAGGCATCGCGGAGGCGGGTTGGGGCCGCACGCTCGTCGTGGCGGTTGTTAGCTTCATCTACTTCCTGCCGGTCCTCTTCATCATCTTCACGGCTATAAAGCCGCAGGCGCTGGCGCTTTCAGTACCGCCAACGCTTTCGCCTACCTCATTCTTTGGTCTCATCCCCGATCAGTTTGTCTTCACACCGACATTGGACAACTTTGCCTCGGTCTTTTCCCGCGTCATGACGGCGGGTGGCCAGCCGGAGTCCACCGGGTTTGACCGATTCTTCTTCAACTCCATCGTGATCGCGTCGGCATCCGTCCTGCTTGCCCTCGTTATCGGCACGTTGGCCGCCTATGGCTTCTCGCGCTATCCGCTCAGGGGCAACGATACCTATCTCTTCATCATTTTGACGACCCGTATGCTGCCTGCGATCGTCGTCATCATTCCGGTGATCTTGATGTTCCGCGCCATGGGCCTTTCTGGATCCTATCTCGGCATCATAATGCTCTATACGGCCTTCAATCTCGCATTTACCGTCTGGATGATGAAGAGCTTCTTCGATGAGTTGTCGACAGACATCGAGGATGCAGCCCGTATCGATGGGTCGTCAGAAATCAAAGTGTTTTTCAAGATCTGCCTGCCGCAGGTTATCGCAGGTCTTGCCGCAACATTCGTTTTCGGCCTCATCCTCACCTGGAACGAGTTCCTGTTCGCGCTGCTCCTGACGGGTCCTGATACACGCACCGTGCCTGTAGCCATGAACCAGGCCGTGTCTTCCGGCGGGCGCGGAACGGACTGGACGCTGCTGGCTGCCATTGAAACCCTGTTTCTTGTTCCCGTTTTCCTTGCCACCTTCTTTTTGCAGGATCACCTGCTGCGTGGCGTCACCTTCGGCACGGTCAGGAAGTGATCATGTCGACCATAGAAATACGCGACCTCACCAAGAAGTTCGGCGCATTTGTTGCCGTCAAAGATGCCAACCTGTCCGTGGCTGCAGGTGAAATTGTTTGTCTGCTCGGTCCTTCGGGCTGCGGCAAGACGACTACGCTGCGCACGATTGCCGGCCTCGAACGCGCCACGGCAGGGGACGTCGTCATTGCGGGACAGCGCGTGAATGACCTGCCGCCAGAGAAGCGCGACATCGCAATGGTCTTCCAGTTCTATGCTCTCTATCCGGCGCTAAGTATTGGGCAGAACATTGCAATGCCTCTTCACCGCGAAGCAGTTGGGAGCACGGAAGTGGCAGCTCGCGTCAGGAAGGTGGCTGAAATCTTGCATCTTCGCGATATCCTGGACCGATTGCCAGGACAGATTTCGGAGGGCGAGAAGCAACGCGCTGCTGTTGCCCGCGCCATTGTTCGGGATCCCAAATGCTTTCTGTTCGACGAACCTCTCTCGCGGCTCGATGTGGAGCTGCGTCACTCCATGCGCGGTCAGATCAAGGCCGTGCTGTCAAATCTCACGAAAGCCACTGTCATAGTCACCCACGACCAGCTTGAGGCCCTGACCATGGCAGACCGTATTGCCATCATGCGCGACGGGCTCATCGAGCAGGTGGGGAGCCCACATGAGGTCTTCGCAAAACCCGCCAACGTATTTGTCGCGAGCTTCATCGGCACGCCGCAGATGAACCTGATCGACGCACAATTCAAGAGCTACGGCAACGGCAAGGCGAAAGTGGTCTTCGACGAGCAGGATGTCGATCTGAGCGTCCATCCCGCGGTCGCAAACCTGAAGGCTGGAAAGGTCACCGTGGGAATTCGCCCGCGAGCTTTCACCGTCGTCTCCGCGGACACCAGGGACACGATCGACGCCATGGCCGAGCTCATTGAGCCAATGGGTGCCGAGACGCTTATTCACGCGCGCACCAAGACGGGCAGCGACATCCGGGTCGTCGTGCCGCGTGACAAAAGGGTGAAGATTGGCGAGGCGCTCCACCTCGTTCCCGATCCCGCGCAAACCCACGTGTTCGCAGACGACGGAAAGGCGGTGCGCGCATGAGAAATGGCGAGCAAGGCAATGGCGGACTGGCGCCGACGGCGGCGCGGACGCTGGAATACAGCATCATCGGGCTTGGCGTATTCGCGCTTCTGATGATTTTTCAGCCGTTCAACATCTCGCTTTTCACGGTTGGCTGCGCGCTGATCGTTCTGGCGGGGCTTGTCAACAACCTCCTGCCTCTAGCGCAACCTGGTGTACCCAAGCGCTCGCTGGTGACGGTGGCCATGGTCGTCGCCATGATCTTCTGCATTGTGCTGCTCGCGGCCATCGTTGTCGCACATCTCTATGGCGCATTCTTCCTCAAGCCGCCGGATCCCAACACCGTGCTAGGCAAAGTTCAGCTCAACGCAACGCCTTGGTACATGCATAGCTTCACATGGACTATTGCGGTTATCGCTGCTGCTTTGGCTGGCCTCATCACGCTGCAGAGTCGCCGCAAGGAGTGAGCCTGCACCTTCAAGGCATCCACGGATTCTATGGCTCCGATTGCCGATACACCGCCCTCAACCAACAGACCCGTGCATTTAATGGGGATCGTTTTCTGATACTTTTAGTCACGAATGTGCCAATCACCTCGTTCAGGAGCATGAAAGATGAGCGCGTCTCCGCAGGCCACTGCCTTCAACCGCATGCAGCAGCTAATGTCCTCTTCGCCGGTCCCATCTATTTCGACGGAATTGTTGGTGACGGCTGACGGCGAATTGAACCGAGAGCTCAAGAGCTTCCTGTTTGATCCGCCCACAAATCCAAGTCTGCTCAAGGGCAGGCGCATCGCCATCTGCTGCACCAATGGCGTGGAGGAAGTGGAGATTCTGGGCGCTCATCGCTGGCTCAGCGAACACGGCGCCACTGTTCATGTTGTCTCGCCCCGCATAGGTGAGTTTCATCCCACGCTCGGCCTCCGCTTCCCGCCGCAATGCGCCACCCATGTCCTCGCCATCCGTCTCATGGAAAACGCAGGTTGGCTGAAGATCGACCGCTACACGGACGAAGCTAGGGCGGAGGACTACGATGCCATGCTCCTGCCGGGCGGATGCTGGAACCCTGATGCGCTGCGCATGGACCAGCATGCGCGCGCGTTTGTGTCCGCCATGTATGAAGCGGGCAAGCCCACATGCGCCATCTGTCATGGCCAATGGGTTATGGTGAGCGCCAAGATCCTCAAAGGCAAGCGCGCCACGGCTGTCTGGAACATACAGATCGACCTCGAAAACGCTGGCGCTACGGTCCTGGACGAACCCTGCGTGGTCGACGGCAACCTGATTACGGCCCGTTTCCCTTATGACCTGCCGCGACTAATTAACGCGATGGTGAAGCAGCTGGTGTCTGCAAAGGGCTAAGCCGCGGAACTGGCCCCAGATCGCCTGCTGTGGGAAAGCTCAATGGGGAGGCACGAATGAAGTACGGATTCAATCTGCTGCTCTGGACAGGGCATGTCACCGACGAACACGCGCCTGTGCTGAAGGCGCTCAAGAGGACGGGTTATGATAGCGTGGAGGTTCCGATCTTCGAAGGCACGATCGATTCCTACGCAAGGCTCGGAGATCAACTTGCTAAGATGGATCTCGACGTCACGACCGTGAGCGTGTTAGGCGCGGGGCACGATCCACTCTCGGACGACAAGATGGAGCGGCAGGCTGCCGTCGAGCGGGCCAAATGGGTCATCGACTGCACCAAGGCGCTTGGAGGATCGATCATCGCCGGGCCGATGCACTCCGAACTCGGTCGCTTCACCGGAAAGGGGCCCACGGCGGATGAGCGCAAGCGCGGGATCGAATTTCATCGCCGCGCTGGCGACCATGCCGGAAAGCATGGCATGAGCTTTGCCCTTGAAGCGGTGAACCGATTCGAATGCTACTTCCTCAACACGATGGATCAGTTGGCCAGCTATCTGGACGAAGTCGATCATCCCGCAATCAAAGGGATGTACGATACATTCCATGCCAATATCGAGGAGAAGGACCCGGTCGGCGCCATAAATACAATCAAGCGGCACATGATCCATGTCCATATCTCGGAGAATGACCGCGGCGTCCCGGGGAAGGGCCATGTGCCGTGGGGTCCCACCTACAAGGCGCTGAGGGCCGCAAAATATGATGGTAGGTTGACGATCGAAGCCTTCGGCCGCGCCGTTCCGGCGCTCGCCGCCGCCACCCGCGTGTGGCGCGACTTCTTCCCCAACGAGGAGGAGGTTTATGAGTTCGGGCTCAAGGGCATGCGGCAAGGCTGGGCCGAGGCCGGGTCCTGAATGTCAAGGTCTACCTCATCAGCACCTGTGACCGCTGACAAAAGCCCGAAACGTCAGCTTCGCAGAATCTCTCGGGCGGACCATTTTCTCAGCAATCCGGACGACGCATCGGCGCTTCCGAGATGACCACGACGTCCTGCAGCAATCGTTGGTGAGTCCATGAAAGCTGCGGTCAATACACGCAACGGATCGCCGACGCGACCTGTATCACGCGATCTATTGCGCGGGCAGCCGTGGTCCGAATATATCCGCACCGACAAACGAGTCCAGGCGATCGTCCGTCACTTTCACGAGACGAAAAGCCCATTTTTACAATCTGCCGGGACGAAGAGCTCAAGATGGACTCGGCGGAACACCGGGGCATCATCAGCAGTGGTGTCACGGCGGCCGTGAAGGAGTTCTGTGATACTCGATGGGCATGCTTGGTCCGATCTGAAAGCGTCGGTTCAGCCTTGCCATTTTCGGGACCCTCAGCCCTGCCGCTCGCCTGTGACGCGCCCCGGCAAAACCGGAGCAGTTTCTGACCGTGCGCGCCGCGTCAATTCCTTGCGAACCCGGCTGGGTGCAGCGCGTTCGATTGCGCCTTCAGCTCGAGGACCAGGAAGTCGATGAGGGCGCGGATGCGGGGCGTATCGCGCATGTCCGCGTGCACACCGAGTTTCACGGCCTGGAAGGGTTCAGCCAGAGGAGGCTCGAACCGCACTAGGCCCGATCGCCGATCCCCAAGGACTCGCGGCAAAGCCGCCATGGCTTCACCGGCTTCGGCGCTGGCGATATGCGACTGCATGCCATTGGTTTGAAGGACGGAACGGGCCTTCGGGGCGATCGCCTTCAGCCATTCCATGGGAACGACCTTGATCGGCGAGTCGACGAGCGTGCGCACCCCTTGTCGAAATCCGGCGGTCCATGGCGATCCAGGTACTCCCTGGACGCATAAAGGCCATAAGACACATCGGCCATCTTGCGCTCGACGAGGTCCGCCTGGTCGAACGTGCCGATACGCAAGGCGATGTCAGCCTCGCCGCGGGACAGATTAAACCTCCGCGGATCATTGATCAGGTCGATGCTCACCAGCTTGTGCTGCGCGCAGAAGCGCGCCAGCAGCGGCGCCAGCACGTCGTCGCCGAACCACGCGAGGCTTGTCACCGTGATCAGCCCCTGCAAACCCGTATCGCGAGCGGCGATGCGCCGCTCGACGGCCCGCGCGCCGTCCTCCATTTGGCTGAGCGACTCCACCAAAGCTGCGCAGAGGGGCGTCGGTGAAAGACCGTTGGCCGCACGCTCGAAGAGCTTAACTCCGACGCGCTGCTCGAGGCCGTCGAGCCGGCGGCTGACTGTCGGCTGGGTGGTGCCAAGTGCGCGCGCAGCGGCGTTGAGTGAGCCATGGCGGGCGATTGCGAGCGTGATCTTCAGGTCATCCCAGTCCAATGCATGTCTCCCCTCAGCCTGAGGGCCGACAATGCTATACGTTTTCGTATGCCCCCTCTACGCCCTAGTTCGTTGATCAGCGAACTGCTGTGCTGCATTTACGGCCTCCGTCTGTCCTGCATTACGGCCCCCGTCGAGCATTTGATCCAGTCGGGCCGGTCGAGGAGGTCACATGGTCAGCGGAAACCGTTTGCTCGGCGTCACCCATATCGCAGATCCCAAGATGCTGTTCGGGGGCCGAAGCAACGGCTGCCGCCTGATGCAGAGGTGCCTGAAGAGGTGAACAATGACGCGTGTTCTAGTGCTCTACTATTCATCGTACGGCCACATCGAGAAGATGGCGGAGGCGGTTGCCGTCGGTGCTCGCGAGGCGGGCGCTGACGTCGACATCAAACGCGTTCCGGAGCTCGTGCCGGAGGCGATCATCCGCAAGGTGGGCTACAAGCTCAACCAGGCTGCGCTTATCGCCCAGCCAGCCGAGCTTGCCGACTACGATGCGATCGTCATCGGCACGCCGACACGCTTCGGAAACATGGCCAGCCAGATGAAGAACTTTCTCGATCAGACCGGCAGCTTATGGACGCAGAACAAGCTCGTCGGCAAAGTCGGCAGCGTCTTCACCTCGACGGGAAGCCAGCACGGCGGCCAGGAATCGACCATCCTCGCCACGCACGTGGTTCTGCTGCATCTCGGCCTGATGATCGTCGGCCTACCTTACACCTTCAAAGGTCAGATGCGCATGGACGAGGTGACTGGAGCGTCGCCCTACGGCGCATCGACCCTCGCCGGCGAAGGCGAACGACAGCCGAGCGCCAACGAGCTCGACGCTGCAGCCTTTCAGGGACGGCACGTGGCGGAGACCGCAGCCGCGCTGCTGCGCGGTCGCGCTTGAACCTCCGCGAGACCGCCAACGGTCTTGCAACGCGAGCCGCGACCTCACCACCCGTACCCGCGGTGGCTGTTATTCGGCCTGCAATATTGACCCCCTAAGCCGGGGGATCGGCGTCCAAAATTGACCCCCTATCGTTAGGTCTGTTGCGCTGCCTGCTTTGGAATGAAGCAGGTGGTCGGGGATGCTGGTCGTGGAGACGATTGCGCGGATACGGCGCGAGCACTTCATCAAGGGCAAGACGATCAAGGAGATCGCCCGCGACCTGAAGGTGTCGCGGAACACGGTGCGGAAGGTGCTGCGGTCGGGAGAGACCTCGTTCGAGTACGAGCGGTTGGTGCAGCCGCGGCCAAAGCTGGGACGATGGGCATCGGAGCTCGACGAGTTGCTGGCGGCGAACGCGGCCAAATCCACTCGTGAACAGCTGACGTTGATCCGGATCTTCGAAGAGCTGCGCGACCGCGGCTATGACGGCGGTTACGATGCGGTGCGTCGTTACGCCAGGCGGTGGAGCAAGGAGCGCGGGCAATCAACCGCGGCGGCTTACGTCCCGCTGAGCTTTGCGCCGGGCGAAGCCTATCAGTTCGACTGGAGCCATGAGGTGGTGCTGTTGAGCGGGACCACGGTGATCGTGAAGGTCGCGCATGTCCGGCTCTGCCACAGCCGCATGCTGTTCGTGCGGGCCTATCCGCGCGAGACGCAGGAGATGGTGTTCGACGCCCACGACCGGGCGTTCGCCCTGTTCAAGGGCACTTGCAGCCGCGGCATCTACGACAACATGAAGACCGCGGTGGAGACGATCTTTGTCGGCAAAGATCGCCGCTACAATCGCCGCTTCCTGCAGATGTGCAGCCATTATCTGGTCGACCCGGTCGCCTGCACGCCGGCCTCGGGCTGGGAGAAGGGGCAGGTTGAGAACCAGGTCGGACTGGTCCGGGAACGCTTCTTCACGCCGCGGCTGCGGTTCAAGAACCTGGACGAGTTAAATGCCTGGCTGCTCGATAAATGTATCGCCTACGCCAAAGCGCATCGCCATCCGGAGCTGGCCGAGCAGACGGTCTGGGAGGTGTTCGAAGCCGAGCGGCCCAGGCTCGTTCCCTATGCCGGTCGGTTCGACGGCTTCCATGCCGTGCAGGCGTCGGTCTCGAAGACCTGTCTGGTGCGCTTCGACAACAACAAGTACTCCGTCATGGCCAGTGCCGTCGGACGCCCGGTCGAGGTCCAAGCCTATGCCGACCGCATCGTGATCCGTCAGGATGGAAGAGTTGTTGCGGAGCATCCGCGATCCTTCGGACGCGGCGAGACGACCTACGATCCCTGGCACTATGTGCCGGTGCTGGCGCGTAAACCCGGCGCTCTGCGCAACGGAGCTCCCTTCAAGGACTGGGTTCTGCCGGCCGCAATCGAGCGGATCCGGCGGAAGCTCGCCAGCACCGACGATGGCAATGGGCAAATGGTCGACATCCTCAACGCGGTGCTGACCGACGGTCTGCCGGCCGTCGAGGCGGCCTGCGCCGAGGCAGTCGCTCACGGCGTCCATTCCGCCGATGTCGTTCTCAACATCCTGGCCCGCCAGCGAGATCCTGCGCCACCAGCCAACATCCTTACCCCGGCGGCGCTGATGTTGCGGCATGCGCCAATCGCCGACTGTGCCCGTTACGACAACCTCAGGAGAACCAACTAATGGAGCGCACCCAACTGTTTGACCTCATGGGCGAACTCAAGCTGTACGGCATGAAGGCCGCCTTCGACGAGATCATGGCGACTGCCGTCAAGCGCCAGCACGAACCCCAGCGCATTGTCGGCGACCTGCTCAACGCCGAGATCAACGAGAAGCAGGCCCGTTCGATCAAGTACCAGCTCACCATCGCCAAGCTGCCGCTGGCCAAGGACCTTGAGGACTTCCAGTTCGAAGGCACGCCCATCAACCGGACGCTGGTCAATGACCTCGCCGGCGGCGGCTTCATCGCCCAGCAACGCAACGTCGTGCTGGTCGGCGGCACCGGCACCGGCAAGACCCATCTGGCCATCGCAATCGCCAGGAGCTGCATCCGATCCGGTGCCCGCGGGCGCTTCTACAATGTGGTCGACCTCGCCAACCGCCTCGAGATCGAGACCCGCAACGGACGGCAGGGGCGGCTCGCCGAGCATTTGACCCGGATGGACTTCATCGTCCTGGACGAACTCGGCTATCTGCCATTTGCCCAGTCAGGCGGCCAGCTTCTGTTCCATCTCGTCAGCCGGCTCTACGAGCGCGCCTCTGTGATCGTCACCACCAATCTTGCGTTCGGCGAATGGCCCAGCGTCTTCGGCGACGCCAAGATGACGACCGCGCTGCTCGACCGGCTGACCCATCACTGTGACATCGTCGAGACCGGCAATGACAGCTGGCGATTCAAAAGCCGCGACGACGATCACGCAACCCGCGCTCGTCTCGTCTCCGCAATCCCGGCCAGCTCCGACGAGCCGAGCGCTACCGCCAAACCCCGCCGCTCAAGGGGGTCAAAATTGGAAGCCGATGAGGGGTCAAATTTGAACGCCGATTGACAGGCAGCACCGCGTGGGACAAAGAACAAGTTTCTATCAACGTTCACGCGCGCCGCCACGCTAACCGGCAGGAAGACATGAGCAACATTCCTTGTTCGAACCCCAACAAATTGGGATCTCGCATTCGCACTTTCGATGACTCGGCAGCGTGCGGCTCGTGGCTGGCCTCTGGCGCGCGAGCATGGAGCGGCACAGCTGCTCAGCCTAAACGATGCTCACCTGGTGGGCTCGTGCGCTCGCAGATGGCACGGGCAGCGGAGTTGTTCTGGCGCGTCTAGTCACGCCGTGTTGCTCGCAACGCTAATGGAGGTTGGAAACAATGGAGTGGAGAACTTCAAGCATCATAACATACGCCACGTTGGCCACGATCGCGACGATAGCTGCCATTTTGCCAACAACGGCGCCGGCACAGCAGCCAGGATCGCGCTATCTGGAGCCCCTGAGCCCTGACAACAGTTTGCTTCTCCTCGTCGACCTTCAGCCTCAGTACGCGTTCACGGTCGCATCAATCGACACCCAGACGCTGATCAATAACGCCATCGGCATCACCAAGGCCGCCAAGGTCTTCGCGGTGCCGACCGTTCTGGCGACGATCTCGGCGCAGAGCTTTGCAGGGCCCTTTTTCCCGCAAGTGCAGGCAGTGCTCCCCGGCGTCACACCCGTGACCGGACCGCAATCAACGCCTGGGAGGATCAGAGCCTCGTAGATGAGATCCGGCGATCGGGGCGCAAGAAAATCATCGTCGGTGGTCTGTGGACCGACAGCTGTGTGACGCTACCTATTCTCTCCGCCTTGCGGGAACGGCTACGAAGTCTATGTGCTGGCGGATGTCGCGGGCGACGTGAACCAGATGTCACACGACATGGCATGCTGCGCATGGTGCAGGCTGGAGCGACACCGGTGACGTGGCTCACCGTGCTTCTTGAATGGCAGTGCGATTGGGCCCGTGAAGAGACGGCTGGAGCCGTGAGCGAGATCGCCAAGGCACATGGCGCCTTCGGCATGGGCATTACCTATGCCAGAGCCATGGGCATCGGCAGGACGTCGAAATGACCCATGAAAGGCAAATCGCCATGACGGACACTATCGATCTTTCTGCCTATTTTGCGAGAGTTGGCTATGCCGGTGGCGGCGCGCCGACGCTCGATACGCTTGCCGCCCTGCATCTCCGACATACCGAGGCCATCGCTTTCGAGAACCTGAACCCGGTGCTGGGTTGGCCCGTCGACCTCGATCCGAAGGCGCTCGTGAGGAAGCTCGTAGGGGAACGGCGCGGCGGCTATTGCTATGAGCAGAACCTGCTCTTCGGGCAGGTGCTCACAGCGCTTGGTTTCTGGGTCACGGGTCTCGCCGGCCGAGTGCGATGGAACACGCCCGACTGCGTCATGACACCTCGCAGCCACATGCTGCTGCGTGTCGATTTGGACGCGCATCCCCACATCGTTGACGTCGGGTTCGGCGTCCAGACGCCGACGATGCCGCTGCGCCTTGAAACAAACGTCGCGCAGACCACCCCACATGGTCGCTTTCGCCTAATCAAGGCCGGAGATGGTTTCATGCTGGAAGCCGAGGTCGACCGCGCCTAGAAGAACCTTTACTGGTTTGACGTTCAGGAGCAGCTGCGGCCCGACTACGAACTGTTCAACTACTACTTCTCGACCCATCCGAGTTCAGTCTTCGTCACTGATCTGATTGCTGCGAGACCGGCGCCGGGCCGCCGGCACGTCCTGTTCAACAACCGGTATACGATCAGGTATGTGGATGGACCGGTGGAGCCGCGCGCTCTGACCAGTGCTGTCGAATTCGGCGAGGTACTGCGAACCGAGTTTCGCCTAAAGCTGCCTGTCGGGCCTCGGCTTGATGCCCTTCTCGAGCGGGTGGCGCAGCCGTCGAAACGCGACCGCCTTTCTGAGATCGAGACCAGCCACGTGCGCGAGGTGCATCCATGATCGTCGATCGGGCTCCCGGACCGGAGGTTGCCGCCGACAGCACCGACGGCCTCACGATCGTGGATCGCCACCTGCAGTTCCCAAATGCGCGGCTGGTGCAGCCCAATGCCTCGGGCTACCTCCATGTGGCCGCCGAGATAGATCGCATCTGGCCCTTCGGCCTGGGCCCCGTCAGCTCGAACAAGCGTGAAGCAGTGACGCGGGCACGGGCGCTTTCGGAGCGGCTCAAGAATCTTCCGACGGTGGTCCGAGCCAGCGTTTTCGTGGGCCGATTCATTCCGCCTGGGCAAGGCGCGCCGATGGAAAACCGCCCGCACGTGCACGTCGCCCGCTTTGATCTTGTGGTGCTGATCGAGACAATAGATTCGAGCGAAGCGGCCAAGCTTGAGACGCATGATCTATATAAGGAACTCGTGTCGATGCTGCATGCCAACTCGCATTACGTTCACGTCGTCAGGGCCCGCAACGCGCGCAAGAAGGGCGAAGTGGATGCAAGCCGTGATGGCGTGTTCCTGTTCAACTATTTTGGGATCACTGGCACGATGTGCTCCCGGACCTTCGATTCCGGCCTACCTTTCGAAGCTACGTCCTCGCCAACTTCGACGCCAATGGCGTTGTGCCGATGCCGATCCTGTATCGGCTCGCGCGCTGACGGTGTTGGCCCGGCGGAGCCAGAATCAGCAGAGGGCGAAGACTCATGACCAAGCACCATGCCTTCATGTTTATCGGCAAAACGCACCAACCCGTTGAGGGCTGCGTAGTGATCGAGCTCGAAGACTGCCGGCCGACGGCACCAGCGCACGATGCGGCACTGAAAGTTGCGCTCGAGACACCGCTTGGGTGAGGGTCTATGAGTACGAAATCGCGGATGAAAGGGATCACATTACGGCGCGCCGCTGCCGAGGACGCGGCGGCAATCGGGGCGGTCTTCGACGCCGCGGTCCGCGCCGCCTGGAGCTACCTCGGCGAGCTCAGCGCCAAGCCAATGTTCGCGCCGCGCGATTGGGATCAGCTCGTTGCCGAGCACATGGCACCAAACGTGTTCCTGGTCGCCGTCGACGAAACCGAGAACGTCGTCGGCTACACAGCGGTCCATCCCAAAGACGGCGAGATGTTTCTTCTCTTCGTTCACCCCGGCCACGCCCGTCGCGGTATTGGGCGCACTCTGCTCGCTGCAGCGCATGACGCCCTGCGGGCTGCCGGGTGCCGGGAGACTTACCTGTTCGTCCACGAGCAGAACGAGCGTGCTATAGCCGTGTACACAGCGGCCGGCTACCGCCCGGATGGGTCGGTCCGCGAGTCGGACTTCCGAGGCACCCGCTTGCGTGAGCTGCGTCTCGTAAAGCGCCTCTCGCATGAGTGATGGCCGGTGATTCCTCTCATCGTCCGCAGAGAGAAGGAAGGAAAGGGTGCGGAGCATGAGCGCCGAGTAGGCGCGACGAGCCGGTTAACGGAGAGGGCGAGCAGCATTCTTGTTACTATGGACGGTCCTGCATCATGCGCGAGTGATTGCATCCTTTGCTCGGCAGTGCATTTTTGTTGTTCGATTCTCACCGATTGAAGACATGCTGCCCAGGGATCGCCCATGATATCGAATCGCTCTACGGCGCTGGCAAGCCTCATTGCGGTTATGCTTGTGTGGGGCAGCACTTTCGTCATCACCAAGGCAGCGGTCAGCGAGATTCCACCGATTACCCTGAGTGCGTTACGGTTTCTCATAGCCGCGGTCGCGCTGATACCCATCGCGGCCACCCGGGGTGGCTTCAGGTCTCTGCCGTGTCCATTTCCCCTTCCTGCCCTCTTGTTGATGGGGTTCACCGGCATCGCCCTCTTTCATGTCGGGTTTAACTATGCGCTGCTCTACGGTTCGGCCTCCCAAGGGGCGCTCATGTTCGCGCTTGTTCCCGCCGCTGTCGTCGTCGCCGCGGTCATCGGTCTCAAAGAAACTCCATCGAGACGCCGTGTCGCCGGCATTGCGCTGTCCGTGTGCGGCGTGGCGCTCGTTGCGCTGACCGGCGAGAGGGATTGCGCCTCGCCGCAGCCACTGCTTGGCGCGCTGTGGATGTTGGGAGCGATCGTTGCATGGGCCATCTATACCGTGATCGCGAAGCGTTTAACCGATGCAGACCAAATCGTCGTGGTCGCCTGTGCCTCGGCGATCGGCGCGGTGATGCAGATGCCGCTTGCTGCTTTCGAGTTGATGCATGCTCCATGGCCGTCCCCTTCTCTGCAGGCCTGGCTCGCCGCCTTATTCCTCGCGATCGTGGCCTCAGCCATCGCCTTTGTTCTCTACAGCCGGGCGTTGCGAGAGCTCGATGCGAGCGTTGTCGGCGCGTTCATTAATCTGGACCCGATCGTTGGCGTCCTGACTGCGGTCGTGATCCTGGGCGAAACGCTCGGTGTTGGGCAGGCAGTTGGCGGTGTCATTGCGCTTGCGGGAATGTGGCTCGCATCTTAAGAAAACGCTGGGAAACCGTGAGGTCTCTCGTAGCAAGTTGGACTGCTGCTCTTGGTTTCTCGGGCCCAACTCGATGGAACGTGGCGCTGCCGGCGTGATGATTGCACGGCCACCGTCCCGGCGCACTGACGATCAAATCACAAGGTACTACCGCCAGGCAGTCGAGGCGATTGGTTCGGATGTAGTTTTCGTTGTTCGCCCATATCGATAAGCTGTTGAATTTGCAACAAAGACGACTGCCCTCCGAGCGCACCAGCCGCGGAACTAATTGAAATATAGGATATTTCCTTTCGAAGGTTACCCAAAGGCACTTTTTGCGCTGGCGTAACCTGTTGAAATTCCTTGAAAGTGGTGCGCCGCCGCAGAAATGTAGACCGATCAATCGGTCCGCTCGTGTTCGAACCGCTGCGCGCGAATTGGAGGGATGGAGTCCGGTGCCTGTGACGCTGCCATTGTCATCAGCTTTGCGCCGGCAATTCCTGCTTGCGCGCCCCGACGAGATACATGCCTGGCTTGGAGCAGGGGACTGGACTGCGCCAGCGCGGGTTTCTCGCCGGAGCGCGCACACCTGTGCTCGGAGCCCTCCTTTGGTTGCGATATTATGAAAATTAAAGCGTTCGGAAAGCCGGCAGTCTGGATGTGCCGATTTTGGTGGTAGGGATGGCGGCTGTCGGAACTGTTCTGTGACGTGGCTGTAGGCCGGGTGTGCCGGATTTTTCATCTTGATCCCGCGGCTCCTGGACCGGATCGCTCGGCAGCGGTGCGCAGAACGAGAAAGTCCACTATGCGGTTATCCAAAGTCGCCGCTTTGGCGCTAGCGTTGGTGTTACAGGCTCAATGTCCGCGTCTTTAGCGCTGGCCGCTTCTGACTGTCCAAAATTAGTAGAACTCGCGGCCTAGGGCGAGAACTCGACCGGCGATATTAGCGTCGCGTCCGGGCAAAGTTGCCCATTTCCGATCACGATGCGCGGCACGGTGAGTAGCTCGGACATTTACAAAAGCCGGCACACGGCAAATTGAAAAAGCTCAACTCAACTACTTACGAAGGCTAGATATAAGGGAAGCGAAACTTTTGCCATCAAGGCAACGGGTCAGGGGCCGACGGCTTTTGGCACGTCGGTAGTTACTGTGCACGCGACGATCAAATAGCGTTCCTCGCGTCCATTGCATGGCGGCCGCGCGTTGCCGTCCAACAAGTTATTTACGGCAGCGACGCACGCAGGTCTGCAACACCAATATCCAGGGTGACGCGGCCACCGTTCTCGGGACTGGTATGCGTGCGCACCTCGCTGTGTTCGGACACAATGATGACTTGAACGACGATCGCGCCAAGCAGAAGCACCGTGAGCATAACCAGCCCAGTCTGGGCCGGAGTTAGATATAGATTGGACAAGCGCATCATTACTGTACCCATGCGCATCGCCGCCAGCTCACTGCAACAGGCGTCATTGATTCGTTAGGCGATTTGGTGGCGTGGCGGCGGCGATCCGGCGTTCGTTTCTTTTGTGCCCCCTCTTGTGCGCGCCACATACTCAGCCGGAGCGCTCGCACGGTTAGGGCGGTGCCGGGGTAGGCGACGTTCACAAAATCAAATTGAGCGCGGATGCCACCGGCGAATGAAGGCAAGTGCTTTCAAAGGAAGTTGATCACGCTGATGCGAACCAGATCACATCAACCGTCCGGCAGCCGGCATAGGGTGGCCGAGTAATCACCGCTTACGCTCAGCGTGCCGCCCAACGCAAACCACTGGAAGCGCTGGTCCCGCAGACGCTGGCAAAGCTGATCTATCCGCTGGACAAATCGAATCTCGATCCTTTGCGACTGTTGCATTTTTTTGCCCTTGCGATTTTGACGGTATGGCTCGTGCCTCGCGATTGGCGAGGGCTGATGACGCCGGTGATGCGCGGCGCGATCCGCTGTGGCGAGAACTCCCTGGCAATCTATTGTCTCGGTGTTCTACTGGCGCTCGCCAGCCACATAGCGCTGGTCAACATCTCGGATGGGCTTGCGATGCAGATCGCGCTCAGCCTCGCTGGTACCCTGGTGATGGTCGCGGCCGCAACGCTGCTGAATTTGATCAGGATCAAATCGAAGCGGCAGCCGGAATTATTGTGATGGCCGCAATCTCCGAAACTTGACTTATGGTTCGCCCGTCTCTCATGACGTAGTTTGACTCGTGTTGACGCACGCAAAATTGTGGCGCGCAGCTCCAATTTGGTTTCCACACTGACGGGACATTGCGATTTGCGTCTCTTGCTGCTTACAGCTTGGGGAGGAAGTCGCATGAAAAATTGCTGCTAACGGCGGCGGTTTGATTTCACTCTCGATTCCGGCAATGGCGCAAAATACTGCATTCCGGGTGATGCCCGACGCACTCATATGGAAGGATAATCCAGCCTTTTCGAAGGGCGTTCAGATTGCCACCTTGGTCGGTGATCCCACGAAAGCGGGCGAGGTTGTCGTCTTACGCATCAAGTTTCGACCTAACTTCCAAATGCCTCCGCATACTCATCCCTATTCCGAAGTCGTCACAGTCATAAGTGGTGATGACGGCAGTAGCCATGGTGAAAAACTCGAAAAGAAGGGTGATCTCCTAAAGCCAGGCTCGTTATGGGTACACCCCGCAAAACACGCCCATTACGCTTGGACCGGAAGCGAGGAAGGGATCCTTCAAGTTCAATTTATCGGCCCGGCATCGATTACATCAATCCGGCTGACGATCCGCGCAAACAGTAGCCGCTCGCATTGCAAGAGGCCGCCTCAAGCGGACACTTGTCTGTGACGTCCTACGGTTTGGCTTTGCGGACGACCGAGGCTTTGTTGGTCGGCTCAGCTCGGCTCAACCTCCGGACAATCGAAAGCGCGGGCACGTCCGAACGGGCGTAACCGATGTCATGTCAACCGTCCGAACGTTTGCGATCCGAATTGACGACTCGGCTTTTGGGTTGCCGCGGTGACATTCTCTCTTGAGTTCGGGAGCGTCCGTCCAGTCGGCGCGAAGCGATTTCGGTAGGGCAGCAGCCATGGGTGTTCGGGGTCTATCGGACGGCGTTTACCTCGGCAGTAGGTATCCATACGATGCCGACGCGCCAGTCTCATGGTGGCTTTCCGCGGATTCGCGGCCACTCTTCCCGGACCACGCTGGGGAGATCAGCGCCGGCCTCGGCGTCAAGGCCTGTTTTGCCGGCAGCCCGATCGGCGGCAGCTACGCTGCTTCCGAGCCGGCCGACATGACGCAGGCGGCCAACCATACAATTGCCGTCGCCGATCAGACCAACATCGCCTATTTTGATCAGTCCCCAACCCAGATCGCGGGAGTTGGCGGTGATGGCGGCAATTGGAACGCCGCATTGGGCGGAGGCGTCGGCGCGTTCGGGTCTGTCGGCTCTGGCGTGATCACCACCGGTGACAACAGCGCCGGCAACGGTGGCGATGGCTACTTCTTCGGAGCAATGATGCATGCTCCTGTCGCGGTCTATGCCCCGATCAACATTGCGGTGGCGGGATACAATTCCAGTGCCCACGCTGATCAGACGAATGATGTGGTGCTCGATCAATCCGCGTTTCAGATGGCCGGCGTCGGGGGTGATGGCGGGAACGGCAATGCCGCGATTGGCGGAGATGCGTCCTTCTCCGGAACTGACCACAGGCCCCACCAACCCATCGGTGGGTTAGGTCTCGCATCCGACCACGGCGGGATGGGCTCCGATGTGATCGCGAGCGGGAATAACCATGCCGGCAACGGCGGAGACGGATACTTTTACGGGGGCCTCGTTCACGCGTCCTTTGCGTTCTACTATCCTATCAATATCGCCGTGGCAGGATACAATTCCAGTGCCAACGCTCATCAGATGAACGATGTGGTGTTCGATCAATCCGCGTTTCAGATGGCCGGCGTCGGAGGTGATGGTGGGAACGGCAATGCCGCGACTGGCGGAACCCCGGACATATTTTCTTCCATTTTCGACTTGATCGGCTCTGACGTCATCGCGACCGGCAACAACGGCGCCGGCAACGGCGGCAACGGCCATTTCTCGGGAAGCATGGTCGACATCGACGTGGCGATCTACGCCCCGATCAACATTGCGATCGCCGGCTACAATTCAACAGCCGAGGCTCATCAGAGCAACAACGTCCAATTCGATCAGAGCACGATCCAGATTGCCGGAATAGGCGGTGACGGCGGTCACGGCAACGCCGTGTTTGGCGGCGATTTCGCCATGCACCTGTTGTCTGACCTTCACTTGCTGGACCATGCCTAGAGCGTTCTCCGTTCGATAGAGTCGAAGCGGCGCTCTGGATTTTGATTTGACGCGTTTTCTTCCTGACGTGAACGGTCTCTACCCCCGGGATCAAGTCCGAGGGCATGCTTCGCTTGAAAACGCTTCTGGTGGCATTGGAGATCACTGGGTTCGGCGCCGAGAGGGTAGCACTTCGGGCGTACACGGTTTGCAAAAGGATGGCATCAGCTTTGGCGGCTAGACCGATCCGGCATCGAAATCCAAAACTCGTGCCGTCCACATTGGGACGCACAGTGTGCAAACCAGACCAGGGAGATCCACATGGCAAAGGTATTGTTTCCTTCCGACACGATCGCGTTCAAGGTTTCGACCGGTGGCAACAGCGCAGGCAACGGTGGAGATGGCATCAACAAAGGTAACATCAGCAGCAGCCCAAGCATCGAGTTCAACCCTTACAACAAGGCTGATGGAGCCGACGTGTACGTCAAGACAGGCGATAAGGTTCACCAGGACGCGGACTGGGACGCCGGGGGCGCGAATGCGAAGGCGGAGAAGCATTCGAAAGCAGAGGGCGGCAAAGCCGTATCGGATGGCGACCAGGAAACGGACAGCGGCCACAACAAGTCCGACGTGGATGCTAGCACGTCGGCCTATCAGAAAAACGACCTCTCGGCGGACATGAGTCAGAACGTGTGGGCCGGCATCGGCGGCGATGGCGGAGACCACAGCAAGGCGGAAGGCGGGGACCTTGACGTCAAGGCCAGCATCGAGTCCGCGAACCTGAACGACGCGCTCAACAGCTACGAGCACTACTATATCGACGATTCAGGCATGTTAGTGCACGGCTGATCGGCGCCTCCGGGGGCAGAGAACCGGCAGCGGGGGCTGCCGGTTCTCGCTTCGCTGCAAAGTCGGCGAACAACGGGGCGGGGAAGGGTCGGACTTCAGATCTCTGGCGGGAACGCAATGCTGATGCCACCGCTTCGGCTGCAAACGATGTCACCAGCGCGGACGCCGTTGAAAGCGGCCTTGCGGACCTGCGCGGGATCGCTCGGACTCGTTTTCGCGTATAGCTGCAGCTACAATCTCCTCCTTCTCGCGCCTTCGATCTATCTGCTTCAGATCTATGATCGCGTCCTATCGAGCCGCAGCGGCGCTACGCTCCTGATGCTGACGCTGATCGTTGCGTTTACCGTCGTGGTTGGCGGCGTGCTTGATGCGTTGCGCCGGGCTGCATTGGGCCGGATGGGCGAGTGGCTTGAAGAAGAGCTCCATCCGGCAGCGCTCTCCGCGTGCTTCAAATACGCCTATGAGGCCGATCGCTTTCGGGCATCGGAAGCCTATCGCGATCTTGCGACCCTGCGTCAGTTCGCTCAGTCCGGAGCCTGCTCGACCCTGTTTGACGCGCTGTGGACGCCGCTCTTCCTCGGCGTTCTCTTCCTCGTGCATCCCTTGTTGGGTGTGATCGGCACACTCAGCGCGCTTCTCCTGCTTGGTCTTGGGCTTGCCGGAGACCGGCTCACGGAAGGCCCGCTGGCGCGGTCGGCTGCCGCGCTGACCAGGAGCCAGGGATGGTTCGGCACGGCCGTCGCAAACCTCCACGTGATCCGGGCCATGGGAATGCTCGACGGCGCCGCGCGCCTCATCCGTCAGGCTGCGCAGGATGCGCGGAGCGAGCAAGAGGTGGTTCAGCGCCGCCACGAGACTATCATGCTGATCTCCAAACCCGTGCGCGCGCTGACGCAGGTAGTGATCATGGGCACTGCCGCCTGGCTCGTCCTGGAGCAGGGCAGAAGTCCTGCCATCATCTTTGCCGCGAGCATGCTGTTCGGACGCGCGCTCCCGCCCGTTGAAGGGGCGATTGCGGGCTGGAAGGCATTCGCGATGGCTCTCGCCGCCTACCGCCGGCTCAACGACATTATGTCCGCAGTCACCCCGGCTGCGAACATCAAGGCCCTCCCGGACAGGCCGAAGGGAGACCTCATCGTCAACAATGTCGGCGCTGCCCTGCCGGGATCGAACCATCTGTTCGTGAAGGGCGTGTCGTTCCGTCTCGCGCCCGGTGAATGCCTTGGCATCATCGGTCCATCGGGCTCCGGCAAATCCACGCTTGGCAAGATCATCACTGGAATCTCGGCTCCGACGGCAGGTTCGGTGCTGCTCGATGGTATCGACATTTCAGCCGTGCGCGATTTGGGCGGCGGCCGGCGGCTTGGATACCTGCCGCAGGATATCGACCTCTTCGGAGAAACCATAAAGGACATCATTGCACGGCTGGACGATGCCGATTTGCAAAAAGTTGTTGAAGCAACAAAGCTTGCCGGTATTCACGAGACGATCATCCGGCTGCCGCAGGCGTACGATACGGTCGTCGTTGGCGGAGGCGCTAATCTTCCACGCGGGCTTCGCCAGCGCCTCGGCCTTGCACGGGCGTTCTTCGGCGACCCGCACCTCGTGGTCCTCGACGAGCCGAACTCCAGCCTCGACGCGCTCGGCGAGCGCATGCTGTTCGACGCCATTGCATGGATGAAGGCGGCCAACACCACTGTCATCATCATCACCCACCGGATCGGGATTCTGGGCGTAACGGACAAGATTGCCATCATGCAGGACGGCGCGGTTACCGCCTTCGGCGAGAGCAGGGAAGTTTTCGAGAGGTGTTTGGCGCGACCTCAAGTTGCTGCGCGCGAACCGGTGCGAGGTCGTTCGGACCAGAACTGCGAAAGCAGCACTGGCGCCTCGCCGCAACCGATCTCGCCATGACTCGCGGTACACTTCTCCCTATCGCTTTGCCCGAAGGGAACGGGATCTCATGAAACTTTCATTCGCTCAGATCAGGATTCGAGAGGTTTCACTGTGGTTGAGATGGGTGGCGCTACCGTTCTGCGAGCGGCTGCGCCGTGTCACCTGGATCTACCTCAAGCATTCTGACCTCGTTGCCCGAAGAGGATGGGATCATCTGAAGACTGCAATCGTTCACTCCGAGCTTTGGGAGGTCCCACGGTGGCTGAGATCGGCGCCGCCGGCGCTTCGCGAACGGCTTCGCGGCGTCACCTGGACTGGAAACCTGCTGGTTTGTGGCTTTGTCGTTGGTCTCGGTACCTGGTCAACCTATGCCCCGCTCGAGAGCGCCGCGATTGCGATCGGCACCGTCGAATCCGAGTCGAGTCGCAAGACAATTCAACACCTGGAGGGTGGCATCGTCAGGGAAATTCTGGTCGCGGATGGCGACGTCGTCCGCGCCGGACAAACACTGATCTCGCTGGAAGACACCAAGGCCCGCGCCGAAGCCCAGAGCCTGCAAGGCCAGTTGTGGGAGGCGATGGCACGAGAGGCACGGCTGCAGGCGGAACAGCACGGCGACTGGCGGGTGTCGTTTCCAGCCAGACTGGAGACGGCGCAGAATGCCAGTCAGTCGGTCGCGGATGTTCTTGCTGGCCAGCAGGCCATCTTCGAAACGCGCCGGCAGGTCTTTCAATCGCAAGTGGCCGTGAACCGCGAAAAAAGGTCGCAGGTGGAAAAGGAGATCGAGGGCCTCAGGGCGCAGGAAAGCGCGGCGTCGAGGCGCATCGAAATCGTCCGTGAAGAAGCGGCAACCGTCGCCATGCTCGTCAACAAAGGACTTGAGCGGCGCCCGAGGCTTTTGAACCTCGAGCGGGAAGTCGCCGACATCGAGGGGCGGCGGGGTGAGATTGTCGCGCAGATATCGCGCGCCGAGCAGGTCATCAACGAATCCCAGGCAGTTCTGCTCAAGATGGAGAATGACCGTCATAACGAGATAGCGCAGTCGCTGCGCGAGGTACAAAACCAGATTTTTCAGCTACGCGAGCGACTGCAGACGGCCAACGACCAGCTCTTGCGAACGTCGGTCAAGGCGCCCGAGGACGGCGTTGTAACCGACCTGAAGATCCATACGCTAGGCGGCGTGATCGGCGCCGGGGCACCTCTCATGGATCTAGTTCCCCGGCAAGATCGACTCATCGTGATCGCGCGCGTCAGGCCCGAAGACATCGATGTGGTCCGTCCCGGACTGAGCGCCGACGTGAATCTTCTGCCTTACAATCAGCGCCGCGTGCCACGGCTCCATGGCACCGTGATACACGTTTCCGCCGACCGTCTGGTCGACAAGCGCACGGATCAACCCTACTACGCAACGAAGATTCGGGTGCAGGATCCGGCGGGCGCCGGGATCGATGGTTTCCAGATTATTCCCGGAATGCCGGCCCAGGTGTTCATCAAGACGGGTCGCGGCACCGTGGCGCTCTACGCTCTCAGACCTCTGCTCGACAGCTTCCACGGCGCGTTCCGCGAGGATTAAGCTGCGACCAGAACTGCGAGCTCTGGCAGCTCTCAAGATGACCGCACGCGTGAGGGCCGCGCATGACCGTTGGCTCGGCTCCAGCGAACGACCGCCTCAGTGCGGTTATGCGCGGAGCATTTTCGCATGATACGTTGAATATGCATTTTTACGGTGTTTTCCGAAAGGTTGAGCCTGACGGCAATCAACTTGTTGGGAAGGCCGAGCTGCAGCGCCTCGAGCACATGTTGTTCGCGTGGCGTAAGCTCACCCATCGCCTTCTCCGGCACAATCCTGGTGGCGCCGTTACCCTCGTTAGTTCCGAATAGCTCGAGCGCGCCGGGACATTCCGATATCGCCTTGAGGCTCGACGCTCCATTTTGCCCAACGATCGGTAACGGCCGGTAGACCCCACCGGCGAGAACCAGGCGTAGTCCTGCGATAGCGACTTCGACCGGGATCGATGTCGGAAAAAAGCCGCGCACTCCCCGTTGCATCGCAGCTGAAGCCGTCGCGTCGTCGTCGCGATTTGACAAAACAGCAACGGACGCCTTCGGGCAGGATTCTGCGAGGAGGGCGAGGCTCTCCTCGATCGAAGGGTCGGTGATCTGCTTGCTCCCGATATTAAGCGCAATCAAGCGGATGTCTCTGCCTGATAGCCAGTTCAGACCACTCGTCGTTGCCATCTCGACGATCTCGAATCCAGTGAGTTCTCTCTTGAGGATATTGAGGATGCACGTACGCGCCAGGACATGCTGCTCGATGATCACGATCACCGGTGAGTTTTGTGACCCCTGGGCTAGTTCCGCGAGATTAGTAAGATCGTCCATGATATCCCCGAGTTCAGAGAAACGCTGAGCACTCCACCAGTTTTGATTTCCATTTTCCATGGAGCAAGTCTGCCCCACACACTCTGCAGCGAATTGCTAGATCGCCACGTTGCTCCCGAACTTCGAATTCGTTCGCAGGAACGTCGTCAGGGACCTTCTGGTCCGTCGCAAAAGATCTTGGCAGCGGTTCTGTTGTTCCAGGCTAGCTGCTGCAAATATTGCGATACGCGCTCGCCGCCGCCGAATTCGCGGGGCCATCGACGACGTATGCTTCATCTTCCGTCACGAGATATAGAAACGGCCTATCTCCGGTATCTTCGCCCGACGCGTTTTTTCCTTTGACACGGCCGCAAATGGTGTCGACGGACTTCCCGAGCGTATTTTTGCGGGTGGCCCGTTTCATCTCACCGAACTCGGCAGATGTCGGGTCCTCCAACTTCGCAGCAATCGTAGTCTTCGCCTTGATGATGACCGGATCGGACGTCTCAGCGGGCCGACCAGATGCCGGAGCCCCGACTTTCGCTTCGATCACAGTGGACTTCGCCTTTTTCTCAGGGGGGTGGGGCCTGTCGCGGACGTGGGCAATCGACGGCTCTTCCGGCGTCTTCGTCGCGATCGTGGACTTGACTTTTGTTGTCGCGGAATTGGTCTTGGATGACGCTGTCGCCGGTTCAATCGACCGACCGACCGCCATCCCGTTGAGACAGCCGGACCCGCCCGCGTCCATGCACGCGTCCAAGCTCGCTTGTGGCGGTAAAAGGCAGCTACAGCCAACCAGGGTCGCAGCCAGAACACCAATGAGAAGCGTTCTCATGCTAATCCCTCATAAGGGGCCTGAGTTCCGCTCGCACTTCTTGCGGCGATCTAATATTGCGCTGGTTGTCTATCATTTGCGCAAAAGTATTAACTGCTGCTTAAGCGCCCGTCCGCTCGTGAGTTCGCGATCGTGTGGCATAAACGTTTGATCGCCGCACCAGCGGTCCGGAACATTTGTGCTCAGTGATCCAAGATGAGTTTTGCAACAGTATCGGCACGAAAGCAGACCTGAACATCGTCTCGATGAAAGTTCATTGTGGTTCGGCCCCTCGGCATGGTTTGGCTTGCAGCGCACTTCGCAAAATTCTCCGCCTTGAACGCCCACAAGCTGGAAATGCTGAAAGCAAACTCGACACTGAGCTGAGCGGGGGCTGGTAAAGAAGTTAGCCTGGCTTGCGATGTTCGCCAGCAACTGCCCGCCCGTTCCAGCGGATCGCGCTCATCCTCTCTTCGTGCTCGGGATCGCTAGTGCATTGTTGCTTACTGGAACTACCATAAATCCGGATAGCGAGAGCGCTGGTATGGATGACGACCGACACGAGCGTCAGTCGTTTGCTTCGCATCGGAAATCCGCCGGGATCGTCATCGGATTTCGCTGGTGTGCTTCCTTAAAGGGGAACGCAGGAGCTGAAGGCTTATAACGCGCTACTCGCCGCCCTCATTGTAAGCCTCCGGCGGGGGCCGCCTTGCGAGGTGGTCTCTATGTTGAGAACTGTCCTTATGGACAGTGATAAGCACAGTGCCCAAATCGGGCGGCTCGAAGTGGTGGAGATGGGCCGGCGGCGGCGCTGGTCCGAGGATGAGAAGCTCAGGATCGTGCTGGAGAGCCTGCAGGGTCCGCGGCAAGTGTCGGCGACCGCCCGGCGATACGGCGTCTCGCGTTCATTGCTTCTCAAGTGGCGGCGGGTCATTTCGCGCCGAGCAGAATGACGCTGATGGACGACAAATCGGCTTCGTGCCGGTGACGGTGATCGCGGAGCCCGAGCCGCCGATACCTGCGCAAGCATCGGCCAGCAGCGGTGCGATCGAGATCGAGTTTACGCCGGGGCGCGGATGCGGATCGCGGGTGCGGTCGACGCGGCGACAGTGACGGCAGCCGTCGCGGCCTTGTCCGATGGGCCACGACAGCGATGATCCCGCTTCCGACGGGCGTGCGGGTGTGGCTTGCGACCGGCCACACCGATATGCGCAAGGGCTTCCCGTCGCTGGCTCTGCAGGTCCAGGAGATCTTGCAGCGCGATCCCTTGAGAGGCCACTTGTTTTGCTTCCGCGGGCGTCGCGGCAACCTGCTGAAGGTGATCTGGCATGATGGCCAGGGTGCTTGCTTGTTCACCAAACGCCTTGAGAGGGGCCGGTTCTTGTGGCCGAGCCCGGCTGACGGCGCGGTGGCGATCTCATCGGCACAACTTGGTTTTCTTTTGTCCGGCATCGACTGGCGACACCCACAGGAGACCTGGCGGCCGACATCGGTCGGCTGACGCTTTTCGCTTGCGGATGGCGATGGATGTGATTCCATCGCTTCGTGACTCGTCCTGAATCGCTCCCCACTGACCTTGCCGCCGCACATGCGATGATCATCGCCGAACGGGCCGCGCGGCTCGAAGCGGAGGCGGTTGCGGCGAGCGCCAAAGCGGAAGCGGCCAACGCGAAGGCGGCCGAGGCACTGATCAGTTACCTCAAGCTCGAGATCGAGAAGCTCCGTCGCCAGATTTACGGCAGCCGCTCGGAGCGCAAGGCACGGTTGCTGGAGCAGATGGAGCTTCAGCTTGAAGAGTTGGAAGCAACCGCAACCGAAGACGAACTGGCGGCTGAGAGGGCGGCGGCTCAGACACAGACCGTCAAGTCCTTCCAGCGCAAGCGGCCGTCGCGCAAACCGTTCCCCGATCATCTGCCGCGCGAGCGGGTCGTGGTCGCCGCACCGGAGAGCTGTCCCTGCTGCGGCTCATCGAAACTATCAAAGCTGGGCGAAGATATTACCGAGACGCTGGAGGTCGTTCCCCGGCAGTGGAAGGTGATCCAGACCGTGCGCGAGAAGTTCTCGTGCCGGGACTGCGAGAGGATCACCCAGCCGCCCGCGCCCTTCCACGTGACACCGCGTGGCTTTGCCGGTCCCAACCTGCTGGCGATGATCCTTTTCGAGAAGTTCGGCCAGCATCAGCCATTGAACCGGCAGAGCGAGCGCTACCGGCGGGAGGGCATCGACCTGAGCCTCTCGACGCTGTCCGATCAGGTCGGCGCCTGTACGGCGGCCCTGCAGCCGCTTCATGCACTGATCGAGCGCCACGTCCTGGCCGCCGAGCGGCTGCATGGCGACGACACCAATGTGCCGATTCTGGCCAAGGGCCAGACGATCAAGGGCCATATCTGGACCTATGTCCGCGACGACCGGCCATTTGGCGGACGAGCCCCGCCGGCAGCGCTCTATTAGGCATCGCGCGATCGCCGGCACGAGGATCCCGTCCAGCATCTTGGCAGCTTCACCGGTATCCTGCAGGCCGACGCCTATAGCGGCTACAACGAGCTATACGACGCCTCGCGCGCGCAGGGGCCGATTGCTCCTGCCTTGTGTTGGGCGCACGCCCGAAGGCAGTTCTTCGAGCTGGCAGATATCGCGGCTAATGCCCGGCGCGACAAGAACGCCGCGGCGATCTCACCGATCGCGCTGGAGGCCGTCAAGCGCATCGACGCGATGTTCGATATCGAGCGCGGCATCAACGGCCAAAGTGCCGAGGAACGGTTGCGGGTGCGCAAAGAACAGAGCGCTCCTCTGCTGGCGACGCTGGAAGCATGGCTGCGTGAACAGCGCGTCCGCCTGTCGAACTCATCCTCGGTCGTCAAGCCGATCGACTACATGCTGCGCCGCTGGGATCGGTTCGCCCGCTTCATCGAAGATGGCCGGGTCTGCCTGACCAACAACACCGCTGAACGCGCCCTGCGTGGCTTAGGCCTCGGAAGAAAGTCGTGGCTCTTCGCAGGCTCCGAGCGCGGCGCCGATCGTGCCGCGGTCATGGTGACGCTGATCATGACGGCAAAGCTCAACGACGTCGATCCGCAAGCCTGGCTCGCAGACGTGCTCGCTCGCATCGCCGATACCCCACAAAACCGGCTCCATGAGCTGCTGCCCTGGGAATGGAAGACGGCGCTGGCGAAATCCGCTGCCTGACCTACGAAGCGACAACACCCGCGGCCCACGCCGGAGGGGTACCCCTCATTTGCGGCTCCTGCGCTCTATACTGGCGCGTGAGAACGCGCACCGTCGCTCCGATCGAAAACGCAACTGCATTTTCCCTAACCGGGAGTCAACAATCTTTTGCGTTCATTCTGGTGGGCGGCGGGGCTGAAGCGGCCTGCTCAATCTATCTGTCGTGACGATGCTTCCAGGATTTGGCTTGTTTCTCTAAGCGCCGGACGCCCGACGGATCAAAAATTGAGCTGGATCAGTCCGAATGCACCATGCGCGACCTTTCCCGTGCCGCCGCTGCTCACCGGATAGTCCCAGTTGGCTGAATATTCCACGGCCACCTTCAGCCCATCCATCACCCACTCGCCTCCGGTGAGGAAAAGCCGGTGTTGCGGGACGAATCCGATCCGGGTTGGTACGCCGCTTTGCAGGATCGATACGCCCGCCATGTCTTTGCTGCCGGAATATCCCACCGAGATGTAATTGCCCTGCGCACCGATCTCCGTTATCCATGGGTTCCAGTCAAACTGGTAGGCAATCGAGGCCTGCCAAGTCATCGGCATCATGTTCCGAGCAATGCCGAGCCCATCGATAAACCTGGCGTCCTGAACTGCGGCATTTACCTCGCCCACGAACGCGAATGGGCCGAAACTGGTTTTGAGGCTCGCGGCCACTCCGGGAATCCGGCCGATCTGACTCAGGAACGGCAGGTACGACGAATGCAGAAATCTGCTTTCGAAAACGGACGTGTTGTAGTCGACATGGAAGTCAAGGGTCCAGGGACAAATAAGCGAGTCCTTCAACTGGTCATAAGGCACGCCGCAATGGCCTCTCGTCCGGAAGCCGAGACTGGCATTATAATCGTCGATTTTCGTCCGGCCGGGGATGATGCTTTCGCTGCCTCTATAGGTCATGACTGAGCCGTAGAAGGGCGCCGGGTCGAAGGGGAATGTGACTGGCGTAGGCCGGAACGGCCGCTCAGGGAGCGGAGTGTAGCCGAGCCAACGCATCAGTTGGCTCACGGCCGGTGCGACGACCAACGGACTAACGCGTGGAACAACGACAGGCGCCGGCGGCGGCTGCCGCGCTGGGGTTGGCCAGGCGAATTCGAGGCCTCCTGCGGTCTGACGGTTTTCAAACACCTCGGTTGTCAGCGGAGTGCCGATCGATAGTGTATCCAGGCGTGCCACGCCCGTGGACGTACCGAAATGCAAAACCTCTACTCCGAAGCGGGCCGCGATCGGGAATTGCATCAGATCGCCGACTGAAATGTGAGTTCGATCAAGCGTGAAGCGATCCACGCCTACGCCGGGGAGGTTGGTCGGCACCACTGGTTGGTTCCCGGTCGGGAATATTGCGCCAGTGCCATTGTCGAAGTGCAGAACCAGAGCACCGGTCAACCAGTCGCCGAGTTTAATATCGAAGTCTAATTCCGCCGTACCCAGAGCCAGGTCTTCCTTGGTGGGTCCGTCGAATGATCCGGTTCGCGAGGCCAGCCCTTCGACCACGCCGCTAAGCGCGAGGAAACTATTGATCTTCGGCCCGGTCTTTGAAAGCGAGTCGCGGATGATCTGGCGCGTTGCGTTCTCCTGAGCCGCCCAGACGATTTCCAACTCTCTTACGCGCACGCCGAGCGGCCTCTTCGCTGCGGCTTCGGACAAATCCGGCTCGGGCAGAGCGGGCGGAGCCTCAACCACCGGTGCCGGTTTCGCTGCAGCAGCGACGGCTGTCGGACGCTCATACGTCGCTGCAGGCTTGGTCCGCCGCGCCGTCGGCGCGCTCTCCAAAGTACTCAGGCGCTGGGAAAGTTTGCGGTTCTCTGCCTTCAACTCCTGGAGCATGCGCCGGAGATCTGCCACGTCCTCATTCTCGGCGGCGGCACAAGGAGGAACGAGCAGTGCGAGGCTCAACAACAATGCCGGCGTAGCGCGAAAGATCAACGGATAAACGGTGCAGACGCGCTGCCAACCCTGCTCAGTTGTCTCGACCGTGCCAATTTCTGCCGCGCGCCGGCGTTGCTTGGATCCGGCAACGAACTCGTCCCGCTTACCCCAGATCATACGCGGCCCCATCACTACCGCAGATCGACGCCACCCAACCAGTCGAGCCAACCGGCTCATAACAATTCCGCTCGCGTAATCGGACTGTCTCAGCCAGCGCATCCTCCGTCAAGTCGATTGCAGACAACCGTCTGACTCAGCATCGGCACAGTTAACAAATGCAGGCGAAGCGATGTATCCGAACCAAGAGACAGCCGCGACACCGCTTGACTAGGCTCGTCGACTTGAGGTTGCCGCAAAATATATCTTTCGATTCCTACAATGTATCTTTTGATTTCGCACATAGCCCAAAAGCCACATAACCGCAGATGGGGAATTACCCCCTTTTAGCCAACAGACAATTGTGTAAGCATGCTAACTTGAATCGCCAAGAGATCGCCATCAAGGTGTCTTGCTCGCCGATTTTGGCCTGGGAAATACGGCAATGTGTAATCTAACGGGCACATAGCCCGCATTAGCGAGACCGAATTGCAGCGACCATACGGCTGAGGATCGATAGCAAAAATTGGAACTCGTTGTGAAATAGATTGCAGCGCTGGGTAGAAAATCAGTGTTCAACTGCTCTGGCGGGCGGAGTTCGACTACAGCTAGACGTCAAATACAACCAGAGGCCAAATACAGCTAGAGGTCAAATACAACCAGAGGTCAAAGAGGGGGCGCAGCGATGTTGGCATGGCTCATTTCCTCCAGCGTGCGTTTACGCACCCTCGTTGTAGTTGGTGCTGCCGGCCTTCTGATCCTCGGCGCCGTCGGCGCCAGTAACAGGCCGCTAGACGTCATCCCCGAACTGGCGCTGCCTTCGCTCACGGTGAAGACGGAATCACTTGGCCTCTCCAGCGCCGAGGTCGAATCGTTGATTACCGTGCCGCTGGAGGCGGACCTGCTCAACGGTGTGCCGTGGCTCCAGGTCATCCAGTCGGAATCGATGGCGGGACTTTCGACGATCGAGATGATCTTCGCGCCCGGCACCGATCTGATGAAAGCACGCCAGATGGTGCAGGAACGGCTGACGCAGGCGCACGCACTGCCGAACGTCTCCAGCCCGCCGGTTATGCTTCAGCCGGTTTCCTCGGCCAGCCGAGTGATGAACATCGGCCTGAGCTCGAAATCCGTCTCGCTGATCGACATGTCCGTTCAGGCGCGCTGGAATATCGCACCACGCCTCGCCGGGGTTCCGGGTGTGGCGAATGTGTCGATATGGGGTCAGCGCGAGCGGCAGGTGCAGGTGCTTGTCGACGCCCGAAACCTGAACAAGAAGGGCGTCAAGCTCGAGCAGGTGGTCAAGACGACCGGTGAGGCGGTGTGGTCCTCGCCGCTCACCTACCTGAACTCATCCACGCCCGGTACCGGCGGCTTCATCGAAACGCCGAACCAGCGGCTCAGCATTCGTCACCAGCTGCCAATCTCTACTGTGGGTACCTTCGCCAAGGTGCCGCTCAGCGGCACGACCACGAGCGTCGGCGACGTCGCCTATCTCGTGGACGGTCATCAGGCGCTGATCGGAGACGCTATCGTCGGCGAAAACCCCGGCCTGATGGTTGCGATCGAGAAGTTCCCCGGCTTCAACACATTGGACGTGACGCGCGGCGTTGAACGCGCGCTCAACGAACTGAAACCCGGGCTGCCCGGTATCGAGATCAATACGACCATCTACCATCCCGCGAGTTTCATCGAACGCGCGACCAGCAATCTGGGCAAGTCCATGCTCGTTTCGATCATCCTGGCCGCCATCGTGCTTGGCCTTCTGATGGGCAGCTGGAGGACCGCGGTTATCGCCTTGGCCACGATCTCATTGTCGTTCCTCTGCGCTGAACTGCTGTTACAGGCTGCCGGAATCCCGCTCAGCATGATGGTCGTCGCCGGCCTGCTGATGGCGTCCGGCGTGATCGTGCATGACAGTATTATCGACGTCGAAAATGTGCTGCACCGCTTGCGTGCGCCGCAACGCGACGGTCGGTCGGGCTTCATGGTCGTCGTCCGTGCGATGCTGGAAACGCGCCGGCCGATGCTGTACGCGTCGCTGATCATCGTGCTTGCGGTGCTGCCAGTTCTGTTCATGCAGAGCCGGTCCGCCGCGTTCTTCGCGCCGATGGCCTGGGCCTATATCGCCGCCGTGTCCATCTCGATGCTGGTGGCGTTGATCGTGACCGCCGCGCTGGCCGCGGTGCTGCTCGCCAATGCGCCACTGACCCCGACGGGCGGTTGGGTCATCAATAGGTTGGCCAGGCCTTTCGATCGGATCGTCGGGCGCGTCATCCACGCGCCGCTCGCCTGCATCGGCGCCTGCCTCGTGGCGGCGATCGCGTGCTATCCGCTCTGGCGCTCGCTCGAGCGCGACATGGTGCCCAGCTTCAGAGAGACGGATCTCGTGATCGAATGGCAGGGCCCGCCCGGCACCTCGCTGCAGGCGATGACCCGATCTACCGAGGGCCTGATCCGCGACCTACGGCAGATCCCGGGAGTACAGAACGCTTTCGCCGATCTCGGACGGGCCGTGCTGTGCAACTGCGAACGCGCGACGGATGTCAATGCGGGGCACGTGTGGGTCAACATCGATCCGAAGGCCGACTACGAAGCAACGGTCGATGCCGTGGAAGCTGCCATCACCGCCTATCCCGGAATGCGTGGCGAGGTTGGGACATACCTGTCCACGAAGCTGCGTGAGGCGCTCACCGGTGACCCGGATACCCTGACCGTGCGGGTCTATGGCAACAGCCTTGAGATCCTTCGCGCCAAGGCGGAGGAGATCCGCGCATCGATGGCGAAGATCCCCGGCATTGAAAATCCCCGGGTCGAATTACAGGTCGAAGAACCCTCGATCGAAGTCAAGGTGGATGTCGATCGCGCGGCAAACTACGGCCTGAAGCCGGGCGACATCCGCAGGGCAACCTCCGCGATGGTCGGCGGCATCACCGTCGGTGCGCTTTTCGAGGACCAGAAGGTTTTCGACGTGGTTGTCTGGGGACGCCCGGAGTTGCGCGACAACATTGATGACGTGCGGAATCTGATGATCAATAGCGAGGGCGGGTCTCAGGTCCGCCTCGCTCAGGTCGCAGACGTTCGCATCGCGCCGGCCACCAGCATCATCCGGCGCCAGGGGTCCTCGCGCCGTATCGATGTTTCCGCGAAAGTGGACGAGCGGGCGCTTGGTGATGTGGCGGCTGATGTTACCAAGAGCGTCAAGCAGATAGCATTCCCGTTCGAGCACCGTGCCGAGGTGCTCGGCGAATACAAGGAACAGCGAGCCGCCCTGCGATCGATATACAGCTACATGGCGGCGGCGGTAGTATTGATGTTCCTGCTGACGCAGGCGGTGCTCCGCAGCTGGACACTCAGTGCCCTGTCGCTGCTCGGTGTACCGGTCGCGGCACTCGGCGGCCTAGCGGCAGCCGCAATCAACGACGCTCACTTCTCGCTTGGTTCTCTGTTGGGTCTGGCAGCGGTGCTCGCACTGATGGTGCGGCAGGGTATCGGTCTGGTCGCCCATTTCCAGCATCTGCAATTGAACGAGGGTGAGCTGTTCGGCGAAAAGCTGGTGCGTCGCGGCGTGCTGGAACAGTTCCCCAGCATCATTGCGTCATCGGTGACGACGCTCGCTCTGGTGCTTCCGTTCGCGATCATGGGTGATGTTGCCGGACTCGAAATCGCGCACCCGCTTGCGCTCGCGGTCTTGGGCGGCGTCGTTACCATGACGCTCGGAACGTTGTTCGTGTTGCCGGCGCTTTACCTGCGGTTCGGCAGTGGCTGGACGGCCGACCGGCTCGATCTTGAAATGGCGACCGCGTCATGACCGCCGCTTGTGCCGCTTCGAAGGACGTCAAAAAGGAGGAACGTCTCATGGTCCGCTTCAACGCATTGATGGTCGCGGCGTCTGCCGCGTGCCTCGCAGCGTCCTGTCCCTCAGCATGGGCCGCGGAGTCGACGGTCAAAAAGAGCGCGCCCGCGCGGGTCGAGGCCACGAATGACGCAAAGATCAAAAAGATCACGCTTACGCCAAAAGCGGCGGAACGGCTCGGCATCCTCATTGACGAGGTGCGCGCCGATCCGTCGGGCCGCCGGATCGTGCCCTATGCCTCTGTTCTCTACGACCTGACCGGAAAGACGTGGGTCTATATCAGCGCCGATCCGTTGACCTTCTTCCGCGGAGCGGTCGAGATCGACACCATCAAGGGTGACAATGTTTACCTGAGTGACGGGCCGCCTGCCGGCACGAAGGTGCTTGCCGTTGGAGTGCCGGAAGTCTTCGGGACTGAGGTGAAGGTAGGTCACTAGCTGCGCGTCGAGATTGTTTTTCCATTACGGCTTCGGCCTGAGTGGGGGGCTCGTGATGATGAGGCTGATTGTAGGTTCCAGTCTGCGCTTTCGTTATCTCGTCCTCGCCCTTGGCGTGGTGCTGATCTGGTTTGGCCTGGTGCGCCTGCGCGACGTGCCAGTGGATGTATTCCCGGAATTCGCGCCGCCACGGGTCGAGATCCAGACAATCTGTCTTGGACTCTCATCCGCCGAAGTTGAACAACTCGTGACCGTGCCGCTGGAAAACGCGCTGAACGGCGTCCCTGGCGTCGACGTGATGCGGTCGAAGTCGGTGCCGCAACTGTCGTCGATCCTGCTGATCTTCAAGCCGGGTGCCGACGAAATTCGCGCGCGGCTGCTGGTCAGCGAGCGGATGGCGCTCGCGACCAAGACCCTGCCGACATGGGCCGCGCCGCCCTTCATGATGCCGCCGTTGTCCTCGACCAGCCGGATCATGAAGGTCGGCATTACCTCAAAGGACAAGTCCGTGATGGACCTGTCGATGCTGGCGTATTGGACCATCCGGCAGCGGCTGCTTGGCGTTCCCGGCGTCGCGAACGTCGCGATCTGGGGCGAGCAGCTCAAAATGGTTCAGGTCATGGTTGATTCGAAGCGGTTGGCCGCCGAGAACATTACGCTCGATCAGGTGCAGGAGGCGGTTTCCGATGCCCTCGACGTTGGCCTCCTGCGCTATGCCCGCGGCGCGCATATCGGTACCGGCGGCTTCGTCGAAACACCCAATCAGCGCTTTCAACTCCGCTTCGTCGGCGCCAGCGTGACACCCGAAACGCTTGCCAGGGTGCCAGTGACCAAACCGGCCGGCAAGCCGCCGCTATTGCTGAGCGATGTGGCCAATCTTGTCTATGCGCCGCAGGGCATGATCGGCGATGCCATTATCAACGACGGCCCAGGCCTCATGCTCATCGTCGAAAAATTCCCCTGGGGCAACACGCTTGCCGTCACCCGCGGGGTGGAGGAGGCGCTGGAGAGGATGAAGCCCGGCCTTCCAGGGGTGGAGATCGATACGACAATCTTCCGGCCAGCGACTTTCGTCGAGGACTCGATCGACAATCTATCATGGGCGCTACTGCTGGGCTGCCTGCTGGTCGTGGGAATCATATTCATCTTCCTTTACGAATTGCGTACCGCGATCGTCTGCATCGTCGCCATTCCGCTGTCGCTGCTCGCGGCGAGCCTCGTCCTGTTCCAGGCCGGCGCCACCGTCAACACAATGATCCTGGCGGGCTTCGTGATCGCGTTGGGGATCGTCGTCGACGACGCGATCATCGACGTCGAGAACATCATGCGACGCCTGCGTCTTGCACGGCGTGCGGGCGATACGCGCAGCACGGCGCGCATCATTCTGGACGCGTCGCTCGAGGTGCGGGCGCCGATCGTCTACGCGACCCTGATCGTGGTCGTCGCGGTCGTGCCCGTGCTGTTCATGGAAGGCCTGACCGGATCCTTCTTCAAGCCGCTGATTACGGCCTATGTGCTCGCGATAGCGGCCTCGCTCGTCGTCGCGATGACGGTGACGCCGGCGCTCTGTCTCCTCTTGCTGCGTAACGCGCGGCTCGAAGGGCGCGAATCGCCGGTGATCATCTGGCTGCAGCGCCACTACACGCCCTTGCTGGAACGGGCCACTCGAACGCCGCGCGCGGCCTATGTCGCCATCGGTGTCGTGACGCTCGCGGGGATCGGCGTTTGGCCACTGCTCGGGCACTCGCTGCTGCCTTCGTTCAAGGAGCGCGACTTCCTGATGCACTGGGTCACCACCCCCGACACCTCGCTTCCCGAGATGCTGCGCATCACGACCCGCGCGAGCAGGGAACTGCGCGCAATTCCGGGTGTACGCAATTTCGGTGCACATATTGGCCAGGCCTTCGCCGCCGATGAGGTCTACGGCGTCAATTTCGGGGAGAACTGGATCAGCATCAGCAAAGACGCGGACTACGACAAGACGCATGCCAAGGTCGAGGAAATGGTGGACGGCTATCCCGGCCTCTACCGCGATGTGCAGACCTATCTGAAGGAACGCATTCGCGAGGTCCTGACCGGCGCCGGCGAGGCGATCGTCGTCCGCATCTTCGGCCCCGATCTCGACGTTCTCAGGGACAAGGCGGAGGAGGTCCGCGCGGCACTCGCGGACGTTCCGGGCCTCGTCAACCTGCACAAGGAGTTGATGGTCGAAGTACCGCACATTCAGGTGACGGTGAAGCTGGAGGAAGCACAACGCTACGGTCTGAAGCCGGGCGATGTCAGGCGTGCCTCTGCGACCTTGATGGCCGGAGAGGAGGTCGGCGATATCTTCATCGACGGCCGCACGTACGACGTGCAGGTGTGGACCGATCCGGTGTCCCGCCACAGCGTGGACTCGGTCCGCGAGATGCTGATCAACACGCCGACCGGGCAGCGCGTTCGGCTCGCTGAAGTAGCCGATGTCAGCATTCGGCCGACGCCAAATGCCATCAAGCGTGAGGCCAGCTCCCGTCGGATCGACGTGCAGGCCAATGTCAAGGGCCACGATCTCGCCGCCGTCGCCACCGAGGTGCAGTCGCGCCTGCAGAAGATGGCGTTTCCACTTGGCTATTACGCGGTGCTGCAAGGCGAATATGCGGAACTGCGCGCCACCCGCGAGCGGCTGCAACTGTTCGCCGTTCTGGCGCTCGCCGGCATACTCATACTTCTGCGGCAGTCTTTCGACAGCTGGCGTCTGGCAGCGCTCAGTTTCCTCACCCTTCCTTCGGCGCTGGTGGGCGGCGTCCTCGCGGCGTGGCTCGCGGGCGGCGTAATTTCTCTTGGCTCGTTGATCGGTTTCCTGACCGTGCTTGGCATCGCCGCCCGCAACGGGATAATCATGATCAACCACTTCCAGTATCTGGAACGCCATGAGGGAGAGGCGTTCGGCATGAACCTCGTGCTTCGCGGCGCGAGCGAGCGGTTGCGGCCGATCCTGATGACGACCGGTGCCGCCGGGCTGGCGATTCTGCCGCTGGTGATTTTCGGCGACCTGCCGGGCCACGAGATCGAATATCCGATGGCGGTCGTCATTCTGGGCGGCCTCGTGACGTCGACGCTGCTCAACCTGTTTATCTTGCCTGCATTTTATCTCCGCTTCGGTCGCGGTGCTGGCCGTTCGACGGATCGCCTGACCGTTCCAGCACCGGTAGCCGGGAGCGCGTGATATGAGAACGGCGCGTCGTCACACCGGCTGGATTGGCGTCGCCGCTGCGACACTCTCCACTTTAGCATATCCGGCGACGGCAGCCGAGGCAGAGGCTGGCCGCTTTCAAAAGCTCTCCGTCTATCTCGAACGCAATATGCAGGATCATGATGCCGAGATCCGGTTCGAGGCAACCGGCGCTGAGGATGGGCTGGCTGCACTAAAGGTGTTGGCACCCGCCGAGCGCACGGTGATCGATCTCAAAACGCCAGACTCGAAGCTGGGGCTCCGCCGTCTTACGATCGAATCGCCAGAGCCCACTGACGACGGGATTGTGCGGACCGATTTCCCGGCGGGCGCCTATCGTTTTGAGGGAACAACGACGAAGGGGGCAAGCCTGCGCGGCGAGGCACAGTTGAGCCACGTATTCCCCGAACCGGCCGCGTTCGAATATCCGCGGCCTGATCAGAAAGACTTACCCGCCGCCGCGTTGACCCTGCGCTGGTCCGCGCCGAAGGGGATCGAGGCCTGCGCGATCGTGATCGAGCAAACCGGTTCGGCCTACGAAATCCGGGCGCTGCTGCCGGGCTCAGCAAGATCCTTCACGGTACCTGAAGGGTTCCTGCGCGCCGGCAGGGCTTACAAATTCGCGATTGGGACCGTCGCAAAGGACGGTAATCGGTCGTTCATCGAAGCCGGCTTCACCACTGCGAGGGCGCGATGAACAACCCCATCCACGCGATCTCAGATCAGCAGAGAAGATCCATACAGACCAAGCCTTCTTATTGGGAGCGAGCACCGGCGCTTTCTCGTTCGTCGGCCACACAGGCTGAAAACTTCCGCAACCTTGGGCGTCAGTTGGCCGGACCGCCGCCCGCAACTGGAGGGCATTGAGATGTTCGACAAGCAGGGTTTGGAACGGCAGATGAGGCCGGCGAGCAGCCAATCCGGTTGGCTTGTCAAGTGGCGTGCCACGCTTTTGGCGGCCACCGTCCTGACGGCAGCCGGGTTCGTGCAGGCTGGCAGCGCAGTCGCGGGCGAGATCAACGAACCGCCGCGCTTTAAGAGCGACAAGGATTACTCGTCGCTGAAGGACTGGCATCTGAAAGGCGAGAACATCGTCCCGCACGGGGTCAACCCGCTCTATTTCCCGATCGTGCCCGGCCACCAACACGTGCATGAGCGGCCCGATCACCCGGACGGCAAATATCGCAAGGAGACCGTGGTCCTGGATAGCACCGAGGATTTCGACCTCCCTGGCATCGGCAAATTCAAGACCGCGGTTGTTCAGGAAGAGGAGTACCTCGATGGCACGCTGACACAGCGCGCGCTCAATTGGTTCGCCCTCGATAAGACCACCAACAGCGTCTACGTCTTTGGCGAGGTGAGTTGGGAGATCAACGAGGAAGGCAAACCCATTTTCGCTGGCACCTGGCGAGCGGGCGACCCTGACGGCGACGGCGTGGCCGAACCGGGCCTGTTGATGCCCGGCACTTTCACAATCGGCGGCCGCTATATATTCGACGGCAGCAAGAGCTCGGCCTATGGCGGCGCCGAGAACATAGAAGCCGGCATCGAAATAGCGGTTCCGGCCGGGACCTTCAAAAACTGCGTGCGGGTTCGCGAGCAGGGCCTGCAGGACCTGAAAGACATCACCGACAAGATCTGGTGTCCGGTGGTTGGCGTCGTGCTCGACACCTCGGACGGCAAGCTCGTCGTTTCCAACGCACTGCCCAAGGACAATCCCGCCGCGGACGTTTCAAGCGTCGGGAAGCTGCGCGACAAGCCGTTGAAGTATACGCCGCCCGTGGCGAAGGTCTCGGGAGACCAGGCGACGAAGATCGCGCTCGCGGAGATCCCCGGCAAGGCCACCTCCCTGAAGATCGAGCGGAAGAAAGGCAAGAATGTCTACGTGGTCGAGATCCAGACGAAGGATGGCGAGAAGGACGTCTTTGTCGACATCGAGTCCGGAAAGATCGTCGGAACAGACTGATGTGAACGGTGCGAGCGCCCTGATCCACGATTTTCGTCGCACGGGTTTCTCTTCCCGCGGGGGACGAAATCGTGGATCACGGGCGATCCCTCTGTGTTCCGTTCCGGCGTAGCGATTGATCGGAAAGGATACCGCCATGAAGAGGACGATCCACTGGGGCCTGCTCGCCAGTCTTCTTCTTGTTGCGCCAGCCGTGGCCGTCGTGCAGGCGCAGCAACCGGGCCGTTCGAAAGAGCGTGCGCAGCCTGCGGCAAAGATCACGGAAGAACAGGCAAAGAAGATTGCGCTTGAACGCATCCCCGGCGAAGTAACCGACGTGGCGATCGAGAAAAAGCGCGGCAAGAATGTCTACGTGATCGAGATCCAATCACCGGAGCAGGGCGAGAAGGACGTGTTCGTCGACATCGAGAGCGGAAAGATTATCGGGACGGACTGACAGGTACCGGCATGTACGACTGCATGCGAAGTTCGTTATTGGGAAAGGATAGCGCCATGAAGAGGGCAATTTACATGGGCCTGTTCGCCGTCCTGCTCGCGCCAGCGACAGCGGCGGCGCAGGCGCAGGCACCGAAGGGCCTCGGCACCGAGGAATTCGGCTTGTCGCCGCGCGAACTGGTTCAGGCGATCGAGAAGACCGAGGAACTGATCGCGCGCTGCATGCGCGAACAAGGCTTCCAGTACATCGCGGCTGATCACAACACGGTGCGGGCGGGTATGTCGGCGGACAAAAGGCTTCCAGGCCTCAGTGAGGAGGAGTTCGTCAGCCGTTATGGCTTTGGCGTATCCACCTTCTATACGGGTCTGCCGCCTCAGCTAGCGACCGGCTACAGCCCCGCCCGCGTCGGTCTCGGCGAACGCAATGTGCAGATTTTCCGTAAGCTATCCCCCGCAGACCAAGTCGCCTACAATCGCGCATTGCTCGGGGACGAAGTGACCAGCACCCTCGCGGTCGCTCTGGAAATCGAGGATTTATCGCGTACCGGCGGTTGCACGCGCAAGGCTTTAGCAGAAACCTTCAAACCCGATCAGCTAAAGGCTACCCACTACAATCCCCAGGATGCGCTGATCAACAAGGATCCGCGGATGAAGGCCGCGCTTGGATTCTGGCAGCGCGAGATGAAGAAGGCCGGCTTCGAATACGGCCACCCGGACGAAATCGAACCGGACCTGCGGAACCGGCTCAGCACGCTGACCGAGGGTGGCAAGCTATTGGTTTCCAAAATGTCGCCGGACCAGAAGACTGCCCTACGGAAACTGCAGGATTACGAGCGCCTGGTCGCGGCTAAGAGCTTCAAAATGCAGGAGGAGGTACTGACGCCAATCGAGGAGAAAATCCAGGAGGAACTGTTCTCCCGGAAGGTGCAATAGACCAATTAAGATGTGCACTCCCGTACTTCCCCAAATCGGCGGCTATGAGTAATCTCCTTTCCTGGCAGCGCATCGCATGACGAAGGCGGACGCAACGCTTCCTGCGAAGATGGCCCTGTCGATGGTGGGAGGGACTACGGCATGGTCGCAAAGCGCGTAAACTTTCTCTGGGCTATCTTGGGCGTGGTTGGAGGCATGGCGCTTGGCGCCTGGTACATGGGCTCCAAGATCCAATCGCCAGCGGAAATGGCGGCGCGCACTGCGGCGCCCGAACCATCCGCGATCCTTGTGCCTGTGGAGTCGCGCGTACTGAGTTCCGATATTGTCACCCGCGGCACGGTCCGATTCGGGCTGCCTCAGCCGATTTCAATTGCACCTTCAGCGGTCAAGGGCGGCGCCGGGCTTATCTCGTCACTGCCGCGACCGAATACGAATTTTGGGGAAGGCGAGGTGATTCTATCCGCATCCGGCCGCCCGGTCTTTGTCCTCCAGGGCGCGGCACCCGCCTTTCGCGACATGGCGCCGGGAACGAGCGGCGGCGACGTCCGCCAGCTTGAAGAAGCTCTGGCCCGTCTTGGCTTCGATCCGGGAACCATCGATGGCAGTTACGATCAAAAGACATCCGCCGCGGTCGAGCGTCTGTATAAGAAGGTCGGATGGGATCCGTTCGCACCGACGCGCGAACAGCGCGCGGCCGTCGCCGCACTCGAACGGGAATGGTCGGACGCCGCGCGCGCCCAGCTTGCGGCCGAGGCCACGCGTGAAACCGCGATGAAAGCCGTCGCCGCCGCGCGGGCCATCGCTGAGCAGAACGCGCGTCAGGCCGCCCTCGACAGCGCGGCGCGCGTTGGCGATAGCCGCCAGTTGGCGGACGCGCGCGCCGGCAAATCGCTCGCGCTTGAAGCCGAACGCGCGCGGGCCGCGCATTCCGCGACCGCGGCCAGCGCCGATGTCGCCACGCAAGTCGCCGATCGTGCCCTGATCGTGCTCGATCCGCGCCAGACCGAAACGGCGCGCGCTGCGGCCGAGGCCAAGCTGAAAGTGGCGCGTGCCGCGCAGCGCAAGGCGAAGCTGGAAGCCGATCTGGCGATACAGACCGCGGCACGCGAGGCCGCTCTGATCGACGAACGGATCAAGCTCGCCGAGGGAGCGGTGAAGGCGGCCCGCCTGGAAGGCGACCGCAGCATACGCGCGGCGCAGGAACAGCAATCGCTCGCCGAATTTGACGTCAAGGTCGCAACCGAACGCGCAGAGCGGCTCGCCAGCGAACTTGCGGCGGCACGCGCCAAGCTCGGCGTGCAGGTGCCGGCGGACGAGGTCGTGTTCATCCCGTCGCTCCCGATCCGCGTCCACGAGGTGACCGCCTCGGTCGCCGCCAATGCTTCCGGGCCGGTGATGAGTGTAACGGACAACCAGCTCAGTGTCGACTCGCAACTGCCACTTGAAGCCGCGCCGTTGGTGAAGTCCGGGATGAAAGTTGCGATCGACGAGCAGGCGCTTGGGATCAAGGCGACCGGCGTCGTTGAGACGGTGGCGACCACACCCGGCACGCGCGGCGTGGACGGCTATCACTTTTATCTCGGGGTTAAGGTGGAGACCACGCCTGTGCTGCTGGCAGGGTTTTCCGTCCGGATGACAATCCCGATCGAAACATCGAAGGGCGCGGTCACCGCGGTGCCGACCAGCGCGGTCTCGCTTGCCGCCGACGGGACGTCGCGCGTGCTGGTCGATCGCGGCGGCAAGCAGGAATACGTCACCGTGCAACCGGGGCTTTCAACGGGCGGCTATGTCGAGGTCAACACTCCCGACGGGCGGCTTGCGCCCGGTCAACTCGTGGTGGTGGGCTATAAAACAGCCGAGCCGGCGGCGGTCAAATGAAGCTCATGGAGGACATACGGCCAGAGGTGCCGATCAAGACGGCTTCTGTCGATGCCGACCATGTCCTCGATCTGCGTAAAGTGTGCAAGCAATTCGGGACCGATCCCGCGGTCGACGCATTGATCGATGTTGACCTCGTTTTGCGGCGCGGCGAATGGCTGTCGATAACCGGTCCGTCAGGCTCGGGGAAATCCACGCTGTTGAATATTCTCGGCTGCCTCGACCGGCCAACCAGCGGACAGTACGTTTTTGATGGTATCGAAACGACAAAGCTGAGCGAGAATGAGCGGGCCGGGCTGCGCAGCCGCCGCGTTGGATTCATCTTTCAGTCATTCCACCTGCTGCCCTATCGCACTGTCCTTGAGAACGTCATGCTGGCGGAAGTATACCGCCGGCAGGCCGGACGGGGGCGGCGCGAGCGGGCGATGGAGGAAATTTGCCGCGTCGGCCTCGAGCATCGCGCGAATTTCCTGCCTTCGAAATTGTCCGGCGGCGAACGTCAGCGGGTGGCGATCGCCCGTGCCCTGATGGGATCACCGAGCCTGCTCTTGTGCGACGAGCCGACCGGCAATCTCGATTCCAAGAATACCGAGTCGATCTTGGATTTTTTCACCGAGCTCAACAAGGAGGGCATGACGATCGTCGTCGTCACGCACGACGAAAACGTCGCACGCCGGGGCTCGCGCCGGGTCAACATGAAGGATGGCCGGCTCTTTGGTGGAAGCGAGACGGCATTGCCACCTCCGTCCAGGGCGCGCATCGCGCCTTCGGGGATCACGACGCGCGACCTCGTCTCGGAGGCCATTGCCGGGGCGATCGCCCGTCCCGCCCGTATGGCGCTGACGGTGCTTGGCATCGTGATCGGCATGTCGGCGCTGGTTGCCACCATCGGTCTCACCCGAACCGCCGGTAACCGCATCATCAGTCAGTTCGATCAACTCGCAGCCACGGAATTGTTCATCACGGCGCGGCCGGGAATGGCGACCGGCACGATTGATCCGCGTGCCATTCCATGGGACGCGCCGGAACGGCTGGTCCGGCTGAACGGTGTCGTGGCTGCGGGCCTGCTCAGCGACGTCAATGTCCACGACATGCTCGTCAGCGCCTCGCCGGTGGTGGATCCGTCCAATCAGACCGCATTCAAACTCGCAGTGCGCGCCGCCTCGCCGGATTTGTTCCGCGCGGTCCGCGCCGACCTCGCCTCGGGACGGTTTATCGACGGGGGGCATTCTGCCCGCGCCGAGCGAGTTGCGATCCTCGGCCCCGATGCCGCGCGCCGCCTGGGCATCACTGGAGTCGAGCGACTGCCCGCGATCTATGTCGGCGACGAGCTCTATCTCGTGATCGGTATCCTCCGTGATGTGGTGCGAAAGCCGGAGCTGCTCGGTTCGGTGATCATTCCCGAGGGTACGGCGCGACGGCATTTCAGTCTGTTCGGGCCTGGCATGGTAGTCGTGGAGACGAAGATCGGCGCCGCTTCCCTGATCGCGCTGCAGGCGCGGGCGGCGCTGCGGCCGGACGACCCGCGCGCGCTTCGCGTGCAACTGCCGCAGGAGCCGCGGCGCGTGCGCGATGACGTGCAAACCGATCTCAATATGATGTTCCTGCTGCTGGGCGGCCTGTCGCTTGTAGTCGGCGCGCTCGGGATCGCAAATATCACCCTGGTGGGCGTGATGGAGCGAACGGCGGAGATTGGACTGCGCCGTGCCATTGGCGCTACTCGTCGCCACATCGCTTCACAGTTCCTCATTGAGAGTGCGTCCATGGGTGTCGTGGGGGGACTGCTCGGATCGAGTGTCGGCGTGCTGATCGTGGTGGGTGTCTCGGCGTATCAGGTCTGGACTCCCGTGCTAGACCCGCTCGCTCCCTTGCTCGCACCGGCCGTCGGAGGGGTGATCGGTCTGCTGTCGGGGGTCTATCCTGCCTCGCGCGCCGCCGCGCTCGAGCCGGCCGAAGCGTTCCGACATTAGTTCGGACAGCAAACCCAATTTGGTTGGCAAGGAAGTTCGAATCGGGTGACGCTTTCCCTTGAAGGCAATCTTCTCGCTGCTTTCTGGCTTCACTCCGGGGGAGGGCGCTTGCGCCAAATCTCAGGTCCCGGCTTGCTTAAGTGAACTTGGTCGCGCTCCGGCGCGGTCACGTTATAAAGGTCGGCTTCACCGTAGATTAGGTCCGCCGTGTGGCGAACGCAGTGACGGTTTAGAAACTCAAATAATCGCGGTGCTTCGCCAGCGCCTTTGGACGATAGGGTCGGTCGCCGGTCACGCAACGTGCCTTGGTTAAGCCAAAGCGGTTGCGAACAAATTCTTCATGTAGGATGTCCGGCCCATTGCCGTCTCGTACGCCTTCCCTGGTGCCCTCGGTGCAGGCGCGACCCCATCCGGTCCGCTCGTCGTGCTGGATGTCTTCGTATGACGGCTTCAATTTCAGCTTGCTCATATCCACGATGAGCGGATGCTCGACTGCCATGGCCTCCTTGATCATCCACTCTCTCGCGATAGCCACCGCCCACGTCGGAATGCACGCCGGGAAACCAAACCTGCTTGATACGACCACGCGCTTTGGCTTCCGGCGATTCTTCCGACTCATCCCAAATCTCCGGCGCGAAGATTTCGCGGTTTTCGTCGATCGAGAGCGCTTGGCGCCCGTACGGGACGTAGGGATTTAGCGAGGCATTGTGGAAGGCGTGACGCCACAACAACATCGGCCCCGCGGCGAGCGAGGAAGTAGGCGGTACAGGCTCCGATCACTCCGCCCCCACAAATCACGCCCGCATGATGTCTCCAGGATACGTACTGAAGCGCCGAGCCAGCCAACCCAGGCCCGCTTCATTGGTTACCGCTCGCCCGCCCGCCACCTTGATGGCGGGTGACTGGCCTTGGTGGCACGTAGCGTAAACAGGTGGCTTCGCTTTTAGTGCCTCTTGAAATCGGAGGAGGCAGACCCCCTTAGAACCCTCCCGGAGGACGGCTCATATCGGAGGAGTCGATGGTGAGGCGCGGCGTACAAGCGGCGCCGCGCCCGATCTAGCTCAACTCTGATGCTGTGCTCGAAAGGCACCTATAGGCCGGAAATGCGCTTTTCTCTGTGTTCACCTCGGCAAGTCGTTGAAATTGCTAATATCTTCTCCGCCCTCCGAGCGCGCCACCTCAAAAAAGTCAGCCTTGTTTTTGTTGGGTGTTTGATTCCGCGGCCCGCATCCCGTCACGGGTGCGGAGGGGCAAACCCGTTACGGCTTGGCCGGGCTCGGTCGAGGTTTTAGCGGAATTTGGAAGGTCTTATATCGCGCTATTTCAGGAAAGTTGTCCGCGGCGCTGGTAGAGACTAGCCCGACCACCGCAGCCGGAACTTCTTTGCCGACCAGCCGACTGACCGCAGTAGTTTGAGCTTTGCTCAGTTGAACGTCGGGCGCACCTGCTGCCGCCATCGCCGTCCTGACGCGCCTGATCGACGACTCGGAGTATCTATCATCGATCGCAATTGTCTTACCGGCCAGGTCCGCGACCGACTTGACGTCGGGACCTGCCACGAGAACGGCTACGAGAGCGTCCAGCAACGCATCCAAGGTCGGGGCCGACATTCGCTCCGCGACGGCAGATGCGGCCGCCACCTGTTCCTCTGTCGTTCGGGTTTGCGGTACGTCAGTCGTTGTATGCGGATCGGCAGGGCTTGCTGGAGGCGCTTGGGAAGCTATGGCATTGCCCGTCGTCTGCTGGCTTGCCTGCGGAGAAGGAACCGGTATGGGAATGGCAGCTTTCGCCGCGACCTTGATTGGCTTGGGTATTCGACGGACCGCGTAGTCCGCGTGAGATCGGGGCAGGCTGTCGCCGCGCCAGGCGACGGCGGACGCCGGTTTCGTTATGACAGGATAGCTGTCAAGCGATTCAGGTTCGATCGGCACTTGAACCGCGGTCAGGCAGGCTAACGGGTTCAGGCCAACGCATGATGGCTGCGTTGATTGTTGGCTACTGCAACCGATCAAGGTCGTACCCAGCGCGCAAATAAGAAGCGTCCTCAATCGATCCTCCTGAAGAGGTTGAGTGCGGCCCGCAATTCTTGCGGCTTGAAGCAGTTCGCGCTGGAGCCTCAAGCAATGATGCAAAACTGTTAAATGCGCATTAAGCGTAGGCTACGCGTAGCCTGATGCGCCGGCATGGTTAATGCGTGAGCCAGTGCCGCCTCGGCTGAACAGAAGCGACTAGGCTTCCATCCCACCGCGTTGTCATACGTCCGCCTTTTCGTCGCTTTCTTCCATGCAGGATTCCGCCACGAATCGGTCGCCATGCTCACGCGCTGGGGTTTTCATCAAGTGATGGAGAATAACCGATGGCGAGTATCGAACGACTTCACAGGACTGCGCCGCTGGATTTGGCCAAGTTTGAAGAAGATGTCGTAGGGAGCCTTCCTGCGATCAAGGTGGCCCCATCGGAGCCGATGCCGGATTATGTCGAGCATGAAGAGGGCGTCACGCGCGTCGGTGCGCTCACAGCCGAGGCCGTGGTGCGTGACTATGAAGCTGCGGCCGAGGAAATCGAAGCGATGGGAGCGGAGTTGATCAACGCAGCGAAGAAATGCGAGGCAATGACCGCTGAAGTGCATAATGCCATTGCCTTCATGCGCGATACCGCAGCGTCGTATCGTGAGGAAGCCAAAAAGATCTTCAAGCGCATCGAGGAATGCGCGATCTTCACAGAACACGTTCGGAAGACCTGCGAGACCGTCAAACTCAAGATCATCGAAGGCAAATTGTAGGCCGTAAGACATAGGGAACATCGATCACAGGTTTGCCGTCCCGACGGGAGCCCATGCTTTTCTAATAGCGTGTGTGAATTGCGGTACACGCTGGGGCCGCGAATCAGCTTAGTTTGTACTTCTCCCTAAACTCGCGCCCGTCGCAAATGACGGGTTCTCTTTGTACTAGCCGGCAGTCCCAACAGCGGCGCTGCGGCGGCCGCACGCTGTAAATCGAAGCCAGGTGCCTGCCATATCAGGCTGACCACTTGTCTTCCTCGCGCCTGGCCTCGTCCTCGTTAATGCGATCGGCGATTTCGACCGCGACGGCAGGACTCTCCGCATCTGCGATGGGAGTACCGTCCTGTGTCTTTATCTTCTGGCCTTCGACATCCAAGGGAAAGTCTTCGGGCCGTAGAGGGTTCTTTGACTTCGATGTCATTGGCTTCCGCCCTCCGTTGAGTCACGCGATCATCGCTGTTGCCTAAGCTCCGCGCCAGGAAAGGTTCCTATCGCGCCAAGGAGCCGCTCGCGCATTTGGCCGCAGCAAAAATAGGAACGAAAGCAGCGCCTGAAAATTTCCGGAGCTTCCACAGCTACAAGGAGATCATCATGAAAGTATCAGCAATCGCGGTAGCATTGTTCTTTGCGCTCGGCTCAACGTTGGCTGTCGCCCAAGGTGCCGGAGGAGCCGGGGGGGCCGGTGGTGCAGGCGCGGGCGGCGCAGGCGCGGGGGCCGGCGGTGCAGGCGCGGGCGCCGGCGGCGCAGGTAGCGGAGGCGCCGGTGACGGCGGCACAGGTGGAGCCGCCGGTTCCGGCGGTGCCGCCGGCGGAGGACCCCCACCCGTACCAGTTGACAGCACCCGTAGCCCTGCCGACGTAAGCACGCCGGACCAAGAAACGAAAAGGATGAAAAAATAAGTCTGTCGGCCTTGCGGAGTGAAAACGTCTCATCCAGCGACGGGCGGCATCGTCGCTGCCCCGGATATGCTACGAGACGCGCGAGGATCTTATCGTTAGGACTCAGCGCTTCGCGGTGCTCGGGCCGTTTCGCGGCTTCCAGGATGGCGAAGCGCTGAGCTAGGTGAGACTGTCGCTCCCCTTTGTGTATTTGCCTGAGCGGTCAGGCACGTCAGTCTCGCTCTTTCTTCTTCGTCGGGGCAACCGGTCTGTTCGCCTTGGCAGCGCCAGCAGACTGTCGGAACAAAGATCGTTTTGCCTGCACCTTTGAGTCATTCTTGCTGAGGTGATTCGGGGCCGCCGGCGCACCACAAACTGTACCGCTGGACCTTACGTCGCGGGCGAAGGAGAAGGCGCGTGTCCGCAAGGACACGGCAGCGTGATTCCTTTCGGGGCCGGGTGATGGTTGCTCCCCTGATGTCGTATCGTTCGCGTAAGCTGAGCCAGCCTTGCCGGTGATTCCGGCTCTCTGACCGCGGTTCGGCATGTCAGCCCATCCGGAGCACATGAATGCTTTTTCTGAGCTATGCCTATCGATTCCTCTCCAACTTCGTGTTCCTGGCGCTTGTCTATTTTGCTCTGAATTTCCTGGAAAAGTACCAGCATCGCGTGGTCGTCGCGGTTCTCGTGCTGGTCTATGCCGGCATGCATGCGGCATCCGCGCTGCGGTCGTTTCACTTCTTCCAGCGCATCGAACGGCTGGAGCTGGAGGCCCGCCGCTTGGTGGCGGCGCTGGGCGAGGGGCCGAATTCGACGTCTACGCGCAAGCAGGTGATCACCGAAGTCAGCGGGCTCCGCCAAGCCGGCGAGATCAAGGCCTATATCGACCTGCTGTTTCTCGCCATCGTCATCCTGCTGTGCATTGCCAAGATCGTGGCCAGCTAAGCCTTCGCCTTGATGGCGGGCGAGCGGCCCCCGGCGGTCAGCGCTTCTTCAGACCAGCAACGCGAACCGATCGCGCATTCCGCTTGGCTTGCACCACCGGCTTCGGCGCCGTCCCGCTGGCGCCCTCCGGCGCTTGCGCGGTCTGTCCGGCTGACGCCGGCGGCTGGGCGGGCGCGGCGCGGTCGTGGCGATGAGATTTCCCGGTGAGCTTTGCCGAGGAGACTTCCGTTGACCGAACCCGCGCAATCGGCGTCGTTGGCCGCGCCGAAAAGGCCAGCATTGTTACGCGCGCCGATTCCGGGATCTTGAAAATGCTCGCCGCCGGAATCGGCAGCGCGGCCAGCGCGCCGGCCGGCGGCAAACTGGTCTGGCGCGGCCACGGCGTTGCCGGTAGCTGGGCTACACCGCCCCCACCGCGCGGGGCGCGCGCGCCAAGATCGGCCGTGTGCCAGTCGAGATTGGACAAGCCCGGGACGGGCAGCACGGCGGGACCGGCAACAGCGAATTTCGAGACCTTCGGCCAGCGCGAAATCGCCACCATTTCCGATGGCGGATGCAACTGCCATTGCTGCGGTTCGGTCGGCGTCGGCGGCCGTTCGGGTGTCGCCGGCACCACATGGACGATGCGATAGCCGCGCGCCTTCAGTTCGCTCAGGATCCTCGGCAGCGCCGTGACCGTGCGCGGCTGAATGTCGTGCAGCAGCAGGATGCCTTTACGCTTTCGCTCCAGCCTCTGCATCGCAAGCTCATAGACGCGATTGGCGGAGACGTCGCGCCAGTCGTCGGCCAGGAAATCGGCGCTCCAGAGCTGAAGCCCCTTGGAAGCGGCAAATTCCTCGATCCCGTCGTTGCGACGCAGGCCTGGAATGCGCAGGAACGGCGCCGGCGCGGTGCCGTCGCCGAGCGCGGCAGTTACTGAGGCGATACCCTGCTCGATCTCCTGTTTGGAGCGGTCGAGCGGCAGGTGATCCATGCCGACAGGATGGTTCTGGGTGTGGCTGGCCACGGTGTGGCCGGCGTCGCGGACCTTGCGCACGCCTTCCGGATTGGCGTTGGCCTGGCTTCCGACCAGGAAGAAAGTCGCCTTGGCGCAATGGGCGGCGAGAATGTCGAGGATCTCGTTGCTATATTTCGGCAGCGGACCGTCGTCGAACGTCAGCACCACCTCACGTTCCTGCAGCGGCAGCGTCTTACGATATTGCATGGTGCCGATGACGGGATAGGCGCGCGGATCGACCACGAGGGTACGTGACGTGCCGATGGCATCGGGATGACCTGGACAATCGGCGGCGGAAGCTGTTTGTACGGTGAAGCTGGCCAGCACTCCCATGCACAAAGCGGCCCATGGCCGCGCTCGGGGGCCTTCGAATACGCTAGCAATCATTGAACACCGGCTTCATTCCAACCCTTGGTCCTGACGACCAGCACCAAGGTTCAATCGTTCTTCAGGCGGGCCATGCTTACACGAGACGCGATGAATCGTGCTTTAATCGACTGAACTTCATGCCGATTTTGGCCTTAATGTGCCTTGCCGGACACGGTTTTGGCATCTGCCGGGACGACGTGGACCACACGGTGGTGATTGTCGCGGAGGTAGCAGAAAGGCCGGCAGCATCGCCGCGGTCGGCGCCTTCGGACGTGCAGCAGGATGATGCCCTTGCGGGCAATTTCAGCCGGTCGGTGAGCAGTTTCAGTTGCTGCGCCGGCGTCATTGGATTCCAGTCGCCGGCCCAGAGATCGGCGCCGAAACACGGCGATGCCACGCTTTTGCAAGATCTCCAGCGTGGCGGGCGTCGTTCCAAAATAGAGGAAGCGAAAGAACGGTGAGGTCGGGTCGTGATGGCAATGTCGCGACCGCCGGGCACAGCGCCGCGCCGAATTTCCAGGTCATTTGCTATTGGCGATATTTGGCATTGCACATGGCGCAGCCGATTGGGTAATGCGTCAAGCGTGGCTCAGACGAGTTCGCTCATTCTGTCAAACCGGCGAGGCGCGGCATGGCCGATAAGATCGACGTTGCCCAAGCCGCGGAAGCGCGACCGGGTCAGGGATCGGTGCTCGACCATCTCCTGATGCGGGACGAGGAGGGGCAGCTCCGCCGCGAGTTTGTCGAGGAGATTACGCGCGCAATCCATGCTGCCGACCGGCCGTTGTTGTGCGAGGTGGTCGCGGAACTACACGAGGCCGATCTCGGCGATTTGATCGCGGCCCTCGAGCCCGAGGACCGTGTCACCCTCGTCGAGATCACGGGCACCGATTTCGACTTCTCGGCGCTCAACGAGGTCGACGACGCCGTCCGCGAGGAGATCCTCGAGGAGCTTGAGCCGGAAACGGTTGCCGAGGGCGTTCGCGAACTGGAGTCCGACGACGCCGTCCAGTTGCTCCAGGGCCTCGATGAGGAGGACCAGGAAGAGATCCTCGAAAGGCTGCCGCCGCCCGAACGCGTCGCGATCGAGCGCGTTCTGCTCTATCCGGAAAATTCCGCAGGCCGCCGGATGCAGACCGCGTTTATCGCGGTGCCGCCGGATTGGACCGTCGGGCAGGCGATCGATTACATGCGCGACACGCCCGATCTGCCCGACCGCTTCTACGAGATCTACGCGATCGATTCCGAACAGCACTGGCAGGGCGCGGTTTCGCTCGACACGCTGTTGCGGGCACGCCGCCCGGTGCCGCTTGTCGACCTGATCGAAGAAGACCGCCGCCGCGTCTCGGTGCTGGACGACCAGGAAGAGGTCGCGCGGATGTTCGGGAAGTATAATCTGGTCGCGGCTCCCGTTGTCGACACTACCAACCGGCTGGTCGGCGTCATCACCATCGACGACGTCGTCGACGTGATCGAAGAAGAGGCCGATGAAGACCTGAAGGCGCTCGGTGGCGTCACCAGCGACGAACAACTGTCCGATAACGTCTGGACCATCGCGCGTGGCCGATTCAACTGGCTCTTGGTCAATCTGGCGACCGCCTTTCTGGCGTCCTCCGTGCTCGGCCTGTTCGAGGGCCAACTCGAGAAGATGGTGGCGCTCGCCGTGCTGGCGCCGATCGTGGCGAGCCAGGGCGGCAATGCCGCGACCCAGACCATGACGGTGGCGGTGCGGGCCTTGGCAACGCGCGAACTCGGTTCCAACAACGCGTTCCGCGTCGTCATGCGCGAGGCGATGGTCGGCCTCGTCAACGGGCTCGCCTTTGCTGTCATCACCGGTGTTGCCGCAGTGGCGTGGTTCAAGATCCCCGGCCTGGGCGTTGTGATCGGCCTCGCCATCATCTGCAACCTCGTGGCCGGCGCGCTCGGCGGCATCCTGATCCCGATGGTGCTGGACCGGGTGCGCGCCGATCCGGCGGTGGCGTCGGGAACTTTCGTCACGACCATCACCGACGTGGTCGGCTTCTTCTCGTTCCTCGGCATCGCCACGCTCTGGTTCGGGCTGAAGTAGCGCCTCATTTATCGTTAATCGGACCTTAAGGCGCTTCGCCGATGATGTTGGCCCACGAGGTCAACATGCAGCGGTTGCGGCTGAAAGCAGACGGACGGATCGTCGAACTGCGTGACGGGCAGGAGTTCCCGCTCGCGCCGACGATGCCCGGGCTCGCGCTGGCGACGCCCGGCCTCGCGGTGGCGCCGCGTTCGACTGCGACCGTCATGCCTGACGCAACGCCGGGTGAAACCGCCGCGCGGCCCGCGGTGCGCGATCTGCGCCGTCGTGCGCAACTGACGCAGCTCGAATTTGCGGCACGGCTCGGCGTGCCCGTCGAAACCATACGGAATTGGGAGCAGGGCAAGCGCGTGCCGCGCGGGCCGGCGCGGGCGCTGCTCGCGGTGATTGCCCACTCGCCGGAGACCGTCTTCGCAGCACTCGCCACGGAACCGTCGCCAGCCTAGCTCTTGATTTGGCGCGTTTTCTTCACGCGAGCCCGAATTCGCTCCGCTCGAAGCGCTATCTGTTGGCACGGCTGTTTCCACAGCCCATAATGGGGGCCGGTCCGCGGATACAACCAATGCTGTTTGTCGAAGCCAATGGCGCAAAAATTCCGGCGATCGGGCTGGGTACCTGGGAATTGCGTGGACGTACCTGCGCGCGGATTGTTGAGCAGGCATTGCGGCTCGGCTATCGCCACATCGACACCGCACAGATGTATGACAACGAACGCGAGGTCGGCGAGGGGCTGCGGGCCGCGGGCGTGAAGCGCGATCAGGTTTTTCTCACCACCAAAGTCTGGCCCTCGCATTTCGCGCCCCACGATCTGGAACGCTCTGCCAAGGAAAGCCTGGTGCGGCTGCGCCTGACCGAGGTCGACCTGTTATTGCTGCACTGGCCGAACCCGCAGGTGCCGCTGGTGGAGACGCTGGGTGCGCTGGCACGGGTCAGGCAGCAAGGGCTCGCGCGGCATATCGGCGTGTCGAATTTCACCGTGGCCCTGATCGAGGAGGCGGTAGCGGCATGCCCGGAACCGCTGGTCTGCGACCAGGTCGAGTATCATCCCTATCTCGACCAGACCAAGGTGAAGGAGGCTTGCGCACGTCACGGCATGGCGCTGGTGGCCTACAGTCCGATCGTCAGGGGGCGCATCAAAGGCGATCGCGCGATGCAGCGGATCGGCGAACGCCATCGCAAGACGGCGGCGCAAATCTGCCTGCGCTGGCTGGTGCAGCAGGGCGTAGCGGCAATTCCGCGCACCTCGAAACTCGAACGGCTCTCGGAGAACATCGAGATCTTCGATTTTGATCTGTCGGACGAGGACATGCAGGAGATTTCCGCCATGGGCAGCGCCGGCGGCCGGCTCACGGATTTCGGCTTCGCACCGAAATGGGATTGAGGAGCCGCGCCGCCGACCGCTATGCTGGCAGGCCAAGGAATATCGAACATCGTTGCGGATGCGATGGAGCTGCGGCGGATCATACCCTCTGACATCACGGCGTCGGCGATCGCGCATGTGTCGCTGCTGACGCTGGTGCTGCTGTTTTCGGACGTGCATCCGTTCGGCACGGTGACCGCCGAGCAGGTCCCGGTCGAAATCGTCATGCCGCAGGAAATTCCCGAGCCGCCAAAGCCGGCGGAACAGCAAGCCGCTGAGACCAGGCCGGAGCCAGCGCCAACCCCGCAGCCTGATTTCTCGCTGCTGGAAAAGCCTGCCGCTGCCAGTCCACCTCCGCCGTCAGAGCAGCTACAGCCGCGGTCACAGCACCAGGCAGCACTCGCCACGCAACGCGCGGCCGAGCCGCAGCCGGTTGCGTCGCCGCTGCCACAATCGGCGGCACCGGCCTACACGCCGCCCGAGCCGGATATCTCGATCAAATATCAGGTGGTGCTGGGCTTGCCGCCCGACGTCTCGCTGCAGCCGCAAGCTTCGGCGCAAGCCCGCAACAAGGACGACGATTTCGATGGGCCGGCGACCGAAGCCGCCGACATATCGAGCTCCGTGATCGCGGAATTCCGCCGGCACCTGAAGACCTGCTTGAAACTGCCGAACTCGGTGTCGGGCACCGACGACGTCAAGGTCAAGCTGCGTGTCCTGATGGCGCCGGACGGCAGGCTCGCCGCGGAACCGATCCTGATCGAGGCCAGCGCCTCCATGAAGGGACCATTGCTGATGCAGGGCGCCGTCCGCGCGCTTTCGGCCTGCCAGCCCTATGCCATGCTGCCGGTAGATCGCTACGGCGAATGGAAGGTGCTCGACCTCAGCTTTACCCCGCAGGATTTTACAAGCGGCTAACATTTTCACGAATGCCGCCCGGTTCGGGAGTCCCGATCCGGACGGCATCAATTCGCTTCTCAGTCCGGTTTTCAGTCCGGATTTTCCTGCAGCGCGCGCCGGATCGCCATTTCAACCGGCGAATATTCGCCGTCCTCCCGTTCAAGCCGGACAGGTTCGGCCGGATGCAGGGGCGGCTGCGCCATGAAGCGCAGCCTCGAACCCCGGTGCGGCTGCGCGGCATGGATCAGGAACGGATGACACAAATAGACCGTGCCGGCCTTTCCTACGGCCAGCGCTTCCGGACGCTCGGCCGCCACATCAGCGAGCATCAGGTGCGACATGCCGGCATCACCAGCAGGTTCGAGCAATCGCGCCATATCGAGGTGCGAGCCGACCCTGATGCGGGTCGGCGTATCCAGTTCGCCAATATCGGAAAACAGGAAGAGCATCAGCAGCGCGCGGCCAGGCGATGTCACGTTGACCCGCCACGAGGCGAAATCGTTCCGCTCGTTTGGATCGTCCGATGGGCCGGGGAAGCTGAGGTCGACGTGCCAGCCAGTATCGCCGGGATCTTCGGCATGCGGGAAGCGCACCGGAAAACTGCCGAGGTCCGCGCGTGGTCGCCAGCGGCCGCTTCCGACGAGCTGGTCGAAGGCAGCGTGGAGCACCAGCGTGTTCACCGCTTTCCGAAACGGCTCCTGTGCGTAATAGCCGAGCCGGATCACCGGCCGGGTCCAGGTTTTCTTGTCGCAGGGATCGCATCCGGTGTCGCGCCAGAGAATGGCGCGGCCTTGCTCGGCAAGCTGCTCGGGGAAAGCGTTGTCCAGCCGGACAAACCCGTCTTGAACAAACTGATTCAGTTGTGCGTCGCTGAGCGCGCGCACGTGTCGGATTGTATTAGAAGGCATGAAATCCTCATATCACTTGGCCAGCCGACATCATCGCGTGTCGCGAGGATGGTTGGCTCATTCGGTCCCTGAATCGCGCTGGCGCCGAAAACGGCACGAACGCGTCGTTTCCGCCCGCTGGCGCGGGCAGGCCGTTAGCGGCTGAGGAACAAGGCCGAAGCGATATTGAAGATGCGGATCATCATCATGGTGGCCGGAGGGATAACACGCGCGGTTTGAGGCATCAATAAAGCCGCCGGCTCATCAGTTCCCCATCGCTCGCCACGCGTTCGACGCAAACTGCCGCCGCCAGGTCACGATCACGACGAGTGCGGTCGTGATCAGCAACACCCAGGGGCTGACGAACCAGCCAAGATAGCCGAGCGCGAAGAAGAACGCGCGCTGGCCGCGGTTGAAATGCCGCCCCGCCGCCTCGAATAGGCGCGTCGTGCGCATGACGTGGGCTTCTGCTTCCGCCGTGTCGCGCTGCGACGAGGGTGGCATCGCGCCGAGCAGGATCGCGACATAGTTGAACAGGCGATACGACCAGGCGAATTTGAAGAAGGCGTAGATGAAGATCAGGATCAGCCCGACGCATTTGATCTCCCACAGCGCCGGCGAGGGGGTGAGATCGACCGGCAGCTCGCGAAGCACGGCCAATGCATCGTTGGTCGCCCGCAGCAGCGCCAGTGCGCCGCCGATCGCGATCAGGCTGGTGGAGGCGAAGAAGGCGGTGCCGTTCTGCAGCGAGGCCATGATCTGCATGTCGACCATCCGTGCCTCGCGGTCGAGCATGTTGCGCACCCAGACCTCACGGTACGCATTCATGCGCGCCGACAGGCTGTCGCGGCCGTAAGCCGTGTGTTCGAGCGTGAAGCCATAGGCCAGCCACTCGACGACGAAGAAGGCGACGGCGGCGATATCGACCCAGTAGGTGCCCATGTGGCGGCATCCCCGATGATGGCTTGTGCGATCGTGATGTACAGGTTGGACGTGTGCGGTGCACTATGGCAAGATGCCGGTCCAAACAGGATTTCCCCGCAAAATGTTGAAACTGGTCATCGGCAACAAGAACTATTCGTCATGGTCGATGCGGCCATGGCTGGCGCTGCGCGCCAATGACATCCCCTTTGAGGAGGTGTTCATTCCGCTCTACACCAACGACAAGGCGGACAAGGACCGGATCCTGAGCTTTTCGGACTCAGGCAAGGTGCCGACGCTGATCGATGGCGACATCACGGTGTGGGATTCGCTCGCAATCATCGAGTATCTCGCCGAGAAATACCCGCAGGCGAAGCTGTGGCCGGAAGACCGCGCCCGCCGGGCGCATGCGCGTTCGATTTCGGCGGAAATGCATTCGGGATTCATGCCGCTGCGCAACGAATGCGGCATGAACCTGCACCGCCCGATCGGTGCCGTCGATCTGTCGGAGGATGCACGCGCCAATGTGGCGCGCATTCAGGAGATCTGGTCCGATTGTCATCGCCGTTACGGCAAGGACGGACCGTTCCTGTTCGGAGCGTTCGGCGGGGCAGACGCGATGTTTGCGCCGGTGGTGCATCGCTTTCGCACCTATGCGATCGAGGTGAGGGGCGAGGCGAGGCACTATTTCGATGCGATGATGTCGTTTCCGGCATTCCAGGAATGGACCCGCGCCGGCCTTGCCGAAACGCTCGTCATTGACCGGTTTGAGACGGTCTGACGAAGGGCGCGACGCAGGCGCGGTTGGGGGCGCATGGGCCTGCCCGCGAGCCCGTGGCACTCGATCAATCCTCCGTTAGTTGTCCGATATTGGGAAAAGCGGTCCCGGCGCCGAAAGTGAGGTTTCTCGGGGGAACCCCAGGATTGCCACTTATCGCCCTGAAAAACATGCAGAATTGCGCATTTGCCATGCCTCTATTCCACTGGCTTTTGGGGGCTAGCCTGTGCTAGGTTGTCGCGGGGTTCTCAAGTCGGCCGAAAGCTAGCGGGACCGTGAGCGCGGCCGGCGTTCTTGCGTAATGGAGAGGGCGTTGAAGCATAAGTACTCCGTTGGAGAGACTGTCTATTTTACTGCCAGCAACGTGGCCCGTCCGGCCGCCAGCGGCACCTATGAGGTGATCCGGCTGCTGCCGACCGATGGCGACGACTGTCAGTATCGCATCAAAAGCTCGACCGAAGCTTTCGAACGGGTCGCCAAGGAAAGCCAGCTCGCGATTTCCTGAAACAGTCGTGTGCAAGCAGCCGGCTGACGGAGTTCCATTCAAAGCGCCGTCAAAAGGCCCCGTTCGCAGAACCATTCTGCCGAAAAGCGAATGCGACAAAGACGCATTCGTGTTTCGATCGCGTTTGATGCTGCGTTGAGGGACACTGCGCATGAACTGGGCCTGGGCTGCTTCGCTGGATCAGATCTGGCGCTCGCCGAACCTTCCACTGTACCTGACGCTGGCCACGGCCGGCTTTGTCGGGCTCGTCGTTCTGATTACGCTGCTGCGCTCGGAGAGATCCGTGGCCAACGGCGTGCTGGCGCTCGTCACGCTGCTTGCGATCGGCGTCGCGGGAGCTGTGACCTTCCGCGGCTTCGGCACGGCAAACGCGGTTCAGCCGACGGAGGCTCGCCCGGTTCTGACAGCCACCGCCGCATTGCCGCAGCTTTCCTGTATCGATGAGCTCGCCGGTGATGCCGTCCTCACCGCGTGCGAGAAGGCGCTGTTCGGTTCGGCCGAGTCGGTGGCGGCGGCGGTTGCCTACGCCGCCTCGCAGATCACGCTGTTGACCTCGCTGGGCGATGTCGTCACCGCGAACAAGGGGGGCGGCTCCGACTTGCTGGCGCTGCGCCGCGCCGTCGAGCGCGACCGTTACGGGCTGATGGCCTATGTGCTGACGGTGCGTGACCGCTGTACGCCAGCGGCCTGCCGCGCGTTCCGCGCGCTGACCGACACGCGTCAGGTCGCGGCCAACATGGAAGACCGTGTCTACGAGAGCCTGGTTATGCGCCATGCGGCGTCGTGGAATGCGCCGGCGCAGACCGCGACGGCGGGCCTGGTTGCCGCGCTGCCGCCGTCGGTGCCGACAGGGAAGCCGACCAATGCCGAATTCCCGACCTCAGCTTCGACCCCGCCAGTCAGCATCATGACGCCCGAGCCGCCGGCGAAGCCGTCGCCACCGGCCACAGCTGCACCGGCATCGGCGGCGGCGCCGCGACCGGCCGCGGCGCCGCCGCCGGCACCATCAGCGTCACCCTCTCCAGCGCTAGCCGCCGCCAAGAAGCCGCCACCGCCGCCGAAACGGCCGTCCACTGCGGCACCGGTCCAGCTCGCGCCGTCGGCTTCAGGGGCTGCCGACAACGAGCAGTGATCTCCACAACGAGTGACCTTTTCAAAGTGCGCCTGGGCCGCTACATCGGCGGGATCATGCCGCTTCATCTCATCAAGCTCGCCGTTGGCTGCGAGTCGGTCAAAGAACTCAAAGGATGGGTTGCCGAACGCATGGCAACCGCCAAGAAAAAGGGCCTGCCGCTTCGTCACGTCCACGTCACACGGATGACGCCCAAGCGCGACGGCGAGATCCTCGCCGGCGGTTCGCTCTATTGGGTCATCAAGGGTGAAATCGCCGCGCGCGAAAAGATCATCGCGATCGAACCGTTCCGCGACAAGGACGGTATCGGGCGGTGCCGCCTGGTGATGCAGCCCAGGGTGTTTGCCGTCTCGCCGCGGCCGATGCGCCCGTTCCAGGGCTGGCGCTATTTGACCGAGGACGCAGCACCCCCGGACCTCACCAAATCCTCCGCCGCCAGCGTCGCCGCGATGCCGGAACCGATGCGGCGCGAATTGCGCGATCTCGGGTTGCTCTGACCGGGGCTGCGGCTATGCACCAAAGCGTTTTCCAGCGAAGTGGATACCGGTTCGCGTCAAGAAAACGCGTCAAAACAAGAATCTAGGCCCGGCTCTGATTCAATCAGAACCGAAAGGCTCTAGACACCGATGTTATCGATCAAGCGGGTCGTGTCGAGCTTCGCGGCGACAAGGATCCGCACCGGTCCTTCCTTGACCGATGCGATCGGCGCCAGCGTCCCGGCGTGCCGGGCCTCGAAATAGTCCAGCGCGAAGCCCGCGGCGGTGATCAGTTCGCGGCCCGCCGCCATCGCGGCCTCGAAATCCTCGCCGGCCTTCAGCCGTTTTGCGCTTTCCTTCATGGCGCGATAGAGCGTCGGTGCCGTCTGCCGTTCCTCGGCCGAGAGGTAGATGTTGCGTGAGGACATCGCCAGCCCGTCGCGTTCCCGCACGGTGCGCGAGCCGATCACCTTGACGCCGAGGTCGAGATCGGCGGCCATCTGAGTCACCACCCGCAATTGCTGATAGTCCTTCTCGCCGAAGATCGCGATGTCCGGCCGAACCTGCGTGAACAGCTTGCCAACCACGGTGGCGACGCCGCCGAAGAAATGCGGCCGGAAACGATCCTCAAGCCCGGCGATAGCCGGACCTTCGGGCACGATCCTTGTCGCGAAGCCGTCCGGGTACATCGCTTTGACGTCCGGATTCCAGACCAGGTCGACCTTCTCGGCGGTGAGTTTGGCAAGGTCGGCCCTCCAGGTGCGCGGATACGAACCGAAATCCTCCGTCGGCGCGAACTGCGTCGGGTTAACGAAGATTGAGACGACGACTTTCTGTGCGCGACGCTTGGCGAGGCGGACCAGCGACATGTGTCCGTCATGAAGCGCACCCATGGTCGGCACCAGCGCGACGGCGGCTTTGCGGGCGCGCAAGGTCTCGACGGCGCGGCGTAATGCGGGAACGGTACGGACGACCATGGGACTTCGCGACATCTTGCCTCGATCTCTTGCAGCTTGTGACGGGGTGAGGGGCCGGTGGCCCCGATGCTTTCGGCGGGCGGGCCGACCTTATAAGGCCCGAGCTTTGCCGCCAAGGTTACTCGGAATGACAAGCCTGCGGCAGCTCAACGCGAAAGTTAGACGTGCGCGCCTCGCTGATTGAAACAATGCGAGCCGATCGCGCAACGGAACGAAATCCGCACCATCGGATTCATGATTAAGACACACCGCGAGCGAATCGAATGCGTCGTCACGCATTTCACTTGACCGCAGCCGCGCTGTGATTTGAAGATATCGTGCGGGGGTTGAATCATGTTGCTTCAGGCGAGTCAGGGTCAATTCGGTTCGGCGCATGTCGTCGTGCTCGGCAACGAGAAGGGCGGATCCGGAAAATCGACCACCGCGCTGCATATTGCTGTTGCCCTGATGAAGGCCGGGCAGCGCGTCGCCACCATCGACCTCGACTGCCGCCAGCAGAGTTTTACCCGCTACATCGCCAACCGGAGCGCGTGGGCGCGCCGCACCGGTCTCGATCTCGAAATCCCCGTTCACTATTGTATCAAGCTCGGCGAGACGATGCAGATCGCCGACAATGAAAACTCGGAGTTCCAGCAGTTCGCGGCGGCGGTCGGCACGGTCGAGCGCGCCTTCGACTTCATCGTCATCGATACGCCCGGTTCGGACTCCTACCTGATGCGGCTGGCGCATTCGATGGCCGACACGCTGGTGACCCCGATCAACGACAGCTTCCTCGATTTCGACGTGCTCGGCACTGTCGATCCGGCCACCTATTCCGTAACCGGCGAAAGCCACTACGCCGAGATGGTCCGCGACACCAGGCGCAAGCGCCGCCAGCTCGATGGCTCCACCACCGACTGGATCGTGGTGCGCAACCGCCTGTCGATGATCGGATCGCGCAACAAGCAGCTCGTCGCCGACAGCCTGAAGGACCTTTCGCTGCGGCTCGGCTTCCGTGCCATCGATGGATTCGCCGAGCGGGTGGTCTACCGCGAATTCTTCCCGCGCGGCCTGACCGCCCTCGACGACATCGACGAGGCTACCCTCGGCACCCGCCCCAGCATGGGCCACATCACGGCGCGCGAGGAAGTGACCAGCCTATTGCGCCAGCTCAAGCTGCCGCTCGACGAGCGCGGCCGCCGCCGCGCCGCCAACCGCGCCGAATGGTTCACCCAGGTTGACAAGCCGCTCGAAGTCCACGACATCATCGGCGACATCATCAGCGCTTGACCGCCATCGGCCCGCTTTGCCGGCCTATCGCGGCTGGATCACCGTCATTTTGAACGGACCGCTGTGCGCGGCGGCATGCGCGACCGCCTCGTTGGCGCGGTCCAGATCGAACGCGGTGATCTCAAAATGATCGAGATCGACCAGGCCGGCACTGATCAAGCCGGTCATCAGCACGGCCGCATGCGGTGGGTACATCCATTGCCCCCGCAGGGTGATGCAGTTTCGCATCATCCAGGAGTAGGGCAGGTCGAGGCCGGCGCCCCCGAGCATGCCGACGCCGCCCATCAGCACCACCCGCCCGTAAGGCCGCACCGCCATCATGGCGGTGCGCACCTGCGCGGCGTTGGCCGCCGGCGGGAGGATGTCGAGCACGCAGTCGATCGGGCCGGGCGCCGCCTGCAGGATGCGGTCGTGATCGTCGGCCTGGTGGCCGCGCATCGGCACGGCTCGGACACGCGCGCCGAACCGCCGCGTCAGCTCAGCCAGCGCCTGCTCGTTCCGCCCGGTCGCGACTACGCATTGCGCGCCCATCCCCAATGCGACGGCGACGGCCGCACTGCCGAAGCTGCCGGTGGCGCCGTTGACCAGCGCGATCTCTCCGGCCTGCAGTTGTGCGGCAAGGAAGCCGCCGAAGGGGGCGAGCAGGGTGCCGAGCGCACACCAGCGGCTTGCGTCCTTCTCGTCGATCTCGACGATCGGAACCGCGTTTTCGGTCGGCACGCGCATCTGTTCGGCCCAGGCGCCGTTGTGGAAATACCGTTGCAGGTGCAGCCCGCCCTCGCTGCCGGCGGTGAGCCCCTGCAGGGCGATGTCGGGCGATAGCGCATTGTCGTGCGAGCGCACTGTCGGATCGCAATAGACCCAATCGCCGGGCCGGAGGCGGGTCGCGTCGGGGCCGGTGGCACGGACACGGCCGATCGCACCCGGGCCCGGCACCACGGGTAATTCCAGCAGGTATTTTCGCTGCCCGCTGAGGACCTCGTTGGCATGGGCCAGCACGCGGCTCGCGATGACGTCGACGATAACCTCGCCGGTGCCGAGCAGCGGGTCGGGAAGCGTCTCGATCGCAAGCGGCGATCCGAACGCGTTCAGAACGGCAGCCTTCATGGGGTCTCCTCGTTTCGACGAAGTCGCATTCTCGCACCCCAACAAGACCTGGTATCATCCTAGGATTGGGACCCTTCTACGGAGCGCCGCGCGCATGGCAGAACCAGGCACGAATTCAAGGCAAAGCGAACTCGGAGACTTCCTGCGCTCGCGGCGGCAGAAACTGACGCCGAAGGCGGTCGGCCTGTCCGGCGGCCGGCGGCGCACGCCCGGCCTGCGGCGGGAGGAAGTGGCCGACCTCGCCGGTATCGGCGTCGACTGGTACATCCGACTCGAGCAGGGACGATCCGTCAGCCCTTCGGCAGCAACGATCGATGCACTGGCGCGCGCGCTGCGGCTGACCAGGGCCGAACACCGGCATCTGAAGGAGCTGACGCAAAATACCGACCGGCGTGCCTTTGTCCGCGAGACCGTTCCGTCCGCGGTCCGCCGCACGGTCGAGCAACTCAACCTGCCGGCCTATGTCACCGGCCGACGCTGGGACATTCTCGCCTGGAATGCGGCCGCCGACGAAATCTTTGCGTTCAGCCGGCTTGCGGAAGCCGATCGCAACAGCCTGCTCTCGGTACTGACCAATCCCGCGAAGAGGCGGCTGTTCGGCGCGTCATGGGCGGATGAGGCCCAGCGCATGGTTGCCCAGTTCAGGGCGACGCATGACCTGTGGGCCGGCGATCCTGCCTTTCGCGACCTGCTGGCGCGCCTGCGGGAAGGCTGTCCGGAATTTATTGGCTGGTGGGAGGCCCATGACGTCAGCGGCGTCGCGGCAGGACGGAAATCCTTGACCCATCCCAAAAAGGGGCAGCTCAAACTGGAGTATGCGAGTTTCCAGGCCAATGACGACCCGGCTTTGAAGCTTGTCATCTACACGACGGTTTAAGTCCCCTCTGGGACCCGCCGCGGGTATTAACGCACCGTGACGCACTGTGACGCAGCGGTTCCCGGGAACCGGCCCTGCAGTACGCCGTTTCCATTAGACTTTTATCGGATGCTCGAACCGAAGCTTGAAAGGAGGCGTCATAAGTAAAAAGGAGGCCGAATTTGTGGAACCGAGCGGCTGCACAATAGATGAGTGCATCGCACAACGATCAGGCGGTCAATACACAACATTTAGCCTTTATGTCACGCCATCGTGACATATATCATCAACAAGGGACCGAAAGAGTCTCAAACAGGGTTGGGCCCCACGGGGCGCGAGGACGAAGACAAATATGAAACGTGGAATTCTCGTTCTGCTTTCACTCTCGGTGCTGGTCGCTGTCGCGTATTTCACCGCGAGCAAGTGGGCGATCCGGCATGAGACTATCGCGTTTCATGATCCCGTCCGCGACAACCGCTTGGTCGCGGTGCATATTGCCGTCCGCCGCGACAAGGAAATGCAGGCCAATGCCGGCTTGATCAACCTGCCGGTTGCGATCCTCAATCACGGTAACACCGTCAAGAACACCGAGTATTCATTCCTGTCGAACGTGTTCGCCTGGCGCGGCTATCTTGCGGTCAGTCCGCAGCACGATCTGCCGACCGATCCGCCGATGGTGACCAAGATCGGCGAGCCCTATGTCGGCCGTCTGCCGCAGATTCAGCGCGGCGTCGCCAACATCCATTTCGCTATCCACGAAATGAGGAAGGTCCAGCCCAACGCCGACTATGAGAAGGTGACGATGGTCGGCCACTCGATGGGCGGCGACATCTCGATGTATTTCGCCAAGCAGTATCCCGACGAGATCAAGAAGGTCGTGACGCTGGACAATCTGCGTGTGCCGTTCCTCACCGAAGGCAAGTTCAAGATCCTGTCGTTCCGCTCTACGGATACGCATTTCAAGCCCGACCCCGGCGTCGTGCCCGACGACGAGCAATGCGAGCAGGCCGGCATCACGGTCGTGAACACCGGCTTCCAGCATAACGATATGCGCGACACCGGGCCTGACGCGGCCAAGTCCTCGATCCAGTCGATGCTCGACAGGTTCCTTGACGAGTCCGACAGGAGCGCGCTCAAGCCCGTGCCCGCCAAGGTGCCTGACGTTCTGACCAGCAGCCCGGGACCGGTGCCGCTGTCCGTTCCGCTGGCCAGCAATCCGCCGCCGAAGAACAAGCCAGTCACGAACTAGACAACCTACCGCTATCGTGCATTTGCGGCTGCGTCATGAGTTGGCGCATTGACCCGCTGTAGGCGCCGTCCCAAATAGAGCTTGCTGTTACTCGCGAGCGCTCATGGCCGGCGAACCCACCAAACCCAAATCGGCAGACGATGTTGCTTCGGCAAGAGCCGAGGCGCGCAAAGGCGGCCCGTTGCCCGAGACCAAGCCGTCGGCGTCGGAGGACATCGCAGCCTTCGTGGCGAAAGCGCGCGCGATGTCGCCGCACCGCCCGGACGCCAGGGGAAGGCTGGTGTTTGCGCTCGACGCCACCATGAGCCGGCAGCCGACCTGGGACATGGCCTGCGCGCTGCAGGCCGACATGTTTCGCGAGGCGGCCTCGCTCGGCAGCCTCGATATCAGGCTGGTCTATTACCGCGGCTTCAACGAATGCCGCGCCACGGGCTGGATCTCCGATTCCGCGCAATTGGCACGGCTGATGGGCAAGATCGATTGCCGGGGCGGCAATACCCAGATCGGCAAGGTGCTGTCGGAAGCGCGCCGCGAGGCGGTGGCGTCCGGCGTGCGCGCCATGGTGTTTGTTGGCGACGCCATGGAGGAATCCGTCGACGACCTCTGCGCCAAGGCCGGCGAGCTCGGCCTGCTCAAGGTGCCCGTGTTCATGTTCCAGGAAGGCCACGATCCGACCGCCGAGCAGGCGTTCCGGGAAATTGCGCGGCTCACCGGCGGCGCATGGTGCAGGTTCGACCCCGGCGCCGCGGCGCAGTTGCGCGAGCTGCTGCGCGCCGCCGCAGCCTACGCTGCCGGCGGGCGCGAAGCGCTGCTGCGGCTGTCGAAGACCACAAGCGGCGCGGCCGCACTGATCGGGCAGATGAAGTGATTACGACTTTGGTTTGCGACCGGGCGAGCATCATGCTTTTCGTCTGCGGGATCGCTATATTAGAGCCATGGCAACCCTGATTGCCGGCGTCGTCGCCGTTGTCGTTCTGTACTTGCTGCTGCAGATGTTTCGTGCGGCCAACCCGGTCGTGCTTGCGCGCGCTATCAAGATCGTGGGCGGCGTGGTGGCGCTGGCGGTCGCAGCTTTCACCGGGCTGCGCGGCGAGCTCGCGGTTGCCATTCCGCTCGGCATCTTCGGCGCCGGCCTGCTCGGCTGGTCGCCATTCGGGCCAGGCGGCTTCAGCAATATCGGCGGGATCTTCGGCGGCGGCGCGCAGCGTTCGTCGGGGCAGACCTCGCGCGTCCGTTCGCAGTTTCTCGACATGAATCTCGATCACGACAGCGGCGAGCTGTCGGGGCGGATCGTGGACGGGCCGAATGCCGGGCGTTCGCTCGGCGAATTCGACCTGCGGCAATTGATCGCGATGATACCGACCTTCGACGCCGAGAGCGTCGCGTTACTTGAAAGCTATCTTGACCGCCGGTTTCCCGCTTGGCGTCAGAACGCGCAAGGCGATGCGGCAGGGGGGCAGCGCCGCACGGCGGCGAGCGGAAAAATGACGGACGAGGAAGCCTATCAGATCCTTGGCTTGCAGCCGGGGGCGGGGCGTGACGACATCAGCCGGGCGCACCGCGCCCTGATGAAGAAACTGCATCCCGACCAAGGGGGCTCGACGTACCTCGCTGCCCGCGTAAACGAGGCCAAGGATACTCTTCTTCGCACGCATCTCTAGCTACTCCGGCTCACGCCACCGACGCTACAAACCGCGAGTTGCTTCCGTTCTCTGACTGACGCCCATATCGCCCGCCGTTGTCCGGCGCGGTCGATCGTTCATTGCAGGGAAACCTAACCGGAAATCCTTGACGAGAAGTTTTCGCGGACCGCCTTGAGCGTGATCTCGCGAGCGCCGTCGCGACTGTGTTTGGAAAACAACAAAGCCGGCGCTTGCGGCGCCGGCTTTGCCAAATTCAAAGAAACGTCCCGATCAGTTGCGAACGGTGATGCAGGAAATATCGGCGCGCTTGAGGGTCTTGCATACCGCTTCGGCCTGATCGCGCTCGAGGCCGGCGAAGCGGGCCCGGTAGAGCGTGCGGTTGTCCTTGGCGACCACGGGCTCGGTGAAGGGATCGGCCTTGCTGAGCAGGGCGCTGGCCTTGGCGCGGGCGAGATCGATCCGCTGCTTGGCCTCGCTTTCGCTTTCAAGCGCACCCACCTGAATGATCCAGCCGGTGCGGACCACCGCCGGCGCGGCCGGCTTGATGGCGCTGTTTTGCTGCACGGCCGGCGGTTGGGCGTGGGACGCCGGGTCGGCGTATGCCAGCGCCTGCGAGTGCGTGGCTTGCGAGGGGGGCTGTGTCAGGCTGGAAGCGGGCAACACGCCGAGCACGCCTTGTCCGGTGCCGTGATTGGCCGGCTGCGGCGGCATCGCGACCCTGGCGGCTTCGGCCTTGGTCTCCGCGGCCTTTGCGACGACGGCGCTGGAGGTCTCGGCGATTTCAGGGCGGGCCGGAATGGTGTTGGTGATCGGCGGCGCCGCGGGCTGCGAGGGGCCGGCGGAAGCGAGCTTCATCGGCCCGGCCTTGACCTGAACTGTCTTGACCTTGACCGGCTTCATCGGCTCAGCCGAGCCGGGGATCGCTGAGATCGGCTGGGTCTGGATGACGCCGTTGGTCAATGGTGCGGGTTCGGGCCTGCCTTGCGGCTCGAATTTGTTCTGTTCGACCTTGGCGGGCGAAGGGGGCAGGGCAGCGGCGGCCGCCGCCATCAGCGACGGCTTGGCCGGCGCGATCGAGCGGGTTGTCGGCATGGCGGCGAGCCCCGGTTCGGCGGCGGCGAGGGCACCGCCGGACTGAGCCGTTTCGGCCGGACGCGCAACGGTCTCGGCTGCGGCGACATCGACGGTGCCGTCGGCGGGATTGCGCTCGGTGATCGCGGCAACGGTGCGCTTGGTCGCGCCCTTCTCGAGGTTTTCGGCCAGCAGGTTGCGCATGGTGGCATCGCGCGAACCGCCGCTGCGGCCGCCCAGCACCACGCCGATCAGGTGGCGGTTGCCGCGGCGCATCGAGCTTACGAGGTTGAAGCCGGACGCGCGGGTGTAGCCGGTCTTGATGCCATCGACGCCTTCGACATTGCCGAGCAGGCGATTGTGATTGCGGATCGATTGTCCGCGATAATTGAACACCGAGGTCGCGAAGTAGCGGTAGTAGCGCGGGAAGCGATCCTGGATCGCGCGGCCGAGGGTCGCCTGATCGCGCGCGGTGGTCAGTTGCTCGTCGTTAGGCAGGCCGGAGGCGTTGCGATAGGTGGTCTTGCTCATGCCGAGCGCGCGTGCCTTGCGCGTCATCAGCCTGGCGAATTCGGCTTCATCGCCGGCAATCGCTTCGGCGACCACCACGGCGGCGTCATTGGCGGAACGCGTCACAAGGCCCTTGATGGCGTCCTCGACCTTCAGGGTCTGGCCCGGGCGCAGGCCGAGCTTGGTCGGCGCCTGCTCGGAGGCGTGCTCGGAGACCTCCATTTCGGTGTCGAGCTTCATCTTGCCGGATTCCAGGCGCTCGAACAGCAGATAGAGCGTCATGATCTTGGTCAGCGACGCCGGGCGCCGGATACCGTCGGGATTGTTGGATGCGAGCACCGCGCCTGAATTGCCGTCGACGATGATGGAGGAGAATTGCGGGCTGTAGCTTTCGCGCACGACGTGATGGTGCCGACGGTGCTTGTGGCGGCGCGCTTCGGCGCTCTCGCTCGAGATCAGTATTGCTGTCGTGAAGGTAACGAGTCCGAGGACGCACACTCGCAGTGCGCGCGAGGAAGCCAAGGTTGTACGAAGCATTTACTTCCCCGTCCCAATTTCTGTCTTGATCACCGGCTCGTGAGGCAAAATTGTGCCCACCAGCCGCTGATGGTTCCCCGTTCGAAGTACCGGTCCGGCCATGAGGCAAGGCTGGAGTGGCCGATCAGGTCGCTGTTCTAGCTAAGATGCTGTTCACAAACAGCTTTCGGGCTGTCTGTCGGAAGGCGAACAAGTCCAGGAATCAGGTTAGGCCGAGCGAGTTTCCAAAAGATTAATTAACCGTTGCGTAAGACCCCGGGGTTTTCCGTTAATTGGCCGCATTTGTGCGTCGCACAACAATTGTTGACTTTATTGTGCAGTGCACATATAAGAAGCATGTCAGGGGGCCGGGACCTCCCGGCAATCGAAACGCTCAGTCTGGGAAAAGGACTCCATGATGGTCAAGATTGAAGACATTCAGAACTACGGCAAAGAGCATCTCGAATCGGTTGCCGCTTCCGCAACCAACCTGCAAAGCGGCGTTCAGGCGATCGCGAGCGCCTACGGCGACTACGCCAAGAAGTCGTTCGAAGACACAAAGTCGTTTGTCGAAAAGCTCTCCGGCGTGAAGTCGCTGGACAAGGCTCTCGAAGCCCAGACCGAATTTGCGCGTTCTTCCTACGAAACCTTTGTCGCAGAGTCGCAGAAGATTGCCGGCCTCTACACTGATCTCGCCAAGCAGACCTACAAGCCGTACGAAGGCCTGGTCGCGAAGTTCACGCCGGCCGCGCACTAATTCGCCGCTCTATATTTCGAAAGCAAAAAGCCCGGCCGTAACGGCCGGGCTTTTTCTTTCCGCCTCGATGGAGGCGCCTATTTCGCGACGCGCAGCTTGGCCAGCGACTGGCCGATCGAGTTGAACGCCGACGCGGTCTCGCCGGCGGACTTGATGTGATAGAATTTATCCGCACCGCTGGCGCATTCCTTGAGCACGGCAGACTCCGCGTCCCCGCCGGTATTGACCTGGACGGTGTAGATCGTGATGTTGTGCGGCGCCGCCTTGGCGTTTGCGCACAGGATCTTCTGGCGAGCATCGATCTGCGAGGTGTCGTTGGTGAAGCGGTTTTGCGTGTTCAGACCGTCCGACAGCAGGACGATGGCATCCTTGTACTCATAGTTCGCCGTGTCCTTGGCCGGGGCATTGAACGGCGGCACGCCTACGCCGAGCGTCAGCCAGGCCCACGCCATACCGATGCCCTGGTTGGTATTACCGGTGGGCTGCAATTTGTCGATCTCCGACTTGAGCGTGGCCCAGTCGTAGCTCAGCGGCACGATCTTTCCTAGGTAGGGGGTGTTGCCCGATTTGCAGTAATTTTCGCCATTGCCGATATATTCCTCGGCAACGACCATCGTCGGAGCATTGGACGAGGTCGGAGGCGTGTTCATGGTGTCGAAGTTCTTGTCGCGGTCAGTGACGCAGCCGGTCCATTTGCTCCTGTCCGGCGTCCAGGTCCTACCGTTGTTCTTGCAAGTAGTCCTGTCAGTGTAACTGGACTGGCTGCACGTGCCCCAAGTGTTGGTAGCACTCTGAGTGTCCCACCGCGACCAGTCCATCCAGCTCTCGTTGACATAGCTCGTGCCGAGGTTGACGTCCTTGGCGAAGGGAACAATCGAGATGTAGATGTCGCCGTTGTTCTTTGCGAGCTTGCTCAACTGATCGACCAGGCTCTTGGCGGCCGTCTGCATGGCCGGCATCTTGCCATCCCAAGCCATCGACCCCGTCACGTCGAGCGCCATCGCCACCCGCATGCGCACGTTGCCCCAGGCCGAGGTGGAACTGGTATTGAAGCCCATGGTCGGGAAACCGGCGACCCGCATGAGAGTGGTATCCACGGCGCCGGAGCCGTTAATCAGGATGGTCGAGCCGCTGCCGGAGGTTTGGGTATGGCTTGCCGAGATCGTGATCGATTTGGCTTCCGGGTTGGTATAGAGGGCCTTGAAATACGCGTCTGCCTTCGCCGGGATTTCCGAGGTCGAGATGGTGCCCGCGGTCAGGTCCTTCGCGAGCATCAGCGCGGTGGAATCGAGGGCGGCCTGCATCGAGGAGCGGGCGCTGTTGGCGCGGGTGTAATCAACTGCCGCGCCGACGAAAGCGATGATCGGGAGTACCGCGATCCCGAACAGGATCGCGATGTTGCCCTCATTGGCGCCGGCAAACCGGCTGGCAGCCGCGCGAATGCGACGGAATACGACTGTATCGAGCATGGCCTCACCGCAAATGTGATTTCTACGGGCATTTCCGCCCGGGCCGCTAAACAGGCGGTAAACCGGTTCCGCTAAAAACAGGTCAAAGCCGGTGCACCGCCGGGCCGGTCGCCAAAAGACCCCGGTATGCTCAACGGCGGCTAAACGGCACGTCGCCGTCCTTTGTCAAATCCGACAGAAACGATTAACCTTGGTCCGGAGAGCCGAGCCGGGAATCGGGCCGATCGCGGGACGTGGCAGGGCGACATCAATGCGCTTGCGGAGATCCGGCGACGGACCCATATTCCAGGTGCCGATCCGACCAACGGGTCGGACCGGGAGCGGCGATCTGGAATAAGCGTTACTGGGTACCAGGCGGTGGCTCACGTCAGAGTCGACCGCATGTGGGCCAGGATGCGCTCTCCGGTCATCCCTTTTGGAATTTCGAACGCCTGAGCCATGTTGCAGTCAACCTTCAAAGCTTGTCCGTCCGTGCCGGCAAAGTCATCTTCTGCTCCCCGAATGAGCAATGACGAGAACCGCAACGCCGGAACCGGCGGACCATCAACGTCGGTCATCACCAAGGTCAAGCCGAAGACCAAGCGTCCGAACCTCTATCGCGTCCTTATTCTGAACGATGACTACACGCCGATGGAGTTCGTCGTTCATGTGCTGGAGAAATTCTTCCAGAAGGACGCCGAAGCGGCCACCAAGATCATGCTCCATGTCCATCACCACGGGATCGGTGAGTGCGGCGTGTTCACCTACGAAATTGCCGAGACCAAGGTCACGCAGGTGATGGACTTTGCGCGCAAGCACCAGCATCCACTGCAATGTGTGATGGAAAAGAAATAGCCGCGCGTGGCTCTCGATCCGGCCGGAGATAAGGAACGGGATTGCATTGATCGGTGTTGACGGAGGCCGACCGTATTCCCGATAATTTTTCGGGCGGAGGTCGCGTGCCGCCGCCGTGGTGCCGCGAATTTAGAGGAAAACCACGCTTGCGGAACCGGTCTTTCGCCACGATCGTGTGTAACTATATGACAGGGGATGACGAAGGTTGTTGTTGCCTCACCGGGTAATGGCGATCATGATGACCGGGGGCCATAGAGGACGCGAATGCCAACTTTTTCCCAAAGCCTTGAACAATCCCTGCATCGTGCATTGGCGATTGCAAACGAGCGCCATCATCAATATGCGACGCTCGAACATCTTCTGCTGTCGCTGATCGATGACTCGGATGCGGCTGCGGTGATGCGCGCCTGCAGCGTCGATCTCGACAAGCTGCGCACCAGCCTCGTCAATTATCTCGAGACCGAATTCGAAAATCTGGTGACTGACGGAGCCGATGACGCGAAGCCGACGGCCGGTTTCCAGCGCGTGATCCAGCGCGCGGTGATACACGTTCAGTCATCGGGGCGCGAGGAAGTGACCGGTGCCAACGTGCTGATCGCGATTTTCGCGGAGCGCGAAAGTCACGCCGCCTATTTCCTGCAGGAGCAGGACATGACGCGGTACGACGCGGTTAATTACATCAGCCATGGCATCGCCAAGCGGCCGGGCGTCTCCGAAGCGCGCCCCGTGCGCGGCGTCGACGAGGAGACCGAGGCCAAGGGCAACGAGGACGCCAAGAAGAAGGGCGAAGCGCTCGAGACCTATTGCGTCAACCTCAACAAGAAGGCGCGGGACGGCAAGATCGATCCGGTGATCGGGCGCAATGCCGAGATCAACCGTGCCATCCAGGTGTTGTGCCGCCGGCAGAAGAACAATCCGCTGTTCGTGGGCGAGGCCGGCGTCGGCAAGACCGCGATTGCGGAAGGGCTTGCCAAGCGCATCGTCGATTCCGAAGTGCCCGAGGTGCTGGCTGCCGCCACCGTGTTCTCGCTCGACATGGGCACGCTGCTCGCCGGCACCCGCTACCGCGGCGATTTCGAGGAGCGGCTGAAGCAGGTTTTGAAGGAACTGGAGGCGCACCCGAACGCGATCCTGTTCATCGATGAAATCCACACCGTGATCGGCGCCGGCGCCACCTCCGGCGGCGCGATGGACGCGTCCAACCTGCTGAAGCCGGCGCTGGCTTCGGGCACGATCCGCTGCATGGGTTCGACGACCTACAAGGAATACCGTCAGCATTTCGAGAAGGACCGCGCGCTGGTGCGCCGGTTCCAGAAGATCGACGTCAACGAGCCGACGGTGGAGGACGCGATTGCAATCCTGAAGGGGTTGAAACCCTATTTCGAGGATTACCACCGGCTGAAATACACCAATGAGGCGATCGAGGCGGCGGTGCAATTGTCGTCGCGCTACATCCACGACCGCAAGCTGCCGGACAAGGCGATCGACGTGATCGACGAGTCGGGCGCGGCGCAGATGCTGGTCGCGGAGAACCGGCGCAAGAAGACGATCGGCATCAAGGAAATCGAGACCACCATCGCGACCATGGCGCGGATTCCGCCCAAGAGCGTGTCAAAGAACGATGCCGAGGTGCTGAAGCATCTCGAGCAGACGCTGAAGCGCGTGGTGTTCGGCCAGGACAAGGCGATCGAGTCGCTATCCGCCTCGATCAAGCTGGCGCGCGCCGGCCTGCGCGAGCCCGAGAAGCCGATCGGTTCATACCTGTTCTCCGGGCCGACCGGCGTCGGCAAGACCGAAGTGGCCAAGCAACTCGCGGCCTCGCTCGGCGTCGAGTTGCTGCGCTTCGACATGTCCGAATACATGGAGCGGCACACGGTGTCGCGCCTGATCGGCGCGCCTCCCGGCTATGTCGGCTTCGACCAGGGCGGGCTGTTGACCGACGGCGTGGACCAGCATCCGCATTGCGTGGTGCTGCTCGACGAAATCGAGAAGGCGCATCCGGATCTCTACAACGTGCTGCTGCAGATCATGGACCACGGCCGGCTCACCGACCATAACGGCAAGCAGGTCAATTTCCGCAACGTGATCCTGATCATGACCACGAATGCGGGCGCCGCCGACCTCGCGCGTCAGGCCTTCGGCTTCACGCGCAACAAGCGGGAAGGCGACGACCACGAGGCGATCAACCGGCAGTTCGCGCCGGAATTCCGCAACCGGCTGGACGCGATCGTCTCGTTCGCCCATCTCAACGCCGACGTCATCGGCATGGTGGTCGAGAAGTTCGTGCTGCAGCTTGAGGCGCAGCTCGCCGATCGCGACGTCACGATCGAGCTGTCGGAACCCGCCAAGGCCTGGCTGATCGAGCATGGCTATGACGAGCAGATGGGCGCGCGGCCGATGGCGCGCGTGATCCAGGAGCACATCAAGAAGCCGCTCGCCGATGAGGTGCTGTTCGGTCAGCTCAAGGGCGGTGGCCATGTCCGCGTCGTGCTGGTCAAGGACGAGGCCGCCGGGGAAGGCAAGGACAAGATCGGCTTTGAGTTCGTCGAAGGGCCGGTCACGCCCAAGCCGGAAAAGCTGCCGGTGTCGCGCAAGCGCAAACCGAAGCCGGGCGGCCCCAACGGCGGTGGCGGCTCCAAGGGGCCGGCCTCGAAGGGGCCGCTGGTCAAGGTCTGATCGCGGTTCGACCGAGAGACGCGACGAGAGAATGCAAAAAGGCCGGCTCGACAGCCGGCCTTTTTCTGTAGCGCCTTGCAGCTTCAGCGCTCGCCGAGCAGTTCGTCGATCCGGCGCTGGAGCTGCCGCTTTTTGATCTCGCTTCGGCGCAGCCGCTCCTCGAGATCGGAGACCGGCTCGGCCGGGCTTTCCGCCCTGAATGCGACGCCGACAAAATTGTCGCGCCACCAAACGACCCTGGCGAGGAAAGAGCGACCCTTGCGCGCGATGCGCAGCGAGAGCTGTTCTTTCGGCAATTGGACGTCATTGCTGAATTCGATTGTAGCGCCGTGATCGGAAATATTGCGGACGATGCATTCGTGCGTCGCGCCGCGTTCGCCGATCTCGGCGACGCCGCCATACATCACCTTGTCGCGCACGCTCTCGCGCCGTTCCCGCATTGAAAGTCTCCCAAAGAAGTGAGGAGACTTTTACCCCGGTTTGTTGCCCGTAAAAGTCCGGCGGACGCAAAATGCGGCGTTAACGTAAATTAACGGCGGTTCCGATAGCGGGTATTTTCGGAGCAATTGCAACGCAAAAAAGCCGCGCGCAGCGGAGGGGCGGCGGATCCACCTGCAAGCCATGATCGTTTGACTAACGTTTCCACCGCAATGCGCAATCCCGGATTGCAAACTGCCATGCAAAGAGGTCGGTTTCTTCGCGCCGTATGGTGCACGGTGTCGCTTTTGTGCTCAGTTGCGAACGCCTTCGCGGAGGACGCGGGCGAGGCTACCCGGTCGAGCGCGACGGCTAGCCAAAAGCCGCCCACCGCGCGCGAGAGCGAGGCGCGCGAAGCGATGTGCCTGATGATTGAGTCGGCGGCGAGGGCGTCGGACCTGCCGCTGGAGTTCTTCGCGCGCGTGATCTGGCAGGAGAGCCGCTTTCAGCCGGATGCGGTTGGGCCGGTGACGCGGAGCGGGGCGCGGGCGCAGGGAATTGCGCAGTTCATGCCGGGAACGGCCAACGAACGCGGCCTGCTCGATCCCTTCAATCCCGTGCAGGCGCTGCCGAAGTCGGCTGAGTTTCTCGACGAGTTGCGCCAGCAATTCGGCAATCTCGGGCTCGCGGCGGCAGCCTATAATGCCGGCCCGCGGCGCGTGCAGGAATGGCTGGCCGGCACTGGCGGGATGCCGCAGGAAACCCGCAACTACGTCGTCGCTATCACAGGCTCCACGGTGGAGGAGTGGGCGAAGGCGGGAAAGGACGGCAAGCAGCCCGAACGTATCAAGGCATCGAGCTGCCGCGAATTGATGGCGCTCTTGAAGCAGGCGCCCAATCCCTTTATCGCCGGGCTGGAGCAGCGCGTGAAGCTGGCGGCCGCGAAGGTGTGGGGCGTGCAGCTCGCCGCCGGCTTTTCCCGCGACAAGGCGCTCGCGATGTATGGGCGCGCGGTCTCGCGGCTTGCGAGCCTGATCGGCAATCGCGACCCCAGCATCCTCGCCTCGCGCCTGCGCAGCCGCGGCCCGGCGACATTCTACCAAGTGCGCTTCGGCGCAGACACACGCGGCGAGGCCGACGATCTCTGCAACCGCATTCGCAAGGCGGGCGGCGCGTGTTTTGTGCTGAGAAACCGGGGTGTGCCGGGTTGAAGAAGTGGCGACTTGACGGTTAGCTTGAACACATGCTGGATTCCGAGGCGATCTTGAATGTCCCGATTGCACTGGATTGAGATGGCGGGTCGGCTCGCCATCATGGCCCGTCCTCGCGCCGATGATTGGTTGGAGTGGACGTTGGTGAATGGAAAACTTCCGGCGTCCATCTGGTCATAAGTCTCCTTGAGCCGGACGAGGTCACCGAACTTGGTTTGCAGCGGGAAGCTGAGCTTTGCCGCGCGAGTGGAATTGAATTCGTCTCCTTTCCGATTCCTGATCGTGGCGTGCCGGAGATTCAGCAGGCGTTGGGTATTGCGCGGTCCATCGCTGGCGGTCTTGCCGACGGCCGTTCGATCGCGGTTCACTGCAGGGCAGGGATCGGCAGAGCGTCCATTATCGCCGCGTGCGCAATGATCTGTCGGGGAATCGAGGTCGGCGAAGCGCTTGCTTTGATCAAAGCAGCTCGTGGCGTGATCGTGCCGGACACCGAGGAGCAACGTGACTGGGTTATCGCCTTTGACAAGGCCAGCCGAGCATCGCCGCAAATCGCATAGCCGCCCTGAGCGGAGCTTGGTTGACGCGCCCCGCATTCGTCAGCCCTATGCCCGTGACGACTCAAACTTACATCCGGTCATCCGTGGCGCTGCCTCCACTCTCTTCTCCCCAATGGAAAAGCCCCATCCGCGCCTTCGCGTGGGGCATGAGTTCGGTCGCATCCACCGTGCTGACGCTGGTGCTGTTTGCGACCTATCTCGGCATCGGCGCTCTGGCCCATGACAGCCACTTCAGCCTCGGCTGGGTGCTCGGCAGCACATTGCTGGTCTGGGCTGGTCCGGCGCAGATCATCTTGATTTCGACGCTCGGCTCCGGGGCAACCGCGGTGCAGGCGGCGATTGCGGTGACGGTGAGCGCGATCCGCCTGTTTCCAATGGTGGTGTCGGTGCTGCCGCTGATGAAGACGTCCAAGACCAGGCGCCGCCACCTCGTGCTGGTGACGCATTTCATTGCCGTCACGCTTTGGGTCGAATGCTATCGGCTGCTGCCAAAAGTGCCGCGCGAGCGGCGGATTGCGTTCACGCACGGCCTGGGCTGCGGACTTGTCACTGTATGCATGATCGCGACTGCGCTTGGCTACGCACTTGCCGCCAAACTGCCGCCGCTGTTCGCGCCGGCGATCCTGCTGCTGACGCCGTTGGCGTTCCTGCTTTCGACGGCGCGCAACTGCAAGCAGATATCGGATGTGCTGGCGCTAGTGCTGGGTCTGGCGTTGTTTCCGCTGGTGTCGATGCTGCATACCGGCGTCGATATCCTGATTAGCGGCGTCACGGCTGGCAGCATTGCCTACGCCGTGCACTGGTGGCGGGAGAGGGCGCGCGCATGAGCGAGTTTTTCGGCAGCCCGCACGCGCTGTTGGTGCTCGTGCTCGCGGGCTTCCTGCCTAACGAGGTCTGGCGGATGGCCGGGCTGTGGTTCGGCGCCGGCGTCGACGAGGGCTCGGAAGTCCTGGTGTGGGTGAGGGCGGTGGCGACCGCGATCCTCGCCGGTGTCATTGCGCAAATCCTGGTGCAGCCGCCGGGCGCGCTGGCCGGCGTGCCGGACTGGCTGCGCTACGGCGCGGTCGCTGCCGGCTTTGCGGTGTTCATGCTGACGCGACGCTCGATCTTTGCCGGCGTAGTCTCCGGCGAGATCATCCTTCTGGCCGGCAAATGGTGGCTCGGTTGATTGCATGGCCCATAATCCGGTACTGTCCCGCGCGCAAGAAAAGTTGCACGCGATCGGTGCCCATCTCACTGGATTAGGCAATGGTTCAGGACACCAAACTCCGCGAGGGCGAAGTTACCGTCGAGATGCCGCCGGTCCGTGATGCCGGACTGGTGTTCATCGGCCGCATCCGCACGCCCTGGAAATCGCGGCTGGAGACGCCACGGCAGGGCCGCCATGACGGCCCGGTTTGTCGCCTTGAGATTTTCGAGCCGTGGGTGCCCGCTATCAAGGGCGTCGAATTCTATGAAAATCTCGAAGTGATCTATTGGCTGCATCACTCGCGCCGCGATCTGGTGCTGCAGAGCCCGAAGAACAACCGGAAAACCCGCGGCACCTTCTCGCTGCGCTCGCCGGTGCGGCCTAATCCGATCGGCACCTCGGTCGTCAAGTTCGTCGGGGTCGAAGGCAACACGATCCTGGTGCGCGGCCTCGACTGCCTCGACGAAACGCCGCTGCTGGACGTCAAGCCGGACCGCTGCGAGTTCTCGCCGCTGGCGCAGCCGAAGAGCGGGGATTTGGAGGGGGAGTAGGCTTGCGTAGCCCGGATGGAGCGCAGCGTAATCCGGGGCCGGTGTTGCAAACGTCGCATAATTCCCCGGATTACGCTTCGCTCCATCCGGGCTACGTGAACTACCCCAGCGCCGCCATCAGCTTGGTCGCGTTGTCCTCCAGTACCTTCACATCTTCCTTGCGGCTTGCGGGCGGCAGCAGCGCCACACCATCGTGGCGCGGCATCACGTGCATGTGCAAATGGAACACGACTTGCCCGCCGGCTGGCTCGTTGAATTGCTGCACGGTGATGCCATCGGCGTTGAAGGCCTCCATCGCGGCGGCGGCGATCTTGTGGGCGGCGCGCGCGACGTGGGCGTAATCCTCGGGACTGATGTCGAGGATGTTGCGGGCAGGGGCTTTTGGGATCACCAGCGTATGGCCCGGCGAACGCGGCATGATGTCGAGGAACGCCAGCACGTGGTCGTCCTCGTAGACCTTGTGGCAGGGAAACTCGCCGCGCAAGATTTTTGCGAAAGGGTTGTTGGGGTCATAGGCGGGCATGGGCTTCTTTTCCTCAAGGTTTGATCTCAAATCTCACGTCGCCAGCTCAACCGGTCAAGTCTCGTCGGCGGCCTTGCGGAACGGGCCGGCCTCGGTCAGTTCGCGTCCGACCTCGGCCACATAGGCGCGCTCGCGCTTCAGGTAGTCGGCAATCGCGCGGCGCAAATCGGGATCGGCGATGAAATGCGCGGAGTAGGTGGTTTGCGGCAGGTAACCGCGGGCCAGCTTGTGTTCGCCCTGCGCGCCGGCCTCGACGACCTTCAGGCCGCGCTGGATTGCAAAATCGATCGCCTGATAGTAGCAGACCTCGAAATGCAAGAATGGGTGATGCTCGACGGCGCCCCAATTACGGCCGAACAGTGTGTCCGATCCGATGAAATTGATGGCGCCCGCGATCCAGCGACCTTTGCGTTTGGCCATCACCAGGAGCACGTCGCGGCTCATGCTCTCGCCGATCATCGAGAAGAATTTGCGGGTGAGGTAGGGGCGGCCCCATTTGCGCGAGCCGGTCTCCATATAGAACGCGAAGAATGCGTCCCAGGCTTCCTCCGTGATATCGGCTCCGGTCAGGTGGTGGATGGTGATCCCGGCGGCCACTGCCTCGCGGCGTTCGCGCTTGATTGCCTTGCGGTGGCGCGAATTCAGCGAGTTCAGAAAATCGTCAAAACTACCGTAGCCATCGTTGTGCCAGTGAAACTGCTGGTCGTTCCGCAGCAGGAAGCCGTGCTGGCCCAACAACTTCGCTTCCGCCTCGCGGGCAAAAGTCACGTGCACGGAGGAGGCGTTGGTCGCGTTGCACAGCGCCATTAGCCCGCGCGCCAGCGCCGAGCCGATCTGCTCGCGATCGACACCGTCGCGGATCAGAAGCCGGGGCCCGGTGGCAGGCGTGAACGGCACCGAGACCTGCAGTTTCGGATAATAACGTCCGCCGGCGCGCTCATAAGCATCCGCCCAGCCGCGGTCAAAGACATATTCGCCTTGCGAATGCGTTTTCAGATAGCAGGGCACGATGCCGGCGATCTCGCCGTCGAGCCGTGCCAGAAGATGCCGGGGACCCCAGCCGGTGCGGGCGCAGGCCGAGCCGGAAACCTCGGCGGCAGCAAAAAACGCGTGGGAAACGAAAGGGTTATAGGCTGGCTTGCAGGAATCGCTTTGAGATCCGTTTGCGGCCAGCGTGTCGAGATTGTCGAGGCTGTGCGGGTTCGGCTTCGGATTGGCGCAGGCGTCCCAGTCCGCAGCCTTGATGTCGCTGACGGAGGGAACGGCTTCGAGGGTGATTTCGGATGACGCCATCTAGAAATTCAAACCGGTCCCATCATGCGATCAGCCATCGCCCATGTGACCAACGCCTTGCAAAGATCGTGCATCAAGCGGGCGAGTTCAAGGTGGGCGGCCACGCATCAGGTTCCCGGCAGGAACTCCTCGAAGATGATCTGGTCGGCATAGCGCGCGGCGCGCGCGCGCTGCTCGGGCGTGCGCACGGTCCAGGCGAGCAGCGGCAGGCCGAAGACGTTGCGGGCGATCCAGGGCGCGGCCGCGGGCAGCTCATTCACCCAATAGGCGACGAAATGCGGCCGGGTGCGGAAGGCATGGCGCAGATGCGTCATGCCGCGGCGCTGTTCCGCTGACGCTTCCGGCCACTCCTCGGCGGTATAGTCATGTTCGGCCACAATGCCGCGCGCGCGGCCGGGGATCAGTTCGCGCAACGCCACCACCTGATCCGGATCGAAGGACATGCCGACCGCCGGGCCGTCATAGGAGGCGAGCACCTCTGCCATCCGTTTCACCAGCCGGCGGTCGCCGTCGAAATGGCTTTTCACCTCGATCACCAGCGGCACGCGGCCGGCGACCAGCGCGCAGAGATCACCGAGCGTCATCATCCGTTCCGGCGTGTTCTTGAAACTGACGGCCTTAAGTTCGGACGCGGTCATGCCGAGCAACGCGCCGGAGCCCTCGGTGAGGCGGCCGAGCGCATTGTCGTGATGGACCATCGCCTCGCCATCCGACGAAAGCTGAATGTCGCATTCGATGGCGAAATTATCGTCGACGGCGGCCTGCGCGGCCGCCGGCATGTTTTCGACGATGCCGCGCGAAATATCATGCAGGCCGCGATGGGCCACGGGCCGTGCCGTCAGCCAGTCCGGCGCACGCACGAGAGGACGCTCCGATCAGGATACCTCGAAGATGGCGTCGACCTCGACGGCCGCGTCCGAGGGGAGCGAGGCGACGCCGACGGTGGTGCGGGCGTGCCGGCCCTTGTCGCCGAATGCGGTGACCATCAGGTCGGAGGCGCCGTTGAGCACCTTGGGCCCGTCGAGGAAGTCAGGCGCGGAATTGATGAAGCCGCCGAGCCGGACCACGCGGACCACCTTGTCGAGATCGCCGAGCGCCGCCTTGATCTGGGCCAGCAGATTGACGCCGCAGCCCTGTGCTGCGGCGTAGCCCTGTTCGATCGTGACGCCAGCCCCGAGCTTGCCCTTGGCGATCAGCTTGCCTTCGGCGTTGGCGCAGACCTGGCCGGAGACGAACAGCAGGTTTCCCGAGCGCACGAAGCCGACATAGTTCGCCATGGGGGTGCGCGGCTCGTTCAGCGTGATGCCTTGTGCCGCCAGCTTCTGTTCGACCGTACCCGCCATGCTTTGCGTCTCCGCTTGATGTGACCGTTCCTGACCTGCGGTCAGGCGTGCATTGTTTCGCGCATCGCGCTTTTTCTTGCAAGCGACGTGGAGCTGCGTCCAGCATGGCGATCGAGGCGGATCGTACCCGAAAATGCCAAAAGCGGCGCGCCTCGGCCTCGAATTCTTGCGTTTTCGTGGCACTGCCCTAGTTGCGACGCAATGGACCCGTCACTAATGTAGTCGAATCTCCCGCGAGGAAAAATAGGACATGGCTAGCTCGTTCCCGATTCCGGTTCGTGCTTTGGTGTTTTCGGCTGCGGCCACTTTGCTCTCAGGCTTCGCAAACGGACCGGCGCTGGCGGGCGCCAGCGGGCCGTTTCTCGCCCATCAGGCGCTGTATGAATTGAAGCTGGTCAAGTCGCGCGGATCCAACGCGATATCGGGTGCGCGCGGGCGCATTCTCTACAATTTTTCAGGCAGCGCCTGCGAAGGCTACACTTCCGAATTCCGCCAGGTGTCCGAACTCGATAGCGGCGAGGGCAGGCTGACGCTGAGCGATCTTCGCTCGCATTCCTGGGAAGATGCCGCCGGCAAGAGCTATCGCTTCAAGATCGACACCCGCATGAACGATACCGATTCCGCGCCGATCGACGGCGTGGCGGAACGGGTCGGCGACCGCATCAGGGTCAAGCTGAAGCAGCCGGTTGCGAAGACGTTCGAGCTCGACGGCAAGGTCGTGTTCCCGACCGAGCAGATCCAGCATATCATCGCCGCCGCGCGCGCAGGTAAATCGGTGCTGGAGCTGATGGTCTATGACGGCTCGGATAATGGCGAGAAGGTCTACAACACGCTGTCGGTGATCGGGAAGCCGATCCCGGGCACCCAAAGCATTGCATCGCCCGACCCGTCGACCGTCAACGACCAGATGAAGGCGCTGACCCGCTGGCCCGTGACCGTGAGCTATTACGACCGCGACACCAAGGCGAAAGACGGTGAGCAGACGCCGGTTTACGCGATGTCGTTCGAGCTCTTTGAGAACGGCGTCTCCCGCGCGCTGGTGCTCGATTACAATGATTTCGTGATTGCGGGTGCAATGGGCCGGTTCGACGTCAGGGATTCCAAGCCGTGTAAGTGACGTCCCCTCGAGACGTTCGCGACCGGAGACCGCGCGGGTGTCTCAAACTTTTGCTTGATGTCATCCGGCGCATGAAGTCGCCGGGCTTCAATCCGAGCGCCTTGACAGCTGGCGCCGCAAGCGGCCCCCAGGCCTCGACCCTTTCGTTCGGGGCCATCATGGCTGCGATGATTGCCTCGGCCTTTGCTGGATCCTGTTCAGCCATAGTAGACCGAACGAACGGGCGAACCGCCTCCTAACGGTTCAGTCGTCGCGAGGACAACCTGACCATCCCCGCGAGCCCGCGGTGCAGCAACGGCCATGCGAGATCGGCGCGCCCATCTTGTATTGTTCCGGCCCAGCACCAATTACGAATGGTAGGATGCAGAATCGCTCTGGGAGCGAGGACGTGGCCAGCAAAAAAATGCCAGACGGAGGACTTCCGGTCATCGCGCACTTTGAAGTGCGCCACCGCAATTACCTCGCGCCAGACGGCTCGATTAACCGACCGCTCCCCCCATTCGCCTCCGATGCCGGCCTCCTCACGGCGCTCTATCGAGCGATGATGCTGCTGCGCAACTTTGACCGAAAGGCTGTTGCGTTGCAGCGCACCGGCCGGCTTGGGACATACGCTGTTTCACTCGGCCAGGAGGCGGTGTCGGTTAGCGTAGCCAGTGCGATGCGCGAAGAGGACGTCCTGTTGCCCTCCTATCGCGACAATGGTGCGCTGATCTGGCGTGGGGTCAAGCTGGAGGAAATTCTGCTGTTCTGGGGAGGGGACGAGCGGGGCAATCACTTCTCCGGACCGGTTCAGGATTTTCCGTTTTGCGTTCCGGTGGGATCGCAGGCGCCGCATGCCGCCGGCGTTGCCTATGCCTTCAAGCTTCGCAAGCAGCCGCGTGTCGCCGTATGCATGTTCGGCGATGGCGCTACTTCGAAGGGTGATGTCTACGAGGCGATGAATTTTGCCGGGGTGCACAAAATGCCGGTCGTGTTCGTGGCCACCAACAATCAATGGGCTATTTCTGTTCCGTTACGACTACAGACCGGTTGTGAAACGCTGGCGCAGAAAGCCATCGCGGCCGGCTTCATCGGCGAGCAGGTGGACGGCAGCGATGTTGTGGCGATGCGCGCCGCGGCCGAAGATGCCATTGCCGCCGCCCGGGAGGGGCAAGGCCCGCGCTTCATCGAGGCAGTCACCTACCGGCTCGGCGATCATACGACCTCCGATGACGCGTTACGTTATCGTTCGGCTGACGAAGTCCAGGCCCGTTGGAAGGAAGAGCCGATTACGCGCCTGAGGAGCTATCTCGTCGGCCAAAAAATGTGGAGCAAGGCGGAGGAAGAACAGCTCGCCGCGGAGTGCCATGAGCGCGTCGAGGCGGCGGTTGAGCGCTACCTGGCAGCGGAGCCACGTCGACCCGAAACCATGTTTGATCATCTCTATGCCGAATTGCCCGAGGTCTACGCCGCGCAACGCCGCGAACTCGCGGGAGAGGGCGATGCCTGAAATGACGTTGGTCGAAGCCGTCAATCTGGCGCTTGCCCGCGCGATGGAAGATGATCCTGATGTCGTTGTGCTTGGCGAAGATGTCGGCATCAATGGCGGCGTCTTCCGCGCGACCGTCGGGCTGCAAGCGCGTTTCGGCCCCGAGCGCGTCCTCGATACGCCGCTTGCCGAACTCCTGATCAGCGGACTCTGCGTCGGCATGGCGGCGCAGAGGTTGAAGCCTGTTGGCGAGATCCAGTTCATGGGATTTCTGTATCCCTGCATCGATCAACTGGTGAACCATGCCTCCCGAATCCGCAACCGCACCCAGGGACGGCTCACCTGCCCAATGGTTCTGCGTACGCCGCACGGCGCCGGCATTCGCGCGCCGGAACATCATTCCGAAAGCACCGAGGCGATGCTCGCCCATATCCCAGGCTTGCGCGTCGTCATTCCCTCGTCGCCGGATCGCGCATACGGACTGCTGCTCGCCGCGATCCGCGATCCAGATCCGGTGGTGTTTCTTGAGCCGACCCGCATCTACCGCGCGGCGAAAGGCGAGGTGGAAGACAATGGTGAGGCTTTACCGCTGGATGTCGCCTTTGTCCTGCGGGAGGGCCGCGACGTCACACTGATCAGTTGGGGGGCGATGCTGAAAGAAACCATGGCGGCGGCCGACGCGCTGGCCGCCGACGGCATCGCCGCCGAGGTGATCGATCTCGCCACGCTCAAGCCTTACGACGAAGCCACGGTGCTCGGTTCGGTCGCGAAAACAGGGCGGTGTGTCATCGTCCACGAGGCGACACGCACCGGCGGATTCGGCGCCGAGATCGCGGCGCTGATCGCCGAGCGCGCTCTGACCTCTCTGCTCGCACCGGTGGCCCGGGTCACCGGCTACGATACGGTCATTCCGATGGCGCGGCTTGAGCAACACATGATGCCATCGGTCGGTCGTATCGTCACGGCCGCGCGCAAAGCGTGCCAGTTCAGTTGATTGCAAGCGAGTTTGTCCCATGCGCCAGTTCGTATTGCCGGATCTGGGAGAGGGTCTCGAAGAGGCGGAGATCGTGAACTGGTATGTCAACGAAGGCGACCACGTCGTTACCGATCAGCCACTGGTTTCGGTCGAAACCGACAAAGCCGTCGTCGAGGTGCCGTCACCTTCGAGCGGACGCATCCTGCATCTGTTTGGCGCCAAGGGAGATGTGGTGAAGGTGGGCGCGCCGCTTGTCGAGTTTGCCGAAGGCCCCGAGCAAGACACCGGCACCATTGTCGGCGAACTTGGCGGTGGCGAGCCGCCGGCGGCGGCAGCGACAACTTCCGGGCCAGCGGCTGGACAGAAAGCCCAGGTGTTTCCGGCGGTACGCGCGCTCGCCCGCAAACTCGATGTCGATCTCGATCTGGTCGAAGCCACAGGACCCGGCGGCACCATCACGCGTGCGGATGTGGAACGGGCTGCCAAGGGCTTGCCCCATACCGGACCTGCCGAACCCTTGCGCGGTTTGCGGCGCGCGATGGCTCAGCGCATGACGGCGGCTCACGCCGAGATCGTCCCGGCCAGCGTCACCGACCAGGCCGATATCGACGATTGGCGAACCGGCGAGGACGTGACCATCCGACTGGTGCGCGCGATCGCTGTCGCCTGCAAGGCACAGCCTTCGCTCAATGCCTGGTACAATTCCGGCGCTGGTGAAAGGCGTCTGATCGACCGTATCGACCTCGGCATTGCCGTCGATACCGGGGGTGGCCTTATCGTTCCTGTGTTGCGCAATGTCGCAGAGCAGGACGTCAAGGACTTGCGAGCCGGGCTTGACCGCATGCGGGCTGACGCAGTCGCGCGCTCAATACCTCCGGGAGAGCTGCGCGGAGCCACGATTACGCTGTCGAACTTCGGGATGATCGGAGGCCGTTTCGCCAACCTGATCGTGGTACCGCCGCAAGTGGCGATCATAGGCGCCGGCCGGATTACCCAAGGGGTGGTCGCGTATCGGGGCCAGCCGGCGGTGAGGCGCGTGCTGCCGTTGTCGCTCACGTTTGACCATCGCGTTGTGACAGGCGGTGAAGCCGCTCGCTTCCTCGTAGCGCTCAAAGCGGACCTTGAGCAGTTTTCGTGAGATAGCCGTGCGCAGGGTACCATATGCGGATGATGAGGGGTCGTCCTCGCAGCCGTCCAGCATTGCGAGAACCGCTCTGGTCGAGAGCGCCGGACCCGGATACGCTTCGGCCGAACCAATGCACGTCAGGGAGGCGCAAACATGAGCAAGCTCGAAAAACTTCGGCCAAGCGGCCTTCACCACAATCCGGCTTACTCCCACGTCGTCGTCGCCTCGGGCGCGCGCACGATCTACATCGCGGGACAGGTCTCCACCGACGAGGAGGGGCGGGTGGTCGGCGAGGGTGATATAGCCGCGCAGACGACGCAGGTGATGCACAATATTGGCCTGGCGCTGAAAGCCGCCGGCGCGAGTTATGCTGATATCGTGAAGATCACGACTTTCGTCGTCGGCTACAAGCCTGAACTCCGTCCCATCATCGGCAAGGCGCGCTCGGCCTTCTTTGAGGGCATGGAGCCGCCGGCGAGCACGCTCGTCGGTGTAACGGCGCTCGCGGCCCCGGAATGGCTGATCGAGATTGAGGCGGTGGCCGTCGTCGATTGAGCTTTTTTCTGTCATTGCGAGGAGCGATAGCGACGAAGCAATCCATCTCTCCCCTTGTGGCGCTATGGATTGCTTCGCGGAGCCTGTCATCCGGCGGCGCTTTGCGCCGACCGGGTGGCTCGCAATGACGGGGAGAGAGTGATCTACCCCTCCTCCTCATCTTCTTCCTGCGCGGGCCCATTATACGCGATGCCCCGGATCACCGCGGCATTGCCGAACTTTTTCCGCAAGTCATCCATCGCGCGCTCGGCGTGGGCCGAGCGGCGGTCGAGCATGTCGCTGTCGTCTCCTCGCGATCCCTCGCGCAAGGCGCTGACGCCGGTGCCCATCAGGCGGAAGGCGGTGCCGTCGATCTCCTTTGCCAGCATTTCGCGCGACACCGCAAAGATTTTCGCGGCGAGTTGGGTCGGCGCCTGAATCGATTGCGAGCGGGTCCGCTGCCTGAAATCGGCGGTCTTCAGCTTCAGCGTGATGGTGCAGCCGGCCAGGTTGCCGTTCTTCAGCCGCGACGACACCTTTTCCGACAGCCGCCACAACAGCCGTTCCAGCGTGGCGAAATCGCGGATGTCGTTTTCGAACGTGGTTTCGCTCGATATCGTCTTGGCGCCGCGGTCAGGCACCACGCTGCGGTCGTCGATGCCGCGCGCCAGCCGCCACAGCCTGCGACCTTCGCCGCCGAACTGCTTCATCAGCTCGACCTCGTCGGCGCGCTGCAGATCGGCAATGGTGCGAAAGCCGCGCTGCAGCAGCTTTTCCTGGGTCGCGGGCCCGACGCCGTAGATGAAGCCGACCGGCTTGTCGGCGAGCATCTCGCGCGCTTCGATCTGGTCGAGGGCGGCAAAGCCGCGCGGCTTGTCGAGATCGGAGGCGATCTTGGCCAGGAACTTGTTGCAGGACAGGCCGACGGAAACCGTGATGCCGATGTCGCGCTCGACCTCGCGGGCAAAGCGCGCCAGCACTTTTGCGGGGATCATGCCGTGAACACGCTGCGTGCCGGAAAGATCGAGAAACGCCTCGTCGATCGAGAGCGGTTCCACCAGCGGCGTCAGCGTTTGCATGGCATGCCGCACCTCGCGGCCGACGCGGACATATTTGGCCATATTTGGCGGGATCACGGCTGCCTGGGGGCAGAGCGCCAGCGCTTTAAACATCGGCATTGCCGAGCGCACGCCATAAGTCCGCGAGACATAACAGGCAGCCGACACGACGCCGCGCTTGCCGCCGCCGATGATCACGGGCTTGTCGGCAAGTTCCGGATTGTCGCGCTTCTCAACCGTGGCATAGAACGCGTCGCAATCGATATGCGCCAGCGTCAGCGAGGGCAGGGCATGGTGGCGGACTAGGCGCGGGGAACCGCATTCATTGCATCGCCTTGCCTTGATATCGAGGTCGCTGAGGCAATCCCGGCAGAACGCGCGCGGACCGTCTGGTGCTCCCATTCCGCAGTTCGCACGCATTTGCCGCACCACCTTATGCGAACTGCGGAATGACAAGGAGCACCAGCAAATTATGTTTGCCAGCGCGGCTCTTAGAATTTGAAGTTCCTACGAAGAGGTTACTGCGAGTCTGGTAGGAACTTCAAATTCGCCGCACTGGTGATGCCGCGGGCGCGCTCACGGCACGTCGCGCTCCCAGTGCGGATCGCCAAGCACCTGACGGGCGGCGGCGATATTGGTCGGGTGAAGTTGCGAGGCGCTCGCAAACGCCTTCACGGTTGCGTCGTCGCGCAGCACGAAATCGAGCACTGAGGCCAGAAATTGCGGGTCGGCGGCCGCGGTGCGCAGCGTCTCCGGACCGATGCCGCTTTCAGCCAGGAACAAGCCTAGCCTTTCAGGATCGCCGGCAATAAAACTCAGCGCCTGAACCGCAACGATTTCAGCCACTTCGCGGGGGTTGTGAACAGGCTTTTTCAACAGATCATTTGCCTTTCCGTTAACTTATGGGCTCTAATTTGGAACCATCATGCCCGAGTCTGCGGAGTGCGTTCAAGCAATTGGAAACCGCTTCGTAAAAGTTGGTGCATCGATTTAACGGCTTAGAGCGAAATCTGGCGCTAGTTTGAATTCAGTTTTCGACAGGGGGCGGCGGCGGTGCAGGACGTGCCGAAAGGCCGGACTTGTTTCCTTAAGGTGAGGGAGGGACGGGATGGCGAAAACCGTCCTGATCGTGGAGGACAACGAGCTCAACATGAAGCTCTTTCGCGATCTGTTGGAAGCTCATGGCTATCAAACCTCCGGCACCAGCAATGGTTTCGAGGCGCTCGATCTCGTCCGCAAGCTGCGCCCTGATCTGATCCTGATGGATATCCAGCTTCCGCAGGTATCGGGCCTGGAAGTGACGCGCTGGATCAAGGACGATCCGGAGTTGCGCGCCATTCCGGTGGTTGCCGTCACCGCGTTTGCGATGAAGGGCGATGAAGAGCGCATCCGCGAAGGCGGCTGCGAGGCGTATCTGTCCAAACCAATTTCCGTCGGCAAGTTTATTGAAACCGTGCGGCGTTTTATCGGGTAGGGTGAGTTTCGATGTCTGCGCGTATCCTTGTCGTCGATGACGTTCCTGCGAACGTCAAGCTTCTGGAAGCCCGGCTGTCAGCCGAATATTTTGATGTGCTGACCGCTTCCAACGGCGCCGAGGCGCTCGACCTCTGTTCGCGCTCCGAATGCGACATCATCCTGCTCGACGTCATGATGCCGGACATGGATGGTTTCGAGGTCTGTCGCCGGCTGAAATCCAACCCCGCCACCCATTTCATTCCCGTCGTGATCGTCACCGCGCTTGATAGCCCGTCTGATCGCGTCCGCGGGCTGGAATCCGGGGCCGACGACTTTCTCACCAAGCCGGTATCCGACATCGTTCTGATCGCGCGCGTTCGGTCACTGACGCGGCTGAAGATGATGACCGATGAGCTGCGCATGCGCGCCATCACCTCGCTCGAGATCGGCATGGAAGCGCCCGAGCGCAGCGCGATTGCCGACAAGGGCGTCGGCGGGCGGATCCTTTTGGTCGACGACCGGCCATCGTCCTACGAGCGGCTGGCGCCGATCCTTGCCGCCGAGCACACCGTCGATGTCGAAGTCAATCCAGCGGAAGCGCTGTTTCACGCCGCTGACGGCAACTACGATTTGCTGATCGTCTCTCTCAGCCTGGAAAATTACGACGGCCTGCGGCTGTGCAGCCAGGCGCGCTCGCTGGAGCGCACCCGCCAGCTGCCCATTCTCGCCATCTCCGACGCCGACAACAATGCGCGGTTGCTGCGCGGGCTCGAAATCGGCGTCAACGATTATCTCCTGCGTCCCGTTGACAAGAACGAACTGCTGGCACGGGCGCGCACCCAGATCCGCAAGCGGCGCTATACCGATCATCTGCGCGACAATGTGCAGAACTCGATCGAAATGGCGATCACCGACGCGCTGACCGGTCTGCACAACCGCCGCTACATGGAAAGCCATCTCTCGACGCTGGCCGAGCAGGCCTCGAGCCGCGGTAAGCCGCTCGCGCTGATGATCCTCGACATCGACTTCTTCAAATCCATCAACGATACCTACGGCCACGACGCCGGCGACGACGTGTTGCGCGAATTTGCCGTGCGCATCCGCAAGTCGATCCGCGGCATCGATCTCGCCTGCCGCTATGGCGGCGAGGAATTCGTCATCGTGATGCCGGAAACCGACCTGACCGTCGCCGGCATGGTCGCCGAGCGCCTGCGCCGCTCGATCGCCGGCGAAACCTTTGCCGTCAACAAGGGCACTAAGCGGATCGACGTCACGATCTCGATCGGCCTGGCCACGCTGGACCGCAAGGGCGAGCCGGTCGCCGACGTGCTCAAGCGCGCCGACACCGCGCTCTACCGCGCCAAGCACGACGGGCGGAACCGCGTGGTATCAGCGGCGGCGTAGTCTTCATCGCGCAGTTGCACCGCCTTACTCGGTCGTCATACCCCGCGAAAGCGGGGTATCCAGTACGCCGCGGCGTCTCCGTTCAATAACTAGCGTCTCTGGAATACTGGGTCACCCGCTTTCGCGCGTGACGACAGTCTTTGTGCGGACGTTACGCCGACACACGCATCCCTTCGGCGTTCTGCCGCACCGCCTCATACGCCAGCCGCTTGAACTCGAACGAGAATGGATGGACGAACGCCATCTGGCGCTGCGCCATCATCACGCCGGCCATGTTGCGCTTCGGCGAGATCCACCATTGGGTGCCGGCAACGCCGCCCCAATACAGTTCACCTGCGGCGTCGGGGTGATCGAACGCCGAGGGCTTCAGGATCAATCCGCCAGCCAGGGTATAGGCCTTTCCGGGCTGCTCACCCATCATGGCAAAACGGATCCACTGGCCCTCGGGCAATTGGTTGGTCAGCATCAACGCGATCGTCTCGGGCTTGAGCAAGGTCGGCCCGCCGGGCAGCAGGCTTCGGAAGCGCGACCATGTCGGGCAGGGTTGAGACCAGACCGCCGCCGCCGCTCAGTCTTGCGATCGGGCGCAGATAGGCGCCGGGGAAGGGCGAGTTGTCGGTTCGGGTCAATCCCGGCTTCATCGGCTCCATCAGGTCCGCACCGGCGTAATAGGCAACGAGCCGTCCCTGATGCTTTTCCGGCACGACGAAGCCGGTGTCGACCATGCCGAGCGGGTCGAGAATCCGCGCCCGGATGAACTTGTCGAAACTCTGGCCGCTGATGACTTCGACCAGCCGCGACAGCACGTCGGTGGCCAGCGAATATTCCCACGACGTGCCCGGTTGATAGATCAGCGGCAGGTCGGTCAGCACGTCCACCATTTCAGCCAGCGTCGTTATGGGATTATGGACGCCGCGCTCGTTGAGCGCCTTGTAGATGGCAGTGCCCGGATCGAAGAAGCCGTAACTCAGGCCTGAACTGTGGCTGAGCAACTGACGAATGGTGATCGAGCTCTTCGCCGGTTCGGTGTCGTCAAGCGAGGTGGCGCCGGGCCGCAGCACCTTGCGATTTCCGAGCTGCGGAATGAATTTTTCGATTGCGTCGTCGAGCTTGAGTTTACCTTCCTCGAACAGCAAGAGCACGGCGCAGGAGGTGATCAGCTTGGTGTTGGAGAAAACGCGGAAGATGTGATCGGTGCGGAGCGGCGTCTGCGCTTCCTTGTCGGCCCAGCCGACGCAATTCACGTCGACGAGGTCGCGCCCGACCATGACCGCCCAGGAAATGCCTGACAGCAGGTTGTTATCGATATAGCGCTGCATAGCCGCGCGTGCCGGTTTAAAGTCGTAACCTTTGGCGGTCACTTTCAGGTTTTCCATTTTCACTTCCACTTGTCGCCGCTTTCTATGGCGTCGACCCCTTGCGAACGCAGGGACCCATAACCACCGATGCTGCTTGTAGCAAAGGTGATTACCACATCGGCCCATTGAAAAGCCACGGCGTATGGGTTCCTGCGTTCGCAGGGACGACGGTGTGACGGGTTGCCAGCCTCATGCAATTGACGAGTGCCGGGGCTTCTTCGTCCTTTTCTTCGCGGCCATACTGGTCCCGCCCACCTTCACCCCCGCATTCCTGAGCAGCACCGTTGCCGCTTCCTTTGCCGCGCGCGCCATCGCGGGATCGTTGCGGACGAGATCCTGCGCGATCGAGCCGTCGACCAGCAGAGCGAGCTGCGTCGCCAGCGCGTCCGCTTCCGCGACGCCGAGCTGCACCAGCAGGTCGCGAAACCAGAGGCGGCGGCTTTCCTTGAACTCGACCGCAACCTTCCGGACCGACCGATCTTCGCCGAGTTCTGCGACTGCGTTGACGAACGGACAGCCGCGAAAATCTTTTGCCGAAAAGCGCCGCTCCAGCGAATCGAAAGTGCCGAGAATCTGCTCGACTGGAGACTTGTCTGATGGCCGCGGCGCCACGAAGCGCCGCGCCAGATAGGCCGAGATAAGCGCATCCTTGGAGGGAAAATGATTGTAGAGCGTGCGCTTGCTGATGCCGATTTCGGCGGCGATAGTATCGACGCCGACTGCGCGAATCCCCTGCAGATAGAACAGCCTATCTGCGGTTTCCAGAATCCGTTCCTTCATCGCCGTTTTGGCGGGCAGGGGAGCCATGCGATTGCGAGGGTCCTGTTTGCTTGACAGCAGCGCGCCTTATAGCTCAGTTACACAGGTCTGTGTACCCATTTCAGATGTCGATTGCAGGACGCGGCGTTCGAATCGCGCCCCTTCGGGAGAATAAAAACAATGGCGCTGCTGCAAATCCTGCGTCCGACGCTGCCCATTCTGATCGGCGCATCCATCATGCTGACGCTGAGCATGGGGCTGCGGCAGTCGCTCGGCATTTTCATGCAGCCGCTGACGCAGGATATCAGAATATCGATTTCCGACTTCACGCTGGCGATCGCGGTGCAAAACCTCGCCTGGGGATTTTTGCAGCCGCTCGCCGGGGCGCTGACAGTGCGCTACGGCTTTCGCGCCATCATGGTGGTCGGCGCGCTGCTCTATGTCGCCGGCCTTGCCTTGATGGCGGCTGCGAACGGCGTTCTCGCCGTGATGATCGGCGGCGGCGTGTTGATCGGCACGTCGCTGGCATGTACCGCGGCGGCGATTGCGATGTCGGTTGCAGCCCGTGCCGTTCCAGCGTCGGTGCGCTCCACAGTGCTCGGCCTGGTGTCGGGCGCCGGGTCCCTCGGCGCGCTGTTGTCGGCGCCGATGGGGCAGATGCTCAATGAAGGTTACGGCTGGCGAATGGGGCTGGTCGGCTTCGTGGTGCTGTCGCTCCTGATGATTCCCGCGGCCTGGTATGCGGGCAGAGTGGACAAAATCCCGTTGCCCAAGCCGTCGGACGACGAGATCGGCGACACTTCGGCCACCGCCGCAACGAAGATAGCCTTCTCCAACGCGTCCTTCGTGGTGATGACCGGCGCCTATTTCGTCTGCGGCATGCAGCTCGTCTTTCTCACCACGCACCTGCCGTCCTATCTCGCGATCTGCGGCATGGACCCGATGCTCAGCGCGCAGACGCTCGGCATGATCGGCGGCTTCAACGTGCTCGGCAGCATCTTCTTCGGCTGGGCCGGCCAGCGCTGGAACAAGCTGGCGCTGCTCGGCGGCATCTACATCTTTCGCTCGATCGCGCTCGCCTGGTATTTCACGCTGCCGCCGACGCCGGCAACCACGCTGCTGTTCGGCGCCATCATGGGCTTTCTGTGGATGGGCGTCGGCCCGCTGGTCGCGGGCGCGGTGGCGGAAATGTTCGGCCTGAAATGGCAGGCGATGATCCAGGGGCTCGCCTTCATGAGCCACCAAATCGGCAGCTTCCTCGGCGCATTCGGGGGCGGTGTGCTCTACGACGCGCTCGGCTCCTACACCATGGCCTGGCGGATCGGCGTCGCGCTTGGGTTAGCCGGCGGCATCGTCCAGGTGGCCTTCGCGCTGATCCGGCCGGGTGGGCCGCCGCAGATGCAAGCGGCGTAGTCTCGTTCCCCGGATGCTGCGCAGCGCGCCGCTCTTAGCAGCGTGGTGCGCTGCTAATCCGGGGTCCATCCGCGCTACTGTGGGTCCCGGTTCTGCGGTGCACCGCGTCCGGGACACGAAAGCGCGGAATCAAAAAACGGGGCCGCAAGGCCCCGTTCAAAACCGTCAGCGATTGGCTCGCTTACTTGATCTTCGCTTCGCGGAATTCGACGTGCTTGCGCGCGACCGGGTCGTACTTCTTCTTGACCAGCTTGTCGGTCATGGTGCGCGAATTCTTCTTGGCGACGTAATAGAAGCCGGTATCCGCCGAGGAAACGAGCTTGACCTTGATGGTGACCGCTTTGGCCATGTTCAGAACCTCAAAATGGGGGTGTCAGGCGCCGGCCAAACCGGCCTGCATTTGCCGCGCAACCTAGCTTCTGATCGCCCAAAGTCAAGGTTTTCGGGGCAAAAACTGGCTTGAATCGGGGTAGTTAACCCTCAAAGAACCGGTTTTTCGGCCTCGGCAGCCCCAAATTCTCCCGCAGTGTCTTGCCCTCATACTCTTTCCGGAAAATCCCGCGCCGCTGCAGTTCCGGCACCACCTTGTCGACGAAGTCGTCCAGGCCTGCCGGGAGGAACGGGAACATGATGTTAAAACCGTCGCTGCCGCGGCTCATCAGCCACTCTTCCATCTGGTCGGCGATGGTTTGCGGCGTGCCGACAAAGGACAGTCCGCCATAGCCGCCGACGCGCTGGGCGAGCTGGCGCACGGTGAGCTTGTCGCGCGCGGCGAGATCGATCAGGCGCTGACGGCCGCTCTTGCTGGCGTTGGTCTCGGGGATTTCGGGCAACGGGCCGTCGGGATCGAAGCCGGAGGCGTCGGTGCCGAGCTGCACCGAGAGCGAGGCGATGGCGCTGTCGTAATGCACCATGCTGTCGAGCTTGGCCCTTTTCTCCTTGGCTTCCTCGACACTGTCGCCGACGACAACAAAGGCGCCGGGCAGGATTTTCAGGTGCTCGGGATTGCGGCCGATTTTCTCCATGCGGCCCTTGATGTCGGCATAAAGCTTCTGCCCGTCGGCAAGGCTGCCGCCGCCGGTGAACACGGCTTCCGCGGTTTCCGCCGCGAGCTGCTTGCCGTCCTCGGACGCGCCGGCCTGCACGATCAGCGGCCAGCCCTGGACGGGGCGGGCAATGTTGAGCGGCCCGCGCACGGAGAGATATTTGCCCTTGTGATTGAGCACATGCATTTTGGCGGGATCGAAATAGAGGCCTTGTTCGACGTCGCGCACGAAGGCGTCGTCGGCAAAGGAATCCCACAGACCCGTCACCACGTCATAAAACTCGCGCGCCCGCTTATAGCGCTCGCCGTGCTCCATGTGATCGTCGAGCCCGAAATTGAGCGCTGCGTCCGGATTGGAGGTGGTGACGATATTCCACCCGGCGCGCCCGCCTGAGATGTGATCGAGCGACGCAAAGCGCCGCGCCACATGATAGGGCTCGTCGAAGGTTGTCGATCCCGTCGCGATCAGGCCGATATGTTCGGTGGCGGCGGCCAGCGCCGACAGAAGCGTGAACGGTTCAAATGACGTCACCGTGTGACTGCGCTTGAGCGCATTGATCGGCATGTTCAGCACGGCCAGATGGTCGGCCATGAAGAAGGCGTCGAACTTGCCGGCTTCGAGCTTCTGGATCAGTTGTTTGATACGCGGGAAATTGAAATTCGCATCGGGCCATGCGCCGGGATAGCGCCACGCGCCGGTATGGATGGAGACCGGCCGCATGAATGCGCCGAGCTTGAGTTGCCGCTGTGCCATTGCCCCGTTTCCGTAGCTGTTGTTGTTGGGAAAGAGATAGGGAGGCGATTAGGTGAGCGCCAACAGGGCGGCCTGAGAAGAATTTTGCAATTAAAGGGATTGGAGGAGGATATTTGCTGTGACGCCAATACCCTCATTGCGAGCGCAAGCGAAGCAATCCATGGCGCCGCAAGCACTGATATGGATTGCTTCGTCGCTAACGCTCCTCGCAATGGCGGGGAGAGAGCGGGAAGACCCTATGCCCCCAACACGTCCTTCTGCATCTTGCCGCCGTAGAAATGAAAGAACGGCACCGGCGCGTCGTGGCGCAAGGGGCCGGTGGCGAGCCGACGGTCGAGTTCGGCGAGCACGTTCTTGGTCATGGCATGGGCGTCGGCCAGCGGTTGCGAGCCGATCTCGACCCACATCAACTCGACCAGTTCGGCGTCGGCGTGGATCACGCCTTCGACGCGATGGGCGATGGCTGACGCGTCGGCGGTGAAGAAGCGCGTATCAAAACGGCGGACGCGGCCGGGCGGGGTGATCGCGCGTGCGATCAGGAACAGGCCGGATGGATCGGGCAAGAGACCAGCTTCCGCAAACGGCTTCCAGGCGCCGTCGAGCTTGACGGGTTTGTCGACCTTGCATCCGAGGCAGAGACCTGTTTCCTCGCAGGCTTCGCGGATCGCGGCAACCGCCAGCGCCCGCGCCCGCGATGGTGCGATCTTCGGACTGCCCTTGAGCAGGTTGGACTCGAGCTCTGGGGAAATCGGCGCGGCCACGGGGATGCGGTTGTCCGACTTGTCGACGCGGCCGCCGGGAAAAACATATTTGCCCGGCATGAACACCACCTTGTCGTGGCGCTTGCCAACCAGAACCTTCGGTTTCTCGCCGGAGCGGTCGATCAGGATCAGCGTCGCTGCATCCTTGGGCCGGAAATAGGGATGATGATCGGCTTCTTTTTCTTCCGTTACGGCGGTCGCGGCGTCGTTCATTCCATCCCCGTCTTTTTGTGCTCTTGTTGCCCCGGTTTAGCTAGACCGGCGGAATATCGCCAGGGGCATTTTCGTCGAAGCCGTGCATGCGCAGCGCCCATTGGATGCCGACCACCGCACCCTTGATCGGCTGCAGCAGGACCAGCGATAAGAGGAACGTCAACGGCAAATAGATCGCCAATTGCAGCCATACGGCCGGCGAGAAATTGGTCTCGATCCACAGCGCCGCCGGTACTACGATGTGGCCGACGATGACGATGACGAGATAGGCCGGCAGATCGTCGGCGCGGTGCGGAGTAAAATCGAGCCCGCACTTCGCGCAATTATCGGAAGTCTTCAGGAAAGCGCGAAACATCTTGCCTTCGCCGCAACGCGGACAGCGGCAACGGAAGCCGCGCTTCATCGCACTCCAGAGGTCGCGCTTCTCGGCCTGCGCGGTGTCCCGGGTCCATGTCGTCGCGGCGTTCACCGTTTCCATGACTTGCCCTTCTTCGATTTGCCGGGCTTGGCTTTGCCCGACTTGCCCTTGTGAGGCTTGCGAACCTTGTCGCGCGGGCTGCGGCCCGGATGCGATTTCGACGGCTTTTCCGATGCCTTCGAGCCCTCGCGTTTTCTGCCGCGCGGAATGATCTTGCTTTCCACTTGGCCTTCCGACAACAGCTCGAACCGCAACGCGCCGGCCACCGGTGCAGCTTCTACCAGACGCACGTCGACGACGTCACCCAACCGGTGCATGGCACCGCTGCGTGAGCCGACGAGCGCGTGACGTGTCTCGTCATAATTGTAGTACTCGGTGCCGAGCGTGCGGATCGGAATCAGCCCGTCGGCGCCGGTATCCGAAAGTTTTACAAACAGGCCGGCGCGGGTAACGCCTGAGATGCGGCCCTGAAACGTTGCGCCGATACGGTCGGCGAGGAAATGCGCGATCAGCCGGTCGGCGGTTTCGCGTTCCGCCTTCATGGCGCGCCGCTCGGTCAGCGAAATCTGCGCCGCGATCTCGCTCAGTGTCTCCAGCGTCTCGCTCTCTGGCAACGCGCCTTCACCGAGACCGAGCGCGCGGATCAGCGCGCGATGCACGATCAGATCTGCGTATCGCCTGATCGGTGAGGTGAAATGCGCGTAGCGGCGCAGGTTGAGGCCGAAATGGCCGTAATTCTCCGCCGAGTATTCCGCCTGCGCCTGCGAGCGCAGCACCACCTCGTTGACCAGCGGCTCGTAATCCTCGCCGCGGACTTGGCCCAGCACCCGATTGAACAGCGAGGGCCGTAGCGCGCCCGTTTTGGCAAACGGCAGGTCGAGCGTCTTCAGGAATTCCTGGAGGTTATGGACCTTCTCCAGGGTTGGTTCGTCATGCACCCGATAGATAAGCGGCAACGCCCTTTTTTCAAGCATTTCGGCCGCAGCGACGTTGGCGAGGATCATGAATTCCTCGATCAAACGGTGCGCATCGAGACGCTCCGGCACGATGACGCGATCGACGGTGCCGTCGGGCTTGAGCAGAATTTTTCGTTCAGGCAGATCGAGGTCGAGCGGATCGCGCTCGTCGCGCGCGAGCTTCACCAGCGCATAGGCGGTATAGAGAGGCTTCAGGATCGATTCGAGCAGCGGACCAGTGATATCGTCGGGCCGCCCGTCGATCGCAGCCTGCGCCTGCGCGTAGTGCAGTTTTGCAGCCGAGCGCATCAGCACGCGATGAAAGCTATGCGAGCGTTTGCGGCCGTCGGGGCCAATGACGAGCCGCACCGCAAGCGCGCCGCGCGCTTCGCCCGGCACCAACGAGCAGAGATCGTTGGAGATGCGCTCAGGCAGCATCGGCACCACACGGTCCGGAAAATACACCGAGTTGCCGCGCGTCACCGCTTCGCGGTCTAGCGCCGAGCCCGGCCGCACATAGAAGGCGACGTCGGCAATCGCGACATGGACGATATAGCCGCCCTTGTTGTTCGGATCGGAATCGGGCGCGGCGTGCACCGCGTCGTCATGGTCCTTCGCATCAGGCGGATCGATGGTCACCAACGGCAAATCGCGCCAGTCCTCGCGGCCTTTCAGGTCAGCAGGCTGCGCGGCCTCAGCCTCGCGCAAGGCGGATGGTGAAAACGCTTGCGGGATTTCGTGGGCGTGGATCGCGATCAGGCTGATCGCCTTTTCGCTCGACAACGAGCCGAGCCGCTCCTTCACCTTGCCGGAGGCGAGGCCATAACCGCGCGAGCGCACCAGATCGACGCTAATGAGGTCGCCATCCTCGGCGCCCGCGGTGTCCGATGGCGCGATGTTCAATTCGCGCCCGGCCTGCTTCTTGTCGACGGGAACGAGCAGACCGCCGCCGCCAGGCAGTTTGCGGAAGATGCCGAGCACGCGCGTGCGGGCCTGATCGATGATCTTGATGATACGCCCGCGATAAGGGGCGCCTTCGGCATCATCAGCCTTTTCGATCCGCAACAGGGCTCGGTCGCCGACACCTGCTGCCGTGCCGGGTTGCAGACGGCGTGGAACGTGGATGCGAATCTGCGGCGCGGGCCCGCTCTGTTCAGTGTCCCATTCAGTGGGAGTGGCGAGCAGTTCGCCGTCGGTGTCACGCCCGGTGATGTCTGCGATCACGGTCGGGGGCAGGAGAGCCGTCTCGTGAATCTTCCGGCCGCGTTTCGCGATGGCGCCTTCGTCGGCGAGCTCGCGCAGGATACGTTTCAGTTCGGCGCGGTCGGCATTCTTCAGGCCGAACTCGCGGGCGATTTCCCGCGTGCCGATCTTGCCTGGATGCGCACGAATAAAGGTGACGATGGCGTCCCGGGCCGGAAAGCCATGGTCGTGTTTTCTCTTCACTTATCCTCGCGCCTTGCCCGCGCTTTTCTTCGCGGGCGTTTTGGATGGAGCGGCGAGCTTGGCCGCCGATGTCTTGGCCGCGGATGCCACCGGCGCGCGCGCCTTGCTGACGGCTCCTGATTTCGGCTTTGCTACGGCTTTCTTCGCTGCTGCTTTCTTGACAGGCTTTGGCGCGTCGGCGTCGGCAGCCTTGGTAGCAGTCTTGGCGGTGGCCTTCTTCGGCGCGGCCTTCTTGCCGCCGCGTTTCGGCTTGCCGCCGCCCTTGGCGGCGCGTTCGTCGATCAGCGCGATGGCTTCGGGCAGCGTGATCGTGTCCGGCGTCTTATCGCTCGGGATCGTGGCGTTGACGCCGCCAGCGGTGACATAGGCGCCATAGCGGCCGTTCTTGACAGCGACGCCGCCAAGGCTCGGATGCTCGCCGAGCGGCTTGCCTGGGTCGGCGCCGAAACGGCGGCCGCTCGGGCCTTTTGCAATCTTCTCGGCAATCAGCGTCACTGCGCGATTGAGGCCAATGTCGAACACCTCGTCGCCGGCTTCCAGGCTCGCATAGGTCTTCTCGTGTTTTACGAATGGCCCGAAGCGACCGATACCGGCAGTAATCGGCTCGCCGGTCTCGGGGTGTTTCCCGATCTCGCGCGGCAGCGACAGCAGTTTCAAGGCGAGTTCAAGCTCGATATCGCTAGGCGACATGTTCTTCGGAATGCCCGCGCGTTTCGGCTTCTCGCCTTCGGCGTAATCCTTCTGTTCGCCGAGCTGGATGTAGGGGCCGAAGCGGCCGGCTTTCACGACGACATCGAGACCGGTATCGGGATCCTGGCCGAGGATGCGGTCGGCGCTGGCCTCGCCATCGGTGGCCAAGGGCCGCGTGTAACGGCATTCCGGATAATTCGAGCAGCCGACAAAGGCGCCGAACTTTCCGGCCTTCAAATTGAGCCTGCCGGTGCCGCAGCTTGGGCACTGCCTGACGTCGCCGCCATCGGCGCGGGCGGGATAGATGTGCGGACCCAGCATATCATCGAGCGCATCCAGCACTTCGGCGACGCGCAGATCCTTGATGTCGTTGACCGCGGCGATGAAGTCTTTCCAGAAATCCTGCAGCACCTGCTGCCAGGAAATCTCGTTATTGGAGATGCGATCGAGCTGCTCTTCCAGCGCGGCGGTGAAGTCATACTCCACATAGCGCAAGAAGAAGTTTTCGAGGAACGCGACCACGACGCGGCCCTTGTCCTCGCCGTGCAGCCGCTTTTTCTCCAGCTTGACGTAACCGCGGTCTTTCAGGACCTGCAGGATCGAGGCGTAGGTCGAGGGGCGGCCGATGCCGAGCTCTTCCATTCGCTTGACCAGCGAGGCTTCCGAGAAGCGCGGCGGCGGCTCGGTGAAGTGCTGGGTCACGGCAAGAGCTTGCCGCTTCAGGGCTTCGCCTTCGCTCATGGTGGGGAGGCGGCGGGAATCCTCGTCGTCACCGTCGTCGTCCTTGCCTTCCTGATAGAGCGCGAGGAAGCCGTCGAACTTGATGACCTGGCCCGAAGCGCGCAGCTCCAACACACGAGAACCGGCTTTCGCCGCGATGTCCACGGTGGTGCGTTCGAGTTCGGCCGATTCCATCTGGCTCGCAATAGTGCGGATCCAGATCAGTTCATAGAGTTTCGCCTGATCGGGATCGAGGCGGCGGCGCATCTCGGCGGGCCGGCGCGACAGATCGGTCGGGCGGATCGCTTCGTGCGCTTCCTGCGCGTTCTTGGCCTTGGTCTGGTACTGGCGCGGCGCGTCGGGGACATAGGCGTTGCCGTAATCCTCGCCGATCACTTTGCGGGCCTGGGTGATCGCCGAGCTGTCGATCTGCACGCCGTCGGTTCGCATATAGGTGATGAGGCCGGTGGTCTCGCCGCCGATGTCGATACCTTCATAGAGGCGCTGGGCGATCCGCATGGTGTGCGCCGGCGCAAAGCCGAGCTTGCGGCTGGCTTCCTGCTGCAGCGTCGAGGTCGTGAAGGGTGCCTGCGGATTGCGGCGCGCGGGTTTTGCTTCGACGGTCGAAACCGTGAAGTTCGCCGCTTCAATGGCCCTCTTGAGGTCTTCGGCTTCCGCGCCGGAGCCGATGTCGAGCCGCTGGATCTTCTTGCCGTCGGCGCCGACGAGACGCGCCTCAAAGCTGTCGCCGCGCGGCGTGGTCAGGGTCGCGACCAGCGACCAGTATTCGCGCGGGACGAATTTTTCGATTTCGAGTTCGCGGTCGCAGACCAGCCGCAGCGCGACCGACTGTACGCGGCCGGCCGAGCGCGCGCCCGGCAGCTTGCGCCACAGCACGGGTGAGAGCGTGAAGCCGACCAGATAGTCCAGCGCGCGGCGCGCCATATAGGCGTCGACCAGCGCCCCGTCGATCTGGCGCGGCGCCTTCATGGCGTCCGTCACCGCCTGCTTGGTGATGGCGTTGAACACCACGCGCTCGATCTTCTGATCCTTCAGCGCGCGTTTCTCCTTCATCACCTCCAGCACGTGCCAGGAGATCGCTTCGCCCTCGCGATCAGGGTCGGTTGCGAGAATCAGTCGGCTGGCGCCCTTCAGGGCCTTGGCGATGTCGTTGAGCCGGCCGGCCGCCTTGGGATCGACCTCCCAGATCATCTGAAAATTGGCGTCCGGATCGACGGAACCGTTCTTGGCGGGGAGGTCGCGGACATGGCCGAACGAGGCCAGAACCTCGTAGGAGGCGCCCAAATACTTATTGATCGTCTTGGCTTTCGCCGGCGACTCCACGATGACGATATTCATGTCATTCCAATGGCTTACGGGAAAAGATAAAGGCGGGTTCCGCGAGACTCGCGGCCCACCGATTGGACCCGAACATGGGTGGTGAGGCGGCCCCTGTCAAATCGGCAAATGCCGCCAGGGAACCTTTTGATGCCGACTTATATCTGAGGAGTTGCGAAGTGCGCCCTAGAGTTGCGCCATTAAAGGGGTTATTTCTGGGCAATACTTTGGTGTCATTGGGATGCAATTTATTTGAGTAAAGCTTCGGGCGGCCGGAAGCGGAAGGCTTCCAGCAAGAAACCGGAATCGCCAACCGAAGAACCAGAACGAGGTGAGGAAGGCGGCCCCGATGAGGCCGTGGCCTTCATTGCGGAGACCGTTGCCGAGTTGGTCAAGCTCGCGGAGCGCCATCGGCTCGAGGTGCTCAGCCATCTGCTGGGCATGGCGCAACTCGAGGCGGAAGAGCGGCTGCGCACCCGCAGCAAACGCAAATTGTCATGAAAGTTCGATCCGACGGCAGCTCACCGAGCACTCTCCCTCTCGCCGCTCTTCGCGGGGGGAGGGAGAAGAAGTCGGCTACGCCGTAGCCCGCCGGCTTTGCTTCACCGCCGTACGTGGCTTCAGCGCGGTATCCCCCGCACCCAATAACCGCCCGTCCTGCGCGTAGAGTTCGAGTTTGCGAACCGGCTTACCCTTCTCCTTGTCGACCAAAATGGTGGCGATCTCTTCCGGGTGCTCGTCGAATTCCTCGTTCCATTGCCGCAGGGCGACAAGGATAGGGAAAACGCCGCGGCCTTTCGGCGTCAGCAGATATTCTTGATAGGCGCTGCCGTCGGAAGCGGGCGCGGTCTTCAGGATGCCCTGATCGACCAGTGCGCGCAGCCGCACCGTGAGGATGTTCTTGGCGAGCCCCAGTCTCTTCTGGAATTCGCTGAAGCGGCTGATGCCAAACAGCGCCTCGCGAATGATCAGCATCGACCACCAGTCGCCGATCGCATCCAGCGAGCGCGCGATCGGGCAATCGTCGTGCTCAAAGCTCGTTCGTTTCACCATTTCAGTCTCCGATTGGGTTTCAGACCGATCACGGCTTTGTGTGGTTGCAATATTAAACTAGATGCCCTAGCTAATCAATCTAGTTTAATAATGCAACCATCGGGGACGTGCCATGAGGCTCGCGAACAAGACGGCGTTGATCACAGGCGGCAACAGCGGCATCGGGCTCGCGACCGCAAAGCTGTTCGTGGCCGAAGGCGCCCGGGTCGTCATCACCGGACGAAATCAGGCGACGCTCGATGCCGCTGCGAAGGAGTTGGGCCCAAACGCGCTGGCACTCGCGGCTGACGCCACCGACATCGCGGCGACCGAAGCTGCGATCGGGAAGGGGGCCGAAAAGTTCGGCAAGTATGACATCCTGTTCGCCAATGCCGGGATCGCCGGCGGCACGCCGCTTGGCGCTGCCACGATCGAGACCTTCGAGAAGGTCATCAGCACCAATCTTACGAGCGTATTTTTTACGGTTCAGTCCGCGCTACCGCATCTGAACGACAACGCCTCCATCGTTCTGAACGGTTCGGTGATCTCGGTGCTCGGCATTCCCGGCTATTCGGCTTATGGCGCCGCCAAGGCTGGCGTGCGCGCAATGGCGCGGATCATGGCGTCGGAATTGTCGCCGCGTGGCATCCGCGTCAACGTGGTGGCGCCCGGTGCGATCCGCACCCCGATCTGGGGGGCGGCGATCGCCACGCCGGAAGCCGAAAAGGCCTTCGAGAAGCGCATCGCGTTGGCGACGCCGCTCGGCCGGATCGGCGAACCCGAGCATATTTCCAAGACAGTCCTGTTCCTCGCTTCCGACGATTCCGCCCATGTGCAGGGCCAGGAGTTGTTCGTCGACGGCGGCGCTACGGCCTCTCCGAGTGGTGCGCCGATCTATCGGGGGTGAGGCGTGTCCCGGCACGATCCAAGCCGGTCAGCGGTGTGATGCCACTATTCTCCGTCGCGTTGGCCAGCTCCGGCGCCCTGCGGCGGATTGGCGCTGAGCCAGAACGCGCATTGAACCCGGGGTGTAACTGCAGGACATTTTGAGGCAGGCGTTCTTGCCAATCAAAGAACCGGAGAGCCGTCATGCCGAAAACCGCTGGCATCTCCTCGTCGGCGTCGCAAAGTTCGGATACCGCTCAATTTGTTTCAGTCGCCCTGTTTTCCGGGGTCGGTCTGCTGATCTCGCTGATCGTCGTTATCCTCCGCATCAACGGCGTGTTCTGATTGAGCCGCTGCCGCCGCGCCTGGCGGCGGCAGCCGCTCTAGCTCTAACGAGAGCGTTTTGATCTAGGCCGCGTGCAGATCGCTTGCCGCCTTCAGCGCGCCGGCCACGGCTTTTTCGCGGTGCTCCGGGCCGACCTGAATGCCGTCGGCGGAAATGAATTCCGGATTCTTGATGCCGATAAAGCCGAATACCCAGCGCAAATAGGTTTCCAAATGCTCGCCGACCGCGGCTGGCGTGCCGGGCCCGTAAAACCCGCCGCGCGAGATCGCGACGATGACGCGCTTGTTGCCGGCCAGCCCTTCGACGCCTTGCGGGCCGTATTTGAAGGTCTTGCCGGCCACCAGGATGCGGTCGATCCAGGCCTTGAGCTGGCTTGGGATCGTGAAATTGTACATGGGCGCGCCGATCACGACGATGTCGGCGGCGAGGAATTCGTCCAACATGGCCTGGCCGGCGGCGACATCCGCCTGCAGCGAAGCATCGACAGGCGCCCCCTGGCCGGCGGCAAGGTGTGAACCGGTGAGATGCGCGAGCGGGGTCAGCGTGAGATCACGGTAGCTGACGTCGAGGCCAGGGGTGGATTGGCGCAGCCGATCGACGATGGCGGCGGAAACTTGGCGGCTGACGGAGTGGGGGCCGAGAACGCTGGAATCGAGATGCAGGAGCTTCATGAGTGGTCACCCTTGGTATACGTTTGTAACTGGCGCTATATGAGTGACTGTCGTAAGGTCCCGCAAGAACGCACATTTTTTACACCCGAGCACATCCATGAGACCCGAGCACAAAAAAGTGCCTGCCCTGCCAGCTGGTCCTCACCTCGACAGTGACTGCCGCGGCGCCGCTTCGGTGCTGGCGCGGGTCGGCGACAAATGGAGCGTGTTCGTGATCATGATGCTTGGCGACGGACCCAAGCGCTTCAACGAGATCAAGCGCATGATCGGCGGCATCTCGCAGCGGATGCTGACGCTGACGCTGCGCGGGCTCGAACGGGATGGTCTTGTGACGCGAACGGTGTTCCCAACCATTCCGCCGCGCGTCGACTACGAATTGACCGATCTGGGGCGTGGCTTATCCGAGCCGGTGAAAGCTCTCGGCACGTGGGCGATCGAGCATCAGCCAGAGATCCAACGCGCGCGGATGAAGTTCGACGCACGCAGCGAGAAGGACTAAATCAGCGACACCAGCCCGCCGCCATGACGCTCCAGGCGGCCCGCCAGTTCGAGTTCGAGCAGTACGGTACGGACGATGGTGGGCGAGAGGCCTGACATCCTGATCAGATCGTCGAGGCTGACCGGGCTCGGTCCCAGCAGCGCAACGATGCGCTCGCGTTCGCCTGGATCGGTGTCGAAGTCGAGCGGCTCGTCGTCCTCGCGTGCCTCGAGCATGATTGGCCGTTCGAGGATCGGCTGAATAGCGTTAATGACGTCGCTGGCTTCGGTGACGAGCGCCGCGCCCTGCTTGATCAGATCGTTGGTGCCGGCGGCGCGCGGGTCGAGCGGCGAGCCGGGCACCGCGAACACTTCGCGGCCCTGTTCGGCGGCCATCCGGGCCGTGATCAGCGATCCCGAGCGATGCGCGGCTTCGATCACGACCACGCCGAGCGAGGCGCCCGAGATCAGGCGGTTGCGCCGGGGAAAATCGCGGGCGCGAGGTACGTGGCCGAACGGCATTTCGGAAATCGCTCCGCCATGCTCGAGCAGGGCGGCCAGCAAATCCCCGTGCTCCGGTGGATAGATCCGGTCGTGGCCGCCGGCCAGCGCCGCGACCGTGCCGCTTTCGATCGTCGCGCGATGCGCGGCCTGATCGATGCCGCGCGCCAGCCCGGAGATGACAACGAAGCCGGCGTCGCCGAGATCGCGCGCCAGTTGGCCGGCGAATTTCAACCCGGCGCCGGAAGCATTGCGCGAGCCGACGATCGCGATCATCGGCCGCATCAACGCGTCGGGCGCGCCGCGCACGCCGAGCATCGGCGGCGGATCGTCGAGCGTCGCCAGCCGCGGCGGGTAGGCGGCTTCACCCGGCGCCACCAGCGAAACACCGATCTTGCTCGCTGCCGCGATCTCGGTCCGCGCTTCCTCCTGGCTGCAGATGCGCGCTGAACGCGCAGCACCGCCACGCCGCGCCAGATCGGGCAGCCGTTCCAGCGCCGCGCCCGCATTGCCGAAATGGGCGAGGAGCGAGTTGAAGGTGCGCGGGCCGACATTGTCGCTGCGGATCAGGCGCAGCCGGTCGATCCGCTCGGCGTCGGTGAGGTGAAGGGTATGTGGTGTCCGGTCATGCATGCGGACACAGCTTTGCCCAACCTGAGATTGCGATCAACTGGTTTGAGGCGAAAACGTCCCGAGTTTGTTAGCTGCAGCAGGCGCCTTTGCCGCTTTCCTGAACGGGAGGACACGGCACGGAGCCGTACGAGCAGAACACGCAACAGTCGCCCGCCAGCGGTTTCAGCCTCTCGCCGCAGCCTTTACAGACATAGAAAAACTGACAGGCGTCCGTTGGCATTTGCTCATCGGCTTGATGACTGCAGCGCGGACAGGTCAGGATGGATTCAAGCTGCATCAGGAATCACGGATAATTTTTGACAGCGGCGGGTCGATCATATTCCATCCAGCTGCCACGATCAAAAGCCGCAGGAACCACGCCCCGTGATCTCGCTCGCCGGCCTTCAGCGCCGCATCGATGCTGGTGAACTTTCACCCGACATCGCCGTCGCCCAGTCGCTGGAAGCGATCACCGCACAGGACAAAGCCATCGGCGCTTTCGTCTGCCGTACCGAAAATGTGCGTGCGGCAAGCGCCGGACCGTTGCGCGGCATTGCGGTCGGCATCAAGGACATCATGGATACGATGGATTTCCCGACCGAGATGGGTTCGCCGATCTATCGGGGATATCAGCCGCGCGCCGATGCGGCCGTGGTGATGATGCTGAAGCAGGCGGGCGCGACCATCATCGGCAAGACCACGACCACCGCATTCGCCTCCGTGGATCCGACGCCGACGCTCAATCCGCGCAACAAGGGTCATACACCCGGCGGATCGTCATCGGGCTCGGCGGCAGCGGTTGCGGCCGGCATGATCCCGCTGGCACTGGGGACGCAAACCGGCGGTTCGGTGATCCGGCCGGCCTCGTTCTGTGGCGTCGCCGCGATCAAGCCGTCTTACCGCTTGCTGCCGACGGTCGGCGTCAAATGCTATTCATGGACGCTCGATACGGTCGGGCTGTTCGCGGCTGGCGTGGATGACGTGGCGCGCGGGCTTGCCGCGATGACGGGCCGGCCCGAATTGCTTCTGCCACCCACAGTTCGAACACCATGCATCGGCGTCGTGACCCAGGACTTCGCCGGTCGGCCGGAAGCGTCAGGCGAGGCGGCGTTGCGCATTGCGACGCGGGCGGTGGAGAAAGCCGGCGCTCAGGTACAAGCATTGGGTTTGCCCAAAATTGTTGCCGAGGCATGGCTGGCGCAATCGGTCGTGCAGGAGTTCGAGGCGCATCGGGCGCTCGCCTGGGAGTATCGTGAACATTACGACAAGATGGCGCCGCTCTTGCGGGCCAAGCTGGACAAGAGCGGGGACATAACACCCGCCGCCTACGACGAGGCGATCGGAATAGCGAACCGTGCCAGACAGACGCTGGAAAAAATGTTCGACGATGTCGACGTGCTGCTGACCTTGTCGGCGCCTGGCACGGCGCCAAAGGGATTGGGTTCGACCGGCGATGCCCGTTATAACCGGCTGTGGACGCTGATGGGCGTGCCCTGCGTCAACGTTCCGACACTTGTGGCGGAAGTCAATTTGCCGGTGGGCGTGCAGGTGATTGCGAGACACGGCGCGGATGCGCAAGCACTGGCGGCGGCGCGGTTTGTGGAGGAGGCGCTCAAGAGGCAATGAATCTGTTGCTCCCATAATGGGACCATGATAAATGGTGCGGAATGAGGATTATTGCCCGCCGGACATTGCGAGAGTTTGTCCAGGGACTTTCGGGCAGGAAGGATCAGCCGGCCGTCAAAGCGGCGCTGGATGCTTGGTTCGACGAAGCGAGTAAGGCGTCTTGGAAGAGCACGGCCGATGTGAAGCGGCACTATGCTACAGCAAGCGTCGTTAGCGCAGAGCGGATCGTCTTCAACATCAAGGGCAATGACTATCGTCTTGTGATGGCTGTCGATTTCGAAAAGGAGATTATCTGGATCAAATGGATCGGCACCCACAAAGCCTATGACAAAATCGACGTGACCGAGGTGCGACATGGCGACTGAGCTTAAACCGATCCGTACCAAGGCGGACTACAAGAACGCACTTGCGGAGGTTGAGCGCCTTTGGGGCGCAAAAAGCGGGACTGCGAAGGGCGACCGGCTCGACGTGCTGGCGACCCTGATCGACGCGTACGAAGCGAAGCACTATCCCATGGATCCGCCAGATCCCATTGAGGCGATCCAGTTTCGGATGGAGCAGCAAGGTTTGAGCCGCCGGGACCTAGAACCTTTGATTGGAACACGCGCGCGTGTAGCGGAGGTCATGAACCGCAAGCGGAGTCTGTCGATCGATATGATCCGTCGTTTGCATGAGCAACTCGGTATTTCCGCCGAGATCCTGATTCGCCCGACCCGCGAGGAAGAGGCGGCCTGACGACCGCCAAGTGGGCTACCTCGCCCCGATCCGTCCCTCAGTCCCGGCCTGCAGCCGCTTGATGTTCTCGCTGTGCTTCCAGAACAGCAGCAATGTCAGCACGACGAACAGGGAGGCCAGCGCGGGGTGGCCAAACCACCACAGGAACAGCGGTGTGACGAACGCAGCGACCAGTGCCGATAGCGACGAATAGCGCGTGGTGACGGCAGTGGCTAACCAGATCAGGCAAAACATTACGGCTGCCGGCCAGAACAGGCCGATCAGCACGCCGATATAGGTGGCGACGCCTTTGCCGCCGTTGAATTTGAGCCAGACCGGGAAGAGGTGACCGAGGAAGGCGCCGAGCGCGCCCAGGATCGCCGCATCGGCGCCGCCGAAATAGCCTGCGATCATCACCGCAACCGTGCCTTTGAGCATATCGCCGATCAGCGTCGCAGCGGCGAGGCCCTTGCGCCCGGTGCGCAATACGTTGGTGGCACCGATGTTGCCAGAGCCGATCGAGCGCAGGTCCTGCGTGCCGGCGACTGTAGTCAGCACCACCCCGAAGGGAATCGAGCCCAGCAGATAGCCGAGAATGAATGCCAACGGCAGCCATACTTCAGGTGACATCGCCGTTACTCCACGCGGGCTGGTTCGGACGAATCAGACGTGTTCATAAACTGTCCGCCCACCCACGATAGTACGCACGACGCGTCCCGAGAAGCGGGCTTCGTCGAACGGCGTGTTCTTGCATTGCGATTTGAGGTCGGCGGGATCGAGCACCCAAGGCGTATCGGGGTCGATGACGATCACGTCGGCCGGGGAACCCGCCCGCAGCGAGCCGCCGGGCAGGCCGAGAAGCTCCGCAGGGCGGGTCGACATCGCCCGGATCAGCGTCTTGAAGTCCATCTCGCCGTTGTGGATCAGCCGCAGCGCCGCCGGCAGCATGGTCTGCAGCCCGACCGCGCCGGACGCCGCTTCCGCGAACGGCAGCCGTTTCACCTCGACGTCCTGCGGATTGTGATCGGACATCACGACATCCACCAAACCGGAGGCGAGGGCTGCGACCAGCGCGAGGCGGTCCTCCTCGGTACGCAGCGGCGGCGACAGTTTCAGGAAGGTGCGGTAGGGACCGATGTCGTTTTCGTTGAGCGTAACGTGGTTGATCGACACGGAAGCGCTGACGTCGAGGCCGGCGTCGCGTGCGCGCTTGAGGATTTCCAGCGACTCGATCGACGATAGCGAGGCCGCGTGATAGCGCCCGCCGGTCAGCGCGACGAGCCGCATATCGCGCTCCAGCATCACGGCTTCGGCGGCGTTGGGAATGCCGGCGAGTCCAAGCCGGGCGGCGAACTCGCCCTCGTTCATCACGCCTTCGCCGACTAGGTTGGGATCTTCGGTGTGATGCACGATGAGTGCGTCGAAGTCCCGCGCATAGGTCAGCGCCCGCCGCATCACCTGCGCATTGGTCACGCTCTTGTCGCCGTCGGTGAAGGCGACGGCGCCGGCGGCCTTCAAGAGGCCGATCTCGGTCATTTCCTGGCCGAGCAGGCCCTTCGTCAAAGCCGCCATCGGGTGGATACTGACGATCGCGGTGTCGCGGGCGCGGCGCAGCACGAAATCGACAGTCGCCGAATTATCGATGACCGGCGAGGTATCCGGCTGGCAGATGATCGTGGTGATGCCGCCGGCAGCCGCCGCAAGGCTTGCGGACGCAAAAGTCTCGCGGTGGCTGGCGCCGGGTTCGCCGACAAAGGCGCGCATGTCGATCAGCCCGGGGGCGACGATCTTGCCGACGCAATTGATGATGTCGGTGCCTTCAGGCACGCCGGCGGCGCCGATGCCGCGTCTGGAGTCACGTATAGTTCCGTCGGCAATCAGGACGTCGCCCAGGCCGTCAAAGTCCCTTGAGGGATCGACGACGCGGGCATTGGCGAGCAGGATCGGGCGGCGGTCGGTCAGCATGATCTCACGCGTTCGGCAAGTTGCGGGCGAGCGCTTCAAGCACCGCCATCCGCACTGCCACTCCCATTTCCACCTGTTCACGGATCAGCGATTGCGCGCCGTCGGCCACGATCGAGTCGATCTCGACGCCGCGGTTCATCGGGCCGGGATGCATCACCAGCGCGTCCGGCTTGGCGTAAGCGAGCTTCTTCTGGTCGAGGCCGAAATAGTGGAAGTATTCGCCCGACGACGGCACGAAGGAGCCGTTCATGCGCTCGCGCTGCAGCCGCAGCATCATCACGATATCGGCGCCATTGAGGCCCTCGCGCATGTCGCGCGCGACCTCGACGCCCATCCGCTCGATGCCGCGCGGCAGCAGTGTGGAGGGAGCGACGACGCGGACGCGGGCACCCATGGTGTTGAGCAGGAGGATATTGGATCGTGCCACGCGGGAGTGCATCACGTCGCCGCAGATCGCGATCACGAGGCCTTCCAGCCGGCCCTTATTCCGGCGGATGGTCAGCGCGTCCAGCAGCGCCTGGGTCGGATGTTCGTGCGCGCCATCGCCGGCATTGATCACGGAACCGTCAACCTTGCGCGCCAGAAGTTCCACCGCCCCGGAGGCGTGGTGCCGCACCACCAGGATATCCGGGTGCATGGCGTTGAGCGTTACGGCGGTATCCATCAGCGTCTCGCCCTTGCGGATCGAGGACGAGGACACCGACATGTTCATGACGTCGGCGCCAAGCCGTTTCCCCGCCAGTTCGAACGAGGATTGGGTTCGGGTCGAGGCCTCGAAAAACAGGTTCACCTGGGTGCGACCGCGCAAGGAGGTGCGCTTTTTGTCCACCTGGCGGTTGAGCTCGACATATTCCTCGGAAAGGTCGAGCAGGCCTGTAATATCGGCAGCGGAAAGCCCCTCGATTCCCAGCAGATGCCGGTGTCCGAGGACGAAGGTCGATTTCGATGCAGGGCTCATTAAAGCGAGAGCTATAGGCAGAGATGCCACGCAGGGCAAGTCTCAAATCCCCGGTGCGGACTTATCCACTAGGGCCTCGACGGCAGGCAAATGGGTCTCCACTGTTCGTGCCTGGGGATTCCACTAGAATGGCCGGGATCGCCACGCGGTATATCGGACCATGGAAAACGTGCGGCATTTCATTCAATGCGTTCGGATCACGTGGGCAGTGGCGTGACCGTCGGCAGGGGTGCGGCAAGACGGATGGCACTCGCGGCGATATTCGCGGTGGGTTGCATCGCAAGCGCCGCCGCGCAGGCGCCAAAATTGCCCGCCGGTTTCATCCATCTGCGCGACGCCGATCCGACCATCATTCAGGATATCCGCTACGCCGGTTCGAACAATTTTGTCGGCCGGCCGCTGCGGGGCTATGAGGCCGCCGAATGCGTGGTGAAGCGCGAGGTCGGTGTGCTCTTGAAGAGTGTTCAGGAAGAACTCGCGCGACAGAACCTGTCGCTGAAGATGTTCGATTGTTACCGCCCGGCGCGCGCGGTGGCCGACATGGTGGCGTGGTCGCGCGATGGCCGCGAAACACCGGCGCAGAAGCGCTACAATCCCTCGTTCAGCAAGGCCGACCTGTTCCGCCTGGGCTATATTGCCGAACGTTCTGGGCATTCGACCGGTGCTGCGCTCGATGTCACATTGGTTGATCTGAAGACCGACAATTCGGCCACCTTCGATCCCAACAAGGACTATGCCGACTGCATCGCCAACGTGAACCTGCGCGCGCCGGAAGGCAGCGTCGACATGGGTACCGGCTATGATTGTTCCGACCCCAAGTCGCACACATCAGCGAAATCCATCACCGCGGATCAGCGCCGCTGGCGCGCGAAGCTGGTTCAGGTGATGGCGCGGCGAGGATTTGTAAACTATTCGAAGGAGTGGTGGCACTTTTCGCTGCCGGGCGCGGGCGGGCAGGCTTATGTTTTCCCGATCACATCGCGGAAATGATTTAACGGTTCCAGGATCAGCCATGAGCCAGGCAACATTTTCGACCCACGAAGTCTTCAACCAGTCGCCGCCGTTCGAGGATGTCGATCTATACGTGGCCGACCGGCCGCTGGTCGATGCAGTCGCCGCCAATGGCGGCGCTGCGACAGAGGGCGAACTATCCGACTTCGGCAAGCATTGGGGTTCCGCGGCGATGGCGGAGCGCGGCCGCATCGCCAACGAGAATACGCCCAAGCTGCGCACCTTCGATGCACGCGGCAATCGCCGCGACGAGGTCGAGTTTCATCCCGCCTATCACGAATTGATGGCGCATAGTGCGCATGCCGGCGTGCACAATTCGACTTGGACCGCCGAAGGCAAACCAGCCGGCGGTGCGTCCGAAGCCGTGCGCGCAGCAAAATTCTACATGGCCGCGCAGGTCGAGACCGGGCATCTCTGCCCGATCACCATGACGCGGGCCTCTGTTGCTGCGCTGGCGGAACAGCCTGACCTATTGGAGAAGGTGATGCCGGTGCTCGGTACACGGTCTTACGATCCGGCGTTTGCGCCGTGGTGGACCAAGCGTGGCATGACGCTCGGCATGGGCATGACCGAGAAGCAGGGCGGCACCGACGTCCGTTCCAACATGACACGGGCGGAGCGCGACGGCAGCGCCTACCGCATCACCGGCCACAAATGGTTCATGTCGGCGCCGATGTGCGACGCCTTCCTGGTGCTGGCCCAGGCCGAGCAGGGATTGACCTGCTTCTTCATGCCGCGCTTTACGCCCGACGGGTCCGTCAACGCGATCCGGTTCCAGCGGCTGAAGGACAAGCTTGGCAACCGCTCCAATGCTTCCTCCGAGGTCGAGTTTCATGGCGCCTATGCCGAGCGCGTCGGCGCCGAAGGCAAGGGCGTCCGCACCATCATCCAGATGGTGCAGTTGACGCGGCAGGATTGTGCGATCGCCTCCGCCGGGCTGATGCGATCGGGCCTGGCGCATGCGCTGCATCACGCCAGGCATCGCAGCGTATTCCAAAAGCATCTCGCCGATCAGCCGCTGATGCAGGCGGTGCTCTCGGACATGGCGCTGCATGTCGAGGCTACCGTCGCGCTGGTGATGCGGCTATGCCGTTCGTTCGACCGCGCCCCCCTTGACGCCAAGGAAGCCGCCTATATGCGTCTGCTGACGCCAGCGATCAAATACTGGGTATGCAAGAGCGCGCCGGGCTTTCTCTATGAAGCGATGGAATGCCTTGGCGGCAATGGTTACGTGGAGGAGGGCATTCTGGCGCGGCATTACCGGGAATCACCGGTCAATGCGATCTGGGAAGGCTCCGGAAACGTGATGTGTCTCGACGTGCTGCGCGCGCTGTCGCGCGAGCCCGAAGCCGCGTCCAACATCGTGCATGAACTGACCGGCGAGACGCTCGGAGTGCCGGGCGCGAGTGAGGCAACCGCATTCATCGGCAAGGCGTTCCACCGGCTGGACAGCGAGCGTGTGGCGCGGCTGGCGGTCGAAAAACTGGCGCTGCTGGCGGCTGCTGCCGCGCTCAATGCCGTGTCGCCGCACCATGCCGAGTTGTTCGCGGCCACGCGCCTCGGTGGCAATCACGGCGGCATGTATGGCGCGGTCGATCTGGATAGCGGCGACATCCGCGGCCTTCTGGCGCGCGCACTGCCGTGAATAGGGCTTTTATCGTCATGGCCGGGCTTGACCCGGCCATCCACGTCCTGCTTTTGCGCGGTGCTAGAGACGTGGATGCCCGGCATCCGTCTCCGCCAAGGCTTCGCCGGGCCACAAGTGCGCTCGGCCGCCGAAGCTTCAGCGAAGGCGGCAAGGCCGGGCATGACGACAACGAGAAAGTCACTTGATGGACTCCCTCACCACCGCAAGTCCCGCTGCCGTACCACCTGCGACGTCAAATCAGCGGCCGCCACGCGCCTGGAAATTCTGGGGCACGACGCTGTGGGGCCTGTTCATCTTCGCCGCGGTGTTCCTCGGCCAAGCCACGGTCATCATCTATTTCGTGCTGCGGCAGGGCGGATCGTTCGACATCACTGAGGCGATCCGGGTCATTGGCGCCGGCCTGACCATCTCGCTCTCGGTCATCCTCGGATTGCCTGCCGTGCTGCTGGCGACGTGGATCGCGATCCGCCCGACGCGCATTCCCTTTGTCGATTATCTGGCGCTGCGCTGGACCACATGGCGCGATTTCTTCGTCGGTCTCGCCGCGCTGGCTATTCTCGTCGGCGGCTGGGACCTGCTGTCGCGCGCGCTCGGGCGCGAGGTGACGCCGGGCTTCATGGGCGAGGTTCTGAAAACAGCGCAGGCCGAAGGTGCGCTGTGGCTATTGGTGATCGCGTTCGCCGTCGCGGCACCGATGTGGGAAGAGATCTTCGCGCGCGGGTTTCTCTATCGCGGCTGGTCGGAGTCGCGGCTCGGCGTCGCCGGCGCCATCTTCCTGTCCTCGCTGGCCTGGACTTCGCTGCACCTGCAATACGACTGGTTCTTTTTCGGCGAGGTGTTTTCGATCGGCTTGCTGCTGGGCTATCTGCGCTACCGCACCAATTCGACCTGGCTGACCATCGTCCTGCACGGCATCAACAATCTGGCGGCGACCATCCAGACTTTCTGGCTGGCCGGCTCCAATTAGCACATGGCCGCCAGAGCGATCGCAATCGGCATCGTCACCGCCGCCAGAATGGTCTGCAGCGTGATGATCTGGGCCAACAGCGGTGCGTCGCCGCCCATTTGCCGCGCCAGCACGTAAGCCGAGGAAGAGGTGGGCACCGCGGCGCAGGCCGTCACGATGGCAAGGTTCGCACCCGAAACTCCGAACCAGAGCGCCAGCGCGACCGCCATCACAGGCATCAGGATCAGCTTAAGGAACAACGCGACTGACGCGGCGAGGCTCGGCCGGAACATGCCTTCGAGGTGCAGGCCGGCGCCGGTCACCAGCAAGCCGATGGCGAGCGAGGAACGTCCGAGCGCATCGGCCACCTCGTGCCAGAGTTTGGGAAGCGGGATGTGGGTGACGTTGAGCGCCAACCCGATGACGCAGGCCCAGATAAAAGGATTGAGTGCCACGGTCGCGACGATGGTGCCAACCGAGCGCTTTTCCGGCGAAGCGTAGTGGGCGAGCACGGAAACGCTGAACACGTTGACCAGCGGAATGATGGCGACCATCGCGACGGAAGCCAGCGCCAGCCCGAGGTCGCCGAACAGGCTGCCGGATACGGCGAGCGCGACGTAGGTCTGCCAGCGAGTAGCGCCCTGGAAAATCGAGGTGAAAGCCGGACCGTCGACTGACAGGCGCGCCAGCAAGGGCCGTAGCGCCAGGCAGAGCAGCGACATCAGCAGGACCGAGAGCAGCAGCGCGCCGCCAACGCCGGCCACCGGCACCGTGCTCAGGTCGGCCTTGACCAGCGTCTGTACCAGCAGGATCGGAAACAGCACGTAGTAGGTCAGCCGTTCGAGCCCTTGCCATTGCGCCTCGGGCCGGATCAGGGTCCGCTTCAGGATGAAGCCGAGCACGATCAGCAGGAACACCGGCAGCAGCGCCGCGATGACGACCGCCATGATCAGCGATCCCTGCGCAGTTTTGCGAGCCGGTCCAGCGCGCCCTGCAGGATGAACATCGCGGCGTGCTCGTCGATCACCTCGGCGCGGCGGGCGCGGGAAACGTCCATTCCGATCAGCTCGCGCTCGACCGCCGCGGTCGAAAGCCGCTCGTCCCATAAGGCAATGGCAAGCCCGGTGAGATTGGAGAAATTGCGGGCAAAGGCGCGGGTCGATTGCGCGCGCGGCCCCTCGCTGCCGTCCATGTTGATAGGCAGCCCGAGCACGAAGCCGACCGCGTTGCGCTCGCCTGATATCGCGAGCAGCCGCGCCGCGTCGGCCTTGAAGGCCTTGCGCTGGATGGTCGCGACGCCGGTTGCCAGCCGGCGGTCGGGGTCGGACACGGCGACGCCGATGGTCTTGGAGCCAAGATCGAGGCCGATCAGGGCGCCACGCTCGGGCCAGTGCGCCACGGCGTCGATCAAGGGGAGGATGGGGGCAGGCATCGCCCCGCTTAACACGCACCGCGTCGCCCAGGCAAAGCCGATCGCGGCGTGGCATCCATGCGAGAACGCCACGCCGCGCTTGGTGTTACCGGATCGCGACCGGGTTGATCATGCTCTGCACCGCGCCCTTGAAGCGCGGCTGACCGAGGACGAACAGGAACTCGTAGGCCCTGTCCCGGGCCAGTTCAGCGGTGTTCATGTTTTCGAGGATGTAGGTGCCGTTCATCGGCAACAATATCTGGTGCACCTCGAAAACGTTCTTGGTCTCGAACGGGACCGCTTCGACGCCCCAGGTATCGGCGCCAACAGCGACGACGCCCTTGCCGGTGAGATACTTGGCGCCTTCGACGCCCAGACCGGGTTCACCGGCGCCGAAACGCTTGTCGTCCTTGCCGATCAGGCTGAGCCAGCCGGTATGGAAGATCACGACGTCACCCTGGCGAATTTCGACGCCCTGCTTCTTCGCGACTTCCTCGATCTCCTTGGTGTTGAAGGCGGTGCCTTCCTTGACCACGTCGGTGTTGTAATGGGCGGCCATGTCAAGCAGCACGCCGCGGGCAACCATCGGCGGAATCTTCTCGACGCCGAGCTTCTTCAGCCCGGTGGGATCGGCGAAATCGACCAGCTTGTTGCCGTTATAGTAGACGTGCTCGACGCCGATATGGCCGAGGCCATCGAGTTGGCTGCCGACGCCAACCCAGCCGTCGATGAGGTCGTCATTGTAGGTAGTCTTGGTCGGTCCGAGGCCGGGGCTTCCCGCTTGGCCGGGTTGCACGACGGTGATCTTGAAGGCGCGCGGCGGATGGGCCGGCGTCGTGGAGTCGACGGGAATGCCGAGTGCGTAGGTCTTGCCGGTTTTGACCAAGCCCGCTGCCTTCACGACGAGTTCAGGCGTCATGTAGTTGGCAGCGCCGATCTCGTCGTTGGGCCCCATTTCGATTTCGTCCAGTCTTGAGCGCTTGCCGTTCCGACCGTACCCAACAGGGCAGCAGAACAGCACAACACGAAAGCGTTGCGCATCGCAGTTCCTCCCAGATGTTGACGTTATGGTTTTTGGTAACTAGCGGCTCATACTAACGTAGCGGGGCGCGGCGGCCAGAAATTTTTCGAGCCGTTGCGTGTGTGCGATGGAAAGCCGCGAGTGCTGCGCCGCAATTCGATGTGTTGCTGAATTGCGGCAACGGAATTTTCGCGCAACGGAACGCGTGGGGCAGTTCAGTGGATGCGCTTAGCCTGTTCGGCCTGCTCGCGGTGACCGCGATGCTGGTGGCCTACGCGCTGGAGGACCGCAGCCACTGGTTCATCATTGCCTTTGCCGGCGCGTGCGCGCTCGGCTCAGTGTACGGATTTCTGCAGGGCGCCTGGCCGTTCGGGCTGGTCGAGGCGATCTGGGCCGGCGTCGCGCTGCGGCGCTGGTATGTCAGGCAGCGATAACCTCGCCGTTGCCGGCCAGACAGGACGCAAAGCCCTGGAGCGCGCTGTATTGATGGGCCGTGCGACGAGTGATGAAAAGCGTCTCGACGTGTGCCTGCGCCGGGTTCAGCGTGTGGACGTTGACGGTATCGTTCCGCCCGACGACGGCGCGCGGCAGCAGCGTCACGCCCATGTCGGCGGCGACGCAGCCGATCATGCCGTCGAGCGTGCCGAGTTCGAACCGGGCGGAAGACGGCCAGCCGAATTCCGAAAACACCTGTTCGAGCCGCTGCCGGTAGGTGCAGCCGGTACGGAAGACCAAGGCGGTCGGACCCGAGCCGGGCGTTCCCGCACGTAACGCGCCGAGGCTCTGCCAGCGCCGTGCCGTGACCAGCACCAGTTCTTCGCGGAAGACAACTGTCGCATCGAGTTCGGCATGCTCGATCGGCCCAGCAACGAAGGCGCCATCGAACGTGCCGTTGAGCACGCCGGTCACGAGGTCAGCCGTTGTCGAGGTCCGCAGGATCAATTGCACCGCCGGAAAGCGGCGATGGAATTCGGCGAGCAAAGAGGGCAGGCGTACCGCGGCCGTCGTCTCCATCGAGCCAATCGAAAGCGGCCCCTTCGGCTCGCCATCGTCGCGCGCGGCCAGCACCGCCTCGCGCGACAGCGCCGCCATCCGGTCGGCATAGGGAAGCAGGCGGCGGCCGGCGCCGGTCAGCGTCATGCCGCGGCTGTGCCGTTCGAACAACGCGGTGCCGATCTCGGCTTCCAGCGCCTTCACGCGCTGGGTGACGTTGGACTGCACGGTGTTGAGTTCGTCCGCGGCGCGGGTGATGCCGCCGAGCCGGGCCACGGCCGAGAAGGTGACGAGATCGCTCAGCTCCATGGCAGCCCCGTTTCTTTCTAGAGATGGGAGAGTTCTATAGTATTCATTTTTGGAGAATGATAGTTCGGCCTAGACTGCCTGTCTAGTTTGCAGGGGAATGGACATGCCGATCTCCACGCCATTGACCGCCCGTCTGGGCATCCAGCATCCGATCCTGTCGGCGCCGATGGATGTGATTGCGGGCGCGCGCCTAACGTCAGCCGTCAGCGCTGCCGGCGGGTTCGGCATTCTCGGCGGCGGCTATGGCGACCGGGCGTGGTTGGAGCAGGAGGCGGCCAAGCTCGCCGATGTCTCCGATCCCTTCGGCATTGGCTTCATCACCTGGAGCCTTGCGAAGCAGCCGGCGCTACTGGATGTCGCGCTTGAAGCCGGTCCGCGAGCGATCATGCTCTCGTTCGGCGATCCCACACCCTTCGCACCGCGCGTCAAATCATCGGGCGCGTTGTTGATCTGCCAGGTTCAGGACGAGGATATGGCGCGACAGGCGCTCGATGCAGACGCCGACATTCTGATCGCACAGGGAACGGAAGCCGGCGGCCATGGCGCCTCGCGCACCACGATCGACATTGTGCCGGCCATTGTTGATCTGGCGGCCGGCCGGGTGCCAGTCGCAGCAGCAGGCGGGATAGGTGACGGCCGCGGGCTTGCGGCGATGATGATGCTGGGCGCTTCCGGCGTGCTGCTCGGCACCCGCTTTTATGCCAGCCAGGAATGCGACGGCGCGGACGAAGCCAAGCGGCGCATCTGTGCAGCCTCAAGCGGCAACAGCGTTCGCGGCATCATCTTCGATCTGTCGCGCAACAATGTCTGGCCGGCGCCGTTTACCGGCCGCTGCCTGATCAACGATCATGCGCGGCGCTGGATGGGACGCGAGGTCGAGCTCATGCAAAATCTTCAAGCGGTTACCGCCGAATATGCGGCGGCGAGAGCGGCGGGCAATTTCGATATCGCTGCCGTCATTGCGGGCGAAGCGGTCGGGCTGATCCACGATATCCCGCCCGCCGCCGAAATCGTTGACAGGATCGTCACCGAGGCGGAGCAGATATTGGGTGGACGGCGGAATTCAGCGATCACTTCTTCTTTCCCTTCTCCCCTTGTGGGAGAAGGTGCGCGGACATAGTCCGCGCCGGATGAGGGGTTTGTCTCCGCGGACAGAAACCCCTCACCCGTCTCGAATGAGCTTCGCTCATTCGATCCACCCTCTCCCACAAGGGGAGAGGGGATGCAGCAGCCGAGCAATATAACTAGCGAGCACAACCATGTGGCCAGATCGCCGGATCATCGACCTCTTCAAGACCGAATTTCCGATCGTGCAGGCGCCGATGGCCGGCGCCGTGGACGCCGAACTCGTGATCGCCGCAGCCCAAGGCGGGGCGCTGGGTTCGCTGCCGTGTGCGATGATTTCGGCCGAAAAAGCACGCGAGCAGGTCAACATCATCCGCCAGCGCGTCACGGCGCCGGTCAACATGAACTTCTTCTGTCATAAGCCGGTCGATGCCGATCCTACGCGCGAGGCCGGATGGAAGGCGCGGCTTGGCGCTTATTACAAGGAATTGGGTATCGATCCTTCCACGCCCATCAACGCCGCCAACCGTGCGCCGTTCGACGAGACGATGTGTGCGGTGGTGGAAGAACTGAAGCCGGAAATCGTCAGCTTCCATTTCGGCCTGCCGGATCCGGCGCTGGTCAAGCGCGTCAAGGCGGCGGGCTGCATCGTGATGTCTTCGGCAACCATTGTGAAGGAAGCGATCTGGCTGGAGGAGAACGGCGCTGACGTCATCATCGCACAAGGTGCCGAAGCCGGCGGCCATCGCGGCATGTTCCTGACCGACAATGTCGCCCAGCAGCCCGGCACGTTTGCGCTGGTGCCGCAGGTAGTCGACGCAGTGAAAGTGCCTGTTGTCGCAGCCGGCGGCATCGCCGACGGGCGCGGCATTGCGGCGGCGTTCGCGCTTGGCGCATCCGGCGTGCAGATCGGCAGCGCCTATCTGCGCTGTCCGGAGTCCAAGGTGATCGGACCCGCGCGCACGGCGCTGGCCCAGGCGCATGATGATTCCACCGTCATCACCAATGTCATGACCGGCCGTCCTGCGCGTGGCGTTGCCAATCGTGTCATGTGCGAGGTCGGACCGATCTCGCCGGATGCGCCGGCATTCCCGCATGCCGCAACCGCACTCGGGCCGCTGAAGGCCGCGGCCGAAAAGCTCGGCAAGGTCGATTTCACCAATCTGTGGGCCGGGCAGGCGGTGCGGATGGGCCGCGAAATGCCGGCGGCGGAATTGACCCGTTCGCTCGCGGGGGCTGCGCTGGCGCGGTTCGGGGCGCTAAGCGGATAATCCCATTCGCCGCTCAGTGCGCCGGTTCGTCGCGCCTGACGTCCAGATGCTCTGCGGCCAGCGAACGGTAATGTGCTGCCATCTCCTTGTAGTGCTGCCTGGAGATGGGATCGGTCGCATTTTCGGCGCGGCGTTCGAACATCTCCGCCTTTTCCCGCAGGATTTTAGCCTGGGAGATTTTAGCCTGGGACATGGCTCTCCTCCCGTTTGGGTCAGGTTAAGCAGGCGAGGTAGACGATCGCGACGCCGAGAACGGTCCCGATGGACCAGAGGGCCGGATCCCAGCTTTCCGATCCGGCGCGGTCATTTTCGATGATCGATATGACACGGCCTCCCGATGTTCCGGCCGCGACTACATCCCCCGATTGCTTCAGGATGACTACGTCAATCGGTAAAAATGGTTTCGTCGGGGCGCCTTTGCGCAAGAAATCTTCGCTTCGCACACGAAATCTTGTGCATCACGGCAAGGGCGACCGAAAGGGCCCTGCGGCCGCCTGTTCCCGCGGTTGCGGCGCAAAAGCGGCCTCTGCTATACGGCGGGTGCGAATTCCCCCTTTGAGGCCTATATTTATGTCTGTAGATGCCGCCACTGTTCGCCGCATCGCGCATCTTGCGCGGATTGCGGTCACCGAGGCCGAGGTTCCCCATTTGCAGGGCGAGCTGAACGCCATGCTGGCCTTCGTGGAGCAGCTTTCGGAAGTGAACATCGACGGCGTTGAGCCGATGACCTCGGTGACGCCGATGGAAATGAAGAAACGGCCGGATGTGGTCAGTGACGGCGAGATTCCCGACGACATCGTCAGGAATGCGCCGGAGACACAAAACGATTTCTTCCTGGTGCCGAAGGTGGTGGAGTAGAGCGTAGCGTTTTCGAGCGAAGTGGGTACCGGTTCGCGTGAAGAAAACGCGTCAAACAAAAGAGTCTTCCGATGTGTCTGCTCTGCGACGATGAAAAGGCCTATCAGGCCTATATGAACTATCTCGACGCGATGGAGCGGCAGGGCAAGGCCGCCGATCCCGACAAGGCGATGGATGCCGTGCTTGATCAGCTCGAGGCAGCCGACAAGGCGCGCGCCAACGATCCCGCCAACGACAAGACGCTTTCTCCGTTCTTCTGCAGCCCGATCAATAAATGACCGATCTGACATCTCTGACGATCGCGGAGGCCCGGGAAGGCTTCGCGAGCAAGTCTTTCACCTCGCTCGAACTGACGGATGCGCATCTTGCCGCGATCGAAGCGGCGCGTTCGCTCAACGCCTTCGTGCTGGAAACGCCCGACCAGGCGCGTGCCATGGCGCGCGCGGTCGATGCGAAGATTGCCAAGGGCGAGGGCGGGCCGCTTGCCGGCATTCCGCTCGGCATCAAGGACCTGTTCGCAACCAAGGACGTGCGCACCACGGCGTGCTCAAAGATCCTCGGCAACTTCGTGCCGCCGTACGAATCGACCGTGACCTCGCAGCTCTGGCGCGACGGCGCCGTGATGCTCGGCAAGCTCAACAACGACGAATTCGCGATGGGCTCGTCGAACGAGACCTCGTGCTTCGGCCCGGTGGTCAACCCGTGGCGCCGCGAAGGTTCCAACACCACGCTGGTGCCGGGCGGCTCGTCCGGCGGATCGGCATCCGCGGTGGCAGCGCTGCTCTGCATGGGCGCGACGGCAACCGACACCGGCGGCTCGATCCGCCAGCCTGCCGCGTTCACCGCGACAGTTGGCGTCAAGCCGACCTATGGGCGCTGCTCGCGCTGGGGCATCGTGGCGTTCGCGTCCTCGCTCGACCAGGCCGGTCCGATCGCGCGCACGGTGCGCGATTCTGCGATCCTGATGCGCTCGATGGCGGGCCACGACCCGAAGGACACGACCTCGGTCGACATCGGCGTGCCCGACTATGAAGCCGCGATCGGCAAGTCGGTGAAAGGGATGAAGATCGGTATCCCGAAAGAGTATCGCCTCGACGGCATGCCGGCGGAAATCGAAAAGCTCTGGACCGAAGGCGCGGACTGGCTGAAGGCGGCCGGCGCCGAACTGGTCGAGGTGTCGCTGCCGCACACCAAATACGCGCTGCCGGCCTATTATATCGTCGCGCCGGCGGAAGCCTCGTCCAACCTCGCGCGCTATGATGGCGTACGCTATGGGCTGCGCGTGCCGGGCCGCAGCATAGGCGAGTTGTACGAGAACACCCGCGCGGAAGGGTTTGGCGATGAAGTGCGCCGCCGCGTCATGATCGGCACTTATGTGCTCTCGGCCGGCTATTACGATGCCTATTATCTGCGCGCGCAAAAAGTGCGCACGCTGATCAAGAAGGATTTTGAGGACTGCTTCGCCAAGGGCGTCAACGCGATCCTGACGCCGGCGACGCCCTCGGCCGCCTTCGGCATCGGCGAAAAGGGCGGCGCTGATCCGGTCGAAATGTATCTCAACGACATCTTTACGGTGACGGTGAACATGGCGGGGCTGCCGGGCATCGCCGTGCCGGCCGGCAAGGACGCGCAGGGACTGCCGCTTGGGCTGCAGTTGATCGGCCGTCCGTTCGACGAGGAGACGCTGTTCTCGCTCGGCGAAGTCGTGGAGCAGGCGGCCGGCCGCTTCACGCCGCCGCGCTGGTGGTGACATGCCGGATTTCCGCACCAGCCTGACGGATGCCGCGCCAGCGCCGGGCCTGCAACCGCCGCTGGCCGCGTTGTGGTGGGCCGCCAAGGGCGACTGGGACCGGGCCCACAAGATCGTGCAGGGCGAGAGCGGTGCAAACGCCGCCTGGGTGCATGCCTATCTGCACCGGGTCGAAGGCGATCTCGGTAACGCCGGCTACTGGTACCGCCAGGCTGGCCAGCCGGTGGCGAAGGATTCTCTGGAAGCCGAATGGGAGCGGATCGTGTCCGCACTGCTCGGGGGTGGAAAAGCATGAACGTGTCAGTCAAACCCGGAAAACTGATTAAGGGCCAGACCGGCGACTGGGAAGTCGTGATCGGGATGGAGGTGCACGCCCAGGTCACCTCGAAATCAAAACTGTTCTCCGGTGCGTCGACCGAATTCGGCGGCGAGCCCAACAGTCATGTGTCGCTGGTCGATGCCGCGATGCCGGGCATGCTGCCCGTCATCAACGAGGAATGCGTCAAGCAGGCTGTCAGAACCGGGCTCGGCCTCAACGCCAAGATCAACCTGCGCTCGGTGTTCGACCGAAAAAACTATTTCTATCCGGACCTGCCGCAGGGCTATCAGATCAGCCAGTACAAGTCGCCGATCGTGGGCGAGGGCGAGATCGTCGTCGAACTGGACGGCGGCAAGACCGCCACGATCGGCATCGAGCGGCTGCATCTGGAACAGGATGCCGGCAAATTGCTGCATGATCAGTCGCCGACCATGTCCTATGTCGACCTCAACCGCTCCGGCGTGGCGTTGATGGAGATCGTGTCAAAACCTGATATTCGCGATGCCGAGCAGGCCAAGGCCTACGTGACAAAACTTCGTTCGATCCTGCGCTATCTCGGCACCTGCGACGGCGACATGGAGAAGGGCTCGTTGCGCGCCGATGTAAACGTTTCCGTGCGAAAGCCGGGCGGGCCGCTCGGCACCCGCTGCGAAATCAAGAACATGAACTCGATCAACTTTATCGGCCAGGCGATCGAGTACGAGGCGCGGCGCCAGATCGAGATCATCGAGGATGGCGGCACGATCGACCAGGAGACGCGACTGTTCGACCCCAACAAGGGCGAAACGCGATCGATGCGCTCCAAGGAAGAGGCGCACGACTATCGTTATTTCCCCGATCCCGACCTGCTGCCGCTTGAGTTCACGCAAGGCTATGTCGATGAGCTCAAGGCGAAGCTGCCGGAACTGCCGGACCAGAAGAAGGCGCGTTTTATCGAGAGCCTCGGCCTGTCGCCTTACGACGCCGGCGTGTTGGTCGCCGAGCGCGAGAGCGCGGTCTTCTATGAGACCGTGCTGGCCGGTCTTGCCGACAAGGCGCGCGATGGCAAGCTCGCCGCCAACTGGGTGATCAACGAGCTGTTCGGGCGTCTCAACAAGGAAGGCCACGGAATCGCAGACTCGCCGGTGTCGGCGGGGCAGCTAGCTGCGATCGTTGGCCTGATCGGCGAGGGTACGATTTCCGGCAAGATCGCAAAAGACCTGTTCGAGATCGTTTGGACGGAAGGCGGCGACCCGCGCGAGCTGGTCGAAGCGCGCGGCATGAAGCAGGTCACCGATCTCGGTGCGATCGAGAAGGTCGTCGATGAGATCATCGCCGCCAATCCGGACAAGGTCGCACAGGCGAAAGCCAAGCCGCAGCTCGCCGGCTGGTTCGTCGGCCAGGTGATGAAGCAGTCCGGCGGCAAGGCCAATCCGCAAGCGGTCAACGATCTGCTGAAGGCGAAGCTCGGCATCTGAAGCGTCCCGTAACGGGACGACTCCGTCGTTGATGGCGCCGCGATTGATGCGCGCGAGCGTGTTTCGATCGTCGATCGCGATCTGAAATTCACCCTCGCGCCGGATAGCGCAGTTGCGAATCGATCTTCGCGATTCGCAAAAAAGTTCGGTTTTGGCGAGCGGCGATGAGACGCCAACGCTGTGCCCACGAAAATTTTTTTATTGCCAAAATTTGCGACTCAGAGTCCGTGCACACGACTTTTTCACGGCATCAGTGAGTCGCGACGACATCGATTGCGCATCGAACGTGGTCTGCGCGAATTCAAGAAAGTGCTGCGGCACAGGCGCTTCTTGCAATCTTGACAAATGCCGATGGCGGTCGTTGCGGCACTTTTTGCATTGATGCGCGAGCATGTCGTCGCGTCGCCGACTGCAGCGCTGCGCGCGCCCTCACATCGCTGCGTCAACACTTCCTTAAGCGGGAAGCTGTTTTTTTGAATGTGTTGGTGTATTCGGGATGTAGTGCATCTCGATTCCCGAGTGCACGCAGCGACTAAGCCATCTCACTACATTAGGAGGGCAACATGGCCAAGAAAGCTAAGAAGGCGAAGAAAGCGAAGAGCGCAGTGAAGAAGACTGCGAAGAAGACCCGCAAGGTCGCCAAGAAGAAGAAGTAAGTTCGCTTCTTTGAAAATTGCCGGCGGCTCGATGCCGGCACGTCACCCGAGCCCCAAGACGAAACGCTGAAGGCTCTGGTCGACGAAAGAGGGTGTCGGCGAGACATCAGGTCAAACGGCTGGATCGTATTTCGGAAGAACTTGCTCTTTCAAATCGGTCCGGCAGAAGAAACAGGTTTTCTTCGTTCGGTGCGGGTATCCTTAACTGCTCGCAATTTCACCGGGGCAAAAGCCCGGCTTGAAATCTGGTCCTGACGTGTTCGCCGACGCCCTCGTTCCCAGGGGCGTAGTTGCCCCCCGGAACGCCCGCTTGCCGGAGCGCTCCGACAGCCCGCGCATCAGGCGCTCGGCACTGAAGTTTTCCAAGTTCACTTCATCATTCATAGACGCCGAGGGTTCGGTTCCGCCTGTCGCGCCGGTTCAGGCGCGTTTCGGTGGCCGACCCGCCCTTGAACGACTGCATGGCCGCAGAGCTACGCGACGCCGGGTCGTCTGCTGGAACCGTCAATGCTCCAATCGGGTGACGGGGTGATGATGACACTGACATCGCCCGCAATGGTTATCGTTCCGCGAAACCGCAGGGTAAACCGATTTTCACGATCGGCCACTTCTCCCTGTGCCGCAGATACTTCTGCGGTTCCGCGTTCGATGGCGCAAAGTGCCCGTTTACACCCCGTTCATCGCAAACCTTAAACTGCCCTTCAAATTTGATCGGCCATGATCATCCCAACAACAGACCGGAAAACGGCGTTGGGGATGTTTCAACAGTGGACAGGGGCCGCGCTCGGGGGAGGGCGGCAACAATAAGAAGGGGAGCTACAGATGTTTCAGAGGCCGATCGATCTCGACACCGCAATTCCGGTGGAGGCGACCGCGATTCCGGACGTGCTGTTCGAGCGCGGCCTTTACTGGGCGAGCGGCCGTTCCGGCGTGGTCAATCTCGTCGCGGCCCACAAATGGTTCAATCTCGCCGCGCTGAAGGGACGCGCGGATGCAATCTCCATGCGCCGCGAGGTCGCCGCGATGATGTCGGATGCCGAAATCGCCACCGCACAGCGCGAGGCGCGTGCGTGGATGACGGCGCACTGAGGCCAGGTGCAGCCGGCATCAGGCCGGCGGCCCTCCTGTGGCAAGGCAGCACTTCTTGAACTTCTTGCCGCTCCCGCAGGGACATGGATAGTTACGGCCGACGTTACGCCAGGGGTTCCTGATCGGCTCGCTCGGATACGCGAATTCGGCCCACGGGGCTTCGTCGTCGCCATCTTCGAAGACGCTTCGGCGCCGCGCGTCCAATCCAGCGCCACGAGTACATCCTCGATGTAACCGAGATTGTTTTGCGTGAACCGGTCGATGTCGTCGGGCGCGCGTTCGGCTTCGGCAATCTCGTCGTCGAACTCGGGACGATTGACCCATTCCTCGGTATGCGCTCTTCGCGAAAGGCATTGTCGACGAGCGGCACCAGGTCGCGCATTCCAAGCAGGGCGATCGCTTGCAGCCAGCCTGCCCACGCCTGATCGCCGTCTTCGGCCGAGCGCTCTTCATAGAACCGAACAAGCAGGTCCCGAAAGCGATCGCGCGGGATGCGGCGCTCCCATGCAAGGAAAGTCGCCGCACCGAACAACGCTTCACGGATCAATCCATCGATTGAGCGATCGATGATTAGGGCGAACAGGGCGTCGCTATCATCATCGAACACGCCAGTGACAATATTGGCCAGGCTTTCAATGACGGTATCGCCGATGAGATCGTCGACCTCTTGAAAGGGCCGGCGCAGTAGGCGCAGGAGCCGCTGGCAGGCTTCCCGGTCACGTGCTCCGCGCAGGATGTGAAGCCCGCGGAACAGTAGCAGGCTCTCATCGTCCGACAGAACTTCGCCATCCGCGGCCCGCAGCAGGACGGCGCGCAAGCTCGGCGCGGATTTCTTCGATTCTCGCCACGCACATGCCGACCGCGAAATCGGGCAGCTCCGACTCCGTCGCGACAGCATGAAGGTGTTCTTCGATCGGACCGAGATTGGGCGTGTTTTCGCCGTCGCCAAGGAGGGCTTCGAGCTCTTCCTTCTTCATGCTGTGCTCCACCGTGCCGAGGATGCTGCAGATAGAATGCTCTCCCAACGGCAAGAGACGCTCGAACATCGCCGCAAATAGCGCGATGGTTATGGCAGAGGGAGGAGGAAGGGAAGGGCAGCCCCGCGGTCGCTTGCTTCGCGATCAGCGCCGACACTCCACACGTGGTTACAGTCTCCCCCGCGCTCCTGTGGAGCTTCGGGAGACACCCTGTCGGCCTTCGGGTGGCCGAAGCCCGCGAGGGCGTGCGGCCCGCCGTCGCTGCTTCGCGGCTTTGGCGCGGCACCCGCCGCCATTTGCGCTTCACCGCGGCATGCCACGCCGAAGCGCAAGCGAAGGCGGGTGGCGGAGCCGGAGGGATTCGAACCCTCGATAGGGCTTTACAACCCTATAACGGTTTAGCAAACCGCCGCCTTCAGCCACTCGGCCACAGCTCCATGAGGGCGGATATGCCCGACGCGAGGGCGGGCCGCAAGCGGCAGATTCAGGTTACGCCGGGGCCATTTGGTGGCGGTGCCGCCGCCAGCGTTCCTGCCGTGTCGATCCCGCATCCCGCGGAGCAGGTGACGCCGGTCTTTTTCAAGGCTTCGCATTCGATTCGGCGTCGGCATGCAGCCTTGACTAAGTGGCTTGGGAAGCAGGCGCTTCAAATTCAGATACAAAGCGTCACCTTCGCTCCGTAGCGAAATGCATCTCGATCCTGGGGCTTTTGCATTTCCTCGCGTGCTGGTTCCCTGGGGATCGCCGGCCGAAACGGGCCAATGACGGCGAGGGCGCCAGCCTCAGACTTATATACTTGTCATCTATACTCGTCATCGCTGTCGTGACTCTCGCCCAAACCGGCTGCCGCGTCGCCTTCTCTTATGCGTTTTGTTCGATGGATGCGGCGAATCCCGCCGTTCGATTCGACGCGATGGGGATGCTTAGAAGGGGGAAAGCCGCTTGCTGCGCTGCGCGCACAACGATTCACGTGTCAAATAGAACTAATCAAAAATATCTATCAGAAACAAAGGCTTGCAGAAAAACTTCGATCACAAACGCGTGTTATTTGTGCAACACCCTTCGGAAAAGGGGCGGAGTAGGGCCGTTCTGAGCGGTTCCTTTGTTGCGTGTGCAGACGTCCTCGGTAATTGTGATCGGGCGACGGAGGGGGGCATCCCGAGGTCGTCCCGTTTTAGGTGGTTCGCTTAAGTCCCTCGCGTTCATGCGGGAGTGTCCGAAGGCGCGAAGCGACTAAGCGGGTTTCAGGGGACAAGGGAACCAACCTTAGGGTGATTCACCCAGCGGATCCGGAACCTTCCCTACAGAGCAACTTGGAGGTTTAATATGAAGATGGTTAAGAGCCTAATTCTCGGCTCAGCGGCGGGTCTGATCGCCATGAGCGGGGCGCAGGCGGCCGATCTTCCCGTCAAGGCCAAAGCGGTCGAGTACGTGAGGATCTGCTCCCTGTATGGTGCTGGTTTCTGGTATATCCCGGGCACCGACACCTGCATGAAGATCGGTGGTTATCTGCGCGTCGACACCACGTTCAACGCTGCCGGCACCCAGGGTCAGCCGGAGTGGAGCGGCGACGCCGGCCAGGGCAACCGCTACGTTCACAACTTCTTCACCCGTTCTCGTTTGGCGCTGACGGTTGATACCCGCACCGCCACCGAATACGGCGTCGTCCGTACCTTCGGTCAGGGCGACTTCACGTTCGATACATTTGGCAGCAGTACCAATCCGACCACCCTCTCCCCCACCGGCGCTTTCACCTCGAGCCAGCTTCATAGCGCTGGCGGCGGCTATGTCGCGGTTGAGTTCGCGTTCATCCAGTTCGCCGGGTTCACCTTCGGTAAGTCTGCTTCGGCCTTCGCAACGCCGTGGCATGGTTATCCGGGCAACAACACCTCGTTCCTGCTCGGCGGTCATGACACTGTGACCGGTGTGAACAACATCCAGTACACCGCGCAGTTCGGCAACGGCGTGTCGGCCACCATCGGTCTTGATGATCCGGTCGTGTTCCACCGCACCACGCTGGCCAACCTGACCACCGTGAACGCGTTCGGCGCGGGCACCCAGGGCTACGGCGGAGTTTTCACCCCAGATATCGTCGCCAACATCCGCGTCGATCAGGCCTGGGGTCTCTTCCAGCTGTCAGGTTCGTTGCATGAGAACCGCGCGGCCTACAATGCGATCAGCGGTACTCCTGGCGCAGAAGTTACCGGTCACCCCGACACCAAGTGGGGCGGTTCGGTGATGGCTGCCTTGCAGATCAAGAACCTTCCGACGGGTGCCGGCGACGACATCAAGTTGGACGCGACTTGGGCCAAGGGTCACACCAAGCAGGTGATCTCCACCAGCGGTGGTTCGCCGAGCTTCTTGATGTACGGCGATACCGGTCTTGCCGGCGCTTATCAGAGCATTGGCTTCGGTGCGACCACGGATTCGACCTTCCTCCCGACTGCTTTCGGTGGCGATGGCAATATCCATCTCACGACAGCTTATGGTGTTCGCGGCGCGTTCAACCACAACTGGAGCCCCTATTGGTCATCCAGCTTGTTCGGCAGCTACGCTGCAGTTCGGTATGATGACGTTTCGGCTGCTGCCATCTGTGGTCGGATTGGCCACATCCCAGTCGCTGGCACGGGTTATTCCTGCAATCCGGACTTCAACACCGCCCAGCTCGGTCTCATCACCCGCTGGACTCCCGTCAAGAACCTGACGTTCTCGGCTGAAGTCGGCTGGTTCCACCTCGACCAGAAGTTCACGGGGGCAGCCCTTTTCGCCGCCAACCAAGCGAAGCCGACCGCTGTCTACGAGTTCAAGGACCAGGACACGGTGTACCTGAACGTTCGCGCTCAGCGTAACTTCTGATCCCAGTCGTCTGACACTTCTCTAGGAAGGCTCCCGGCAGGAAACTGCCGGGGGCTTTTCGTTGTCGAATGGGCAAGGTGGAGCCGCCATTCGGACGCTTCCAGCCCAATTCGAACGGCGGCTGCCGCGCCGCAGGCTCGGTTCTGCGGGCGTGGTTCGATTTCGACCAAGTCTTGGTGTCGCCTGAAAATCGCTATTCGACGCTGGCGCCGCGGTGCAGGTCGGCTTCAATCTGAAGCTTGGTCCCGCCGCCGAACCGCGCGCGATAGACCTGCAGATTCTCCATGATCCGCTGCACGTAATTCCGCGTCTCGGAGAACGGGATTTGCTCGACCCAATCGACCGCGTCGACTTTGGGATCGCGCGGATCGCCGTAGCGCTCGATCCACTTTTTGACGCTGCCGCGACCGGCATTGTAGCCGGCGAAGGTCAGAATGTAAGAGCCGCGATAGTCCTCGAGCAGCCCGCCGAGCTCGGCGGCGCCAAGCATGGCGTTATAGACGGAGTCCGTCTTCATCCGATTGAGGTCGAAGCTGACGCCGGCCCGCTTGCAGACATAGCGCCCGGCGTCCGGCGTCACCTGCATCAGCCCGTAGGCCTGGGCCGGTGAGACCACGGCCGGGTTGAAGGCGCTTTCCTGCCGCGCGATCGAATAGATGATGCTGGGCTCGACCTCAGGGCCTATCTGCTTGAACCGCGGAATGCCGATGACGGGATAGGCGTAGACGTCGAACGGCAGGCCGCGATTGAGCGCGGCCTTGCCGAGCAGCAGCATGCCGCGGGCATCGCCGTGGCGCGAGGTGAGCTCGCCGAGACCTACCAAGGCTTCGGGATCGCCGTTCTCGCCCATGTCGGCGAATATCGGGATCGCGAGTTCGCGCTCGTCGAGGTCATACAGCAACTGCACCGCGCGAACGATCTCGAATCGCTCGGCGCCGCGGCCCCGGGCGCTTGGGGCGCCATTCAACTGAAGCTGCGGCAGGCCAAGCTTGGCGCGGGCGAGCTGACCATAATAGCTGGTCGATTGCTCGGCGGCGCGGCCGTACGCCGCGCGGGCCTCTTGCGCGCGGCCGGCCGCTTCCGCGGCGCGGCCTTGCCAATAGCCGGCGCGCGCCAATGCAGTCGGATTCGCGCTGCCGACGCCGATGCGCGCAAAGTGCTGGGCTGCGACCGCTGGATCTTTCAGGAACCGCAGCGCAATCCAGCCGGCGGTGAATTCCTGCTCGGTCTTGTAGATGTCGCGCGTCGGCAGCGCCGCATCCCGCGCGATGAGATACGCGTTGCGATGCTCGCCGACATCAAGCATCTTGCGCGCCAGCAAGCGCCGCTCAATCCACCATTCGTTGAGATTGTGCAGGCGGTTCGGGTCTTTCGGCGCGCTCAGCATGAGCTGTGCGGCCTCATTGAACTTCTCTTCGCGGCGAAGAAGCTGGATTTTTGCGAAGATGTAGCCGGTTTCGCCGTGCAATTCGCGCGGCACCGCCTCAAGCAGCGCCCTAAGGTTGGAGGACTTCTTGTTGGCCGCGATCCGCGCTTTCGCAAGCGCCACATGGCCTGAGCCGAGCCGTTTGGCGGCGCGCATGCCGCCGGTTTCCTGCTCAGTGCCGTAAAGCAGCGACTCCATCCGTGCCTTGTGGTCGCCCGCCGTCAGCAGCGCGCCGAACATGTCGAGCGCGGCGTTCTCGGTATCCTCAGACATGCCGTCGTGACGCCAGGCCTCGCGGACCAGCCGTTCGGCATTGGCGCGATCGCCGCGCGCGAGCATCACCTTCGCTAGCGCGAACTTACCCTTGCCCGAGATCGGCGACTCGTTCTCGAACCACGACCAAACGGTCGAATCGTCGCGGCGGTCATCCCACAGCGCGGCCTCGATGCGCCGGCGCAGGAAAGTCTGCGACGGCCAACTCGGATTGGCTGAAACAAACGCACGGTAGCGCTCGACCGAGGCGTTGTTGTTATCGCTGCGCAGGATCAGCCATTCCGCAAGCTTGCGGGCGACCGGATCCGAGATCGCGGCTTGCACCTGTGTTGCATCGCCGGGCTTCTGCTTCCGGACCAATTCGATGACGTTCTCCAGCGCGTCCTTGTCGGCCTGAGATGTCGAGGAGGTCGCGGCCACGGCGGCTGGGGCGTGTCTGCGCGCAGGCGGTGCGACAGCATGCTGGCGGGTCGCAGGCGCCAGAACAGGCGGCGGCGGGGCCGGCGCTGCATGCGCCGGCGCAGTCGGTGGAGCCGGCGTGCCGGTATTCGCTGTCGGCGCGGACTTGGGAACGACGTTGCGGGCAATCGGTCGCGGCTTCGGCAGGGGAACCTTTGGCTTGGCCCAGCTTTCCAGAGGGAAGGAAGTCAGTCCGATCGCCAGCGCCAGGCTTGTGGCCAGTGCGGTCGATCGCAACGCGGCAGCGCGGGCGGAAGGGATCACGGCTTTCCTCTGCGGCGGCGAATCATTCAATCGCTCCAGCCTTGGTCTATTTTGATTGAAGATGTGGACAAAACGCTAAAAACATCGCGGTGGACCTGTTTGCGCCATCACCGCGGCAAAATCGCGGCCATCGGCCTTCGAGGACGGCAGATGTCGGCCCCGAGCCGAGAAAGAGCGTCGGAACAAAGCGCTAGCGCCTTATGCACGGCCCTTTCGCCTGATCGCCAGACCCGATATGAATTGAAGTCCAGTTCCGGTCGTGCCGTTTCTTAAGCGTTTGGAGGAAGTCCATGGCAGCCAAGACAAAATTCCGGGGGTCGTTTACCGCCTTGGTCACGCCATTCAAGAACGGCTCGGTCGATGAGGCCGCTTTCCGCGCGCTGGTGAGCTGGCAGATCGCCGAAGGTACCCACGGCCTGGTTCCGGTGGGAACGACCGGTGAAAGCCCGACGCTGAGCCATGACGAGCACAAGCTCGTGGTCGAATGGTGCATCGACGAGGCCAAGGGCAAGGTGCCGGTGATTGCAGGCGCGGGCTCCAACTCGACCAAGGAAGCGGTCGAGCTTGCCGAGCATGCGGAGAAGGCGGGCGCAGATGCGGTGCTGATCGTGACGCCGTACTACAACAAGCCCACCCAGGAAGGCATGTACCAGCACTTCAAGACGATCAACGACGCCATCGGCATTCCGATTATCATCTACAATATCCCCGGCCGTTCCGTGATCGACATGTCGGTCGAGACCATGACGCGCCTGTTCGCCCTGAAGAACATCGCCGGCGTGAAGGATGCGACAGCCAGCATGGTGCGGGTATCGCAGCAGCGCGCCGCGATGGGCGAGGACTTCAACCAGTTGTCGGGCGAGGACGCCACCATCCTCGGCTACATGGCGCATGGCGGCCATGGCTGCATCTCGGTCACATCAAACGTCGCGCCGCGGCTGTGCTCGGAATTCCACGCGGCATGGCAGAAGGGCGATCACGCCACCGCGCTCAAACTGCACGACAAGTTGATGCCGCTGCACAACAACCTCTTTATCGAAAGCAATCCGGCGCCGATAAAATACGCGCTCTCGCTGCTCGGCAAGATCGACGAGAAGCTGCGGCTGCCGATGGTGCCGGTTACCGAGCCAACGCGCCTCGCCGTGCGCAGCGCCATGGTCCATGCCGGCCTGATCAACTAGGTCGGTTCCGCTTCGCCTGAAGAACGAAGAGGGGAATCCAACGTGCTGAAGGAATTCCGCGAATTCGCGATGAAGGGTAACGTCGTCGACCTCGCCGTCGGCGTCATCATCGGTGCGGCCTTCGGCGCCATCGTGACCTCGCTGGTTGGCGATGTTATCATGCCAGTGATCGGCGCGATCACCGGTGGTCTCGATTTCTCCAATTACTTCACGCCATTATCGAGCGCGGTAACCGCCAACAATCTGGCGGATGCCAAAAAGCAAGGCGCGGTGCTGGCTTGGGGCAATTTCCTGACTCTGACGCTGAACTTCCTCATCATCGCTTTCGTGCTGTTCGTGGTCATTCGCGCCATGAACAAGCTGAAGCGCAAGAACGAGACAGCACCCGCGCCGCCGAAGCCGACCCGCCAGGAAGAACTGCTGACCGAGATCCGCGATCTCCTCAAGAAGAGCTAACGTGGCAGACAAGAACGAGCGCCCGATCAAGGTTGTCGCCGAAAACCGCAAGGCCCGATTCAATTACGCGATCGAGGACACGGTTGAGGCCGGTATTGCGCTGACCGGCACCGAAGTGAAGTCGATCCGCAATGGCAAGACCACCATTGCGGAGTCCTATGCGGATTCCAAGGACGGCGAGATCTGGCTGATCAACGCCAACATTCCGGAATATCTGCAGGCCAACCGCTTCAACCACGAGCCAAAACGGCCGCGCAAATTGCTGCTGCACCGAAAGCAGATCAACAAGCTGATGGGCGCGGTCGATCGCGAAGGCATGACGCTGATTCCGCTAAAACTCTATTTCAACGAGCGCGGTCGCGCCAAGTTGTTGCTGGCGATCGCCAAGGGCAAGAAGCTGCACGACAAGCGCGAGAGCGAAAAGAAGCGCGACTGGGGTCGGGAAAAAGGCCGCCTGATGCGGGCGAGAGGATAGAGGGCGAATACTTCGTAGGATGGGTAGAGCGCAGCGAAACCCATCACAACTGTCGTTGATTGGAGTTCTGGGTTGATGGGTATCACTTCGCTCCACCCATCCTACGACGGAAGTAGAGTCTGAAATGAACCAGAAAAACCTGCTCGAAGTCGACTGGAGCAAGATCCCCCCGCCGGTCGACGACGGCGCGGCGGCGCATCTCGTCGGCATGGCGCTTCCGCCAGTCACGCTGCTGGTCACCGACGACAGTTCGGTGATGCTATCGGCGCTTCCCGGCCGCACCGTGGTGTTCGCCTATCCCCGCACCGGCTCGCCGGGCAAGATCAGCCTGGTCGACGACTGGGACATGATCCCCGGCGCGCGCGGCTGCACGCCGCAAACCTGCTCGTTCCGCGATCTGTTTGCGGAGTTGAAAGCGGCCGGCACCAGGCAGGTGTTCGGCCTATCGACCCAGGACAACGTCTACCAGACCGAGATGGCGTCACGGCTGCATTTGCCGTTTCCGGTTCTGTCGGATGAAAAGCTTAAGCTCACCCGCGCCCTGAACTTGCCGACGATGGAGGTAGCGGGACTGACGTTGATCAAGCGGCTGGCGCTGATCGTCGACGACGGGCGCATTGCCCACGTGTTCTATCCGGTTTTCCCGCCCGACCGGAAAGCCGCCGACGTACTGGCATGGCTGAAGGAAAATCCTGGTTAAATTGTAGGGCGGGCAAAGCCAACGGGTCGCGCAGTGCGCGCCCGATGACAGGCTCCGCGTGCCCACCATCCAGATCACCGACGCCAAGGGTGGGCACGCTGCGCTTTGCCCACCCTACATTTCTGTTTGACCTCATCCTGAGGAGCCGCGCAGCGGCGTCTCGAAGGATGAATGGCACCGGCGGGGCCTCGTGGTTCGAGACGGCGCGGAGCCTGTCATCGGGCCGCGCTTCGCGCGGACTCGTTGGCGCCTCCTCACCATAAGGGTTGAATGGTATCTATGCCCCCAAATCCTTCCGCACCTTCGCAAACACCTCGCGAAACATTTTCGGCGTCAGCACCCCGGTATTGGTGTTGTAGCGCGAGCAATGATAGCTGTCGTAGAGCTTGATGGCGCCGGCTTCATGCACGGCGCCATGCGCAAAGGGGGCGGCGCCATTGCGCAGGCTGAGTGCCTTCAATGTCGATTCATGGGCGATCCGGCCGAGCGCGACGATGGCGCGAAGTCTGGGCATCGTGCCAATGGTCGCGCTGAGAAATTGCCGGCAGGTGTTGATCTCGACCGGCAATGGCTTGTTTTGTGGTGGCACACAACGCACCGCGTTGCTGATCCGGCAGTCGACGAGCTTCAGTCCGTCGTCCGGTCGCGCCTGATAGACGCCCTTCGCAAAGCCGTATTCCAGCAAGGTCGCGTACAGGAGATCGCCGGCGTAGTCGCCGGTGAACGGGCGTCCGGTCCGGTTGGCTCCCTGCAGGCCCGGCGCCAGCCCGACAATCAACAGTTGCGCGGAGGCATCGCCAAACGAAGCAACCGGCGCGTTGTGCCAACCCGGCTCGCGGGCACGTGCCTGCGCGCGGAATTCGGCGAGCCTCGGGCAGAGCGGGCAATTGCGGTCGGGTTCGGCAGCAGCAGGGGCGGGGAGATTAGCCATCTATCCAAAGCGTTTTCGAGTGAACTTCAGTCACGGATCTGGTCCGGGATCGATACCGGTTCGCGTCAGATGCGCGTGCCAAAACAAAAAGCCCCGGTTCTGTTTTCAATCAGAACCGAGGCTCTAGCAGTGTACTGGCTCATGCTCAATCGTCGAAATCGTCGTCGCCGGCTCGTGGCGCCACGGTGGTCGCGCGCTGCAGGAATTGCGGCGAGTGGTGGCGCGGCTCGCGCGGGGCAGGACGCTCGGAGGGATCGCGGCCCAGCTTTGATTGCAGCTCGACAAGGTCGGTGAAGACGTCGGCCTGGCGGCGCAGTTCGTCGGCGATCATCGGCGGCTGGCTTGAAATGGTCGAAACGACCGTAACGCGAACGCCGCGACGCTGCACCGCTTCCACCAGCGAGCGGAAATCGCCGTCGCCCGAAAACAATACGATCTGATCAACATGCTCGGCGAGCTCCATGGCATCGACGGCAAGCTCGATATCCATGTTGCCTTTCACCTTGCGGCGGCCGGATGCGTCGATGAATTCCTTCGTTGCCTTGGTGACAACGGTGTAGCCGTTGTAGTCGAGCCAGTCGATCAGTGGACGGATCGAGGAGTATTCCTGATCTTCGATGATCGCCGTGTAGTAGAACGCACGCAACAGCGTCCCTCGGCTCTGGAATTCCTTAAGAAGGCGCTTGTAATCGATGTCGAAGCCGAGCGTCTTGGCCGTTGCGTAAAGGTTGGCGCCATCGATGAAGAGCGCAATCTTGTTGGAAGCTGGTGACATCAAATGGTTCTCACGTTGTTGTTAGCTTTTCTAGCGCAGCGGCCAATGACCGCGCGCACTTTCTAGGTCTGTTGCCTAAAGTTCGGTGAATCGTGCCCCACGACAGTCACCACTGCAATTATGGTGAGGCGAGGGCGAAAAACCTATACTTTTGACAGTGCAATCAAGAGATTTGCTTGTGCCGCACGGCAACCCCGCCGCGCTTGGACGCTCCGGCCTTCTGGCCCCGGGGTTTGGCGTATCAGAGCCCATTGGGAAGGCAAATCACAAATTTGGTCTTGCGAAACGCCCCCTACCACTATAACTAGCGCCCATAACCGACATATTTGGCCCCATTTAACGGAGCGACAGTCTATGGCGCGCGTCACCGTGGAAGATTGCATTGACAAGGTCGACAACCGGTTCGACCTGGTCCTGCTGGCGGCGCATCGCGCCCGTATGATTTCGTCCGGTTCGCAACTGACGGTTGATCGCGATAACGATAAGAACCCGGTCGTTTCGCTGCGGGAAATCGCCGATTCCACTATTTCCCCGGAAGACCTCCGCGAGGAACTGGTTCATTCCCTGCAGAAATTCGTCGAGGTCGACGAGCCTGAGCCCGATACCGTGCCTTTGATCGGCTCGGCCGGCGCCAGCGTGGATGCCGACGATACCGAGGTCGCGGTCGAGCGCATGACCGAGGAAGAGCTCCTCAAGGGGCTGGAAGGCCTGGCACCGCCGGAAGAGCAGCCTGAAGAGGACGAGTAGGCCGGAACCTTCCGGTCCGTCCCGAAATCCCCGATCTGCCAAAGGCCCGGACGTCAGTCCGGGCCTTTGCTTTTGTTGACATTTTTGCGGTTACAATGCGTCCTTGGCCGGCGCGGCCGAAAACGGCTGACTCGCCGGGCCGATAGGCCAGCGGGTTGGGCGTTGGATGGCCGCAGGCCCAAGCGAAATTGAACCGTATCGCGGCCCGCGCGGCGTGCATCGCCGTTCGAAAACGCATTAGATACATAACGGCGGGACCCGTCCGGGTCTGGTGGAAGAAGGTAGTGATGTGATGGCGTATTGGCGCCGCAGCTCCCGGCAAATGCAGGCCGCGACCGGCCAGGTCGCGGTTGCGCCGGGGTCGCCTGTGGCGGAGAAGCCGAAATCGCCGCGCTCGCGCATGATGCGGCAATACGACTTGGTCGAGCGCGTCCGCTCGTACAATCCGGATACCAACGAAGACCTGCTCAATCGCGCCTATGTCTATGCCATGAAGGCGCATGGCACGCAGACGCGCGCGTCCGGCGATCCGTATTTCTCGCATCCGCTCGAGGTCGCGGCGATCCTGACAAACCTCAAGCTCGATGACGCCACCATTGTCGCCGCTCTGCTGCACGACACCATCGAGGACACCGAGGCGACGCGCGCCGAGATCGACAATATCTTCGGCCATGAGATCGGCGCGCTGGTCGAAGGGCTCACCAAGCTGAAGCGGCTGGAGCTGGTCTCGCGCGAAGCCAAGCAGGCCGAGAATCTGCGCAAGCTCTTGCTCGCGATCGCCGACGACGTTCGCGTGCTCCTGATCAAGTTCGCCGATCGCCTGCACAACATGCGCACGCTGGAATTCGTGCCGCACGCCTCGCGCCGCCGCATTGCCGAGGAGACGCTGGACATCTATGCGCCGCTCGCTGGCCGCATGGGTATGCATGAGATGCGCGAGGAACTGGAAGATCTATCCTTCCACGTGCTCGATCCCGAAGCCTATGTGGTGGTGAAGCAGCGGCTCGACGCGCTTGCCGACCGCAACCGCAATCTAATCGGCGAGATTGAGAGCCAGCTCTCCAAGAACCTGCAGAAAAACGGGATCACTGCGCGCGTCTATGGCCGCCGCAAGCAGCCGTTCTCGATCTGGACCAAAATGGAGCGCAAGTCGGTCGGCTTCGAGCAACTGTCCGACATCTACGGCTTCCGTATTATCCTGAGCGACCTCGAGGCCTGCTACCGCGCGCTGGGCGTGGTGCACACCACCTGGCCGGTGGTGCCCGGACGCTTCAAGGACTACATTTCGACGCCAAAGCAGAACGACTACCGTTCGCTCCACACCACCGTGATCGGCCCCGGCAACCAGCGCGTCGAGCTGCAGATCCGTACCGAGGAAATGAACCAGGTTGCCGAGTTCGGCATCGCCGCGCATGCCTTCTACAAGGAAGGCATGGGCTCGCCGACCGAGCGGCTCAAGCACGAGTCGAACGCCTTTGCCTGGCTGCGCCATACTATCGGCATTCTCTCCGACAGTGCCAATCCGGAAGAGTTTCTGGAGCACACCAAGCTCGAATTGTTTCACGACCAGGTGTTCTGCTTCACCCCGAAGGGCAAACTGATCGCCCTGCCGCGGCAAGCCAATGTGATCGACTTCGCCTATGCCGTGCATACCGATGTCGGCAACTCGGCAGTCGGCTGCAAGATCAATGGCAAGTTCGCGCCGCTTTCGTCCGAATTGCAGAACGGCGACGAAGTCGAGGTTTTGACCTCGCAAGCGCAGTCGGCGCCGCCCTCGGCCTGGGAATCGCTTGCGGTCACCGGCAAGGCCCGCGCCGCGATCCGCCGCGCCACGCGTACCGCGGTGCGCGATCAATATGCGGGACTTGGCCGCCGCATCGTCGATCGCCTGTTTGCCCGCGCCAAGATCGAATATGCCGACGACAAGCTGAAGGGTGCGTTGCCGCGCCTGGCGCGCGCCTCGATCGAGGACGTGATGGCCTCTGTCGGACGTGGTGAACTGAAGGCCTCCGATGTCGCCCGCGCGATGTACCCGGACTACAAGGAAGAGCGGTTGGTGAAATACGGGGCCAAGAAGAGCCTCGCGGTGAAATTGAAGCTGAAGTCGCCGCCGCATCCGGCGCGGAGCGCCTCGGTGATCCCGGTGCGCGGGATCAATTCCGATTTGCCGGTGAAATTTGCGCCGAACGGCGGCGCGGTTCCGGGCGACCGCATCGTCGGCATCGTAACGCCGGGCGAGGGGATCACGATCTATCCGATCCAGTCGCCGGCGCTGAAGGATTTCGAGGAGGAGCCCGAGCGCTGGCTCGACGTGCGCTGGGATATCGACGAGACCATGCCGCAGCGTTTCCCGGCGCGGATCCTGGTGCACAACGTCAACGAGCCCGGCAGCCTCGCCCAGGTCGCCACCGTGATCGCCGAGCACGACGGCAATATCGACAATATCAGCATGTCGCGCCGCTCGCCCGATTTCACCGAGCTGACCATCGACCTCGAGGTCTATGATCTCAAGCATCTCAGTGCAATTATCGCTCAATTGCGTGCCAAGGCCGTCGTCGCCAAGGTCGAGCGCGTCAATGGGTAGCCTTTCACACGCCGTTGCCCTCATGGTGAGGAGGCGCACGCAGACAAGTTTACGCAGTCTGCGTATACTTGACTGCGCCGCCGTCTCGAACCATGAGGCCACAGAAGGGCCCGCATCCTTCGAGACGCGGCGAAGACGCCGCGCCTCAGGATGAGGGATCGTCCACCAGAGAATCCCCGCGAGTCCCAACATGCCCGTTCCTCCGCTCCGCCTCGGCGTCAATGTCGATCACGTCGCCACCTTGCGCAACGCGCGGGGCGGCGAGCGGCCGGATCCGGTGCGCGCGGCGCTGTTGGCGATCGAGGCTGGCGCCGACGGTATTACCGCGCATTTGCGTGAGGACCGCCGCCACATCCGCGACAGCGACATGGCTCGGCTGAAGGCCGAAATATCAAAACCGCTGAATTTCGAGATGGCGGCAACGGAAGACATGCTGCGGATCTCGCTAGCGACAAAACCCCACGCCGTGTGCCTGGTGCCGGAGCGCCGCGAGGAACTCACCACGGAGGGCGGATTGGACGTCGTCGGCCAGCACAATGCGTTGGCCCCGTTCATCGCGCGGCTCAACGATGCCGGCATCCGGGTGTCGCTGTTTATCGCCGCCGATCCGCCGCAGATCGAGATGGCGGCCAAATTGCGCGCGCCGGTGATCGAGATCCACACCGGCGGCTGGTGCGACGCCGTGGTCGATGGCCACGCTGACAAGGCCGAGGCGGAATGGTGGCGAATCGTTGAGGGTGCCGCATTGGCGCGCGCCGCGGGGCTGGAGGTCCATGCCGGCCACGGCCTCGACTACCAGACCGCGGAGACGATTTCAGCGCTGCCCGAGGTCGCCGAACTCAACATCGGCTATTTCATGATGGGGGAGGCCTTGTTCGTCGGCCTTGGCGAGACGGTGCGGCAGATGCGCTCCGCAATGGACCGCGGCCGCCAGAAAATCGCGGGTCGGCCATGATCATCGGCATCGGCTCCGACCTGGTCGACATCACAAGGGTCGCCAAGGTGATCGAGCGCCATGGCGACCGCTTCCTCGACCGCATCTTCACCGACACCGAGCGCGCCAAGGCGGCGCGCCGCGCCAACAGCGACAAAATGGTGGTCGCGACCTATGCCAAGCGATTCGCGGCCAAGGAGGCCTGTTCCAAGGCGCTCGGCACCGGCATCCGGCGTGGCGTCTGGTGGCGGGACATGGGGGTGGTGAACATGCCGGGGGGACGGCCGACCATGAAACTCACCGGCGGCGCGCTGGCCCGGCTCGAAGCGCTGACGCCGGAGGGCTTCGAGGCGCGAATCGATCTGTCGATCACCGACGACTGGCCGCTGGCGCAGGCCTTCGTCATAATTTCGGCGGTCGCACCCGGCAAATCATGAGCCGCGCACGCGTTTGCGCCGGGGAAGCGGCCAAAACTAAAAATCATTGATTTATCAATGGATTATGAAGTTTTGACAAGGCGCTTGATTGCGCGTCCACGAACAACCGTCTAAAACGCGGCAGCGACGAGTTCGAGCCAGGGCCGATTCCGGTTAGCGCCAGAATTGGCTCTCAATATCAGTTATCTAGACCATTTTCCTGACGCGAACGCATCGGGCGATTCGCGTGCGGAAAACGTTCTGCCACCGTGCGGGCTCGGGCTCGCGGGAATTGGGAAAGCGATGAGCGTGACATCCGGCACAAAATCTGAAAGCGGCTTGGGTGAAACCATCCGCGTCGTCATCCATGCTCTCCTGATCGCGCTCGTGATCCGCACCTTCCTGTTCCAGCCTTTCAACATCCCCTCGGGATCGATGAAGGCGACGCTTTTGGTCGGCGATTACCTGTTCGTCTCGAAATATTCCTACGGCTACAGCCACTATTCCATTCCACTGTCGCCGCCACTGTTCTCGGGCCGTATCTTCGGCTCAGAGCCGAACCGCGGCGATATCGTCGTGTTCCGCCTGCCGAAGGACGACTCCACCGATTACATCAAGCGCGTGATCGGCTTGCCGGGCGACCGCATCCAGATGCGGGAAGGGCTGCTCTACATCAACGACAAGCCGGTCAAGCGCGAACGGCTTTCCGACTTCATAGGCGAGGACCCCTGCGGCTCCGACGCCACCGCGCGCGTCAAGCGGTGGAAGGAAACGCTGCCGAACGGCGTCAGCTATGAATCGCTCGATTGCGTCGACAACGGTTTCTACGACAACACCAACGTCTACACCGTGCCCCCCGGCCACTTCTTCATGATGGGCGACAACCGCGACAACTCCACCGATAGCCGCGTGCTGTCGGCGGTGGGCTACGTGCCGTTCGAGAACATCGTCGGCCGGGCGCAGATGATCTTCTTCTCCATTGCCGAGGGCGAACACGCCTGGATGTTTTGGCGCTGGCCGACTGCGGTGCGCTGGAATCGCCTATTCACAATCGTGCGATGAACGACGAGACAGCGACCATTCCCGACACATCGGCCTCGGGCGAGCCGGGCCAGCAGGCAGATGCGCCGAGCGTAGCTGCGCCGAAGAAGAAGCGCGGCAAGGCCGGTGCAAAGGCTGCGGCTGCCGCGATCGAGGGGCGCATCGGCTACAAATTTTCCGATCCGGCGCTGCTGACGACAGCCTTTACCCATGTCTCGGCCCTGAAGCCCGCGACACGCCATCGCGCCGACAGTTATCAGCGGCTGGAATTCCTCGGCGACCACGTGCTCGGGCTGATTATCTCCGACATGTTGTATCGCGCCTATCCGAGGGCGGACGAAGGCGAATTGTCCAAACGTCTCGCTGACCTCGTGCGCAAAGAAAGCTGTGCCGATGTCGCCAAGTCGCTGGGCTTGCTCGACGACATCAAGCTCGGCGCGGTGGGCGCAGGGGCGGGCGCGCGCCTGCGCAAATCCGTTCTCGGCGATATCTGCGAGGCGGTGATTGGGGCGATCTATCTCGACGGCGGCTATGCGGCGGCGTCGCAATTCGTCGAGCGCAACTGGCTGGAGCGGATGCGCAAACCGCGCCGGCCGCTGCGCGATCCCAAGACGGTGCTGCAGGAATGGGCCCAGAGCAAGGGCTTGCCGACGCCGGTCTATCGCGAGATCGAGCGCACCGGGCCGCACCACGACCCGCAGTTCCGCGTCGCTGTCGACTTGCCGGGACTGGCGCCCGCCGAAGGCGTCGGCGGCTCCAAGCGCGCAGCCGAGAAGGTCGCAGCCTCCGTGATGATCGAACGCGAAGGCGTCGGCAGCAATGACAGTTGAACCCGCACCCGGCGCGTCTGGCGAGACCCGCTGCGGTTTCGTCGCGCTGATCGGCGCCCCCAACGTCGGCAAGTCCACCCTTGTCAATGCGCTGGTCGGCTCCAAGGTCACCATCGTCTCGCGCAAGGTGCAGACGACCCGCGCGCTGATCCGCGGTATCGTGATCGAGGACAATGCGCAGATCATCCTGGTCGACACGCCCGGCATCTTCCTGCCGAAGCGGCGACTGGACCGGGCCATGGTGTCGACCGCCTGGAGCGGGGCCCACGATGCCGACCTCGTTTGCGTGTTGCTCGACGCCAAGGCCGGAATCGATGAGGAGGCCGACGCGATCCTGAAAAAGCTCGCGACGGTTGCCCACCCGAAAATCCTGGTGCTGAACAAGATCGACCTGATCCCGCGCGAAAAACTGCTGGCGCTGGCACAGGCCGCCAACGAGCGGATGAAATTTGAGCATACCTTCATGATCTCGGCACTGTCGGGCGACGGTGTCGCCGATCTGCGCAAGACGCTGGCGAAGAGCGTGCCGCCGGGGCCGTTTCATTATCCCGAGGACCAGATGTCGGATGCGCCGCTGCGGCACCTGGCGGCGGAAATCACCCGGGAAAAGATTTACCGCCAACTCCACCAGGAACTGCCGTATCAATCGACCGTTGAGACCGACACCTGGACCGAGCGCAAGGACAAGTCGGTCCGGATCGAACAGACGATCTTTGTCGAGCGCGAGAGCCAGCGCAAGATCGTGCTCGGCAAGGGCGGCGCCACCATCAAGTCGATCGGCGCGGAGTCGCGGAAGGAGATCGCGGAGATTTTGGGCGTGCCGGTGCACCTGTTCCTGTTCGTCAAGGTGCGCGAGAACTGGGGCGACGACCCCGACCGCTACAGGGAAATGGGGCTGGAATTTCCCAAGGAATGATCGAGGAATGTCTTTGGGGGCGAAGCATCCAGCCGCAGCAAGAAAGATGGATTGCTTCGTCGCTTTGCTCCCTTACACAAATGCTTTGCGTTTGTCGCAGGCAATGACGGGCCAAGAACATGACCCAACAAATACCAAGAGCAGGCCCGATGACCGTACCAAGGAACGTGCTGCGGTTTGAGGTTTTGCTGTATCTGTCGCTGACCCTGGATGCGGTGTCGCTAGCGTTCCAGGACCGTACGCCAACCCCGAAAATGACGGAGCAGATGATCAGCACCGGAACGCTAATGGCGGCCGGCTTGATCCTGCTGTTGGTCTATTTCGTCCGGCTCGCCGCCGAGCACCGCAAGAACTGGCCGCGCTGGGTGCTGGCGGGAGCCCTGGTACTGTCGGTGATTTCGCTGGTGCAGATCATCGGCGAGAAGGGCATTCAGTTCCATAGCGGCATCGAGGTGATCTCCTGCGCCCTGACCGCGGCCGGATTGTATTTTTCGTTCACAGGCGACGCGGTGGGCTGGTTCAACGCGTGATGTTCTCGCGTGTCCTGGACGCGGTGCACCGCGACGCGGTGCGCCGCAGAGCCGGGACGCATGAGGCTGGGAGTGGACCCCGGCTCAGCGAAGCAGCACCATAGCGCGTCGAAGACGCGCGTAAACGCGCTTGCGGTGCTGCATCGCGTCCGGGGAACGCGCGGGCGAAAGCTGCGCTCCCCACCCAAATCCTGTAAACTCCCGCCCATGGAATGGACCGACGAAGGCATTGTGCTGGGCGTACGGCGGCATGGCGAATCCTCCGCCATCGCAGAACTGCTGACGCGCGGCCATGGCCGGCATCTCGGCCTGGTGCGCGGCGGTGCCTCCTCGCGCATGCGGCCGCTGCTGCAGCCCGGTAACAGCGTCACCGCCGTATGGCGGGCGCGGCTCGACGAACATCTCGGCACGTACGCCATCGAGGGCACGCGGTTGCGCGCAGCAACGCTGCTGGCGTCCTCGCATGCGGTCTATGGCGTTACCCATCTGGCCGCGCTGGCGCGGTTGTTGCCGGAGCGCGACCCGCATGAGGACATCTACGAAATGCTCGACCGCACGCTGAACGACTTTGACGAGGCCGGCGGCGCGGCGGCGCACCTGATCCGGTTCGAGCTCGCGATGCTCGCCGAGCTCGGCTTCGGCCTCGATCTGGAAAACTGCGCCGCGACCGGCGCGACCTCCGACCTGATCTACGTCTCGCCGAAATCCGGCGGCGCCGTCTCGCGGGAGGCCGGCGAGCCCTATCGGGATCGCCTGCTGCGGCTGCCGGCCTTCCTGCGCGAAGGCGAGGGCCGGGCGAACGGCTGGTCCGACCAGGACCTGCAGGACGGTTTTCGCCTGACCGGTCTGTTCCTGCTCCGCCACGTGCTGGAGCCGCGCGGGCAGGGCCATTCCGATGCTAGGGACGGGTTTATCAACGCGGTGACGAAGCGGCGCGCCAGAGCGGCGCTTCCGTGACCGCCAGGCGCCCCCAGAGTTGCGAATGGCAGTGGTTGCGACTCGGCCGCACATTTCTCACAGGCGTTGCCTAGAGGCTTCATGACGGATCCGGTCAAGCGGGAGCAGAAGAAGTATCGCATGCAGCAGATCGCGCGTCAGGGGGCGCTGATCCGTCGAATCATGTTCTGGCTGCCGATTGCCTTTTTCGGCGGCATAGGCCTGCTGATGGCCATATTCGGCCGGCACTGAGCAATTGTTGGTGGAACTACCCTGTTCGCGTCTTGCCCGATTCACCGCAAAAGTTTAACGCCTCCACATGGGAAAACGACAGCTACCGCCTGAAGAACCGGCCGAAATCCACGAGGTCATGCTGCGCGATGCGCTGGAAGAGCGCTATCTCGCCTACGCGCTCTCGACCATCATGCACCGCGCCTTGCCGGACGCCCGCGACGGGCTGAAGCCGGTGCACCGGCGCATCCTCTACGGCATGCGCCTGCTCAGGCTCGACCCCGGCACCCCGTTCAAGAAATCGGCAAAAATCGTCGGCGACGTGATGGGCTCGTTCCATCCGCATGGCGACCAGGCGATCTACGACGCCATGGTGCGTCTCGCCCAGGATTTCGCCTCACGCTACCCGCTGGTCGACGGCCAGGGTAATTTCGGCAATATCGACGGCGATAACCCGGCCGCCTACCGCTACACCGAAGCGCGCATGACCGAGGTCGCGCGGCTGCTGCTCGACGGCATCGACGAGGACGGCGTCGAGTTCCGCGCCAATTACGATGGCCAGAGCAAGGAACCGGTGGTACTGCCCGGCGGCTTCCCGAACCTGCTCGCCAACGGCGCGCAGGGCATTGCCGTCGGCATGGCGACCTCGATCCCGCCGCACAACGTCGCCGAGCTCTGCGACGCGGCGCTGCACCTGATCGACAAGCCTGAGGCGAAGTCGAAGTCGCTGATGAAATGGGTCAAGGGCCCGGACTTCCCGACCGGCGGGATCATCGTCGATTCCAAGGAAAGCATTGCCGAAGCCTACGTGACCGGGCGCGGCTCGTTCCGCACCCGCGCCAAATGGATTCAGGAAGAGGGCGCGCGCGGCACCTGGGTCGTGGTGATCACCGAGATCCCGTGGCTGGTGCAGAAATCCCGGCTGGTCGAGAAGATCGCCGAGCTGCTCAACGAGAAGAAGCTGCCGCTGGTCGGCGACGTCAGGGACGAGTCGGCGGAAGACGTTCGTCTTGTGATCGAGCCGAAATCCCGCGCGGTCGATCCGGCGCTAATGATGGAATCGCTGTTCCGGCTCACCGAGCTCGAGAGCAAGATTTCGCTGAACCTCAATGTGCTGATCAAGGGCAAGATCCCCAAGGTGGTGGGGCTCGCCGAGTGCTTGCGCGAATGGCTCGACCATCTGCGCGACGTGCTGGTGCGCCGCTCCAACTACCGTAAGACCCAGATCGAGAACCGTCTCGAAATTCTCGGCGGTTACCTGATCGCCTATCTGAACATCGACAAGGTGATCAAGATCATCCGCACCGAGGATGAGCCGAAGCCGGCGCTGATCAAGGCGTTCAAGCTGACGGAAGTCCAGGCCGACGCTATCCTCAATATGCGGCTGCGCTCCTTGCGCAAGCTCGAGGAATTTGAAATCCGCACCGAGGACAAGAACCTCCGCAACGAATTGAAGGGCATCAAGTCATTGCTCGGCTCCGAAGCCGAGCAATGGTCCAAGGTCGGCGAGCAGGTCCGCAAGGTTCGCGACATCTTCGGGCCGAAGACGCCGCTCGGCAAGCGCCGCACGCAATTCGCCGACGCGCCCGAGCATGATCTCGCCGCGATCGAGGAAGCCTTTGTCGAGCGCGAGCCGGTCACAGTGGTGATCTCTGAGAAGGGCTGGGTGCGCACGCTGAAGGGTCATGTCGAGGATATTTCGGGGCTCGCCTTCAAGACCGACGACAAGCTCGACCACGCCTTCTTTGCGGAAACCACCTCAAAACTGTTGCTGTTCGCCACCAACGGCAAATTCTATTCGCTCGACGTGGCGAAGCTTCCCGGCGGGCGCGGCCATGGCGAGCCCATTCGCATGTTCATCGATCTGGAGCAGGACGCCGCGATCGTCTCGCTGTTCGTCAACAAGGGCGAGCGAAAGTTCCTGATCGCGAGCAGTGAGGGGCAGGGCTTTGTCGTCAAGGAAGAGGATTGCGTCAGCAACACCCGCAAGGGCAAGCAGGTGCTCAACGTCACCATGCCAAACGAGGCCTGCGCGATTGCGACCGTGCAGGGCGACACGGTCGCAGCGATCGGCACCAACCACAAGATGGTGCTGTTCCCGCTGGAACAGGTGCCCGAGATGGCGCGTGGCCGCGGCGTGCGCTTGCAGAAATATTCCAGCGCCAAGCTCTCAGACGTTGCCGTGTTCGAGTTCAAGGCCGGCCTGACCTGGAAGGATTCCGCCGGCCGCGAGCAGAGCATGAGCGCCAAGGAACTGGCCGACTGGCGCGGCAACCGCGCCGACGCTGGCCGCCTCGCACACGGCCTGCCGAAGTCGAACAAGTTTTTGCGCGGAGTGGAGTAGAGAAGGTAAGTGGGCAAAGGCGCACCAGCGCCGTGCCCTCCATCTATCGGCATGTTCATTGAGAATGGTGGGCGCGCTTCCGCCTTCGCTCGTCGAGCTACGGCGGACAAGTCGCTTTGCCCATCCTACGATTCTGCCCGTAATAGTATTCCCAATTCCACGCGCTATATAAGTCGCCGTCGAACCGAACGAGGCGGAATGGCGCACGATCATCATCACCACAATCACTCCCACGCGCATGATCATTCTCATGGTCACGCTGGCCACAGCCATGCGCCGGATAGTTTTGGCTGGGCATTCGCCATCGGCGCCACGCTCAACACCGCCTTCGTCATCGCCGAGCTGATTTTCGGCTACGCCGCCAACTCGCTGGCGCTGATCTCTGACGCCGTCCACAATCTCTCCGACGTCATCGCGCTGCTGCTGGCATGGGGTGCCGCGTGGCTCGCGCAGAAGCAGCCGACGCAGCGGCACACTTACGGATATCGCCGCGCCTCGATTCTGGCGGCGCTGTTCAATGCCGGCCTGCTGCTGGTTGCGGTCGGCGGCATCGTCGTTGAGGCGGTCAACCGGCTTTATGCCCCAGCGCCGGTCGCGGGCATGACCGTCATCCTGGTCGCTGCGCTTGGCGTCGTCATCAACGGCGGCACCGCGCTCTTATTCATGCGCGGCCGCCATGGCGACCTCAACATTCGCGGTGCTTACCTGCATATGGCCGCGGACGCCGGCGTCTCGCTCGGGGTGGTGATTGCGGCGCTCATCATCATGCTGACGGGATGGCTGTGGCTCGATCCCGCGATCAGCCTTGTCATTGCGGCCGTGGTGTTCTGGAGCGGCTGGGGTCTGGCGCGCGACAGCGTCAACCTCGCGCTTGACGGCGTGCCACGCGGCATCGAGCTCTCCGATGTGAAAGATTATCTCGGCGGGCTGGAAGGCGTCGTCGAGGTACACGACCTCCACGTCTGGGCCATGAGCACCAACGAAACCGCGTTGACCGCGCATCTGGTGCGCCCCGGCGGCAGCGACGATGCCTTCCTGCATCAAGTGTGCGAGGAGCTGTCGCACCGTTTCAACATCCATCACAGCACGCTGCAGATCGAGGTCGATGCCGCCGTCTGCAAGCTGGCGCCGGCGGAACGAGTGTAGCGCGTGTAGGATGGGTGGAGCGGAGCGATACCCATCATCAGCTCAACATGCGATTGATGGGTATCGCTTGCGCGCCACCCATCCTACGACGATGGCCGCGCTATGCCACCCCCGCAAACCTTAGCGCCACGCCCGCCACGCACGATCCGGCCAGCACCCAGAGCATGCCGACGTTAAGCCGGAAGATCGCCGTCGCCGCGGCGGCCGCTAGCACGAAAGCCGCGACATCCAGGCTTCCCCACACCGGCATGTCGAACGACAGCCCGAGCGAGCGGACCGGCGTGGTTTGCCGGAACAGCGTGTGCAATCCGAACCAGATCGAGAGGTTCAGAATCACGCCGACCACGGCGGCGGTGATCGCGGAGAGCGCGCCCGCAAGCCCTTTGTTGCCACGCAGCGTCTCGATGTAGGGCGCGCCGAGGAAGATCCAGAGAAAGCAGGGAATGAAGGTCACGCAGGTCGCCAGCAATCCGCCGAGCGTCGCTGCAATCATCGGCGACAGCGTGCCGGGATCGCGGTAGGCCGCCATGAAGCCGACGAACTGCAGCACCATGATGAGCGGGCCCGGCGTGGTCTCGGCCATGCCGAGGCCGTCGAGCATCTCGCGCGGCTGCAGCCAGTGGTAATGCTCGACCGCCTGCTGCGCGACATAGGCCAGCACCGCATAGGCGCCACCGAACGTCACCATCGCCATCTTGGAGAAGAACAGCGCAATCTGGCTGAACACGTTGGCCTGGCCAAGCCCGATCAGCAGCGCTGCGACCGGCGCCGCCCATAGCAACAGCCACACCGAGCTTACGCGCAGCGCGCTTCCCACGCTGGGGCGGACATGGTCGGGCAATTCCTCGCCGAGCAGGCTGTCGACCGCTGCCGCCTTGTTGCCGCCGCCACCGTGTTCGATCGCGGCGAATTCCGGCCGGCCGCTGCGCGCGCCGAAATAGCCGATCACGCCGGCCGCGATAATGATGATCGGGAACGGGACATCGAAAAAGAAAATCGCGACAAACGCGATCGCAGCGAGCGCGATCATCACGCGGTTGCGCAGCGCGCGCTTGCCGACCCGGACGACCGCATGGACCACGATCGCGAGCACCGCAGCCTTCAGCCCGAAGAACACCGCCTCGACGAAGCCGACGTTGCCGTAGGCTGCGTAGATATAGCTCAACCCCATGATGGCGATGATGCCGGGCAGGATGAACAGGCCACCGGCCATGATGCCTCCGGCGGTCCGGTGCAACAGCCAGCCGATGTAGGTTGCGAGCTGCTGCGCCTCTGGTCCCGGCAATAGCATGCAGTAGTTCAGCGCATGCAGAAACCGGCTCTCGGAGATCCAGTTCTTCTCCTCGACCAGGATGCGGTGCATCACCGCGATCTGCCCGGCTGGGCCGCCGAAACTGAGCACGGCGACCCGCAGCCAGACGCGAAAGGCTTCACCGAAGCTGATGCCGTGACCAATTTCCCTGACGGCATCGGCTTCGGCCACTTTGTTCATCGTCGCGCCCATTACGATTTCGCCTTGTTGGTCGGCCAATTGTGGGTCTCGTCAGTCGCGTCCCGGCACCATCGGTAGAACGCGTCGTACAGCGTCATGCCGGCCTCCAATTGCTCGAGATCGTCATCGAACATCCGCGACAGGCCGAGCGAGGCCGCGAGCAGGCCCGGCGCTTCCGGCGACAAATCGAGCCGCCCGGTGTCGGCGCCACGCACCATCGCCGCCAGCCGCAGCAGGGGCGGCATCGCGAGACCGAATTCCTCGATCATGACGTCAAACGTGCAGAGTTCGCCGCGGTGGCTCCAGAACACGTTCTCGACATCGAATGGCGCGGCATTGAAGCGCTCGCTGACCCCTAGCACTTCAGCCGGCGTCACGAACAGAAACACCGCGTTCGGATCGACGAACCGGCGGATCAGCCACGGGCAGGCGATGCGGTCGATCTTCGGCCGCGCGCGGGTGACCCAGACGGTGCGGCCCTGCGCATCGCGCGCGGGGAGCTTTGCCGCCGGCACCAGCGGCAGTTTGGCAGCCTTCCAGCCTTCGAAGCCCCCTTCCAGCGCTTCAGCTTCGACGTGCAGATGCCGCAGCCAGGCAGCGGTGCCCTGCGCCAGCTTCTGGCCGCGCAGGCAGACGACGATGGCCGGGCGGCCGGAAAACTCCTCGCCCCAATCGGCGGCTTCCTCGTGGTTGCGCCTGACGGCGCCGGGAATCAGCCGCTGATCGGCGGCGAAATCCTCGTCGGTACGAACGTCGATCAGGGCAGGCGTGTTCGCCGTGCCGATCAATTTTGAAAGCTTGTCTGATGATATCGTGGTGTAGGATGACATGGCTGCGCCCTCGTCAAAAGAAACGGGACGCGATACTTGGGCATGTCGCCTCGTGGGGAGATCGCAACATCCCCATGTGCGGAATTAAGCGCGCGCCGCTCCGGCTGTCAACGGGGTCTCGCGGCTCGTGCTTGCGCCCGTACGCAATCGGGCCTAATCTACCCTCACCGGGGACAAGCAGGCTCCCCGTCAGACGGTCCCATCGTCCAAGCTCTGCGCAGACCCGAAGTGTCGGGAGAAGCGCACATGGATAGGTCAGGGCCGATAATTTTTTGTCCCATCAGATCAGTACTGCGCGTCGGGCTCTCTGCGGTAGCCTTGGTATGCACTGGACTGCCTGCCTTCACGGCAGGAGACGCCGTCACGATTGCCATCGACCGCATGACTATAGGTTCCCCTCCGGCTGGATTCTCGTTTGCGCGAACCGGCCAGGGGGCCGAGGGTAAATGGAATGTCGTTGCCGATCCGACCGCCAAAACAGGCCGCGCTATCGAGCAGCAGAGCGCCGACCGCACTGACTACCGCTTTCCGCTCGCTATACATGAGAGCTTCTCGGCTAAGAATCTCATCATGCAGATCCGCTTTAAAGCCGTTGCGGGCAGGATCGACCAGGCCGGCGGCATTGTCGTGCGGCTTACTGACCCCGAGAATTACTACGTCGCCCGCGCCAACGCGCTCGAGCACAATGTCCGCTTCTACCGGGTCGTGGCCGGCCGTCGGCAGCAGCTAGGCACCTCAAACATTCGCGTGACATCGAATGAATGGCACACCCTCACGCTGCGGGCCGAAGGCGAGCGGTTCATCGTGAGCTATGACGGAGCGACGCTGTTCGAGGCGAAGGACGATACGTTTAGAGATCCCGGTGGTGTTGCACTGTGGACCAAAGCCGACAGTGTGACGCGCTTCGATCAGGTGACGATCACCGCTTTGCCGTGAGGACGCCGGAATGACGAGCATTGCGACCGAGCCGAAGGCTTCGATCGGAAACGCGCTGATCCGGCTACTCTATGTCGCGCGTGGCCTGCGCGGCTTCGGCGACGGTTTTGCCGTCATCATCCTGCCAGCCTATATGACCGCGCTGGGATACGATGCTATTGCCGTCGGCATCGTCGCGACGGCGTCGCTGTTGGGAACGGCGCTGCTGACGCTGATCACCGGCTGGATCGCGCCGCGCCATGACCTGCGGCCGTTGCTGATATCGGGCGCCTGCCTGATGGCGGCGACCGGCATCGCCTTTCCCGCGGTCGAGCATTTTGTTCTGATCGCGCTCGTCGCGTTCATCGGCACCATCAATGCCTCCGGCGGCGATCTCGGCGTGCTGGTGCCGCTCGAGCACGCGGTGCTGGCCCATAGCGCAACCGATGAGCGCCGCACCCAGGTGTTCGCGCGCTACAGCCTGATCGGCGCGCTCTGTACCGCGGCGGGGTCGCTTGCGGCATCGCTGCCGGATTTGCTCGTGGCGGGCGGCAGCACGCAACTCGCCGCATTCCGCCTGATGTTCTATGCCTATGCCGCACTCGGCATCGTCTGCGCGGTGCTCTATCGCCACGTGCCGCATCAGCGCGGCGAGGAGAGAGCGCCGCAGACGCCGCTCGGGCCGTCGAGAGGCACCGTCTACAAGCTCGCGGCGCTGTTCAGCATCGATTCCTTTGCCGGCGGCTTCGTCGCGCAATCCTTGCTGGTGCTGTGGCTGTTCGAGCGTTTCGATCTGTCATTGTCTGCGGCCGGATTGTTTTTCTTCTGGTCGAGCACGCTCAGCGCCTTTTCCTATCCGGTCGCCGCCTGGATCGCCAAGCGCATCGGCCTTGTCAACACCATGGTGTTCACCCACATTCCCTCCAGCATCTTCCTGATCCTGGCGGCGTTTTCGCCGAATCTTTATGTGGCGCTCGGCTTCCTGCTGTTGCGCTCGGCGCTGTCGCAAATGGACGTGCCGACCCGCACCTCCTATGTCATGGCCGTGGTGACGCCGGCCGAGCGGCCGGCCGCTGCAAGCGTCACCGCCGTGCCGCGCAGCCTCGCATCTGCCGTCAGCCCGGCGATCGCGGGCGCGCTCTTGATGACGTCGTTTACGGGGCTGCCGCTGGTGGTTTGCGGCACGCTCAAGATCGCCTACGACCTCGCCTTGCTGTTCTCGTTCCGCCATATCAAGCCGCCGGAGGAGCAGGGGCGGTAGCGCGTTCTCGCACCCTGCGGAGACCGGCTCGTCACGCGGTTCGCGGGACTACCAGAGCGATCGCCGTCCGTCGGGGAGGGGGTCCATCACGCGCCGCTCGTCGCGCACATGCGACCATTGCGCCAGCTTGATCTCCGGCGTGTCGGGCGTGTTGCCCCCTTCCGAGTTAAACGCGAGTTGCTGGCTTGCCTGCACCTGGTATTTGGCGGCTTGGGCCAGCCAATACCATTTCTTGTCGGGTTCGCTCAGCGCGCGTTGACGGCACTCGGCTTCCAGTTCGCGTAAGCGGTTCGCTTCCTTCATAGCCAATCTCAGAGCTTGGAGGCTCCAACCTGCCGGAGCCTCGAAACCACCGGAAACCGGGGCTCCGGTCAGCTTCTCATGACAAAAACTTCTTGACGGGAGGCTATGCCAGTTCGACGCAATTGATTGAAATTTAGGGATGGATTGAACCGATAGTTAGCGGATCAAGTCATCAGCACCGCTCCCGAGACCAGCAACAGCACGAGCACAACCTTCCTGAACGAAGCCTCATCCAGCCAGCCGTACAGCGTGAGCCCGACCCAGGTGCCGGCAAACAACGCCGGCAATCCGATCAGGAACAACTTGATAGTGTCCTGCGTGATCGCGCCTTTGGCGCCGATCCACACCGCGCTCATGGCGAAGATCGCAACGGCTACCGGCTGAAACACCGTGCGTTGCACGTCCTTGGGCCAGCCGCGCAGGCCGCACCAGATCGTCACCAAAATTCCGGCAAGCCCGGTGATGCCGCCGAGTACGCCGTTGAGGAAACCGACGGCGGCGTCGGCCACAGCGCCGCCTGCTTCCACCGCAGGGACAGCCGGTCGCAGCAGCGCGTAGAGGCTGTAGAGGACCAGGAAGGCGCCAACGCCCGCGCGCACATGGGCAGGGTTCGCCCAGGTCAGGACGCCGACGCCGACGGGAACGCCGAGTGCAGCACCCGCCACGAACGGCCAGAGCCTTCGCCAGTCGAGCGCGCCGCGCAGCTTCCACACCGAATAGCCCTGCACGAGCAGCCCGAAAGCGATGATCAGCGTCGCCGTTTGCAGCGGAGTGAGGATGTAGAGCCAGATCGCGGAGACGACGAGACCGAAGGCGAAGCCGGAGAGACCTGCGACCAGCGCGCCGACGAAGGTCGCGAGAAAAAACAGCGGCAGTTCGAGCGTCGTTCCATCCATGTGCCCGCTCCATACAAAAGCGAGCAGCGCTTGAATGGGATCGCCATTTAACGGGGAGGCTGCGACTTCCCCGGTTGCAGGCTAGGCCCGTCATGGTATCGCGCGCAAGACTAGAGATCGACATAGGCTGCTGACAGTTGCTGCCATTTGCGTTGTATCGCGCAGCACAAAACAGAAAGATCATCCGAGCGCCGTCGAGACTCGCGTGCGCGATTTCCCGCACCATATGATCCGCGCGATAGAGGCGGCCATAGGGGGCGGCGTTGGGTGAATGGATCGGGGTAGCAATCGCGCTGGTCTCGAGCAGCCTCGGCGGCAGCGCCGCGGCGATCACGCGCTATCTCGCCGGTAATACCGATCCGATCACGCTCGCGATTCTGCGATGGGGGATCGGCTTCTGCTGCGTGCTGCCGGCGGCGCTGCTAATGAAGGCGCGGTGGCCGAAGCGTGCGGACTGGCCCGCCGTCGCGGCACTCGGCTTTTGCTTCTTCGGCGTGTTTTTCGTTCTCTACAATATTGCCATGACGTTCACGACGGCGGCGCGGGCCTCGCTCGCGCTGGCGACGCTGCCGCTGCACACCATGGTGGTCGGCGCGTTGCTCGGCATCGAGCCGCTGACGAAACGAAAGTCGATCGGGGTCTGCATCGCAGTCTTGGGTGTCGCTGCCGCGCTCGCAACGGGATTGTCGGCCGCGCCGGCGGGCGCGTGGCGCGGTGAACTGATCATGACCGGCGCCGTTCTGTGCATGGCATTCTACAATGTCTGGTCCCGGCCGTTCATCCAGCGATCCAGCGCGCTCGGTTTCCTGACCGTGGGCATGGGCACCGGCGCGGCGGCCCTGATCCTGGTCGGATCGTTGACCGGCAGTGTCGCATCGCTCGGCCAGTTCGGAACACCGCAATGGATCGCCGGGCTCTATCTCGGCGTCGCGGGCGGGGCGCTCGCGTTCATCCTGTGGGTGCTGGCGCTAGAGCGGGCGTCGCCGACGCGCGTGGCCAACACCATGACCATCAATCCGGTTGCTGCCGGCCTGCTCGCCACTCAGCTCGTCGGTGAGCCGATCACGCTCAACCTCGTGGTCGGGCTGATCGCCGTGTTTGCGGGCATATGGATCGCGACATCGGAGACCGCGAAGCCATAGGCTCACGTATCAACTAGCGGCTTCGGCGGTCCCTTGCGCAGCAGGAACAGCGCCAGCAGCGCGGAGATGCTGAGCGCCGACGACACGATCAGAACCCGCGCGCCCATGGCCTCGATCAGCAGCCCGAACAGCAGTGGGGCTGCGGCCTGCGCCATCCGTGCCGGGGCGCCGATGATGCCGAGGCGATAGCCGTAATTCTCCGGGCCGAAAATCGCGAGCGGCAGCGTGCCGCGCGCAATCGTCAGGATGCCATTACCGGAGCCGTGGAACAGCGCGAACACGCTGGCCGTGCCGCCGCCGGCCAAGCCGAGGATGGCCGCGCCGATCGGATGCGTGATGCAGGCAAGTCTGGTCGAGACCAGCGGATGATAGCGGCTGAGAAAGCCCGCCTCGAAGATCCGCCCGGCCACCTGCGCCGGGCCGATCAGCGCGCCGGCAAACACGGCCTGCGCGGTGGTCGCGCCCGCTTCTTCCATGATGCGCGGCAGATGCGCCGCCATCGCGCCGGTGACAGTCCAGGCCGCGGCGAACGCGAAGGCGAGCACGATCATCGTGCGGTCGATCGGAATATGCGGCTTGACGGCCGAAGCCACGACTGCCTTCGCCCCTTTCACGGCCGGCAGCATCAAGAGATTGAGCGGCAGGCCGATCAAGATATGTGCCGCTGCCCAGGCAAAGCAGGTGTTGCGCCATCCGATGGTTTCCAGCCCCCACGCGGACAGCGGCCATCCCACGGTCGAAGCAAATCCGGCGAGCAGCGTGATGCCGGTGATCGAGCGTCGCGCCGCGTCGCCATAGATGCGGCCGAGCGCGGCGAAGGCGGCATCGTAAAGGCCCGCGCCCATGCCGACGCCGAGCAGCAGCCAGGCGATGACGAGCATGGAGATGGATGACGTGAAGCCGAGCAGCGCCAGCCCGGCAGCCAGCACCAGATTGGATAGCGACAGCACGGACCGGCCACCGACCAGGTCAATCTGCCGTCCGACACGCGGGCCTATCAGGGCCGAAATCACCAGCGAGGCGGAAAACGCGGCAAATATCCAGGTCGAGGATATTCCGAGATCGCGCGCGATTGGGTCAGCGAGAATCGCCGGCAGATAGTAGCTCGAAGCCCAGGCCAGGGTCTGTGTCGTGCCGAGAGCGAGGATGATCGGAAGCTGACTCACTGGACCGTTTCTCTTCTTGACCACAGCAGCGCAAACGGCCCGAGCAGGCTGCCGAGCTGCCCCACGCACATCGCAACGATGACGGATCGGCCTTGCGAGATTCCGCTCACTCCCTGTTGATCAGGACGCGCAACCGCATCCCGTCTTGCCTTGCTGCTTTGCTTTTTCGTCCGCGACGCAACATGCGTCAACATCCGATAATGCAGGGCCGCCACAGCAATTGCCGGCATCTGGCGCGAGCGAGCGGCTGCAGACGCCGGTCTCGGGCAGCACCAGTTCGACCCGCTCTGCGGCAGCTCGGTCGCCGGCGATGTCGGCCGCTATCGAGCGCACCTGTTCATACCCGGTGAGCATCAGGAAGGTCGGCGCGCGGCCGTAAGCTTTCATGCCGGCGAAATAGAAGCCTGGCTCGTCCTGCGCCAATTCGCGAGCGCCGTGCGGCCGCACCGTGCCGCAGCTATGCTCGTTCGGATCGATCAGCGGCGCCAGCGCGACCGGACATTCGATCGCAGGATCGAGCCGGATGCGTAACTCGCGCACGAAATCGAGGTCGGGGCGGAAACCCGTCGCGACGATCAGTTCATCGACCACGGCCTGCCGGGCGCCGCAGCCGGACAGGGCGCCGACGACGAGGTCTGGACCGTCGGCGATCAGATGCGAAACACGAAATTCGCTTTCGACTTTGATACGGCCTGCCGTCACCAACCCGGCAAATGCCGCGCCCAATTCACCGCGAGCTACCAGCTTGTCGTTCGCACCGCCGCCGAAAGCCTTGGCCGGATCGCTGCCGCGCAGCAGCCAGATCGGCCGGGTGCCCGGCGCCTGTTCGGCAAGTTTTGCCAGATCGATCAGCGTGCCGATCGCCGAATGTCCCGCGCCCAGCACCGCGACGGTCTTGCCGGCATAGCGCGCGCGTTCCTTACCCAAGACATCCGGCATCCCGTAGGCGATGCGGTCGGAGATATCAGACTCGCCGATAGCGGAAAGGCCATTGGCGCCTGCCGGGTTCGGCGAATGCCAGGTTCCGGAGGCGTCGATGATCGCATCGGCCTTGACGACTTTCGGACCTTGTCCGTTCTGATAGCGAATTTCGAACGGCGCCTTTTCGCGGCCCTTGGTCTTCATCTTGTCGAAGCCGGCCCGGCTGATCGCGGTGACGCGGCTCGACGTCTGGATATGAGGCTTGAGCGCCGTGTTGGCTGCAAGCGGCTCGAGATAGTGCTCCACCATCTCCATGCCGGTCGGATACTGATCCGGTTCGGGAGAATTCCAGCCCGCCTGCGCCAGCAGCCGCGCCGCCGCCTTGTCGACATTGTATTCCCAGGGCGAGAACAGTTGGACGTGGCCCCATTGCTGCATGGCGTGGCCGACCTTGTCGCCGGCTTCCAGCACGATCGGCTGCAGCCCGCGCTCCAGCATATGGGCGGCAGCGGCAAGGCCGACCGGCCCGGCTCCGATGATGGCTACCTTCTTGGCTTCGCTCATGGCGTTCTCCCATAAAACTAGAAATACCGAAATAGCGCTCAAAAGAGCGGCAGCTAAGCCGCGGTCTTGGCATCCTTGGTTTCGGCGCTTTCTGTGCAGCATTCGGCAACCAGAAAACCTACCAGCTCCCGCATCACTTCATAGTTGGCGTGGCAGATCAGCGTGGTGGCATCGCGCACCTGCGTCACCAGACCGACCACCACCAGGGCCTTGATATGGTGGGAGAGGGTCGAGGGCGCGATTTTCAATTTCTCCTGCAGGCGACCGACGGCAAGCCCAGCGCCGCCGGCGCGGATCAGGGCACGATAGATCTTGAGCCGGGTCGGATTACCCAGCGCTTCGAGATGGGCGGCGGCGTCATCGAGTTTCATGCGGGCATCATGGCATGCAGATCGCCAACCCGTCAACGGTATTTCCAGAATTATCGAAATACCAAGATGCAGTTCGTTGAGAGTTCAGATTGACATACTGAAATGTATCGATAAATCTGGATATATGGAATCTGAACAGGCCATTCTGGCGCTGGCGGCGCTCGCCCAATCGACCCGACTCGACGTGTTTCGGCTGTTGGCGAAGCACGAACCGGAGGGGTTGGCCGCCGGTGACATCGCCAATGCGCTGACGGTACCGCAGAACACGATGTCCTCGCATCTGGCGATCCTGTCGCGTGCGGGGCTTGTCAAGGCGCGGCGGTCCGGCCGCTCGATCGTCTATCGCGCCGATCTCCAGTCCTTTCAGTCCGTGGTGCTGTTCATGCTCAGGGATTGTTGCGACGGCCGGCCTGAAATCTGCGTACCGGTGGTTGAGAGCCTGAAGCCGTGCTGTCCGCCCAAGCAAAGGAGGAAAGCCAATGTCTGAGCGCATCTACAACGTTCTTTTCCTGTGCACCGGGAACACGGCCCGTTCGATCCTGGCGGAATCGATCCTGCGCAGGGACGGCCGCCGCAATTTTCGCGCCTTCTCCGCCGGCAGCCAGCCGAAGGGGACGGTCAATCCGTTTGCGATCAAGGTTCTCAACCGTCTCGAATACCCCACCGACGAATTGCGTTCGAAGAGTTGGGAAGAGTTCGCGCGTGCCGACGCCCCCGTCATGGATTTCGTCTTCACGGTCTGCGACAACGCCGCCGGCGAATCCTGCCCGATCTGGCCTGGGCAACCGATGACGGCACATTGGGGCATCGAGGACCCCGCGGCTGTTGAAGGCACCGATATCGAGAAGGAAGCGGCATTCGTCGCCGCATTTCGTTATCTGAAAAACAGAATTGCCGCCTTTACGAGCCTGCCGCTGGAAAGTATCGACCGCCTGTCGCTCGGGACTAAATTGCGCGACATCGGCCGCAGCGATGGCGCCACGTCCGGCCAGGAGAAAGCCAGCTAATGTCCGAATTCGATCTGCCGCGCCGGCTCGCTGCCGAAGCGCTCGGGACCGCATTGCTGGTCGCCACCGTGGTCGGTTCCGGGATCATGGCCGAGACCTTGACCAAGGACGTCGCACTCGCGTTGCTCGGCAATACGTTGCCAACCGGTGCCATCCTGGTCGTCCTCATCACCATTCTCGGTCCCATTTCCGGGGCCCATTTCAATCCGGCGGTATCGCTGATTTTTGCCCTCAGGCGCGAGCTGACGCCGCGCGAGGCGCTGCTCTACATCGCTACGCAAATCGCCGGCGGGATTGCCGGAACCATGCTGGCGCATGCGATGTTCGCGCTGCCGCTGCTCGATGCATCGCTGAAAATGCGAACCGGCGGCGCGCAATGGCTCGCCGAAGCCGTCGCCGCGTTCGGCCTGGTTGCCACCATTCTGGCCGGTATCCGGTTTAATCGCGCCGCGGTGCCGTGGCTGGTCGGCCTCTACATCACCGCAGCCTACTGGTTCACCGCATCGACGTCGTTTGCCAATCCCGCCGTTGCCATTGCACGCTCGCTGACCAATACGTTTTCGGGCATTCGCCCCGCAGATCTTCCGGGCTTCATCGCGGCGGAAACCTGCGGCGCCATCATCGCGTTGATCTTCATGGGCTGGCTGCTTCGTGAAAGCGACAAGGCGCACGCAGTGTTGAAGGAGGCTCAGCCATGAGCGTCACGATCTATCACAATCCCGCCTGCGGCACCTCGCGCAACACGCTGGCGATGATCCGGCAGAGCGGCGAAGAGCCCGAGGTGATCGAGTACCTGAAGACGCCGCCGAGCCGCGTGCGGCTGGTCGAACTAATCAAGGCGCTGGGCATCTCGCCGCGCGAGTTGTTGCGCGAAAAGGGCACGCCCTATGCCGAGCTTGGCTTGGCCGATCCGAAATGGAGCGACGACGAGCTGATCGACTTCATGTTGGCGCATCCGATCCTGATCAATCGGCCGATCGTGGTGACGCCAAAGGGCGTGCGCTTATGCCGGCCCTCGGAGCTGGTGCTCGATTTGCTCGACAAGCCGGTCCAATCCTTCGTGAAGGAAGACGGCGAAGCGGTGACGCGCGCGAAACAGTAAGGCACGCGTGTCCCGGACGCGGCGCAGCCTAGGCGATGCGAAGCATCGTCCGGTAACGCTGCTCCGCAGAGCCGGGACCCAAGCCGCAGAGCGTGGACCCCGGATCAGCAGCGCACCACGCCGCATGCGCAGCGCGCTGCTCAGCATTCGGGGAACGCAGGAGGCACGCACCTTCCGTCTGTCACCATTGCACGCCATAATAGCATGCATGGAACTCACACCCCGTCTGCGCCTGATGAACTGGCTGGTCGGCCAAGGCCTCACCGGCTTGCCTCAAAACGACCTGATCCGCGGTTTCTGCGAACGCTGCTGTGCCGAGGGACTTGGCTTGTCGCGTGGCATGGTTTTCATCGATACGCTGCACCCGATTTTCGAGGGCCGCGGCTTTCGCTGGAACGACGCCGAGACCAACGAAAGCGACGTGTTCGAATACGGATCGACCAACGAGGGCGAAGCCGCGGAGGCGTGGCGGAGTTCGATCTTCTACTACATGCTCCAAAACGGCCATGAAGAGCTGCCGCTCGACCTTGCCAATCGCACCTCCCACAACTTCAAATTCATGGGCGAGCTCGCCGAGAAAGGTCACAAGCATCTGGTCGCCTATGTGCACCAGTTCGGCGAGGCCGGCACCATGGGGCAGATGGACTGCGTCTATTCCTATTGGGTGACACGGCGCGACGAGGGATTTGGCGCGCAGGGGCTCGCGGCGCTCCGCGAGCTCGTGCCGACGCTGGGATTAGCGATCAAATCTGCGGCGCAGGCTGACATCACGAAGACGCTGGGCCGGGTCTATCTCGGTCGCGACACCGCCGAGCAGGTGCTGCGCGGCCGCATCACGCGCGGCGTCACCGAGCGCATCAATACGGTGCTGTGGTTCTCCGACCTGCGCGGCTCGACCGCGATCAGCGAAAACATCGATCCCGGCGAGATCATCCCGTTCCTCAACGATTATGCGCAGGCCTCGATCGACGCCATCCATGATGCCGGCGGCGAGGTGCTGAAGCTGATCGGCGACGGTGTGCTGGCGATGTTCACCCACGAGAACATGGCGAAAGCAAATCGCGCGGCGCTGCGCGCCGAACATCGCTTCCGCCGCAACATGAGGACGCTCAACGCCCGCCGCACAGCCGAGAACCGCCCGGTCACATCAGCCCATGTCGGCCTGCATGTCGGCGAGGTGTTTTACGGCAATATCGGCAGCGATGACCGGCTCGACTTCACGGTGGTGGGACCTGCCGTCAACGAGGTCAGCCGCATCGCCTCAATGTGCCGCTCGGTCGACCGCGAACTGCTGATGTCCTCGGCGTTCCGGGGCGGTCTCGATGCCGCGGGGCGAAACTATCTGGTTTCCACCGGCCGCTACGCGCTGCGCGGCATCGGCCGCGCGCAGGATCTTTATACGCTCGATCCGGATATTGCCGCGGACGAGGTGGTCGCGGGGAAGTACGAGCGATATCTGGCGGGTTAGCTCGCAAACGAAACGGGGCGCTGATGCAAAATCAAAGGTTTGCCGTCTCCGGGATTTTTCTCGGTGCGATCATGCTGGTTTCGATCTGCAGCGCTGCCGGATACGCCCAAGGCGCAGCGGAGTCTGTCTGGCCGACCAGGCAATGGCCAACATCCACGCCGGAAGAGCAGGGCATGGACCCGGCGGCGCTTGCCAAACTGGTCGAGTTCGGAACAAGCCGCAGCTTCGACAGTTTGCTGATCGTCCGGCATGGCAAAATTGTTCTCGATGCCTATTACGCGCCGTATACGGCGGATATTCCCCACATCACCAACTCTGCCACCAAAGCTGTCATCGGCAGTTTGATGGGGATCGCTTCCAAAGACGGGCTGCTGGATAGCGCGGACCATCGGCTGCTGGACTTTTTTGCAGACCGAAGCGTTGCGAATGTGGATGAAAGAAAAAAGCAATAACGGTTCAGAGCCTGCTGGACATGACGTCCGGAATAGACTGGGAAGAGCCGTTGAGCGGGCGGCCGGTTTCGATGATCGCGATGGAGCGTAGCCCGGACTGGATCAAGTTCATTCTCGATCGTCAGATGTCGAGCGCACCTGGAGACATCTTCAACTACAATAGCGGCAATTCGCATTTGCTTTCCGCTATCATTACCAAGCTGACAGGGTTGAGTGCGTCGGATTACGCCAAGGCCAGGCTTTTCGGTCCGCTTGGAATCAGCACGTGGAATTGGCGGCGCGACCCGCAGGGTATCTCAACCGGAGGATACGGTCTGGCCTTGCTGCCTCGCGACATGGCGAAGATTGGCTATCTATATCTGCGGCATGGCGAATGGGAAGGTAAACTGCTTATTCCACAAGGCTGGGTCGAAAGGACAGGCGACGCCACGGTAAACATGAATTCGAAGCGGGAGCCGGAGCTAAGATATTCCAACTTCTTCTGGGCGCTACCCAAGAAGCAGGTTTACATGGCGGTCGGATACCATTGCCAGGTCATCATGGTGTTTCCCAAGCTGGATATCGTTGCGGTGACGACGGCCAGAGACTTTTGTCCGTTCAGCAAAATGGCTGATGATATTTCCGGCGCCGTGAAATCCGAGACGGCGCTGCCGCCGGACCCGGCCGGCACAAATCTGCTTGCCGGCGTGATCCACGAGATATCAACCGAGAAACCGACCGAGGTCGGCGCAACGCCGGAGATCGCGTCTTTCATCTCCGGAAAGACATACAAGTTCCTTGGCAACGCTCTGAATGTGCGGTCGCTTTCGTTGACCCTTACCGGTCCGAATCCGCACTATGAACTGGAGCTAAATAACCGGGATCCAGCAAGGCCATCACTCAAGTTTACTGGCCCGATCGGGTTAGACGGGCTGTTTCGTAAAAGCGACCCGACGGCCTTCGGAGTCGCTGCGACCAAGGGAAGGTGGCTGGATGGCCAAACATTCGTGATCGAACGCCGGATGTTGGGTGCGGACGCCCCGTTACAAAAATGGACCCTGAGGTTCGACGGCGAGACGGTCAATCTTCGTGGCAATGACAGGGGCGGCCTTGAAGTTTCGATCGTCGGAGAGTCGGGCGATTAGGCGCGCAAGATGTCCTGGCCGGCCTTCGCTCGCATCGTGTAGAGCCCAACGGCCAGCAGTGAAAACACCGTCAGTACCGCGCCGAGCGCGAACAGCGCGTCATGGGAGATCGTCGCCGCGAGCCAGACGCCGATTGCGGCCGTCATCATCTGCGAGAAGCCGATGAGCGCCGATGCCGCGCCCGCTTTGTCGCCGAACGGGGACAGCGCCTGCGCCGTGCCTAACGGGCTGACGATGCCCATGCCGAGCAGGAATACGCTCATGGCCGCAAGAAAGGGCAGGAAGGAGGGGTTGTATAGCGAGACCAGCAGCATCGCGAGGCTGCCGGCGGCGGCGGTGAACAGTCCGCCCCGGATCGAACGATCGAGCCCATAGCGTGGCGCCAACCGGGTCGCGAGCATACCGGCGGCGAACACGATCAGCACCGTGCCCGCAAAGAACAGGCCGAGTTGAATCGGCGTAAAATGCATCGCTTCGATCAGTACGCGGGGCGCGGCCGAGAAAATCGAGAACAGCGCGCCCAGGATCAGGCTGACGGTTGCTGCCGGCACCACGAAGCGGCGGTCGCGGAGCAGGGCGAGGTACGTCTTTGCGATGGCCCACGGATCGAGCGGGGTGCGTGTCGCGAGGTGGGTCTCGCCGAACACCACGGCGTAGGCGAGGGCGCCGAGCCCGGCGAAAGCTGCGAGGAATGCGAATTCGGAGCGCCAGCCGAAAATGTGATCGAGCCCACCGCCGAGCAGCGGCGAAAAGCCCGGCGCTGCCGCCATCGCGATCATGATCAGCGCCATCGCCCGGGCGAGGGCCGCGCCAGAGAACAGGTCGCGGGCAATGGCGCGGGACAGCACCGAGGTGGCGCAGGCGCCGGCCGCCTGGATGACACGGCCAATCAGCAGGCTCGGCAAATCACTGGCGAGGCCGCACCAGATGCTGCCGGCGAAGAAGATTGCAAATCCGGTCAAAACCGGCCAACGACGGCCATAGCGGTCCGAGATCGGGCCGACCACGAGCTGCCCGACTGCGAACACCGCGAGGAAGACCGTGATCGCTGCGGTGACCGCCGCGCTCGAAACCTTCAGCGAAATAGCCATCTGCGGCAGCGACGGCAGCAGGATGTTGGTGGCGAGCGTGCCTGTGGCTGCAAGGCCCGCGAGCACCGCGATCTGCAGGACGGTGGATGAGGCTTTGGGGCGGGAGCTGGCGTCGACTATGACGGTTTGATCGGCCATGAGGGTTCCCGCTTTGATATGAAATTATGTATATCATATAAAGAAAAATTGGGAAGCGGCAATGGGCCTCAGGTGGAATTAGAAGAACATGCTCGCAAAGACCATCATTGCGAACGAAACGACCCTTCTACGCTTGCTGCGCAGCTTCGCAGGGCTTCAGTCCGCCGAAGCGCTTTAGCGCGAAGGCGGAAGCAATCCATCGCTCCGCGGAGAGAATGGATTGCTTCGTCGCTTTCGCTCCTCGCAATGACGCCCTCGGTTCGCACATGAATCAGCCGGCTAACATGCCGGCTCGCCAACCATTTCCGGCTGTCGCGTCAGCGAGACTGCGGGCGATAGCAGGATCACCAGCGCCTGCGCCGCGAAGATCGCGGCTGCCAGATAGAGGCAGGCTTCCGCGCCATAGAGCCCGCCGACGATGGCGCCCAACGCCGAGCCGAGGGGGCGAGCGCCATAGCTCATGATGTTGATGGCGGAGACGCGCCCGAGCAGCGACGGCGGGGTCACCGATTGGCGCAGCGTGGTGGTCGAGATCACCCAGAGGATAGGGCCGGCGCCGAGCAGGAAGAAGCTCAGCCCCGCGAGCCACGGCGTCGGCACGACCGTGGTCAGCGCCATCACGGCGGCGGCGACAAAACCGGTGACGGGTCCGAGTCCGATCACGGTGCCGAAGGCGAGCCGCTGCATCACCCGCGTGGCCGCGAGTGCGCCGACCACCATGCCGACGCCGTACATGCCAAGCGTCAGGCCGACGCCGGTGGCCGATAGCCCGAGATGGCGAACGGCGTAGGGCACGAACACGGCCAGCAGCAGGAACGACGCCGTGTTGAAGATGAACTGCGTGATGAACACGGGCCGCAGCAGCGCGTGATGCAACACGAACGCGGCACCCTCCTTGATCTCCTGCAGCGGATGGCGGCGCGGGGCAGGGGCGTGCGCCGGTTCATGGATGCCCGACAGCAGCACGACGGCGATCACGGACAAGGCAGCGGCAAAGCCGAAGGCAGGCGCGGCCCCGACCCATCCGACCAGCACGCCGCCGAGCGCCGGACCGCTGGCAAACGCGACTGTGCGCGCCAGTTCGATCCGTGCGTTCGCCGCGGGCAATTGCGCCGAATTGACCAGCGATGGCACCAACGCGGGCGCAGCGACGCTGTAGGCGACGGTGCCGCATACTGCGATGAAGCCGAGCAGCGAGAGCATCGGCAGGGTTATTGTGCCGAGCCAGATCAGCAGCAGCGTCGCCGCAAGCGCGGCCGCTCGCAGCGCTTCAGAGGCCGCCATGACCCAGCGCCGCGAGATGCGGTCGGCAAGGAGACCGGCGGGGATCGCGAACAGGATGAAGGGCAATGTCAACGCGGTCTGCAACAATCCGGTCTGGCCTTCGCCGACGCCGAGCATGAGCACCGCGACGATGGGCGCTGCGGCCAGCGCGATCTGCTCGGCTGACTGGGCGGCGAGGTTCGACCAGGCCAGACGGTTGAAGGTCGTGGGCAGGTTAGGGGGCGTAGCGGTGGACATGACGAAATTCCCTGATGACTCGATCTGACCGCATTGTCCGGCCCAAGGACGGTCGAACCCACCCGTTTCCCGACAAGTCCCTGCAACAAAAACCTCCACACGCGAACGTGTGGAGGTTTCAACTTCCGTCGGGCGTGCTGGCAGAGCGTGAATGCCCGGCAAGCAGAGGGATCAAACGTCGAACAGGAAATCGTGCTTTGTGAGTTCATGGGGCCGCACGCTGGTCAGTTCGATCCGGTCGTCGCCGACCTGGACCACCGTGTTCCCGTGGTCGCCCCAGATTGTCACATCGCGAAAATCCAGCCGACCGGCATTCTCAAACGCCAACATGTCGATACCAGGATCGAAGTCGGTGATCTCAGCTTTGGTGGATCCGAAATCGAAAACGAAGCGATCGGCGCCGCCGTCCCCCGTCATGGTCTGCTTGCCGGTTCCGGCGAACAGATAGTCGCCCTGTGGACCGCCGATCAACGTGTCGTTGCCATTGGAGCCGATGACGATCTGGCGCGCTTCGGGATCTTCGGACTCCACGCCGCCGGCAAGGCCGGTGTGCCGCGCATAGGTGACGAAGACATCGTCCTGGATATGCTCGGTGTCGGTGTTGCGCAGAATGATATCTGCCAGCGTCGTGCCTCTGATTTCGGACAAGGTCTTGGAATCAAACCCCTGATTCTCGAACCAGAACCTGTCGCCATCGCGCAAGGCCTCGAACTGCCTCGCGATGATGGCCTGGAACGTTTCGCCGACGAGCGCGCCAGGCACATGATTTTCCGACAGGCCACCAGTCCACAGGCCGACATTGTTGACATTGCCGTATGCTGCTTTCAGTCCGGCCAGCGTTTCCGGGTCGCTCGTGATCTGGCTGAAATCCGTGTAGGGCTCGAGGCCGAGTGCTTCACGGGTCTGGTTGAGCGTGCCGAGGCCAAGATCGCGCGCGCGCTGGATGTTGATCGCGGCGAGATCGAGAGATACCGGCGGATCGAAAAGAAAATTACGCAAGTCGTCGACGATGCGCGCGTCGAGTGCTTGTGATGGATCGGCGGCCAGGTGGCGCAATTGTCCGTCGGCGCCGCCATCGTCAATGAAGTTTGCCGCCGGCTGGAAGAATACGTCCTTCAGGTCTTCCTCGGAGCCGGCGATGACTTCTCCGCTTTCGTCAAGGCCTTCGGTTTCGCCCGACACGATCGAATGTCCGAAGCGGAACGCCGCGGCGACGAATTCCAGCGTCAGGTGGGGATCGACACTGGGGTCATAGCCGTCGTAGAGCGTCAGCGCATTCTTGCCGAGGAGGTTGGGCAGGAACTCCGAGTAGGTGATGTTGGCGATTTCCGCCGTCACGATGGCGCGGGCGTGATTGTAGAGTTGGTCGCCACTCCATTTCGGGTGCTCAAGGTGCAGTCTGTCGACCCAATAATTGTGTTCGCGCACGAACAGCGTGTGCAGGGCGGTCAGCGCCGGATTTTCTGCGGCGCGGACATCGCCGGCGACGACCATGCCGTCAACGATCGGCAGGTTGTTGCCGGCCGACGTCAACATGTGACCGTCGGCGGTGCGCAGGCTGGCGGCGGTGGCGGCATTGGATCCATAGACCATCGAGGCATCCAGCCAGGCGGTATTGGAGTTGAGCGCCATCGCGGGATTGGACGTGCCCGCACCCGTCGTGGGATCGATGACTGCGCGGGTGATCGGGATGATGGTGCCGTCGGGAAGCACGGGATCATCAGCGGGAACGACAACGCTGATGTCGTTGACGCCGTCGGTCCGGGTCAGCGTCATGTCATGATCGATGAATTGACCCCAGGCGTACATGAACGCGGAGACGCCTTCCGGGTTTGCCACGTCCGGGTCGCCGGCGCCCACGACAAGATTGCTGATGGTGCGCGGATTGTTGCCGCCGAGCGGGACGGAAATGCCATCGGCAAAATGTGGCTCGCCGATCCGTGCGAATTCGGTACCGGCGGCGTTGAGGGTGGAATCGGATTGGTTGTTCTGCGAACCGTCGAAACTGCGGTATTCGATTTTTGCCGGCTTGGGGTCCGGATAGCAGGGCGGGCCGTGGGGGCCGTGAGGCCCATGTGAGCCGTGAGACTCATGCGGGCCATGAGAGCCATGCGGGCGGTGCGGCAAGTGGCCGGGAAAATCGCCGAGGTGAAAGTCGTGGTCTCCGTCCCAACTTCGCTTGAACTGACGCATTTCTGCCGTCTCCTCAGTTGCAATTGCGAATTATTTGCAATTGATCACTAATGAGAGGCATTTGCAACAAGGGAATTGTCCACCCAGCAGGTCACCATCTGTTCCCCGGCAAGGATCGGCGCAGGAAAAAGGCCCGCCGCGTTACCGCGGCGGGCATCGTTTGAATTGAGTTGAATGGCCGTTTCGGCCGCTTGGTTACGTTTTCGGCCCGAGCGTCGCCTTGCCCGGCCCGGAGATGGTCGCGGGCGGTGTGGCGACTGCATGGTCATCTGTATCAATCACGGCCGGCAATTCGGCCGGACTGGCGAGCTGCTGCGCGGCCAGCGCGTTGGTCAAAGTGGTCAGCGCGTCCGGACCGGCGGCGAAGCCGCCCTCGGCGAGGATCTTATCGATGATCGGCTTGAACGCGGAGACCGACAGCAACTGCGCAGCAAGGCCATCACCCAGACCAAGCCAGTTGCTGTGGCCGTTCATCGCGCCATTGCCGCCGCCGCGGCCAAGCATGCCGCCGGTGTCGAAGATCCGGATGTCCGAGATCTTCTCGATCGGCTTGACCGCTTCGGCCAGCGCGTTCGGGATGATGTTGATGCGCGCCATGGTGAGATCGTAGTCGACCATCTCCTGCGAGAGCTTGTTTCGCGCTTCCGCCTTCAACGCCGCCACCTCGGCCTCGGCCTGGCCGAGCGATTTGACGCCGGCCGCGCGGGTTGTCGCCGCCTCGGCGTCGGCCCTGGCCAGCATGGTGATGGCTTCCGCCTTGTTGTTCGCGGCCTGGTTCTCGGCTTCCGCCATCACGGTGATCGGCATCGCCTCGGTCTCGGCGGCCTTGCGCGCTGCGATCACGTTGATGATCTTGTCGCGTTCGGCGATTTCGACGGCTTTGGCGGTGGTGACCTTTTCCTCGGCCGCAATTGCGAGCGCACGCGCGGTCTCGGCGATGGTCTGCGCCTCAGACTGTTCCTTGCTCTTGGCGGCGATCGCGATCGCGCTTTCCTGCGCCACGATCTGCAGGTCGCGCTCCATTTCAGTGTTGCGGCGCTTCACCGCCAGATCGGCCTCGATCTTTCTGGTGTCGCGGAGCTGGTTGGCTTCGGTCTGCTTGTTGGCGACCGCCAGCTCCTGCTGGATGCGGTACTCGGCCTCGTTCTGCAGCGCGGTCTGCTCGACCTGCGCAGTCTGCGCGCGCATCGCAGCGGTCTTGTTGGCGATGTCGCGCTGCTGCGCCAGTTCCGCCTCGCGCTTGGTGGCCTCGATCGTCAGCGTGGTCTGGCGGGCGACGAGGTCCTGCTGCGCGATATTGACCTCGGTGGTGCGGACAATCTGGTTGCGCTCCTGTTCGCGCTCGCGCGTGATCTTTGTCAGCGTCGTCAAACCGTGGGCGTCGAAGAAGTTGCTCGGGTTGAAATGCTTGATGTCGCTCTGGTCGAGACGGGTCAACGACACCGATTCGAGCTCAAGGCCGTTGTTCTGGATGTCGGCGCCGACGGCGTCCTGCACCGATTTCACGAACGTCGCGCGCTGCTCCTGCAGCTCTTCTAGGTTCATGGTGGCGGCGACCGAACGCAGGCCGTCGACGAATTTGGCCTCGATCAGTTCGCGCAACTCGCCTGCATTCTGGGTGCGGCTGCCGAGCGTCTGCGCGGCAAGCGCGATCGAGGAAGTGTCGGGTTTGACGCGCAGATAGAACTCGGCGCCGATATCGACGCGCATGCGGTCCTTGGTGATCAGCGAGTCCGGGCCGCCGCGGGCGACCTCCAGCCGCAGCGTCTTCAGATTGACCGCAGCGACCGAGTGGAAAACCGGAAGGACGATCGAGCCGCCGTCGAGCACGACCTTCTGGCCGCCCAGTCCGGTACGGACATAGGCTTCATCGCGGGTCGAGCGGCGGTACAGTTTGGCAAGCAGTAAACCAATAACAAGAACGACGATAACACCAATCGTGACGGGTATTGCAAGTTCCCACATATTTAAGCCCTGTCTGAACGTTGTTGCGCAATGAGGTCGGCTGGTGCGGAAATGGCGATAAAGCTCTTGGCATCACGGTCGACCAGCAGCACGCTGGCGCCGACCGGGAGGGGTACGGATTCGGGACTGGCGCGCGCCACCAGAGAGTGCCAGTTGCCGAAGACATCCTTGAGACGGACGCGGCCGGGTAGTCCCTGGTCGAGCGGCCCGATCGAAACCTCGGCGACATGGCCGATGAAATCGGCCTCGTCCACCGCATAGGTTTCGTCGCGCGGGATGATCTTGGCGATGCCGCGGCTGGTGACGCGGACGGCCGGAATGCTGCAGGCCGCCGCGGCGAGCGCCGCGATCGAGACGGGGACCGAGATCCCCACGCCGTGCGCCAACGCTTGCAGGAAGAATCCCGCGATCGAGAACATGCCGAGCGCGAGAATGATCAGGATCAAAAGCGGTAGACGCCCCGCATTGATCCAGAGGAACAGGCCGCCGAGGCCATTGGCGTGATCGGCCTCGACGGTGACTTCCTTGCCGAGCAGTTCGCTGATCGAGAAGCCGACCAGCGTCGCCAGCAGTTCGATGCCGGCGAGCGCCAGCATGATTGCGGCGGCAATTGCGAAGGGACGGACGTCGGGCGCCAGCAGGAGGTCGGACACGGCACTCATTGCTGCGATTTGATCCTTTCAAGCCGCGCCGCGATTTCCTTTTCGCGATGCAACCGGTCGAGTTCGTCGAGCTCCTTGTCGCCGGGCACGCTTGCAGCCGGCACGCCGGTGACGCGTGCGATGGCCGCCATCGCCCGATCGGGACTCACTGTTTTAGTCGCACCAGCGACACGTCCGGTTTCGTGCGGCGCGTGCTTCTCGAGGCTCGCCTCGAGATCGGCGAGGCGGGTCTCGGCTTCACGCCGTGCGCCAAGCATCGCCTGTAAGGCCTTGGTCTGCTCGTCGATTTCGAGTTCGATGAAATCCATCGCGCGCTCCAGCGCGGTACCCTGCGATTCCAGATCAATTTGCCGTGCAACCCCGGCGCGCGCGAGGTCTTCGCGGTTTTCTGCAACCGCAAGACGAATCTTGTCCGTCAGCGCGGCAATCTCGGCGTCGAGCTCCTCGCGCCGGCGCTTGAGGCGAAACTCCTCGGCGCGCGACTTGCCAAGCGCGTGGCGCGCTTCATCGGCGCCAGCGTCGATTTCGCGGATCGCCTGCTTGACCAGCGCGACCTTGTTGCTGTTCTCGGCATTGTCGATCGTCTCGCTGGCAATGGCGGCAAGAAGTCTACCCATACGTGCAAGAATACCCTCGTGAACCATGGTCTTCTCCTCCGGCTGTGGTGATTTCGATTTCACGGCGATGTGGATTTCGTAAGCGCGGCCGTCCGAAACCAAATGAGCCGGGAAAGGACTATCCCAGCCGGCAAGATAGCCGGGGATTTCAAACGGCACCAAGACACGTCCGTAGACAGTGCTAATGGTCAGTGAAGTTGGTCCCTTGATCGCAAACAACTTGTCGTCGAGCGGGATTTTGCGCGTTGCCGAGCCGGCTACGTAACTGGCGCGGTCGCGCAGGCCGAGCGTCACCAGGCGCGCCGGCAATCCTGTCTCGGTGCGGATCCGCTCATAGGCCTGGGCGTGGAGGGCGACTAGGTTGGCGCCGACCGGGGCAACCTCGGCGAGAATCGCCATCATCCGGTCATAGGCGGCAAAGGTTGCTTCGATGGCGGCGATGCCGGCTTCGTCGGGGGCGAGGGCGTATCGCAGCGTCGCCGTCGGGGTTTCGATCGGAACCTTTATCATGCGGTAGCATAAAGTACTTCCTCAGTGCTTTACAAGTTGGTGGGCGGATATCATTTTCGTGATCGGCAGATGCAGTTGCAAATGAGTTGCAATAAGGGCGAAGTTCAGCCATCTTGCTAAAATGGATGCGCGAACGCCCGATTTGGCCCCCGAAGCCAAGGGTCTGCTGATGGCCGATACGACCGCCGCCGGTTGGCGCGCTGATGCCGCCGCCGGCGCCCGGCGGAGCCTGCCCGAGGTCAATTCCACGATCTCGGTGCCCTTTGGCGGGCATTGGTCGCGCCGGCTGCTGGCCTTCCTTGGTCCCGGCTATCTGGTTTCGGTCGGTTACATGGACCCCGGCAACTGGGCCACCGATCTCGCTGGCGGGTCGAAGTTCGGCTACACGCTGCTCGCGGTCATCCTGCTGTCGAACCTGATGGCGATCCTGTTGCAGGCGCTCGCCGCGCGGCTTGGCATCGTCACCGACCGCGATCTGGCGCAGGCCTGCCGCGCTAGCTTCTCGCGGCCCGTGAACTTCCTGCTCTGGGTGGTCTGCGAAGCGGCCATCATCGCCTGCGATCTTGCCGAGGTGATCGGCACCGCGATCGCGCTCAACCTGTTGTTCGGCATTCCCCTGATCTGGGGCGCGCTGATAACTGCGCTCGATGCCTTCCTGCTGCTCCTCCTGATGAACAAGGGTTTTCGCTTCCTCGAAGCCTTCGTCATTTCGCTGCTGATTGTGATCGCGATCTGCTTTTCGATTCAGATCGTGGCTGCGGCGCCGCCGGTGGCTGCCGTCCTGAAGGGGTTTGTGCCGTCGCCCGAGATCATCACCAATCCGGAGATGCTCTACATCGCCATCGGCATCATCGGTGCCACCGTGATGCCGCATAATCTTTACCTGCACTCCTCGATCGTGCAGACCCGCGCCTATGAGCGGAACGACAAGGGCCGCCGCGAGGCGATCAAATGGGCGACGACGGACTCGACCATCGCCCTGATGCTCGCGCTGTTCATCAACGCCGCGATCCTGATCGTCGCCGCCTCCACCTTCCATGCGACCGGCCGCACGGAAGTCGCCGAAATCGGCCAGGCATATGAACTGCTATCGCCGCTGCTCGGCCTCGGCATTGCCTCGACCCTGTTCGCAGTGGCGCTGCTTGCCTCTGGTCTGAACTCGACCGTCACCGCGACGCTGGCCGGCCAGATCGTGATGGAAGGCTTTCTGCACCTGCGGCTGCCGAGTTGGGCCCGGCGGCTACTCACCCGCGGCGTCGCCATCGTTCCGGTCGTGATCGTCACCGCGCTCTATGGCGAGCGCGGCACCGGCCAATTGTTGGTGTTCAGCCAGGTGGTGCTGTCGATGCAATTGCCGTTCGCGGTGATCCCGCTGGTGAAGTTCGTTTCCGACCGCCGCAAGATGGGCCAGTTCGTCATTCCGCGCACAGTAGCTGCCGTGGCGTGGATCGTCGCCGGAATCATCGTGGCGCTGAATGTGAAGCTGCTGTTCGAGACGTTCTTCGGGTAACCGCCGCCCTCATCGCCCGACTTGATCGGGCGATCCAGTACGCCGCGGCCTCTCGAGTTTATCGCTGCTGTCTCTGGAATACTGGGTCACCCGCCTTCCGCCTTCGCTCTTTGAGCTACGGCGGACAAGTGGCGGGTGACGACAAGTGGTTGGGTAGTCGCGGGCCTTGCGCTAATCCTGCGGCTCGGACAGCATTTCGCCCGTCGCATCTACCCGCAGCCAGCCTGACGGCGCCAGCCGCTGCTGCGGCAGGAAGCGGCCCTTGTAGTCCATCTTCTTGGAGCCCTCGATCCAGTAGCCGAGATAGACGTAAGGCAGGCCGAGCCGGCGGGCGCGGGTGATGTGGTCGAGGATCATGAAGGTGCCAAGCGAGCGGCTGTGCTGCGACGGCTCGAAGAACGAGTACACCATCGACAGCCCGTCGCTGAGCACATCGGTCAGCGCCACCGCGACCAGCTCCTCGCCGCGCCCGGTGATGCCGGTATCGACGCCGCGCTTGCGGTATTCGATGATGCGGGTCTCGACATGGCTGTCTTCCACCATCATCGCGTAGTCGAGCACGGTCATGTCGGCCATGCCGCCATGGCGGTGGCGCTTGTCGAGGTAGGCGCGGAACACCGAGTATTGCTCCGACGTCGGCACTGCGCTGCGCTGCTCGCCGACGATGTCGGCGTTGCGCGCCAAAACTTTCTTGAAGTTGCGCGAGGGGCGGAATTCGTTGGCGATAACGCGCACGGAGACGCAGGCCCGGCACTGGTCGCAGGCCGGACGGTAGGCGATCGATTGGCTGCGGCGGAAACCGCCATGGGTCAGGAGGTCGTTGAGGTCGCCGGCCTTGTCGCCAACCAGATGCGTGAACACCTTGCGCTCGTGCCGGCCCGGCAGATAGGGGCAGGGCGAGGGCGCCGTCAGGTAGAATTGCGGGGTATCACGCGAGTGTTGGGTCACGTCGGGTCGTCACGCCTCCGAAACAAATCAACCATAGCGCTTTCGAACGAAGTAGACACCAGTTCCCGTTAAGAAAACGCGTCAGAACGAAAAAAGCGCCGGCCCGGCCCCGATTTCATCGTGGGGCCCGACCGGCTCTAACATCGCGCCCGGAAGGCGGGCGGTCAAATAGTTTGCTGCTCGCTCAATAGCTGCTGCGTGCCGAGGGAACTACCTGGGTACGAACCGAGCTGTTGATGACCACGGTTCCCAGGGTCATGTCGTGCAGCAACCGGCGGCGGCTGTTGAACAGGCCGACCAGTAGCACCAGCGGCGTCAGGAACGAGATCGAGAGCCAGTACAGCACGGCATGGCAGGCACCGAGCACGAAATAGCCCGGCGCGCCGTACCAGGTGCGCAGCTCCAGATCCATCGCGCGCATGCCGAGCGTCGCCGAATGCGGGCCGCCGATCGAGGTACCGTAATAGACGATCGCCCACACGATGGTGGCGGGCCACGCCAGCCAGAACAGCATCCAGCCCAATGTCAGCGTAACGATGCCGAACAGGAAGATGAAGATGTAGCCGAGGATGACGGGCACCGACAGCACCACGAGGTCGATCAGGAACGCAAATACCCGCCGCGTCAGCACGCCGCGAAACAGTTCCGGCTGCGAATAGGGATCGAACGCATGCGGCGGCACCCCGCCATCGTTCCGCCAGGCGCCGCCAGCATTTGAAGGGCCGCCAGCGTTTGAATAGCCGCCGGCATTTGAAGGGCCGCCGCCGGTGTTGCCAGAACCGCTATAAGACATGGTCCGTCCTCCAGGCCGATATTCCAGACCATGACATGGGAACCGGCGGGGCCTGCGCCAAGGGGGCTGCGACCATTAACAGCGCGCAATATTCGGCGGGAGGGACGTCCGCTCTTACCCCGTCATTGCGAGGAGCAAAGCGACGAAGCAATCCATCTATGCGGTCTGCGGCGCTATGGATTGCTTCGCTTGCAATGACGTGGAGAGAGCGCGGGAATCAGCCTTCGGCCTTCAATTTCTCCGCCGCCTTTGGTGCAAAGTACGTCAAAATGCCATCCGCACCGGCGCGCTTGAAGCCGAGCAGGCTTTCCATCATTGCACGGTCGCCGTCGATCCAGCCATTGGCCGCGGCTCCCGCGATCATCGCGTATTCGCCGGACACCTGGTAGACGAAGGTCGGCATCGCAAAGGTGTCCTTCACCCGCCGGACAATATCGAGATAGGGCATGCCGGGCTTCACCATAACCATGTCGGCGCCTTCGACGATGTCGAGCTCGACCTCGCGCAGCGCTTCGTCGGAATTGGCGCTGTCCATCTGGTAGGTGCGCTTGTCGCCGGTCAGCGTTTTGGCGGAGCCGATGGCGTCGCGGAACGGGCCGTAGAAGGCGGAGGCGTATTTCGCCGCGTAGGACATGATCTGCACGTCGAGAAAACCTGCCGCGTCCAGCGCCTCCCGGATCGCGCCGACGCGGCCGTCCATCATGTCCGATGGCGCAATCACGTCGCAGCCGGCCTCCGCCTGCACGAGCGCCTGTTTCACCAGCACCGCCACCGTCTCGTCGTTGAGGATTTTGCCGTCCTCGATCAGCCCGTCATGGCCGTGGCTGGTGAAGGGATCGAGCGCGACGTCGCACAGCACGCCGATCTCGGGGAATTCCTTCTTGATCGCGCGCACTGACTGGCAGACCAGATTGTTCGGGTTCAGCGCCTCGGAGCCGTGCTCGTCGCGGAGCGACGGCTCGGTATAGGGAAACAGCGCGATGCAGGGGATGCTCAGCTTTGCCGCGCGCTCGGCGTCGCGCACCGCCTGATCGACGGTGAGGCGGTCGACGCCGGGCATCGAGGCCACCGGCGTGCGCGTGTTGTGGCCGTCGACCACGAACATCGGCCAGATCAGATCGTCCGTGGTCAGCACGTTTTCGCGCACCAGCCGCCGCGCCCATTCCGCCTTGCGGTTGCGGCGGGGGCGGATGGTCAGGTCGAGCGGGGTGGAGGCGAGGGCGGTCTGCCGCCGCGGCGCGTCGCGCATTTCGATCGGACGCCCGAACTTGATCGCCATGTGAACGGTACTCCTTGAGGCGGAGGGAAGGTTTTGATTTGTTCCAATTCTAGCACCTTGCCGCTGCCGCGTCACCGAGCCTTGATCTATCTCATCAGCAATTGATTTTGCCGTCCCGCCGGGCCAAGACATCAGGCCATGAGCAGATTCCAGCACGCGTTGCGCCCCGGTTGCGAAGCCAGCCCCCAGATCAGCTTCCGGGTCGGCTTCCATGTCTGACGTTTCGGCGCGCGATCAGGGCCGGGACAAGGCGAGGGACAATGCCAGGGACGGTGCGATGTCCATGGCGGCGATGTCGTCGGAGCGGATCGAGCCCGACGACAATGTGTGGACGCGTCGGCTGGTGCTGTTCCTGCGCATCATGGCGGTCGTGTCGATCATGAAGGGCCTGTACCACTGGGCGCAGGTCACGGGTTTCATCGGCGGCGAGGAAGAGGCGTTCGAAAACCAGTCGATGGCCTGGCAGACCGCGACCGTCTATTTCGCCGTCATCGAACTCGTCGGCGCCGTCGGCTTGTGGCTCGCGACGCCTTGGGGCGCGGTGGTGTGGCTCACCACGGTGGTGTCGATGGCGGTGATCGAGCTGATGTTTCCAGGCATCTACGGCGGCAGCCTGACGGTCGTGGGGTTTGAGGCGGTGATGCTGGCCGCCTATCTCGCGCTCGCCTGGATGGCCGCGCGTGAGCGTCCGCCGTAGGACGTCTGTCTCAACCTCGCCCCGCTCTTCGCGGGGAGAGGTCGGATTGCCTCGGCGATGCGAAGCATCGTCCGGTGCAATCCGGGTGAGGGGCTGCATCCACGAGTTCAGTTCGTGGATGCAGCCCCTCACCCCAACCCTCTCCCCGCGAAGAGCGGGGCGAGGGAGCAGCGCAGCAGCATCCTTCAACTCTGTCAGTTTTCCGCCATAGTCCATCCGCGTGCAGAATCCGCGACGGGATCCCGTACAATTTTCAAAAAAGTTTTTTCGTAACGATTTGGTCACCGTTAAAGGCCGTAAAGGGTTCCACCACACATCTTACGCGAGCGTTTCGATTTCAGACGCACCTGTTTCCGAATGCGACAGGGCTTGCAGACGAAGCGTGAACAGGGCGCTCGCAGCGTCAATGAAATGTTGCAAAAAGCCTTGATCCATGGGGCTTAATCCACAATTCACTCTGTTAAATTCATGATCTCTTTATTGTCTTATTTAAGCGGATCTTCAAACCGCCCCCTTAAGTTGAAGCTATCAGGCGGGACAGAAGTTTCGTCGAAATAAGTCGAAAAACGACGACAGGGGAAGTGTCATGATCAAAGCCGTTGCAACGGCGGTGGAAACCGCTGAACGCTCTGCCGGTCAAACTCCGGTGCAGCCGCTCTATCTGGAAGCGTTGACTTTGGTGGAGCGGCTGCACCGTCGGCTGCTCGACGTCATCAAGGACGAATTCGATCGCCGCGGCCGCGCCGACATCAATTCGGTGCAGGCTCTGCTGCTCTATAACATCGGCGACAAGGAACTGACCGCGGGCGAGCTGCGCACGCGCGGTTACTATCTCGGCTCCAACGTCTCCTATAACCTGAAGAAGCTCGTCGAGCTCGGCTTCCTCGATCATCAGCGCTCGCGCGTCGATCGTCGCTCGGTCCGCATTCGCCTCACCGCGCAGGGCCAGGAGATCCGCAAGATCGTCGATGCGCTTTACCAGAAGCACGTCAAGACCGTGGAGCAGGTCGGTGGCATCTCGAACGAGGAGTTCGCGACGCTGAACAAGTCGCTGCACCGGCTCGAGCGGTTCTGGACCGACCAGATCCTGTATCGGCTCTGAGAATTCGTAAGCGTTTTCGCGCGAAGCATGTCTTCGGACTTCGGTCCCGGGGTGGAGACGTTCTCGCCGCGAAAACGCGTCAGAACACATGAGTCTCATCTGCCTTACGGCCAAGCCGGCCACCTAGAAGACCGGCAGCCAACAAGCGGACAAATGAACTGGCAAGGCAGTAAGGCCCTGCTCAAAGCGCATCGGCGCCGGTCTTCCGGTTCCGGTGCGTTTTGTTTCTGAAGGGAAATCCTCCGTTTTCCGCCAACCGACGCTATTTCCGACAGAAATTGCGATTTCTGGCGTTGGAACCATCTTCGCACCTGCGAATTATCGCCCCGGCCACGAAACAGGTGAGGGCATGCTGGTCGAGCGCGGAATTCAGGTCCTGAATTTTGAGGTGGTGGGCGATGCCTACGCAATCGCCTCAAACTACCTTCGCAAGAGCGGCGCCATTGCCGACACCCTCGTCACCGATGAGCGGTTGTTTGAAATCATCCTGAAGCTGTTCCAGCAGGGCGAATTCAACAGGCTCAGGCTCGCCAATAAGGCGATCGCCAGATTCGAAGCAGGCGTATTGGCCTGACGATCACCCGCATCACGCAACTCAGGAGAAATCCATGGAAGCCGCGATCGAACGGATCATGCAGACCTATGACCTGCTTCTGAACTGCAGCGCGGCTGCCAGCGACGAGGCGCGGGCCAAGGTAACGGCCTATCTCACCACGCTCGTTGAGGCGGGTGAGAAGGATCCGCATCGGCTAACGGTGTGCGGGCTCACCTACCTACGCCAGCTCGATGGCAGCAACGATCCGGTGAAGGCGGGGTATACGGGATTGTAACGAAAGGACGCCTTGCTGCCGCGGCTTGACACGAGCGCAGACCAGCGCCGCCGAAGGAAGTCTTGCTGCCTCGCGCGCGCCGTCATAGATTTGCTGCTCCAATCGACGGAGGCTCGCCATGACCTCACTCACGCGTCGTTTGTTTCTGTCGCTGGCAGCCAGCCTTGTGCCGGCTTCCGCCATCGCTCATCACGGCTGGGGCGGCTACGACACCTCAAAATCGTTCACCGTCACCGGCAAGATCCTGAAATCGACCTTCGAGAATCCGCATTGCGAGATCGAGATGGTGGTCGACGGCAAGCATTGGCACTTCATCCTGGCGCCGCCGTCGCGCATGCTGGCGCGCGGCGCGACGCGTGAGCTGATCGCAGCCGGCAAGACCTGCACCGTGTTCGGCTATCCGCACACCAGCAAGCCGGACGAGGCGCGGATCGAATACATCGTGCTCGACGGCAAGCGCATCGAATTGCGGTAAGCCGCAAGTGGAACACCAGCCGGCCGCATCGATATTCCTGGGCTTACAGGAAAGCGCGCTGGGCCATGCGATGCGCTCTTCGCCTGCGCTCTATCCCGCGGTCGAGATTCTGCACATTATCGGCTTCGTCATCCTGGTCGGATCGATCCTGGCGCTCGATTTGAGGCTGCTGGGGCTCGGGCGCACGATTGCCATTCAACCGATGGCGCAATTGCTGTTGCCGGTGTCGTGTGCAGGCTTTGTGCTCGCGATCAGCATGGGCTTTCTGCTGTTCAGCGCCGATGCTTCGCATGTCGTGAAAAATCCCGCGTTCCAGGCCAAGCTGCTTTTGATCGGTGCGGCGCTGATCAACGTCGTGATCGCGCATGCCATCCCATGGCGCCACGTTGGGCAGTGGGGGGACAAGGCGTCCGGCGCAGCCAAGGTGACTGCACTGCTATCGATCCTGCTGTGGCTCGGCGTCATCTGCGCGGGGCGCCTGATTGCGTATTTCTAGCAAGGCTGCTTTGCCATGTCCTGCATTCGTTTCGCCATCTTCGCGTTCTTCCTCGGTTTGTTCGGTTCGGCGGAGATCGCCACCGCCGACGAAGCCGCCAACGCCTGGAAGGCGCTGCGCGCGGGCGGGCATGTCGCGCTGATGCGGCATGCCGATGCGCCGGGCGGCTTCGGCGATCCGCCCGGTTTCCGCGTTGAAGATTGTGCCACCCAGCGCAACCTGAGCGCCAAGGGGAGGGCGGACGCCGACAAGATCGGCGCGCGGCTGAAGCGGGAAGGGGTTGCGTTTGAAACGATCCTGAGTTCGCCGTGGTGCCGATGCGTTGACACCGCCAAATTGCTGGACCTCGGGACTGTCGAGACCGAGGCGACATTCGGCAATGTCGTGGTGCTGCGCGATCAACGAGAGGCGCTAACGGCAGGCGCCCGCGCGCGCATCGCCAAATGGACGTCGCGCGGAAATCTCCTCATCGTGACGCACGGCGCGAACATTTCGGCGCTCACCGGCGTCTCGCCGGCCAGCGGCGAGATCGTCGTCGTCAAAGGCGGCAGCGATCGCATTGAGCCTGCCGGCCGCCTGCTCCTCGATTGAGACCGGTTCGAATTAGCGCGCCTCCGCCCGCGCGTCTTTTGCGCGATAGCGGTTCCAGTTGGCGATCACGCCTTCGTATCGCACCGGTTTGGTCGCCGTTGTCGTGCGTGCATTTTCGCCGATGTCTCATTGGCGGCATTTGGGAAAGTCACGATGAATTCCAGAAGACCCGCGAGCATCGTACCGTAGATCAGGAAGGCCGTTATCAGCCAGCGTCGCGAATTGGCCTGACGCTTTTTCGGTGGGAGTGAACTTTCCATGTCGGGAAATCCATCTGTCAGCCCCGCATGGGTTATAAGCTCGGTTGCAACCTTGGCATGTGATCTGGTTCATGCCGCGGCCGGCAAAGGTCTCGCGCTGCTCGGCAGGCAAATCAGCTAGATGTTGTGTCCAGCCACTCGCGCAAAAATTCTCCGCTTTCACCGGGAAGCAAATCAGTCACATATACCGTGCGTCTCACCCAATTGAGGGGCGGCTCGCGATCGTCACGAACGTGCGGTGAGATGCGATGGACGCGGAATGCGCAAGACGTAGGCGCAGGAAGCATACGGCGAAGTCGTGTGGTTCTGGCGCCGCGGTGCTGGCGTTAAGTCCAGGAGAAGCGAAGCTTCTCGGGGGCGACGGTGGCAAGAAAGCCGTTCACCGGGAAGAGCACGAAGTAAGCCGTAAAGCCATTGCGCAGGGAAGGCCGGGATGCTCCCGCTGTACCTGTATGCTCGTGTGCACTTTTGTTTGCGCAAATCGCACACGAGACCGCGGGTGCAGCAAGCACCCGGTCTTCCCTGCGCCCTCTGATTGGAGAGGGTGGGAAGTTGAGAGCAAACCTCGGGCGAGATGCGTCGCGAGAATGCCACCTCATATTCAGTCGTCATCCCCGCGAAGGCGGGGATCCAGTATTCCAGAGACAGCAGTGATTGAACCGATAAGCCGCGGCGTACTGGATCCCGCCTTCGCGGGGATGACGATCTTGTGCTGCTTCGCTATCTCCACGTCATGTATGGACGGCCCCCTCTCGGCAAGGGCTTTTTGGTGCTTCGGCAATGGATCGGGGAGCGGTCATGTATACGGCCTCGAGAAGCGGCCATTGACCGCGGGCCCTGATGGAGATCGCGGATCGAATTCCAATCATTGCGGCGCGCTGTGACGCGCGATGACGTGTCGGAGTGTTTCGATCCTGGTTTCCTGACCATTTGCCATCACACCTTAATTGCCCTTCCGATAGGGATGAGCGCGAGCGCGGCAGCAGCCGGCGCGCTCGCGCGGTCTCGGTAAACTTCTCCTTTGCTCAGCATGGCCCAGAGGATGCGCGCGGCTTTAGCGGCGAACGCCACCATGGCGACCTTGTAAGGCCGCCGCGCCAAAAGATCGCGCAGCCACGGGTCGCTGACGCCGCGCCTCTTTTGCTGCCGCAGATGGGCGCTGGCTCCGCTGATCAGCAGCGCGCGCAACATACGATCTCCCTGTTTGGAGATACGCCCTGAGCGATGCTTGCCGCCAGTACCGTGGTCCTTGCCGGTGAGCCCGATCCAGGCGGCGAAGTCCCGACCGGATCGAAACACCTTCGCATCGGGCACTTTGGCCAACACCGTACTGGCGATGATCGGGCCGACGCCTGGGACTTCCATCAGCCGGCGCGCGTCCCGATCGCATCTGGCAGCCTTCGCGATCTGCCGTTCAAGCACGCGTTCATCGGCATTGAGCGCCTGCCAGTGCTGCGCCAGCATCAACAGAGCACATCGCATCATCTCCGGAATCTCTTCGCTCGGCTCCTCAAGCTTGGCCATCAGCTCACACAGCCCCTGATGTCCTTGCGCGGCCACGATCCCGAGCTCGCTCAGCGCTGCCCGCAAGGCGTTTGCCACCATCGTCCGCTGGCGAACCAGCAAGGCACGTGTGCCATGAACCGCCAGCGTGGCCTGTTGCTCGACGCTCTTCACCGGAACAAAGCGCATCGTCGGCCGGCCCACTGCCTCGCAGACACCTTCCGCATCCCGGCCGTCGTTCTTGTTGCGCTTGACGTAGGGCTTCACATAGGCCGGCGGCATCAGTCGCACCTCATGGCCATAGCGCCTGATCACCCGGGCCCAATGATGTGCGCTCCCGCAAGCCTCCATGCCAACCAGGCACGGTGGCAACCCCGCAAAGAACTTCTCTACGGCAGCCCGCCTGAGCTGCCGCCTCAGCACAACCCTTCCCGATGCATCAATCCCGTGAACCTGAAACACGTTCTTAGCCAGATCCAACCCAATCGTGCTAATCTTCGTCATGGACGGTCCCCTTGTCTGGTTCGACTCAGCATCGCCAGTCTGGCACATCGATGCCGTTCGGGGGCCGTCCACCCCATCATTGCGAGCGCAGCGAAGCAATCCATCTATCCCCACGCGGCGCTATGGATTGCTTCCGCCCTTCGCTAAAGCTGCGGCGGATAAGTCGCTTCGATCGCCATGACACTCTCAAGCAAACCTCTCGCCACGCAATAACAACCAGAGGAAAACCCATGCTCACCGTCCATCATCTCAACGACTCCCGCTCGCAGCGAATTTTGTGGCTGCTGGAGGAGGTCGGCACGCCCTATGAGCTGAAGCGTTATCAGCGCAACGCCGAGACGCGGTTGGCGCCGCCGGAGTTGAAACAGGTTCATCCGCTCGGCAAATCACCCGTCATCACGGACGGCGACATGACCATCGCCGAATCCGGCGCCATCGTCGATTACATCATCCGCCGCTACGGCCAGGGAAAAGACAAACCCGCGATGATGCCGGCGCCGGGCAGTGCGGACTACGAAGCCTACAACGAGTGGCTGCACTATTCCGAAGGCTCCGCGATGTTACCGCTGATGCTCAACCTCTATGTCGGCCGGCTGAAAGAGGCGGGCGCGCCGCTGCATCCGCGCATCGACAGCGAACTGGCGAACCACCTTGGCTATATCGACCGCGCGCTGAACGGGCGGGAGTTCTTCGTCGGGGCGTCGCTGACCGGTGCCGACATCCAGATGAGCTTTGTCGGCGAAATGGCAAAAGTGTTCGACAGGCTCGGGCCATATCGGAATCTGGCGGCCTGGCTGGAACGCATGCATGCCCGGCCGGCGTTCCAGCGCTCGGTCGCCAAGGGCGGGCCGTACCGGTTTGCGTGAGGGGCTATCCGTGTCCCGGGCGCAGCGCAGCATGAGCGGAGCGAATGGTGCGCTGCAGACCCGGGATCCAGCTTTCTCGCGGCAAAGTCGGTCCCGGCTCTGCGGCGCACCGCCAGGGGCGCTGCACCGCGTCCGGGACACGGAGAGGCCTTGGCGCCCCGTTCATCCCCACCATATCTTGCATAAATATCAGCCCTGTACCGCAAGTGCTTGGCCAATTCCGGCCGATGTGGTATCTCGCAGGCGCTTCTTTCGACCGCCACACCAGACCCGTCCGCTTCACCCCTAAGGGCCTGCGGCGGTGGAGATATTTCGCCAATGACCTCATCGCCCTCCAGCGCCAAGACCGCCTCCGCGCCCGACTCGTTCTTCACGGCCACGCTCGCCGAGGCCGACCCGGAAATCGCTGCCGCGATCAAGGGCGAACTCGGCCGTCAGCGGCATGAGATCGAGCTGATCGCCTCGGAAAACATCGTCAGCCGGGCCGTGCTGGAAGCGCAGGGTTCGGTGATGACCAACAAGTACGCGGAAGGTTATCCAGGCGCGCGTTACTATGGCGGTTGCGAATGGGTCGACGTCGCCGAGACGCTGGCGATCGAGCGCGCCAAAAAGCTGTTCGGCGCTGGCTTCGCTAACGTCCAGGCCAATTCCGGCAGCCAGATGAACCAGGCGGTGTTCCTGGCGCTGCTGCAGCCCGGCGACACCTTTATGGGCCTCGACCTCGCTGCCGGTGGCCATCTCACCCATGGCTCGCCCGTCAACATGTCCGGCAAGTGGTTCAAGGCCGCGCACTATACGGTGCGGCGCGAGGACCAACTCATCGACATGGACGAGGTGGCGAAGCAGGCCGAGCAGGTGAAGCCGAAGCTGATCATCGCTGGCGGATCGGCCTATTCGCGCGCCTGGGACTTCAAGCGCTTCCGCGAGATTGCCGACAGCGTCGGCGCCTATCTGCTGGTCGACATGGCGCATTTCGCCGGCCTCGTTGCCGGCGGCGTCCATGCCTCGCCGGTGCCGCACGCCCACGTCACCACCACGACGACGCACAAATCGCTGCGCGGCCCGCGCGGCGGCCTGATCCTCTGCAACGACGAGGCGCTCGCCAAGAAGCTGAATTCGGCGATCTTCCCGGGCCTGCAGGGCGGCCCGCTGATGCATGTCATCGCCGCCAAGGCGGTGGCGTTTGGTGAGGCGCTGCGTCCGGACTTCAAGGTTTACGCGAAGAACGTGGTCGAGAATGCCAAGGCGCTGGCGGAAACGCTGCGCGGCCATGGCCTCGACATCGTCTCCGGCGGCACCGACAACCATCTGATGCTGGTCGACCTCCGGCCCAAAGGCCTGAAGGGCAACGTGTCCGAGAAGGCGCTGGTGCGCGCCGCGATCACCTGCAACAAAAATGGTATCCCGTTCGATCCCGAAAAGCCGTTCGTCACCTCGGGCCTGCGTCTCGGCACGCCGGCGGCGACCACGCGCGGCTTCGGCGTGGCCGAATTCAAGCAGGTTGGCGGCATGATCGCCGAAGTGCTCAACGCGCTGGCGCAATCGGCTGACGGCAAGGCGCCGCTGGTCGAAGCCGCGATCAAGGAACGCGTGAAGGCACTCACCGACCGCTTCCCGATCTATCAGTAAGGTCTCGCTAATCAAAGGTCCCGTTGGATGCGTTGTCCCAGCTGCAACAGTCTCGATACGCAGGTGAAGGATTCGCGTCCGACTGAGGATTCGGCTGTGATCCGGCGGCGGCGGGTGTGCATCGCCTGCAACTTCCGTTTCACCACCTTCGAGCGGGTGCAGTTGCGCGAACTGACCGTGATCAAGCGCAACGGCCGCCGCGTGCCGTTCGACCGCGACAAGCTGGTGCGCTCGCTGCAAATCAGTCTGCGTAAACGCCCGGTCGATCCTGAAAGGGTCGAGAAGATGGTATCGGCGATCGTGCGTGAGCTCGAAAGCGGCGGCGAGGCGGAAGTGTCCTCGGAGGCAATCGGCGAGATCGTGATGGAGCATCTGCGCCAGCTCGACGATGTCGCCTATGTGCGCTTCGCCTCCGTCTACCGCAACTTCCGCGAGGCCAAGGATTTTGAGGCCGTGCTCGGCGAGCTCTCAGGCGAGGACGAAGCGCGGATCGCCACGTTGCGCAAATGATCTTCCGCATTCTGGAAGACCAGTACGGGCAGAAGATTAGGGAGTCCAAAGCGGCGGACCAGCGCTTCATGCAGCTTGCGCTGTCGCTCGGCCGGCGCGGACTGGGGCGGACCTGGCCAAATCCGGCCGTCGGCGCGGTCGTGGTGAAGGACGGCGTCATCGTCGGCAGAGGCTGGACTCAACCGGGCGGGCGGCCTCATGCCGAGCCGGAGGCGCTAAAGCGTGCCGGCGAGGCGGCGCGGGGCGCGACGCTCTACGTCACGCTGGAGCCCTGTTCGCATTTCGGCAAATCGCCGCCTTGCGTCGACGCCGTGATCGCATCGGGCATTGCGCGCGTGGTGTCAGCGATCGAGGATCCGAATCCGGAGGTGGCCGGGCAGGGGCATGCAAAACTCCGCGCGGCCGGGATCGCGGTCGATGTCGGGCTCGGCGCTCAGGAAGCCGCGCGCGATCACGCCGGCCATTTTCGCCGCATCCGCGACAAGCGCCCGCATGTGATCCTGAAACTCGCGGTTTCCGCAGACGACAAGATCGCTGCTGCCGGCCACAAGCCCGTTGCGATTACGGGCGAGGGCGCGAAGACGCGGGTGCATCTGCTGCGTGCGCAATGCGACGCCATCCTGGTCGGGATCGGCACCGTGCTGGCGGACGATCCGCATCTGACCTGCCGCCTGCCGGGCATGGAAGCGCGGTCGCCGGTGCGGGTGGTGCTGGATCGTGCGCTGCGGCTACCCGGCACCAGCAAGCTCGTTCAGTCCGCGCGGCAGACGCCGCTCTGGGTGATGACCTCGGATTTTGCCGAGGCGCCGGCGGCCGTGAAACTCGGCGCGGCCGGCGCGCAGGTGATGCGCGTTGCCGCTACCGCGCAGCCGCCGTGGCTGGATCTATCAGCGGTGCTGCACGCGCTGTCCGACAAGGGCATCACAAGGCTGATGGTGGAGGGCGGATCGCGTGTAGCGTCATCCTTCGTCGCGAGCGGCCTGGTTGATGAAATCTGGCTGCTGCGCGGCCCTGATAAGGTAGGCGCTGACGGCATTCCTGCGCTGGACGCATTGCCGCTGTCGACTCTCACCGGGTCGTCCGCGTTCAAGACACGTGCTAGCGAACCACTCGGTAAAGATATCCTGACTGTTTACGAGCCCGCCTAATGTTCACCGGAATTGTCACCGACATCGGCGAAATTGTCGCCTTGACGCCAACGGCGCAGGGGCAGTTGCACCGCATGCGAATCGCCTGCCGCTACGATCAGACGACCATTGCCGACGGCGCCTCGATTGCCTGCAACGGCGTCTGCCTGACGGTGGTGGCTTCCGGCGTCGAAGGCGGCAAGACCTGGTTCGACGTCGATGCCGCCGCCGAGACGCTCGGCATGACCACGGCAAAGCATTGGACCAAAGGAACCAGACTCAATCTGGAGCGGGCGCTGAAGATCGGCGACGAACTCGGCGGTCATATCGTTGCCGGCCACGCCGACGGCGTCGCCACCATCGTCAGGCGCGACGATCTGCCCGATATGGCCCGGTTTGAACTGCGCACCACGCGCGAGCTGGCCCGCTTCATCGCCGCCAAAGGTTCGGTGACGCTGGATGGCGTGTCGCTGACGGTGAATACGGTCGAGGATGTCACATTTTCGGTGCTGATTATCCCGCACACGCTCAGCGTCACCACGCTTGGTGGCTGGGCAGCAGGCAGCGAGGTCAACATCGAGGTCGATCTGATGGCGCGCTATGCGGCGCGGCTGTCGGAAATGAAGTGACAGGGTGGCATACGGCGCTTAAAACGCCGGCCCAACCCCTCGTGGTGAGGAGGCGCACTTGCGCCGTCTCGAACCATGAGGCCCGGCAGTAACCCATCCTTCGAGACGCGGCCAGGAAGCCGCTCCTCAGGATGAGGACCAGCAAGACGGAAGATAGTTGATGGCAGACGCACGGCGCGCACCGCTGAAGGACCAGACCGACATCACAGGCGCGCGCGCACTGATCGTCGAGGCGCGGTTTTATGATGACATCCAGGACGCGCTGCTGGAAGGTGCCGTCGCCGAGTTGAAAGCCGCCGGCGTGACGCATGACGTCATCACTGTGCCCGGCGCCTTGGAGATTCCGGCCGCGATCGCGATCGCGCTCGATGCCGCCGACCGCAACGGCAAGCCCTATGACGCGGCGATTGCGCTCGGCTGTGTGGTGCGCGGCGACACCATCCATTTCGAGATCGTCTCGATCGAATCCTCCCGCGCCCTGATGGACCTTGCGGTCGCGCGAAAGGTTCCGCTCGGCAACGGCATCATTACCGTCAATACCGAGGCGCAGGCCTGGGCGAGGGCGCGCGCCAGCGAGTTGAACAAGGGCGGCGACGCCGCGCGCGCGGCGCTGGCGATGCTGCGGATCAAACGCCGGCTGGCAAAGGCTTAACGATGGCAGAGAAGAAGTCCGCCAAAGTTCCCGACAAGAAAGCCAACCGCCGTGGCGCGGCGCGGCTCGCCGCCGTGCAGGCGCTGTATCAGATGGACATCGCGGGGGCGGGCATCAACGACATCTTCGCCGAGTTCGAAAGCCACTGGTTCGGCAACGAGGTCGAGGGCGAGAAATACCTGCCGGCGGAAGCTGCGTTCTTCCGCGACGTGGTGTCGGGCGTAGTCCGCGACCAGGCGAGGCTCGATCCTCTGATCGACAACGCGTTGCAGAAGGGCTGGCCGTTGAAGCGGATCGACGCGATCTTGCGCGCGGTGCTGCGCGCCGGCTCCTACGAGCTCGAGCATCGCAAGGACGTGCCGGGCCGGGTGGTCGTATCCGAATATGTCGACGTCGCGCACGCCTTCGTTGAAAAGGACGAGACCGGGATGGTGAACGCCGTGCTCGACCAGATCGCGCGCCAGTTCCGCGCCGACGAGTTCACGCGTGGCTAGCGGCAAACCAGTGTCCGGCGAGGACTGGCTGATCGCGCGCTATTTCCGGCCGCTTGCAACCGACCCCGGCGCCTTCCGTCTCGACGACGACGCTGCGGCGCTGAAGCCGTCCGGCGATGACATCGTGGTGACGACGGATACCATTGTCGAGGGCGTGCATTTCCTGCCCGATGATCCTCCCGATGCGGTCGCACGTAAGGCACTGCGGGTGAACCTCAGCGATCTCGCCGCGAAGGGCGCGACGCCGGCCGGATTCGTGTTGACGTTGGCGTTGCGTAGTGCGGATGAGGCCTGGCTAAAACCGTTCGCCGCGGCGCTGAGCGAGGACATCAGGCAGTTCGCATGTCCGCTGCTCGGCGGCGATACCGTATCGACGCCCGGACCGTTGATGGTCTCGGTGACCGCATTCGGCCGCGTGCCGTCGGGCAAAATGGTCCATCGCAGTGGCGCCAAACCCGGCGAGCGCGTGATGGTGACGGGCACGATCGGCGATGCCGCGCTGGGGCTGGCCATCCTCCGCGGCGGGAAATTGCATGCGGCCGCCGATACAGCCGCGCGGGAGATGCTGGTCGGGCGTTATCGCGTGCCGCAGCCGCGGGTGGCGATGGCCGAGATCGTCCGCGAATACGCCAGTGCTTCAATGGATATATCGGATGGCTTGGCGGGCGATCTGGCAAAGCTCTGCGGCGTGTCGGGCGTATCCGCTGTGGTCGATCTCGAGCAGGTGCCGTTGTCCGGCGCAGCGCGGGGATTGGTGTCGCGTGGCATTGTCGGACTGGAGACATTGATCACCGGTGGCGACGACTACGAAATCCTCTGCACGATTCCGGAAGAGCATGTTGAAGCCTTCGAAGCTTCCGCGCAGCGCGCAAAAGTTGCGCTTAGTTCCATCGGAACGATCATCGCAGGGAGTTCAGTTCCGAAGTTCGTCGACAGAGACGGCAAGGAAATCGTGCTGGAACGGCTATCCTACAGCCATTTTTGAAGCCCTCGCATCATGCCGTCGGCTTTATTTCCTGCCGGCCATTGCAATTTCGCTGAAAACCTATAGGTTGTAGCGCATTCGATTAGCGCCGTGCCTGTTTGAACGCGCTCCTTAAGGGGCTTCTTCCAGAGACATCGTCGAGATTGGATTTTTGAATCTGCGCGATCGCCGCGTGGAATGAAAAGCCTATGTGCTTTGGAGAAGAGAAAATGGCTACAGGAACAGTGAAGTGGTTCAACGGTCAAAAAGGTTTCGGTTTCATTGAGCCGAGCGATGGCAGCAAGGATGTGTTCGTGCACATCTCCGCCGTCGAGCGCGCCGGCCTTGGCGGGCTGGCCGAAGGTCAGAAGGTTCAGTTCGAACTCAAGACCGACAAGATGCGGGGCAAGGTAAGCGCGGAAAACCTGTCGCTGGTCTAAGGCCTCGAAACGGTCGTTTCACGGATGTACTGGAATGGCTAATGAGCCCGCTCGATCCCCCTGGGGTTGAGCGGGCTCTTGTATTTTGGCCGGGCCTAATGCCCGATGTCCCGGTGCCAGTCGGCTGGACGTATTCCGGGTGATTCCTTTCAGAAATCGACGGTTTTCGTCTTCCGTGACATTGCGCCGGAGAGGCGATTTTGGCATGGTCCGGCCCGATTTGAGGCCGCCCTTCTGGGCAGGGAAGGCCTCCTTTTTATGCGTCCGCCGCGACCGCGGCGACGGCGCGGGGGTGGAACGAACAAAAAACTGAGGCAAATTCAATGACAGCATTGTGGGTGATTGTGCTCTGCGGAGCGCTTTCGATTGTCTACGCCATCTGGGCCACGTCTTCCGTTCTGAAATCGGACGCGGGCAATCCGCGCATGCAGGAAATCGCGGCGGCGGTTGCCGAAGGCGCGCAGGCCTATCTGCGCCGCCAATACATGACGATCGCCATGGTCGGCGTCGTGATCTTCGCGCTGCTGGCCTACTTCCTCGGCATGCTGGTTGCGATCGGCTTCCTGATCGGCGCGGTGCTGTCGGGTGCCGCCGGCTTCATCGGCATGAACGTCTCGGTTCGCGCCAACGTGCGCACCGCCCAGGCGGCGACCACATCGCTGGCCGGCGGCCTCGAACTGGCCTTCAAGGCGGGTGCGATCACCGGTCTTCTGGTGGCGGGTCTGGCGTTGCTCGGCGTCACCATCTATTTCGCCTATCTCACGCAGTTCATGGGCCTGAAGGCCAACGACCGTGTCGTGGTTGACGCGCTGGTCGCGCTCGGCTTCGGCGCCTCGCTGATCTCGATCTTCGCCCGTCTCGGCGGCGGCATCTTCACCAAGGGCGCCGACGTCGGCGGCGATCTCGTGGGCAAGGTCGAGGCCGGCATCCCCGAGGACGATCCGCGCAACCCGGCCACGATCGCCGACAACGTCGGCGACAACGTCGGCGACTGCGCCGGCATGGCGGCCGACCTGTTCGAGACCTATGCGGTGACCGCTGTCGCAACCATGGTGCTCGCCGCGATCTTCTTCGCGACCTCGCCGCTGCTGGTGCCGATGATGACGCTGCCGCTCGCCATCGGCGGCGTCTGCATCATCACCTCGATCATCGGCACCTTCTTCGTCAAGCTCGGCGCCAGCCAATCCATCATGGGCGCGCTGTACAAGGGCCTGATCGCGACCGGCGTGCTGTCGCTGCTCGGCGTTGCCGCCGTTATCCACTGGCTGATCGGTTTCGGCGAACTGGCGGGCGTGAAGTACACGGGCCTGGCGCTGTTCCAATGCGGCATCGTCGGCCTCGCCGTCACCGGCCTGATCATCTGGATCACCGAATACTACACCGGCACCGATTATCGCCCGGTGAAGTCGATCGCGTCGTCCTCGGTCACGGGTCATGGCACCAACGTGATCCAGGGTCTGGCGATCTCGATGGAATCGACCGCAATGCCCGCGATCGTGATCATCGCCGGCATCCTCATCACCTATAGCCTTGCCGGCCTGTTCGGCATCGCGATTGCGACCACGACGATGCTTGCGCTCGCCGGCATGATCGTGGCTCTCGACGCTTTCGGTCCGGTCACCGACAACGCCGGCGGTATTGCCGAAATGGCGGGCCTTCCGAAGGAAGTCCGCAAATCGACCGACGCGCTGGATGCGGTCGGCAACACCACCAAGGCGGTCACCAAGGGCTACGCGATCGGCTCCGCCGGTCTCGGCGCGCTGGTGCTGTTTGCGGCCTACAATGAAGATCTCAAGTTCTTCATCGCCAACTCTGCCAAGCATCCGTACTTCCAGGGTGTGCTGCCCGACTTCTCGCTCAACAACCCATACGTGGTGGTCGGTCTGCTGTTCGGCGGCCTGCTGCCCTATCTGTTCGGCGCGATGGGCATGACAGCCGTGGGCCGTGCGGCCGGCGCGATCGTCGAGGAAGTGCGGCGCCAGTTCCGCGAGAAGCCCGGCATCATGCAGGGCACCGACAAGCCGGATTACGGCAAGGCGGTCGACCTACTGACCAAGGCTGCGATCAAGGAAATGATCATTCCGTCGCTGCTGCCGGTGCTGTCGCCGATCTTCGTCTACTTCGCGATCTACGCGATCGCGGGCGGCGGCGCGGCCGGGAAGTCGGCGGCGTTCTCCGCGGTCGGCGCCATGCTGCTCGGCGTGATCGTCACCGGCCTGTTCGTGGCGATCTCGATGACCTCGGGCGGCGGCGCCTGGGACAACGCCAAGAAGTATATCGAGGACGGCCATTTCGGCGGCAAGGGATCGGACGCCCACAAGGCCGCCGTGACCGGTGACACCGTCGGCGATCCCTACAAGGATACGGCGGGTCCCGCCGTCAACCCGATGATCAAGATCACCAATATCGTGGCGCTGTTGCTGCTGGCCATCCTGGCGCACTGAGCAGCGACAAGCTTGTCGAAAAAGAAAACCCCGCGGTGCGAGCCGCGGGGTTTTTTCATGCGCGAGCCCGGTCGAGCATCTGCGATATCTGCTCGTCCCATTCTGGATGCAGTTGCTTTAGCGGCGCGAGGAAATGACTCTCGGGCCCTGTCAACTCGTTCATGCGGCTTGCGCAGCGCCGTGCATCGTCCACCTTGCCGAGCGCGACATGGCAGCATGCGAGCGTTTCCAGTGTCGGACGAAACGTCGGGCGAATGGCGAGCACCGTGTTGGCGGTCGAAAGGGCACGCTCGGCTTCTCCGGCGAGAAGCTGTGCATAGGCGAGCAGATTGTACCAAGTGAGATTTTGCGGATCGTTCGGATTTAGCGCCAGGCCATGCTCAAGCGGTTCGATTGCCTCTCGTGCCAGGCCCGCGAACAGACGGGCCAGGCCGAGAACCAGATGCCCTAATGCAAAGCTCGAGCTCAATGCGATCGCTTTCTCGGCTGCCGATACAGCTACCAGCGGCGCATTGCTGTATGCGTTTGCAATGGCGAAGGCGTAGTGCGCATAGGGATCTCTCGGATCGAGTGCTATCGCGTGCGCGGCGGCATCCACGCCTTCCTTGCTGTCCGCGCCGGGCGCGTCGCTCCAGCCGTACGCGATTATCCCGGCGCTGACGCGCCCGAGCCAGATGTGTGATTCCGGCAAGTCCGGGTCGATTGTACAAGCGTGGCGAAAGAGCGCTCGCGCCGCCAGGTGGCCGTCGCGGCTGACCTTGTGGAAATGCCACATTCCCCGACGCACCAGATCCCACGCCGTCATGTTGCCGGTATGCCGCATGGCCGCAACGTAGGATTCGCTTTTGAGAAGCTGGGGCTCGATCGCACCCGCTACCCGCTCAGCGATCTCGTCCTGGATCGCAAAGACGTCCGCCATCTCGAGATCGTAGCGCTCCGCCCATACATTGCTGCCGTCGCTCGCGTCGATGAACTGAGCCGTAATGCGCAGCCGAAGGGCGGATTGGCGAACGCTTCCCTGCAACACGTAACGTGCGCCAAGCTCGCGAGCGGCTTCCAGCACATCAATCTGCTTACCCTTGAAAATAAAGGCAGAACCGCGCGCGATGACTCGGAACCAGCGAAACCGCGATAGCGCCGTGATGATATCTTCGGTCAGCCCATCGGCGAGATATTCCTTGTCGGCTTCGCCAATGATGCCGAAAGGCAGAACCGCAATAGAGGGGCGCGACTGGGCATCGCTCTCAGCGCGCTGCGGTGTGGCGCTCTGCGCCCGAGAAGCGACCGGCCCAGCAAACCGGTAGCCGACACGCGGGACGGTCGTGATCCATTCGGAGCCATCCTTCGCGGTGCCGAGCAGCTTGCGCAGCGCCGCGATCTGGACTGACAGATTGCTTTCCTCCACGGCGACGCCAGGCCAGGCAGCGTCCATCAGGCTCGCTTTGTCTAGGATTTTGCCGGGCGACTGCAGGAAAGCCTGCAGCAGCAGGAGGCCCTTTTGGCCGACCGCAACCGGTCGGCCGTCCCGCGACAGCATTCCGCGATCCATATCAAGCATGAACGGGCCAAACATGAAGGGCGCGCTGGGCATGCGGCGAGCTTACCGGGGTTTGGAAGAATTTGGAATTTTTCGGACCAATCTTTGAGACTGCGGCCGTCCAGACAAGTGATCTTGCGCATGTTGGGTAAAAACCCGAACCGGAGAGATGAAAATGAGCAACATGATCGTACGGGAACGGCACGGCGTGGACTCGGCAGCTGGCGGGAAGGGGTTCGTCGTGAAGGGAAGCGCCGGCCACCGCGCCGAGCAGGGTTCTGACTATCAGCCGGGGATCAGCGCGGAGACTGTCGGCTCGAAAATGATCTGGCTCGGGATCATTACGCTGCCGGCCGGCCGACGCACCACAGCCCATGTCCACGAGCATCATGAGACGGCGCTCTACATGATGAGCGGGGACGAGCTGGAGATCTGGACCGGCGACCAGCTACAGCACTGTGAAAAGGTGCACCCTGGTGACTACATCTACATTCCGGCGGGCGTCCTGCACGTTGCGGTCAATCGCGCCGCCACGCCGTCGGTTTTCGTGGGATCACGCAACGAGGCGACTGCGCGGGAGAGCGTGGTGATGCGGCCGGAGATGGACGAGCGGGTGCCGTGAGTGGCTGCTGGCGATCCTGGCGCACTGAGCGCGGCGAGAGGCTGATCGAAAAAGAACCCCGCGGTGCGAGCCGCGGGGTTTTGATTTGGATGAGACGTCTGGCGCTCAGCCCGCGTCCATCTGCAGACCTTCGCGCTTGATGATGTCGCCGAACTTCGTCGTCTCCGCCTGGAGGAAGTCGGAATACTGCTGCGGCGTCCCATAATCGGTGCGTGCGCCGATCTTGGCCATCTGGTCCTTGATGTCATCGCGCTCCAGGAAGACCTTGATCTCCTTGTTGAGCGCGTCGAGGACAGGGGCGGGCACACTCTTCGGCAGGAAAATGCCGAACCAGGATGAGACGTCGAATTTTGCAAGCTCCGGTGCGCTCTCACGCATGGTGGGGACGTTGGGCGCCAGCGCGGCACGCTCCGGCGTAGTCACCGCCAGAGCATTGAGCTTGCCGTCCAGAACCTGCGGCAGCGTCGGATAGAGATTGTCGAACAGGATCTGGATATCGCCGGCAAGCGCCGCCTGCAGCGCCGGGCCGGCGCCGCGGAACGGCACATGGACCATCTTCAGGCCGGTCAATTGCAGGAACCAAGCACCGGTGAGGTGCGGGCTCTGTCCGACGCCGGACGAGGCATAGGTGAGCTTGTCCGGATTGGCCTTGATATAGGCGATCAGTTCTCCGATCGACTTGATGCCGGTCGACGGATGGGCCGACACGATATTTGGAATCCGGATCAAGTTGGAAACCGGCTGCAACTGATCCGCCTTGTAGGGCATGTTGCGGAAGATGCTGTAGGCGATCGCGTTGGGGCCGGGATTGCCAACGAGGATGGTGTGTCCGTCCCCCTTGCTGCGCACGGCTTCGGCGGTGCCGATGGTGCCGCCGCCGCCGGAACGGTTTTCCACGACCGCGGACTGGCCCCACGCCTTCTGCAGATGTGCGGCCAGCAACCTCCCCATCACGTCGGTGGTGCCGCCTGGTGCCGCCGGCACGATGAGGCGCACGGTCTCGGTCGGCCGCCAGTCGGAGCCGAAGCTTGAGCGCGGCAAGATCGCTGCCGCTGAAACGGCTGCAGCTCCGGTCAAAACGCGGCGTCGAGAAATAGCTTTAATCTTCACAAGTTCACTCCCTGCTGAATCATTGTTTGCAGGAAAGCGTAGGCAGCGCGCATGCAGAGAGCAAGCGGGCGACGTGGCGCATGATTTCCGCGCCACGGAACAGAGTGAATCAGAACTGACCGGGCTCTAATTAAAGCTGAGCAACTTGAACAGCGGCGTCAGGTAGCTGAGCTCCTGGCCGGACGTCGGCGTGGTGCGGCTGATGAAGTCGAAGATCTTACCGTCCTGTAATCCGTAATTGGCGAGCCGCGTCACCTGGCGATTCTTGTCAAAATAGATCGCGATCACGCGCTGGTCGACGACCTGCTGGTTCATGAACGCGACTTTGCGCTCGGAGCGCTGCGAGATGTAATAGAACACCTCGCCGTTTAAGGTCGCGACCGTCGATGGCGTTCCCATCACGATCAGCACCTGGTCCTGGCTGGCGCCGATCGGAATCTGCTCCAGCGCGTTGGGCGGCAGGATATAGCCCTTCTGGAACTGCTCGCCGGTGCATCCGGCGAGCGCGGCGCAGACCAGTGCGACGGCTGCGGCGGCGCGAAAACCGCGCTGGCGTGCGGTCAGGCGGCGCGGCGAGGATACGCGGGCGCTCAGGTGGCTCATTTCGGTCATCTCAGGGATTCGCCGTCCTCTTGCATCGCGCGGTGGGTTGACGTACCGGGCAGCACGCTGGATTGCAACACGCGCGGCCCCGGGAGGGCTCGCAGACGGAACCCACAATGCTTTGGCCGTTCAATCACTTCAGGAAACCCCGGACGCCGCTGCGCGGCACCATCGAGGCCATCTATGGCATGATCGTGACGCAGGCGCGAGAACCGTTGTTTTACCGGGACTTTGGGGTTCCGGACACGGTTAACGGCCGTTTTGACCTGCTTCTAGTGCATTTATGGCTGGTCTTGCGGCGGCTGAAATCGGTCGAGGGGGGAGCGGCCCTGTCGCAGGGACTGTTCGATCATTTTTGCAACGATATGGACGACAATCTGCGCGAGATGGGGGTCGGAGACCTCACGGTGCCGAAGCGCATGCAGGCCTTCGGCGAAGCCTTCTATGGCCGAACCGCGGCCTATGACCTTGCGCTGACCGAGGGCCGCGAGGCCCTGGCGCAAGCGATCTGCAAGAATATCCTGAACGGCGAGAACATCGAAAAGGCCCGACTGCTTGCCGCCTACGCCGAGGCGGCAATGGCAGGCCTCGACAGCCTCGACGAGGCGACCCTGGTGAGCGGCCAGGGCAAGTTTCCCTCGCCGGAGAAAGCAGGCGCGCAGCAATGAGCAAGGCCGGCACAGAGAAGCCCGACCCGTGGCCTGTTCCCGTTGCGGTGGCGCAGATCCCCGAGACGGGCCTCCATCGCGACATCGAGGCCGATCAGGCCGCCCGCAAAGCCGTGGCCGACACGGGCGACTTGCGCGCGGTACTATCGGTGCAGGCTTCCTTCGACGTGACGCCAAAGAGCGGCGGCCGCTTCCATGTGGCCGGCCATGTGCGGGCGCGGATCGGGCAGACCTGCGTGGTGACGCTGGAAGAGATCGAGAACGACATCGACGAGCCGATCGATCTGATATTCGCTCCGCCCGAGCAGATCCCGCAGATGGCCGCGCTGGTCGATGACGCCGAGCAGAGCGACGAGGAAACACCCGATCCGCCTGAGCCGATCGAGAATGGCATGATTGATCTCGGCAGGGTCGCCACCGATGCCTTGTATCTCGCGGTCGATCCATATCCGCGCAAACCCGGCGCCGTATTTGAGCCGATGGTTGAAGCCGCCGATCCCGAGGATCACCCATTCGCGGCGCTCAAGGCGTTGAAGCCAGCACCGAAGAAATCCGGCACCAGGAAGCCCAAAGGCAAGTAGCCGGCGGTTAAAGTAGTCTACGAAGCCGCATTCGGTTTGAGGTAGCTGCGATATCTCGCTAGGACTCCTCAATAAGGCATTGAATTATCTGAATATATTTCTTATTCTTGCCTTCGGGCCACACCGCTTCGCTTTCGCCAAAAGACAGTGGTCAAGAGGTTGTGTCGGGCCGGGGACACGCTATTGTCGCGGCCCGGCGGAGGCGCGGTGTTGCGTTTCGCCGAGCACCTCCTAACGGTGCCATTCCAGTGTGCGGCCGCGCTCTACGAGGGCCGCAAGAGATCAGGTTTCCGGGACGTTCATGCCGCAAAAGGTTCGAATCGCGCTTGACGCCATGGGCGGCGATGTCGGCGCATCGGTCGTCATTCCCGGCGCCGCAATCTCGTTGAAGCGGCATCCCGACAGCGAATTCCTGCTCTACGGCGACAGCAAGCAGATTGACGAGCAACTCGCGAAATACCCGGCGCTGCGAAAGGCGTCGCGCGTGATCCATACCGACGTCACCGTGAGCATGCACGACAAGCCAAGCCAGGCGCTGCGCCGCGGCCGCAAGACGTCGTCGATGTGGCTTGCAATCGACGCGGTGAAGAAAAAAGAGGCCGACGTGGCGGTCTCCGCGGGCAATACCGGCGCGCTGATGGCGATGGCGCGTTTCCATCTGCACACCATGCAAGGGATCGATCGTCCGGCCATTGCCGGCGTGTGGCCGACGGCGCGCGGCGATTCCGTCGTGCTCGACCTCGGCGCCACGATCGGCGGCGATGCGCACCATCTCGTGGCGCTGGCGGTGATGGGCAGCGCAATGGCTAGCGTGCTGTTGAACCGGGAACGGCCGACTGTCGGCCTCCTCAACATCGGGGTCGAGGAGATCAAGGGCCACGAGGAAATCCGCGAGGCCGCCGAGCTGCTGCGCGCGTCGCAGCTCAATTATATCGGCTTCGTCGAGGGCGACGGGATCGGCCAGGGCGCGGCCGATGTGATCGTGTCGGAAGGTTTTAGCGGCAACATCGCGTTGAAGGCCGCGGAGGGGACTGCGCGCCAGATGGCGGACTTCCTGCGCCAGGCCATGACCAGCAGTTGGCTGTCCCGGATCGGCTACCTTTTCGCCCGCAGCGCGTTCAAGGCGCTGCGGGACAAGCTCGATCCGAACAAATCCAATGGCGGTGTGCTGCTCGGCCTGAAAGGCGTGGTTGTCAAAAGCCATGGCGGAATCTCCGCCGAAGGCTTTGCCTACGCAGTCGATGTTGGCTATGAGATGGTCCGCTGCGATCTCCTCACCAAGATCAATCAGATGATGAAGAGCGACGGCAGTGCGCTGGCACCGACCGCGCAGGAGGCTGTCTCGTGACTGCGAAACGTTCGGTGGTGCTGGGCTGCGGCTCTTACCTGCCGCAGAAGGTGCTGACCAATGCCGAACTGGCGGCCCGAATCGATACTTCGGATGAGTGGATCGTGCAGCGTACCGGCATTCGGGAGCGCCACATCGCGGCCGAAGGCGAGTTCACCTCGCATCTGGCGATCAACGCCGCGCGCGCGGCGCTGGAACACGCCGGTCTCGACGCCCAGGCGATCGACCTGATCGTGCTCGCGACCTCGACGCCGGACAACACCTTTCCGGCTACCGCGGTTGCAGTCCAGAACGGGCTTGGTATCCACCATGGCGCCGCCTTCGATCTGCAGGCGGTGTGTTCCGGCTTCGTCTTCGCGCTCGCCACCGCCGACAATTTCCTGCGCTCCGGCGCCTACAAGTGCGCGCTGGTGATTGGTGCGGAGACGTTTTCGCGCATTCTCGACTGGAACGACCGCGGCACCTGCGTGCTGTTCGGCGACGGCGCCGGCGCGGTCGTACTGGAGGCGCAGGACCAACCGGGTTTGCCTTCCGATCGCGGTGTGCTCACGACCCATCTGCGCTCGGACGGCCGGCATCAGTCGAAGCTGTTCGTGGACGGCGGCCCGTCCACGACGCAGACCGTCGGCCATCTCCGGATGGAGGGCCGCGAAGTGTTCAAGCACGCGGTCGGCATGATCACGGACGTGATCGTGGACGCCTTCAATGCGACCGGGACGACGGCGGAGGACATCGACTGGTTCATCCCGCACCAGGCGAACAAGCGAATCATTGATGCTTCGGCGCATAAGCTTCATATTGCGCCGCAGAAGGTGGTGCTGACCGTCGATTTGCACGGCAATACGTCGGCTGGGTCGATCCCGCTGGCGCTTGCGGTCGCCGTCAAGGACGGGCGGGTAAAGAAGGGCGATCTGGTGCTGTTCGAGGCCATGGGGGGCGGATTCACCTGGGGTTCCGCGCTGGTGCGCTGGTAGGCGCAGCGCAAAAATACCGTCTAAAATTGTAGTGCTGTTCCATGCTTCTGCATGATGGTCGCTGTTGACCATTGCGTGCTAACCTCATAATTTCAGGGAATAAATTGTTCGCCGAGAGTGCGGGGCAGGCGATGACCGGGACCGGAAAAACAGTCACACGCGTCGATTTGTGCGAGGCGGTCTACCAGAAGGTGGGTCTGTCGCGAACGGAATCCTCCGCGTTTGTCGAGCTCGTTCTGAAAGAAATCACTGATTGCCTGGAGAAGGGCGAGACGGTGAAGCTGTCGTCGTTCGGCTCCTTCATGGTGCGCAAGAAGGGTCAGCGTATCGGACGTAATCCGAAGACCGGTACTGAAGTGCCGATCTCGCCGCGTCGCGTGATGGTGTTCAAGCCGTCGGCGATTCTGAAGCAGCGGATCAACGGCCACACGCCCGGCAACGGCGAAAGCAAGACCGATTAATCCGATTAATAGAGACTGCGAGATCGAGTAACACGGCTGCGTAGCAAGGCGAGTACCGCGTCTTCACCAACGAGTTAAGTTGAGAGGAGCTGGCACTTGGACAAGGCGCCGGATGCGTTCCGCACCATCAGCGAAGTCGCTGAAGAACTCGACATTCCCCAGCACGTGCTGCGGTTCTGGGAGACGCGGTTTGCCCAGATCAAGCCGATGAAGCGAAGCGGCGGGCGGCGTTACTACCGCCCGGACGACGTCGACCTGCTGAAGGGCATTCGCCGTCTGCTGTACGGCGAGGGCTACACGATCCGCGGCGTGCAGCGGATCCTGAAAGAGCACGGCATCAAATCGGTGCAGGGCCTTGCCGACCAGACCTCAGCCGTCACCTTCGGCGCCGTTGAGGAGGCGATCGGCCTCAGCCTGCAGGAGCCCGATGAGGGCGAGGTCCCGACCGTCGCAGCCGATGACGAGGATTACGAGACCGAAGAGAAGGAAATCGACTACCGCTTCGTCGACACCGACGACGACGGCATTTTGCTGCCGTTTGCGAGGGCCAAGCCGGGCCCGTCGGACGCCGACCGCGAGCGCCTGGAGCGGGTGCTGCAGGACCTGATCGCCTGCAAGCAATTGCTGGACAACGCGCTGAAGGACGGCTGAGCGGGCGGGGAACCGGCAGCCTGCCGGCCGCAATGGGGCCGCTCTCCTGCCTTGCGCCGGGCGCTGATCGCAGCTAATGGAACGGCATCGGAGCGTGGCGCAGCCCGGTTAGCGCACTAGTCTGGGAGACTAGGGGTCGAAGGTTCAAATCCTTTCGCTCCGACCATTCATTTTCACGGATAGCGATTTTAATCGCTGCTAGATGCCGAGAACCCAGACGGCAACAATGGCGCCTAGCACAGCTATTCCGCTGACTGTCCAGCCCGTCAAATAGGTCGCACCATCCGTTTCCGGTCGATCGACCATGGAATCGCGCCACTGGGTCACGGCGGCCTCCTGTCTTGTTTTATTGATACTGCCTCCGGTATGTAGGTCGCTGCCGCGGGCTCAAGGTTCAAGCTACGCGGGCCGCGAAATATCTGTGGCTTTCATGACCAAGCTCGATACCTGCGCATCTCCAACAGGCCGGAGACGCCCGGCGTCCTTGGCATGCTGGCAACTTCCCGGAAAGTAAGTCCAGCTTAACCCAACCGGCAGATCTAACCGGCACCAACCTTCTCGGCACATCCGGACGCCGCTATATAGAGCGGATTGCAACCTCTGCAGGTGCGTGGGGTCATGAATTTCTTGATGCGTGCAGCCTTTGTTTGGGCGGCATGTTTCTGGGCGTTAACCTGATCAACTATTTTGTCCTGGGCCGTTCCGGAGATTACCTGCCGGGCGGCGACCGCATGGGCGAATGGAAAGCGGCCAAGATACGCGAGCGTGTTACCCGGCGCTTGAACACCCCGAAAGGGACGGGCAGCTCCCGAAGCTTTCGACCGACAAGCATCGCGTCGATTGGCGCGACCTCACCAGCGCGAAAGAAATGACGGCGGCGCTGAACTGCTATCTCGTCACGCATCCGAACGCGATCTGCGAGCGGGACAATCGCGCCTACATCGTCGATTACATCAGTCGCTATTTTGCGAAATTCGATGAGATGATGAATACCGCCAAGCGATATGGCGAATCCGAAATGTCCACGGTCAGGGATCTCTGGGACAGTCCACGCAACCGTGCGATCAATGCCGCACTGATGATGGACACTGGCAATGGCCGGCTGATCAAGGCCGATTTCGGCTGGAGCGTGCCCGCAGCGATGAAGCCGATGCTCGATCGCTACAAGGGCGCGACCGACAACTGCCCCAGGGCTTAGCAGCGGGAGCTTGAAAATTGATCCGTCAGGTTCTCACCCTCATCCTGGCCTTCGTCGGAGGCATCCTCGTGGTCGGCGGGTGGATCTAGGCCCCGAAAGTATCGAGTGCGATGTCGGGTTTCGTCTCGGTCGGGCCTAGTGTTTCGTTGTTCGCCGACGCCAATCGCCTCGGCCGGCCGGAAGTCGCGCCGGTCGTGCGGCGCTGCATTTTCCGCGTAGTGGACGTCGGTCCGGACGCGATGAAGATGGAGCCAAGTGCTGCATATTTCATCCTGAAGGCCGGCACCATGCAGGCGAACATTTCCACCTTGGTTGGCAAGCCAGAAGATTCGAGATCCGAATACCGGACAGTTTCTGTGGCTATCAAATGGGGAGAGTTGGCGGACTGCATTTATGCGCAGGACGATCGCGAACTCTGCGACGCCGATAACCGCGCAGCGGCAGTAGAAGCCACCACGAAGTTCTTTGCCCACGCGAAGCAGACCGGCGCTTCCGCGGGGCAAGCCGGCGATATTAGCCAGCGACGCACGTGACATCGAAAATGTCAGCGATCGCTTGTTGCTCATGCTCAAGAACCACCGTCGCTACGGTACGCTCGTGGGTGCCGATTTCGGCAGTTCTGCACCGGCCGAAATAATGCAGGTCATGCGCGGCGAGCAAGCAACCCGCGACATCTGCAAGCGCTGACCCGAGACGATCAGCCCAAAAGGTGTGAAGCGTGCCCTGCATGGACTCGCAATGGGTCGTCGTCGATCTGACCGTCGACGCCGGCGCTAGAAACGCTGCTCCGACATTAATTGGCTGTCACAACCGGTCGAAGGCTGCGGCCGCGATCAGCAAGGCGCTGGAGGGATTGGGCGCGCTGGGCGGCTCGCGCGAGGCCGCGGAGTAAATTCCGCGGCGCGAAAACGCCTGCGAGACAATCGAGCCGCCCGTCTCGCGGGCAGCTTTACCGGCAGCTCCCACCTGTTACTGTCCTTCCGCACGGGCCTCCATGCCATGAGGGCCCCAACTCAAAAATTGAAAACCGAGGTAAGCGTCTCAATGAAGGATTTTGCCGGAAAGTTCGCCGTGATCACCGGTGGCGGCACGGGCATGGGCCGCGAGCTCGCGCGTCAGCTCGTCGCCGAAGGTTGCAATGTGGCGATGTGCGACGTCTCGCCGGAAGCGATGGCCGAAACTAGGCGGCTGTGCGAAGCGGAAAGGCTGCCGCAGGGCCTGCGCGTCACCACCCACGTCGCCGACGTCTCAATCGAGGCGCATCTGCAGCGCTTCCGTGACGAGCTGATCGAGCAGCAGGCGACCGACAAGATCCATCTGTTGTTCAACAATGCCGGCATCGGCGGCGGCGGCAGCCTGTTCACCAACACGCGCGAGCAGTGGGAACGCACCTTCAACATCTGTTGGGGCGGCGTCTATCTCGGCGTGCGCACCTTCCTGCCGCTTATGATGAAGGCCGACGAGGCCCGCATCGTCAACACGTCGAGCGTCAACGGCTTCTGGGCATCGGTCGGCCCTGGCGTGCCGCATACCGCCTACAGCGCCGCCAAGTTCGCGGTGAAAGGCTTTACCGAAGCGCTGATGACCGATCTGCGACTCAACGCCCCGCACATCAAATGCTCCGTCGTGATGCCCGGGCATATCGGCACCTCGATCGTTGCCAATTCGCGCAAGATTCAGAGCGGGTCGGAACCCGATGAACTCAACCCGAACGAAATTTTGGCGACGCGGCAGCGCCTGAAGGGCATGGGCATCGACACCGCGCCGATGTCGGATGACGACATCCAGAAGATTGCGCTCGATCGAGCGCGCTCCTTCCGCGAGGAGGCGCCGACCACGGCGGCGGCTGCAGCAAAAATCATCCTCGACGGCGTCAAGGCCGAACGCTGGCGGATCCTCGTCGGCGACGATGCCCACAAGCTTGACGAGCGGGTGCGGCAAGCCCCGGAGAAGGCCTACACGCCGGAGTTCTACAAGAGCTTTACGGAAGAGGTGGGCTGGCGGCTCGGATAGCAAGCGGTCGGTTCTGATGGAATCAGAACCGACACTTTGCATTCTGGACGCGTCATCACGGCAACTGACGCCGCTCACGCGCGCGAGACGCGCTGACGCGAACCCGGGCGGTAGGCGAGGCGGGTGTGCCCTGAGCAATAGGGCATGCCTTCCACCGGCGTATTGCCGCAAAAGCAGAAGTCCTCTGCGCCTGGCGTGCTGATCGGCCAGCGGCATGTTTCGTTGCTGAGTTCGAGCAGCGAGCAACGATTGTCGCTGATAATCGGCTCTTCCTGGAACGGCTGCGCGTTTTCGTAGACGGCTTGCAGAACCTGATACTGCAACCGGGGAACGGATTTCCGCGAACGCTCCCTGGCAGCCTTGGTCGGACGCGGTTCGGCGGGGGCGGGGCCGCGCGTCAATTGAAGGCGCGAGAGTTTGCCGATCACGGCGTTACGGCTGACGCCGATGCTGGCCGCGATCTCGCGGCAGGTGAGGCCGGCTTCAAAATGGCTCTTCAGGAGTTCGACGCGATCGGTGGTCCAGGTCGGTACATTCGTAAGCATTTTCTCGGTTCCACATTCTGTGAAACCGCCGCGCTGCTCCCGTCAGGACGCCTTGCCGTTGTCGCGGATCGCAAGCAGCCCATCCTTAATGGCGAGCCGAATGCCTTCCTCGATCAGGGTCCGTGCAACGCCGGGAACACTTGTGCCGTGGGTGCCCTGTCTCACCAGTCTTTCGAGATAAGCGATGGTCGAGAGCGCCAAGGTCACGGGAACGCGGTCGGTTTCGGCTTTTTCTGTAGCCATGGGGAACGCTAACTTTTAAATGGTGTACTGAAAAGTTACTATTTCGACTCTATTTAGTTTTGCACACATGAGTCAAACGACTTGTGGATAGCTCTCTATCCATTTGAAAAAACATATTAAAAGTCGAAGCCGGGTTTGTGGATTAGCTGAGCGCCCTATGACGCGCAGCGCGCGGCAGCCTTAATGGCGGTTACAGGCGCGGCGAAACGATCCAGCCGTGCGGGCCATTTCCCCATTGCTTCGCGCTGCAGGGAATGCCGATGATGTCCTGGGACGGCGGCATGGGCGCAATGACGGTAACGAACGGTCTCTACACCATCCAGATCGAGATGACGGACGGCGGCCATGGCCGCGCGCACGGCGTGATCGTGCTGCGCGACGGCAAGATCGCCGGCGGAGACTCCTATTTCTACTACACGGGCTCATACACCGCGGATCGCGGCAAGTGGCGCGGTGAGTTGATCACCAACGAGCACACGAAATCAGCAGGCAGCCGGCCACTGTTCGGGGGGCGCGAAGTCACTTGCGGCTTCAGCGGGTCGTACGCCGCCGATGGCGCGCAGGTGCAGGGGACTGCATTGGTCGGAAAGACCAGCGTATTATTTCACGCGCGGCTGAAGCTGCTGTCTCCTTTTTGAGGAGCCGCGGGCCGTCCGATCAGCCGTGCACGACTGCCTTCGCGATCATGCAGTGAATGCCCTTGGAGCCGTTCACCGTTTGCGTCACGCGCAGATCGGCGGCGAGGCTGCAGAGCGTGTAGGCGTCCTCGCGCGATAGATTGCGCTTCTCGCCGAGCAGCACGATCATGTCGCGCAGCGCCCGCACCACGCATTGATCGAGATCGGGATCCATCGCCATCGTCATGTAATGCGTCGGTGTTTCTGCGCGCGGATAGGCGAGCCGCAGGTCCTTGCGTAGTGTCAGGCGGAAGCGGCCCTGCAGCGCGGTTTCGATCGCGGTGACGCAGACCTCGCCATCGCCCTGCACGCCGTGGCCGTCGCCGCAGGAGAACAGCGCGCCCGGCACGAACACCGGCAGATACAGTTTGGCGCCGGCGCCCAATTCCTTGTTGTCGAGATTGCCGCCCATCGCGCGCGGTATCAGTGAGGTGATGCGGCCCCAGGCGGGTGGCGGCGCCACGCCCATCACGCCGAAAAACGGCGCCAACGGCAGGTCGAGCCCCCACGGCATCCGTCCTACCATCCGCGCGCGGTCGAGCGGAATGTTCAGGATCCGGGTCTCATGAAAATCGTCGGGCAAGGTGCCCGCCAGCGGACGGATCAGATTGTATCCCCAATCCTGGCGCAGCCGAACGTCGAGAATATCGACCTCCAGCACGTCGCCGGGCTCGGCTCCCTCCACGGCGACCGGGCCGGTAAGAATATGTCCCGGCAGCATCCGCTCGCTATGCGCGTGAATGTCGGCAAGCTCGGGAGGGACGTGAAATTGGCTGCGATCAGGCACCACGTCCGGGCCGCCGGTCACGGTGTCGATCGTGACTTCGTCGCCGCTGGCAATGGCCAGGACGGGCTTCAATTTGGCTTCGAAGAAGCCCCAGTGGCAGGTTTCGGGGCTGGAATGCAGGTGATGATGGGACATGCGGAGGCTTTCTTGCCGAGAATGTCATGTTCAATTTGTCATTGCCGGACTTGCCGGCTTCGCTCAAGTTTCGCCGGCCTGGTACTGAGCGCCCGGCGAAGCCTAGCGTAGCCGGGATCCGGCAATCCATCATTTTTCAATTGGGGCATCTTGCGAAGAAGGATGGATACGCGGGTCAAGCCCGCGTATGACGAGTTTGCTTATCCGTGAGGCTTCCCTTGTTTTTTGTCCTCTCCAAGACGCTCGGCTTTCTGCTGTTGCCGACGAATTTGCTGATCGGCGTAGGCTTCGTTGGCGCCATCCTGATGTTCACGCGCTTTGCATCGCTCGGCCGCAAGCTGGTGATCGCAGCCGTTCTGCTGCTCGTGATTTGCGGGCTGTCACCGCTCGGGAACCTCTTGCTCTATCCGCTGGAGCAGCGCTTTCCGCCGTGGGACAGCTCGCGCGGCGCGCCTGACGGCATCATCGTGCTCGGCGCATCGATCGAAGCCGATCTCTCCACTGCGCATGGCATACCGGTGGTGCGCAGCTCGCCGGATCGCCTGATCGCGGCTGCCGCGCTGGCGCACCGCTATCCGAAGGCGCGTATTGTGTTCTCCGGCGGCAGCGCGAAACTGATTTCTAATGACGCCAGGGAAGCCGATTTCGCCGGCGCTATCTTTGAAAGCCTCGGCATCGACAAATCGCGGCTGATCATGGAACGTGGTTCCCGCAACACGCAGGAGAACGCGGAATTCTCCAAAGCCTTGCTTGCGCCCAAGGACGGCGAGCGCTGGCTGTTGGTGACGTCGGCCTTCCATATGCCGCGATCGGTCGGCTTGTTCCGGAAGGCGGGATTTGCGGTCGAACCCTATCCCGTCGACTGGCGGGTCGGCGGACGTGACGATGTATTTGACTTCACCAACGTCGCGATCGATGGACTGGGACGGACCGACCTCGCCGTGCGCGAATGGATGGGCCTGATCGCCTACCGCGCCACCGGCAAGATCGACGAGTTGTTGCCGGGTCCGGCAAAGTAGCAGCGGGCAGCCAGCCGGGCTAATATCGAAGGACAAAGCGCCGCTTAAGCGCGCCGATTGGGAGTTGACGCCATGCAACAGCAGACGCCGCCGGAAGCATTCGATTTGGCCGGCATGGTGGCCGACCTGAACAGCCTGTTGCGGCTCAAGACGACCGTGATCGGCATCAAGATGTTTGCCAGCGCCGAGGAAATGACGGCAATTCCAAAAATTCGCCGACCGTCGGCGGTGCATACCACCGACCAGATCGTCAGCATGGCCTCGCGGCTCGGCTGGACTGTCGGCATCACCGGCGATGATCTCGTCGGCGCGCAATGCCGTGCCGTGATCGGACTCGCGCCGCAGGACGAGAAGTGGCTCGCGGGGGAAAATTACGTCGGCGTCTGGCACGGCACCGCCGAAGACGCACGCAAGCGTCAGGAGGCACTCGACGTTGTGCCTTTCGGCCGGTACCAGGCGATGGCGGTGAGCCCGCTGACCGGCGGTCGGCTCAATCCGCCGGATATTTGTCTGGTCTACGCCACGCCCGGCCAGATGATCATTCTGATCAACGGCTTGCAATATACCGGTTACAAGAAGTTCGAATGGGGCGTGGTCGGCGAGACCGCCTGCGCGGATTCCTGGGGTAGGGCGCTGAAGACCGGCGAGCCTTCTCTGTCGCTGCCGTGCTTTGCGGAACGGCGTTATGGCGGCGTGCCCGACGAAGAGATGCTGATGGCGCTCAAGCCGGAGCATCTTGCCAAGGCCATCGCAGGCATGAAGCAGCTCGCGAAGAACGGTCTGCGCTATCCGATCGCGCCCTATGGCATCCAGGCCGACGTGCGCGCCGGGATGGGTGTGTCCTATCCGAAGAAATAGCCAGCCGTCATTGCGAGGAGCCAACGGGTCCGGCTCCGCCGGCCCGATGATAAACTCCGCGACGACCGCGTCTGCCGTAGCTCAAGGAGCGAAGGCGGAAGCAATCCGGCCTTCCATCGTGACCCGATTTCTGGATTGCTTCGCTTCGCTCGCAATGACAAAAGGGGCCAAATTCGTTTCTGTAGGAAATCCCAGCTATGTCATCGTCGAAATTCGACATCGTCGTCTACGGCGCCACCGGCTTCACCGGCCAGCTCGTCGCCGAATATCTCGCTGAGCGTTACAAAGGTGACGCCAGCCTCAAGTGGGCGATGGCAGGACGTAGCAAGGACAAGCTCGCTTCCGTCCGTGACGCGATCGGCGCGCCCAAGGATACGCCCCTGATCGTGGCTGATGCGGGCGACCCCGCGTCGTTGAAAGACATGGTCGCGCAAACCAAATCGGTGATTTCGACCGTCGGACCTTATTTGCTTTACGGCTCCGAACTGCTTGCCGCCTGCGTCTCATCGGGCACGGACTATTTCGACCTCTGCGGCGAGCCGATCTGGATGCGTCGGATGATCGATGCGCACGAGGCGGCTGCCAAATCGACCGGCGCGAGGATCGTGTTTTCCTGCGGATATGATTCGCTGCCGTTCGAACTCGGCGTGTTCTTTGCGCAGGAGGAAGCCAAAAAGCTGTTCGGCGCACCGGCCAATCGCGTCAAAGGCCGGGTCCGCGAAATGCGCGGCACGTTTTCCGGCGGCACCGCCGCAAGCATGCGGGCGCTGTTCTCGGCGGCTGCGAATGATCCCGGCCTCGTGGCGCTGTTGAGGAATCCATTCGCGCTGACGCCGGGCTTCGCGGGACCGAAGCAGCCACCCGGCAATCGGCCCGTGTTCGATCAGGAACTCAATTCCTGGACCGCACCGTTCGTGATGGCAAACATCAACACCCGCAATGTTCACCGTTCCAATTTTCTTCTCGGCTTTCCCTACGGCAAGGATTTCGTGTACGACGAGATGATGCTGACAGGCTCAGGCGAGCAGGGTGAAGCTCTCGCCAAGCGGATCGCGACCGCCAACACGACGGAGAAGATGAATTCCGGCGGGCCGAAGCCGGGCGAGGGGCCGTCCAAGGAAGAGCGCGAGAACGGGCTTTACGATCTGCTCTTCGTTGCAATTGCACCCGATGGCCGTCAGGCCCGTGCGGTCGTTAAGGGCGATCGCGATCCCGGCTATGGCTCGACCTCGAAGATGATTTCGGAATGCGCGATCTGCCTGCTGCGCGACACGCCGGATGTGCCGGCCGGCATTTGGACGCCGGGTGCAGCGATGCAGCACAAGCTGATCAAGCGATTGGTTGATCACGCGGGGCTGACGTTTGAAGTCGAGAAGTAGCCCGCAGATCGTAGCGTGGGCAAAGCGAAGCGTGCCCGCCACCTCAAGAGCGATCGCGGATGGATGGTGGGCACAGCGCTTCGCGCCTCTGCCCACCCTACGCTGCCACAACTCACAATCGCTACGCGCGTTCCACGCGCGCCGGACCATTGCCCGCCTTCCAGCGTTCGGCGGCGACGAACATGCCCCACATTGCTCCCAGCATCATCCAGAAGTGCCGCCAATGGTCGGTGTCGATGATGAAGCTCTCGCCAACCGTGCCGAGAAAGGCTGCGAAGATTGCCAGATAGGCCGGCTGCCAGGGCACGCGGACGAAGACATAGCGGAAGCCCGTCAGAACCGTGACGAAGACCAGCGCCGGATAGCAAACGCCGGAGAGCCAGCCGCCCGACATGAACGCGTTCAGGTAGGAATTGTGGGTGTCTTCCGGGAAGTAACGGGTGAACTGTAGCGGGCCAATGCCGAATGGCAGGCCCAACGCCATTTCTGCGCCGAGGATGTGCCGGCCGAACCGGCCGAAGCGGCCTTCGTCGTAGCTCTGGTCCAGGCTGGCGCGCTCCTTGAATAGCTGTGCAATCGAATCGAACGACAGCAGCACCGCGACCAGGGCGGCCGCCAGAACTACGGTAACAAGCGCCATCACGATGATGCGCGAGCGCTGCGACTGCGAGCGGCTGGTCAGCACCATCAATGCCAGCATGAAGCCCGAGGTGATGATAAGCATGCCCCACGCAGCGCGTGAGAACGCCAGGAGAATCGCCAAAGATATGATGCCAAACGCGATCGCGCTGCGGAACGCCTTGCCGAATTTGTCCGTGACCACGCTTTGCAGCACGAACAGCGCCGGCAGGACCAGGAACGCGCCAAACACGTTCGGATCCTTGAAGGTGCCGCGGGCGCGGTCATACAGCGTCAGCAGGTCACGCCCGCCGGGGACGAGATTGAAGTAACCCGCGATGCCGGCGAGCGCCGCAATCATCGCACCAACGATGAGGCCGCGCCGGAGCATGTCGAGCCGCGCTGCGGTATCCTCGGAGATCACCATCGCGAAGAAAATGACCGTGATTGCCATATACCAGGAGGTCGCAATCCAGCTCGGCACATTGGGCCGATCCATTACGGCGATCGCACTGATGCTGTAGCCGAGATTGAGCAGGAACAGGAGCAACAGCAGCGGCATGAACACCAGCCGCATCCGCGCGCCCGTGGCGAAGAAGATCACCGAGGCGGCAAGCGTCGCCAACTCATAGGGGCTCGGCTCGATGAAGACGATGGCGATGGACGCACCCACCAGCCAAACCAGCGCGCGCTGCAGCGCGAGCACGCCGGGCGCGGCCGTTATCGATGGGAGCGATTCCCCGGCTGTCGCCGCATACGCCATCACATACTCACGCAACTCAACTAACTACGACACTACTATCCGCACCATCCGCGTCATTGCGAGCGAAGCGAAGCAATCCATGGCGCCACACAGGGATAGATGGATTGCTTCGTCGCTATCGCTCCTCGCAATGACGTTGGCGCGTCCTCAACTTAATACGCGTTCTCGCTCTTGGTCATCAGCGCGATCGGCGTGTTGAGCAGAATGTAGAGATCGAACAGCACTGACCAGTTCTCGATGTAATAGAGATCGAACTCGACACGCTTCTGGATCTTCTCGTCGGTGTCGACTTCGCCGCGCCAGCCGTTGATTTGCGCCCAGCCGGTGATGCCAGGCTTGACGCGGTGGCGCGCGAAATAGCCGTCGACGGCCTCGTCGAAAAGCCGGCTTTGCAACTTGCCTTGCACGGCATGCGGTCGGGGTCCTACCAGCGACAAATTGCTCTTGAACACGACGTTGAAGAGCTGCGGCAGTTCGTCGAGGCTGGTCTTGCGGATGAAGCGCCCGATGCGGGTTACGCGCGGATCATTCTTGGTTACGACCTTGGAGGCGGTCGGATCGGCCTGATGGTGGTACATCGAGCGGAACTTGAAGACATCGATGCGCTCATTGTTGAAGCCGAAACGCTTCTGGCGGAACAGTATCGGCCCCGGGCTATCGAGCTTCACCGCAAGCGCAACCAGGCCCATCACCGGCAATGCCAGCACCAGGATCACGAAGCCGACGACATGGTCGAACAACCACTTCATCACCAGATCCCAGTCGGTGATCGGCGCCTCGAATACGTCGAGGGTAGGTACCTCGCCGAGATAGGAATAGGAGCGGGGACGGAAGCGCAGCTTGTTGGTATGGGCGGAGAGCCGGATATCGACCGGAAGCACCCAAAGCTTCTTCAACATATCGAGAATGCGCGTCTCGGCCGAGATTGGCAGCGCGAACAGCACGAGATCGACGCGGGTGCGGCGCGCGAATTCGACGATGTCGTCTACCTTGCCGAGCTTGGGACTGCCGGCGCAGGTGTCCATCGCGCGGTCGTCGTTGCGGTCGTCGAACACGCCGAGCACCTTGATGTCCGAATCGTCCTGGATCTTGAGCGCCTGGACAAGCTGCTCGCCATTCTCGTCCGCGCCCACGATGATGGTGCGGCGATCGAGCCGGCCCTGACGGGCCCAGCGGCGCACCAGCGAGCGCAGAAACACGCGCCCGGTCACCAGCGCCGCGAGGCCGCTCACGAAAAACGCCGTAAGCCACAGCCGCGAAATTTCGTTGCCGAGCTTCACGATGAAAGATACGCCGATAAACAGCAGGAACACGAATGCCCAGGATGAAATCATCCGCGTCATCTGGCGAAGATGGCCACGGAACAACTGCACCTGATAAATATCGGCGGCCTGGAAGCAGATCACCGCCGTTGCCGCCATGCCGAAGATCGCCGCGAGAAACTCCCAGGAAAAACCTCTGAGAGGCACGACATATCCGAAATTGAGTGCGACGCCGATCGCGCTCAACATCGCGAAATCGATCACGCGGACCACGCCTGCGATCACGATCGGCGAGTAGGCGCGGCCAACTTTCTGATTGGTGACGGCGAGCGCCGCCGGAGACAGCCTGCGGCGCCGTTCGATCGGCGGACGATCGGCGCTGGCGGTCGCCGCGGCATCGAGCATCGAGCGTGCGTTAATCGGTTCCACTGGTCCACGTCCGTTCTTGAGCGGGCACATAGCAACGTGCCCGCCGGTGCGGAATTCCCCACACCACGGGCTTACGGGACAAATCGGAAGAAACAGTTACGTCGGTAATTTTCGGTTAACGATTGGCAAACGCCTCGCGGTAGCCGGCGACAACGCCCTCGACCATCGCCTTCTGCGAAAAATGCTGGAAGATTCGTTCGCGCAGCGATTTGGCTCGCTCCTTCGTCGCGGCCGGATCCTTCAGAGCGGCTTCGATGGCCTCGGCCATGGCGGCTGCGTTGCTCGGCGCGAACAAGGCATCGCCATGCGGGCCGAAAATTTCGGGGATGCCGCCGATATTGGCGGCGACCATCGGAATGCCGGCGGCCGCTGCCTCGATCACGACATAGGGCATGGAGTCTCCGCGGGAGGGAACCACCAGCAGCGAGCCCTTGGAGAAGCCGTAACGCGCCTTGACGTGGCCGATGAAGCGCACGGCCTCACCGAGGCCGAGTTGCGCGACCTGGGCTTTGAGGCCTTCGCTTTCCTCGCCGTCGCCGGCGAGCGTCAGCGTCACCGGACGGCCGTCGGCGCGCAGCCGCGCTACCGCATCGATCAGAAGGTCGGCGCCCTTGATGTGCCGGAACTCGCCGACATAGATCAGGTCGGTGGCGTCCTCGGCCTTGACGACAGGATCGAATTCACTGGCGGTGACGCCGTTGAACACGCATCGCACCAGTCCCTTCGGCGTGCCGATGGTGCGCTGATAGGTGTTCCGCGCGAAGGCGCTTTCGAACAGGAACAGGTCGGTATCGTTCATCAGCGCGCGCTCGACACGGGCATAGATGTTGCCCTTGAGCGTCGACAGCGGATAGTGCAGCGAACCGCCATGCGGGGTGTAGACCCTGATCCTGTCGCGGGAAGCGGTCCTTAAACGCATGAAGGCGCCCGCTTTGGCGCCGTGACCGTGCAGCACGTCGGGCTTCAGTTGGCGGATCATGCGCTGGAAGCGGGCCCATACCAGAAGATCGGACGGCAGCGGCTCGCGGCGAATGGCGGTGCGGTGAACGCCGAGCTTGAGGCGCGGGGCGATTTCCGCCAGCGCCTGCTCGGCGCGTTCGCCGCCGGTGAGGCTATCGGCGATGATGCCGACGTGATGGCCGCGGTCGACCTGCCCGTTGGCGAGATCGAGAATATGGCGGAAAATGCCGCCGACCGGCGCGCGCGTCGCGTGCAGAATCCGAAGCGGCTGGCCGTCAACGACAGGCATTGATACCGCCTTCAGATGCGACCGGGACCTGCGCGGTCTGGGCCAGGCAGCCCGCAAGCGTCAGCGCAGCAATCAGAGATGGAATAGGGGCGAGCACGCCTCGCATTACAGGTATCCTGGAAAAGTATTCCGCGATTAAGGGCTTTGATGGTTAACAAAAAATGACTGCGCGCGCGAGAGTACGCTCGGGCGCGCAGACAAGGCAAATTAACCCAGCAGCAACCATAATGAAGTGTAATCGCCCCGGGCGAGTGGACCGATAGTTGCGTCCGCGGGAGTGTGCGATGCGTTTGGCGTTCTGGCGTGCAGGCAAGGACAAGCCGGTGGTGCAGCGGGCGATGGCAAGGCCTGTGGCTTCGGCGCCGAAGCTCGTCGCCGCATCCGATGCCGGCGATCTCGATCTGCATGCGCTTGGTCAGGCGCTGATGCGCAGGCGGAGCTGGATCATCGTTCCGACAGTGCTGGCGCTGGTGCTGTCGCTGGCCGCGGTCAACATGATCACGCCGCGCTACAAGTCGGAAGCGCGCATCCTGGTCGACGGGCGCGAGAACGTTTTCCTGAGGCCAAACGGCGAGCGCAACGAGGAGCGCAGCGCGCTCGACGCCGAGGCCGTCACCAGCCAGGTGCAGTTGGTGCAATCGCGCGATCTGGCGCGCGAGATCATCAAAAAGAACAAGCTTTCCGAGCGTCCCGAATTCGATCCGGTGCTGCAGGGATTCTCGCCGCTGAAGTCGCTGCTGGCACTGGTCGGCATCGGGCGCGATCCGTTTTCGCTGACGCCGGAAGAGCGCGTGCTGGAAGCCTATTACGAGCGCTTCACGGCCTATGCGGTCGACAAATCCCGCGTCATCGTCATCGAATTCCAGTCGCGCGATCCCGAGCTTGCCGCGCGTGTCGCCAACTCGATCGCGGAAGGTTATCTGGTGCTGCAGCAGGACGCGCGGCAGCAGCAAGCGAAGTCTGCGAGCCAGTGGCTTTCGGGTGAAATAGAACATTTGCGCAAGCGCGTGGCCGAGGCCGAATCGCGGGTCGAGGATTTTCGCTCCAAGTCGAGCCTGTTCGTGGGCACCAACAACACCACGCTATCCAACCAGCAGATGGGCGAGATCAACACGCAGTTGAACAACGCCCGAGCGCTGAAGTCGGATGCCGAATCCAAGGCGCGGCTGATCAAGGAGATGCTTCAGAGCGGCAAGCCGATCGAGGCTTCCGAGGTTCTCAATTCCGAACTGGTGCGCCGGCTGTCCGAGCAGCGCGTGACGCTGCGTGCGCAACTCGCCGAGCAATCCTCGACGCTGCTCGGCGGTCATCCCCGCATCAAGGAATTGAAAGCCCAACTTGCCGATCTCGATCGGCAGTTGCGCGAGGAGGCGGGCAAGGTGTCCCGCTCGCTGGAGAACGACGCCCGCATCGCCGGCGGCCGGGTCGAAGGCCTGACGGCGAGCCTCGATCAGTTGAAAAAGCAGGCCTCTTCGACCAACGGCCAGGACGTGCAGCTCCGCGCACTCGAGCGCGAGGCAAAGGCGCAGCGTGACCTGCTGGAATCCTACCTCGCCAAATATCGCGAGGCGAACACCCGCGAGAATATCGAGGCGGCACCGGCCGATGGTCGCATCATCTCCCGCGCTACTGTCTCCAACACGCCGGCCTATCCGAAGAAGCTGCCGATCGTCCTGATCGCGACGCTGGCGACCCTGCTGCTCACTTCGGGCGTGATCGCGACCGGCGAACTCTTGCGCATGACCGCGCCGCGGGCACTCGGTGCGGCTCCGCCGGAAGTTGTGCGTGAAATTGCGCCCGAAATCGTCCTGGTATCTGCGCCGGAACCGGTGCGTGCGCCAGCGATCGCGCCCGAGCTTCCTGTGGCGAACCTCGCTGAAGCGGATCACGTTTCAGCGCCAACGTTGAGTGAGCCGCATGCCGGCACCCCTCGCATGGATACTGCGGCAGGGGACAGCGAGATCGAGCAACTGGCTGATGAGCTGGTTGGCGTAGGCGCAGCAGCGCGCAAGGTGAGCGTGCTCGGCACGGCATCAAGCGAGAGCATCACGCTGACCGCGCTGACGCTGGGACGGCTGATGGCGCGGCAGGCGAAAGTCGTGGTGGTCGATCTCGTGGCATCCTCGCCCACGATGACGGCGGCGTCGGTCGATCCAGTAGCACCGGGGCTTGCCGAACTGATGCAGGGCGAAGCCTCGTTTGCGCAAATCATCACCAAGGACCGGCTGTCGCGCGTTCATCTCGTCAGCGCGGGACGCCCCGGCTTCGACCGTGCGCAGCTTCAATCACCGCGGCTGACGCTTGCGATCGACGCGCTGCTGCGGGTCTACGATCATGTATTGCTGGATGCCGGCACCGCCTCCGATCTGCCGGCCGAATTGCTGACGTCGCAGGCGCGCGCAGTCGTGGTGCCCGAAGCGTCGATGGCGCAGGATGCGCGCGCGCTGATGTGCGAGCAGCTCAAGGCGGTCGGCTTCTTTGAGGCGACGATGCTGAGCGGACCGTGCCAGCCTTCCGATGCGGCCGAGCCGGGACCACGCGTGGTCGCGGCTTGAGGGCGAGATGTAGCCACGTCATTGCCTGCGACAAACGCGAAGCGTTTGCGCAAGGGAGCGCAGCGACGAAGCAATCCATTCCTCCGCAAGCGGCGAAATGGATTGCTTCGCGGAGCCTGTCATCCGACGGCGCTACGCGCCGACCGGGTGGCTCGCAATGACGGGGTGAGAGAGTTTGCCTAGACTAGCTGAACGCGTTGCGCAGCTTTTGCGCCATCTCCAGCAGCGCCGGATTGTGCTTCACCAGCCGCTTGGTGCGGTTGAGGCCCGACATGACGCTGGCGGCAAGCTTGCCGCGCTGGCTGAGCGGGATGAAGCTGTCGAAGATCGGCTCGTCGCTCTTGCAGAACAGCCGCTTGTAATCGTCCGATCCGATCCCGAGGTCGAGCGCGCGGTAACCCTGTCCGGCATAGTGATCGATGATGTCGCGCATCAGGATCAGGCCGGGGCTGTACTTCGAATTTGCCGACATCGTGTAGGTGTTGAACATCATCGAGAACCGATGGCCGTCGGCGACGCCGGCGAAGATCGCGATCACTTCCTCATCGCATTCCAGCGCGTGGATATCGATGGCGTGCCTGCCGCCGGCGAGTGGCGCGGTGCAGGCGCTGCGGACGAATTCCTCGATGCCGGGATCGGCGAACACATTCGGCAGCTTCTGTTCCGCCATCCGCAGCGGCTTGACGCGGAAGAACCAGTCGAGCAGCCGGGTGATGTCGGCCTTGGAGGACGCAATAAGACTGCGATAACCGGGCAGGGACTGCAGCTTGCGTTCCTTGCCCTTGAGACGGCGCCGGAACGAGTTGCTGATCAGCGCAGGGGGCGCGGCGCCAGGCTCGATCACCAAAAGCGGGCAATCATTGGCCGACGGCTGATGCGGCAGCAAGGCGAGTGGATTGGGCAGGTCGCGCCAGCGAACCGGTTGCTGGTGCAGCGCGAGGACATCGGCTTCGGACCGCAGCGAGATCGCCGATATCAGGCCCTCGAGATCGGCCCGCGTTGCGCTCGCGGCGAAATCGCGGTCGAACAGCGCCATGTTGAAGGTCGAATGCTTGCCGCCCATGAAGCTGGCGCAGCGGGCGCCATAGGCGTACCTGAGCGCGAGCGGAAGCAGCAGCAGCGGACGGCGTTCCGCGTCGTAGGCAATCACGATGAAGGCAACGAGGCCTTCGCGCGCGCCGACCTGGCGCTGCCAGGGGCTGAGGAAGTCGAACCGCTGATACGGCGTGAAGAAGGTTTGCGCGCCTTCCAGGCTGCGCCAGACGCCTTCCGCCGCGGCGAGGTCGTGAACGATGTCGATGCCGGCGATACGGCTCGCCTTCGACCACACATCTGCATCCGCCGTTCGGCCTTTGATCGCGGCAGCCATGGTCATCGCAGAGCCCGTGTTATATGAATTTGTTTACAATTTCGGCTTTGGCCGACCTTCGCAGGGAAATGTCAACAAAGGGTAATACGATGCGGGCGCGGCGGGGGCAGCGCGACCGCATGTTGAGGGCGGTACGTTGGCGTCGGATATCGGAATTTTGCGGCGGGCCTGGATGGAGCTCGCCTATTTCAGCGGCTATTTCAGGCTGAAGCAGCGGCAGAGCGGTGGCGCCGGCGTCATTTTGCGGTTCGAGCGCGTCCGTCCGCGCGATTCCCGGCCGTTTCAGCCCAATCGGTGGCGTGAAATCACGCCGCAATTTCTCGACCGGACCATCCAGGCGCTGAAGCGCTGGAACTTCGACCTGATCACGATGGACGAGGTGTGCCGGCGGGCGGTCACGCTGCCAAGAGCCAATCGGTTTGCCTGCCTGACCTTCGACGGCGGCTGTAAGGACGTCATCACGCAGGCCTATCCGGTGTTGTCGAAGCAGGGCGTGCCTTTCACCATCTACCTGCCCACCGCATTTCCGGATGGGCTCGGCGAACCCTGGTGGCTCGCGCTGGAAGAGATGATCGCGCGCGAGGATCGCATCAGCCTGGTGATCGACGGCAAGGAGCGGCGTTTCGCAACCGGCAGCATATCGGGCAAGTATGATACTTTCGAATTTCTGGCGAACTGGATGCGGACGCTGCCGCCGCCGGACCTTTTGTTCGCGATCCACGACCTCTGTACGCGCTACTCCGTCGATCTCGCGGCGCTGTCGCGCGCTGCCTCGATGGATTGGAACGATCTGACCAAGCTCGCCGCCGATCCGCTGGTGACGATCGGCAGCGCAACGGTGAACTATTCCGCACTGTCCAAGCTGAAAGCGGCCGATGCGCAACGCGAAATGACGATGGGCAAGGCGGTCGCGGAGACCGCTTTGCGCCGCACTGTCAGCCATTTCGCCTATCCGTTCGGTGATCGGCAATCCTGGCGCCGGGAGCACGTCGTTATGGCGCAGGAGGCAGGTTTCGCCAGCGCGGTATCGACGATCCCGGGCGTCGTCGAGGCCAAAGGATACACAAATCTACATGCATTGCCGCGGATCGCCTGGGACGGACGGCAGGCTTCGCTGCGCACGATGCGGGTGTTGCTGTCAGGAATGATGTTTCCCGCGGTCAGGCCGACCCGGGACAATTGGGTTTAGAGCATGATGAAATTGAGTTTGATTGCGACCGCGAAGAAGGTGCGCTCCCTCTCCCGCTTGCGGGGGAGGCATAGGCGGCCCATGGCCGCCGTTCTTTAGTAGAACGCCGATGCGGAGCATCGGCTATGGGTGGGGGTGGCTCCGCGGGCGACACTGCCCGAGTGGAGAGAGCCCCCACCCGGCGCTTCGCGCCGACCTAAGAGCGAGCTTCGCTCGTCTCGACCCCCGCAAGCGGGAGAGGTGAAGCGCGTCTGCGGCCAAATCGATCTAACCAAAAATCATCATGCTCTAGTCTAAGCGGCGCGATCGGGCCGCGACATCCAGCTCACGATCGGCATCGCCGGCAGCACCCATCCAAGCCCTGCCACGACATAGAAGATCGCCTGTAGCAGGCCTGAACTGGCCAGCCATGGCGTCTGGGCGATGGTCATTCCCAACAGCGACCAGACCACGACCAGCACCAGCAAAGCGAGGGTTCCAAAGAATTTGCGGGTGCGTATCGTCATGGCGGATATGTCAGGCTCGTGGCGGGTTGCGCGCGGGAAGGGGCGGACTATAAGGGGCGCGCCAATTCAATCAAGCGCGCCTTCGGGGCGAGCCAGGACGGATTTCAAGACGGATTTTTTATGATCGCTGGTTCCACACAGCAGGCCCCGCATGCCACTGCCGTCCGATCGTGGCTGATCGTGGTCGCCGCGCTGATTGCGGTCATGGTGCTGGTCGGCGGCGCCACGCGCCTGACGGAATCCGGACTGTCGATCGTGGAATGGAAGCCGGTTACCGGCACGCTGCCGCCGCTCAACGAGGCGCAATGGGCACAGGCATTCGAAGGCTACAAGGCCATTCCGCAATACCGTGAACTCAACGCCGGCATGAGCCTTGCCGAGTTCAAGACCATCTTCTGGTGGGAATGGAGCCATCGGCTGCTCGGACGCGTGATCGGCGCGGTCTATCTGCTGCCGTTCCTGTACTTCCTGTGGCGTGGTGCGTTCAGCGCCGAATTAAAAAAACGGCTGTGGCTGATCTTCGCCCTCGGCACGCTGCAGGGCGCGGTCGGCTGGTGGATGGTCGCCTCTGGTCTTTCGCAGCGGACGGAGGTCTCCCAGTATCGTCTGGCCATGCATCTGGTGCTGGCCCTGATTATCTTTGCGTCGATCGTCTGGACGCTAAGGCGGATGAGCGCACGACCGCAGCCGGTCGTTCCGCCGCGGCTGAAGATCTCCGGGGTGGCTGTGCTCGCCTTGACGTTCGTCCAGATTTATTTCGGCGCGCTGGTCGCGGGCCTGCGGGCAGGAAGGGTGTACAATACCTGGCCCGAGATCGACGGCGCCTTCATTCCGTCGGCGGCGCGGCTGTTCTTCGAGGAGCCGTGGTGGCGCAATCTGTTCGACAACACGCTCACCGTGCAGTTCGAGCACCGAATGACCGCCTATGCGCTGCTGGCGCTGGCCGTCCTTCATGCCGTCGATAGCGTGAGGTCACGGGCCGGTGTTGCCGTTGTCGGCGGGGCCTGGTCTCTGGTGGCGGCGATCACGCTGCAGGCCGTACTCGGCATTCTGACGCTGCTGCATCAGGTGCCGATCGATCTCGCGCTGGCGCATCAGGCTGTTGCGATCGTGGTGTTGACGCTTGCGGTGTTGCAGACCGAACGTCTGGTTGCGCGGCGCACCGAGCACGATCGGCAGAAGCTGGCGATGCCGCTCGGGCAGCCCGGCTGAAATTGAGTAATTCTAATCTGCTGTCATTGCCGGAAGTGGCCGATTTGCAGGGGTTTCTTGCTGCGCGACGGCCTTGACGCATTTGGGTGGCGTGCGACCGCTTTACTTGAATCGTTTGGACGATAAAACGAGCCAAAACAAAGGTTCAGTTTCATGTCCTCAGCTTTCATCCAGGCCGCCGTCATCCTGCTCCGCGAAGGGCTCGAAGCCATGCTGGTGATCGCAGCACTCGCGGGCTACCTGACCAAGGCCGGTGCCGCCCACCGCATTCAGGCGCTGTACGGCGGCGCGCTCGCCGCGGTCGGCGCCAGCTTCATCGCCGCCTGGCTGTTTGCGGTGCTGAACTCCGGCGACCACAGCGATGTCCTCGAGGGCGTCATCATTCTCGTCGCCGCCGCCCTGATGCTCTATGTCAGCGGCTGGCTGATGGTGAAGCAGGACCCGCGCGGCTGGCAGGATTACCTCGCGCATAAAGCCGACCGCGCGCTGTCGCAGGACACGGTGTGGGCGGTCGGCGCGCTGGCTTTCCTCGCGGTGTTCCGGGAGGGCGCCGAGACCGTGCTGTTCATCAATGCGCTGGCGAAGACCGAGGGCGGCTGGAGCGCGGGGCTGTTCGCAGGTCTTGCCGCCGCGACGGTGGCACTTGCCGTGCTGTTCTATTTCATCAACCTGATTGCACGAAAGCTTCCGCTGCGGCCGCTGTTCATCGTCACCTCGGCGTTCCTGTTCGTGATGGCGATCAAGTTCATCGGCGAGGCGGTGCAGGAGTTCCAGGAACAGGCGATCATCACGGTCACCGAGGTGAAGGGCTCGGCATTCCTGACCGCGATCGGCCTCAATCCGACTATGGAAGCGTTGTCGATCCAGGGCCTGGTGATCCTGTTTGCGCTGGCGACCTATTCGGTGGTCCAGCGCAACAACCGCCTGATGCGCGAGGATAAGGCCGCTATGCGTGCGGCCGAGTGATCCGCCAAAGCTACGCCGCCTGCCGGTTGAGTCCGAGGTAGTCGAGCCCGATATCGAGAGCGGCGGAGCTGTGGGTCAGCCAGCCGGCGGAAATCAGATCGACGCCGGTTGCCGCGATCGCTTTGGCCGTCTCGGCCGTGATGCGGCCGGATGCCTCCGTGATCGCTCGGCCGCCGGCCATCGCGACCGCCTGCCGGAGTTGCTCGACCGTCATGTTGTCGAGCAGGACAGCATCAACACCAACCGCAAGGGCCTGTTCGAGCTGCGACAGGGTATCGACCTCGACCTCGATCTTGACGAGGTGACCGGCATGCGCTTTTGCGCGTTCGATCGCGGTCCTGATATCGCCGGCCAGGGCGATGTGGTTGTCCTTCATCAGAATGGCGTCGTCGAGGCCGAAGCGGTGATTGCTGCCGCCGCCGGCGCGGACCGCGTATTTTTCCAGCGCGCGCAGCCCAGGCGTGGTCTTGCGGGTGCAGACGATGCGCGCCTTGGTGCCTTGCGCCGCCGAAACCAGCGAGGCCGTTGCGGTGGCGACGCCACTGAGATGGCAAAGGAAGTTCAGCGCCGTGCGTTCGCCGGTCAATAGTCCACGTGCCGGTCCCTCGATGGCGGCAATAATATCTCCCGGCGCCACTACACTGCCGTCGGGTCGCTCGGCGGTGAGCCGAATGGCGGGACTTACGAGCTGAAACGCGCAGCGCGCGACGTCGAGCCCGGCCACGACGCCCGGCTGGCGCGCGCGCAGCACCAGCGAGGCAAGCTTGTCGGCGGGAACGATCGCATCCGCGGTGATGTCGCCGGCGCGTCCGAGATCTTCGAGCAGGGCGGTTCGAACGAGAGGTTCGTACATGAGCGGTAGAAGCGGCGTAAGGGTCACGGCTGGACACTCCCGACGCAGAGGAATTCGGTCTCAATAAAGTCGCGGGCGGTATCGATTGCGTCCGCAAGCGAGATGGATGAAGGCACGGCCGAAGGCAGAGCGTCAGGGAAGTCGGTTCGGTAGTGTCCGCCGCGGCTTTCCTCGCGCCGCCAGGCCGCGACCGCGATCATCAATCCGACCAGCGCGGGATCGGCTGCCGCATTTCTGCCGTTGGCGAGCGGATAGAGGCTGCGGATCGTCCGATCGATTCCGTGCCGCTCGCGGAGCACACCGAGGCCTTGCGACAGGATCGGCCGTACGGCCGAAGGATCGGACGCGGGCGCAGGCGCGTCGGCCACGCGCGCTTTCAGCGGGCCGTGGCTCGCGCCCGTGACGCTCTCTGCAACCCATTGTGCACAGACGATGGCTTCCATCAGCGAATTGCTGGCGAGCCGGTTGGCGCCATGCAGCCCGGTGCGGCTGACCTCGCCGCAGGCCCAGAGGCCGTCCACACTGCTGCGGCCTTCGCCATCAACGGCTATCCCGCCCATGTGGTAGTGCACCGCCGGCCTCACCGGAATCGGATCGGCCGCTGGATCGATCCCGGCCATTTTGCAGAACGCGGAAATGACGGGATATCGTTTGGCAAATTCCGCTCCCGGATGTTTGCGCGCATCGAGGAAGACGCGATGTCCTTCGGCGCGGCGGCGCCAGACCGCGCGCGCGACGATGTCACGGGGCGCAAGTTCGGCACCGGGCTGATGCGCCATGAAGCGCCGCCCGGTGTCGTCGATCAGGATCGCGCCGTCGCCACGCACGGCTTCCGTCACCAGCGGCATCGGGCGCGAGGGCCCGTCGAACGCGGTCGGGTGAAACTGGATGAATTCGAGATCGGAAAGCAGAGCTCCCGCGCGCGCCGCCAAGGCAAGCCCCTGGCCGTAACAGCCACTGGGGTTGGTGCTGTCGAGAAACAGGCCGCCGATGCCTCCCGTTGCGAGCACGATGCGGGTGGTTCCGATCACGAACACACCCTGCGCGTTCACGGCAAGCACGCCCCTGATGGAATTGTCTTCGACGACCAGGCTCCGCGCCTCGACGCCTTCAAGGAGGGTAATCGACGGGCAGCGGCGCACTGCTGCGATCAGCGCACGCATGATCTCGCGGCCCGTGCCGTCGCCGGTCGCGTGCACGATGCGGTTACGGCTGTGTGCGGCTTCGAGGCCGAGTCGCCAGCCGCCGTCGGGACGTCGGTCGAATGCGACGCCAAGCCTTGCCAGATGCTCCACCGCCGCGGGCGCCGCGTGAACGATCCCGTGAACGACGGCTTGGTCGCAGAGACCCGCACCTGCGGTTAGCGTGTCGGCGAGGTGCAGGGCAGGGCTGTCGTCGTCGCCCATCGCCGCCGCAAGCCCGCCTTGCGCCCACAGGCTCGATGCCTCCGCGCCAAGCGGCGCCTTCGACAACAGCACGACCGGCTCGGGTCCCATCTGAAGCGCCGTCATCAATCCGGCGGCGCCGCCGCCGATGATGACAGGACGGTGGTTAAGCGCTGAGATCTCAGTGCTCATATCGCGAGCATCCTTTCGACCGCGCGCCGGGCAGGCGCGGCGATCGCGGGATCGATCGTCACCTCGTGCCGGCCGGTCTCCAGCGCATGGCGAATGTTCTTCAGCGTGATCCGCTTCATGTGCGGGCACAGATTGCACGGCCGGATAAACTCCACATCGGGATGGAGCACCGAGACGTTGTCGCTCATCGAACATTCCGTCAGCAGCACGACCCGGGGCGGGCGCTGCTTGCCGACGTAATCCGACATCGCAGCCGTGGAGCCGGAGAAATCGGCTTCCGCCACGACTTCGGGCGGGCACTCCGGATGCGCCAGGATGGTCACGTCTGGATGATTTTCGCGCAGTTGCCGGACGTCAGAGGCCGTAAACAACTCGTGCACCTCGCAGTGGCCCTTCCATGCGATGATCTTCACGTTTGTCTGCGCGGCAATGTTTTGCGCCAAATATTCATCCGGCAGCATGATCACGCGTTCGGCGCCCAGCGATTCCACGACCTTGAGCGCGTTGCCGGAAGTGCAGCAGATATCGGACTCCGCCTTCACCGCGGCCGATGTGTTGACATAGGTGACGACGGGGACGCCGGGATAGCGCTGCCGCATCAGCCGCACATCCTCTGCGGTGATGGACTCGGCGAGCGAACAGCCCGCCGCCAGGTCAGGGATCAGCACCGTCTTTTCCGGGTTCAACAGCTTGGCCGTCTCGGCCATGAAATGTACGCCGGCCAGCACGATGATGTCGGCATCAACCTTGGTGGCTTCACGCGCCAGCAGCAGGCTGTCGCCGACGATGTCAGCGACGCCGTGGAAGATTTCAGGTGTCTGGTAGTTATGTGCGAGGACCACGGCATTGCGCTCTCGCTTCAGCGCCAGAATGGCGTCGACATCCTCGGCAAACACGGCCCATTCAGGCGGCGGGATAACCCGTTTGACCCGATCGTAAAGCGGTGAAACGGGGGCGAGTGCGGCGGCGCTGAGGTTGGCCATTTATACTCTCCTTGAGTATATCATGGCTTATACTTATCCTGAGCATAATCGAAGTCAAGTGCGGGATAAGGGAAGCTTGGTTCCGGCGATCGCCCGTTCGGCCAGCACGCCGTGGCGGAACCTGAACAATTTGGCCGGGCGGCCAACGGTATCGGCGGCGATTGCGCCAGTCTCCTCAACGAGTTGCTGCTGCTCGATTAGGCGGCGGAAGTTCTGCTTGTGCACCAAGCGGCCTGCAAGCGCCTCAACGCTGCGTTGCAGTTGCAGCAGGGTGAATTCCGCCGGCATCAGTTCGAACACCACGGGGCGGTATTTGATCTTGGCGCGCAGCCGCGCGATCCCGGTGGCGAGAATGCGGCGGTGATCTCCGGTCATTGGTTTGCCCGGAATGACGGCCGTCGCCGGTGCCCCGTCACGCACGGCTTCCGGGATTAGGCCGGCCTCATAGAGCAATTCGTAGCGCTGCAGCACCAGCTCCTCGTTCCATTCGCGATCGTCGAGGCCAAACGTGATGGCTGCGCGCTGCCACCGTTCGCGCTGCACGCTCGTGGTATCAGCGGATTTTGCCCATGCCCGCAGCCGCGACGCCAATGTCTTCGCGAGCGACGGGGGGAGCCCGGCCCGCTGATCCTCCCATGGAAAATATTCGTACCAGCCGGACCAGTGCGCCTCAAAACCCTGTCCGACCTTGTCTTCGCGGGTCAGGCCCAGATAGCTGATCGATATCGAGTGCGGTGACTTGGCGTCTCCGGCGCGCCCACGGTCGGCGAACGTGTAGAGCTGCTCGACATAGCCGAGCGGATGACCGGTTTGCGCCTCGACCCACGCTCGCAATCCCGTCTGTAGCGAACGGTGCGCGAATTCGAACGGTCCGCTCGGCAGCGCGCTGTCGTTCGCAATGGTCATGATCTTGGGCTCGCCGTCAGTGACGGCTACGAGGACGGCGACCAGATCCGCCGTGATCGCCTTGGCAGAACCTGTTGCCCTGTTTTTTGTCGATACCCCTGCCACCTCTGTTATCCGTCTCCGTCGCTGATGCGCCGTTAGCAATATCCATACACGCCGCAAGCATACGGCAAGCGAGCCCAGTAGGGTGTATAGGAGCCGCCATAATAGGGGCCGTCATAGCTGTAGGAATGGCTCGTTCCGTAATAGCCGGGCAACGTCGATGACCCTGGCAGCAATGGCGTACCCCGGACTAGTGGCACGTAGGGCATCACTCCCACCGGCTTGATCAGCACGTCGGGCTCTTCTTCGACGACCACCAGTTGGCGGCCGCGCCGCACATAGAGCGGTGCGGAGCCAGGTGCAACGGTGGTTCGGTAATTGTAATGCGCCCGGGGGAAACCCGGCGGCAAGTTGCTGGCGGCACGAACCGCGGCGCGCTTGGTGGCGGCGGGGCCGTCGGCAGCGACAGCGGTTCCGATCGCGAACGTCGCAATCAGCAATGACATCGTCCAGCGCAGCATGGTCGGCTCCGAATCACTCGGGGGCGGGTCACTGTCACTTTATGCCGGAATGACCGTTAATGAGAGGCTGTGATTGCGAGCCTACTGACCTTGGAAGTGGTTGGACCTCCCTCGAACGTCATCGCCCGCGAAGGGCGGGCGATCCAGTATTCCAGAGACGGGCAACTCAGCCGAGAGGCCGCCGCGGCGTACTGGATACCTGCTTTCGCGGGTATGACGATCTTCTGTAAGGAGACGCGATAGCATCCATTGCATCACGCGCTCAGCGCCTGCTCCAGATCGGCGATCAGGTCTTCCTTGTCCTCGATTCCGATCGACAGGCGCACAACATCGGGTCCAGCGCCGGATCGCACCTTGGCTTCATCATCGAGCTGGCTGTGCGTGGTCGAGGCCGGGTGAATCACCAGCGAGCGGGTGTCGCCGACATTGGCCAGATGCGAGAACAGTTTCAGGTTCGATACCAGGCTGACGCCGGCGTCGTAGCCGCCTCTTAGGCTGAAGGTGAATACCGCACCGGCGCCCTTCGGCGCGTATTTGCGCGCGAGCTTGTTGTACCTGTCGCTGGCAAGGCCCGCATAGTTCACCGACGCCACCGCGGAATGGCCGGCCAGAAATTCCGCAACCGCCTTGGCATTCTCGCAGTGCTTCTGCATGCGCAGCGGCAGTGTCTCGATTCCAGTCAGTATCATGAAGGCATTGAACGGCGACAGCGCCGGACCGAGGTCGCGCAAGCCCAGCACGCGGCAGGCGATCGCGAAGGCGAAATTGCCAAACGTCTCCTGAATCCTGATGCCGTGATATTCCGGCCGCGGCTCGTTGAGCATCGGATATTTGTTGTCCTTCGACCAGTCGAAGGTGCCGGCATCGACGATGACGCCGCCGAGCGAATTGCCATGGCCGCCCAAGAATTTCGTCAGCGAGTGCACGACGATGTCGGCGCCATGATCGATCGGACGGATCAAATAGGGCGTTGCCAGCGTGTTGTCGACGATCAGCGGCACGCCGGCCTTGCGGGCGACTTCTGCAATCGCCTCGATGTCGGTGATGCTGCCGGCGGGGTTGGCGATCGATTCGATGAAGATCGCCTTGGTGCGCGGCGTCACCGCGCGCTCGAAGCTGCCGATGTCGTCGGGGTCGGCCCATGCGACGTTCCAGCCAAAGCTCTTGAACGCATGCGTGAACTGGTTGATCGAGCCGCCGTAGAGTTTTCGCGCGGCGATGAACTCGTCGCCCGGCATCAGCAATTGCTGCAGCACGACAACCTGCGCAGCATGTCCCGAGGCGACCGCCAAAGCTGCGGTGCCGCCTTCCAGCGCCGCCATGCGCTCTTCCAGCACGGCGGTGGTCGGATTGCCGATGCGGGTATAGATGTTGCCGAACGCTTGCAGCCCGAACAGCGAGGCGGCATGGTCGGCATCGTTGAATACGAAGGACGTGGTCTGATAGATCGGCGTCACCCGCGCGCCGGTGGTGGGATCGGGCTGCGCGCCGGCGTGCACGGCAAGGGTCGAAAATCCCGGGAGACGGTCGGTCATTCTTCTTCGTCCTGTTCTTTGGCCTGCTCGAATTGCGCGGCATGCTGATCGCAGCCGTGTCTGCCGTCAAGGCGAAGCCTTCACATGTGGCGGATTGGAAACGGGCCTGCTTCGTCAGGCCGCGTCTTCGAAATGATTGTTTCTCATTGCTTCACGTCGGCTCGCTTTTGTTCTTTGCGGCGCGATCCGATGCTGCCGTTGCCCCGCCGCCGACGCTCATCCGGTTCAGCGACAGCCGCATGCCCTGTGTCGGAATCGGCGCGCGCTTCGAGCTCAGCGTGCGCGAATTGACGCCCATCCATGAAATCTCCGACGACAGCCGACCATATTCGATCTTCGGGCAGCGGTTCATCACCACCTTGATGCCGGCGGCTTCGGCCTTTTCGGCAGCCGCGTCGTCGCGCGCGCCGAGCTGCATCCAGATCACCTTTGGCAGCGGCGACAATGTCAGGGCCTCGTTGACGACAGGCATGATGTGGCTGGAGCTGCGGAAGATGTCGATCATGTCGACGGGACGGCCGATATCGGACAGCGAGGCGACAAAAGGCTTGCCGAGTAGCTGCTTTCCGACATGACCGGGGTTGACCGGAATCATGTCATAGCCACGCAGCGCCAGATATTTGAACGCGAAGTAGCTCGGCCGCACATTGACCGGCGAGGCACCGACCATCGCGATCGACTTCACGGAGTTGAGAATGCCGCGGATGTAATTGTCGTCGTAGGCGTCGTGGTTCATTTGATTTCCTCAGCCCTCATGGTGAGGAGCGCGAAACGCGCGTCTCGAACCATGAGGCCACAGACCCTGCATCCTTCGAGACGCCGCTTGCGCGGCTCCTCAGGATGAGGAACGTCTATTCATCCTGCCACTTCGGCTCACGCTTCTCGATGAACGCGCCAATGCCTTCCTCGGCGTCGCGCGCCATCATGTTCTCGGTCATCACTTCCGCCGCATAGCGGTAGGCATCGGCAAGGCTCATTTCAGCCTGGCGGTAGAACGCCTCCTTGCCGAGCTTGACGGTATAGGCGGATTTGAGCGCGACCTTCTGCGCCAGCGCGATCGCCGCATCGCGTTCGGTGCCGGCGGCGACCACGCGGTTGACGAGGCCGATATTCTTCGCCACGGCCGCCGAAATCGGCTCGCCCGTGAGCAGCATCTCCATCGCCTGCTTGCGCGGGATGTTGCGCGACAGTGCCACCATAGGCGTCGAACAGAACAGGCCGATGTCGACGCCGGGGGTGGCGAAGCCTGCAGCCTCGGAGGCGACCGCGAGATCGCAACTCGCTACCATCTGGCAGCCGGCGGCAGTCGCGATGCCCTGCACGGCCGCGACCACCGGCTTTGGCAGGTGCACCACAGCCTGCATCATCGCGCTGCAGGCGTTCATGATCTGCCCGAAATAGGCGCGGCCGCGATCGGCGTCGCTGCGGTGTGCAGTCAATTCCTTCATGTCGTGGCCTGCGGAGAACGCCGGACCGTTGGCCGCGATGACGACGGCGCGCACGCTGTTGTCGTCGTGGATTGCCGTCAGCGCAGCGTGCAGCTCGGCGATCAGGCTCTCCGACAGGCTGTTGCGCGCGGCCGGCCGGTTGAGGGTGAGCACGCGGATGCTGCCGACATTTTCCTGCAGCAGGATCGGAGGTTGCGGCGTGGGCACGCGGGCAGTCTGGGCGGGCATTTCCGGGTTTCCACTCCAGGATTTTCATTTTGGCTTTGATGACAACGTAATGTAACAGGCAGCCTTAATCGAGGGGCATGGGTGGCATGGCGGCAGCGAAAATGAGCGTGGCTGAGCTGGAGAAGTTCCTCCGCGAGGAGTTTCCGCAGGCGTTCAGCGACGGCGATATCACCATCGAGAGCGCCGATGGCGAGACCTGCCTGCTGCGGCGGCGTTATGACGAGCGCATGCTGCGTCCAGGCGGCACGGTGTCGGGGCCGACGCTAATGGCGATGGCTGATTTTGCAATGTATGTGGTACTGCTCTCGGCGATCGGCCCGGTGGGGCTAGCGGTAACGACCAATCTCAACATCAATTTCCTGCGCAAGGGCCAGCCGGGGCAGGACGTGCTGGCCGCGGCGCGCCTGCTGAAGCTCGGTAAGCGGCTGGCGGTCGGGGAGGTGAACCTGCTGTCGGGCTCGTCGCCCGATCCGATCGCCCACGTGACAGCGACCTATTCCATTCCAAACACGTAGAGTTTTGGAAGGTAATATGGCACCATATTTATAAGCAACTGTTTTCATTGGGGCAATTTGCAAACATTGGCGTTGACTGACCGCGCCCCGTTCTCTAGAAACCCGCCAGTTCGGCGCGTCTGGCGCCGATTTCCATTTTCACGGATTTCCTCACATGAAAACCTATTCGGCAAAGCCCGCCGAGGTGACCAAGAAGTGGGTCCTGATCGACGCCAAGGGTCTGGTGGTCGGCCGGCTCGCCACTCTGGTCGCGATGCGCCTGCGCGGCAAACATCTGCCCACCTATACCCCGCATGTCGATTGCGGCGACAACGTCATCATTATCAACGCGGCGCATGTGGTGCTGACCGGTCGCAAGCGCGACAATAAGGTCTACTACAAGCACACCGGCTTCATCGGCGGCATCAAGGAGCGCACCGCGAAGTCGATCCTCGAGGGCCGTTTCCCCGAGCGCGTGGTCGAGAAGGCCATCGAGCGCATGATCCCGCGTGGTCCGCTCGGACGCGTGCAGATGGGCAATCTGCGCGTTTATCCCGGCGCCGAACATCCGCATGAAGCCCAGCAGCCCGAGAAGGTTGATATCGCTTCGATGAACCGCAAGAACATGAGGGCCGCATAAGATGTCGGATACCATGCAGTCGCTCGACCAATTGGCGTCGTTGAAGACGGCCGCTCCGGAAGCGCCGAAATACGTCAAGAAGGTCGACAAATACGGCCGCGCCTACGCCACCGGCAAGCGCAAGGATGCGGTCGCCCGCGTCTGGATCAAGCCGGGCGCCGGCAAGATCATGGTCAACACCCGCGAAGTCGAGGTTTACTTCGCCCGTCCGGTGCTGCGCATGCTGATCCAGCAGCCGCTGGTCGCGGCCGCGCGTGCCGGCCAGTACGACGTCATCTGCACGGTCGCCGGCGGCGGTCTGTCGGGCCAGGCGGGTGCCGTCCGTCACGGCATCTCGAAGGCGCTGACCAACTTCGAGCCAGATCTGCGCGGCGTGCTGAAGAAGGGCGGCTTCCTGACCCGCGACTCCCGTACCGTGGAGCGCAAGAAGTACGGCCGGGCCAAAGCGCGCAAGTCGTTCCAGTTCTCGAAGCGCTAATTGCTTCGCTAAAATTTGCAGCGGATTGCTGCATTCACCAGACGGAAAAGGGCGCCGATCGGCGCCCTTTTTGCTTACCATTTAGTGATGGGTTACCACGGATTTTCGTGAAAACTTGCTTACCCGCACTCACGAAATTGGAACTCGGCCCTCCTAGTGTCCGCGATGCGATGGCGCGAAATGCATTTTCAGTGTGCGCCGAACAAGTTGCATCACACGCGTTCGGGTGAGCCCATGTCGTTCGATACTTCCACGCTGTATTTATTTGCCACGATGGTCGCAGGCATGCTCGGGGCCATGCTGGTGCTGTTCGGCAAGCAGGAAAACATTCCAGCCTTGAAGTGGTGGGGGACGGCCTATCTGCTTGGCGCGTCGTCGGTGGCGATCTGGACCGTCGGCGGCGCCAAACTCGGCGAGCCGCTATTGCTGGCGCTGCATGCGCTTGGTTTCGTGGCCTGCGGCATGGTCTGGAACGCTTCGCGCGTGTTCCACGGCCGCAAGCCCAATCTGCCGGGGCTTTTCCTCGGCGCGATCGCCTGGGTCGGCACCGCGCTGGCTGTGCCATCCTTGAATCCCGCCATGCGGCTGATTGTCGGCGCGGCGATCGTCGCGATCTATGCGGGGCTGACGGCTTCCGAATTGTGGAGCGAACGGCGGCGGACGATGCACAACCGCTGGCCCGCGATCGCCGTGCCCGTCATGCATGGTTGCGTGCTGGCGCTGCCGATCCTGCTCGGCAGCCTGCTGCGCCCGCACGACGAGACCTTCACCAGCAGCATCTGGGTGACGGCATTCTCGATCGAACTGATTTTGTATGCGATCGGCACCGTGTTCGTCATCTTCATGCTGGTATCGGACCGCGCCGTCACCGTGCACAAGACCGCGGCGTCCGTCGATCCTTTGAGTGGAATGCTGAACCGCCGCGGTTTTACGGAAGCCTGCAACCGTGTGATCGAACGCGAAGCCGCCGCCGGGCGGCCGGTGACGGTGATGATTTTCGACATCGACCATTTCAAGAGCATCAATGACCGCTTCGGCCACCCCGCGGGCGACGAAATTCTCAAATTGTTCTCCACTGTCGTGGTCAGCAATTTGCGCATCAACGATCTCTCGGGGCGCATCGGCGGCGAGGAGTTCGCCGCGTTGTTGGCGTGTTCGCTGGACGAGGGCGTGATCGTGGCCGAGCGCGTGCGCGAGGCGTTCGAGGCGTCCAACATTGTCTGCGAGGAGGGACCGGTCGACACCACCGTCAGCATCGGCGTCGCTGGCGGTCCGGCGGGCACGGAGCTCGAAGTGTTGCTGGCGGCAGCCGACACCGCGCTCTATCAGGCCAAGCGCGGCGGCCGCAATCGGGTCGAGGCGGCGGAAGAACTGCCGCTGTCGCTCGAGAAGTGGCGGCGCAAGACGGCGGGGCGCGCAGCTTCGCAACGCCAGGCGCCGGCGGCGACTTAAACGTGCTGCTCAAACAACGCGATATCTCGGGAGATTGATCCAACACTTTGGATCGCTCTCCATGCGATGGCGCGCGCGGTAACCTCCCGTTTACCATTCCGTCCATATCATCCGCGCATGGATCCATCCCGCAGACAAAACCCACAGGCTGCCCTGATGTCGCTCGAAGCGGCCGCAGCCTCCGCCCGCGGCGGGTTTGGCTGCATGTTCTCGACCTCGGAAGAATTCGAGATGGCGCTCATCACCGAACGCCGTGCGCAGGGGCGTTACGTTCAGCGCAGAATGCGCTGGCCTGCCATCCTGTTCATCGGCTTTGCGCTGATGGTCGCCGGCACGGCGCTGCTGTTCGGCTAGCTGCTACTCCTCACTTCGCTAATGGATCGGGGCGTACCTGAATATGGACGGCCCGCGGCTTTGAGCCCTTGCCGCCTTCCATCAACCAGGGTGTGCGATCGCCGCTCGAGCTCCAGAGACCACGGCCTTTCCAGCCTGCGTTTGGATCGTCAATGCGTCCGTCGAGGCCCTTGGCAAAAAAGCCGAGCGGATAGGGGATGCGCAGCATCACCATCTGCCCGTCCTTGAAGGCGACGAAGCCGTCGTTGAGGTTGGCGGTGGAGATCGGGATGTTCTCGCCGAGGCCGCCCGTGTTGTGGTGATCGACCCAGGTGTAGTAGCTCGCCTCGGCGCTGGAGTTCTCGAATCCTTCGAAGCCGGGGCCCGGATATTTGAAGTAGGAGAAGCCTTCCGGGCAGTGATGGCCGGTCGCGCCCGGCCCGTTCAGCGGCGCCTTGCACTTGCTGCGATCGAAGCGGATCAGGCTGCCGTTCGAGCCCGAGCCCCAGAGCACGCCGTTCTTGTCGATGTCGCCGCCGCGAACGCCGATACCTTCCTTCGGGATCGCATAGAACTCCGAGAGTTTGGTCTTGGGATCGAAGCGCAGGAAGCCGGGCGGCCCGACGAACACGTTGACGGTGTACCAGACCGAGCCGTCGGTCGGATGTGGCATCACCGCGTAGGGGCCCGAGCCCGCGATCCGCATGTCCTTGCCGGCCTCCGCCGGCTTGCCCGGGTCGGTATATTCGTCGACCTTGCCGTTGCCGTTGGTATCGAGCACGAAGGGTACCCATCCCTGCGCTTTGACGGCATCGCCGGTCTCGTCCCAGAGCCGGGTGTTGATCCAGCCGGCGACCGGTCCGGTTCCCGACGTCCAAAGCGTGTCGTCGGCGTCGTAGCCGAATTGCGGATGATGGGTGCCGAAGCAGGTATCGACGAAGCTGTACTTCTGGGTCTTGGGATCGAATACCGACACTTGCCGTCCGGAGCGTTCGAGCGGAAAAGCCTTAGCCGACGGGTGATCAGATCCCTTCTTGCAATACGCCGGGTTGTCGATGCCGCGCACGGCCGCCGCCAACCACAGGCGGCCCTTTTTGTCGAACATGCTGTTGTGATTGTTGCTCCGTTGGCTCCAGATCTTCTCGTCACCCCAATAGGCCGAGGGACTGACCGGATTGAGGAGAGCCGTGCCATGCAGCGGAGGGCCGAATGATTCCGGCGCGTTGGGATCGGCGACCGGCAATTTGAAGAACGTCACCTTGTGCGTTTTGGGATCGAGGATCGGCATGTCGTCGGAGGAATATTCGTTCGCCCCGTACAGCGGGCCGTAGGCGTTGACGGTCGGGTAGCGGCGATCCGAGGAAATCAGGTCGTGGACGAAGTGTTTTTCGGTCGCCCATTCCCACGACGAGATCACGACATTGCGCTCGATGCCGGTCGGCCGCGGTGGTTTTTCTTTCGGCAGCTCGCCCTTGGCGACCCGGTCGGTCCAGTCGCCGAAATATTTGAACGGCACGCCGCCCATTTGCCCCGCGAGCCGGTTCACCATCCATTCGCCGGTTTGGCCTGCGGCGACACGGCGCATCCAGGCTTCCTCGTGCGATTTGAATTCGCCGAACCCCGCCGGGATCGTGCGGGTGGATTCCTGGCCGAGCTGATGGCAGCCGATGCAGTCGACATTGTTCATCCGCTGGCGCCAGATGTCCTGCGTGATCTCCTTCGGGATCTCGGTGGAGCCGCCGAAATCCTTTGCCGGCGGGATCTTCATCATCGTGTACCAGTAGACCGCCGAGTAATAATGAGCGGCGGCGGCATCGTTCGGCGCCGGGACTGCCGTGAGATTGACCTGCTGACCGGGCTTGGCGCGCAGCTTGGGCGAATCCACGAGGCCATAGCCGCGTACCCAGATCGCGTAGTTCACGTTCGGCGGCAGGTCCGGGATCACATAACGGCCCTGGTCGTCGGTGACGACGATCTTGGCGAATTTTGTCGGTAACTCATTTGTCTCCGCGATGACCCAGACGCCGGGCTCCGGGCCGTTCGGTCCGCGCACCGCGCCGCCGATATCATCATTGTCGATGGCGACCGCTGCGGGCTGCTGCGCTTGCGATGGCGCCGCCATCAAGCTCAGTCCACTTGCCGCCGCAGCCAGGGTGAAGGAGAACAGGATCCGACCGAGATTCATTGTTTCTCTCCCCGCGACCATGAGCTTGTTGTCGCTCGTTGTTGGCGCAAGCCTACACCAGACCAGGGTTGCGGCGGCAGCATGTCACGCGCGCGGTTTCCTCACGCTTGCGGCATCAAGGACTGGCGTGCGTCGCAACAACGCCTATGCATCCGCCTTTTGCTTTTGAGGCGGCTGGGTTAGACACGCCAATTCTCACGAGAGGGCATAACCAATGATCACCGAAATCGCGCAAATCGACGTCAAGCCGGGCACCGAGAAGGATTTTGAAGCGGCCGTTGCCAAGGCCCGCCCGCTGTTCCTGCGCGCCAAGGGCGGCAAGGAGTTTGAATTGCACAAGTCGATCGAGAAGCCGCAGCGTTATCGGCTGGTGGCGAAGTGGGAGACGCTGGAAAACCACACCGTGGACTTTCGCGGCTCGGAAGATTTCACCGCCTGGCGCGCGCTGGTCGGCCCGTACTTTGCTTCGCCGCCCGAGGTCGAGCATACCGAGACGGTGCTGACCACGGCGGACTGACACCGTTCAAGCCGCCGTCGTGAGGGCGGCGGGCGCCACTTCCGCCTTGAAATGATCGATCATCACCTTGGCGATCGCCATCAGGGGCAGCGCGAGCGCCAGCCCCCAGATGCCGAAGACGACGCCGAGCAGGATCTGGAACGCAAACAGCGTCGCAGGCGGAATGTCCAGCGCCTGGCGCTGGATGATCGGCGTCAGCACGTAGCTTTCCAGCGCGTGCACGCCGAGGAACAGGATGAAGGCGGAGAGGCCTGCGATCCATCCCGAAGCAAGGCTTGCCAGCACCACGATCAGCCCGCCGAGGATCGCGCCGACCGTCGGGATGAAGGCGAGCAGGCCGGCCTGGATGCCCAGGATGAACGAACTCTGGATGCCGATGATCGAGAGCCCGATCCAGGTCACCAGGAACACCGCAACCATGGTGATGATCTGCGCGATCAGCCAGCGCTCCAGCGTCTCGCTGATGCGGTCGATGATCGTAACCGCGCGCACGCGATGCTTCTTCGGCGCCATGAACAGCAGTCCGTTGCGGTAGACGCTTGGCTGGGTCGCGAAGGCGATCCCTAAAAACAGCACGATGAAGAAGTTTCCGACTGCGCTGGCGGTACCCAGGATCAGTTTCAGGCTCTGGCTGAAGATGGCGCCGCCGCTGGCCGCAATCGTGCCGGCGCTGGGAAGGGTATGCGGCGTCGCCGTCGCGGCGGGCGCCGGCGTGCCGTCATCTGGCGTCGAGGACAGCGTGCCGAAATCGAAGAAGCTGGTGTCGATGCCGTTCCGTTCCAGAAAGCCTTTGACGTTGACGAGTTGCGATTTGAGCGTGTTGCTCAACGTCGTCGTCTGCTGGGCGATCGTGGTGCCGCCGAGAAAGACGATGCCCGACAGCATGCCCGCGACCACCAGGCAGACTACGGTCAGCCGCAGCGCATGCGGCAGCCGCAACACACGTCCGAGCAGGTTGCTCATGGCGTTGAGGGTGACGCCGAGCAGGACACCGGAAAAGATCAGAAACAGCGTCGCGGCAAAATGCCAGGTGAACACGAGCAGGGCGGCGAACAGCACGACGCCGATGCCGCCGACCGATATCGCCCACGCCAAATCATTGCGGGCCTGAAGGCGATTGTCAGCCGGACCTGTCACATTGATTCCTTTTCGCAGAATGTTGTCTGCAGTCTTTCGCCAAAAACGCCGCTGGGATCAAGCGGGAGCGCACGCGCCGGTTTGACGCTGCCACATCCGTTATGCCAAGCGGTAGATGAATCCGATGTGGCGCCGGCGGGGATGAAATGAATTTCAAATGGTTTGGTCCGATTGCGCTGCTGGCGGCGCTGGTGATCGGCGACCAGATCAGAATCAACCGTCCCGCCCACAAATATCGTCTGTCGGTCGAGGTCGAGACGCCGGAGGGGCGCAAATCGGCATCTGGCGTGGTGGCCGTTCATCCTGATCGCAGCTACACCCGCCGCGGTCAGACCCGCACCGTCGGCGACGCTATTTTCGTCGATCTCGGGCAGGGCAAAAACCTTGTCGCACTGCTCGTGCATGTCGATAACAACGTCGTCCTCGACGACATGAACTACGTGGCTCTGCGCGCCTATACGGCGGCGGCCGGCAAGCGGGTCTCGTTTAACGAGATGAGCCGGTTGACCGGCGTCGTGCCGGTAAAGGACGCGTTGATCCCGGTGCTCGTGACCTTTACCGATCCGGCCAATCCCGGCACCGCGCGGCAGGTGGCGCCCGGCGATGCCGAGGCGGTGCTCGGCAGCGGCTATCGCCTTCAGGGAATCTCGGCTGAAGTGGTGCCGAACGGATATTGGCCGGTCGATTTCGGCGGCGCGCTGGGCGAACCGGTCACGCGTGGAATTCGGGCGAAACTGCCGTGGCTGGGCAATGAAGGCAATTCGGCTGCCGCGGCGCTCCGGGCGGCCGGTTTGCCGGGGGTCGACGGCATCGATGCCCGGGAGGCTTTCACGCGAAAATAGCAGGGCAGGCCCGCTGGCCACTGCCGGATATTGATCCGCCGCCGGCTCGCGGGCATTATCGTCTGCAATGGCGGCCCAATCCAGAAGGTTCTTGCACAAGACGATGACAGCGGAAAATTGGCGATGAGACGGCCCGTGGTCGGTGTGATCGGGAACGCCTATCGCGTCGAAAATCGTTTCCAGACCCAGATGGTCGGAGAGCGCAATTTGCGCGCGGTCACCGACGTAGCGGGGGCACTGCCGCTGATGTTTGCCGGGTCGCCCGAGATTACCGACATCGGCGCGCTGCTCGACGTCGTCGATGGCATCGTGCTGACCGGGGCACGGGCCAACGTCCATCCGATGCGCTTCAAGACCGAGCCGCATGAGAAGCACGAGCCCTACGACATCCATCGCGACGACGTCGCGCTGGCGCTGACGGAGGCCTGCGTTGCCCGCGGCGTGCCGATCTTCGGCATCTGCCGCGGCCTGCAGGAAATGAACGTCGCCTTCGGCGGCTCGCTGCATCCGGAAATCCGCGAAATCCCAGGCCGCATCAACCACCGCATGCCGCGCCTGGAGAACGGCGAGATCCATCCCGACCCGACGGTCGTGTTCGCCGACCGCCACGACGTCCACCTCACGCCCGGCGGCACCTTTGCAAGCCTGCTCGGCTGCGAAACAATCCGGGTGAACTCGCTGCACGGGCAGGGGATCCTCGAGCCGGGCAAGCGCGTCGTCATCGAAGGCATTGCCGAGGACGGCACCATCGAAGCGATCCGGATCGCGGACGCGCCGAGCTTTGCGCTCGGTGTGCAGTGGCACGCCGAGTATGACCCGCAGCGCAACCCGATCAATCGCAAGCTGTTCGAGGCGTTCGGGGCGGCGCTCAAGGCGCACACGCGGGCGGCATAGGGAATCGTCATTCGAACATTCCGCACAGGTGCAGTATCCAGTGCGCCTTGGCCTAACCACGTCATTGCGAGCGCAGCGAAGCAATCCATCGCACGGCAAGTGGAGATGTGGATTGCTCCGCTGCGCTCGCAACGACGTTGAGATAGCGACGTAACATTCGACTGTCATCCCAAGGCGGGGATCCAGTACGCTGCGGCTTCTCGGTTCAATCACTGGCGTCTCTGGAATACTGGATCCCGGTCAAGCCGGGCGATGACAACTGAGTGTGCGTTCGCATTCTCGCGACATGAACTGCCCGAGGTTTGCTACTAACCTCCCGCCCTCTTGTTCAGAGGGCGCAGGGAAGACCGGGTGCGCGCCGCACCCGCGGTCTCGTGTGCAATTGCGCACTAAGAACGCGCACACGAGCATACAGGTACAGCGGGAGCATCCCGGCCTTCCCTGCGCAATGGCTTTACGGCTTACTTCGAGCTCTCCCCGGTGAACGGCTCTTTTGCCACCGTCGCCACGCGGAAACTTCCACGTAACTTAACGCCAGCACCGCGGCGTCCGGACCACACGACTTCGCCGTACGCTTCCGGCGCGTACGTCTAGCGCGCCATCAGCGTCCATCGCATCTCACCGCACGTTCGTGACGATCGCGATCCGCCCCTCAATCGGGTGAGACGGGCGGAGTTATGCAGATGATTTGCGTGCCAAGTTAAGCGAAATATTTTTGATTCTTTTTGATTCCTGGGCTTGACGCGATTTCTGAAAATCAGAAGTGATTTGCCCGTCGTGTTGATTTGTCGCAGCCTTGGCACGACATCGCGCTTGCAAGCGAGGCAAAATCAGTAAGCAGCAAGTAGCAGGTTACCCCACATTGCTCCTCGATGACCTTTGGACCAGACTGTAGGAGTGTCACTAACCAGGACGCTTCCTTGCCAAAAAAACCAGCATCGACGTATTCTCTAATCCCGCCGGAGCTCGACGTAACGACCCAATTATTACTCAGCGTTGGCAAACTGGTCGCCGTCTGGGCCAACTGCGAATCTTGTTTTTACGCGGCATACTTTTGCCTAGCAGGTACCCCTAACGGCAACGCTGATATTGCGTGGGCCTCAATCTTAAGCACCCGCCGGCGCATGCAACTGGTCTACAATCTTGCGAGACATGAGAGGCGATTGAGTGATGACACAAGATCCAAGTTGCTGCGCTGCCTGGAAGAGTTCGAGCCTGCCACCGAGGCGAGAAACTATTATTGCCATTCCCAATACACCACAGACCATACGGAAGAGACGCTCGTAAGCATCGACAATTGGGGACTGGCGCCGATCCGTGGGGACCAAAGATCCAATTTTCAAACAAAAATCCAAGCCAGCCAATAAGGCCACGGTGAACGAAATCTGTTCGATCGCAGACAAATGCGTCGACCTTAGCCACCGAGCTGCCGAGTGCGTGAACGAGATCCGGGAGCAGCTGAAGATAGACTACTATTCCCTGCCAGTCCCGCCGACGAAGCAATGATTCCGCGGCGTAGGCTCGCATGTACGAAGTGAAGCTTTCCGCTGCCGGCTGTTCGCCCGAGGCGTTCGCTGCCGTTCTCGATGCACACCTCGCCGCGGTTGAAACCCACATGATGGGCAAACCAGATGACGGAACGATGGGTAGAGCGAAGCGAAACCCATCGTTCCCGCAAGGCTTGAGATGATGGGTATCGCTTCGCTCCACCCATCCTATGGACTGCAAAAAACAAAAGGCGCCCGAATGGAGGCGCCTTTCGCATCTTGTGGCAGTGATCCCCGCGGCAAGCCGCCGACTGGTTCACCTGCGATGATGTCGTCATTGGGCCTTGCGACGTGCGGGCGCGGGCGCAGCGGCCGGCCGCAGCTCCATTGTGGATACGCCTGCCGCAATATTCACGCCCGTCTGCGCCTGCACGGATACCGGCTGCATGATGACCCGGCGGTCCGGGCCTCCAACCAGGACGTTGGCACTTGCTCCGGCGCCTACCGTGCCGCCGGCGGTCGCACCCGTATAGGTTCCCGCCAATGCCGCCCGGGGCAGCCTGGTCGGCGCAAAAACCGCCCAGGTCAACTGGCCGCCGGTCGTGGCACCGATATCGAGGCCAAGCGTGCTGACGGTGCCCTCATAAGCCTCGCGCGCCCTGCCTCTCGCTGACGCATAGATGCAGCTCAGTTGCCGCTGCCCCCCAACAACGAGGCCGACACCGGGCGCTATGTTGCAGGTGAGCGTGCCGACCCTGGTCCGGCCGGTGTCCTGAGCCGTGGCCGGAGCCATGGCAAGGGCGAGCCCCAGGGCAACGCATGTGGTTGCGAGACTATTTAACGTTATTCTATTCAGGGTTGTTTTGTTCATGGGCGGCGTCCTCCTTCGACGCATTCTGGTGGACCCCCTCAACGCCCAGCGACATTGCGAGGTTCCCGTTCCTGTAATGGCCTCCAGCCGAGCGTCTCGGCATCGGACCTGCGCTTGGAGCCCTTGCACTTCTGCACCCAAGGTCGCGAACAAGAAACGTGATGTGAATGTAGACGGGAATTTCTTACGCGCGATTTTTCCAAATGTTTTCAAATTCCATCGAGAACTGCCCTGGCCTCGCGGGAATCGACGGTTTCGAAGCCCTCATTGAACGAGCCGTAGATCTTGGCGAGTTCATCGTTGGCTTCCGCTCGTCGATCGCTCTCCGCTAGAAGGCGGGCGAGCTTTGTACGGCCTCGTAGGAGAAGTGCGCGAGCATCTTGGGCTTGCGCGCTCGCCGTTGCGCGGCGGATGCAGCGTTCCGCCTGCGTTTGGTCGCTGATTGCTAGCGCGAGATCCCCCTCGAGCAGGTGCAGACCGGCGTCGGCCCAATGCTCCTCATTGCGCTCGGCGGCAGCGCGGGCCTCGGTGAGAGTGACGATCGCGTCCTCAAGCCGTTGCGCTCGGCGGCAAAGGTCAGCAAGGATTCCCAAATAATACGGTAAACGCAGCTCAGCCCCGGTGGCCCGCAGGTCCCGCACGCCGACGCGAACGCGTTCGATACCATCCTCGACGTTGCCCTCCTCGGCGACAGCCCAGCCGGTCATGATCGCGGCCCAGGCGTCATAATAGCTGAACCCGTGTTCGGTGCAGATTGAGCGAGCCGCGTCGGCACGGGCGCGGGCTTCCGTCGGCTCGCGGCGGAACTGGTGAAGCATCGCGGCGTAGGCGAGTGCCACCGCCAAGCTAAACGGGTGGACGAGCCGATCGGCCAGATCGATCGCATCCTGCATAGACCGAAGCGCGGTGTCCGCGAACCCAAGATGCCAGTCGACGTGAGCCCTATAGGCACGGCCGAAGACGTGAATGTTGACGCCGCGCGACAAGGCATTGGCGGGATCGCCAGCCTGCACGATCTTTGCACTGCTAATCTCCAAGTGCTCGCGCGCCGATCGGTGCTCGCCCTGGTGGAACAGATTGAACGCCAGGGCATTGTGCGCGTCGGCTTGCATCACGAGATCGTCCCCTTGCTCTGCCAGGTCGACGAGCTCGGAGCACAGCTCACTCGTGCGCAGGATGTGACCGCGTACGTGATTCACATAGCACAGGCCGCGCAACGCTCTGGCGAGATGGCGACGGTGTCCGTACTGTCGCGCCAGGTGCTCCGCTCTGGCGTGCGCCGTCTCGACCTCTGGAGCGGCAAAGCCTCTTGTTGCGGTCAGCGGGGGACCCAGCGCAATCTGCACCTCGAGCTCGCGGCACAACTGCTCATCGGTGGACGGGCGGTTCCCGAGCATCTCAAGGGCCGTGGTCAGATGACTTATCGCCTCCCTGTTTGCCGATCGGCCAACCGCTAGCTGTCCGGCCCGTAACCAAAAGTCGATCGCCCGATCGGCATGCCCGGCTGCTGTGAGATGGTGCGCAAGGAGTTCGGGCTGACGCGCGACAAGGTCGGCGAACCGCGCCTCAAGGACGGCAGCAATCCGGCCGTGGAGCTCGCTCCGTCGACTCTTAAGCAGCGACGCGTAGGCCACGTCTTGGACCAGCGCATGCTTGAACGTATAGACCGCCTCGGGCGGTGTGCCGCGCTGAAAGACGAGCTCTGACTTCACGAGCCGGGCGAGCGCCTGGTCGAGATCAGCCGGTTCTCGTCCGGCGACTGCATCGAGGAGCTCGTAGGTGAACTCGCGGCCGATGGCGGCGCCGACCTGGACCAGATCCTTGGCCGAAGCCAGGTGATCGAGCCGGGCCATCAGGGAGTCCTGCAGACTCGCCGGAATGGCAAGCGCGCCGCGCGACGTGACCGGCGCGAGACCCTCGGGCGTATTGCGCAGCATGCCCGATTCCAATACGGTCTTGGTGAGTTCTTCGATGAAGAGCGGAACGCCCTCGGTCTTCGCGGCAATCTCGTCCACCACTGCCGGAGAAAGGCGGCGCCCGCCTGACGTGTGCTCGACAAGAGCTGCCGCTGCCCGGCGCGCAAGGCGATTAAGTGTTAAGGCCGTTACGTGCGGGAAGGACGGCCAGGGCGGCGTCATCTCCGGCCGGAACGTGATGATTGCGAGCACCGGCAGGCGCTGGACCCGCTCTAAGATCAGCTCGAGAAGCTCGAGCGATGTTGGATCGAACCAGTGCGCGTCCTCAAGCACTGAGAGAACCGGCCGTCGCTGGGCCAGGCCTTCGAGCTGTGCGAGAAGCACCTCCAGTGTCTTGCGCTTCTGGGTCTGTGGCATGAGGTCGAGCGGCGGGTATCGACCGTCCGTTGGAATGCCGAGGAGAGCCGCGATGAGCGGCACGGCTTCGGTGAGATCGTCGGTCCCTTGCGCAAGCAAAGACACGAGCTTGGAGAGCCGCATTGGAGGTGTGTCGTCACGCTCGAACGCCGCCGCTCGTTCAAGCTGGTCGATGAATGGCCAGAGCACAGTATTGGCGTGGTATGGCAAGGCACGATGGGAAATTCGAGTGTGCGGCTCGTCGGCGATCCGCTCTCGGAGCGCCTCGATGAGTCGCGACTTGCCGATTCCGGCCTCCCCGGCGAGAAGCATCGCCTGACCCTCGCCATTCTTGGCGAGATGCCAGCGCTCGAGGAGAAGTCCCAATTCCTGCTCCCGCCCAACGAGCGGGTTCAGGCCCGCTGTGTGGAGTGCCTCAAAGCGGCTCTCCGCTGCGCCCGTGCGGACTATCCGCCAAGCGTTGATCGGTTTTCCGAAGCCCCGCAGTTCGCATGGTCCGAGGTCGTCGAGCTCGAACAGCCCGCCGAGCAGGCGCCGTGTTTGCTCAGCGACGACGACTTCGCCGCTCCCGGCTACGGCCTGCAGGCGGGCGGCGAGGTTCGGGGTGTCGCCGACGACCGCTTCCTCCTGCGCCGCACCAGTGCCGAGAAGATCACCTACGACGACGAGCCCTGTCGCGATCCCAATCCGCGCGGCAAGCGGGTGGCCGTCTGGCGACCGCAAACGGCCCACGGCCTCGATGGTCGCGAGGCTGGCTGCCACCGCCCTCTCAGCCTCGTCCTCGTGCGCACGCGGCCAGCCGAAGTAGGCCAACACGCCGTCACCCATGAACTTGGCAAGGTGTCCCTCGAAGCGTGTGATCTCGCCCGCGACTGCGTTTTGGTAGGCGGTCAGCGTCTCCCGCATGTCCTCGGGATCGAGCCGCGTGGAAAGAGACGTCGAGCCGACAAGGTCGACGATCATCACTGTGAGTTGGCGGCGCTCCGCGTGCGGCCGCCGGATTGAGGCGGTGGACGACGGCGCGGCCTCCAGGGCAGCGATCGCCGTTAGCAGCTTTTTTCTGTGTCCGAGCGGCAGACCAAGCTTCTCGAAGTCGGCGTCCGTGAGCGACGGCAGCACGTCAGCATCGATGGCCTGCTCGCGGAACAGCGCCGAATATTTGGAAAGGCCGAGATCTTCAAGCCACTGCGCGACGTCCATTCCGCGACGCTCCGCCAGCCAGTCCCGTTGCGAAGTTTAGCAGAGAATGGGACACTACGCGGGGATTGCTTGCCTGCGCTTGCTCGCCGTCGACCGGAGATCCCGCCGGCAACGGCCAGCCATCGACAGGCGACGCGAGGCAAAGACCAAATCTGCCGCATGATGCTGACGCCGGCACGCCCCAATAGGATCCGAACATATGCCCCGCAGCATACATCCGTGGTCCAGAAATCTCCGCCACTGGTTCGGGTCTGGACCGGCCCTCCAAGATGGCGGTGCAATTTAGCAACCTTCCCGTTCAAAACTAACCGACGCATTGATGAAGAATTGATCGGAGCGAGTGTCAAAGCAGGTTTAGTGCGAGCACCATTGTGCTAAGTAACGAGCACCATTGCGAAGGAAAAAGCATAACTTCGAGTGGGACTGCTCTTGTGGGGCGGCCTGCATCGTTAGCGAAGTCTGCCGTCCCGCGGTCAACACCGTTCAAGGGAGGATAAGATGTCGCTTGATCGTCGTCATTTCCTTGCAGCTGCCGGGGGCGCTGTGGTTGGCCTCGTTGGTGAGTCGTCGATTGGAGGTGGTGCCCGAGCTCGCGCACCAGTCTCAAGAAGTCAGGCGCCAGGATTCTATCGGTTCAGTCTCGGGCAGTTCCAACTCACCGTCGTAAGCGACGGCACAATAGCCTTTCCAGCGGAGGCGCTCTGGCCAGAGGCGCCTAAAGCGGAACGCGATGCCGTCCTTGCCTCGGACTTCCAGCCCACGGACAAATCTACGCTCCAGGTGAATGTGTTGGCCGTGAATACGGGGATCGCCTTGTACTCATCGACGCAGGCTCACGGGGAAAGATGCAGCAGCAGCCGACCGCAGGCCGTCTACTTCAGAACCTTGCGGCCGCCGAGATCAAGCCGGAGGAGGTCGACACAATCCTGATCACGCATGCCCATCCGGATCACCTGTGGGGGTGGCTAACGCAAGTGACACCGAGCGGACCTTTCCAAACGCCGAATCTGTGATCGGCGAAGCGGAATTGAATTTTGGATGCAGCCTCAGCATCCGTTTGAAAGTCATGCTCGTTGGGGCGGCCTTTATCGCCAGAACATGAAACGCTCGCGGCGATCAATGATCGGATTCGGACGGTGAAGCCGGACGGCGAGGTGGTCCCGGGCATAACGGCGATAGCGACACCCGGGCACACGCCCGGCCACACCTCGGTCCAGATCGCGTCCGGTTCTAGCCAGCTCTGTACGGGAGATGTTGTTGGGAACCGCGCCGTCGCCTTCCAGCACCCCGATTGGCGCGGCGGGTTCGACCTGGATCTCGATCAAGGCGCGAAGACACGCCGAGCCTTTCTCGATCGATGTGCGAGCGAGAAGGTGATGGTCTCGACCTACCATCTCCCGTTTCCCGGGATTGGTCATGTCGTTCGCGCCGGCACAGCGTTCAGATGGCTCCCAAGCGATTGGAATTGGGACGGCGTAAGTCCCACTTAAGTCCACCCAGCCCAACTGGCCGATCATTGTGTGAAAGAGGAGGAGATCATGCAAGCCATGGCCACTGAAGCCTTCATCGGCAACATGCGCGGCCCCGTCATCAGGCGAACGGACGCCGACTATGACGCCGTACGCAGCCTCTACAACGGGATGATCGATAAGAGTCCGGAGATGATTGCGCGATGCGCCGACGTCGCTGACGTTGTAGCCGCCGTAAATTTTGCAAGGCAGAACGATCTTAAGGTTGCGATCCGCGGAGGCGGACACAACGGGCCGGGCCTTGGCAGTGTCGATGACGGGCTGATGATCGACATGTCCATGATGAAGGGCGTGCGGGTCAATCCCACCGCCCGTACTGTGCGCGCCAGTCCCGGCTGCACGCAGGGCGATGTCGACCACGCCACACATGTCTACGGGCTCGCAGTGCCGGCGGGTATCGTTTCGACGACCGGGATCGCCGGCCTCACCCTCGGCGGCGGCACCGGATACCTCACCCGCAAGCACGGCCTCACCAGCGACAATCTGCTTGAGGCGGATGTCGTGCTCGCCGACGGTCGCATTGTCACGGCCAACAAATCAGAGAACGCTGATCTTTATTGGGGCCTGCGCGGCGGTGGCGGCAATTTTGGCATCGTCACAAGCTTCCTGTTCCAGGCCCATCCGGTGAACATGGTCTATGCCGGTCCAATCTTCTGGGATCTCAAAGATGCCCGGACCGTCATGCAGACGTACCGGGTTCCTGCCTGGCGCCCCCGAGGAGCTCGGGGCCTTTGTCGGGTTGAAGACCGTTCCGCCGGTAGACCCGTTCCCGGCTGAGCATCAGGGTAAGCGCGCCTGCGCCATCATCGCCTGCTACAATGGTCCGACAGAAGACGGCCAGGCGGTCATGGCCAAGTTGCTCGGAACGCTACCCCCGCCGCTCTTCAACTGGATGGGCGAAATGCCTTATCCAGCCCTCCAGTCCATGTTCGATCCGTTCTTCCCGAAAGGTCTGCAATGGTACTGGCGCGGCGATTTTGTGAAAGAACTGACCGACGAAGCGATTGACGCCCATATCGCCCAAGCACAGAAACTGCCGAGCTCGCTCTCGCTCATGCATCTTTATCCGATCGACGGCGCCGTCCGTCGCATTGGCAAGAGCGACACTGCCTGGAATACGCGCGACGCGACCTGGTCGATGGTCATCGCCGGCATCGATCCCAATCCGCAAAAGGCGGGCGAAATCACCCGCTGGACCAAAGGCTATTGGGAGGCCGTGCATCCATACTCGGCTGACGGTGGTTATGTGAATTTCATGATGGACGATGGGGACGACAGTAGGCTCAAAGCAACATATGGCGACAACTACGATCGTCTTGTTGCATTGAAAGCCAAGTATGACCCGACAAACTTCTTCTGCGTGAATCAGAACATCAGACCGCTGCACTCGTAGACGATCACGTCTGCCGAACGATTCAAGCTGCGAAATGCTGTGCCGGCATTCGGCGAGGGCGGGCAACTTCAAGTCCGGAGAGGAATGGCCGCCACAAAACAAAAGGCGCTTCCTTCCGGGAGCGCCTTTCGCATTTCTCGGGCAGTGAGTGACGCCGGCGGGAAATCCCGCCAATGATTACTGCGAATAATACATCTCGAACTCGACCGGATGCGGGGTCATTTCGAAACGCTCGACCTCAGTCATCTTGAGCTCGATGAAGCTGTCGATGAAGTCGTCGTCGAACACGCCGCCGTTCTTGAGGAAGGCGCGGTCCTTGTCGAGATTTTCCAGCGCCTCGCGGAGCGAGCCGCATACAGTCGGGATCAGCTTCAGCTCTTCCTTCGGCAGATCGTAAAGGTCCTTGTCCATGGCCGGACCCGGATCGATCTTGTTCTTGATGCCGTCGAGGCCTGCCATCAGCATCGCGGCGAAGCCGAGATAGGGATTGGCCATCGGGTCGGGGAAGCGGACTTCGACGCGCTTGGCCTTCGGGTTTGCCGTATAGGGGATGCGGCAGGCGGCCGAACGGTTGCGCGCGGAGTAGGCGAGCAGCACAGGGGCTTCATAGCCCGGCACCAGGCGCTTGTAGGAGTTGGTCGACGGGTTGGTGAAGGCGTTGATCGCCTTGGCGTGCTTGATGACGCCGCCGATGTAGTGGAGGCAGGTCTCCGAGAGGTCGGCATATTTGTTGCCGGCGAACACCGGCTTGCCGTCCCTCCAGATCGACTGGTGGCAGTGCATGCCCGAACCGTTGTCGCCGTAGACCGGCTTCGGCATGAAGGTGGCGGTCTTGCCGTAGATGTGCGCGACCTGGTGGATGCAGTATTTGTAGATCTGCATCTGGTCGGCCATCAGCGTCATGGTGTCGAACTTCATGCCGAGCTCATGCTGGGCGGAAGCGACTTCGTGGTGATGCTTCTCGACCTTGACGCCCATCTTGGCCATAGCGCCAAGCATTTCCGAGCGCATGTCCTGCACCGAGTCCTGCGGCGGCACGGGGAAGTAGCCGGCCTTGGTGCGGATGCGGTGACCGAGGTTGCCGCCCTCATATTCGGTGTCCGAATTGATCGGCAATTCCGAGGAGTCGAGCTTGAACCCGGTGTTGTAAGGCGTGGTCTGGTAGCGCACGTCGTCGAATACGAAGAACTCGGCCTCGGGACCGAAGAACACGGTATCGCCGACGCCCATCGACTTGACCATGGCCTCCGCCTTCTTGGCGATGCCGCGGGGGTCGCGGTTGTAAGGCTCGCCGGTGGTCGGCTCCAGCACGTCGCAGACGATGACCATGGTGGTCTCGGCGAAGAACGGATCGATCGTCGCGGTGGCCGGGTCGGGCATCAGGTTCATGTCGGATTCGTTGATCGCCTTCCAGCCGGCGATCGAGGAGCCGTCGAACATCTGGCCTTCGGCAAAGGTGTCCTCTTCGATCATGCTGACATCGAAGGTCACGTGCTGCCACTTGCCGCGCGGATCGGTGAAGCGCAGATCGACGTATTTTACGTCGTTGTCCTTGATCGACTTCAGGACGTCTTTAGCGGTCTTCATGAATACCCCTTTTGGCTACGGACGGTTTCCAGAACGCGACATTCGCAGACGATCGAGGCATCGCGAACGAAATCAGGCCGCGGAAGCAGCCCTTTTCTTGTTTTTCAGTCGCAAACTTTCGGATAGCACCCGGCTCAGATAGCGTCCAGCCCGGATTCTCCGGTTCTGATCCGGATCGCTTCCTCGATATTCGAGACGAAGATCTTGCCGTCGCCGATGCGCCCGGTCTGGGCGGCGCGGCGGATCGCGTCGATCGCCTTCTCGACCAGCTCGTCCGAAATCACGATCTCGATTTTCACCTTGGGCAGGAAGTCGACGATGTATTCCGCACCGCGATAGAGCTCGGCGTGTCCCTTCTGGCGGCCGAACCCCTTGGCCTCGGTGACCGTGATACCCTGCAGTCCGACTTCCTGAAGCGCCTCTTTCACCTCGTCGAGCTTGAATGGCTTGATGATGGCTTCAATCTTCTTCACTGAGCGCCTCCCGGGCATTTCCAAATTGCAGAGTGCTGATAGTTTCGATGTCGCAGCCCGGTGAACTTACCTGGCGCCGTCTGGTTTGATCCTTGCATCCGGCGAAGCCGGAACTGCTCATGATTGCAAAGCTGGACTGCTCATTATTGCCGCTGGACTGCGACGATCCTGAGCTCGGTTTTCCAACCGGCTTCCTCAAAAGCAGGGTCTATGCCAAGTTGTTAATGCGGCTGATTTCGGAACGTTATCAGACTTTTAACAGGCAAGTGAAAGAGGTGCGCCGGCGGCTCGCATGATAGCGAAGCTTACAAAATAGGCAAACCGGTCATTTCGTGTGCAGGTGAGGCGAGGCGGGCCGCGGGCGGGACGAGGATATGCCTTCAGAAAAGGCGGACGGATCGAGGATTCGGCATGGAAGTCTTGACCACGACCGAGATGGAGCGGGCTGACCGGCTGACGATCGCCGGCGGCACGCCCGGCTTTGCGCTGATGATGAGCGCCGGCCAGGCCGTGGCGGAGGCCGCGATGAATCTCGTCGAGGGGGGCCCGATCGTCGTCGTCGCCGGCCGCGGCAACAATGGCGGCGACGGCTTTGTGGCGGCCGCCGAACTCGCCGCGCGCGGGCGCGAGGTTTCCATCATCCTGCTGTGCGAGCGCGACAGCCTGCAGGGCGATGCCGCGCTCGCCGCGCGCGGCTGGAAATACCCGGTGCTGCCGTTCAACCCGCAAGCGATCGGCAAGCCGGCCTTGATCATTGACGCGCTGTTTGGCGCAGGCCTCAACCGTCCGGTCAAGGGCGATCCGCTCGAGATGATCGAGGCGATCAACGCCAACGGCGCGCCGGTGCTGGCCATCGACCTGCCGAGCGGCATCAACGGCACCACGGGCGCGGTGATGGGCGCAGCGATCAACGCCGTCGAAACCGTGACCTTCTTCCGCCGCAAGCCGGCGCATCTGTTGATGCCCGGACGCAAGCATTGCGGCCGCGTCCGCGTCGCCGAGATCGGTATCGATGCGCATGTGCTTGAGGAGATCCGGCCGCAGACGTTCGAAAATATTCCACAGAGCTGGCAAACATCCTTCCCGGTGCCGGCGATCGACGGCCATAAATACGCCCGTGGCCACGCCGTCGTGCTGTCGGGGGAACTGGCGGCGACCGGCGCGGCGCGGCTGGCGGCGCGTGGGGCGCTGCGGGCAGGGGCCGGCCTCGTCACGGTGGCCTCGCCGCGCGATGCGCTGGCTGTCAATGCCGCGGCGCTGACGGCAGTCATGGTCCGTCCCGTCGATACCGCCGTCGAATTCGGCGACATGCTCAGTGACAAACGGCTTAGCTCCGTCGTGATCGGGCCGGGCGCCGGCATCGGTGCGCGCACGCGCGATTTCGTCCACACGGCGCTTTCGACGAAACGCGGCCTCGTGCTCGACGCTGACGCACTGACGAGTTTTGCCGAAGCGCCGGCGCGGCTGTTTGAGCAGATCAGGGCGAGCGAGGACCCGCAGGTCGTGCTGACCCCCCATGAGGGCGAGTTTCCGCGCCTGTTCAGCGACATGAGCAACAAGCACCCCGGCAGGTCAAAGCTGGAGCGGGTGCGCGATGCCGCCCAGCGCTGCGGCGCCGTGGTGCTGCTGAAGGGGCCAGACACGGTGGTGGCCTCACCCGATGGCCGCGCCAGCATTGCGTCGAACGCGCCGCCCTGGCTCGCGACGGCGGGCGCCGGCGACGTGCTGGCGGGGATCATCGCGGGGCTGCTGGCGCAAGGCGTGCCGGCCTATCAAGCCGCCAGCATCGGCGTCTGGATGCATGGCGAAGCCGCGGGCGAGGCGGGGCCGGGCCTGATCGCGGAGGATTTGCCGGAAGTGCTGCCCGCCGTGTTCCGCCGGCTCTATGACGAGTTCGGGATCGAGTATTAACGGGCGGCTTGATTATAAAAGGTTCGTAGTTTATAAACTACATCTGCTTGAGCTGAAGCAAACAGAAACGTTTCGAAAGTGGCGCCAGCGGCTCAAGGATCACCGCGCCCGTGCGCTGATCGCTTCGCGACTGGATCGGCTGGCTCAGGGGCACGCAGGCGACGCCGAGCCGGTTGGCGAAGGCGTCAGCGAGCTGCGCATCCACTACGGCCCCGGCTACCGTGTCTATTTTCAGAAACGGGAAGCGCGATCATCGTTCTGCTTTGCGGCGGCGACAAGAGCACCCAGGCGAAAGACATCAAAATGGCGAAGCATCTTGCCAAGGCATGGAGTGAATGAGATGGGCGAGAAGCTAACGACTTATGATCCGGCCGAAGACCTGCAGTCCGACGAGGCGATTGCAGTGTTTATGGAGGAAGCCTTCAAGACGGAAGATGCGGGCTATATCGCTCATGCCCTTGGCGTCGTTGCCCGTGCCAAGGGGATGACACAGATTGCCAACGAAACTGGACTGTCACGCGAGCAGCTCTATCGTTCGTTTAGCGCAAACGGAAATCCGACCTTGAAAACGACGATTGCCGTGATGAAGGCGCTGGGAATCGAACTCACCACAAAGCCGCACGTCCAAGAAGACTCGGCGGCATAAGCGGCATAAGATGGGTTGAGCCTTTCGCGAGACCGGTCTTCCTTCGCCGATGGATGGGCGATTGATGGGTATCGCTCCGCTCGTTCGTTGAGCTATGGCGGGACAAGTCGTTCCACCCATCCTACAGGCTACGTCACCAGATACTTCGCCACCGCCGTCTCATTCCATTCCAGCCCAAGACCCGGCCCTCGCGCGGTGACCGTGCCGTCGACGATCTCGGCGGGATGGGCGAGGATCACGCTGGCAAAAATCCAAAAATTCGAGCCAGTGCGCGGTTGGCGTCACCGCCAGCATGTGGGCGCTGGCTTCGGCGAAGAGATGGCTCGACATCGGGATGTTGGCAGCTTCGGCTTGGGCGGCGACCTGCAGCCAGCCGGTGACGCCGCCGCACTTCATCAGATCGGGCATGATGAAGTCGCTGGCACCTAGTGCGATCGCTTCCGCAAAGCCGCGCGGGAACCACCAGTTCTCGCCGGCCTGAATCGGCGTGGCCGAGGTCTCGCGCACTTTTGCGTGTCCAGAGAGGTTTTCCTGCGGCACGGGCTCTTCGATCCAGTGCAAATCATAGGGCGCGAGGCGAGCGATCCGGCGCGCGGCTTCAGCGGGATCTAGCGACTGGTTGAAGTCGATCATCAACGCGATGTCGGGGCCGATGAGGGCGCGCACGCCCTTGACCACGCGCTCGTCATTGGCGGCATCGCCGTCGCCGCCCTTGATCTTGATGCCGCGAAATCCCTGCTCGAGCGAGCGGCGCAGCGCTCTTTCGTCGGCCACGGGATCGACTACGCCATAGCTGTCATAGGCCCTGATCGGTTTTGGCGAACCGCCGAGCAGTTCAACCACTGGCTTGTCGGCCAATTGGCCGAGTGCGTCCCAATAGGCCATGTCGAGGCCGGACACCGCCATGCCGACCAGGCCCCGCCAGCCGAGCAGGCGGAATTTTGCGTCCATCGCTGCCATCAGATCGTAGGGCGCAACTGGCCTGCCGGTGAGTTCGCGTCCGATCTCCTTGATCAGGTGCACCAGCGGCTTCAGCGTCAGCTTGCTGTAGGCGAAAATGTAGGAGTGACCGGTAACGCCCTGATCGGTCTCGACATCAATCAGGACCAGCGGGCCCACATCGATCACACCAAAAGCGTTCTTCACGGGGCGTGCGAGCGGCACGACGAGCGCTCGCGCCTCGACGCTACGGATGGCGGGAACCGACTTGCTCATGGCGTGCTCCTCATTCGACAGCGTACCACCGCACCAGCCGCGGTGCCGCCCAATCGGTGGCGACGGATTCGATCAGCCAGCGGCCGGCATGTTCGGCGGCAAAGGCGATGCGTTGGGTCTGGCCGGGCTCGATCGCCAGCGTATCCAGCCAGAACGGCTTCCAGCCGTCGTCGAGCCGGTCCAGCAGGCGGAAGTGGTGGCCGTGGAGGTGGAAAACGGTGGCGACCGCGGCGCGGTTGGTCAGCGCCAGCACCACGGTGCGGCCTTTCCTGCCGCGGAAGGCGGGCGGGGCACTCACGGCAAAATCGGCTGGCGTCGTCCAGTCGCCGGAAGGTCCGCCCAGCACAACATCGATCCGGGTCGCCCCCTTGAGGTCGAGCCGCTCGGGCAGGCCGTTGGAGGGCAGCGCAGGGGCGGGTGGCAGCGGGGCCGCGCGGACCGGCGGTTCGCTGGAGACGACAAGTTTGCCGATCGTGCGAGCTTCCTTGCCATCATGCAGGAGGATCGCATTGATAGAGCCTGCCGGAGCGGTCAAATCGATGAAGGCATCAACCCGCCCGCCCGGCGCCAGCACCAGCGCGCCATTGCGGGCCTGGAACGGCTCCGATGGCTGGCTGTCGATGGCCATGACCCGAACGTCCAACCCTTCCAGTTTGATAGCCATAACAGAGCGTTGGCAGCCGCTGATGATGCGGAGCCTGATCCGCTCGTTGGTCCGCCCTGAGAGCTTGAGCGAAGTCCGGCCGTTAATCGTATGGAGGGGAACGGTGTCCTTCGGATCGATTCCCGGCGCGATTGCTGTTCCATCGGGCCTTGCCTGCCAATCCTCGATCAGGAGGACCTCGTCGCGGTCGACAGCGATCGGTTCGGTTTCGCGAACGATCAACGGCCGTGCCCGCGTTGGTTGTGCCTGTCGATCGCCAAGCAGCCCGAAGTCGCAGAGGAAGGTCCCGGCGTCGCGCAGGGGAAGCTGCAAGTTGGCCTTGCCACCGCTTGCGAGGGCTGCGCGCGCCGCGAGAGGGGCCTGCGCCGGAATGCCGTCCATACCCCGCCAGTTGAGGACGACCGGCACCGGCAGCTCATTGGCGAAGGCGATCTCGGCCGTCTCGCCACGCTTGAACGTGAGGTCGGGCCCTTGCAGCGACCAGACCGGCGCCGCCGTACCGCCCGGCCGGAGTGCGAGGGTCTCCGGCGTGGCCTGTAACGTCAGCGGAGGACGTGCCTGGGCTGCGCCGGAAACCGGCCATATCGGGGTGAGGGCGGCGGCGCCCAGCCCGGCCAGCAGCTCGCGTCGAGCTAGCGTTAATTTGGGTCTTGCCATCGGACCGATGCGGACCATTTCTGATGTATCCATGCTAGCTGTGACGCCTTGCCCCGGTGCTGTCAAAAAGGGCCATTTTTTTGCTGCGGAGGTGTAGGCTCATGTTATAAGCCCGCCGCCCGCGGCATCGGGCCGGGTAAGGATGCTTTTCACGCGGGCGTGGCGGAACTGGTAGACGCGCTGGATTTAGGTTCCAGTGACGAAAGTTGTGGGGGTTCGAGTCCCTCCGCCCGCACCAAGCGCTCTATCCAAGCGTTTGCATGACGAATACTGGAGGGCCTGCTCCCCGTATGGGGAAGCCAAGGTCATCCGAACCACCGGCGCAGGGCTGCAAGGCTTGCGCGTCGAACCAAATTAGACACTGCCGGGGCTAGTTGGCCCGGCGCAAGCGGAAGAAGATTGCACCATGCAGGTCACCGAAACCCTCGCCGAGGGATTGAAGCACGAGTTCAAGGTCAGCGTTCCCGCATCGGATCTCGATGCCAAGGCGGATGCCAAGCTGGTCGACCTCAAGGACAAGGTGAAGCTCAATGGCTTCCGCCCCGGCAAGGTGCCGGTGAGCCATCTGAAAAAGGTGTATGGCCGCTCAGTGATGGCCGAGACCATCGACCAGACCATCCGCGACACTAACACGCAGATCTTCACCGACCGCGGTTTCCGTCTCGCGACCGAGCCCAAGATCACGTTGCCGACCGAGCAGAAAGAGGTCGAGGAGCTGCTCGCCGGCAAGAGCGATCTGACCTACACGGTGGCGATCGAGGTGGTGCCGACGATTCAGCTCGCCGATTTCAAGACCTTCTCGGTGGAGAAGCCGGTGGTCGAAGTGATCGATGCCGAGGTCGACGAGGCGATCAAGCGCATCGCCGACCAGAACCGTCCCTATGCGGCGAAGGCGGAGGGCGCCAAGGCCGAAACCGGCGATCGCGTCACTATCAATTTCAAGGGGTCTATCGACGGCGTGCCGTTCGACGGCGGCACCGGTGAGGGCATCCAGGTCGTGATCGGCGCCGGACAGTTCATTCCGGGTTTTGAGGAACAGCTCGTCGGCATCGGGGCCGGTGAAACCCGCACGCTGAAAGTGTCGTTCCCGAAGAACTATGCCAGCGAGAAACTTGCCGGCCAGGCGGCCGAGTTCGAGACCACGGCAACCCTGATCGAAGCCCCGGGCGAGACTGAGATCAACGACGAGTTTGCAAAAACGCTCGGCCTGGAATCGCTCGACAAGCTGAAGGAAGCCGCGCGCGAGCGGCTGGTCGCCGAGTTCGCCGGTGCGACGCGCCAGCGCGTCAAGCGCGCGCTGCTCGACCGTCTCGACGACAGCCACAAATTCGAGGCGCCGCCATCGCTGATCGAGGAAGAGTTCAACCTGATGTGGAACTCGATCAAGGCCGAGATGGAATCCTCCGGCAAGACCTTTGCCGACGAGAACACCACCGAGGAAGCCGCGAAGGAAGAGTACAAGAAGATCGCCGACCGTCGCGTCCGGCTTGGCCTCGTGCTGTCGGAGATCGGCGAGAAGAACAAGATTACCGTGACCGACGACGAAGTCAGCCGCGCGGTGATCGAGCGGGCGCGTTCGATGCCCGGCCGCGAGAAGGAAGTCTGGGATTACTATCGCAACAATGCCAATGCGCTGGCCCAGCTTCGTGCGCCGATTTATGAAGACAAGGTGGTCGATTTCATCCTCGAACTCGCCAACGTGACCGAAAAGAAGGTTTCGCGCGAGGACCTGTTCAAGGACGATGAGGCCGACGAGAAGAGTGCAGCCTGATCGATTGGTCAGGCCGGCATTAATGATGAACGGCGATAGCGGCGTGGTGACGGCACCCGTCGCTATGCGATCGGCTGCGAATCAGCTTGAGCTTCTCTTATTCGGCTCGCAAGTGCCCGGTCTTGTCGCCGGGAAATTGGCTCATATCTGTGAGCAGCTCGCTTACGCGAGTTCTGAGTTGAAGTCCTGCATCACGGGACGTTCGTCCGTGCGGCAATCATGCCTGCCTTGCCGATGGATGTTTGTTCCCGCTTATTCTCTATCCGAACCCTTGGGGTGATTAATGCGCGATCCCGTTGAAACCTACATGAACCTCGTTCCGATGGTGGTCGAGCAGACCAACCGCGGCGAACGCGCCTACGACATTTTCTCGCGGCTCCTGAAGGAGCGCATCATCTTCGTGACCGGTCCGGTCGAAGACGGCATGTCGACGCTCACCGTCGCGCAGCTCCTGTTCCTCGAGGCGGAAAATCCCAAGAAGGAAATCTCGATGTACATCAACTCGCCCGGCGGCGTGGTGACGTCGGGTCTTGCGATCTACGACACCATGCAGTTCATCCGCCCGCCGGTGTCGACGCTGTGCACGGGGCAGGCGGCCTCAATGGGTTCGCTGCTGCTCGCGGCCGGTGAAAAGGACATGCGCTTCTCGCTGCCCAATTCGCGCATCATGGTGCATCAGCCATCCGGCGGCTTCCAGGGCCAGGCCACTGACATCATGCTTCACGCACAGGAGATCCTGAATCTCAAGAAGCGCCTCAACGAAATCTACGTGAAGCACACCGGCCAGACCTACAAGGCGATCGAGGACGCGCTTGAGCGCGACAAATTCTTGACCGCCGAGATGGCGCGCGACTTCGGCATCGTCGACAAGGTGATCGACAGGCGCCCCGAAGAGGTGACGCCGGTGAAAATCCCGTAAGGTAACGGATAGCAACACCCCGCGTTGACGTTAATGGTTGATTGAATCGGCAAATCTGGCCGAAAGCCGCGCCCATGCCCTCGCATAGGTCGAAAGTTCCGCTTTCGTGCTGGTTTTGCGGCGTGGCAATACCGCAACGCTCGGTCGATTTCGTCAACTTCTCCCCGTGCGAACGCCACAAATCACGGTATTGTCACGGGTAGCCAATCCGGCCCCGATTAGCGAATTCTTGATAGTCGGGTGTCAGCATGGTTGGCTGTGTGGGTTGGGTTAAGATCGCGGGGGAATCGAGACGCCATGATTCGCACGGTGTGTAATTGAGTTAGGGTCTTTTTTGGTACGGAATTTGCTCTATCTACCTTCAGGTCCGGTGACAGTGCCGGAATGGGTCGATCGGGTAACGGATCGAACGGCGGACGGAGACAGGAATGAGTAAGGTTGGCACGAGCGACTCCAAGAACACGCTGTATTGCTCGTTCTGTGGAAAGAGCCAGCACGAAGTCCGCAAACTCATCGCGGGTCCCACCGTATTCATCTGCGACGAATGCGTCGAACTCTGCATGGACATCATCCGCGAGGAGAACAAGTCCTCGCTGGTGAAGTCGCGCGACGGCATCCCGACGCCGAAGGAAATCTGCAAGGTGCTGGACGATTACGTGATCGGCCAGAGCCATGCCAAGAAGGTGCTCTCAGTTGCCGTTCACAACCACTACAAGCGCCTCAATCACCAGACCAAGCACAACGACGTCGAACTCGCGAAGTCGAACATCCTGCTGATCGGTCCGACCGGTTCGGGCAAGACTTTGCTGGCGCAGACGCTGGCGCGGATTCTCGACGTGCCGTTCACCATGGCAGACGCGACGACGTTGACCGAAGCCGGCTACGTCGGCGAGGACGTCGAGAACATCATCCTGAAGCTGTTGCAGTCGGCCGACTACAATGTCGAGCGCGCGCAGCGCGGCATCGTCTATATCGACGAAATCGACAAGATCAGCCGCAAGTCCGACAACCCCTCGATCACCCGCGACGTGTCGGGTGAGGGCGTGCAGCAGGCGCTGTTGAAGATCATGGAAGGCACGGTCGCCTCCGTACCTCCGCAGGGTGGTCGCAAGCACCCGCAGCAGGAGTTCCTGCAGGTCGATACCACCAACATCCTGTTCATCTGCGGCGGCGCATTCTCGGGGCTTGAGAAGATCATCTCCGCACGCGGACGCTCGACCTCGATCGGTTTCGCCGCCCAGGTGCTGGCGCCCGAAGACCGCCGCACCGGCGAAATCTTCCGTCACGTCGAGCCGGAAGACTTGCTGAAGTACGGGTTGATACCCGAATTCGTCGGCCGTCTGCCGGTGGTCGCGACGCTGGAGGATCTCGACGAGACCTCGCTGAAGAAGATCCTGACCGATCCGAAGAACGCGCTGGTGAAACAATACCAGCGGCTGTTCGAAATGGAGAACATCGAACTCACCTTCGCCGACGAGGCGCTTGGCGCGGTCGCCCGCAAGGCGATCGAGCGCAAGACCGGCGCGCGCGGATTGCGTTCGATCCTCGAAAGCATCCTGCTCGAGACCATGTTCGATCTGCCGGGTCTGGAAGGTGTCGAAGAGGTCGTGATCTCGCGCGAAGTGGTCGAGGGAACCGCCCGTCCCCTCTACATCTATGCGGACCGTTCGGATCGGGCTGTCGAGAGCAGCGCCAGCGCCTGATACCGTCGCGCTGGCTAGAACTCAGAAGTTTCTATAGCGCGGCTGCCGAGCCTTTCGGCGGCCGCAGTGGCGTAAGCGTTTTTCGCGCGTTTGACCTGCAATTTGCGGTCATTTTCCGTGACTTGACACCCCCATACCCGATAGCCACCTAATGCCCATGGTGGCGGAAATCACGTTCGAGATTCGTCGCAGAAATCATCCGGTGAAGGCGGCAGCGAAGGCGGCCGACCGGCCCGGAACTCCCGGCACCTTGTGGCGGTTGCGCAAGCGATGCGGACTGCGTGCAAGGGGGCAAAACAGAAGGAATAGGCCATGACAACCCCAAAAACCCGGCCAACCATCATTCTCGGCGAAAGCCATTCGTATCCGGTGCTGCCGCTCCGCGACATCGTCGTATTTCCGCACATGATCGTGCCGCTGTTCGTCGGCCGCGAGAAATCGATCCGCGCCCTCGAAGAGGTGATGAAGAACGACGCGCTGATCCTGCTCGCGACGCAGAAGAACGCGTCCGACGACGATCCGAGCCCGGATTCCATCTACGAAGTCGGTACGCTCGCCAGCGTGCTGCAGCTCCTGAAACTTCCCGATGGCACCGTGAAGGTGCTGGTCGAAGGGCTCGAGCGCGCGCGCGTGCAAAAGTATTCCGACCGCATCGAATATTACGAGGCGACCGCGATCGCGCTCGCCGATACCGACGCCAACTCGGTTGAAGCCGAGGCTTTGGCGCGCTCGGTCGTGTCCGACTTCGAAAGCTATGTGAAGCTGAACAAGAAGATCTCCGCCGAAGTTGTCGGCGTGGTTCAGGCGATCACTGATTTCGCCAAACTCAGCGATCAGGTCGCGCAGCATCTCGCCGTCAAGATCGCCGATCGCCAGGGCATCCTGGAGACGTTGTCCGTCACGCAGCGCCTGGAGAAGGTGTTGGGCTTGATGGAGAGCGAGATCTCGGTGCTGCAGGTTGAGAAGCGCATCCGCTCGCGCGTCAAGCGCCAGATGGAGAAGACCCAGCGCGAGTATTACCTGAACGAGCAGATGAAGGCGATCCAGAAGGAACTCGGTGACGACGAAGGTCGCGACGAGTTGGCCGATCTGGAAGAGAAGATTGCCAAGACCAAGCTTTCCAAGGAAGCGCGGGAGAAGGCGCAGCACGAGTTGAAGAAGCTGCGCCAGATGTCACCGATGTCCGCGGAAGCCACCGTCGTGCGTAACTATCTCGACTGGCTGTTGTCGATTCCGTGGAACAAGAAGTCCAAGGTCAAGAAAGACCTCGAGCAGGCGCAGGCCGTGCTGGACTCCGACCACTACGGGCTCGAAAAGGTCAAGGACCGCATCGTCGAGTATCTCGCCGTGCAGTCGCGCGCCAACAAGCTGACCGGACCGATCCTGTGCCTGGTCGGACCTCCCGGCGTCGGCAAGACCTCGCTCGGCAAGTCGATCGCGAAGGCGACCGGCCGTGAGTTCGTGCGTGTCTCGCTCGGCGGCGTGCGTGACGAGGCCGAGATCCGCGGTCACCGCCGCACCTATATCGGCTCGATGCCCGGCAAGATCATCCAGTCGATGCGCAAGGCCAAGACCTCGAATCCGCTGTTCCTGTTGGACGAGATCGACAAGATGGGCGCCGATTTCCGCGGCGATCCGTCATCGGCGCTGCTTGAGGTCCTGGATCCCGAGCAGAACTCGACCTTCAACGATCACTATCTGGAGGTCGACTACGATCTGTCGAACGTCATGTTCATCACGACCGCGAATACGCTCAATATTCCGGGGCCGCTGATGGACCGCATGGAGATCATCCGGATCGCCGGCTACACCGAGAACGAGAAGGTCGAGATCGCGCGCAAGCACCTGATCCCGAACGCCATCTCCAAGCATGGCCTCGATTCCAAGGAATGGTCGATCGACGACGATGCGTTGCTGTTGATGATCCGCCGCTACACCCGCGAAGCGGGCGTGCGCAACCTGGAGCGTGAGCTCTCCACACTCGCCCGCAAGGCGGTGAAGGAGCTGATGATCTCCAAGAAGAAGTCGGTCAAGGTCACCGAGAAGACTCTCGAAGACTTCCTCGGCGTGCCGAAGTACCGCTTCGGCGAGATCGAGAGCGAGCCGCAGGTCGGTATCGTCACGGGTCTGGCCTGGACTGACGTCGGCGGCGAGCTCTTGACGATCGAAGGCGTCATGATGCCCGGCAAGGGCAAGATGACGGTCACGGGTAATCTGCGCGACGTGATGAAGGAGTCGATCTCGGCGGCGGCGTCTTACGTCCGCTCGCGGGCGATCAACTACGGCGTCGAGCCGCCGCTGTTCGACAAGCGCGATATCCACGTCCACGTGCCGGAGGGCGCAACCCCGAAGGACGGACCGTCGGCGGGTGTGGCGATGGCCACCGCGATTATCTCGACCATGACCGGCATTCCGGTCCGGCACGATGTCGCGATGACCGGCGAGATCACGCTGCGTGGTCGCGTGCTGCCGATCGGCGGCCTGAAGGAGAAGCTGCTTGCGGCCGCGCGTGGCGGCATTAAGACGGTGCTGATCCCCGAGGACAACGCCAAGGATCTCACGGAGATTTCCGATGCGATCAAGGGCGGCATGGAGATTGTCCCGGTTGCCCGGCTCGATGACGTTATCGCCAAGGCGCTGGTCCGCGCCCCAGTCCCAATCGTCTGGGAAGAGGACACAAAGGTGCCGGTCAAGTCGGATGCCTCGGACGAAGCGGCCGGTGGCCTGACGGCGCACTGAGCCCGATCAGTCACCACTGATCACTGAACTGAAAACGATAAAGCGGCGCTTCGGGCGCCGTTTTTGTTTGTGCGGCTGGGATCTCGGCTTGAACCTGAGCCCGGCGGACGGAGTTGATGAGGGATGGAAATCGACGGGCAATGCCATTGCGGGCGGGTGACCTATCGGGCCGACATCGATCCCGAAAAAGTATCGATCTGTCACTGCACCGATTGCCAGAACCTGACGGGCTCGCCGTATCGGGTAACGGTGATCTGTTCGGCCGAGCAGGTCCGCATGACCGGCGCACCGGCGAAGGTCTATCCGAAGAAGGGCGATAATGGCCGGACGCGCTTTCAGCACTTTTGCGAAGTCTGCGGCTCGCCATTGTTCACCAGCGGAGACGGCGGACCGGAGGATTGGGGTATTCGCTGGGGCAGCATCCGCCAGCGCGACCGGCTCAAGCCGGTGCGGCAAATCTGGTGCCGCTCGGCTGCACCCTGGATCCATGATCTTGAGGCGCTACCCGGGCGGCCGGGCGACTAGCGCCTTTTCGGTTCTGATTGAATCAGAACCGCGCTCTAGATTCTTGTTTTGACGCGTTTTCTTGACGCGAACCGGTGTCCACTTCGCTTGAAAACGCTCTTGTGCGACCGGCAATTTGCGGTCGAACCCTTGCACTAAAGGGGGCCGCAGGGCTAAACAGGCGGCTTACGGGCGGCTAGCTCAGCTGGTTAGAGCATCTCGTTTACACCGAGAGGGTCGGGAGTTCGAATCTCTCGCCGCCTACCAGCCTTCGCCCTGCGGGCTTCGGCTGGGCAAGCCAGCTCGCGGCAGTGGTGCCACAGATGCTCTGCGCGCAGGGCGAAGGCTGTCGCCGAAGCTCGAAGAGCGAAGGCCGACTTGTTCGAAGTTGAACCTCATCTCCCAATCGCAAGCAAAAGAACGAGCAATGGACGCCGCCACCAGCCACGATCAAAACGCCGACCAATTCGCATACTGGAATGGTTCGGCGGGCCAGCGCGGCGCGGTGCCGAGCGATGCCGGACCACCCCGCGACTGAAAATTAGCGAGCCTTACAGGCGACCTCTACAAGTCTCGCGATACCGACGGCAATTTCCTTCGCCGCGTTCACCCAACTCATCCTTGTTGAGGCAAGCATATCTCAATTCGGCGCATACATCCCTGCGAACTGGTCGCCCGCAGGCTTCCCGATATCTGCGGCAATTTCCTTCGCCCCGCTCGCCCAGCGCGTCTTTGTTTTCGCAGGCAAGTCTTAATTGCTCGCAGCGCCCACCTCCTCGATCGACTCGGACGCCTCCCGGTCCAATCTCAATGGATTGAGAAAAGGCCGAAATTGGAATTACAAAAAGAGCGGCCGCCGCTGCGGCGCCGCACGCATATTTGCGCATTCTATTCATCTTGATCCCTCCAGGTGCTAGTGCCGGTCAGTTGCCTTGCGGCAATAGATCACGCGAAAGGCGGGATATCGTTCCGAAGGAAATGCACGAAAGTGTAGTTAGGACCGCAAATCTTGGGGTACATGAACGAACGAAGCGGCATCAAGGCAATGATACGGCAACGATACGGCGTGAACGATCCGGCACAGGCGCGACGGACGTTCGAAGTTGAAAAGGAGCGCGCAAATGGACACACCGGCAAGCCACGAACAAAACGCCGACCAGGTTGCCTACTGGAACGGTCCGGCAGGTCAGCGCTGGGCAGAGCGGCAGGCGGCGCAGGACATCGTCCTGGGACCGGTCGCCGATCTTCTGATCGACCGCGCCAGGCTAACGCCCGGCGAGCGCGTCATCGATGTCGGCTGCGGCAGTGGTGCCACCGCGATTGCGTTCGCGCGGGAAGTCGCGCCATCGGGCCATGTGCTCGGCATTGATGTGTCCGGCCCGATGCTGGAGCGGGCGCGGCAGAGCGCACCGAAGGATCTGCCGATCGATTTCGTTCTGGCCGACGCCACCGTCTATCCGTTCGAGCCTGCCGGCTTCGATGTGCTGGCCTCGCGGTTCGGCGTGATGTTCTTTGCCGATCCGGCGCTGTCGTTCGCCAACATGCGGAAAGCGCTGCGGCCGACGGGACGCATGGCCTTTGCCTGCTGGCGCGAGCCGCGCGAAAACCCGTTTTTCATGGCCCCGCTGCAGGCGGCCTACAAGCATGTGCCAAAGCTGCCGCAGCTTGGGCCGGAAGACCCGGGACCGTTTGCGTTTGCCTCGGAGGCACGCGTCCGCCGCATCCTCGACGCGGCCGGTTTTACCGGCGTCGGCATGGAAGCGTGTCCGCTGTTGCTGGATGCAGCGATCGGCCGCGGCCTCGACGGCGCAGTGCAGGGCGCGCTGGAGATCGGCCCGGTGAGCCGCGCGCTGGACGACCAGCCGGAAGAAGCTCGCGCTTCCGTCGCCGCTTCCATTCGCGAAGCGCTGACGCCGTTCGCCAAGGGCGATGCCGTGCTGCTGCCGGCGTCGGTTTGGATCGTAACAGCGCGCGCGTCGTAGTTGAGACGGGCGCATCTCGCGCCACACCGTCATTGCGAGCGTAGCGACTTGTCCGCCGTAGCTCGAAGAGCGAAGGCGGAAGCAATCCATCCATCGGCAGGCGCGGGGAGATGGATTGCTTCGTCGCTGTCGCAGGCAATGACGGGGACAGAGCGGCGCGAAGCGACGTCAATGCCCACTCTTCCCAACTCATCGCCGATATGCACGATGGTGTGCACGGCCCTGCCATACTTAGCGGCTGACCCATTCCAATTGAACGCCGGATCGCCACCGCCACGCCACCAAATCGCCTAACGAGTCAACGACCAGTTGCAGTGGGCTGGCGGCGATGCGCATGGGTGCAGCAATGATGCGCTTGTCCGATCCATATCTAACTCCAGCCCGGGTTGGGCTGATTATAGTTGCAGTGCTTCTGCTTGGCGCGATGGTCGTTCAAGTCATCACTGTCTCCGACCACGGTGAGGTCCGCATGCACGCGATCCGCGAGAACGGTGCCACTTTGGATATTGGAGTCGCAGACCTGAAGGGGTCGTTGCCGTAAGATAATTTGCTGGACGGCGACACGCGTCCGCGTCCACGCAAAGGACGCGAGAAACGTTATTTGATCGTCGCGTGCACAGTGATTACCGACGTGCCAGAAGCCGTCGGCCCCTGACCTGTTGCTTTGATGGCAAAAATATCGCTTCCCTTATATCTGGCCTTCGCCCTGTATTCGTAGGTGGTCACGTTGAGCTTTTTCAACTTGCCGTGTGACGGCTTTTGAAAAATATCCGAGCTGCTTACCGTGCCGCGGATCGTGATCGGAAATAGGCACCTTTGCCCGGACCCGACGCTAATGTCGCCGGTCGAGTTCTCACCAAAGTCCGCCAGTTCTACCAATTTTGGACAGTCGGAAGCAGCCAGTGCTGGAGACACGAACCTCGAGCCTGGAGCTCCAACGATAAGCGCCAAAGCGACCACCATAGATAACCGCATGGTAGACCTCGTTTTCATGCAAACCCGCACTGATGGGCGCGATTGGAGCTACGTCTTTCGGGTCGGATGTTTGAATTTTTGAAACCGACTTATCGCCGGTCAAAAGTCCTCCGTTGATGCAGATCACAAAGCGCTAAGCCCGCTCTTCCCAGATCATTGCCAGATGTACAATCGTCTCCGCGGCCTTTTCCATATCCTGGCGGCTGACCCATTCCAGCCGCGAATGGAATGCGTGTTCGCCGGCGAAGATGTTAGGGCAGGGCAGGCCCATAAACGACAGGCGTGAGCCGTCGGTGCCGCCGCGGATCGAGCTTCGCACCGGCGTCAGCCCCGCGCGCTTGATCGCCTCGATGGCGTAGTCGACCGTCTGGGGATGGCGGTCGATCACCTGTTTCATGTTGCGGTATTGCGGCTTGACTTCCATCCGGTAAGTCGAGCGCGGATAGTCCTTCATCACGCCCTTGACGATACTTTCGAGCAGCGCTTCCTTTTGCTGCAAGCCCTCGTCGGTGAAATCGCGGACGATGAAGCCGATGCTGGCTTTCTCCAGCGCGCCCGAAATGCCGATCGGATGCAGGAATCCCTCCTTGCCTTCGGTGGTCTCAGGCGAGCAGGTGTCCTTGGGCAGGCGGTCGATGATAGCCGCCGCGATCTTGATGGCGTGCTCCATCTTGCCTTTGGCAAAGCCTGGATGGGTCGACACGCCTTCGATGGTGATGGTGGCGCCGTCGGCTGAAAAGGTTTCGTCCTCGATATGCCCGGCGCTTTCGCCGTCCATCGTATAGGCAAAATGGGCGCTGAGCTTTTTCAGGTCAACCTTATCGACGCCGCGGCCGATCTCTTCATCCGGCGTGAACAGGATCTTGATGGTGCCGTGCTTGATGTGCGGGTTCTGGATCAGAAATCGTGCCGCATCCATGATCTCGGCGAGGCCGGCCTTGTTGTCCGCGCCGAGCAGCGTGGTGCCGTCGGTCGTGATGATGTCGTGGCCGATCTGGCCGGCGAGGGCAGGATGGTCGGCGAAGCGGATCACCTGGGTGGGATCGGCCGGCAGGACGATGTCGCCGCCGGGATAATTGTTCACGATTTGCGGCTTGACGTTGGCGCCGGTGCAGTCCGGGGACGTGTCCATATGCGAGCAGAAGCAGATCACCGGGACCTTCTTCTCGGTAGTCGCCGGGATCGTCGCATAGACATAGCCGTGCTCGTCGAGATGGGCGTCTGTGAGCCCCATCGCCTGCAGCTCCGAAGCCAGCAGGCGGCCCAAATTCTTCTGCTTCGCGGTGGAAGGGCAGGTCGGCGACGCCGGATCGGACTGGGTGTCGATAACGACATAGCGCAGGAAGCGCTCGGTGACATCGTGGGTGAAGGCTATCGACGAGGCCAGCATGACGATCCGGAAAAATTGAGCAAGGGAAGCGCTCTATAGCAGAAAAGCGCCATTCCGGGTGGCCGCCGGAATGGCGCTTCTGGTGCAATCGAGAGAAGCCTTGGTCAGACGGCTTCCTTGAGTTCCTTGGCCGCGCGGAACGCGACCTTCTTGCTGGCCTTGATCTGGATCGGCTCGCCGGTGGCGGGGTTGCGCCCGGTGCGGGCGGCGCGCTTGCGGACCTGAAGGATGCCGAGGCCAACGATCCGGATGCGCTCGCCCTTTTTCAGGTGCTTTGTGATCTTGCCGACCATGTCGGTCAGGATCGCCTCGGCGGCCTTCTTCGACAAGTCATGTTCCTCGGCGAGAGCTGCCGCCAGATGCTTCAGTGTGATGGTGGCTGGAGCCGCCGCTTTTTTCGCCATGTCTGACCCTCCTCGTTGGTTGAATCGCTTTGAGCGCGTTCGTCGATACCGGTCTGGGCCGGGAAAATGCGTTCGTGGTGACTTGAAACCCGCGGTTCCGGTCCAACCAGAGCGGTGAGGATTTCAAGAAACGCCGATGTAGCAGGCCTTAGACGATTCGGATAATCGCCGCCCACGCAGTTTTACCTGAAAACAGGCCGTTATTTGAATTGGAATCGCAAAAACGCGCGTCTGGCGCGGGGATTTGCAACGTCCTTGACTAAGCGGGAGCGGGCCTTTATGCCCTCGGTTCTGCGCGGATCAGGATCTGATTACGGCATCCGCGGGAGTAGCTCAGTTGGTTAGAGCGCCGCCCTGTCACGGCGGAGGCCGCGGGTTCGAGTCCCGTCTCTCGCGCCATTCTTTTCAATGGCTTGACGTTGATCCGCCGCAAACAGAAAGGCCGCCCGAGGGCGGCCGTTTTTGTTCCAACGAAGTTTGATATCGCTTAACGGACCGTCGAAGTATTCGCGCTGGTAATAACGACCGCCTTGCCCGCTTTTACGACCTGGGCAGTCTGGCTGTACTCAGAACCGGTCCGAGCCGAGATGCCGAAAGCCGCAACCGCGATACCGGCCACCAGTGCGACAACCACGATCTTCAGGTGGGTACTGCGATCCGCCGAGTGAATGGAGTGGTTCATGTGATGCCTCCCGGACGCCTTTGGCGTCCCGTGTTGGGAAGAGAGGTACGCCCCATCTGTTTCAGGATCGTTTCGCGGTTTCGGCAAAATGGTTTCATTCGGCTGGTTTGTGGCCGGTTTTCGCGCATGTATCCGTGATGTAGGTCACATCCGCCGGATCATCAGGGTGCCGCGGTCGCGCTGGCCGAAATGCACTTTGTCCTTGAGCAGGGGCGCCCTCGGGCTCGCAGGGCTGTTCGAGGCAACGGACTTCGGTGTCGAACTTCCAGCCGTGATAGCAGCAGCGGATGCCGTCTTCCTCGACCTTGCCGTAATTAGAGCGTCGTGCCGCGATGGCAGCAGCGGGCGTGCAGCAACCCGACGCGCGCATGCCGGTCGCGAAACAGCACCAGGTCCTCGCCGAGCACGCGTACTCTTCTGGGGATATCGGTGGCGTCGGACACGAGCCCGATCGGGTGCCAGTACCGCCGCAGCAATTCGCCCATCGGCATTCGATAGGCTTATCCTATGATCCTTCTCGATGGTCCTTGGCACCGGCGCGCTTTGTTGGCAGAGGTTGCAAATGGGCCGGAAGCCGGAAAAGCAGACCGCGCCATCACCTGCGGCCGCCGATGTCGCGGAATTGGCGCCGATCACCGCGATGATGTCGTCGCGGCTGATGGTGCTGGCCAATCTGCTCAAGCGCGGCGCGATCCTGCGCTATAAGCGGCTGGCGGGCTTGTCCTCGGTGGAGTTCGGTCTGGTGGCCTCGCTGGGGCGGTGGCCGCCAATGAGCGTTGTCCGGCTTGCGGAGGCGGTTGGCATGGACAAGCGCCAGATCAGCCGGGCGCTGGCGGAACTGGTCGCGCGCAAGCTGGTCGCCAAGTCGGTCAACCCGCGGGACAACCGCGAGACGCTGGTTTGCCTGACCAAGGCGGGGCTGGCCGCCCATGATGCAATTGTGGCAGGGCGCAGGAGCGCAACCGGCGCCTGCTGGAACAGCTCGGCAAGGAGGAGCTGCGGTGCTTGCTCGACCAGATCGATCGCCTGACCGACACGGCCGCCCAAATGCTCGCCGACGAAAAGGATTTGAAGTGAAAATTTGGGCACCATGCGGCCCGGCCCGCGTTGGTCGGGCGAGGCAGGAACGCAACACTTTTTCGGGTTCTGCCGACGCATCAAGGGCGGACGGAGACGTGAAACCGGCTTGTCTTGCGCCCTCTGTTGCGCTGCGCTAAGCCAAGAATAATTCCAATCAACGAATCTGCGGCCAAATCCGCAGGAAAAGGCCCCGCCGATGAACGGCATCCTGCAGAATTACCTTCCGCTTGTGGTATTTATTGGGGTGGCGAGCCTGATCGGTCTGGCGCTCCTGATCGCCCCCTTCCTGGTCGCGTTCCAGCAGCCGGACCCGGAAAAGCTCTCCGCCTATGAATGCGGATTCAACGCATTCGACGACGCTCGCATGAAGTTCGACGTCCGCTTCTACCTGGTTGCGATCCTCTTCATCATCTTCGACCTGGAAGTGGCGTTCCTGTTCCCGTGGGCGGTCGCGTTCGGCAAGTTAGGGGCCACCGGCTTCTGGTCCATGATGGTGTTCCTGGCCGTCCTCACGGTCGGCTTTGCTTATGAGTGGAAGAAAGGCGCGCTCGAATGGGATTGAGCCCGACAGCAACAGGCTCTTCGCCTGATATCGCGCAGGCGCCGAAGGGCATTCTTGACCCCTCGACCGGCAAGCCGGTCGGGGCCAACGACCCGTTCTTCCTCGAGGTCAATCATGAGCTGTCAGACAAGGGTTTCTTCGTTGCCGCCGCCGACGATCTGATCACGTGGGCGCGCACCGGCTCGTTGATGTGGATGACGTTCGGCCTCGCCTGCTGCGCGGTCGAGATGATGCAGGTGTCGATGCCGCGCTACGACGTCGAGCGCTTCGGCTTCGCGCCGCGCGCCTCGCCGCGGCAATCGGACGTGATGATCGTGGCGGGTACGCTGACCAACAAGATGGCGCCGGCGCTGCGCAAGGTCTATGACCAGATGCCCGAGCCGCGCTACGTGATCTCGATGGGGTCGTGCGCCAATGGCGGCGGCTACTATCATTACTCGTACTCGGTGGTCCGCGGCTGCGACCGCATCGTGCCGATCGACATCTACGTGCCCGGGTGCCCGCCCACGGCGGAAGCGCTGCTCTACGGCATATTGCTGCTGCAGAAGAAGATCCGGCGCATCGGGACCATCGAACGCTAAGGTTTAGGTAATGGACGACGGCAAGCTCGACGCCCTTGGGCAGACGATTGTTAGCGCGCTTCCGGGCGCGGCCACTGCCCATGCGGTCGCGTTCAACCAGCTCACCGTTACGGTCGAGGCGAGCAAGATCGTCGAGGTCGTCAAATATTTGCGCGACGATCCCGCGCTGCGCTTCGTCAACATTACGGACATCACTGCGGTCGACTATCCCAGCCGCGAGAAGCGTTTCGACGTGATCTATCATCTGCTGTCGCCGACGCTGAACGAGCGCATCCGCCTGCGCGCCGAAGCCGACGAGACCACCCAGGTGCCCTCGATCATCGAGGTGTTTCCCGGTGCTGACTGGTTCGAGCGCGAGACTTACGACCTCTACGGCGTGATCTTCACCGGCCATCCCGACATGCGCCGGCTGCTGACGGATTACGGGTTCGACGGTCATCCGCTGCGCAAGGATTTCCCGCTCACCGGTTTCGTCGAGGTGCGCTACGACGACCAGGAGAAGCGGGTGCTGTACGAGCCCGTCCGTCTCAACCAGGAATTCCGTAAATTCGATTTCCTCTCGCCATGGGAAGGCGCGGACTATCCGCTGCCGGGCGATGAGAAGGCGAAGGAGCAGCCGTGAACGCTGTCCGCGCAGCAGAGCAGCCGATCACCGGCGGATGCCTTTGCGGCGCCGTGCGGTTCCGCGCTGTGCTGCAAAGCCCTGACGTCGAGGCCTGCCATTGCAGCATGTGCCGCAGATGGTCGGCGGGGCCTTATCTGTCGGTGCATTGTGCGAGCGTCGAGATCGACGATGCGGCAAATCTGGGTATCTACCGTTCGTCGGATTGGGCCGAGCGCGGCTTTTGCACGAAATGCGGGACCTCGCTGCTCTATCGCTTGATCGATGCGCCGGTTTACGCGGTGTCTGCAGAGGCCATCGACGAGAACGCGCAGTTTGAGCTTACTAGGCAGATTTTCGTCGACGAGAAGCCTGCTTATTACGAGTTTGCCAATGAGACGGAGAAACTGACCGGTGCTGAAGTTTTCGCCGCCTTCCAGGCAAGCCAGGCGAAGGGCTGATAAGTTATGAACGAACAGAATCTTCGTAACTTCACGATCAACTTCGGGCCGCAGCATCCGGCTGCGCACGGTGTGTTGCGCCTCGTGCTGGAGCTCGACGGCGAAGTCGTCGAGCGTGTCGATCCGCATATCGGTTTGCTTCATCGCGGCACCGAAAAGCTGATCGAGCACAAGACCTACCTCCAGGCGATCCCGTATTTCGACCGGCTCGATTACGTCGCGCCGATGAATCAGGAGCACGCCTTCTGTCTCGCGGCGGAAAGGCTGCTCGGCATCACGGTGCCGCGCCGCGGCCAATTGATCCGCGTGCTCTATTGCGAGATCGGCCGCATCCTGTCGCATCTGCTCAACGTCACCACGCAGGCGATGGACGTCGGCGCTTTGACCCCGCCGCTGTGGGGGTTTGAAGAGCGCGAAAAGCTGATGCAATTTTACGAGCGCGCCTCCGGCTCGCGCATGCATGCGGCCTATTTCCGCGTCGGCGGCGTGCACCAGGACCTGCCGCAGAAACTGATCGACGATATCGACGCCTGGTGCGATCCGTTCCTGCAGGTCGTCGCCGATCTCGACACGCTTTTGACCGGCAATCGCATCTTCAAGCAGCGCAACGTCGACATCGGCGTGGTGACGCTGCAGCAGGCCTGGGAGTGGGGCTTTTCGGGCGTGATGGTGCGCGGCTCCGGCGCGGCCTGGGACCTCCGCAAGTCGCAGCCTTACGAGTGCTATACCGAGATGGATTTCGACGTTCCGATCGGCAAGAACGGCGACTGCTACGATCGCTACCTGATCCGCATGGAAGAGATGCGCCAGTCGGTCCGCATCATGAGGCAGTGCATCGCGAAGCTGAACTCGCCGGACGGGCAGGGCCCGGTCGTGGTCGAGGACAACAAGATCGCGCCGCCGCGCCGCGGCGAGATGAAGCGCTCGATGGAAGCGCTGATCCACCACTTCAAGCTCTACACCGAAGGCGTGCACGTGCCGGCCGGCGAGATTTACGCTGCGGTCGAGGCGCCCAAGGGAGAGTTCGGCGTCTACCTGGTCTCCGACGGCACCAACAAGCCCTACAAGTGCAAGATCCGCGCACCGGGCTTTGCCCATCTGCAGGCGATGGATTTCATCTGCCGCGGCCATCTGCTCGCCGACGTCTCGGCCATCCTCGGCTCCCTCGACATCGTATTCGGAGAGGTCGATCGGTGATGGCGCAGGCGCCCATCCAGTTTGACCGGGCTTCGGGCGTACTCGAGGGTGCGAACGCGTGGGAGCGTTTGGCTGCGGTGGCGCTGGTGCTGGGATCGAAGGTGGCGTCGAATTTTTCTCATCGCGGCTACAATCTCTGCGCCAATCTGTTGCGCACGACGCTGCCCGAGCGCGGCATACAGGTGAAGCTCAATCCGGACGCCGTCTTCGAGTTTCCCTATGGCGACGGCTACTGGAGCAAGCTGCTCAATCGTACCTATAGCTACGAGGACGAACTGGAGCTGCTGTTCAAGGACTCCGCCGACGTCGACTACACGCTGCTCGATTGCGGTGCCAATTACGGCTACTGGTCGGTCCTGGTGTCGAGCAAGCCGTTCGGTTCGCACAAGGCGATCGCGATCGAACCGTCGGGACAGAATTTTCCGAAGCTGGCCAACAACGCCAAAATCAACGGCAATCGTTTCGACGTGATGAAATGCGCGATCGGCGCCGCGCGCGGCACTGCGCGCCTGTCCGGCACCAAACATGAGGCGTTCAGCATCGCCGGCGATCAGTCGGACGGCGAGGAAGTGCCGGTCATCGCGCTCGACAATCTGCTCGATGACGGCAAGATCGCAGCGGATGGAAAATACCTGATCAAGCTCGACGTCGAGGGCGTCGAGATCGAGGCCATGAAGGGCGGCGCGCGGCTGATGCAGATCGACAGCGTGCTGCTGTGCGAGGAGCACGGCAACGATCCCGAGCACACCGTGTCGCGCTATATCCTCGAACAGACCCCGCTGAAGCTGATCGTCTTCGATCCGCGCAGCCATCGCCTTGAAACCGTGACCGACCTTTCGATTCTGGATCGGATCAAGGTTTCAACCCATGTCGGCTACAACGTGTTCGGCACCGCAAGCGCATTCTGGCTCGCCCGGATTGATGCGCTCAATGCGAAAGCCGCGCGCCGCGTGCAATGAGAGACTGAACGATGTCCGTCCGCCGCCTCGCACCGAAGGAATTGCAGCCCGCGAGCTTCACGTTCACGGATGAGAATCTCGCCTGGGCCAAGGCGCAGATCGCAAAGTATCCGCCGGGTCGACAGGCGTCCGCTGTCATCGCGATCCTTTGGCGCGCGCAGGAGCAGCATGACGGATGGGTGTCGGAAGCCGCGATCCGCGCGGTCGCCGACCTGCTCGACATGCCCTACATCCGCGTGCTGGAAGTGGCGACCTTCTACACCATGTTCCAGTTGCAGCCGGTCGGCAAGAAGGCCCATGTCCAGGTTTGCGGCACCACGCCCTGCCGGCTGCGCGGCGCCGGCGACCTAATCGAGGTGTGCCAGAGCCGCATTCATCACGAGCCGTTCCATCTGTCGAAAGACGGCAATTTCAGTTGGGAAGAGGTTGAGTGCCTGGGCGCCTGCGTGAACGCCCCGATGGTGCAGATCTGGAAGGATACCTACGAGGACCTGACCAAGGAAAGTTTCGGCAAGGTGCTGGACGGCTTTGCATCGGGCAATCCGCCGAAGCCCGGACCGCAGATCGACCGTCAGTTCTCGGCGCCTGTGGGCGGACCGACGACGCTGAAGGAATCCACATGATGCGTAACGCTACATTGTCCGTAAACCGGCCGGAGAGGGCCGCGTGATGGAGAAGTCACGCCATGCCGGGGCTCGCCTGCGCGCAGTCCAATCGCTGATCTGAGGAAGCTTCAAGTCATGCTCGACGACAAGGATCGCATCTTCAAGAACCTCTATGGGCTCCACGATTGGGGGCTGGAGGGTGCGCGCCGCCGCGGCGCGTGGGACGGCACCAAGGCGATCATCGACAAGGGCCGCGACTGGATCATCAACGAGATGAAGGCCTCCGGCCTGCGCGGCCGCGGCGGGGCGGGCTTTCCGACTGGCCTGAAATGGTCGTTCATGCCGAAGGAATCCACCGACGGCCGGCCAAGCTATCTGGTCGTCAATGCCGACGAGTCGGAGCCCGGCACCTGCAAAGACCGCGAGATCATGCGGCACGACCCGCATCTCCTGGTCGAGGGCTGCCTGCTGGCAAGCTATGCTATGGGCGCGCATGCCTGCTACATCTATGTGCGCGGCGAATTCATCCGCGAGCGGGAGCGCCTGCAGGCCGCGATCGACCAGGCCTATGACGCAAAACTGGTCGGCAAGGACAACGTCAACGGCTGGCCGTTCGACGTCTATGTCGCGCATGGTGCCGGCGCCTATATCTGCGGCGAAGAGACGGCGCTGCTGGAAAGCTTGGAGGGCAAGAAGGGCCAGCCGCGCCTGAAGCCGCCATTCCCGGCCAATGTCGGTCTCTATGGCTGCCCGACCACCGTCAACAACGTCGAGTCCATCGCGGTCGTGCCTGACATCCTCAGGCGCGGCGCGGCGTGGTTCGCGGCCATCGGCCGGCCCAACAATGTCGGCACAAAGCTGTTCTGCGTCTCCGGTCATGTCGAGCGGCCCTGCAACGTCGAAGAGGCGATGGGAATTCCATTCCGTGAGCTGATCGAGCGCCATTGCGGCGGCATTCGCGGTGGCTGGGACAATCTGAAAGCCGTGATCCCCGGCGGCTCGTCGGTGCGCATGGTACCGGCCGAGCAGATCATCGACACGCCGATGGATTTCGACAGCCTCGGCAAGCTGCGCTCCGGGCTCGGCACTGCCGCTGTCATCGTGATGGACAAGTCGACCGATCTGATCCGGGCGATCGCGCGCATTTCCTATTTCTACAAGCACGAGAGCTGCGGCCAGTGCACGCCGTGCCGCGAAGGCACGGGGTGGATGTGGCGCGTTCTGACGCGCATGGCCGAGGGCCGCGCCCATAAGCGCGAGATCGACATGCTCCTGGAAGTGACGAAACAGGTCGAGGGCCACACCATCTGCGCGCTCGGCGACGCTGCCGCATGGCCGATCCAGGGCCTGATCGCGCATTTCCGTCACGAGATCGAGGCGCGCATCGACCAGTATTCGCACCAGGCCGATATCGACGATACCGGCGTGCGCGATCCCGTGAACCTGGTCGCGGCGGAGTGATGACGATGTCGCAACCGAGCTTCTGGTGGCAGAGATACGGGACGCTGGCGCAGATGGCGCAGGCGGCCGTGGCGCTGCTCGGCTTTGTTGCGATCCTGTTCCAGATCAACGAAATCCGCGCCAACAACCGCGCCGCGAGCGCGCGGCAGGCGTTTCTGGGCTACACCGATTTGGCGTTCAAGAATCCGAAATTCGCGCAGCCGGACTACGAGAAGATCAAGGCGGCCGGCGGCGATGAGCAGGTCCAGTACGAGAGCTTCGTCACGTATTTCCTCTACGCCTGCGAGGAAGCGATCGGCGCGTTCGCGGGAAAACGCGAATGGCTGGCCTCCTGCGACTACGACCTGAAGCCGCATCTGCCGTTCCTGTGCGAGAAGAACGCGGCGCAGCCCGCCTATCTCGCCACCTATGGCGCCGAGACCCAGCGATGGATCAAGGCGTCGATGAAGACCGCCAGCGTTACACCGCCAGACTGCAAGCTGGGAAAGACTTGACCGCAATGACCAAACTTATCATCGACGGCAAAGAGATCGATGTGCCTGCGGAGTACACGCTGCTGCAGGCGTGCGAGGCCGCGGGCGCCGAAATTCCGCGCTTCTGCTACCACGAGCGGCTGTCGATCGCCGGCAATTGCCGGATGTGCCTCGTCGAGGTGAAAGGCGGCCCGAAGCCGGTCGCAAGTTGCGCCTGGGGCGTGCGCGATTGCCGGCCCGGTCCGAAGGGCGAGCCGCCGGAAATCTCCACCCGTTCGGCGATGGTCAAGAAGGCGCGCGAAGGCGTGATGGAATTCTTGCTGATCAACCACCCGCTGGACTGCCCGATCTGCGATCAGGGTGGCGAGTGCGATCTGCAGGACCAGGCGATGGGCTATGGCGTCGACACTTCGCGCTTTGCCGAGAACAAGCGCGCGGTCGAGGACAAATATCTGGGCGCGCTGGTCAAGACCTCGATGAACCGCTGCATCCAGTGCACGCGCTGCGTCCGATTCTCCGCCGAAGTCGCCGGCGCCCCGGAAATGGGCGCCACCGGCCGCGGCGAGGACATGGAAATCACGACCTATCTGGAGCAGGCGCTGACTTCCGAGCTGCAGGGCAACCTCGTCGATATCTGTCCCGTGGGCGCGCTGACCTCTAAGCCGTACGCTTTCGCCGCGCGTCCGTGGGAGCTCGGCAAGACGCAGTCGGTGGACGTCATGGATGGCGTCGGTTCCGCGATCCGCGTCGACACCCGGGGCCGCGAGGTGATGCGGATCCTGCCGCGCATCAACGAGGCGGTGAACGAGGAATGGATTTCCGATAAGACCCGTCACGTCGTCGACGGCCTGCGCACGCAGCGGCTCGACCGGCCCTATGTCCGCGAGAACGGGAAGCTTCGGGCCGCCTCGTGGCAGGAGGCCTTCGCGGCGATCGCCGCCAAGGTCAGCATGAGCGACGGCAAGCGGATCGGAGCCATTGCCGGTGACCTCGCCGCGGTCGAAGAGATGTTCGCGCTCAAGGATCTACTCGGCCGATACGGCTCCAGCAATCTGGCGGTGCAGGGCGGCGACGCCTTCGACCCCAAGGCGGGACGGGCGACCTACATCTTCAATCCGACCATTGCGGGCATCGAGCAGGCTGACGCGCTCCTGATCATCGGCTCCAACCCGCGCAAGGAAGCCGCCGTCCTCAACGCGCGGATCCGCAAGCGCTGGCGCACGGGTCAGCTCAAGGTCGGCCTGGTCGGCGCCAAGGCCGATCTGACCTATGACTACGACTATCTCGGCGCGGGCACGGGTACGCTGGCAGAACTCGCCAGCGGCAAGCATTCCTTCGCCGAGGTGCTGAAGGGCGCCAAGAACCCGATCGTGCTGGTCGGCGCCGGTTCGCTGGCGCGCCATGACGGGGCGGCGGTGCTTTCGCTGGCGGCCAAGGTTGCGGCAGGCACCGGCGCGCTCAAGGACGGCTGGAACGGCTTTGCCGTGCTGCAGGATACCGCCTCGCGCGCGGGCGCGCTCGATATCGGCTTTGCGCCCGGCAAAGGCGGCCTCAACCTGGCGCAGATGACGACGTTCGGCACGCTCGACGTGCTGTTCCTGTTGGGGGCGGATGAGGTGAAGGTGCCGGACGGCACGTTCGTGGTCTATATCGGCACCCATGGCGACCGCGGCGCGCACCGCGCCGACATTATCCTGCCAGGCGCGGCCTACACCGAAAAATCCGGCCTCTACGTCAACACTGAGGGCAGGGTGCAGACCGCCAGCCGCGCGGCGTTTCCGCCCGGCGAGGCGCGCGAGGACTGGGCGATCGTCCGCGCATTGTCGGACGTGCTCGGCAAGAAGCTGCCCTACGACTCGCTGCAGGCGCTGCGCCAGGCGCTGTTCAAGGCCTTCCCGCACCTGATGCGGATCGACCAGATCGAGCCCGGCAAAGCCAGTGACGTCACTGCGCTCGCAGGCAAGAAGGGCGGCAAGCTCGACAAGACCCCGTTCAAGAGTTCGGTCGAGGATTTCTATCTGACCAACCCCATCGCGCGGGCCTCGGCGGTGATGGCGGAATGTTCCCGGCTGGCGTCCGGGAAAATGCTGACGGCAGCGGAGTAATGCGATGAAAGTCATCGGCCTCATCGGCGGCATGAGCTGCGAGTCGACCGCGCATTATTACGCGCGGCTGAACGGGCGCGTCCGCGAGGCCCTCGGTGGCTTGCATTCGGCCGAAATCTTGATGTGGTCAGTCGATTTCGCCCCGATTGCACAGATGCAGGCAGAAGGCCGTTGGGAGGAAGCGGGCGTGCGTCTTGCTGCCATCGCCAGGCGCCTGGAAGGGGCGGGGGCAGAGGTGATCGTGCTCGCGACCAACACCATGCACAAGGTCGCTGACGCCATCGAGACCGCGATCGGCATCCCCTTTCTGCACATCGCTGACGCGACCGCGGAGAAGATCCGCACCTCCGGCAAGCGCAAACCCGCCATCATGGCGACTCGCTTTACCATGGAGCAGGATTTCTACACCGGCCGGCTGCGAGAGAAGTTCGGCCTCGATGCGATCACGCCGGACGAAGCCGATCGTGCACTGGTGCATCAGATTATCTATGACGAGCTTTGCGTCGGACGCGTCACCGACGCCTCGCGGGCTGTCTTTGTTGACGTCGCGCGGCGGCTTAAGGCAAAGGGCGCGGACTGCCTTGTGCTTGGCTGCACCGAAGTCGGTATGCTGCTCAACGGGGGGAATTCGCCGCTTCCGATGTTCGACACTACTTTGATCCATGCCGACGCCGCGGTGAATTTCGCGCTCGGCCACGTCCCAACCGCGCAAGCAGCAGAATGAGCGTGATCTGATGGCTGATTTCTTCGCAAGCTCGTTCTGGACCGGCTTCCTCTGGCCGCTGATCATCATGGTCGCGCAAAGCTTGTTGCTGCTCGTCGTGCTGCTGATCGCGATCGCCTACATCCTGCTCGCCGACCGCAAGATCTGGGCGGCGGTGCAAATCCGCCGCGGCCCCAACGTGGTGGGTCCTTGGGGCTTGCTGCAATCGTTCGCGGACCTCCTGAAGTTCGTGCTGAAGGAGCCGATCATTCCGTCCGGCAGCAACAAGGGCGTATTCCTGCTGGCGCCGCTGGTGTCCTGCGTGCTGGCGCTCGCCGCCTGGGCTGTCATCCCGATGGATGCCGGCTGGGTGATCGCCAATATCAATGTCGGCGTGCTCTACATCTTCGCGATCTCGTCGCTGTCGATCTACGGCATCATCATGGCCGGCTGGTCGTCGAACTCGAAATACCCGTTCCTGGCGGCGCTTCGCTCCGCGGCGCAGATGGTTTCCTACGAGGTCTCGATCGGCTTCGTCATCATCACGGTTTTGCTGTGCGCCGGCACGCTCAATCTCTCGGCCCTGGTGGAAGCGCAGAACACCCGCGGCTTCGCCAGCCTGATCGGCCTCCCGCAGCTCACCATCCTGAACTGGTATGTATGGCCGCTGTTTCCGATGTTCGTCGTGTTCTACGTCTCGGCGCTGGCCGAGACCAACCGTCCGCCGTTCGATCTGGTGGAAGCGGAATCCGAACTGGTCGCCGGCTTCATGGTCGAATACGGCTCGACGCCGTATCTGCTGTTCATGCTCGGCGAATATGTCGCGATCACCACGATGTGCGCGCTGGCGACGATCATGTTCCTCGGCGGCTGGCTACCGCCGGTGGCGCTGCCGCCGTTCACCTGGATTCCGGGCGTGGTCTGGTTCGCGCTAAAACTGTTCTTCATGTTCTTCCTGTTCGCGATGGCGAAGGCGATGGTGCCGCGCTATCGCTACGATCAACTGATGCGACTCGGCTGGAAGGTGTTTTTGCCGCTGTCGCTGGCGATGGTGGTGATTGTGGCCGGGGTGCTGCAATTCGCCGGCATTGCGCCGAAGTGAGGCCTTCATGAGTATCAACATCAACGCAACGGCCCGCGCGCTTCTCTTGAGCGAATTCGTATCGGCGTTCTTCCTCGCCATGCGCTATTTCTTCAAGCCGAAGCCGACCATCAACTATCCGTTCGAGAAGAACCCGATCTCGCCGCGCTTCCGCGGTGAGCATGCGCTGCGCCGCTATCCGAACGGCGAAGAGCGCTGCATCGCCTGCAAGCTGTGCGAGGCGATCTGCCCGGCGCAGGCGATCACGATCGAGGCCGGCCCGCGCCGCAACGACGGCACCCGCCGCACCGTGCGCTACGACATCGACATGGTGAAATGCATCTATTGCGGCTTATGCCAGGAAGCCTGCCCGGTCGATGCCATCGTCGAGGGACCGAATTTCGAATTCGCGACCGAGACCCGCGAGGAACTCTATTATGACAAGGCGAAACTGCTCGCCAATGGCGACCGCTGGGAGCGCGAGATTGCGAAAGCCATCGAACTCGACGCGCCGTACCGCTGAGGTGAGGGCATGATTCAAATTTCCAGGTCATTCCGGGATGGTCCGAAGGACCAGACCTCAGGTGCGCACTGCGCACCGGGGAATCTCGAGATTCCGGGTTCGCGCTTTGCGCGCCCCGGAATGACGGGAGTGAACCGATGATCCTTCCCGCGCTGTTCTTCTATCTCTTCGCCGGCGTCTGCGTGGCCTCGGCGGTGATGGTGATTGTGTCGCGCAATCCCGTGCACTCGGTGCTGTATCTGATCCTGGCCTTCGTCAACGCCTCCGGCCTGTTCATCCTGATGGGCGCCGAATTCCTCGGAATGATGCTGATCGTGGTCTATGTCGGCGCGGTCGCGGTGCTGTTCCTGTTCGTGATCATGATGCTCGATGTCGATTTCACCGAACTGCGCGAGGGCTTCATCGAATATCTGCCGATCGGCCTCGTGATCGGCGGCATCTTCCTCGCCGAATTGCTGCTGGTTGCCGGCGGCTGGGTCATGAACCCCGGCGCGGTGAAATCGATCACGTCGGCCATCCCGGCCAATGTCAGCAACACCGAGGCGCTCGGGCTCGTGCTCTATACGAAGTACATCCATTACTTCCAGATCGCCGGCATGGTGCTTCTGGTCGCGATGATCGGCGCCATCGTGTTGACGCTGCGCCACAAGGCGAAGGTCAAGCGGCAGGACATCAACGTGCAGAACGCGCGGACGCCGGAACTCGCGATGGCCGTGCGCAAGGTGGCGCCGGGGCAGGGGCTGCAGGATGCGGACGCGGCGGAGTGGGTGAAATGACGATCGGTCTGGGCCACTATCTCGCGGTCGCGGCCACCCTGTTCACGATCGGGATCCTCGGCATCTTCTTAAACCGCAAGAACATCATCGTCATTTTGATGTCGATCGAGCTGATCCTGCTCGCCGTCAACATCAACCTGGTGGCGTTCTCGACCTTCCTCGGCGACATCGTAGGCCAGGTGTTCGCACTCCTGGTGCTGACGGTTGCAGCCGCTGAAGCCGCGATCGGTCTTGCGGTGCTGGTGGTCTATTTCCGCAACCGCGGTTCGATTGCGGTTGAAGACGTCAATCTGATGAAGGGCTAGGCGCGCATGATCCGGAAAAGTGGAAGCCGGTTTTCCGGCAAGATCATGCGCAAAAGGATCGACTAATGGTTCAGGCAATCGTCTTTCTGCCGCTGCTGGGCGCGATCCTGGCCGGCCTGATCGCGATCTTCGGAGCGCATGCGCGCAACCCGAGCGGCGATGAGGTTAAGCATCATGACCGCGGCCATCACGATCAAGGCCTTGGCGATCACGCGCACGCCGCCGAGGCCCATGGCCACGACGATCACGGCCACGACGACCATCATGTTTCCGAGCCGCCGGCTCAGGGTTCGCGCGCGGCCGAACTGATCACGACGGGACTTCTGTTCGTTTCCGCCGCGCTTTCCTGGTTGACGCTGGTCGATGTCGGCTTCATGCACCACGACGCCCGGATTGCGCTGTTCCCCTGGATCAATTCCGGCGATCTGCAGGTATCGTGGGCGCTGCGCGTCGACACGCTGACCGCCGTGATGCTGGTGGTGGTCAACACCGTCTCCTCGCTCGTGCACCTCTATTCCATCGGCTATATGGACGAGGACCCGCACCGGCCGCGCTTCTTCGCCTATCTCTCGCTGTTCACCTTCGCGATGCTGATGCTGGTGACTGCGGACAATCTGGTCCAGCTCTTCTTCGGCTGGGAGGGCGTCGGTCTGGCGAGCTATCTGCTGATCGGCTTCTGGTACCAAAAGCCGTCGGCGAACGCGGCGGCGATCAAGGCCTTCGTGGTCAACCGCGTCGGCGATTTCGGCTTTGCGCTCGGCATCTTCGCCGTCTTCATGCTGCTCAATACCACCGACTTCGAAACGATCTTTGCGGGCGCGCAGGGGCTCTCGGGCAAGACCATCAATTTCTTCGGCTGGCACGCCGATGCGCTGACGCTGATCTGCCTGTTGCTGTTCATGGGCGCGATGGGCAAGTCAGCCCAGTTCCTGCTGCACACCTGGCTGCCGGACGCGATGGAAGGTCCTACCCCGGTCTCGGCGCTGATCCACGCCGCGACCATGGTGACGGCGGGCGTATTCATGGTGGCGCGGCTGTCGCCACTGTTTGAACTGGCGCCGAATGCGCAGGCCGTTGTGATGTTCTTCGGCGCCACCACCGCGTTTTTCGCCGCAACCGTTGGCCTCGTCCAGAACGACATCAAGCGCATCGTTGCCTATTCGACCTGTTCGCAGCTCGGCTACATGTTCGTGGCGATGGGAGCAGGGGCTTATTCGGTCGGCATGTACCACCTGTTCACCCACGCCTTCTTCAAGGCGTTGCTATTCTTAGGGTCAGGCTCGGTGATCTACGCGATGCATCATGAACAAGACATCCGCAACATGGGCGGGCTGTGGCGCAAGATTCCTTACACCTATGCAGTGATGGTGATCGGCACGCTTGCGCTGACCGGCTTCCCGCTGACTGCGGGCTACTTCTCCAAGGACGCGATCATCGAGTCGGCCTATGTCGCGCACAACCCTTTCGCGTACTACGGCTTCGCGATGACGGTGGTCGCGGCGGGACTGACCTCGTTCTATTCGTGGCGCCTGATCTTCAAGACGTTCCACGGCGAGCCGCATGACCAGCATCATTACGAAGCCGCCCATGAGTCGCCGCTGTGGATGCTGATCCCGATCGGCATCCTCGCTGCAGGCTCGATCCTGGCCGGTTTCCCGTTCTACGAATTGTTTGCCGGCCACGGTGTGGGAGAGTTCTTCCGCGAGTCGCTGAAGATGCATCCGAACATCATCGACGAGATGCACCACATTCCGAAGATCATCGTCTATTTGCCGACCGTCATGATGGTGATTGGCCTTTACATCTCGTACGTATTCTACATCCGCCGGCCGTATCTGCCGGTCGAACTCGCCAACCAGCACCAGATGCTCTACCAGTTCCTGCTCAACAAATGGTACTTCGACGAGCTCTATGAAATCATCTTCGTCCGTCCGGCGAAGTGGCTCGGCCGCTTCCTGTGGAAGAAGGGCGACGGTTTCGTCATCGACGGCTTCGGCCCGGATGGTGTCTCGGCGCGCGTACTCGACGTCACCCGCAATGTGGTGAAGATCCAGACCGGTTACCTCTATCACTATGCCTTTGCGATGCTGATCGGGGTCGCGGGGCTGATCACCTGGTTCATGTTCGGCTTGGGAGGCCAGTGATGACAACCTGGCCGATTCTTTCCGTCGTCACCTTCCTGCCGGTCATCGGCGCGCTGGCGATCTATCTCACCCGCGGCGACGACGAGGCCGCGCGGCGCAATGCGCGCTGGATCGCGCTGTGGACCACGCTGGTCACATTCGCGGTGTCGCTGATCCTGGTCTGGCGCTTCGACGCCTCGAGCGCGGACTTCCAGTTCGTCGAAAAAGCGAACTGGCTCGCCAGCGGCATCACCTATCACATGGGTGTCGACGGCATTTCGCTGCCGTTCGTGATCCTGACCACCGCCCTGATGCCGTTCTGCATCATTGCGAGCTGGAAGTCGGTCACGATGCGCGTGCGCGAATATATGATGGCGTTCCTGCTGCTGGAAACGCTGATGGTCGGTACGTTTTCGGCGCTCGACCTCGTGCTGTTCTATCTGTTCTTCGAAGGCGGCCTGATCCCGATGTTCCTGATCATCGGCGTCTGGGGCGGTCCGCGCCGGGTCTACGCGTCGTTCAAGTTCTTCCTCTATACGCTGCTCGGCTCGGTCCTGATGCTGCTGGCGATCATGGCGCTGTACTGGAACGCCGGCACCACCGACATCCCAACCCTGATGCAAACCGCCGTGCCGCGTAGCTTGCAGACCTGGGCCTGGCTGGCGTTCTTTGCCTCCTTTGCGGTGAAGATGCCGATGTGGCCGGTGCACACCTGGTTGCCCGACGCGCACGTCGAGGCGCCGACGGCAGGCTCGGTGATCCTGGCCGCGATTCTCCTGAAGATGGGCGGCTACGGCTTCCTGCGCTTCTCGCTGCCGATGTTCCCGCTGGCGTCGCATGATTTTGCGCCGCTGATCTTCTCGCTGTCTGTGATCGCCATCGTCTACACCTCGCTGGTGGCGCTGATGCAGGAAGACATCAAGAAGCTGATCGCCTATTCGTCGGTCGCCCATATGGGCTTCGTCACCATGGGCATCTTCGCTGGCACCACGCAAGGCGTAGCCGGCGGCGTGTTCCAGATGGTGTCGCACGGCATCGTCTCCGGCGCGCTGTTCCTCTGCGTCGGAATCGTCTACGACCGCATGCATACCCGCGAGATCGCAGCCTATGGCGGCCTGGTGAACCGGATGCCGCTCTACGCGCTGGTGTTCATGGTCTTCACCATGGCCAACGTTGGTCTGCCGGGCACTTCGGGCTTCGTCGGCGAGTTCATGACGCTGCTCGGCACCTTCAAGGTCTCGGTCCCGACCGCGACCTTTGCAACCCTTGGCGTCATCCTGTCGGCTGCTTACGCGCTGTGGCTCTATCGCAAGGTCGTGTTCGGCGCGCTGACCAAACCGGCGCTGGCCAGCATCAAGGACCTGACGTTACGCGAAAGCCTGACGCTGTTCCCACTGGTGGCGCTCACCATTCTGTTCGGTGTCTATCCGAAGCCGGTGCTCGACATGTCGGCCGCCTCGGTTCAGCAACTCGTTAACAATTACAATGCCGCCGTGACTGCCGTGAAGGCAGCCGCGCTGGTGGCGCAATAACGTAGCGTTTTCAAGCGAAGTGGAAACCGGTTCGCATGAAGAAAACGCGCCAAGGATAAGAATGCCATGAGCTTTTCCAGTGCAGGTTATCCGTTGCTGCCGGTATTGCCGGAGCTGGTGCTGGCCGTCGGCGCCATGGCGCTGTTGATGCTGGGCGCCTATCGCGGGGAGGGGACGACGACCAGGCTCGTCACCGGCCTCGCGGTCGTGCTGCTGGTCGTCACCGGCGCGCTGGAACTGATGCTGCCGGCCGGCAAGCTCACGACCTTCGGCGGCAGCTTCATCGTCGACGACTTTGCCCGTTTCCTGAAGGTCCTGGCGATCATCGGCTCGGCGGTGACGTTGATCCTGTCGGCGGAGTTCTTGTCCGATCCGTCGCGGCGCATTTTCGAATATTCCATCCTGGTGCTGCTCTCCACGCTCGGCATGATGCTGCTGATCTCGGCCGCCGACCTGATCATGCTCTATCTCGGGCTCGAGCTGATGTCGCTGGCGCTCTACGTGGTCGCGGCAAGCAACCGCGACAATGCCAAGTCCACCGAGGCCGGACTGAAGTATTTTGTGCTCGGCGCGCTGTCCTCCGGCATGCTGCTTTATGGCGCCTCGCTGATCTATGGTTTTACCGGCACAGTCGATTTTGCGGGTATCGCGGCGGCGGTGAAGACCGGCAGCGTCGGCATCGTCTTTGGTCTCGTGTTCCTGCTGGCAGGGCTCTGCTTCAAGGTGTCTGCCGTGCCGTTCCATATGTGGACGCCCGACGTCTATGAGGGCGCGCCGACGCCGGTCACGGCGTTCTTTGCTTCCGCGCCGAAGGTCGCGGCCCTTGCGGTGTTCACCCGCGTCACGCTGACCGCTTTCCCGGGCATCGTCCCGCAATGGCAGCAGATACTCGTGTTCGTCGCGATCGCCTCGATGGCGCTGGGTTCGTTCGCCGCGATCGGACAGAGGAACATCAAGCGCCTGATGGCCTATTCGTCGATCGGCCATATGGGCTTTGCCCTGGTCGGGCTCGCGTCGGGCACGGTAGAGGGCGCGCAGGGCGTGCTGGTCTATATCGCGATCTACGTCGCGATGACACTCGGCTCCTTTGCCGTCATCCTGACCATGAAGCGCAACGGGCAGGCGGTCGAGCAGATCAGCGATTTCGCAGGCCTGTCGCGCACCAATCCGATGCTGGCGTTCTTCTTCGCCATGCTGCTGTTCTCGCTGGCCGGCATTCCGCCGCTCGCGGGCTTCTTCGCCAAATGGTACGTGTTCGTCGCCGCGATCAAGGCGGGCCTGTTCACGCTCGCCGTCATCGGCGTGCTGACCAGCGTGGTGGGCGCGTTCTACTATCTCACCATCATCAAGGTGATGTATTTCGACGAGCCGGCCGGCGAGATCGAGCCGATGCGCATCGAACTGCGCACGGTGCTGGCGGTTGCCGGTCTCTTCAACATCTTCTTCTTCGTCTATCCGGGGCCGCTGGTCAGCGTCGCCACGGCGGCGGCGAAGTCGCTGTTTTAGAGCGTATGATCCCGAAAAGCGGGCCCCGGGTTTCGGAGAAGATCATGCGCAGAAACTGGAAATGACCTTCTCGCTCGGTCCCAAAGCCATATCGGCGGGCTATCGCCTCGCCGCCTTCGACCGGATCGGTTCGACCAACGCCGAAGCCATGTCACGCGCCCGCGACGGCGAAGTTGGGCCGATGTGGTTCGTGACAACGGAGCAGACGGCCGGCCGGGGCCGCCGGCAGCGCGTCTGGAGCGCGCCGCGCGGCAACCTCGCCAGCAGCATTCTGGAAGTCATGGATGTGTCGCCGGCCGTGGCTGCGACGCTTGGCTTTGCCGCCGGGCTTTCGCTGGAGCGCGCGCTGCAGAAACTCAGCATCGAAGCCAATATGCGCCGGGCCGGCGCCGACCCACTGAAATTCACCTTGAAATGGCCGAACGACGTGCTGGCGGAGCGGCAGAAGCTCGCCGGGATCCTGCTGGAGGCTGAAGCCGTGGCGGGTAACCGTCTCGCCGTGGTGGTCGGTATCGGCACCAATGTCATTGCCGCGCCCGAGGGCACGCCGACGCCGGCGACCTCGCTCTCGGCGCTCGGCGTCCATGTCGGCGCGGAAGAACTTTTCACGGCGCTGTCGGATGCCTGGGTTGAGTTCCGGGGCATCTGGGACAACGGCCGTGGCTTTAGCGACATTCGGAAAGCCTGGCTGGAGCGTGCCTTTGGTCTCGGCGAGCGGGTCGCGATCAACACGGGATCCGCGACCGTCGAAGGCACGTTCGACACCATCGACGAGAGCGGCTGCCTGATCGTTCGCAGCGCCGAAGGCAAGCGCGCGGCCGTCACGGCGGGCGAAGTCTATTTCGGCGCGGCAGCGTCAGTGGGAGCTGCCTGATGGCGCGGCCGGATGAACTGACGTTTGCGCCGCTGGGCGGTGTCGGCGAGATCGGCATGAACCTGTCGATCTATGGGCTCGGCAATCGCCACCAGCGGTCCTGGCTGGCGGTCGATCTCGGCGTCTCCTTTGGCGACGAGGAGCACCTGCCGGGCATCGACCTGATCATGCCCGACATCCGCTTCCTGGAGAAAGAGCGCGACAACCTGATGGGCCTGGTGCTGACGCACGCCCATGAGGACCATTTCGGCGCCATCATGGACCTCTGGCCGAAGCTACAGTGCAAAGTCTATGCGACCAAGTTCAGCGCTGCGCTGTTCGAGGCCAAATGCGCCGCCGAGCGCAACCCGCCGAAAATCCCGGTGACGGTGGTGCCGTCGGGCGGCCGCGTCGAGCTTGGGCCGTTCACCGTCGAGTTCATTCCGGTCGCGCATTCGATTCCGGAATCGCATGCGCTGGCGATCCACACCTCGGCGGGCACCGTGCTCCACACCGGCGACTGGAAGATTGATCCGACGCCGATCATCGGTCTGCCGACCGACGAGCGGCGCCTCCGCGAACTTGGTGATGCCGGCGTGCTGGCGCTGGTTGGCGATTCCACCAATGCAGTGCGGGACGGGCGCTCGCCCTCGGAAACCGAGGTCGCCGCCACCATCAAGAAGCTGGTCGGTGCTGCCAAGGGCCGCGTTGCCGTCACCACCTTTGCCTCCAACGTCGCGCGGGTGAAAGCAGTGGCGGACGCCGCCAGGGCCGCCGATCGCGAGGTGGTCGTGGTTGGCCGCGCCATGGAGCGCGTGGTGCAGGTCGCCCGCGAGACCGGCTATCTCGACGGCGTGCAGAACTTTCGCAGTGCCGATTATTATGGCCATTTCCCGCCGGATAAGGTGCTGGCGCTGTGTACCGGCAGCCAGGGCGAGCCGCGCGCCGCGCTGGCCCGCATCGCCAACAACGACCATCCGCAGGTGACGCTGAACAAGGGCGACAGCGTGATCTTTTCCTCGCGTACCATTCCTGGCAACGAGAAGGCGGTCGGCGGCATCATCAACGGGTTGGTCGTACAGGGCATCGAGGTCATCACCGACCGCAACGATCTCGTCCACGTCTCCGGCCATCCGCGCCGCGACGAGTTGCGCGACATGATCTCATGGGTGCGCCCGCAGATACTGATCCCCGTCCATGGCGAGGCGCTGCATCTCGCCGAGCACGCCAAGCTGGCGCGCGCCGCCGGCGTGCCGAAAGTCATAACCTGCCGTAACGGCGATCTGGTCAAGCTTGGCCCCGGCGACCCCGGCATCATCGACGAACTGCCGTCAGGACGGCTCTACAAGGACGGCGCGATCCTGGAGGACTCGAAATCCCGTGCTGTGATAGAGCGGCGGCGGATGGGGTTTGCCGGTTGCGCCTTCGTGGCGATTGCCATGACCGATAAGGGCGAACTGGTCGACGATCCCGAGGTTGATCTCGTCGGCATCCCCGAGAAGAATATAGCTGGCGAGCTCATCGACGAGATCGTGTTCGACGTGGTGATCTCTACGGTTGAAGGACTGCCGCGGGCGCGGCGCCGCGACGCGGACGCCACGGCGGAATCGGTGCGCCGCGCGGTGCGGGCGGTCATTGCCGAGAATTGGGGCAAGAAGCCGATTTGCCTCGTTCATGTTCTGATGGTTTGAGGTAGAAAGCGTTAGTTCTACTGTGTCATAGCTGCTCAAACCCCTCATCCTGAGGAGCCCGCGGAGCGGGCGTCTCGAAGGATGTAGGCCACAGACGGGGCCTCATGGTTCGAGACGCGCTTCGCGCTCCTCACCATGAGGGCTGGCTTGTGACGTACTTAGGTTATCGCACCGCGCCGACGTGCCGGTAAGACGGGAGTGGAATCATCATGCTGGGCCGGCTCAATCACGTCGCGATCGCGGTCAAGGACGCGGAAAACGCTGCCAAAATCTACGGCAGCGCGTTCGGCGCCGAGATCTCCGGCGCGGTGCCGTTGCCGGAGCATGGCGTCATCACCGTGTTCGTGACGCTGCCCAACACCAAGATCGAGTTCATCCAGCCGCTCGGCGAAGCCTCGCCGATCGCCAAATTCGTCGAGCGCAATGCCGACGGCGGCATTCACCACATCTGCTACGAGGTGCCCGACATCGTCGCCGCGCGCGACAAGCTGATCAGCGAGGGCGCGCGCGTGCTCGGCGACGGCGAACCCAAGATCGGCGCCCACGGCAAGCCGGTGCTGTTTTTCCACCCCAAGGATTTCTCCGGCGCGCTCGTCGAAATCGAACAGGCTTGAACGCTGATGGCTTACAGCATCTCCACCGCGCTCGCGATCTACTTCGTGCTGTGGTGGGTCGTGCTGTTCACGACGCTGCCGTTCGGCGTCCGCAGCCAACATGAGGATGGCGAGGGCGCTCCCGGTACCGACCCCGGCGCGCCGGTCATGGCGCGGATGGGCTGGAAGCTGCTCTGGACTACGGTGATCTCGGGCGTGGTCTTCGGCATCGGGATGTGGGCGTATCATCAGGGCTATCTGAATATCGAGCGGCTGTCGAAGCTGATGGGGCTGCCGTTCTGACACTTCGATCTGGCGGGGGAGAAGAATGGCCGTTCAACGCATCCTGATGGCGCTCGTCGTGCTGCTTGCCGCCGGCCTTGCCGGATCGTTCTACATGAACTGGAAGACGCTGGGGCAGCTTCGAACGGTGAAGGCGTTCGTGGAGAACTCGGTGTTCGCCGACGCGGTCGCCGCCTGCGAGAGGGTGCAGAGCACGACCCCGTTCAAATGGACCGGCGGAAAGCAGACCGCCGTCATTGGCCTGACCTCAGTCAAGCTCAACAAGGATACGATCATCCCAAGCTACACGCTGGTCGCCGACAGCGTCTTTTGCGACTATGACCCGATCAAGAAGAAGGCAGATATCGGATCGAATTTTCTGGAACGAGAAACATTCTAGGCTGGGGCGATAAGTAGAGCGTGAGTTCCTGAATGCCATCGGAAGAGGCCGCAGGTATCATCGACCTGTATCAGCGCAAGGCGCGGGACTGGATCGAGAGCCGCGCACGCAGCGATCTGTTTGAAAAGCCTTGGATCGACCGCTTCCGGACGCTGCTTCCGCCTGCTGGCTCGATCCTCGACGTCGGGTGCGGATCCGCCGAACCATTGGCCGCGTATCTGATTGAGCTTGGTCATCCCGTTGCTGGCGTCGATTCATCCCCGGCCATGATCGACGCCTGCCGGAAGCGTTCCCCCAAGCAGGAATGGATCGTTGCCGATATGCGCACACTTGCCTTGCGGCGGCAGTTCTCCGGTATCCTTGCGTGGGACAGTGTCTTTCACCTCTGCCATGACGACCAGCGCCGGATGTTTCCGGTGTTTCGCGCGCACGCGGCACCGAGCGCGGCACTGATGTTCACAAGCGGCCCCGCGCATGGCGAGGCGATCGGGAATTTCACAGGCGAGCCGCTGTATCATGCGAGTCTCGATCCCGTCGAATATCGTTCGTTGCTCGATCGGAACGGGTTTCGCGTGGTGTCGCATGTCGTCGAGGACCCCGGCTGCGGTGGCCACACCATTTGGCTCGCGCAGCTCATTTGAGGCGCTGGGACAAATGCGGACGGTGAATGCTGGTCGCCGACAGCGTCTTTGCGACTATGACACGATCAAGAAAAGGCCGACATCGGATCGAACTTCCTGGAACGGAAACATTTTAGGCTCAGGGCCGTGCCACTGACGAAAAGCTCCGGCGAGACGTGAGTTAATCCGGGCGTTGTCGATCATCGCTTGCGGGCCACAATGTAGGGGCGTTGGTCCTTGCCCTTGCTGGCGTGGCTCTCTCTGACAAGCACGTCGAAACCCGCGCCAACGATCAACCGCTTGAGTTCGGACGCGCCGAGGGAGCTGACATGTGGCGCCTTTCCGATGAGTTGCATCGCGGGCAGCAGGACCAGCCGGATCAGCGGATTCATGTCTCCCAAGCAAGGCGTTTTCGAGATGAACAGTCCCCCGGGCTTCAGCAGTACGTGGATGCTGCGCAGCGTGTCCGGCACGTTGCGCACCAGATGCAGATAGTTGAAGCCCAGAACGGCATCGAACCGGCTTTCTTCGTGGACCAGTTCTTCGGCGGTCGCGGTGCGAAAGGAAAGTGCCGGGATCGACTCGACCGCGAGCTTCTCTTCGGCGATCGCGATCATCCCGCCGGAAATATCGGTCGCGAGGTAGCTCCGCACGCCATTCGCAAGTCGCAGCGCCGTCGTTCCCGTGCCGCAACCCAGTTCCAGCACACTGTCCCCAGGCTGCAGATAAGCGCGCGTGCGCTCGAGGGTGCGCTCGTATCCGTTCGGATCCGCGATGCGAGATCTGGCGTATCTGCGGGAGGACCTGTCCCAGAAACGGGCGTCGCTTGTGATGCTCATGTGCCGTCCACCCTTTCGGCGAAGCCTACTATATGCGTCAGACAAGAAGATTGTGGAAATCTGACAGAATTTTGCGATTATGATCCGGTCAAGAAAAAGACCGATATCGGCTCGAATTCCTGGAACGGGAGTAAACAGTAGCCCCCGAACCAGCACGGGGGCAGACGCGATGAGTTCACAGCAACGATCGTTGGCTAATCCCCGGCAGGACGAATACCGAATTCTGCATGAAGCCGATCTGCGGGATTACCTCGCAGGACTTACCGAAGTCGCGGCACGTCTTGGCGGCGCCGCGGCTTCCTGGTCGATCAGCGAAGTCGGCGACGGCAACCTCAATCTCGTCTTCATCGTCAAGGGCACGCGGGGCGGCGTCGCCGTCAAGCAGGCGCTGCCTTACGTACGGCTTGTCGGCGAGAGTTGGCCGCTGCCGCTGTCGCGCTCGCATTACGAATATCTGGCGCTGACGCATCAGGCGCGGCTGGCGCCCGGGCTGGTGCCTGATGTGCTGCACCACAACGAGGCGCTCGCGCTTGTCGTCATGGAGCTGCTCGAGCCGCACATCATCATGCGCAAGGGGCTGGTGGCCGGCACGAGATATCCGCGCTTCGCCGAGGACATCACGGCGTTTCTGGCGCGGACGCTGTTCCTGTCCTCCGACCTCGCGCTATCAGCCGCCGAAAAGAAGGAGGGGATTGCCGCCTTCGCCGGCAATCACGCGCTCTGCAAGATCACCGAGGACCTCATCTTCACCGATCCCTACCGCGTGGCCGAGCAGAACCGCTGGACTCAGCCCTGGCTCGACGCCACCGCAGCCGCCTTCCGCGAAGATCTCGACCTCCACGTCGCGATCTCGCGGCTGAAGGTCAAATTCATGGGCTCCCCGGAAGCCCTGATCCACGGCGATCTCCACACCGGATCGATCATGGTGACCGAAAGCGAGACCAAGGTGATCGACCCCGAGTTCGCCTTCTATGGCCCGATGGGCTTTGATATCGGGGCCGTCATCGCCAATCTGCTGATGGCCTATCTGGCCTCCGCCGGCCACGAGCATTCGCCGGGCGAGCGCCGCGCGTTCGAGGCGTGGGTGCTGGAGACGGTCGAGAACGTCTGGAGCGACTTCGCCAGCAAGTTCCTCGAGCTGTGGCGGACGCGGGCGGGAGGTGATGCCTATCCGCGGACGCTGTTCGAAGGCGAGGCCGGCGCCGCGCGGCTGGAGACGGAGCGGCAGGCCTATATGGCGCGGCTTTTCCAGGACACCGGCGGATTCGCGGCCGCAAAGATCATCCGCCGCGTTCTGGGGCTGGCGCACAATATCGATTTCGAATTGATCGAAGACCCGAAGCGGCGGGCGATCTCTGAGGCGCGCAGCCTGCGACTGGCGCGCGCGATGATGGTGGACACGACCTCGTTTCCGACGATCGTCACCGTGACGAAAGCGGCGCGGGAAGTGCGCGACTGGCAGCCGGATTTCGCCTAATTGCTAACGGCCACCTTGCAGCGCTAGTGGGGCGTTCCCCGGATGCAGTGCAGCGCGCCGCGCTTGCGGCGTGGTGCAGGGCTGATCCGGGGTCCATGTGCCGAGACGACGGGTCCCGGCTCTGCGGAGCAGCGTTGCCGGACGATGCTGCGCATCGCCTAGGCTGCACCGCGTCCGGGACACGGAATGCCGATTTCAGGATGCTAGCGAAAGCCGCCGGCTGAATTATCATCCGGGCAATTCATCAGCCGTTCTAATAACTGCATGCGCATTCTGCCGCCTAATCGAATGGCTCTATGGCGCCTACAACAAGCATGTGTGCTAGCCGGGTCTAGCTCTGGTTCGTTCGTTAGGCCGGAGGTGCGAGTTGACGGGAGGCTACGCTCATCGCCGAGCCCGGTGCCTGTGCGCCACGCGGAATACCGGCGAGTGACAGAAACTCAGGAATGGAGTTCGACGTGAAATTTCTTCGCACCGCGATCGCATCGGTCTTCTTGATGGCATCGTCATTCGCGCACGCGCAGCAATCCAATGTCACGGCCCGGAGGCTGTCACCGGAAGACGTCCGGCGTGTTGCTCCAGCTCTTGAGAAGTACACGCAGGAACGCCTCTACGGCGAGGTCTGGAAACGGCCCGGTCTGAGCCCGCGCGATCGAAGCATTGTCACGGTCGCAGCGCTCATCGCCCGCGAGCTGACCCTGCCGATGACTTACTATTTCCATCAGGCGCTCGACAACGGCGTTAAGCCAGGTGAGCTTTCGGAGATCATTACCCATCTGGCCTTCTATTCGGGCTGGGCGAACGCCTTTGCGGCGATAGGACCCGCCAGGGGCGTCTTTGCCCAGCGCGGAATCGGACCTGATCAGCTCCCGCCGGCGTCACCTCAGCTCCTGCCGCTACACGAAACCGCGGAAGCCGACCGCGCTTCACGGGTCGGGCAGCAGTTCGGCGCCACGTCTCCGGGACTCGTTCAACATACCACCGACGTCCTGTTCCGCGACCTATGGCTGCGCCCCGACCTGGCACCACGTGACCGGAGCCTCGTGACCGTGAGCGCGCTGATCGCATCGGGCCAGGTCGCGCAGGTGCCCTACCATCTCAATCGGGCGATGGATAATGGCCTGACGCAAGAGCAGGCTGCTGAAGCGATCATGCACCTCGCCTATTACGCGGGTTGGCCCAACGCCTTCTCGGCGCTGCCGGTCGCGAAAGATGTCTTCGAGAAACGTCCCCGCTAATTCAGGAGGGCGACATGAACATTAAGCAGTCTCTAATTGTTGGCGCCTCGGTGCTGACGCTATGTCTGTGCGGGCCCGCGCTTACCCAGGAGACGCAAGGCCAATACGTGCAGCTAGCAGAACTGGAAATTGATCCCGCTCAGTTGGAAAGCTACAAGGCTGCGGTTCTGGAGCAAATCGACGCTGCTATTCGCCTGGAGCCAGGAGTTCTGGTCTTATACGCCGTGTCTGAAAAGGATAATCCCGCCAACATCAGAGTTTTTGAAATTTATAGGGACGCGGATGCGTACAAGGCGCATCTGGAATCCGCTCATTTCAAAAAATACAAGACCACGACGGAGAAGATGGTCAAGTCACTCAAACTTGTCCGGACCGTCCCCATTATGCTCGGCGCCAAGGCGAAGTAGGGGAACGGTACGGCTCCTCTTGAACGCTGTTATCCCCGGTAGCGCAACGCGTCGACCAGCAAGGCAAAGGCCGGTGAAGACTGACGGCGATGAGGATAATAGAGGTGGTAGCCCGACCAAGGCGGGCACCACTCCTCAAGCACGCGCTTCAGGCGCCCCTTTGCGAGATAAGGCTGCGCGATATCCTCCGGCACGAAGGCTAGTCCAAGCCCGGCAGCGGCGGCATCCAGCACCTGGAAAATGCCGTTGAAGACGAGCTGGCCCTCGACGCGCACTTTCAGCTCGCGCCCGTCCTTCTCGAACTCCCAGGCATAGATGCCGCCATAGGTCGGCAGGCGCAGGTTGATGCAGTTGTGGTCGATCAGATCCTGCGGCGTTCGTGGAGCTGCTCGTTTCGCAAAGTAGGATTTCGTGCCGACAACGGCGAAGCGGATGTCGGGTCCGATCCGCACCGCGATCATGTCCTTCGCAACCTGCTCGCCCCAGCGCACGCCGGCATCATGGCGCTCGGCAACGATATCCGTCAGACCATAGTCGATAACAATTTCGACCTTGATGTCCGGGTAATCCGGCAGAAATTTCTGCAGCTTCGGCCAGAGGACCGACTTGATTGCGTGGTCCCCGGCCGTGATCCGCACGGTGCCAGCGGGCTTTTCCCGGAGTTCGCTCAAGGCCTCGAGCTCGGCATCAATCTCCTCGAGGCGAGGTGCCACCGTCCGCACCAGCCGCTCGCCCGCTTCGGTCAGCGAGACACTGCGGGTCGTGCGGGCGAGAAGCCGAACGCCCAGACGCTCCTCGATCTGGCGGATCGTCTGGCTGAGAGCCGACTGCGACACGCCGAGCTTCCCCGCCGCCTTTGTAAAGCTTTGGTCCCGCGCGACGGCTATGAGGTAGGGAAGGTCGTCGAAGCTCCCGCGCGCCATTTATTGCACCACCTTATAAGTACTTACAGATTATAGCGGCTAGCCGTGGTGGAGGCATCAGGCAATTTGAGCGTGGCGTGATGATCACGCGCAGATGCACGTGCTCGTTTCCAGCGATCGGCGCCGTGACGAAAGCGGCGCGACGTGCGCGATTGGTGCCTGGATTTTACATAATTGCTTCAGATCACCTGGAGGGACAGGCCTTCCCGAATACAGTGCAGCGCGCTGCGCCGCGTCCGGGACACGGCTAGCAAGGTACTATTCGGCAGTCCGCTCGCCCGATCGGTTCCCGAATTAACCGCCAAAGCGGACATCAAGGTTAAATAACAAGCTTACCTAACGGATTTGGTTGCTCGCCTCCACAGGAGAGCTAACCGTCTAAGCTGCATTTCGAGAGATTTTTGGTGTCTGCTCACATTATCATTCAAGGAGCATCCCCGTGGTACGTTCAGTAAAACCGCCGATGTTAAATACGCTCGATCTTGAACGCGAGATTGAAGAAGAGTTTCGCAAGCTGCCAATTCACGAATCCCAACCGACCGATTTCGCGCCGCCCTCGGTACGCGCTCCGGATTTGGGGATGCCGGATTATGTGGAGCATAGCGACGGGGCCACGGAGATCGGCAAGCTGTCAGCGGAAGCTGTCGTCCGCGAATATGAAGCCGCGGCGAAGGACATCGAAGCCTTGGGCGTTGAGCTTATCGAGCAGGCCAGGCAATGCGAGGCCATGACTCGCGAGGCGCTCGCGGTGACTGAAGAACTGAAGGAGACCGCAGCGCGCTACCGCGCGGAGGCTAAACGTGTCTTCGTTCAAATTGAGAGCTGTTCGTTGGTGACGGCGGAAGTCCGCAAGATCTGCGAGGAAATGAAGGACAAGATTGCAGCTCCGGCCATGGCCGAAGCCAAAGCCGGGGAATAAAGCCGAGTTGCCCCGGTCTTATTCGGCGGTCCGCTCCCGCAACCGCTGCGCATACACGTTGATGATGAGCGCGGCCAGCAGAATGAGACCTCGGATCAAAATCTTCAGGAAGCTGTCGATGTTGACGTGATCGAGTCCGTTGTTGAGGACGCCGAGCACGAACAGGCCGACGATGGTGTTGCCGATGCCGCCGCGGCCGCCAAAGAGGCTGGTGCCGCCGACCACGACGGCGGCGATCGAATCCAGCAAATACGTGTCGAACTCGTTCTGCTGCGCGCTGCCGAAATGGGCGACGCCGAGCATGCCGCCGATGCCGGCGCAGACGGCTGATATCACCATGACGCTGCCGAGGATGAGCTTGACGTTGAGCCCGGAATATTCGGCGGCCTCGCGGTTGCCGCCGACCATGTAAACGTAGCGGCCGAAGCGCGTGTAGGTCAGCACCAGATGGCCGCCGAGCAGCATCAAGGCTGCCACGATCACGATCCAGGGGATGCCGCCGATCGACGTCGATCCGAGCGTTGTGACCAGCGGGGGCACTTTGTAGGCGATCTGGCCGCGCACCAACAGCGCCGAGATGCCGGCCGCGATCTGCATCATGGCCAAGGTCATGATGAAGGAGGGGATGCCGATGACCGTCAGCCCGAACGCGTTGACGAGGCCGAGCAGGGCGCAAAGCGCCAGCGCCAAGAGGATCGCGGCCCATCCGGGCATCGGGACGTTGGCAATGTTGACGTAGGATTCCTGCAGCGTGAAATAGGCGACCGCAATGCCGGTGACGTTGGCGATGGCGGCGATCGAGAGATCGATTTCGGCGCAGAGGATCACGAAGGTGAGGCCGACGGCGATGATGCCGGTGACCGAAATCTGGGTCAGGATGTTGCCGAGATTGTCCAGCGTTGCAAACGAGGGGCTGGCGGCGGCAAAGAAGCCGAACAGGCAGATCAGCGTCAGGAAGGGGGCGATGTTGCGCATCTGGGAGCGCAGCATCACGGCGAGCCGGTGCGAGCGTTTGCGATCCGAAGCGGGGACTGTCACGCTTTCACCTGAAGTCATGTCGGTCTCCTCACGCCGCTTCGAGCAGGCGGTCCTTGCTGATCCGTTCGTTTGAAAATTCCCGCACCACCGCGCCGCGCTTGAGCACGATGATGCGGTCGGCAAGCGACAGCACCGTCTCCGGCTCGGTGGAGAGCACGATGACGGCGAGCCCCTTGGCGCGCAAATCCCTGACGATGTGGATGACGTCATCCTTGGCGCCTACATCCATGCCGCGGGTCGGCTCGCACAGCACGAGCAGCCGCGGCGGATAGCTCAGCCATTTCGCCAGCGCCACCTTCTGCTGATTGCCGCCCGAGAGCATGCCGAGATCGAGTTCGACCGCTGCGGGCCGGATCCGCAACTGGTCGACCTGCCGCGTGGCGATCTCGCGTTCGCGCGAGGGCTTCAGCAGCAGCGATGAAATGCGACCGAGGACGCTGATCGAGATGTTCTTGTAGACCGGCTCCTGGTGGAACAGCATGTCGCGCCGGCTCTCGGGCACGAAGGCGATGCCGGCGCGGCGCGCGCCGGCCGTGCTGCGGAAGGCTCTTTGTTCGCCGGCGATCGCCAGCGTGCCTTGGTCGGGCCGGAGCTTGCCGAACAGGATCCGTGCCAGTTCGAGCTGCCCGCATCCCATAAACCCGTAGATGCCGAGCACTTCGCCGGCGCAGACCTCGAACGAAACGTCGCGCAGGCTGCGGGCGAGCGACAGCCCGCTCGCGTTCAGCACCACCGGCCTCTCGGCGGGCGGCGGCAGCATGATGTCGTGGGTATAGGTCTCCTCCAGCGCCTCGCGGCCCTTGCCGATCATCGCCTCGATCAGCGCGGGCTTGCTGGTCTCGGCGGCCTTGGTCTCGGCGACCTTCCTGCCGTTGCGGAACACCGTCACGATATCGGAGACGCGCAGGATGTCCTCGATGAAATGCGAGATGAAGACGATGCTGGTGCCTTCCTCGCGCAGCCGCTTCAGCGTCGCGAACAGCCGCTCGACTTCGGGCGGCGACAGCGCCGAGGTCGGCTCATCAAGGATGATGATGCGGGCCCCCGAAAATAATACGCGGGCGATCTCGATCAGTTGCTGCAGGCCGATCGGAAGGTCGCCGAGCCGCGACATCGGGTCGACATCGATGCCGAAGCGTTTGAGTTGCTCGCCGGCTTCGCGCGCCATGCGCCGCCATTGCACGAAGCCGAAGCGGTTGGTCGGCTGGTTGCCCAGAAACACGTTCTCGGCCACCGACAGATCGGGCGCCACGCTGAGCTCCTGATGGACCATGGCGATGCCCGCCGCATGGGCATCGCGCACCGATCGAAAGCGGGTTTCGCGGCCGTCCAGGATGAAGCGACCGGAGAAGTCCGCATGCACGCCGGCGATGATCTTCATCAGCGTGCTTTTGCCCGCGCCGTTCTCGCCGACGAGGCCGTGGATCTCGCCGGGAGAAAGCGCGAAGTCGACACCACGAAGGGCTTCGACGCCGCCGAAGGCCTTCGTGATCTCTTGCAGTTCGAGGATGGGCTTAAGTCCCGCGGGCATGCTGGTTCAGATCAGGAAATGGTCCTGCATCCATTGCATGCCAGCCGCATTGGCCTTTGTCACCACCGGTCCGTCGGTGATGACGTGCTTTGGAATACCCTGTCCGCTCTTCTCGCCCGCGGTCACCGCGGCGACGCCGGCAATGATGGCGCCGCCGTGGATGCGGCAGGAGGGGTTGCGGACGGTCGCGAACATGCGGCCTTCGCTCACCGCCTGGATCGCCGGCGGCATGGCGTCCACGCCGCCGATCAGGATATTGGTGCGGTTGCGCGCCTTCATGATGTTGTAGGCGGCCAGCGCCATGTCGTCATTGTGGAAGAAGGCCGCGTCGATCTGCGGGTGCTTTGTCAGATAGGTCTCCCACAGCCGCGCCGTCTTCGAGACGTCCCAATCGGCCGGTTGCGTGTCCAGCACCTCGATATTCGGGAATTGCTTCACCACTGTGTTGAAACCCTTGGCGCGGCCCTGCGCGCCGGTATGGCCGAGCGCGCCCTGCGTCATGATGATCTTACCCTTGCCGCCCATGGCGTTGCACAGCGCCTGGGTCACCGAAGCGCCCATGAATTCATTATCGGGCGCCAGGAACGAATGAACCTTGATCTGATCGAGCGGGGCGATCAGCGTGTCCATGTCGATCACAGGAATGCCGGCATCGATCATCTTCTGCACGGGCTGGGTCAGCGTGCCGATGCCGAATGCCTGGATGGCGACGAAGTCCCATTTTTGCGACGCCATGTTGTCGATCGCCGCGCGTTGCTTGACCGCATCGAGCTGGCCGTCGAACCAGGTGACCTCGACGTTGAACAGCTTGCCCCACCATTCCGCGGCCTGCTTGCCCTGGGCGCACCAGGTCGCCTGCAGGCCTGCATTGGAGAACGCAGCCTTCAGCGGTTTCTCTGAACGTGCGGCCGCCGCCAGCGCTGGATTAATACCCAGTCCCCCGAGCAGGGCGGTGGCTGCGCCAGCCGCGCCTGCGGCCTGAAGAAGGTCGCGCCTGGTCGTTGCCGTTTTGTCAGTTCCGGACATCGTTTGCTCCCTCGCTTGTCGTTTGTTATCGCCGTCGGCGTCGATTGCACGCACCGCGGATCGAGGCAGTCTTTCACACTCGGCGCGTTTCCGCCACCGGATGACTTGATCGTCGGTACCAATGAGCGCCGGGAGACTTTGGTCTCGTCACTTCACTGCGCTGCAACGAGGCCCTCGATCTCGCCGAGCAGTTCTTGCCACGCCGCATCGATTTCGTCCGACCAGTCCGGCCCGGCGATTTCGCGTAGCGTCTGCGCGATGATGCCGAAGAACGCGACGAACAATTCACGGGGCGTGCCAGCGCATGATCCGCCAAAGTGTGCGCGGTTTGGCGACAAGATCATGCGCTGATTCAAGAGAATAGCGCGCGATCGGACGCAAAACCGGCTTCCACTTTTGCTGATCGCGCGCGGGCATCGTGCGAGAAAACTTCCGATCCGATCAGGCGGAAATGGCCGCGGCGTTCGCCGGCGAAATCCAGCATGGCCTCGATCGTGAGGGCCAGCATCGAGCCCTTGACGAGTTCGCTGCCCTCGGTCCGAAACATCGTCCGCGCTTCGGGATGCGCCTTGAAGAGGCGGCGATAGACCAGCGGGGTCAGATCTTCGCAGCGCTCGGCGGCCAGTTCAAAACTTCGCTCGATCGGATTTGACGATGCCGTCATTGTCGTTTGCGATCGTCTCGAAAAAAAAAGCAGGGCACCAAGCCCTGCTCAAAAATTGTGTCGACCCTTAATTTCCCCGAAAATTGAGATTTGATCTTGATTGTCGAGGCGACGCTGCTTGTGCGCGTCAGGGCTCCTCCCGAGACTTGGACCACCAAGCTTTGCCTCTCGGCAAGCCTAAGCTTGAATTGGTAGACCATCTTTTTCGTCTTGTCACCATTTTCGGCAACGTTTGTTCAAAATTCCAGCACTCTGCGAAATGATTGGGAATTTACGACTGAAGGTTGTGGATTTAGCCCCAATTCGCCCGAGGCTTGGTATCAGGGTAGGGCGCCCTCCAAATGCTGCAAAACGCATCGCTTTTCGCCAGGTTTATTCCTTGAAGCTGCAACATAGTTCCGGGAACCTGTTCTCGACTTCGGACACCAAGGGTGATTAAGGTCTGAGGCGGATAGGTTTGCGATGCGCCGACGGCTGAAGAATTTCCTGCCAATCGTCCTGATTGCTCTGGTGGTGCAGATTTTTGCACCGATCGGCGCATGCTGGGCGGCGAGCATCGCAAGCTCCGATCCGCTCGCCGGCGCCGTGATCTGCCACGGCAACGGTGCGCCCGGTGCAGGGCAGAGCGATCAGGCCAACCACCGCGCGCATGACGGATGCTGTTCGGTTTGCAGCATGCTGCACACCGGTGCGCCGGTCGATGGGCCGCAGACTGCGGCGGTCGACGTCGATCGGGTTGCCAAGCGGGTGGCCTGGTTCGATTTTGCTTTCCGGCTGACGAATGCTAGAGCCGGCAGCCAAGCGCAGGCGCGCGCCCCTCCCTCCATTTCCTGACGAGCTGGAACACCCAATGACCGGTGCGGCGACAGCCGTGCCGGTTGGTGCAGTCATTCAAGCCGGCCGAAGAGCTGGCGTCAGGAATATCTTATGTATCGTTATCACGCCTTGGGTGGCGCGAGCCTGCTTGTGCTTGGCAGCGCGCTATCCCTTGACCCGTCGAATGCGACCGCCCAAACGGCATTGCCGGCGGTCACCGTCGATGCGCCGCGCACCGCGACCGCCAGACCTGCGGCCCGAAAGCCGGCCGTTCGTGCATCTGCCCGGACGCAGGCAAGGCCACCTTCGGCCAACCCGGCGCCTGCCGCGTCGTCGCTAATAGCGGGCATTACCCCGAGCGTGGCGCGCGCGCTCCTTTACCAGGCGCCCAATGGTCAGACCGAAACCACCATCGATCGCAGCCGGTTCGAGAACCGGCCGTCATTCTCCGTGGCCGACGTGCTGCGCGAGAGTCCCGGTATCTCTGTGAAACAGGGCAACGGGCCGCGCGATGTCGGCATTTCCATCCGCGGCTCCAATGCCCGCAACGGCTTTGGTATCCGCAATCTGGTGATCTTTGACGACGGCTTTCCGGTTACGCAGCCGGACGGGCTTTCCCGCAGCGACCTGATCGACCCCAAGGCCTATGGCGCGATCGACGTGATCCGCGGGCCATCGTCGGCGCTCTATGGCAATTATGCAACCGGCGGCGCGCTCAATTTCCGCACCCGCCCGGGCCGAACCATCGACGGTATCGAATACGGCGTCGATGGCGGCAGCTTCGGTTATCTCAACAATTATCTCGCCGCGGGCAAGCAGGTCGGCAATTTCGAGTACTCGCTGTTTGCCAGCGACGCGCGCGGCGACGGATTTATCGGCAATAGCTGGTTCAATACCCAGACGGTGAATTTTCTCGGCACCTTGCACGCGACGCCTGACGATCGCTTCACGGTCAAGTTCATCAACAACAATCTCGACACAAGGCTGCCGCTCCGCCAGACGCTCAGCCAGTATTATCAAAATCCGTTTCAGCAGGGCTGCACGACGGGCGCGACCGCCGCGCCCGGATGCCCGACGGTGCCATTGTTCATCAATGGCTTTAACGGCACGACAACACCTCAGACCGCTACTCAGGCAGGCCTTGGCCGTGACGACAGGCGAACGATCATCGGCGGGCGATGGGAGCATGATTTCGACAACACGACGACCTGGCGCAACCAGTTCGTGTTCGACGACCGCAACATCAATCAGCCGACCGGCGCCACCAGCGCGATCGGCGATTTTCCGTCGTACAACTACATGAGCGATATCACCAAGCGCGGTGAAATTCTCGGCTTGGAGTCCACCACCTATTTCGGTGCCTTTTACAACACGCTGACCGCGTCGAGCGACTCGAGATTCGTGATGCCAGGCGGTAACGCGACGCTGGGCAGGCTGCAGAGCAATACCTGGAGCGAGACCACGAACTACGGCGTTCGCGCGCGCGAAGAATTGAAGCTGACCCCGCAACTGACCGCCATTGCTGGCATCGGCTGGGAAACCACGCACCTGAAGGGGATCAATACCGCCTATAATTACGGAACTTCGCCGGTTCCGAACCCGACGATCATCCCCACGACCGCCGACCGGCAATTCCAGAACACAGCGCCCGAGCTGGCGTTAGTCTACAAGCTGAATCCCGAGTGGCTGTTCCGTGCGCGTGCCGCTACTGGATACGGCACGCCGCAGGTCAACAACTTGTTCGTCCTTTCGGACGGTAGCCCCGGCAATAACACACAGCTCCAGACGCAAAAGAACCTTGGTTACGATCTCGGCTTCGACTGGACGCCAAACAGCGCGCTCAAGTTCAGTGCGACCGGCTTCTATGAGTTCTTCCGCAACGAACTGGTGAGCCAGGCGACACGCACAGCCGGCGTCAGTTACATGTTCAACGCACCGCGATCCGAGCATCGCGGGGTGGAGCTAGCCGCTGACTGGAAATTCTATCCCGGCTGGCGATTCACTGCGGCCTATACCTATCTCGATCAGTACTACACCGAATATACGGAAGACATCAGAAGCCAAGGCGCAGGCGGGACGGTTTTCAGCTTCAACCGTGCGGGCAACAAGATTCCCGGCATCTCGCCGCACGAACTAACCGCGCGGCTCGGCTATGAGCAGATGTGGGGACCGCTTGCCGGCCTCGGAGCGTTTGTCGAGGTGCAGTGGAAAGACTCGTTCTGGATGGACAACGCCAATTTGCAGAAGGCGCCAGGCTATGAGCTGGTCAATCTCAACGTGCACTACACGACGGACCTCGTGTCCGATTACTTCAGGTCCTTGAGCATGTATGTCGAAGTCAGGAACGTGTTCGACCGGACCTACATTGCCTCCGCCAACAATCTCGGCAATTCGGTCACGGCCGGCGGCATTCAAGGTCTCAGCACGAGCGGTACGATCTACGCCGGCTCGCCGCGCGCGTTCATTGCCGGAATGAAGCTGGCGTTCAAATGATCGGACAACAACACAAGAGGAGTAAAGCCATGCTGCGAATGAGCCTGCTCGCGACGCTCGCTTTCTCGCTTTGCCAAAGCGCAGCGAACGCGCAAATGAGCCATCATCAGCATGCCTCGGAAGCGGCGTGCGAGGAGGTCGCCTTGCGCTGCGCGTCGAAGGTCACGCCGGCCTTCGCGCCGGATGGAACGCTGTGGCTCGCCTGGATGGCGGGGGGCCAGATATCGGTGGCAAGTTCGAAGGATGGCGGCCGGAGCTTTGCCGCGCCGGTGCAGGTGACCAAGGAGAAGCTCAAGCTCGATTGGGGCCCGGATGCCCGACCCCAGATCGTCGTCGAGAAGAACGGCGGCATTGCACTTGCGTTTTCGCTCTTCAGGGACAAGGCGTTCAACGGCCAGGTGCTCACCACGAGATCGGCCGATGGCGGCCAAAGCTTTGCCGAGTTGCGGCCGATCACGTCGAGCAACGAGAGCCAGCGCTTTGTCGCGCTCGGCCTCGATGCGGATGGTTTGGTGTTTGCGGCCTGGATCGACAAGCGCAACCGGGTGCCCGCGCAGCGGGAGGGCAGGAAATACGAAGGGGCAGGGCTGTTCTTCGCGTCATCGAAGGACGGCGGCGCGACCTATTCCGAGACGCACCTCGCAGCCGACAACACCTGCGAATGCTGCCGGCTCGGCCTCGCGTTCGCAGGTCCGGGCCGTCCCGTGGTGGTGTTCAGGAACATCTTCGAAGGCGGTGTGCGGGATCACGCGATCATGACGTTCGCCGATCGGGCGATGCCGGGCGAAGTTCGCCGCGTCAGCAATGACGACTGGCAGATCGCCGCGTGCCCGCATCATGGTCCGAGTCTTTCCATCTCGTTCGCGGGCACTTACCACGTGACCTGGTACACCAATGGCAAGGCCCGCAAGGGGCTGTTCTATGCCCGCTCGCAAGACGAGGGTCGCACGTTCTCCGATCCGCTTCCGCTCGGCCGCGCCGACCGCAATCCGACGCGACCTTACGTTCTTGCCGGGCCGCACGGCACCACCATGGTCTGGAAGGAGTTCGACGGCGAAAAGACTGCGGTGAACGCGATGACCTCGCATGATGAGGGCAAGAGCTGGTCAACGCCGGTCGCGATTGCCACGACGACGGATACGTCCGACCACCCGCTGCTGGTCAGCGACGGGCAGAAGACCTACCTGTCCTGGATGACCAAGGCCGACGGATATCGCCTTCTGCCGATCGGAGATGGAACATGAAACGCCTCCTGCTCGCCGCACTATTCCTCGTTGCGTATCTGGGCGCCGCGCCCGGAGCCGGGACGCCGTCCGAGCTCACGCTCAAGCCGTTCGTGCGGGGAAGCTGGCAGGACGTGCTACGTTCGCATGCCGGGCGGCCGACGCTGGTGCATCTCTGGGGCGTCACCTGCGGTCCTTGCAAGGTCGAACTGCCGCTGCTCGGACAATTCATGAAGGATCATTCCGAGATCGACGTTGTGATGATCAGCGCCGACCTTGTTCCGAATCTGGACAGCGCAACGCGTGCGATGCTGGAGAAGGCCGGGCTCGGTAAAGCGGAGAACTGGATTTTCAGCGACGGCTTCGTCGAACGCCTCCGGTTCGAGATAGATCCCGCCTGGCAGGGGGATATCCCGCGCACGCTCCTGATCGGGCAGGATGGAACCGTGACCACAATCGAAGGTTCGGCCGAAATAGCGGACCTCGAAAAATGGTTGGTTCAGCAAAAAGCCGCGAACAAATAAGGACGCAATCCCGCTATTGTGAACATGAACGTTGCATTCTCACGTTAATGCAACGGCGGCCCTCGGCCGTCCGTTGTGCCGGCCATACTTCATAGATCGAAAGACATCCGATGAAACCTGTCTTGCCAATCTTCGCCTTCGCCACCCTGTTTGCTCTCCTGGGCACGCCCGCGCACGCCCAGGAGGTCAAGGCCGGAGACCTCGTCATCACGCAAGCCTGGAGCCGCGCTACACCGAGCGGTGCAAAAATCGCCGGCGGCTATCTGACCGTCGAGAACAAGGGCGGTGCGCCGGACAAGCTCGTTGGCGGCTCAGGCGATAACATCGGCAAGGTCGAGATTCACGAGATGGCCATGAAAAACGGCGTCATGACGATGCGGCCGCTCGACAAGGGCCTGCCGATCGAGCCGGGCAAGACCGTCAAGCTCGCGCCGGGCGGTTATCATCTGATGCTGATGGATCTCAAGCAGCCCTTCAAGCAGGGCGACAAAGTGCCGGTCACGCTTGAATTCGAGAAGGCTGGAAAAGTAACGTTGTCGCTCGACGTCCAGGGCGTCGGTGCGCAGGGGCCGGCAGGCGCGGATCACTCAGGCCATATGGGAATGAAGCACGATCATTCCGGCATGAAGAAATAGGAAGCGGCTTGCGGGGAATTTGTAGGATGGGTAGAGCCAACGGGTCCGGCCTTTGGCCGGCCCGATGATAAACTCCGCGAAACCCATCATCGCATGAATCCGTGTCGCGGGCATGATGGGTATCGCTTTCGCTCCACCCATCCTACGGATTGGGAAACCAACAATTCACCGTCAAAACGACCGACAAATCGGCGTTTTCAGCGGCTTTTTCGCGGCTTCCGGCCTTGTGTTTTCGCAGCCGATCCGGTTTCACTGCACCTCTTCCGGTAGCCCACTGATTCCTCGAGTTGTCCCATGCGGTTGTCGCGGTTTTTTCTACCCATCCTGAAAGAGAATCCGAAAGAGGCGGAGATCGTCTCGCATCGGCTGATGCTACGCGCCGGCATGATGCGGCAGGAGGCGGCCGGCATTTACGCCTGGCTGCCGCTGGGCTTCCGGGTTTTGAAGAAGATCGAGCAAATCGTCCGCGAGGAGCAGGACCGCGCTGGCGCCCTGGAACTGTTGATGCCGACGCTGCAGCTCGCCGACCTCTGGCGCGAGAGCGGCCGCTACGACGCCTATGGTCCGGAAATGCTGCGCATCAGCGACCGCCACAAGCGCGAGTTGCTGTATGGGCCGACCAATGAGGAAATGATCACCGAGATTTTTCGCGCCTACATCAAATCCTACCGGAGCCTGCCGCTTAATCTCTATCACATCCAGTGGAAGTTCCGCGACGAGCAGCGCCCGCGCTTCGGTGTGATGCGCGGCCGCGAGTTCCTGATGAAGGATGCCTACTCCTTCGACATCGACGAGGCGGCGGCGCGCCGTTCATATAACCGGATGTTCGTCGCTTACCTGCGCACCTTTGCGCGTATGGGATTGAAGGCGATCCCGATGCGCGCCGAGACCGGCCCGATCGGCGGCGATCTCAGCCATGAATTCATCGTGCTCGCGGAAACCGGCGAGTCCGGCGTGTTCTGCAACAGCGACGTGCTGAACCTGCCGATCCCGCCGGACGATGTCGATTACGACGGCGATCTGACTGACATCATCAAGCAATGGACGTCGGTCTATGCCGCAACCGAGGACGTCCACGATGCCGCTCGTTACGAGCGCGAAGTGCCGGCCGACAAGCGCGTCAACACCCGCGGCATCGAGGTCGGCCAGATCTTCTATTTCGGCACCAAATATTCCGATGCGATGAAGGCACTGGTCGCCGGCCCTGACGGCGTCGACGTGCCGATCCATGGCGGCTCCTACGGCGTCGGGGTCTCGCGGCTGGTCGGCGCTATCATCGAGGCCTGCCACGACGATGCCGGCATCAAATGGCCGGAGGCGGTGGCGCCGTTCACGGCTGTGATCTTGAACCTGAAGCAGGGGGATGCTGCCGTCGACGGCGCCTGCGAGAAGCTTTATCGCGAGCTTCAGGCCAAGGGTGTCGATGTGCTTTATGACGATACCGACCAGCGGGCCGGCGCGAAATTCGCGGCCGCCGACCTAATCGGCATCCCCTGGCAGATACTGGTCGGGCCGAAGGGCCTCGCCGAGGGCAAGCTCGAGATCAAGCGGCGCAGCGACGGCTCGCGCGAGAATCTCAGTCCGGCGGAAGTGGTGGCGAAGATCGCGGGATAAGATATCCACCGCGGCTGATATGTTGGCCAATACGGCCACATTTGGCCCGAATCATGGGATTATCGAGTAATGGATGAGACCATGAACGAGACAGCCCGAACTCCGCCTTTTGCGCCCTTCGAATGGCTGCTGTCGGGGCGTTACCTGCGGGCGCGTCGCAAGGAAGGATTCATTTCCGTCATCGCCGGCTTTTCGTTCCTCGGCATCATGCTCGGCGTTGCCACGCTGATCATCGTGATGGCCGTGATGAACGGCTTCCGCAAGGAACTGCTGGACAAGATACTCGGGCTGAACGGCCACATCTTGGTGCAGCCCTTGGAATCGCCGCTGACCGACTGGAAGGATGTCGCCGAGCGCATCAGCCAGGTCGAGGGCATCCGCCTTGCCGCGCCTGTTGTGGACGGTCAGGCGCTGGCGTCTTCCGCTTTCAACGCCGCCGGCGTTTTGGTGCGTGGCATGCGCTCTGCGGACCTCAATAACCTCACCTCGATCGCCAAGAACATCAAGCAGGGCACGCTGGAAGGTTTTGACGAGGGGCAGGGCGTCATCATCGGACGCCGGCTCGCCGATCAATTGTCGCTGCATGCCGGCGACACCATCACGTTGGTTGCGCCCAAGGGCGCGGTGACGCCGATGGGTACGACGCCGCGCATCAAGCCCTACAAGGTGGCGGCCGTGTTCGAGATCGGCATGTCGGAATATGACGCCAGCTTCGTGTTCATGCCGCTGCCGGAGTCGCAGGCCTATTTCAACCGCAAGGACGACGTCACCGCGATCGAGATATTCACTACCAACCCCGATCGAATCGATGCATTCCGCAAGAGCGTGACGGAGGCGGCCGGGCGGCCCGTGTTCCTGGTCGATTGGCGGCAACGGAACTCGACCTTCTTCAACGCGCTTCAGGTCGAGCGCAACGTGATGTTTTTGATCCTGACCATGATCGTGCTGGTTGCCGCGCTCAACATCGTCTCCGGCCTGATTATGCTGGTCAAGGACAAGGGCCAGGACATCGCCATCCTGCGCACCATGGGCGCCTCGCAGGGCTCGATCATGCGGATCTTCCTGATCACGGGCGCTGCGATCGGTGTGGTCGGCACGCTGACCGGATTTTTCGTCGGCATGCTGATCTGCCTGAATATCGAATCGATTCGGCAGTTCCTGTCCTGGATGACCAACACCGAATTGTTCTCGCCGGAACTCTATTTCCTCTCGCGCCTGCCGGCCGAGATCGATTTCGGCGAGACCACTGCGGTGGTGATCATGGCGCTGACGCTGTCGTTCCTGGCAACGCTCTATCCGTCCTGGCGCGCCGCGCGCCTCGATCCCGTCGACGCGCTCCGGTACGAGTGAGGACGAGATGGCCGAGGAGGCGGAAGATGTACCGGTTATCTATCTCCACGAGATAAAACGCGAGTACAGGCAGGGCGAGGCGACGCTGACCATCCTCAACGGCGCCAAGCTTGCGCTGTGGGCGGGGCAGTCGGTAGCGCTGGTGGCGCCCTCGGGGTCGGGCAAGTCGACGCTGCTGCACATCGCGGGCCTGCTCGAAAGCCCCGACGAAGGCGAGGTCTATGTCGCGGGCACGCCGACCTCGCAATTGTCAGACATCGACCGCACCCAGATCCGGCGCTCCGATATCGGGTTCGTCTATCAATCGCACCGGCTGTTGCCGGAATTCACCGCGCTCGAAAATGTCATGCTGCCGCAGATGATCCGCGGCCTCAAACGTTCCGAGACGATCAAGCGCTCGCAGGAGATTTTGGCCTATCTCGGCCTCGGCGATCGCATCTCGCACCGTCCGGCCGAACTGTCCGGCGGCGAGCAGCAGCGCGTCGCCATCGCGCGCGCGGTCGCCAATGCGCCGCGGGCCCTACTCGCCGACGAGCCGACCGGAAATCTCGATCCGCATACCGCCGATCACGTCTTCAAGGCGCTGATGCAGCTCGTGAAGGCGACGCAGGTCGCGATGCTGATCGCCACCCACAATATGGAGCTCGCCGGCCGCATGGACCGGCGGGTGTCGCTGGTCGACGGCCGGGTCGTCGAACTCGAATAGGGCGTTCAGTAGACGTTGCGGTACCGCTTGTTGCGATGTGACGACGGTCCCTGAGCATGTGCGAAATAGGGATTGATGACGCATTGCGCCGAGCGGCCCGACGCCGACATGTTGCATTGAGGCAGCGATGTATAACGACATTCGTAGTAGCTGATCCGGCCATAGACATGCAGGCAAACCGGATAACTGGGATCGTACGTCTGTGCTTGCGCCGGTGCAGCCGTCGAGGCCGCCCCGACTGCCAGAATCGCCAAAGCCAGAATACGCATCGAAATCTCCTTGAGAACTGCGTCGGTCCGCGTGTGCTGACGGCCAGCAGACATTCGACGCAGTCCGGCGTCAAATCACGTTCACGCGCTGTAGGTGCAAGGGTCCGGAGGCTCGCGTAGGCGGAAATGTCTCGGCGGCGAAAGGCGCCGCTGCTCAGTACCTGCCGTAGCCGGGAGCAGGCGGCAGCGCGCGGCCGGGCAGCGGGCGATACGCGGAGGGCGGGGGTTCGCTCTCACCAATATAGTAGGGATTGGCAATGCAGGTGAGAAAGCGTCCCGAAGCGGTCGCCTGACACTGCTCGTAACTCGTGAACGTGCAGTAGCTCAGTCCCGGATGTTCATCGCCCTGAAGGCAGAACGGATATCGAGTGCCGACTGCTTCGGCAGGCGCAGCACCGATAGCTGCCAATCCGATCGCGGTCAGCACGGCCAGAATCGCTCTACGCATTCGAATCTCCCTCACGGCGCATTGGCGCTTCGCGTTCATTCTGATCGACACAAGCCGCAGCTCTGCAATTCCGTCAAGCCAATCCGCTTTGCAAATACGGCCGCAAAACAAAATGTGAGTTTTTTGCGGCGAGCTCCGGCGCAAAGTTTCGAAAAACGCCTGCAAGACAACATTAACTTGCGTCCACACGGAGGCCGTTTGGTGTGTGCTGTTGCAGCGAGGTTACAGCAATTCGAGCCAACGATGCTATGAGCATGCCGCGGCCTTGGGGGCTGTTCAAAAAGGAACGGGAATAAGAATGAAGAAGGTTTTGCTTGTTACGGCCAGTCTGATCGCGCTCGGCGCGACTGCGCCGGCACTCGCTGCGGATCTCGCGGCGCGTCCTTACACGAAGGCGCCCCCGATGGTTGCTGCTGTGTATGATTGGACCGGATTCTACATCGGTGCGAACGGCGGCTGGGGCTCGAGCCGCAACTCCTGGGATTCGGTTCCACCTGCTTTTTTGGTTGGCCCCGAGGGCTCCCATGATGCGACTGGCGGAACGGTCGGTGGCCAGGTCGGCTACCGCTGGCAGGCTGGCACCTTCGTGTTCGGTCTTGAAGCCCAGGGCAACTGGGCCGACTTCTCGGGCAGCAACGTGAGCACGCTGTTCGCCGGCTCCCGCAACCACACGAACGTCGACGCGTTCGGCCTGTTCACCGGTCAGGTTGGTTATGCCGTCAACAACGTCCTGCTCTACGTCAAGGGCGGTGCCGCTGTGACCTCGAACAGCTACCGCATCACCAACCTTGCAGGCGCGGTCACTGGTATCACCGGCGACGACACCCGCTGGGGCGGCACGATCGGCGCTGGCCTCGAATACGCCTTCGCGCCGAACTGGTCGATTGGCGTCGAGTACAATCACCTGTTCATGCAGGACCGTACTTACACCTTCACCACGCCGGCCGGCGGCTTCTTCGGCGCCGACCGCATCAGTCAGGACGTCGATCTCGTCACCGCCCGTCTGAACTACAAGTTCGGCGGCCCGGGCGTCGCGAGGTATTGATCTCGCGCGACTTGCGAAACAATGAAGGCCCCGGGCGCAGTCCCGGGGCCTTTTTTCTTGAGACGGGGCGGCTAGCCCATTGTGAACGGACGGCCAATCCGGTCTGAAGGAGGGCCCCTGGGTACTGCGTCACTTTGATCGTGACGGTCCGGATGCCTGGAAATCGACCCGGTTCGGGGTCATATTGGGCGGGATGGAAACCTTTGACAAATGTATGTCGGCCTTGCGCTCGCTAATCGCAGAGGGCGACGCCAACGGCATTGGAGCGGCGGAAAGAGCGGTCAACGAATACGTCGCCGCGACACCGCCACCGGATCAGAAAGATGCCCTCACTAACGTCCAGCAAGCCGTCCAGGCGCACAAGGAGGAATGTCCCGGTTTGGATTTGAGTTTTGCTGATGCTGTGAACGACTACATCGAGCGACTTATGAGGCGCTTCGAGTAATCCTCGAACACCCCGGGGGTCTCCAGCCAGGTTGCCAAGGCTAACATCGCGTAGCGCGACGGGGCAGGCTGCTCCGGGCGCGAAACGCTAGAGTCGTTAGCCGCCCTGAGCGGCTGCTTTTTTGTTCGACCTTGTCGATGGCTAGTGCCTGCAATCGATTTTCCTGACCTTCGGAATTAACCAAGCGATCTCTTCGGAGGGCATTTGACAACTGAGGCCGCTGCCGCCCTTGACTCTAGGAACAAAAAAGGAACAATGTTCCTCGTATGTTCTTGGACCGAGGGAGTCGGATCATGTTGCGGATGTTCGTGGAAGAAGCGGCGGCGCTGGCGTCGATTACGCTGTTTGTCGGGATGATCGCGGTCTGGGCCCAGGTGATTCCACAGCTTTAAGGCGGGGCGGAGACCCGGCCCGATCCGGCTTGCGGGTGGGCTGGGGAAAAGCCGGATGGCGCGCGCGCACCGCGCGATCCGCGTGGACTCCGTCCGGCCAAGGCATCACCATTGTGGCAGCGAGTCGGCGCTCCCTTAGCTGCCGGCGATCGCTCCCCATCATGATGCAAGAGCTCCCTTAGCGCATGTCCAGTGCCGGATTCGTTCATCTCCACGTTCATTCGGCCTATTCGCTGCTGAAGGGCTCCATCAAGATCGCCAAGCTCGGCGAACTGGCGAAAGCCGACCGCCAGCCAGCCCTGGCGCTGACCGACACCGACAACATGTTCGGAGCGCTGGAATTCTCCGACAAGATGGCCGGCTACGGTATCCAGCCGATCGTCGGCTGCGAGCTCGCGGTCGATTTCGGCGACCAGGATCCCAACGCCCGTAATGCGCTGGCCGCCACGCCGTCGCGAATCGTGCTGCTGGCGGCGCGCGAGCGCGGTTACCGCAGTCTGATGCGGCTGAACTCGCGAGCGTTTTTGGAAACGCCGGTCCATCAATCGCCGCACATCAAGCTCGAATGGCTGGAGGGCGATGCCGAGGATTTGATCGCGCTGACCGGCGGCCCCGACGGCCCGATTTCGCTGGCGCTCAATGCCGATCACGCGGCGCTCGCAGCCGCTCGTATCGACCGGCTGGCAAACCTGTTCGGCGATCGCCTCTATGTCGAATTGCAGCGCCACGGCGTCGACAAGGAACGTCGCGTCGAGGCCGGCCTGATCGATCTTGCCTACGCCAAGGGCCTGCCGCTGGTCGCGACCAACGAGCCTTATTTTGCGTCGAACGACGACTATGAAGCCCATGATGCGTTGTTGTGCATCGCCGGCGGCAAGCTGATCGCGGAGACCGATCGCGAGCAGCTCACGCCTGACCACCGCTTCAAGACCCGCGCCGAAATGGCGGTGCTGTTTGCCGACATTCCGGAAGCGCTGGCCTCCACGATCGAGATCGCCGAGCGCTGCTCGTTCCGGCCAAAGACGCGAAAGCCGATCCTGCCGCGTTTCACCGTCGGCGCCGGATCGGGCTCCGACGCGGCAACCGAAGAAGCCGCGGAGCTAAAGCGTCAGGCCGAGGAGGGGCTCGCACGGCGCCTGCAGGTTCATGGCCTGTCGCCCGGCACGACGGAAGAGGAATACCACAAGCGCCTCGCCTTCGAGATCGACGTCATCAACCGCATGAACTATGCGGGCTACTTTCTGATCGTTTCCGACTTCATCAAATGGGCCAAGGCCCATGATATTCCGGTCGGTCCGGGCCGCGGCTCCGGCGCCGGCTCGCTGGTCGCCTACGCGCTCACCATCACCGACCTCGATCCGATTCGCTTTGGGCTACTATTCGAGCGCTTCCTCAATCCCGAGCGCGTCTCGATGCCGGACTTCGATATCGACTTCTGCCAGGACCGCCGCGGCGAGGTGATCGATTACGTGCAGCAGCGCTATGGCCGCGATCAGGTGGCCCAGATCATCACGTTCGGAACGCTGCAGGCGAGGGGCGTGCTACGCGACGTCGGCCGCGTGCTGCAGATGCCCTACGGGCAGGTCGACAAGCTCACAAAACTGGTGCCGCAAAATCCTGCCGCGCCGGTGACGCTGGCGCAGGCGATCGAGGGTGAACCCAAGCTGCAGGCGTTCCGCGACGAGGACCCGGTGGTCGCGCGCGCCTTCGACATCGCCCAGCGCCTCGAAGGACTGACCCGCCACGCCTCGACTCACGCCGCCGGCATCGTGATCGGCGACCGACCTTTAAGCGAGCTGGTGCCGCTCTATCGCGATCCCAAATCCGACATGCCGGTGACCCAGTTCAACATGAAATGGGTCGAGCCGGCCGGACTGGTGAAGTTCGACTTCCTCGGCCTGAAGACACTGACCGTGCTCGACGTCGCGGTGAAGCTGCTCAAACAGCGCAACATCCATGTCGATCTGGCGACGCTGCCGATCGATGATGCGCCGAGTTACCAGATGCTGGCGCGGGGCGACGTGGTCGGCGTGTTCCAGGTGGAAAGCCAGGGCATGCGGCGCGCGCTGATCGACATGCGCCCCGACCGGTTCGAGGACATCATCGCGCTGGTGGCGCTCTATCGCCCGGGTCCGATGGCCAACATCCCGACCTATTGCGCGCGCAAGCATGGCGACGAGGAGCCGGAATATCTGCATCCGATCCTGGAGCCGATCCTGAAAGAGACGTTCGGCGTCATCATCTATCAAGAACAGGTGATGCAGATCGCGCAGGTGATGGCCGGCTATTCGCTCGGCGACGCCGACCTGCTGCGCCGCGCGATGGGCAAGAAGATCCGCGCGGAGATGGAAAAGCAACGCGCGATCTTTGTCGCCGGCGCGGTCAAGAATGGCGTGCCGAAGGGGCAGGCGGACACGATATTCGAACTGCTCGCCAAGTTTGCCGACTACGGCTTCAACAAGAGCCACGCCGCGGCTTACGCGCTGGTGTCCTACCACACCGCCTACATGAAGGCGCATTACCCGGTGGAATTCTTGGCGGCGTCGATGACGCTCGAACTCAACAACACCGACAAGCTTTCGGAATTTCGCGCCGAGGCGCAGCGTCTCGGCATCAAGGTCGAGGCGCCGAACATCAACCGCTCGGGCGCCACTTTCGAGGTCGGCGAGAAGACCATCTACTATGCGCTGGCCGCGCTGAAGGGCGTCGGCCTGCAGGCCGTCGAGCAGATCGTGGAGGAGCGCAAGAAGGGCGCGTTTACCTCGCTTGCGGACTTCGCCGCCCGCGTCAATCCGCGTGCGATCAACAAGCGTGTCATCGAAAGCCTGGCCGCGGCCGGCGCATTCGACACGCTCGAGTCCAATCGCGCCCGTGTCTTTGCCGGGGCGGACGCGATTCTCGCCGCCTGTCAGCGCAGCCATGAGGCCGCAACGATCGGTCAGAACGACATGTTCGGCAATGCTGCCGACGCGCCGACCATCATGCTGCCGCAGATCGAGCCGTGGTTGCCGGCCGAAAAACTCCGCCGCGAATACGACGCCGTCGGCTTCTTCCTGTCCGGCCACCCGCTCGACGACTACGCGACCGTGCTGAAGCGGCTGCGGGTGCAGTCCTGGGCGGAATTCTCCCGTGCCGTGAAGACCGGCGCGACCGCGGGCAGGGTTGCGGCCACCGTGGTGTCGCGCATGGAGCGCCGCACCAAGACCGGCAACAAGATGGGCATCATGGGCCTGTCAGACCCGACCGGACATTTCGAGGCGGTGCTGTTTTCCGAAGGCCTGGCGCAATATCGCGACGTGCTGGAGCCGGGGGCGGCCGTGTTGCTGCAGCTCGGCGCCGAGTTGCAGGGCGAGGATGTGCGCGCGCGGGTGCTGCATGCCGAGCCGCTGGATGACGCCGCGGCCAAGACCCAAAAGGGCCTGCGGATATTCGTTCGCGACACCAAGCCGCTGGATTCGATCGCAAGACGGCTCAACATGCCGGAAGCATCGGCGCAAAACGGTCCGGGCAAGGGCCTGCCGGCGAAGCCTGCGCCCGCGCCATCTGGCGGCGCCGATGGCGACGTCTCGCTCGTCATCATGCTCGATCTGCAGACCGAGGTGGAGATGAAGCTGCCGGGCCGTTTCAAGGTCTCGCCGCAGATCGCGGGCGCGATCAAGGCGGTTGCCGGCGTCGTGGATGTGCAGACGCTGTAGGTCGTGGCAAGGAGCTGCTCCCGCGGCCGACCGAAATTGCAGCAGGCACGATTGGCATTCGTTCAAGGTATCGCACCCCTTCGGTACCCGTTAACGCAATATGCGGCGTCGTTTGTCGCGCGCATGGGGATACGATTGCAACCACGCCGCGTTTTGGCTAAACGGCGAGAGCCATCATTGACGTGTGGGCATGGCCAGGGGGGCTTCGTGGCTGTTTCGATTGCCAGGGTTGTGCGCGCGCTAACATGGTTGCTGCTGTTCCTTGCCCTTGATGGCGGCACGGCGTGGACGGCGCAGGGCGCATCTTCGATCGCGGAGGGCATATACGCCGCGACTGCTGCAGATTCGGACGCTGGTCGCGGATGCAGGACAGCAGGCGTCGATCGGCTCCGGCTTCCTGGTGTCCGCCGACGGGCTGGCGATCACCAATTACCACGTGATTTCGCAGGCCGTACTCGAGCCGAAAACCTTTCGGCTCGAGTATACCGCGGCCGACGGCGGTCGCGGAGAGCTCAGCGTGGTGGCCGTAGATCTGCCAAACGACCTCGCGATCGTTCGCCTTGCCAAGCATGACGCTCCATTTTTCACCTTCGACAGCGCCGCAATGGAAGGCGCGCCTTCCAAGGGCGAGCGCCTGTATTCCATGGGCAACCCGCTCGACCTCGGATTCACGATCGTCGAAGGCACCTATAACGGCTTGGTAGACCGCACCTACAATGATCGTGTGCACTTCAGTGGCGCGCTCAACCCGGGCATGAGTGGCGGCCCGACCGTTTCCGCCGAGGGACAGGTGGTTGGCGTCAATGTCGCCACCCGCAGGGGCGGCCAACTTCTCAGCTTTCTGGTCCCGGCGCGCTATGCGGCGGCGCTGCTGCAGCGGGTGCGCGAGCAGAAAACCCCGCCGGATCTGCGGGCCGAGGTCGGACGACAACTCGCCGCCTGGCAGTCGGCCCTCTACAGATCGTTTGCCGAGAAAGGATTTCGTTCGACCGCGCTCGGGCCGTATCTGGCCCCCGAGACGGTCGCGCCCTGGTTCAATTGCTGGGCGAATACCAATGCGGGCGCCACGCCCAGGCCGCGCGCCAGCATCAATTCGATCAACTGCAAGGCCGATACCGGCCTGTATGTCGCTCCCGACCTGAACACGGGAGCGATCCAGATCGATCATTCCTACGTCAAGGCCACCGATCTCAATCAGTTCCAGCTTGCAACCCTTCTGACGCAGATGAGTCAGCCGCGGCTTGTCGGCGGCGGCCCGTTCCGCAAGTGGTATACGCCGCAGCGCTGCCACGAGGATTTTGTCGGTGCCGCGGCGGCGTCGGACCACCCACCGCTCAGGGTTATCTGGTGCGCGCAGGCCTATCGTGAATTCGAAGGGCTCTACGACGTGGCCCTGATCGCCGTGACCCAGGACCAGGCCAGCGAGGCATTGGTCTCGCGATTGAGCCTTCAGGCCGTGGCCTATGACGACGCCGTGGCGCTCGGCAAGCGCTTCCTTCAATCGGTGCAGTCGAGCAAATGATCTGGGTAGAAGTACTGTCGCGTCACCGCGATATTGCCGCGCGTTTCCGGATCGCCGCTCCAGAGGCGCGCATCGGCCGCGGCTATGACAACGACGTCATCATCGACGACCCCTATGTTGCCGCACAGCATCTGCGCGTTTTCCGTGACGAGGCCGGGCAACTTGTTGCCGAGGATCTGGGCAGCGCCAACGGCACGTTTCTCGACGGCGGCCGCAACCGGCTCGCGCGCATCGTCGTTGACGGCAAACAGCCGATTCGTATCGGCCAAACCTGGCTGCGCATTCGCGAGATCCACCATGAGGTCGAACGCGAACGCGTGGCCCCGCCGGAGTGGCGGACCTTGCCGATCGCCGCGGTCGCAGCGCTCGGCGCGTCGCTGTTGGGACTGAGCGCGCTTCAGATCTGGCTCGCCCAGACGGCCGAGTTGCGGGCTTCGAGCTATCTCACCCCGCTGCTTTGGATCGTCGCCACGATCCTCGTGTGGGCTGGCGTATGGGCGCTGCTGTCGCGAATATTTTCCGGCAGCTCGCATCTCTTGCGCAACCTGCTCATCACGCTGGCGGGCGGCCTTGCTTTCTCGCTCTACCACGAGTTTGCCCGGGTTTTTGCGTTTGCGTGGACCTGGTCCGGGGCCAGCACGTACCAATACGTTGCGACGTGGTCGATCCTGGCCGCCACGTGCTTCCTGCATCTGCGCGAGGTAGGCCGAACCCGGCTGAAGCTGAAGGGCGCCATCGTGGTCGCGCTGCTCGTTACGGCGATTGCGTTCCAGACCTTGCAGCGGTCCGAGGCTTTTTCCGACTACGGGCGGCAATACACCACGCACCAGCTCATGCCGCCTGCGTTCCGTGCGGTCCAGCTCACTGAGCAAAACGTATTCTTTGGCGAGATCGCCAATCTCAAAACCAGGCTCGACAGCGATCGCGTGCATGCCAGGCCAAACGAGACGATCCAGTAGTTGATTGCGCCGCTGGCGGCGAGTGCGGCCCCAAATGCACAACGCGCTCGTTGGCAAACCCATCAGGGCACGCGCGGATCGTCGTGCTGCGCGAAAAGGGCTATGGCGGCATCGTCGATGGGGCGTGGGAAGTTCAGCTCGACGGAACGCCGCTGTCCGGCCTCAAGACCGGCACCTTTGTCTTCGTCGATCGCCCACACGGCCCGCGTCAATTGACGGCCACCGAGGCCGCGTTCCCGGGCGTGACCAAACACGACATCACAGTCCAATCCGGCCAAACCTATTTTTTCGTGGCGCGGACAAGTAAGCGAAAGAACGCCTTGATGGCCACCGCGGCCGGAACCGGAGGCGGAATATTGGGGCTGGCGCTCGGCACTGCATTTACCTGGGGCTACGACAATCCCGGGCCGATCGACTTTTTTCCTCTGGACGATGCGGCCGCGAGAACAACCATTGCGGAGCTCAAGCTGGGCGAATAGCGCGCCGGCGCAAACGCGGGCCGAACCGGAAGAGCCAGGCAAGAGCTGAATGAGATCGAGCAGCCGCTGCGCGCGACATTAATCCGCCCCGTCATCAAGCCACTAAAGTCCATCAGGGCACGCTGCCAAACGTACATCAGGTGTTGCCGGCTCGAGGGCAGAGACGGTCAAGATCGCACGCGGTTGATCTGGATCAATCGCCAACCGCCCCCGGGCCGAATATCTGACCTACGCGGGAGGATGGAGCGTGGCGCAGACCACCAAACATCATGCCAGTCAGGTGCAGACGACGATCGCGCATGGCTCAGCCGCTACATCGGCTGTGGTTGCTTCCTGGCGCCGGTCGTCCAATTTTCATCGCCGGCCGGGCGCGCAATGAACTGCCGGGCGACCTGGCCGGCGGCTTCTACGTCGGCGTTGCGCGGGAGTACTTCAACTCGCGCAACGACGCGTTTGGCGAATTCAAGAACTTGTCATTGCCTTTTCGATGCCGACCTGCTCGAACCATCATATAATCGAGCCGAGGGGGAACTGTGCTGCATCACGGAGTATCACCTGAAATCGCAGTAACGGAGGTCCGCCATGAAAGTCAAAGACGCGATGCACAAGGGCGTCGACTGGGTCAATCCCGACACCCCCATTACCGAAATCGCGAAGCTGATGCGCGAACATGACATCGGCTGCATTCCGATCGGAGAGGACGACAAGCTGATCGGGATGGTGACCGATCGCGACATCGTCTGCAAAGGGCTTGCGAACGGCAAGTTCGACCCCAGCCGCGCGCAGGCGCGCGACGTCATGACCGAAGGCATCCACTGCTGCCGCGAGGACGACGACCTCGCCAAGGCCGTCCATCATATGGAGGCGCTGCAGGTTCGCAGGCTGCCGGTGATCAACAAGAACAAGCGAATGGTCGGCATGATCAGCCTCGGCGACGTCGGCCGCTTGGCGCCCAATGATTTACTGGCCGGGTGCGTGAAGAGCGTTTCCGCCCATCACTGACGCGCGGCGGCCCTCGCGCTACGAGTACCGGCGCCCGCGTCGAAATCGATGCGGGCCGTCGGGGGGATCAGGCGGCCTCAATCGTGCGTGCTGAAGTGGCCGCGCCAGGCCTTCGCCGTCAGTTTGGCGAACTGGTCGCCGTCCATGCGGATCAGCGTCGAATGATCGCCGCCTTCCATGTAGATGTCCCGTCGTGCGTCGATACTGTCGTCGACGATGACATCGAGCCCATAGCACTCGCCAACCGGCGGGATGGCTCCAATGTCGCAGTCGACAAACAGCTCCGCGATCTCCTTCTCGCTCGCCAGGTCGACCTTGTGGCCGAGCTGACTTCTCAGCGCCGACATATGCAGGTGATGGGAGGCCGGAAGAACGGCCATCATGTAGCCGCCGTCACGGCGCAGCACGACGGCCTTGGCCAGCGCGTCGCCCGGCACGTGGCAGGCTTCCGCTGTACGCGTCGATGACTTCGTGGGAGCATGAGGGATCAGGTCGTAGGTGACGCTCTGATCCAGGTATTTCTGCAGGGTCGGGGCGACGGTCATGGCAATTTCCTCCATTGCATGGGCATTCCGCACACCGGGAGGAACTCGCGCAGTCGCCTCACGATGCGGGCGAACACGATCTCGACGAGAGGATACGCCTGCCGGGGCGCCGCGACAATGCGAATCTCGGTGCCGGAACCGGGAGGAGCAGAATCCCGGGCTCGATTTCACTTGCGGCATGCCTTGCTGAGAGCGCATTTGTTCAAGAAAGGTTCAGCTCAACGCGCGTCCCATACAGCGCGGGCGGTGACAGGGTGGGATCCCATGCGGGTAACAAGAAGTTTGTCGATCCTCTCGGTGTGCCTCGTCGCGATGTCCGGGCTGGCCGGTCATTTGAGCTCCGCCGCTGCGCAACAACAGGAAAAGCGCATCGCGCTGGTGGTCGGCAATGCCGCCTATGCGAAATCGCCGCTGGCAACCACGGCCAACGATGCCGGACTGATCGCCCAAACCTTGCAGGCGGCGGGATTCGACGTGATCGGCGCCCGCGACCTCGATGGCGACACGCTGCGCAAGAGTTTCCGCGACTTCATCCGGAAGGCCGAAAGCTCGGGGCCGGACACGGTCGCGATGGTTTATCTGGCCGGCTATGGGCTGCAATTGGCCGGCGAGAACTATTTCGTGCCGGTCGATTCCGCGATCAATCGCGATGCCGATATTCCGACCGAGGCGTTGCGAACCGGCGACTACATGCGCCAACTCGCCTCGCTGCCGCTGAAGGCCGGAATCGTCGTGCTGGACGCGGCGCGGCAGCAGCCGTTCGTCGATGGGCAGATCGCGAGCGGCCTCGCTCTGGTCGAGGCCGATCCGCGCATGCTGATCGCTTTCAATGCGGCGCCCGGCACCGTGGCGCCGACCGAGCAGGGACCGTACGGCATTTACGCCCAGTCGTTGGCCGAGATGATCCGGACCGGTGGATTGCCGCTGCCGGAGGTCTTCAATCGCGTACGGCTCCGCGTCAACGAAGCGAGCAAGGGCGCGCAGGTACCCTGGGACAGCCAGAAGATCGACGCTAGCTTCACGTTCTTCGAGCGCGCTCCCGATGCGCCGGCTCCGGCACCGCCCGATCAGGTCGCCGCTGTCAGGGACAAGCCGATCCGCGATCTCGGCGTGCAGGAAGCCTATGCTGCAGCGCTGGAGCGCGACACGTTGCAGGCCTACGAGGATTTCCTCGCCGCCCACGCGAGCGATCCGCTGGCGAAGCGGGTGAGGGCGATTGTGGCGGCGCGGCGTGAAGCGATCACCTGGCGCCGTACCTATCGCGCCGACACCCCGAACGCCTATTGGTCGTATCTGCAGCGCTACCCGCGCGGGCCTCATGCGGCCGACGCGCGCCGCCGGCTGGCCATTCTCACCGCGCCGCTCGAGCCGCCGCCGACATTTGAAGTCATCGAATACGACGTGCCGCCGCCGCCACCGGACGAGTTTATCTATGTCGATCGTCCGGTTCTGGCCTTCTTCGATCCCGAGTTCGATTTTGTCCCGCCGCCACCTGCGCCAGTCTACTACCTGCCGCCGCCGCCGGAGGATTTCGTGGTGCTGGAGCCGCCACCGCCGCCGATCGGCCTGTTCATCCTGCCGCAGCCGATCTTTGTGCCGATACCGGTCTATGTGAGGCCGCCGCGCTATGTGGCGCCGCCGCCGAACAACATCATCTTTGCCAACATCCACAATCGGGCCGTCATCAACAACGTCATCAATAGGCCGCCGCAGCCCGCTTTGCCTGCGGCGGGACTTGGCGATAGGGCCACCCGACGCCCCGGCTCCCCGGCGGCGGCGGCGGCGGTTAGGCCGGGCCAGGGGAGCGCCACGCCGACGCTGCCGCCTGCCGTGGCGCAACGGGCCACCTTGATCCAGCAGGGCAAAGCGCCGGTGCCGCCGAGCGCCACGATCAATCCCGCCGTGAGAACTGGTTTGCCCGGCGCTCCGGCGGGACCGACCCGAAGGCCGAACGCGACCCAACCGGCGAACGCGCCAGGCGCGCTGCCTTCGACACAGCCTTCGCCGCGCAATGCCCTGCCAGTTCCAGGCGCGAAGGGGGCGCCAGCCGCGCCTCCCAGCGCTGCGGTGTCACCGGGGGCAGTCAATCCGAGCGCGAGGCTTGCGCCGGGAGCGCCCCGTCCGGGATCAGCCGCGCCGGCAACGCCCGGCGCGGCTGCAGGCCCCAGGCCAGCCATCGGGGCGACTGCTCCGCCGGCTTCGGCTGGCCAACAGCAAAGGGCGGCCGTGCCACCACCCAGCGCCGCCGCGCCACCAAAGCCGACCGCTACGGTTGCCCCGAGACCTCAACCGCAGCCGGAATTGCGGCGAGCCCCGCCGCCGTCGGCGGCGCATGTGGCAAGGCCCCCACCGCCGCCGGCAGCTCGCGTCGCCCCGTCGGCTCCGCCGCCGCGAATGGCTGCGCCGCCTCCACCGGCGAGGATGGCCGCGCCATCACCTCCGCCAAGGATGGCAGCACCACCGCCGCCACCCCCACGTATGGCGGCGCCGCCGCCTCCGCGTATGGCGGCGCCACCGCCGCCGCCACGGATGGCAGCTCCACCGCCGCCGCCGCGGATGGCTGCGCCACCGCCACCGCCGCCGCGGATGGCTGCGCCACCCCCGCCGCGTCCAGCGCCACCGGCGCCACCGGCGGCAGCGGCGGCGAGGGCGTGTCCGCCGGGTGCTCGATGCTGATTGTTAACGGGCCGGGTCTTCGGATCCGGCCGGAGCGGCCCTAAATCGCGGGGCTGGAAGACCGAAAATCCGGCCGTATTTCCTTGCTTCCGGCTGGAATCCGGCTATATAGCGCGCCATCTCACACGGAAACATGGCTCTCAAAGGCCGTCCGGTGGCAACCGGGCCAATCAGGCTCGTTTGCTCACACGTTTCCGGAGGAACCAACCGGAGAACTATCACGATGGCGCTACCCGATTTTTCCATGCGTCAGCTCTTGGAAGCTGGCGTCCACTTTGGCCACCAATCGCACCGCTGGAATCCGAAGATGGCGGATTACATTTTCGGTGCTCGCAACAACATCCACATCATCGATCTCGCCCAGACTGTGCCGATGCTGCATCGCGCGCTGCAGGCGGTGTCGGATACCGTCGCCAAGGGCGGCCGCATCCTGTTCGTCGGCACCAAGCGCCAGGCGCAGGACGGCGTTGCCGAGGCGGCCAAGCGCTCGGCGCAGTATTTCGTCAATTCGCGCTGGCTCGGCGGCACGCTGACCAACTGGAAGACGATTTCGGGCTCGATCAAGCGGCTGCGTCACCTTGATGAGGTGCTGTCTTCAGGCGAGGCCAACTCCTACACCAAGAAGGAGCGACTGACGCTGCAGCGTGAGCGCGACAAGCTCGACCGCTCGCTCGGTGGTATCAAGGACATGGGCGGTCTTCCCGACATGATCTTCGTGATCGACACCAATAAGGAAGACATCGCGATCCAGGAAGCGCAGCGTCTCAACATTCCCGTTGCCGCGATCGTCGACACCAACTCCGATCCCAAGGGCATCACCTATGTGGTGCCGGGCAATGACGACGCCGGCCGCGCCATTTCGCTGTATTGCGACCTGGTGGCCCGCGCCGCCATCGACGGCATTTCGCGCGCCCAGGGCGAGTCCGGCATCGACATCGGCGCCGCCGTTCAGCCGGTCCGCGAGGAAATTCCGACCGCGCCGGAAACTTCAGGCTTCCAGGGGCTGGCTGGTCCGCGCGGCACCGCCGACAATCTCAAGAAGCTCACCGGCGTGTCGGGCACGATCGAGAAGAAGCTCAACGACCTCGGCATCTTCCATTATTGGCAGCTTGCCGAACTCGACCACGACACCGCGCACAAGATCGGTGAAGAGGTTGGTCTTCCGAGCCGGGCCGATGCCTGGGTCGCCCAGGCCAAGGCGCTGACCGCGGAAGCGGAATAATTGGTTCTCCGCGTGGCCGGGTCTTCCGGCCACCGGTCCTGCTCCCCAGATACGGCGTTCCCTGTAGCTGACGACGGCACGGCGCAAGGCGCGCGCCGCGCCTGCGGCTCACAGGCAAGAAGGATATTCGACGATGGCAACGATCACTGCGGCAATGGTCAAGGAACTGCGCGAGTCGACTGGCGCGGGCATGATGGACTGCAAGGCAGCGCTCACCGAAACCGCGGGCGACATGCAGGGCGCCCAGGATTGGCTGCGCAAGAAGGGCCTCTCGAAGGCCGCGAAGAAGGCCGGCCGCGTCGCGGCCGAAGGCCTGATCGGCGCGGTCACCTCGGGCGTCAAGGGCGTCGTGGTCGAAGTCAATTCCGAGACCGATTTCGTCGCCCGCAATGAGCAGTTCCAGGGCCTCGTCAAGATGATCGCGCAGGTCGCGCTCGACGTTGGCGCCGACGTCGAGAAGATCAAGGCGGCGAAGGTCGGCAGCGTCACGGTCGAAACCGCGATTTCGGACGCGATCGCCACCATCGGCGAGAACATGACGCTGCGCCGTGCTGCCTCGCTTGAGGTCGGCAAGGGCGTGGTGTCAAGCTACATCCATGGCGCCGTGATCGATGGCGCCGGCAAGATGGGCGTGCTGGTCGCGCTGGAATCCACCGGCAAGACCGATGAACTCGCGCATCTCGGACGTCAGCTTGCGATGCATGTGGCGGCGACCAATCCGCAGGCGCTGGATCCGTCCGGCCTCGACCCCGAGATCGTTAAGCGCGAAAAGGACGTGCTGGCCGACAAGTATCGCCAGCAGGGCAAGCCGGAAAACGTGATCGAAAAGATCGTCGAGTCCGGCCTGAAGACCTATTACAAGGAAGTCTGTCTGTTGGAGCAGGCGTTCATCCACGACGAAAAGGGCAAGTCGGTCGCGCAAGCTCTGAAAGAAGCCGAAGGCAAGATCGGCGCACCTGTGAAGATTGCCGGATTTGTGCGCTATGCTCTCGGCGAGGGAATCGAAAAGCAGGAATCCGATTTCGCAGCCGAAGTCGCGGCGGCCAGCGGCAAAAAGTAACCGCTGCGGTCACAGTCTTCCGGCGCAAAGCGCCGGAAGTTACCTGCGCGGGACAAGGAAGCGATAAGCAATGGCTGAGCCGGTCTATCGTCGCGTCGTGATCAAGCTCTCGGGCGAGTATCTCGCAGGCAGTCAGTCTTTCGGTATCCACCAGCCTACCATCGACCGTATCGCCGACGACCTGATCGCGGCGAAGAAGCTCGGCGTCGAGGTGGCCGTCGTGATCGGCGGCGGCAACATCGTTCGTGGCGTGGAGGTCTCCTCGCGCGGCGTGTCGCGCCCGACCGGCGACACCATGGGCATGCTCGCCACTGTGATGAACTGTCTGGCGCTCGAAGCCGCGATCGAGCGCAAGGGAGCGCCGGCGCGGACACTTTCGGCTTTCGTGATGCCGGAGATTTCGGAGCTGTTCACCCGTGGTGCAGCGCACAAATATCTCGCGGACGGACGAATCGTCCTGCTCGGCGGTGGAACCGGCAATCCGTTCTTCACCACTGATACTACCGCGGTGCTGCGGGCGGCCGAAATCGGGGCGCAGGCGGTGCTCAAGGCCACCAATGTCGATGGCGTTTACAGCGCCGACCCGAAAAAAGACCCGTTGGCCAAACGGTTCGATCGGCTGACGCATTCGCAGGCGATCGCCGGCGACTACAAGGTGATGGACGCGACCGCTTTCGCGCTTGCCCGCGAGACGTCACTGCCTATCATCGTATTCTCGATCGCCGAGCCGGGTTCGATCGGCGCGATCCTGCGCGGGACCGGCCGCGGCACGGTGGTTGCTGGCTGATAGGCCGGTTGCAGTTTCGAACCGCGGCTTCAAGACGCCGGCGGCTGGTTTCTAAGGAGGGGAGAGCGCTATGCCCACGCCCGGTTTTGACATCAATGAATTGAAGCGCCGCATGCAAGGCGCCACCCATGCGCTCAAGCACGAGTTGGGCGGCTTGCGGACCGGCCGCGCGGCGGCGTCCATGCTTGAGCCGGTGCAGGTCGAGGCCTACGGCTCGCACATGCCGCTCAACCAGCTCGCCACCGTCAGCGTACCCGAGCCGCGGCTGCTTTCCGTCCAGGTGTGGGACAAGTCGATGGTGAAAGCCGTCGAGAAGGCGATCGTCGATTCCAATCTCGGCCTTTCGCCCGCGACCGAAGGGCAGGTGCTGCGCCTGCGGATTCCCGAGCTTAACGAGGAACGGCGCAAGGAACTGGTGAAGGTCGCGCATAAATACGCCGAGGCCGCCAAGGTTGCCGTTCGCCACGTCCGTCGTGACGGCCTGGATATCGTCAAGAAGCTCGAGAAGAATCACGAGATCTCCGAAGACGATCAGGAGCGCTTGGCCCATGATGTGCAGAAGGCGACCGACGCGACGATTGCCGAAATCGATCAGTTGCTGGCGGCGAAGGAAAAGGAAATCCTCACCGTTTGATGGCAACGTTCACGAGTGAGACTGGCACTGGAATTGAGATAATGCCGAACGCCGCCGCCCCCGCCACGGAAGGACCGGATCGATCCGTCCCGTTGCATGTGGCGATCATCATGGACGGAAACGGGCGCTGGGCGGCAGCCCGCGGCTTGCCGCGCACCGAAGGCCACCGTCGCGGCGTCGAGGCGCTGCGCCGCGTCGTTCGCGCAGCCCATGAACTCGGCGTGCTCTATCTGACGATCTTTTCGTTCAGCTCCGAAAACTGGTCGCGGCCGGCGACCGAAATCGGCGATCTCTTCGGTCTGCTTCGCCGCTTCATCCGCAATGATCTGGCGACGCTGCACCGCGACGGCGTGCGCGTGCGCGTGATCGGCGAACGAGAGGGGCTGGAGCCCGATATCTGCACGCTGTTGAACGAGGCCGAGGAACTGACGAGAGCCAACACCAAGCTCAACCTCGTGGTCGCGTTCAATTACGGATCGCGCCAGGAAATCGCCGGCGCTGCCCAACGGCTGGCGCGCGAAGTCGCGGAGGGCAAGCGTGACCCCGCATCGATCGATGCCGATACGCTCGGCCGCTATCTCGATGCGCCTGAGATTCCCGATCCCGACCTGATCATCCGCACCAGCGGCGAACAGCGGCTGTCGAACTTCCTGATGTGGCAGGCGGCCTATAGCGAGCTCGTGTTCGTGCCGATCCACTGGCCGGATTTCGACAAGGCCGCGCTCGAAAGCGCGATTGCCGAATATGCCAGACGGGAACGCCGTTTCGGCGGTCTGGCCGCGAAAACCGGATCGTGACGGACCCCGAGCCCTCGCCGGCGGCAGTAAGCGCGCCCGATTCGCGCAATCTCGTGATGCGTATCGCCGCCGCCGCGGTGCTGATCCCGCTTGCGGTCGCCATCGCCTATGCGGGCGGCTGGCTGTGGGCCGCGCTGGTGACGCTGGCGGCCATCGGTCTGTTCTTCGAATGGCTCGCGATCGTGGGTCTCGCCGGGGCAACGCGTGTGATCGTCCCCGGCGTGGCCGCGCTTGCGCTCGGCGGGGTTTGCTTTGCGATCGGCCGGCTCGATGCCGCCCTGATCGTACTCGGCATCGGCTTTGTCGCGGTCGTGTCGATCGCGCCGGAACGGCGAAACTGGGCGGCAGCCGGATTTCTGTACGCGGCGGCGGCCGAGATTGCCTCGGTGCTGGTGCGTTTGGATTCCGTAAAGGGTTTTGCCGCCCTGATGCTCGTGCTGCTGATCGTATGGGTGACCGATAGTGGCGGCTATTTCGCGGGCCGCGGTATTGGCGGACCGAAACTGTGGCCGCGCGTCAGTCCGAAAAAGACCTGGGCCGGCGCCGTCGGCGGTTTTGCCGCCAGTCTGGCTGTGGCAGGCGGATTTGCCGCGTTCGATCTGGGCAGAATAGGGCCGCTATTGATGCTTTCGGCGACCCTCTCGGTGGCTTCGCAGCTCGGCGACCTCTTCGAATCCGCCGTGAAGCGCCGTTTTGGCGTAAAGGACTCAAGTCACATCATTCCCGGCCATGGCGGACTAATGGATCGTCTGGACGGGTTTGTCGCAGCCGTCGTCGTGGCGGCACTTTTCGGCTTTCTGCGGGGCGGCGCCGATGGCGTCGGCCGCGGTCTTATGGTTTGGTGAAACGATGAGCGCAGTTCCATTGCGTAACAACAAGGTCGCTTTATCGGATGTGCGCACTGTTACGGTGTTGGGCGCCACCGGCTCCATCGGCGACAGCACGATGGATTTGCTGCGCGGCGCGCGCGACCGCTATCAGGTCGAGGCGCTGACCGCGAATACCAATGTCGAAGCGCTGGCCAGGCTCGCGAAGGAATTTGGCGTGCGATTCGCTGCGATCGCCGACCCCGCGCGCCTTGCCGAACTGAAGGATGCGCTGGCAGGCACGGGCATCGAATGCGGCGCCGGCGAAAGCGCGATCATCGAGGCCGCGGCGCGTCCCGCCGACTGGGTGATGGCGGCGGTAAGCGGCGCGGCCGGGCTGAAGCCCGCGCTCGCTGCGGTCGACCGCGGCGCCGCCGTCGCATTGGCGAACAAGGAATGCCTGGTTTGTGCCGGCGATTTCTTCATGCAGCGCGCGGCGAAGGCCGGCGCCTGCATCCTTCCGGCGGATTCCGAACACAACGCGCTGTTTCAGGCGCTCTCTTCCGGCAATCGCGAGGAATTGGTGCGCGTGATCATCACCGCATCCGGCGGCCCGTTCCGCACCTGGGCGCCGGCCGACATCGAGCGGGCCACGCTTGAGCAGGCCTTGAAGCATCCGAACTGGAGCATGGGCCAGAAGATCACTATTGATTCGGCCTCGATGATGAACAAGGGCCTCGAAGTCATCGAAGCTTCCTATCTGTTTGCACTCTCGGCCGACGAGATCGACGTTCTCGTGCATCCGCAGTCGATCATCCACGGCATGGTCGAATTCTCCGATCGCTCTGTGGTTGCGCAGCTCGGCGCGCCCGACATGCGCATCCCGATCGCGCACTGCCTTGGATGGCCCGATCGAATCGTCGGCCCGTCAGCCAGGCTGGACCTCGCAAAAATCGGCCAGCTCACGTTCGAGGCGCCGGACTTCGAGCGCTTCCCGGGCTTGCGGTTGGCCTACGAGGCGTTACGTACAGGACGTGGCGCGACCACGGTATTCAATGCTGCCAATGAGGTGGCGGTGGCGGCGTTCATCGCCGGAAAGATCAAGTTCGGGTCGATCGCGCGCCTCGTCGAAGCCACCATCAACGACTGGATTCGTGCCGGGAACCTTGCGCCTTTGAGCTCGGCCGACGACGCCATTTCCGTTGACCATAATGCGCGAAATCGAGCTGCCTCCCTATTGCCTCAAATTGCCTTAAAGGCATCCTAGAGGGTTGGGGACGGAGCCATCGGCTCTTGTCGAGGGGAACCTGATGTCAGAACTTTTGCTAAATAGTTTCAATACGTTGGGCCACGGGCTCATCGGCTACATCATTCCCTTTTTGTTCGTTCTGACCATCGTCGTGTTCTTCCATGAACTCGGCCATTTCCTGGTCGCCCGATGGGCGGGCGTGAAGGTATTGACGTTCTCGCTCGGTTTCGGGCCGGAACTTGCCGGCTTCAACGACCGTCATGGCACGCGATGGAAAATCTCCGCGATCCCGCTCGGCGGTTATGTGAAGTTCTTCGGCGACGAATCGGAAGCCTCGACGCCGGCCTCGGCCGAATCGCTCGCTCGCATGAGCGAGGAAGAGCGCGCGGGCAGTTTCCATCACAAGAAGGTCGGCGCGCGCGCAGCCATCGTGGCCGCCGGTCCGCTTGCGAATTTCATTCTGGCGATCGTCATTTTCACCTGTCTCTTCACTTTCTTCGGCAAGCCGAGCACGACGGCACGCGTCGACAAGATCGAAGCCAGCAGCGCTGCCGAGCGGGCGGGCTTTCAGGTCGGCGACATCGTCACCGCCATCGACGGCAAGACGATCGGCAGCTTCTCCGACATGCAGCGCTTCGTGAGCGTTCGCGCCGGCGAGACCATGACTTTCACCGTCAAGCGCGGTGATTCCACGCTGCAATTGAATGGCACGCCGGAACTGCGTGAAGTGAAGGATCCGTTCGGCAATACCCAGCGGCTCGGAATTCTCGGCATTACCCGTGCGACAACGCCTGGCGAAGTCACCACGGAGAAGGTCAATCCGGCCACCGCACTTTGGCTGGGAATCAAGGAAACCTGGTTCGTCATCGAGCAGACGCTCGCCTATATCGGGAACATTTTTACCGGCCGGGCAAGTGCGGACCAGATCGGTGGGCCGATTCGGATCGCGCAGATTTCGGGGCAGGTGGCTACCTTGGGAATCATCCCGCTGCTGCATCTGGCGGCGGTGCTGTCCATTTCGATCGGGCTATTGAATTTGTTCCCGGTGCCCTTGCTCGACGGCGGTCACCTTATGTTCTACACGGCCGAGGTGCTCCGCGGGCGTCCATTGTCGGAAAAATCCCAAGAATACGGGTTCCGAGTCGGGCTGGTTTTGGTGCTGATGCTGATGGTGTTCGCCTTCTACAACGACTTCCATCAGGTGCCGTGGTTGAAGGGGCTGTTCGGGAGATCGTAGAAGCGGCTTTTTTATGGCGTTGCCCATTGGCAACGTCTTGGAATGAAAATGGAATCGCATCGCGATGTCTGGTTTGCCGCCCTGTCGAAATTGGCTACAAGCAATGCAACTTTGGGAATCTGCCGGTTCGTAGGGGTACGGGCCGGCATTGCAATGACGAGGGCGCGTTGCGGATGATGTTTGGAATGCGAGTGCGGGGGGGCTTGCTGGCCGCTCTGATCATGGTTGCCGCGCCGATGGGGGGCGCGCTGATCTCTGTGCCGGCTGCGGCCCAGACCGCTGCGTCAATCACGGTCGAAGGGAACCGGCGCGTCGAGGTCGAGACCATTCGCTCCTACTTCAAGCCGGGCCCCGGCGGCCGCCTCGGGCAGGCCCAGATCGACGACGGCCTAAAGGCGCTGATCGAGACCGGCTTGTTCCAGGACGTGCGAATCAACCAGGTCGGCGGCCGGCTGGTCGTGACGGTCGTCGAAAACGCCGTGATCGGGCGCATTGCCTTCGAAGGCAACAAGAAGGTCAAGGACGAGCAGCTTTCGGCTGAAATCCAGTCCAAGCCGCGCGGTACTTTCTCGCGCCCGATGGTTCAGTCGGACGCCCAGCGCATTGCCGAAATCTACCGGCGCTCCGGCCGCTATGACGTGCGCGTCACTCCGGAAATCATCGAGCAGCCGAACAACCGCGTCGATCTGATCTTCACGATCACCGAAGGCAGCAAGACCGGCGTCAAGTCGATCGAGTTCATCGGCAACGTCGCCTATTCGTCCTATCGGCTGAAGGACGTCATCAAGACGCGCGAATCGAACCTTCTGAGCTTCCTCGGCGGCGCCGACGTCTACGATCCCGACCGGGTCGAGGCCGACCGCGACCTGATTCGCCGCTTCTACCTCAAGAACGGTTACGCCGACGTGCAGGTGGTCGCCGCGCTGACCGAGTATGACCCCGACAAGAAGGGCTTCCTCGTCACCTTCAAGATCGATGAGGGGCAGCAATATCGCGTTGCTTCCGTCGATTTCCAGACTTCGATCCCGACCCTCGATGCCGCCTCGATGCGCAGCTTCTCGCGCGTCAGCGTCGGCTCGGTTTACAATGCCGAGGCACTGGAGAAATCCGTCGAGGAAATGCAGATCGAGGCTTCACGGCGCGGCTATGCCTTCGCCGTGGTGCGTCCGCGCGGCGATCGCAATTTCGAGCAGCATACCGTTTCGATCGTGTTCGCCGTCGACGAAGGCCCGCGCACCTATATCGAGCGCATCAACGTCCGCGGTAACACCCGTACCCGCGACTACGTGATCCGCCGCGAGTTCGACCTGTCCGAAGGCGACGCCTACAACCGCGCCCTGGTCGATCGCGCCGAGCGCCGGCTGAAGAACCTGGACTTCTTCAAGAGCGTGAAAATCGTCGCCGAGCCCGGCTCGTCGACCGATCGCGTGATCCTGATCGTCGATCTCGAAGAAAAATCGACCGGCGACTTCTCGGTGTCGGGCGGCTATTCGACCACGGACGGCGCACTGGCCGAGGTCAGTATCTCCGAGCGCAACTTCCTCGGCCGCGGCCTGTATGCGAAGGCTGCCGTGACCTACGGTCAGTACGCGCGCGGCGGCTCGCTGTCGTTCGTCGACCCCTATTTGCTGGACTATCGCGTTGCGCTCGGCCTCGATCTGTTTTACCGCGAGCAATTGGCCAACAGCTACATCGCCTATGGCACCAAGACGCTCGGCTTCAGCCCGCGGCTTGGCTTCACCTTGCGAGAAGATCTCGCGCTTCAGTTGCGCTACTCGATCTATCAGCAGGAAATCTCGCTGCCGAACCAGCTTGCGAACTGTAACAATAACCCGGCGAACTCGTTGCTCGCCTTCAACCCAAGCCCGGCCTTTGCGAACTTGAACGGCATCGACCTGACATCCACAAGCGGTCTCGGATGTTACTTCGACGGTGAAGCTTCGCTGCCGGTTCGCAAGGAACTGCAGAGCGGCAAGACGCTGACCTCGTCGGTCGGCTATTCGCTGAACTACAACACGCTGGACAATAACAAGAACCCGACCGATGGCTTACTGATCGACTGGAAGCAGGACTTTGCCGGTGTTGGCGGCGACGTGAGCTACATCAAGTCGGCGATCGATGCGAAGTACTACACCCCGCTGGTCGCCGATATCGTCGGCCTGATCCATCTCCAGGGCGGTATTCTCAACCAGTTCGGCGGCAGCGAGCTGCGGATGCTCGATCACTTCCAGATGGGCCCGAACCTCGTTCGTGGTTTTGCGCCGAACGGCATCGGTCCGCGCGATCTCAATCCGTTCGGCACGCGCGACGCGCTCGGCGGCACTAAGTATTGGGGCGCTTCGTTCGAATTGCAGATGCCGTTCTGGTTCCTGCCGAAGGAAGTTGGGCTCAAGGGCTCAGTCTATGCCGACGCCGGCGGACTGTTCGACTACAAGGGTCCGACGTCGTGGGCGGCAACGGGCGAGGTCAATGTGCCTGGCTGTGTCCCGCCGACGCAGGCGACGGCGACGACTGGGCCCAATCCCGGGACCTGTTTGGGATTGCAGTACGACAACGGCAATGTGGTTCGTACCTCGGTGGGTGTCGGTATCATCTGGGCCTCGCCCTTCGGTCCGCTGCGCTTCGACTATGCGGTTCCGCTTACGAAGGGTCAGTTTGACCGCGTGCAGGAATTCAAGTTTGGCGGTGGCACATCGTTCTAGGGTTCTTGAAGCGAAACGGACTAAGGTCCGCGTGACGAGAACACCAGGGAACAAGAGGAGGGTTCGGCTCCATTCCTTCGGAGCCGGCCCTCTGGTGTGAATAGCGGCCGGACTGCGACGGGTGAAATGGCGCAGCCGATATTCTTCAAGCAACCTCCTTCCTCGACGCTGGCCGAGCTGGCCGCGTTGACGGGAGCTCTATTGGTTGACCCCGCGCGGGACGATCATGTGATCAGGGGCCTTGCTTCGCTCGACGAGGCCGGTCCGATGCATCTGGCGTTTTTCGACAACCTCAAATACGCCGATCAGCTTAAGGCCACCAAAGCCGGCGCTTGTCTGGTCAGCCCGCGTTTCGAGGCCCAGGTGCCCGCCCATGTGGCGGTGCTGCGGGCTGCCCAGCCGTTCCGCGCCTTCGTGAAGCTGGCACGCGAGTGGCACGCCGATGCGCTCCGCCCGCAATCCTGGTTCGACAATGACGGCATCGCGCCATCGGCGATCATCGACCCGTCCGCCCATCTCGAGGACGGCGTCATCGTCGATCCGCTCGCGGTGATCGGCCCGCGGGTCGAGATCGGCACTGGCACCGTAATCGGTGCCGGCGCGGTGATCGGCGCCGACGTCAAAATCGGCCGCGAATGCAATGTCGGTGCGCGCAGCGCGATCCAGTTCGCCCTGATCGGCAACAACGTCCTGGTCCATCCCGCCTGCAGCATCGGGCAGGACGGTTATGGCTTCATTTTCTTCGGCCCGGAGGGCCATCTGAAGGTGCCCCAGACCGGCCGCGTCCTGATCCAAAACGATGTCGAAATCGGCGCCGGCACCTGCATCGACCGCGGCAGCCTGCGGGATACGGTGATCGGCGAGGGCACCAAAATCGACAATCAGGTCCAGATCGGCCACAATGTGACGATCGGCAGGCACTGCCTGCTGGCGGCCCAGATCGGGCTCGCGGGCAGCCTGACGATCGGTGACAACGTAGCGCTGGGCGCCAAGGTGGGCATCAACAACCACCTAAAGATCGGCGATGGCGCCCAGGTCACGGCGATGAGCGCGGTCAAGGACGACATTCCGCCGAATGGCCGCTGGGGCGGTCATTTTGCCAAACCGACCAAGCAGTGGTTCAGGGAGATTGTTGCAGTGGAGCGGCTGGCGCAGGGTGGCACCGTCGATCCGAAAGGTGAGGGGCGGGAGTGATGGAGGAGGCACCGGTCAGGTTTGAGCTCGTGGATATCAACGAGATCCTCAAGACGCTCCCGCACCGTTATCCAATGCTGCTGATCGATCGGGTGATCAAGATCCGGACCGATTACAGCGGTATCGGCATCAAGAACGTTACTTTCAACGAGCCGCCGTTTCTCGGCCATTTCCCCGAACGTCCGGTCTATCCCGGCGTGATGATGATCGAGGCCATGGCGCAGACCGCCGGCGTGATCGGAATCAAATCGGTCGAGGGCACCGAGAAGCCGCGCGCGGTTTATTTCCTCACGATCGACAAGTGCAAATTCCGCAAGCCGGTGATGCCCGGCGACACCATCGAGTACCACATGCGCTCGATCGGCCGCCGCAAGGCGATGTGGTGGTTTCACGGAGACGCCAAGGTGAATGGTGCCGTGGTCGCGGAAGCCGACGTCGGTGCAATGCTGACGGATTGAGCGGGATTGAATTTGTCCGTCACATAACTGACGTGTTCTTGATGTCTTTGTTCAATCCTTGGTAGTGGAATCCATTTTCGAGGTCGATTGACGAAATTTGCTGATCGGATCTGACCTCGGTCCATGCTTTTCAACGGAGGCGTCCTTGAACAAGTTTGCGTCCATCATTTCGTGTTTGGTCATTTTTCTGCTGATGCCGCCGCAAGCTTACGCGGAAGATCTCAATGGTCTTGTCGCGTCCCTCAAGGATGGCGGCTACGTCATCGTGTTTCGACACGGTGCCACCGACGATAGCCAGAAGGACATTTACCCCTTCAAATTCGACGACATGAGTGCGCAGCGCCAACTGAGCGAGAAGGGCCGCACGCTGGCGCGCGATCTTGGAGCTGCGCTCGCAAAACTCGGTGTGCCGATCGGCGAGGTCTACACCAGCCAGCTAAACCGCGCGGTCGAGACCGGCAAGCTGCTCAGCGGCAAGGACGTGTCTCCTGTCGACGCCCTGACCGACAGCGGCGCGGGCAGTCCGTCGGCGATGGCAAACCCCGACGGCAAGAACGCCAAAATTGGGCGCGCCGTCCGCGATCTCGTCAATGCGCCTCCGAAAGCCGGCTTGAATAACGTGGCGGTAACGCACAAGACCAACGTCGCCGATGCCTTCGGAAAGGAAATTGCCGATATCCGCGAGGGCGAGGCGCTCGTCTACAAGACCAGTAGCTCGGGCCCGGCCCACCTAATCGCGCGCGTGCAGCCTGGCGAATGGATCGCACTGGCCGGCAGCTAACAGGACGCCGTTCGGCCGTGCATCAACTTTGGGCGAGCCGCGTAACCTAATTGTGCCATCTCGAGGGAACTTCAGCCGGCCAGCAGCTTTGTAGATGCTGTGGGGAATCTGTTGCCGGATGGCCGCATGAAGTTTCTCTGGGTCGGTGTTGCACTGCTAGGCACAGCTATTGTTCTCAGCGGACATGCCGTGGCCCGCGATGACGGTCGCTACGCCAACTCCCCGCTCAAGTCGTGGTTCGACAGCCTCAGGAGCGGAAAGGGGCCATGTTGCTCCGACGCTGATGGCTCTGTCGTTGCCGATGTCGATTGGGAATCCAAGGACGGTCATTACCGCGTGCGGCTCCATGGCGAATGGATCGACGTCCCCGACGATGCTGTGATCACTGAACCAAATCGCGCCGGCCGGACCATGGTATGGCCGATGTGGGGCACGGTCGGGATTACGATCCGCTGTTTTTTGCCCGGCAGCATGACCTAGCGATGACTCGGCCTTCGATCGGGGAATCGGGCAGCCGCGGATGGATCTCGCAGGTCTTGCGCGCCCGACACATGACGTAATCATACGTCACTAGACAGCATTGAAATGCCGCGCTAACCACCGGAAAACGCGAGATATTCGCGCGCAATCGATGGGCTGGGCTGCTTGATGGGTACGATCGATCCAACCGCGCGGGTTGAGCATGGCGCTGTGATCGGCGAGGGGACGACAATCGGTCCCTATTGCATCATCGGGCCGCACGTCGTCATCGGGGCGAATTGCAAGCTGATCGCGCATGTGCACATCACGGCACAGACCACAATCGGCGATGGCTGCACGATCTATCCGTTCGTCTCGCTCGGCACGCCGCCGCAATCGCTGAGCTACAAGGGTGAACTGACCCGGCTCGAGATTGGAGCGGGCTGCATCATCCGCGAATCCGTCACCATGAACGCTGGCACGATCGCCGGCGGTGGCGTCACGCGCGTCGGCGAACGCGGCTACTTCATGAATTGCAGCCATGTCGGACATGATTGCCAGGTCGGCAATGACGTGATTTTCGCCACTTCGGCGACGCTCGGCGGTCATTGCGAGATCGGCGATTTCGTCTTCATCGGCGGGCTGTCTGCCGTGCATCAGTTCACGCGGATCGGGCCGCAGGTGATGGTCGGCGGTGTCTGCGGCGTGCGCGGCGACGTCATTCCATTTGGCCTCGTCAACGGCCAATATGCCAACCTCGAAGGGCTGAACATTATCGGCATGAAGCGCCGCAAGTTCACCAAGGAGCGGCTCGCCAAGGTGCGCTCGTTCTACCAAAAGCTGTTTCACGGGCCCGGTATTTTTGCGGAGCGGCTGGACGCGGTGCAACCGTTGGCCGGAGAGGATCCGGCGATCGCCGAAATCCTCGCCTTCATCGGCGACGGCAAGCATCGCGCGCTCTGCCTGCCCGCCGGCGACGGCAACAAACCTTGATGACGGGGTCGCCGCAGCCATGATCTCAGCGGCTTCCGACATTTCATCGCCGGTCGGCGTCATCGCAGGCGGCGGCGCGATGCCGTTCGCGGTGGCGGATTCCCTTGCCGCACGGGGATTGTCGCCGGTGCTGTTCGCGCTCCGCGGCGCCTGCGACCCGGATCGCGTCGGCCGCTTCCGCCATCACTGGATCTCGGTCGGACAACTCGGCCGTGCGACAAAACTGTTCCGCAGCGAGGGCTGCCGCGACCTGATCTTCATCGGCACGCTGCTGCGGCCCGCGCTGTCGGAGATCAGACTGGACTGGGGCACGATCCGCGTCCTCGGCCGCGTCTGGGCGGCGTTTCGCGGCGGTGACGATCATCTGTTGTCGGGGATCGGCCGCATCCTCGAACAGGACGGTTTCCGGATGGTCGGCATCAGGGATGTCGCCCCCGACGTTCTGATGCCGGAGGGGCAGATTGCCCGTGCCACGCCGGATGCCGCCGCCGCCGCCGATATTGCCAGGGGGCGGGAGGTGCTCGGCGCGCTCGGCCCGTTCGACATCGGCCAGGCCGTGGTCGTGATCGACGGGCATGTGGTCGCGGTCGAGGATATCGAGGGCACCGACGGGCTGCTGGCGCGCGTGGCGAGGCTGCGTGAGGCGGGGCGCATTCGCGCCAAATCCGGCCGCGGCGTGCTGGTGAAGGCGCCGAAGAGCGGGCAGGATTTGCGCTTCGACCTGCCGACCGTGGGCGCAAAAACCATCGACGGCGTGGCAAAAGCCGGGCTCGCTGGCATTGCCGTGATCGCCGGCCATACGATTGCCGCGGATTCACAAGCCATGATCGAGGCCGCTGATCGCGCCGGCCTGTTCATCCAGGGCTTGCCCGCGTGACGCCGCCTCGCGCGACCGCCGGGATGGAGCGGAGGATATTTCTGATCGCGACGGAAGAATCCGGCGATCGCCTCGGCGCCAGCTTGATGAAAGTGCTGCGCCAGCGCCTTGGCGATGCGGTACAGTTCGAGGGCGTCGGCGGCCGGGCAATGGCACGCGAAGGCCTGGAGTCGCTGTTTCCGATCGAAGAACTCTCGATCATCGGGCTGGCCGCGGTCGTCAGGGAATTGCCGAAGATCCTCGGGCTGATCAAGGAAACGGCCATCGTGGTGACGGAGGCGTCGCCGGATATTCTTGTCATCATCGATAGCCCCGACTTTACCCATCGCGTCGCCAGGCGCGTGCGCGCCAAGGATCCCAAAATTCCGATCGTCGATTATGTGTCGCCCTCGGTATGGGCGTGGCGGCCCGGCCGGGCGCGCGCGATGCGAAAATATGTCGATCACGTGCTGGCGCTGCTGCCGTTCGAGCCCGAAGCCTATCGCAGGCTGCACGGCCCTCCCTGCACCTATGTCGGTCACCCCCTGACGGAGCAATTGTCATCGCTGCGCCCGAATGCCGATGAGGCGAAGCGGCGGGCGGAATCGCCGCCGGTGCTGTTGGTGCTGCCGGGAAGCCGCCGCAGCGAAATTCGTCACCACATGACAGTATTCGGCCAGGCGGTGGGACTGCTGCAGGAGCAGGGAACGCCGTTCGAACTGGTGCTGCCGACCATGCCGCATCTGCAGGAGGCGATCGTGGACGCGGTGAAGGGCTGGCCTGTGCAGCCCCAGGTCGTCATCGGCGAGCAGGAGAAGCGCGCGGCGTTCCGGATCGCGCATGCAGCGCTCGCCAAATCCGGTACCGTGACGCTCGAATTGGCATTGGCTGGCGTGCCGATGGTGACGGCCTACCGGACCGGTGCCGTGGAAGCCTGGATCTTGCGGCGGGCGATCAAGGTGAACTCGGTGATCTTGGCCAATCTCGTGATCGGCGAGAATGTCGTGCCGGAATTCCTCCAGGAGAACTGCACACCGGAGAAACTCGCAGCGGCGCTGCGCGAGGTGTTGGGCGACAGCGAGCTGCGGCGGAAGCAACTCGAGGCCTTCGGCAAGATCGACGGCATCATGTCGACCGGCAACCAGCAGCCCAGCGCGCGTGCCGCCGATATCGTGCTGGCGACGATGTACAAGGCGCGACGGGGATAGGAATGTAGCCGGTAGGGTGGGCAAAGCGAAGCATGCCCACAACATGTAGCGTTGCCGAATGAATGGTGGGCGGCGGCGCAACGCCTTTGCGCACCTTACGAAGTATCAGACCTCATCCTGAGGAGCCGCGCAGCGGCGTCTCGAAGGATGAAGGGCACCAGCGGGGCCTCATGGTTCGAGACGGCGCTGCGCGCCTCCTCACCATGAGGATTGGTTGCTGCGGTCAAAAGCAGAAAAGCCGGATGCGGTGATCGCATCCGGCTTTCCGAATGTCGTAAGCGACGTCGCTTACTTCCGCTTGTCCATAGGCACATAGTCGCGGCGCGCGACGCCGGTGTAGAGCTGGCGCGGACGGCCGATCTTCTGCTGCGGATCCTCGATCATCTCGCTCCACTGGCTGATCCAGCCGACGGTGCGAGCGACCGCGAACAGCACGGTGAACATCGAAGTCGGGAAGCCCATCGCCTTCAGCGTGATGCCTGAATAGAAGTCGACGTTCGGGTAGAGCTTGCGGTCGATGAAGTACTGATCGTTGAGCGCGATCTTTTCCAATTCCAGCGCCACCTTCAGCATCGGGTCGTCGCCGTGTCCGGTCTCGGCCAGCACTGCGTGACACATCTTCTGCATGATCTTGGCGCGCGGGTCGTAGTTCTTGTAGACGCGGTGGCCAAAACCCATCAGGCGAACTTCGCTGTTCTTGTCCTTCACCTTCGCGATGAATTCCGGAATCTTGTCGACAGAACCAATCTCCGCGAGCATCGCCAGCGCCGCTTCGTTGGCGCCGCCATGCGCCGGGCCCCACAGGCAGGCGATGCCGGCGGCGATACAGGCGAACGGGTTAGCGCCGGACGAGCCGGCGATACGGACCGTCGAGGTCGAGGCGTTCTGCTCGTGGTCGGCGTGCAGGATGAAGATCTTGTCGAGCGCGTCAGCCAGCACCGGATTGATCTTGTAGTCCTCGCACGGCACCGCAAAGCACATGTGCAGGAAGTTCTCGGCAAAGGAGAGCGAGTTCTTCGGATACATGAAGGGCTGGCCGACGGTGTATTTGTAGGCCATCGCGGCCAGCGTCGGCACTTTCGCGATCATCCGCATCGAGGCGATCATGCGCTGACGCGGATCGTTGATGTCGGTGCTATCGTGATAGAACGCGGCGAGCGCGCCTACGGCGGCGACCATGATCGCCATCGGATGGGCGTCGCGGCGGAAGCCCTGGAAGAAGCGGGCCATCTGCTCGTGAACCATGGTGTGATGGATCACGCGGTGATCGAAATCCTGCTTCTGGGCCTTGGTCGGAAGCTCGCCGTAGAGCAGAAGGTAACAGGTTTCGAGGAAGTCGCCCTTCTCGGCGAGCTGCTCGATCGGGTAGCCGCGGTATTCCAGCACACCAGCGTCGCCGTCGATATAGGTGATCTTCGACTGGCAGCTTCCGGTGGAGGTGAAACCGGGGTCGTAGGTGAACATCCCCGCCTGGGCGTAGAGCTTGGCGATGTCGATGACATCTGGCCCCACCGTGCCGCTGAGGATCGGGAAATCGTAGGTCTTGTTACCTACGGTGAGCGTGGCAGTCTTATTGCTGGATTTTGCGTCCATCGTGAATCCCCGATGAAATCGTTACGAAAACCGTGCCTGACCCCGGTGCCATTTTCAGTGCACGGACAGGGAGGCCGGATGTCTAGAAGCGGCGCCAAAGGCGTAGCTTATTGCCCTGTGCACTGCAAGATGGCCGCAGCCCCGCATATGGTAGGGCCTTCAGGAGGCCGCCTGATCGCCCAAACGGGCCAGGCATTCTTCCCGTCCCAGCACCGCTAAAACGTCGAAAATACCCGGCGAAGTCGTGCGTCCGGTCAGCGCTACCCGAAGCGGCTGGGCTACCGCGCCGAGCTTGAGGTTGTTCTGCTCTGCGAAATTCCGCATGGCGGCTTCCGTAGTCTCCGAACGCCAGTCGGTGACGCCTTCCAACGCGGTGCCGAGCTTGCCGATCAGCGTGCGGGTCTCCGGCGTCAGCAGGGCGGCAGCCTTCGGCTCGATCTGCAGCGGGCGGTCGGCAAAGATGAAATAGGCGCCCGAGATCAGCTCGATCAAGGTCTTGGCGCGTTCTTTCAAGCTCGGCATCGCCCGCAGCAATTGCGCGCGCGTGGTGTCTTTGAGTTTTGCCTTCAGCTCGGCGCCGTCGGGGACATAGTCCAGAACGCTCTCGAACTGGGCCAGTAGCGCGCCGTCGTCGGCGTGGCGGATATAATGCCCGTTGAGATTTTCCAGCTTGGCGAAATCGAACCGCGCCGCGGAACGCCCGATCGCCGGCAGGTCGAACGCGTCGATCATTTCCTGTGTCGAGAAGATTTCCTGGTCGCCATGGCTCCAGCCGAGCCGTACGAGGTAATTGCGCAGCGCCGCCGGCAGATATCCCATGGCGCGGTACGCATCGACGCCGAGCGCGCCATGGCGCTTCGACAGCTTCGAGCCGTCCGGCCCGTGGATCAGCGGGATGTGGGACATGTTGGGGATGTCCCATCCGAGCGCATCATAGATCTGCTTCTGGCGCGCGGCGTTGATCAGATGGTCGTCGCCGCGGATGACATGGGTGACGCCCATGTCGTGGTCGTCGACCACGACAGCGAGCATGTAGGTCGGATTGCCGTCGCCACGCAACAGGACGAGGTCGTCGAGGTTCTCGTTCTGCCAGACCACGCGGCCCTGCACCTGGTCCTCGATCACGGTCTCGCCGGTCTGCGGGGCCTTCAGGCGAATGGTCGGCTTCATGCCGGCGGGCGCTTCTCCGGGATCACGATCCCGCCACATCCCGTCATAGAGGCGGGTGCGGCCCTCCGCGCGCGCTCTCTCGCGCATCGCGGTCAGCTCCTCCGCGGTGGCGTAGCAGCGGTACGCCTGGCCGCTGGCGAGCAAATGCTCGGCGACCTCGCGATGCCGGGCGGCGCGGCTGAACTGGTAGATGACGTCGCCGTCCCAATTGAGCTCGAGCCACTTCAAGCCGTCGAGGATCGCGGCGATGGCAGGCTCGGTCGAGCGTTCGCGGTCGGTGTCTTCGATCCGCAGCAGCATCTTGCCGCCGCGCTTCTTGGCATAGAGCCAGTTGAACAGCGCGGTCCGGGCGCCTCCGATGTGGAGGAAGCCGGTTGGCGAGGGGGCGAAGCGTGTGACGACGGAATCAGTCATTTACCGAGCGGGCTGAGGGTGAACGGCGGTGGTGTATAACAGGAACGGTACATAACTAAAGCCTAAGCCATCGGCAAAGTAGGCTTGGCTCACAGGGGCGAATTTGGCAGAAGGTTCGCCAATCCCTAACAGGAACTCAGGATGACCACAGAACCGGTAACGGCAGAGGCGGGGCGCGATTTCATCCGCGACATCGTCCAGGCCGATCTCTCTTCCAAAAAGCACAGCCGGATCGTCACCCGATTTCCGCCGGAGCCGAACGGCTATCTGCATATCGGCCATGCCAAGTCGATTGCCCTCAATTTCGGCATCGCGCAGGAGTTCGGCGGCAAGTGCCATCTGCGCTTCGACGATACCAATCCGACCAAGGAAGAGCAGGAATATATCGATTCCATCCAGGCCGACGTGCATTGGCTCGGCTATGACTGGGGAACCGATCTCTATTACGCTTCCGACTATTTCGATCGCCTCTATGAATGGGCCGAGGGCCTGATCAAGGCGGGCGATGCCTATGTCGACGACCAGTCGCAGGAGGAGATCCGGATCAACCGCGGCACGCTGACGGAACCCGGCAAGAACTCGCCGTTCCGTGACCGCACGGTGGAGGAAAACCTCGACCTCTTCAGGCGCATGAAGGCCGGCGAGTTTCCGAACGGCAGCCGCGTGCTGCGGGCCAAGATCGATATGGCGGCCGGCAACATCAACCTGCGCGATCCCGTGCTCTACCGTATCCTACATGCCGAGCATCCGCGCACCGGCACCAAATGGTCGATCTACCCGAGCTACGACTACGCCCACGGCCAGTCGGACGCCATCGAAGGCATCACGCATTCGATCTGCACGCTGGAATTCGAGGACCATCGGCCGCTCTATGAATGGCTGCTGGAAAAACTGCCGGTGCCCTCAAAGCCGCGGCAGTACGAATTCGCCCGGCTGAACCTGACCTACACGCTGCTGTCGAAGCGCGTGCTGACGCAGCTCGTCCGCGACGGTCACGTCTCCGCCTGGGACGATCCGCGCATGCCGACCATTGCCGGGTTGAAACGGCGCGGCGTGCCGCCGGCGGCGGTGCGCGAATTCGTCAAGCGCATCGGCGTGGCGAAAGCCAACAGCGTGGTCGATGTCGGCATGCTGGAATTCTGCATTCGCGAGCACCTCAACAAGACGGCGCAGCGACGCATGGCGGTGCTTCGGCCCCTGAAGGTCGTGATCGAGAATTATCCGGAAGGGCAGACGGAGGAGCTCGAGGCCGTCAACCATCCCGACGACCCATCGTTGGGTACGCGAAAGATTTCTTTCGGCCGCGAGCTCTATATCGAGCGCGACGATTTCATGGAGAACCCGCCGAAAAAGTTCTTCCGCCTGTCACCGGGCAATGAGGTGCGGCTGCGCTACGCCTATTTCGTGAAATGCACCGGCGTGATCAAGAATGATGCCGGCGAAGTGGTCGAACTCCGCTGCACCTACGATCCCGCGACCAAGGGCGGCAACGCCCCTGACGGCCGCAAGGTCAAGGCCACGATGCACTGGCTGTCGGCCAAAGATTCAGTGCCGGCGGAAATCCGCGTCTATAATCAGCTCTTCTCGAACCCGAGCCCGAATGCCGCGAATTTCGCCGCCGACCTCAATCCGGAATCGCTGGAGGTGTTGCCTGACGCGCGGATCGAGCCGTCGGTCGCATCAGACAATTCGGGCGAGGTGATGCAGTTCGAGCGGCAGGGCTATTTCGTGCGCGACAAGGATTCCGCGCCCGGCAAGCCGGTATTCAACCGCACCATTGGCCTGCGCGACACCTTTGCCAAGGAAGTCGGCGGGAAGGGGTAAGATTCTCGCGCGGCGGATGTTTTGTCAGCCCTCATCCTGAGGAGCGGCGCCTGCGCCGCGTCTCGAAGGATGAGTGGCACTGGCGTGGCCTCATGGTTCGAGACGCGCGAAGACGCGCTCCTCACCATGAGGTTTAACATCAGATTGGATCATCGATGCAGAGCCCTACCGACGACATCGTCTCCGGCATCATGGGAAAATGGGCGGCGGCGTTAAGCCAACTGGACGCCAAGGCGCTGGCCTCGCTCTATTCACGCAACGCATTCTTCTTCGGCTCGAACCCCAACTTCTACCGCGGTCGTGACGGTGTGCAGACCTATTTTGAGGGGCTGCCGCGGTGGCAGTCGCCATCCGTTGAATTTACCGATGTCAGGACAGCACAGGCGGCGGCCGACTTGATCAACGTCGCGGGCACGGCGACATTTGCCGTCGAAGAGGGCGCCGAGCCGCTGGTGGTGAAAATCACCTGGGTGATCGTCCGCGAAGACGGCGACTGGAAGATCGTCAGCGATCACGTCTCGTCGAAGACGCCGCTGCTCAAGCAGTAGGCAGGTGCGCGTCGGCCGAAGCGGTCGCTGCGAGAGCCTGATCCGGCCCGAAGAGCCTGTTGGCGCAAAGCGGGAACCAGTCGAAGGAGTCCTGCTCGAGTGGGACGCGATGACGCTTCGAAAGAAGATTCATCCCGTTCTAGATGTCGTAATACAAATGGAACTCATATGGATGAGGGCGCAGCCGTATTGGATCGACCTCTTTCTTCCGCTTGTAGTCGAGCCAGGTCTCGATCACGTCGTCGGTGAACACATCGTTACGGAGCAGGAAGGCGTGATCGCGTTCCAGCGCGTCAAGCGCCTGATCCAGCGACCCTGGTGTCGACCTCACGTCCTTCGCCTCGGCGGGCGGCAAGTCATAAAGGTTCTTGTCGATCGGGCTGCCCGGATCGATCCGGTTGGTGATGCCATCAAGCCCGGCCATCAGCATCGCAGCAAAGGCCAGATAGGGATTGCAGGAGGGGTCCGGCGAACGAAATTCAACCCGCTTTGCGCGCGGGTTCGGCGAATACATCGGGATCCGGCAGCAGGCTGAGCGGTTGCGCTGGGAATAGACCAGATTGATCGGGGCCTCATAGCCTGGCACCAGACGCCGATAGGAGTTCGTGGTGGGGGCGCAAAGCGCGCATAATGCCCAGGCGTGAGTCAACAGGCCGCCGATGTAGTAGCGGCCAAGCTGGCTCAACTCGGCATAGTCGCCCTGATCGTAGAACAGATTGGTCTCGCCCTTCCACAGAGACTGGTGAACGTGCATCCCCGAGGCGTTGTCCTCGAACAGCGGCTTCGGCATGAAGGTGGCAGTCATGCCGTGCTCGCGGGCGGTGTTCTTCACCACGTATTTGTAGATCATCAGATTGTCGGCCATGCGGGTGAGTGTGGTGAAGCGCATGTCGATCTCGTTCTGGCCGCCGGTCGCGACTTCATGGTGATGGGCTTCGATCTGGATGCCCAGCTGTTCCATCGTCAGCACCATTTCGGTGCGGAGAGCCTGCATGCTGTCGGTCGGGGGAACGGGAAAATATCCCTCCTTCGGGCGTGGCTTGTGGGCCAGATTCGGCTCTTCCTCCTTGCCAGTATTCCAACTGCCCTCGCTAGAATCGATTTCGTGGAAGGCGTAGTTGATCCCTTGTCCGTAGCGCACGTCGTCGAACACGAAGAACTCCGCCTCCGGGCCGAAGTAACTCGTATCGGCGTGGCCGGTGCCCCTCAGGTTGGTTTCGGCCTTCTGGGCGATGTAACGGGCGTCACGGCTATAGGGTTGACCGGTCACGGGGTCCTTGATGTTGCAGATCAGGACCAGGGTCGATGAAGGGGAATACGGGTCGAGGAAGGCCGTGGTCGGGTCCGGCACGACGAGCATGTCGCTTTCCTGGATTTCCTGGAAGCCGCGGATGGATGAGCCGTCGAATCCAATACCTTCGCTGAGAGCATCGACACTCGCCGCACCGGGCGGGATGGAAAAATGCTGCCATACCCCAGGCAAGTCGGTGAAGCGCAGATCGATCATCTGCACCTTCTCGTCCTTGATCGCCTTCACGGTATCTTCGGCTGTCGCACACTTCGGAAACATGGCTTCACTCCTGTTATGGAGAGCCGCATCTTGGAGGTCGTGACGCCATTCAGCCGCGGCGAAGCGGCCTGCAATGGGTCCTGGTTCTGCGTTGCCGCGCCGGCAGCCTCAGCTTTGGTGGGGCCCGCGCATGAGCTTCATCGCGTCTTCGATATGTCGCCAGGTTCTGGCCAGTTCGACCTCGCCTTTGGCCTCGAGTTCGATGGCGTTCTGGGCGGCTTCCGCAATAGCCTTGGCACCGTGTGCTTCCAGCAACTGCCGCGCATAGTCGTGGATTTCGATTTCTCGCATGGCGTCATGCTCCTCTCGTTCCGAGCGCAACCGTGAATTCCAGTCGAACTGAGAGCCGTAGACGTTGACACCTGATCTTGCGCACAGTGTGCATCCTGCTGCGGCGCACTTGCAAGAGTGCTTTCCGGGCGGTGGGCTGCCGGGTTTGGATGGGGCTCTGGGAAGAGCAGCGGCAACACAGCGCAGGCCGCCGCGACGGCGGGTGGCTATGCGCCGATCAGCGACAGCGCCAGGCCTGATCATTCGCGAAGATGGCGACTGGAAGATTGTCAGCCATCATGTGTCGCCGAAAACGCTGTTGATTGAGCAGTAGTGGGCCGGCGCCGCCGCCTAGCAGCCCCGGCAAATGCTCCGCAGGGACTTTGCGAGTTGGGCATCTTCCGGCGCCATCGGCTCATAGGGCCTTTGCTGCGTAGCCTGTCGGGCTTCCTGGGCCTTTTGTCGAGCGGCCCGCGCGGTTTCCTGCCGCTGGTAGCATGCTTCGCGTTCGGCTCTCGCCTCGATGAAGCGGCATTGTTCTGGAGTTGCGGCATTGGCGTGAGAGGTGATCAAGATCACCGCAAATAAAAGGCTGGCCGCAAGCTTCATGTCGTTTCTTTGTCCTGATTTCGGTTCAATCCAATAGCGTTCGACTGTAACGCCGGCCGGTGTGCATTTCCTCAGGTTTCTGCTTCCGTTCCGCTAGCGGCCGCAATACAGCGTCCGGTAGTCTTGCGGTCTCCACGAGATCGTAAGGTGTAGGCTCGGTGGCGGAGCAGGGCGACACGTCGGGCCGAAAACGGGGCTATGCCGGCACCTGGCCGCCGCGCGCTGCGGCGCCGATCGGCGGCCTTGCGCCGTCGCGCCCGGCTTTCTGGCCGCCACTGATCGAGACCTTGCGGACATGGGCGCGCGCGGAAGCTGGTGCCGGCCGCTTGCTGCCGTGGGTACCCGTCGCATTCGGCACCGGCATTGCCCTCTACTTCGCCGCCGATCATGAGCCGGTGCTGTCGGTGGCTGCCACTGTGGCGATCGCGCTGTGCGCGGTGGCGGTTCTGTTGCGGCGACAGAAATTCTTTCCCGCCGCGGTAATGATCGCGGCGGTCGCCGCGGGCTTTGCGGTCGCGACCTGGAAGACCGCGCGCATCGCGCATGGCGTGCTGGCGCGGCCGATGTTTTCGGTGTCGCTGACGGGTTTTGTCGAGACGCGCGACATTCGCGAGCGCACCGACCGTTTTGTCCTTCGCGTCGTCACCATGGAAAGCGCGCGCGGAACGACGAAGCTGGAGCGCGTACGGCTCTCGGTAAAGAAGGGCACGGCGCCGCCGGTTGGGAGCTTCGTCGAGCTGAAGGCGCGGCTGTTGCCGCCGCTTTCGCCGGTGCGGCCGGGCAGCTACGATTTCAGCCGCGACATGTTTTTCGCCGGCATCGGCGCCTCCGGCTTCGTGATGGGCGCGGTCAAAATCGCCGCGCCGCCCGCCACGGGCGGCGGGCTCCGCCTGCGCTATTCGGCATTCATGCAAGGCCTGCGCGATACGATCGATGCGCGGATCAGGACCACGCTGGAGGGCGACAAGCGCGCGATTGCGACCGCTCTGTTGACCGGGCGGCGCGATGCGATTTCGCCGCCGGTGAACGACGCGATGTTCATCTCCGGTCTCGGCCATGTGCTGTCGATCTCCGGCTATCACATGGCCGTCGTCGCCGGTGTCGTGTTTTTCGCGGTCCGGGCACTATTGGCGCTGTTTCCCGTGCTCACCGTCGGCTACGCGATCAAGAAGTGGTCGGCGGCAGCAGCCTCGTTGCCGCCGCGTTTTATTTGCTGCTGTCCGGCGCCGAGGTCGCGACGCAAAGATCGTTCTTCATGACGGCCGTGGTGCTGATCGCCGTCATGGTCGATCGCCGCGCGATTACGTTTCGCACGCTCGCGGTCGCCGCTCTGATCGTGCTCACGGTCGCGCCGGAAGCGCTGGTGCATCCGAGTTTTCAGATGTCGTTTGCGGCGACGCTCGGGCTGGTGGCGCTGGTGCAGATCGGCATGCCGCGCCTGTTCGCGACAGCGGATCATACCGCAACCGCGCGCGTGGCGCTGTGGGGCGGCCGCGAAGTCACCATGCTGCTGCTGGCCTCACTGATAGCGGGGCTTGCGACCACGCCTTACGCGGCCTTTCACTTTCACCGGGTCACGCCTTACGGCGTGCTGGCCAACCTCGCGGCGATGCCGGTGGTGTCAGCACTGGTAATGCCGGCGGGCCTGTTCGGCCTCGTTGCGATGCCGTTCGGCTTCGATCGCCCGTTCTGGGCGGTCATGGGCGTCGGCATCGACTGGATGATCGTGGTCACGCAATGGGTCGCGGCATTACCCGGTGCGGTCGGCCGGGTGCCGGCCTTCGGCATCGGCCCGCTGATTACGGCAAGCCTCGGCATCATCCTGCTCGGCCTGTTGCGCACTCCGCTGCGCTGGTCGGGTGCGGCGCTGGTGCTGGCAGCGGCATTGTGGGCGGCGCGGGCGCCGCAGCCGGACATCCTGATTTCCGCCGACGGGCGCAATGTCGGGGTGCGCGGCCAGGATGGCCGGTTGCACCTGATGCACGCGGTCAAAGGGTCCCGGGATGCCTTCCTGCTGAAGGAGTGGCTGGCGGCGGATGCGGACGCGCGGACGGCGGCTGACGCGTCGCTCACATCGGGCGTTTCATGCGACGATTTTGGCTGCGTGGTGCAATCCGCTGGTGGCGGCCTGATCGCGCAGGCCTTCAGGCCCGAGGCGCTGGCGGACGATTGCGAGCGCGCGGCGCTGATCGTGACGCTGCGGCAGGCGCCCGCAGCCTGCGGCGCTTCCGTTATCGATGCTGAACGGCTGCGGCGGCAGGGCGCGATGGCGTTGCGGCGCAGCAGGGAGGGATTTGTCGTCGACGCGGTCAAGCCGAGGGGCGTAGACCGCCCGTGGTCGCCGGCCATAGCGGACGAGAGCGAGGTCGTCGACACCACCGTTCTTGCGCCGCGCATTGTGCCGCCCCGCGCGGTCGATGCCACGCCGGCCGAGGCAGATCTTCAGGCGGAGGAGTAGACGAGCGTCAGTGCTCGTCGACCGTGGGTTTGGCTGGTATTTCGAATGCACCGAGGTGGAATTCCTCCGGGGCATCAGGCGCCGACGGCAGAGCGACCAGCGTGAACGATGCGTCGGGGAATTGCTGCCAGATTGCGAGATCTTCCGCCGTGATGGTGAGCCAGCCGTACCTGAACATGTACCGCCCAGGCTCGGTGACGCGCCCGGCTTTTTGCCACGTAACCTTGTTGACCACCGACTGCCCCCTGCGGTGCCGAGTTCTGAAAAATGTACCACCACGATCCGCCGGCCTGGACCGGCGGATCGTATGCGCGTGGGCGTTTATCCGGTCACGATCGATTCGGCCGGAGGTGCTTCCGTTACCTTTGGCGCACGCTCGCCACCGGTCTGGACCACCGGCAATTGCAGCACGGTCGCACGCTGGCCTTCGCAAAGCTGCGTCACCAGCACATGGCTTCCATCGGGGAATTCGATCGCGTCATGATGACGGTCGGATATATGGGGGTCGATTTGATTGAACTTGCCGACCCGCCAGTCGGTGGTTCGAGTCCAGATCCACCGGTTATCGTATTTGACGTCCTCAGCGAACGCCAGTTCGGTGCCGGGAAGCATGCAGACCGCCACTGCAGGCTCGCGTTCCGACGCAAAGCCGCGGGTCGATGTACCGCGGAATGTCGTGGTGATCAGCGTCTCGCCGACCTGGGCAGGCCGCGTAGCCACAGCATGCAGGCTATAGTCACACATCGGATGGCTCCCTCGTTTGAGATAGCTGACCCGTGTCTAGAAGGAGGCACAGGCCTCTATCAGAGTGGACATGGCGCAGAGCCTTTTCTTCTTTCTGGGCAATTCTGCGACTGGCGCACTGCGCCACATTCACAAACGCGCTAACGTGCCTTAGTTCCACATGCGCAACAAAAAACCCCGGCCGAGGGCCGGGGCTGGCTTTCGTCACGGCGCCGGAGCGCATAACGGGTCAGTATTTGCGGTACAGCCCGATCAGCTTGCCCTGAATCCGGACCCGGTTCGGCGGCAGGATGCGGACTTCATAGGCGGCGTTTGCCGGCTCGAGCGCAATCGAGGCGCCGCGGCGGCGGAAGCGCTTCAGAGTGGCCTCTTCCTCGTCGATCAACGCCACCACGATATCACCGGTGTCGGCGGTCTCGTTGCGCTGGATCAACGCCATGTCGCCGTCGAGGATACCGGCATCCACCATGGAATCGCCGCGCACTTCGAGCGCGTAATGCTCGCCGGAGCCGAGCATGTCCGGCGGCACACTGATGGTGTGGCTGCGGGTCTGTAGCGCCTCGATCGGCGTACCGGCGGCGATCCGGCCCATGACAGGCACGGCGACCGGGCGATTGCCGTCGTCCTCGGCGGCCGGCGCGCTCACCGTGCGCTTGCCGAGCGTGCCCTCGATGACGCTCGGCGTGAAGCCGCGGCGGCCGTTGGCGGCGGCTGCGAGCTCGGGCAGCTTGATGACTTCGATGGCGCGGGCGCGGTTGGGCAGGCGGCGGATGAAGCCGCGCTCCTCCAACGCCGTGATGAGGCGGTGGATTCCGGATTTCGAGCGCAGATCGAGCGCGTCCTTCATCTCGTCGAACGAGGGCGGCACGCCGGCCTCTTTCAGCCGTTCATTGATGAAACGCAGAAGTTCATACTGTTTGCGCGTAAGCATCGCGAGCAATCCCCCGGTTGGCGTCGTCTCGTTCCGAATCTTTAGCGCCCAGATCGTGGAGTCCCCAAACTCTCAACCAAAGACACTAGCAGTCGAAACAAATCATGAACGGACACTATATGTTCGATATGTGTTCCGCAACCATTTAATTTCAGGTGAACGCATTGCGGTTCCGGTTCAAGGTGCTGTTGGAACGCCGTTCAGGCGTCATTCCGGCAGCCGGAGCAACTCGCAACGCGATCCCTTTGCGGCAGCCGGCGCGAACGGCGGACGTATCACAAGTGCCCGTGCCGCAGCGAGATTCCCTGATAGTGACGAGTCCTGATGGTTCACCGGCACGGCGACCAGCGTGCCGTCGTCGCGCGCTTCGAGGCGAGCGCGAAGATAGTCTTCGCGCTGGTCGTTGGCGGCGAGATCGCAGCCGAGCAGGGCGTTTTCGCGCGGATGATGGACGTGGTCGCGGCCTGATAAGGCGCGAATCAGCGGCACCAGAAACAGGAAGCCGCAGACATAGGAGGAGACGGGGTTGCCGGGCAGGCCGATCACCCGCATCGCGCCCAACCTGCCGTGCATCATCGGCTTGCCTGGCCGCATCGCAATCCGCCAGAACGCCATGGCGACGCCCTCGGCCTCCAGCGACCGCTTGACGAGGTCGTGGTCGCCGACCGAGGCGCCGCCCACGGTGATCAGGACGTCCGCGTCGGCGTTGCGGGCACGGCGGATGCCTTCCGTGGTGGCGGCGACGGTGTCGGCGGCGATCCCGAGGTCGATGATTTCTGCGCCCTCGGCTCGCGCCAGCGCCCGCAAGCCGTAGCCGTTGGAATAGACGATCTGGCCGGGGCTGGGGGTTGCGCCTGGCATCACCAGTTCGTCGCCGGTCGCCAGCATCGCCACTTTCGGGCGGCGGTGCACCGCAAGCTCCGGGTAGTTCATGCCGGCGGCGAGCGAGAGATCGCGGTCGGTGAGGCGGCGCCCGCGTTTGAGGAGGACGTCGCCTTCGCGGAAATCAACGCCCGCGGGGCGGATATGCCGCCCCGGAACGGCAGCTTCCGTGATGGTGATATGATCGCCCTCGATGGCAGCGTCTTCCTGGATGACGACGGCGTCTGCGCCATCGGGGATCACGCCGCCGGTAAAGATCCGCACCGCTTCGCCCGGGCCTACCTTCCGCTCGAACGGGCGGCCGGCGGCGACCTCGCCGATCACCTTCAGCCGTGCGCCGACATCGGCGGCGTCGGCCGCGCGCACCGCATAGCCGTCCATCGCCGACATCGCCTGCGGCGGCTGCGTCCGCCGCGCGGCGACGTCGCGTGCGAGAATGCGGCGATACGCTTCGTCGAGCGCCACCATTTCTTCGGGTAGCGGCGCTGCGCCGGCAAGGATCGCGGCAAGCGCATCGGCAACCGGCATCAAGGCCACGCTGGCACTCCTGCTTCGACGTCATTGCGAGGAGCAGCGGGACGAAGCAATCCACACTTCCTTCCTGGCCATGGATTGCTTCGCTTCGCTCGCAATGACGGGGTAATCATCTAAATTCCAAGTGCTTAAATTCCAAGTGCTTAAATTCCAAGTGCTTAAATTCCAAGTGCGGTCAGTGCCCTTGCCACGTCATCCGTCGATGTCACGTGGATGGCAGAAAGGCCGCGCGCCCGCGCACCTTCGATATTGGCGGCTGAATCGTCGAAGAACAGGATCCGCGACGCCGGCACGCCGATCGCTTTTATCACATGATCATAGGCTTCGGCGTCGGGTTTGCGCAGACCGATGCTGGAGGACAAAAATATCTCGCGGAAATGGCTGAGGACCTCCGCATAGGCCTGCGAAAAATGCGTGACATGGGCCGGATTGGTGTTGGAAAAAGCATAGAGCGGCAGGCGCTTTGCAGCACCCGCCAGAAGCTGTGCAATTCCGGGCATCTCGCCGGTGAAGATCGCGTTCCAGCCTTCCAGGAACTGCGCGTCGGTGATGCCGATGCCGAGCGACCGGCGCAGGCTCGCAAAGAACGCCGCATCGTCGATCCGGCCGGTCTCGTGGTGCTTGAAACTATCGTCGACGACAAAGCGTCCGGCGAGATCGGCAGGCGCGCAACCAGCATGCCCAGCCCAGCAGGTCATTACCTGATCAAAACTGATGTCGAGCACGACGCGGCCGAGATCGAACAGCAAGGCGTCGACGGAATGGGGCGCTGGCGGCGAATTCATGGCAGTCGTTTACAAAACTGGACCGGCCTCGGCAACGGCCACGGGGATTTGCGTCGCAGTCCAATCCGGCGCTTAAGCCCGTACGCGGGCTGTGCTAAGGCTTGGGGCCAATTTCAGGGAGTAGTCGCATGCAAGTTGTTGGCAGAATTCTGGGCGCTGTCGCCGTGATCGCATTGTTGGCCGGATCCGCTGCCGCCCAACAAGGTCCCGCCAAATATGGCGAGGAGGACAAGCCCAAGACGCCCTCGCAAATCGAGGCGGAGAGGGAGGCCGAGCGGGCCTACCGGAGATCGCTCGGCAACATCCCGGAGCAGCAGAAGAGTTCCGACCCCTGGGGGACGATGCGCGGCGATAGCGCACCGCCGAAAGCAGCGGCCAAGGCGCCGGCAGCAAAGTCAAAGGCCAAATCCGCCGAAGGCGCAGCAAAGTAGAAGGCACTTCCCGGCGCCATGCCGGGACAATGACGTCCGCGAGGCGAGCAAACCATGACGGAAACGCTGCTGTTTTCCCCGATGACGATCCGCGGCCTCACGTTGAAGAACAGATCCTGCGCGATGGGCAGGCCGATTTGATCGCGGTAGGGCGGGAAATCCTCAACAATCCCAATTGGCCGATGGACGCCGCGCTGAAACTGGGCGCGGACGGCCCGTTCCGCAACGTTCCCCCGCAATTCGGCTATTGGCTGGGCACCCGCGCCAAGCGCGGTTTTGGAACCCTACCGTCCACGTGGCAAAACGGGTTGCACGAGGGCGGATAAAGCCTCCTGAAAAACGGCCGTATTGCGCCGGGTTGGCGTGCCTTGATCCGACCAAAAAGCCATTGTGAGTTGGCGGGGCCGGGACAGGGCGCCGATTCACTGGGATCGCGGGCGTCCATAAGCGAAAGAGGGACGCCCACGATGCGCAGGAATTTTGCCTTTCTTCTCGGCACGGTGACGGGCGCGTGTCTGACCGCCCTCGTGATCGGACCTCAAGGGGCGCATCTGGTGGCGGCGGCAAAGGCTGCGGCCCGTTCCGACACCTACAACCAGCTCAATTTGTTTGGCAGCGTGTTTGAGCGGATCAAGACCAGCTATGTCGAGAAGCCTGACGATTCCAAGCTGATGGAGGGCGCCATCAACGGCATGATCTCGGCGCTCGATCCTCATTCGCGCTACATGAATGAGAAGGGCTGGAGCGACATGCAGGAGACCACCCATGGCGAGTTCGGCGGGCTCGGCATCGAGGTGACGATGGAAGACGGCCTCGTCAAGGTGGTGACGCCGATCGACGATACGCCCGCCGCGAAAGCCGGCATGCTGTCGGGCGACGTGATCACCCAGATCGACGACGAGGTTATCCAGGGCATGACCCTCGAACAGGCCGTGAGCCGGATGAAGGGCCCCGCCAACAGCAAGATCCGCCTCAAAGTCGTGCGCAAGGGGGCCGCGCCGATCGACGTCGCCATCGTGCGCGAGATCATCCGGGTGCGGCCGGTCCGCTTCAAGACAGACGGCGGCGACATCGGTTACATCAGGATCACCCGTTTCAACGAGCAGACCACTGACGGCTTGAAGAAGGCGATCGCCAGCATCTTGAAGGAAATTCCGCCGGAAAAACTCACGGGCTATGTCGTCGACCTCCGCAACAATCCTGGTGGATTGCTCGACCAGGCGGTGTCGGTATCGAGCGCCTTCATGAACCGGGGCGAGGTGGTCTCGACGCGGGGCCGCACCGCCGAGGAAACCCAGCGCTTCACCGCACGTGGCGGCGACATTACCAAGGGCAAGCCGCTGGTCGTGCTGATCAACGGCGGCTCGGCGTCGGCGTCCGAAATCGTGGCCGGCGCGCTGCGCGACCACAAGCGCGCCACGCTGATCGGCACGCGCACCTTCGGCAAAGGCTCGGTGCAGACCATCATCCCGCTTGGACAGGGCAACGGCGCTCTGGCGCTGACCACGGCGCGCTACTTTACGCCGTCGGGCCGCTCGATCCAGGCCCAGGGCATCGCGCCCGACGTCGAGGTGCTGCAGGATGTGCCCGATGAACTCAAGGGCCGCGCCGAGCTGAAAGGCGAAGCCTCGATGCGCGGCCATCTCGCCGCCGATGGCGCCGAGCAGACCGGCTCGCAAGCCTACGTCCCGTCGAACGAGAAGGACGATAAGGCGCTCAACGCCGCGTTCAACCTGCTGCGCGGGGGCACCGTGAACGCGAATGCGGTGACGGCCGCGAAGCGGGCGGTGCCGAACTAAATTCACTCACGCCGGTCGCGAAACCGGCTTCCGCTTGCGAGCCTTGTAGCCCGGATGGAGCGACGCGAAATCCGGGCTTTGGTCTACCATCGCATATCGCTGCGTTCATGCGGGCTACTTGCGGCATTGTTTTCGCTTTGATTGGCGCGGCTGGACTATTGGCGACAGAGGCGCTCGGCGATCCCTCGAAGTTTCGCGATGATCCCATCCCGTATTGCCTTTCCTATAACTCTGTGGATCAGAGTTGCGATCGGGAGTCCAAAGATAGCGCTTGGGTTTGTCGCGAGGCACACCGAGATCTAATGCAAGAAAGTTGCCTCAAATGGGATGAGGCTTCGATCTTGAAATTCTGTCGGGGATGGACCGACGGCAATTCCGTTTTTGGTGAGGAGCCTGCACCGAGATTCTGCAATGGGCCCTGTTGGACCTCCCGAGGTCTCCCTCCTGGATTTAGATGCATAAATCCGAAGTGAAGAATGAGACCTCAAGCATATCGGAAACAAGCAGCGCGCAGCGAGCTTTGTAGCCGCATGGAGCGCAGCGAAATCCGGGGCGGCCCTCAAACAGGGAGGGAATCCCGGATTGCGCTGCGCTCCATCCGGGCTACTTGCCGTTGGGACAACTCATTCCGAATGTGGCGCGCGCCGGTCGCTGGCCGGGCAGCGAGGAGGCATTATCAAGAGCGTATGCCGGAAACAAGATCGTTTTCTGAAACCCCATCTCCATCCATTCGTATCTCGCGTTGAACGCCATGCGCGTTGAAATGGAGTAGTCATGTCAAAAAAGTGGACCTTGTCGGCCCTGATCCTGTCCCTCTGTTCGAGTGGAGCCCTGCAGGCCAATCCGCTGGATTCACCCGGCGTCATTTATATCGACGGGCTGCCGTGCAACCGCGCGTGCCAATCCTACATGGCCTGGTCTGATCAGGCATTGTCTGCCCGGCACCGCGGGCAACGCGAGCCTGATGTCGTGGTGCCAGCTGAGGCGGAGACAGCAGCACCAGCACACGCCAGCCCGGCACGCGTGGCAAGGCAGGCCGGCGCACCCGTTCCCCGCGCCACGCCGCGCGGTAGCATGGCCGCGTCGAAGACCAAGCCGTCGAACGGCAAGAAGGCCGCGCCTCTCAGCCTTGCAGCAACGAGGAAGAACATTCCGGCGGCCGCCACGCCAGTGGCTCGCGAAAAGACGATCGCCGGCAAGGGGTCCGAGCGTAAATTGGAAATCTCTAACAGGCCGGAGCCTGCTCAGGCAGTTGCCGTCGCAGCGTCGCAGCCCGCAGAGGCACCCAAGTCCGAGGTGAAGTCTGAAGCCAAACCCGAAGTCACCCTGCCGCCACCAGCCACGCTCGAGATCGCCGCGACGCCCGTGGCGTCCGAGAAGGCTGCGTTGCCTGCTGCGGCCGCCGATGCTTCCGCTCCGGCCTCTCGAACAATACAGCAGCAGCTTGTGGAAGCGACGGGAATGGCCGATCTCGTCACGGCAATCGGGACGGGACGGGAAGCGGCCAACAAATCGGAAAGTCCGGCCACGGATTTGGCTGAGACCCGCGATACCGACAAAGCGGCATCGGCAGTGTCAGACGACCCGGATCTGGTTGCGCTTGTCCTCGCACGTCCGGAGATCAATTCGCTATCCGACCTGAACAACAAGAACATCGCGATCGAGGAGAAGCAATCCGCATCAAGCGGACGTGTCAGCGCCGCGCTGATGGCGGCGGGGGCCGCGGAAGTCCAGTTCAGCGAAGGACAGCGAGGCGCGATCGAGCGGCTGATCAGCGGCGAAGTCCCGGCCGCGGTGCTGACGCTGGCCTCGCGCGAAGCGGCCGAGTGGTTTCCCGATATCGAAGGATTCAGGATTTTTCGGGTGCCGCTTAAGGCGCGACTCTAGCCGTCGCAGCAATCGTGCCCCGGGTGAGCGAGCGACATCCGGGTTTCGGTTGTGCCGATCCCCCCATATCGCTTTCTCATGCGAACCACTTACTCCACGAACTGCGAACGTCCCGGTCCTTTAGGAGCCGAAAGACCTCGTTCTTCGCCGCAGCCGGAAAGGATCTGCCGCTCTCCTTTGGGACGGCGGATCAAGAGGCCGTCCAATGGCGGGCAGCCTCTCAGTCGGATTATTTACTGCTTCTTCCTGCCCTTCTTCGCGCCGGCAGGCGTGCAAGTGCCGCCGAAGCATTTCTGGCCTTTTTGGCTACCGTAGGTGTTATCAACTCCAGACATCGTCCCGCGTCGCGCGGCGTAAGCATCAGATGAGAAGGAGGTGGCAACCGTCGCGATTACGAAGGCGGATAACAGCATAAATACAAAGATTTTCATTTTATAACTCCTGTTGAAACGTGCTCATCATCTCGCAACCACCGTTTGATCTAACAAGTGTAGCCCGGATGAGCGAAGCGAGGTCCGGGTTTTGGTTGTGCGGATCCCGCATATCGCTTTACTCATGCGGGCTATTTGCTGAAATTCAGACGACCGCGCCTGGAAGCCATGAAGCCAACACCAGCAAAGCCCAGGATGATCATTGCCCAAGTAGATGGCTCGGGGACAGCGGCGATAGAGTTTCCTACGCCAGGACTAAGTTGGATTTGGTAGCCGTCCGGCACCGTAAAGACAGGATCGATCATCGTGCGATTACTTGCGCTGCAAGCCTCCAATCCGCATCCAGCATAGACGGTACCCTCCAGCATCACATTGTAGATTGTGTTGGTCAAAAAGGCGTAGTTGCCATTAACTGCAAAATCCAGTCCGGTCCCGCCATTGCCTGCGGCAGTCGACCAAGTGTAATTGCCTACTGAGGCATAGGAGTTGCCAATCCTAAGCACCGCCACGTTTCCTTCGGTAGTCACGGCGCCCAAGGCATTTATATGGGTGTGCACGACTCCCGGCTGCCCGGCTATGTAGATTTGGTACTGCATAGTGAAGTGTGCCGTCGCGCTAGCTCCTCCAACATATCCCGTCCCTGGAATATATCCCGGCGTAGAGGCCGCAGCAGTCATTTCGAAGAAGGGTGCCGGAGTTAGGGCTGTGTGAAACCTGAAGGCAGAGGTACTCCCGCCCGAGTGTGTGATGTCCAGATTGTTTCCCGCGGTGAGGCTCCCACTGTAGTTTCGCCCGGTCAATGCCCCATCAATCCATTGACCGGAATAGCCGCCGCCGTAAGTCACCGGGCCTAAAACGACATCTGCGGATGCAGCTTTTGTCGAGAGCACCACGACAAGCACGATGTTAGCAGCAACGAATCGGCGAAAACTCATACTTAAATCCCCCTCCATTTCGACCCACGGCAGGACCTCGAAGGCATGCTGGTCCTCATAACTTTGATTGTCTCGGGACGCTTGTCGTGACCCAAATAGGCTACACGAAGGTTAGCTGACCACCTGGCGCGTTACGGTGACGCCTTGCGGATGTGCAAGAATAGATTGACCCCATTTGGCTCCTCACCAATGCGCGCCGAAGCGTCTGCGATGTTAGCCCGTTTGAAAAGTGAGAGGAGCTTTGTGCTATCTCGGTGAAAAAGCTGCCACCCGCCGAACTCCATATAGTTGCGATGTACATTGCGATTGGAGAAGTTTCCTACAACTAGTTCTCCTCCGGGGTAGATCATGCCCGCCAATTTTCGGAGCAATCGAACAAACAGAGCATCGGTCAGATAGTCAAAAAGCCCTGCGCACCAGATCAAATTGAAGCGCTGGTTAGTCCGCCAACGAAGAATATTGTTGTGCTCTAGCGTTATCCGGCTGAGGAAAGGCGAAACAAGCTTACGGGCGTGTTCCAGCGCCTTGGGATCCTGTTCAACAAAATGGATCCGGAGCCTGTGCGCTAGATCGGCATGCTTGACAAAGAACTCGAATATGTCCCTGCCAGGTCCGCTCGCAACGTTGAGTACCTGAGCTCCGCTTGGACAGGAACTCGCGATATCGCGGAGTACGGCATGGCAATAGTCTTTCCGCGCCCGCACAGCTTTGGCCGCCGAACTTCTCTGGAAGAAATGATCCCAGCGTTCGAGTGTAGGGTCGGGGGATACCCAATTGGTGTAGATGCGATCAATGATTTCAAAATCCCCATGGTATCCATGCGGACGAATACAAACGAAACCTTGATTTGTTTGCGTCGAGTTGAACGCTCCCCGTGAGCCTTGGGCAAACGCCGTAATGGACTCGAGGTCACCTTCAGTGCGGCGGACAGCAATTTCGTCGAACAAGGTTGAAAGTTCGTCATACTCGGCCGGATGAGGCCCGCCCTCTTCAACAAACTTAGTGAGGCGCTCCAGGGGGGCAGCGATAGCCGATCTCGTTCGAATCAGCACTCGATCATCCATGCTTGGCACCAATTGCGATGGTATCGGGTGTCTCTGATTGATCCCGCGGCAATCTTATGACGTTCCAGACCAGTCCAAGTTTTTCCAGCAACGTGATGATGTGACCGTTTATGTCGAGCTGCCCTTCTGTAAACCCATGAAAAGCTGAGCGCGGAAAGCGGTGATGGTTGTTGTGCCAACCGTCACCAAATGTGAGAATTGCTAGAATTCGATTGTTCTTGCTTCCGTTGCCTTGCGAATACGCCTCTTCGCCAAAGAGATGGCCGAAAGAATTGACGCCCCAGACAACGTTGTGAAGTACCGTGGTGCGGAGGCATCCGCCGATAAGCATCGCAGTCCATGCTGCATCCGGACCAGCGAGTAAGTAACCGTACCCGTAAGGCATGGCCAAGGAAATTGCGGGCCAGATCCAGTGCGTTCGATGGAAAAAGGCAATCAGCCTGTTGTCGGTAACACTTGCTCCGTAAACACTGACATCTGTCGTGGTGCAATCAAACAACCAACCGACGTGGGCGTGCCAAATTCCCTGAAGTCCACTGAGAGAAGAGCCCCATTCGTCAACAAGCGGTGAGTGCACATCTCCGAATTGATCTGTGTGGGCGTGGTGGCGCCTGTGATCTACAACCCAGCGTGCAATAGACCCCTGAAAAGCCGTCGAGCCAAGCGCACCCAACAAGAACGCGATTGCTGGGGTGGTCTCAAAACTTTTGTGCGAGAAGTACCGATGCAGGCCGAGCGCGACGCCCAAACCGACAAGTACGTAAAAGAGCACGAACGCAGAAATATCAATCCATGTAACGCCGTGCTGCACTATGTGAAGCCCGGCCCAAAAGCTACCCAACAGAGGAATTCCGACGAGTAGTCCATTCTCGACACGTTTTCTAATTGCCGGCAAGCCGCCGAACTGGACGCCTTCAAAGATTACAGGCTGCAAGAAACTGTCCACTGAAACGGAGCGGGTCGCCACTACCTTGCGAACCACGGTTGACAATGCAGTGAGCATCTCGGGAAGCCATTTCGATCGACGGCGGGATCACGCCGGTCCTCAAAGCTTTACGATTGTCTCGAGTTGATTGTCGTGACCCAAATAGGCTACGAAAAGAAGATTGGATGACGGGTCTGTTGCCGAAATGTGACTAGTTAAGGTTGTATTGGGGCTGCAATGTTGCTTTGTAGGCGCGCCGCAGGCGGTCCGGATGATTAACTATGGATCACAGGATCGGCTTCTAACAGCGGTCGACGCTATATACGAAGCAGCTACGGACCCATCGAAATGGCCAGCCGCGTTGGGAGCAATTGCGGATTGCTTCGGGGATGTGGGCGCGGTGTTGGTTTGGCGTCGGGATGATGGATCGTTTGGTACGATTGTATCCGATACGCTAATAGATGCACAAAGAGATTACGAAGAGAGTGGTTGGGCCAACCGCGATATTAGAGCTACTCGGGCGACAGAGCGTGGCTATTTCTTTAACGGAGTGCCGATCACTGACCGGCACCTCTGTTCACCCGACGAAATCAGAAATGACCCGTGCTACACGCAATTCTTAGCCAAGCAAGGGCTCGGCTGGGTTGCGGGAATCGCCGTGTCTCCGGAGCCGCACGTCGGAGTTCTTGTCAGCGTTCAGCGCGATTCTAGCCGCAAGTCGGAATTCTCGGATGATGAGCTCGGCTTGCTGGTCATTATTGGCCGGCATATTGAGAAATCACTGCGCCTGTCAATCAGACTGCTCGATGCCGAGCTAACTAGACTTGGACTGGGTGAAGCATTGGCGAGAATCGGAATCGGGGTTTTTTCACTGGATTCACTCGGCCGCGTCGTTTTTTCAAATCCAGCAGGGCGACGGCTCATCGGAGATGAACTTCATTTGGTGCAGGATCGATTGCGGATCGGTTCCGGCAGTACTCGTGAAGCGATTGATGAGGCTATCACGCATACGCTCCGCGGATATCGTCACGATTTGGTCGCTGAGCCAAAACCTTTGCTCGTTCACTCCCTCAACTCGAACCGGCGGCTGGTAATCTATTTGCTTCCAATCGGGACGCGGACCAGTCTCGCCGAGGAGTTTCTAACGAACACACGAGCTATTGTGCTCGTCATCGAACAGAAGCTCGACGAACCTCCTGATCCAACACTAGTTCGCGACGTTTTAGGCCTCACCTTGGGAGAAGCCCGCATCGCCGCACTTGTGGGCTCAGGCCTGCCACCCAGAGAGGCGGCAGAGCGACTTGGGATAGCGGAAGATACAGCGCGGAATTTGCTCAAGCGCGTATTTTCAAAAGTGGGCGTCTCTCGGCAGAGCGAATTAGTAGGGTTACTAGCAAAGCTCGTGCTTCGCTAATGATTGCCGTGACAGCATCGCGGCGCGGCGCATGGCTCATCGTTAGGTGCCAACGCCCGACCCGTCAATCGAGTGCAACGTCACCCAATCCGCATCTGATGACTGAGCGGCTGTCGCGGTGATCTGGATGGGATGCGGTACCGTCGGTGTGTAGCCACATCCGGGGCAACTCTCACACTGCCCCGGATATCGCCGGAGTTCGTCCGCGCTGCGGCCTTCGCCGGGAAACCATCTCTCTCTCGCGCGCGCGGGCGCGTTGTGCGGAGAGAACCATAGGAGGATGGCTCATGCGAACCTCAATTCTCTTGATGATGGCCGCTTTTGGAACCGCGCTCACCATGCCGGCATTGGCTCAGCAGTCGACCGCGCCTGGCCAGCAGGAGGTGCAAACCGACAAACAGATGCAGGAGGAAGCGGACAAAGGAATCAAGACCCGCGACTCCGGACAATCCGGCCTTGTAAGCGAACAGGAACAGCCCGGTGCCTCCGCACATCCGCCCGGACAGCCCAATCCGAGCAGCCAAACGACGGGTTCGGGCGCTGGCACGAGCGGCGGCGCGCAGGGGGCGGCGCCGAGTAGCAGTCCGCGCTAGCCCTGAGTTTCAGCAAGGGTGATCCGACACGACGTGCGGCCTACGCCGTGCGCGCCTCGTTCTTGCGCTTGTGGACACGGCGCGTGCGCCCGGCATCAGGACGCTGACGATGCTCTGACAACAGCGGCCTGATCTCCGCTGCCGGCTTCGGCGCGCTGAACAGGTAGCCCTGCATTTCCGAGCAGCCGAGTTCGCGCAGCAATTCGCGCTGCTGCTCGGTCTCGACGCCTTCGGCGGTTGTCGTCATGTGGCGCTCGGCGGCGATGTTCACCACCGCCTCCACGATGCAGGACGAGCCTTCCGGCTCGGCGATATCGGTGATGAAGCAACGGTCGATCTTGATCTTGTCAAACGGAAAACGCTGCAGATAACTCAGCGAGGAATAGCCGGTGCCGAAATCGTCGAGCGCGATGCGAACGCCGATGGTGCGAAGGTCGTGCAGAACGGCGAGCGCCGCCTCGTCGTCGCGGATAAGGACCGCCTCGGTGATCTCGAGCTCCAGCCGGTCCGCGGCGAGGCCGGATGCGGCCAGCGCCGCCATCACCTTCAGCGCCAGCGTGCCGCTCCTGAATTGAACTGGGGAGACGTTGACCACGAGCCTGACATGGCCGGGCCAGCTCGCCGCCTCCTTGCAGGCAGCAGTCAGCACCCACTCGCCGAGCTGGTTGATCAGGCCAGTGTCCTCGGCGAGCGGCACGAACTCGGCCGGCGAAATCATGCCGCGCTGCGGATGGCGCCAGCGCACCAGCGCCTCGCAGCCGGTGATCGCGTTGGTCTGCAAGCTGAGGCACGGTTGGTAGTAGACTTCGAAGCCACCGTCGACGAGCGCCTGGCGCAGGTCCATTTCCAGGCTGCGGCGGGCGCGGACCTCGGCTTCCATGTCCGGTTCGAAGAAGCGATAAGTGCGGCGGCCGGCGGCCTTGGCGGCGTACATCGCCAGATCCGCGTTCTTCAGGATCTGGTCGATGTCGGATCCGTCTTGCGGCGCGAGCGCAATGCCGATGCTGGCGTCGGTGGTTACCTGATGACCGAGGCATTGGTAGGGCGAGCGGATCGCCTCGAAGATGCGGCTGACGAGCTTCATCACGTCGTCGATATCCTCGATCCCGGTCTGCACGATGGCGAATTCATCGCCGCCGAGCCGGGCCACGAAATCGGATCTCCGCGCGCAGGCGGCGAGGCTGGCGGCGACCGATTTCAGGAGTTCGTCGCCGATCATGTGGCCGAGCGAATCGTTGACGCTCTTGAATTCGTCTATATCGATATAGAGCACCGCCAGTTGCCGGTTCGGCGCGACGTAAGACAATTCGCGCTTGAGCCGCTCGTGGAACAGGGTGCGGTTCGGCAGGTCCGTCAGCGCGTCGTAATGGGCGAGGTGAGTGATGCGCTCCTCGGCGCGCCGCCGCTCGGTGATGTCTTCATGGGTTGCCAGCCATCCGCCGTCGGCGACCGGCTCGTTGACGACCTGGATCGAACGTCCGTCGGGGGTCGATATCACCATGGCGTTAGGGTGTGCGATGTCGCGTAGCACCACCTCGACGTAATGATCGACGTCGCCGACGAACGTGCCCGTCTCCTTGCGATGCGCGATCACCTCGCGAAAACTGCAACCCGGCTTTACGATTTCGGCCGACAGGCCGTACATTTCGAGATACCGCCTGTTGCAGATGATGAGCTGCTGCTTCGCGTCGAACAGCAGCAGGCCCTGCGTCATGTTGTTCACGGCAGTGTCGAGACGGTGCTTTTCCAGCGTCAGCCGCTGCTTCGATGCGCGGTGCTGATAGGAAAGCTTGCGGACGACGAGAAACAGCAGGCCGGCGATCGCCAGCACGGAAAGCCCGGTGATCGCAATCAAGCTTCCGATCTGCTCGCGCCAGTCCGCGAGTGCGGCCGATGTCGTCGTCGATGCGATGATCACAACCGGAAAATTAGTCAGCGCGCGGGACGCGATAAGCCGGTCCTCGCCGTCGATCGGGCTGGTCAGACGCGAGGTGCTGCGGGGCACCTCGAAGACCTGCCGCTGCGCGGCTGGACCGGTGTTGAAGTTCTTGCCGATCAGCTCAGGCACATGCGGGTAACGCGACAGCAGCGTTCCGTCGCTGTGGTGCATGGCGATGGTAGCGCCGGGGCCGAGGGCTATGGTTGCGAAGAATTTTTCGAAATTGGCCGGCTCGATGCCGCGGCCGATGACGCCGAGGAATTCGCCTTTCGGCCCGATGATCTTGCGCGCGATCACGGTGGTCCAGGCGCCGGTGATGCGGCTGTAGACCGGCTCGACCAGCATCTCCGGCGACTCCCGGCCGGACTTGAATGTTCTGAAGAAGGCGCGGTCCGCCGAGTTGACCGGCGGCGGCGGCCAGACGGCCGACGCATTGATCAGATTGCCTTCAGCGTCGAAAACGTTGATTCCGCCGACATAGGACAGCGCGTCGATCTTGGATTTCAGGACGAGATGGATGTCATGGCCGGACATCCGGCGCTTGTAGTTGTCGGGCGTAGCGATCCCGCTGGAACGCATGAACGCGATCAGGTCCTTCTGTACGACCTGAAAATCTTCGAGCTGCTGGTCGAAATGTCGGGCGAGCAACAGCACGGTGTTTTCGAGCTCGCGTTCGCTATTGCGCAGCGCGCGCTCGCGGAAATTGCCGGCCATGATGGTCGCGCCGATCGCGATGGTGGCGATCAAAAGCGTGCCGCCCAGGATCAACCAGCGGATCGGGCCGCGGCGAAAGGCGAACGCAATCCTGAACGCTTTGGTGCCGGTTGAAGCCATGGAACGCGATCGCTGCCGGGACATGAGCTGCCGGAAGCGGCGTCCTCCCAAATCCGGCGCATAGATCGGTACCGCGCCGGGATGGAATTGACGTTAGGAAGTCTGGTTAATGAATGGTTAGTTCGGTGGCAGTGGGTTCCGCCGACAACCACAGGGCCACTCGCTTGACGGTGGAACCGGCGAGCGAAAATCACCGTATGGATGTCAGAGGTCGACGTGTGCGCTTCTTCACAACGGCGCCGGCGGACGAGCCGTCCGGCATTGCGTACCCCTGGCTGAATCGTCGCGGATCAGTGTAGGGATTGCCCGGACCCTTGTTCTGACAGTTGGCGTTCGGATAATAAAACGCGCAGTAGCCGGGTTCGTAGATCACCTGCTGAGCCGTCGCGGGCGTCATGGCAGGTGCCGAGATCACGGCCAACGCGGCTGCCGCGCCAACAAGCCTGTAGATCGACATCGGATTCTTCCTTGTGAACGTCCCGATGGAGACAACCCCGCACGCCCGAGCGCATTCCTCGCCGCGCCGGTCACACCCGCGTGACGAGGGCGACGCCGTCGCCGGGGGGCTTACCGCTCCGCGCGATAATGGCCGGACTTGCCGCCGCTCTTCTCGACGAGATGGATGCCTTCGATGCGAACACCGCGCTCGACCGCCTTGATCATGTCGTAGATCGTCAGGCACGCGACCGACACCGCCGTCAGCGCTTCCATCTCGACGCCGGTAGGGCCGGTGACCTTGACGGTGGCGCGGACGATGCACCCCGAAAGCTTCTTGTCAGGCGTGATGTCGAGCGTCACCTTGGAGAGCGCCAGCGGATGGCACAGCGGGATCAATTCCGACGTGCGCTTGGCCGCCATGATGCCGGCGATGCGGGCCGTGCCCAGCACGTCGCCCTTCTTGGCATTGCCGGAGACGATCAGGTCGAGCGTCGTCTTGGCCATGACGACGCACCCCTCGGCAGTGGCGGTGCGCTCGGTCGCTGCCTTCGCGGAGACGTCAACCATCCGCGCTTCGCCGGCGGCATCGATATGGGTGAGGGCAGCGTCGCCTTTGGAAGCCTTCCGCGCCATCTGCTAGCCGGTCCCGGTCGCGCGGGCCGTATCGGAACGTGCCAGCAACGCGCGGGTGGCCGCGGTCACATCGGCCTGCCGCATCAGGCTTTCGCCGACCAGGAAGGTCGACATGCCGACGCGCTCGAGCCGCGCGAGATCATCAGGCGTAAAGATGCCGCTTTCGCCGACCATCAGGCGATCGTGCGGGATCAGCGGCGCCAGCGCCTCGCTGGTCGCAAGTGTCGTCTCGAAGGTGCGCAAGTTACGGTTGTTGACGCCGATCATCGGCGAACGAAGTTTTAGCGCGCGGTCGAGCTCAGCGCGGTCGTGGATTTCGATCAGCACGTCGATGCCGAGCGCGATTGCCGCGTCCTCGATATCCCTCGCGGTCGCATCGTCGAGCGCAGCCATGATGATCAGGATGCAGTCCGCGCCATGAGCGCGGGCTTCCACCACCTGATAGGTGTCGAACAGGAAGTCCTTGCGCAGCACCGGCAGATTGGTTGCCGCGCGCGCCGCCACCATGAAATCGAGATGGCCCTGGAAGGAGGGCGCATCCGTCAGCACCGACAGGCACGCCGCGCCGCCAGCCTCGTAAGCCTTGGCCAGTGCCGGCGGATCGAAATCTGCGCGGATCAGCCCCTTGGACGGCGAGGCCTTCTTCACCTCGGCGATCAGCGCGTAGTCGCTACGGGCGAGTTTTTCCCGAATGGCGCGGACGAAGCCGCGCGGCGGCGGGGCCGCTTTGGCGCGGGCTTCAATCTCGGAAAGCGGGTGCGCCCGCTTTGCGGCCGCAATCTCTTCGCGCTTGTAGGTCTCGATCTTGCTCAGGATATCGGACATTTCTGGCGCCTCTTTGGACTCAGCCGCGCGAAACCGCGACGAGGTGCTTCAGCCGTGCCGCCGCCGCACCGCTATCGAGCGATTTTGCGCCGATCGCGACGCCTTCCTTCAGGTCCCTGGCACGGCCGGCCACGATCAGCGCCGCCGCGGCGTTCAACAGCGCGACGTCGCGATAGGGGCTGGGCTTGCCGTTCAGCACACCTTGCAGCGCCAGCGCGTTGGTGTCCGCATCGCCGCCCTTGAGCGCGTCGACGTTGCAACAGGTGAGGCCCGCGTCCTCCGGGGTCACCTCGAACGTGGTGATCTTGCCGTTGTCGAGGCTGGCCACAAAGCTCGGGCCGGTGAGGGTGATTTCGTCGAGCCCGTCCGAGCCGTGCACCACCCAGACGGATTCGGAGCCGAGGTTTTTCAAGACTTGCGCCAGCGGCTGCACCCAGTGCCTGGAGAACACGCCGACCATCTGGCGCTTGACGCCGGCCGGATTGGAGAGCGGCCCGAGCAGATTGAAGATCGTGCGGGTGGCGAGTTCGACCCGGGTCGGGCCGACGTTCTTCATCGCGGGGTGATGCGCAGGCGCGAACATGAAGCCGATGCCGGCCTCCTGCACACAGCGGCCGACCTGGTCGGGGGTGAGGTCGATCTTGACGCCGAGGGAGGCCAGTACGTCGGCAGCCCCCGAACGCGACGACAATGCGCGGTTGCCATGCTTGGCGACGGGCACGCCGGCGCCTGCAACGATGAAGGCCGCGCAGGTCGAGACGTTGACCGAACCGGAGCCGTCGCCGCCGGTGCCGACCACGTCGACGGCGTCCGCAGGCGCCTTGACCCGCAGCATCTTGCCGCGCATCGCCGCCACCGCGCCGGTGATCTCGTCGACGGTTTCGCCGCGAACCCTGAGCGCCATCAACAGTCCGCCCATCTGCGAGGGCGTGGCCTCGCCGGACATCATGCTGTCGAAGGCGGAGGCTGCCTCGTCACGCGACAGCGTCGCGCCGGTGGCGACTTTTCCGATGATAGATTTGAGGTCGTCCATCGCTTGGCTTTCAAAATCGAGGCCTCATGGTGAGGAGGCGCTCTTGCGCCGTCTCCGGACGATGCTTCGCATCGCTCGGAGAACCATGAGGCCCGGCTCTCATCCTTCGAGACGCGGCCAGGTGGCCGCTCCTCAGGATGAGGTGAGTTATTATGCTCAATTGTTCGCGCCCGTCACCTGTGCGAAGGCGGCCGCGTTGATGGAGGTGCCGATCTGGGATTCGATCTTGGTCACGTATTGCGCGATCTGTTCTTCGGTCAAGCCGCGCTGCAACGTGTCCTTCAATTTCTTCAGCTCATCGGAGGCCATGTCGACCGGCGGCACCGTCACGTCGGTGACGCGTAACACGATCCATTCGCTGCCACCGGTACCCGGCGTCTGGGTGACGCCGTCCTTGGGCGTCCGGAATGCGGCCGTGATGGCGGCGGAGGGCACGCCTGAAAGCGAGGCGTCGCGGCGGAAACCGGTCGCAGTCTCGACCTTTGCTCCAACTGCGGCCGCTTCGGCGGCGAGCGTGCCGCCTTGCTCGACCTTCTGCACCATTTCGGTTGCCTTCGCGCGCAGCTTGTTCGAAATCTGGTCTTCGCGCCATTTTGCCTCGACCTGGCTGCGGACCTCGTCGAGCGGGCGCTCGCGCGAGGGGGTGATGCCGAGCACGTCGTACCAGACATAGCCGCCAGCAAACTGGATCGGTTCGTTGTCGACGCCGATATCGCTGTTGAAGGCTTGCGAGACCACGTCGAGGCCGCGCGGAATATTCGCCACCGGCTGGCCGTCGGGCGTGCGGCCGGAGCGGTCAACGGCTTCGATCGTGACCGGGGTGAGGCCGAGCTTCTGGGAAGCCTCGACCACATTGGCGCCGCCGCTGCGCTCGTCTTCCATCTTGTTCTGGATTTCGTTGACCTTGGCGCGCGCGCGCTCGGTCGCGATTTCCTTCTTCACCTGCGCTGCGACGCTTTCATAGGTCGGCGTCACGCCCGGCTCGATCTTGCCGACCTTGACCAGCGCCACGCCGAACCGGCCCTGCACCGGCTGGCTGACTTCGCCTGACGGCAGCGAGAACGCCGCATCCGCAATCGCCGGATCGATGATCGCACTCTTTGCGATCATGCCGAGATCGACGTCGGCCAGATTGAGGTTGCGCTCCTTGGCGACGTCGTCGAACGATGTTCCCGACGTGATGCGGCTGCGCGCGGCCTGCGCTTCGCCTTCGTTCGGAAAAAACATCTGCGACACTTCGCGCTTTTCCGGCGTCCCGAGCTGGTCGCGGCGCTGCTCGAAGGCCTTCTTCGCGTCCTCGTCGGAGACCTCGGTCCACTTGCCGATCTCTTCGGGGCTGATCACGACAAAAGACACTTTGCGATATTCGGGCGCGCGGAACTGGGTTTTGCGTTCCTCGAAATAGGCGGCCAGCGCCTCGGGCGACGGCGGGTCAATCGTGCCGGCCTGCGCCGCGTCGAGCTTGACGTACTCCATCGAGCGCTGCTCGTTCTGGAAACGCGCTAGCGCCTCGATCAGGACCTTCGGCGGCTCCGCCCCGGCCGAGACGGTGCCGGCGATCTGGCGCCGCAGCCCGACGCGCCGCTGTTCGGCGAGATAGCGCTGCTCGGTGTAGCCGAACTGGCGAATCGTGGCCTGGAAGCGCTGCGGGTCGAAGTTGCCGCCCAATCCCTTGAAATTCGGGTCGTTGTAGATCAGCCGCATGGTTTCGTCCTGCGACTGGGCAAGCCCCTTGCGCCGGGCTTCCTCATCCAGCGCCGCTTCGGCGATGGTCTGCTGCAGCACCTGTCGATCGATGCCGAAGGCGCGCGCCTGTTCAGAGGTCAGCGGACGGCCGAAACTGCGGCCGAGTTGCTGCAGCCTTTCCGTGTAGATCTGGCGGAACTGCTCCGTCGAAATCTCGGTCTTGCCAATCGTGGCAAGGGACGACTGGCCAAATCCCTTGAAGATGTCGGCAATACCCCAAACTGCGAAACTGACAATCAAAACGCCCATCACGGTGGCCATGATAATCTTGCCGAGCCAGTTTGATGAGGCTTTCCGAATTCCTCGAAGCATGGGTCCAACTTGTTTTTAAAGGAGAGGGGGAACCGGGTCGTGCCCAAGGGAATTCGATCCGGGACCGAATTCCGCAACAAGGCGTCACCGAGTTGAAAACGCATCATAAAGTGGCAGCGCCCCCCTCGCAACCTCGCCCGTGTGGGCTATTTGAAGCGGTTAATGGCCCCGGGATCGCCCCGACGGGTATCTGGAACTGCCGGCGTGGCTCTGCTAGCGCATCTAGAACGCTGACATTTGCGGGACAATCGACATGACCGACGCCATCCGGCCGCTGATCGCCGGCAACTGGAAAATGAACGGCCTGAAATCTTTCTTAGGTGAATTCGAAGCCATGATCGCCGGCGCCGGTGCGTTGGCCGGCAAGGCCGACCTGCTGGTCTGCCCTCCGGCCACCCTGATCGGCGGCTTTGCCGACAGGGCGCTCGGTTCAAAACTCGCCGTGGGAGCCCAGGATTGCCATGCCAAGGCCTCGGGCGCCCATACTGGCGATCTCTCGGCGGAAATGCTGGCGGATGCCGGCGCCAGTGCCATCATCGTCGGGCATTCGGAGCGGCGCGCCGACCATGGCGAGACCGATGCGCAGGTTCGGCAGAAGGCGGAAGCGGCTTGGCGGGCGGGGCTGGTGGCGATCGTCTGCATCGGCGAGACCCAGAAGCAACGCGACGCCGGCCAGACGCTGGATATTTGCGGCGCGCAACTCGCCGGTTCGTTGCCGGACGGCGCAACATCAGCCAATCTGGTGGTGGCCTATGAGCCGGTCTGGGCGATCGGCACCGGTCTGACGCCGACACCAAAAGATGTCGAACAAGTTCATCGCTTTATCCGTGATGTTCTCACCAGCCGATTTAAGGCGGAGGGCAGCAAGATCCGGATTCTTTACGGCGGATCGGTCAAGCCCTCGAGCGCCGCCGAACTGATGGCGGTTGCCGATGTCAATGGCGCGCTGGTCGGCGGCGCCAGCCTGAAGGCAGCCGATTTCCTGGCGATTGCAGAGGCGTGCTAGCTCAGGCGGGCGCGCCTTCCTGCAACCGCTTCCAGTAGATCAGCGTGCCCGTCAGCCCGCCATGGGGTTTAAACGCGTAGTCCGGAATCACGCCGGTCAGCTTAAATCCCATCCGTTCATATAGGCCGGCCGCGCCTTCGTCCTCGGCAGTGTCGAGCACCAACAACCAGCGCCCGCGCGCGATCGCCAGCCGCTCGGCCTCGCGCAACAGCGCCGTGGCGATCCCGCGGTGGCGGTGACTGACGCGCGTCATCATCTTCGCTATCTCGGCGCGATGCGGCTGGTTCGGCGGAAGATCGAGCAACAGCGTGACCGTCCCGATCAGCCTGTCCCCGTCAAAGGCGCCAAGGATGATCCGCTCGCCGCGACCTGCAGCGCCAAGCGAGTTGGACCAGAACGCCTCGGCCGCCTTCTGTGACAGCGGATGCATGAAACTGACCGAGCCGCCATTGGCCACGGTTTCGATCAGCAATTCACTGAGCATCGCGCAAGTTTCGAGCGAAGGTTTCAAGGCTTTGATCAGGATGTCCGACATCTGGATGAATTTCCGCAACATTCAGCTTCGAGGATTGGCGGCGCGCTGGACCCGCGCCCGTTTGATCTCTGCAATCCGCTCGACATCCTCGATCTGCAGGTGACGGCCGCGTTCGAGAATTTCCAACGTGTATTCTTCGTAGGTGAGGCCCAGCCGCTCGGCTTTCCGGATGCGGAACGCGACAATGCCAGGCGAGGGGTTGTGCCAGGCCGCGCGATGCGCCGCCTTCCAGTAGAAGTAATTGCCGATGCCGCCGTCGCCCCATTCAGGCCGATGCTCATCCTCGAGCGGCGGCCCGCCATTGTGGCCGGCCGGAATCGGGTCGTCAGTGCTGTCAGGCTGGGTCGCGGCGTTCTTGCAGACGATCTCCAGCATCGGCGTCAGCTCCGGGCAAGGGCAACGACGTAAGTGCAGGGCGCGGTGGTCTCGTTAGCGAACGTCACTTCCGCCGGCGGACCGAATCCGAGGCAGTCGCCGGCCCCAAGTTCATGACGTTCGCCGCCATCGATCAGCACGAGCGAGCCCGACAACACCCAGAGGACCTGACGGATGTGGGCGTAGGACGAGGCGGGCAGTGTCACGCGCTGCTTCGCCGGCATTTCGACCTTGATAATCTCAATAGGATGATCGGGCCGGTTGAACACCTGCCGGCGCAAGTAGCCGGTTTCGGGATCGCGCCACACCGGCTGCTCGGCAGCGCGCGAAAGACGCCCACCGTTGCCCTCGGCGCGCAGCATCAGGCCGGCAAGGGTGAGGTCGAAGGCGCTGGCGAGCCGAACCAGCACCACCGCGGTCGGGCTGACTTCGGCGCGCTCGATCTTGCTGATGGTGGCTTTTGACACGCCGGAGCGTTCGGCGAGGTCGGCCAGGGACCAGCCGCGACTGTCGCGCTCAAGCCGCAGACGCTGGGCGAGCCGGGTGCTGAGGTCGTCTACTAAAGTATCCATTCGTCTATTATAAGAGAAATGGGCGCGACCTCAAGCCCCAGATGCGAACGTCGGGCGAGAGGTGCGGACGGCCTTGCCGTCGCGCCTGCGGCAATTATCTCCACCGCGGCGGTTGGGGGTGACAATGCCCCGTCCGATCGTGTAACACCGCGCAACTTCAGGAAAACCCGCAAGCCCTTGGTGCAGCCGAAGCCCGGCGCTGTCAGCTTGTGACGGAAGGTTTTGAGATGCAGACCGTCATTATCGTCGTTCACCTCATGATCGTCGCCGTGCTGATCGGCGCGGTGCTGCTGCAGAAATCCGAAGGGGGCGGCCTCGGCATGGGCGGCGGCGCCGGCTTCATGTCGAGCCGCGGCACCGCCAACCTGCTGACGCGCACCACGGCAGTCTTGGCGGGCCTTTTCTTCGTGACCAGCATGACGCTGGCCTGGCTGGCAGGCGTCGACCGCAAGCCTGCTTCGATCCTCGGCACACCGGCGACGCAGTCCCAGCCCGGTGGCGCGACGCCGGTCGCCCCGCCGACCTCCGGCGGTGTGCTCGATACGCTTAAGAAGGTGGATGAGCAGCAGGGCCAGTCCGGCCCGCAGGCGCCGCGTTCGCAATAAAGCAGGGTGGCTATGCAGGGCGGCCCTCTACCGTCCTGCATCAGAACTTCCCATCAATGCTCTGAAATCGCTTTAAAATTCACGTCACCCACAGCCCGGCAAAATGTTTGCCTGCGCGCGCGATTCGTTTTGGAGAATCGGGGCAGTAGCCTTAAAGGTAGAATCCCATGGCGCGGTACATATTCATCACCGGCGGCGTGGTTTCTTCGCTCGGAAAGGGTCTGGCTTCGGCGGCACTCGGTGCCCTGCTGCAGGCTCGCGGGTACAAGGTCCGTCTCCGCAAACTCGACCCCTATCTCAACCTCGATCCCGGAACCATGTCGCCGTATCAGCACGGCGAAGTGTTCGTAACCGATGACGGCGCCGAGACCGATCTCGATCTCGGCCATTACGAACGTTTCACCGGGCGTCCAGCGACCAAAGCCGACAACATCACCACCGGGCGCATTTACCAGGACATCATCACCAAGGAACGCCGCGGCGATTATCTCGGCGCGACCATCCAGGTCGTTCCGCACGTCACCAACGCGATCAAGGAATTCGTTCTCTCCGGCAATGACGAGTACGACTTCGTGCTGGTGGAGATCGGTGGCACCGTCGGCGACATCGAGGGCTTGCCGTTCTTCGAGGCGATCCGTCAGCTGAAGAACGAGTTGCCGCGCGATCACGCGGTCTACATTCATTTGACGTTGCTGCCTTACATTCCCAGCGCGGGTGAGCTGAAGACGAAACCAACCCAGCATTCCGTGAAGGAATTGCGCTCGATCGGCATCCAGCCGGATATCCTGCTCTGCCGTACCGATCGCGAAATCCCGAAGGAAGAGCGGCGCAAGCTCGGCCTGTTCTGCAACGTGCGCGAAAGCGCCGTCATCGAGGCGAGGGACGTCGATAACATCTACGCCGTGCCCGAGGCCTATCACGCCGCCGGCCTCGACGACGAGGTCTTGGCCGCGTTCGGCATCACGCCAAAAATTCCCCCGGCGCTGCAAAGCTGGAACGTCATCAACGAGCGCGTGCGTAACCCGGAAGGCGCCGTGACGATTGCCATTGTCGGCAAGTACACGGGCATGAAGGACGCCTACAAATCGCTGATCGAGGCGCTCTCCCATGGCGGCATCGCCAATAAGGTGAAGGTCAATCTCGACTGGATCGAGAGCGAGGTATTCGAGAACGAAGACCCGACGCCGTTCCTCGAGCACGTCAACGGCATCCTGGTGCCCGGTGGCTTCGGCCACCGCGGTGCCGAGGGCAAGATCCGGGCGGCGCAATTCGCGCGCGAGCGCGACGTTCCTTATTTCGGCATTTGCTTCGGAATGCAGATGGCCGTGATTGAAGCCGCCCGCAATCTCGTCGGCATCGAGGAAGCCAACTCCACCGAGTTCGGGCCGACGCCCGAGCCTTTGGTCGGCCTGATGACGGAATGGCTGCGCGGCAACGAGTTGGAGAAGCGCTCGCAGTCGGGCGACCTCGGCGGCACCATGCGGCTCGGCGCTTACCCCGCGACGCTGAAGCGCGGCAGCCGCGTCTCGGCCGTCTATGGCGGCGCGACCGAGATTTCCGAACGCCACCGCCACCGCTACGAGGTCAACACGGCGTACAAAGACCGCCTCGAACAGCACGGGCTGCGTTTCTCAGGCCTTTCGCCCGACGGCGTGTTGCCGGAGATCGTCGAATACGAGGACCATCCCTGGTTCATCGGCGTGCAATTCCACCCCGAACTGAAATCGCGGCCGTTTGAGCCGCATCCTCTGTTTGCGTCATTCATTCAGGCCGCCGTGGTGCAGAGCCGGTTGGTGTAGGCCTGCAGCGGAATTGTAGGGTGGGCAAAGCGACTTGTCCGCCGTAGCTCGAAGAGCGAAGGCGGAAGCGTGCCACCATCTCGCGGCGCATATTGGCTAGAATGGTGGGCACGGCGCTTCGCGCCTTTCCCCACCCTGCACCTTTGACGAACGTGCCAATTGTTGCGACAAACTCCTGCCGTGACCTGCAAGAACAATAACCTTGGGAGCAAAGCCGATGATCATGGAAATGCGCGTCTATCGCTGTCTGCCGGGCCGCCTGCCGGCGCTGATGAAGCGCTTCGAAACGCTGACGCTGAAACTGTGGGACAAGCACGGTATCAAGCAGGCCGGCTTCTACACCACGCTGATCGGCACCTCCAATCAGGAACTGACCTATTTCATCGCGTGGGACTCGCTCGCCGAGCGCGAGAAGAAATGGACGGCGTTTCAGAGCGATCCGGATTGGATCGCCGGCCGCGCTAAAAGCGAAGAAGACGGCCAGATCATCGACAACATCGTCAGCCAGTTGCTGGTGCCGACGGCGTTCTCCGCGGTAAAATAGCTCGCGGCGCAACCCTGATATTCAGGGGCTAAACGGGTTGATCCCTGAGCAATTTCTGTCAAGAAAATGCTCAGCTTTTTGAATTGCGCGTATTCTGGTCGCAAAACCGGTGCCCACTTTTGCGGAATACGCGCGTGTCGCGGACCGGCATGGTCCGCGCCGGACGTGAGGAAAATCCCTTGAACGCGAAACCCGAAGCAGCTCCGGTCGTCTCGGTCGGTCCGGTCAAATTCGGCAATGATCTGCCGATTTCAATCATTGCCGGGCCGTGCCAACTCGAAAGCCGTGCGCACGCGCTCGAAGTGGCGGCTGCGCTGAAAGAAATCGCAGGCCGGCTCGGCATAGGCCTCGTCTACAAGACCTCCTTCGACAAGGCCAATCGAACCTCGGGCTCGGCCGCGCGCGGAATTGGCTTGGCGCAGGCGCTGCCGGTTTTCGCGGAGATTCGTTCCTCGCTCGGTCTTCCCGTGCTCACCGACGTGCATGAGGCGGCGCAATGCGCCGAGGCGGCGCAGGCGGTGGACGTGCTGCAGATCCCGGCCTTCCTGTGTCGGCAGACCGATCTGCTGCTTGCGGCGGCCGCAACCGGCAAGGTCGTCAACGTCAAGAAAGGTCAGTTCCTCGCGCCGTGGGAAATGACCAACGTCGTCACCAAAATCACCGGCTGCGGTAATCCGAACGTGCTTGTCACTGAACGCGGTGCGTCGTTCGGTTACAACACGCTGGTGTCGGACATGCGTGCGCTGCCGATCATGGCGCAAACGACGGGGGCGCCCGTCATTTTCGACGCCACCCATTCGGTGCAGCAGCCGGGCGGCAAGGGTACCTCATCGGGCGGACAGCGCGAATTCGTTCCCGTGCTGGCGCGCGCCGCGGTCGCCGTCGGCGTCGCCGGCGTGTTCATCGAGACCCATCCCGATCCCGATCATGCGCCGTCGGACGGGCCCAATATGGTCCCGCTACGCGAGTTCGAAGCCTTGGTGAAGCGGCTGATGGATTTTGACGCGCTGGCCAAGAACGCCTCGTCGTGACCGCCGCCAGCGGCATGCCGCCGGCACTCAACATCATTGCGCTCGCGACCTTTTCGGCAAGCCTGTCCGCCCGCGCGCTCGATCCGGTATTGCCGCATGTTGCCGAGGAATTCTCCGTCAGCATCGCGACCGCCGCGAGCTTTGCCGCCGTCTTCGCCTTCACCTTTGCGATCATCCAGCCGGTGCTCGGTGCGATGGCCGACATGTTCGGCAAGGCGCGCCTGATGATCGTCTGCCTGGTGCTGCTCGGCTTCGCCCACATCCTCGGCTCACTATCGACCTCGTTCGGCGTGCTGTTCGCCTCGCGGATTCTCGCCGGCATCGGCTCCGGCGGCGTATTCCCGGTCGCGCTCAGCCTCACCAGCGATCTCGTCGGTCCCGACAAGCGCCAGATCGCGATCGGCCGCACGCTGGCCGGCGCCATGGCCGGCAATATCCTGGGGGCATCGGCGGCGGGCCTGATCGGCGACCTTCTCGGCTGGCGCGGCGTGCTCGCCGTGCTCGGGGGATTGGTGGTGCTATCGTCAGTCGCGGTGGCGGCCGGATTCCGCGACGCTGCGTTGACGCGTCCGCAGCGGACCAGCTTTGCGCAGCTCCGCGGAGGTTATCGCACCATCTTCAGCAATCCGAACGCCCGCATCTGCTATGGAGCAGTGTTCATCGAAGGCTGCTGCGTGCTTGGGCTGTTTCCCTTCATCGCGGCGTTCCTGTTCGAACTCGGCGAAACCTCGCTGTCGGTTGCGGGTATTGTCATCGCCGGCTTCGCGGTCGGCGGGCTGTTCTACACCATGACGGTGTCGCGCTTTCTGCCGAAGCTCGGCGTCAAGGGCATGATGATCGCCGGTGCGACGATCGTCGGGCTGCAACTCACCGCGGTCGCGATGGGACCCGAATGGAAGCTGCAAACCCTCAGCCTGATCTTCATGGGCTGGGGTTTTTACATGATCCACGGCTGCATCCAGGTGTTCGCCAGCGAACTATCGGCGGAAGCGCGCGCGACCGCGCTGGCGCTCCATTCGTTCTTCTTCTTTCTCGGCCAGACCGTCGGCCCGATCGCCTATGGCTTCGGCATCCAGCACGCCGGCAAGGTACCGACGCTGCTCACCGCAGCGGCCGTGATGATCGCGCTCGGCTTTATCTGCGCGAAGCTGCTGCGCCAGACGCCGCCGGCGGATGCGGCGGCGAAGCAGCTCGGGTCTAAAACAATCCGATGATGTGTTCGATGAGATAGACCGCCGTGACATAGCCGAGGGTGCCGATGGCCAACAGCGCAACCGACAGCCACACCCATAAGGGTGTCGTTTCCTTCGTCATCGGGATGCTCATGCGGTAGCGCGCCGCGTCCTTGGCAGCGCTGGTTTCCCCCGGCCCGGCGACAATGCTGCAATTCAGGCTCGATTTGTGAGGAAATGCCGGCTCGCGTCAGGATGACACACATCTGGTGCGTGCGGCCGCGTGCGGAAGTCCAGCTCAGGTGGCCGTCGATGGCACGGAGGTTGCTTCGTTCCTTGCCATTTAAGGTGATGATGTGGACGCCCAGATTACCCATTCGCCCAAAAGCAATTTGGCGGCCAGACAAAGCGGTTATGCCAATGAGCCGCCGCTTCAGCGCTTTCTGACCGGCTGCTACGAGCAATTCAAATCGGACCATTCCGGCGCGGTCGCCGATTACATCCCCGAACTGAAGCGCGCCAACCCGGCGCATTTCGGCGTCGGTCTCGTGACCATTGACGGCCATGTCTATGAGGTCGGCGACAGCGCCGTGCCCTTCACCATCCAATCGGTCTCCAAAGCCTTCGTGTTTGCGCTGGCGCTCGAGCTGGTGGGCGAGGAACGCGTGGCGGCAGCGATCGGTGTGGAGCCGAGCGGTGAGGCGTTCAATTCGATCCGGCTGACCAACGACAACCGGCCGTTCAACCCGATGGTCAACGCCGGCGCGATCGCCTGTTCCGGATTGATCCATCAGGTCGACGGCGCTCACGCCTTCGAGCGCATCCGCGCCAAGCTCAGCCAGTTCGCCGGGCGCGAGCTCGACGTCGACGATGCGGTTCACGCCTCGGAAGCGCTGACCGGCAACCGCAATCGTGCGATCGCCTGGTTGTTGCGGAATTATCTGGTGCTTCAGGACGACGTCGATGCCGTGCTGGACACCTATTTCCGGCAATGCGCCATCCTGGTCACGGCGCGCGACCTCGCAGTCATGGCGGCAACGCTGGCCAATCGCGGCGTCAATCCCGTGACCGGCGCTTTCGTCATTTCGCCCAACATCGTGGCCCGCACGCTCTCGGTCATGACCAGTTCGGGGATGTACGACTATGCCGGCGAATGGATCTACCGCGTCGGCATCCCCGCCAAGAGCGGGGTCGGGTGCGGCATTGTCGCGGCGCTTCCGTCGCAATTGGGCCTCGGCACGTTCTCGCCGAACCTCGACAGCCACGGCAATAGCGTGCGCGGCTTGAAAGTATGCGAAGCGTTGTCGTCGCGATTCGACCTGCACATGCTCAACCGCAGCGCCGACGTCCGCACCTGCATTATCGCCGACTACGACGTCTTCGGCATCTCGTCGCGCCGCAGCCGGCAACCGCATGAGCAGCAAATCCTCGACGAGCGCCACAGCGATATCAGGGTGATCGAGCTGGTCGGCGCGCTAAATTTCGCGACGATCGACCACGTGACGCGGCGGCTCGCCGGCGAACCGCCGAACGCGCCGCTGTTGATCCTCGACTTTCGCCGGGTGCCGGACCTGACCGCGGCGGGCGCGCAGTTGCTCGGCGAGAATCTCACCATGCTCGGCAATGCCGGCGTCACCGCGATCCTGACCGGGCTGGAGGCGACATCGCCGGTGTGGACGGAGGTGCGCGCACGGACCGCCGATCCGCAGCGGCTACGGCGCTTCGGGTTGCTTGATGAAGCCATCGAATGGGCCGAGGATCAGGTCATCTATCGCTATGGCGGCTTCACTTCGCTGAAGGAAACCAGCCATCTCGGCGAGCAGGCGCTGCTGGCCGATCTGGCGCCGGAAGAGATTGCCGCGCTGGCCGACCTCTCGACCGCGCGGCGCTATGAGGCCGGCCAGCGCATCATCAGCGCCGGCGAGCCCGCCAATTCGCTGTTCTTCCTGCAAAGCGGAATGGTGAGCGTGAAGCTGCCCAGCGGCATGCGGCTGGCCTCGCTCGGGCCCGGCATGGAATTCGGCGAGATGGCGACCATCGAGAAGCTCCGCAGCGCCGACGTCTGGGCCGATACGGCCGTGAAATGCCTCGAGCTGCCGCTCGACAGTTTCGCCGATTATCGCCGGCTCCACCCGCAGATCGCCCTGAAGATCATGCGCAATCTGTCGGCTCTGCTAGGGCGGCGCCTGATCCTTGCGAATGCCAAGGTCGATCTGCTCAGCGCTTATTGAGCGCGACAGAAGGCAGGGATTGCGCCTGCTGGTTTGCTTCGGCAAGGGACAGCTGCTTCGGCGCGCTCGGTGAAGCAGCGCTTGTACGCGTCCTCGCCCTTCTGGCGCAGGTCTCCCAACCTATCATAGGCCTTGCGGTCGATTTTTCCGGAGCGGAAATCGTCGTCGGCTTGTTCGGCCTCCTTGTCGTAACCGGTCCAGATGTCGAGGCAGGCCGCGATTTCGACCTTGGGATCGACCTTAAAATGTAAGAAAACGGGACTCGCTCGCGCCATATCATTCGGAGCGGCTGTATGCTTGGGAGTCTGTGATAAAGATTGCCGGTGGACGGCCGAAGCAAGTGCAGTTGTTGACTTTGTTTTTGTACTGGTACCAGCGATGATTGTCCGAGAACGTTTTCGCGGTCTTTTCCAGAAGTACCTGCTCGTACTGTTTATGGCCGTCGCGATTCCGCTCGCGATCAACGGTATTGTCGAAGCTTGGTTCGGCTATCGCGACCAGCGAGCAAGGCTTGATCAGTTGCTTGGCGTTCAAGCAGCATCTGCCGCAGCCGAAATTCATGACTTCATTTACGGTATCACAAACCAGCTCGGCTGGTTGGTCCAAGTTCCCTGGAGCGACGAGCCCGACGAGCGGCGGCGGACCGAAGCGTTGCGCTTGTTTCGGCAGGCGCCTGCGATCGTCAGTCTCGCACTCCTCGACAACAGGGGCCTGGAGCGCCTCTATGTTTCACGGATCGGACTCAATCGAATTGAAAGCCGCACAGACCGATCTGCTGATCCCGCGGTAATTGGCGCCCGCTCGGCACAAGTCTGGTTCAGCGACGTAAGCTACCATCGAGGCTCCGAACCACACCTGACGGTTGCGGTTGTTGGTAATCGACCATCGGTCGGCGTAGTTATCGCGGAAGTCAATCTCAAGCTGATTTGGGATGTGATTTCAGCGATAAAGGTGGGAAAGACCGGCTTCGCCTTCGTTTTGGACCGACCGGGTCGGCTCATTGCTCATCCCGACATCAGCCTCGTCCTCCGTGGGGCGGAAGAAGCAACCTCCAAGCCGTTCCGCACCATACGCGACGCAATCGGGCCCGCGGGGGCCGGCTTCGCGACAAGCCGAGATGTCCACGGCCATGAGGTTGCCGCCGTCGCGGCTCCCGTTGCGGGTCCCGATTGGACTGTAGTCGTCGAACAGCCGTTAGCTGAAGCCTACGCACCGATCTATGCAGTCTTGTGGCGAACCGTAGCGCTCCTCGCGGCGGGCACAATGTTCGCCGCGTTGCTTGCCTACGCACTGGCGCACCGGATGACCGAACCAATAAGAGTTCTTGAGGAAGGGACTGAGAGGATCGGGGCTGGGTCTTTCGACCACCGCATTTCCATTGAAACCGGCGACGAGTTTCAGCGTCTTGCAAACAGCTTTAACAACATGGCTGCCGAGTTGGCGCTCGCGCAGGAGCACCAGGAACGAATAGCGAAGCTCAAGCGATTCCTCGCACCGCAGGTGGCCGACCTTGTCGATCGAGCGGGCGACGACAGTGTATTGGACGGGCGCCACGCAGAAGTCGTCGTTATATTTTGCGACTTGCGAGGCTTCACCGCATTTTCCGCAGCACTTGCGCCAGAGGAAGTCATGAGCGTGTTGTCAGAGTACTATGAGGTCCTTGGCAGAGCTATTACGCAATTTGCGGCGACACTCATCAGTTTCTCGGGAGATGGCCTTATGGTTCTCGTGAACGCACCCGTACCCGTTGAAGAACCGGCATTAAGGGCTGTCGATCTGGCTGTTGAGATGCAGAAGAGCGTGCAAGGACTAATCGCCGGCTGGCGATCGCGAGGCTACCAGGTTGGATTCGGGATTGGTCTTGCCAGTGGGGCGGCAACAGTTGGACGGATCGGGTACGCGGACCGGTTCGATTACACCGCCATCGGCAATGTGGTAAATCTCGCGGCCCGCCTATGCGCATCTGCCGCAGATCGGGAAATCCTGATAGACGCCGAAGTCGCCGAATGCGTTAGGGGCAAGCGGTCTCTAGTGGAACTTGGAGACCGCCAAATCAAGGGATTTGACGAGGCTATTCCGGTATTCGGAATTTCCTTCGATACACCATAGCCGATGGCAAACTGCGGCGGCTCGGGGAAATCCGTTCGCGACTAAGTCAGCGTCGCGGGATATGCTGGGATCAGCGGCCGACGGACAGCCGATTGGTGAAGGTATGAAGAGCGCCAAGTTTAATACAAGAGTGTCCCGCAGACGCGTCAGTCGGCGAGACTTTCTTTCGTTGATGGCGGGCGCCGCCACTTGGACAACCTCGCTACATGCGCAAAAACTGGCGATGCCGGTCATTGGCTATCTTTGCGCGGAATCTCCGGAGCTATTTGCCAGTCGGCTCAAAGCTTTTCACCAAGGACTTGGCGAAGCCGGCTTTGTCGAAGGCCGTAATGTCGCCATCCACTATCAGTGGGCCGAAGGGCAATACGCACGATTGCCTGCCTTGGCTGCCAACTTGGTCGCCCGCAACGTCGACGTCGTCGTCGCGCCCGGCGGGGCGCCGGTTGCGCTCGCCGCGAAAGCCGCCGCCGCGAATAATGCAATCGTCTTTGAGATGGGTGGCGACCCCGTTCAGTTAGGTGTCGTGGACAGCTTGCCGCGGCCGGGCGGCAATATCACGGGGGTTTCGAGCTTGAGCGTCGACGTGTCGCCGAAGCGGCTTGAGTTGATGCATGAACTACTGCCGACCGCAGCTAAATTGGCGGTGGTCGCCAACCCCACAAGTCCAACCGCCAATTCACAATTGCAGAAGCTGCGCTCGGCCGCCGAAACCCTGGGAGTGCATCTGCAGGTGTTGAACGCAAGTGCTGAAAAGGAGTTCGAACCTATTTTCTCCACCATAGCTCAGGAAGCGGGTGGGCTCGTCTTTACCTCGGACCCCTATTTCGCATTTCGTAGTAGACAGCTGGCCGAGCTCGCCATGAAATATCGCGTGCCCGCAATTACCCAATCCCGAGACTTCCCTACCGCAGGCGGCTTGATGAGCTATGGGGGAGACTTTGCGCAATCGCATCGGCGCGCGGGCATGTATGTCGGGCGGATCCTCAAAGGCGAGAAGCCCTCTGATCTTCCGGTCCAGCTTGTCACCAAGGTGGAGTTCATCATCAACATGAGAGCCGCCAAGTTACTTGGACGCGAGTTTTCGCCTTCACTCGTCAGCGGCGCTGATGAGGTAATTGAGTAAGAGATCTATTCGGCCGCTTCGCGGACTGCCAACGAGTTCTCGCAGTCGGCCTTCCATCCACGCAAATTCTGATGGGACGGCTGGTGCCGAGCGGCTCGTAGGATCCCTTCTGATTAGCGCTCATCCCCGCCCGCGATAGGGCGCGACGTCCTGGTCGGGCACCCATACATCCTTCGGCAATTTGCCGGTCTGCCAGAACACGTCGATCGGGATGCCGCCGCGCGGATACCAGTAGCCGCCAATGCGAAGCCACTTCGGTTTGATTTCGGCCGCAATGCGCTTGCCGATCATCACGGTGCAATCCTCATGGAAGGCGCCGTGGTTGCGGAAACTCGCGACATAGAGTTTCAGCGATTTGGATTCCAGCAGCCATTGCCCCGGTACATAGTCGATCACGAGATGCGCAAAATCCGGCTGGCCCGTTACCGGGCAGATCGAGGTGAATTCCGGTGCGGTGAAGCGAACCAGATAATTGGCGCCCGTTTGCGGATTGGGCACGCGGTCGAGTTGCGCCTTTTCAGGGCTGTCCGGCCATTCCACGGCGCGGCCGAGCTGCAATGATTTCTGTGATGATTTGTTCAATGATTTCTTGGCCATTATGAGCGTCCTTTGCGAGCGCTGACATGGCCGCAACAGCGCCGTGTCGTCAACCCGTCAGGACTTCCGTTCCCGGAACGGACGTCCTTCCAGTGATTTTTGACTCGCTTCTTTCACGCGAACCGGTGTCCTCCCCCGGCTCAAGTCCGAGGGCACGCTTTGCTCGAAAACGCCAATAGTCTGGTTGGCGGCGTGGCGGAAGCTCAATGCTCGGCAACTGCCAAGCCCGAACCAATGAGTTCAAAAGGAATTCGAGAGTCAAACAATGCCCGATCATGCATATTGGCGTTGATGCGGTCTAAAATAGGATAAAATAGCCAATGCACTAGCGACTTGAGGATACGATAAGCATCATGGGCCTCTCAATTTCTTCCTCCAAATCCGGATTTTCTCTGATTTGCTCCAACGATGGCGCGAACTCTTCAACGGCCTTGATTGTGAATCCAGCGCGGATCAGTGCATTGAGCGTCGTGCCGATGGTCCTGTGATACTTTACCACTCCCTTCACAAACCAGTCTGTCTGGCGCTCACCTTCGATGGCGTAGCGATTCACCGGCCAGGTCTTGCGGCCGTCCTCATCCTCCATCCAGTGCGGATGAGTGGCGGCCATAAAGATTGGGTGCTCGATAGTGAAAACGAACTCGGCGCCAGGCACGAGTGACCGGTGAACCATGGAAACGAGCCGGTCGAAATCGCGGATATAGTGTAACGTCAAGACACTATAGGCGAGATCGAAGGCTGCCTCAGGTAAACTAAATGTTTCGAGATCCGCAATTCGATACGTGATTGCGGCATCGCTCGTATCGGCTTTTGCACGCGAGATCATATTCTCTGACAAGTCCAGCCCGAGAACCGATATTGCACCTCGTTCGCGCATCCAGCGCGAAGCCCAGCCGAAGCCGCAGCCAAGGTCGACGACCCGCTTGCCAGCGATGCTAGGAAGCAGAGCACGTATCGCCGGCCATTCGGGAGCGCCGTGGAGGCCCTTAACTTGCCTGGGAAGCTGGCTATAGCCAAAGAAGAAGTCCGGATTATCGTAGATATTCTGTGCCATATGTACTCCATCGAGCGTGATCAGATCAGGCACAGGCTGTATTATCTCCGGCGAGAACACGCCTGCGAAGATCGACCGAAAGAGATGTCGCCGTGCCCGCCGGCCTCCTTCGCCAGCACGCAGCTTGAATTAGAACCGGCCTGATTTGGGACCCAAACGACTCAATCTCGTCGGGACCGGCTCAGCGCGAGGAGGGGTCCTCGAGAAACCGCACTAGCGCCTGCCGCTCGGCCGAGTCCTCGATCCCGCGCATCGACATCCATAATCCCGGAAACATTGCGGCGGGATCGGCGAGGAAGGTGTCCAGGCGCGTTGCGTCCCAGCGCAATCCCTCGTCGCGGGCCTTGCGCAGCACCGGCGAGTAATCGAAATCGGTATCGCCCGCCACTATGCGGCCGATCAGCCCAGAAAGGTTGGGACCAGGCAGGCTGCGCTCGGCGCGATCGAGGCTGTGGCAGGCGCGGCAGGGTGCAAACGCCCGCGCGCCGTCTTCTTCCGCAAGGGCGGGAGCGGGCAGGGAAAGCAACAACAGCAACAGGACGGCGAATAACTTCACGCGACCGTCTGTATCACGACCAGGCGGTCATTGCCGGACTCGCCGCCCCAGGTTTCGCCGGGCCGGCCGTCGAGCTGGCGCACATTCGCGCCCGGTTTATCGCTGGGGAATGCGTTGAATTTCTCCGTCACTGGATCGAAGCGCACGATCGCGTTGGCACCGAAGTCGGTGAGCCAGACCTTGTCCTTGTCGTCGACATAAACCGCATAGGCCCGCGGGTTGCTGCCCGGCAATTTCCACGCTTTCCAGGAGCCATCGGCGGGATTGTGCACCGATACTTGGCCGCTGTTCCATTCGCTGACCCAGATCCGCCCCTTCGAATCCGACCATACGCGCCGCGCACCCTGGTTCGGCGTCGGCGGCTCGACCACAGTCGCGTTGCCGGTGGTCGGATCAATCTTGGCGATGTGGCTGCCGGCCAGCGAGGCGTACCAGACGTCGCCCTTCGGCGTGACGGTCATGCCGTAGGTGCCGCGGCCGCGCGGCGATTTGAACACCGTCATATCGCCCGATTTCGGATCGAGCCGGCCGTAGATGCCGGACTGGCCGGTGAACCAATAGATGCCGCTCTTGTCGAAAACGCCGGTGTTGAGGTTGGCGTATGCCTCCTTTTCAGGCAGGCGGAACAGCGTCACCTTGTGATCGCCGGGATCGACGCGCGCGATCGCGTTCTGTCCGCCCTCGGTGATCCATGGCGCGCCGTCCGGCCCAATGATAACGCCATGGGGCGCAGCGCCCTTGCCGAGATCGACCAGCTTGTAGGAGCCGTCGCGTGGATCGAGACGCCCGAGCGTGCCGTTGCGCTGCCCGCAGAACCAGATCGTGCCATCGGGGGCAGGCGTCGTGTCGCGCGAACCCATGCCTGACTTGACCGGATAATATTTGACGCGGAACGGACCTTCCTGGGCGCTCGCATGGCGCAGGAGCGCGGGCGCGGCAAGGAATCCGGCAGCGGCGGTTCCAAGAAACTGGCGGCGATTCATTGCGTTACCTCGGCTTGTGAACGTGAAGGTTTGGACGCCGATAACAACCCTCGAGCAGTTTACCCTGACCGGGCGGTGCCGTCCGGAAACGGCCATTCCTCAAGCGTTCACATTTGCTTGCTCCCCGTGTAAGACCGCCCCCGAAACCGGACCACCCATTCCCAGGAAAGTTTAAGACATGACCGCCATCGTCGACATCATTGGCCGTGAAATTCTCGATAGCCGGGGCAATCCCACCGTTGAAGTCGATGTGGTGCTGGAAGACGGCTCGATCGGCCGGGCGGCTGTTCCCTCCGGTGCGTCCACCGGCGCCCATGAGGCGGTCGAGCTACGGGACGGCGACAAGCAACGCTATCTCGGCAAGGGCGTGCAGAAGGCGGTGGAAGCCGTCAACGGCGAGATCTTCGAGGCACTGAGCGATCAGGCCGTCGAGGACCAGGTCCACATCGACCAGATCATGATCGATCTCGACGGCACGCCGAACAAGAGCCGGCTCGGTGCCAACGCCATCCTCGGCGTTTCGCTGGCCTGCGCCAAGGCGGCGGCCGAATCCTTCGACATGCCGCTCTATCGTTACGTCGGCGGCACCTCGGCGCGGACGCTGCCGGTGCCGATGATGAACATCATCAATGGCGGCGCGCATGCCGACAACCCGATCGACTTTCAGGAGTTCATGATCCTTCCCGTGGGCGCCGCGAGCTTCGCCGAGGCGCTGCGCTGCGGTTCGGAAATCTTCCACACGCTGCGCAGCGAACTGAAGAAGGCCGGCCATAACACCAATGTCGGCGACGAGGGCGGTTTTGCGCCGAACCTGCCGTCGGCGGATGCAGCGCTCGAGTTCGTGGTGAGCGCGATCGGCAAGGCCGGCTACAAGGCGGGCGAGGATGTGATGCTCGGCCTCGACTGCGCGGCCACCGAGTTCTTCAAGGACGGCAATTACGTCTACAGCGGCGAGAACAAGACCCGCTCGCGTTCCGAGCAGGCAAAATATCTCGCCGATCTCGTCTCGCGTTATCCGATCGTCACCATCGAGGACGGCATGTCAGAGGATGACATGGACGGCTGGAAGGAATTGACCGACCTGATCGGCAAGAAGTGCCAGCTCGTCGGCGACGACCTGTTCGTCACCAATGTCACCCGTCTTGCCGACGGCATCAAGAACGGCCGCGCCAATTCGATCCTGATCAAGGTCAACCAGATCGGCACGCTGACGGAGACCCTCGCCGCCGTCGAGCTGGCCCACAAATACGGTTACACTTCCGTGATGTCGCACCGTTCCGGCGAGACGGAAGATTCCACCATCGCCGATCTCGCAGTCGCCACCAATTGCGGCCAGATCAAAACCGGATCATTGGCGCGCTCCGACCGCACCGCCAAGTACAACCAGCTCCTGCGTATCGAGCAGCAACTCGGCAATCAGGCGAAATATGCCGGCAAATCGGCGCTGAAGGCCTTGGCTTAAGGCATCGGCGCATCCAGATAGAACGGAACACAAGGGGACGATGGCGATGAGTGACGGCAAGAGCGGGCTTCAACTGCGTTCGCTGCTCAAGAAGAGCGGCGAACTCGAACTGTCGCTGGTCGATGTCCCAACGCCCGAGCCGGCCGACGACGAAGTCGTGGTCCGTGTCGAGGCGACCCCGATCAATCCGTCCGACCTCGGGCTGCTGATCGGTCCCGCCGACATGTCGACGGCAAAGGAGTCCGGCACCAAGGAAGCGCCCGTGGTCACGGCGAAGATGCCGGAAGCCGCGATGCGGATGATGGCGGCGCGGCTCGACCAGTCGCTCCCCGTCGGCAATGAAGGTGCCGGCGTGGTGATCGGGACCGGATCGTCGGACGCCGCGAAAGCGCTGATGGGCAAGGCGGTCTCGATGATCGGCGGCGCGATGTATACGCAGTATCGCACCATCAAGGTCAGGGACGTCATGGAGCTGCCCCCCGGCACAACGCCGGCCGACGGTGCATCATGGTTCGTCAATCCCTTGACCGCGCTTGGGATGACCGAGACGATGCGGCGCGAGAACCACAAGGCGCTGGTGCACACCGCGGCCGCCTCCAATCTCGGGCAGATGCTCAACAAGATCTGCATCAAGGACGGCATCGGCCTCGTCAATATCGTGCGCAGCAAGGAGCAGGCCGACATCCTGCACAAGATCGGCGCCAAATATGTCGTCGATTCCACGTCAGACACATTCATGGACGACCTGACCAACGCGCTGGTGGAAACCGGTGCCACCATTGCATTCGACGCCATCGGCGGCGGCAAGCTGGCAAGCCAGATCCTCACCTGCATGGAAATCGCGGCCAACAAGACCGCCAAGGAATACAGCCGCTACGGCTCGAACGTGTACAAGCAGGTCTATATCTATGGCAGCCTCGATAACCGTCCGACCGAGTTGAGCCGCACCTTCGGCCTGACCTGGGGCGTTGGCGGCTGGCTCCTGACGCCGTTCCTGCAGAAGATCGGCCCCGCCGAAATCGGCCGCTTACGCCAGCGCGTGGCCTCCGAGCTCAAGACCACCTTTGCCAGCCACTACACGCAGGTGGTATCGCTGCAGGAGGCACTGCAGCTTTCCAACATCGCCGTCTACAACAAGCGCTCAACCGGCGAGAAATTCCTGATCAATCCGAACAAGGGATGAGCGCGCGCTTCTACCGCCGCGAACAGGCTGCCTTTCAGGCGGCCTGTTTTTGTATGCCGAGGCAGCTGTAAAGATAAGTTGATGCACTTGCATCTTTCTGCTGATCTGGCGTAAGGAAGCGCTGGCGTTTTTGCTTCAAAAGGGAATCCAATGGCCACCCATACCATCGTCACGATCGTCGGCTCTCTCCGCAAGGAGAGCTTTTCGCTCAAGGTCGCCAATGCGCTCGCCAAGCTGGCGCCGGCTTCGCTCAAGCTCGATGTGACCACGTTGCATGACATTTCCTTCTTCAACCAGGATTTGGAAGCAGCACCGCCGGCTGACTGGCTGGCGTTTCGCGAAAAGCTGCAGAAGTCGAACGGCGTGCTGTTCGTGACGCCCGAATATAATCGCTCGATTCCCGGTGTCCTGAAGAACGCGATCGACGTCGGCTCGCGTCCCTACGGCAAGAGCTCGTTCCTTGGCAAACCGACCGGCATCGTCAGCAACTCGCCCGGCGCGCTCGGCGGCGTCAGCGCAGCCAAGCATTTGCAGAACATCCTGCCGGGTATCTCCGGTCCGATCCTCGGACAGCCCGAAATTTACCTCAACGCCGTTGGTGACGCCTTTAACGAGCAGGGCGAGCTCGTGAAGGAAGCGGTGCAGAAGGTGCTGCAGCAATATATCGACGCGTTTGCGGCTTTCATCGAGAGGCAGAACAGGTAACCGCTCTCTCCCCGTCATTGCGAGCGAAGCGAAGCAATCCATAGCCGGGCATAACGGATGGCTGGATTGCTTCGTCGCTTTCGCTCCTCGCAATGACGGCGGCGACATTCGTGCCCATCGCCTTAGCATTCCATTAACCGGACCGTCGCATCTTGACGGCATGGTCTCCCGCACCCGATTGAAATCGATCCTGACCGGACTCGCCCTCTATACGGTGGCGGCGATGATGGTCGGCTATTTCGGCGTCAATGCTTATACCGGCAAATACGGCTTGAACGCGCGCCAGGAGCTTGATCAGGAAATCATTGCCCTGACTTCGGAACTGGCGCGGCTGAAGCGGGAGCGGGCAGAGGGCGAGCAGCGGGTATCGCTGCTGCGCTCCGACCGGGTCGACCCAGACATGCTGGATGAGCGCGCGCGCTTCCAGCTCGACTACGCCAATCCGCGCGATCTGATCCGGATCGTCAAGCCAAATTAAGCGCACGGACAGTCCGACAACCGGCGGCTGCTTTTTATGCAGCGTGCGCAAATTTCAAAAAATCGCGAAATCAATTTCGAAAATGTCGCAGCCCACATTGCACTGCGGCATAGCAATATTTTCTCCAGCGCACGCAATCCTTTCACGGCGGTTTGAGTTGGGATAGAGAGGGCTATCCGTCTCTCTTTCACCCGGAATTGCCATGGCTGCACCCAAGAAAAGCGTCGCGAAAGAATCAGGGCAGGAGAAGGCAGACGGGTCCCCACCGGAATTCACCAAGGCGCAGGAACTGGCCGCGCTGCGGGACATGCTCCTGATCCGCCGCTTCGAGGAAAAGGCCGGCCAGCTCTACGGCATGGGTGCGATCGGCGGCTTCTGCCATCTCTATATCGGCCAGGAAGCTGTGGTGGTTGGAATGCAGATGGCCCTGAAAAAGGGCGATCAGGTCATAACCGGATACCGGGACCACGGCCACATGTTGGCCTGCGGGATGTCCGCCAACGGCGTGATGGCCGAACTCACCGGGCGCCGCGGCGGCTATTCCAAGGGCAAAGGCGGCTCCATGCATATGTTCAGCATGGAAAAGAATTTCTTCGGCGGCCACGGCATCGTCGGCGCCCAGGTTTCGCTCGGGACCGGCCTTGCTTTCGCCAATCGTTATCGCGGCAATGATTTCGTCAGCGTCGCCTATTTCGGCGACGGCGCGTCCAACCAGGGCCAGGTCTACGAGAGCTTTAACATGGCGGAGCTGTGGAAGCTCCCGGTGATCTACGTGATCGAGAACAACCGCTACGCCATGGGCACGTCGGTGACGCGCTCCTCCGCCCTGACCGATTTTTCCAAGCGCGGCGCCTCCTTCAACATTCCGGGCCAACAGGTCGACGGCATGGATGTGCGCGCCGTGAAGGCTGCGGGCGACGAGGCGGTCGCCTGGTGCCGCGCCGGCAAGGGGCCGTTCATCCTGGAGATGCAGACCTACCGTTACCGCGGCCACTCGATGTCGGACCCGGCCAAATACCGTACCCGCGAAGAGGTCGAAAAGATCCGCACCGATCAGGATCCGATCGAGCAGGTTCGCAATCGCCTGCTGGCCGCCAAGGTCAGCGAGCAGGAGCTGAAGGCGATCGATGCCGAGGTGCGCGAAATCGTCAACGCATCCGCCGATTTCGCCCAGCGCGATCCCGAGCCCGATCCGTCCGAGCTCTGGACCGACGTCTATCGCTAAATTCAACCACGCGCAGAACTAGAGCATGATCCGGAAAAGTGGAAACCGGTTTTCCGAAACGATCATGCTCAAACGATCTAAAGAGTGATTTTCGGGAGCCGATATGCCCATTCAAGTGCTGATGCCTGCGCTGTCGCCCACCATGGAAAAGGGCAATCTTGCGAAGTGGCTGAAGAAGGAAGGTGAGCCCATCAAGTCGGGCGATGTCATCGCCGAGATCGAGACCGACAAGGCGACGATGGAAGTCGAGGCGACCGATGAGGGCACACTCGGCAAGATACTGATCCCGGAAGGCACCGCCGACGTCGCCGTCAACACGCCGATCGCGACCATTCTGGCCGACGGCGAGAGCGCCGCCGATCTCGGCAAGGCCAGCGCGCCGGCGCAAGCGGCGAAGGCCGCGGAATCCGCGCCACCCGCTGAAGCCAAGGCGGAAGCGCCTCAGCCCAAGGCCGAGAAGGCACCAGCCGCGCCGCCCGCCGCCGTCGCCGAGCCCGATCCGGAAGTCCCGGCCGGCACCGAGATGATCACTCAAACCATCCGCGAAGCGCTCCGCGACGCGATGGCGGAAGAAATGCGGCGCGACCCAGATGTGTTCATCATGGGCGAGGAGGTCGCGGAATATCAGGGCGCCTACAAGGTGACCCAGGGCCTGCTGCAGGAATTCGGCGCGCGGCGCGTGATCGATACCCCGATCACCGAGCATGGTTTTACCGGCGTCGGCGTCGGCGCGGCGATGTCGGGGCTGAAGCCGATCGTCGAATTCATGACCTTCAATTTCGCCATGCAGGCGATCGACCAGATCATCAACTCCGCGGCCAAGACGCTGTACATGTCGGGCGGCCAGATGGGCTGCTCGATCGTGTTCCGCGGCCCGAACGGTGCCGCCGCCCGCGTCGCCGCCCAGCACAGCCAGGACTACTCGGCCTGGTACTCGCAAATTCCCGGGCTGAAGGTGATCGCGCCGTTCTCGGCGGCCGACTACAAGGGGCTGCTCAAGGCCGCGATCCGCGATCCCAATCCGGTCATCTTCCTCGAAAACGAAGTATTGTACGGCCACACCGGCCAAGTGCCAAAACTCGACGACTACGTGATCCCGATCGGCAAGGCGCGTATCGTTCGCTCGGGCAAGGACGTAACGCTGATCTCGTGGTCGAATGGCATGACCTACGCGCTGAAGGCCGCCGACGAACTCGCGAAGGAAGGCATCGAGGCCGAGGTGATCGACCTGCGCACGCTGCGTCCGATGGATACCGAGACCATCATTGCCTCCGTGAAGAAGACCGGCCGCGCGGTGACGGTGGAGGAGGGCTGGCAGCAAAGCGGCGTCGGCGCCGAGATCGCCGCTCGCATCATGGAGCACGCGTTCGACTATCTCGATGCGCCGGTCGCGCGCGTATCCGGCAAGGACGTGCCGATGCCTTATGCCGCAAACCTCGAAAAGCTCGCATTGCCTTCCGTTGCCGAGGTGGTCCAGGCCGCCAAGGCCGTTGCCTATCGGTAGGTCGATATGCCCGGTCCCAACGAACAACCGCTGCCGCCCGACGTCATCGGCCGCGAGGACGCCGTCGAAGTCCTGCGCGCTTTCGTCGTCGATGGCGGGCTCTCGATCGCGTTTCAGCGCGCCTTCGAGGAGCCTGACATGTGGGGTCTGCTGCTGGTCGATATCGCCCGCCACGCCGCCCGCGCCTATGCGCGCGAGAGCGGCTACACCGAGGACGAGGCGCTCGCGCGCATTGTCGAGATGTTCGAAGCCGAAATTAACCGGCCGACCGACATGGGCTCCACCACGCCCCGGTCACAACAGGGTCACTGACGATGCCGATCAACATTTTGATGCCTGCGCTGTCGCCCACGATGGAAAAGGGGAACCTTGCCAAGTGGCTCAAGAAAGAAGGCGACAAGGTCAAGTCCGGCGACGTGATCGCGGAGATCGAGACCGACAAGGCGACGATGGAAGTCGAGGCGGTCGACGAAGGCACGATCGCCAAGATCCTGGTGCCGGAGGGGACGCAGGATGTCCCCGTCAACGATGTGATCGCGGTGTTGGCCGGCGACGGCGAGGACGTGAAGGCGGCAGGCGCGGCGCCCGCGCCGAAGGCTGCCGAAGCGCCCAAGGAGGCAGCCAAAGAAGCGCCGAAGCCTGCCGCCACGGCACCGGCGCCAACGCCTGCGCCCGCAGCGGCTCCCGCGCCTGCCCCTCAGGCGGCGGCTGCGCCTGCCAGAGGTAACGGCCACGCCCGCATCTTCTCGTCGCCGCTCGCGCGCCGTCTGGCCAAGGATGCCGGTATCGATCTTTCCCGCATCAACGGCTCGGGCCCGCATGGCCGTATCGTCGCCCGCGACGTTGAGGACGCGAAATCCGGCAGGGGCCTGAAGGCGCCGGCTGCCGCGCCCGCGGCGGGTCCGAGCATCGCGCCGTCAATGTCCGACAAGCAGATCCTGGCGCTGTTCGAGGAAGGCTCCTACGAGATCGTGCCGCATGATGGCATGCGCCGCACCATCGCGCAGCGGCTCACTGCCTCGGTGCAGACCGTGCCGCATTTCTATCTGACCATGGACTGCGACATCGGCAAGCTGCTTGTGGCGCGCGAGGAGATCAACGCCGCAGCGCCCAAGGACAAGGAGAAGAAGCCGCTCTACAAGCTTTCGGTCAACGACTTCGTCATCAAGGCGATGGCGATCGCGCTGCAGCGGATTCCCAATTGCAACGTGAGCTGGACTGAAGGCGGTATGCTGAAGCACAAGCATTCCGACATCGGCGTGGCCGTGGCGATGCCCGGCGGCCTGATCACGCCGATCATCCGCAAAGCGGAAACCAAAACGCTTTCGACCATCTCGTCCGAGATGAAGGATTTTGCCGCACGCGCGCGAGCCCGCAAGCTGAAGCCGGAAGAATACCAGGGCGGCACCACGGCGGTGTCGAACCTCGGAATGTACGGCATCAATCACTTCACCGCCGTGATCAACCCGCCGCATGCGACGATCCTGGCGGTGGGCACCAGCGAGGAACGTCCTGTGGTGCGCGCCGGCAAGATCGAGATCGCGCAGATGATGAGCGTAACGCTCTCCTGCGATCACCGGGCCATCGACGGCGCGCTCGGCGCCGAGCTGATCGGCGCGTTCAAGCAGTTGATCGAAAATCCTGTGATGATGATGGTGTGAGGCGAGGGTAGCCGCACCGTCATGGCGAGCGCAGCGAAGCAATCCATCTCATCGGCGACAAGGTGGATTGCTTCGTTGCAAGGGCTCCTCGCAATGACGGAGAACTCTGATGGTCGCACGATAACGAGCACATAGCCATGGCCGACAATTCCTTCGACGTCATCATCATCGGCTCCGGCCCCGGCGGCTACGTCACCGCAATCCGCTCGGCCCAGCTCGGCTTCAAGACCGCGATCATCGAAAAGTCCTATCTCGGCGGCATCTGCCTGAACTGGGGCTGCATCCCGACCAAGGCGCTTCTGCGCTCCGCCGAGATTTTTCACTACATGCAGCACGCCAAGGAGTACGGCCTCTCCGCGGAGAAAATATCGTTCGATCCGAAGGCTGTGGTGCAGCGCTCGCGCGGCGTCTCGAAGCGGCTGAATGACGGCGTCGGCTTCCTGATGAAGAAGAACAAGGTCACGGTGATCTGGGGCGAGGCGTCGATCGACGCGCCCGGCAAGGTCACCGTAAAGAAGTCCGCCGTCGAGGCGCCGAAGGGCGCGCTGGGTGAGGGCGCCTATCAGGCAAAGCACATCATTCTCGCCACCGGCGCCCGGCCGCGCGTGCTGCCGGGACTTGAGCCTGACAAGAAACTGGTCTGGACCTACTTTGAGGCGATGGTGCCGGAGCGGATGCCGAAATCGCTGCTGGTTGTCGGCTCCGGCGCGATCGGCATCGAGTTCGCTTCGTTCTTCCACACCATGGGCGCCGACGTCACCGTGGTCGAGGTGCTGCCGCAAATCCTCCCCGTCGAGGACGCGGAGATCGCAGGTTTGGCGCGCAAGCGGTTCGAGAAGCAGGGCATCAAGATTCTCTCAAGCACCAAGGTCACGAAGCTCGAGAAGAAGGCCGACAGCGTGGTCGCCACCATCGACGACGGCAAGAAGCCGCAAACCGTCGAGTTCGAGCGGGTGATCTCGGCGGTCGGCGTGGTCGGCAACATCGAGGGGCTCGGTCTCGAAAAGCTCGGCGTCAAGACCGATCGCGGCGTCGTCGTGATCGATGGCTACGGCAAGACCAACATCCCCGGCATCTACGCCATCGGCGACGTCGCCGGCCCGCCGATGCTCGCCCACAAGGCCGAGCACGAGGGCGTGGTCTGTATCGAGACCATCAAGGGCCTGCACCCGCACGCCACGGACAAGAACCTCATTCCCGGCTGCACCTACTGCCACCCGCAGATTGCTTCCGTGGGGCTGACCGAGGCGAAGGCGAAAGAAAACGGCCGTGAAATCCGCGTCGGCCGTTTCCCCTTCGTCGGCAACGGCAAGGCGATCGCGCTCGGCGAGGACCAGGGCCTGGTCAAGGTGATCTTCGACAAGAAGACGGGACAATTGCTCGGCGCGCATATGATAGGTGCCGAAGTGACCGAGCTGATCCAGGGCTATGTAGTCGCGATGAATCTGGAGACCACGGAAGAAGAACTGATGCACACGGTATTCCCGCATCCGACGCTGTCGGAGATGATGAAGGAGGCGGTGCTCGATGCTTACGGGCGGGTGTTGAACATTTAACCGACGGGAGCGCGGCAGCCGTAGAGCACTGCAGCCGTCCCGTCATCCTGCGAGCGCAGCGAGCCTCGAAGGATGCACGGCCCGGATCGAGCAGCGGGGCCTGTCGCCCTTCGAGACGGCCGCTCTGCGGCCTCCTCAGGGTGACGGGTCTAATAGTGAAGCGACAAGAACAAGAAAGAACATCCCCCGTGAAAGACAACGACAATCTGACCATCGAACGTCCGACTTTCGTCACCCACCTCGAATGCGCGATGGAAGGAGATCGGTACGAGGCCGACCAGATCCACAACCTCTCCAAGGCCGGCAAGCCGCTGCTGGTGCGGTACGACCTGGCCGGCGTGAAGAGGGCACTGACCAAGGACGCGCTTAAGGAGCGTCCCGCTGACATGTGGCGCTACCGCGAACTGCTGCCGGTGCGGAAGGTCACCGACATCGTCAGTCTCGGCGAAGTGACGACGCCACTGATCCGACTTCCGAAGCTTGCGAAAAAACTCGGCGGGGGCGAGATTATTGTGAAAGACGAAGGACGGTTGCCGACCGGCTCGTTCAAGGCCCGCGGCCTTGTGATGGCCGTGTCGATGGGCAAGGCGCTCGGCATCAAGCACATGGCGATGCCGACCAACGGCAATGCGGGCGCCGCGCTTGCGGCATACGCCACTTCCTGCGGCATCAAGACGACGATCTTCTGCCCCGCCGACACGCCGGAGGTGAACGTCAGCGAGATCGAGCTGCAGGGCGCCACCGTCTATCGCGTCAACGGTCTGATCGACGATTGCGGCAAGATCGTCGGTGAGGGCAAGGCAAAAGCCGGCTGGTTCGATACCTCGACGCTGAAGGAGCCGTACCGGATCGAAGGCAAGAAGACGATGGGCCTCGAACTCGCCGAACAGCTCGGCTGGGAGATGCCTGACGTGATCTTCTATCCGACCGGCGGCGGTACCGGCCTGATCGGCATGTGGAAGGCGTTTGCCGAACTGGAAGCCATCGGCTTCATCGGCGCGAAGCGGCCGCGAATGGTGGCGGTGCAGGCGTCCGGCTGCGCGCCGATGGTGCGCGCCTTCGAGAACGGCACCGAGCACGCGCCGCGCTGGGAAGATGCCCATACCATTGCCTCGGGCATCCGTGTGCCGCAGGCGGTGGGAGATTTTCTGATCCTGCGTGCGGTCCGTGAAAGCAAAGGCTTTGCGATTGCGGTCCCGGACGAGAAGATTTCTGCTGCGCTCAACGAAGTCGCGCGCGAGGAGGGCCTGCTGTTGTGTCCGGAAGGGGCGGCGACGTATGCTGCCTATCAGCAAAGCCTTGCCGACGGCCGCGTGGCGAAGAACGATCGCGTCATGCTGTTCAATTGCGCGACAGGGCTTAAATATCCGCTGCCGCCGGTCACGCGCACGCTCGATCGCCATCAACCGATCGACTACGCCAAGCTGTAGCGGCCGTCATTGCGAGCGCAGCGAAGCAATCCATCTCTCGCTCCGACGGAAGTATGGATTGCTTCGTCGCTTCGCTTCTCGCAATGACGGGAGTGGGCGCTTGAGGAGGTTATAATGCGAAGAATGGTTCTGGCCATACTTGCGGCTCTCCTGTTTGCCGGCCCCGCATTTGCGCAAAGCTTTCCCTCGCGTCCTCTCACCATCATCGTGCCGTTCTCTGCGGGCGGTCCGTCGGATGCGATGGCGCGGATTCTCGCCGAGCGCATGAAGGTTACGCTCGGCGAGCAGGTTCTGGTCGAGAACGTGACGGGAGCGGCCGGTTCGGTCGGCGTCGGCCGCGCGGTGCGTTCGCCGCCTGACGGTTACACGATCAGCTTCGGCCATCTCGGCACCCACGTCGCCAATGGCGCGATCTACAAGCTCGGCTACGACCTCGTCACTGACCTCGAACCGGTCGCGCTGCTTCCAAGCAATCCGATGATCATCGTCAGCAAGAAGGCGGTGCCCGCCACCTCGCTGAAGGAATTTGTGGCGTGGCTGAAGGCGCAGCCAACGCCGGCGACCGCGGGTACGGCCGGCGCCGGCTCCGGCAGCCATATCGCCGGGCTCTATTTCGAGAATGTCACTGGCATCAAGCTGCAATATGTGCCGTATCGCGGCACCGGTCCTGCGATGAACGATCTGGTCGCCGGCCAGATCGACATGATCGTCGACCAGACCTCCAATTCAATCGGGCAGGTGCGTGCAGGTAACATCCGCGCCTATGCCATTACCGATAGCAAGCGCGTGGAATCGGCGTCTGACATCCCGACCGTCGACGAAGCGGGATTGCCCGGATTCCACATGACGCTGTGGTCTGGCCTCTGGGTACCCAAGGGGACGCCGAAGGACGTTATCGCCAAGCTGAATGCGGCGACGGTGGAGGCGTTGACCGATCCGGCGGTGCGCAAGCAGCTTGAAAACCTCGGCCTGCAAATGCCGCCCAAGGACAAGCTCACGCCCGAAGCTCTCGGCGCCTGGCAAAAGGCCGAGATCGAAAAATGGTGGCCGATGATCAAGGCTGCCAACGTCAAGGTGGATTAGCTAGCTCCGGATGCGCGCGGACGAATCTTCAAGCACGGGGCGGGGAACCCTACGGGTAGCGCGGACGTTAACATTCTTATACGTATACGGAGCGCACAATGGCTGACAATGACAACCGACCCAAGCGCACAATCGGACTCATTCTCGGCGGAATCATCGCAGTGGCTGCCGCGGCATTCATTCTAACCGGCGGGGAATTGGGCGGGGTTAAAGAAGTGACCAGCGATTCTGACCTCGCGCCGGTCGCGCCCGGAAAGAAGTAGCGTGAAGATGGGTTGGTAAATGTGCTGATTTGTCCGATCTCTTCGGACTGCAGCGGCTAGGCCGTCCATTGATCGGATGCTCTATTTCGAACTGGCTACGGGCTGGGACTACGACCTGTTGTTCCCTTCGTCGCGGCTGACCAAATGCCGCATCATTAGTCGTGGTCGCGCGCCATTTAGTCGGTGTCGGTCATGAGCGACAAACCTCCAAGTACACATCTCCTGAGACCGACGAGCAGCGAAACGTGCCTCGTTGCATCAATGCATGCACGAGTCTTGCGGGGGGCGGCACATCACACCGAATGGATCAGCGTCGAACGGAATGGAACCGTCAATGCCCACGGGAGAAGATTATGTCCACGAGCGATGATAGTTTGATCAACATACTTGGAATCATCGCGATTATCGTACTCGTCGGTGCAAATGGTTTCTTCGTCGCGTCCGAATTTTCCCTCGTTGCGATACGCCGAAGCCGGGTAGGCCAGTTAGTCGCCGGCGGCCGCATGAATGCTCGGGCGCTGCAACGGGCCATTACTCGGCTCGACTACAATCTTGCGGCGTGCCAGCTTGGCATCACGATTTCCTCGCTGGCGCTGGGCTGGATCGGCGAGCCGGCCCTGGCCCACCTGATCGAGCCACTATTGGTTGGGCCTCTTGGATCCGGCTCGACGTTCGGCGCTCACGCGATTGCCATCGCGATTGCATTCGTCATCCTTACGATGCTTCACATCGTGCTTGGCGAACTTGCACCCAAGAGCCTCGCGCTGCAGCGAACAGAGATAACTGCGCTGCTGATCGTGCGACCGCTCGTGCTGTTCGGATTCCTGTTCAAGCCAGCCATCGTGTGCTTGAACGGGCTGGGCAACGGCGTTCTCCGCTTGGCCGGGTTGAGGCCGGCGAGCGAACAGGAAACGATCCACTCCCCAGAGGAAATAAAGCTCCTGGTAGCCGAAACCGAGGAAGCAGGCTTGCTCGCGCGCGCGCAGCGCAATGTCGTCGAGCGGATCATCAACATCACCAGTCGCGAGGTGAGCGACATCATGACCCCGCGGACGGATATCGACTGGACTGATGCTAACGACAGCCGGGAGGAAGTCCTGCGCGCCGTACGAGAGTGCCGCCACGAGCACGTCATCGTGAGCCGTGGTAGCCTTGATGAGATCGTCGGCGTCATACGCAAGCAAGATCTGCTTGATCAGGCTCTCGATGGCGAACCACTCGAGCCCCTCGCTGCAGTTCAGCAGCTTTTGGTTCTCCCCGAATCGATTCCCGTGCTTCACGCTATCGAGAGGTTCAAGGCGCAGCCTGCTCGCGTCGGCGTGATCGTCGATGAATATGGAACGCTTCAGGGCATCGTGACGCGGACCGACCTCCTTGAGGCAATTGCGGGCGATCTGCCCGATGTCGGTGAGGACCCTGCGGTGGTTGAGCAACAGGACGGCACGTTCCTCTTAGATGGCAAAGTGGCAGCGGACGAAGTTCTGATTCGCCTCAAGATCGGTCGCAGGCCGGAAGGCGACTTTCACACGCTTGCAGGATTTGCGATTGCTCTACTCGGCAGAATACCCGCCGTTGGCGACCAGTTCGCTTGGGAGGGATGGCGATTCCGGATCGTTGAGTTGGACGGTCCGCGGATTAGCAAGGTTCTTGCATCAAGAGATTCTGATCCACCCTAGACTAGGCCACACGTAGCCGCGCCTACGCCATCACGCATGAGCTTACAGACTTCTCGACAACACAAAAGCCTGCCGCAATTTTACGAGCAGGTGCCATCAACGGGACAATTCTTAGCTACCTGCTAGCGGTAGCCCTTGCACTTCGTTTCCTCTTTGTATTCGCCGTTGCGCTCCCATTTGCGTTCGATCTTGCAAGGTCCGCGATAGAACTCCTGCTTGTAGTCCCTCTCATAATTGTAGCTGCGATAGTAGCCACGATCGCGATCAGCTCCCCACCGGCCCTTACCGCTTTCGTCCTTCCACGGATCGGCAAGCGCTGGTCCGGCCATCAGCGTTACGCAAGCGGCTAAAAGGGCGTGTTTCATTGTTCGCCTCCTGCGGAATAAGGAACAACAGCGCAGCAGCCCCGCAGTTCGATGCCCCGGCACCGCCAACGCCTCCAGCTAATGAAAGTTCCACTTTTTCCCGTTTTGCTTCGCGCACGGTTTCCCAAGCCCATCACCTGCACCAAATCGGATACCCACGGCGCCAGCGGCCCGTAGTGCAGCAAGGGTAGCCCAGAGAGGAAGCGATATCAGGGGATCAAAACTTCCGGCATAGCGCTTGCTCATGCGGGCTTGCTGTGACGCGGACGCAGTCCAGCGGCCGGTGACTGTTCAATCGACACCGGACGCTGGAGAACAAGGGCCGGGAGGTGGCCCTTGTTTCTGGATCGCTGCTTACGCGTAGGTGGCCATGTTGGCAGCCGCCGTCATTTCGTTGTGGTGGCCGCCGTCGGTGCCGCCCCCGGCCAGCACGCCATCGTCTTCCAGATCGAAGTGCGCGCCGCCGAGTTCGCCGACCTTCTCGTAGGCGCCATACACGGTTTGGGTAACGGCGATATCGCTTTGCTTCACCAGGTTGCCGTAGACGGTGATGGTGCCGAGCAGATCTTCGTCGTGCGCACCGGCATTGCCTTGCTGGCTGATGACGGTGATCACGCTGTAGTCGTTCCTGCCGTCGCCGTTGCTGTCCTTGTGCTCGATCGACTTGACCTCGGCGGTATGCGCCGAGATTTCGATCTTGTCGCCTTGGGCGCGGTTGAAGTCGCGGATCACGTCGTTGCCGAAGCCGTCGACCCAGTGATCATGCGTGGCGCCGTTCTCGCCGGTAACGCCAACCCAGTCGATGGTGCCATCGGCATTGACGTGCTTGGCGACAATCTCGTCCTTGGCGTTCACCATGCCTTCGAAGCGGAAGGTGTCGCCGCCGGCGCCGCCGGTGAGGGTGTCATTGACCGCCTTGAATGCCGCGGTTTCTTCCGCGAAGATCTGGGTCGTGCCGTCCTGGGCTGCGACCATCTCGCCGGCGTCCGACCGGCTGAGTAACGTGTCGTTGCCCGAGCCGCCATCCATCCTGTCAGCGCCGAAGCCGCCGACCAGAAGGTCAGCACCGGAGCCGCCTGAAAGCTTGTCGTTGCCCGAGCCACCCCACACCTTGTCGTCGCCGGAGCCGGCGTTGAGCGTATCGTTACCGGCCATGCCGGCGACCGAATCCGCCTTGGCACCGGAGTACAAGACGTTGTTGCCCGTCGTGCCGTTCAGATGATCGTGGTCGGCGGTGCCACCCGTAAACCTAGCTAAAAAATCATCGAGCCGGCCGTCGTCGAAGAACCTGTTGAGATTGAAGCGTGCCATTAGTCGAACCTCTTACTCAGAGGCCTCACGGACTAGAAACGACCACGGACTTTGGGAAAGCCTCGCGTGATGCGCGCGGGAAGGACGTGAGGCAGGATCCCTCACCCGCATCGAAGAAGAAACAGCAAAACGGGCCCGTGGCTGGACGTGTGCGCGGCGGATTTGCGCTGCGCAGGGGCAATATGGTGACGCGAAAGGCGTTCTTGCGCCGATCCTTTGGCATGCGCCTCAATTCCAGCGGGTGATCTAAACATCTGCGACAGATTGCGTACCGCGTTGTTCTCTCTCGCATATGAATGACAAGCGCCGACGGTGCGCATGTCGCGAGTCGCATCATTGCGTGACGAAAACTGGCGCAAAAAGTGCCGGCCGCACAAAAATGACGCGATCCCTTTCGAACGCCATGCATGGCATGGGATGTAATTTTCGGTGTGCGTAATGGCGGAATCGAAAGACAGGCGCTGTTGATGTCGTTCGAGTTGCGCTGTCCTATTCGCGGCAAGGCTGTCTCGCTCGGAAGGGTCGATCTGGATGCGTGGGGGGCGATTCTCGCGCTGGACCTCCAGTGGTCGCCCTCAGGTTGTGATCGATTGAGAGTCTGGTCTCCCGGAACGAAGTTCTTCGAGGGGACCGCCGATTTATGAGCCGATAATGGTTGCCGCCGGGCCACGATTGTTGCGTGGCTGCAACAGCAAGGGAACATTTGGATAACCGCCGCGCCTGCCTCTTGCTTGCGCCGCTTTTTGGCCACACCCCTCCATGAAACCATTTCTTTCATTGCTGATTGGCCACTGTGCCGGTGAAGGCGACGGGAAATTGCTCCCGAGACCGACAGGGAGATGGCTGGGAGAACAGGTTCCGCGGATGGACGCCAAGACTGACATCAAGAAGAGGTTGCCGAGCCGTCACGTGACGGAGGGGCCGGAGCGTGCCCCTCATCGGTCCTATCTCTACGCGATGGGGCTGACCACCCAGCAGATCCACCAGCCTTTCGTCGGCGTCGCGTCCTGCTGGAATGAAGCCGCGCCCTGCAATATCTCGCTGATGCGCCAGGCGCAGGCGGTCAAGAAGGGCGTCGTGGCTGCCGGCGGCACCCCGCGCGAATTCTGCACCATCACCGTGACCGATGGCATCGCCATGGGCCATGACGGCATGCGCTCGTCCCTGCCATCCAGGGAGTGCATCGCCGACTCGGTCGAACTGACCGTCCGCGGCCATGCCTATGACGCGTTGGTCGGGCTCGCCGGCTGCGACAAGTCGCTGCCGGGCATGATGATGGCGATGGTCCGGCTCAACGTGCCCTCGATCTTCATCTATGGCGGCTCGATTCTGCCGGGCAATTTCCGCGGCCAGCAGGTCACGGTGCAGGACATGTTCGAGGCCGTCGGCAAGCATTCGGTCGGTGAAATGTCGGATGCCGATCTCGACGAAATCGAGCGGGTGGCTTGCCCCTCGGCCGGGGCATGCGGCGCACAATTCACCGCCAACACCATGGCGACCGTGTCAGAGGCGATTGGCCTGGCTTTGCCCTATTCGGCCGGCGCACCGGCACCTTACGAGATTCGCGACGCGTTTTGCGCCGCCGCCGGCGAGAAGATTCTGGAGCTTATCGCAGCCAACATCCGCCCGCGCGACATCGTCACCCGCCGCTCGCTGGAAAACGCCGCCGCCGTGGTTGCCGCCTCCGGCGGGTCGACCAATGCTGCGCTGCACCTGCCAGCGATCGCGCATGAGTGTGGGATAAAATTTGACTTATTCGACGTCGCCGAAATCTTCAAAAAGACTCCTTATGTCGCGGATTTGAAGCCAGGGGGCCGTTATGTTGCCAAAGACATGTTCGAGGTTGGCGGCATTCCGCTTCTGATGAAGACGCTGCTCGACAATGGCCATCTGCACGGAGATTGCATTACCGTCACGGGCCGTACGATCGCCGAAAACCTCAAGAGCGTGAAATGGAATCCGCACCAGGATGTGGTGCGGTCCGCCGACAACCCGATCACCGTCACGGGAGGCGTTGTCGGGTTGAAGGGTAATCTCGCGCCGGAGGGTGCGATCGTGAAGGTCGCGGGCATGTCGAAGTTGAAATTTGCTGGTCCTGCCCGTTGCTTCGATCGCGAGGAAGACGCCTTCGAGTCGGTCCAGAAGAAAACCTACAAGGAAGGTGAGGTCATCGTGATCCGCTACGAGGGTCCGCGCGGCGGCCCCGGCATGCGGGAGATGCTCTCGACCACGGCGGCGCTGACCGGGCAGGGGATGGGCGGCAAGGTCGCCCTGATCACCGACGGCCGGTTCTCGGGCGCCACCCGCGGGTTCTGCATCGGCCATGTTGGGCCGGAGGCGGCCGTGGGCGGTCCGATCGCCCTGTTGCAAAATGGTGACATTATCGAGATCGACGCCGAGGCCGGCACTCTTAACGTAAAATTGACCGACGCCGAACTCGCCGAACGTAAAACCAAATGGGCACCTCGACAGACTAACCATACGTCGGGTGCGCTGTGGAAATATGCCCAACAGGTTGGGCCGGCGGTGGACGGGGCTGTGACCCATCCTGGCGGTGCGCACGAGAAACAGTGTTATGCGGACATCTAGGCGTATCATTCTTGCGTTGATGTTGGGGGCCGCGCCGGTGGCCGCTCCCGGATTCGCATTTGATGGCGCACCGGTGAAGCCGGATGCCGCGCTGCCCCTGATGAACCAGCCCGCCGCCGCGCAGGCCGTTACCGCCCAGGCCCTGAAGAAGGTCCCGCCTGCGGCCGCGACGGCAACGCAGGTAGCCGCGCCTTCGCTGACTTCGCTGCAATACGCCGCCGAGGGTGGCCATCCCGTCGCGCAGTGGAAGCTCGGCCGGATGTATGCCGACGGCAATGGCGTGGTGCAGGACGACCTGCGCGCCTTCGAATATTTCAGCCGCATCGCCAATGCGCATGCTGAGGACAGCCCGTCGGCGCCGCAGGCCGCGATCGTTGCCAACGCTTTCGTGGCACTGGGCCGCTACTATCTCAACGGCATCCCGAATTCCAAGGTCAAGCCCGACACCGATCGTGCCCGGGAGATGTTCTCCTACGCCGCGTCCTATTTCGGCAATGCCGACGCGCAATACGATCTGGCACGGCTTTATCTGAAGACCCCGGACGCTTCGCGGGACGATTTCCGCTATGGGGCGCGCTGGCTTGGTCTTGCCGCCCAGAAGGGCCAGCACCAGGCGCAGGCTATGCTCGGCCAGATGCTGTTCAACGGCGACCGGCTGCCGCGGCAGCCCGCCCGCGGATTGATGTGGCTGACACTGGCGCGCGACAACGCCGCGCCCGACGAAACCTGGATCCGCGAAAGCTACAACCGCGCGTTCGCCAAGGCCTCCGACGACGACCGCGCCATGGCCCTGCAAATGCTCGAGCACTGGGTGCAGGGCAAGCGCGACTGACGGCGCTGCGTAGGGTGGCAAAGGCGCGTTTGCGCCGTGCCCACCATCTCTCCGAGACCGTGGATGACAATGGTGGGTACGCGGAGCCTGTCATCGGGCGCGCATTCGCGCGACCCGTTGGCTTTGCCCACCCTACAATTCTGCGACAATCTCCTTCGACATCCGATAGCCGCCAGCCGTGCCGAATTTGATCGGTGCGCCCTCGTCGACGTATCCCGCCGACCGATAGAAGCGATGCGCCGTCTCGGTGCTGGTCAAGGTGCAACGGCTGTTGCCTCGCTCCACCGCTCTGGCTTCGAGCGCCCTTAGCAAGGCACGGCTGACGCCGCGAAACCTCACCTCGGGGGCGACATAGTTCAGCGTGATCTCGCCGGCGTCCGTCACGGACCCGACGGCCAGGACGGCGTCGCCCTCAACCGCGAGCAGGAGCGAATTTCCCTGCTGCCTGGCCCATGCGGCGACGATTTCCGGCGTCTTGTTGGCCAGCCAAGCGTTCAAGATCACCGGATCGTTTCGGTGATCGGCAATGCACAGACGGGATATCGATTCCCTGAGAACATGGCAGGCAGCGGCGGCATCCTCGGGCGCCGCGTCCCGAATCTCCGCCGTCTGTCCCGCTCAAGCCTTATCGAAATCCGCCCAGACCGGCACGTGGTCGGACGGCTTCTCCCAGGCGCGGACGTAGCTGTCGACGCCGACATCGGTCAGGCGGTCGCTGGCCTGCGGCGACAGCAGGAGATGGTCGATCCGAAGGCCCCAGTTCTTCTGCCAGGCGCCCGCCTGGTAGTCCCAGAAGGTGTAGAGGCCCGGTTCGTCGGTCACCGCGCGCAGCGCATCGGTCAGGCCGAGGCCGAGCAGGGACTGGAAGGCTTCGCGGGTTTGCGGGCGGAACAGCGCGTCGTTACCCCAGGCGGCGGGGTTGTAGACGTCGGCGGCAGCCGGAATGACGTTAAAGTCGCCTGCGAGCACCAGCGGTTCTTCTGCCTTAAGCCGTTCCTTCGAGTACTCAAGAAGCCGCGACATCCATTTGAGTTTATAGGGATATTTGTCCGTATCCGGCGGGTTTCCGTTGGGCAGATAGAGGCAGGCTACCCGCATCACGCCGGTCTTCAGCGTCACCACGCCTTCGAGGAATCTGGCATGGGCGTCCTCGTCGTCGCCGGCCAGGCCCGATTTGGTCTCATCGAACGGCAGTTTCGACAGTAGTGCGACACCGTTGAAGGTCTTCTGGCCATGGGTGACGACGTTATAGCCAAGCGACTCGATCTCCAGCCGCGGGAACGCATCATCAATGCACTTGGTTTCCTGCAGACAGACGACGTCCGGCGAGCAGTCTTTCAGCCACGTCAAGAGATGCTCGAGCCGCTGCCGGATCGAATTGACGTTCCAGGTTGCAACACGCATGAATTCTGTCCGGATCTTAACTACACATTTTCTGCTGCAGTGGCATACCATGTGCAGCCGGGCTGTGATAACCGTTTAAGAATAAGGCGCAAACATCGCCGTCAAGGGGCAGGAGTAAACCGTCCCGTCCGTCGTAGGACCGGCGAGCGTGAAAATTATGAAAAAGCGTACCTTGATACTTGTTGCCGGCGCCATCGCCATTGCTACGGCGGCCGGCTTCATTACGCGCTCCTCATGGATGGGCGGCAGCAGCAGCGCTCAAGCCCCGCAGCGGCCGCGGACGGTTTCCGTCGAACTGGCGAAGGCGGAGCGCAAGTCCGTCCCGGTCGACGTCGACGCCAATGGGACGGTGACACCGATCTCCAGCGTGGCGCTGAAATCGCGGGTGGAAACCACCATCGTCGCGGTGCATTTCGAGGATGGCGCCAAGGTCAACCAGGGCGATTTGCTGTTCACGCTCGATAGCCGCCAGATCGACGCCCAGATCGAACAGGCCGAGGGCGTGCTCGCCAGGGACCAGGCGCAGCTCGAAGGCGCGCAGCGCGACCTCCGCCGCTTCAACGATCTGGTCGCCAAGGGCGCGACCACGCAGGTCAACGTCGACAACGCCAGGACACAGTCCGATATCCTGACCGGTACCATCAAGGCCAATCAGGCTGCGCTGGAAAACCTGAAGGTCCAGAAAAGCTACACCATGATCCGCGCGCCTTTCTCGGGCCGGATCAGCGCTGCCAACGTGAAGGCCGGCAATTTCGTACGCCCCGCCGATACCACCCCGCTTGCGGTCATCAACCAGATGGCGCCGGTCTATGTGACATTCGCGGTACCGCAGCGCGTGCTGGTCGATTTGCGGGAGTCGATGGCGAAAGGGATCCCCACCGTCACCGCGATGATCCCGGGCCATCAGCGTTCAGAGACCGGCAAGGTCGCGATGGTCGAGAACACCGTGGACGCGACCACCGGCATGGTCACCGTGCGCGGCATCATGGCTAATGAGAATGAGACGCTGTGGCCGGGCACGCTAGTCGCCACCAAACTCGTCATCCGCAACGAAGATGCAATCGTGGTGCCGACCGTCGCCGTGCAGCGCAGCCAGAGCGGCAATTTCGTCTTCATGGTCAAGGACGGGGTCGCCAAGGTCCAACCGGTCACGGTCGACCGGACGTCGCAGGGCTCGTCGGTGATTTCGGAGGGGCTCGCCGGCGACGAGAATGTGGTGGTCGATGGGCAATTGCTGCTGTCTGACGGAACGCGGGTCGAGCCGCGGGCTAAAAAGGCCGGAGCGTAGCCGATGACGCTGTCCGAACTTTGCATCCGCCGGCCGGTCATGACGACGCTGATCACGGCGTCGATCATCGCGTTCGGGATCTTCGGCTTTCGCCTGTTGCCGGTCTCGGCGCTGCCAAGGGTCGATTTCCCGACTATCGCCGTGACCGCAACCCTGCCGGGCGCGAGCGCGGACACCATGGCGGCCTCGGTCGCCGGCGTCATCGAGCGCCAGCTCTCGACGATCGCCGGCATCTCGTCGATGTCGTCGAACTCGTCGCAGGGCACCAGCACCATCACCATCCAGTTCGACCTCAACCGCAACATCGATGCCGCCGCGCTCGACGTGCAGACCGCGCTGACGATCGCGCAGCGCCGGTTGCCGCGTGAGATGATCATCCCGCCGAGTTTCCGCAAAGTGAATCCGGCCGATTTCCCGGTGCTGTTCGTGGTGCTCGGCTCGTCGACGCTGCCGCTGTCGGCGGTCAACGAGTATGGCGAGATCACGATCGGCCAAACCCTGTCGCAGATACCTGGCGTCGCCCAGGTCAGCGTCTACGGCGCGCAGAAATTCGCCATTCGCGTCCAGGCCGACCCAGAAGCCGCCGCGGCGCGCGGGCTGTCGCTCGAAGACATCCGTAGTGCGGTTTCGGCCGCCAATTCCTCGACCCCGGTCGGCACGCTGAACGGACCGAAACAGGACGTCGCGCTGCAGGCCTCGGGCCAAATGGACAAGGCGATGGACTATCGCCAGATCGTGGTGGCCTGGCGCAACGGCTCCCCGGTCAAGCTCGACGAGATCGCGCGGATCTACGACAGCGTCGAGAACGAGCGCATTGCGAGCTGGCTGAACGGCGACCGTTCCATCGTGCTCGGCATCCAGAAGCAGCCGGACGCCAACACGGTGGCGGTGGTCGATTCCATTCTGGCCAAACTGCCGGTGTTGCGGGCGCAGATCCCGCCATCGGTCTCGATCAACGTACTGATGGATCGCTCGATCTCGATCCGCCAGGCGGTGGCCGACGTTGAGGAAACGCTTTTGATCGCGATCGGGCTGGTGATCCTGGTGATCTTCCTGTTCCTGCGCTCGGCGTCCGCGACGTTCATTCCGGCGCTTGCGGTTCCGATCTCGCTGTTCGGCACCTGTGCCGTGATGTACGCGCTCGACTATTCCATCAACAACATGACGCTTTTGGCGCTGACGCTGTCGGTCGGTTTCGTGGTCGACGACGCCATCGTCATGCTGGAAAACATCGTTCGCCACATCGAGCGCGGCATGCGGCCGTTCGAGGCCGCGCTGAAGGGCGCGCGCGAGATCGGCTTCACCATCATCTCGATCACGTTTTCGCTGATCGCGGTGTTCATCCCGGTGCTCCTGATGGGCGGCATCGTGGGCCGCGTGTTCCGCGAGTTCGCGGTCACAGTCTCGGTCGCGATCCTGGTGTCCGGATTCGTGTCGCTGACGCTGACCCCGATGCTGTGCGCGCGCGTGCTACGGGCGCATGATCCGAACAGGCGACCGAACATCGTGCTCCGCATCTTCGAGAGGATGTTCGATTCCTGGCTGCGCGCCTACGAATGGACGCTTGACTGGGTGCTGGCCCGAAAATTCCTGATGCTGATGGTGACGCTGGCGACGCTGGGCGGCACCGTCTACCTCTACATGATCGTGCCGAAGGGCTTCTTCCCGCAGGAGGACACCGGCTTCTTGATCGGCGTGACCGAAGCTGCCACAGACACCTCGTTCGATGCGATGAAGGAGCGGCAGCAGGCGCTGGTCGACGTGCTGAAATCCGATCCGGCGATCGACTACATCAACTCCACCGTCGGCTCGGGCGGCCCCAATCCGACGGCGAATTACGGACGCCTGTTCATCGCCCTGAAGCCGAAGAAGGACCGCGACAACCTCAACACGATCATCGGGCGGCTGCGTGCCAATGCGCGGCAGGTTCCGGGCATGCAGGCGTTCTTCCAGCCGATCCAGAATCTCAACATTGGCGGACGGATTTCCAAGAGCCAGTATCAATACGTGATGCAGAGCGGCGACACCGACTCGCTGTACCGGCTGGCGCCGGAGATGCGCGAGAAGATCGAGAAGCTGCCCGGCCTGCTCGACGTCACCACCGACCTCTACATCAAGAACCCGCAGATGACGGTCGATATCGACCGCGAAAAAGCCGCGGTCTACGGCGTTACCGTCGATCAGGTCCGCAATCAGCTCTACAACGCCTATGGCTCGCGCCAGGTCGGCACCATCTACATGCCGTCGAACGACTACCAGATCATCCTGGAAGTGCAGCCGCAGTTCCGCGTCGACCCGTCTGATCTGTCCAAGCTCTACATGAAGACGCAGAACGGCCAAACCATCCCGTTGTCGGCGGTGGCAAAACTGGTCCCGACCGTCGGTCCGCTGCAGATCAACCATCAGGCGCAGCAACCGGCGGTGACGATCTCCTTCAACCTCGCGCCCGGCTATTCGCTGGGCTACGCGGTCGACGAGATCACGAAGCTGGAGCAGGCTTCGAATCTGCCGGCGACGATCGCGACCGGATTTTCCGGCACCGCGCAGGTATTCCAGGATTCGCTGCGCGGGCAGGGCGTCCTGATCCTTGCCGCAGTGTTCGCCGCCTTCGTCATCCTCGGCATTCTCTACGAGAGCTTCATCCACCCGATCACCATCATCTCCGGCTTGCCGTCGGCCGGTATCGGCGCGATCCTGACCCTGATGATGTTCGGGATGGAAATGTCCGTGATTGCGATGATCGGCATCGTGATGCTGGTCGGCATCGTCAAAAAGAACGCCATCATGATGGTCGACTTCGCGCTGGAGCGTCGCCGCGTGGGCTTAAGTGCTGAGCACGCGATCCGGGAAGCGGCGCTGTTGCGTTTCCGTCCGATTATGATGACGACGTTCGCCGCGATCTTCGGCACGTTGCCGATCGCGCTCGGCGCCGGCGCCGGCGCCGAACTGCGCCAGCCGCTCGGCGTCGCCGTGGTCGGCGGTCTCTGCCTCTCGCAACTGCTCACGCTGTACATCACGCCCGTGATCTACATCTATCTCGACCGCATCGACCGTCGCCTCCGGCGCAAGCTCGAACCGCAACTGGAAGAAGCGGGCGAGGGCGAGCGGCCGCACGTGGTTGCTGCCGAATGACGACGTTCGGGCGAGCATCGCGATTCATCGCCCTGCTGATCGCGCTCGCATGGACCGCAGGCACAATCGATCGCGCCGACGCCGACGAGCCGATCGAAATCTTCGACGCGCACCTACACTACAATTGGGAGCCGAAGCCCCACTACAGCGTCGAGGAGGTGCTGGCGCTGTTTAGAAAACACCGCGTCACCGGTATCCTCGCGACCAGCCGTCCGAACACCGGCACGCATGCGCTTATGGACGCCAAGCCGCAGGGCCTGTGGATCGTGCCGTTCATCCGGCCCTATCGGGTGCGCGCCGACATCCAGACCTGGTTCGGCGACCCCTTCATCTTCGACCTGGTGCAGGACGAGTTCAAACGCGGCTATTACCGCGGCATCGGCGAATTCCACATCTCGGGCAAGGCGGCCGATACCGAGTGGGTGAAGAAGACCGTCGATTTCGCGGTTGAGCACGACCTCTATCTGCATGCCCATGCCGATGACGTGGCCGTCGAAATCCTGATGCGCCACAATCCGCGCGCCCGCATCATCTGGGCCCATACCGGTTTTGGTCTCTCGACCGACCGCGTCGCCGAGATGCTCACAAAATATCCGAAGCTGTGGGGCGAGTTGTCTTATCGTGGCGGCATCGTTGGCGGCAGCGGCAAGCTGACGGCGGAATGGCGCACGCTGTTCGAGCGCTTCCCGGACCGCTTTCTGCTCGGCTCCGACACCTGGATCAACGAGCGCTGGGAGAGCTACGGCGAGATCGTCGCGGAGTACCGTGCCTGGCTCGCGCAGCTACCGCCAAAGGTCGCTGCGCAGATTGCCCATGGCAATGCGCGGGCGCTGTTCGGTCCTGGCCACTAGCCCGTGTACTTATAAACCGGACGTTCGGCTAGGTGCGTTCGGTGTCCGCCCTGTTCCCCAAGAGCGGCGCAAGAGCGAGCGTGCCCGTAGGTCCGGGGTTGGGCCGGAAGCTGACGTTCTAGGAACGGTAGTTATTGGGGCAAAAGCGGATGCTGATCAACTCCTGCGCGTCGGTCGGAGGTCACGACGCCATCGTCCACTGAACACGTCTCCGATTCCTTCGCCGATCGGAATACATGGCAATCATGGCGCTCGTTTTGGTCCGATCAGCTCGAATTGAAACTTCTGCTCATCACTCAGTGTAGTATAGAAGTCCTCCAGCGCGTCGCTCACCAGATTGATGGCCTGTTGCATGGTACCGAGCCGACCATCCATCGCGGCGAGGCGAGCGGGTGGCGTGATCGCATCTTTCGGCTGACATTCATAGCTCAGCATCTCGACAGCTCTGGCGCTGGCACGCTGCAGCCGTTCAAGCGCGTCGCGTTGGGCATCGTTTGGGTGTAGCCTGGCCTCGATCTCGCCAGCCGGCCATTGCAACGCGGCTGGCAGGGACGCTTCGCAGCCCTGGGCCGGCGCCTTCATGGTCCCGTTTGCGGACGCCGTCTTGAGCTGATCGTCAGCGAGTGCGTTGAGCCGTGTTTTCTGCTCGTCATTCAGCAGATCATAAAGGTCCCCCAGCCGCGACTGCAGGGATATTACTGCAGTGAGAATAGCCGCAGTGCGCTGCTGCATCAGGGCCAATCGAGCCGGTGCCGTTGATGCGGGCTGCGTCGGACAAGATGCCTGAATGATCTGGGCGGCCGAGTTCGACGCGTCGGCAAGATGGTCCAGCGCGGCCCATTGCGCCTCGGTCGGCTGAATCGCCCGCTGAATCTGATCAACGGCGAAACTGGTAATCTCGCGGCCGGCATCACCGCAGAGCTGCTGCAGCGGCGGGATCCTTCGTTCTCTTTGGCCGGAAGAGACCGGCGCCATATAAGCCGCTAGTTCGTCACTGCCGTAAGGCCCAAAAATTCCGGCATGAATGTCGGGGTAGCCGTAGTCCCAGAAGCCCATGCTATCGCCGAAGATGGCATAACCATAGATATCATTGTAGGCGAACGGCCAGAACAGTGGCCCAACCCAGCCATATCCGCCATGGCCATGCGACCACCACCCCTCTGTAGTGTTGCGGTCACCCCGCCAGTGAGCAAGTGCGGCAGTTGCGGCGATCTGCCTGCGTGCCGCAGGGTCAGTGAATAGCTTGCCAACAACCAACTCGTCCTCGCCGGCGGGCTGGTTCGTCGCGGCCGGGATGTTTTTTGTAACGCGACGGGAGCACTTTTTAAAGCGACGGGAGCGTTTTTGGCCCGACGGACGTGCACCCGGCGGTGATGCGTGGGGCGGCTGTGAAGCAGCCCTGGCGCCAACACGCGGGCGAACGCGGATTTCACGGTGCCAAATGGGCCGAGACCAAAATGTCCGCGCTGTTTCGCAGTGGCGGCACTCGACAGCGCGGTCACCAGTACGACAGCGATTACTGTAACGCCGAACTTCGACATGGCACCTCCCGTGCCAGGCCTTGGCCGCGTCACTTATGACGCCGCACATGATCGAAAGTTCCTTGTAAGCAATCATGCAGACCAAGGCATCGCGCGCAAAGACGGCAGCAATCACGTCGTTTCACAAGGCCCGAGTGGCGCATACAGTCCGCAGAAGTCGGCCTTAGGTCGAAAGCTGATCATTTCAAAATTGCCCGCTTTTAGCGGATACTTTTGAAAAGTCAGTTCGCGCTGAAGTGCGAACTCTTTCAAGCCAGCTTGCGTCCGCGGGCTACAAGGCTTCAACCACAGGGGCGCCCGGCCGGGCCCTCGCCTGCAGGCGGGATACCGCCTCGGCCAGCGGAACGTCGGCTTGTGAGCCGTCGCGTTCGCGCAGGCTCACCCGGCCGTCCCTCATCTCGCGCCCGCCGACGATAGCCATCACCGGCACCGCCATTTCATGCGCGGCCACTATGCGCCGCGGAAGGGTATCGGCGCCGTCATAGGCAACGGCCCGGATCCCGGCACTCTCGAACGCCGCCAGCACGTCCGCGCCGTATCCGGCCTGGTCTTTCGAGATCGGCGCGACCGCGACCTGGTCCGGTGACAGCCAAAACGGAAGCACGCCGCCATGGTGCTCGAGCAGGATCGCGATCATGCGGCCGAGCGATCCGAAGATGGCGTGGTGGATCATCAGGGGCCTCGCGCGGCTGCCGTCGGGGGCGACGTAGGACGCCTCGAGCCGCTGCGGCAGCACGCCGTCGAGCTGCACTGTGCCGCACTGCCAGGATCGTCCCAGCCGGTCGCGCAGCGCGAATTCCAGCTTCGGTCCGTAGAATGCACCTTCGCCGGGGTTGATTTGAGGCGCGAGGCCGCAACGTTGTGCGGCATCGCCGAGCTTCGCCTCCGACCAGTCCCAGGTCGCGTCGTCGCCGGCGCGCACCGCCGGCCGCGTCGCCAGCGCCACTTCGTAGCTGGGAAAACCGAGGTCCCGGTAGACCTCGCCCAGCAGGGTGATGAAGCGTGCGACCTCGCTCTCCACGTCCTGCTCGCGGCAGAACACATGGGCGTCGTCCTGCTCGAAGGCGCGCGTCCGCATGATGCCGTGGAGCGAACCGGAAGGCTCATTGCGGTGGCAAGCGCCGAACTCGGCATAGCGGATCGGAAGCTCCCGCCACGAGCGCAGCCCCTTGTTGAAGATCTGCACGTGGCACGGGCACGACATCGGTTTCAGCGCCATCGCCAGCTCGCCGTCGTCGACCCGGAACATGTGCTCGCCGAACTTGTCCCAATGGCCGCTGCGGCCCCAGAACTCCTTTGGCAGCAGCTGTGGCGTCCGGACCTCGGCATACCCGGCTCGGCGCATCTTGCGCCGGAGATAGTCCTCCAGCACCCGGTAGACCGCGTAGCCGCGCGGATGCCAGAACACCATGCCCGGCGCATCTTCCTGAAGGTGCCAAAGTTTGAGCTGCACGCCGAGATTTCTGTGGTCGAGATCGTCCATGGCTGTGTTCCTTGTGATGGGAAAAAGCGCGGACGGGGACCATCAAAAACCAGAAAAGGCCCCGTCCGTCGCCGGCGGGGCCTTTTCTGGGTGAAGTACGCTTGTCTCTAGCGCGCGCAACCAGCAGGCGATCCGCCGTAAGCGGTCGCCGTGGTGGTCAATGCGGCTGACAGAAGCTTATTCATGCTCTGCATATGGCGGTAAAACGCTCAGGCGTCAACGCCAGCCGCTTGGCGTCGTGGAATATGGATGATGCGCAGGGACATCAATACTCCTGTGGCGGATGATGCGGCTCCTTGGTCAGAATGCCGGTCTGGCTCAGTAACGCGCTTCAAATCGGCAAACGTCTTTTCGTTGATGATCGATGGCCAGCGGCTCCTTGCCTCCATCCCGATGTCTCTTCAGGGATCAAGAAGCAGCGGTGTCAAGGCAAGCGCCAAGTTGAGTCCGGCCCCCTCGGACAACCGACGTTGTAGCGGCTAGCGCTCAATCCGCAAACTGACCGGCCGCCTTGATGATCGGCGCCCAGCGATCGACTTCGCTGATGAGTTTTGCCTTCAAGGCTTCCGGCGTCGCTTCGCTCTGCGGGACAGGTTCCGTGTTGATGTCGTTGAACCGCTTCACCAAATCCGGGTCGCGTAACGCCTCCTGCAGCGTCTTGGACAGCTTTTGAACGATCTCGTCGGGCGTACCCTTCGGCGCATAGATGCCGTGCCAGGCGCCGACTTCAAAGCCCTTCAGCCCGGCCTCATCCGCGCTCGGCAGATCCGGCATCGACGCCAGCCGTGTCTTCGTCGTGATGGCGTAGGCCTTCACCAGTTTCGATGCGATCGGGCTCGTGGTATTCGTGGTCTGGTCGCAGGAGAGATCGATCTGCTTGGCGATCAAATCGTTCATCACGGGCGCATTGCCCTTGTAGGGCACGGTGAGGATTTCCTTGCCGACCGCGGTCATGAACAGCATGCCGCAGAGATGCGAGGCGGCGCCGAGGCCCGCATTGCCAAAGGTCATCTTGTCGCCATTGGCCTTCATATAGGTGACGAGTTCGGCCAGCGTATTCGGCGGCAGATCGGGACGGCCGATGATCGTCATCGGCGCGTTGGTGACGAGGCCGATCGGCGCGAACGCCGTCTTGGTGTCGTAGGGCAGCTTGCGGTATAGCGTCGCCGCCGTGGAGATGCCGATGTGGTGGATCAAAAGCGTGTAGCCGTCCGGCTCCGCGCGCGAGGCGCGCGTCGCCGCGATGGTGCCGCCGGCGCCCGTGGCGTTTTCGATGACGATGGTCTGGCCCAGCAGTTTTGACATCGATTGCGCTGTCACCCGCGCCACCGTGTCGGTAGCGCCCCCGGCAGCGAAGGGAACCAGCAACGTAATAGGTCTGCTGGGATAGTTTTGCGCCACAGCGGCCGAACTGAGCATCGCAAACGCTGCGGCGATGACGGCTGTTTTCTTCATAGGTGCCTCCCGGAGAGTTTGTTTTGTTTGGCCTTTAACACAGGCCTCTTGCCCACGACCGGTTCGTCGTGCGGACCGTCACACGTTGGAGCTATGGATCGCCTCCACAACAGCCGCGGTGACATCCCTGGTCGTCGCGGTGCCGCCGACATCGGGCGTCATGATGCCGGCGCCCGTGACCTTCTCCACGGCGTGCATCAGCCGTGCCGAGGCTTCAGCCTCGCCGAGATGATCGAGCATCTGCGACGCCGTCCAGAAGCTCGCGACCGGGTTTGCGATACCCTTGCCGGTGATGTCGAACGCAGAGCCGTGGATCGGTTCGAACATGGAGGGAAAGCGCCGCTCGGGATCGATGTTCGCGGTCGGCGCCACCCCGAGGCTGCCGGCGAGCGCGCCGGCGAGATCGGACAGGATATCGGCGTGGAGATTGGTCGCCACGATGGTGTCGAGGCTCTGCGGCTTCAGCGTCATCCGCACCGTCATCGCATCGACCAGCATCTTGTCCCAGGTGACGTCAGCAAACTCTTTCGAGACCTCCTCGGCGATCTCGTCCCACATCACCATGCCATGCCGCTGCGCATTCGATTTTGTCACTACCGTGAGCAGCTTGCGTGGTCGAGACTGCGCCAGGCGGAATGCATAGCGCATGATCCGCTGGACGCCGACGCGGGTGAAGATGGCCACTTCCGTGCCGACTTCCTCCGGCAGGCCGCGATGCACCCGCCCGCCGCAGCCGGCATATTCGCCTTCGGAATTTTCACGCACGGTCACCCAGTCGAGGTCGCCCACCTCGGCATGGCGAAGCGGCGAGGTGATGCCGGGCAGGATCCGGGTCGGGCGAACGTTGGCGTATTGGTCAAACCCTTGGCAGATTGGCAGGCGCAGGCCCCATAGCGTGATGTGATCGGGCACGTCGGGCGCGCCGACCGCGCCGAAATAGATCGCGTCGAATTTTTTCAGCGTGGCGAGGCCGTCGGCCGGCATCATTACGCCGTGCTTGCGGTAATAGGCCGAGCCCCAGTCGAAGGTTTCGACGTTGAACTTGACGTCGCCGAGCCGCTTTTCGAGGCTTTCAAGCGCGGTGACGCCGGCGGCAATGACTTCCGGACCGATCCCGTCAGCTGGAATGGCGGCGATTGAATATTCACGCATCGAAGTCTCCTTGGAAGGTCTGGGCCCGCGCCCTACCCACGTCATTGCGAGCGCAGCGAAGCAATCCATAGCGCCGCAAACCGAGGCATGGATTGCTTCGTCGTTTCGGTCCTCGCAATGAGGGCGCGGAACGTCCGCAGGTCCTACGCTTCGCGCATCCTGCGGCCGCTTCTATCGATCGGCAATTGCCTGGCATTTATACAAAAAATTGATATAATCGCCCCGCGGGAGGGCCGATGGATCTGCATCACTTGCGTTGCTTCGTGGCTGCCGCCGAGGAACTGCATTTTGGCCGGGCGGCGCAGCGGCTCGACATGCTGCCGTCGGCGCTCGGCCGTTTCATTCGCCTGCTTGAAGAGGATCTCGGCACGCGGTTGATGACTCGCACGACGCGAAGCGTCGCGCTGACCGACGATGGCGCGGTGCTGCTCAAGGACGCGCTTGCCTTGCTGGCGCAGGCAGATGCACTAGCCGGCAAGTTTCGTACGCGCGGCCGAAAACGCGCGGCAATCATTCGCGTCGGCGCGATCGACAGCGCCGCCGCGGGACTGTTGCCAAAACTGCTCCATGATTTCCGGCAGCGCCGGCCCGACGTCACCGTGCAACTGGTCGAGGACAAAACGGTCCGCCTGCTGCCGCGCCTGTTGTCCGGCCGGCTCGATCTCGCCTTCGTGCGGCCGCCGGAGCGGCCGGATAAGCGGCTGGAATTTGCCTTTCTGCTGCACGAGACCGCCGTCGTTGCGGTTGCCGACCGTCATCCGCTGGCGTCGCGCAAGCGCGTCACCATCGCCGATCTCGAGAACGAGCCGTTGATCGTACCCGAACGACGTTCGCGTCCGCACAGCCACGACCTCACCATGAAACTATTCGCCGAGGCGGGGCTAGAGGCGCGTGTCGCCCAGATCGCCGACGAGAAGCAGACCATCGTCAACCTTGTCTCCACCGGCCTCGGCCTTGCCATCGTCCCGCGCTGGACGTCGCGCATGGCGACGCGCGGCGTCCGCTTCATCCGTCTCGCGGCGTCCGACATGAACAAGCTGCCGCTCGCCGCCGCCTGGACGCGCGGCACGCGTGATGCGGTCAGGGATGACGTTCTGGAAATGCTGAAAGCCGATCTGCCGCGCTACGCGCGCGAGGCGTAGAGCGCTTGCCGGTCGTAGTCGTAGGATGGGTAGAGCGAAGCGAAACCCATCGCCGTGCGGACCGGCGTTGTTGATGGGTATCGCTTCGCTCCACCCATCCTACGGAACTGTCATCGCCCGGCTTGACCGGGCGACCCAGTACTCCAGAGGCAGTAGTGATTGATTCGATAGGCCGCGGCGTACTGGATACCCGTACACGGGTATGACGAACCTTGATTGGGACGAGCGCTGTTGCCTTCAGATCGAGAAACTGGTCCCGCAGCCGCAGGACGCCGTGGCGTTTGGATTGACCACGCGGAACGAAGCGCCGATCAGATCGTCGACGAAATCGACTTCGGAGCCGGCGAGGAACGGCACCGAGGCCGGATCGACCAGCACCACTGCGTCCTCTCGCGCGATCACGAGATCGTCCTCCGCCTTGGCATGGTCGACGTCAAACTTGTACTGGAAGCCGGAGCAGCCGCCGCCCTCGACGGAAATGCGCAGCATGGCGCCGTCGCCTTCGTTCTTAAGGATTTCGCCGATGCGGCGGGCAGCCCGCTCGCTGACGGTGATGGCAGTGGTCATGGCATGGTCTCCGGCCCCGTCATACCAATTCATTTGGTATGGCGCGTTAGACATAGTTAAGTGCGTATTCTCGCGGAATCAAATGGATAAGGACTAAAAAACCGTGTCGGTCGGAATGGCTGCCCCCCGCGCGCTTTATGGCTGCGACCCTGACCGGAGCCGCGGGCGGCTGTTCGCGGAGCCGCCGAGCCGGACCCGCAGCCCGTTCCGGCGCGATTGCGACCGGGTGATCCATTCCACCGCGTTCCGGCGGCTGAAACACAAGACACAAGTTTTCGTGTTCCACGAGGGCGACCACTACCGCACCCGGCTGACCCATTCGCTGGAAGTGGCGCAGATCGCCCGCGCATTGGCGCGCCAGCTTGGACTCGACGAGGATCTCACCGAAACGCTGGCGCTGGCCCATGACCTCGGCCATCCCCCGTTCGGCCATGCCGGCGAGCGGGCGCTCGACAAATGCCTCAGGGATCACGGCGGCTTCGATCACAACGCGCAGGCGCTGCGAGTCGTGACCTCGCTGGAGCATCGCTATCCCGAGTTCGACGGGCTGAACCTGACCTGGGAGTCGCTGGAGGGCATCGTAAAGCACAACGGCCCGCTGACCGAGCGGGGCGGGGGCCCCGCCGGGCCTTACCGCGACAGTGGCATCCCCGTCGGCATCTCCGATTTCGATCAAAAATTCGATCTGGAGCTGTGGAGCTACGCCTCGCTGGAGGCGCAGGCCGCAGCGTTTGCCGACGATATCGCCTATGACGCCCACGACATCGACGACGGCCTGCGCGCCGGGCTGTTTGCCGTCGACGACCTCAAGGTGATGCCGCTGACTGAGTCCATCATCGCCGAAATTGACCGGCATTATCCCAATCTCGACGATGCCAGGCGCGGCGCGGAACTGGTGCGCGAATTGATTTCCTACATGATCGGGGCGGTCATGTCGGAGGCGGGCAGCCGTCTTGCCGCGGCGAAGCCGCAATCAGCCGACGACGTGCGCCACTACCATCAGCCGTTGATCGCCTTCCCGCCCGACGTCGCCGAGGAGGAGGCCGCGATCAAGGCGTTCCTGAAACAGCACATGTACCGCCACCACCGGGTGATGCGGGTGATGGGCGAGGCGGAAGGCATCCTGTTCGACCTGTTCGCGCGCTACCAGAATTCGCCGGGAGACCTGCCGGCCGAATGGGTGGAGGGTACCGAACGCGTCACGGACGGCGAACGGGCGCGCCGGATTGGCAATTTCATCGCCGGCATGACCGACCGCTACGCCCTGATGGAGCATCAACGGCTTTTTGACTCGACCCCGGATTTGCGTTAGGCGGCGGCCATGTCCGACAAGCCAGCTACACAACACCTGTTCGCCGACGCGCTGGCGCGCGTGCAGGCGATCTGCGCCGTGCTCGCGGCCGAGGGCCAGTGGCCCGCCGGCACCGATTTCTCCCGCATCGTGGTCGAGCCGCCGCGCGACGCGAGCCATGGCGACATGGCGACCAATGCCGCGATGGTGTTGGCCAAGGACGCAAAGGCAAAGCCGCGCGAACTCGCCGACAAGATCGCGGAAAAATTGCGCGCCGACGATCTGGTTGCCGCCGTCGAGGTCGCCGGGCCCGGCTTCATCAATCTCACCTTGAAGCCTCAGGTCTGGGTCGATGAACTGCGCACCATGCTGCGCGAAGGCGCAGCGTATGGCAAAAGCGCAGTCGGCGCCGGCGCCAAGGTCAACGTCGAATATGTCTCGGCCAATCCGACCGGGCCGATGCATGTTGGCCATTGCCGCGGCGCGGTGTTCGGCGATGCGCTGTGCGGCCTGCTGGATTTTGCAGGCTATGACGTCACCCGCGAGTATTACATCAATGACGCCGGCGCTCAGGTCGACGTGCTCGCGCGCTCGGCCCACCTGCGCTATCTGGAAGCGCTCGGCGAGAACGTCGGCGAGATCCCGGAAGGGCTGTATCCGGGCGACTATCTCGTGCCGGTTGGCCAGGCACTCGCGGCAGAGCATGGCGACAAGCTCACGGCGATGCCGGAAAGCGCATGGCTGCCAATCGTCCGCAACAAGTCCATCGCCATGATGATGGACATGATCAAGGGCGATCTCGCCGCGCTGAACATCAAGCATGAGGTGTTCTTCTCGGAGCGGTCGCTGATCGAGACCGGCAACAACAAGGTCACCGAGACCATCGATTTCCTGCGCGCCAAGGGCGACATCTATGAAGGCCGCCTGCCGCCGCCGAAGGGCAAGCCGGTCGAGGATTACGAGGACCGCATCCAAACGCTGTTCCGCGCCACCGCCTACGGCGATGACGTCGATCGTCCGCTAATCAAGTCGGACGGCTCTTACACCTACTTCGCTTCCGACATCGCCTATCACAAGAACAAGGTCGATCGCGGCTTCCTCGAGATGATCGACGTGTTCGGCGCCGATCATGGCGGCTACATCAAGCGCATGCAGGCTGCGGTGAAGGGCGTCAGTGGCGGCAAGGCGGCGCTCGACGTCAAGGTGGTGCAGCTCGTTCGCCTGCTGCGTGCCGGCGAGCCCGTGCGGATGTCAAAACGCTCCGGCGATTTCGTCACGTTGCGCGAAGTGGTCGACGAGGTCGGTTCCGACGCCGTGCGGTTCATGATGCTGTTCCGCAAGAACGACGCTGTGCTCGATTTCGACCTCGCCAAGGTGCTCGAGCAATCGAAGGACAATCCGGTCTTCTACGTCCAGTACGGACATGCCCGCGGCCACTCCATTTTCAAGAATGCCCGCGAAGTGGTTCCGGATCTCCCCGAGGATGACGCGGCCCGGACGGCCTATTTGGGGGATGCCCCGGTGGAGCGGCTGACGGATCCGGCCGAACTTGACCTTTTGAAGCGGTTGGCGCTCTATCCCCGGATGGTCGAGGCGGCGGCGGTCGCACATGAACCGCACCGAATCGCTTTTTATCTATATGATTTGGCCAGTGAATTTCATGCGTTGTGGACGAAGGGGCGGGATTTGCCCTATTTACGCTTCATTATAACTAATGATGCAGAAATCACGAGGGCGCGACTGGCTATGGTCCAGGGCGTCGTCTCGGTTCTGGCATCGGGCTTAGCCGTTCTCGGCGTCCACGCTCCGACCGAGATGCGGTAGGCAGGGGCGAAGGCCCTTCACGAATGGGGGTTCGTGGGGGTATCTGGCAGGGGCCACGCTCGTCATGGTTTGTTTGACATGGCGGGTTGGCGCTGTCCCGAAGGGGATGCATCATCACGATGGCTGATCGATATCAGGAACGACCTTTTCCCTCCGCCGATCAGGATCGCGGTGAGAGCGATCCGCTTGCGGAGCTCGCAAGGCTGATCGGGCAGAGCGATCCGTTGGGGGCTGCGGCCAAGCCGGCGCCGCGCCCGCTGCAGTCGCGGGCCAATGTGCGTCCGCAGCAGTACCATCCACCAGAGGAGGACCTCGACGCGCCTCCGGCCCCGCCGGCATGGATGCAGCGCGCGCGCCAGGAAACCCCGCCGCCGCCACTTCCATCACCTCTGCCGCAGGAGCAGGCTTACGACGACGAGCCGGACTACCAGCCGGCGCCGGTACATCCCTTGCACCGCTACGCGGCCCAGCATCAGGCGCCCGCGCAGGACTCGCAGGACTATTACGAGGCTCCGCAGCAATATGCCGACGAGCCGCAGCAGGACCCGTCGCGCTACGACGATGCGCTGTATGGGCGGCTCGAAAATGGCGAGCACGACGATCAGCGCGATCCGGCCTATTCGGACGATGCCTATGCGTACCAGGGCGAATACGAGGAGGAGGAGCCCGCTCCGAAGAAGCGCTCGAGCGGCCTGATGACCGTCGCCGCGGTGCTGGCGTTGGCTGTGGTGGGGACGGGCGCTGCCTTTGCCTATCGCACTTACGTCGGTTCGCCCCGCTCGGGCGAGCCGCCGATCATCAAGGCCGACAACAGCCCGACCAAGGTAATGCCGGCACCGTCCGACGGGGGCGCCGCCAAGGCCCCTGACCGCATGCTGCAGGGCGATGGCGGCGAGAAGCTGGTGTCGCGCGAAGAGACGCCGGTCGACGTCAATGCGAGGTCTGGCGCGCCACGCGTGGTGTTTCCGGCGCTGAATCCGAATACCAACCCGCCGCCGGTCGCGAGCGTGTCTCCGTCCGGTCCGCCGCCCGCAACTGGCGCGAACGGCACGATGCCGAACAACGAGCCCCGCCGAATCAAGACGCTCGCCGTCAAGGGCGATGCGGCTGAAAATGGCGGCATTCCGGCAGGGGCCAGCGCACCGCCTCCGAAGCCGACGACGCGGAGCGCTGCTGCCCCGGCCCAAGCTGTCGCTCCGGGGCCTGCTCCCATTGCACCGCCTCCGCCGGCGCGTAACCCGGCGTCGGCCAATGCCAGCGCCAATACGCCGATATCGCTGGCACCGCAGGCCGATGCTGCTCCGCCGCCGACCCGGATGGCGGCGACCAATCCGACCCAGGCCGCCCCTGCGAACGGAGGTGGCTATCTGGTCCAGGTCTCCTCGCAGAAGAACGAAGCCGACGCGCAGGCCTCCTACCGGGCGCTGCAGAGCAAGTTCCCGAGCGTTCTGGGATCGCACTCATCGCTGGTGAAACGCGTCGATCTCGGCGAAAAGGGCGTCTATTACCGCGCGTTCGCCGGCCCGTTCGGCTCGTCCGAAGAGGCAGCGCAGGTCTGCAGCAGTCTGAAATCTGCCGGCGGCCAGTGCTTCGTCCAAAGGAATTAACGGCGGTTTCCTTGACCCGGGGGCCGTGAGGGGCCTAATCGGCCCCCATGACAAGCCGCGCATTCATCACGGGCGTATCGGGACTGGAGCTGAGCGCCGCGGAGCGCGAATTCATCCGTGGCGAGCGGCCATGGGGCTTGATCCTGTTCAAGCGCAACGTCGAGGCGCCGGATCAAGTATCTGCACTTGTTGATGAATTTCGATATTGCCTAGGCGAGGCCGATGCGCCGGCCCTGATCGATCAGGAAGGCGGACGGGTGGCGCGGCTCGGGCCGCCGCATTGGCCAGTATATCCGTCCGGTGCCACCTTCGGCGCGCTCTACGACATCGAGCCGGCGCTGGGCCTGAAGGCCGCGCGGCTAAGCTCTCGCCTCATTGCGGCCGACCTGATCGACCTCGGCATCACCGTCGACTGCCTGCCGCTGGCGGACGTGCCGGTGGCCGGCGCGGACGCCGTGATCGGCAACCGGGCGTATGGAACCGAGCCGGGCAAGGTCGCCGCGATTGCCCGGGCGGTCACCGGGGGGTTGGAGCAGGGTGGCGTGCTGCCCGTGCTGAAGCATATTCCCGGGCATGGAAGGGCGACGGCGGATAGCCATTTCCGGCTCCCGACCGTTGATACAGCGCGGAAAGAGCTGGAACGGACTGATTTTGCCGCCTTTCGACCGCTGGCGGACCTGCCGATGGCCATGACCGCGCATGTTGTGTTTAGCGCGTTAGACCCCGTCCAACCGGCGACGACTTCTGCGACAATCATCCGGAAGGTGATTCGCGGCGTAATTGGGTTCCAGGGTTTGTTGATGAGTGATGACGTGTCGATGAATGCGTTGGCGGGATCGATCTCGGATCGGACCCGCGCCATCGTCAACGCCGGTTGCGACGTGGTCCTGCATTGCAACGGCAAACTCGACGAGATGCGCGACGTGGCGCGCGAGACGCCGGAACTGACGGGCGAGGCCTTGAGCCGAGCCGCACGGGCGCTGGCCGCGCGAAGGCAGCCTGAGCCGTTCGACCGGCAGGCGGCGCGGGCAGAACTTGAAGCGTTGATGGATCGGGTAGGGACGGCATGACGGCTGAGATTCTATCGTTTGAAACCGGACGGCCCGCCGACATCACCGACGGCGAGCCGGCGCTGGTCGTCGACGTCGAGGGCTATGAGGGCCCGCTTGACCTGCTGCTCACGCTGGCACGGCAGCAGAAGGTCGATCTCGCCAAGATTTCGATCCTGGCGCTGGCCGAACAGTATCTGACCTTCATCGAGGCAGCGCGAAAGATCCGCCTCGAACTCGCCGCCGATTACCTCGTGATGGCCGCTTGGCTTGCGTTCCTGAAATCGCGGCTATTGCTGCCGGAACCGGCCACGCCCGACGGGCCGAGCGCCGAGGAAATGGCGACCGCCCTGGCCAACCGGCTGCGCCGGCTCGAAGCCATCCGCGAAGCCGCCAACCGGTTGATGAACCGGCCGCAGTTCCAGCGCGATATTTTTCCGCGCGGCAATCCGGAAACGATCGCCGAAATCAAGCACCCCAGATTCACGGCGACGCTGTTCGACCTGCTGACCGCCTATGCCGCGCAGCGTCAGCAGCGTGTGCTGGCGACGGTGCATTTGACCAAGCGCACGGTGTGGTCGCTGGCCGAAGCGCGCGCCTCGCTGGAGCGGCTGGTCGGCATGGCCGAATCCGAGGAGTGGAACTGTCTCGACGATTACCTGCTCAGCTACGTGGTTGATCCATCGCAGAGGGCGACGGTGTTCGCCTCGAGCTTTGCCGCGGCGCTCGAACTGGTGCGCGAAGGCGAGATGGAATTGAACCAGAAAGAGGCGTTCGCGCCGCTGTATTTTCGTAAGCGTCCGCCGCAGGCCGCTATGCCTGCACCGGATATGACGGTCGAGTAAGTGGAAGGAGACCTAGCCATGGCAAGCCTGGCGGAAAAACGCATGGAAGATGCCGAGGATCATCCCATCGACCAACATACCGATCAGGCCGCGCGGCCCGACGAATTGCGGCTGCTCGAAGCGTTGCTGTTTGCCTCCGCGGAGCCGATCGAGCAGGCGACCTTGGCCAAGCGCATGCCCGACGGCGTCGACGTCAAGGCGGCGCTGGCGCAGTTGCAGGCGGAATACGCGCCGCGCGGCGTCAATCTGGTGCGCGTCGCGAACAAATGGACGTTCCGCACCGCGGGCGATCTGTCGTGGCTGATGACGCGCGAAAGCACGGAGACGCGGCGGTTGTCGCGGGCGGCGATCGAGGTACTCGCGATCATTGCCTATCACCAGCCCGTGACGCGCGCCGAGATCGAGGAGATCCGCGGCGTGATCACGTCAAAGGGAACGCTGGATGTGCTGCTCGAAACCGGCTGGATTCGCCCCCGCGGCCGCCGCAAGACGCCGGGGCGGCCGCTGACGTTCGGCACGACGGAAGCGTTCCTTTCGCAGTTCAGCCTGGAGGCGCTGAGCGACCTGCCGGGCCTGGAAGAACTGAAGGGTACGGGGCTCCTGGATTCGCGGCTGCCTTCCGGTTTCAGCGTTCCGACGCCGTCGGATGACGTGGCGCTGCGCGAGGACGAGGACCCGCTGGACGCTGGCGACAACCTGGAACTGCTGCTGGCGCCGGCCGCCGAGCCTGAAGGCGGCAGCGAAAGCTAGTTCCGATGGCTCCGGCTATCGCTCAGGCGGGGTTAATAATAGCCATAATACGTAGCCGCGACAGCGATTTGCCGCGGCAGGGGTCCTTGTTTTTGACACCCCGCGAGCCTACCTTCCGCGAAAGCTTGGCCGGAAGCCGGCCGTCTCTTTTTGGAGGGTTGCAGGATGGGTTCACTTAGCATTTGGCACTGGATCGTCGTGATCGCAGTGGTCCTGCTGTTGTTCGGCCGCGGCAAGATTTCAGACCTGATGGGCGATGTCGCGAATGGCATCAAGGCCTTCAAGAAGGGCATGCAGGACGATGAGAAGGCGCCCGAAAAGCCCGCCGAGCCTGTGAAGACCATCGATCACAATGCGACGCCGGCGCCGACGGCGCGAACGGATGTCGGCAGCAAGGCTGTCTGAACCGGGCATCTTGGACCTGGTGTCGGTTCAGGACACCGGTTGAGAAAAGGCGCGGGTTGCTCCAGATCTTGGTTATGATGGATTGGGGCGCGGACGTCTCGCGCGAGCGGAAGAATTCATGTTCGACATCGGGTGGAGTGAACTGGTCATCATCGCGGTTGTCGCGCTGATTGCCATCGGCCCGAAAGAGCTGCCGGGCGTGCTGCGCATGGTCGGGCAATGGATCGGCAAGGCGCGCAAGATGGCCGGCGAATTCCAGGGCCAGTTCCAGGAAGCCATGCGCGAGGCCGAAATGGCCGACCTCAAGAAGAGCTTTGACGAGGTCAAGGAGACCGCGACAGCGCTTTCCCCCACTAACGTCATGACCTCCCTGCAGAAGGATGTCGACGAGGCCCTGCAGATCGGCGACATCGACAAGCCTGCCCCGGTGCAAGCCAATGACGCGCAGGTGGCGTCCGCGATCAGCGAGCCCGTCACCCCGACCACGCCGGCAGCGCCGACGCCGGAAACCTTCGTCGAGGCCGAGGCGCATGCGGCCGCTTCCGAGCCGCTGCCGATCACCCGTGAAGTTCAGGCCGTCCAGCAGGACGTTGCGCCGGCGACGCCCGACATTCTCAAGGACGCCAAAGCGTCATGACCATCGAAGACATCGAGGCCAGCAAGGCGCCGTTGATGGACCATTTGATCGAGCTGCGTTCGCGGCTTATCAAGGCGCTGCTCGGCTTTGGCATTGCGTTCATCTTCTGCTTCTTCTTCGCCAAGCAGATCTACAACGTGCTGGTCTGGCCGTTCGTCTGGGTGGCGGGTGCCGAAAATTCCAAATTCATCTACACCGCGCTGCTGGAATATTTCCTCACGCAGTTGAAGCTCGCGCTGTTCGGCGCCGCCTTCATCTCATTCCCGATAGTGGCGACGCAGATTTATAAGTTCGTGGCGCCCGGTCTCTACAAACACGAGCGCGGCGCGTTCCTGCCGTATCTGATCGCAACCCCGTTCTTCTTCGTGCTCGGCTCGCTGCTCGTCTATTTCGTGGTGCTGCCGATGCTGGTTCGTTTCTCGCTCGGCATGCAGCAGATGGGCGGCGATGAGAGCGCGCAGATTCAGTTGCTGCCCAAGGTCGGCGAATATCTGTCGCTGATGATGTCGCTGATCTTCGCCTTCGGCGTTGCGTTCCAATTGCCTGTCATCCTGACGCTGCTGGGCCGGATCGGCATCGTCACCTCGCAGATGCTGCGCGAGAAGCGGCGCTATTTCATCGTGATCGCCTTCGTGATTGCCGCCGTGCTGACGCCGCCCGACGTCATCAGCCAGGCCTCGCTCGCGATCCCGCTGATGGCGCTCTACGAGGGCGCGATCGTCGCGGTCCGCATCGTGGAAAAGAAGGCCGCCGCGACGCAGGCCTCGACCACGCCGCCAGCAAGCCCGCCGCCAGAGGCCAATCCGGCCGAGTAGGCCGTCGTTCTCGCCCCCCAATCGGCCGTTATTCCCCGCGAAAGCCGGGGAATCCAATACGCCGAGGCCTCCGGATTCAGTACAGGCGTCTCTGGAATACTGGATCACCCGCTTTCGCGGGTGATGACGGGTGTGGTACTGGGGGCGCGCCGCGTGGAAATTGTCAACATACGCGTTGACTGTGCGCGGGGCGACGACCGAGGACCACACGGCAATGCACGACATCAAATCGATCCGCGACAACCCGCAAGCCTTTGACGCCGGCCTGAAGCGCCGCGGGCTGGCGCCGTTGTCGGCTTCGCTGCTCGCGATCGACGAGAAGCGCCGGGCAGCAATCCTGGCATCCGAGCAGGCGCAGGCGCGGCGCAATGCGGCTTCGAAGGAAATCGGCGAGGCGAAGAAGGCCAAGGATGACGCGCGCGCCAACAAGCTGATGGCTGAAGTTGCCGAGCTCAAAACCACGATGCCGGAGCTCGAGCTTGCGGCAAAGAGGGCGGACGAGGAACTGGCGAAGGAGCTCGCTGCGATTCCGAACCTGCCGCTCGACGACGTGCCCGAAGGCACCGACGAGCATGGCAATGTGCAGCGCCACGTCTACGGCAAGATCCGCAACTACGCCTTCACGCCGAAGCCGCATGATGATCTCGGCGGCGCGCTCGGCTACATGGATTTCGAAGCTGCCGCAAAACTGAGCGGCGCGCGCTTCGTCGTACTGAAGAAAGGTCTCGCACGGCTGGAGCGCGCGATCGGGCAGTTCATGCTCGATCTCCATACCAACGAGCACGGCTACACCGAGGTAAATCCGCCGCTATTGGTGCGCAACGATGTCATGTTCGGCACTGGCCAATTGCCGAAATTTGAGGACGACCAGTTCTGGGCCATCAAGGGTGAATTGCTTGCGGCTCCCGACGAGCGATTGAAGACCGAACGTCTGGGTCTCATTCCGACCGCCGAAGTCTCGCTGACCAATCTCGTCCGCGAATCCATCGTCGACGAAAAAGAACTGCCGATGCGGCTTACCGCACTGACACCGTGCTTCCGCGCCGAAGCGGGCGCCGCCGGGCGCGACACCCGCGGCATGATCCGACAGCATCAATTTACAAAAGTTGAACTGGTCTCGATCGCGACGCCTGAGACCAGTCGCGACGAGCATGAGCGCATGCTGTCCTGCGCCGAGGAAGTGCTGCGCCGGCTCGACCTGCATTACCGCGTGATGACGCTGTGCGCCGGCGATATGGGCTTCTCCGCGCAGAAGACCTACGACATCGAGGTCTGGATGCCCGGGCAGGGCGAGGGCGGCGCTTACCGCGAAATCTCGAGCTGCTCGGTGTGCGGTGACTTCCAGGCGCGGCGCATGGATGCCCGCTTCCGAGGGCCCGACGGCAAGCCGCGTTTCGTGCATACGCTGAACGGCTCCGGCACCGCGGTCGGCCGCGCGCTGATCGCGGTCATGGAAACCTATCAGCAGGAAGACGGCTCCATCGCGGTGCCTGCGGTGCTGCAGCCCTATATGGGCGGGCTCAAAACTATCGAGCGGGACAAATAACGCAAAACAAAAATGGCATTGCATCGCGACATCCTTTGGATCGGGAGGCAATGGGCTGTCACCGGCCACGGGATGCAATTGATCGATCAGCGGCTGATGGGCGCCTTCGATATCGAAGTCGCCCGCCTGTGGGACGACGATCTGATCGAACGCATGCATGCCAAGGAGTGGCTCAACGCCGCCGATTTCGACAAGGGACTGGCGGTTGCGCGGACGCGGCACAAGCGGCCGGAGGCGGGATCGGCGCCGGAAGCTGCGGCGCTTCCGGCGATCGAGCCCGTCGCGGCACCTTCGCCCAAGCCAGCGGACGCGAGCCCGCCCTCTCTGCCCGTCGAATCGGCGCAACAGGTATCGCCAGACCTGCAGATGAAAATCGATGGCGGCGCCAGATTCGCCCGCCCTTGGCGCGTCTGGATGAAGAAAACATGAGGAAATAGGCCAGTTTGCCTCAGCCGCGATAGCCGGATAAGACGACAGCCAAAGGCAAAAGCCTACCTCGACCTGAACCTGAAGGCATTTTGACGGATGCGAATTCTCTGCACCAACGACGATGGCATCCATGCGCCGGGTCTGAAGATCGTCGAGGAGATCGCCCGCGCGCTATCCGACGATGTCTGGATCGTGGCGCCGGAGCTCGATCAGTCCGGTGTCTCGCACTCACTGTCGCTGAACGATCCCTTGCGGCTGCGTGAAATCGGTCCGCGCCATTTCGCGGTGCGGGGCACGCCGACGGATTGCGTGATCATGGGCTCACGCCACATCCTCGGCGAGAAGATGCCCGACCTCGTGCTGTCCGGCGTCAACAAGGGCCGCAACGTCGCCGAGGACGTCGTCTATTCCGGCACGATCGCGGGCGCGCTCGAGGGCACGATTCTGGGAATTCCCTCGTTTGCGCTGAGCCAGGAATTTTCCGTCGAGACCCGTCACGCGCCGCTGTGGGATACCGCGCTGAAATTCGGCCCCGGCATCCTGCGTAAGGTGATCGATGCCGGGGTGCCGAAAAATACCGTCATCAACGTCAACTTTCCCGCCTGCACACCCGATCAGGTCAAGGGCGTTCGGGTGACACGGCAGGGCAAGCGCAATCTCGGTTTCCTGAAAATCGACAAGCGCCACGATGGCCGCGGCAATCCGTATTACTGGATCGGTTTCGAACGCGCTGCGATGATGGACACGCCGGCCGACGGCACCGACCTCGCGGCGTTGGCAGCGCGCTACGTCTCGGTTACGCCGCTGCGGCTGGATCGCACGGACGAGGCGTTCTCGGAAGAGTTGACGTCGACGCTGAAGTAAGTTCGTGAGCCAGTAGCCCGGATGGAGCGAAGCGAAATCCGGGGACGGTGCCGCAAGCTGAACTTATCCCGGATTGCGCGGAGCCTGTCATCGGGCGCGCATTCGCGCGACCCGTTGGCTCCATCCGGGCCACACGCGGCGCCTTAAACCGGCGCGCTCTTCAACGTAGACGCGATTACCTGGGCCAGCGTTTCCAACTGGAATGGCTTCTGCAGCGCGGGGCGGTCGCGATATTCCTGGGGCAGGCCGGAGGAGCCGTAGCCGGTCGCAAAGATGAACGGACGGTTGCGGGCGGTGATCAGTTCGGCTACCGGCGTGATCACCTTGCCGTTGACGTTGACGTCGAGAATGGCGAGGTCGAATTCGGTCGATTGCACCAGCTTGACCGCTTCGCCGATTTCGCCGGCCTCGGCGGCTACGCTGTGGCCCAACTCTTCCAGCATGTCAGCGACCATCATGCGGATCATGACCTCGTCTTCAACGAGGAAAACAGAACAGCCCGCCGGCCGTGTCGCTACCATGATGGATTCCTTGCCCTTCCGAATATCAAGGTTCGCAAAAAACGGACCTGGGTGCAATGTCGGTATGGGCGGGTAGGCGCTGCGTAAAGACTCTTCGCGAAGGATTTTTCCCGGGCTCTAACGTCGGGACGCGGCCTCAGTTCCGGGCGAGGAACTACAATCTTTAAGGAAATCGTTCCTTAAGTGCGCGGACGCTATATTACCATCTCGGCGAGGCCGAAGCATTGGATTGGCGGCAGACTCCCGCCACGAGACCGCTATGTCCCAAGAACCGCTCGAAAAGATGATGTTTCAGCTCACTCTGCGGCGGCGGGGGATCAGCGACCAAGCGGTGCTGCGGACCATGGAAGAGGTGCCCCGCGAGGCTTTCGTGGCGGCTGGCGATCGCGCCCATGCCTATCGTGACAGCGCGCTCGGCATTGCCTGCGGGCAGACCATCAGCCAGCCCTTCGTGGTCGCCTACATGACTGAGCAGTTGCAACTGCAGAAGCACCACAAGGTGCTCGAGATCGGGACCGGCTCCGGCTACCAGGCCGCGGTGCTGTCGCGGCTATGCGCGCATGTCCTGACCATCGAGCGCTACCGGACGCTGGCGGACACCGCGCGCGACCGGCTCGAAGCGCTGGGCTACTTCAATATCGAAGTGATGTTCGGCGACGGTTTCCAGATTCCGCCCGGCGCCGGCGACTTCGACCGCATCATCGTGACGGCTGCGATGGAGCAAATCCCCGAAAAGCTGCTGGAGCGGCTGCTGCCGGGCGGCATCCTGATCGCGCCGGTCGGGCCCCATCATGGCACCCAGACCCTGGTCAGGGCGACCAGGACGGACAGCGGCTTTGAGCGCAAGGAATTGGTCGATGTCCGCTTCGTCCCGGCCCTGCCGGGAATTGCGCGCGAACTGTAGAATCCCGGATTGGCGGTTCCCGCCAACATCTTATTCCAAGGGTTAAGCGGTTATTTACTCGGTACGTGTTTACTCAAAACAGTATTTTGTTGCGTACGAGTGAGTAACCATGTCCCGTGTCGCCGAGTTGCTTCGCTCGCGTCGGGTGCCGCAGGCCGCGGTGCTGGCGCTGATGTCGGTCGGCTTTGCCGGCTGCAGCGCCGATATGCAGACGCGCTTTTCCGATACCTCATTCTCCAATCCCTTTGCTTCTCAGCCCGAAGCGACCGGTTCGGTGCGCACTCCCGCCGTCGAACGCCGCGAGCTGCCGCAATATGCCCGGCCGCAGGCCTCGGCCCCGCAATATCAGTCCCAATCCTTGCCGCCGCCCGCGGTCACTGCGCCGACCGCCTATCCTGCAAACTCGGGCGGGGTGTCGGGAGGAGGGCGCGGGATCTCGTCCTATGCGCCGCCGTCCCAATCGCCGATCGAGACCACCGCTACGGTGCCGCCGCGCTCGGTCGCGGCCGCGCGTCCGGCTGCGCCGGGCGGCACCACGATCATCGTCGGCACCAGCGACACGCTCGACATTCTGGCCAAGCGCTACAACGTTTCAGCCGCTGCGATCCTGCAGGCCAATGGCTATAAGGGTCCGCGCGTGTTGTCGCCCGGCCAGCAACTGATCATTCCGCGCCAGACGGCGACGGCAGCGCCCGCGCCGGCCCTCGCGCCTGCGGCCAGCAAGCCGGTTGCCACGGGGGCAGCGCCGACCGTCCATGTCGTCAACCGCGGCGATACGCTGATGAGCATCGCCCGGCGCAATCAGGTTTCGGTCAGCGAACTTGCCAAGGCCAACAATCTCGATCAGTCCGCCAAGCTCAGCCTCGGCATGAAGCTGACCGTGCCCGGTTCGAAATCCACGGCCGCAACTCCGGCGGCTCAGCCTGTTGCCGCAGCTCCCGCCCAGCCGGTCGCAGCGGTTGCGGCACCGGCGACCAAGGTGGCCTCGGCCGGTGGTCCGCCGCAGAGCGCCCGGCTGGCACAGGCGACCACCAACGTCACCGAAGAGAAGCCCGTCGTCGAGCAAGCCTCGGTCAAGCCCAGCGAAGCCACCGGCGCGCTGCCGACCTTCCGCTGGCCGGTGCGCGGCAAGGTGATCACGAGCTATGGCGCCAAGACCAACGGCAAATCGAATGACGGTATTAACCTGGCGGTGCCGGAAGGAACACCGGTGAAAGCCGCGGAAGATGGCGTGGTCGCCTATTCCGGCAACGAGCTCAAGGGTTACGGCAATCTGGTTCTGGTGCGGCACTCCAACGGTTACGTCACCGCATATGCCCATGCGAGTGAACTGCTGGTGAAGCGCGGCGATACAATCAAGCGCGGCCAGATCATTGCCAAATCGGGTCAATCGGGTGAGGTGAGTTCGCCGCAGCTCCACTTCGAGATCCGTAAGGGATCATCGCCGGTTGACCCGCTTCAATTCCTGAACGGGGCGTGACACAAGCGTAGCCCGGATGGAGCGAAGCGAAATCCGGGGGCGGCTCTCGCCAGTGGCCAGACTGATCCCGGATTGCGCTTCGCTCCATCCGGGCTACAGCCTCTCCTGAACGGTCACTTCCCCGCCAGCCTCACACCTAACCGTCCCGCCAATTCCTGCGTGAACTGCCAAGCCACGCGCCCCGAGCGGGAGCCGCGTGTCGTCGACCATTCCAGCGCCTCGCGCTCGAGTTCTTCGTCGGCAATCTTGATGCCGAAATGGCCGCAATAGCCGCGGACCATCGCCAGATATTCATCCTGGCTGCAGCGGTGAAAGCCGAGCCACAGGCCAAACCGGTCCGATAGCGACACCTTCTCCTCGACGGCTTCGCCCGGATTGATCGCGGTCGAGCGTTCGTTCTCGATCATCTCGCGCGCCAGGAGATGCCGCCGGTTTGAGGTCGCGTAGAGGATCACGTTGTCGGGGCGCCCTTCGATCCCGCCTTCCAGCACCGCTTTCAGCGACTTGTAGGAGGCGTCATTGCCGTCGAAGGAGAGGTCGTCGCAGAACACGATGAAGCGGAAATCGGAGCTGCGTAGGAGATCCATCAGGCCGGGCAGGCTTTCGATATCCTCGCGATGAATCTCGATCAGTTTGAGCCGGTCGGCCGGTTTGCGGTCAACGTTGATGCTCGCATGAGTGGCCTTCACCAGCGACGACTTGCCCATGCCGCGCGCGCCCCACAACAGTGCATTGTTGGCGGGCAGGCCGTCGGCAAAGCGCTCGGTATTTTCGATCAGGATGTCGCGCATCCGGTCGATGCCCTTGAGCAGGCCGAGGTCGACGCGGCTGACGCGCGGTACCGGCGAAAGGCGCCCGTCCGGATGCCAGACAAAGGCGTCCGCGGAGCGAAACGAGTCGGGGCTTGCCGCCGCCGGCGAGGCCGCGGAAAGGTGGACCGCGATGGCTTCCAGCGCGGTTGCGATCCGCTCGGCGGTGGCCCCATTAAGCGCGTTTGCCGGACGTTTTGTCGCGGTTTTCGGTTGCCCGCGCGAGACGGCTTTAGAGGTGGCGCGGGGCGCTGTTTGAGCCGCAGTTTTCTTGGCTTTTTTCGACATTTCCCGAGTTCCTGACGGCGCAGCCTTAACGGGCCTTGGAAGCTCTCGCAAGCGGCCTAAATGAGGGGGCGGCCAACGTTGCAATTGGGCCCGCCGCCGCTATAGTCCGCGCGAATTTGCCCGGACCGGCGATTTGCCCAAGGCGCTAAGCCCAGGCATGGCCGGTTCTTTCCCGTCTCACGAGGATTGTTCGAATGCTGATTACCCCTGCGTACGCCCAGGCTGCAGCCGGCGGCGATGCGAACAGCATGTTGATGTCGCTGCTGCCGTTCGCACTGATCTTCGTGATCATGTACTTCCTGATTCTGCGACCGCAGCAGAAGAAGATCAAGGATCACCAGGAACTGGTCAAAAATATCCGCCGCGGCGACACGGTCGTCACCTCGGGCGGCCTGGTCGGCAAGGTGACCAAGGTGGTGGACGACGACCAGATCGAGTTCGAAATTTCGGACGGCGTCCGCGTGCGCCAGATGCGGCAGATGATTTCGGGCGTTCGGGCCAAAGGCGAGCCAGCCAAGGAAAAGAGTGAGGCCAAGGACGAGACGTCCGCGAGCTGAGTTTTCGGCGCCGCTTGCCGCGGCGCATTTTCCTGGATCTGACGGGTCTACTCGATGTTGTATTTCTCGCGGTGGAAGGCGCTGGCGATCATTCTGACCGCGTTTATCGTCTGCCTGTTCGCGGTTCCGAACTTCTTTTCCCAGGAGCGGGTGAAGACCTGGCCGGTGTGGGCGCAGCGCCACATCGTGCTCGGCCTCGATTTGCAGGGCGGATCATATCTGCTGCTCGAAGTCGATTCCAATTACGTGAAGAAGCAGAGACTCGACCAGGTCCGCGACGACGCTCGGCGGGTGCTGCGCGACGCCAAGATAAACTACACCGGTCTTAACGTTCGCAATGATGCCGTCGAGATCCGCATCACGAAGGACACTGACCTGCCTACGGCGCTGTCGAAGCTGCGCGAGTTGTCGCAACCGCTCGGGGGGCTGCTCGGATCCAGCGGCCAGCGCAGCCTCGACGTGACCGATGCCGGGGGCGGGCTGCTGCGGCTTACGGTGCCACAGGCCGCGATCACCGACCTTCTCCGCCGGACCATCGAGCAATCGATTCAGATCGTGGAGCGGCGCGTCAACGAGCTCGGCACGGTCGAGCCGCTTATCCAGCGTCAGGGCGCCGACCGAATTCTGGTGCAGGTGCCGGGCTTGCAGGACCCGACGCGCCTGAAAGAACTGCTGGGCAAGACCGCCAAGATGGAATTCCGCATGGTCGATACGACTGTGTCGCCAGACCAGGCCCAGGGTCGGGTGCCTCCGGAATCAGAAGTGCTGATGAGTGCGTCGTCGCCAAAAACCCCTTACGTCATCAAGCGACAGGTGCTGGTGTCAGGCGGTGATCTCACCGACGCGCAGCCCGGATTTGATCAGCGCACCAATGAGCCGATCGTCAGCTTCCGCTTCAACACGTCAGGTGCACGCAAATTCGCCCAAGCGACCACAGAAAATGTCGGCTTGCCCTTTGCGATCGTGCTCGACAATGAAGTGATCTCAGCGCCCGTGATTCGCGAGCCGATCACCGGTGGCTCCGGTCAGATTTCCGGCAGCTTCACCGTGCAGGCCGCCAACGATCTGGCGGTTCTGTTGCGTGCAGGCGCGTTGCCAGCGCCGCTCACCGTCGTTGAAGAGCGCACCGTCGGTCCCGGCCTCGGGCAGGACTCGATCGAGAAGGGCAAGCTCGCAGCCTATGTCGGCTCGATCATGGTCATCGCATTCATGCTGCTGACCTACCGGCTGTTCGGCGTGTTCGCCAACATCGCTGTCGCCATCAACGTTGCGATGATCTTCGGAATCCTGTCGCTGCTCAACGCCACGCTGACGCTGCCCGGCATTGCCGGTGTCGTGTTGACAGTTGGTATTGCGGTCGACTCCAACGTTCTGATTTATGAGCGCATCCGCGAGGAATTGCGCGGCGGGCGCAACGCGATTTCGGCGATCGACGCGGGATTCCGGCGCGCATTGGCGACAATTCTGGACTCCAACATCACCACCTTCATCGCCGCTGCGGTGCTGTTCTACATCGGCACTGGCCCGGTTCGCGGCTTCGCCGTCACGCTCGGCATCGGCATTATCACCACGGTCTTTACAGCGTTTACGCTCACCAGCCTGATCGTTGCCGGCTGGGTATGGTGGAAGCGGCCGAAGACCGTGCCGATCTAGGAACCCCACCGTGACTCAATACGTTCTCATTGCGCTGGGCGTTCTGGTCGTCATACTGACCATCGTCGCCATCTTCGATCTGTTGCCGCCGCTGCGCATCGTTCCTGACGATACGCATTTCGATTTCACGCGCTTTCGCCGCATCAGCTTTCCCATTTCGGCCGCACTTTCGATTTTTGCGATCGTGCTGTTCTTCACCCACGGGCTGAATTTCGGCATCGACTTCAGAGGCGGTACGCTGCTGGAGGTGCAGTCCAAGTCCGGTCCCGCCGACATCGCCGCGATGCGGGCCAAGCTCAGCACACTCGGCCTCGGCGAAGTCCAGCTTCAGCAGTTCGGTGAAGCGGATAACGTCCTGATCCGCGTTGCCGAACAGCCCGGTGGCGACAAGGCGCAGCAGGAGGCGGTGACCAAGGTCCGCGGCGCGCTCGGCGACAGCGTCGAATACCGCCGCGTCGAAGTGGTGGGACCGCGCGTCTCCGGCGAACTGCTGGCTTACGGCATGCTCGGCCTGATGCTCGCGATCGTCGGCATCCTGATCTATCTCTGGTTCCGGTTCGAGTGGCAGTTCGCGCTCGGCGCCATGATCGCCAACGTCCACGATATCGTGCTGACGATCGGCTTCATGTCGATCTCGCAGGTCGATTTCGACCTCACCAGTATCGCGGCGCTACTCACGATTCTCGGCTATTCCTTGAACGACACGGTCGTGATCTACGACCGCATCCGGGAAATGCTGCGGCGCTACAAGAAAATGCCGATGCCGCAACTCCTGAACGAATCCATCAATTCGACGCTGTCGCGCTCGATCATCACCCACGTCACGGTGACGCTGGCGTTGCTGGCGCTGTTGTTGTTCGGCGGTCACGCGATCCACAGCTTTACGGCCGTCATGGTGTTCGGCGCGCTGCTGGTTGGCACCTACACGTCGATCTTCATCGCTGCGCCGATCCTGATCTATCTCGGTGTGGGCGAGCACCGCGACGCACCGGATAAGCCTGCGAAGAAATAGCGCATAGTCCGAAAAACATGCCCTCGGGCTGGACCCGAGGGTGGGAACAGGTTTTCGGAAAAGGTCATGCCCAATCAAACAAGCTCATCCTCGGACGCTCCGCATCTTCCGAGGTCTGCGCCGATCGAAGCTTACGGCAAGGGCGGCTTCACCTTCGCCGACATGTCGCATCGTGGTTCCCTGCTGTGCCTGCCGGATGCGATCTGGGCATGGCCGGTGACCAAGCCTGCCGAAATCGATCAATACTCGCTGGATCGCGTGTTCAAGGCCGCCAACGCGATCGACACGCTGATCGTCGGCACCGGCACCGAAGTCTGGCTGCCCCCGCGCGGCCTTCGCGAGGCGCTGCGCGCCGTGCGCGTGGTGCTCGATGCGATGCAGACGGGGCCGGCGATCCGCACTTACAACATCATGCTGGGTGAGCGGCGGCGCGTCGCGGCGGCATTGATCGCGGTGCCATGAGCGCCGCGGCGACGTCGAATGGATCCGCTGCGTACTGCGCCGATCTGGTGCGCACGCACGACTTTGTCCGCTACGCCTCGACACTGTTCCTGCCTCAGGTCCAGCGCCGCGCACTGCTATCGATCTATGCCTCCAACGTTGAGATTTTGCGCGTGCGCGAACAGGTCAGCCAGCCGTTACCGGGTGAAATCCGGCTGCAATGGTGGACCGACATGCTGGAAGGCGCCGGCCATGGAGGTATCGAGGGCAATCCGGTCGCCGCCGAACTGTTGCAGACGATCGGCGAATTCCGCCTGCCCATCGAACCGCTGTCGCGGCTGATCGAGGAGCACCAGTTCGACCTCTACAACGATCCGATGCCGTCGATGGCGGCGCTCGAAGGCTATGTCACCGACACGGCCTCGGCGCTGTTCTCGCTGGCTGCGCGGATTGCGGCACAGCCGTCGGCGGCGGTCGACCATCTCGCGCGCCATGCGGGTCTCGCCCAGGGCATGGCGCAGGTGATCGCGGCACTGCCGCTCGATGCCGCGCGGCGTCAGCTTTTCGTTCCGCTGCAATTGCTGCAGCAACATGGCAGCGGAATGGAGCAGGTCTTTTCAGGCAAACAGACGCCGCAGGCGCGTGCCGCGATTGATCATCTGATTGACGAGGCCCGAAAGCATCTCGGAACGGCTTTCGAGCTGCTCGCGCATGTGCCGCCGCAGGTGCGGCCGATATTTCTTCCGCTGGCGGTGGTCCGCCGCGATCTGGAGCGGATGTCGCGTGCCGACGTCGATCCGTTCGTGCCGCATGTAACGTCACGACTCCGGACGCTGTGGAGGCTCTGGCGCGCCTCGCGCTCGCGGGAGTTTGGCGGGTAGGCGGCGGCGCTTCCGGCGTTCCCCGGATGCTGCGCAGCGCGTCGCACTTGCGACGTGGTGCGCTGCTGATCCGGGGTCCATAATTACCGCCAAGTGGGTCCCGGTTCTGCGATGCAGCGCGAAGTGCGCTGCATCGCGCCCGGGACTAGCAATCAGTTCGATCGCGAATTCAATTCGCTGCTCTCGAAATTGAACCGGTCGCGGAGATTCTTGCGGCTCTCCAAAATATCCTTCAGGAAGGCGCGGTCGGTATCGCTCGTGATCAGCGGCTCGATCAGGTCGACCTGATTCATCGCGACGAGCTGCAAAATCTCCGTGCGCGGCTTGCCGGCGGCATCGCGCGGCAAGGCATGCACCACCTGGATATGCTCGGGCGGTTTGACGCCTTTGGCCGAGGAAAGCTCGCTACGCAACTGCTTTTCCAGCGCGACCTCGTCGGCTTCGACGAAGGCATATAGCCCGACACCGGTACGGCGGTCGGCGAACGCGACAATGGCGGTATCGCGCACTTCTGGATTTTTCCTGATCAGCGCGCTCAGCACCGGCGCATCGTTGACCAGGCGGCGGCCGCCGCCTTCGCGATCGGTGAAGTTGAACAGGCCGCGGGTGATGGCCTGATAGACCTTCTTGCCGGTCTTGAGCCAGATACTGGCGACGAAGGATTTGCGCGCCAGAATCTTGCGTTCCATCGGCGTCAGCGCCGCCGGCGCGTAGCTGCGCTTGTGCTTGAGGAGATGCCGCAGATCCTCGTAGGCCGCGATCCGGAACAGCCGGCTGCGGGACTTGAAGCACGCCGCGAGTTGGAAATCGGTGAGGTAGGCGCGGCCGTTGCGGCCCACCAGCCAGTTCTGCTCCTTGGCGAGATCGTTGTGGCAGATGCCGGCGCGGTGCAGCCTGCGCAAGGCCAGCTTGGCCGAGCGGAAATAGGCGATGTCGCCATGGGGTTTTGCCAGGTGCAGCGCGACGCCGTCGATGAAGCCGCGCACCAGTGCCCGCCGTCCGGCCCATAGCAGTCTCGGGCCGACGTCGAGATCGCGCGCCAGCGCCAGCGCGCGGCGCTCGCGGACGAATAGATGGCGGGCGAGCGGATATGACCAGACCGGCACCTGATCGAGCCGGCGCAGCACGGCATCGACCTCATCGGAATCGTCGCGAAAGCGGCCGCGTTCAACAGTCGAGAACACGTCGCGCTTCAAAAGCACGCCTTCGATCCATCGCGCCGACAGAATGGCAGCGTCGTCTTTCGGCAAGCCCATGATGCTACGCCGCCGCTGCTACGCGCAGATGATCGGCGATCCAGCGATCGAGATCGGACAAGGCGCGCGCGCTGAGCGCCTGCTTCTTGGCGACCGTCCTCTCGTTGCCACGCAACCGTGTGCCATCGGCCTTCTTGGTCGGCGCGCTGGCAAGCGGCGGGAATAGGCCAAAATTGATGTTCATCGGCTGGAACGAGCGTGTTCCGGCCTCGATCGTTTCGATGTGGCCGCCGGTGATATGCCCGAGCAGCGAGCCCAACGCCGTGGTCGCAGGCGGCGGTTCGAGCGACTGTCCTCGCGCATTTGCCGCGGCATAGAGACCTGCGATCAGGCCGATGCTGGCGGATTCCACATAGCCCTCGCAGCCGGTCATCTGGCCGGCAAAGCGCAGCCGCGGCTGCGCGCGTAGGCGCAACTGGCCATCCAGCAGCTTTGGCGAGTTCAGGAAGGTGTTGCGATGCAGGCCGCCGAGCCGCGCGAATTCGGCGTTCTCGAGGCCCGGAATAGTACGAAACACGCGCTGCTGCGCGCCGTAGTTCAGCTTGGTCTGGAAGCCGACCATGTTGTAGAGCGTGCCGAGTTTATTGTCCTGTCGCAACTGCACGATGGCGTAAGGCTTGACCGTCGGATAGTGCGGATCGGTGAGCCCCACCGGCTTCATCGGTCCGTGCCGCAGCGTCTCGTGGCCGCGTTCGGCCATCACCTCGACCGGCAGGCAGCCATCGAAGTACGGCGTGTTGGTCTCCCATTCCTTGAAATCTACCTTCTCGCCGGCCAGCAATGCCGCAACGAACGCGTCGTATTGCTCCTTCGTCATCGGGCAGTTGATGTAGTCGGCGCCGGTGCCGCCGGGCCCGACCTTGTCGTAGCGCGACTGAAACCACGCCACCGACATGTCGATGGAATCCTTGTGCACGATCGGCGCGATCGCATCGAAGAACGCCAGCGCGTTCTCGTCCGTCAATTCGCGAATGGCCTCGGCCAGCGGCGCCGAGGTGAGGGGGCCGGTCGCAACGATCACGTTGCCCCATTCGGTGGGCGGCAGGCCGGCGATTTCCGAACGCTCGATCTCGATCAGGGGATGGTCGTGCAAGGCGCGGGTGACGGCGGCGGAAAACCCGTCGCGGTCGACCGCCAGCGCCCCACCGGCGGGCACTTGGTTGGCGTCCGCGGAGCGCATGATCAGCGAGCCCAGCCGGCGCATCTCGGCATGCAGCAGCCCGACAGCGTTATTGGCGGCATCGTCCGAGCGGAACGAGTTGGAGCAGACGAGCTCGGCCAGACCCTCGGTGCGGTGCGCCTCGGTCATTCGCGAGGGGCGCATCTCGTGCAGGACGACGCGAACGCCCGCATTGGCGATCTGCCAGGCCGCTTCCGAGCCGGCAAGGCCGCCGCCAATCACATGGACGGTGTCAGTTTGGGGAGTAGAGGAAATCATGGGCGCAGGGTTAGCGCGTTTTCGCGCCAAGCGCACCTACCATAGCGGTTTCAAGCGAAAGCCTGCCCCGGACTTGATCCGGGGTGGATCCCGGTTCGCGTGAAGAAAATGCGTCAAGATCAAAGCCCACACGACAACGCCCGCAGCGGGGGCGGGCGTTATCCGGCCATCAGGCGGCTGACAGAGAGATCAGCCGTTATAGTTTCCGGCGGCAACGCGCGGAATGTCCGAACGATCAAGGCCGATATCGGCCAGTTCCCGATCGCTGAGCTGGGACAGTTCGCTGACATTGCGCTGATAATCCCGGAATGCCTGGATCATGCGGATGAGCGAGAGCAACATGGTAGTCTCCTTGCAGTTACGATTCAGCCCTTGGAGGATGGCTTCATCGTTGAAATGAATATAGCTTATATTTTGCAGTGCAGAAGTTTCGATGTTGCGATGCAGCTAATCATAAAACGCATAACGCCGGTAACAGCCGCTTAACCTTTCGACATGGGAGCGGATTAGCCGGCAGAAGTGCGTGATGGCGTGCGTCGAACAAGTAGAATAATGCCGTAGATTTGCGGGTTTCTCGTAATCATCAGATAACCCTTCGCTGGTGAGCAACGACCCCGGGAAATCAGCTCGAAGACTCTCAAGACGGACAAAACATGCGGAAACTGCGGACGTTTTGTAATTTTCTTATGCACGAATCGCATGCCGTTGCCGAAATGAAGTGAATATATATTCAATCATTATGACAGATAGCGCGCAGCGCGGCTGCCGCAAAGCGGTTTGCAGCGGCGACCCCAACCCTTTGAACTCGTGTTAAGGCGCGCGCGAAAGCTGCGTCGCGAAATGGGCGATGGTCTTGGCGTAGACCTCGCTCTTGTTCCACTCCTTGATCGCAGCGAAATTGGCGCCGCCGGGCTCCCAGTCCTTGCCACGCTGCCAGCCGTGGTTGGCGAGGAAGTTGGCGGTCGAGGCCAGCACGTCGGGCGGGCTGCGCAGGAGGTCGCGGCGCCCGTTGCCGTCGAAGTCGACCGCGAACTTGACGTAGGACGACGGCATGAACTGGGTCTGACCGATTTCGCCGGCCCAGGCGCCGCGCATGTCCTGCGGCGCGATATCGCCGCGCTCGACGATGCGTAGTGCGTCCATCAACTCGGCCTTGAACATGTCGGTGCGGCGGCAATCGTAAGCCAGCGTCGCCAGCGAGCGCAGCGTTGAAAATTTTCCGATGTTGACGCCGAAATCGGTTTCCAGGCCCCAGATCGCCACAAGCACTTCGCCGGGCACGCCATACGCCTGTTCGATGCGCCCGAGCACCGAGCCGTATTGCTTGAGCATGTTGGAGCCTCGCGTCAGCCGGGGCGGGACCATGCGGCCGGAGAATTCCTCAAAACTCTGGCTGAAGACCTTTTGCGATTGGTCGCGGGCCAGCACGCTCTTGTCGAACGTGACGCCGGTCAAGCCGGCCTGGATGGCGGACGCCGATATTCCCTTGGAGGCCGCTTCCTTCTTGAAGTCTTCCAGCCATGTTTCGAATGGGCCCGTGCCGCAGGGCGCCGCGAGCGCGGCCGCAGAGGTCAGTAACAGCGCGCCCAAGGTCAGGGCGCGCAGGGAAAGGCGAGAGATCATCGTGCCGTTCGCTCCACGATCGATGCGTCTTCGGGGTTAGCGTCGACGCCACGCCGAATGTTCGAAGCAAGGTCGGCCAAAACAAGGCTTATGTAGGTGCCTGCAATGCCATTTCGTTGAATGTGCTCAATTCATCGTTAGCAAGAGGTGAGCAGCCAAACCGCCGGTCGGATTCGACCGGCGGTCTGGTTAATCCGGTTCCGTGCAGGCCTATACGTTATCCCTGCGCCGCCAGGGGAACAGATTGGCCGGGAAATCGGCCGCAGGCTTCCGTTCGCGGTGTGCACGTGGCGGAAGCGGCTGCGGATTGAGTTCCGGCTCTATCGTCTCCCGATAGAGATGCCAGGTAGCGTGCCCGAGCAGCGGGATGACGACGGCAAGGCCGAGGAAGAACGGCAGCGTTCCCGCGACCAGCAGCACCGCGACGATCAAACCCCAAGCCGCCATCGGAGCCGGGTTGCACGCGACCGCGCGCAGCGAGGTCACCATCGCATCGCCAGCGCCGGCATGACGGTCCAGCATCAGCGGGAACGAGACCACGCTGATGCAGAGCGCGACAAGCGCGAATAGGAATCCGACGCCGCAGCCAACCACGATCAGCCACCAGCCTTGTGGCGTCGTCAGCACGCGCGTCGCGAAATCGGAAAAGCCAGTCGCTCCCGCATAGCCGAACGCAGCGATGTAGATCGCCTGCGCGGTCGCCACCCAGGTCACGAAAAGTGCCAGCAGCAGCACGCCGAGTCCAAGCATCGCGCCGAACGACGGCGAGCGGAGCACTTCGAGCGCGTCCCAAGCGGTTGCCTGCTCGCCGCGTTCACGACGGCGGCTCATCTCGTAGAGGCCGAGTGCAGCAAATGGACCGATCAGGGCAAAGCCGGCGGCCAGCGGAAACAACAGCGGTATGACGGAATAGCCGAGAACGGCGCGTGCCAGCACCAGTCCGAGAACGGGATAGATCACGCACAGGACGATGGCGTGGCTTGGCACCGCCTTGAAATCTTCCCAACCGCGCCGCAACGCGCGACCGAGTTCGGCGAAGCCGATGGTTCGGATGACTGGCGCGGCAGCGGTGTCCGGTGCGCGCTGCGCCATTGATGTGACATTGCCGTGAAATGTGGCCATGGTCGTCGTCTCCCTCGCGGTCGCATTGTGCCAATCGAAAGACGCAAATGCGCCATTTCATAAAACGATCACGATCAGGCCAGACGCGAAGACAGAGGTTGGAACTAGCCACGTCGCGAACTGTCCCGACAACGTACTCCCAAACAGCAACAAACCCACTCACGCTTAGGTGAATGTTTCGTTGGCAAGCTCCGCCTGGGTGGTTAGACTTGCAAGCGATCCCGGCGTGGTGCTGCCGGTCAAAACAGTGCCTCCAAAGACTCACCCCATCCTCAACTCATTGGGAGCGAACGATGAGCATTTTCGGAAAAATCATGAGCGCGATATTCGGCACCAAGGCAGACGCCGCGCCGGCTGGCGGCAGTGCGGCTGCGGGAGGCGGATCATCCGGTGCGGCCGCGGCACCTGCGGCGACCGTCGATGTCGCGCCGATCCTTGATCAGGCGGTGAAAGCCAAGGGTGAGAAGCTGGAGTGGCGCACCTCGATCGTCGATCTGATGAAGGCGCTCGACATCGATTCCAGCTTCGCCGCGCGCAAGGATCTTGCGAAAGAACTCGGCTATACCGGCGACAGCAACGATTCCGCCAGCATGAACATCTGGCTGCACAAGCAGGTCATGGCCAAGTTGGCCGCCAATGGCGGCAAGCTGCCGCCCGACATCAAGCACTGACGCTTCGCTCGCCCCGACATGTGAAGGCCCGCGGCGGCGCGGGCCTTCTTTTTTGGTGCGATTGCAAAGCAGCAAACGCGCAACCGGTATCCGCTTCGCGGAGAAAACACGGTAGATGCAGGTGGACAAGAAGACTCGTAAAACAAGGAGGATGCCAATGAGCAATGTTGATCGCCGGACCATTCTGGCCACCGGCGCGCTGGTGCTGGCGGGTACAGCGGCGCAAAATGACACGGCTGCAGCGCAGGCCGGCCCGAAATCGATCTTTCCGGTTGGCACGACGACCATACCCATTGTCGGCGAGACCGATGTTTTTCCGGTGCGGCGGATCTATTGTATCGGGCGCAACTATGCCGCGCATGCCCGCGAAATGGGCTCGGATCCTGATCGCGAGCCGCCGTTCTTCTTTCAAAAGCCGACCGACGCGATCCAAAATGTCGCCATCGGTACGGTTGGCGATCATCCCTATCCGTCGCTGACCAAGAACTATCACTATGAGGTCGAGCTGGTGGCGGCGCTGAAGTCGGGCGGCACCAAGATCCCCGTGGAGCAGGCGCTCGATCATGTCTACGGCTATGCGTTAGGCCTCGACATGACGCGGCGCGATCTGCAGCGGGCGATGGGCGACGAGAAGAAGCCATGGGAAATCGGCAAGAGCTTTGATCGCTCCGCGGTGCTCGGGCCGATTCATCCAGCCACGAAGACCGGCCATTTTACCAAGGGCGCGATCTCGCTGGCGGTGAATGGCACCGTTAAGCAAAACTCCGATCTGCGGAATATGATCTGGAATTGGCGGAGCAAATCGCCAAGCTTTCGGAAGCTTTCGAACTCAAGGCGGGTGACATCATCTATTCGGGCACGCCGGAAAACGTCGGTCCCGTCGTGAAGGGCGACGTTATCCTGTGCAAGCTCGACGGCCTGCCGGATATGTCGATCCGGATTACGTAAGGTTTATCATTCCGTAGGCCGGATGGAGCGAAGCGAATCCGGGGCTTCTTGCCGAGGGGAAACTGATCCCGGATTGTGCGGAGCCTGTCATCGGGCGCGCATTCGCGCGACCCGTTGGCTCCATCCGGGCTACAAGAACCATCACGCCGTCAGGTCGGCAAATTCCGGGTTTCTGCGCAGATAATCCACGACAAAGCCGCAGCCGGCGATGACCTTGCGTCCGTCGGCGCGGATCAGTTCGAGCGCGCCCCTGATCAGCTCAGAAGCGATGCCGCGGCCGCGCAGGGCGCGCGGCGTTTCGGTATGGGTGATGATGACCGCCGCGGGCGTGATGCGATAATTCGCGAACGCCACGGCGCCATCGACGTCGAGTTCGAAACGGTTTTGAGTCTTGTTGTCGCGGACGGCGGCCATGCAGCGATTCCCGGATCATTCACCGTTTCATTTAGGGACATGAACCCGTCGATGCAAACCAGCGACGAAGGGACAACTGGCTCGCTGGGGTTTGCTGATATGCTGTCTTGAGCCTGACCGCCAGCATTGCCGGGCAGCGCGGTGATATCGGCGCCCGACCGCCTCAACGAGCCGGCTGGTGCAATCGCGAGAGCCTGCAGCGGCTCGGTGCAGCGCAAAGGGGACGCGCACGCGCACAGGATCTTTGCGGGCGAGGCCTTGCAACCGGGGGCGGGGTTCCTACGTCTTTCGGGTGACATACGCTGCTGAGGCGGCCGGGTCTGGGCTAGGTATCGGAAGTGTTGTGATCGCGGCCGCCGACGTATGCCTCTTTTCAAGGGGAGGTCTACAATGTCGGGCTTTGGTTTCTTCAGCAAGCATCGCACGTGGGAAGACTGGCTTGGCATGCTCCTTGGCGTGCTGATCGTGATATCGCCGTGGTTTCCCTTCTCCAGCCACGACGTGATGGATGCCGAACGTAGCACCATGATCCTCAATACGTTCGTCGTGGGCATGCTGGTCTTCGGTCTGGCCCAGCTCGAATATGTCGCACTGCAACGTTGGGAGGAGGTGGGGGAGATCGCGCTCGGCCTCTGGCTGGCCGCCTCGCCCTTCATGTTCGGCTACGCCGGCGACGACATGCTTCGGGCCTGGCACATCGCCCTCGGTGGAATCGTCGCCCTGCTTGGCGCCCTTCAGCTCTGGCAGGACTGGCGCTTGAGCGATCAGGACCTGGCCAATCATCCGCAATAATTCAGGAGAGCCCGTCTGCTCCACATGGCTGGCGGGCTCTCGATTCAATCCTAAGACTTGAATGAGACGCTAAACAGGACGCGGACCGATCACGGGCTGCCGTCGACGGCATCCTTGATGTCATCGATCTGCCATTGGCCGACGCAAACCATTGCGCGGGGCTTATGGACGCAAATGCGTGGCTGGGTCATGGTGATGCCGGTCGGCCGGCCGGGAAGTTATCATGGCCAGTAGCGTCCGACGGCGGATTTGAGCTGACCGCGGGCTTTCTGCTATCGTTGCAATGAGATGTCTATGACTGTTATCCGAAGCGTAATGGTTGATTCCCTGTGACTGAAACGGTGACCATTCCTACCCCGCGCGGCGGTCTGGCGCGGATGTCGCGCCGGGTGATGAATCTGGCGCATATGCTGACCCAGAATGCCCGCCGCCATGGCGACCGCATTGGCTTCATCTGGGGCGATAAATCCTGGACCTGGCGCGAGATCGATGGTGCCGTGTCGGCGTTGGCCGCCGGCCTCGCCGCGCGCGGTATCGCCAAGGGCGACCGGATCCTAGTCCATTCCAAAAATTGCGATGAGATGTTCTGGTCGATGTTCGCGGCCTTTCGGCTCGGCGCGGTCTGGGTGCCGACCAATTTCCGCCTGATGCCGGACGAGGTCGCCTATCTCGCCAGCGCCTCCGGCGCGAAGGGGTTTTTGTGCCATGGCGATTTCCCCGATCACGCTACGGCGGTGGCCAATCCGGCGCTCGAATTCATCTGGCGAATCGGCGAGGGCGGCCTCGGCGAGAAGGCGGTCAGTGATGTGATTGCCGAGCACGCTGGCGCCAAGGTCGAGAATGCGGCGGTCGACTACGACGATCCCTGCTGGTTTTTCTTCACCTCCGGCACAACCGGGCGCTCCAAGGCTGCGATTCTTACCCATGGGCAGATGGCCTTTGTGGTAACAAATCATCTCGCCGATTTGATGCCGGGCACGACCGAGATGGATGCCTCGCTGGTGGTCGCGCCGCTGTCGCACGGCGCCGGCGTGCACCAGCTCGTACAGGCCGCGCGGGGCGTACCGACCATTCTGCTGCCGTCGGAAAAATTCGACATTGCGGAAGCGTTCCGGCTGATTGAAGCCCATCGCGTCAGCAACATCTTCACCGTGCCGACGATTTTGAAGATGATGGTCGAGCATCCCGCCGTCGACAAATACGATCATTCCTCGCTGCGCTTCGTGATTTATGCCGGCGCGCCGATGTATCGCGAGGACCAGAAGGCGGCGCTGAACACGCTCGGCAAGGTACTGGTGCAGTACTTCGGCCTCGGTGAGGTCACTGGCAACATCACGGTGATGCCGGCCAGTCTGCATGACGCTGAGGACGGTCCGCAGGCGCGCATCGGCACTTGCGGCTTCGAGCGCACCGGGATGCAGGTGTCAATCCAGGGCGACGACGGGCGCGAGCTCAAACCGTTCGAGACCGGTGAGATCTGCGTGATCGGTCCCGCTGTGTTCGCCGGCTATTACGATAACCCTGAGGCTAACGCGAAGGCGTTTCGCGACGGCTGGTTTCGTACCGGCGATCTCGGCCACATGGACGAGGAGGGATTTGTCTACATCACCGGCCGCGCCTCGGACATGTACATCTCCGGGGGCTCCAACATCTATCCGCGCGAGGTCGAGGAGAAGATTCTCACCCATCCCGCGATCGGCGAGGTGGCGGTGCTCGGCGTGCCCGACCCGTTCTGGGGCGAGGTAGGGGTTGCCGTCTGTGTCGCGCGCGAGGGCGCAGCCGCGGTGAGCGAGGCCGAGCTGGCGGCGTTCCTGGCGCCCAAGGTGCCGCGCTACAAAATGCCGAAGCGCTTCTTCTTCTGGGAGGCGCTGCCGAAATCCGGTTACGGCAAGATTCCGAAGCGGCTGGTCCGCGATGAGCTGGAGGCGAGGGGACTGCTTGAGACCAAAGCGTTTTCGAGCGAAGTGGCGCCCGGTTCGCGTGTGGAAAACGCGTCCAATGACAACGTCTCGAAAACAGGCAGTTGAGCCGATGCGCAGCATCGCGCAGCCCGGGCCGCCCGCGCCCGAGCGCATCCAATGGGTCGAGGCACGGGGACGGGCGTTTTCGTTCACGCTGCAGGCGGACCTGCCGCTGCTCGAGGCTGCGCGCCGCGGCTTTGCCGAAGCCGGATTTTCCGGCGGCGTGTTGAGCATGCGGGGAGGGGCACTCGGGCCGTTTGCCTATGTGATGCCGGCGCTGTCGAAGACCGGCGCCAATGCCGCGTTCTACAGCGATACGTTTCGGCCCGCCGGCATCACGCGGCTGAAGCTCGGCGCGATGACGCTCGGCGATCGCGACGGCGCGCCGTTCTTCCATTGCCACGGTCTGTGGACCGAGACAGACGGACATCTGCATGGCGGCCACATTCTTCCCGAGGAGAGCGTCGTCGCCGAATCGTTCGCGGTGGAAGCGTTTGGCATCGATGGTGCGATGTTCACGGCCGAGCCCGATCCCGAGACCAATTTCAAATTGTTCGGGCCGGTCGCGTGCGCGAGCACGGAATCCGAGACCACCAGCCGCGCCTTCGCCTTGCGGCTGCGGCCGAACCAGGATTTTGCCGCGGCGCTGGAGACCTTCTGCCGGCAGCACGGAATCCTGCGCGCGCGGATTCACGGCGGCGTCGGCTCCACCATCGGCGCGCATTTCATCGACGGCCGAACCGTGGTGCCGTTTGCGACCGAGCTTGCGATCAAGGCCGGCGCGATCGCGCCTGGCGCCGACGGCATACTACAGGCTGAGCTCGATGTCGCGCTGGTCGATTATCTCGGCGGCATCGCCGAGGGACGGCTGATGCGCGGCGACAATCCCGTGCTGATGACGATGGAGCTGGTGCTCGAGGTGGTGTGACGACGATTCCCATGACGCGCTGTCATGCCCCGCGAAGGCGGGGCATCCAGTACGCTGCGGCCCATCGCTCAATCGCTGCGCTCTCTGGAATACTGGGTCACCCGCCTTCCGCCTTCGTTCTTTGAGCTACGGCGGACAAGTCGCGGTTGACGACGGTCTGTAGGGTGGGCAAAGGCACGCAGTGCCGTGCCCACCATCTCTCCAGTAGCATCATTGCGAATGGTGGTCACGCTGCGCTTTGCCCACCCTACGCAGCCACTTCACCTGAAGTGATAGTTCACGCCAACCTTGATGGTGTGGAAGTCGAGCGTGCCGGAATCCAGCGGCAAGCCGCCCAGATTATAGGTCTCGCCGCCGAGGCTGGTGTACATGTATTCGGCCTTGGCCGACCAGCTTGGTGTGAACAGGTATTCGAGGCCGCCACCGACGGTGTATCCCGAGTGGGTCTGGCTATCCGAAAACGTCGTGCCGAGCGCTGAAATCGAGGCCTTGTGGTTGGCCCACGCATAACCGCCCTTGGCGTAGATCAAGGCCGCATCCATCGCGAAGCCGGCGCGGCCGGTCACGCTGCCGAATGAGTTGATCTTGCTTTCCGTCGTGAGCAGGATGCCGCCGATGTCTTCGGTGATGCTGTCCTTGATGCTGGCGCCGGCGGCGTCCACTTCGACACCGAATACGAACTGGCTGCCGGGAAGCTGCCAGTTGTAGCCGATCGTACCACCGCCGAAACCGCCGCTGGCATCGCTATCGCTGCCGCCCCAGCCAAAACCGCCCATCGCGCCGATGTAGAAACCGGACCAGTTGTACGCCGGAGACACCACCGCCGGTGCCTTGGCGTAGGGCCGCGCCGGCATGTCGGCGGCCGAGGCCGCGGTCGCGACCGAAAGAGCCGCGCCAGCTAGAAGTAGTCGTTTCATTTTTTGTCCCCTGAAGTTGAACACTCGTATAACCCCCTGCAGGCCGCCATAGCGGACCGATTGCACCGGCATGGTGACGTATCGTTTTCGGAAAGCGGGCGCGAACGCGCCCCCAAAGAGCCGTCTGCAAGCGACGTTCGCGCGGATGTGAGAACGTCGCTCGCAGGTTAACCATACGTCATGTATGCCGGCAAAAATTGGACCGAAGCGCGTCCGCGCATTGGCGCGGGCAGGTTGCTATTTCGACAGCAGTGCGGCGACGTGTAGCGTGAGATGCGTTCGCGAGCTGCGCGATAGGCGGCTGCATTCGCTCGATGTTTGTCCAGTTGCCTATCGCAATGAAGGCTAGAACTACGTGAACTCGTAACCCCGGCGAAGGCGGGCAGGACGCGCTACCATCGGGCACAGCTTTGCTTCACCGCCGCTTGCGGACGTGAACGTTGATGTCGAGATCGATATTGCTGACGCAGGTCTGCGTCGTGCGGTGCGAGCGGCCTTCGTGCCAACGGCCCCCGCGCGTATGGGCATTGCTGACATTCGCCAGCTTCAGGCAGCGCCATTGCGGTAGCGGGCCTGAGCTTTCGCCGGCAAATTGCCAGGCGAGCACGACCTCTTCGCCGCTTTTGTTGGTACCAATGATGTGCGGGCACAGTTCGCGGGCGCGGCCGTCATAGGCGCAGACGACCTGCTGCTCGCGGAGAATGGCGTCGCGGAAAAGGGTGTAGGCGGGGCTCGGCATCGGGCGGGGTGCCATCTAGGATTGTACGACATTGTCTGTATAACCCTTACGAATGACTTTGTTCCGCGGGGCTGCGAGCCATGGCTTACAAACGCAATCGTGCGATCAATCTGCCGGCGCCGTACCTCAAGCGCATCTGGCTCGAGCCGGCGCGGATCACCAACCGAGAGGCCTATCCGTTCTGCCTGCCGCTGCTGCGCGATGAGTTCGAGCTGAGCTTCAATAAGGCGATTACGATCATCGTCGGCGAGAACGGGACGGGGAAGTCCACGCTGCTGGAAGGCATTGCCGTGCTCGCCGGCTATGATGAAGCCGGCGGCGGCAAGGGGTACATGCCGGTCGATCATTCGAAGGCCTTGGAGAAGATGGGCGGAATGTTGTCGACCGCCCTTCGCGCAAGCTGGCTGCCGAAGATCACCAACGGATGGTTCTTTCGTGCCGAGAGTTTCTTTTCAGTCGCCCGCTATCTCGATGAAGCGGCCATCGGAACGCCCGGCCCGCCGCCCCCTGATTTCCTCTCGCATTCCCACGGCGAAGGTTTTCTGCGCTTCTTCGAGGAGCGTTGCCAACGCCAAGGCATCTTCATCTTCGACGAGCCGGAATCGGCGTTGTCGCCATCGCGGCAGATCGAGTTTTTGAAACTGATGCGGCGGATGGACCAGATCGGCCATTGCCAGATCATCATGGCCACGCATTCGCCTGTCCTGATGGCCTATCCCAACGCGACGCTGCTGCGGCTGACAAAGTACGGCCTGGAGCCGGTGACGGTGCGCGAGACCGACCACTACAAAGTGCTGCGCGAGTTTTGCGACGATCCGGACGGGTTCGTGCAGGCGGCGATCGAGGAGTGAGGGGCTTGTAGGGTTGGTGGCGACGCGGAACCCTCCCTTGTGCATCGTGCGGGTACCGCTTCCGCCTACGCACGTTGAGCTTCGGCGGACAAGTCGCTCCACCCTTCCTGTAGCGTTTCTGGCAGTCATTGCAGACTTTGTCGCAGGTCGGATCACCCAAGCCGGACCGCCGTTGTGCTATAATATCGATCGAACAAGGGAAAGCAGGGAGGATGCCATGCCTCATACCCTGGTGCCCAGTGATCGCGTCGAGCGCGTGAGCGTCTACGGGCGCGACGGCACGAAGCTCGGCTCGATCGAGCGGCTGATGCTCGACAAGGTGAGCGGAACGGTTGCCTACGCCGTGATCAAGACCGGAGGGCTGCTCGGCAGCCACCATCATTGTCCAATCCGCTGGGACGCACTCCGATTTGATCCTGCGCGTCAGGCCTACCAGACCGACGTGACACTGGAGGATCTGCACAATGGCCCGTGCGAGCTCGATGACGACGCCTTCGACTGGGGCGACCGCTCGCAGCCGCATCCGCATTATTGGACGGTGTAGCGGCGCCGGCGGAGTGACCCACTCGCGGGGAGGAAGAAACGGCGGATTATGCTTGGCTAATCCGCCCTCCGCCTGCGGCCGTCAAACGAAGCTGGATCGAAGTAACCACGCTACTTGGTCACGACATCCGTCCGGAAAGACGATCGAAAGCGGATGATCGTCCGATTTCGACATCTTGCGAGCGGCGGCATTCAGTATGTCAACATAGATTTTCGCATTTCGCGGATCGCCAACTAGCGGCACGTCGGCGTGCCTGACAATTACCGGGCCGATAGGCAACCAGGATAGGTCGGCAATACATTCCTCGAGCGCGTCCCAATTCTCCCCAAAGTAGTCGGGAAAACTAAGCTTTGTAGCGAGGGTAGCCAAAAGTGCCTGTTTGCTCAAAATGCTCGCCGCGATGTTGGCGCACACGACTGCATTCTGAGACGTGCCTTCGTCTTCAAATGCGAAGAATATCTGTAAGCCCCTGCTCAACCGGCCACTCGCTTCAGCTAACCTTACTCCGCCGCTTCGCTCGCGCTGGTGCTCTTCCTCGGCTTCCCCTCCGCCTTCTTCAGCACCGGCGCCAGGAACTTACCCGTATAGCTCCGCGGCGCCTTGACGATATCCTCGGGTGGACCCCAGGCGACGATTTCGCCGCCGCCGTCGCCGCCTTCGGGGCCTAAGTCGATCACCCAATCGGCGGTCTTGATGACCTCCAGATTGTGCTCGATCACGACCACCGTGTTGCCTTGGGCGACCAGCTCGTGCAGCACTTCCAAAAGCTTTGCGACGTCGTGGAAGTGCAGCCCCGTGGTCGGCTCGTCCAGGATGTAGAGCGTGCGGCCGGTGGCGCGCTTTGACAATTCCTTGGCGAGCTTGACGCGCTGGGCTTCGCCGCCGGACAACGTCGTCGCCTGCTGGCCGACATGGATGTAGTCGAGGCCGACGCGGTGCAGCGTCTTGAAGGTTTCGCGGACGCGGGGGACGGCCTTGAAGAATTCGGCGGCCTCTTCCACCGTCATGTCGAGCACGTCGGAAATCGACTTGCCCTTGAACAGGACCTCGAGCGTCTCACGGTTGTAGCGCTTGCCCTTGCAGGTATCGCAGGTGACGTAGACGTCGGGCAGAAAGTGCATCTCGATCTTGATGACGCCGTCGCCCTGACAGGCCTCGCAGCGGCCGCCCTTGACGTTGAAGGAGAAGCGGCCGGGCTCGTAGCCGCGGGCCTTGGCTTCGGGCAGGCCGGCAAACCATTCCCGGATCGGGGTGAAGGCGCCGGTATAGGTCGCGGGGTTGGAGCGCGGGGTGCGGCCGATCGGCGACTGGTCGATGTCGATGATCTTATCGATATGCTCCAGCCCCTCGATGCGGTCGTGGGGGGCGGCGCCTTCGCTGGCGTTGTTGAGCTTGCGCGCGATGGCACGATAGAGCGTGTCGATCAGCAGCGTCGACTTGCCGCCGCCGGAAACACCGGTGACGCAGGTGAACAGCCCCAACGGAATTTCCGCTGAGACATTCTTCAGATTGTTGCCGCGGGCGTTGATGACCTTGATGGTGCGCCTGTGGTTCGGCGGCCGCCGCTCGGGGATCGGCACCGATAATTCGCCGGTGAGATATTTGCCGGTCAGCGATTTCGGATTCCGCATGATGTCGGCGGGCGTGCCTTGCGCCACGATATGGCCGCCATGCATGCCGGCGCCGGGGCCGATGTCGAGCACGTAATCCGCAAGACGGATCGCGTCCTCGTCATGCTCGACCACGATTACGGTGTTGCCGAGGTCACGCAGCCGCTTCAGCGTCTCCAGCAGGCGCGCATTGTCGCGCTGGTGCAGGCCGATCGAAGGCTCGTCCAGCACATAGAGCACGCCTGTCAGCCCCGAGCCGATCTGCGAGGCCAGGCGGATGCGCTGGCTTTCGCCACCGGAGAGGGTACCGGAGGAGCGTGAGAGCGTGAGGTAGTTCAGGCCGACGTCGAGCAGGAAGGACAACCGCTCGCGGATCTCCTTCAGGACGCGCGCGGCGATCTCATTCTGCTGATCGTTGAGCGCCTTCGGCACGCTTTCGAACCATTCGCCGGCGCGCTTCACCGACATTTCTGAGATCTCGCCGATATGCTTGCCGCCGATCTTGACGCAGAGTGCCTCCGGCTTGAGCCGATGGCCCTTGCAGGCCTCGCAGGGGATGTCGGAGAAATATTTGGCCAGCTCCTCGCGCGCCCATTCGCTCTCGGTCTCGCGGTAGCGGCGCTCGAGGTTGGTGATGACGCCCTCGAACGGTTTTTTGGTGTCGTAGGAGCGGACGCCATCCTCGTAGGAGAACTTGATCTCATCGTCGCCGGAGCCGTGCAAGAGCGCTGCCTGCGTCTTCTTCGGCAGGTCTTTCCATTTGGTGTCGAGCGTGAACTTATAAAACTTTCCGAGCGCGGTCAGCGTCTGGATGTAATACGGCGAGGACGACTTGGCCCAGGGCGCAATCGCGCCCTTGCGCAGCGTCAGCTCCTTGTCGGGAATGACGAGGTCCTCGTCGATGTGCTGCTCGACGCCGAGGCCGCCGCAGGCCGGACAGGCGCCATAGGGATTGTTGAACGAGAACAGCCGCGGCTCGATTTCGGGAATCGTGAAGCCGGAGACCGGGCAAGCGAATTTCTCCGAGAATAGAATCCGTTCCGGCCCGCTCTTGTCGTGGATCTTTGCGGTCTTCTTCTTGTCCTCGGCCGCCGGCGCGCCCGCCGGCGCGTCGGCATATTCGATCACGGCAAGGCCCTCGGCGAGCTTCAACGCGGTCTCAAAGCTCTCAGCGAGGCGCTGGCCGAGATCGGGCCGGACCACGATGCGATCGACCACGACGTCGATATCGTGTGGGAATTTCTTGTCGAGCGTCGGCGCCTCCGACAGCTCATAGAAGGTGCCGTCAATCTTGACGCGCTGAAAACCCTTCTTGAGCCATTCGGCGAGCTCTTTCTTGTACTCGCCCTTGCGGCCGCGCACGACCGGCGCCAGCAGATAGAGCCGGGTGCCTTCGGGTAGCGCCAGCACGCGATCGACCATCTGCGAAACGACCTGGCTTTCGATCGGCAATCCGGTGGCCGGCGAGTAGGGGACGCCGACGCGCGCCCACAAGAGGCGCATGTAGTCATAGATTTCGGTAACGGTGCCGACGGTCGAGCGCGGATTCTTCGACGTGGTCTTCTGCTCGATCGAGATCGCTGGAGACAGGCCGTCGATCTGGTCGACGTCCGGCTTCTGCATCATCTCCAGGAACTGGCGCGCGTAAGCCGAGAGCGATTCGACGTAGCGGCGCTGGCCCTCGGCATAGATGGTATCGAAGGCGAGCGAGGATTTGCCGGAGCCGGAGAGGCCGGTGAACACGACGAGCTTGTCGCGGGGAATCTCGATATCGACGTTCTTGAGATTGTGCTCGCGCGCGCCGCGGATCGTTATCGCGCGTGATGCGGAGCCGGCGTTGTGTTGGCGCTTCGCCCTGAGCACTTCATCCATATCGGCATTTCCAGACGCGTGGGAGACGCGCCACGTTGGGCGCGCATTGCCGGGCAAGAACCGGGATCAGGCGCCGATTAAAAGAATGCTGGAACATAGGAAGAACGGCAGGGAATTTCCAGTGCCGCGCGCGAATCATCAACGGATTGTTTGAACTGAGATCTTTCTGGCAGCAGCAGTCAGCAGTTGCGCTCGGAACTGCTCAAACAAAAAAGCCTCCGCTCCGGTTTGGCCGGAACGGAGGCTCCTGCAGCCTTAGCAGAAAGGCTTAGAAGTGATAGTTCACGCCGACCTGAACGCTGTTGAGATTGATCGTTCCGACCGGAACGCCGCCCGGGACAGTGCCGGCGAAGTAGGTCTGGCCTTCGAAGCTGCGATAGAGGTACTCGGCCTTGACCGACCATTTCGGTGCGAACATGACCTCGACACCAGCACCAACGGTCCAGCCGGAGTGAAATTGGCTGTCCGAGATGCTTACGCCGAGTGCCGTTGCAGTCAGGCGGTTATCAGACCATGCGTAGCCGCCGGTGCCGTAGATCAGGACCTGATCAAAGGCGTAGCCGACGCGGCCGCGAACGGTGCCCATCGAGCGAATAGTGTAGTCAACCGAAACGAGGCCGGGAATGCCCAGGGTCGCGCCCACGTCAGCCCAAGCGCCATCGGCTTCAACGCCCAGGACAACGTTGCCGGTCTGCCAATTGTAGCCGACAGTGCCGCCGGCGAAGCCGCCGCTGAGCGTACCCAAGCCATCGGAGTTTTCCTGCGCGTAACCGCCCATCGCACCGATGTAGAATCCGGTCCAGTTGTTGATCGCGATCGCTGCGGCGGGCGCCTTGGTGTAGGGCCTGGCAGCAAGATCGGCGGCCATCGCGGGCGCCATCCCAAGCGCGATCAGGCCAGTGGTGGTCAGCAGAATCTTCTTCACTTTCTTTTCCTTTCGCGGCTCCAAGCAACTTTCCTCAGCCGTCAATTCGAGGTTGCTGGGGCATATAGCGCAAAGTTCCCGCAAAATGCTGTCGCCGAAATACCACATTGGGTCCAAAACCGTGGAGAGAACAACCAGCGCGCGTGACAATTGCGTTGGGCTACAACCAAACAAAAAGGCCGGCGTGAAGCCGGCCTTTCCGTAGTCCCGCGCTGGCGTTGCGATCAGTACTTCGCGACGACCGGGCCACCCCAGCGATAGTTGACGCGAACGGTGACGATATCGACGTCCTGGCTGATCCGGTCGGTGCCGAAGAAGGCGCCGGTCGTGTCGACGAAGGTGTGGTCGCGGTCCTCCATGAACAGGTGATTGTATTCGACGCCGACCGACCAGTTCGGGGCGAAGCCGAATTCGATGCCCGCGCCGACCACGGCACCCCAACGGGTGTCGTCGCCGGTGGTGGCAACCAGGAGGCCCGTGGGAACATCAAAGATGCGGTAACGATCCGCGGTGACGGCCGCACCGCCCTTGACGTAGAACAGAACGTTGTTGGCGGCGTAACCGACCTGGCCCGTGATCAGGCCGAACGCATCGATGCGCGACTCGTTGCGGAGTGTCGGATCGATCAGGCTCACATTGCTGCCCTGGAAGTCGGCCCAGTTACCCTGGCCTTCAATACCGAACACCCAAGTGCCGGCCTGCCAGCGATAACCGATCTGACCACCGGCGGTGCCGCCGTCTGCGTCATGGCAACCCTCCGCGATGCTGCCGCCGGCGACCGGCAGGAAGTCCCAGCACTTGCGGCTCGTACCCCAGCCGCCGTTGGCACCGATGTAGAAGCCGGTCCAGTCATAGACAGCGGCGATCGGGGCTGGCGGCGCCTTGGTGTAAGGACGCGCAGCGAGGTCGGCCGCCGCCGCGGGTGCGGCGAACGCGATGAGAGCAACTGTAGCTAACAGATACTTCTTCATGATCTATCCCCAATTTTGTCCGCTTCCCGCTAGGCCTGAAGCGTTGTTGTGACGCGAGCACCCGCGCCGCTGGAGAATTCTATAGCGCGACTCGCGCAGAAATGGCGTGTCCCGGATGCAACAGGCGCCAGCCAAGTTTATGGAAGGAAGCTTATGATTTATCTGGTATAATTGGAACCGAGGCGGGAACTTTCGGGTTCCGTTTCGTCTCTTTCGGTTCCCCCGTGAGTTCCCGGGGGTCGCTCATAGATTGCAACGCCGCAGCAGGGCAGACGGGGGCTGTTTGTGGAACAAAGCTGGAACGCACACGTGGGCGATGCTATATGTGGATAACCGGCGACTTGCCGAGGGATCGCCAAGTCAGCGGGGCCTGTCAGTGTATAGGGTCCGGACGTCCGGGAGCGGACGCGGAAACGGACCAGCGACAGGTCAAGAACTGAAGACGGCCGGCACGGAAACGGGCCGAACCAGTGATTTTTGCCGGCGATATTGAGTGGAGAGCGGCGATGGCGGGAAGCGTGAACAAGGTGATTCTGGTCGGCAACCTCGGCAAGGATCCTGAAATCCGGCGGACACAGGATGGGCGGCCGATCGCCAATCTGAGCATCGCGACATCGGAGACCTGGCGCGACAAAGGCACCGGGGAGCGCAAGGAAAAGACCGAGTGGCACCGCGTGGTGATCTTCAACGAGGGGCTCTGCAAGGTAGCCGAACAATATCTGAAGAAAGGCGCCAAGGTTTACATCGAGGGCCAGTTGCAGACGCGCAAATGGACCGACCAGAGCGGCGTCGACAAATACTCGACCGAGGTCGTGCTGCAGGGCTTTAACTCGAACCTGACCATGCTCGACGGCCGCAGCGGCGGCGGGGGCGGCAGCTTCGGCTCCGATGATTCCGCTGATTTCGGCTCGAGCGGTCCGGCTAGCTCCGCGCCGCGGCGGGCGGTCGCGGCGGGCAGCCGCAACAGCGATATGGACGACGACATCCCGTTCTGAGGCGAAGGCCCTCCCTCGGCCGCATATCTTGCCGCAGCAACGAAGCCGTGATGGTCGGGATCGAACCAGGCCATGACGGAATCGTGCACCTTCAACCCGTTGGCAATTCTCGAAGCTGGCCGACAGCCGTTGATCCAGGCGGGCGCACGCTCAACTTGACAGTGTCAAGATATAACTTGACAATGGAAAGATTGATGCGAGCATGGGCCGCGTGACGCGAGGGCTCGTTTTGGCCGAGCCCGCAATGGCCCGGAGTTTCAGATGTCGCTTGCTCCGTTGCTGGATGCCGCGCCCGCCATACCGGTTCATGCCATGGCAGCGATGGCCGCGTTCGCCCTTGGCGTCGTACAGTTCGCTGCGCCGAAGGGGACCCTGCCGCACCGGACGGTCGGCTGGATCTGGGTCAGCCTGATGGCCATCGTCGCCGCCAGCTCGTTCTGGATCCACGAGATCCGCTTGCTCGGCCCCTGGAGCCCGATCCATCTGCTGTCGATCCTGGTTCTGGTGATGTTGCCGGTCGCGGTCATTGCCGCGCGCGGGCACAATGTGAGCCGTCACCGCAAGACCATGATCGGCATTTTTAGCGGAGGGTTGATCATCGCCGGGCTGTTCACGTTCCTGCCGGGCCGGATCATGCACGCGGTGGTTTTCGGCCCTTAGGCGAAGGCCAAAAACGCCGTCCCGGGCGGGGTCTCTTACGGTCCCCAAACGGCCGCTCGCGGAAGCTGCCGCCGAGCCCGTAAGTCCATGAAAAAACGAGCGGAAAAACAGCTCCGCCTGACAGCTTCGGGGTGGTTATCGGACCCTCGATGCGCTATATGATTCTTAGCTGAGAACTGACTGGATTCCCCTTTGTCCGACAACGAAGACGACAAGCCCGGCGAGCCGCCGGAGCACTCCGACATTCGCCCCGTTTCTATCCTCGACGAGATGAAACGCTCCTATCTCGATTACGCGATGAGCGTGATCGTGGCGCGGGCGCTGCCGGACGCGCGCGACGGACTCAAGCCCGTGCATCGCCGCATTCTCTACGCCATGCACGAAAACGGCTTCGAGTGGAACAAGCCGTATCGCAAATCGGCGCGCACGGTCGGCGACGTCATCGGTAAATACCACCCCCACGGTGACCAGTCTGTCTATGACGCGCTGGTACGCATGGCGCAGGAATTCTCCATGCGCGTGCCGCTGATCGACGGCCAAGGCAATTTCGGCTCGGTGGACGGCGATATGGCGGCGGCCATGCGCTACACCGAATCCCGCCTGACCAAGATCGCGCAGAGCCTGCTCGACGACATCGACAAGGACACCGTCGACTTCCAGCCGAACTACGACAGTTCCGAAAAAGAGCCGACGGTCCTGCCGGCGAAATTCCCGAACCTTCTGGTCAACGGCGCGGGCGGCATCGCGGTCGGCATGGCTACCAACATCCCGCCGCACAATCTCGGCGAAGTCATCGACGCCTGCGTGGCGCTGATCGACAATCCCGCGCTTGCCATCGACGATCTCATCAACATCGTGCCGGGCCCGGATTTCCCGACGGGGGGCATCATACTCGGACGCCAGGGCATCCGCTCGGCCTATCACCTCGGCCGCGGCTCGATCGTGATGCGCGGCAAGGTGACGATCGACACCATCCGCAAGGATCGCGAAGCGATCATCATCAGCGAAATTCCCTACCAGGTGAACAAGGCCACGATGGTCGAGCGCATCGCCGAACTGGTGCGCGAGAAGAAGATCGACGGTATTTCCGACCTGCGCGACGAATCCGACCGTGACGGATTCCGCGTCGTGGTCGAGCTGAAGCGCGATGCGGTGCCCGACGTGGTGCTGAACCAGCTCTATCGCTTCACGCCGCTGCAGACCAATTTCGGCGCCAACATGGTGGCGCTGGATGGCGGCCGGCCGCAGTTGATGAATTTGAAAGACCTGCTGACGCTGTTCATCGCGTTCCGCGAGCAGGTCGTTACCCGCCGCACCAAGTTCCTGCTCAACAGGGCGCGCGACCGCGCCCACATCCTGGTCGGGCTTGCGATTGCGGTTGCGAATATCGATGAGATCATTCGCGTGATCAGAACCTCGCCCGATCCGAACACCGCGCGCGACACGCTGATGTCGCGCGACTGGCCGGCCAAGGACGTTGAAGCGATGATCACGCTGATCGACGACCCCCGTCACCGGATGGCACCGGACGGCACTGCGCGGCTGTCGCTCGAGCAGGCCCGGGCTATTCTCGATCTCCGCCTGCAGCGCCTGACCGCGCTCGGCCGCGAGGAGATTTCCGAAGACCTCGACAAGCTCGCGGTTGAAATCGCCGACTATCTTGAAATTTTGCGTTCGCGCGCCCGCGTCCAGGCGATCATCAAGAACGAACTCGCCGAGGTGAAGAACGAGTTCGCGACCCCGCGGAAAACCGTGATCGTCGAGCAGGAAGGCGAGGTCGAGGACGAGGACCTGATCCAGCGCGAGGACATGGTGGTCACCGTCTCGCACGCCGGCTACGTCAAGCGCGTGCCGCTCTCGACCTATCGGGCGCAGCGGCGCGGCGGCAAGGGCCGCGCGGGCATGCAGACCCGCGACGAGGACTTTGTGAGCCGGCTGTTCGTGGCCTCGACCCATACGCCGGTGCTGTTCTTCTCCTCGAAGGGCCAGGTCTACAAGGAAAAGGTGTGGCGGCTGCCGATGGCGGCGCCGAACGCGCGCGGCAAGGCGATGATCAACATCCTGCCGCTGGAGCAGGGCGAGCGCATCACCACCATCATGCCGCTGCCCGAGGATGAATCCTCCTGGGGCAATCTCGACGTGATGTTCGCCACCACAAGCGGCACCGTTCGCCGCAACAAGCTGTCCGACTTCGTCGACGTCCGCCGCTCCGGCATCATCGCGATGAAGCTCGGAGAGGGCGAGTCAATCGTCGACGTGCAGATCTGCACCGAGCACGACGACGTGCTGCTGACGGCGGCCGGCGGGCAATGTATCCGCTTCCCCGTTACCGACGTGCGCGTCTTCACGGGGCGCACCTCGATGGGTGTACGCGGCATTGCGCTGGCGGAGGGCGATAAACTGATCTCGCTGGCGATCCTGCGCCATGTCGAGACCACCTCGGACGAACGGTCGGCCTACCTGAAGATGCGCCGCGCGGTTGCCGGCGAAACCGCGGTTGACGAGCCTGCTGATGCCGAGGGTGAGGAGACGTCGGGCTCGCTCCAGCTCTCGCAGGAGCGCTACGCGGAGATGTCGGCCCAGGAGCAGGTCGTGCTGACGGTCTCCGTCAACGGCTACGGCAAGCGCACCTCGTCCTACGAGTACCGCACCACCGGCCGCGGCGGCAAAGGCATCGTCGCGATGAGCGTCAACAACCGCAACGGCAAGCTGGTGGCGTCATTCCCGGTGGAGCACAGCGACCAGATCATGCTGGTCACCGACAAGGGCCAACTCATCCGCTGCCCCGTCGAGGACATCCGCATCGCCGGCCGCTCGACGCAAGGCGTCATCGTGTTCGATACCGCCGAGGACGAGCACGTCGTATCGGTCGAGCATATTTCGGAAGACGAGAACGGCGTGAACGGGAATGGCGGCTAGCGCCGCTCGGATGACGAAGGGTAGGCCGGGTGAAGCGCAACGAGCGGGTAGCCCGGGTGGAGCGTAGCGCAACCCGGGATCAGCCTATCCGCTAGGAGACTGCTCCCGGGTTCCGCTTCGCTCCACCCGGGCTACGACGCAACGTCGCTGGACGCTCACCCCGGCGCGCCGCGTCTGGGTCCCGTCCGCCGTAAACCAGTCCTTAACCATAGATCGATACGATGTGCTGTGTCCGGGTGGTGACCGTCCGGCCAACGGGAGCGAATACCATGCCCGTCGAGATGCTGACGTATGCTGATCTGGGCGAAAGGCTCAAGATTTCCCCAGAGGCTGCCCGCGCTCTGGTGAAACGACATCGTTGGCCGCGCTCCCGCTCGAACGACGGCAAGACGCTTGTCCAGGTCGATCTCAGCGAATTCACCCATTCCCCAATACCCCGTCAGCCGCAAACCCAGGCCGGTCACCAGGTGGTCACCGCCTTAAGGCAGCGAATTGAGACCTTGCAGACCGAGCTGGCGGAGATGAAGGTGATTGCCAGCGGCCATCGGGCCGACTTTGAAAGAGAATGCGAACGGACCAACAAGCTTTTGGCCGAATTGCTCAAAGTCAGCACGGAAAGCGTGGGAGCCCGGGAAAGGGCAGCTCTGCTCGAAGGCAAGCTGTCGATGCTGACGCAACCTTGGCGACGTCGGCTGGTCGATGCTTTCACCCTTGCCCTACCACAAGTCGCCTCGAACCCCCGCGAGAGCGCCGGCCCGGTTGTCCAGTCACAGAATTGAAGCGATTTGCCAACGTGCCGGGCTCCGCCGCGATTGGCACAAACTGCAGATCACTCCGGCTTTGCCATATGAAATTGTGGAATGGGCAATGATCTGCTGGTCCCCGCAGCGATAATTGTATTGGGAATGCTTTCGGAGATTCGTGTCGTTCGCTGTTTTGCGCGTTAAGGCCGCTCCCGAGACTTCCTTAGCAGATACAAGCTAAAGCACCTCAGCGCGAACCTGGGCCACGCCGCGGTCCGTTATCCCCAAACCGCGCGCAGCGCCGAGTGAAAGGTCCAGGACGCGGCCGCGAACCCAGGGTCCCCGGTCGGTGATACGAACGACTACAGACTTGCTGCTCGCAAGATCAGTTACGCGAACTCTTGTGCCGAACGGCAGGTTGCGGTGGGCAGCGGTCAGTGAATCCCGATTGAACGAGGAACCACTCGCTGTTTTTCCTTTAGAGTATGAATAGTAAGACGCTTTGCCGGAAAACGCCCGGTTGGAAGATCGAGGGGCTGAGCGAACTTCCGGACGACGTGTCGGTTCTCCAGTCGGAGGTTGCTCTAGCGGATTTTGCGTAGTCTGGTCTGGTGCCTCAGGAGCCGGTTCGGCGTGCGCCTTTGGAACGATGGACCATCTATCATTGAAGGTCTGTGCTGCAGCAGAATTTGCATGTACGCCCAACCAGGCCGGGACTGTCGCAATCGCGACTATTCCAAAAAGAAGACGCATGAGCGGCCTCACAAACAAATAGAAAAACAAATGAACAATGCAAACTCATGCGGCTCTGTTCCTGCACATGCGGAAATTCTCGTGGCGGAAAAGGTGAATGAATACCGATGTTTCCCACTATCAAATAGTTCGATGGTTAGGCGCACCGCAGCAAGGAACGCCTATTCGTCGGTATGGCCCTAGTTGAGAGTTTGTTGCTCCTGAACCATGGAGACAGCGGTCTCGATGCACCCCATCGCACAAGAGAAGCGCAGATTTAGATCAACCACGACAAGGCGCGTAACCTTGATGGCTCCCATCAATTGCGCATTGCTTCCGGCCTCACTGCGCGCGCTATCTGCTGTTGGCAATTTTCGGACGTGACGACTTTATGCAAGATTGTCAGCTGTTGAGGGAATAGCGGACGAGGGCAGGCCGTCCTCTGACTTCCGGTGATGACCCATTTGAGACATCAAGCCGACTTGCTTTCCTCGAAGTTTCGTCAATATCGTCCGCATGACTGTCGTCGTGATCACGTTCGCGAACTTGTGGTGGCGCTCCACTTAGGAGCGGCACGGCTTGTCGAGAACCGCGATGCAGTATTCGTCCGCCACCCATCCTGTTATCTTGACCGGCGACAGAACCACCGGCCCGCTGCACCTGGGGCACTACATCGGTTCGTTGAAGAACCGCGTCACCCTACAGACGACGCACCAGCAGTACCTGCTGCTGGCGGATGCCCAGGCGCTCACGGACAATGCGCACAATCCTGGTCGGGTGCGTGACAATGTCCTTGAGATCGCGACAGACTACCTGGCTGTCGGGATCGACCCGAACCAGAGCACGATCTGTCTTCAATCGCATCTCCCGGCACTTGCCGATTTGACCCTCCTGTACATGAACTTTGTCACGGTGGCGCGGCTTGAGCGCAACCCAACCATCAAGGACGAAATCCAGGCGCGAGGTTTTGGCAGAGATATTCCTGTAGGCTTTCTCTGTTATCCTGTAGCCCAGGCCAGCGACATCACCGGTTTCAAAGCGACGATTGTCCCGGTGGGGGAAGATCAAGCTCCATTGATCGAGCAAACCAATGAGGTTATTCGCCGCATAAATCGCCAAGCTGGTGTTGACGTGCTGCCCGAAGCCCACGCGTTTATTCCTCGCGTCGGACGCCTTCCCGGCATCAATGGCAAAGCCAAAATGAGCAAGTCGCAGGGCAATGCTATTCAGCTATCAGCCACAGCCGATGAAATACGTGAGGCTGTCCGGCGTATGTTCACTGATCCAAACCATATAAAGGCATCCGACCCAGGTCGCGTCGAAGGCAACGTGGTCTTCACGTACCTGGATGCGTTTGACGAAGATTACATTGCTGTTGAGGATTTGAAGGCACGCTATATCCGCGGCGGTTTGAGCGACAGCATTGTGAAGAAACGTCTGGATGACGTGCTGCAGGCACTTCTCGCGCCGATCCGAGACCGTCGCCGCGCACTCGCTCGTGATCCTGGCTATGTGCTGCAAGTCGTCAAGCGAGGCACTGCGCGAGCGCGTGAGATAACAGATGCCACTTTGCGCGATGTTCGCGCCGCGCTTGGTCTATTCATGCTGAATTAATCGGGTTGGGGGCAAGCCAAGGTGTGTCCGTTGTTGCACTTCTCGGACCTGACAGCCCCGGCTGATGATGTCTGTTCTTGTAAAGCGGACTGCCGAGTTGCACGCTCGGACTTCCGAATTTGACCCCAGACGGACATTGACCAATCCTTCACGAGCCATGTTCAAAAGGGGTCCGCAGCTTGCTGGATGCTAGAACAGGCCGGTACAACGCTCTCCCTACGTGTGTGCTCTTTGGTCGCGTTACAGGGACAGCGGAAGGTCCTATGGTGGCCAAGATATGATCCACGTCCTCGACATCGATCCGCGCATTGCGCGGCGTTGCTTGCACGCCGGACGGCTCCAAGCAGGAGCTTAGCCGGACGGTACTTGGTGCCGTCCGGACACCCCTTCCTTCATCAAACAGATTTGGTGTGTGGCTCTCCCGCGAGGGAAGGCCAAACGAGGAGGCATGTCGTGAGCAACCCCTTTTTCCCGAACGTCACTCTTCCGACGTCTGACCATCGCCGCTTGGAACGGCTCGCGCAGCTGGGCGCAGATCAAGGCGACGTGGACGCGCGCTTTCTGTTGAGCGAGATCAACCGTGCGGAAGTCGTCCCTGATCGCGCTGCCAGATTGGACAGTATCGTCACCATGGGTTCGTGGGTGACGTTCTGGATCACCTGGGGCTTCCCCCGCGAGACGAGGCAACTGGTGTACCCCGAAGACTACACGTCCGAGCGAACCCAAATCCCCGTGATGTCACCGTTGGGCGCAGCGTTGGTCGGACTGAAGGTCGGAAGCGAAATCCCCTTCTTCACCGCCGGGCGCACCAACGTCGTCAAGATCGAACGCGTCAGTCGAGGTGATCCGAATGATGTTGTCAGGGTTCTGTTTCGCAATCCGGTGGTCAAGGGCAAGAAGCTCTTTGATGACGATGATCCGGGACCATCAGCCGCTTAGGAAAGGAGAGAAGGCAATGAGCAAGACTAATCGCAAGGGCAAGCCCGAAATCGTGTTGCCGCCCATCACGGTGATGGAGGATGAGGCGAGGCGCCTCAACGCTCTGGCCAGTTCGAGCGCGGTGCTGTTCCCGCGCGTGGCTCACTTCCTTGCACGGGAGATAGAACGTGCACGCGTGGTGGCGGACGTTTCCGATCTACGCGGCGTGGTCCACATGGGCTCGCAGGTCCGGTACTGCGATGACAAGACCGGTGAAGTCCGGGACGTGGTATTGGTTTATCCCCACGAAGCGGACATAACGCTAAAGCGCGTCTCGGTTCTTACGCCGGTCGGAGCTGCGTTGATCGGCCTGTCGGTTGGCCAAGCCATCGAATTTCAAACGCCGGGCCACAACAAGCGGTCCTTGACGGTACTAGGCGTGTCCAACTGAAGGGAGGCGTTGATATGCACGACGTTTCAACTAACAGGCTGCCTTAACAGTCGTCGGTATCCCCGTCGTTTTGGCTGCCGTGTTCTATCTCGCGACCTTCTTCAAGCTTGAAGGTCCAACCTCTGGGGGGTCCCTCTCGGTCTATGATCGAGCTGGGGCACCCCCACTGGGTTCAGGAATCCGAGCCAGACCGGAAAGCCTGGCTGGCGCGGGTCGCCATGAATCGATCCTCCCGGATGTTTATTGATCGTGCTTATCGCTGGCGCTGACGCGCCAGCACGCGGTCCACCATCGCTCCCGCTGTGCCGAGATAGTTTGACGGTTCGCACAAGGCGGCGAGCCGATCGCGCGGCAGGGCGGATGCGATGGCCGGGCGCCGCAGCAAGGCATCGAGCAGCGCGTCGCCACGGTCGAACGCGTCGCGGCAGGCGGCATAGACCTCGTCATGCGCCAACTGGCGACCGAGTGCGGGCGCAAGCCCCATCATAACCGCTTCGGCGACGATCAGCCCGCGCGTGGAATCGAGATTTTTCTTCATCGCCGCGGGCTCGATGATCAGGCCGGACAGCATGAATTGCGCCTGCGCCAGCGACCCGGCCGTCAGCAGACAAATCTGGGGCAGGGCGAGCCATTCGCAGTGCCAGGGCCCGGTGGCGCGCTCGAGATCCTGAACCATGGCGTCCAGCATCAGCGAAGCGGTGTCGCGCGATGCCTTTGCGTTCGCCAGCAGAATTTCCGAGGAGATCGGGTTGCGCTTCTGCGGCATGGTCGAGGATGCGCCGCGATGCGAGGAGAAGGGCTCGAACACCTCGCCGATCTCGGTCGCCATCAGGATCATGACGTCGTAGCCGATCTTGCCGAGCGCGCCGCAGATCACGGCCAGCGTCTGCACCAGTTCGACCAGCCCTTCGCGGGCGACATGCCAGGTGATGTCAGGTTCGGCGAGGCCGAGCACGCGCGCGTAAGCCGCACGCACATCCAGTCCGCGCTCGCCGAGCGAAGCCAGCGTTCCCGCCGCCCCACCGAGCTGCGCCTGAAGCGCGCGGGGCTTGGCCTGCGCGAGCCGGTCGGCCGAGCGCTGCAGCGCCGAGAGCCAGATCGCTGCCTTGTGTCCGAACGTGATCGGCAGGGCCTGCTGCAGATGGGTTCGGCCGGCCATCGGTGTATCGCGGTGGAGGCGGGCGAGGTTGGCGAGCGTTGCCATGACCTCGGTGAGCTGGGTTTCGATCAGCGCGACCGCTTCGCGCAGTTGCAGCACGGTCGCCGTATCCATGATGTCCTGGGTGGTCGCCCCCCAATGCAGATAGCGGCCGGCGTCGCCCAGCCGCTCCGATAGCTGGCGGACCAGGCCGACGATGGGGTAGCCGACATTCTCGGTGTCGCGCTTCAACTGTTCGATATCGAGCGCGATCGCCGGCGCCTGACGCGCGATCGCCTCGGCCGCCTCTCGCGGAATCACGCCGGTCTCGCCTTGCGCGGTGGCAAGCGCCACCTCGGCCTGCACATAGGCCTTGAGCTGGGCCTCGTCGGAAAACACCGCCCGCATGGCCGGCGTCGAGAAAACGTCGCGATAGAGGGCGCTGTCGAACATCGTGCTGGCCACCCGCTTGTTTCCTCCCTGTCAAATGCCCGGCCATCTGATTGATATGTACAAATCCGTCAAGCGCGGCCGCGAAGACTTCGAACTCGTGCTCGCGCGTTTGAGGCAGGCAGGAGAATTTCGCGCAATCCAAGCCTCCAGAACGCCAATGGCGAGCAGGGGGCATCCCTACTCGCCACTACAGCGTTCCTTGGAGGTTAAGCGGAACGAAAATTGCGCCGTTACGGAGTGCGGTCGGCAGTCACCAGGCGGGCTTTCCTCACCACGGCCTTGGAGCCGGCGGCGCGCAGACACGAAGCCTCGAAATTCGGCCAGGCCTGCTGCGAGCAATCCTTGCCGACGGTGCGGATATCCAGGCGGTCACCCTTGGCAAGCGCCTGCGGCACGCTGGCTTCGACCTGGGGGGCAAAGCCGGGCAATACAGTGAGCGCGGCAGCAATGAACGCGGCAGCAGCGATGGCGGAAAAAGCCTTGATCATGACGGTCCCCTGTCATGGGCCTTCGCGGCCCGTCGTTTCGTTGGGAGGACTTGTAAGACAGAGCAAGTTTCCGGCCGTCTTCGCGGGCGCGGAAAATGGTTTCGTCAGGGCCGAGTTTTGTTTCGTCGTTCATTGGCGGACGAAACACTACCGGCCCGCCCGAGACGCAGGGGGCCTCGGGATTGGTTCATTGGCCGACTCGAGGTAAAAAGCCGGCTCAGCGGGAACCTGGCCCCGCTTGCCGGGCCGCCCGGGGCGGGGTAGGAGGGACCTATGTCCCGTATTGCGCTCTATCCCGGTTCATTCGATCCCATCACCAACGGCCATCTGGACGTGCTGCGGCACGCCGTGACGCTGTGCGACCGGCTGGTTGTCGCCATTGGCGTCCATTCCGGCAAAAAGCCGCTGTTTTCGACCGAGGAGCGGCTAGAGATGGTTCGGGCGGTATGTGAGCCGATTGCGCAAAAGGCCGGCTGCGCTTTCGACTGTACCACCTACGACAACCTCACCGTAGCTGCGGCGCGGCAGGTCGGCGCGACCATCATGATTCGTGGCCTGCGCGACGGAACCGACATGGACTACGAAATGCAGCTTGCCGGCATGAACGAGGTGATGGCGCCAGAGGTGCACACCGTTTTCGTCCCGGCGTCACCCGCGGTCCGCCCGATCACCGCCACGCTGGTGCGCCAGATCGCCGGCATGGGTGGCGACTTCTCCGCCTTCGTGCCGCCCCAGATTGCCGCGAGGCTGAAGGCCAAATTCGCGGGTTAACGCGCTCTTACGCGCTGTCCTGTTTCCATATGACCGGAGCTTTCATGATCCGAATTCTCGCCGTTCTCGCCGCGCTGTTCCTTGTGGCCCCCGCGATCGCGCAGCCGCTCCCTGCCAATCTCGACAAGGCAAATGCGATCGTAATCGACACCACCAAGGGCCGCATCGTGATCAAGCTGCGGAACGACATTGCGCCCCAGCATGCCGAGCGCATCAAGCTCTTGGCGCGTGAGGGTTACTACAACAACGTGCCGTTCCATCGCGTGATCGAGGGATTCATGGCGCAGACCGGCGACGGCAAGAATTTTAACGGCACCGGCGGATCGAAACATCCGAACCTGCCGGCCGAGTTCTCCAACGTGCCGTACAAGCGCGGCATCGTCGGCATGGCGCGAACCAGCGATCCCAACTCGGCCAATTCGCAGTTCTTCATCATGTTCGCCGAAGGCGCATCGCTGAACGGCAAGTACACCGTGATCGGCGAAGTCGTGTCGGGCATGGATGTGGTCGACAAGATCAAGCGCGGCGAGCCGGTCGTCGACCCTGACAAGATGGTGAAGGTGCAAGTCGCATCCGACATCAAGTGAGGCCATGACGGCGGGCCGCAGCAAGCCATTCGTCTGGTTTGCCGCTGCTCTCGCGTGGCTCGCATTGGGTGCGCATGCGCAGGCTCAGCCGCAGCAACTCAACACCATCAAGGATGTCTTTGCCAAACTGTATTCCTGCTGGCGGCCGCCGCCTTACTCGCGCGCCAACCCGATGGACATCACGGTCGTCGTCAGCTTCAACCGCGAGGGCGCCATTCTGGGGCAACCCAGGATCACCTACGAGTCGGAACGCGCCAACGATAACGACCGGGTTGCCTACCGAACTGCCGTCATGGAGACATTGCAACGCTGCACGCCGTTGCCATTTACCGAGGGACTCGGCGGTGCGGTCGCCGGCCGGCCTTTCGCGGTCACTTTCAGAACCCGCAAACGTCCACCCAAACCAGAAGAGACAAGAGCATGGCTGATACAGAAAATACTTTGATCCTTGAAACCACCCAGGGCCCCGTCACCATCGAAATGCGCCCCGATCTGGCGCCGGGCCATGTCGCCCGGATCAAGGAACTGGTGCGCGAAGGATTTTATGACGGCATCGTGTTCCATCGCGTCATCGAAGGCTTCATGGCGCAGACCGGTTGCCCGCACGGCACCGGCACCGGCGGCTCCGGCAAGAAGCTGAAGGCCGAGTTCAACAAGGAACCGCATGTGCGCGGCACCGCCTCGATGGCCCGTGCCGCGAGCCCGGATTCCGGCGACAGCCAGTTCTTCATCTGCTTCGATGACGCCTCCTTCCTCAACGGCCAGTACACGGTCTGGGGCAAGGTGACGTCCGGCATGGAAAATGTCGACAAGATTAAGCGCGGCGAGCCGGTGCAGAACCCGGACAAGATCGTCAAAGCGCGGATGGCAGTGGACGCGGCTTGAGCTGCGAGAAACAAACTCCAATGTCATGCTCCGCGAAAGCGGGGCATCCAGTACTCGCCAGCCTTCGCTATAAGAGAGGTCTGTGAGTACTGGATCGCCCTGCCCCAGTGCGCAATTGCGCACAAGGCGGGCGATGACGGCTTAGGCCATGCGCACCGATCTCTTCGATTTCGAACTTCCTGCGACCAGCATCGCGCTGCGGCCTGCGAGCCCGCGCGATGCTGCGCGCATGCTGGTGGTGCAGCCGGACGGCGTGCTGCGCGACCGAACCGTCGCCGAGCTGCCGCAATGGCTGGAGCCGGGCGACCAGCTCGTCGTCAACGACACCAAAGTAATTTCCGCGCAGCTCAAGGGCCGCCGCATCGGCCGCGAGACCGAGCCGAAGATCGAGGCGACGTTGATCAAGCGGCTGGACGGCTCGCGCTGGCGCGCGCTGGTCAAGCCGGCGAAGAAGCTCGCGCCCGGCGACGTCGTTCGCTTCGGCAACGAGGGCAAGGTCTGCCTGCTCGGCCATCTCGACGCCGAGGTCGAGGCCAAGGGCGAAGAGGGCGAAATCACGCTGTCGTTTTCGTTTCACGGTCCGGCGCTCGACCAAGCCATCGCCGATCTCGGCACGCCGCCGCTGCCGCCCTATATCGCCTCCAAACGCACGCCTGACGATCGCGATGCGGCCGACTATCAGACGATGTTCGCCGCAAACGAGGGAGCGGTCGCGGCGCCGACGGCGGGACTGCATTTCACGCCTGAGCTCGAGACGGCGCTACGCCGCCACGGCGTCGAATTGCATCGGATAACGCTGCATGTCGGGGCAGGGACCTTCCTGCCGGTGAAGGTGGAGGAGACCTCCGAGCACAGGATGCACGCCGAATGGGGATCGATCTCGGCCGATACCGCCGCCGCGCTGAACGCCGCCCGCGCCCAGGGCGGGCGCATCATAGCTGTCGGCACCACGTCGCTACGGCTATTGGAGAGCGCCACGGCCGAAGACGGCACGGTTCAGCCGTTCGACGGCGAGACCTCGATCTTCATCACGCCGGGCTATCGCTTTCGCGCGGTCGATATCCTCATGACCAATTTCCACCTGCCGCGCTCGACGCTGTTCATGCTGGTGTCGGCTTTCTCCGGTCTCGACACGATGAAGCGCGCCTATGCGCACGCGATCGCAGCCGGCTACCGTTTCTATTCCTACGGCGATGCCTGCCTGTTGTTTCGCTCGCGGGACTGAGGCAAGGCCAGGCGTCCTCGCTCGAAAAAGAGGCCCGCCAATTGGGCGGGCAAAGGTTCAGGGAGGAAGCGCTTTGACAATAAAGCGCAAACGCCTGTCTCTTTGATTCGGCTGATGTCGCCAAGATCGTATAACTACCGTCTCTCGGCGCATCGATGCGCGGAACAACAGGGGCTTACATGAACTTCTCCGGCATTTTTGCGCGAATAGTCGCTCTGATCGGCGCCGCTGCGCTGCTGTGGCGCCGCCTGCAGGGATCCGCGCCTAAACCGGCCTGGGGGAACACGCCGGCAATTCCGGCGGCGAAGCCGCAAGGCGCGATCCCGACGCTCAAGATGCCGACAGCGCAGGGCTGGAGCGACGGGCAGAAGCCGACCGCAGCGCCAGGGCTCAAGGTCAACGCGTTTGCGACGGGCCTGGACCATCCGCGCTGGATCAACGTGCTGCCCAATGGCGACGTGCTCATAGCCGAGGCGACGCAGATCCCCGGCCCGATCAGAACCGTGTTTCATTATGCGATGCAGGCGACGATGCGGCGCGCCGCGGCGCTCGGTATCAGCGCCAACCGCATCACGCTGTTGCGCGATCGCGACGGCGATGGCGTTGCGGAGGGGCGCGGGATCTTCATGGAGGGACTGAGCCAGCCGTTCGGCATGGCACTGGTGGGCGACACCTTCTACGTCGGCAACACCGACGGCGTGGTCGCCTTTCCCTATGTCGCGGGCGCGGACCGCATCACCGCCGAGGGACGGAAACTCGTCGCGTTCAAGCCCGGCGGTCATTGGACGCGGAGCCTGCTGCCGAGCGCGGATGGCAAAAAACTCTATGCCGGCGTCGGCTCGCTCAGCAACATCGCCGAAAGCGGCATGGAAGTGGAGGAGGGCCGCGCCGCGATCTATGAGCTCGATCTTGCGCGGGGCACGAACCGCATATTTGCCAGCGGGCTGCGCAACGCTGTGGGTCTCGCCTGGGAGCCCAACACGGGCGTGCTCTGGACCGTGGTCAACGAGCGCGATGGGCTGGGTGACGAAACGCCGCCGGACTATCTGACCTCGGTCCGCGACGGCGGCTTCTACGGCTGGCCCTATTGCTACTGGGGACAGACGGTAGACGATCGGGTGCCGCAGGATCCGGCAATGGTCGCCAAGGCAATCACGCCGGACTATGCGCTCGGCGGCCACACCGCCTCGCTCGGTCTGTGCTGGATGCCGGCAGGCACGCTGCCCGGTTTTCCTGACGGCATGGTGATCGGCCAGCACGGCTCCTGGAATCGCAGCACGCTGAGCGGCTACGCCGTCGTGTTCGTGCCGTTCGAGAACGGCCGGCCATCCGGTCCGGCACGGGATATTCTGACGGGGTTTCTCGCACCGGATGAGAATGTCTCGTACGGGCGGCCAGTCGGCGTGACGCTTGGTCCCGACCGTTCGCTGCTGGTGGCTGACGATGTCGGCAATGTCATCTGGCGCGTGACGGGCGATCGACGGGGCTGAGCCGGCTCGGCTCGTGGGCTGCGACCGCGGCTCAGGATCAATCCAGACGAGCCGCGACCCGGCTGCAGCGGAGTTCCTACCGATATCACCAATTGAAAGCTGGTGAGCTATTTCGGTGTTGAGGGCATGGCCGAGGAATGGTGGTCGACGATCAGCCAACGCTCGCCGTTCTTGACGTAAGTGAAACTGTAACGCGCGGGCAAGGTCTTCGCCTCGCCATCCCTGACATAGGAGAACGTGTAGTAGCCAGTGTTGATCGCCGCATTCCCGTACACGCGGACCAATTGATCGCCGAAGGCGACCTTCAGGCCGGGCAGAACCTTGAAGGCGTTCACGAAATAATCTTGTAGCGCCGCCCGATCGGAACGCACGGTCGGCGACAGCGTGCCCCAGAGCACGGCGTCGTCCGCATAGAGCGTCAAGACTTTTTCGGGATCGCCTCCGCCAATAGCTTGCCCCCATGCCGAGGCCGCTGCCGCTACCTCCGTTTTCGGTTCGACCAAAGCGCTGGAGCCAAATGATAGCAGCACCATGCACAGGGCAAGCGCTGCACTAGCTGCTCTTGTTAATGATCGCATGACGCACTTCCTTGCGAATACGGCCAGATATGAGACGGCCTCTTGCAATGCGAGCGATTAGACTTGCGTGGTTTGGCGTCAGGTAATCGATGTCACCTGGGCTCATAAATTGAACTTGAACTGTCCCAACCTGGCTTGACGGTGTTTCGTGACCTCACATGAGTGAAACTACATCATCCGCGACCGGCGAACCATAAGTCAGAGCGGTTGACTTACCGGAGAGCAAAAAAGGTCGATGTCCCATTGGATCAAGATGGGCACTGATTGAGAGGTGCGTAGTGGCTTGCGCTTCCGAAGTGACCAGCGATGCCTACGTGGCGCGGGCGGTGGTCAGACGTCGATGCGGAATCCAAGATCGATCTCGGAAGCAGGTTGGCCGCCGCGCAGGCCCCAGTCTTCGGGAGAAGCCTCGATCAGAACGATCTTGATTTCAGTCGCGGGGACTCCGAGATCATGCAGATTGGCAACCACCGCCTGATAGAGCGACCTCTTGGCATCGAGAGATCGCCCGGAAAACAGCACGACTTCGATGCGCGTGTACCGCTCGGATCGCCCGGTAGGAATAATCCTTCTATTCGCATCATACAGGTCCAGCACGATATCGCGGTCGTAATCGGGGATTTTCAGCGCAGAGAGGAGAGCATTCTGAACGGCTTCAAGAACGCTGGCCTCACGGCCTCTCGCCCAGCTTCCTGTCGTGATCCGCGTGCTTGGCATGGTGACCTTTCCCAGAGTTCGTGTTGGCGCCGAAACAGCGTGTCGATGTCGCTCGCTGTTGCTGCGCAGGGTGGACAAAGCCACCGGGTCGCGCGAATGCGCGCCCGACAAGCTCCGCGTGCGCACCATCGCGAGCCCGAGTGCTCGATGGCGGGCACGGCGCAAGAGCGCCGTTGCCCGCCAAATTCTCACGCTATCGCGCGCTGCGGCAGCAATTCCGCGATCTGGATCGCGTTGAGCGCCGCACCCTTCAGGAGCTGGTCGGCCGACACGAACATCGAGATCGAGTGGCCGCTGGCGTCGCTCAGATCCTTGCGGATGCGGCCGACCAAAACGTCGTCCTGGCCCGACGCATCGATCGGCATCGGGAAATAGTTCTTCGCCCGATCATCCACGATTCGAACGCCCGGCGCCTTCGACAGGATCGCGCGCACTTCATCCTCGGTGATCGGCTTTTCGCATTCGAAGGTGATCGCCTCGCAATGGGCGCGCAGCACCGGCACGCGCACACAAGTGACGCCGATCGCGATCTGATCATCCTCGAAGATCTTGCGGGTCTCCTTGATCACTTTGGTCTCTTCGCCGTTGTAGCCGGTCTCGGGATCGATTGCCGTGTTGTGGCTGAAGACGTTGAACGCATAAGGCAGCGGGATCACCTTTGGCGTGAACGGCCGGCCGTCGAGATAGGCGCGAGTCGACTCCACGAGCTCTTCCATTGCGGCCGCACCTGCGCCGCTCGCCGCCTGGTAGGTCGAGACGATTATGCGCTTGATGCGGTTCTGGCGGTGGATCGGCCACAGCGGCACCAGCGCTGTTATCGCCGAGCAATTCGGATTGGCGATGATGCCCTTGTGATCGCGGATGCGGTCCGCGTTGATCTCGGGGATCACCAGCGGCACGTTCGGGTCCATCCGGAACGCCGAGGAATTGTCGACCACGACCGCGCCGGCCTTCACGGCGGCGGGTGCGAACTTGCGCGAGATGCTGCCGCCGGCCGAGAACAGCGCGATGTCGACGCCCTCGAAGGACTTTTCAGTGAGCTCCTCGATGACGATCTTCTCGCCGCGGAAATCGATGGTCTTGCCGGCCGAGCGGGCGCTCGCCAGCGCCTTGAGCTTGCCGACCGGAAAAGCGCGCCTGTCCATGGTGGCGATGAATTCGGCGCCGACCGCGCCGGTTACGCCGACGATGGCAACAACGGGTTGATAGCTCACGGGTCTGTCCTCTGGGTTAAGCATGTGTTTGCGGGCAATAAAAAAGCCCCGGTCCTTTCAGGCGGGGCTTCGGTTCAGATAATGCGATCGTTCGACTACGCGCGCACGGCTCCCGAGCCCCCGGAGGGTGCTTTGGTTTTCGTGGTCGCTTTGGTCGAAGTCGTCATGGCCCGGACTTATGCGGCAGCTCGGGGCCGCCGTCAACGGGTTTTGGCCTCATCCGGGCTGCAACAGGGGCAGACGAGCCCCGTTATCGCCGCCTTGCGGCGCCAGGAGGCTCGAGGATCACCTCTTTCAGGTCGTTGCCACTCATGACGACGATCGCGAAACTCAGCCGGCCGCGTTCGCGGATCAACCCGCCGCTGATAGCCTTGCCCGACGCCGCGTGCTCGGCAACGCGAACGGCATCTGCCAGGCGCTGCCGGATTGTCTTGAGTGCAACGAGGTTGCTGCGGTCCTCGGCGTCGAACTCCTTCAGGGGCAGTGCGGCTTCGCCGCCGACGATCTTGCCAGTCGTCGCGTCGATGGCGTGGTGCCAGATGCGGTCGTTGTGAAGGGTTTTGACGCGGTAGACCGGTGAATCCGGGGCACCGTCGAAGCTGACATCGGCGGTCGTCGCGCCGGCATGCAGGGCTTCCGCGATGGCCATCGCCTGGGTCAGCGAGACCGCCGACCCGCGGAAAAGCGCGAGCTCGCGGCTGACCGCCTGCTGGTCGGACGCGGCGCCATCCTCGGTCTCATTGCGAAGCGAGGCTGGTCCACCGGTCGGCGACGCGGTGGCATAGATCGGAGCAGGGAGGATGATCGCCACCAGGATTGCTGCAAGCAACTGTCTCCAAGATCTCGGCGCATGCATTGCGCAGTCTCCATCATGAGGCTGTCTCTGCCGGCGTTGGGCCGGATCGTCTCGAAGAAAGCGCGGCCGACCCTTTGGAGGCATACGGGTCGGCCGCGGAACGTCGCAAGTACCGTCGTTTGCGACGATCGAAGCGGCGCGCCCCGCTGGGACCACTGAAAGCGGAAACCGCACTTCGCTTGCAACAAAACCATACCGTATCGTTTTGTTTTGTCAACGATGCCGTTATGGCGTAACGCACGTGAAACGCCGTTCTCACGGAATTGTCAGCGGGAAGGGCGCCGCCGAATGGTTCCTTTGGGGGTGGACTGAAATCGGCTCGGTGGCCCAAGCGCACCGGCCAGGAACAGCCTGATCGCCGAGCGCATGCGCTTCTCCGCGGATTTCATCTCCAGCGGCGTTCCGAACGTTGCCATCCGGTGCGCGTGACCGACGACCATGTCGAGAAAGACCTCAGCGGCGATGCCGGTATCCTCGACGTCCATGGCGCCTTGTGCGACCAAATGATCAAAGAAGCGCGCAGTCGTGGAAACCGCCTTCAACCAGCCCTCTTCCTTGCCAAGTTGGGCAATATCGGGAAAGTTGATGGCCTGTGACGTCATCATGCGGCTGAACGCGACGGCATCGGGTCCGCAAGTGAACGTCAGCATCTCGCGCCCGACCTCTATCAGGCGCTGCTCGACCGAAATCTCCGAGGAACGCGTGAGCTGCCCCTCCGCCGCTTCAGCAAGCGGAGCAAGCCAGCGCGCAATCTCGCGCCTCAGTACCTCCGCAAACAGTCCGCGCTTGTCGCCATAGCGCGAATAGACGGTGGGCTTGCTGACCCGGGCTGCTTCCGCGACCGCATCAAGCGAGGTGGCATCGTAGCCCCGGTCCAAGAAAAGGCGGGTGGCGACTTCGATCAGCCGCTGATCGCGCTCGATGGCGGCGCTCTTCGTCGGCCGGCCGCCGCGCGACTTCGGGACGTCTCGTCTTGCCGGTCTGGCCTTGGTCGCAGTCAATCCCATGCCCATCGATTCCTGCGCATACTCGTCATTGTTCTATAACGCGCAGTAACAGGGGCGTCATCGCGAATCTGGCCGAATTGGCCATATCGCCAACGGTCTAGAGCATTTTCGGTTCTGATTGAATCAGAACCGAAGCTCTAGGTGGTGTGGACTCTAAGGATTCCTTTTTAGGAGCAAATCAGATTCAAGGCTGCTTTTGGGGAGGCAGCCTTGGGTGTGATGGACCGGTTGGTTTTGAGCGACGCGGCGTGGGAGCGGATGGCGCCGCTGATCATCGGCCGACCTGACCAGAAGGGTTCGACGGGCCGCGACAATCGGATGTTTGTGGAAGGTGTGCTGTGGATCGTGCGTACGGGCTCTCCCTGGCGTGATCTTCCGGAAGCGTTCGGGGAATGGAACAGTGTATTCCGTCGCTTCAGTAGATGGAGCGTCAAGGGTGTTTGGTGGCGCATCTTTGAGGCGATGTCCGATGATCCGGATTTCGAATATCTGATCGTCGACTCCACCATCGTCCGAGCCCACCAGCACGCTGCCGGGGCCAAAAAAGGGGGTCTGAAGATCAGGCGCTCGGCCGCTCGCGCGGTGGCCTGAGCACCAAGATACATCTGGCCGTTCGAGGCTTGGGATGTCCCGTGCGGTTCATCCTTACCGCAGGTCAGAAGGGCGATGCACCGCAAGCCGCCGCATTGATCGAGGGATTGGCCGCCGAAGTCGTCATGGCCGATACGGCCTATGACGCCGATCACTTGCGCCAGGCCATCGCTGCCAAAGGCGCGCTCGCCGTCATCCCTAACAATCCGTCACGCGCGCTCAAATATCCGCTCGACAAGCATCTCTATGCCCAGCGCCATCTCGTGGAATGCTGCTTCTCAAAACTCAAGCAATTCCGCCGCGTCGCAACCCGCTTCGAAAAGACTGCCCGAAACTACCGTGCCGTCGTCACTCTCGCAGCCATCATCTTATGGATGCGGTAAGTGTCCACACCACCTAGAGTCTTGTTTTGACGCGTTTTCTTCACGCGAACCGGTCTCCACTTCGCGCGAAAACGCTATAGGCAGGTCCTCGTTCCGCTCCTAAAGCGGCTCATGGAAGCGTCGAGGTCCAGGCGCGGCCCGATGCAGCCTTCTCATAGCCATACCAATAAAGGGCGCGCATATAGGCGGTATCGAATCCCTCTGAGGGCGACGCCGGATAGTCACGCTCAATATAGGACAGATGGAAGCCCCACCGATTGCGCTTGGCGAAATCGTAGGTCGAGAAGATGACCGAGCGTGTCTGGGATTGGGTGATCGACGACAGGCTGCGAGAGGCGACATCGATCGTGCTGTTGGACACGAGCTCGAAAGTTCGTTCGAGCTTCTTGTTGACGAGGATGTAGATGTTCATCCGGCTGTTTCCAGGCAGACGTCCCTGGAAGAGCAGGGCATCCGGCAGCGTCAGGACCGGAGCGGTCACGCCGCCGTCGACATGCATCTCCTCAAAGCGCCGGCCCTGGCCTTCGGCTTCGATCAGGATGGGCGGGAAGACCAGGGGAATGCTGGCGGAGGCCGCCATCACGTCGCGAAACAGGCGCAGCGCCTCGGGCGAACCGACCGCGGCGATTTTCCCCATGTCCCAAACGACCGTGCGCTGGGTGTCGAGATCCGTCGTAACCACGAGCAGTTTTCGGCCCTTGGCATTTTCGCGTGCAACGGCGGCCAGGATCTCCGGCCCGACATAGCGGGCTACCAGCTCGCGCAGTCGCGTATTGCCGAACAGGCCGGATCCGAACAGCACGCGAATGATGCTGGGATCAGCGAGCAGGCTCTCCGCTATGCCGCTGGTGTAGACCTCGCTCAACGTGTCATCATATTGGGACCCGAGAAACGCGAAAGGCGCAATCAGCCCGCCGGTGCTTACGCCTGAGACGACCGAGAAGGTCGGGCGGGTGCCGGCTGCGGTCCAGCCGTTCAACACGCCCACGCCATAGGCGCCATCGGCGCCGCCGCCGGAGAGCGCGAGATAGGTCCTGGTTGAGGAGAGATCGTCTTTCTCGAAACGGAATTTTGTGACGGGTTCGTCGGTGTAGCGCCGCAGGCCGTCGATATCGAGCACGCGGGAGCCAGAGGCATCCGCAGCGCTGTAGGGCGTCCGCGGCAGGGAGGTGCAGGCGGCTAGCGCGAGGCTGCACAACAAGACGGCTGACCTGAGCAGGCGTGAGGCTGCCCTCCTGATCCGGCCGTCGGAGAGGATTGATCCAGTCAGGAAAGAGATGGAGGACATTCGCGTCAGTCACCGTACACGCACTTGCCGCCGCCGGCCTCATCGCCCGCGGCGTCCCCTATTTATAAAACTATACGGTGTCGTTTTATTTAACAAGCCAGGGCTGAAGGCACGGCGGCTCAATTGTGTCCGGCGTGGGGCACAGACTGCTCGGAACGCGCACAGGGCGGTTGATTGGCCGTTCCCGGCACGTAATAAGCAGCGCCATGAGTCTTCCCAATCATTTCGAATTGCTCGCGACCAATGGCGCAGCCCGCACCGGCCGCCTGACCACGCCGCACGGTGTGGTGCACACGCCAGCCTTCATGCCGGTGGGCACGGCGGGGGCGATGAAGGGCATGCACTGGCGCGAGGTACGCGATGCCGGCGCCGATATCGTGCTCGGCAACACCTATCATTTGATGCTGCGGCCGGGCGCCGAGCGGATCGCGGCGCTCGGAGGCTTGCAAGCCTTCACTGGGTGGAACGGGCCGATGCTGACAGATTCCGGCGGCTTCCAGGTGATGTCGCTATCGGACCTGCGCAAGGTAAGCGAAAAGGCCGTGACGTTTCGCTCGCATATCGACGGCGCCAAGGTCGAGCTGTCGCCGGAGCGTTCGATCGAGGTGCAGCGGCTGCTTGGGTCCGACATCGCCATGCAGATGGATGAGTGCGTGCGGCTTTCGCCGGACCGCAGTAACCACAGCATTACGGACATCGAGCGCGCGATGCGGTTATCGTTGCGCTGGGCGGAGCGCAGCAAGCGGGCGTTCGAGAGCGCGCCAGAAGGCTACATGCTGTTCGGCATCGTGCAGGGCGGCGACATTCCCGAGATGCGCCACATCAGCGCGCGCGAGTCGGTCGACATAGGTTTCCACGGCTACGCGATCGGCGGGCTTGCAGTGGGTGAGCCGCAGTCGGTGATGCTTGCGATGATTGACGAAACCGCGCCGGCGCTGCCTGCGGATCGTCCCCGCTATTTGATGGGTGTCGGCACGCCCGAGGATCTGCTGGAAGCGGTGGCGCGCGGCATTGACATGTTCGATTGCGTGATGCCGACAAGGAACGGGCGCCATGGCATGGCGTTCACCCGCTTCGGGCAGATCAACCTGCGCAACGCCCGCCACGCCGACGATCCGCGGCCGCTCGACGAGGAAAGCGAATGGCCGTCGGCGCGCAACATCTCGCGCGCCTATTTGCATCATCTGGTGAGGTCAGGAGAGACGCTCGGCGCGATGCTGCTATCAGAGATCAACGTGGCCTACTACCAACACCTGATGCGGGGCATGCGCGACGCGATCGCGAGCGGAACGTTCGAGACGTTCCAAAAGCAAACGCGCGCCGGTTGGGCGCGCGGTGACATAGCTCCGAGATAAATCTCAGTTGCAGGCGAACCTCTTGACCGAATGCTTGGTCACAAAACCGTAACCGCAGGTGTCGCATGTCCAGAGATAGCTGATCACGTTGTCGTTGAGGTAGGCTGAAGCCTCCGCAGCCACCATTGTGTCGGCACACACAGGGCACGTCGGCAGATCACATCCACGCGGATCTGGTCCAAGCGGCACGGTCGACCGGATTTCAGCAATAGCTGGCATCGTGACCTCCTAGCGATCTGAACCTCAGGCTCAGCTCACTACGAAAGTATACACCAAAATCTTTGACGATGTGGCAACACAAATGCGTTCATTTCGCGATATTTAGCGACGTTCTTGTTTTGCAATGCAGCGAATTCTTCAGTGCGTTGATTTCAGCTTGCGCATCAATGCTAGCGCCTCCTAAGTAGGAACAGCCGCCAATTCCCCGCACATAGTCGTCACAGGAGTGTTGAGATGGATGCGTCCTCAGCCGCGAGTGCAGCGCAACGTCCGGGGCGGGGACGGGTCTTCGACTCCATCGTCGACGCGATTGGTGACACGCCGATCGTTCGTTTGCGCAAACTGCCGGAGCAGCATGGTGTTAGCGCAACCATCCTGGCCAAGCTCGAATATTTCAATCCCGCCGCGAGCGTCAAAGACCGCATTGGCGCGGCGATGGTGATCGCGATGGAAAAAGCCGGCGTGATCAACGCCGACACCGTGCTGATCGAGCCGACGTCAGGCAATACCGGCATTGCGCTGGCGTTTGTCGCGGCATCGCGCGGCTACCGGCTCAAGCTGGTGATGCCGGAATCGATGTCGATCGAACGGCGCAAGATGCTGGCGTTCCTCGGCGCCGAGATCATCCTGACGCCCGCCGCGCAGGGCATGAAGGGCTCGATCGCAACCGCTGAGGAACTGGTGCGGACCACGCCGAACGCCGTGATGCCGCAGCAGTTCAAGAACCTCGCCAACCCCGAAATTCACCGCCGCACCACAGCGGAAGAGATCTGGAATGACACCGGCGGCAATATCGATTTCTTCGTCGCCGGCGTTGGCACCGGCGGCACCATCACCGGCGTCGGCCAGGTGCTGAAACCGCGCAAGCCGTCTTTGCGGATCGTTGCCGTCGAGCCGGAGGAAAGCCCGGTGCTGGGCGGCGGCCAGCATACGCCGCACAAGATCCAGGGCATCGGCGCCGGTTTCATTCCGGACATTCTGGATCGCTCTGTGATCGATGAGATCGTCAGGGTCAACGGCCCGACGGCGATCGAAATCTCGCGTGCGCTGGCGCGCATGGAGGGCATTCCCGGCGGCATCTCCTCAGGTGCTGCGATCGCGGCGGCGCTTGCGATCGGCAAGCGTCCCGAGAGCGCCGGCAAGACCATTTTGGCTGTCGTGCCGTCATTCTCCGAGCGGTATCTGTCGACGGCCTTGTTTGAAGGAATTTAGCGATGGCGGACCAGCCGCGGCGGCCGAGAACCCTGAACGATGCGCGCACCGAAGCCGAGGCCGCATTCAAGCGCGCGACCGCCAAGGTGGCACAAGCACCGGCCAAACAAGCCGCTGTTCCCGGCGTGCGCGAGCAGGTCACGCTGCGGATCGATCAGGATGTGCTGGAATGGTTTCAGGGGGGTGGTCCGGGTTGGCAGGATCGCATCAACGAGGCGCTGCGAAAGGCTGCAGGCAAATAGAGCGCTCTTAGACTAGAGCATGATGATTTGGTTAGATCGATTGGGCCGCAGACGCGCTTCACCTCTCCCGCTTGCGGGGTCGAGACGAGCGAAGCTCGCTCTTAGGTCGGCGCGAAGCGCCGGGTGGGGGCTCTCTCCACTCGGGTAGTGTCGCCCGCGGAGACACCCCACCCCAGCCCTCCCCCGCAGGCAGGAGAGGGAGCGCACCTCCTTCGTGATCGCAATCAAACCCAATTTCATCATGCTCTAGGCTGCATTGATCTGCGGCGTGCCAAATGAAAAGGCCCGGGATGATCCCGGGCCTTTTTGGCAGATGGGTCGCTTGCCGTCAGCGCAACATGCCGCCGACGACGCCGCCGATGAAGCGTCCGGCACCGGCCGGATCGGGGCCGGGGTTGCTGTACTGGCGCTGCGGCGGGGGCTGCTGCGGCTGCGCTTGAGGCTGCGCCTGAACGGTGCTGGGGGCGCGGCGCTTGGGAGCGGGACGCTCCTCATCGGAACTCGCAGTCGGTGCAGCCGCCACGATCTCCGTCAGCAGCGCCTTGTGCTGCAGCCTGTTCAGATAGCCGCTCTTCGGATAGCCGCGCGCCGCTTGCCAGCGCGTGATCACGGCGCGCGTCGGGGCGTCGAACTGGCCCGTGACCTTGGTATCGAAACCGAGCCCGTTGAGGCGGCGCTGCACGTCGCGGCGCTGGCCTTTGTCGAGGCCGATCTGATCCTCGGTGGTCTGGTTTGCTTCTTCCTTGAAGGTCGCGGGATCGATGCCCGTGCTCAGGTTGCGGGTTGCATCCTTTGCGCCGCTCTCGAGCGAGGCAATCCGCGACAGCGCCAGCGAGCGGAACTGACCGTTAGGATAGTTGGTCAAGTAGGCGTTGAACTCTTCCGGCTTGTTGGAATCCTTGATCGAGCGCCAGAACTCCAGTTCGACGTCGGACCCCGGCTTTGCACCTGCCGCCGGTGCTGCAGCCGCCACGGCGCCGGGCGCGGGCGCGCCGTTCAGGTAGACCGCGCCGATCAGGTTGGTGTGACCCCAGGGGAGCTGACCCTTGTTGGTCTCTTCGTTGACTTGGGCGCGGACCTTGGTCATCGCCTGCTGGATCTCGACGCCGGGCTGGGTGAGGTTGGCGAGCAGGGCGCGCGTGAACGGGCTGTTGCCGCCTTCCTGGCCGTCGAGCGCGGTCTGGCCCGGGCCGGTCGCAAAGGCGATCAGCGTGCCTTCGCCGGACTTCATCTCGGCCAGACCGGTCTGCACATTGACGCTGCGGGTGGCGGAGTTCGACTTGATTTTGGCTGCGAACGGGTTGTCGCGGCAGGCGTCGAGGAACACCAGCTTGACCTTGGCATCGCCCATCGTCTGCTCGAGAGTGAGGTCGATATTGATCGCGGCACCGAGCTTGACATCCATTTCGGATTTGATGTCGGCGTCGATCGGCAACAGATAGTTCGTGCCGGAGATCGCAATGCCGTGGCCGGCATAGAAGAACAGCGCGACGTCGGCGCCTTGCGCCTTCTTGCCGAAGTCGAGCAAACGTTCGGTCATCTTGTCGCGCGTGAGGTTGGAGCCTTCGACCACCTCGAATCCGACGTTGCGCAGCGCGGCGGCCATCGCCTTTGCGTCCACGGAAGGATTCGGAAGCGGAGCGACGTTCTTGTAGGTGCCGTTGCCGACGACGAAAGCGACGCGCTTTTCGGCTTGAGCGGTTCCGGCCGCAAAGACCGTGCATATGACGGACAAAATGAGCGTTGGGTAACGCATATGAAATCCCCCTGCAGAATCAACAAAGGCTTTGGCTGTAACGCTGGCTGGACATTACAAATATCGCCCGCTTCGCACCACAAAAAAGCAGCCGAACGGCCAAATCCGGAGCCATCCGTTACCGTCGCGACACGCGGCGTAGCGTGATCTAGATCACAGCCGGGAAAATAAACTTCAGCCTTGCACGCGCGCAGGCGAAGGATTCGGTTTCAGGTTCAACAGATTGCCAGTGAGGATCAGCGCCGCGCCGAGCACGGTGAATGCATCCAGCCGTTCCGAATAGATCAGCCAGCCAGCGGCGGCGCTCAATGGGACCCGCAGAAAATCCATCGGGATCACCACGGTAGCATCCGCGTGCAGCATCGCGCGCGCCATGCAGTAGTGGGAAAACGTGCCGCAAAACGCGATTACCACCACCCAGCCCCAGAGATGGGCTGGCGGCCACGTCCAGACGTAGAGCGCGGGGAAGAGACCGGCCGCCGACTGTATCACCAGCATCCAGAACAGGATCGAGAGTGTCTGCTCGGTCCGGGTGAGCGACTTCACCATCGCCACCGAAACGCCGAACCCGACCGCGGCTGCCAGCGCGATCAATTGCCCCGGATTGATCTCGCTGGCAGCAGGACGAACGATCACGAAGACGCCGACGATTCCGAGCACGATTGCGGCGATCTTCCAGGGTGTCGTGCGCTCGCCGAGAAACGTCGCGGCCAGGATCGCGGTCCAGATCGGCATGGTGAATTCGATCGCCACCACCTGACCGATCGGGATCAGCGTCAGCGCAAGGAACCAGCCGAGCTGCGCGCCGTAGTGAATGAGGTTGCGTGCAACGTGCTGCGGCAGCCGCGCCGTCTTCATCATGGCAAATCCGCCCCTGGCGCGGATCAGCGGGTACAGCATCAGAAAGCCGAGGACCGAGCGCATCTCCATGAGCTGGAACACGTTGATCTCGCGCGCCGCTTCGCGTCCGGCGATCGCGATGATCAGCATCAGGGTCAGCCAGCCGGCCATCCACAGCGCGGCCAGGGTTTTGGAGGGTGTGCGGTCCATTCGGGGGGAGATCGGTTGAGGGCAGGCCGGTATCGGCGCGCGCGCCACAATTTGCAACGCGCAAATGCGCGGGGGCAGCGATGCACGCCATCGCAATTTCGCTGTGGGAGCCGCTCCCCGTTCAGTGCTAAGAGCGGCGGTCTCAAGGGAGGACTTACGCATGCGCATCTTGCAACCGGCCGAATGGTCGAAACCCCGCGGCTTCTCGCATGGTGTCGAGGTCGACGGCCCCGGTAAATGGATCGTGCTGGCCGGCCAGACCGGCGGCGACGAGAAGGGCGACTATGCTCCCGACATGGCCGCGCAGGTCGGCACGGCGCTCAAGCGCATCGTCAAGCTGCTTGGGGAAGCAGGCGCCGGCCCAGAGCACATCGTGCGCTTGACTTGGTACCTGACCAGCCGCAGCGAATACGAGGCCGCAGGTCCCGGCATCGGTGCGGCCTGGAAGGAAACACTGGGGCGCAATTTCCCGCCGTCAACGCTGCTCTACATCGACGGGCTGGTCGACGTCCGGGCCAAGGTCGAAATCGAAGTCACCGCCTTTGTTCCGAAGGCGTAACCAGACATCACACCCACCGGAGGGACGCTGTCCGTTTGATCAGGCGCGCCGGAAAAGGCAAAAGGATACCGTGAGCCAATGACCACTACTCGATCGACCTCTGCAGATTTCGTGACCGCCTTCGCAACCGGCTGGCCCGAGCACCAGCCCGACATCATGGTACTGTCGCTGACCACGCACCGCGGCGTGCAGGACTTTGCGTTCAACAAGGAGCAGGCCTTACTGATCGCCAAGACGATCAAGGACACCGCGGCGAAGCTCGAGAAGCCGAAGACGAGTTAAGAGCGCGAATAATCGCTCGCCGTCATACCCCGCGAAAGCGGGGTATCCAGTACGCTGCGGCCCATCGAGTTATCCCGAATATCTCTGGAATACTGGATCACCCGCCGGAGCCTGTCATCGGGCACGCATTCGCGCGACCCGCTGGCGGGCGATGACAGGGTGGCGGTGCGGATTGACCTACTTCGACAGCGAAATACTGGCAGCGCGGAACTGGCTGTCGGCCCTCATGGCGATCTGCTGCTTGTTGCCGGTGGTCTTCAGCGAGATATTGGCGGTGAATCCGGCCGCCTGAGCGATCACCTGGAAACTGCCGCTAGCCCCGCGGCCCTGGATGCTGCCGCCGATATTCCGGCTGGTTTCGGTCCAGGTGCCGTTGACTTCGCCGCCGGCTGCGACCACCGCCGCTTGCAGGTTGAACCTGTAGGCGTCGCTGGCGCAGGTGAGAACCATTTCCATGCTGGCCCCGCTCACCTTGTAAGTGGAGCGGCAGCGGATCCGCTCGCTCGAACCGTCGTCCAAGGTCACCGTGCCGGGACCGGACCATGTGCCGGCCATGCCGGCGAACGTACTGGACTGAGCGTAGCTCGTGGAAGCGGCCAACACCGTCGTAAAAAGTGCCGTCATAAAAAAAGCGACGGCTGCGAATGTCAGCCGCCGCGCTTGGGCAGAAAATTCAAAAGTCTGGCTTGCCTTACTGACGGGACGCTTCCCATCGACCGCTACATGCGACACCAGCTGAAGCCCCATTCCATTTCCCCGATCCGGAGTTGCCACTGAGTTGACCGTTCGCATATGCACCATTGATCGAGACTCGCACAAGTCCCCCGCTGCCGACGCTGCCAGAGACGGGACCGCCCGAAATCTTGCCGCCGGTGACATTCACGGTCGAGGTAGTCTGCGCATCGCAATTGCCCGTTTTTGTGACAACGGTGACCTGCCAAAGACCGTCATAGGGGGACTGGGCGGAGGCGGGAGCGGTGGCGAAGGTGGCGGCGGAAGCAAGCAACGAAACAAACAACAGGTTGTGAATGCGATTGGAGCGCATGGATCAAGTCCCCGAAATGTGTGTGATGGCTTGCCTTATCTGGTCACAATGTGTCCAAACTTGGGTGCGCCGCAACACTGTGGAAAGTTCCCGCGATCTCAAACACATCAAGGTGAATCCAGTTCCGGCCGTGGAACGAAAACTTCGCAATTTGGTCTCGTTTGCGACCTATTTACAGGGCGCAACGGTATTATAGTAGTGATCAATGCTTACTGTCGGGCAGGCTCGGCGCTTGGGTGGCGAACTCCTCTTCCTGCGGTGTCGCAGGAAGGTTGTTGTGGGTCTTGGCGTGAAAGATGACGTCAGCGAGCAGTTTCTGGCCCAGCGGGGCCAGCGCTCGCTCCCAGAGCTCGCGCGCGGTCTCTCCCTTCTTGACGAACACCCACTCCTGCGCGGCGATGGCACCGGCATCCATCCGGTCGGCGAGGTGGTAGACGGTACCGCCGGCGATCGGATCGCCTTCCTTGATGGTCCATTCGACGGCGGCGATGCCGCGGTGCCGGGGCAGGAGCGAGGGGTGATAGCCGATGCCGCCGAGTTTGGCGGTGGCCAGCGCTTCCCTGGTGACGCGGGCATGGCTGTGCGCGGTTACGATCAGGTCGGTACCGGGCCCGATTTCCGATGCGAGCACCCGTTTCGGATGGGCCTGCACGACGACCTCGATCCCGGCGGCCCGCGCGGTGGCGGCAAGCCGGTCCTCGCCATCGTGGACGACAACGCGGATGATATCGACCCCGTGTTGGCGCAGCGTGTTGAATGTCGTCACGCCAAAATGGCGGGAACCGACCAGGGTAATCCGCATGTGTTCCGTCCGTCGTTAATCAGGCCGATATGCCGATAGCACACGATGCCGGCCTGTTTCGATGCTCGCCAACAGGCTCGCGGGTTATCAACAGGGCCGACCGGCTGAGCACAGGCGGAGCGGCAGGCGCCTAATCCTGTTCCGTTACCATGACAGGATCCGCAGTCCTGGCCTGGAATGGGGCGAGGCCGGTGATCGGGCCGGCTCGGGCTGTTGTTCAGCCACCCTTTGCAGGCACACCCGCAAGTCGGCGCTGCACTGCTTCATCTGGTTGCGCAGCTCGCGCCGGGCGAAGGCGGTGAGGGTGGGATCGCCAAGCTGCTGCCAGGCAGCGCGCAGCCATTGCTGCAGGGCGCGGATATCGGAATCGAGCACTTCGGGCTGGTTCATGCCGCCGGAATCCCAAAACGTGATCGCGCCTTGATTAGGACTGATTCTCCCGCCGACGCCTACTCCGTAACAGGGCGGACAGCACGAAATGGGCCCGCCTGGAAGCTGGGGAACGCGCGCCCTACATATTCATTGGATGGACGCCTCCTGGAGAGACCTCGATGTCCCGCAATCCGGCGCTTGTTCTCTTCGTGGCGCTCAGCCTGATCGTTCCCGTAAAGGCATTCGCACAACTGACGCCGCCAGCCGGCTCGGCTGGCGCGGGGAATTCGCCGATATCGGGCGTGCCGTTCGGACCGGCCAACCCCAGGGCGCTCTCCGATCCCAGCGGCATCGGCAATGCCGCGAACGTGCCACCGCTCCGCGCCAACCCCCCGCCGCCGGCCGTCTCCTACGGCGCAGTTGAGGCGCCGCGCGCACGTGTCGTGACGCCGCCATATCCAACCGCCTCGCAGCGGATCGTCAGTGCGCGCAAGGCCCGCCCGCGCAAGCCGCCGCCGGTTCGCCCGCGGGGGCGGCCCGAGGTGAGTTCGTTCACCGGGATCTGCCGCGGGTGCTAGCGATCAATTCCGATCCATCCTGCGGGACACGAAGCGCGCCGGAAGACTGATACTCCGCGCCCGGCCACAGCTAGGAACAAATTTTCTCTTGCCGGATTTGTCCAAGGTCAAACGCTCAGCGGTCGTGCGTGCTGGTCCCTCCATGTGCCGACACCGAGTATCGTGCAACGCAAAATTGCCCTTTGGCGGGGATGGCGGGAATGAACTTCCAGCGACGGACGGCGAAGACTTTCTCCCAGCCAGGCCGGTCCGCCCTCCTGGACGTGCCTCATCTGCCTCGCCATGAAGACAGGCTGGCTGTCACCTACGAACGTGTCGGCGTCGGCATCGTGGAGATCGATGAGGCCGGGCGGATGCTGCGCGTCAATCAGAAGGCCTGCGAACTGGTGGGACGAGAAGCGGCCGACTTGCTCGGCCGCTCCATTTTTGACGAGACCTCGCCACAGGACGTCGCGCGGGATCTCGCGCAGTTCAGGCGACAGATCGCGGGTGAAATCGATCGCTACACCATCGAAAAGCGTGTCGCGCGCAAGGACGGCTCGTACTTCTGGGCGGAGGTGACGTCCTCAAGCGTTCGCGATGCGTCTGGAAATTTTCTTTATGCGGTGCGCGTTCAGCACGACATCAGCGCCCGCAAGGCAGCCGAACAGGCGCTGGCGCGGCGCAGCGAAGAGCAGGCGGCGCTTTTCCAGTTCTCGGAAGGGCTGCAATCCGCCACATCATTTCCAGACGTTTACGACGCCGGCCTGGACGCTATCCTCGGCGCGCTCGCCTGCCAGCGCGCTTCCATTCTCCTGTTTGACGACAACGACGTGATGCGCTTCGTTGGATGGCGGGGTCTTTCGGACGGATATCGGAAGGCCGTTGAAGGCCACTCGCCATGGGGCAGGGATGAGCGAAGTCCGCGACCGGTCTGTTTCGAGGACGTCGGCATGTCCGATCTTCCCGACACCCTCAAGGAAACGATCGCGCGAGAACATATCGCAGCCGTTGCTTTCATTCCGATCCTGATCGGCGGCCGGCTCGCCGGAAAATTCATGGCCTATTACGACGGGCCGCATCACTTCACCAAACCGGAGATCGACGTCGCACTGACACTTGCGCGGCAACTCGGCTTTGGCATCGCGCGGCTGCGGGAGGAACAGGCGCGGAGCGTCGCCGAAGAGCGTGCGCAACAACTCGTGTCCATCGTGGAATCTTCCGACGATGCGATTATCAGCAAGGATATGAACGGGATTATCCAGACCTGGAATTCAGGCGCCGAGCGGCTGTTCGGCTATACCGCCGGCGAGGTCATCGGCAAGCCCGTGACGATTCTTTTTCCGCCAGGACGCGAAAACGAGGAGCCGGGGATTCTCGCGCGCATACGGCGAGGCGAGCGCATCCACCATTACGAAACGGTTCGCCGGCGGAAGGACGGGAGCCTTCTGGACATCTCGTTGACCGTCTCGCCCGTGCGCGACCGCGCAGGAACTATCGTCGGCGCGTCGAAGATCGCCCGCGACATCACCGATCGCAAGCAAGCCGAACGCAAGCTGCGGGAGAGCGAGCAGCGTCTTTCGGAATTGCTCGCGGCGATTCCCGCCGCGGTCTACACGACCGACGCGCAGGGGAAAATTACCTATTTCAATCCGGCGGCAGTCGAATTCTCGGGGCGGACGCCCGCGCTCGGCAGCGACGAATGGTGTGTCACCTGGAAGCTCTTGAATCCCGACGGAACGCCACTTCCGCACGACCAGTGTCCGATGGCGGTTGCGCTGAAGGAAGGACGCGCCGTGCGCGGCGCCGAGGCAGTTGCCGAACGGCCGGATGGGACGCGGGTGCCGTTCATTCCGTTCCCGACGCCGCTGCGGGACTCCTCCGGTAAGATCACCGGCGCAATCAACATGCTGGTTGACATCAGCGAGCGGCGGCAGGCCGAAACCCAGCAACGACTTTTGCTCGATGAACTCAATCATCGCACCAAGAACAACATGCAGATGCTGCAGTCGCTGCTTTTCTCCGCGGCAAGGACCGCACACAGCGAGGAGGCGCGCAAAGTCCTGAATGAAGCCAGCGCGCGGATCGCAGCCATGGCGGCGGCGCAGCGCGTACTGTACGGCCGAATCGACGCCAGCCGCTTCGCTGCGGAGGAATTTCTGCCGGCAGTCTGCGAAACCATTCGGCAATTGCTGCCGCCGGATGCCCGAATTGAGTGTGGCGCGGCGCACGGCGTGCTTTCCAACGACGTGGCGATGCCGCTCGCGCTGATATTGAACGAGCTGCTGACGAATGCGGTGAAGCACGGCGTCAAGGATCACGCGAGGCAGGGCGTCCGGGTCAGCCTGACCGAGCATGACGAACGGCTGGCGCTCTGCGTCGAGGATGACGGCGAGGGGTTCGACCTCGAGGCCGTGCGCAAGACCTCGTCCGGGCTCCAGCTCGTACTCGGCCTCGCACGCCAGCTCCACGGAACGCTTCACGTCACGAAAAGCCCTTCGCGGGCGTGCCTCGATTTCCCTGCTGCCAAGAGCTAGGCCGGTGATCGATGACGACGCCCCACCAGAACGCAGGGAATGTTGCGTTGCCATCCGAGCCGGACCGGAACTCGTTACCACCTGCTGAAGAGACCCGCCGCATGGAAGGGAAGCAGGATCCGCTGCGGGTTCTTGTCGTCGAGGATGATTTCCTGATCGCCATGCAATCCGAAGTCGCGCTGACGGCAGCCGGCTTTGAAGTTGTCGGTCCGGCCACGACCGCCGAGCAAGCCGTCGCGCTCGCCAGCGAGGCCCAACCGACACTTGCCGTGATGGATATTCGCCTGGCCAGCACCCGCGACGGTATCGACGCCGCACGGCAACTCTATCAGGACTTCGCCATTCGCTGCATCTTTGCGACCGCGCACGACGATGTGCACACGCGCGGGCGCGCCGAGCCCTACGCCCCGCTCGGATGGCTGCCGAAGCCGTACACGACGGCGTCGCTGGTATCGGTGGTCGTCGAGGCGCTCGCGCTATTGCGCCGGTCTTAGCGGAGGCGTCGCGCGATGCTCAGTCCTGATAATAGTAGCGGCGACCTTCATATCCGCCGCCGTAATGACGTTGGCGCCCCGCCTGAAACTGCGGCGGCACCGTTCCGTTCGGGTAGCATTGACCGTCGCGGATATCGAGGTCCGCGCCGTGACCACACCGAACAGGGTAGCGGCCGCCGCCATAGTAGCCGTCGCCGTGATGGTAACGCGGATACTGCCTTGCGGCCTGCTCCTGCGGATGCAGATAGCCGTTCGGGTAGCAGAGGCCGTCGCGCGCGCTCAGATCCCAGCCATGGCCGCATGGCGGGGGATGGGCGGGTACGCGGTATTGCACGGCTTGAGGCAGGACAGGTTCAGCAGCGCTCTCGGGCGTCATGCTCAAGTGAGCGGCCAGTGCTGCGACGGCAATGCTGACGATCATTAGTTGGTCTCCGATCAAACCAGAAGCTGCCGGCGCTTCCACGACGCGCTGACCGGTCGCCCGATCACGAGGCTGCTGTTGCATCGATGCAAATATATCGAAATACGCCCTGAATATCCCATGAACACATTCAGATATCGGAAGTCAAATCCCGGCAATGACAGTCCCGGGATAGCTGCGGATCGGCGAGCAGACGTTCAGCATCGCCGCACTATCGCATTTCGTAATAGCCGTTACGTCGATAGTGATAGCCCGGGCGGCCTGCCTGGTATTGCCGTGGCACCGTGCCCGTCGGATAGCAGAGCCCATCGCGAATATCGGCGTCCGCGCCATGGCCGCATGGTACCGGCCGCCGGCCGCCGCCGTACTCCAGGGGGTAATACCGCCCCGATTGAAACCGCGGCGGGACCATTCCGTTCGGGTAGCACTTGCCGTCCCGCTCATCGAGATCGTAGCCGTGGCCGCACGGCGGTGGATGGCCGTGACGGCGGTACCGGATTTCCTGGGCTAAGGGGGCGCTTTCGTTCTGCGGGTAAGCAAGCACTCCCAATTGTAGCGCGAGGGCTATCCCGGCAATGCTGGCGAACATCTTTCGGTCCTCCGGTGAACACCAAAACTTTGCCCGATATCTCTCCGGAAACGGCGACGGCGGATTGTACGCTCCGCTAGCGATTTTGTGTGCACCGATGAAGGTTGCGAGTGCGCATGACGACGCACTCACTACGGAGCCAGGCCTGCTCGGGCGGCCGCCAAATCCAATGCCCCTCGTTGAGGTCGTTGCCGAAGCTATCGCGCTATTGGTCCGGCCGTAGCGCCGGCATCGGCGGTCGGACCGGAGCTATGGAACTTTCCATTTTCGGCCCAAGCAATTTGCAGAGAAGATGGATCGCGCCCTGGGTGAGGCGGCCTTCATGGGTGGGGTGGGCTTTACGGCAGGGTAAGGCCGCGGTCACAGCTCACCGGTCCGGCGGCCACGGACCTCGACCAGACAGCAAATCGACAAGCGGCAGCAGACGTTCGACAAACGCTGCCGCGGCGCCTAAGGCGACGTTTTTTCCGCTGGGCGCTAGTCGGTGCGGTAGGCGTCCAGCGCGTGGGCGGCGAAGATCCCCACGCTAATCAGGGCGAGGATCGCTGAGAGCTCGATCATTTGTTCGGTGTTCCTGTGTTTTAATTACTAACCAGGTACGCAGCCGTTTGTTTCAGCCAGCGGTCGAGCAATCTCGAACGCGAGGTTTGGCGAGGAACAGCAGAGCTAAGTGGAAAAGGGGAGGACGTTCGGCCAGCGCTTCTTCATCCCAGCGGCAACTTGGAAGGCCAGGCGATTTTCGGATCGCGTCGCTGGGGCGTACTTGGCGTGAGCTCGACGGTCGGCCGCCTTCTGTCGTCCGCGCTGGCGCCTGACATATCGTTTGGATCGCGTATGCATTTGGCATCGCTCCAAAGTCTTGTGACCGGTGATGATCCTCTCACTGAATTTGAGACTTGGCAACCGGATCAGCGCTAGCCGTCAGAGTGCACCGCACAAACTGTTTTACTTTCGCCGGGCGCGAATCTACGCAGAGCTTGACCAGCGACATGTCATTGGGGATGAGCATGGACGTTGTGGAGCTCGTAATTTACGGCTTGCTGGCTTTGTGGGGACCGCCTTTGTTGTTCGCGGCGTACTTGTTGCGGCCGATCAAATCAACTGCCTCACCATCCAGACGATGAGGAACAGCCAACCGGCCATCGCGATCACGACAGCGATAAAGTAGTTCACCCTCAGCCATAGGTGGTGCACCGATCGTCCTCCAGGACAAAGCCGTCAGGCGAAGTATGACCGCCTGACGGCTTGCTGGTGTGGGCCCGGACGCTTGGGGAATTGTCCGGTGGCTGATCACTAGGTGTAGCCGCAGAGCGCGGCAATCGAGTTCGCAGTTTAACCTAACCAATCAACCTTACCGACCGCGATGTCTTCGGTCTCAACTCCATTTCACCTTCCTGCGACAGTAGAGTAGTGCGGCTAGTGCAACAAAAGAGCGCCCGAAGGCGGTCTCCGTGCATCTCTGACAGGCTGGTCGCTCAGGTATCTATTGAATCCTAAACTCATCGAGGTTTCTGCCAGCCGCAATCAATTCTGCAACCCAGCGCGGGGTTTTGCCCCGACCTGACCACGTCTGTGACGGATTGTTCGGGTTTCGATACTTGGGCTCTACCTTCGGGTAAGGCCTACGTTGCGGGAGGTCACTAGGAGAGCTACCGAACTTGCGACCAAGCTCATCAAGCTGGTTTTCAAGCTTCCGCTTCTCGTTCTCTAGTTTTCGATCCAGGATCACAATGATCCTCTGGTGCAGGTCCCAGAGATCGTCCAGCTCCATCTTCTCCAGTTCTCGGTCTTTCATGCCCAGCCCCAAGGCAACGACGTGACGCGACGCAATGAATCGCTTAGCAAAAGAAAAGCCGCCCCTTACGACGGCCTTCCACCAAGAAACCGACCGCGGCCCTAGACCAGAGCAGCAGCCGCTCGGCGCTTCCGCCGATAGGTCATGTAGCCGACGCCGGCGAAGCCCAAGATCATCATCGCCCATGTGGAAGGTTCAGGGACGGCAGTGATCGCTGTCATGGTGCCCCGGAAAACGCCGTCGTCGGTGAAGGTCACCTGAGTCACAAACGCCGTCGAATTATTGGGATCGAGACCTAAGCTTTCGTCGATGCCCAAGACCTTGAACTTGCTGACGCCGCCCGGGCCGAAGTCAAACAAGGTGTTGGCCAGAAGATCTGCGGCATGCACGTAACTGCTACCGTTCCAGATATAGAGGCCGTAGGGGTGGCCCAAGCCCAAGTCTGGCAATTTCACGCTTGCGAAGTTCGGACCGCTATCGCCTGTCGAAAAGATGTAGCCCACCGCGGCGGCCGGATCCAAGTTGTAGGTCTGGCCGTGGGTGACGTCGATATGGAAGCTATAGACGGTGTCACCGACTGCGTTGGCCGACGAGACCGGCACATAAATGGGGCCATCGAGTTGCGATATCGCGCTGGGATGAAAATCAAAAAAGCTATGCGAACTGGCGCCGGTGGTTGCATTGCTGGGGGTTCTGAAATCAGCCCGGATCACAACGCCGTAATGACCGTTAGGAGAGAGGTTCGCCGAAGCGGGAACGGTAAAGCTCGTCTGATCTGATGGAAGGTCTATCCTGAAGATCTGCTGTCTATTGTTATTGAGATCCACGATAAAGACCCGCGTCGCCTGCTGGTAGCCGCCTGGCGGATTATAGGTCGGTGCGTTCCAGGTAATCGTCGGCGTCGTAGTTGTGTTCGAGGCGCCGCTGATCGTTATTCCCGTGATGAAGGGAGGTACCCCGATGGTTGGGTCGATTGCGGCTGTATTGACAGTGAGCGTGTTGGTGTAGTTCGGATTGCTGACGGTGAGCTGCCAAGATCCGAGAAGGTTCGGGTTGTAGGCAATTTTCTTATCAAAGACATTCGGGTCGGGAATGGAATTGGCATAGGGCACGTTAATCGTAACGCCGTTCTGCTTTGCCGTAACTGTCGTGTTGGCTCCGAAGGTTTGATCTGCGGTCGGCGATAGGCTTGGATGAAATCGTCCGCCGAACTCCAGGAACTGAGATGCAACGGGCTGACCGAATGCCACGTTGGAGGAGTTGTATCCAATGAAGTTGTAGGTGCCGGGGAAGCCAGGCGTTCCAGTATTCTGCACGATTATGTCGGCTTGAGCGGTCGTTGGTGCGACAATCAAAGCCGCGATTGCAAAGGTAGCCAGCTTCCCGCGCCGCGATTCAAATAATTGCATTACTGCCTCCAACAATGAATTTGATTAAATATGCCGAGCATTCAGTTTGAGCAGGCAGTACACGCCTGTCAATCGAGGATTAAAGAGCGCAATAGCCCCAGCGCGCTTCACCCGTTTGGGGGTAAAGTAAGCCAATTCAAACAAGCCCTGCTGTAGCTAATTACCTGAGTCTAATTCGGACGCACATACTGCGAAGGGCCGACATTGATAATGGAGGCGGTTGCTTCAAGTGCCCCATTAACAATGCGCCAAAAACAAACGTCAGAATCTATTTTTCAAATAACGCTGCTCGGCGCTTCCGCCGATAGGTCATGTAGCCGACGCCGGCGAAGCCCAAGATCATCATCGCCCATGTGGAGGGCTCAGGGACGGCGGCGACGCCGATGTTGCCGCGAATTTCGCCACCTCCGAACTGTAACGTGTGAAAATTGATATACGAATGGCCGCCCAGAATGTTTGCTTTTTGTGCGGCAAGCGTCGTTCCGTTGCCTTCCGGCGCATCCCATTTCCCGCTGATGGTGCCGCCGACGCCGACTGCAAATGGCGTAAATACCATATCGTTCGGATTGTTGTCGTTGAAAGGCGCACCGAAGAATCCCCACACAGCAGGCCCGTTAGTGGTCGGTGTTACCAGCGGGCCGGCGTGAATGTGCGCGGCGACAAGGTTGTCGTTAGTGTCAGCAGTTTGCGTGCCGGTGAAGTCGATATTGAAGATCGTCGCCGTGAAGCTGAGTGCCGTCTGGGCCGTGTTTAGAACGAAGTCCGCCGTTCCGAACGAGGCAGGGCGCGGCGCCCCGAGTCCTGTTGTAGGCGCTGCCGCAGGGTTTTCAGCCGAATTACTCAGGTCGGCGTGGAGAAAAATGTCAGCGCGGGCGCCGGCGCTCGACAAAGTAAGGGCGAAGACAAGAAGTCCGGTAGCACCGGCAAAGGAACGGAACATATGCTTTCTCCAATCAGAAAATCAGCGACTAGGCCTCCTGACGGCAAAATGACCCGTAACGTAGAAATCACGGACAAACGGGTCCCGAGCAGTTGCCCGCAAAATAAAATTTAAATACCCCCGCATTAACTGCCCATTAATGATGGCGCAGCGTGCGATACATCGCAAGGTGCATATTTATTTTGGGGACGCTTTTGGTGCTCTATCCAACGGCAACTTGAACGTGTGGCAACGGGGGCATTCGTCCGATCTCCCCAATCTTCGCCACGGCCTTGCCGCGACTCAGGCCCTGCATCTGCCAGCGCAATTAATCGACAAGGAGCTCGGTTTTCTAAGTTGGACCGAAGGCGCTCAGAAGCCCGATCAGTATGGTGATGAGGCCGAGGCAAATCCATAACGCGGGTACGCTGGAGCCTGAGCCGGCAATGAGGATCCAGACACCAAAGCCGGTAATTCCGAGCGAGATCGCATGGGCAGCCGCTTTTTCCATGCTCTACCCAAACGGAAATGGAAGATCGGGGTCGATGATCGCCTCTAAGACTCGCATCGGGCGAAAACGTTCCGCTGAGCGCGGAAAAGCTGCCGGACAAGCCGGAAGTGCGCATCAATACCCTGGGGCGGCGGCGACTGCCCATCACCGGGAAACGTGCAAGGTGTTTGTAAGCGCAGCTTTGAGCGGCGCGATCGTCCCGGGGACTTCGACCGCGACTGAAGTCAATCCGACCTTCGCATTGATCAACGAGAACAAGAAAGCGAGTGCGCGTTTTTACACCGCATTGGAGGTGGCAGGCTCAACCCGGATCCCGAGCTGAGCAACGGCTCATTAGAAGGTGGGCGTTAACTTTTTCTTAAGCTTTTGGTTGAGATAATTCAGAGTTTAAGAAATTGCGAATCATCGGGCTGGAGATTTGCCATGCTCACGACGGTTCTCTTGATGGCCTTGGCCGCGCTGGGCGCTTGCACAGCTATTCTTGTCCGCTTCGAATTGTTAGCGCGAAGGCGAAGAGCGTAAGCCAATGCCCATTGGGGCGGCGAGGGTAGAGCAGCCGGACATCGGGAGCCGAGCGGCTGCGTAGAGCTACAGGTCGAAGACCACGCCAATTCTGTACTCTCTGCGCCACACAACGCGACAAGGAAGCTTTAGCTTGTCATCCGGTAAGATCAATGTGAACTCATCGGGAATGCGGATCAGCTCGGAAAAGTCCAGCGCCGCGCCCGTGCTGGATATATCACGAACGATACAAGGATACTTGTCGCCGCCGTAATCGATTTTGGCCGGCTTCATCACGCGAACACGTGGAGCGATCCGAGTATTCACCATCGCAATAGATCCACTTTAAAACACCGCTTAGTAGCACTGAACTCTTAAAGCGTTCCAAACACGGAACCCGTTTCAACCACATCGTGCCTTCTAATAGCGGCCCGAGCCCTGCTTGCTGCACGCCCAGCAGACGAACTGAGGCTCAGCGTCCGACAGCCACACATGGTCCCGCCAGCGATCGGCGTCGAGAACCGTCGAGTGGCCACAGTGAAAATCGCCGCATACCACGACACCGAATTCGCGCATCTCTTGGAATGTGATTTTCTGCGCGCGCAGCTTCGTGCCCAATTCTGCCAAGAATCGAAATCAGCCTGAATAAGCCATTTAAGGGGAGTGCCCTGGCGTGGCATGGCTCTGCGCATGTCGTCCGGCAACGTCGTGCGCAGGGCCTTCCATTGGGCGAGCACGAAGCGGGTCTTGATGCGCTGGAAGCCCGCCGGTTCACGCTAGCGGGCCTTTCCTTTGTCGGCGGCCGTACAGACGACGTTCTGATGGCGGACTATTTTGAACGTTCCCCCGGCAATGCCCCCAAAGCCCCCGCCGGGGGCCTCTGTGCGGCGGCCCCGGTGCGTTGCGTATGGCCGGGGCCGCTAACCGGTCGATTTAGCGCGGTATGCACATCATGGCTTGCCGACTCCATCGGTAATATGGGCCGCAAGGCGGAGATGGCTGGGATGTGGCCGGGCACACGTTCCGAACCGGCAAACCTTGCTGCCATCCATCGCGGACACAAGCCCCTTCAGACGTGCTGCTGCACCCGACTCCACATCCGCCCCCGGCCAAAGCTGGTTCGGCAAGAGCAAAAGCTACAAAGAAGGCCCCTAAGCAAGCAAAGCGGATCATCATGGCGGTTCCTCGTTGTCTTGAGTGCACGGGTAAAACTGGCGCCGTGATTATCGTTCCTTGCTCTGCTCGGATCCAAGCTGCCGAGTTCCGCAACTATGGGACAGGGTATTCGTTGTCTCGTACGGCGAGATTCCGGAGAAGTACCATCCCAACGGTTGCAGCTAGCGCTAAGCGCTCGACATGGCGCGTGGGCCAGAGAGTAGCCCGCAAGAATAGCGAGGAACGCGGGACCGTCACCGAACAAGATGGTTTGATCAAAGTGAAATGGGATGGTGGTCGGACCAGCTACTTCCGGCACGCTGACGAAGCTAACGTCGAGTTGGAGGCCGCGCCCGAGCGTCAGGCACCTGAGTTGCCCAATTCTGCCAAGAATCGGCCGCAGCCTGAATTAGCCATTCCGGTGGGTGACCGCAGTGGTACGGCCCGGCGTATGTCGTCCGGCAACGTCGTGCGTCGGGCCGCCTTGCTCACCCCGGCACTCTGTTCCACAAGGCGAAGGGTCCGGCGCCTTCTCATTCGATCGCGAGCGTGGACAACCTCATCTCTATCGAGGACCGCGATGAGCCGATGCACTGTATGCGTGGCGTCTCGTGGGCCTGGCGCGATGTATTCTCCGAGGATGCGCCTGGCATCCTCCATAGCTCGCGATAACGATCGCCACGCCGACGATGACACTTTCCATGACGAACCTCCGTCGTTGCGCAACTGGTTTGCAGATACAGTGCAGACAATCGGACACGGGAGGCGAACGCGTGACTGGCGTCAGTTTCTAACTGAGAACCTGGTGGCATCAAGGAGCCTCTGGATGCCTAACGCGGAATGTCCGCTCTGAAAAAATCCCCCGGCTGGTGTCGCAAAGGTGCAGGCCGGGCCTACAGCGACCCAGCACCTGCCAGACGATCGTGGGCCCCTCAATCGTCGTAGTAGTGGCGGCGACGCGGCCGTGGATAGTCGTCATAGTATCTGTCGCCGCGATACCTGCGGTATTGTCGCGCCGCTTGATCCCTCGGGTGAAGAGAGCCGGTCGGATAGCACATGCCGTCGCGAGCACTGATATCCCAACCATGGCCGCACGGCGGCGGACGGACGGGCACGCGGTATTGGATTTCCTGGGCTGGCAGCTCGCTATCGTTCAGGGGGTGAGCAGGTACTCCCAGCTGCAGCGCGAGCACCACGCTGGCAACGTTTAAGAGCATTTCTAATCCCTCCGGTGAGCGGGGAAGTGCCATCGGAGTTTATGCTTTTTCACCTGTAGGGCGGCTGAATTGGACGTTCACGCAGCATTAACACGCAGGATCAAGGCGCCAGCATCCAGCGCGCCTAGCAACCTCACGTTCCCATACGCGCCTGCTCAAAAAGCGGTCTGATATCCGAGCCACGGTGGCGGCATGCCTGGCGGGTGAATTTCGGTTCCAGGTCGGACAGGCGAACGTCGTCGCCCCAGCGGCCGGCGTCGATCAAGACGGAATGCGCACACCGGCAATCGCCGCAGTAGACGATGAGCCGGGTGAGGCCAGACTCTCGCATTTCCCCGAGCGTGATTTTCTGAGCGCGCTGCATCGCCAAGCCGAGCGTTCCTTTTTGGGCCAATAGGATGCGCAAACGAGAGCGAATTGCAATTGCCAGCGCCACTGCGCGATCGAGGGCGGTATCATTCAGGCTTGTGGACATCGCGCGAATCTCCAAAAGTGGACACATTGTGTCCACGGGGAATTTCGCGCTGATCAGCGCATTACCCGCGCCTTTCTGATTAATGTTCTCTGCGGCGTATTTTTTGCGCCAGAATTTCGGTACCCGACAGACTGGACTCTGTGTGGGGAAAAATTTGTACAAGAGAGGTGGAGGACGGATGTACCCCTTCGCCACTGCGGTAGGGCCTCGGCGCGATCCGGGGCCTTACTTTTTGTTCCGGGATGACGAGCTTGCCAGCCCGGCCAGCGCCTCCGTCGGAGCGCCGTCGGTAGCGCCGCCCATCTTTGTAGCCTGCAGCCCGGATACCGGGCTGGACGGCCGGCTTCGGCCAAGTGGTGATTGACGGCCTCTTCTGGCGCCGTTCATCAGAGGCAGCCAGTACCACCAAACATACACACTGCAATTAAGCCGATGTCCTTCCAATAGATTATGCCAAAGGTACCTAAGACTAGGACTGTTGCTCCCACTATCGCCCATCGATCGAAGGGTTTCATTGCTGTTCCTGAGCTACCGATCTGCGGCCGGGGCCGAAATAACGCATGGACGGGGCTGGCTGCGAATCTTGGCGCGCATGCCGGTTGCTGGCGAGAATGCCAACGCTAGCTCCGAGCAGCAGAAACAGCTCGCCTTGCCGGCTCAACCGGCCATGCACCATCGACAGCGCGCTGGCATAGGCGAGCGGGCACAACAAAAACGCCGCGGCGGGTTCTGACGTGCGAACGGCACCAGGCGCAGCGCGGTCGCGGCCATCAACAGCGCCAGCGCGCCGCCGCCCATCCAGCCGAGTTCGATCAGGGCCTGCAGGTTGGCGTTGTGCGGCACCATGCCAAGACAAGAGCGCTGCAGGAAGCCGTCGAGGCCGACGCCGAACGGGCCGGCCTGGCGCACCAGGCCGAGGGCTTCGCCGATCAGCAATTTCCGGATTGCCAGCGAATTGTCGGTCTCGATTCCGCAGGCGGTGCGGACGTCGCTCGCTGGGACGTAGTTTGACGCGGCCGCGGCCGGCGGTATTGCCAGCGCGATCGCGCCGTCGGCGACGGCCTGGAATTGCCGCATGAACTTGGCCGATGTCTGGTGCCGGGCGGCAAGGCCGCAAGCCGCGGCGACGACGATCGTCAGCGCCAGCACGATCGCGCCGCGGCGTTGCTGCCTGCAGCTGGTGATCGCCGCAGCGACCAGGACGGCGCCGACAGTCGCCATCAGTGCAAAACGGATCTGCGAGGCGGCGCGCGGCCAGGTAACTCGCCAACGTCAGCGCCAACGCGATCGTTTCGCTGCGCGCGGCAGGTGCGGCCGCGCTCGAGATCGCGGCGGCCGCGGCGAGCGCACCGAAAGCAAGATCGGTCATGTCGAGCCGGATCGGCTGCCGCAGCGCCAACAGCGCCCGCGCGGTGATCGAGGCGGTGATCGCGGCGCCCGTCGCCAGGCTGTTGCCGCTGGATCCGGCGAGGCCGTAGGTCAGCACCAGGATAGTCGGGCAAAAGTAGCGCGACCGCAAAGGCTGCGGCGCGTGTCGTCGGCAATACCTTGATCATCGATTTTCCCCAGCGGCCCGCTGATTTTTTACGGGCGCGGGGGGCGAAATGCTAGCGGCGGTTGAGTTCCGCTGTGCAAAAAACAAGATTTCGCAACTCGGGAACCTACCGGTCAGTTTGTTTGACGGTCTCAAAGCGCTGCCGATTACCGAATATTCGAACGCCACGCCTTCAGGGTCATTCTCCTCAAACCATTTTCCGCGGCGTCCTCGCTCGCAAACCTTGTCACCAACTTGATTGCTTGTGCGGACAAGTGGAGGCTGGAGCCTGCAGGAGTGCCTCACTTTTAGCCGACAATCTCCCTGACCTTGATGCCGCGCAAGGCCTCGATGCAGTCAGCCACCAAATGCAAGAACTCTTGCCGCTTTATGCGCTTCACCTGACGCCCTTCCATATTAATTAGAATGAACCTCGCCATGTCGTGGGCGACTTCAAACTGCGATTTGCCGGTAACCTCAACGTCTATTCTCTCAGCCATTTCGCTCTCCGCTAGTTGAAATTGGAAGGCAGCGGTTCACTCCAAGACCTCATACTCAAAGGCTACGCCTTCAGGATCGTTTTCTTCGAACCATTTTTCAGCGGCGTCCACATTGGCGAACACCTTGCTGTGCTCGGGATCTCCCACCTGCTTGCTGGTGTTGACGTAAACAAAGACAGTCACTGGTCTCTCTTCAGCTTGCCCTTTCCCAAGTATGATTGGTGCACAAAAAGCTCAGGGCTGGTGTTTGCCGCCTTTCCCACGTCGATGTGGGTGTTGGCTTGTAATGCCTGGAATTGTAAATTTCGATGCCGCGGATCATCACAGGATAGGCCTGGATCACGTCCGTTCCAAAGTCGAGCACATGCGCGTCCAAGTCGGAAGGCAGCGTAAGGAAATCCTCCAGCTTCAACGCGCCGGCTTATCGACTGCAGCGGCTGAGCTTTTGCTGCAGCGGAGGTTGGCAAAGATCGAGGGCCTTTGTGACGAACGGGACCGGCTCAAGAAGGAGGAGGGCGGTCCAACGAGGGGCGCGTGCTTGGGGGCCGGAGTTGGTGATGCGCGATCAACTGAAATGGTACGACGACAAGGCCGACAATTCGGCGTGGCTCGATGCGCTTGCCGAGTTGCGCCAGCGGGCCGCGCGTGAAGGCTACTGCTATCAGCACGTCCAGGCGATCACGGTCGCGATCGTGCGGACGGAGCTTTTCGTAATGAAAATAATTAGAGCGATCACTGGCGTGTTTGGCTCTTCTGGGATTTTGCGGAAGCTTCGGCCTTTCGTAACACGGGACGCAATTGTTCTGAATGTTCGGGATCAAGCGCATAATGCACCGGAATGCCATTGTCCCCCTGAATTGAAAGTATCACTTTGCTGCCGCCTGCCGGAGCAGCCGCCGTCACGGCTACCACCCCCGCGGCACGAACTGAGAAATGGTCGCCAATGGCTAGTTTTTGATTTTTAGCGTGAGCAACCAATTCTACAGCTCTTGCTGCCCAAAGCTCCAGCGCTTCAGGTGCAAAGCGCAGCGTTGTTGTGGATTGATCAGACGCTCGAAACTCCATTTGAATAACGGTACCGTCTGATAGCAATGAAGCTCTCGGCATACCGACGACATTAATTTTTTGCGAGATTGCCCTTCGCCCCTGAGGCTAGTTAAATGGCTCGCCGGTTCACGCTGGCTGCCATTTTCGTTTTTGTTTCTGGATTTGTCCTCTATCGGGCGAGGGTACTGTCCGTATTTGAGTGTCCCAAGTTGAATTTCGCGGTGTCCTAATTCGCACGCAGGCGCCGATGGCCAGTTTCCGAACAAATCTTTGTATACGCCGAGTTCCACGCCACCGTATGTTAGAGGTGCGCCCGTGATTCCACGGAGTGCATATGAAAAAGGGCGACGTGACGTGTTCGTGCGGGGCTGGTTTCAAGCGACTTGAGCTTGCGATGGAGCCGGGCACCAAGGGCGAATACCAATGCCCCGCCTGTGGTGAGGTCATAGAGAAGCTCGACGGCAACAGGTTCGTCGCTTACCGCCTCACCGTACAGCCATCGACTAGGGCCATTCGAGATTAGGCCGCCTCAGATGGCAGCCTACATCTGCCAGGAAACTCGCTGCGGTGGATCAATACCGCGGCGTGCGCGTGCCGACGGCGCCGGTGTACGGGTTCACGTTGCCGCGGGTGCCGTAGTTGTCCATCTGCGTGTTGTTGGGATTGGTCGCCCGCGAGCCGCCCACATAGGTGCCGTGGCTGTTGACGTAGGGTGACACGGCGTGGCTGCGCGAGTTCGAGCCGGTGCCGTAGAGCTGCGCCTGTGCGGCGGTGGCGGTCAGCGTCAAGGCTGCAGCCAAATGATCTGCTTCATTCCCAGTCCCTCCCCATTGGTTTAATTTGCGCGCGGATACAACCATGTGGAGACGGCGGAGTCTATGCCAGTAGCAATACGGAGATGGGCAGTGGCTCTCCCGGGCGGGTATTTATTCTACAAGGCGAAGGGTTCGGCGCCGCTTCATTCGATCAATAGCGTGGACAACCTCATCTCTATCGAGAACGGCTATCAGCCGGTGCACCGTATGCGTGGCGTCGCGCGGGCCAGGTGCAATGTACTCCCCGAGGATGCGCCTGGCATCCTCGTTAGCCCGCAACACGGTGTCTTGATCCGGCTCGGTCATTGGTACGCGCACTACTGAGTGCGGATTCAATTGGGTTACCCTTCGATTGTTCCTAGTGGCATAGCGACTGGCGCGGGTTCACTCCAGAACCTCGTACTCAAACGCCACGCCTTCGGGATCGTTTTCCTCGAACCAGGTTTCCGCGGGCATCCTGATTGGCATGCAGTGATCTAAGGCGCCAATAGTAAAAAGACCGCCCGAAGGCGGTCTCTCTGTCGCTCTGATCGAGAGGTTGGGGGATCAGGCAGCGGCAGCTTGATTGCGACGACGATAGGCGAGGAAGCCAACAGCAGCAAAGCCTAGGATCATCATGGCCCAGGTCGACGGCTCGGGAACGGCAGCAATGGTTGCGCTGAGGTCATCGATCGAGACATTGCCCTCGGAACCAAACGGCAGGATGCGGAAGCCGCCAATTCCATTGGTTGAGTCGACACTGTAGCGGGTGTATTTGCTATCTGCGAAATCGAAGCCGTTGTTGCTGCCGTTATCGGCCGACGGATCCTGCGGTACCACGGGTAATACCGTGCCGAACAGCGTATTGCCGTCCTTGTCGAACACTTCGAGCTGCTGAGCTAGACCGCTGGCGTAATTCAGCATGTCAAACGAGAAATTGGTGATGGTCGCCGCGAATGCGGCGTTGAAGAATATCTTGACCGCGTTACCATCGTTAATGTTGCCGTCATAGATGGTCAGGCCGGTCACGTTGTTGCCGCGATCGTTCGGGTTGGCGAAGAAAGGCTTGGCATTGCTATTCTGGCCAAACCAGCGGCTTTGCCAGTCGGCGAAGTTCGGACTATCGAAGCTTTCAGTGAGGACTGCGGCGTGAGCCGAACCGGCCGCGCAAACGAAGCCGAGCGTCGCCAGAAAGCGGAAAACCTTATTCATCGACGAAAATCTCCTGTTATTTATTTAGCGGCGTTGCCGCTCGCCAGGAGTGTGGATCGTCTGTCGCGTCACTGTCGCGTCATTATTATTAAGATTTTATGAAAGATGCCAACTTCCGCCATATCGTCGATGGAGCTATCTGGCGGCTTGGCGGAGCCGAAACAGCCGCATCCCCGAGCCGGCCAGGCCAACCGAACCAGGCCGCGCCGATGTTTCCGGCACGGTTCCCCGCCCGAAAGCCGATTCCACCGCGCGCTTAGGTGTTCCGTTTTCGGCACCACCAATTCGTAGCGGCTTGCGCTATTGTTCTCCTTTTGTTCTTATTGTCGCCTCACGGGAGACGCGGCAATGCCGGACATCGACTTCATCCGGAATGAGATCGAACACATGCGCACCCAGGTCGGGCGCCAGCGTAAGGAAATTCTGCAGCTTCAGCGCGCCGGCATATCGACTGCAGCGGCTGAGCTTTTGCTGCAGCGGATGTTGGCGAAGATTGAGGGCCTTTGTGACGAACGGGACCGGCTCAAGAAGGAGGAGGGCGGTCCAACGAGGGGCGCGTGCTTGGGGGCCGGAGTTGGTGATGCGCGATCAACTGAAATGGTACGACGACAAGGCCGACAATTCGGCGTGGCTCGATGCGCTTGCCGAGTTGCGCCAGCGGCCGCGCGTAAAGGCTACTGCTATCAGCACGTCCAGGCGATCACGGTCGCGATCGATCAGTACGCTGAGAAGGCGCTCGGCAACCGCGATTACTTTCTCAACAAGCCCCACGGCGTAGGCTGAGCCTCAAAAGACGACGGCACCGAAGAGGCCCCGACTCGCGCAACTCGCCGGTCGAAGCAAAAAACTGTGTCTCGCTTCATTCTCTTCTGATGGTTGTTAGCGCCGCACGGGGTCTGTTGAAGAGCCTGTGGTGTTGGTGTCGCTCTTAACAGCACTGGAGGAACCAGCCCCAGCTGGCCCACCAGTCGCACCACCGGCGGCAGCGGCTGAGGCGTCGCCCGAACCGGAGCCTTGCGCGCTGTCCCGGGTGCCGCTGGAACCCGTCGTGTCGCCCTTGACTGCGGTGGAGGAACCAGCCCCGGCCGGTCCACCCGTCGCGCCGCCGGCAGCAGCGGCATCGCTAGAACTACCAGCTTGTGCAAATGCGAGTGTGGACCCGAGCGTCAGGATTGAGGCCAAAGCGATTGTCGTGAGCTTCATGGGTTGTCCTTTCATAATGATAGAACAACCAGCGCGTTTATTCGAACGTTCCGAGCAAACGCAAAATCTCCATAGGCGCGACCGCAGTGGTACGGCCCGGCGTATGTCGTCCGGCAACGTCGTGCGTCGGGCCGCCTTGCTCACCCGGCACTCTATTCCACAAGGCGAAGGGTCCGGCGCCTTCTCATTCGATCGAGAGCGTGGACAACCTCATCTCTATCGAGGACCGCGATGAGCCGGTGCACTGTATGCGTGGCGTCTCGTGGGCCTGGCGCGATGTATTCTCCGAGGATGCGCCTGGCATCCTCCATAGCTCGCAATACAGTCTCTTGATCCGTGTTGTTCATGGTACGCGCCTACTGAGCGCGGACTCAATTAGGTAGCCCAGCCATCGTTCCTACAGTATGGGCGGCGGCATTCCGCTCTACGGGCCCCGCTGAGTCCGGGGAGCATTCCTGCACCGCGACTATGTATCGGGCGGGAAGTAGTGGCGCAGCGTCAACCGGATGCGACGTAGAGGGCGATAACGATCTCCACGCCGATGATGACACTTTCCATCATGAACCTCCGTCGTTGCGCAACTGGTTTGCAGACACAGTGCAGACAGAGAGTTTTCGGCGAAGGCCAAGATATCGGCTAAGCATTTGATTTCATTGGTGAGCGCGGAGGGACTCGAACCCTCGACCCCATGATTAAAAGTCACGTGCTCTACCGCCTGAGCTACGCGCTCACTCGCCGCGCTGTGTAGGGGGCGGGCCCCTGCGGGTCAATAGCACAAGCGCGGCAAATTCGTGGTTCGCTTGCTCCCAATTCCCTTTAGGTAGCTAAAGGTTAGTTCGGACTCTTCAAGCGGCGGCGGTTACTTGACCTCGCGGCGAATCTCGGAGGCGACCGGCTGGGACTGGGTGTTGACCGTCGGCAGGGTGACCGGGCGCAGCCCGATCAGTTCCGCCGTCCGCACCGCGCTGTTCCGCCAGAAGGCGAAGGAGTTGATACGGGAGTTTTCCAATACCGCGATCGCGACCGCCGCGAGGAACGGCAGGCTTTGCAGCACCAGCACGCCCGCGAAGATGTAGATCTCGCGCACCTCTTTGTAGCCGTTCGTGACGACAAGCACCGCGGCGCCAATCAGCAGCAGGATGCCGATCACGGCTTCCCAGAACGCCTGGAATTCGATCGACATCCGCGACAGCCCGCCCTTGGAGGTGCGGGCGAAGGCGAGATGCTCGGTGATCAGGCCCTGCGCCACCGCGCGCGACACCGTCCATTGCACGCTCATGGCCGCGATCATCGCGCCCAGCATCTGGCCGGCCTTGATCTTCACCCGCAAGCGATAGAGCGCGAGGAAGTGGATCAGCGAGACGGCGAAGGAGGCGATGATCGGCAGCGTCAGGATCTTGTCGGGAACAGCGATGTCGGCAAAGGCCACGATCGGCACCCAGATCAGGTTGAGGATCGCCACGACGACGCCCAGGCTTTCGGCGCCGAGCCAGTTCAACCAGCCCAGCGAAAATTCGCGGCGCTGGTCCGGAGTCAGCCGGCTCGCGCCGGGCAGGAAGCGCCGCCAGTGCTTCTTGACGATCTGGAAGCCGCCATAGGCCCACCGGTGACGTTGCTTCTTGAACGCCTCATAGGTGTCGGGCAGCAGGCCCTCGCCATAGCGGACGTTAGTGTAGTGCGTCAGCCAGCCTTGCTCCTGGATGGTCAGGCCGAGATCGGTGTCCTCGCAGATGGTGTCGCCGGACCAGCCGCCGGCCATGTCCATCGCGGAGCGGCGGATCAGGCACATCGTGCCGTGCACGATGATCGAGTTGAACTCGTTACGCTGGACCATGCCGATGTCAAAGAACCCGGCATATTCGCCGTTCATGATGTAGTGCATCAGCGAGCGGTCGCCGTCGCGATGCTCCTGCGGCGCCTGCACCAGGCCGACGCGCGGATCGGCGAACACCGGTACGAGATCCTTCAGCCAATCCGGATGCACGACATAGTCGGCGTCGATGATGCCGATGATCTCGGCATCCGCAGCCGTGCGCTCCATGGCAATGCGAAGCGCGCCGGCCTTGAAGCCCTGCACCTTCTCGGCGTTGATGAACTTGAAGCGTTCGCCGAGCGCACGGCAGTGGTCCTGGATCGGCCGCCAGAATTCCGGGTCGGGCGTGTTGTTGATGATGCAGACGCATTCGAAATTCGGGTAGTCGAGCCGCGACACCGCATCGAGCGTCTGCTTCAGCATCTCGACCGGCTCGTAGTAAGCGGGGATGTGAATCGAAACCTTCGGGAAGGCGACGTTCTCGCCGATGGTGGCGGGCGCTAACGGCGCGCTCTTGGTGATCAGCCGGCGCGGGCCGCGGCCGAAGGCGATCGCGGCGATTTCGTCGATGCGCGCCATCGCGATCAGGATCAGCGGAACCAGCAGGATCAGGCCAAGCGTCAGCGCAAATGCCGAGCCGAACACGAAATAATGCCCGGCCCAGTAGGCGAACACGGTGGAAACCCAGGCGCCGACGCCGTTCGCTGCCGCTGAAAGCACCAGCGCCTGCATGATTGTCGGCTGCTCGAGCCGCAGGATCGGCAGCGACATCAGGATGCCCATCAGCAGCGCGATCCCAGCCAGCTTCCAGTAATTCTCGTTCACGATCGGGCCGGTCCACGCGAATTTCGGTTCGCGATTGGCATCGAGGATGCCCCAATAGGGGCCGACGCCGCCTTCGAAGAATTTCCAGGGCTGATCGATCGCCTCAACGATGTTGTAGTCGATGCCGATAGCTTCGGCGCGGGTGACGAAATTCCGCAGCACCGAGGCCTGCTCGAACGGGCCGGGCTCGGCATTCCTCAAATTGTATCCGGCGCTCGGCCAGCCGAACTCGGCTATCACGATCCGTTTGCCGGGAAACTGATCGCGCAGTAGCTGGAACATGGCCACCGCCTGATCGACGGCTTGCTTGTCGGTGAAGTTCTCCCAATAGGGCAGCACGTGCGCGGCGATGAAATCGACAGAGGACGCAAGTTCCGGATTGTCGCGCCAGATGTTCCAGATCTCACCGGTCGTCACGGGAACGTTGACGGATTTCTTGACCTGCTTGATCAGCTCGACCAGGTCGGTGATCTTCTGCTCGCCGCGGAAAATCGTTTCGTTGCCGACGACGATTCCGTTGACGTTGCTGTTGCGCTTGGCGAGGTTGATCGCCGCCTCGATCTCGCGCTTGTTGCGATCGGAATTCTTGTCGATCCAGGCGCCGACGGTGACCTTCAGGCCGAATTCGGCAGCGATCGGCGGCACCAGTTCGACGCCACCAGTCGAGGAGTAGAGACGAATCGCGCGCGTGATCGTCGAGAGCTTCTTCAGGTCGGCGCGGATCTTTTCGATCTGCGGAATATTGTCGATGTCGGGATGCGCCGAACCCTCGAACGGCGCATAGGAGACGCTCGGCAGAATGCCTCTGAAATCGGGCGCCGCCTGCTTTTCCTGGAACAGGCCCCACAGCCCGGCGTGAGCTGCGGTCACAAACAGCAGAACGGCGACGACAGCGCGCATCGGAGGCTAAACCATACGGGGCTGCAATTTATGGGAAGCGAACCTGTCCCCTAGGTTCGACCGAGACGGCGGCATCATCAGGATAGTCCTGCCCTGCGTTTTCACAACTGGTATGACGCCATGACTTTTTTAAGGACGGCGTTTTAAGGGCGCGAGCAATCCATCCGAACGCCGGATCAATAGGATCGTTCCTCTGAACGTATCCTGAATGCCGGACGTCTATTTCGCTGGGGTAGGCGCGGGGCTGGGGGCTGGCGAGGGCGAAGCGGCCGGCGCAGGCGGCGCATTGCCGGCGGTCGCAGGTGCCGGGCTGGCTGCTGCAGCCTGCGGCTGGGCGCCCGGATTGATCCAGCAGACGTGAATGCGGCTGTCGAGGGTTTCCGCCACCTTGGGATCGATCTGTCCGCCAAAACGGGTCAGGCAGCGGAAGGTGGCCTGGACATGCCCGCCTGGGCAGCCGAACCGGTCATAGAGATCGAGGTGCCGGAACGCGGTATCCAGGTCGTCTCGCCACATCAGGCGAACCACCCGGCGGCCGAGCCAGACGCATTCGGGATTTCCGGCCGGGCCGTTGATAACCTGGGCTGCCTCGACGAATTCGTCGGTCTTGCGCTGGTTGTCCTTGTTGGCGTCGGCGGCCGGCGCCTTGCCTTGCTGATCCTGCGGGGCCGGGCTGCCGCTCTGGGCAAACGCCCCGCCCGATCCGATCAGAAGGGCCAGGCCGGCAGCGGCGAAGCGCCTCAAAACCGCAACTCTTGGATCAAGCAACCGTCGACGCATACATTCCCCGATCAATTTCCTGCCGCGAACGGCTGGTGTGGTGTTCTGGCTTGTTGCCGCCCAAATAGGTCCCCAATGCGGCGGAAACATCCGGCGATTCACATGACGGGTATTTCAGATTTTGTCCAGCAAAGTCACAACTTTATCACGGGCGCTGGTAAACTGCCGCAGGGACGGCGGCAGAATAGGGCGATCGTGCATCTTGGCAGAACGCCGATGAACGGGTAATCGACGGTCCCCGCCCGGAGGATGGAACCGATTTCTCTTCGTACGCCGCTGGCGCTTCTCCTTTCATCGCTAGGTATGATCGCGGCTCTTTGGTGGTGGCTCGCCTCGCCGATTACGCTTCCGCGCGCGCCGATCGACCCCACTGCCAAGCTGCAATGCGTCTCTTACGCACCGTTCCGCGGCGCGCAGACACCCTTGATCCCGAGCACACAGATCCTTCCTGAACAGATCGCGGAGGACCTGGCGCAACTCGCCAAGATCACCGACTGCGTGCGGACCTATTCGATCGAGAATGGGCTCGACCAGGTCCCGGCGCTGGCCGCCAAAGTCGGGCTGAAGGTGATCCAGGGGATCTGGCTCTCGAGCAACCGGATCAAGAATCTTGCCCAGATTTCGGTTGCGATCGAACTGACCAAGGAACACCCGGACACAATTACCGCACTGGTAGTTGGCAACGAGGTGCTGCTGCGCGGCGAGATGACGACATCGGATCTCGCGGCCCACATCCGCTCGGTCAAGTCGCGGGTCACCGTGCCCGTCACCTATGCCGACGTTTGGGAGTTCTGGCTGCGTAACCGCGAAATCTATGACGCGGTCGATTTCGTCACGATCCACATCCTGCCGTATTGGGAAGACATGCCGGTGCGCGCGAAGCACGCCGCCGGCCATGTCGACGATATCCGCAAGCGGATGGCGGTGGCATTTCCTGACAAGGAAATCCTGATCGGCGAAACCGGCTGGCCGAGTGCGGGGCGGATGCGCGAAGGCGCGCTGCCGTCGCGCACCAACCAGGCGCGCGTGGTGTCCGAAATCCTTGATCTGGCCAAGCGCGAAAAATTTCGGGTCAACCTGATCGAGGCCTATGACCAGCCGTGGAAGCGTCAGCTCGAAGGCACCGTCGGCGGCTATTGGGGCATGATCAATGACGCGCAGCGGGCAGTGAAATATCCGCCCGGAGAGCCGATCAGCAATTATCCGTTCTGGAAACTGCAGATGGGATGCGGGATGGCGCTCAGCGGCTTCGTCTTCCTGGCGGGCTGGCTGACGTTGCGGCGGCGGCCGTGGAAGCCCGGGCTGGCAGCCTGGATCGCGGTCGGGACATCGGCGACGACCGCCGGCATGCTGCTCGGGGTCGCCGCCGACAAGATGTTTTACGAGAGCTACGGCGCCGGCGGCTGGCTGCAATGGGGCGCGCTGCTGGCGGCCGCCATTGCGTCACCGATGCTGTGTGCGAACGCCGCGATGTCGGGGCGGTCGCTGCCGACCTTTCTCGAATTGTTCGGACCGCGCGAGGGCCGGACCAAGTCGGTGCTGACGGCGCTGTTGGGGCTCGTGCTTGTCGTCACCACGCTGATCGCAGCCGAAACCGCGCTCGGCTTTACGTTCGATCCGCGCTATCGCGATTTTCCGTTCGCTTCGCTGACCATGGCGGTGGTGCCGTTCGCGGCGCTGATGCTGCTCAACCGGCCGAAGGACGGCGTTCGCCCGATTGCCGAATCCGCGTTTGCCGGCCTGCTGGTCGTGGCCGCGCTCTTCACCGGCTTCAACGAAGGCAATCAGAACTGGCAGGCGATGTGGACCTGCGCGATCTATTTGCTGCTGGCGCTCACGCTGTGGCGGGCGCGGGCCTTGCAAATCCCAAAATGAGCAGGCCGATCGCAATTCCCGACAGCGCGATATTGTAGAGCACGATCCCGAATCCCGCCGCGATCAGCCCGCCGGTCAACAGCACGATCGACGGCCGCATGACGTGAAGCGTCGCAATGATCAGCGCGACGATGCCGAACACCGAATTCTTGAACAAATAGGTGGCGAGCGTCCGCGACTTGCACAGCATGGTCTGCAGGCCGGCGTCGCAGGCCAGCGCCACGGTCGAGAACTCGATCGCGAGGTAGCGCAGATAGAGCGCGTAGCCGACGGTGAGGAAGCCGACCACCAATAGGAATTGGACTTGATAGGGCGTGAGCCGGAACGGGGATTTTTTCATCGGCGCAATATGGTCGGGATTGGCGGCCGGGACAAGCGTTCGCCCGCAACGAGAATGCAAGTCAGAATTTCGTCGTAACGTCCTGTAGCCAAAAGCTTATTGTGGATTCTTCCTGCCGAAAATGGACGACAATGTCGGCTGTGTTGTGGCCGGCGGCGGTTCGGGCTTGTTCTGCACCTCCTCAACGACTGTCGCCGCCGACTGCTTGGCAATCGCGCGCCGCCGCGGGCCAGGCTTGGCGGCAGTGGGCGGGGGATCATCGGATTTCACCGACAGCCGCTGGCCATCGAAGATCGCGGTTTCGCAGGGGCGGTTGTTTTCGGCCATGATGGCGCAGATCCTGGCGGCGGCGCCGGCGTCGTTCAGCGGACCGGCGACCAGGCGAAGCTGCATGCCGAGGCCGTTGGTGCCTTCCTTCACGACGATGATCGGGCGCAGTGCCGTCAGCGGCGCGTTCGATCTGGATTTCAGCAGCCCGCGCCACAGCGCGCGCAGGCCGTTCACCGAATTGGCGCTGCCGAGATCGACCCCGAACTCGGTCCGCTGCAGCGATACTTTTGGCGCAGTGGCGTCGTCCGCCTCCGCATCTGATGGCGCCGACGCCACGACGTCGGGAATCGGGCTTGCGATCACCGGGCCTGAGGCCTTGCCCGGTTCGATCAGCTTCCCGGCGGCGGGATCGGGCGGAGCCATCATAGACTGCGCCGCCATCAGAGGGGTGGCGGGCGAAGGCTTTGCGGGCTCCGGCTTGGCGGGCTCCAGCGTGGCGGTGTCGGCCTTTACCATCTCGGCTTTGGCCGTTTCCGGCTTGGCGCTGTCCGCTTTGGCAGCGTCGGTCTTCGCCGCATCCTTTGCCGCGTGTGAAACCGTTGCCGGGGAGGGCTCGGCGTTGGCGGCAGTGGGCTTGTCCGCGGCGGGCGTACTTGCCACTGGTGCGACGCTTGGCGACGGCGGCTTTTGGGCGGCCTGCGGTTCCGCATTTGCAACGGGCGCCGAAGCCTGCGCGGAACCGTGGCGGGCGATGGCCCCGGTGACGGATTCGAGCCCCTGTTCCAGGCTGGTGACACGGGAATACAGCCGGTCGCGGTCGCCGTTCAGCGTATCGATCGCGGCGGCGAGCCGCCGCGCCTCATTCTGGGTTTCCCTGGCCACGAGCTGAATTTGCTGCGCCTGCCGGGTGATATCGGCGGCGGCGACCTGTTCGCGCTTCAATCCAAAGGATGACTGGTTGGCCATTACGGCCAGAATCACCGCAGCCGTGGCGCCGACACCCCAGGATCCGATCCGCCACAGCGCGCGGCGGTCGAGCTCATCTTCGTCGGCCAACAGGTTGCTCAGCACGCCGCCGCTGTCATCCGCCTCGAAGTCTGCGAGATGGTCTGGTTTCCTGGCCAAGCGCCCCTGGCCCTCCTCAAGGCCCGCCGAATCACAGGGCAAACATTAACAGGAAAAGCGACGCCCACTTGTTTCAGGACGTTTTCGGGGCGGCGAATCGGTTTGATCTCCGGGGGAAAACAATTAAAGACGGCCGGCAACCTAGTTCGCCTGAGGACCAGAATGACCGCTCGATCCAGCCTGACTGTCGTGCTCGCGGCCGGTGAGGGCACGCGCATGCGATCCTCGCTGCCGAAGGTGCTGCACCAGGTCGCCGGCCAGTCGCTGCTGGCGCATGTGCTGGATGCGGCCCCGCACGGCGCGGGCGCCTCGCTCGCGGTCGTGATCGGGCCGGACCACAAGGCGGTCACTGAGGAGGTCAAGCGCGTCCGCGCGGATGCGGCGACCTTCGTTCAGGCCGAGCGCCTCGGCACCGCGCATGCCGTTCTGGCCGCCCGCGACGCCATTGCGCGTGGTGCCGACGATTTGCTGGTGGTGTTCGGCGATACGCCGCTGATTTCGCCAGAGACCTTCGCCCGGCTGCGCGCGCCGCTGCAAGAAGGCGCGGCGCTCGCCGTGCTCGGCTTCCGCGCCGCCGATCCGACCGGTTACGGCCGGTTGCTGCTTCAGGGCGATCGGCTGATGGCGATCCGCGAACATGCCGACGCGACGGACGAAGAGCGCAAGGTCACGCTGTGCAATGCCGGCGTGATGGCGTTCGACGGCCACAGAGCGCTCGAAATCCTCGACCGGATCGGCAATGCCAACAGCAAGGGCGAATATTATCTGGTCGATGCCGTAGCAATTGTCAGGGAAATGGGATTGGAGGCCGTCGTGATCGAAACCAGCGAGGACGAAGTGCGCGGCATCAACAACAAGGCCCAGCTCGCGGAGGCCGAAGCGGTGCTGCAGGCGCGGCTGCGCCAGGCGGCGCTCGATGCCGGCGTGACGCTGATCGCGCCGGAGACGGTTTATCTCGCCGCCGATACCAAGTTCGGCAGCGACGTCACCATCGAGCCGTTCGTGGTGATTGGCCCCGGCGTCACCATCGCCGACGGCGCGGTGATCCATTCATTCTCGCATATCGTGCAGACCTCGATCGGCAGACACGCCTCCATCGGTCCCTATGCGCGCCTGCGCCCAGGCACTTCGCTCGGCGATGGCGTTCGGATCGGCAATTTCGTCGAGACAAAGGCCGCGACGATTGAGGCGGGCGCCAAGGTCAACCATCTCTCCTATGTCGGCGACGCCCATGTCGGCGCCAATTCCAACCTCGGCGCCGGCACCATCACCTGCAACTATGACGGCTTCTTCAAGCACAAGACGCTGATCGGCGAGGGCGCGTTCGTCGGCACCAATTCATCGCTGGTGGCGCCGGTGAAGATCGGCAAGGGCGCCTATATCGGCTCGGGCTCCGTCATCACCAAGGATGTGCCCGACGACGCGATGGCCGTGGAGCGCAGCCCGCAAAGCAACCGCGAAGGTGGCGCCGCGCGCTACCGCGAAATGAAGATGCGGGCGAAGGCTAAGAAAGAGGGTTAAGCGCGGGCTTGTTAAGCTTTCCGCTTAAGACTGTCTCAATCGGCAATAAGGTTTTCGGTCGAAAATGCCGTGAATGGCCCGGCACATTGCGGACACTCGCGAAGCCCGCCGCAATGCCATCGCAGCACGATTTAGCAATTTGGCTACCAATTGGTGGCAGCATTCCGTCCATTGCAGACAGGTCGCGATCGGCGACAGCGAATTCCGAAAGGCTCTAACCCGACCAGCCCGGTTGGCGGTCTCTTTCCTTTGGAGAGGCCCACTATGTTCAAAGGCTTTGTAATGGCAGCCTTGATGCTGCTTGGTGCGTCGCAGCTAGACCAGTATCTCACCCACGGTCGGTATACCGACGCCTCCATATCGATGCTGAGGCAGATCAGGCACTCGTTCGGTATTTGACCTGCAACCCGGCTGGCGTTGGCTGAATTGCAACCGCCCGTTAGAGCATGATGAAATCGGATTTGATTGCGACCACGAAGAAGGTGCGCTCCCTCTCCCGCTTGCGGGGGAGGCATAGGCGGCCCATGGCCGCCGTTCTTTAGTAGAACGCCGATGCGGAGCATCGGCTATGGGTGGGGGGTGTCTCCGCGGGCGACACTGCCCGAGTGGAGAGAGCCCCCACCCGGCGCTTCGCGCCGACCTAAGAGCGAGCTTCGCTCGTCTCGACCCCCCGCAAGCGGGAGAGGTGAAGTGCCTCTGCGGCCAAATCATGCAAAAGCCCGGCAGCCATTTCGGACTGCCGGGCCAAACGCAAATACTAGGTGAACTCAATGCCGCGCCGCTGCAATGCGGCTATTCTGATGCGGATTTCGGGACCGTCTATCCGGAAGAGTACGGGCGCGCACTTTTCGTCCTGTTGGAACCGAACCCTCGCACCTTTGCGGGGCCGGCGCACCTTGCATACCGGCAGAGCGCGGGGTCGCACCGGAGCTAGAGGATTTTATTACAGACGATTTTTTATCCGGTGGGCCGCAGAGCAATCTGCGGCCATTTGCTTTCTGAACCCAGAGCTGGAAGCCGCCCGCGATATCCGCGCCGCATAGTGCGCGGTCGTGTTCAGAGAGGAGTCGTGAGAGAGGAGCCGACCCGAACGGACGTGACTTAACCTCTGAGCTTCGTCTCGTCTTCTAACTCCCGAAGTCGATCGATTTGCATTTTGAAGTTCGCGGGTATCTCTCGATCTTCCCTTATCGACGCTCGTAGTCTTTCGCCAATCTTTTGAACGATCGCGCGACTGTGTCAGGAGTCGATCTCAACAGTGTTTCGCATAACAGTTCTCCAGCGCGCACGACCCAACGACGCCCGACAGTAATATCGAGGGCCTTCTTCCTGCTTGCAGATAAGACGGAGACCGTCGCCTTTGGCTATCTTGCGCGAGCGCTTGTTCTTGAACAGCGGGTCCGAAGACCTTTGGCTATCCGCGACATGCGCCGTTCATTGACGGCGGGCGACGGCCTCACATCAACAATTCCGCGATGAGGACTTTCGTTCCGGTTCCATTAACGGCTGTTCAGCTTTCCCTGAATCGGAACTTTTGAGACGACAGAATTCTTTGAAATAGTCGGGTGCCCACCGCCGGGGCACCGACCTGAACGGTCCCAGCCCGCTGCCCCCCTTAGCGCTGGGATCGTTCTTTTTGTTTGCCGCCCGGCACAGGGCCTTCAGGGCACGTTGGCCGCGAGGATTGGATTCAGGGGAGGGATTTGTTTCGGGAGGACGTCCCAGCCCTTGCTGCCGGATCGGGGAGGAGCTCCGGACGTATCCCTCCGGTGAAGGCCGCCTTGTAGGCTGAGGGCGAACGTCGGAAGCCCTAGGGATAGGCCGCCGGCACCCTGTCACTGCTGCCGCGCGCCGCAGCGTGTTAGGAACCATTCAAAGCCTTATGATGAGAATTCCGCCTTGCCCGCCGTTCCTGCCCGCATCCTGCCGACGATCGTCATCTCGCAGTTCGCCGCGACATCGCTGTGGTTCGCCGGCAATGCGGTGATACCCGACCTGCAGCGCAGCGCCGGCTTGCCGGCGTCCGCCGTCGGCGACATCACGATCGCCGTGCAGCTCGGCTTCATCGCCGGCACGCTGGTCTTCGCCTGGCTAGCGATCGCCGACCGCTACTCGCCGCGTATCATCTTCTTCCTTTCCACGCTCGCCGGGGCGGCGGCCAATGCCGCGACGCTGGCGAGCGGCGGCGAGTTCTTGCCCCTGCTCGCGGCGCGGTTCGCAACCGGCTTCTTTCTCGCCGGCATGTATCCCGTAGGCATGAAGATCGCGTCGGGCTGGTGCGACCGCGACCTCGGGCTCGCGCTCGGCTGGCTGGTCGGGGCGTTGGTGCTCGGAACGGCGCTTCCCCATCTCATCCGCGGCCTGGGCGGCGATCTGCCCTGGCAGGGCGTGATCCTGTCGGTCTCGGCGGTATCGATCGCCGGCGGTCTGGCAATGTTTCTTCTCGTGCCAGACGGGCCGCATCTCAGAGCGGGCGCGAAGTTCGACCCGGCCGCATTCGCGACGATCTTCCGCTCGGCCGAATTCCGGGCGTCGGCCTTCGGCTATTTCGGCCATATGTGGGAGCTCTACGCCTTCTACGCGTTCCTGCCGGTGCTGCTGGCGGCGCGCCTCGGCAGCGACGCCGCGACGGTTTCGGTGTGGAGCTTCGCGGCGATCGCCACCGGCTTTCTCGGCTGCATGGTCGGCGGCTACCTTTCGCGGGGGATCGGCAGCGCGCGCGTTGCCTATATGCAATTGTCGGCGTCCGGCCTGTGCTGCCTCGTCTCGCCGCTGGCGTTCCTGGCACCCTTGCCGGTGTTCCTCGCCTTCCTGTTGTTCTGGGGCGTGGTCGTTGCCGGCGACTCGCCGCAATTCTCCACGCTCAACGCCCGTTTCGCCCCACCGAGTCTCGTCGGCTCGGCGCTGACGATCGCCAATTGCATCGGCTTCTCGATTACGATCGTTTCGATCGCGCTGCTTGCCTGGCTGATCGAAGCCGCCGGACCGCAGCATGTTTTCCTGATGCTGGTGCCCGGGCCGGTGCTCGGGCTGGCGGCGTTGAGGGGGCTGGCCGTGAAGCCGGCATAAGGAACGACCGCGGCGGCGTTGAGATTACGGTGACAGTGCACTTAATCCGGCCGAGGATTTGCTCGCGTAACGCATTTAAGCACTCTCACCGTAATTACAGCAATGGACATGGTGCCTATTGGACCAAGGCCATTGCCGAGGCCGACGACTTCGATGAGGCCAACGGCAAGACGATCCTGACATTCTTCGAGGCGCAGGACGTCGCGAAGAAATTAGCGAACGGCGAGGACGGCGACTTCGCGCCGATCGGTCTCGGCATCATCGGCCGGTGTCGTCGCCAAGGTGCAGCGCCAGCGTCTGGCTCCGCGCACCGGCCACAACGTCGGAAGCAAGTAGGGGCATCGACGCTACCGCCTAACTACTTGCGTAGCGTGGGGGGTGGTGTTGTGGTCGATCATGGTGGTCCTTACGTTATACCAAGTCCCAAAGCGTACGCCCCAGTAGAGCAGGTACTTCTGAACCCAGCCGACATTGAGGAGCTCCATGGCTTCGAAGAAAATTCGGTCGGCATGGTCGCGCGTCGGTGCTTCAGGATGGGGATTGTTGAGCGCGATTCGGTAGCACAGGTAGTCATGAACGACGCCCGCGCGGCTCCAGCTTGCCCAAACTGGTAGGATCGACCACAGCAATCGTGGAATGGATGGACCGTCTGTGACGAAGCCCTTCGAAACGAGGATGACGCGACCGGAGCCGCGGCCTCCGACCTCATAGATGAGGGGCTCTGCCAAGCGCCATAAGCGCCAGCCATGCGTATCGTTACCGGAGAGATGCGTAATCGTCAGTTCGCTCGTGAATGCGCCCACAGCTCTTCCTCCCCTTCCTCGAATAAGCGATCCCGTCAGTTGATGATGCGAGGACGTTAAGGGAGATCAGCTCCTCAGACTGTGATGGGCGTCACTAAGGGAATTACGGTGACAGTGCACTCAATTGCACTTCGCCTGCGGCGATTAAGTGCACTGTCACCGTAATTCTTGTCACCGTAATTCTGGGTCACCTGATCGAATCGTCCGACTGTGGGATAGCTCATACAAGAACGCGCCGGATGCATGGGACAGTCTGGCAAACAGACTGCTTCCCCGCGCGACGGCTTCGGGATGAGTGTGGGTGTGATTTGACTTTCAATCAGGAGGTGTGTCGTGGTGAAAAGGTGCATTTGGCTGATCTCCCTGCTCCCGTTTTTTGCATTCCAGATCGCGCCGGCCGGCGCGGCGTGTCGCTGGTCTCCTGAACTCAAGGAGCAGGTTTGCTCAAGGACCAGTGACGGGCCGGGCGAAGCATATGTTGACGCGAGAGCGAAATCGTCGGGATACGCGGCCGTCGCAGTGGACGGACGCGGCGGATGGGGCGCGTCGCTGGGCCAGCCCACATCGCGCACCGCAGGGGCGGACGCCGTAAACCGCTGTGGCGGCAATTGCCGCGTCGTCATGAGCGGTCGCGGCCGATGTGTCGCGTTCGCCGACAGCTCGAGCAACGGATATTGGTATGGCCACGCCTACGGCGAGAACATGGGAGCCGTTCGGAGGATTGCCATGCAGGGCTGTTCGGCTGGAGGGCCGGCGGGCACGTGCCGCATCAAGCACGTAAATTGCATCTAGCTGCCGCTGATTTGCCTGATGACGCCCAGCAATGGATTAGCCTAATTGCGAACTCGCGCCTCGCGCGTTGTAGTTCGGTTGTGTCTCAGTTTGAATTTTTTGGGAGGCCGCTTCGCCGGAAGTGCTCCACGGCACCATCAATTTGAACCCAATCATGTTTCGACTGTTCGAAAACCGATATGACGGGGGCTGGGTATTTTGGTTCTGCCATCGCGCCGACTGCAACGGCGATCACGCGGGCAGATTGCTGAGTTTCCAGTAGACTGTTGAGCCGCACTGTGGACAAAAATAGTTATGGATTTTCCCGCCGCTTGCGGCGGCGTGCGTGAACTCCTTTGAGGTTCCTGAGATGGTGACAACATCAGCGTGGTAATAAGCGCCTACACCGAACGGCGCGCCGGTTCGGCGTTGGCAGTCGATGCAGTGACAAGCAACGACTAGCCTGGATGGTTCTTTTGGAAGCGAGAGCGTGACTGCACCGCAGCTGCATCGAGCGTCAGCCATTCGAATTATCCTCCAATTGCTTCTGAGCAAGCAAAGCTTACCGCGAACGGACGACGGGGGTCATCCGAGTGATGACGGTGGGACGCATCAGAATTACGGTGATAGTGCATTTATAATTCTGCCCTTCTCGCCGTGCGAATTAGCTGTCTTGCCCTGCGCGTTCAGGGCAATTTATTGAACCAGATCGAGCTGATGCTAGCGGTCCAGCCTCCCCCGAAAAAATATTCCGCTTCCACCTTCGGGCAAATCACCGCTATCACTTCGCGCGTCCACCCCGGCAAGAGGGGCGTATCGCGATCGTCACGGACGCGGGGTGGATGCGGTGGACGCAGCGGCGTCGGGCGCGATCGTGGTCGCAGGGCGGGTTCTCCCGTGAGTGATCTTACGTTTGCGCAGACGACCGGCGTTTCAAGGCTTTCGCCAGAACCTCAGTCGGCATCTCGCCGATCGGAGTGACGGTTGAGGGCGCTGCGTACGGCGAAGTCGTGTGGTTCTGGCATCCGTGGCTGATGTCAAGCCAGCGGAGACGCGTCGGCCCGACCGGGCTTGGACAAATCTCAATCCGCTGGTGACGGTGACAAAAAGGAATTCGTCGCCGGGAAGAGCACGTATAAGCCGTAAGGCCATTGCGCAGGGAATGCCGGATTGCCTCCGCTGAACCTGTATGCTCGTGTGCGCTTCCTTCTACCCATTGCACACGAGACCGCGGGTGCAGCGCGCATCCGGCATTTCCTGCTCCCTCTCTTCGGGCTAGCAGATGCACACATTGCCGGCTGCGACGGAATGACTCGATGTCTTGATTTGGCCTTCCGCAGCGACGGTCTGCTGTGATTCTGTATCTGGCACTTCGATTCCATTGAGGTGCCAAGATGTTGAACGAACAATTCAGGCTTGGTCGGTTCGGGGATGGCCGTCTCGATAAAGGGGGGCGGCTCTGCTCGAAGGGATGGTCACGCGCGCCAGCTCGTGCTTGCGTCGAGCGGCGGATGGTGATCGGGCCAAGATAGTCCGATACGGCCGATTTCTCGCCAATGAGAACGTGAGCTTGGAAGCACTGCTCGCAGGCTGGGGCGAACAGACGGCGGTTGCGGCGGCCGGCCGGCACGTGCTGGCGATCCAGGATACAAGCGAGATCAACTTTAGGACCCAACCCGAGCGTCGGCGCGGGCTGGGTGAGATCGGCAAAGGGAACAGCCACGGCTTGCTGTTGCATGCGATGGCCGCCGTGGATGCCGCCAGTGACGCCTGTCTGGGGCTGGTAGGCGGGAAGATTTGGACGCGCCAGGGCCGGGTTACGGTGCCGCACGATCAGCGGCCACTGGAGCAGAAGGAGTCGGAACGTTGGATCAGCACGGCCCATCGAGCCAAGCAGGTGCTCTCTGCGGCCACGATGGTCACGGTGATCGACGATCGCGAGGGCGACATCTATGCCAAATGGGCGAGCGTATCGGCCTCAAACTTCCATCTGTTGACGCGGAGCATGCATGATCGCGTGCTGGCCGACGGTGCAAGCATGTATGCCACCGCCAGCAGTTGGCCCGTCGTCGACACTGCCACCATCGACGTTGTGGCGCGTGCCGATCGGCCCGCCCGACAGGCCAAGCTGGTGCTGCGGTTGGGTCGGGTCACCCTCAGAAGGCCGCAGAACGCGTCTGCCGACTTACCGCGGACAGTCGAACTCGCTTTGGTCGAGGTCGTTGAAGTCGATCCGCCAGCGGGCGTCGAGCCGCTGCACTGGTACCTGCTGACGACCCATGACGTGAACGATGTCGCGTCTGCCTGGCAGATCGTCAACTGGTACAAAAAGCGTTGGATTATCGAGCAGCTGTTCCGCCTGATCAAAACGCAGGGGCTGCAACTCGAAGACAGCCGGATCGAAACCGCCGATCGGCTGCTCAAGCTCACCGCGATCGCCGCCAAGGCTGCCGTCGTGATCCTGCAACTGGTTCAGGCTCGCGACGGACGCAGCGCCGAACCTGCCAGCAACGCGTTCAACAAAGAGCAGATCAAGCTGCTCGCCGCACTGGCCACCAAGTACGAAGGCAGAACCAAACTCCAAAGCAATCCACATCGCCCGCAAACCTTGGCTTGGGCCTCATGGATCATTGCTCGCCTCGGCGGATGGGATGGATACCCTCGCACCAAACCCGGCCCCATCACCATGAGGCATGGCCTCCAATACTTCTTGGGCGTGGCTTCCGCCTGGGAGACCCTCAAAGATGTGTGAATCAGCTAGTCTCTTCGGGGGGAACCAAGGCCAAAGCTCGGGCAGGTCGTGCCGCGAGATCGCGGACCCGTATTCCGTTAAGCTTTCCGCTTAAGACTGTCTCAATACGCAACAATTATTGAGTATCTGTCGGCCCGCCATTACCGTTAAGAGACTAGCGGGTTTGCGACGCATTTCGTCGATTTGGGGATTTTGAACCGCATGTGCGGCATTGTCGGCATTCTCGGACGCGCTCCAGTCGCGGAGCTCCTGGTAGATTCACTCAAACGGCTTGAATATCGCGGTTATGATTCCGCCGGCGTCGCCACGCTGGAAGGCGATCACCTTGAGCGCCGCCGCGCCGAGGGCAAGCTGAAGAACCTCGAGAAGCGGCTGGATGCGGAACCGCTGAAGGGGCACACCGGAATCGGGCACACCCGCTGGGCGACGCACGGCAAGCCGACCGAGAACAATGCGCACCCGCACGCGACCGATCGCGTCGCCGTGGTTCACAACGGCATCATCGAGAATTTCCGCGAGTTGCGCGAGGCGCTGGAGAAGAAGGGCACGGTCTTCAAGACCGAGACCGATACCGAGATCGTTCTGCATCTCGTCGATAGCCTGCTGCAGAAGGGCATCAAGCCGGTCGAAGCGGTGCGGGCGACGCTGTCGGAATTGCGCGGCGCATTCGCGCTCGGTTTCATCTTCGCCGGCGACGACGATCTGATGATCGGCGCCCGCAACGGCCCGCCGCTGGCGATCGGTCACGGCGACGGCGAAATGTATCTGGGATCGGACGCGATCGCGCTCGGGCCGTTCACCGATACGATCAGCTATCTCGAAGACGGCGATTGGGTGGTGCTGACGCGCAAGGGCGCTGTCATCTACGACAAGACCAACGCGATCGTTCACCGCGATGCGGTCAAGCATAGCGCCTCGACCTCGCTGGTCGACAAGGCGAACTATCGCCACTTCATGGCCAAGGAAATCCACGAGCAGCCGGAAGTGGTCGGGCACACGATGGCGCGCTACGTCGATATGCCGAGCGAGCGCGTCCTGTTGCCTGTCAAGCTGCCGTTCGACTTCAAGGACATCCAGCGCATTTCGATCACGGCTTGCGGCACCGCGAGCTATGCGGGCTACGTCGCCAAATACTGGTTCGAGCGGCTGGCGCGCGTGCCGGTCGAGGTCGATGTCGCCTCCGAATTCCGTTACCGCGAGGCGCCCTTGCGCAAGGGCGATCTCGCGATCTTCATTTCGCAGTCCGGCGAGACCGCCGATACGCTGGCCGCGCTGCGCTATGCCAAGGCCGAGGGCGTTCACACCCTGTCGGTGGTGAACGTGCCGACCTCGACGATTGCGCGCGAAAGCGAAACCGTGCTGCAGACGCTGGCCGGCCCCGAAATCGGCGTCGCCTCGACCAAGGCCTTCACCTGCCAGTTGATGGTGCTGGCCTCGCTCGCGGTCGCCGCCGGGAAGGCGCGCAGCGAATTGTCGGATGAGGACGAAACCAAACTCGTTCACGGGCTCGTCGAGATTCCGCGGCTGATGGCGGCGGCGCTGACGTTGGAACCGCAGATCGAAAAGCTGGCGCGCGACATCTCGAAATCGAAGGACGTGCTCTATCTCGGCCGCGGCACCAGCTATCCGCTGGCGCTGGAAGGCGCGCTCAAGCTGAAGGAAATTTCCTACATTCACGCCGAGGGCTATGCCGCCGGCGAGCTCAAGCACGGGCCGATCGCGCTGATCGACGAGACCATGCCGGTGGTGGTGATCGCGCCGCATGACCGGGTGTTCGAGAAGACGGTCTCGAACATGCAGGAAGTCGCGGCCCGCGGCGGCAACATCATCCTGATGACGGACGCCAGGGGAGCGGCGGAAGCCACCGTCGACTCACTTGTCACCATCGTGCTGCCCGATATGGCGGCGGCGTTCACCCCGATGGTCTATGCCATCCCGGTGCAACTCCTAGCCTATCATACCGCCGTGGTGATGGGCACCGACGTGGATCAGCCGCGAAATCTCGCCAAATCGGTAACCGTCGAATAGGCGTGAGCCCATTGGCTGTCACGTTGGCTCTTCAAAAACCTGCTAGGATGGCTTAGCTGGCATAGAAGCCCGCCGCCCCGACCTGGAACCAGAATGAACCGCGAAGAACTGCCCCCGACCGCGCCCCTGGATGAACCTCTCCCAGAGGCTCACCCTCCCGGGCTAATGGCCCGTTTCCGGAACTATTTTCTGACCGGACTGATTGTCGCAGGGCCGGTCGCGATCACGCTGTACCTGACCTGGTGGTTCGTTAACTGGGTCGACAATATCGTCCGGCCGTTCGTGCCCACGGCCTACCGTCCCGAAACCTATCTGCCGTTCGGGCTGCCCGGCTCGGGGCTGATCGTCGCGGTGGTTGCGCTTACGCTGCTCGGCTTCCTCACCGCCAATTTGATCGGGCGGACGCTGGTCGACCTCGGCGAGCGGCTGCTCGGCCGCATGCCCGTGGTGCGCGCGATCTATCGCGGCCTGAAGCAGGTGTTCGAGACGCTGTTCTCGGGCAAGGGGTCGAGCTTTCGCAAGGTCGGCCTGGTTGAATTTCCCTCGCCGGGCATGTGGTCGATCGTTTTGATCTCGCAGCCGCCGAGCGTGAACATCGCCAGCCAGCTTCCCGACCAGGAGGAGCATATCTCGGTGTTCCTGCCCTGCGCGCCGAACCCGACCACGGGTTTCTTCTTCTACGTGCCGAAGAGCAAGATCATCGAAGTCGACATGACGACCGAGGACGCCGCGACGCTGATCATGTCGGCCGGCGTGGTGCAGCCCGGCTCCGATCCGCAGAAGCGCAACGCCGCGCTGGCCGGCATGGCGAATGCGGCCCGCGTGGCGAATTCGGCCGCGCTGGCGCGGGCTCCAGCAAAGGTGAAGGTGGAGTAGGGCGCGTGACGTTCTTTCCGCCGTCATTGCGAGGAGCGCAGCGACGAAGCATCCAGTCTTTCTTTCCGTGGCACGATGGATGGCTTCGCGGAGCCTGTCATCCGGCGGCGCTTCGCGCCGACTGGGTGGCTCGCAATGACGGCCGACAATCCTCAGAGCTGACAGGCCGACATCATGACCAACAAGATCGAAGGCATCATTCCGGTGATGATCACGCCGTTCACCGAAAGCGGCCAGATCGACTATCCCGGCCTCGGCCGGCTGGTGGAATGGTACATCGACCATGGTTCGGACGCGTTGTTTGCGGTCTGCCAGTCCAGCGAGATGCAGTTTCTCAGTCTCGACGAACGGGTTGAGCTCGCCGCTTTCGTCAAGAAGGCCGCGAGCGGCCGTGTCCCGGTGATCGCTTCCGGTCACATCAGCGAAAGCCTGGATGACCAGCTTGCCGAGCTGACCGCGATTGTCGCAACCGGAGTTGACGGCATGGTGCTCGTCACCAACCGGCTCGACGCCAAACGGGAAGGTGGCAGCAGGTTCATCGACGATCTGACCTGGCTGCTCGATCGGCTGCCGAAGCAAATTCCGCTCGGTCTTTACGAGTGCCCGGCGCCTTATCGTCGTCTGCTCACCGATGATGAACTAAAGTTCTGCGCCAATACCGGCCGCTTCGTCATCCTCAAGGACGTGTCCTGCGACCTCGAAACGGTGAGGCGCCGCGTGACGCTGACCAGGGGCACGCCGCTTGCCATCGTCAATGCCAATGCGGCGATTGCCTTTCAGGCATCGAAAGCCGGTTCACGCGGCTTCACGGGCGTATTCACCAACTTTCATCCCGATCTCTACAAGTGGCTGATGACCGAGCATGCCTATCATCCGGCGCTGGCGGACGAACTTTCCGTCTACCTCGCGCTGTCGGCGATGGCCGAACCGATGGGCTATCCGAAGCTCGCAAAGCTCTACCACCAGCGCCTCGGCACGTTCTCCTGCACCGACAGCCGCGCCGTCACCTTCGATATACGCGAGAAATTCTGGGCGCTGGATGCGCTGTTGGACAAGATCGTCGAGGGCACCGAGCATTACCGGCTTCGCCTTGCCACGGTCGCAGCGAGTTATCCGGCCCCGATCAGCGGCACCGCTTCATCGCGCTCATACAGATAGAGCAGACAGCGCAGCGCTTCGCCGCGCTCGCCCTTGAGCTTGGGATTGTCCTTCATGATGCGCAGCGCCTCGTCGCGCGCCTGCGTGATGAGCTGGCCGTGCACATCGGAGCGGGCGATGCGATAGCCGGGCAGGCCGCTCTGGCGGATGCCGAGCACATCGCCTTCGCCGCGCAGCTTGAGATCCTCTTCGGCGATCCGGAAGCCGTCGGTGGTCTCCCGGATCACCTTCAGCCGCGCCGCCGACATCTCGCCGAGCGGCTCCTTGTACAGCAACAGGCAGGTCGAGGATTCCGACCCGCGACCGATCCGGCCGCGGAGCTGGTGCAATTGCGCGAGCCCGAAGCGTTCGGCATTTTCGATCACCATGATCGTCGCGGCGGGGACGTCGACGCCGACCTCGACCACAGTGGTGGCGACCAGCAGCCCGATCTCGTGGGCGGCAAACTGCGCCATCACGCGATCCTTATCTGGGCCCTTCATCTGACCATGGACCAATCCGACGCGGTCGCCAAAGCGCTTCTGCAGCTTCTCGAAGCGTTCGGTTGCGTTGGTGAGATGTTCGGTACCCTCGGCCTCGGATTCCTCCACCAGCGGACAGATCCAGTAGACCAGCTTGCCGGCCTTCAGCGCGCGGCCGACGGCATCGACGACTTCATCGAGGCGGCTGGCCGGAACCGCGCGGGTGTCGATCGGCTGGCGGCCGGCCGGTTTCTCGCGCAATTCGGAGACGTCCATGTCGCCGAAATAAGTAAGTACCAGCGTGCGCGGGATCGGCGTTGCGCTCAAGACCAGCACGTCGACCGCTTCGCCCTTGTTGGTGAGCGCCAGCCGTTCGCGCACGCCGAAGCGATGCTGCTCGTCGACCACGGCGAGCGCCAGTGCCTTGAAGATCACGTCGTCCTGGATCAGCGCGTGGGTGCCGACCAGAAGATCGATTTCGCCGGCTTCGAGCTGCGAAAGTATCTCGCGCCGCTCCTTGCCCTTTTCGCGGCCGGTCAGGATCGCCACGCGCAGGCCCGCCCTTTCGGCCAGCGGCGCGATAGTCTTGATATGCTGGCGCGCGAGGATTTCGGTCGGCGCCATCAGCGCGGCCTGCTTGCCGGCCTCGGTGACGGCAGCCGCGGCGAGCAGCGCCACCACCGTCTTGCCGGACCCGACGTCGCCCTGCAGCAGCCGCAACATCCGCACCGGCTGGAGCAAATCCTCGGTGATGGCGGCGACCGCCGCGCGCTGCGAGGCGGTGAGCGCATAAGGCAGCGCATCGATGATCTTGTGGCGCAGGTGGCCGTCGCCGGCGTTGCGGTCGCCGGCCGGACGCCGTAGTTGCGCGCGCACCAGCGCCAGCGCCAATTGACCGGCGAGCAGTTCGTCGAAGGCGAGCCGCGACCAGAACGGTCCATCAGGCAAAATGTCCGTGAGTTCGACCGGCGCATGCACACGGGTGAGCGCCTCCCGGACGGGTGGAAACTTGCAGCGACGGATCACTTCCGGGCTGATCCATTCGGGCAGTTCCGGCAACTTCTGTAGCGCCTGCGCGATCGCCCGGCGCAGCGAGCCCAACGCGAGGCCTTCGGTCAGGGGGTAGACCGGATCGATGCCGCTCAATTTTGAAAACGCCGCTTCGTCGACGACGCGGTCGGGATGCACGATCTGCGGGATGCCGTCATACATCTGCAGCGTGCCGGAAACGTAGCGCTTCTCGCCGACCGGCAGCAGCTTTTCGACATAGCCGGGCTTGGCGCGGAAAAACGTCAGCACCACGTCACCGGTATTGTCGCTAGCATAGACGAGATAGGGCGCGCGGACACTGCGCGGTGGCGGCGGCCGGTGACGGTCCACGGTGACCTCCAGCGTCACCACGGTTCCCGGTACCGCCTCGCGGATCTTCGGCCGTGCCCGGCGGTCGATCACGCTGGCCGGCAGGTGCAGCAAGAGATCGACCAGCCGCGGCGTCTCATCGCGCCCGAGCAGATAGCGCAACAGCTTGTCCTGCTTCGGCCCGACGCCCGGCAGGCTCGTGACCGGCGCAAACAAGGGATTGAGCAGGGTGGGGCGCATCAGCTCTCTCATCGCACATCGTGCGTCATGCGCGGGCTTGCCGCCTTCGCCAAGGCTTCGGCGGCCAAGCACGCTCGTGGCCCGGCGAAGCCTTGGCGGAGACGGGACCCGCGCATCCATCACTCTTCAAAAGATGATGGATTGCCGGGTCAAGCCCGGCAATGACACCGTAGTAGTAATTCACGGAACTGTTGGGGCTGACATTCGTCACCTCGACCGCTATATCAACCCGGCCCGGCACGTCCGGGCTTTTGGCGTTCGGATGGGACCAGACTAATGACGGGTACGACACGATCGAGCGGTGGCCTCGATGACCGCCGCAAGCGGCTTTTGTTTCGCTGCTGGCATCGCGGCACCCGTGAGATGGACCTCATCCTCGGCCGCTTTGCGGATGCCGAGATATTGGGCATGCGCGATGACGAGCTGACCGAGCTGGAACGCCTGATCGAGGTGCCCGATCCCGATCTCTATGCCGCGCTGACCGGCGACAGGCCACTCGATCCGGAATATGCGACCGTGCTGTTCGATCGCATCAAGGCATTTCGCGCCGTGGATCACGACGCATGAAGGCGCCCGTCAAATCGCCCGCCGCGCTGCTGGTTCCCGGCCGCGCGCTAACTTTTGCCAATGTCGCCGAGGGCGCGGAGGGGCTGGTCGTATCCGACCTCGCGCGCGCGGTCGCGGCCAGGCCGAAACCGCCGGCTGTGAGCCTTGCCGTGGTCTGCCGCGACGGCCCGCGCATGCAGCAATTGGCGCGGGCGCTGGAGTTCTTCGCGCCCGATCTGCCGGTGATGCAGTTTCCGGCCTGGGACTGCCAGCCCTATGACCGGGTGTCGCCGCATGGCGGCGTCCTGGCGCAGCGCCTGACGACGCTGGCGCGGCTGTCGCGCCTGCAGGGCAGCGATAAGCCGCTGATCGTGCTGACGACGGTAAACGCCATCGTGCAGCGCGTGCCCGCGCGCAAGGTGGTGGCGGCGCAGGCGCTGTCGGTTGCGCCCGGCCATATCGTGCCGATGGACTCGATCATCGCCTGGCTGGAGCACAATGGCTACAATCGTTCCTCGACCGTGCGTGAGCCCGGCGAATATGCCGTGCGCGGCGGCATCCTCGATCTGTTTCCGGCGGGGCTCGATCAGCCGGTGCGGTTCGACTTCTTCGGCGACTCCCTGGAATCGATCCGGACGTTTGATGCCGAAACCCAGCGCACGCTTCTCGACATGCGCGCGCTCGATCTGGTGCCGATCTCTGAATTCCAGCTCGTCACCGAAACCATCCGCCGCTTCCGCATGGGCTATGTCGCGACCTTCGGCGCACCCGAGCGCGACGATCCGCTCTATGAAGCCGTCAGCGAAGGACGCCGCCATCCCGGCATGGAGCATTGGCTGCCGCTGTTCCAGGAGCGGATGGATACGCTATTCGACTATCTCGACGGCGCGCCGGTCGCGATCGAACCGCAAGGCGAGGACGCCGCGCGCGAACGTTTCAAGCAGATCGCGGACTACTACGAGGCACGGCGCGAGGCGCTGGAGCATCCGGGGTCGGGCGCGATCTACAAGCCGTTGCCGCCTGACCGGCTCTATCTGACGGAAACGGAGTGGACGACGCGGCTGGGCGACGCCGCGGTGGCGCGGCTGACGCCGTTTGCCGTGCCGGAGGGCACCGGCGACGTGTTCGACGCCGGTGCGCGGCAGAGCCGCAATTTCACGCCCGAGCGCGCCGACACTTCCGTCAACGTGTTTGAAGCCGTAGTGGCCCATGTGCTGGCCTTGCAGGCGCAGCGCAAGAAGGTGGTGATCGCGCTGTGGAGCGAAGGCTCCCGCGACCGCATGGCCAGCATGCTGCGAGATCACAAGCTCGCCAATATCACCAGCGTCAACACCTGGCGCACCGTGCAGGCAACGCCGCGCAACGAGGCCATGCTGGCCGTGGTCGGCATGGAGAGCGGTTTCGAGACCGACGAATTCGCCATCATCAGCGAGCAGGACATCCTCGGCGACCGCCTAGTGCGCCAGCGCAAATCAAGCCGCAAGCTCGACAACTTCATTTCCGAAGTCACGAGCCTTTCGACCGGCGATCTCGTGGTACATGTCGAGCACGGCATCGGGCGCTTTGTCGGCTTGCAGACGATCGAAGTCGGCGGCGCGCCGCATGACTGCCTCGAGCTGCATTATGCCGCCGAAACAAAGCTGTTCCTGCCGGTCGAGAATATCGAGCTGTTATCGCGCTACGGCTCCGACCACGCCAATGTGGAACTGGACCGGCTGGGTGGCGGCGGCTGGCAGGCCCGCAAGGCCAAGCTGAAGAACCGGATCCGCGAGATCGCCGGCGAACTGATCAAGATCGCGGCTGAGCGGCAACTGCACGAAGCGCCGAAAATGCCGGTGCAGCCGCATGTCTATGACGAATTCTGTGCGCGCTTCCCTTATGAGGAGACCGAGGACCAGCTTGGCGCCATTACATCCACACTGAAAGACCTTGAAACCGGCCGTCCCATGGACCGGCTGATCTGCGGCGACGTCGGGTTCGGCAAGACCGAGGTAGCCTTGCGCGCGGCGTTCGCAGTGGCGCTCGAAGGCAAACAGGTCGCCGTCGTCGTGCCGACCACGTTGCTTGCCCGCCAGCACAGCAAGAATTTTGCCGAACGTTTTCGCGGCTTTCCAGTCAATGTCGCGCAGGCCTCCCGGCTGATCCCGGCCAAGGAGCTGACGCAGGTCAAGAAGGGACTGGCCGAAGGCCATGTCGATATCGTGGTCGGCACGCATGCGCTGCTCGGCAAATCGATCAAGTTCCGCGATCTGGGCCTTTTGATTGTTGACGAGGAGCAGCACTTTGGCGTCAGCCACAAGGAAAAGCTGAAGCAGTTGCGGGCGCAGGTGCATGTGCTGACACTGAGCGCCACGCCGATCCCGCGGACGCTGCAGCTTGCGCTGACCGGCGTGCGTGATCTTTCGATCATCGCTTCGCCTCCGGTCGATCGCCTTGCGGTGCGCACCTTCGTGGCGCCGCACGATCCCCTGATGATCCGCGAGGCGCTGCTGCGCGAACGCTACCGCGGCGGACAGGCGTTCTACGTGGTGCCGCGGATCGAGGACCTCGCCGGCGTCAAGGACTTCCTCGACAAGAACCTGCCGGAAATGAAGGTTGCCGTCGCGCATGGCCAGATGGCACCGACCGTGATCGAGGACATCATGTCGGCGTTCTACGACGGCAAGTACGACATCCTGCTCTCGACCACGATCATCGAATCCGGCCTCGACATTCCGAACGCCAATACGCTGATCGTGCATCGCGCCGACATGTTCGGGCTTGCACAGCTCTATCAGTTGCGCGGACGGGTGGGGCGCTCGAAGCTCCGCGCCTATGCGCTGTTCACGCTGCCGGCGCAGCAGAAGATCACCGCGCAGGCTGAACGGCGGCTGAAGGTGCTGCAGTCGCTGGAAACGCTGGGCGCGGGTTTCCAGCTCGCATCGCACGATCTCGATATCCGCGGCGCCGGCAATCTGCTCGGCGAAGAACAATCCGGTCATATCAAGGAAGTTGGCTTCGAGCTCTATCAATCGATGCTGGAGGAGGCGATCCTCAACCTCAAGGCCGGCGTCGTCGAGCCCGCCGCGGACCGCTGGTCGCCGCAGATCACCATCGGCATGCCGGTGCTGATCCCCGAGGATTACGTCAACGATCTCTCGGTGCGCCTGTCGCTGTACCGGCGGCTCGCCGATCTCGACACCGACGAGGAAATCGACAATTTCGCCGCCGAGATGCGCGACCGCTTTGGCGTGCTGCCGGACGAAGTCCGCTATCTCTTCAAGGTCGCGGCGATCAAGGCCTATTGCCGGCGAGCCAATGTCGAGAAAGTGGACGCCGGTCCGAAGGGTGCGGTGATCTCGTTCCGCGACAACAGCTTTGCCCAACCGGATCGCCTCGTCGCCTTCATCCGCCAGCACGGCCAGGCCGCGAAGGTGCGGCCGGATATGAAGGTGGTATTCCTGCAGCAATGGAAGACGCCGGAAGAGCGGCTGATGGGTACAACCGAGATATTGCGCCAGCTCGCCAATCTCGCGGAGAGCAAGAAGGCGGCGTGAATCGCGTCGATCCATCCCCGTCATTGCGAGGAGCGAAAGCGACGAAGCAATCCATGCCTACCGCATATGCGGAGAGATGGATTGCTTCGCTTCGCTCGCAATGACGGCGAGGCTCTACGACGCCGCCCGTTGCGCCTCGTCCTGCAGCCGCGATCGCAGCGACTTTGCGGAATCGTTCGGCAGCAGCGTTGCCACCGTCACGGTTGGCTCCGACCGTGCGTCGCGCTGGCCATGGCTGGTATGGCGCATCACGCTTGACAACCGCCGCGCGATGGCGTGAGCCGACTTCAGGTCGGCTTCGGCAAATACCACGACAACTGAGCCGTCTTCCTGGGCGGCGCCGAAATCCATTTGCCGCATCAGGCGGCTGATGATCCGCGCGCCGTCGAATTGCGCGCGGGGATGGTCGGGATCGAACGCAAAGCGTGCCACCGACAATCCGCCGCCGCGTTGCTGCGTCTGGTAGATGGCGCTGGCAAAGTCGCGCTCGAAGGCTTCGGGGGTGAGCAGACCAGTGCGCGCGTCGATCAGGCCATCGGCGTCGATGGCTTTCAGTGTGCGGCTGAGATGCGCTTCGAAGGCGTGCTGGCGGATCAGCGGCAGCGCGATCGCTGCCACCCGGGCGGCGTCGCGGGAGATGATCTCGAGGTTTGGCAAATCATAGGCCGGCGCCAGATCACCTGCCGTCACGACGACGGGGAGGTTGCGGAAACGGGCGTCCTCTGTCAGCACGGTGAGGAAGGCGTCGACCACGCGCAGGCTGAATCCTTCGCCGAGCACGATGCCGTCGATATCTCTGGCGTTCAGATGCTTCGCAGCCGCCTCGATCGAAAGCGCGCCGACCACGCCGGTGCGCTCGCCAAGCGCGACCGACAGCGCGGGATAGGCGCCGCCGCGGCCGATCAGCAGCACGGTAGCGTCGCGCGCCGGATCGATATGCGACAACGCCATCGGCGCCATCGGTACCAGCCGGCGCATCACCGTTGCATGCAATGACCGCACGCGCAGGGCGGCGCGCAGGCGAGCCGCCAGCCGGTCGGAGCCGCCTCGTTGGGCGTGTGGGACTTGGCTCTGAAAGAAGGGAATGACGTTGTCCGGAACAGGAATCTGCGGATCGACTGAGATCAGCGGCAGATAGGGCTGTCGCGCTGCGACCCGCACGGCCAGCTCCGCCAATCCGGCTGCGTCGGTGCCGGAGGTTTCGGCCAGCACGGCCGCCGGTTGCACCTGCTCGACCGCGCGCGCCGCATCCGTCCACCCGGTATCGACCACCGGAAACAGTCTCGCGACGTCGAGGGTGGCGGCAAAGGACGGCCGTTTCGCGGTCGATACGACGAGGATCGGACCTTGCTGGGACATCTGAGAACTCGGATCAGGCGAGCAATTTGAGCCGCATCCTAGTTTGTGGCGCTTAATGTGGCGTCAACGGGCGCCCGCCAGCGGCTTCTCAGGCGGCGTTGCTCCGATCCCGAAATGCTTCCACCATCAAGGGGTTAAGGCCGAGTTCTGTCAGCGCGTCACGGGCGCGGGCGTTGTCGAGCGCACGGCCGGCAAGCCGGTGGCCGCTGAGGCGGTCCGGCAGCGCGGTCAGCAGCGCACCCTGACCGAGCCGTCGCGCCCACTCCTGCAGGTCCTGCGCCAGGAAGCGGTAGCCGCCGACGGCCATGACGCCGGACGGCGGCGCGGTGATATTGACCGCACCGGTGACGCGGTCGAGCCGCGCCGCGTAATCCGTATCCACATAGTCGCGCGGCGGCGACGCGATCAGGGAGTCGCTCGGCGGCGGAGGGGGCGCATAGGCCGCGACCGGCACCATCGGTCCGCGGAGTCCCAACGTGCCGCGCGGCGTCAGCAGGATCTCGCCCGCGATCGACGATCCCGGCAAATCGCGCGGCGCTCCGTGTGGGCCGGGCTTGATCAGAGCCGGCGAGCCGTCTTCCGCGATCCGGCGGGCACCAAACAATCCGGCCTCGCCGAACAGATAGACATCCGTCAGCGTCGCCTGCTGCGCGGCCCAGCACGCGCTGGAGCCGACCTGCTCCGGGGTGCGCCACAGACCGATGACATTGCGCAGGCTCGGCATCCGCGCGCCGAGGTCCAGTTCGTCCAGCCGCAGCGCCAGTTGAGCAGGTACGATCAGCGTATCGCAGGCCTGTTCGTTGAGCTGCTGTTCCAGCACCTCGTCGTCGAACGGATGGTGCAACACCAGTGTTCCGCCCGACAGCAGCCAGATCGCCAGCGACGAGGCGAGGCCGGCAAATGACATCGGCGAGAAGGCCGACAGGATGGTTGCGCCCTGCGGCACGTCGCTTTCAAGCGAAATGGCAAGCCCGCCGGCGATCAGGCCGAGATGGGCGCGCGGGACCGGCCGGAAGCCATCCGAGGTGACGTCGAAGGAAATCAGCGCCGCTTTGCGGCCGTCCTGGATCACGGCGCGCGTGGTCGGGGATTCCCGGAAGATGGCGTTGTCGAGTGAGGCCATGCCCTCGGGCAGGTCGCCGCCGAAGCCGCAGACATGGCGGATCGAGAACGCTTCGGCGGCAGCGTTCATGGCGAGATCCGAGTAGATCACGCCATCGATTCTGCCCGAGGTCACGATCGCCCGGGCGGCGGTGCGGTTGAGCGCCATGGTCAATTCCGACTGGCGCCAGAGCAGCGGCAGCACCGCGACAACGAGGCCGGCGCGGAAGGCGGCAAGCACGGTGAGTGTGAATTCGATGGTGTTGGGCAGCTGAACCGCGATCACGGAATTGGACGGCAAGCCAGATTCGATGAAGTGCGCGGCCAGCGACGAGATCATGCGGTCGGCCTGCGCGAAGGTAAGACGCTTCGGCGGCTGGCCGGTGATGCGCTGCTTGTTGGGGGGATCGACCAGCGCCAGCGCGTCCGGCTGCCGTGCCAGGTTCCGTTTGAACAACGTATCGAGCGTTGGCGAAGCGGTGGGCTGGGTCACGGCGTTACTTCGGCTCTGTCACGGAGGTTGGATCGCTTTGGCGAGTTCACTTCATTTCCGGCTTCTGCCACCAGGTTTCCGGCAGATAGCCCGTCAACGCGGTCGCTGTAGGTTGTTCTATCCGATTCCACCGCGCAATCCATTGCTCCTGCACGTTAAACACTGGAATTGCGTAGAAGCCCGACATCAGGACGCGGTCGAGCGCCCGCACCGCGGAGACGAAAGCCGGGCGTTCGCGCGCCTCGAGCAGGGCAGCGATCATGGCGTCGATCGCGGGCTCCTTGGCGCCCATGTAATTCCGGGTGCCGGGAATGTCGGCGGCCTGGGTGCCCCAGTAGAAGGACTGCTCGTTGCCGGGGGATAGCGACTGGTCCCAGCGGTTCTGCAGCATGTCGAACTCGTAGCCGAGCCGGCGCTGGTCGAACTGCACGGGATCGACCGTGCGGACGCTGGCCTCGATGCCGGCGCGCTTGAGGTCGCGCTGATAGGACAGCGCAATCCGCTCCTGGTCGCGCGTCGTCACGAGGATTTCGAAGGTGAGCGGCGTCCTAGTCGAACGCTGCCGCAGTATGGATCCGTCGAGATCGTAGCCGGCTTCCGACAGCAATTTGAGTGCGCTGCGCAGCGTTGTTCGATCGCGGCCCGATCCGTCGGTGATGGGCAGGCGGTACGTGCCATCGAGAATATCCGGCCGGATGCGTTCGGCGAACGGCTTCAAGAGTTCGCGCTCGTGCCCGTCGGCCGGGCGGGCATAGGCGGATAGTTCGGACCCTGCGAAGAAGCCTGCCGCGCGCGCATAAAGTCCGAAAAAGTAATTGCGGTTGACCCACTCGAAATCGAACAGCAGCGTCAGGGCCTGCCGCACCCGGATATCTGAAAACATCGGACGCCGCGTGTTGAACACCAGGAATTCCGAGGGCTGCGGCATTCCGGTCTTGATGGTGTCGCGGATCACTTCGCCGTTGCGGGCGGCCGGAAAATCGTAGCCCTCATGCCAGCGCAGCGGCTCATGCTCGATGCGAAAATCATAGAGGCCGCGCTTGAATGCCTCGAACTGGCCGTTGGACTCCCGATAGAAGTCGAGCCTGATCTCGTCGAAGTTCCACAATCCCCGATTCGCGGGCAGGTCGCGGCCCCAGTAGTCGGGATTGCGGGTCAGCGTGACGCTGGCGCCCGGCTTGACGGCGGTGACACGATAGGGGCCGGAACCAACCGGTCCGGTCATCGTGGTTTCCTCGAACGTCGCCGGATCGACCGCGTGCTGCGGCAAGACCGGCATCAGCCCGAGGATCAGCGGCAGCTCGCGGTCGTTGGCGCCACCGAAATCGAACTGCACGGTGAGCGGATCGGGCGCTTCGGCCCTTACGACTTTGGAATAATACTGGCGGTGATTGGGGCGACCCTTGTCGCGCAGCAAGGCCCACGAAAACAGGACGTCCTTTGCCGTGACCGGCTTGCCGTCGGCGAAGCGCGCTTTGGGGTCGAGGTGGAAGGTGATGTAGCTGCGCGCGTCATCGGTCTCGACGGTTTTCGCCAGCAAGCCATAGAGCGTGAAAGCCTCGTCGTTGCCGCGCGCCATCAAGCTCTCAACTACGAAGCCCCTGACCTGCTGAACCGCGAGGCCGCGGACGATCAGGGGGTTGAGGCTGTCGAAGGTTCCGAGGGCGCCCCAGACCAGCCGTCCGCCCTTCGGCGCGTCGGGATTGGCGTAGGGCATATGCGTGAAACCGGCGGGCAGAGCGGGCGCGCCGTGCATCGCCAGCGCGTGGCTTTCGGCCGCCTTGGCTTCGTGGATCGGCGCGAGCAGCGTCACAGCCAGCGCGAGGGCACTTCCCGCGAGCACATGCAGGGGGATACGACCGGAGCGGTTCACAGGCGGGCAGGGATCTGATTCGAAAATGCGCACGAAGAAAGCTTTACCATAGGCTTCGGCCTTGGCCTGCAAGGAACACCCAAAGATGCTTGTCGGCATTGATCTTTTCGTCTGCCGCTGTATTGAAGGCGGGCAGTTGATGACGGCGGGAACGCCTGTCACGTATCCGCCTCAATTGCCAACGAGACAGCCGCCCCAGCGCGGCTTGGTGTCGGTGCCTGTAGCGGTTTCGGGCGCTCCGGTTCAGAAAGGGTTTTCCGCAATGAATTTCCGTATCTTGGCCGCGTCGATTCGGCCGCGTGGGCAGGTCTTGGCCCTGTTGGCGGCGTCGGCATTGTCGGCAACGTTGATCGCGTCGGGCGCGCACGCCCAGCAGCCCGCGCCGGCGCCGGGCGCCCCGAAGGCTACTCCTGCCCCCGCGCCTGCCGCTCCGAAGGCGCCTCCGAAGGCTGCTCCCAAGGGTCCCGCCGGCGCTCCCGCGGCGCAAGCGCCTCCGGCTGGCGCTCCCGCCGGCACCCCTCCGCCACAGGAGCAGCAGGTCCAGCTAATCTACGCACCCTGGACCAAGTTCTGCCTCAAGGGTCAGGAAGCCGGCGCCAAGCAGGTTTGCTTCACCGGCAAGGACGGCCGCATCGAGTCGGGCCAGCCCGTCATCGCCGCCGTCATCATCGAGCCGGAAGGCGAGCCGAAGAAGCTCCTGCGCGTCACCTTGCCGCTCGGCATGCAGCTCGTGCACGGAACCCGGATCATCGTTGATAACAATCCGCCGCAGCAGGGCCCCTATGTGATCTGCTTCCAGAACGGCTGTATGTCGGACTACGAAGCAACGCCCGAGCTGATCGCCAACTTGAAGAAGGGCCAAAACCTCGTTGTTCAGGCGATCAATTCCAACGGCGCACCGCTGACGCTGCCGCTGCCGCTGGCCGGTGAATTCGCCAAGGCCTATGACGGTCCGCCGACCGATCCGAAGCAGTTCGAGGAAAACCAGAAGAAGCTGCAGGAAGAGCTGCAGAAGCGCGCTGAAGAGCAGCGCAAGAAGCTGGAGGGTACCCAGCCGGGCGGCGCTACGGCAAATCCGGCGGCGAAGTAACAGCCGCGCCATTGGACAAAACAAAAAGGCGCCCCACCGGGGCGCCTTTTTCGTTGCGGCAGAGATTGCTAGTTCAGCGACGGATTGCGCGGGCGGTAGCCGCCGGACTTGTCCTTCACGAAGATCTCGGCCACCTGCGAGTGCCGGATCGGCTCGCCGGAATCGTCCGGAAGCAGATTTTGCTCGGAGACGTAGGCGACGTATTCGGACTCCGAGTTTTCCGCGAGCAGGTGATAGAAGGGCTGATCCTTGTGGGGCCGAACCTCCTCGGGGATCGACAGCCACCATTCCTCGGTATTGTTGAATTCCGGATCGATATCGAAAATCACGCCCCGGAATGAAAACACCCGGTGGCGGACGATCTGGCCGATCTGAAATTTGGCGGTGCGCGCTTTGATCATGTCCCGTCGAATAGACCATGATTGTGGCCGATGCTAGGGGCAATAGGACGAATTAACCTTTACGCGCGGTGGCCATATCCGGCGCCATCTCCCCAAAATCACTGATGAAAAGACACTGTACTAGATGGTCGACATCCTCAACCTCGCGCTTCCCTATTTTGGCCTGATCTTCATCGGCTTTGCCTGCGGCAAGACCAGGAAGCTGCCGGAATCGGGCCTCGCCTGGATGAACTTCTTTCTGCTCTACGTCTCACTGCCGGCCTTGCTATTCCGCATCATGTCGGAGACGCCATTTTCCGAACTGAACAACCCGCCATTCCTGATCGCAACCACGCTTGCGACCGTGAGCGCCTTCGTGCTTGCCATGGTGGCAGGCCGCATCATCGGCGAACTGTCGCTGCGCAAGGCGACGATGGCGGGCCTTGCCGGCGCTTACGGCAATATCGGCTATATGGGCCCCGGGCTGGCGCTGGCGGTGCTCGGAGCCAAGGCAGCGGCGCCGACCGCGCTGATCTTCTGCTGCGACAGCATTTTCCTGTTCACGATCGTGCCGCTATTGATGGCGCTGAGCGATCGCAAGCATCCGTCGTTCCTGCACGCCATTGGCATCGCCGCGCGGCAGATCGTGCTCAATCCGCTGATCATGTCGGCCGCCGCGGGGGCGCTCGTCGCGGCGTTGCACATTCAAGTACCGGTTGCTGTCGACAGGACCTTGCTGTTTCTCCAGAACGCGGCGGCACCGACGGCGCTGTTCGTGCTGGGCGTTACCGTGGCGCTGCGCCCGTTCGACCGGGTGCCCTGGGAAGTGCCCGGCGTGATCGCGATCAAGCTCCTGATCCATCCGCTCATCGTATTCGGGCTGATGCTGCTGTTCGGCCCGTTCGCGCAGCCCTGGGCCGCGACCGCCGTCCTGATGGCCGCGCTGCCGCCGGCGCTGAACGTGTTCGTGATCGCCCGGCAGAACAACACCTGGATCGAGCCGGCGTCTGTCGCCGTCCTGATCGGGACCTTCGCATCCGTGGTCACGCTGACCAGCGTGATGTGGTTCATCCAGAGCGGACGGCTGGCGTTTCCGTAAGCCGAAGGGATTAGCTGACGCGCTTCCAGGTCGGTGCCAGCCCCTCGCGCATGGCGAGCCGGCGCAGCGGGCCGAACGAGCCGAGCAGGTGCATGCCGGCCGCGCGCAGCGATTGCATGGGCAGGAAATCGCTGAGCAGGGAACGGTTGGCGACATCGATCGCGATCAGCCGGCTTGCGACGTCGGCACGGCGCGCGGACTGATAGCGCGCCAGCACCGCCGGCGACCCTGGATCCTCGCCGAGCGAGATCGCATTGCCGGCGATGTCGGCGATATCAGCCGCATCGCGCAATCCCATGTTGAGGCCTTGCGCACCGATCGGCGGCACGACGTGGGCGGATTCACCGACAAGCGCGACGCGATGGCTGGCGAATTGCTCGGGACGCTCGATCGTCAGCGGAAACAGGTTGCGCCCGGCTTCAACCTGGACACGGCCGAAAATGGAGTGCGACTGCCTTTCCGCGGCTTCCGACAATTCCTCGTCGCCCAGCGACATCAGCCGCTCCGCTTCCCTGGTTTCCGAAACCCACACCACGCTGCAGCGGTTGCCGGGCAGCGGCACGAATACGCATGGTCCTTGCGCGGTATGAAACTCGGTGGAGATGCCGTTGTGCGGCCGAGAATGGGAGATGTTGAAGGTCAACGCCGACTGGTGCAGGTCGCGGCGGCTGGTCTTGATGCCGGCCGCCTCGCGGGACGGTGATTGCCGACCATCTGCGCCGATCACGAGCCGCGCGGAAAGTTGCTCGCCCTTGCCGGTACGGATGGCGACGGTCGCATCCTGCGGGTCGATCGCGGCAGCGTCATCGTCAAATCGAGTCAAATTGGAAAGTTCGGCGGCGCGCTCTTCGAGGGCAACCATTAACGACCGGTTGTCGATGTTGTAGCCAAACTGTTCGAGACCGATCTCGTCCGAGGAAAATCGCACCTCGGGCGCGCGGATCAGCCGGTCAGTGTCGTCAACGAGGCGCATGGTCCGCAAGGCGGCGGCCTTGTCCCGGCAGCGCGGCCAGACCTCGAGACGTTCGAGCAACTCGGTGGAAGCCCCCAACAGGGCCGTGGTGCGGTTGTCCGCATAGGGCGCGCGGCGGGCGAGCAGGGCGGTTTTCGCGCCGGTAGCGGCCAGCGCGACGGCCGCGGTCAGGCCCGCCGGCCCGCCGCCGATCACGGCAGCGTCATAAACTTGCGATGCATCATTCATATCGGGACAATTGACGCTCGGCCCCGCATTTTCAAGCCACCAACCGGCCGAAATGTTTCCGCTCAATCACGTGGCGGAACGCCGCAAAGCGCTGATATGCAAATCGGGGCGATTCCTGATAGCACTGCCGGACAATGGACCAGACCACAGAGCCAGATTCCGTCCCATCGACCAGCCGAATGCGGACAGCAGCATTCGCCGTGCATGTCTTCACGGCGATGGGGGCGGGCATCGCGCTGCTCGCGATGCTGGAGGCCGTGCGCGGGCATTGGGCCAACATGTTCGGCTGGCTTGGCGTCGCCCTGATCATCGATGCCATCGACGGGCCGCTGGCGCGAAAGCTGGACGTCGTGCGGCTGCAGCCGAACTGGTCGGGCGAGGTGCTCGACCTCGTGGTCGATTTCGTGACCTACGTCTTCGTGCCGGCCTATGCCATCACCGCGAGCGGGATGCTGCTGCCGGAGGTGGCGCCGCTGCTTGGCATCGGCATCATGGTTTCCGGTGCGCTCTATTTCGCCGACCGGCGCATGAAGGCGTCTGACAACCACTTCCGCGGCTTTCCGGCGCTGTGGAACGCGGCGGCGTTTTATTTGTTCTTGCTGCACCTGCCGCCGATACTTTCCACTCTCGGAATCGCAATCCTGATCGCCCTCACATTCGCCCCGTTTCATGTGCTGCATCCGATCCGGGTGGTGCGGCTACGCTGGCTGACCCTGTGGCTGATGGCCATTGGAGCCGTGCTGGCGATCTATACGCTCATCTGCGATTTCAACGTGGGCGCTCCCATCATCGCCGCGCTTTGCGCCATTGCGGCTTACGTAATAGGAAGTGACGCCGTGATCCGGCAAATCAAGTCGTTCAAGGCATGATGGAATTATTGACCAGCCCGGAAGCCTGGGCGGCGCTGCTGACGTTGACGGCGCTGGAAATCGTGCTCGGCATCGACAACGTCATTTTCATCTCCGTGATCGTCTCGCGCCTTCCGCCGGCGCAGGCCAAACGGGCGCGCCAGATCGGCCTGTTGCTGGCGCTGGTGTTCCGCATCGTGCTGCTCACTCTGCTGGTGTGGCTGATCGGCCTGACGGAGCCGGTGATCACGGTAAGAAATGTCGAACTGTCCTGGCGGGACATCATCCTGATTGCCGGCGGAGCCTTCCTGATCGCGAAGGCGACGCATGAAATTCATGGCGAGGTCGAGGCGAGCGATGGCGAGCCCAATGCCGAACCTAGAGCCAGCGTATTCTTCTGGGTAATCATGCAGATCATCGTCATAGACATCGTGTTCTCGCTGGACTCGATCATCACCGCGATCGGCATGGCGCAGGATCTGGAGATCATGATCGCCGCCGTCGTGATCGCATGCGTCGTCATGTACGTCTCGTCGGGCCCGGTGGCCCGGTTCGTGGCCAATCACCCGACCACCAAAATGCTGGCATTGGCGTTCCTGGTGCTGATCGGCGTGGCGCTGGTCGCCGATGGATTCAAATTCCATATCCCGCGCGGCTACATCTATTTTGCCATGTTGTTCGCGGCCGCCGTCGAACTGTTCAATGTGCTCGCCAGGCGCAACCGGAGAAAAGCCGCCGCCAAATAGGCGTTTTCGACCGATCAGTTGACAAGGCGACGGCGATGGCTTTCGTTTCGCTTCGTAGTTGGGGCGTTCAGCAAATACCAAGGGAGAGACTGTCATGACCAAGGCTGTGCGCGTGCACAAGGTGGGGGGACCGGAAGCCCTGGTGTACGAGGACGTAGAGGTCCCGGCGCCGGGGCCGGGCGAGGTTCGCCTCCGCCAGCATGCCGTTGGACTCAACTTCATCGACGTCTATTTCCGCACCGGCCTCTACAAGGCCCCCGGATTGCCGTTCATTGCCGGCAATGAGGCCGCCGGCGAGGTTGTGGCCGTGGGCCCGGGCGTTACCAATTTTCATCCCGGCGATCGCGTCGCCTACTATTTCACACTCGGCGGCTATGCCAGCGAGCGGGTGATCCCGGCGGACAAGCTGGTCAAGCTGCCCGACCATATCACCTACGAGCAGGGCGCGGTCCTGATGCTCAAGGGGCTGACGGTCTGGTACCTCCTGCACAAGACCTTCAAGGTCGAACCCGGCCATCGCGTGCTGATCCATGCCGCGGCCGGCGGCATCGGTCTGTTGGCCTGCCAGTGGGCGAAGGCGCTCGGAGCGCATGTGATCGGCACCGTCGGCTCCAAGGCCAAGGCCGACCTCGCGCTCGCCAATGGCTGCGATCACGTCATCCTCTATAACGAAGAGGACTTCGTCGCGCGCGTGAAACAGATCAGCCGCAACGAGCTCTGCGACGTCGTCTATGACGGCGTCGGCAAGACCACCTTCCCGGGCTCGCTGTCGTGCTTGCGGCCACGCGGCCTGTTCGTCAGCTTCGGCAATGCCTCCGGTCCGGTGCCGCCGTTCCCGCTCGCCGAGCTCAACAACCACGGGTCGCTGTTTGCGACCCGGCCGAAGCTCAATGACTATGTCAGCACCCGCAAGGACCTGCTCGAAGGCGCCGACACGCTGTTCGCCGCCGTCATCAACGGCAAACTTCACGTGCCGATCAACCATGCCTACGCGCTGAAGGACGCGGCGAAGGCGCATACCGAGCTGGAGAGCCGCGCGACGACGGGCGCGGCGATCTTAAGGCCGTAAGCCGAGCCGTCATTGCGAGGAGCGATAGCGACGAAGCAATCCATTCCTCCACCGCGGAAGTATGGATTGCTTCGCTTCGCTCGCAATGGCGATCGAGGCTAAGCCACTCTCCGTGCCGCGCCCGCCTTCACCAAAATCGCATCAAGACAATCGATCATCAGTGATATCTCCTCACGCGTGACGTTGAGCGCCGGCATGAAGCGGAGCGCATCGGGCTGCGGCGAGTTAATCAGCACGCCGTCAGCAAGCGCCTCGGCCACGATCGCCGCACCGATCGGCAGCTTCAGATCGAGCGCCAGCAACAGCCCGCGGCCGCGGACTTCGCCGAGGCCGTGCCGCGCCGATAATTTCTGCAATTCGCTTTCCAGGAACAGGCCGGCATCCGCAGCCGCTTTCAGGAATTGCGGCTTCGAAACCTCCTCGAGCACCGCAAGCCCCGCAGCGCACATTAACGGATTGCCGTTGAACGTTCCGCCTTGGTCGCCATGCTCGAAGCAAGAGGCATGCTCGGTCGCGAGCAGGGCTGCCAGCGGCACGCCGCCGCCGATACCTTTGCCGAGCGTCATGATGTCCGGCTCGATGTCAGCATGCTCGTAGTGGAACAGTTTTCCGGTCCGGCCCATGCCGGTCTGGATCTCATCGACGATCAGGAGCAGGCCGTGGTCTCTCGTCAGCGCGTGCAGTTCCTTCAGGAATTGATCGGTTGCAGGCCAGACGCCGGCTTCGCCCTGGATCGGCTCCAGCATCACGGCGACCGTGTTGTCAGAAATCAGCGCCTTTACTGAACCGAGATCGTTGAGTTTGGCTTTGCGGAAGCCTGATACCTTTGGCTCGAACAGCGGCTCGAACGCCTTCTTGCCCGATGCAGACATGGTCGCAAGCGTGCGGCCGTGAAATCCACCTTCGAACGTGATGATTTCGAACGCGCCGTTCTTGTATTTCGTGCCGTATTTGCGCGCGAGCTTGATGGCACCTTCATTGGCCTCCGCGCCCGAATTGGCGAAGAACACCTGATCGAAGCAGCTCTTCTCGCAAAGTGCTTGCGCGAGCTTCAGGCTGGGGCCGTTGTAGAAGGCGGGACTTGGCGTCAGCAAAAGCTTGGCCTGTGCGGCAAGCGCTTCGGCGACGACCGGTGGCGAATGGCCGAGGCAGTTGACGGCCCAGCCCTGCATGAAATCGAGATAGCGCTTGCCGGCCTCGTCCCACAGATACGCGCCTTCGCCGCGAACGAACACGGCCTGCGGGCGGGCGGTGATGTTCATCAGCGCGTCGAACGGATGGGCAGCATGGGTCATGTCGATCTCCTCAGGTTTTTGGGGAAGGGGCAGGCCGAAACGCAAGAAGGCCGCACTTTTGAGGGTGCGGCCTTCTCGAAAACGTGGCTGAACTAGCTAATCAGCGTTGTCGTCGGACATGGCGCGCCCCATCATCGTCGCGGGAGCGACGACGCAGGCAGGCGCGGCGGTTGGTCCGGTTCAGTTTCATGGCAATGGCCCATACAGCCGAACCGTGCACCATGTCAAGCGGCGTCGGGTCTTCAAAATCCCGCGACGCTGCCGTGCAGATCGTATTGATCAGATCGTTCGATCTTCGCGGTGACGACCTCGCCGACCTTCAGCGGGCGGCGGCTGGAAAGATAGACCGCGCCGTCGATCTGTGGCGCGTCGGCCTTTGAACGACCCTTTGCAACCGTCGGGCCGACTTCGTCGATGATGATCTGCTGCCGGGTGCCGACCTTGCGCTTGAGGCGGCGGGCAGAGATTTTCTGCTGCCGGGCCATCAGCGCGTTCCAGCGCTCCTGCTTGACCTCATCCGCGACTGCATTCCCGATCGCATTCGATGCAGCGCCCGCGACAGGCTCGTATTTGAAGCAGCCGAGCCGATCGATCTCGGCTTCTTCGAGCCAGTCGAGCAGATAGGCGAAATCGGAATCGGTCTCGCCGGGAAAGCCGACGATGAAGGTCGAGCGCAACGTTAGGTCAGGACATTCCTCGCGCCACTTCTTGATCCGCGCCAGCGTCTTTTCCTGCGCGGCGGGACGCTTCATGGCTTTCAGGACGTCCGGGCTCGCATGCTGGAAGGGAATGTCGAGATAGGGCAGAATCTTGCCCTCGGTCATCAGGCCGATGACTTCGTCGACATGCGGGTAGGGGTAGACGTATTGCAGCCGCACCCACGCGCCGAGATCGCCTAGTTCCTTGGCGAGATCGAAAAATTTTGCGCGGACCTGACGGTCCTTCCACGGACTTTGCGCGTACTTCACGTCGACGCCGTACGCTGACGTGTCTTGCGAGATAACAAGCAATTCCTTGACGCCGGCTGCGACGAGCCGCTCCGCCTCGCGCAGCACGTCGTTGGCCGGGCGCGACACCAGGTCGCCGCGCAGTTTCGGGATGATGCAAAAACTGCAGCGATTGTTGCAGCCTTCGGAAATCTTCAGATAAGCGTAGTGGCGCGGCGTCAGCTTGACACCTTGCGGCGGTACCAGATCGAGATGCGGGTTATGGACCGGCGGCAACGCCCGGTGCACGGCCTCGAGCACGCTCTCATATTGCTGCGGGCCCGATATCGAGAGCACGCCTGGATAGGCCGCTTCGATCTGCTCGGGTTCCGCGCCCATGCAGCCGGTGACGATGACCTTGCCGTTCTCGGCCATCGCTTCGCCGATGGCACCGAGCGATTCCTGCTTGGCGCTGTCGAGGAAGCCGCAGGTGTTGACGATTACGATGTCGGCGCCGTCATGCTTGCGGGCCAGCTCATAGCCTTCGGCGCGCAGCCGGGTGATAATGCGCTCGGAATCCACCAGCGCTTTGGGGCACCCAAGGGAAACAAAGCTGACTTTGGGCGCAGCGGCCTGTTGCATATTTCATCTGCCTGATTGATCGGCACGAACTAGTCCTAATGGCCCATAATTACAAGGCTTTGCGCCAACTTCTGACGTGCTATGGATGCCCGGCCGGGGTATGAGTTGATCGATGAGCGCTGAGTCGTCGCCGAAAATCGTCATTGTCGACGAAAGTCCGATCCGGGCCGCAATCCTGGAAGAGGGGTTGCGGGAGGCGGGCTTTACCGGCGTTGTCCATATCAGTGAGATGCAGAGCCTGCTGGCGCGGATCTATGCGCTCGACCCCGACGTCATCCTGATCGACCTGGAAAATCCCAGCCGCGACGTGCTGGAACAGATGTTCCAGGTCAGCCGCGCGGTGCGGCGGCCGATCGCCATGTTCGTCGACCAGAGCGACGCGGCCTCGATCCAGGCCTCCGTCGATGCCGGCGTTTCCGCCTACATCGTGGACGGCCTGAAGAAGGAGCGGATCAAACCGATCCTCGACCTCTGCATTTCCCGCTTCAACGCCTTCTCCAAGCTGCAGGACGAGCTCGACCGCACCAAGTCGGCGCTCGAGGAGCGCAAGGTGATCGACCGCGCCAAGGGCATCCTGATGAAGGTGAAGGGCCTCACCGAAGAGGAGGCTTATGTGCTGATGCGCTCCACCGCGATGCGCGAGAAGAAGAAAATCGGCGAGATCGCGCAGTCGATCCTGACCGCGTCGGAGCTGCTGAAATGACGACACCGCTGCATATCGGCTTCATTCCGCTGGTCGACGCGGCCGCGCTTATCATCGCCGTCGATAAGGGCTTTACGGCCGCCGAAGGTCTCGATGTCACGCTGGTGCGTGAAGTGTCGTGGTCCAACGTCCGCGACAAGCTCAATATCGGCATGTTCGACGCGGCGCATCTGCTGGCGCCGGTAGCGATCGCCTCGAGCCTGGGTTTAGGCCACGTCAAGGTGCCGATCGTTGCGCCATTCAATCTGGGGCTCAACGGCAACGCGATCACGGTATCGCCGGCGCTGCATGGCGCAATCATGAGCGAGATCGACGGCGACCCGCTCGATCCCATGGCCACTGCACTGGCACTCGCCCGCGTCGTTGCGGCCAGGCGCAAGAGCGGCGCGGAACCGCTGACGTTCGGAATGACGTTTCCGTTCTCCACCCATAATTACCAGCTCCGGTTCTGGATGGCGGCGGGTGGGGTCGATCCCGACGAAGACGTTCGCCTGGTGGTGTTACCGCCGCCCTACATGGTGGACAGCCTCGCCAACGGCCATGTCGATGCGTTCTGCGTCGGCGCGCCCTGGAACTCGGTTGCGGTCGATCTCGGAGTCGGCCACATCCTGCATTTCGTCGCTGATATTTTGGTGCGCGCGGCCGAAAAGGTTCTCGCGGTCAGGCAAAGCTGGTCGGAAAAAAATCCGAACGTGCTGGCTGCCCTGATCCGGGCGGCTGCCAAGGCCGCCGAATACATTGAGGAGCCCGGAAACCGCGCCGAAGCCGCTCATGTCCTAGCGCGGCCCGAACGGCTCGGCGTCGGCGCCGAGGTGATCCAGCGCACCCTCGACGGCCGATTGAAGGTTTCACCCGACGGCCAGCGGCGCGAGAGCGGCCGCTATCTGCTGGTCGGGCGCGAGGGGGCGGGGCGGCCCGATCCGGCGCAGGCCGCCTGGCTCTACGCCCAGATGGTGCGCTGGGGGCAGACGGAGATGCGGCCGGATGCGCTTCGGACCGCCATGGCGGTCTTCAGGCCCGAGCTCTACGACGCCGCCATGGGGCGTCCGGGGGCGGTCCCCGACGCGGTTGGTGCCATCGGCGCCTTTGCCGGCCCCGCGTTCGACCCCGCTGATATCGCCGGGCATCTGGCGGCTTTTAAGATTGGGCACTGGAAGCCCTGAGCCGGTCGATTGAAGCAATATTAGGCAATCGTCCGCACTGTCTATTCATTAGGCAAGCTGCTCAGGAATCATCTATGAAGCTCGCTTCATAATTTCGAGCTCCTCCTCGGAACAGATTGCAATTTCAAGAGATTCGTCGCGACCCCATCTGGCACGCAACTTGTATGGTGCAGTGCGGTCGGCTCGTCGTTGATGCCTGCCGGCCTACGTCCAAGATGGATTTCCGCAGCAACGAAGCTGGTCGGACCGCATACCAGGAATCTCAGCCCGGCAACCACGCCGGGCCGATCTCCTGGGCGGTCAATCCCCATTCGTTGACGCCACTTGCCGTGGCCGCAGGAGTTTCGTCGCGCATGAAAATCGAACCGATCACAGTCGACTTTACCGACGAGCAGAAGCGCTACCTCGAAGGCTTTACCGCGGGCTTACAGATCAGCCGGGTCGGGCGCGGCCTCGGCGGCAGCGCGAGCAAGGCGAATGCCGAACCGACCGGGCCGGATGCTGCGCACATCAAGGCGCAGGACAAGGTGATCGCCGCCGGCAAGAAGCTCGCCGATCCCGAGAAGTTCAAGCGCGAGGAGCATCCGTTCGATGCCTATCCGCGGCTGAAGCAGCAGGCGCTCGATAACGCGCCGCCGAATCCTGCGGATAATTTCCGCTGGCGCTATTACGGCCTGTTCTACGTCGCGCCGGCGCAGGATTCCTACATGTGCCGCCTGCGGATCCCGAACGGAATCCTGAAGCACTGGCAGTTTTCGGGATTGGCCGATCTCGCCGAGCGGCTGTGCGGGCCGTTCTGCCACGTCACCACGCGCGCGAATCTGCAGGTGCGCGAAATTCCGCCCAAGCATGCGGTGGCTTTGATTGAGGGCATCCAGGACCTCGGCCTCTGTTCGCGCGGCACCGGTGCGGACAACATCCGCAATGTCACGGGCACGCCGACGGCGGGGATCGATCCGCAGGAACTGATCGACACCCGCGAATATGCCCGCGAGTGGCACTACCACATCCTCAACGACCGCTCGCTGTACGGTTTGCCGCGCAAGTTCAACGTCGCCTTCGACGGCGCAGGCAAGATCGCCGTGCTGGAGGACACCAACGACATCGCATTCACGGCGGTCGAGGTGAGGGACGGTTTTGGCGCCGAGCCCGGCGTCTGGTTTCGGCTGGGGATCGGTGGAATTACCGGTCATAAGGATTTTGCAAAATACACCGACATCATCGTCAAGCCGCCCGACGCCACCAAGGTCGCTGACGCGATCGTGCGCATTTTCATCGAGCTTGGCGACCGTACCAACCGCAACAAGGCGCGGCTGAAATACGTGCTCGACGGGATGGGGCACGAAAAATTCCACGCGCTGGTCGAGGAGCGGCTCGGCAAGCCCTTCACCCGCGTGCCGCCGGAAGCGCTCGCGCCGCGCCCGGCGTTCGACCGCATGGCTCATATCGGCGTGCACAGGCAGAAGCAGGAGGGGCTGAACTGGATCGGCGTCTCACTGCCGCTTGGAAAAGTCACCTGCGAGCAGATGCGGGGGTTAGCCAAAATCGCGCAGGATTTTGGCGACGGCGATATCCGCCTGACGGTGTGGCAGAACCTGCTGATCTCCGGTGTGCGCGACGACAACGTCGAGCTGGCGGTCGCCGCGCTCCAGGCGATCGGGCTCGCAGTCGAGGCGTCGCAAATCCGCGCCGGGCTGATCGCCTGCACCGGCAATACTGGTTGCCGATTTGCCGCCTCGAACACCAAACGCCATGCCGCGGAAATCGGCGACTGGTGCGAGCCGCGCGTCAATATCGAGACGCCGATCAACATCCACGTCACTGGCTGCCATCATTCCTGCGCGCAGCACTACATCAGCGATATCGGCCTGATCGCGGCGAAAGTGGATGTTGGCGAGGATGCCGATCCAGTCGAGGGCTATCATCTCTTCACCGGCGGCGGCTTTGGACCCGATGCCGACATCGGGCAGGAGGTCTATCACGATCTCAAGGCCGAGGATGCGCCGAGGACGGTCGAGAAACTGCTGAAGGCGTATCTCACGCATCGCGCATCGCCCGATGAGACGTTCCTGACATTTGCGCGCCGCCATGACGGCGAGACGCTGCGCAAGCTGACCGACGCCGAGGTGTCCGCATGAACCAGATCACGCCTCCACCCAAGATCGAGATCATTCCCTCGAACGCGCCATTCTCCGAAGCGCAGCGCTCGTGGCTGAACGGGTTCTTCGCCGGACTTCTGTCAGACGCGACGCCGCTGTCGGCCGAACAAGGCGCGGCCGTCATGCAGGGCGCAGCCGGCGACGGCGATGACGGCGAAGCGCCGTGGCATGACCAGACCATGCCGATTGCCGATCGCATGAAGCTTGCCGAAGGCCGGCCGTTGCGGCGGCGGATGATGGCGGCTATGGCGCAGCAGGATTGCGGCCAGTGCGGCTATGACTGCCACAACTATTCGGAAGCAATCGCGAACAAGAGCGAAGCGCGGCTCAACCTCTGCGTCCCCGGCGGCAAGGAAACCGCCCGGATGCTGAAATCGCTTTATGAGGAGATCGACAAGGCACCCGCGCCGTCATCGGCGCCTGCGGCGGCTGCGGTTGCGCCGACGGCTCCAGGCGAACCTGGCCGTTCGCGCGACAATCCCGCGAACGCAAAATTCCTCTCGCGGCGATTGCTCAACGGCAAGGGCTCGGAGAAGGAGACCTGGCATATCGAGTTCGATCTGTCCGGATGTGGCCTCGACTATGTCGTCGGCGATTCGTTCGGCATTTTTGCGCGCAACGATATCGGCCTGGTCGACCAGATCATCGCACTTCTGGGCGCATGGCATACAACGGAGGTGAGGGGAAAGACGCTGCGCGAAGTGTTGCGCGACGACGTCTCGCTGTCACCAGCACCGGATTCGCTGTTCGAACTGATCTCGTATCTGACCGGCGGCGCCCTGCGCGAGAAAGCCCGCGCGCTGGCGCAAGGCGAAGATCCCGATGGCGACGCGGCAACGCTCGACGTGATGGCGGTCTTGCAGAAATTCTCCCGCGTCCGTCCGCATCCCGAGGCCTTTGTCGAGGCGCTGGAGCCGTTGCAGCCACGGCTCTATTCGATCTCGTCGTCGCACAATGCCACCCCCGGAAAGCTGTCGCTGACGGTCGACTGCGTGCGCTATGTGGTCAACAAGCGACGACGTCTCGGACTGGCCTCGACGTTCCTTGCCGAGCGCATCAACCCCGGCGACGAGGTCAAGGTCTATGTACAGAAGGCCCATGGCTTCGCACTGCCGCAGGACCCCAAGACACCGATCATCATGGTTGGTCCCGGCACGGGTATCGCGCCGTTCCGCGCCTTCCTGCTCGATCGCCGCGCCACCGGCGCACCCGGCAAGAACTGGCTGTTCTTCGGCCATCAGCGAAGCGATTGCGATTTCTTCTATGCCGACGAACTCAATGCGATGAAGACCTCGGGCCTCTTGACGCGGTTGTCGCTGGCGTGGTCGCGCGATGGCGAGAAGAAGTTTTACGTCCAGGACCGCATGCGGGAGGTTGGCCGCGAGGTATGGACGTGGCTCGCGGAGGGTGCCCACATCTACATCTGCGGGGACGCCAAGCGGATGGCCAAGGACGTCGAGCGCGCGCTGGTCGACATCATCGCCCAGTTCGGCGCCCGAACCACCGACGAGGCTGTTAACTTCGTTGGGGAACTCAAGAAGAACGGCCGGTTCCAGCAGGACGTTTACTAATCCAGGTTCCACCTTGCTCAAATCGGGCCGAATAAAATTCTCGCTCTGGTCGGAAAGAAGGGAAATTTCCCCTCGAAATGGTGCACGCCGGAGCGCCCGTATCGCTATTTCGGCGGATGTCTTGCATCCGGGCGCGATCGATATTCCATATGCACTCCATGCCGCGTTGGAGATCGATCATGCGCGAACTATCGGCGGAAGCCCGCCTGCACCTTTACGCACGCTCGGTGTCCCGCCGTTCCGGCACCGGCTTTCACACCGCCGCGCTCTACAGTGCGTTCGCGCTCATTGCCGCCATCGTGTTCGGCACGCTGTCGGTGCATCCGTTCTAGGACGAATGCGCCGTCTTGAATGGCGCCACCGTAATCCCCGCATCCTTCAACGCCTGACGCACGCCGCGTGCGATGTCGACTGCACCCGGCGTGTCGCCGTGAATGCACACGGTGTCGGTGCGCATTTTGATCACCTTGCCTGTGACGGAGACCACTGCGCCGTCCTGCACCATCCGCACCACGCGATCGGCGATTTGTTTCGCATCGTGCAGCACTGCGCCGGGCTTCTTGCGCGACACCAGCGAGCCGTTATCTTCATAAGCGCGGTCGGCAAACACCTCGTGGACCATCGGCAGGTTGGCGGCTTCTCCCGCCTGCACCAGCTTGGAATTGGCGAGCACCACGAAGATCAGATTGGGATCGACCGCCTTGATGCCGTTGGCGATGGCTGTTGCGGTCATGTCATCCTCGCAGGCGACGTTGGAGAGCGCGCCATGCGCCTTGACGTGGGTGACCTTGTATCCGGCCGCGGTCGCAATCGCCTGCAAGGCGCCGATCTGATAGGCGATGAGGTTCTCGATCTCCGAAGACTTTAGGCCCGGGATCGGCCTCCGACCGAACCCGTGCAGGTCGCGATAGCCGGGATGCGCGCCGACCGAGACGCCGCGCGCTTTCGCCAGTTCGACCGTGCGGCGCATGATGTCGGGATCGCCGGCATGAAAGCCGCAGGCGACATTCACCGACGTCGCAAGCTCGATCATGGCGGCGTCATTGCCCATTTCCCACGCGCCAAATCCTTCGCCGAGATCGCAATTGAGGTCGATGGTTGTCATGTTGTCCGTCCGCTTCTCGTGAGTGGATTGCTGGTCAGTCCGGGCCCGCTATGTCGGCCATCGATACCGCGTGCCAGGTTCCCGCATCGACTGCGCTGACAGCGTGGCCCGCGACATTGGCATCGTGCAGGGCGTCGATGTTGAGATCAACGCTTTCGATTGCCCGCAGCCGCTCGGGCAGCGTGCGCAGCAGTTCCGCAAATTTGCGCGCTTCCGCCTCCGCTTCGGCCATGCTGACGGCCCTGAAACGAAAGGCGCGCCCGGCGGGGATCTGTGCCAACCGCCCGAGATCGGCCGAAATCACGGTCGCGATCTTGGGATAACCGCCGCTGGTGCCGCGATCCGGCATCAATACGATCGGCTGGCCGTTGCCGGGCACCTGCACGCTACCGTTGACGGTACCGTCTGAGACGATGTTGTGGCCGTAGAGGTGCTTGAGGGTGGGGCCTTCAAGCCGGTAGCCCATGCGGTCGCTGGTCGCCGATATCTTCCATTCGCTGTCGACGAACAGCTTTTTGGTTTCCTCGGCGAATTCGTCGTCCTGCGGTCCCCAGACCACACGGATCGGCGCATCGGTTGCCGCGGGCAGTTCGATCCGCCGTTCCGCCGCCGCGCCGACTGCGGCCTTCGCCGGTAGTTCGTCGCCGGCCTGCAGTGGGCGAGGATAGGGGCTGCCGAGGCCGGCGCGCGCATTGACGGCGAGGCTGCCGAACATCGGCTCGCCGGCAATGCCGCCTTCGATCGCGAGATAGCTGAAGGCGCCGCCGCGGGCGAAGCCAAGCGTCAGCGTCTCGCCATCGGCGAGAGTTGCGGACGTATCGGGTGCCATGGTGCGGCCGGCGATGTCAGCATTGCGCGGGGCTCCCGTCAGCGCGACGCGCACCGCGCCGCCGCGCGCGGTGAATTTTGCGCCGAACGGACCGACTTCGACGACCGCCATGAACGCTTCATTGCCAACCAGCGTATTGGCGGCCGCCAGCGCCAGCCGATCCATCGCGCCGCTCGGCACTAGGCCGTAGCGCTGGGCGCCGGGCCGTCCGCCGTCCTGTACTGAACTCGCCGGGCCGATCGATGCAATGACGAGCCTGCTCATGCGGCGGTCTGCTCGGCAATGATTTCGCCGGCTTCGGCGGCGCGGTCCTGCTCCGCAAACGTCTTGGCATCGACAGGCGTAAAGGTGACGTTGTCGCCGGGCTCCAGCAAAAAGATCGGGTCGCGGTGAAGCTGGTAGGTGCGGACCGCGGTCCGTCCCAGAAGGTGCCAGCCGCTCGGGCCGGCGAGGCACTGCACGCCGGTTTGCACCCCACCGATCGAGATGGTGCCGGCCGGCGTCAGCAAGCGCGGGTTCTGCCGCCGCGGCATGTGCAGGCTATCCGCAAGCCCGCTTAGATAGGACCAGCCGGGCGTAAAACCGATCATGGCGACCCGGTAGTCGCCGGCGACATGCCGCGCCACGATTTCGTCGGGCGTGGTGTTGAGGGTTTTCGCGACGTCCTCGAGGTCGATGCCGTGCTCGCCGCCATAGACCACCGGAATGCGCCAGCGCCGGCTCTTTGTTGCGGCCGGCACCGGCAGTTGCGCGAGCGCGAGAATCTTTTCACCAAGCTTGTCGAAATCGATCTGGACCGGATCGTAATGGACGAGCAGCGAACGATAGGTCGGCACGGTCTCGGTGACGCCTGCGATGGGTTCAGCAGCCAGCGCACGGTCGAGCGCCAGCACCCGCCGGTTGGCGGCATCGTCGATGTTGCGGCTGAATTCCACCGTGATGGCGCTGTCGCCACTCGGCAACAGGCGGGGCGGGGGTAGCGTCACGGCCATGGCCTCTAAACTGTTTCGCAGCTCTCGTGCTCAGCTCAACCTGTAGCGTGTTTTGGGCGCGAGTGGAATTCGCTTCGCGCGAAATCCGCCAGTAAGTTCAATAAATTAATCTGCATTCCGATGATAAGATATTGTGATCGCGCTTCTTTCCTCCGGCCCTTGACGCGATGTCTGCGCTTCGCAAGATGCGCTACCTTTCACCCATACTCCGGAGCCTGCATTCCAGATGTCCCTGTCCCCCGAAGCCGTCGCAACCCTGTCCGGCGTGTCCACCGCCACCATCACCACTGTGCTGCTCAAGAAGGGTCTGCGAAACGTCTGGATGCGCGGCACCAAGCCGTTGCGGCCGGGGCAGCCACGGCTGGTCGGACCGGCCTTTACGCTGCGCTTCGTGCCCGCGCGCGAAGATCTCGCCACGCCTGAATCCTGGTCATCGCCGATTTCGACCCGCACCGCGATCGAAGCGATGCCGAAAGGCTGCATCGCCGTGGTCGATGCCATGGGCGTCACCGATGCCGGCATCTTCGGCGACATCCTCTGCGCCCGCATGGTCAAGCGCGGCGTTGCCGCACTGATCACCGACGGCGTGGTGCGCGATGTCGAAGGCGTGCTCGGCACCAATCTTCCGGTCTGGTGCGACGGCTTCGCCGCGCCGCCTTCCGTCGCGGGCCTTACCTTCGTGGGCTGGGGCGAACCGATCGGCTGCGGCGGAGTTGCCGTGTTTCCGAACGATATCATCGTCGCCGACCAGGATGGCGCGGTGCTGATCCCGCAGGCGTCGCTCGATCACGTGCTGGCCGAAGGGCCGGAGCAGGAGCGGATGGAAGCCTGGATCGTCAACGAGGTGAATAACGGGGCGGCATTGCCCGGCCTCTATCCGATGAACGCCGAGACCAAGGCGCGCTACGCTGCGACGAAGAAGTAACGTCAACAGGCAGAGGCAACTCCATGGAAATCCATCTCGCGGGCTCCCGGCCGACGCGCCGGGCGCCGACTGAATATTTCACCGGCACGGTGCTGCAGGATCCGATCATCCAGACCGAGGCGCCGGCACGGCTGGCCTCGACGCGCGTCTCCTTTGAGCCCGGCGCGCGCACGGCGTGGCATACGCATCCGCTGGGTCAGACGCTCTACGTCATCTCAGGGGTCGGACGGGTGCAGGCCAAGGGCGGTCCGATCAGGGAAATTCATCCCGGTGATGTCGTCTGGATTCCGCCCGGCGAGAAGCACTGGCATGGCGCTTCGCCGACCAACGGCATGACCCACATTGCCATGCAGGAAGCGGTCGATGGAAGCTACGTCACGTGGATGGAGCACGTGACCGACGACGAATATTCGGCGAAGCTGGGTTAGGCTGCAGCCTCAAATCCGCTGCGCGGTCCAGGTGCCCGAGCAGAGTGCCGCGCGCCATGTGCCCGATCCCGACGTGCCCGCGAGTCGGCCGTAACCGACTGCGCGCTTCATCCCGCTCGCCAGCGTGACATTGATCGTGCCGGCTTCGGCCACGCGGCCGGAAGCCGTTACCGCTGCGCTGTTCGAGGCGACCTGGCCGTTGCTGATTTCGATCGAAACCGAGGCGCCGCTGCTGCAAGCGGCATTCGACGAGGTGATCTGCACATTCCAGTCGCCATCAAATGTTGCAGCGGCAGATGGTGTCGCAAAGCCCAGCGCAGCAAGCAGCGAAACGGCGACCACGGATTTCCGAGACTTTACCATGACGAGCCCCTTTGATTTGGACCCGATCACGATCTCACAGTGCTTCCACGACAACTGTGATTGCCATCACGCGTTCAAGACTCCATGAAAAACCCCGCGCAGCGGCGGGGCTTCGGTCGAATGCGCAGTGCCTGCTGGTCAGTTGACGCGGGTCCAGGTCTGGCCGCCGCAGAACATGCCGCCGAAGGCGCAGCCCTGAACGCGCAGGCTGTCGGTGCCCTTGAGGGCAATCGTCGAATCGTAGGTGCTGCCGGTGTTCGGATCGAAAATCCGGCCGCTCCACTTGTCCTTGCCAGGCTTCATGTTGATTAGAACCTGCTCGCCGTTCTGGTTAGACTTCTTGTCGACGGAATAGCCGCAGAGATTGGGGCCGCATTGTTCGATCCGCACCTTGCCTTCCTTCTCCTCCGTGAGCCAAATGCCGAGCGGTGAGTTCGCAGACGGCGGCGCCGAAGCTGCCGGTGCCGCCGCCTGTTTCTGTTGCGGCGGCGGTGGCGCTGGCGCGGCAACGGGAGCAGATGCTGGCGGTGTTGCCGGAGCGGCGTTCTGTTGCACCGGGGGAGCAGGAGGTGCTGCCGCAGGCGCAGCGGCGTCTACCGGCGCAACGGCTGCCGTCGTGCTCGACGGCGTGGCCGGTACAGCGGCTGGAGCAGGGGCGGCAGGTGCCGGCGCAGTCGCAGGGGCAGCCGCTTGCTCCGCTGGAGCCGGCACGGCCGGCGCTGGCGCAGTCTCGGGTGCGGCTTGCGGGGCGGTCTTTGCCTGCTGCGGAGTCTTCCTGGTCGGACGATCAAGATCGCCTTCCTCGCCTCGCGCGCGCTTGGTCTTCTTGCCGGTATTGTCGTAGACGCCGGGAATAGAAACGGTGCCGCGATCGGGATCGATCGTAATGGTGCGACCGCCATACTCGAAAGTGTACTGCGCCTGTGCAGCGGTGACGGTGCCAGCCAGCAAGAGCGCGGCGATAGCGAGGCACTTCTTCATTATGACGACCTCCTGAACAGGGAATCCGGATTCCCGCAGCTACTACGCAGCCGCAGCTTCACTCAACGTGATCCAGATCACTTTCAAACTATAAGTCGTGTACTAGCGGCTTTGGTTCAATTCGACCGCGGCAGTCTAAATTGCGCCCAATGGACGGTCAATTTCCTCGGAAACAGGCTTCTCCAACCGAGAATCAATCGAGGCATAAATTTCCTAAAAGCTTCCGTCCTGGATAGCAATGTGCAGCCATTGATCGACAAGGCCTTCAGCGCGATATCGCTGAAGCCAGTAGGCCTTCTCGGCAAAATCGAACGGCTTGTCGGGATGCACCGCGCAGAGCACGCTCGCGTGCTGCTTCTGCTGGTGGTAGCGGGTCTCCGAAGCGTCCGTCATCATCAACCGATCCGCAGCGTGCCGCGCTCAACCACGCAGGTTACGCCTCGCCGCTGTCCTTGCGGGCCAGATTGGCTGCGGCGCTACGCCCGCTCATCTCGCTCTTCAATTGCTCGAAGCGTCGGCGCGCGTCACTTTCGCGATCGTCGACCATCTGGATCGCGGCTTCCCGCGACATCGGCCCGGTGACGATCGGCGTGGAGTTCTCCCCGATGGTCTCGTCGACATAGTAGTTGCCATTGTCGAGCCGGACCGTCCATTTGAAACGGATCGCGGTCATTGGGCCGGGCCCGAACTTGCAGTAGCCGTGCGCCTCGATGGGCGGAGGAGACGTGGGGATGGGCGGAGGGACTACCGGCATCGGCTCCGCGACCGCGGGCTTTTCGGGTTTGCGACGGCTTTCCGGCGGGTCGAGAATGCTGGCGATCGTCGCCAGGGCGTTGTCGGTCGGGTCGCTTTGGGTCACGATTCAGCCTCCGGATCGAGCCCGTTTGCGGAATCAGTACGCGTCGCCGCTCAAGGCCCTTGCATTGCTTCCGAATAAAGCTGGGCTTTGTCAATCCGTGGCTTTTTTGAGGCGCGCGCTTAAGCGCAAACCGGAGGTATTTTGTTCTTCCAGGGCCGGACCTGTTCGACCTGGCCGGCCAGCCGGAACAGGGTGGCCTCGTCGCCGAACCTCGCTGAAAACATCATGCCGAGCGGCAATCCGGCCTTATTCCATGCCAGCGGCACCGACATCGCCGGCTGCCCGGACATGTTAAACATGGAGGTGCCGGGCATGTAGCGCCGCAGGATCGGGGCAACGTGCGACAGATCATTTGACATGGTGTTGAGTTCGCCGATGCGCAGCGGCGGCGTACACAAGGTCGGGCACAGGAAGACATCGCAGCTCTCGAAGAAGGTGGCCAGCGAGCGGGAAATCTGGAAGGCAGCTAGCTGGGCGGCGACATAGTCGGTCGCCGAGGTTCGCTTCGCGTTGCGCGAATGCGCCAGCGTCAATATCTCGAGATCATTGTCCGTCATCTCTCGCCCGAGCCGCTGCTCGATCAAGCGGACCGTTAGTGCGGTGTTGCCGCCGACGATAGTGGTCATGACCGCGGCCGGATCGGCGGCAAGCGCCGGTGCCCGTTCCTCGACGTGATGGCCGAGCCCCGCCAGAAGGCTTGCGATCTCACGCACGGCTGCAGCGATTTCCGGATCGATGGCATCGCCATACGGCGATTTATCGGTGAACGCGATACGAAGCTTGCCCGGATCGCGGCCGACTTCCTGCGAAAACGGCCGCTCCGGCGGCGGCGCGACGTAGGGGCTCGACGACTCCGGCCCGTGGATCGCATCCATCATCACCGCGCTGTCGCGCACGCTGATGCTCACGACATGGCCACAGGAGAATCCGGCCCAGCCTTCGCCGCGATTGGGACCGAGCGGATTGCGCGCCCGGGTCGGCTTTAAGCCGAACACGCCGGAAGCCGAGGCGGGGATGCGAATCGAGCCGCCGCCATCGCTGGCGTGCGCGACGGGAAGGATGCGAGCGGCAACCGCCGCCGCGGCGCCGCCGGACGACCCGCCGGAAGAATGCTCTAGATTCCAGGGATTGCGGGTCGGCCCGAACAGGCGCGACTCCGTCGTCGGCATCAGGCCGAATTCGGGACTGGAGCTCTTGCCGAAGATGGATACGCCGGTCTCGAGGAAACGCCGCGCCAGCGTACCGGTATGATCGGCCACAAAATCCTTCAGGACCGTCGCGCCTGAGGTCGTGCGCGTGCCCTCCAGGAGGTCGAGGTCCTTCAACAGAAATGGCACGCCGGTAAAGGGACCATCGGGCAGGCCGTGTTCGATCTGACGCTCGGCATAGTCGTAATGCTTGACGACCACTGCGTTGATCTGCGGATCGACCTTTGCGGTGCGGGCGATGGCTTCATCGAGCAATTCCTTGGCCGAGACCTCCTTCTTCCGAACCAGTTCGGCAAGGCCAATCGCGTCGTAATTACCGTATTCCTTGAAGGCCATGCACACACCTCGCTTGCCGGCCGGCCGATAGACCGGCCATGCCTGGGGCCATTTACTGCGACGATTTAGCCGAGTACGTCCTGATTAATCACGTTCTGGCGCAAGGGATCGCCGTCCAATACGCTCAGAATGTTGCGGGCCGTCTGCTCGCTCATCCGGTCCACGGCTTCCACGGTGACGCCGGCGACATGCGGCGCCATGATGACGTTCGGCAGGGCGAGCAACGCCTGACCGGCCGGCGGCGGCTCCTGCTCAAAAACGTCGAGGCCCGCGCCGGCTAGCTTGCCGGACACCAGAGCGGCGTGCAGCGCGGCCTCGTCGACGATTCCGCCACGCGCCGTGTTGATCAGATAGGCAGTCGGCTTCATCCGCTTCAGCCTGTCGGCATTGAACATGCCGACAGTCTCCGGATTCTTGGGGCAATGGATGCTGACGAAGTCGGCGCGCGGCAGCGCCGCGTTGAGGTCGGCGATCGGCTCGCAACCGGCGGCCTTGATATCGGCGGGATGCTTATAAGGGTCGAAAACCAGGACGTTCATTTCCATCGCGATGCAGCGCTTGGCGGTGCGCGTGCCGATGCGCCCAAAACCTACGATCAGGACGGTCTTGCCGAAGAGGTCATAAGGCAGCATCCCGAGCCTATCCGCCCATTTGTCGTCCCTTACGAGCGAATGCATTTCCGTTGCGCGCTTGGCGAGCGTCAGCATCATGAACAGCGCGTGTTCGGCAACCGACGGCGAATTGGCGGTGCCGGCCACCATCAGCGGCACCTTGCGGCGGCTCAGCGCGGGGACGTCCACGGCGTCGAACCCGACACCGATCCGCGTCACCACCAGCATGTCTTTCGAGGCTTCGAGCTCGGGCTCGCCAAAACGGGTGCCACCGAGAGCGACGCCGTGGACCGGCGCATGCTCCCTCAGTTTGATATTGAAATCCTCCTGCGAAATCATGTTGGGAAATTCGACGAGCTCGATGTCGTCTCGCGCGTGAAGCAGCGCTCTTCCCTGCTGTGACATCGATTCAGTGATGAAGATTTTCTTCTTGTTGGTAGCCATTTCCTGCCCTTAGTAACCTCGCAATTGCGCCGTCAAAGGACGACGCCGGTCACCTCGTTTAGCAGGTGCATATTGTTGAGGTCCACAGCCAATCGGAGAGGGGCGCCATCCTGCGCGCCAGCATTGGGATTGACTCGGCCGCAGACCTGCGAGCCTTCCAGCGTAAAATAGATCAGCGTCTCCATTCCCATCGGCTCGGTGACATCGAGCACCGTGTCGAAGGCCTCCACGCCGGGTGCAAGATGCGGCCGAGCCTCGGTGATATGCTCGGGTCGCAGCCCCAGCAGCAGTTTGTCCGTGCGCGGAATGCCCTGATAGCGGGCGGCGCGGGCCGGCGGCAGCGGGAAGGCGATGCGGTCGGTCAACCGGATGTGCACCTTGCCGGCGAGATCCTCCAACCGGCACGGGATGAAATTCATCGCCGGCGAGCCGATGAAGCTGGCGACGAATTTCGTCGCCGGCTTGTGATAGAGCTCGTTCGGCGTGCCGATCTGCTCGATGCGGCCATGGTTCATCACCACCACGCGGTCGGCCAGCGTCATCGCCTCCACCTGGTCGTGGGTCACGTAGACCGTCGTGGTGCGGACCTTCTGGTGCACCTTCTTGATCTCGATCCGCATCTGCACGCGCAGCTTGGCGTCAAGATTGGACAACGGCTCGTCGAACAGAAACACCTTTGGGTTACGCACGATGGCGCGGCCCATGGCGACGCGCTGGCGCTGGCCGCCGGACAACTGTTTCGGCTTGCGGTCGACCAGTTCGACGATGTCGAGCATGCGCGCGGCCTCGTCGATACGGCTCTTGATCTCGGCCTTCGGGTAGCGCTTCAGCCGCAATCCGAACGACATGTTTTCCGCAACCGTCATGTGCGGATAAAGCGCGTAGTTCTGAAACACCATCGCGATATCGCGATCCTTCGGCGGCACGTCGTTGACGATGTCGCCGCCGATCATGATGTCGCCGTCGGAGATATCTTCCAGGCCCGCGATCATCCGCAGCGTTGTCGACTTGCCGCAGCCCGATGGTCCGACCAGCACGACAAACTCATGGTCCGCGATGTCGAGGTCGATGCCGCGCACCGCCTCGACCTCGTCATAGCGCTTCACAACCTTACGCAACGTCACGTCAGCCATGAGATCAACCCTTTGTCGCACCGGCGGTCAGGCCGGCAATGTAATAGTCCATCAGGAATGCGTAGATGATGAGCGGCGGCGCAGCACCGAGCAGGGCGCCGGTCATGATCTGCCCCCAGTTGAACACGTCGCCCTTGATCAGTGAGGTAATGATGCCGACCGGCATCACCAACTGGTCGGTCGATGTCGTGAACACCAGCGGATAGAGGAATTGCGCCCATGACACCGTGAAAGCGAAGATGGTAGCCGCAATGATGCCGGGAAAGGCAACCGGAATGAATATCCGCGTCAGCGTCTGGATCCAGGACGCGCCGTCGATGACGGCGGCTTCATCTAGCTCTTTCGGTATCGAGGCGAAGTAACCGATCATGATCCATGTGCAGAACGGCACCGTGAGCGTCGGATAGAGAATAAGCAGCACGTACCATCTGTTGATGAGCTGGATGCCGGTCCAGTCGCCGATCACCGCGAACATCTTGAAAAGCGGAATGAAGAGCAGTGTCTCTGGAATGAGATAGGTCAGGAACACGCCCGTCGCGAGCGTTGCCGAACCCCAGAACCGCATTCGCGCCAGGGCGAAAGCCGCCGGCACCGATATCAGCATGGTGATGGTAACGACGAAGATCGAGACGATTGCCGAATTCCAGAAGAAGCGCAGAAACTGGTTCGACGTCAGCAGACCGACATAGTTCTCGAGCGTTGGGTGGAACACCCACCACGGATTAGTCGCGGCCGAAATCTCGGCGCTGCTCTTCAATGAAGTGATGAGCATGTAGATCGGAGGCGTCAGCGAGAAAATGGCGAAGATCACCAGGAAAAAATAGGACCAGCGCAGCGCCCAGGCCCGATCGCGGCTCATGCTGCCGTACTTGACCTTGCGGGTCGGCGCGGTCTTGTCGATTGTTACTGTTGTCATCAGGCTTCGTTCCCGCGTTTGTTGATGTCGCGCAGGATGAAAATCGCTGCGATCGCCAGGATCGGCACCATGAAGAGGGAGACGCTGGCGCCCAGCGGTATATCGCTGCCCTCGATTCCAATGCGGAACGCCCACGTCGCGAAGATATGGGTGTGATCGAGCGGGCCGCCCGCGGTCAGGATGCGCACGATGTCAAAATTGGCGAACGTCACGATCAACGAGAACAGCGTCGTAATCGCGATGATGTTTCGCATCATCGGCAGCGTCACGTACCAGATGCGTTGCCACCAATTGGCACCGTCGATAGCGGCGGCTTCGTAAAGCTGTTCCGGCACGGATTTCAGCGCCGCCAGATACATGATCATGAAGAACGGCGCACCGACCCAAATGTTGACGAGAATGACCGAGAAGCGCGCCCACATGGCATCGCCGGTCCATGGGATCGGCCCGATGCCGAAGAACGAGAGCGTGTAGTTGAATGCGCTGTAGGAGGGATCGAACAGCCACAGCCAGGCGAGCGTGCTCATCGCCGGCGGAATCACCCACGGCACCAGCAGCATGCCGCGCCATTTACGCTGGCCCTTGGCCGGAATGTTGTGAACGAAATGCGCAATGATAAAGCCCAGCAGCGCCTTGAAGACGACGGCCGTGATCGCGAAGATGCAGGATTGCTTCACGACGAGCCAGAACGTCTCGCGCCTGAACAGGAACTCGAAATTGCTGAGCCCGACGAAGCGCTGCATCGACTTGTTCAAGGTGGCCAGGTGCAGCGCATAGAAGGCCGGATAGATCACGAGAGTCGCGATCAGGAGGATCAGCGGCAGCGTCATCAGGAACGCCACGCTTGATTTGCGCCTGAGCATTTTGTGTAGGCTCGAGCGCTTGCGCGCGGCTTGTGCGGCGCCCCGGTTCGGCTGCAATGCGACGTCAGCCATGGTGTGCTTTCATCCCTATAACGTTTCTGTCGGCTTTGCCGGGCCTGCGATTGAAGGTGGAATGGGAATGGCGGCCTGCGATCAGGCAGGCCGCCAGAGTATCCCGTCCGTCAGCTCCGCATGAAGCCTTCGCACTCGCCTTCAGCCCAGGCGAGCACCTTTTCCATCGCTTCGCCCTGGTGATAGCGCAGGCACATCTTGGTCAGGGTCGCCTGCGTATAGATCTGCTGTGCGATCTTCGGCGGGGCGGGCGCCGCGGCGATCGAAAGAGTCTGGTGGTTGTGCGGGTTCGGGTAGTGGTAGAGCGTGCCCTTCGGCGGCCCTTCCTCCTGCCAGACCTTCAGCGTGGTGAGCTTTTCGTAGCAGGGCAGGTCGTAGCCGCCGCTCGCCACACACATCTTCTCGATCGCATCCGGTTGCGAAAGAGCCCTGAGCACGCTCTTGGCCGCTTCCTTGTTCTTGGAGAACGACCAGGTGCCCCAGAAATAGGACAGGTATGGCGCATAACGGCCCTTCGGCCCGACCGGGAAGCCGTGAGTCCAGCACTGCTCGGCGACCTGCGGCGCGTCGCGTTTGGCAACGGCCCAGGCACTCGGCGGGTTCATGATCAGTGCGCCCCTGCCGGAGACAAGCCATTTGTTGTTGGAGGAGTCGTCCCAGGCGCCGGCGTCCGGCGGCAGGAAGGAGATCAGCTTCTTGTAGTATTCGAGCGCCTGACGCACGGCGTCGGTCTTGACGGTGACGTTACCCTTCTCATCAACGAGGGCTGCACCGAACGACTGGAAGATTGCGCCCGCTGTATCGACGTTGTCGCTGGTCTCGCCAAGTCCGATGCCGAACGGAACGCCGCCTTTCTGGCAAGCCTCCGCGGCCTTGAGGAAGGTGTCCAAGGTCCAACTGTCGGCCTTCGGCGGGGCACCGGCCGGATACAGTGCCTGCACATCGATGCCGGCATGCTGCTTCATCAGGTCGATGCGGGAGCAGGGACCCTTGATCTGGCTGCCGACGCTCGCGGGCACCGCCAGCCATTTGCCTTTGGACTGGCCAAGATATTTCACGGTACCATTGGGTTCGCCGTTCTGCTTGATGAGGCCTTCCATGACGTCGTTCATGGGTTCCAGCAGCTCGGCCTGCGCATGCGGCCACCAGGTCGGCATGGCAAGAATGTCGTGGCCGGATTTCGCCTGTGCTTCGGCTGCGATGGTGAGCAGGTTCTTGTTGCCCTGGCTCGGGATGTAGTCGATCTGAACCTCGACCTTCTCCTTTTCCGCCCAGGCATTGACGATATCTGTCGAGGCCTTGTTGGCACCGGGAACCCAGTGGTCCCAGAAACCGATCGATAGCTTACCGGCGGCATAAGCGCCGCGCACATACGGCGCGGTGATGAGCGCTGCGGATGATAGCGCTGTCGCAGCAACGAATTGTCGGCGAGAAAGCTTCCTGCGTGACATAACGTTTCCTCTTTGCTGAGCCAGATTTTGGTTCTTGTTATTCTTCTCCGTCTGGCGGGAAGCCGCTTCGAGGCGGCGGCCAGCGGAGATTTTGTAATCGGATCAGACCAGAATTGTTTGCATCTGTCGAGAAAACACAGCGGCCACCGTTATTGAACTAACGTTGCGTGGAAATTCCGGGCAGCGGGAGCGACGATGTCGTGTCCTCGATATCGTCAATAATTGACAGGTGATATTGCGGCGCACACTTTGCATTCGAGCAGGGGGGCGCTATTGGGCCGCAGCCGACCGACGGCACGCGTAACTGCTTGCGCGGAAGCTGTTTCCTGCCGGGGAACTATCCGGCGCAGCGGTGGACGAGTTTGGGGCGGAAACGATAGTTTAGGCGCCGAAAGATTCTCGCGCGCTTTGGCGATTGCGCGTGGCAAATTTCACGATCGACCATGGAGACCCGACAATGACACGTCCTCAACAGCTTGCGCCGATGCCGTCGCGCTGGTGTTTTGTATTTGGCGCCATCGTCGTGCTGGCTCTTGGCGCGTGTGCGACGGCGAACGCGCAAGGGCTGGTGCAGGGCGTGCAGCAAGGGGCGCGCGAAGGCAACAAGGCTGCCGGCCCGGTCGGTGGCGTGCTGGGCGGCGCGATCGGCGGCGTCGTAGGCGTGGTCACGGGCGTCACCGGCGTTCTGACCGGGGGCAACAACAATACCAAGGCCGGACAGGCTCCGGCAGCGAAGGAATCCAAGCAGGGCGAGCCTTCAAAGCAGGGTGAGGCCTCGAAGCCTCCGAAGGGGTCCAAAGCGACGAAAACCGCAAAGCAGCAACAACCGCAGCAGCCGGCCGTCCTCACCCAAGCCGGCGCGCCGCAACTGACAGCCGAACAGATCGTCGCCAACAGCGACGCCAATATCGAGCGGATCAAGAAGGAGCTGAATCTCACGCCCGAGCAGGAGAAGCATTGGGCCGCGTTCAACAGTGCGATGCACTATCTCGGCCATAACGGCGCCGATCGCCTCAATCTGCGCATTGCGCGCGCCAAGCGCGATCCTCCCGACGACATCATCGAGCAGATGCGCAACGAGGCCCAATTTCTCAACGACCGCGCCGTCGATCAGCGCAACGTGGCCGATGCCGCCGAGCCGCTATTTGCCAGCCTGAACGACAAACAAAAGGCGGTCTTCATTCAGGAAATGGTCAATCTGAGCCATGAGCGCGGGCTCGACTAAGGTGGGTCGGCCGGACGAATAGCCGGGTACGTGTGCCCTGGGGTAGGTTGAAAGGCACGGCACCCGGCTATTCTGCCGCAGCGGCGCGGCACCTCCCAATCTCATTGCAATGATGATGAAACCCTGACGGACTCGCGCCTTACTGATGGCTGACTTGCGGCGTTGTCGGGAACTTCATTATTTGAGGGGCGGTGTGGCGTCCCAACATCATTGCGCCATGCCACCACAGCACCAAAAACCAATTCGGCCGAGTCGGACGCCGCCGAAGAATTAAGGTCCGGACCCGTTGATGCAGCGAGGCCTCAGGTTTTCGGAAAGTTCAGCTCCACGCCGACACCATCGGGATCGTAGAGGAAGAACTGCGTATCGCCGGTGCGCGGCACGATGCTCTCGCGAAATTTGACGCCTTTCGACTGCAGTCGCCTTCGCATACCCTCGACATCGGTGGCGGCAAAGGCGATATGGTCAAGCCGGCCGGTATCTTCATACTTTTTCTCGGTGCCGCGCACCACGATGCCCTCACGCGGCTTGCGCGTGCCCATCAGATGCACCGTGGCCGTGCCACCGGAATAGAGCCAGTAGCCGGGGAAATCGAGCGGCGGACGATCGCCGTTTTCCAGCCCGAGCACATCGCAATAGAAATCCTTGGTGCGCTCAAGATCGGCGGGCTCAATGGTGTAGTGCTGCAGTCCGCCAAGTCCCATGGCCGTTCTCCCTAAACGAAGCTGAGGTCGGTATCGACGCCCATCATCCAGGCGCCGACGGTTTCAAAATGCCTGAGCTGGCCTTGCAGCTGCTGGGTCACGGTATGGATGTCGCGGAACCGGCGCTCCAGCGGATGGTTCTCGAAGATCGCAGTGGCGCCTGCGGCATTGTAGGCAAAGTCGACCGCCTCGCGCGCCTTGTGGATGGCATGGGTCGAGGCCATGCGGATGTTCATGCGCTGCGCGACCGTGATGGTGGCGCCCGCGGTGAGATCCTTCCAGGTGTCGGCCATCGATTGCAAGACGTAGCCCCGCGCGGCGCGGAGATTGACTTCCGCCTGGGCGAGGTTGCTCTGGACCACCGCATTGTCGCGCAGCGAGACCTTCGCGCCACGCGGCACCTTGTTACGCATCGTATCGACGAAGTTGTCGAGGGCGGTGCGGGCGATGCCGCAGGCGACACCGGCAAAGCCGACCTGATAGCAGGTGTGATTGCTCATGCGGTAGAGCGGGCCGCGCTCGCGGCATTCCCGGTCGAACTCACGCGTAATCGAATGGTCGGCGCGCACGAAAAATTCGTTGAGCGCGAACTGGTCGCTGGCGGTGCCGCGAAGGCCCACGGTGTTCCAGATGTCGGTCCACTCGACGTCTTCGGAGCGTACCAGCATGGTGCGCTCGAGCTGGGCTCCATTGGCATCGTATCTGGGCGAACCGTCGGCCGCATAAATCGGGCAGTGCGCGCCGAGCCAGGTCGCATGCCGGCCGCCGGATGCAAAGGACCACACGCCGGTTACCCGGTAGCCGCCGTCGCATTCGACCGCCCGAACCTTGAGGCCAGGTCCCCACGCCAGTACCGCTCGCGGATCGCCGAAGATCGCCTGCGCCACCGGCAGATCGAGATAGGCCGCCGACATCGCGCAACCACCGGCCTGGCTGAGGCACCAGGCGGTGGAGGCATCGGCTTTGGCGATGGTTTCGATGACGTGAAAGAAAGTCACGGGATCGGTTTCGATCCCGTTGGTCGAGCGGGGCAGCAACAGCCGGAACAGTTGCGCATCGTGCAGCTTGCCGAGCAGCGCCGGCGGCAGCCGGCGGGTCGTCTCGATGTCATCGGAAGCTGCCGCGACGTCGGAACGTATGGCTTCGGCCCGGGCGATCACTGCCTGGTCGCCCGCAAGATCGGCAGAGTTTGCGATCGGTGTATTCAAGGCCAGCCTGCCGGTTCGATCAGTGGATGCGCCAGTGATCAGTAGATAAGGCTATCGCGCCATCGCCGCGATCGGCAAGTCCATAGCGATGCGAAGCACGCCTGCGCATAAGCGATGGGATTCGTGCCGCTCTGCACAATGGGGTCCGATATCCGGCGAAGGCTGCGGCGCATGTGTCCGACTTGTTTAAGATTTTCAGCTAGCCTTGCGATTGGCCGGAATCGATCCGGGATGGGGCGACGGATGGAAGAGCGGCGAAAATTTCCGCAACGGAGATGGAGCAGCCTGCCTATGTTTCGTCGGGTGGTTCCGTGATGGGTTGCGTGGTGCGGAACATCTCGCGCGAGGGCGCTGCGATCGATGTCGACAATCCGGCCTTCTTCCCGCAGCGCTTTCGCCTGGTGATGGCAAAGGATCCATCGATCGTGCACGAGTGCCGGGTAGCATGGATCCAGAAGAATCGTATCGGCTTGACCTTCATCAGGATGGTGGACGCGGTTATGGATCGGCCAACCTCGGACGGGACGCGCTGAGCACACTATTCGATCCGCAGCTTCGCATCGCGTACCACCTTGCCCCACTTATCCATCTCCAGCTTGATGCGCGCGCCGAACTGATCCGGCGTGTTCGCGACCGCCTTGAAGCCGAGCGTCGTGAGGCGTTCCTTCACCTCCGGCTGTGCGACAATCCTGGCGATCTCGCGATGAAGCAGATCGACGATTTCTTTCGGCGTCCCTGCGGGCGCGACGATCCCGGTGAGTGTATCGGCCTCCTGATCCTTGATTCCCCCTTCGGCGAAGGTCGGTACGTCAGGCAGGCCCGCGGCCCGTTCGATCGAAGCCACACCAAGCGCGCGCAATTGTCCGCTCTGCACCGCCGAAAGGGCAGGCGGCAGCGCGGTAAAAGCGATCGGCGTGTGCCCCCCGATGGTCGCCTGAATGGCCGGGGCAGCGCCCGTGAACGGGACGTGGACCAGGTCTAGCTTGAAAGCCAGCCGGAACAGCTCGCCACCCAGATGCGGCGTCGATCCAACGCCGGGGCCGGCAAAGCTGTACTTGCCGGGATTGTCCCTGACGAGCTGCACCAGTTCCGGTAACGTTTTGGCTGGCACTTGCGGGTTGACCACGACGACATTTGGCGAGACCGCAACCAGGGTCACCGGCGCAAAATCCTTGACCGGATCGTATGGCACCTTGGCATACAGGCTGGGATTAACGACGAAGCCGGTGCTGACCACCATGATGGTGTAGCCGTCCGGCGTCACGCGCGCGACCTGGCCGGCTGCGGTGTTGCCGCCGGCGCCGCCGATGTTCTCGACGAAGAACTGCTGGCCGAGATGGTCGCTGAGCTTTTGCGCCACGATGCGGGCGATGGCATCGGTCGGTCCGCCCGCCGGGAAACCGACCACGACGCGCACCGGCTTGCTTGGATAGTTTTGCGCCGACGACGCCAGGACGCCGGACAGCAGCCACGCGGTTGCCAATAAGACCCGCAAAGCCATGGCCATGGCGCTCTCCCCAATATGTTTGTTGGAGCTATCATCGGCGAGGCCGCGACGCCGAACAAGGGGCTATTGCGATGGCCGGCGAGCGTTATTTCTTCAGCAGCGGCTTGAGCCGTTCTTCCAACTCCTCGAACGACATCGAGCCCTGCAGCAGCCGCACGCCGTTGAGGAAGAAAGTCGGCGTCGAGGTAACCTTCAATTCGCGATGGGCGTATTGCTGATCGGCGTTCAGCTTGTCAAACTGCGCCTGATCTTCCTCGCAGGTCTTGACGTCCTGCTCGCTCATACCGTGCTGCTTCCCGACATAGATCAGCGTATCCTTGGTCTGCGCCATCAGCCGGTCCTGCAGCTTGAACAACATGTCGACTGCGCCGAGGTATTTTTCGGAATCGTCCTTGCCAATGCAGCGCGCCAGTATCGAGGCTGCGGCGGCCTTGATGTCGAGCGGAAACTCGCGGAATACGAAGCGTACCTTGCCGGTCTCGATATATTTCGAACGCAGCATCGGAAACACATTCAGGCTGAACGCCGCGCAATGCGGACAGCTCATCGAAGAATATTCGGTAATCGTCACCGGCGCCTTCGCAGACCCGATGGCGATGTCGGGGAGGGATACCGGCTTCGCGACATTGGCGGCAATCGCGCTTTGCGCCAACGCGGTGCCCGCGAAGGCGAGCGACGCGAATGCAACGAGCGCGATGACGGCGATGGGACGATAGGCGTTCAACGTGGCTCCGAACCCGAATTTGGTAAGCGATCGTGCAACGGAACTGTCTTTTATTGGCTTAGCGAGCCAAAAGCCACCCGATCAGATTGATTGCGCGCCGGGAACTGTCGCCATTTGCGGCCGCGCCGTGCAAGGAATATTGTCGTCCGTCATGACCGATGGTTTGATGCAAGCGTGACGCCTGCGCCGACGATCCAAGCGGGCCAAGATTCGACTCTACCCAGCGAAATACAACAAGAGAACGTCATGACCCAGGACACCGCGCTGTTGAGCGAAACGCAGACAGCGGATGCCATGTTGCGGGCGCGGGCCCGGAGGGTCGTTCCCGGCGGTATGTGGGGTCACCTGAATGCGCGCGGCTTCCGGGAGGCTATCCGCAATTCTTCGCCTCCGCGGAAGGCTGCCGCGTGCGCGACGTCGATGGCGCGAATACATCGACTTCATGTGCAGTTGGGGGCCGATCCTGCTCGGCCACCGGCATCCCGAAGTTCAGGCCGCGGCCGAGGCGCAGGCCGCCAAAGGCGACTGCTTGAACGGCCCGGGCGAGGTAATGGTGGAGCTTGCCGAGGATCTTGTCGCCATGCTGCCGCATGCCGATTGGGCGATGTTTCAGAAGAACGGCGGCGATGCGACCACGTGCTGCGTGACGATCGCCCGTGCCGGCACTGGACGCCGCAAGGTGCTGGTCGCGCGTGGCAGCTATCATGGCGCGCTGCCATGGTGCTCGCCGAGCATTGCCGGCGTGACTGCCGAGGACCGCGCGCATCTGATGCACTTCGAGTACAACGACGTGCAGAGCTTGCGAGCGGCGGTCGAGGAAGCGGGCAAGGATCTCGCAGCAATCCTGGTGACGGCTTTCCGCCACGACATGGGACGCGATCTCGAACTGCCGACGAAGGAATTCGCGGCGGCCGCGCGGGCCGCATGCGACGCGGCTGACGCCGCTCTGATCATCGACGAAGTGCGGGCCGGCCTGCGTCTCGATACCAGAGGGAGCTGGGAAGCGCTCGGCGTGCATCCGGACCTGTGCGCCTGGAGCAAGGCGATCGCCAACGGCTACGCACTGGCCGCCGTTACCGGCAACGACCGCTTCCGCGAAGCCGCCACCAGGATATTCGTTACCGGGTCGTTCTGGTGCGGCACGGTGGCGATGGCGGCGGCGCGAACGACGCTGCGGATCGCGCGTGAGAAGGATGTGCCCGGGCATATTCGTGCGATGGGCATGAGGCTGCGCGAGGGATTGGCATCCTTGGCGAGCGAGCACGGCATCGCGATCCGCCAAAGCGGCCCGCCGCAAATGCCGCTGATGCTGTTCGAGGCCGACCCAGACGCAATGAAGGGCCGGACGTTCTGTACAGCCGCGCTACGCCACGGCGCGTTCTTTCATCCCCAGCACAATATGTTTCTGTCCTCGGCGCATCGCCCAGCCGATATCGACGAGGCGCTGCAGGCGGCCTCGCACGGCTTCAAGGCCGTCCGCGAATTGGAGGCGAAGTCCAATCGATAGTCGTCGGCATCGACCTGGGCTAATTGGGGACTTGTGAGCATCAGATAAAAATGCCCCGCAACGCGGTCTTTGCGACCAACGATGGCGGGGCAGTCTTGGGAGAAAACGGCGAGATCGCCGAATGATACGGACGTCGTCCGGCATCATGTAAACCGACATTGCACTCTTTCGGCGGCGTTCGCATTGACCTGGATCAAACAGCAGGTACGCCTGCCCTGACAACGAGCGCGCTGGAATAGCCGGCCGCGTGGGCGCGTCCCTTGGGCTTCGATTTCACGTTGCGGTCAGTTCATCACGCGACGCGGTTCCAGGCGTGCTTGCCGGGGGCGGGCGTGTAGCACGCCGGATGTTCGAACTCGTCATGGCCCGCCAGCTGCACGACTTCGACGCAATCGGCATTGAGGCGTTCGTTGTCGACCAAGCCTTCCGCAAGCACCAGCGCCTGCGATGGGCCGACCGATTGCACTTCGATCTGGCGTTGCAGGCATTTGAAGCTGTGGCCGTCGGAATTACAGAGATCCTTGTAGAAGGAGACGCGATAATTGTTCATCTGGCACTCCCATCCTTCCGGCATCCTGTCATCTAGCTTACTCTCAAGCGTTCATGTCCGCCACCCGCTGGCGGTTGCGCAGCACGATTTGACGTGCGTCGAAAACACCAGAATGCACTGGTCGCTAAGCTGCGACAGCGCCCGAGAAACGGCTTCCAGCGTCAGGCCGAGATAGTCGCCGATGTCGCGGCGGCACATCGGCAAAGCCATCATACCAGCTTTGGTGAGCCGGCGGTCCATTTCCAGCAGGAAAGTGGCAACTTTTTCCATCGCGGTATTGCGGCCCAGAAGCAGCATGTGGTCTTCGGCGTGCCGGGGGTCGTTTGCCATCACGATCCAGAGGTTACGGGCGACCTGGACGTCTGCCTCGTCCTTGCGGTAGGAAAACTCGCTGGCAATCACACCCGCGCAGGTCGCGATCACGCTGAACTGGTCGACGGCCGGAACACCCTGGGTGCGTGGGGCGGGGAAAACCTTGGCTGCTGAAACCGCCGGGGCGGTGATCGTCTGGGTGAGCATTTGCCATCTCCTCGATGCGGGATGGCTATCCGGGATTTTTGCAGCGCGAAGTTTGGGTCGATATCCTAAGGAGGAGCCCTTACGGGGTTTGTCCGGACGTCGTCATCGGCGACGTAGACCATCGATTTCCGGGGCGGAATGCCAGCTTCGGATTCACTGGTGGCGCTGTTTCGGATGTCGATCATGCCGACAAAATACAAAATAGAGGTTTTTCGAGGTCCCGAATTGATTTGGCTCAATCGTTGACGATCCCGGCGCGGATCGCAAAGTGAACCAGTTCGGAAAGGTTACCGGCCTGCATCTTGGTCACCACATTCGCCCGATGGAACTCCACCGTGCGCGGGCTAATATCGTATTCTCGGGCGATTGCCTTGTTCGATTGCCCCGTCACCAACCCCTGCATCACCTGGCGTTCACGCTGGGTAACGCTGGCGACGCGGGCAGCCATGTCGGCCGACAACGCCCCGCTCTTCGAACTGCTCTCACTCTCCGCGAGCGCGGTCTCGACCATGCGATCAGCCGGTCATCCTCGAACGGCTTTTCGAGACAATCGAGCGCGCCAAGCTTCATCGCTTCGACGGCGAGGGGTACGTCGCCGTGGCCTGTCATGACGATAACGGGAAGCTTTCGCGGGCCCGAATTCAGTTGACGCAGTAGCTCCATGCCATCAGAACGCCGCGGCTGGCGCTGCGCTGCCGACGTAGCCATGTTAGGGAAGGTCCGCGCGGGTTCGATTGACGAGGATCAAGCGTGACCCGTTCGCACCCGAATAGACTGCACTGGCTTTGCGTGAGGATATCGAACGAAATGCACGCCATGGTCCTGAAAGCGCCCGGCGCGCCACTGCAGTTTGAGCTGCGCGAGGATCCGGTACCCGGGCCCGGCGAAGTGCGCATTAAGGTCGGTGCCTGCGGCGTGTGCCGCACCGATTTGCATGTCGTCGACGGAGAATTGCCGAATATTTTCCATCCGATCATACCGGGGCATGAGGTGGTTGGCCGAGTGGATGCGCTCGGTCCCGGTGTGACGTCTCTAAGGATCGGCGAAAGGGTCGGCGTTCCCTGGCTCGGTCATACGTGCGGCAAATGTCCCTATTGCCGGAGCGGCCGCGAAAACCTTTGCGACCGCCCACTCTTCACCGGCTACACCCGCGACGGCGGCTTTGCCACGCATCTCGTCGCGGATGGCGGCTATTGCTTTCCACTCGGCGAGGCCGACGACGACGTCGCTATCGCTCCTTTGCTGTGCGCGGGTTTGATCGGCTGGCGCTCGCTGGTGATGGCGGGTGATGGAAAGCATCTCGGCATTTTCGGCTTTGGTGCAGCAGGCCACATTATCGCGCAGGTAGCGCGCTGGCAGGGACGATCGGTCATCGCATTCACCCGGTCGGGCGACGTCGCGGCGCAGCGCTTTGCGATATCACTCGGCGCCGAATGGGCCGGTGGGTCGGAGGATCAGCCGCCGATGCCGCTCGACGCAGCCATCATCTACGCGCCGGTCGGCTCCCTGGTGCCATTGGCATTGCGCGCTGTACGCAAAGGCGGACGCGTGGTCTGCGCCGGCATTCACATGTCGGACATTCCTTCATTTCCTTACGATATGCTGTGGGAGGAGCGGCAGTTGCTTTCGGTTGCCAATCTGACGCGCGGCGACGGCATCGCGTTTTTCAAGGTTGCGGCGCAAGCCGGCGTCAGGACGCACACCAGCGTGTTTCCGTTGCGGCAAGCAAATGAAGTGCTCTCGAAACTGCGCGCCGGGCAGATCACGGGCGCCGCTGTGCTGCAGCCATGACTGAGCGATTGCCCGCCGACACTGTCGCAGCCGAGGCCGAGAAACAGCAGCACGTGCTCGATTTCCTCGATGGCTCCAGCTTCGGTGCGGCCGGGGGCGGCAAGCGGATCGATACCCATGCCTCCATAGTTTTTCTCGGAGCTGATCGGGCATTGAAGATCAAGCGTGCCGTGCGCTTGCCGTTCCTCGATTATTCGACGCTGGAGAAGCGCAAGCGTGCCTGCGAGGAGGAGCTGAAAGTCAACGCCGGCAACGCTCCCGAAATCTACCGGCGCGTTATTCCGATCACGCGCAATTCCGAGGGCGTTCTCGAAATCGGCGGCTCGGGCAAAGCGGTCGAATGGGCGGTCGAAATGGCGCGGTTCGACGAGAGGCAGTCGCTCGACCGTATTGCTGCATCGAAGACGATCGATCCATCGCTTGCGACGGCCGTGGCTGACGCGGTTCTGCGATCCCACGACAGGGCACCGCGCCACGACGGTGAAAGCTGGCTTGCCTCCATTCTACCCATCATCGACCGCAACACCGCAAAATTTCGAGCCGTGGACGGACTTCAGTCGGTTGCGATCGATCAACTCGATGCCGCCAGTCGCGGCTCCGTAGCGATATTGCAGCCGCTGCTCAGGCAGCGTGCCGAGCAAGGGTTCGTGCGCCACTGCCATGGTGACCTACATCTTGCCAATATTGCATTGGTGAATGGCCGGCCGCTGCTGTTCGATGCCATCGAGTTCGATCCGGTCATCGCCACGACGGATGTCCTCTATGATTTTGCTTTTACGCTGATGGATATGATCCATTTCAATCAAGGCGCGGCAGCAAACGCGACGTTCAATCGCTACCTTGCGCAGGCGGGGGACAAAGATCTCGACGGCCTGCGCCTGCTGCCGCTGTTTCTCTCAATGCGGGCGGCGATCCGCGCGCATGTCCTGTTCGTGAAGAGCGAACATGGTGGAGGGAATGATGCGGTCTGGCAGGAGGCCAGGCGCTATTTTGATCTGGCAGTACGCCTCATCACGCCCAAGCCACCGCTGCTGGTGGCAATCGGCGGGCACTCGGGGACGGGAAAGTCGGTGCTGGCTCGCGGGCTCGCGGGGCTGATCGAGCCGCCGCCCGGCGCGCTCATTGTCCGCTCGGATGTCGTTCGCAAGCGCCTGTTCGGCGCCGATGAAACCACGGCTCTGCCGGAATCCGCCTATGGGCCCGACGTCACTGAGCGTGTCTACGGCATGCTTTCGAGCACCGCGCAGCGTGTCCTCGCCCAAGGCTGCTCGGTCGTGCTCGATGCTGCTTACCTGCAGGAATCGGAACGGAGGGAAATCGCGCATCTCGCAGCCACTTGCGGCATACGTTTTGCCGGCCTGTTTCTCACGGCGGACCTCGCGACGCGGCTGGCGCGGATCGAACAGCGCAGGGGCGACGCATCCGATGCGACACGGAACGTTGCCCTGAAGCAGGAGACTTTCGCGCTCGGCGCTATAGACTGGCATATAATTGATGCCTCGGGGACGCCGGACCGATCGCTCCGCAGCGCCCGTACTTTTTTGTTTGCGGTGCCTAACGAGCGTTGACGATGAGAGTCCACCCAACCGGAACGTCCAGCCGGCGCAAGGCCTCTGAAGCGGCGAGTCTCGACTGTGCAACCGCATTCCAGACGATCGCGCTCGACTGCATTGCTTCTATCAAGGCCCAGCACAGCAGCGCGTGCGCCGGCGATGCCGAGGCCGTGCATCAGATCCGGGTCGCGATCACACGGTTGCGCGCCGCTGTGGCGTTCTTCGCGCCGATCGTGGTCGATGCGGAATGGCTACGCCTGAAAAAGGAAATTGCCTGGCTGAATGGTCCACTCGGCGCCGCGCGCGATAACGACGTCCTCGTCGAATATGCGCGCCGCAAGCGTTACCGCGCCTGGGCGGAGCATATCAGCGAGCAGGTCGATCGGCGCCAGACGCAGAATCACCGCCGCCTGGTTCGCTGTCTGCGCTCCGTTCGGACGCAACGCCTGATCTCGGGACTCGCAGGCTGGATCAGACAGGGAGCGTGGCTGGCGCGGTGCAAGCGGAACAAAGGGGCAGAAACTCTGCAAGTCTATTGCGCTCGCGAACTCAACCGTTGGCACGGACGGGTGATCCGCAAGGGAAGCCACCTGAAGGCGCTGGGTGGATCGCGCCGTCACCGGCTGCGGATCAGGGTTAAACGCTTCCGCTACATGCTGGAAGCGCTCACGGAGACCGTCGCGGTTTGGAACCGCGGCGAATTGCGTCAGCTGCACCGGCCGGCAAAGCGGCTGCAACGGGCTTTGGGCGAGCTCCGTGACCTCAAGCGTTTCGCCGGCCTTGCCAGCGGATCGCCGCAGGCCGAAAACGGTAAACGGAGTAAGGCGCCACCGGTGGGCTATCGCTATCGAAGGGATAAGCTGCTCGGCGTCGCCATCGCGTCTTATCGTGAGCTAAGGCACGCCGGAGGCTGCTGACGTCATCGTTCGCAGCGCTTCCACGCGACATTGTCCGTTTGATGTGCGTCAAGTTTCGTCGTCCGTCAGCAGCTACTTTCCTGGCAGCAATCCAGGACGGGGCCCTAAGCCCTCGCCAACGCATGGGAGAATGGCGATGTTCAGGAATATTCTGGTTCATATTTCCTCCGAGCGTCCGGTGAGGCCGGTGATTGACGTCGCTGTTGCTCTGGCCAGTGCGCGGCGGTCGCATCTCGATGCCGTAGCCATCGGCTATGAATCGATGAGCGCCGCCGGGATGATTGCGGAAGGCGGCGGCGCCGCCGTTGCCGCCGTGATGGGGGCAGAACAGGAGCGTGCCCAGGAGCGAGCGAATGCCGCAATCGGCGTGTTCGAGATCGAGGCGAAGCTCGCCAACATCGCCTACGGCATCAGGACCTTTACGGCGATTCCCGCCGAAGCCGGCCAGACCATCGGGGCGCTTGCCCGCCTTTACGACATGACGATCGTGCTGCAGCCGGATCCAGCGAAGGCCAGCTACGACAACGAGATTCCGCAGCAGATCCTGTTCAATTCCGGCGGACCGATGCTAATGGTTCCCTATATCCACAAGGGGCCGCTCGATGCCCACCATGTCGGGATCGCTTGGGACGGCAGCCGTCCTGCAGCCCGCGCATGGCGCGATTCTATGCCATTTCTGATGGGCGCGAAGGCCGTGACCGTGATTGCGGTCAATGAGGAGGCGGGTGAAGCCTCCTCGAGCCAGCTCGTCGCGCATCTGGAGCGGCGCGGCATTGCGGCCCGGGTGCAGCGGTTGATCACGGACCGCAGCGATGTTCAGGGCGCCATTCTGTCGGTCGCGGCTGAAAGCAACATTGGCCTCCTGGTGATGGGCGGCTACGGCCATTCGCGGCTGCAGGAGCGAATTCTGGGCGGTGTTACGCGCAGCATGTTCAAGTGCATGACGGTGCCGGTGCTGATGTCGCACTGATTTCAGGCGGGCAGGGGGATGTGACCTTTGGTCTCCGTGAGTTCCTTGTCTCATCTCCTTGCGGCGGTGCTGCGGTCGCAATAACACCGATTTGATGCACGTCAATGTTCGATCCGAAGCCGGTCAGTGTCGTTTTCGGCGGAAATTCGAAAATCGGAGATTGTCATGTCAGAGCTGTCTGAGCGGGCTGCTTCCCGTTCCTTTCCAGCAGCCGCAAATACAGAAGCGGAGGCCACCAAGCTAAACCGGGGCGCGCTGGAATTTATGCTCGGCGCCCAGAGGATAATGTTCGAGGAATTAGTGTTCCTCGGCGACGAGATGTTGGAGCGAACGCAGACCGAGATGCACTTGTACACTGAGTTCGTCGCGAAGATGGCGAGCGCGCATTCGGTGCGGGACATCAGGACGATGTGCGAGGAATGCGGCCAGCATCAGCTCGACTTCTTCCGCCGCGACTCCGAACGGCTGTTCAGGCACGCCGAGCGGATGATCGCGGCCACGTCGAACTTAATCAGTGGCCGCTCCTTGAACTGATGGGCCAGTAGCATGCAGTGCGAATCGCCCCTGCCGACGGCGATAAGTTACGGTCTTGCCGCTTCGCATTAGACCGCGACCTGCCGATACTGAAGAACGATGTCCACCTATCGTCTGAACAATCTGCTCTCGCCGCATTCCGTCGCGCTGGTAGGGGCGAGCCCACGTCACGGCTCGGTAGGCCGTGCCATTCTCAACAACATCCGCAAGGCCCACTTCAAAGGCGAATTCGGCCTCGTCAATCCGCACTATCATGAGATCGACGGTGTCGCGGCCGCTGACAGCATCGCAAAGCTGTCTTTTGCGCCGGAACTCGTTATCCTCACCGCGCCGGCCCGCACCATCGCCGGCCTGATAGACGAGGCGGGCCGTCGCGACGCGGCCGGCGCCGTCATTGTCAGCGCCGGGCTCGGGTATGGTCCGGGTTCGCTAGCGGAAGCGGCGGAGCGCGCCGCGCAAAAATACGGCATGCGGCTGATCGGCCCGAATTGCCTGGGCATCATGATGCCGGGCGTCAGTCTCAATGCCAGCTTTTCCGCGCATATGCCGGCCGCGGGCCATTTAGCGCTAATCTCGCAGTCCGGCGCCATTGCCGCCGGCATGGTGGATTGGGCGGCACAGCGGGCTGTCGGTTTTTCCGGCATCGTTTCGATTGGCGACCAGCTCGATATCGATATCGCCGATCTGCTCGATTACTTCGCGCTGGATGAAAAGACCCACGCCATCCTGCTTTACATCGAGGCGATCAAGGATGCCCGTAAGTTCATGTCGGCGGCGCGGGCCGCCGCCAGAATCAAGCCGGTCGTAGTCGTCAAGTCGGGCCGCATGGCTCAAGGAGCGCGGGCGGCGGCAACCCATACCGGCGGGTTGGCCGGGGCGGATGCCGTCTACGATGCAGCGTTTCAGCGCGCCGGCATCCTGCGCGTATCGGATCTTCGCGAATTGTTCGACTGCGCCGAGACGCTCGGGCGGGTCAAATCGCCGTCGGGAAAAAGGCTTGCGATCCTGACCAACGGCGGCGGCATCGGCGTGCTGGCAGTCGACCGGCTGGTCGAACTCGGCGGTATTCCAGCGGGTCTCTCGTCGGCGACCCGCGAGAAGCTGGACGCTGTTTTGCCGTCGACATGGTCGAAATCGAACCCGGTCGATATCGTCGGCGATGCCGATCCGGCGCGCTATGCCGCAGCGCTCGAAGCGTTGCTGGCCGATTCCGAAAACGATGCCGTGCTTGTCATGAACGTGCAGACGGCAATCGCGCGCGCCGACGAAATCGCCGTGGCCATGACCGGAGTGGTGCAGAAATATCGCGCCGGACAGCGCATGTCGCCGAAGCCCGTTCTCGCGGTGTGGGTCGGCGCGGAACCGTCGATCGGCGATCTCTTTAGCGGGGCCGGCATTCCGAATTATCCGACCGAGGACGATGCCGTGCGCGGCTTCATGCATCTGGTCCGCCATCGCGAGGTGGTGGAGGCACTGGCGCAGGTTCCGCCCGCCATGCCGAGCGAATTCGCTCCCGATGTCGATGCAGCGCGGCAGATCGTTGCCGCGGCGCTGGCCGACGGCCGTTCATGGCTCGATCCGATCGAGGTCAAGCGGCTCCTTGACGCCTACGATATCGCAGCCGTGCCGACCTTTGCCGCCGCCGATGCCGAAGAGGCGGTTGCGCATGCGAATGCGATCTTTGCGCAGGGGGCGACCGTCGTGCTCAAAATCATGTCGCGCGATATCGTCCACAAATCCGACGTCGGCGGCGTGGTGCTTAATCTCACCAGCGCCGATGCGGTGCGCAAGGCGACGGCCGACATTCTCGCGCGGGCAAGATCACTGCGGCCGGAGGCGCGAATATCGGGCGTGATGGTGCAGGCAATGGTGGTGCGGGCGAAGGCACGCGAGCTCATTCTCGGCTTCGCCGACGATCCGACCTTCGGCACGGTTGTCGTGTTCGGCCGTGGCGGAACGGCAGTCGAGATCATCAACGACAAAGCTTTGGCGCTGCCGCCGCTCGACCTGCAACTGGCGCGTAGCCTGATCGAACGCACCCGCGTCTCGCGGCTGTTGCGCGCCTATCGTGACGTGCCAGCGGTGAAGCAGGACGCCGTCGCGATGGTTCTGGTCAAGCTGGCGCAGATGGCCGCCGACATTCCCGATATCCGTGGGCTCGACATCAATCCGCTGCTGGCGGATGGGGCGGGCGTGCTCGCGGTCGACGCGCGGGTGGTGATCGGGCGCGCGGAGCGGAAGTTTCGGGGCTCGGGCCCTGCGAATTTTGCCGTGCGGCCTTATCCCTCGCAATGGCAGCGTCACATCGAGGCCAAGGACGGTTGGCGCGTATTTGTTCGTCCGATCCGGCCTGAGGACGAGCCGCTGATCCACGAGATGCTGAAACACGTCACGATGCACGACCTGCGGCTGCGTTTTTTCGCTCCGATGAAGGAATTCTCCCATGAATTCATCGCCCGCCTGACCCAGCTCGACTACGCTCGCGCGATGGCCTTTGTCGCGTTCGACGAGGCGACCAACGAGTTGGTCGGTGTTGTCAGAATCCATTCGGACTCGATCTATGAGAGCGGCGAATACGCAATTCTGTTGCGATCGGACCTCAAGGGCAGGGGGCTCGGCTGGGCCTTGATGCAGATGATCATCGAATATGCGAAGTCGGAAGGCCTGAAAGCGATCTCCGGCGACGTCCTGACCGAGAACACGGTAATGCTGGCGATGTGCCGCAGCCTCGGCTTCGAGGTGAAGTCGGACCCGCAGGAGCACGACATCTGCAACGTCAGGCTGGCGCTTTAGCTATCCTCAAGCGCGCGTCGCGACCGCCGGATGATCACGCCGCGCGCGTTCGTCGGCGGCCGCAGTCAGTGCGAAAACAGGATCGGGAGCGGCGGCTTTCGCAAGCAGACCCTTGGTGGCGTCGCGGAGGATGAATTCGCGCCATCGCGAATGCCCATAGGCGCCCATCACGAGAACGTCGACGATTGCAGGCCCACATGCGCCCGCCACGCCGGTCCTTTCTCGTTCACGGGCGAATCGGCCACTGGTCACATTTTAACGGGGCGTTGCTGTTACGGGGCTGTCCGGCTTTGTCGGCAAGGTTGAAGCATAATTGGAGCAGGACGCTAGAGAAATTGGATTCCTGACCGTCTGAGGCCCGCGGTTCACGCTGGCGGGCTCATTGCGGCCAGCGACCCCGGCGCGAATACGCAACGCTGCGCCAGGGCCGCTAACCCAATGGCTTTGGGCACCCTCGCGGAGCTGGCAGCAAAGGCTACCCGGCAAGCCATCGCTGTCATATTAGCTTCACGCCTGCCAGTTTTTCCCGGGCACAGTGTCGCATCATTGTTCCAGTGTCAGCTTCCTAACAGACGTGCCTCATTCTTGATGCTTCAATGTCCCGGTTTCAGCACGTGCAGTTACTTTCCGAGTGAGCCCGGCCACTGGCCGGGCTTTTTGTAGGCTACAGCGACTCCGGCGTCTGCCGATCGATAGCCAGCACCAAGATCACCAACATGGCGTAAGCGGTCCTGCGGCCAATGCCGTTCATTCCAGAACCTCATACTCAAACGCCACGCCTTGCGGGACCGGCTCAAGAAGGAGGAGGGCGGTCCAACGAAGGGACGCGTCTTGGGGGCCGGAGTCGGTGATGCGCGATCAACTGAAATGGTACGACGACAAGGCCGACAATCGGCGTGCTCGACGCGCTTGCTGAGTTGCGTCAGCGCGGTGCGCGAGGGGTACTGCTACCAGCACGTCTAGGCGATCACCGTTGCGATCGACCAGTACGCAGAGCAACCGCGATTACTTCTCAAGAAGCCCTAGGACGTCGGGTTAGCTTAATAAATCGTTAATCTCGGATTGCTACGAATTGCCCAATCGCGGGAAAGTCCCCCGAGCCCCCCGCGAGAGTACGGAAACCCGCCGATACTCAACCCCGGCGGGTTTCTGCATGACGCGCAATTCTGCCAAGAATCACACACCCAAGCCTGAATAGACCATTCCGGTGGGGGTGACCGGGGTGGTAAGGCGAAATCGTCGTGCGTCGGGCCCTCTACTAGGAACGATGTTGGCTTCCGAGAGTCGATTCAGTTGCTTCCGGTTTGTGTCGCCAAACAGGCTCCCGCCGGAAGTGGACGGCTCTGGCGCATCTCGCTAGGGCCGTCTTGTTCATCTTGGCGGGCATTTCCTGCACCGCGACATGCCAGTCACAAAGGAGAGGGCGCTCTCGCCCTTGTTTATCAAGACCGCACCCGTCGGCTTTCATTGCGACGGCGGCGGCCTTTACTTGAGTGTGCGGCCTTTGAAGGCCGGCGACGGCGTCGCGCGCTCCTGGATCTTTCGCTATCGGCGCCACGGACGCCTGCGCGATCTGGGGCTCGGGCCTCTGTCGACGGTCACGCTGGCAGCGGCGCGTGAGCGCGCTCGCCAAGCTCGCCAGAAGCTGCTTGACGGCGTCGACCCGATCGAGGAGCTGATAGCTGCAAGAACCGCCGCCGCTGTCAGCGCCGCCCGCAAGATGACCTTCGAGCAATGCGCCGAGAGCTATATCGAAGCAAACCGCTCCGGGTGGAAGAGTGTCAAGCACGCTGACCAGTGGAAGTCGACGCTTCTGACCTATGCGTACCGGGTTATTGGATCTCTGCCGGTTGACGTCATCGAGACCGTGCACGTCATGAAGATCATCGAACCGATCTGGAAAACGAAAACAGAGACGGCCAATCGGGTGCGGGGCAGAATCGAGAAGGTGCTGGATTGTGCCAAGGCGCTCAAGCTGCGCAGCGGCGAGAACCCCGCCCGATGGACCGGTCACTTAGACCAACTCCTTCCAAGGAGGTCGCAGGTTGCGCCCGTCGAGCACCACGAGGCGTTGCGATACGCTGAGCTTGCGCAGTTCATGGTCGAATTGCGCCAGCTCGACAGCATCAGCGCAAGGGCGCTCGAGTTCACGATCTTGACGGCCGCGCGCACCAGCGACACCATCGGCGCTCCACCTTCTGAAATCGACCTCGATCAACGACTGTGGACAGTTCCGGCAGGTCGTCTGAAGGGCAAGAAGGGCGCGCGAAAACGCGACCACGTCGTACCGCTCTGCGATCGAGCACTGGAGATTATCGGCAACCTGTCAATCGAGGGGCGCCGCTACGTGTTCGCGAGTGATGAGGGCGCGCCGCTAAGTGACATGGCGATGCTGGAATGCCTTCGTGGACTCCGTCCTGGCCTCACGGTCCACGGTTTCCGATCTACCTTCAAGGACTGAGCGAGCGAGTGCACGGCGTACCCGAACGAGATGTCGGAGATGACTCTTGCACACACGGTCTCCGACAAGGTCGAGGCCGCCTATCGTCGTGGCGACATGCGCGAGAGGCGCCGTCGCATGATGCAGGATTGGTCGACATTCGCGAATCAGCCCTCGTCGTCCACCTCAAAAATCGTGCCGATCAGAGGCGAAAAACACGATTACCTGACGACGATCATATAACGACCGTTGAACACAACTTCGTGAATCCCGTCGGGGACGGGATGAAATTGCAAATCCTCCCGTCCCCGACGGGTCGATTGAAACGGCGGCATTGATCGTATTGAATTTTTCCAAAGCAGCAGCGAGCGTTCACGATTTACGTTTCGGTACCGCGCGGAATCAATCGCTTGTGATCGCTGAGGCGCGCTCAGTAATTCTTGTGCAGTAGTGTTGCACAAGATCGAAGGCGATCACGATGACGATGGAAATTGACTTCGAGGTCGAGGCGGTTCGACTCGGCCTCCCACTCTACATGAAGTCCAAGGCCGCCGCCCGCATGATGTGTTGCGGCGGAACGAAGCTGCGAGAGCTTGTCCATACTGGAGAGATCGAAGGCCGCAAGCGCGGCAAGGATCTTCTAATCAAGACGTCTAGTATTCTGCGCTACAACGCCAGTCTGCCCCGGGCGCAATTCATGCTGCCGAAAATCGAAAGCCGTAGCGTAACACACGCCGACAAGACTACCCCCACATCAAAAATCCCAACCTTGTGCCGCGGCAGCATTCGACGGGGGGCAAGGAGCGGCTCGGCGGCATCTCCAAGCAAGGAGATCGCTATCTCCGACGGTTGCTCGTCATCGGTGCAACAGCCGTTGTTCGACACGCCCGGCAGCAGCCGCAAAAGCATCCTTGAGTCATGAGGCTGCTGGCCAAGAAGCCGGCCAAGCTCGTCGCCGTATTGCGAGGGTGATGATGGCGTGATGCGAAACGGTCGAGCCGTCGATTGGGACAATCCGCTTCTGGGTCATGGGCGTCAAAGTCCGTGCAAATGATTGGGACCCGATCCGCGGACACATCAGGGCCGCAAGCCGAACGTCAGATTCTTCTTGCAACGCGGGCGTCGTCCACACATGACCCTAAGCCGCCATTCTCTGACCGCTGGGTTCTCAGAACGGCAAACCCCTTGGAATAGATTAAAATTACTTGCGTTTTTCCGCCGATAGATTCTCTGCACGGGCATTACTCATGGCCGATCATGCAGATCGTATGAAGGACGTGAAATCCAAGATGCACTCACTTCGGCTCATCCTGCTCACGACAGTAATCGTCATCTCCCACACGTCAGCAATGGCAACGCAGCAGGCGACCATCGCCATTGCGCAAGCTTGAGCGCACGCCAGAACTCGATTGTGCGACCAAGCTCAAGGGGCTCATCATTGATCTCGACGAAGTGCTGGCGAGAAACCCACGCAACCTAATGACGTGTACGCGGGTGTTGCATCGCCATTTCCCAATCAACCGCTGCAGCGCGGATGACGTTTCTCCCCATTGTGAAGACATCCCGGTATTTTCGGAGCATATCGATGAATGGACCGAAGATGCATGTGTACTCGCTTAACAGCGAGACCGCGTCCTCGCGCGGGGTTTGGGTGTCTTTCGGTCTCACCGATGCCGGAGAGTTGGTTTTTCCGTTCACAATATGGTCGCCGCGTATTTATAGGTAGTCCGCTTGTGGCCCTGACCGACCAACCTGAACTCTTCTTTCCACGTCGGCTGTCAGGGGGTAGACGGGAAATGGCTGACGTATGGCCGAAACGACGCGTCCTGCGAGCAGGCTTGGGAAACTGTGCCCCGGCAAGCCGTCGTCAGCATATATTTGGGCACAAGGAGGTGCGATATGGCGACAACAGCTACTCAAGTCGTTCTTGATACGCCGGCGGCGGAGTTCCGGCTTCCGGCCACCGACGGCAAGACTTACGCACTGGACGACGTTGCGGGCGAAAAAGGCACGGTCCTCGTCTTCATCTGCAACCATTGTCCCTATGTTAAAGCGGTGATCGACCGTATGGTTTCGGACGCCCGCGTGCTGATGTCGGAGAGCGTAGGCTTTGCGGCGATTTGCTCGAACGATGCGGCGAGCTATCCCGAAGACTCATTTGAGAATATGAAGCGTTTCGCGAAGGCTCATGATTTCCCGTTTCCATATCTCCACGACGAGACCCAGACAGTCGCTCGGGCGTATGGAGCGGTCTGTACGCCGGACTTCTTCGGTTACAATGCCGACCGCAAGCTCAAGTATCGCGGCCGGCTCGACGAAGGCCGCACAACTCCGCCTCGCGCGGGGGCGCCCCGAGAGCTTGTCGAGGCCATGCGTGCGATTGCGACCACCGGTGTGGGGCCGGCTGACCAAAAGGCGTCTATTGGCTGCTCGATCAAATGGAAGGACGAATAAAGCCGGTCGCGGGTTCCACCGGGCCTCGAGGCAAACCGAAATTATTCAGTCGCGCATTTCCATCTCGCCGCGGCGCTTGCGCACCAGGCACGGGCGGTGGTGCAGATGGGATCCAAGCTTCACTGTCCGCCGCTTGCGTACGACCATTACATGGAGCGAGAATCCGGCGTTCCTTGCCGGGCGCGAACGCGTCATTGAGGGCATGCGGATAGGAGGGGTGCCTGGGGGATGACGTTCAAGGATACCCGTTCTGCTTATTGCAGCGCATGAGTCTGAAAATGGCCGATTCCGTTGAAGAAGTCGGCCCGCGAGCGAGGCGAGCCGCAAATGCGGCACAGCCGACCGCTTCTCAGGCCGGATTTGGCTGCGGCATTGGGACCAGCTTGGCTAGTTTCCGGAGGTTCTGGGCGGTTGCTGCAAGGAGGAACTCGTCGCGAGCCCCGTTTGGTCCACGTAATCGCAGTCGGTCGAGCTTGAGAATGCGCTTGAGGTGAGCGAACAACATTTCGACCTTCTTACGTAGCCGTCGCGATGCTCGACCTTCCCAGGATTTAGCAATCGCCCGCGCCATGTCGCGGGCTCTCTCATGGATCGAGCGAGGCACCTTTCGAGCAGGCGTGTTCGGGCAGCAGTGTGGCCTCAAGGCGCAGGCGTCACAGTCAGCCTTGCTCGCTCGATAAAGCAACGTCTCGCCATCATTCACACGCGTCCCTGTTGTGGTCAGCGTCTTGCCGCCAGGACAGATATAGACGTCGCTGACTGGATCGTAGTTGAAGTCCTCCCGTGTGAAGGTCCCATCCTTGCGCGCTGATTTGTCGAATACGGTCACATGCGGCTCGATGCCGTGCTCATCGACCAGCCAGCCCAGCATGTCGGCTGAACCATAGGCGCTGTCACCGAGAAGCCTGGACGGGTGAAGACCGAAGTTCTTTGCGGTCCGCTCGATCATGCGCTTGGCAGCGAAAACTTCTGCCTGCCGGATCGCTGTGGTCGGCTCAACGTCGACAATGATCGCATTTTCCACATCGATCAGATAGTTCGTGGAGTAGGCAAAGAAAGCCTGTCCGCCATGGGCACCGGTCCAGCGCGCGGCAGGATCAGCCGGTGAGATGAACTTGGGGACGATCTCGGTCGCGGCCCCAAACGCCGCATCGTCCAGGACAGCTAGATACTCGTCGACGGCACGGCTTGCGGCTTTGGCGGCAACCCCTTTTCGCCCTCGACGCCGTTCTGCCGGTTAGCATCGGCCTTGATCAGGCTAGCATCGACCGCAAAGCCTTCTCCGCCAACCAGACCCTCGTCGATGCAGCGGCGCAAGACGTCTTCGAACAGCCGTCGCAGCAGATCACTATCGCGGAAGCGGCCATGTCGGTTCTTTGAGAAGGTCGAATGATCGGGCACGTCACCATCGAGCCCAAGGCGGCAGAACCAGCGGTATGCCAGGTTGAGGTGAACCTCTTCGCACAGGCGCCGCTCCGAGCGGATGCCGAAGCAGTAACCGACCAACAGCATCCGGATCATCAGCTCGGGCGCGATCGAGGGCCGCCCGATCGTGCTGTAGAAGGGGGATAGCTCTCGCCTTAACCCATCGAGGTCCACGAACCTGTCGATCGATCGCAACAAATGATCGGCCGGAACGTGCCGCTCGAGCGAAAACTCATAGAACAACGCGACCTGCTCAACTCGCTGATGTCCCATCATGATTCAGTCCTCTCGCAACGACTGAATCAGCGAACATCAACCAGCGCAACCGAAGACTTTTTCAACACAATCGGCCCGAAGCAGACGTCAAACGCGGGCGGCCTCATGCCACGACTGACAACCGGCGAAATCCCGTGCAGGCGACGTGCCCTAAAGACCTGCCATGCTCGTATCCGCATTCACTACTGGTGTTTGGGATCCATCTTCGGCTCGGAGCTGGCAGTGGTCTCTCGAAGTATTGCTCTGGCAGTTTGTAGATCCGGTGACCCAAAGCCCTCAGTGAACTGGCTATGGAGCGAGGCGAGCAGATCGTGAGCCTCGCCGCGCCGACCCTGTTCTCTCCAAAGTTTTGCAAGGCGTGTCGCTGCGCGCAACTCCCACAGCTTGGCGCCTTGCTGGCACGCCGTTGCAGCCGCATGCTCGAACCGGGCTTCCGCGGCAATCGGGTCGGGCCTCGGCAGCCGCAGCATCAGCTCGCCCATCATCCGATGGAGCTCGGCCTCGAACCACCGCTCGCCGGTTTCTTCCACGCGGTCGAGCGCCTTTGCGATCAAATCCAAGCCTTCCTCCACTGCGCCGGAACGGCCGAGCGCCTCGGCCTGGAGGCCGAGGAAATGCGGCTCATAGACACTTGCCCCGGTGGCACGCCAAGCCGGCAGACCCTGCCGAAGCTGAGCGAGCCCTGTCTCTAACTCACCTGACTCGGTCAGAGCCCATCCCCGGATCACCGTGGCCGCCGCGAGGAAATGTGGAAAGTCCTGCTCGGTCGAGAGCTTAACCAGTGCCTCCGCTCGATCCCGGGCCTCGCGCCCCGCCCGGCGGTACTGCTCGAAGAGACACGCGAACAAGAGAGCGTACGCCAGCGTGTTGAGGTGAGTGAGATCGTTGGCGGCCTCGAGCGCCTCTCGGCTCCGCGCCAAGGCCTGCTCCGGATAGCCCAGCGCCAACAACGTCCAAGATAGCGAGGACAGCGCCGCCACCCGCGGATCCTGTACGTAGAGAAAGGCGAGCGAGCGATGCCGCTCAGGGTCATAGAGCGCGAGCGTCCGCTCCAGATGGGGGCGGGCAGCGGCGACCTCGCCGCGCCAAAGGGCACCGGTCCCGCTGACGCGGTGAGCCACCAGGGTTGCGGAAGTTTCCTGATGGTCCTGCGCCCGGCGCAGAAACTCGTCTGCCACGTCTCGCGCGGCGTTGTGCTCGGCGCGTACGCCGTGGAACACCCATTGACCGTAAAGCACGGGCCAGAGTTGGGAGGTGGCCCCGATCTGCTCGCAGAGCTCGCGGGCACGTGCGTTGGCCCGCCCAGCTTCCGGCGCTGCCCAGCCTTGCGTAGCCATCAGCGCCACGCCCAACGCCACCTGGAGGTCAAGTTCTCGCCACCTCCGATCGGCCTCCGGCAGGCCCGCAAGCAGGTTCAACCCGTTCCGCAACTGCGCAAGCGCTTCAGCCATAGACGATCGGGCGATGGCTCGCTGTCCTGCCTTCAACCAATAGTCGGTCGCCGGTTCGGCCAGTCCTGCCTCCATAAAATGGTGGGCCAGTAGTTCAGGCTGCGCCTGCACGGTCTCCGGAAAATGCTGCTCGAGCGCGGCGGCGATCCGGGCGTGCAAGCGCTGCCGCTTCGCACGCACCAGGGTCGCATAGGCGGTGTCCTGCACGAGTGCATGCTTGAAGCTGTAGGTCGCCTGAGGCGGCGTCCCGCGCCGGAACACCAGGCCCGAGCCGACGAGGTCGTCCAACGCCGCCTGCAGATCGCTCTCCGGCAGCGCCGCCGTTATCGCGAGCAGTTCGTGCGAGAATTCCCGGCCAATAGCGGCCGCGACCTGGGCGACCTCACGGGCCGGGGCCAGCCGGTCGAGCCGGGCCAGCAGCGACTCCTGGAGCGTGGTTGGGATAGCCATGGGCGGCAGGGGCCCCGCGAGTGCGTAGTGGTCGCCCTCATCCCGGAGCAGATTGGTCTCCAGCACGGTCCGCGTCAGCTCCTCGACGAACAGGGGCACGCCGTCCGTCTTGGCGACGATCTGGTCGAGCACCGCAGGAGGCAGCGCCTTGCCGCCGCTCAGCCGCGCGACCATGGCCGCGCCCTGGCGGCGGCTTAACCGGCTGAGGGTCAGCGCGGTGACGTGGGCATGGCGCGTCCAGGGCGGCGCGAACTCGGGCCGGAAGGTGATGAGGACGAGCACGGGGGCGCCTTGCACCCGGTCGACCATGAGATCGAGCAGCTCGAGCGAGGTGGGATCTGCCCAGTGCACGTCCTCGTACAGGACGAGGACGGGCCGGCAACTCGCGAGCCCTAGGACCTGATCGACCAGCTCCTCGAGCGTCCGTTCCTTCTGCCGATGCGGGCTCATGTCGAGCGGTGGATAGCGCGCGGCCGTCTCGAGCGACAGCAATGCCGCGAGCAGCGGGGCCACCGCGGCGACGCGATCAGTCGAGAGTGCAAGCAGCGCCTCGAGCTTCTCGAGCCTCGTTGCGGCAGGATCATCTGCGGTGAAGCCCGCTGCCCGCTCCAGCAGGCCGATCACCGGATAAAGCGGGCTGGTCTGATGGTGCGGTGAGCAGTAGTGGCTCAGGGCCGTATGCGGCTCATTTTCAAGGCGCCCGCGCAGCGCCCGCACGAGGCGCGACTTGCCGATGCCGGGCTCGCCCCCGAGCAGCACCACCTGGCCCTCACCCTCCTTGGCTCGCTCCCAGTGCTCGAGCAGCAGGCCCACCTCATTCTCGCGACCGACCAGCGGCGTCAGGCCGGCCCCGTGCAACGCCTCGAACCGGCTCTCGACCGCGCCTTCCCCGACCACGCGCCACGCCCGCACCGGAACGGGAAATCCCTTCAAGATCTGCATGCCGAGCTCGGCGAGCTCGAACAGCCCGCCAATGAGCTCCCGGGTGCGGGCGGAGATCACCAGCGTGCCCGGCTCGGCCAGGGTTTGCAGCCGCGCCGCGAGGTTCGGCGTGTCGCCGACCACCGTCTCCTCGCGCGCCGCGCCTTCGCCGATCAACTCGCCGACAACCACCGGGCCGGTCGCAATGCCGACACGGGCCGCCAGCGTCTCGCCATGCGCCGATCCCAGGCTGTGCACTGCCGCGACCGCGGCGAGACCGGCCCGCACCGCGCGTTCGGCCGCATTCTCGTGGGCGCGCGGATAGCCGAAATAGGCCAGCACACCATCTCCCATGTATTTCGCCACGTGCCCTTCGAACCGCGAGATCGCGCCCGCCACTGCGCTCTGGTAGGTCCGAAGGACTTCGGCCATTTCCTCCGGATCGAGCCGCGCCGCGAGCGCGGTCGAGTTGACCAGGTCGATAAACATCACGGTGAGCTGGCGGCGCTCGGCCTCGGGTGCAAGCGACACCTTGCTGGACACAGCGGCGGGTGCGGCCTTAACAGAGGTGGTCGCCGAAAATGAGCTGGCGCGCAGGGCGGCAATGGCGGCGAGCAGTTTGCGGCGATGGCCGATCGAGCCGATGCCGAGCCCGATCAGGTCCTCGGCCGTAAGGTCCATGAGGACCTCGGCGTCGATGTCGTTCTCCCGGAACGCCTGTTCGTACTGTCCCAGCCCCAGACCACACAGCCAGGCCGCGACGTCCATGGGCGCCTCCGGCTCCCGTCTTCAGAGCACCAGGTGCTTAAGCCTACTGCAAAATGGCCGGCAAGGCACGGGGAAACACCACGAGCTGATTGCAAGTGAAGGCAGCTTCTGGCCCAAGCCAACATTGCTGGCCTGTCGGTGGATGTCAGCTCTTGCGGGGATAGCGGACGAGGGCAGGGCTCTCCTCAGCTTCCGTAGATGACCCTTTTCTGAAGTGCTGCGAGGGCGCGACGAGGCTCGCAATTGATGAAGAAGCAGAGGTCTGGACGGCCTCCAGCTTAGGGCCGCGGCTCATTGCGGGACATCAACCTCGTGGGTGTAATCTTCATGGGCATGTGGCTCGAGGCCCGGCATGGGCGCGCCCGTGAAATAACCTAGAGCGCCAGGATGCAGCGGGATGCGCGAGTCGGGTGGCTCGGAGGACGAACCGCTCGGCAGCAGCAATTCGGGAAGGGCGCTGCGGCTCTTGTCCAACGCTTCGGCGATCAACCAGGCATGGCGTGCTGCAAAGTCGTCGCGGCAGACGAACAAATACTCTCCGATGCCAACGACGGTGAACAGTTTGACTGGTCCGTGCTCGGCGAAGGGGGGTCTCCCTTGTCGAAGGGCTGCCGCATCGTCGCGCCGCATCAGCGCGACGTCCAACTGCTGCGAGCTGATCAGACTGGCGATGCGCTCCTTGTGCGGCGCCCTGCTCACCTGAGCCTTGCTGCTCGGCAAGCGATCCGCGAGGACCTCAGCTACCCGCTTGCCGAGCTCGAACGAGGGAGGATCGGCGCGCGAAGTCAGGATCAGCAGGTGACGCCGGCGGTAGACGCCCCACTGGCCATAGGGTGCGTGGCCACAAAGGAACATGGCTGCGGCGCCGGCCCCCGCCGTTCGGAGGAATTCCCGGCGGCTCGGCCTCCCGCCAACCTCAGGACCTTCGGTCTTATGCCACACGCTACTACTTGCGGAATATGGTGGTCGGCAGGATGGCGGAGACTGCGTAGTTCGGCACGTCGACGACATTGCCGATACGCAGGTCGGCGGCCACGCTCGCCACGACATATGCCTGCTCCGGCGTAAGGCCCTTCTCGCTAACCATCCAGTCGATCAGCTCGATCAGGGCGTTGCGCGCCGCCAGCATCAGATCCTCCGAGAGGTTCTCGAGCGGGCCGATTTTCTGGCTGTCAAGGTAGGTATGGTAAGGTGGGATCTGGCCCTTGGCTTTCAGCGGGAAGCCGGTGGTGGCGTAGAACTCGGTCGGCGCCAACCGGATGAGCTGATCGCCGCCTTCGAAGTGCGGGACTTTGACCTTTGCGGCTTGCGCCTTGCGGATCTCGGTGACCAGCGTGACCGTCGCCCCCATCTCGATCGCCGTGCCGGAGACCTCGCCATCGCCTTGCGCGAAATGGACGTCGCCGACGAACAACCCGCACCCGTCCACGAAGCAGGGCAGCAGCAGCGTCGTGCCCACCACCATCTGCTTGATGTCCATGTTGCCACCGTTCTCGCGCGGCGGAATGGTGCGCAGGCACTCATTCTTGCTGCTTCCGTTCTGACCGCAGACATCGCTCGGCAGCGCACCGAGCGGCTGCGGAGTCAGCACGACGCCGCCCGCGCTCTGCAGCGCCGCCTCGCGCGTGAGGATCGTGGCCACCTCGGGCTGGCCCGGCTGCACCCCGACCGTGCCCATAAATCCGTTAAAGGGGATGACGACGCCCGGGATCTGGTCGGAGACCGCCTCCTTGCGGTTGAGTTTCCAATTGGCGATGAACGGCTTGGCGAAGCGATCGCGCAGGAAACCGAAGCCCGGGACGATCACGGTGTAGCCGTAGTCGTCCGGCTGTACGTCGAGGAGTGTCACCGCCAGTACGTCGCCGCGCTGGGCACCCTCGATGAAGACCGGGCCGGTCAGCGGATGGACGAGATTGAGATCGGCCGCCGACACATCCTCGGGCTTGGAGCCGAGGTTGAAGTCGGAGTCGAAGGCGTCGCGCGTCTCAAAGACGATATGCTGACCGGGGTTGGCGCGACTCACCGGCTTAATGGCCGGGTGCATGCGGTTCATGCAGTTCTTGTCGTCGACGCAGTGCGCGCCGGTCTTCGCGACGCGCACAACCTGCCACGCCTTAACGGACGTCGTGTCCGCATGCGCTGCGGTTGCGCTGAGCAGCAATGTCGCGGCCGCAGTGATAATCCAGAATTGCCCGGATTGCATCATTTGCTCCTCCCTCAGCAGAATCGTGACCCTATTCTGGTCGGGACGACGATCGGCAACGCCTTGGGCGCCCGGCGGCACGATGAGGAGATCAAGATCTCGTCCTGACGACCGTCCGGCGAAGCTACTCCCCTTTGGGGTAAGTGCCAACCACCATGGGTCGAAAGGGCGGAAAAGCAGCGGCCTCTTCACCGCCATGGCGTTCTTGTCGGTCCAGCATTTCCTTGTCCTCAAATGTGCAGCGTTTTCAGCGTCGGCGCTGATACGACGGACATATCCTTCGCGGTCAGATCACCGAAACGAACGGCGCGAGACCGATCAGCAACAGGGCGACGCCCGTCGCACCTTCCAGGAGACGGGACAGATGGGCTAGGGATGCGCCATGCCGGATCCAGCTGCGCACGCACCATTCGCGTGCGAAGATCGTCAGCAACGCAACGACGCAGAGCGTCAGGGCGACAGCCAGCAGCATCGCGGCGGCGAAAGCAACGCCGGCCGGTGGGACACCGTTTGCCAGGGCGTAGACCATCGCGAACAACGTGAGGCGGGCACGGTACGAGACCCGCCACAAGTCCCACGGACAAACATCGTGACGGTGTGGCTCACCGCGGATTGCGCGAAAGAGCAGCCCCGATGGCCGCCAGAAGACCGCGGCTCAGCAGTTCGAGGGCGGGGGCGTGCCCGGCACCTCTGGTCGAGTGTGAACGCATGAAGCCACCGGTGCCAACTCATAGCAACGCCCGCTTCTGGCCCCCAAGCCAACATTGCTGGCCTGTCGGTGGATGTCAGCTCTTGCGGGGATAGCGGACGAGGGCAGGGCTCTCCTCAGCTTCCGTAGATGACCCGTTGCGGACATTTCAGCCTTGCGTTCGATCTGAGATATCGTGCAGCCTATGAGGATAACTCCATAGGCCTTTTTTTAGAACCAGGACATTCGCCAAATGCCATCGCCTACGCCAAACCCTCGTGGAGCAGAGTTTTGGAACAGCACCATGGGTCACTCATGGGTTTCGCAGCAAGCCGTGATCAGTGACGTCTTCACGTCGGTCACGAGCGTCAGCTTAGATGCCGCGGCAGCAAAGCCGGGCGAGCATGTGATCGATATCGGATGCGGAACCGGCGACACACTGTTGGCCTTTGCTAAGGCTGTCGGACCATCAGGCGCTGTGTTGGGCGTCGACGTCTCGGTCCCGATGCTTGACTTCGCCAAGCATCGTGCCACCGAGGCGACACTTAGCAACGCAGCCTTTGCACTGGCCGACGCGACGAGCTACGCCTTTGAACCGCGCTGGGCGGATCTAGTTTATTCGCGATTCGGCGTGATGTTCTTCGATGACCCTATCAGGGCCTTCACGAATATCCGCAGCGGCATGAAGGCAGGCGGGCGGCTGGTGTTCGTCTGTTTTCGGACCATGCCGGAGAGTCCATGGTTTCGCGTGCCGATCGAGGCTGCACGGCCGCATGTGCCGCCTCAGCCGCCGGTGGATCCATTGGCACCGGGGATGTTTTCGCTCGCGCGCGAGGAGCGCCTACGTGGCATCCTGACTGAGGCTGGGTTTCGCGAGGTGGCGCTCAAGGCGACCAACGTGCCGATTCACGGCAAGGACACCACGCAAAGCATGGCGTTCATCACGCAGGCTGGCCCGTTGCCTGCGCTCCTCGAAAATGCCTCGGGCGAGCAACGGATACGCGCCACAGAAGCGGTTCGCAACGCGCTCGCCGCAAATATCGGAGCAGACGGGCGCGGCCTGCATGTGGGTCTGTGGCTTGTGTCGGCATTAGCCTAGCGAAGCCAATCCGCCTCAAAAGCAGCTTTGCCAAGTCTGCTCGTGATGTGGTGGACGGCGCCCGCTCCCGGCATCGCAGTGCCATAGGGTGGTTCGTCGAAACGAATCACATGAGGGGAGCCGTCCACATGCAAATTACCACGATCGGTTTGGATATCGCCAAGAACGTGTTCCAGGTTCACGGCATTGACGCGGCCGAGAAGGTGATCGTCAGAAAGCAACTTCGCCGCGGCCAGATTATAGCGTTCTTCGAAGCTCTGGCGCCGTGCCTGGTCGGCATGGAGGCCTGTGCCACGTCGCACCATTGGGCGCGCGAGTTGACGAAGCTGGGCCACGAGGTCCGTCTGATGCCAGCGAAGGATGTGAAGGCCTACGTCAAGCGCAATAAGAACGATGCCGCCGACGCGGAGGCAATCTGTGAGGCGGTGCGGCGCCCGACCATGCGTTTCGTGCGGATTAAGTCGGCCGAGCAGCAGGGCCAGTTGATGCTGCATCGAGCCCGCGACCTGCTGATGCGCCAACGCACCCAGTTGATCAATGCATTACGGGCGCATTTGGCCGAGTTCGGCGTTACGGCTGCACAGGGGCGCGAAGGGATCAAAGAGTTGTTGGCGATCGTCGCACAGGATGAGAGTTCGCGCTTGCCGATCGACGCCCACGCCAGCCTGACCGTACTAGCGGCGCAGCTTCAGGCTGTGCAGACGATGATCGGATCGATCGAGAAACGGATCGTTGCGCAGCATCGCTCGAACGAGGCAAGTCAGCGGCTCGAGACCATCCCCGGTATCGGCGTCGTAGGCGCGACGACCATCACCGCCGTCGTCACGGACCCGAAGGCATTCCGGTCGGGTCGTGATTTTGCGGCCTGGATCGGGATCGTGCCGCGGCAGGATTCGACTGGCGGCAAACAGAAGCTCGGGCCGATCTCGAAACAGGGTGACCAATACCTCAGGCGTATTCTTATTGTCGGAGCCCATTCTGTCTTGCGACGTGCGCGCCAGCAGCCGGAGAAGTATCCCTGGCTCACTCAGCTTCTCGCTCGGCGACCGTTCAAGGTCGTCGCCGTCGCGCTGGCCAACAAGATGGCGCGGATCGCCTGGGCATTGCTGGCCAGGGGTGGGACCTACCGGGCGCCCCAACTTGTGGCAATCTAACAAAGGGCTCGGCAATGGGAGGATGAGGTTGCGTCCGTGCGTTCACGAACTGCAGGGGTGAAGACGACATTGATGCGAAACGGTCGAGACCGTCGATTGGGAAAACCCGTAAGGTGCCACGCGAGGAAAGAACGCGTGCTTTTGTTTGGGACCCGATCAGCGGATCACATCAAGGCCAGCGGCCAAAGCGGCTGCATTCAAAGGCCGAATACATGGCTGCACCCGAACGCTTCGCTGAAACGTCAGATTCCTCTTGCACCGCGGGCGCCGTCCATACATGGCACCTTTGAGACATGCCGATTGTTTTGAGCGATGTCCGCTTTCAGGGGTAACTCGGAAGACATTCGCCCATACTGAGTTCTTCTCAGTTTGACCCGAATGTATGGTCCGGCCGTGCGGTGCAAGAAGATTTCGATGATCCGGTAGATGCGGTCTTGCATCAATGTATCCGGCCTCTGCTTGGAGCGCAGTGCTCCGGGCCATCATGGATATCAGCGCGCATGTGATCTGGTTAGCGGACAGGCCTCGACCGGGCCATTTGGGTCACCAGTGTTCGCATGCGCCGGGAAGACCGATTCTCCATCGTCGTCTCATCTTCTCGCAGACCTCGGCGGGTAAGGGTGTTGTTACGTCATCGATAGCTCCTCACTTCGCGCTGTTCCTTTGTTTGTGCCTGGCGGTCGTTCCTTCGTCCCGGCCTGCGCGCGCAGACGCGCCGCGCGCAAGGGGTCGTCAAGGCCGGCCGTCGTGCTTTCCTGACGTCTTGCTCTCTGCTGCCAGGCTGCGCCTTGACGGCCCCGCGCACGGCGCGAGGGTCAAGCAGGTTGGGACGCCCAGCGGCAGGAAGCGCGACTATTCGAGCTCCGCGCTACAGCACAACTAACATCGGTCCTCGCAGGCCAAGATCTTGTTCAGGAGGGTGAGAAGCGCCTGCGCGCCATCATCGACGCATTCGACACCAAACACGAAATCGTCGATCTTGCCGCTGCTCGAAAAGTGCTGGACACGTTGCACCGATAGACTCTGCCTCAGCGCGGGTGCCCGGTATGATGGGCGGCCCTCCGATAACCAGCGATCGTCCGCTATTGGCACATCGCGTCATTTCGCTGCCCTGCAGAATTTGGTCGCTATCGGGGAATAGCGGACATAGTTCGTGGGGCGGATGAGAGCCCAATGGGCTGTCTCAAGCTGCCACGCGTCCTGCCTGCCATTGCGCGAGCACCTCTTCGCGGGCGATGCCGCGGGTAATGAACACGATGCGCGAGCGGCGGTCGGCGTCGGGCCAGTCGCGGAGTGCGACCGGCGGATGGAAGACATGGTGGACGCCGTGGATCACGACCGGCGTTGCTTCCCCGCGGAGATTGAGAATGCCTTTGACCCGCAGCAGGTCCGCGCCGCGTGCGCTGCGCAGATAGGCGAGCCAGTTTGAGACGGCCATCCAGTCGAGCGGGTCGTCGAACGCGAGCATGAAGCTGGTGATCCCTCCATCGTGGCCGTGATGGGCATGATCATGGTGCTCGTGCGCCGGCTCGCGGGATCCTGCGAATGCCTGCTCGTTAAGCCAGCGCGCAACGTCGACCGCTTTTTTCTCGGGATCGACCAGGCCAGCACCGAACAGCCCCGCCGGATCGATCTCGCCATGCATCACGCTTTCGATCCTCGCGCCGGGGTTGAGCCTGCGGAGACGCTGCTCCAATGCGGCAATATTGCTGACCAAATCGCACTTTGTGATCAACAGCCGGTCGGCCAGCGCCACCTGCTTCACCGCTTCATATTGATGGTCGAGCTGATGGATTGCATTGGCGGCATCGACCGTCGTCACCACGGTGTCGAGCCGCAGAAAATGCGACACCAATGGGTTGTTCAGAAGCAACTGCACGATCGGGGCAGGATCTGCCAGGCCCGTTGTCTCGACGAGAATACGACGAAATGGCGGCACCTCGCCACGGTCGCGTCGCACCAGCAGCGTGCGCAGCGTCTCCTCGAGGTCGCTGCGGATTGTGCAGCAAATACAGCCGCTCGCGAGCACGGCCACCTCGCCATCGATGCGCTCGACCAGCAGATGGTCGAGACTGACTTCGCCGTATTCATTGATGATGACGGCGCTGTCCTTCATGGCGTCGTGGCGCAGCAGGCGATTGAGCAGCGTGGTCTTGCCGCTGCCGAGAAACCCGGTGACCAATGATACCGGCAGCCGCTCGGCGGACTTGTCGCTCTCGAATAAGCTCATCAGCGCCCTCGTCCCTGTCGTTTTACTTTTGTCGCTGGACAACAGCCTAGCGGAGGAGGAGCATGCCGAAAATGGTCTTTTAAGCCCAGCTCAAGGGCCAACCTGGGAGAGAACGATGGACGATCTAGTCAGGGGTGAAGAAAAGAAAGCTGGCGAAGAGACGAAAGCCGGCATCGCAGAAACCGATCGCCGGACCTTGCTGCGTACAGCCGGCCTCGCCGGCGCCGCCGGAGCGGCGCTCGCTGGCGCGGTGCATGGCAAGTTCTCGCTCGCACCGATCACGGCAGCAGAGGCGCAGACGGCCGCTATGCCCAAGGGCGTCGACAGGCCATGGTGGCCCTCGAAATGGGGCAAGGACGACGAGTCCGGCGCATCCAACCACATCACGCCGGCAAAAGTGCTGGATGCGGCGAAATGGATCAAGGACGGCAAGATCTACAAGATCGGCCGGGTCTACGAGCAGGGCATGCCGCTGTTCGGCGCGCGTGCGTTCTCGCTGCGCATTCTCGGTGGTCCGACCGGCGGCCCGTTCGGCGATAACAAGCTTGTGTATCATGACGAATTTCTCGCCACCGAGATCGGCCAGACCGGCACGCAGTTCGATGGTCTTGGCCACATCGGCATCCAGATGGGCAAGGACGGCGACAAGAGCGAGATGCGGTTCTACAACGGCTTCACCGCCCAGGAGATCGGCGACGCGTACGGTCTCAAGAAGCTCGGCACCGAGAAGCTCAAGCCCCTCTTCACCCGTGCGCATCTGGTCGACATGGTCGCACTCAAGGGCGGGATGATGGATGCTGGCCAGGAGATTACCTCAGCCGATATCAAGGCGGCGCTTCAGAAGCAGAACATCCCCGAGAGCGACATCAAGCCCGGCGATGCGATCATGTTCCATACCGGCTGGGGCTCGCTATGGATGAAGAACAATGATCGGTACAACAGCGGAGAACCGGGCATCGGCCTCGACGCCGCCAAATGGGTGATCGAAAAGGACCTCGCGCTCACCGCGGCGGACACCTGGGCGGTCGAAGTGGTGCCCAATCCTGACAAGTCGCTCGCCTTCGCGGTCCATGGCGAGTTGCAGACCAAGCACGGCATCCTCAACCACGAGAACCTGATATTCGACGAGCTGATCGCCGACAGGAAGTACCAGTTCGTCTATTGCTTTACCCCTGCTCCGATCAAGGGCGCCACGGGAAGCAACGGCTGCCCGATCGCGATTACCTGACGAGGTCGCGTTGGCGCGGGGGCGGCGGGCCGCCCACGCCGGTGCTATCGCGATTTCATGAAGGCGCGGGTGCCGAATGTCGATCCATCCAATTTCGCCGCCGGCTAAGCCTATATGGTGGCGCTGGTGGTGGTGCTGGAGCAGTGCAAGAACAATCTGAGCCGCGAGAACATCATGGCCCAGGCGGCGAACCTGAAGGATGTTTCACTGCCGCTGCTGCTGCCGGGCGTCAAGCTCAACACCACACCTTCGGACTATCGTCCGATCAAGGACCGTTATGTGGTCGAGTTTCGCGACAACCAGTTCGTGGTGATCAGCGAATTGCTTCGCGGCGGGTTGTGAGACGATGACCTGCCCCCGTTGTCGTGCGCTTCATCGGGGCTGACGGCAAGACGGTCTGACAGGTCGCGCCATGGCGGCACCTGAACGTTGGATTCATAAGATTGCCGTTGAGCCCGCGACGTCCGCTTTCGGTGGCATTGCAGACATGGGCGGACTTGCTGCTGGCCCGGCCCGCGCAGCCCTTTTTCGCAAAATACGCCTCAGCTTCCGGCGATAGATGCACATTGCCCATCTGGCCCGAGCCAAGAATTAGCTGCTCGCATCCGTTCTCAAAGACGAACTTCGCTTCGTCCTTCGAGAGGACATGCGAGGTGCCGTAGTACTTCTTCGACAGTTTTTTCTTCCGCCTTGCCACTTCGCCGGACAGACGAATGATCACGTCGTGTTCATAGGTCTTTCCGTCAATCGTGATGGTGCCGAATGTAGTGCGTTCGATCTCCATGGCCTGACCTCCTCATGAACTCGGCACGAGGCCCCGACTCCGTGTCGGCAGACGAGCCTGGCATCGATGTCAGGGCACCGCTGCTTCGCGTCGCTCGCCAGACTCCACAGATCGCTCCACCCCGTGTCGGCCAGCTTCGGCGGAGGCGTGCATCCGCGCTGTTGGCCCCGCGTCCAATCCCTTTCCCGGGATTGCTCCCTTCCGGCATAGGTATGGCGAAGCCCACCATCCAGCAAGCGCGAGATCGGGCTGAAGTGTTATGGGGCGCTACACGCCCGGAATGGGTCACGAGCGCCGGTTCCCTGGAACGTCCGTCTCGAGACGCTGGTGCGTTGGCATCGGGCGGGCTAAAACGGCGTGAGAACGCATCGGTTTTTGAATAAAGATGCGCCAATCTTCCCGGCTCAGCCACCGGCGTCATGACTTCACACGCTCTTCTGGGCGGATCGCTACGTTCGGGTTTAAGCTTTTCGGTGCACACACACACGCGCACGTTCAGCCTTGAACCCCACGCTTCCGGTGATCGGCCAGCCCCTTAGCGGTGCAAGAGAAGCATAAACTCCCGTCACCATGTCGGTCGCGGTCATGGCGGTCGGAACCGGCAGCCTGACGGTGCGATCGGTTGCTTCATTCACCGAGCGGACCTTGATTATTGTCGTGTCCACTCGAAATGATCCTGATGCTCGTCCAACTGTTCAGCTTTTACAAGTGCTATCGTTACGGGACGAGTGCGGTCGCGCCGCTTGGGCTGGTCTTCTCCGTTATGCGGTCGGCTATTGACGGGTTGGAGGGGGCGAGGAATGGTGTTCGCGCGTCGCCGCTACGACGAGGCGCGGCGATAGGGCCGCGGGCACCGAGCCCGCTTCATCAAGATGTCGCTGCGCGGACGGGTTTCCGCCAACTGGACACGTGGGAGCAGCTTCCATGTCAGCCAAGGACGTCAAATTCTCTGTCGAGGCCCGTGCAAAGATGCTGCGTGGCATCGACATCCTCGCCGATGCGGTGAAGGTCACGCTCGGTCCGAAGGGTCGCAACGTTGTGTTGGACAAGGGATTCGGCGCGCCCCGTATCACCAAGGACGGCGTCACCGTCGCCAGGGAGATTGAGTTCGAGGACAGATTCGAGAACATGGGGGCGCTGATGGTGCGCGAGGTGGCGTTGAAGACCTCCTACGTTGCCGGTGACGGCACCACCACCGCAACTGTGTTGGCAGCGTCCATCGTTCACGAAGGCGCAAAGGCGATCGCTGCCGGCATGAACCCGATGGATCTCAAACGCGGCGTGGACCTCGCTGTCAAAGCGGTGGTCGATCATCTGAAGGCGAACTCCAAGGCGGTCACCTCGAACGAGGAGATCGCTCAGGTTGGCACGATCGCGGCGAACGGTGACCAGGAGATCGGCCGTTTTCTCGCCGAGGCGATGAAGAAGGTCGGCAACGAAGGCGCAATCACAGTCGAGGAAGCGAAGTCGATCGAGACCAAGCTCGACGTGGTCAAGGGCATGCAGTTCGACCGTGGTTACATCTCCCCTTACTTCATCACCAACGCCGACAAGATGTCGGTCGAGCTCGAGGATCCCTATGTCCTGATTTACGAGAAGAAGCTCTCAAGCCTGCAGGAATTGCTGCCGCTGCTCGAAGCGGTGGTGAAGACGGGTAAGCGGCTGCTCATCATTGCTGATGACGTCGAGGGCGAGGCGCTTGCAACCCTCGTCGTCAACAAAGTGCGCGGTGGCCTGATGGTGGCAGCGGTGAAGGCGCCGGGCTTCGGTGACCGTCGCAAGGCCATATTGCAGGACATAGCCATCCTGACCGGGGGCACGGCGATTTCCGAGGATCTCGGCGTCAAGCTTGAAAGCGTCCAGCTCGACATGCTGGGCCGCGCCAACAAGGTTTCGATCGAGAAAGATAACGCGACCATCGTCGGCGGCGCCGGCAAGAAGACCGGCATCGAAGCGCGCATGGATCAGATTAAGGCAGAGATCGAGGAGACCACCTCGGACTACGATCGTGAGAAGCTGCAAGAACGCCTCGCCAAACTCGCCGGCGGCGTGGCGGTGATCCGCGTCGGCGGCGCGACCGAGGTCGAGGTAAGAGATCGCGTCGATCGCGTCGACGACGCAATCCATGCGACCCGCGCCGCGGTCGAGGAAGGCATCCTGCCGGGCGGCGGGGTCGCGCTCTTGCGCGCGACCAAGGCGCTCGGCAAGCTGACCGCGGCCAACAGAGACCAGAAGACCGGAATCGAGATCGTTAGGAAGGCGCTCTCCTGGCCGGCGCGTCAGATCGCGCTCAATGCTGGGGAGGACGGCTCGATCGTGGTCGGCAATATCCTGGAGAAAGAGCAGTACGCGTTCGGCTATGACGCGCAGGCCGGCGAGTACGGCAACCTGATCCAGAAAGGCATCATCGATCCGACCAAGGTGGTACGTACCGCGTTGCAGGATGCGGCGTCGGTCGCCGGTCTACTGATCACGACCGAGGCAATGGTTGCCGAGCTGCCGAAACCGCCGCCTCCACCTCTACCAGGGCATGGCCACGGCCCCCACCACGGCGATATAGAGTTCTGAGCCGATTGGAGGTCGCGACAGGACTGGTCCCGGAACAGCCTGTCCGATCCGTGTCGATAAGATCAATGCCCGAGATGCTTCGAGAGCCGAAGAAGCCTGGCGCGGCCGCAACGGCCACTGCGCCTTGTGAGGCCGTCCGAGGTAGGATAACCTTAGGGAGTAACAAGTCTGATCGCTTTCTTGAGACGTCTGCCGGTCTATCGCCTTAGTGGCGCAGGGAGGGTGGCGTGGTTGAGGAGATCAGGGCAGCCGGCCTTACGCGCCGGGCCGTATTGACCGCGGCGGTTGCGGGGGGCGCTGGTATTGCGGGCGCCATGCTTGCCTCACCGGCGAACGCCAGCGACGATGCGGCGGAGCTAATCAAGCATCTGATCGGAAAAACCCCGACGGAGTCAGATCGCCTTCAGCTTGCGATGCCGCGGGTGTTCGCTAACGGCTACACCGTGCCGCTTACGCTCGTGATCGATAGCCCCATGACTGAATCCGATCATGTGCGGGATGTCCGTGTGCTGGCGCCGCGAAATCCGCTCATCACTGTCGCGACCTTTCATTTCGTTCCGCAGCGCAGCGAACCCCGGGTGTCGACACGGATCCGCCTGGCCCAACCGCAAGATGTTCTGGCGGTCGCCGAGATGAATGACGGTACGCTTCTGATGACGAGAGCCTGGGTCGAGGTTGCTACGAACGGGTGCGCCTGATGTAGAAAGGAGGCGGAGAATGGCCACTCCGACACCACGCGTGCAAGTGCCCCGCACCGCAGTAAAGGGCGAGATTATTAAGATCAAGGCCCTGATCGAACATCAAATGGAGACGGGTCTGCGCCGTGACAGCAGCGGCGAGGTGATTCCCCGCAAGATCATCAACCAGTTTGTCTGCCGCTACCACGACGAGGTGGTGTTTAGCGTCGACCTGAATGAGGCCATGGCTGCCAATCCCTATTTTGAGTTCTACCTCCGCGCGACAACGAGTGGGCGGCTTGACTTCGTCTGGAAAGAGGATGGTGGCCGCGTCTTCGCGTTGAGACACGATCTCCTGGTCGGGTGATGACGGCGCGACGACCAAGCGTCGCGGTGCTCGTCGGTGCCTGGCGCGGCTGGCGGTCGAAATGCAAAATGTTGGCCGCATGCCGTGCGGGATTCCGCACTCCTAAAATTCCTGGGCGTTTGCTCGTGCTGGCGATTGCTGCGAATCCGATCCCTCTTGCCGCTTCAGCACGCGCGGCCGCCAATGATCAAGGCGGGCAACTCGCAGCAGTGTGCGCCTCCTGCCATCGCCTGGATGGGGGCGAGAAGGGCATTCCGTCCATGATTGGCCTGGATGAAGACCGGCTCACACGTGCGATGCTCGCGTACCGATCGGGCGAGCGATCAAGCCATATAATGCGAGCCATCGCCCTGTCGCTCAGCGATGAGGAGATCGCGACCGTGGCACGTTTTCTGGCCGCGCAGGGAAAGAAGGCCGAGCCCCCATGAAGTCCTGGACGCGTCGCGAGTTCGGTGGCCTGACGGGAGCAGCGGTTTTGACAGCGCTCCGTCCGCGAAGGGCGCGTTCTCAGGCCAAGGCGAAAGTTGCCGTGATCGGCGGCGGGGTGGGCGGCGCAACGGTGGCCCGATATTTGGCCTCTGGCACCGCGCCGGTCGAAGTGACACTCGTCGAGCCGAGCGGACTTTACTCGACCTGCTTCTTCAGCAACCACTATCTCGCCGGGCTTCGCTCTTTCGAATCGCTCACCCACGGCTATGAGACCCTGAGGCGGCAATACGGCATCGCCGTCGTCCACGATTCCGCGGCGATGATTGATCCGGTGGCGAAGATTGTCGGCCTGAGCAGCGGCGCAAAGCTGTCCTACGACCGCGTCGTATTGGCTCCTGGTATCGCGTTCCAAGACCGTGCCATCGACGGCTATGACGCGGCGGCCATGCAGATCATGCCCCACGCGTGGAAGACGGGGGCACAAACCAAGCTACTGCGCAAACAATTGCAAAGTATGGAGGACGGTGGTGTTTTCGTGCTGGTCGTTCCTCCAGATCCATTCCGCTGCCCGCCCGCGCCGTACGAGCGGGCGTCCCTGGTTGCGTCCTATTTCCAGCGGCATAAGCCACGGTCGAAGATCCTTGTGCTCGACGCGAAGAGCACATTCACGGGGCAGGACCTGTTCCAGGACGCCTGGCAGCGCCATTACCCGGGAATGATAGAATGGCTCCCGGCCGAATTCACCGGCGGGGTCAAGGCGGTCGACGTCAAGGCCCGATCGGTGATAACGGCAGAAGAGACGTTCAAGGCTGCGGTCGCCAACGTCATCCCGGCGCAAAAGGCTGGGCATCTGGCCCAGCAACTGGGTCTCGCTGACCGATCGGGGTGGTGTCCGGTTGATCCGATCACGTTCGAGTCGACGCTGCAACCCAGCATCCATCTCGTGGGCGATGCGATCATCGCCGGCGATATGCCGAAATCCGCCTTTTCCGCGAACAGCCAAGCTAAGGCGTGCGCCTTCTCCGTCGCGTCGGTACTGACAGGATCCTCGCGTAGCACGCCGCATCTGTTCAATACTTGTTATACGTTTCTCGCCCCAGACGACGCATGGAGCAACGCCATCAGCTACAAGCCTCTCGCCGGGACGATCAGAACCGAGCATGCGTTTATTAGTAAAGTGGACGAAAGCTCCGAGATGCGCCGCCGTGCTGCGCGTGAAGCGGAAGGCTGGTACGAAGCTTTTACCCGCGACGTGTTCGGCTGACGAGTGGCGTTCAGGGAATCGCCTAGCCAGCGATAACCGGAATGCTGGACGCGTGCATGGCGGGAGCGCTTTCAACCGCCGCCGATTGATCCGGAGCCGCCGACGGAACGGGATCCGGCAGTCGCTCCAGCCGCAGCGAGTTTAAAACGACGATGATGCTCGATCCGGCCATGATTGAGGCCGCCAGCACAGGCTGCAGCCATCCGAGCATCGCCAGGGTCACGGCGATGCAATTATAACCGAACGCCCACATCAGGTTGGTAAGGATCGTCATGCGAACCGCGCGGGCGACGTCGACCGCCCACGGCAGCATCCAAAGCCCACCAGCGGGCAGCACGAGCGCCGCGGTCTCGCGGGCGAGGTCCGTCGCCGAACCAACGGCAATTCCGACGTCCGCTCGGGCCAGAGCAGGTCCGTCGTTAAGGCCGTCGCCGACCATCGCCACAACGCCGTAGGTTTTCTGGTACCGGTCCAGGGCCACCGACTTGGCCTCCGGCGCAAGGCCCGCCCGGATATCTTCGGTCTCGAACCCGACCGCGGCTGCGATTCGCTGTGCCGCAGCAGGAAGATCGCCGGTCAGCAGCATCACGCGCAGGCCGCGGTAGCGTAGTGCTTCGACCGTCGCGCGCGCCTCTGGCAGCGGCGTATCGTCGAGCGACAACACGGCATTCACCCGCCCACCCCAACCGACATAGACCACTGAGTGACCGCTCGCCTCGCGCGATCGCCCTTGCTCGGCCAGGGCCGGCGGCAGCAAGCAGCCTAGATCGCGCATGAAGGCGCCACTTCCGGCCGCCACTGGATGACCTTCGGCGCTGCCGCAGATGCCACGGCCGGGCACGGTCCGCACGTCGCGGGTGGGGACCGGCTCGAGTCCGCGCGCGGCGGCCGCCACGGCGACGGCGTGGGCAAAGCCGTGCTCGGAATGGCGTTCCAGGCCGGCGGCGCGCGTGAGCACTTCGTTCGTGTCGACCCCCTCGCTATCGATGCCGACGACACGCGCGTTGCCTGAGGTGAGCGTGCCGGTCTTATCGAAGGCGAGCACTCGCGTTCGCGCGAGCGCCTCCAGTGCGACCGGGTCGCGGACCAAGCAGCCGCGCCGGGCCAGTTGTCCGATGCCGAGCGATGTGGCCATCGGTGCGGCAAGGCCCACCGCGCAGGGACAGGCCACCACCAGTACGGCGAGGCCAATGAGCAGCGCACGGTCGAACGGCAGGTGCTGCGCCCAATAAATCGCGGTCCCCACGCCGAGCAGCAGAATGAGCGGCACGAACGCTCCGACAATACCGTCGGCGAGGCGCTGGCTTGGGCTCCGGCGGAGTAAAGCTTCGCGAGTTGATCGGCAGATCTGCGCCCAGCGGGTCGCAGTTCCCGCGCCGCTGCTTCGGATCAGAAGCGGGCCGTCGAGGTTGATGCTGCCTGCGACGACCGGCGAGCCGACGCCCCTAGCGATCTGCCGGCTTTCCCCGGTAATCACGGCTTCATCGGTGTGCGATGCCCCTTCGACGATCACGCCATCGACGGGAATGCGCTCCCCTGGCCGAACCCGCACAAGCATGCCAGCCCTAACCTCGCGCACCGGCCGGCATTGCTCCGCGTCGCCATCGACTACGGTGGCCAATTCGCTTTCCGCTGCCAACAGCGGCTGCAGATCGCGCGCCGCCCGTGCGCGCCCGACGGCGTCGAGATAGTAGCCGACCGTGAACAGCATCAGCACCATGCAGGCGGTATCGAAGTAGACCTGCGGGCTGCGCTCGATCGTTGCGAAGATGGAATAGACGTAGGCGGCACCGACGCCGAGCACGATCAGCGCCGAGGCGGTCAGCCGTCCCTGCGTGGCATGGGTCCATGTCTCGCGCAGGAACGGTCCGCCGAGAATGACCACGGCAGGCGTAGCGAACAGCCAGAGCAGGAGATGAATCCACGGAAGCATATCCGCATCGACGCCGGCGAAGGGGTCGGTGTAGATCAGCAGGCTGAACATCATGACGTTCATAGAGAGAAAGCCCCCGACGCCGAGCCGGACCAGCAACCACGCGGCGTCCCATTCGTAGCGATTTCCGCTCTGTACCTGATGGGCAATGCAGCAGCCGTAGCAGCAGAACGTACAGCTCTCGCCATTCACCGTGCGTCGCATCGCGCGCCGCCCGGTGGGCAACAGGCAATGCCGGCACAAGGTATCGTCGGCTGCCGTCATATGGCGTGTCCCCCGTGCCAGCTATCGGCGACATGTCCGGCGAAGGGCAACAGCCCGCGCCCGAGTGTAATCAATCCCAGCATAAGGATGCATGTGCCAGCCAGCCAGACGCCACGCTGCCGCCACGCAGGCGCAAGAGTGTAGCCGACGCCGCCCATCAGCAGCATGGCGGGAAAGGTCCCGAGGCCGAATGACGCCATGGTGAGAAAGCCGGGGAGGGCTCCGGCGGTGCTCGCGGCCTGGGCGGCGAACGCGTACACCAGAGGACAAGGCAGGAAGCCGTTGAACACGCCGAATGCCAGCGCCGCCGCATGGCCCGGCGCCTTCAAGAGGTTGCGCAACGATACCGCGAGCGTGCTACCGCCGAACCCGGTCGCGAGGCGATGCAGGCCCGGCAGCAGCCCGAAGAATTGCAGCGCCATGCCGATCATGAGCAGCCCGGCCACAATGGCCATAATACGCTGGCCACTGTCGAGCGGACCGCTTAGCAGCGGCGCCGTCGTCCCCTGCGATGTACAGATCACCTGGCCAAGCGCCCCCGCGAGCGCGCCCAAAAAGCAATAACTCGTCAGCCGGCCCGTGTTGTACAGAAGGTGGCGCAGCAGCGTCGCACCGCTTCCTTGCGGATCGCGGCCCAGCGCACAGGCGAAGCCGCCGCACATACCGATGCAGTGGAAGCTGCCTGCGAACCCCGCTGCGAAAATGACAATATAGGCGGTCATCGCAGACGCCCTGTTTACTCATGACCCTACGCCTCAGCCGCGAGGTCCCCTATTCTCGAACGAGGTAAATCAGCCAGGCAATGAAGCCGACGGTGCAGGTCGCATAGATCACGAAGGCGATGACTTGGGATGGGCCTGCATCAGCAAACAAGAAAGCCGTGTTTTCCAGCATGGTCCCCTCCGTCAGCGCAGGGAAATCAGCACCACGTTCATGGCCACTTCGCCCGCCAGGAACAGCAGGTTCACGCCTGCGACCACGAGAACAATCTTCGCTGCCAGCATGTCCGCTCTCCCTCTAACGAGTTCCCTAACAAGTCCCCGGATTCAGCGGGCCTAGTCAGGCCGCCCCGGCCCAACGCCGCCCCAATAGGCGTACATGTAGTACAGGCCCCATGCGAAGAGGACTGCGTAGGTGACAAGCAGCCACGCCGGGATATATCCGACGCGGGCCTGAATAGTGCCGCCAGCGTATTCTTCCAGATCCGGAGGCGAGCTCTCACGCACCTCCAGCCTGGGGTGCGTCGGGCTTTCCGGGTCGCTCTGCTGTAGGTCCGTCATCGCCGACCTCCCGTTGATAAAACCGTAACGCTGCTTCATCTGCCCCGCGGAACGCGCCCGAGAATACGCCCCAAACGAAGATGCAGACCGCACCGAGGCTCATCATCAAGGCGGCGAGATAGGGTCCGACGATTTCGAAATTGGTGATCATCGTTCATTCTCCTTGGCGGCCGCTTGAGGTTGTTTGGCCGTCGCCTCCTCACGCGGATTGCCACGCGCCGCCTTCGATCCGCCGGTCCTCTGCGCGCGCCCGTTCGGAATATAGGCTTTGTCCGGCGTGTCCGCTTGCAGTTTAGGATCGTTGAGCGCGGTGCGATCCGCGGATGCGATCGGGAGCGGCTCGCCCGTGATGGGATCCGTGAAGGCGGAGAGCGAGAGCACGTAATAGGCGAGTGCCCAGCGGTCTTCCTCGGGCAGCGAGTCGCGGTAATTGGGCATCGGCGTGCCGCTCAGCCCGGTCGTCATGGTGCGGAAGATGTCTTCGACCGCCGGACCCGATTTGAACTGGCCGGTGGTCAGATCGGCGGGCGGGATCGGAAAGCCGAGATCGTCCTTCAGGCCAGCAGCCTTTTCGCCATCGCCCTTGCCGGTATTGCCATGGCACTCCCAGCATTTGGCGATCCGCCAGACCTCTTTGCCGCGGGCGAGGATCTGCTGCGACGGGGCCGGCGGCCGCTGGATATATAAGGGAGCGCCCGGCGGTTCCTCGATGAAGAACGAGTACGGCTTCGCCGGATCGGAGCGGTCGACCGCCAGCTCATATTTGATGTATTGGATGACCGCGAGCCGATCCGTCAGCGGCAGCTCATACCAGGGCGGCATGGCGGTGCCGCGCACGCCCCGCGTGATCGTGCGCAAGAGATCGCCATCGGTCGGGACAGGTTCCTTGGTCAGCCTGAACTTGAAGACCGCCGCTGCGAAGCTTCGCGGCCGCTGCCGATACAGGAACGTCGCAGCGGGGCCGTTCCCGTCGCCCTTGACGCCATGACAGCCGAGACACCGCCGCTCATAGACGACACGGCCATAGGCAATCCACTCGGAAGAGCGCGGCAGCGTGGCCTGCGTCACCTCAAGCTGCTGCGGCTCGAACACGTCGCGCCATTTGCCACGGTTCATGCCGAGCTTTTGCAGATAGGCAATCAGACTTTCGAGTTCTTTCGTCTCGGCCGCGATCATGACCGTGTTGCCGATATATTCGTTGTTTGGGATCAGGATCACCGGGGCTTTATCGCGTGCTTCCAACGGTACGAACAGCAGTCCGCCGGGGTTCGGCGTAAGTTTGATCTGCACCTTGCTTGCGAAGTCGAAGAGCTTTTGCGTGATCGCATTATTTTCCAGCGTGCGATTTCCGGCCCCGTCATCGACGATCTTGACCGGATCCCGGGGCGTGTCGAACAGTCCCCGATACGGCGCCATGATCGAGTCAGGCAATAGCTCGCGCGGATTCCAGAAATGGGCGAAATGCCACTCGTTGCTGAATTTGAGCCCGACCCGGGTCAGGTCCGGCCCGATGCGCCGGGTGCCGAACAGATGCGGCACGTCATAGGCGTATTCGCCGGCCTCGCTCACCGGGCCCCAGCGGCGCGTCTCGCCGGTCACCGGGCGCACATATTGCGAGTGGCAATACCAGCAGCCCTCGCGCAGATAGACTTGGCGGCCGAGCCGCTGCGTCGGCGTGTAATCGGTGGCGTCGCTGAGCATCCATTTGAGCTGGCCGTAGTCGGTACGGACGACTGCAGTCACCTCGCTGGTCCGGGCCGAGGGCTCAATGAAGGGGAGAACGCCCTGGGTGAGGACGGCGAGGAAGAAGAAGATGATGCCGGCGACCAGTGCGACAAAGCGCGCGCTGATGGCTTCAGGCTTCCAGCGCCACCAGGCACGCCACCGGGCGGCGCGGCTTTCGCCGCCTCCACCATGTGGCCGAGTGCCGTCGTCATGCGCACTCATTCGGCCGGCCTCCCAACCGGGATCGCTGCGGGCTCAATCGACGGCGCCGGGGCCACGACCCGACTGGTCAGCGCCGTCATCGCCAGATTGATGACCAAGAGAGACATGCCGACATCCATGCTGATGCCGGACATTGTGCGCACCAGCCAGTAGGGCTGCATCCACACTACGGTGTCGAGCCAGTCGGTGCCGCTCATCCACTGAAAGCCCTGCTGCAGGCCGGCGGCGGTCAGCACCAGGCCCATGGTGGCAATGCCGACGGTAATCAGCCAGAACGACCAGTTGCCAAGCCTGAAGGACCATAATTCGCGCTTGAATGCCCGCGGCCAGACATAGACCAGACCGCCCATCGCCCAGACAACGAAGGTCCCGAATACGGTGAGGTGCGAGTGGGAGATGACGAAGTCGGAGAAGTGGGTGGGCTGCTGAACTGCGCGCAAGGCTTCGGTCGAGCCCTGGAAGCACCCGATGAGATACATTAGCGAGCCCATGATCAGGAACTTGGCAGGCAGGTTGCGCCCGAACTCGTGCCACTTGCCCGTCATCGTCCCGAAGAAATTCACCAGCACGGTCCACACCGGAATGATGAGAAGCATCGAGGTGATGACCGCCAGCGTTTCGGCCCAGTCGGCAATTGGACTGTAGAGATAATGATGGATGCCGACGAAGGGATAGAACAGGGCGAGCGACCAGAAGCCGACCAAAGAGAGCTTGTGCGCAAACAGCGGATTGCGCGCGCTAACGGGGAGAAAATAGTAGATCAGCACATAGCCCGCCGGCGTCAGCCACAGCCCGACGATGTAGTGGATGTACAGACCATGAAAGGCCGCGCTGTTGATGCCGGAAATCGTGTAGGGCAAGATAAAGCTGCCGAGGACGAGATTCATCGTCGTCCAGATGAAGGTGGCGATCAGGTACCAGAGCGCAACATAAAGCGGCGGCTCCAGTCGCTGCCCGATGGTGATGAGGAATTGCGCGGTCACCGTCGCGACGACGATGAAGATCGGGATTTCGGCGAACAGCGGAAGCTCGCCAGCTTCAAGACCGTGATTCTGGCCGAATGCCAGCGACACCAGACCGGCGAAAACGGCGATACTCCATAGCCAGGCCAGCGGAACGCCCAGTTGCGACCAGACCACGCGAACGCCGCATAGGCGCGGCACAAGGTAATAACATTCGCCGATGAACAGCGTCGAAAAGGCGCCGAAGATGACGCCATTGACGTGCACAGGCCGCAGCCTGCCGAAGGTGAGCCCTATTGCGTTGCCGAGATAATCGGGATGATTGAAGAGGCTTGAGAGGGCGACGCCGATCGATGGCGTGACAAGGAGCCAGAACATCCCGAAATAAAGCCACGTTCGCACAACCCGCCAGTCGACCAGATCATCCAGATCGATGCCGGTGAACCTGCCGTGCAACGTCTCGGTCATGGCGCGTCCCCTCCGCTAACCGATCCGACGGTAGGCTGGGGCCAATTCTCAGCGCGTTTTCCGCAGCGGCCTCCGTGAGGCCATCATGCCCCTCCGCATGCGGGGCACGATCCGGAATGCGCAACGCTCCAAAATTTCTCTTGACTCTTTTCTTATGTTAAGACAATCATTTAGGATTGTCATCCACAATTAATTGTCGATTCCCCACAAATTTTCGTGGATAGGGGAGGTCGGCTATGAGTGTCGCCAAGCTGCTGTTCGCAGCCGCCTTCACGGCGGGAATGAGCATACCTGCGCAAGCATACGAAGAGGGTCCGGTCGCAGGTGGCGGAGCGCTCGAAGGCACGGTCGTGTTCCGCGACACAGTGCCAACACGGAAGATCATCCCAACAAAAGATGTTGAGGTCTGCGGCGGCGCCCGCGAGGAGCCGGTGATGCAGATTGGGCCCAACCAAAGCGTACAGAATGCAGTGGTGTACCTGTCCCAGGTAACGAAGGGAAAAGCTTGGCCGCCGACTGCCAAGACGCCAGAAATCGATAACGTCAAGTGCCGCTTCGTGCCCGAGGTTCAGGTGATCCGCGCGGGGAAGCTGGACGTCGTCAACAGCGACCCAATGCTTCACAACACGCACGGCTACTACGGCAAGCGCACCGCCTTCAATCTCGCCCTGCCGAACCAGGGACAGCGAATTCCGGTCGAGTTGCCGCGGTCCGGTGTCGTGCGCATCGACTGCGATGCACACGGCTGGATGGAAGGTTGGATCTACGTGACCGATAATCCCTACTACACGATCACCGGCGCCGACGGCAAGTTCAGCATCACGGACGTCCCGCCCGGCAACTATACGCTCGTGGCATTTCAGCCCTTTATCGGGCCTGTCCAGCAGTCCGTGACCGTGGCGGCGGGAAAGCCGACGCCTCTCACAATCGAATTGAAGAAGCCCTAGACTTCGGCGCGTCGGACAGCCGGGACAAAGGGACCGACTTCCATCGGGGGGATGCCCATCGGAGGAGGCACCGATGTCTGAGCTCGAGCAAGATCGGCGCGAAATAGCTACGGAGCTTAACCAACCCGGGGTGCGACCTGATCCGACGCTGCGGATTACCCGGCGGACGTTCATTCATCGGTCATGTCTGGTGGGCGCGGCGAGTGTGGCAGAGACCTTCGCTTGGTGGCCGCTGATGAATACCATCGACGTCGCCCACGCTGCCGAGCAACCCTTCAAGTTCGCCTGGATCTCCGACACCCATCTCTATCCGAAGTCTCTCAACACGCGCTTCGTCGAAAAGACAGTGCGCGCAGCGAAGGAAGTCCAGGCCATGAGCCCGCCGGCGGACTTTATGATTTTCGGCGGCGACCTAGCCCAGCTCGGCAAGATTGAGGAGCTCGAACTCGGCAATGAGATCCTGAAGGAAGTGAAAATTCGAAAGGTCTTCATCCCGGGCGAGCACGACTGGTACCTCGACATGGGCAAGAAGTGGGGCGAGCTGTTCGGCCCGGCCAACTGGACCTTCGATCACAAGGGGGTGCGATTCATCGGCCTCGACACGGTCAGCCGCGCTCCGGACTATTGGAGCATGAAGAAAATGAGCCCCGAGGAGCGCATGGCGCACATGTCGGTCCTCGACGGCACTGTCGCTGGCCCGTGGGCCGGGGTTGGCCGCGATCAACTTGATTGGCTGCAGAAGACGCTTTCCACATGGGATCGAAACCGGCCCGTTGTCATTTTCAGCCATAATCCGCTTTACGAGTATTATCCACCTTGGAACTTCTGGGTGCGTGACTGGCGCGAAGTCAATGACGTGCTGAAGCCTTATGCCAAGGTCACCAACATCCACGGTCACGTCCATCAGGTGCTCTATAACGAGATCGGCAACGTACGCTCGATCGGCATGCTGGCGACCGCGTGGCCTTGGCCCTATGCGCCGGAGGGTGTGCCCAAGCTTACCAAACCGATGATCCGCGTCGACCCAGGCGACATCTACGACGGCGTCGGATGGGGCAAAGTTGACGTGACCGAAGGGGACAAGGTCGACGTCGAATACGTGATGTGGGGGCGGAAGGAGGTCTTCGCCCAGTCCCCGGAGGACGCCAGTAAAAGTATTCCTGAGGTCCTGCGCCCACGAATCGCCGACACGATCTGGCCGTACTAGGGAGCGCACCATGATCACCCGAACGACATGCTCTCGAACCGTGTTGTTGATTGGGGTCCTTGGAACTGTTGCTGTACTTGTGGGTCCGGTCGATGCTCATAAGACGCCGATAAAGCAGGAACAGCTGAAAGCCTACCAGGACGCTTTCATGGAGGAGGTCAGAAAGGGCGATCTCCTTTTCCACGGCGATGAAGCGATGGCTAAACAAATGGGGGTCGTGCTCTCAACCACTGGGATGGCATGCGCCATGTGCCATCCCCAAACTGCGGATACCCACCCGCACACATTCCCGAAGTTCCAAGCGCAGATGGCCAAATTCGCGACACTCCGCGACATGATCAACTGGTGCATCGAGAAGCCCAACCAGGGCGAGAAGATCGATGATGGCTCCGAGGCGATGAAGGCCTTGGAAGCGTACATTTACTGGTCGAACAGCGGCTCGGTATTGACGCCGGGCAAATTTTAGCTCGACCTGGACGGTGCCCGTGCCGGTCCGCGAAAGGCGGTTGGTGATCCCGCAAGGGAGGGACACTGATGTACATGAATCGCGCGCGTAAGTTCGTTCGATTGTTGATCCGTCCGCAGGCGCTTGCCAGCATCGCGTTCGCAGCGGCGCTGACGACGAGTTACCCGTACGTGCCAGCCGCCGCGCCAGTCACGATCGGCGGCCCATGGACGCTTATAGCTCCCGACGGCGCGACGGTGACGGATCAGAGTTACGGCGGCAAATGGTTGCTGGTTTTCTTCGGATACACTTCCTGTCCGAATACCTGCCCGATGACTCTTCATGAGGTCGCCATCGCACTTGAGAAGCTTGGCCCGGACGTGGCCGAGGTGCAGCCGCTCTTTATCACCGTCGATCCGCAGCGCGATACTCCCGACGTCATCGGAGAATACACCCGCTCGTTCGATTCACGGATCGTCGGGCTCACCGGGAACGCGGAGCAAATCGCCGCGGCAGCCAAGGAGTACGGAGTCTATTACGTCACTCGCACATACGGCGCGGGTGCCGAAGATCGCGTCGTCGATCACAGTTCCTATCTCTATGTGATGGACCCGCAAGGGAAATTCGTGCGGGCCTTTGACGCGGACACGCCGGGCGATCGCGTTGCCGCCACGTTGCGCGAACTTGTGCGACAATCTCGCGTCCGAACGAACGAGGGGGTCAGATAAGATGCTGACGTGGTGTTACGATGGTGGTGGGAGCCGCCAGGGCCGCAGGAGTCGGCCGCCGCATGAATTATGACGCCTTTTTCACGGACGCGATCGGGCGCGTGCGGCGAGAGTTGCGTTACCGCGTGTTCGCCGACCTAGAGCGGATCGCAGGCCGACTTCCTCGCGCGATCTGGCATTCACCGCAAGGCCCGCGTGAGGTCGTGATCTGGTGCTCCAACGATTATCTCGGCATGGGCCAACATCCGAAAGTGATTGGCGCAATGGTCGAGATCGCGACAAGGATGGGAACGGGCGCCGGTGGGACGCGCAATATTTCTGGCACGAATCATCCTCTCGTGGAGCTTGAGCGCGAGCTCGCCGACCTTCATGGCAAGGAGGCGGCGCTCGTCTTCACATCGGGTTACGTGTCGAACCAAACCGGCATGGCAACCGCTGAACGATACGATGCGATGACGTATCTAGACGAAGTCCATGCTGTCGGCATGTACGGCCCTGCCGGAGCCGGGATTGCGGCGCGTGAGGGCGTGATGCAGCGCATCGATGTGATTGAGGGGACGCTCGCGAAGGCATTCGGCTGCCTGGGCGGTTACGTTGCCGGTAGCGCGAACCTTGTCGATGCGGTCCGCTCCTATGCTCCCGGCTTCATCTTCACCACTGCGCTGCCGCCAGCAATTTGCGCGGCGGCAACGGCCGCTATTCGCCACCTGAAGAGCTCGCAATCGGAGCGAACGCGCCAACAAGAATGTGCTACGCGCGCGAAGTCCGCACTGACGGCGGCAGGTCTGCCGATCATGCGGAGCGAGACCCATATTCTGCCGGTCATGGTCGGCGACCCGGAGAAATGCAAGCGCGCGAGCGACTTGTTGCTCTCCGAGCATGGCATCTATCTCCAACCAATCAATTATCCGACGGTGCCGAGGGGAACCGAGCGGCTGCGCATTACGGCGACGCCCTATCACGATGATGTTTTGATCGATCAATTGGCAGAGGCGCTTACAGATGTCTGGCGCCGGGTCGCCTTGCCGCTCGAGGGCTGCTTGATCGATGCGGCGGAGTGAAGGAACAACGTCCTGTCCCCGTCGCAAACCTTATGAGGTGGAGCATTCGACTACACCGCCGGCACTGCCCAAGTGAGGAGCGCGATAGACTCGAAGCATGCTTTGAGGCATTCACTAAACGGAATCGAGCGAGGGACCCGCACAATGAGCGAATGGCGGGACATCAGTACCGCACCTAGAGACGGGGTGTTCGTTCTGCTGCACAATGACTGCTGGTCGAGCGATGTGGAAGGATTTTGGCACAAGGGAAGTCAGTGCTGGTCTGCCAACACGCGCATCCCGGGCATCGAAAACCGCGTAATCAGTCCGGAGCCGCCGACGCACTGGAAACCACTAACGGTCGAAGAAGAGAAATACTGAAACCGCTTAAGCGCAAGCTCTGGTGGCACCCGTCACAGCGCATCGCAAAGTCGCAATGACAATCAAAGATGCGAAGGTGAACTATTCTGTGCTCGTACGCTGAGGCTGGCGGGCGAGCGGGAACCCACGATCATGATTCCCCTCGGCGTTCGCTTTGCAGAATTTTTAGCGTTCCCATGGTCGTGGCGACAGTGCGTTTGCCGAGGAGAAGAAAAAGGCCGCGCCGCCAGAGCCGAGTGTAATGTTCGCTATTGATCGGTAAGCGGACCCGTCGCGGACATGCTGCTTGGTCGCAGATTGACCCGAGGGCGATTCTCGGCAAGTCCGCTCTGCTCACGTCAGTGCGGACATTCGGGGCTCAGCGCGGTCAGGACCTCTTGGACTTAGACGATGGTGGTTTTCGCCGCCGGCAGCACGCACGAGCGTGCTTCGATGTTCTCAATGCGCTCTCGGGCTTTTGCTCATCCGCCGCAGCGCAGTCGCGGCCGGCCCGATTCAGCAGGTAACGTGAAAAAGGCCGATCTTCTTCGCATGCGAGCTGTTGAACGTATGAATCACCTCGGGGGTCGGCTGCAACAGGACCGCGCAGCCCTTTTTCGAAAAATACGCCTCCGTACGCGCACACGGGTTCCGTCGTCGGAATTAGCGCGTGCGAGGCGACTTCATCGTTTATCTCGAAAAGCCGCAACGGTGGTCGGCGGGATGCTGGTCTACATCGCCGGCGAAATCTGCCACGTCGACCCATCCTCTAGTTTGACGATGTGGCTTTCGGACGAAAACGGTAATTTTGACAAGAGTTCCGATCCTTACACCGCGCTGAAATGCCGCTCCACCGGAGCGCAGCGCGACGGCGCTCGTGCACAGATACTGGAGCCGCAGCTTACGCCTGTGTTTATCAACCAACTCCGAGTAACGATCCCATGCACCGCACGGCAAGATTGAGCCTGTATGCGGAACGGTTGATTCGGCTCTTCGTTGGCCTTTCTCCACCCCCTAGGAGGAGGCCACAATGGCAATGGCAGCAAATGAAAGAGAGACTGGGAACCTGATCGGCAGCGACAAGGTCGAAGGAACTGCGGTGTATGGACCTGACAACAACAAGATCGGATCCATTCAACGGGTGATGATCGATAAGCTCAGCGGCACGGTATCCTATGCCGTACTTAGCTTTGGCGGGTTCTTAGGAATCGGAGACGACTATTATCCTCTGCCTTGGCAGTCGTTGGAATATGACACGACACTAGGTGGCTACCGCACGAACGTCACAGAACAACAGCTCCGCGGCGCCCCGAAGTTCGGCAACGACAATGATTGGAACTGGGCAGACGCAAGCCGAAACCGCACGGTCAACAATTATTACGGCTATTGATCAAAAAAAGCCGCCTAGAGCGGCCCTTTTTCTGTTCGGGCGAAAAGGGGAGCTGTCGGATGGTTTCTGCGAGGCGGTGAGGCGGACAGCGGAGTGGTTCAGCGGTGCTGAAACATAGCTCAACCGGGCAACTCGATTTCAGTCTCAAAGGGTGCGGCTGGACCGTTTAATGCTCGCGGGTGAGGAAGCCCATCGGGTTCATGAGCCCGTTCAACTCGGAGCTTCGATTTCTTGCTCATTCGTATGACTCATGTAGTTGGGCCTGTCCTTGCGGGCAGTGGCGCGCCCCTCTAGAGCGCGGCCCCGCCTTGCTACTGGGCTAGGGGAGGCGGGTGCCGTGCCGGGCCACGGACCACCCCGGCCAACGTGGCCCATAAAAGCAAAGCGCCCTTGCGTCAGTTGATCGGTAAAAAATTGGCGAAGGTTTTCCGACGAGTCCAAGCAGAAAAGGAGACGCGGAATTCGCGCGACGGGCGCGCTGCCCGACTGAGTGCGACAGAATTTTCCATGCCCAAGATCCCATCATTTCTGTGGACCCCATCGATTGCCTTGCCAAAACCGAGCGAAAAAGTGCCATCTGAATCAACGCGTCTAGTCTTGAGTGCAACGTTAGAAAGAACTTGCGAAGCCGTAAGCGGTAAGCGGTACAAGGTCGGCCACGGGAGCTGATTATTGATACGAAAAGTATCGTACGGGGTTGAGCGGTGTCAATACCAAAAGTATCAATTCGTCAGATAAAAGCTGCACGAGCTTTGCTGGGCTGGTCGCAGGATGACCTAGCCGTTCACTCCGGCATTTCGGTTCCGACGATCAAGAGGTTGGAAGCCACGGACGGAGAGATTGGTGGTCGGGTCGAAACCCGGAAGGCTCTCGTAACCACGCTGCAGGAGGCTGGGATCAAGTTTCTTTCCGACAACGATGGTGGACCAGGTCTCCGCATGGCGAAACGACAACGTCGATCCCGATAACTCTAGAGCTCGAGCAGTAAGATACCTGGCCTGATTGACCCTCCTGCGAATCGTGTGTCGATGCTTGCTGACAGCTAAAAGCGGAACGTTAAGCGATGGCGACGAACAAGAGGCGGCGCCGCATGATGAAGGTATCGGACGACGGGTGTGACGTCGCCACCGATGAGTGGGATAGAGCTTCACCCTACAGCATGGTGCTGTCGCCGGCCGGCCATCGAACGTTTAAGTCAGCTCAAGGTGGCCGCAGGTCTTACAACTCAGTTTGAAGCGCAGCGGCGCGAATTATCAAGAAGTCAGCCAGGCATGCCTGGTATCACATCGAGGGAATTGAACGGGACTGCCAAACAATTCTGGTAGCTTTAATAACCTGCGAACACATTGATTGAAATCCTAGCCGTTTCACGTTCCGATGGTGTTGACCCGCGTGTCTATCTACGCGCGATGAACGAAAGGTTCGATCTCCACGTCGATGAGGACGCCGGTCTTCGTGCTTTGGCCGTTGGATCGAGTGAAAGTCTCACGAGGCGCCAGGCGCCGAAGGACTCGGTATTCGGTAGATTTGGCCAACAGACGGCGATCGACGTCGGTGCGGTGACGGCGAGCTTTCTCGATGGACTGACAGACGCCGAGCGGCTCCGGCTGCGCGACTTGTTTTGACCAGCGCACCGCGGCGGTCGGTGCGATCCTGACCAAAGTCACAGCTCACGGGCTCCGCAGGCCCATGGCGGACCCTTTTTGCATTCCCGGTAAGCGCAATGACATGTATGGGAATGAGTGTGGGTCGGAAGGAAAAGTGCTAAATTACTCAATAAATTCAGGGATGTTGGCGGAAGGGGTGGGATTCGAACCCACGGTACCCTTGCAGGCACGCCGGTTTTCAAGACCGGTTCCTTAAACCACTCGGACACCCTTCCAAGTCATTGACATTATTAGCGAAAACGATTTCAGCCAGGTTGGCAAAGTGCCTGTTGCTACTGAAATTGCTACTGAGTTTTCTTAGGTGCCAGTGACAGGCGCGTTATAGCAGGGGCAAACGCCAAGTCGAGCCGCGCAGCCGCGTCTTCCTGCAAGGTCCCGATAACATGAGAATAGAGATCGAGGGTGATTGCGATCGAGGAGTGTCCCAGGCGCTCCTGGACCACTTTGGGGTGGACGCCTTCTACCAGAAGCTGGGTCGCGTGGCTGTGGCGCAGATCGTGAAACCGCAGCCGCGGCAAATCCGGTTGGCGCCCCATCAGGTAGGTAAACTGGTGGGTGAGGCTGGTCGGCTGCAAGACCTCCCCATCCTCGCGGCAGCACACCAGCGTCTCACCGGTCTGCCTGACGCCCAACTGGAGCAGGTTCTCGGCCTGTTGACGTTTCAACCTGCGCAATTCGTCGACAGCGAAGGCGGGCAGGGTGACTGCGCGGGCCTGGTCGGTCTTGGGGGCTTTGAACCGTAGCCCAGCCTTGGTCTGCTCGACACTTTCCATTACCCGCAGGGATGCGCGGTCGAGATCGACATTCTTCCAGCGCAGTCCCAACACCTCGCCGCGGCGCATTCCGGTCGCGAGGGCCATCAACACCGGCCAATAGGTGTGGGTGTGCTTGATCGCACTCAGAAACTCTGCCGATTGTTCGGCCGTGAACACCGCCATCGGCTTGCGTTCAACTTTTGGCTGCCGCTTCCTGAATGCGTCAGCCGGATTGCGGGTCAGCAGCTGTTGCTCAACCGCGCGTGCCAACGCCGAGTTCAGTATACGATGGATATGCTGTCGGGTGCGTGGCGCCAAAGGTCCTTCCTTGCCGTCGCGCCGGCCACCGGTCGCCCAAACGTTATATGCTTTTTGGATGTGGGACGGCGTCAGCTTGGTTAGCGGCAACTTACCCAGCGCCGGCGTCAAATAGCCATCGACCACCTCGGCGTAACGTTCGTAGGATTTAGGAGCGACTTCGCCCCGGACGGTGGCGAGCCAGTCCACCAGCCATTTGCCGAGGGTAATACGATTTGGGTCGACGTGCTCGCCGGTGTCGAGAGTACGGAGGCGTCGGCGTAGCTCGCGTTCGGCGTCCTTGCGAGTACCGACCACTGTGGCAGTGGCGTAACGGTCCTTGCCGGTGGCCTTGTCAGTCCCCAAGCTGTATCGGATTTCATAGGATTTCGGCGAGCGTTGTCGGATGTGGCCGGTTGGACGCATGGTTAGCCTCGCTTACCCTGCTGCTGACGGTTGAACGCAACGCGATGCGACGTTTTGCAAAACTGGGAGTCGGCTCGCTTGTCAGTGCCTGGCCCCATTTCGAACCAAGCCCCACAATATCGGCAAGTACCGAATTTGACGCCGCCCGCCGCCTTATTTGCAAGTTGGATCCAAATCGCATTCAGCAGGCTCGTCGCTTCGAAAATGAACCGAAAGCCGCGTTTTCGATCGGCGATGAGACGAAAGCGCCCAACATCCTCTTCTTCCAGAAGACGTGTAAGGATAAGGGCATCCTTGAGCGGGATTGATTTCTTGCCTGAATTTTCGGCTTTCATCACTTGGCGAACCAAGCGCGCGGCCTCCAAAATATCCTCGACCTTCTCGCCGCTATATCCATCGTCCCGACTAACGACACCGCCGGTGTCGGTTGGATAGAAACTGCCGCCGCTAGGGGTATCTTCATGTGCTAAATAGCCGTGGCGATTAGCGAAGTTGAGCACGTGCTCCGGGGATCTAACTCCTGCAAATTCTGCATAGAGCATTTCGTTTTTGACCAGCGGCGTTGTCTGGATCCATTCGCCGCCGTTTCGAATGATCGTCTGACCATAGCGGCCCATGTCGGCTAGGCGGTAGCCCAACGCATCCCGCCGCCAATTCAACATCACGGGGATCATGGCTGTTACGCCTTTGTTACGCTTGTTACGCCTATTCCGAATAGGCGTATCTAATGGATACGCCAGATGATAGCCTTCGTCAAATCGACGCAGGACAGATTCAGATGAGCTTTCCCGAGACTGACGAAAACGAGCTGACCTGGTCCGTACCCGAGGCCGGCAGCAAGGTACGCCTGTCTAAGAACGCTGCCTACGCGGCGGCGCGGCGCGGCGAAATTCCAACGATCCGGTTTGGCAAAAAGCTGCGTGTTCCGAAGGCTAAATTCTTGAAGATGCTTTCGGCTGACGGCGTGGAAAACCGCCGTGGCGAAAGCAAAGAATAAGAACGAACCGATTTATGGCCTCGCAGCCCTCAGCATTCACAAGCACCGAGCGCCTTGCCCAAGCGCTCGGCTTGCGCCGTATGGGCCGGCGTTATGTCGGCTCGTGCCCCGCTTGCGGGTATCCAAATTCGTTTATTGTTTGCGATGGAGCGGATCAACCGCTGGTCTATTGCCACGCTTGCCAGGACATCGACGCGGTTCTGGCTGCGATTCGCGGCCGCGGTCTTTGGCATCATCGTGCCAATACCCAAGCTAACCTCGCGCAGACGCAACCGCTCGAATTGTCGCGGGCTGGCGTAAGGGCGCGTGAACTGTGGATTCAGGCGGCTGCTGCCAAAGGGACGCTGGTCGACGTCTACTTGCGAAGCCGTGGCATCGTCGCGCCGATACCGCCGACAATACGATTTCTGTCTGTCGCCAAGCATAGTCCGACCGATCAATCGCTACCAGCCATGATCGCTGCGGTGACAGTCTGGCCGGAGCGACGACCTTGCGCCGTGCACCGGACGTTTCTGGCCGTTGACGGTAACGGCAAGGCGCCGGTGGATACGCCGAGGATGACGCTCGGCCCATCTCGCCGCGGCGCTGTCCGTTTGGCTGAAGCGGCCAACCTCTTAATGGTAGGCGAGGGCATCGAAACGTGCTTGTCCGCAATGCAGGCTACGGGGCAACCGGCTTGGGCGGCACTTTCCACCGCGGGACTGCGCAGCCTTGAAATTCCAGAGCACGTCAAAGAAGTAGTCATTCTTGCCGATGGCGATCTGCCAGGAGAAGAAGCTGCCCAATCCGCCGCGCGGCGCTGGGTAGGCGAAGGGCGCCGCGTTCGTATCGCCAGGCCACCGAAAGGGAAGGATTTCAACGACGTTCTTCTCTGCGGTGTTCGCGCATCCGGGGAGCGCGCGAAATGAGCGGCGTAGGAATAGGTCGTATCGCTGCTGCTATCGACGCCGCTGAGGATTTTAGGGATCCTTTGAACGACTTGGCCGCTCGCACCGCAACTAACGCCGGCGCGGCCTTCGCGCCCGAAATGCTCGGCCGTCTAGCAGCCCTCAAGAAGGACGACCCTGCCAGCTTTGAGATGTTGCGCTCGGACCTGAAGAAGGCGGGCTGCCGGGTTACGGCGCTCGACAAAGCCGTCGTCGCGGCCAGCGACGATATCCGCGGCGGTCGGCCCAAGCAGGCGGACATCTTGATCGAACTCGCGCAATCCGCCGAACTGTTTCACACCGAAGATGGGATCGGCTTCGCCGACCTCAACATCGACGGTCATCGGGAGACATGGCCGATCCGCGCCAGGGGGTTCCGCCGCTGGCTCACGCGCCGATTCTTCGAAAGTACCGGCGGCGCGCCGAACTCCGAGGCGATGCAATCCGCCTTGAACGTGATCGAGGCCAAGGCAGATTTCGATGCACCTGAACGTAAAGTCAATATCCGAGTCGGCGGGCTTAACGGCCGACTGTACCTCGACTTGTGTGACGCAGCTTGGCGCGCTGTAGAGATCGACGCTTCAGGGTGGCGTGTAATCGACAACCCGCCGGTGCGCTTCCGCCGCGCCGCGGGAATGAAACCTCTCCCCGATCCCGTAGCCGGAGGGTCGGTTAAGGACTTGCGTTCTTTCCTAAATGTCAAATCCGACGCCGACTTCGTGCTGGTGATCTGCTGGGCGCTCGCCGTGTTGCGTAATTTCGGCCCGTACCCGGTGATGGTGGTGTCGGGAGAGCAAGGCTCGGCTAAGTCCACCTTCTTCGCAATCCTGCGGGCGCTGCTCGATCCGAACACTGCACCCTTGCGCGCCCTACCACGCGAAGATCGCGAGTTATTTATCTCCGCAAACAACGGTCACGTCCTTGCGTTCGACAACGTGTCAGGACTTCCCGCGTGGATTTCGGACACATTCTGTCGGCTCGCCACCGGTGGCGGCTTCGCCGTGCGCCAGCTCTACACTGATCAGGACGAGGTGCTGTTCGATGCCGCGCGCCCCGTAATGCTGAACGGCATCGAGGAAATCGTTACCCGGCCGGACCTCGCCGACCGCGGCCTGTTTTTGACCTTGGAACCGATTCCTGAGGAAAGGCGTCGACCTGAGCAGGAAATGTGGGGGGCGTTCGAGGCTGTGCGTCCCCTCATCCTCGGCGCGTTGCTCACCGCCGTGGTGGAGGGCCTGAAGCGGCTACCCGAGACGCGGCTCGAAAAACTGCCGCGGATGGCGGATTTCGCACTGTGGGCAACTGCCTGCGAGCCGGCGCTGTGGTCTGCCGGCACCTTCTGGTCGGCCTATTGCGGCAACCGCGAGGAGGCGGTGGAAGGCGTGATCGACGCCGATCCAGTTGCCGTCGCCGTGCGCGCGTTGATGGCCAAAGGAACGGTGTGGACTGGGAATGCCTCGAACCTTCTGGCCGCCTTAGCGGAGTTATTGGATGAGCGCGCGCTTAAGTCCAAGGCTTGGCCCGATAGCCCTCGGGGGTTGGCGGGCAGGCTGCGCCGTGCGGCGACTTTCCTGCGCAAGATCGGCATCGAGATCAGCTTCGGGCGTGAGGGAAGGGCACGAACTCGCACGATCAAAATCACCACGCTTCCGACTCAAGCCACGCCAGAAAATGGTGGGCAAGAACCGCCCGCACCGTCCGTATCGTCTGCATCCCAGGCGAAATCCAGTTCCACAAACGGCTTGGCTTCAACAACCCTGCGGACGGTAGCTAACAACGCAGACGGTAGTGGCGAGGCAAATGAACCGCCAGTCCGCGCCAACCCATTGGAAACTAATGGTTGTGCGGGTGCGGACGATACGGACGCAAATCCCGCACATGAATCTGTGGAGCAAGAAGACCGCGCGCAAGGATGCGCCCAATGTGGTGGAGAGCCGGATGGCAAAGAGCAGTTTTACACCATGAATGGGAAGGGTGTCCGGCTGCATCCGGAATGTAAGCGCTTCTATTCGGTCGATCACGAAAACTCCGCGACAACAACATGAGCACGCTGTGCGCAACCAGCACCGGACGGGCGCCGCTGATTACCTTGGGCGCACATGAACCGCCCTGGAGGACGAGAATCAGTTCCTCCGACTTCCCCAGGGGAGCCATTGAAAATTGACAAGCAACCCCATGAACCAGAGCCGTGTCACGACACAGCTGACGAATATCAGGTCGGCGCCCCGCTGCGGCGCACGAAACCGCGCGGGCACGCCCTGTCAGTGCCCGGCGATGCGCGGTCGGAACCGCTGCCGACTGCACGGTGGGCGTAGCACCGGCGCGCCCAAGGGACAGGGCAACGGCAACTTCACGACCGGAGAGTTCACTGCCGAGGCCATCAAGGAGAGGCAGTGGCTGACGTTGGTCGTTCACACCTACGCAAAGCGGGAGCCGTCATGAGCGTGACCGAAAGGAAATCTGTCCAAGTCCGGGCACTTGCTAAGAAAGATGCCGTTCGGGTGAAGCTGGAGCGCATCAACTGCGACGTTGCCAGGTCACTTCCACCTGATGGCGACGAACAAGTCTGGCTTGATCGGCTCCAAGCCGCACTCGGCACTGCCTCGATCGAGTTCGTCCACGCGACCTTGTACCAGCTACAGGCCGCAGCGCGCCTGCCGAACAGTGGGCTGTCGGAAATCGCCGTCAATGCCGCATTGGCTCTGATCGAGGGCGAAAGGCCCAGAGGCGAGACTGAATGCGCCATAGTGCTGCAAATGGCCTGCCTGCATGCAGCCACCATGGCAGTTCTTGGTCGATTGGGCGGCGGCCATGGCGGTGACCGTCATGTCCTTGCGGCTGCGACAGCGGCAGGCCGCTTATCGCGATCGTTCGCCATTTTGGTCGAGACATTGCGCCGGCTCAGGAACGGCGGTTCACAGACAATCCGCATCGAGCGGGTCGACGTTCGCGACGGAGGTCAAGCCGTGATCGGAAACATCGAAAACCCGATGATAGGAAGGCCGTGAGCTGGAAAACCCGATAGTCGCAACTTTAGAGCGGCTAGCTGCTGCCCTTCCAACATTTGGGAGTTTTTCAGAGTGCCGCGAGCAGGGGTAGCCGCACCACGCCTCTGAGGGGAAAGGCGGCCAGAACGTTAGCTAATATATGCATTTTAGCGCGCGACCAACTGTATTGCTGCGATGGCGGCATCGCGCGATCATCTTGCGTGACAAGCCATAGCAGCTACTGTGGGTTGCTGAAAACATAAAATGGTTTGCAACAAGAAAGCGCGGGTATGCGCTGATGACCGACGACGATAAGCTAGGCGAACATTGGTGGCCGAAACCACTCGCGCATGTCCGGGATGTTGATCCCTGGGCCGACACAGATGTCGTGGTCGCGGAAATTCGGAGCTTTGATGATTCGCCTCATACTGGGCATCGTCATGTTTTCTCCGCGCTCGTTCCTGTCTCCGACCTGGCGGAGTTGGAAAAGAATCTCGCCCGGTTTGAATACGGCCTTCAGACGAGCGGTCCCCACCCGTCGGCTAGCCCCAGTCATCCCTACACACCGAAATTTTGGATCGAGGCAGAAGGTCCGCCCAGACGCACCTACGAGCCGCTCGTGCTGAGCTGGAGGTCACACGACAAGACGGTCCTTCAGCTCGACCCCGGCTTCGCCATGACATACGGCCTTGTGCCACGGCACCTCGGCAACGGGGAAACGCGCTGGGATGATCCGACGGCCCCAATCTACGACGTCGCTAGCGTCTCCGCTCCGTCCGTCTGGGATTTTCCCTCGGGAACGACTGCGTGTGTCACCGTGAAAAGGGATTATCTGCGGGATTATCTCACCCTGCGCCAGATGGCATTGGTGCAGGTCTACTGGGAAATGCGCTGGGGGCGTACTGACAGGGCGATCGAGACCAGACTTGGAGGTACCGAAGGCGTGGATATCCATCTCATGGATCGCCGGTACGCTTTGCGCCGGTCGTGGGACGACAAAGCGGTCATTGCGGCGCAAGTCTGGGGAGCGCGCGTGATCGCGGAGCCCGGCGCATTGCCGATCTCCGAGAACGCACTGGAAAAGGACGGTCTGATCTGGCCGGGCTACAAGGAGCCCGTGACGGACGCCATGGCAATGCAGATGGGCGTGATCGATATGGTTTACGTCAGCGACACAGTGCTTGCCGGATATGAAGGCAGACCCGAGTTTCGTGTCAATCCGAAGAGTGGCTCGGTAGGCTTCGGGACGCAGTGGACCGTCGGGTTCTGTGACCGGATCGGGCGGGATCTCATCAGGCTTGAGCTGAAGAAGCTTTATGAGGGGTGTCCGCCACATATCACGAGGGATTGGCATCGCCATGCCGTCGCGCCCCCCTCAAAGACCGAGCTCGTACGCATGGCTAAGGAACGCGATGTTGGCACCCGGGCGGAGCAGCTAGTGTTTGCGCTCGTCGCGCTGGGCGAGAGCCTGTCCCGTCTTGCCGAGGCGATACCCCTGGCGGGCCTGTCGCCGGAAGATTTCGTCGGCTTGAGAAGGAAGGCGCTCGAATATCACGGCTGGTGGACCTTCGATAACATCGAGCCCATAGCCCGGCATATTCCGCTGGCGCTGACGGAAGACGGCTTTCTCGATCGGTGCATGGACCTCAATAAGCTCGTCACGGAAGGTTTGTCCGAGAAAAGCCTGCGCCTCGTCCTCAGAGCGCTCGGCGTTCCGGAGGAGGCGGTCGAAAAGCTGCGTGCGCTCAAGCTGCTAGATTCTCTTTTATGCATGGCACAGCTTGCTGAACAGAAAGGCCTTGAGTTACCGCGTCAGGGAAGAGAGGTCTGGCAACGACTTCAGCGTGACGGAACAGAGCCAGCGCAACCGATCGAACGTCTCTTTTCGCTCTACGAACTGCGCGTTCTTGCGGGCCACAAGGCCAGCAGCAGGCGCGAGCGCCTGACAAAGGAACTGAAGCGCTTCAATCTCACTCTAGGTGGAGTTGGGTCAGGATACGGGCTGCTTCTCGACGGCGTTTATGAGTTGGTCATCCACGACCTTGAAGCTGCGAAAAATAAGATCAATGCTGCGCTTGCCGTCCGCAAGCCACCGGCCAGCGTCGTCGAGCATCCGAAAACTCCGTGGAAAGCCAGCACACCCTCGCCAGCGGCTAAAAAGCAAGGACAGCCTCATCGGAAACGGCGTCGAGATCGTCGCAGGCCAGGGCCAAAATCAAAAGAAAAGCCGCCTTGGGAGTAGAGCGCCAGACTTTACCCCAATTTTCTTGCTTCCGGTTGAACGCTAGTGAGTGGGGATAGGCTGGCACAGGCCGCCGCTGTTGCGGCGCTCGCCTTGGCCTTGGCAGCCGGGGGCCGCAGGCCCGTTACTTTATCGCCATTGTCAAGATCAGCCCCTGGGTGAGGCCCTCAGGATGAAGAAGCTCCTTATCATTCTTGGCGCAGGTAACAGCATTCCGGTCGGAATGCCGTCGGTCTCGGATCTCGACAAGAAAATGTTCGAGTGGAGCGATGGCTGGTCGCCAGCCCCTGGACTGGAGAACTATTACCGAGCCGTCTGGAATGGGGTGGAACAGTATTACGCGGCCAGCCTAGACAGCATCAAGCCTTGGCCAAATTTCGAGAAAGTCCTGGGCGAGATGGTCGGTCTTGCATTGCACGCCCCCGCCCAATATCGCGAACCAGGCCACCCGTCGCCACCCGACATCGCCGAATTGATCGACAAGAGCGGCTTCGAAGTGTGTTCGCCGAATCGGGTGGCGATCTGGCATAGTGAGTTCACCCAGGCGACTCGTCGCCTGAATGCGATCGTTGATTGGCTTGACGGCAACGCAGACGATAGCATTTTAGCGGGAACGAAGCCCTGACATGAAGAAGCCAAGCAAGGCGGCATGGTCGCGCGAAGAGCTGATCCTTGCGCTCGATCTTACCTTCAGCGAAAGCCGACGGTGCCGGAAGACACGGACGACGAGGTGATCGCCCCTCAGTACGCTCCTACGCGCAAAGGCTAGCTGAACTTCAATTCCCTTTACCTTTGGTCAACGCAGCGAAACGCTTGCTGAGCGAGTATTTAGCTTCGTGAGGAAGATTCTCCACGATTGTTCGATCGGCATCCGTTGGCCTGATAAGCTTTACCGTACCTTCCTGATCGACAATTGCCGTTACCCAACTGTGGACAAACTTGCTCTCTCCCTCGTCATCCGAATACCGGTTTCTTTCGATGAACAATTCCAGTTTGATGAGTATGAGGAGACTGCAGCCGGATTTCTGAAGCACCTTCAGCAGAAAATCGGTCCGGCAGGTAACGGTATCGCCTTCCTCGGCCTTCGCGCTCCTTCCTTCGCCTTGATGCACGCCCCACGCTTCGGCTGTGTACGCAATCTCATTGCTCGGGTTGCGCCAAGTAGCCCACCAAGGATCACTGCTCACCAGACAGTACTCTTTGTTAAATGCCATCGTCAGCCGGTCGCGCTGAATGGCGGCGCGCGACCCATAGAGATCGTATTCGTCGAGCTTGGCATAGGCTTCGCGCCGGCTCATCCACTCTATGCAGGGCGCATTATCACGGTGCCGATAATTGTCATCTTCGTCCTCGTCCTCATTCTCGTATGCTTGGGCCGTCGGTAGGTACATGTGGAACTCCGGCGAAGTGCCGACCGCCACAGCAGCGCGATCGGCCTTGTCAGCCGGAACGAGCGCGGTTGAGATATCAACCCGAATATTATCTGGTGAACTCCAATTCCCGGAAGCAATAAAATCAGCGCTCAGCTTATGCTCCTCGCAAATTCCAGCAAGTTTCAAGAGTGTATCTTGGTCGTCGGTTGGACGCTTATCCTTATCGTCCTCTGCCATAAGTTCCTCGCGCGCCCGCGCGGGATAGCGATCCGTGCCATCAGAAAGCCATAACCCATCGCGTCGTGTAACCCGGTAATCTGAAAGGAAATCGTCCCATGAATCTTCATAGCTCTCGACGCGTGCAACCGGCCGTTCCAGAAACAATTCACCAGCGGTGAGCGCTAAGGCATGCCACGCGAGGTACATGCCGTAGCTGTGGAGCCGATCTTTCGTGCCCTCGCGATAGTCATCGCCTGGTTTCCGTCGGCCCGCGTAGTCGTACATGGACGTTGCAGTCGGCCATAACTTCCTGATCCAGCCTATGCAGCGGTCTCCAGTCTGCCACTGCGGTAGTCCGAACAGGCGCCCTAGGCCCGTCACCTTGTATTTCTCGAAGTCGTAGTCAAAATGAAAATGCGGCTGGGGCTCGGGAACATCTTTAGGGCGATGCCAGAGTTCGCCGGACACATACTGTGCCTTCTCCGGTTTTGGAAATTTGGACACATGCACCGATGCAATTCGCTTTAAGATCGCCTCGGCTCCGCTGTTCTTGCTTTTTCCAAGACAGGTTTTCAAAATCGTAAGCGCGACCTGGCGAATACCCACGTGCGGGAATGAGTCATCAAGCGCAATTGCTTCAAGCGGTCCAGCAAACTTTGCGACATCGTTGGGAAAATCAAGCGCGACGCGGGCGACCGCCAGAAGGAACCAGAACTTGGCGTGGAGAACCATGAACGGAATTGCCTGATCCTGAAACGCACCTGCGCCAGAGGTCCTCAATTTGCCAAAGAGTTTCGCGATGAGCGGCCAGCGACCGTTACGAGCACAAGCGCGAACCACATGAGACGCACGCCATCGTGACAACGCTTCAGGAGAGCCGAGGCAAAACCAGATCAGGCCCGCGACAACCCCTTCCGGGTCATCACCAGGATCAAGATCGGTTCGCCAGACTCCATCGCCAACTTCGTCGGCAAGGCGTCCTGTTGCGTCATCAAGCAATCGTTCAAGTGCCGCCGTCGGCACGGATGGATCGGCCGCCGTCGATGTAAGACTAGCTAAATTAAGCCACGTCGTAGCGGCGGCCTCCAGGTCGCGGGTGATAGCTTCGGTCACAAGATCAATGGCAAGATCGGTCCGGCTGGCACGGGTGAGTTCCGCGAGTTTGTTCAATTCCCAACTGAATCCCCAATCCGCGGACATCAATTGTTCTGCATGTGCGCTTACGAGACGTTTGGCGAGGCCATCGACTGAGGCAAGCGCACTCGGCGAATCGGCTTGCCATACCTCCTTCATGATTTTTAGTAGCTCGTTCTTCGAAAACAGTTCGAGATTGCGCGATAGCGCAACGGCCTCGATGTGCTTCTCGCGGTCAGCATAGGCAATACGCGGCCAAAGGGCTTTGAAGGCAACGACCTTCGCATCGAGCGCACGATCATGTTGCTCAAGCTTCTCGACTAGTGTTTCAAGTGCCGCCGCGTCGAGGGGATCGGTCGCGGCGATTGCCGCCTTGATCTCGGCTTGACTCTCATGCTGGCGGCGAACAGATGCCGCCACGTGTTCGGCATCTAGTGGTGTCGAACGCGAGTTTCTATCCACCCGTCGCCGTGCGTTGTCCTCGGCTTCGAGGCTGTCGAGACGCGGACTAAGCGCCGACATGATCTCTGGTTTCTTTAGCAGGACCTCACGGATTTCCGTCAAATAGCGAACATAGGAGCCCGTTGGAAACGCGCGCTCAAACTGGTTGAGCACCTCATGAAAGACTGCAACGTCGGTCGTTGCAGTGAGCAATGAATCAAATAGGTCGCGCCAACCCCAATCCCACATCCCGACAGGCTCAGTGAGGCCCAACAAAAGAACGCAATCTGCCGGAGGGAGCTTCCGATCGCGCACGAGGAACGAGAGCGCTGCTGGCAATGTAAGTTCAAGATCGACTTTGTCGCGATCATGCCAACGTGCGATTTGAGCGAGGTATTTTGTTCCCCAAATGCGCGAGAATGCTTTGCCTGTAAGAGGCCACGGAAATTTGTGCGAATCGTAGTTGTTCAATTCACAAATCTTGGCAAGGCGTAGCGCCGCTGCTGGATTGACCGGCCCACCCTGCACAGACGCCGCGAAGGCAAGGAGCTCATTCATAAAGGCATGATCGCCGGATCCGATAGCATCAAGCTCGGTTAAGCCGCGTTTGAACAGAAAATTCGCCTCGGTCTTGTTTGCTGGAAGGAGCGCCCGTGCAAGACGCGCGAACAAGCCAGCGCGCTGCTGCACTTCATCTTCAAGGCTAATGACTTTCAACGCTGCGGTGGCTGCGCGGCCAGCAAAAGCGTGGCATTCGGGGTATCCGGATAGTAGTTCCACAAACTGAATACGTGCGTGGGCGTATATATAGTCGGCTTTCTCAATACACTGCTCCAGCAACGCGGCCGTTTCAGAATCGAGAACGGCGATCGATGGGAGAAGGCACAGTGCGCAAGTGCTGTGGAGTTCATCAAGAAAGCGCTGATGCTTCTGTCGAGACCAAATACTCTCTTGGACGGCCTTCTGTTCGTCTCGCCAGGAAGCAAAGAAAGCGATCGTCGCGGCTTTCTTGTCAGCAGGTGTTTTTGCCCTCAGCAAGCTGACGACGCGGTGACCAAGCCGCAATACCGGCAGCACGCGGTCCCTGACGTTGTCGGAAACACGGTGCCTGTCTGATGACGATAGCTGCGATTTGCTCGCCGCAGCACCTTCGCGCTGAACTGCACGGCTTTCATAGGGCGGATCGGCTTTCAGCGCATCGTGAAGAAGCTTCTCTTGGGCCGCGAGGTCCTCAGGAACATCGACGCCTTCAACGACGCGCCACAACTGTGCAGGAAGGCAATCAAACAATGTAAGTTCGCGGTCGGATAACACTGCCTCAATGGAGGCGGCAAGGGTCCACGGCAAGACGTAGCTCGTTGGCCACGGGTCCGACAACCCCCAAAAATCGTAACGCCGTGGCGATGCTTGTTCGAGGATTGCCTTTGCCTCTGGACCTAAGTCGAGAACACAAGCGCGCAGGGCGCAACGCAGCAAAGACGCCCGGAACGAATCTTGGTCGCGGGGAACATAGGCTTGGGGATCGGTCGGCTTCTTTTGTCGCGCCGCGAGTTGGCGCAAGATAAGCGTAGCATCGACATCGCTGCTTACATAACTTAGGGCGGCCGAAAGAAGCGCTGGCGGCGCTTCTTTGCTTCGCGCGAACTGTTCCATCGTGGCGGACCACTCCGGAAGCTTCCCGAGGATGTTGGCCATGCTGAGAAGTGAGAGAAGCCGGCCAGCAAGCTTATAGCCAAAATCGGCGTTGAACTGCCCGACATACCGGGCCGCGACCGCTTGCCGAGCGTCTACCGTTAGATAGAATGGGATCGCGACGTGCTCGTCCTCGTCTGCGCGATGCTTGCGCATCATCGTGTCGTCGTCTTGATTGTAGGACCACCGTATCCACTCATCGGCGCGCACGGCATGGCCATAGGCGGTGCCAAGGTCGTGATCCAGCGTGTAAGCTATCGCAAGCCGTGAATGGCGCTCACCAACCCAACCGAGTTTCATCTCGAAGAGACGGCGAAGGGATTCAGGATCGGCAAGCCCAACAACGAGATCGGGATTGTTGGCGAGATACTGATCGCCGCGCTGATTGACAAGCGCTAGCGCAGACAGTTCGACCAAGAGATCCGTTGCGGCGTCGAAGTCTCTAACCTTGGCGGCCGCCCTTAGCGCCATTTTAACGCGAACAAGCCGGATTGCGCGTTTTGGTACTTCACTATCGAGTTCCGGCGGGAAGCGCGTGTCGAACGCTAGCCTTCGCAGATCATCGACGCGACCCATGGCCGAAAGCAGCGGCGGGAGGGCGCGGGCCGCATAGACTGATGTGCCTTGCGCGTCGGTTAGCCGAGCCACCACCGCATCTATCAAGCTAAGCTTGGACGCGTATTTGCGCTTTACCAGTGTTTCAGTTGGCTCATCGCGAAAGATTAAGCCGTGCTTGGTCCGTTCAAGTAGGGGTGCCAAGTCGGCAGCAAGGCTCGATGCTTCCTCTTTTGACAACCGGAACGCTAAAGCCATTTCATCAACGGGTACGGGAGGTGGTAAGACAGCCAGCGCGCAAAGGAAGCTATCGATTGCACCTGATTTCGCTCCCTTGGAATCAGCAAGCTTAATGGCGCGCTCTATCCTGTCCTCGATCAAGGAGTCGAGGGGCACTTTCTCCGTAGATTCTGTTTCACCGGCCAACGAGCGGTCTGGTTCGATTAAGTTGGCGAGAACGCGCGGATTGCCTTCAGACCGGCTGCGAAGCGCGGTTATTTGGGCTGGGGTCGCTTCGGGCCGTCGCGCGAGAACGAAGGCTGCAGTCTCCTGGGCCGTGAACGGCTCGATCTTAAATGTACTGCACTCGGCCGTCCCAATTGCCAGGTCTTGCCGTTCGGGCCGCGCTGTCGCAATCACGATCAGTCCGTCGATGGGGGCACGAAGGGTCAGGCTTTCGAGGAGCGCCTTCGGGAAGGACAGTTGGCTCCGCTTTTCAGCTTCATCTGCCGCATTGTCGGCTGCGTCCATAATGACAACAAGTCGCGCCGACGGCTTGGTCCTGCGCAACGCCAATAACGCTTGGCCAAACCGTTCGATCGCGCTGCGGATGACTTCGGTTGGTTCAGACGACCGAGGCAGAATTGGATCACACAGGCCGCGGCACGCCAATTCATTGACGATATGCATCAGCCCACGCTCGGGCCTATGGCGTTCGTCGATGGGCGATCGATATGCGCCGCCGCCGAAGCAATCGAACAACACGACTTCGTCGGTCGATCTGAGTTGCGCCGCCGCGCTTTGTACAAACACTGTTTTGCCGACACCGCCTTCAGCATGAATGAGCCAGCGGCCATTCGATCTCAGACCGCTTAGAAAGCTGGTGAGTTGGGTGCGCTCGACAACCTCGCCAACGGGTGGAAACGCATCGGGGGTAGGCAGAAGATCATCTTCCTCTTGATCAGGGATAAGGGCGGCCAGGACATCGACCTTAACAATGAGCTTATTTTTCTGCCCCTCGGCGCCATTCTTGTCGCGTATGAGCTTTCTTAAATCTCCAATGCGAGCGCGTACCATAATATCGTTCGATGCAGACCAATCGGCGATAATACGCTCTGTACCCCGCTCGACGGACGCCAACTTGTCCGAACCTCCGATTAGATCAACGCGTTCAAGAAAAGCGGTCAGTGGCTTGCCCTTGAATGGGAGCGCATTAAGAAGCTGCTTGTGCTGTGCCTTTGCGCCCTTACTCTGAGGTTTGCTGCCGGACCGCGCCGCCGTGAGGGCGTCGGCAAGATCATCTGAGATCGGGCGATTAGTGAAGAGCGTGTAGCGGAACTTTTCGCGCGTGGGCGCGGTGCCGTGCTTTCGGGAAAAGCCCGCATCAGCGGTCGCGAATTTCTTTATGGTTTTCTTCGCATCTGAAAACCGCATGGGAGTTTGGTCACGGGCAACGGAATACTTGAACTGGGTAACGTCGATACGACTGGCTTTTGCGAAGGTCGGCTGCTTGCCATAGTAAAATGTGGCGTCGGCGATCTCGATCGCTTCCGTCGGCGCGCCATCTTCGATGTCTTTCGACAAGCCTTCGACCGTGATGCCGCAGAGTCCTTCGCGCGAATAGATGAGTTCGAGAGACCGCCGTGCTAGCCACGCTTCATGAAATTGATGACCATCCTTTGACGCACCAATGGGATCAATACCGGAGCGCTTCGAACGCAACGGCTTCTTCTTCGCGGGTTTCTTTTTGGCGGATTTTGGCAAGACGTTCCCGAATGGTGTTGTGGCGCAAAATAGCGAAATTTGTGATTCGCTATCATAGAGCGAAATTCGGTCGCGCCACGTCCGGTTGTGCACCGAAGGCGCTGTTTTTCCTTTATAGATTTCTCATTGCTCGCAGCGTACCGGCCGTCCCCACTGCCGGCTAGGGCGAAGCAGCAGACTTGTCCCATGATACGAACTGCCGCGACTATAATCCCAGCGATGTGATGGTGGATACCAAGTCTGAAACTCTCAAGGCTCGCGCGCCCTGACCGGAGCTTTAGGTAGGCCGGGAGAGAATTTTGGCGCTGCGTTGCTACTGAAATTGCTACTGAACAGCCGGGTACGACTAGGGAAGGCAACGAAAAGAGAACGCTGAATACGTCAAAGTTACAAAACAAATCAATTCGATAAGGGGTTAGGAGGGTCTAGGCGGGACATCGGCAGTAGAATTTCAAGACCGGTGCCTTAAACCACTCGGCCACCCTTCCTTGCCTTTACGATCAAGCGCTTAGCCGATGCGAAGGTGAAAACACAAGAGAAGAAATTGGATTTGGCGCCCTAGCCGGGAAGGGGCGATGAAAACGGTGCCGTCCCGTCGGGCAAGATCGACAATCGCCCGATGGCATCAATCAATGCGCTCCGCAAATCGACCGGCCGGCACAAGCCACGGCCGTTGAAGTGCGGCGCAGGACACGCGGCATCTTCGAGACAGCGGTCGAGGGAGCGGCCGATGCCTCCGCTCCCGCAACTCTCGGTGCCGGGCTGATCCGCGGGGCGCCTTAGCGCGTGAACATCAAGAACAGCAGGTCACCTGCCCGCAGGTTACGAATGGGGCGGCATCAGCCGCAAAGCGGGCGCTTGTCAATTCTTGCCGGGATCGCGTCGTCTAGCCCCGTCGCGGCAATTGGTTCGTGTACTGCTTAACCGAAAGCAACGGCCAGCAGGCCGGAGCACAGCAGCACGAAGCTGGCCGTTGCCAGGGCAAGAAATCCATTGGAGACAATGTCGTGGTTGCGCATGAGACACCTACCACATCAGATGCTCGTTAAGCTTTCCGAATCCCTGATCGGACCTACCGAGCCATTCTCTCTGAAGCGCGGGCGGCTAGCGCCGCCGGCCCTTCAAACGTCACGCTCGGTAACGATAGCCTTCAAACGCATGGGCAAGGAAAATGCCTGCGCTCACTAGGCCCATCACCGCTGTTACTGTCTCGATCATCGCACAAATCCTTTGCGCCCCTGCAGCGCACAGAACGACTGCACCGTTGCACAGTCAAAAAGATTCACAGGCCAGAATCGCATATCGGTCGTGAGTGATGATTTGATGCAACAGATTGTCTGAAAGCGGCACAGGACGGCTACGACGAAGGGCGCACACACAGCGAATCGAAGCGTTGCCGCCATAGTTCGACGGGACGCAAAGCAACCATTCATTCACCACGCAAGACCAGACCCCATTTCCGCCGTGTTCCGGTTGCGATATCTTCACCACCTGATGCGGAGGTGGGGCGCATCGTGGGGTAAGGCCGCAATGCTTCGACAGGCAGTCGGCCGCTGAAAATGGTAGTTGGGGTGATGGGGATTCGACGGCCAACAACAATCGTTCTGGCGGTTCGTGGTACGGTTGCCGTGGCAACATGCCTTGTCCTCGCCAATTGCGCCTCATCAGACAAATTCGCCAGGCGGATCGATCCCAAATACGGTGTCTCCTCCAGCCCCCGCGTGGTGGCGTTTGGAGAGCCCGTGCCGAAGGGCGGGGGAACTTACCGTATCGGCAAGCCTTACACCGTCGCGGGTCGGGCCTACGTGCCGGAAGAGGATCCGAACTATCGCGCGGAGGGAATGGCCTCCTGGTATGGCGATGATTTCCACGGCCGGCTGACCGCCAATGGCGAGGTTTTCGATATGACGTCGCTGACGGCGGCCCATCCGACCCTGCCGATCCCGAGCTACGCCCGCGTCACCAATGTCCGCAACGGCAAGTCGCTGATCGTGCGCGTCAACGACCGCGGCCCTTACCACGGCAACCGCCTCATCGACGTCTCGAACAAGGCTGCGGAACTGCTCGATTTCAAAGCAAATGGCGTCGCTCGGGTGCGGGTTGAATATGTCGGCCGCGCCCCGCTTGAGGGTTCCGACGACCGCCAGCTCCTGGCGACGCTGCGGACCGGCGAGCCCGCGCCGTCCCCGGCCACGGTCCGGGTCGCTTCGGCCCGCCCGTTTGTTCCCGAGATGCCGTCGTCCGCGGGCCGAATCCGGGGCGAGGTGCCGATGCCGGAGGGACGCCCCTATAGCCTCGGCAATACCGCAGCGGACCATGCCTCGATCAACGCGACCTCGGAAATGTCGGCCTCCAGCCGCTCGCGCGGCCGTGCCGCGGAAAATCCGCGGGCCGTGTCCTACGAGAACGAGGCCAGCTATGTGGCGCCACGCCAGGCTTACCTGCCGGTCGATCCACGCGGTCCAAGCGAAGTGCTCAGCGGCCGCGGGCTGTACTAGCCTTTCAGGAACGCGATCAGGGCGCCGTTGACCTCATCAGGCCGCTCCTGCTGAATCCAGTGACCGGCCCCGTCGAGTATGAGCTTTTGCCGCAAGTTCGGCAGCACGCGCTCCATCTCCTTCACCAGCTTGGCGCCGATCAGCCCGGTGATGACACCATCCTTCGATCCCGCGATGAACAGCGATGGCTGGTGGATTTGCGCGCCTTGCCAGGGTGCGGTCAGTTCCCAATTGCGGTCGATGTTGCGATACCAATTCAGTCCGCCGCGAAAGCCGGACTCCTGATAGACAGCCGCGAAATAGGCGAGGTCGGCCTCGGTCAGCCAGCCCGGCAACGGCCGATTCGGATCGGCGCCAGCGAGAAATCCCTTGCCTTCCTGAACAAATTGGTGGGCCGCCGGATCAGAGAACCCGCGCCCGGCCAGCACGATTCGCATCGTCTCTGCGACATCGCGCTCGAATTCGGCCTCTGCCACACCCGGCGCCTGAAAATACTGCCAGTAGAAATTGGTGATGCCGTTATTTCGCAGGGTCTCCAGCGGCAGGCCGCGTCCGCGGGAGGGGGGCGGAACGCTGAGGCCCGCCACCTTGGTGAAGATATCGGGCCGGAACATCGCCGCGTGCCAGGCAACCGGCGCGCCCCAGTCATGACCGACAATGACGGCCTGCTTTTCGCCAAGTGCCGCCACCAGCGCAACCATGTCGCCGACATTGTGGAAGATGGTGTAGGCGCCGACGTCCGCCGGCGCGCTGGTCCGGCCGAACCCCCGCATGTCGGGGGCTACGACATGGAAACCGGCTTCCGCGATGGCTCCGACCTGGTGCCGCCAGGAGTAGGATAGCTCGGGCCAGCCATGGCAGAGCAGCACCAGCGGCCCCTGGCCCTGTTCGACAACAAAGAAGTCGAGCCCGTTGACGGAAAGAGTGCGTGAGGTTGGCATCGCGTTTCCGCCCTGTTTTTCGTATCTTGTCCGGAAATTGCAGCATCGCAACGATACGTTTCTTCGTTCGGCACCGCAATCCAATCGACACCGCCACAAGTCCAAAAACCTGTGTTGTTTGCGATACTTCCAACTGTTAGAACGCACGGATTCAGGACATCGCCGATGGCAGCAGAGACTTCCGTTTCCCGCGAATCCGACACGGCGGCCATCTTCCCGTGGCGCGGCCTGATGGCCGCCGTCTTCGCGCTCTCGGTCGGCTGGGGCGGCATCGTGTATGCCGCCAACAACAGCGTGCAGGGCGCACCGAAGAAGGACGACGGCGGCTTCGATGGCGATGCGCCGACCGCGATCCTGGTCGAGGCTTCCAGCGGTAGCGTGCTGTTCGAGAAGAACGCCGACGAATTGCGGGCGCCGTCCAGCATGATGAAGCTGATGACGGTCGAGGTGGTGTTCGATGCCATCAAGCAGGGCAAGGTCAAACCGACAGACGAATATCGGATCAGCGAGAACGCCTGGCGCAAGGGTGGCGCGCCGGCCGGCGGCTCGACCATGTTTGCCATTCTCAACAGCAAGGTGTCGGTGGACGACCTGCTGAAGGGCGCGATCATCCAGAGCGGCAACGATTCCTGCATTGCGCTTGCCGAAGGCATGGCCGGCAACGAGCGGATTTTTGCCGCCGATTTCATGACCAAACGGGCGCGCGAACTCGGCCTGACGAGATCGACCTTCGGAAACTCCAGCGGGCTGCCGGACCCTGCCAACAAGATGACGGTTCGTGAACTGGCCAAACTCGCCCGCCACCTGATCCTGACCTATCCGGACATGTACAAATTGTTCGGCGAGCGAGAATTCACCTGGAACAAGATCCGGCAGCAGAACCGCAATCCGCTGCTGAACACGCTGAATGGCGCTGATGGGTTGAAGACCGGCCACACCAAGGAGGGCGGCTACGGCATGGTCGGCTCGGCTGTGCAGAACGACACGAGGCTGATTGTCGTGATCAACGGACTAGATGATCCCGACGATCGTGCCTCAGAGGCCAAGAAGATGCTGGAATGGGGTTTTCGCAATTTCGAGACGCGCACGCTGTTCGCGGCCAACCAGCAGGTCGGCTACGCCAAGGTATTTGGCGGCGAAAGCCGCTCGGTGAAGCTTGCCAGCCCCGAGCCGATCAAGGTGATGGTGCCGAAGAACGGCAACGAGAAACTGATCGCACGCATTGTCTACAACGGCCCGGTTCGTGCGCCGATCCAATCCGGCCAAAAGGTCGGCGTCGTCAAGGTGTGGCGGGGCCAAAACATCGCCGTGGAGGCGCCGGTCTATGCGGCTGAAGCGGTCGGCACCGGTTCGACCGTGCGTCGCGCCATCGACGGGGTCAGCGAGCTCGTCATCGGCGTGTTCCGCGCGAGCGCAGAGAAGCTCTGAGCATGACCCAGGCAACGCTGCACCGGCCCTCCGGACGCGGGAAGTTCATTACGTTTGAAGGCGGCGAGGGCTCGGGCAAGTCCACGCAGATCAAGAAGCTCGCCGAGCGCCTTACGGCGGCAAAGCTGCGCGTGATTGTCACCCGCGAGCCCGGCGGCTCGCCGGGCGCCGAAATCATGCGGCATCTCGTGCTGTCGGGAATGGGCAAGCTGCTGGGACCGGACGCGGAGACATTGCTGTTCGCCGCCGCCCGCGACGATCACGTTCGCACCGTCATCCAGCCCGCGCTCAGCCAGGGAACATGGGTGCTGTGCGACCGCTTCTCGGATTCGACCCGCGCCTACCAGGGCAGCCTGGGTCAGGTCTCTCCGATCGTGCTCAACGCCATGCAGCGCGTCACCATCGGTGATCTGAAGCCGGACCTCACCATCATTCTGGACATCCCGGTTGAAGTTGGTTTGCAGCGCGCGGCCGCTCGCCGCGGCAGCGGCGTACCTGACCGCTTTGAGTCAGAAAACCTGCAATTCCATCAGGACCTGCGCAACGCCTACAAGCAAATCGCCGCCGAAGACCCGCAGCGCTGTGTGCTGATCGACGCCAATGCCGATGCCGACACGGTTGCTGCCCGCGTCTGGACGGCGTTGCGCGAGCGCGTGTTCGCAATCCCGAGCCCGGCGGGGACAACATGAGCGCGCGCAAGGTCGAGCAGGAGACGGCGGTCAGGCATCCCCGCGAAACGGCCGATTTGTTCGGCCACCGCGAGGCGGAGACGGCGTTGCTGAATGCCTATCGCAGCGGCCGCATTCCGCATGCGTGGCTGATCGGAGGCCCGCAGGGCATCGGCAAGGCGACACTGGCCTATCGTATGGCCCGCTTCGTGCTTGCCAATCCCAATCCATTGCTGTCCTCGGTTCAGCGCGCCGAGACGCTGGCACTCGATCCGGGTGATCCCGTTGCGCGTCAGATCACCGCCGGCGCGCATGGCGGGCTGTTGGTGCTGGAACGCGGCCTCAACGATCGCGGCGTGATGCGGACCGTCATCACCGTCGATGAGACGCGGGAGACGATTTCGTTTTTCGGCTCGACCGCGGCGGTCGACGGCTGGCGCGTATGTATTGTCGATACCGTCGACGAGCTGAATCCAAACGCCGCGAACGCGCTGCTCAAGATCCTCGAGGAGCCGCCGCACCGATCGCTGTTTTTGCTTGTCAGCCATTCGCCGGCGCGCGCCCTGCCGACGATCCTGTCCCGCTGCCGCAAGCTGCCGCTGCGGCCGCTTGCGACCGACGACGTCATTCGTGCGGCAGCGCGGGCCACCGACATCGCACCCGATGATCCCGCACTGTCGGAAGCTGCCGATGCCTCGGAGGGAAGCGTGTCCCGCGCACTGACGCTGCTCGGCGGCGACGCGCTGAAGCTGCAACAGCGGACCGCGGCGCTGCTGGCGACCCTGCCGCAGGTCGACCCGCGTGAGCTGCATGCGCTTGGCGATGCGCTGGGCACCAGCGACCGGGTGGCGCTGGCTGCCTTCATCGACGGCATCGATCGCTGGATCGGCGAAAAGCTGCGCGTCGACGACGCCAACGCGAATCTACCCCGCCTTGCACGGCTGGCGGAGGTATGGGAAAAGATCGTCTGCGCCGCGCGCGACACCGAAGCATACAATCTGGAGCGAAAACCGCTGGTTTTCTCGGTGTTCGGGATGCTCGCGGACGCGACGCGGTAACCCTCCGCCAGATATCAATCCCGACAGTCTATGAGCAATAAAGGAATTCGTGGTGGCGACGGCTGCAAAGAAAGCTTCGAAAAAGAAGGCGAAGAAGGCTCGCAAATCGCCGCCCGTCAGCGCCAGCAAGAAGGCGGCGGCGAAAAAGCGTGCAGCCAGGAAAAGTGCGACCAAGAGCAAGCGCGTCGTGAAGGAGCGCGGCAAGGCTTCGAAAAAGGCCGCAAAGAAGGCTTCGAAGAAAACGGCGAAGAAGTCGACCAAAACAGTCGCCAAGAAAGCCGCCAAGAAACCGGCGAAGAAATCCGTTACCAAAACTCCGTCGAAAAAACGCGCGGTAACGCCACAGGAAGCGAGCCCTGCCGTTCAAGCGGCGCCGGTCGCAGAAATTTCGAAGCCCGCCGCGCCACGCGGGAAGCCGGCTCCCGCCGCCAAGCCGGCAGCGGCTGTCGAACGCAACACCTATTTCATCACGACCGCGATCGCCTATCCGAACGGCCTTCCGCATATCGGCCACGCCTACGAGGCAATTGCGACCGATGCGCTCGCGCGGTTTCAGCGGCTCAACGGCAAGGACGTCTTTTTCCTCACCGGTACCGACGAGCACGGCCTGAAGATGGTGCAAACCGCTGAAGCCGAAGGACTGGGTGTTGCTGAACTGGCAGCGCGCAATGCCGGCCGGTTCAAGGAGATGGACGAGCGCCTGAACGTCTCGTTCGACCGCTTCATCCGCACCACGGAGCCTGACCATCATCGTTCGGTTCAGGTGGTCTGGGATCGGATGCAGCAGAATGGCGATATCTATATCGATACCTATGCAGGCTGGTATTCGGTTCGCGACGAAGCCTATTACGCCGAGGAGGAAACCGTCCTCGGCGAGGACAATGTGCGGCGTGGCCCGCAAGGCTCGCCGGTCGAATGGGTCGAGGAGAAGAGCTACTTCTTCAGACTGTCCGCCTATCAAGACCGCTTGCTGCAGCTCTACGAGAGCCAGCCGGATTTCATCGGTCCGGATTCACGTCGCAACGAAGTCATCAGTTTCGTAAAGAGCGGCCTGAAGGATCTGTCGATTTCGCGCACGACGTTCGACTGGGGCGTCAAGGTGCCGAACGATCCCGAACACGTGATGTATGTCTGGGTCGATGCGCTGACCAACTATATCACCGGCGTCGGCTTTCCCGACGAGAGCGATCCGAACTGGCGCTACTGGCCGGCGGATGTGCATATCATCGGCAAGGATATCATCCGCTTCCACGCGGTGTACTGGCCGGCATTCCTGATGTCGGCCGGCATTCCCGTGCAGAAGCGGGTTTACGCGCACGGCTTCCTGTTCAGCAGGGGCGAGAAGATGTCAAAGTCGGTCGGCAATGTCGTCGATCCCTTTAATCTGGCCGATCAGTATGGCGTCGACCAAATGCGCTATTTCTTCCTGCGCGAGGTGCCGTTCGGACAGGACGGCAACTACAGCCATGAAGCCATCGTCGCGCGCATCAACGCCGACCTTGCCAACGATCTCGGCAATCTGGCGCAGCGCTCGCTGTCGATGATCGCCAAGCAGCTTGGCGGCGTGCTGCCGGAGCCCAGCGAATTCACCGACAACGACAAGGCAATACTGGCGCAGGCCGACAGCATGCTGGAAACCTCGCGCACCGCGATGGCGACGCAACAGATCCATCAATGGCTGAACGCGGTGTGGGCCGTGGTGGCGGAGGCCAACCGCTATTTCGCTGGCGAGGCGCCCTGGGCGCTGGCCAAGACCGATCCTGACAGGCAGAAAACCGTCCTGTACGTGACGGCGGAGGTGGTGCGCCAGGTCGCGATTCTGACCCAGCCGGTGATGCCGGATGCGTCGGCCAAGCTGCTGGATAGCCTCGGCATTCCCAACGAGAAACAAGCGCGCGATTTCGCGGCGCTCGCCACGCGGATCAAGCCGGGAACGACATTGCCACCGCCGGTCGGCGTATTTCCGCGCTACATCGAACCAAAGGCAGATTAGGCCGTTTGCAAGCCATGCTCGTCGACAGCCATTGCCATCTCGACTTCCCGGATTTTGCCGATGATCTCGACGCCATCGTTGCGCGTGCCGAGGCCGCGGGGATCGGCCGCATCATCACGATTTCGACCCGGGTGAAGCGGCTCGGCGGACTGCTCGCCGTCGCCGAGCGGTTCCCCAACGTCTATTGCTCGGTCGGCACCCATCCGCATCAGGCCGATGAGGAAGATGGCATTCCCACAAGCGAGCTGATCGAGCTAACCAAGCACCCGAAGGTCGTGGCGCTCGGTGAGGCGGGGCTGGATTATTTCTACCAGCACGGTTCGCGAGAGGCGCAGGAGCGCGGCTTTCGCGCGCATATCGCGGCCGCGCGCGCCACGGGCCTGCCGCTAGTGATCCATACCCGCGACGCCGACGAGGACTGCGGCCGCATCCTCGAAGACGAGGTGGCAAAGGGACCGTTCCGGGCGGTGCTCCATTGCTACACCGGTGGCCGCGAACTCGCGATGAAGGCGATTGCGTTGGGTCTGTCGATCTCGTTCACGGGCATTTTGACGTTCAAGAAATCCGAGGCATTGCGCGAGCTTGCGGCCGAACTGCCCGCTGATCGCATCATGGTCGAAACCGACTCGCCTTATCTGGCGCCCGGCAAGTTTCGCGGCAAGCGCAACGAGCCGGCTTACGTGGTCGAAGTCGCCAAAGTGCTGGCGGAAACGCGCGGCGTCTCGCTGCAAGAGATTTCCCGGCAGACGACCGAAAACTTCTTCCGCCTGTTCTCCAAAGTCCCCGCGCCGAAAGTCGCGGCATGACGCTGACGCTGACGATCCTCGGCTGCGGCTCCTCCGCCGGTGTGCCCCGCCCGGCGCTCGGCTGGGGCGCCTGCGATCCCAACAATCCGAAGAATCGACGCCGCCGTTGCTCGCTGCTGGTCGAGCGCACGGGTGCGCACGGCACCACGCGGATCCTGATCGACACCTCACCTGACCTGCGCGAGCAGTTGATCGACGCCGAAGTCGATCACATCGACGCGGTGTTTTTGACCCATGAGCACGCCGACCAGACCCATGGCATCGACGACCTGCGCTCGGTCGTGCTGCACCAGCGCCGCCGCATTCCCGTCTACTTCAACCAGTCGACCGCCAAAGACATCATGGCGCGGTTCTCCTATTGCTTCATCTCGCCGGAAGGCAGCGATTATCCGCCGATCCTGACGCGCCATTCGATCGAAGCGGGCGAGAGCCACACCACCGAGGGGAGGGGCGGGCCGCTGAAACTCTCTGCGTTCCTGGTTCAGCACGGCAAGATTCCCGCGCTTGGGTTCCGCATCGGGGCCGCCGCCTACACGCCCGATCTCCACGACATTCCCGAGGAGAGCTGGCCGGCGCTCGAAAACCTCGACCTCTGGATCGTTGACGGGCTGCGCTACGCCGGGCATCCCAGCCATTTCAGCGTCAACGACGCGCTGTCGTGGATCGAGCGCTTCAAGCCGAAGCAGGCCGTCATGACCAACATGCATTCCGACCTCGACTACGAGGTATTACGCCAGAGCCTGCCGCCTGGCGTGATCCCCGCCTATGATGGCTTGCGGCTGACGCTGAACAGCGCAGGCTGAGCCTGCGGCGCAAGTCTGATCGCCGGACGCGGAGGAACGTCGATGATTGGCCTGTTCTTTGAAGTCCAGACAAGGCCCGGGCACCGCGATCAATATCTCGATCTTGCAGCCTCGCTAAAGCCTGAGCTTGAGGCGATGGGTGGCTGCCTCTTCATCGATCGCTTCAGGAGTTTGACACGGGAAGACCTGCTGCTGTCGTATCAGATATGGCAGGACGAGGGGACCCTGACGGCGTGGCGGGCCCATGCTCACCATCACGATGTTCAGGCAATCGGCCGCGAGAAGATATTTTCGGACTATCGCATCCGGGTCGCCCAAGTGATCCACGAAGCAAAGCCCGGGCAGCCGATCTGGCAACCCGAGCGGCGCACGCCCTACAACGATCCCGCAAGGCGCAAGCCGACTTATGTGCTGGCGGCTGAATCGAAAAATGCCACGCTACCGGCAGCGACCGAATGGCGCCGTGACGCTTTCGCAAGCGTCTATCGTGAGGGGCACTTCGCGCACCTGATCGATCTACCAAACGATCAAGCCGGCATCGAATTCGGCGCCAGGCTGTTTGCTGATCCGACAACCGAGTATTTCCGCGTTTTCGAGGTCATGCGCGATTACGGCATGTTCGAACGCACTGAGGTGCCGCAATACTACCCGCCTGCAAAACGAGTATAAGAAGGAGCGTGAATGACACTCAGTCGCCGAGCGAAGTCCTTATGTCGTGGCCGTTGATGGCATAGAGCTCAAGCAGTCGATCGAAGGTGATGCCGCTCTGCTGCTCAACGGCAAGAGGATGGGAAGTGCGCTCCAACAACACGCGCGGTCGCTGTCGTCCACTCACTGGATGAACCTGACATTTGAGGTTCAGCGTATCGGGATAGCCTTCAAGCCGATTGGAGAACCACCCGAACCATGGACCGAGTTCGTCGCATTCGCCGTTATCGAATGCCGTAATGTAGCGCGCAAAGTTCTCGCGTGACAGCGTCGCCCACACACCGAAGCCGAATTGTTGCCCGCCGCTGCCCCGGATCGGCAGTTCGAGCACCGCACGCACAAAGAAATGCTGCCCCTCCAGCACACAGAAATCTTCAGAAAGGAAGTCGCCACTGAGATCAAGAGCGCTGTTGGGCGCCTTGTCCTCACTACCTGGCCATTGTGCGGGTTTGCCGCACGCCAGGTCAATCAAGCCATAATGCGTTTCGCCGCAGATACTACAGGACCACGGACTATCCCATAGACGACGCCAGCGCGGGTCGTTGGCCAAATCCTGCATCGGTCTCACGCCCTGTTGGCCCGCATCACGCCGATATCGCCTTCGCCGACTCCACCTGGTTGCGCAGCATGAATTTTTGAATTTTGCCGGTGGACGTTTTCGGGATGGGGCCGAACACCACTGCCTTGGGCGTCTTGAAGCCGGACATGTGGCTGCGGCAAAAAGCTATGATCTCGGCCTCCGTCGCCTTGGCGCCTTCCTTCAGCTCGACGAAAGCGCAGGGCACTTCGCCCCATTTGGGATCGGGCTTTGCGACCACGGCCGCGAACAGCACGGCCGGGTGCTTGTAGAGGACGTCCTCGACCTCGACGGAAGAGATATTCTCGCCGCCGGAGATGATGATGTCCTTGGAGCGGTCCTTGATGATGACGTAACCGTGCTCGTCGAGCACACCGAGATCGCCGGTGTGAAACCAGCCGCCGGCGAAGGCTTCCTGCGTCGCCTTCTCGTTTTTCAGATAGCCCTTCATCACGATATTGCCGCGGAACATCACCTCGCCGATGGTTTCGCCATCGCGCGGCACCTCCTGCATGGTCTTGGGGTCGAGCACGGTGACGGCTTCTTCCAGCGGGTAGGGCACGCCCTGCCGGCGCTTGAGCTGCGCGCGCTGGTCAGGAGGCAGTTCGTCCCAGCCCGGCTGCTCGGCGCAGACGGAAGCGGGGCCGTAGACCTCGGTCAGGCCATAGACGTGCGTCAGCTTGATGCCGATGCTTTCGGCTCCTTCCAGCACGGCGACCGGCGGCGCTGCACCCGCGATCAAACCGACCACGCGGCGCGCCTTGTCGCCCTTGGGCGCACCGGGCGCGTTGATCAGCGTGTTGTAGACGATCGGCGCACCGCACATGTGGGTGACGCCGTGCTTCGGGATCAGCTCAAAGATTTTTGCCGGATCGACCTTGCGCAGGCAGACATTGGTGCCGGCCGAGGCCGCAACAGTCCACGGGAAGCACCAGCCGTTGCAGTGGAACATCGGCAGGGTCCACAGGTACACCGGATGCTGGCCGAGGGTGCCCGCCAGGATGTTGCTGATGGCGTTGAGGTAGGCGCCACGGTGATGGGTCACGACGCCTTTCGGATTGCCCGTGGTGCCCGAGGTATAGCTGAGCGCAATCGCGTCCCATTCGTCGGCGGGCAACCTGGCGACGAAGCCCGGATCGCCGGCCGCGACCGCCGCCTCGTATTCGATCTCACCAATCCGTTTGCCGCCTGCAAACGCCGCGTCGTCGACATCGACGACGAAAGGCTTTGGCCCCTTCATCAGCGTCATCGCTTCCGCAATCACGCCGGCGAATTCTGGATCGACCAGGATGATCTTCGCGCCGCCATGGTCGAGCTGGAAAGCGATTGAGGGTGCGTCGAGCCGGATGTTCAGCGCGTTCAGGACGGCACCGGCCATCGGCACGGCGAAATGCACCTCGTTCATGGCGGGTACGTTGGGCAGCATCGCCGCGACCGTGTCGCCGACACCAATACCCCGCCCAGCGAGCCAGGACGCAAAGCGCCGGCAGCGCTCGTAGGTCTCAGCCCAGGTAAAGCTGCGGCCCTCGTAGACTGTGCTGACGTGATCGGGATAAACAGCGGCGCTGCGGGCAAGGAAGCTCAGCGGCGTCAGCGGTACGTAATTCGCCGGCGTCTTGTCCAATCCGATCGAATACTGGTTGTGGGCTGCGCTCATTGGCTGTGTCCCATCTACAAAAATTTGACTTACAGGAACCCGATGGAAATCCACGGGAAGATCGCCACGATAATCAGGCCGACCATCAGCGCCAACAGGTAGCCCCAGATCGGCCGGATACCCTCGGCCGGATCGACGCGCCCGATGGCGCAAGCTGCATAATAGCCTACTCCGAAGGGCGGCGCGAATAGCCCGATACCCATAGCGAGAATAACGATCATCGCATAATGGACCTCGTGTACGCCGACCGCCCGCGCGATCGGAAACAACAACGGCCCGAATAGTACGATCGCCGGAATGCCCTCGAGCACGCTGCCCAGGATCACGAAGGCCACGATCGAGACCGCGATGAACGTTGCCGAGCCACCGGGCAGGCCGGTCATGGCGGCCGCCAACGTCCGCGAAAAGCCGGACTGTGTGAGGCCCCAGGCCATGCCGGTAGCGCAGCCGATGATCAGCAAGATCGCGCCCGACAGGCACGCGGTCTCAACCAACATTGGCACGATCCGCCGCCAGTCGAAATTGCGGTAGATCAAGAGACCGTAAATCAGGTAGCCGACAATAAAGGCATAGACGATGCCGATGGTGGAAACCTCGGTTGCGGTCGCAATGCCCTCGACCACGGCGTAACGGATCACGAACGGCAGCGCGATGGCGGGCAGGGCGATGGCAAACGCGCGGACGATCTCGGTGACACTCGCCCGCGTGACGTGCCGCAGATCCTCGTTCCGGTAACGCCACCACACCAGTGCCGACAGCGTGATCGCCAGCACCAGGCCCGGCAGGAGGCCGCCGGTGAACAGCGCCGCGATCGATACTCCCGTGACCGAGCCGATGGTGATCAGCACCAGGCTCGGCGGAATGGTCTCGGTCTGCGCGCCGGTCGCGGAGAGGAGGGCGACCAGATCGCCCGGCTTGGCACCCCGCGCCTTCATTTCCGGGAACAGCACCGGCGCCACGGCAGCCATATCGGCGGCCTTGGAGCCCGAGATGCCCGATACCAGGTACATCGCCCCGACCAGCACGTAATGCAGCCCGCCGCGGACATGGCCGAGCAGGCTTGCCAGGAACGCCACCATCGCACGCGCCATGCCTGTCATTTCGATCAGCAGGCCCAGGAACACGAACAGCGGTACCGACAGGAGGATGAGGTGGCTCATGCCTTCGTCCATGCGGCCGACCAGCACCATCAGCGGCGTGCCCGTGGTCAGTGCCAGATAACCATAGGTCGCCAAGCCAAAGCCGAACGCGATCGGTACACCGGCGAAGACGCAGAAGCCGGCCACGCCGACAAAGAAGATGATCAGATTGAGGTTGCCGAGCGGCTTGAGCGAGCCCCTGAGCAGCCAGAATATCCCGATGACGAGTGCGACCGACAGGATCGCGCCCAGCACCATGCGAACGTTGCCGACGCGGGCCAGACGCAGGAGAGCAAACAGCGCCATCAGCGCAATCCCGACCGGTAGCGCCGCGGCACGCCAGCTATTGAGGATCTGCAACGCCGGCGTGGTGATGTAGCTTTCCTCGTAGGCGTATTCATAGGCCGGCCAGGCAATCAGGATCAGGAACGCCAGGGCGGCTGCTGTCGCCACCAGATCGAGATAGGCACGCATCGCGGGCTTCGCGTTAGCGACTACCGCCGTCATCCGCATATGCTCGGCGCGGCGGAACGCAACCGCGGCGCCGAGCATGGCGAGCCACAGGAACAGGATTGAGGCCAGCTCGTCAGACCAGATCAGCGGCCGATGCAGCGCGTAGCGCGCCACCACGCCGGCAAACAGGATGATGATTTCGGCGACGACCAGCAGCGCTGCGGGAAGCTCGACCAGCATTCCCAGGGCTTGTTCGATCGAAGCCAGCAACGAACGGCGGCGAGGGGGCTGAGCCACCTCACCGCCAACCATTTCACTCAGTTCGGCATGAGCCACGACGGCCCCTCACATGCGCTTAGGACAGCTTGCCCACGGATTTCTCGAGCAGCTCCCAGGCCTGGTCGCCGTATTTACCTTTCCATTCCGCGTAGAAGCCGGCCGAGCGCAGCTTGTCGCGGAACGGCGTCACGTTGGGCTGGTTGAAGGTCAAACCCTTGCCGGCCAATTCCTGCTGCAGCCCGGCATTCAGCTTGGCGACGTCCTCGCGCTCTTTGATGGCCGCCGCATTGATGTTCTTGGCGACGATTGTCCTGATATCCTCAGGCAGCTTTTCCCAGGCGCGGCGGTTCGCCAGGAACCAGAATCCGTCCCACATGTGGTTCGTCAGCGAACAGAACTTCTGCACTTCGAATAGTTTTGCCGTCGAAATGATCGCCAGCGGATTTTCCTGGCCCTCGACGATCTTGGTCTGCAGCGCCGAATAGACTTCGCTGAAATTGATGGAGGCGGGCGCTGCATCGAACGCCTTGAACATGGAGGTCCAGAGCGGTGACACCGGCACCCGGATCTTGAAGCCCTTGAGGTCATCCGGGCCGTTGATCGGCTTGGTCGAGGATGTGGTCTGGCGGAAACCGTTGTCCCAGATCTTGTCCATCACCACGAGGTTCGCCTTGGTGATCTCGCCGCGGATATGGGCGCCCAGGCCCCCGTCCATGGCCTTCCAGACCGTATCGTAATCCGGGAATGCGAAGCCGATGCCGCTGATGGACGCCGCCGGCACCAGCGTCGCCAGAATCAATCCCGACAGCGTGAAAAACTCGACCCCGCCGGACCTGATCTGGCTCAGCATATCGGTATCGGAACCGAGTTGGTTGTTCGGGAAAATCTGCAGGTCGAACCGGCCATTGGTCTCGGCCTTGATCGCCGCCGCCATTTCCTTGGCGCGAGCGTTCATCGGATGGCCGTCCGGAAGATTGTTGGCGTATTTGTAGGTAAATTCGGCGGTCTGGGCCCGCGCCACCAACGGCGCGCCAATGCCGCCCAAAACCGCTGACGCAGCGGATGCCCTAAGAAGCGTGCGTCGTGAAAAGCTCATCTCATTCTCCCTTGAGAGTTATTGTTCTTGAGGTCCGAGACACGGACCTGCGGTCCACGGGATCATCAGCGATCGCCGCATTCGCGCGCTTATTGCAGCGTCAGCAAGTGTCGGCAATAGGAATGGCCGGGAGGCAGCAGATCAGGAATGTCATGGCGCCCAAGGCGGCCGTTTTGGTCTCAGAGCTGACTGAATTTGCCAGCATATCCGGCTAAATATTTGATCTAATTGTAGATATAGATATTCCATAATATACCTTATGCGAATTCGGGGTGTTTGGCCGTCAGCAGCCAGTGTTCACCAATCTGCATTGGAGCCCCGCTGATTTCATCGCTGGTACGAACCCCCGCTTCCCACCCACAATGCGGCTCCAGGCGAAACACAAAGCCCCGAGGCCGGTTGGTTCAAGCCGGCCGCAACGGAGGTTCATCATGCAGGAACGTGTCAGTCGTCCGACCGAATCTCGCGCCATTCCATTCGACACCGCCAAGCTCGATTCCCTTATGGAGGCGGCTGGACTCGATATCCTGGTCGCCACCTCCAAGCACAACGTTCAGTACCTGCTCGACGCCGAGCGGGCGATTTTCTTCGACTACATGGACGCGCTCGGCATCAGCCGTTACTTGCCCGTCCTGATCTACCCGAAGGGCGCGCCCGACAAAGCGGCCTATATCGGGCACCGGCTGGAAACGCACCAGCGGGCCGTGGCGCCGCTGTGGGTTCCGCAGGTCCGCACCGAGGGCAACGGTTCGGTGGACGCCATTTCGCTCGGGGCGGGCCTGATCAAGGAGGCGGCTGTGCCGATGAAGCGGGTCGGCGTGGAGATGCCATTCCTGCCGATGGACGCCGGCAGGGCCCTTTCGGACGCCCTGCCCGGTAGCGAGATCAAGGATGCGCTGCTGGTGCTGGAGCGGTTGCGCGCCGTGAAATCGCCGGCAGAGTTGGCCAAGCTGAAGAAGGCCTCGGAATTGGTGATCGAATCCATGGACGAGGTGATCGCTAGCCACGGCCCGGGTACTACCAAGCAGCAGCTTTTCGACGCGTTGAGGATCGCAGAGGTCAAACGCGGATTGACTTTCGAGTATTGCCTGCTGGCCTGCGGCGCCAGCCATAACCGGGCGCCTTCCGCAGACCGCTGGCAAACCGGGGACGTGCTGTCGCTGGATTCCGGCGGCAACTATCACGGCTATATTGGCGACCTCGCGCGGATGGCCGTGCTGGGCGAACCGGACAGCGAATTGAAGGACCTGCTGGCGGAAATCGAAGCCATCCAGCGGGCGGCATTCGCCGCAGTTCGGCCGGGCGCGATGGGCGGCGATATCTATGCTGCGGCGGAAAAGCGGCTCGCGCAGTCGAGCCAGCGCGACTGCACCGACTTCCTGGCGCACGGCATGGGGCTAGTAAGCCACGAGGCCCCTCGCCTGACGGCCAAAGGCCCCATTCCCTATGATGACGCGGACGCGCGCCGGCCCTTGGAGACCGGCATGGTGGTGTCGATCGAGACGACGATGAAACATCCGCGCCGCGGCTTCATCAAGCTCGAAGACACGGTCGCAGTGACGGCAACAGGCTACGAGATCTTCGGCGAAGGCAGCCGCGGCTGGAATGTCGGCGGCAGCGCGGTGGCGCGGTGAGGCCATTCGTGTGCCTCTTGAGATCAACAAAGGCCCGGACTTCACGCCAGCGCAGTGGACTGTCGCGGGCGTGAGATTCTTCGTTTCAGCGATGCTTTGCGGCTCACCCCTTTTCCACGTCTCCGCCTGCGTCCAACCAGCCTTTGAAGCCGCCGAGATTGCGTACGTTGTCGTAGCCCATATCCTTCAGCGTCTTTCCGACCAGCGCGGAACGCCCGCCGGATGCGCAGTAAGCAACAACCATCTTGGTCCGGTCGAAGGCCGTATCGTGCAGCGCTGAGGCAGGATCCGCCCGGAATTCCACGAGGCCGCGCGGTACGGCGACGGCACCCGGAATTTTTCCCGAGGCAGTGACTTCCGCCGGCTCCCGAACATCGAGGAAAAGCACATCGGTCCTTCCCAGCAATCCCTTAGCTTCATCGGGACTGATGCGCGGGACTTCCGCATCGGCTTCGGCGAGCATCGTTTGTACAGTTTTCATTGGGCCTTCTCCATATGTGGGCTCGCCAGCGCGGCGGTGTTCTAAATCTAAGCTCCCGCAAGGCACGCAATGCTCGCAGGTTGCAAGGGGCTAATAGCCCATCCCATTTTAATTTCGATCATGCAATCGAAGGATGCTGCGCTATATTTTTGGGTGTGGCAATCCCACTGCTTGTCGCAGCAAATTCCACCCCTTTGCTGACGCCAGCACACCGCGAAAATCCTCATCTTTTGCAGCAGCTTGGTTGGTGGCCCGTTCGCACATCCAAACTGTTCGCGCTATTTCCCCCTGAACTTCGGCTTGCGTCGCTCCAGAAACGCTGCGACGGCCTTCCTTGTGATCCTCGGTCATGCTCGCCAGCGCGAATTGGTCGACGTCCATGTGGCTGGCGAGATCATCGAGCGCGTGCGCAAGGCGATTGATCGTTAGCTTGGTCATGGCGACGGATAGCGGCGGCTGCGCGGCGATTTTGGCGGCGAGCACCATCGCGGCATCGAAGGCCTTGCCGGGATCGGCCACCTCCTCCACCAGACGCCATTCGTAAGCCTCGGCAGCGGTGATGCGCTGATCAGCCAGGATCACCGCCTGCTTGGTGCGCGCCGGTCCCATCAAATGCAGCATGCGTGGCACGCTCTGCCAGCTCATGTTCATGCCGAGCCCGATCTCCGGCACGCGCATATGGGCGTCGCGGGCCATCACCCGGAAGTCCAGCGCCACTGCGAGCGCCACGCCGCCGCCGACGCAAAAGCCCTCGATGGCGCCGATCGTGATCTGCTCCATATCCTGCCAGGCCCGGGTCAGCCGCGGCCCGAGCTTTAAGTGCCGGCGCAAGGCGCCGAGATCCATGGTCTTGCGCGAGCGGCCTTCGGGGTCCTTCAGGTCAAAACCGGCGCTGAAGGATTTGGCGCCGCCCGTGAGCACCACGACCGAGGTGTCGCCATCATCCTCAAAACTGCGGGCGGCGTCGGTGAGCTGGCGCAGCGCTTCCGGCGACAGCGCATTGATGCCGTCGCCGCGGTCGAAGCGCACGACAGCGATACGGTCGTCCGGCCCGAGGCCTTTTTCAATCGTCACAAATCCGGTCAATCCATCGCTCCCTGTCCGTCACTTTTCGAAAGTTTAGACCAGAAAGAATTTCGGCGAACCTGAATCCTTCGTCGGTTCCTATTCGTCTTTGTTCGCGAAACCATCGCATCCGCTCGGCGCGGATCGGAGGCGAACAAGGAGCATTTTGCAGATGGGACCATCATATCGCTGGGTGATCGTTGGCGTCGGCGCGTTAATGACATGCATCGGCATCGGCGCCATGTTCTCGCTGGCCGTCTATTTGGAACCGATCTCGACGGAAACGGGATGGTCGCGCGCCGGAATTTCGGGTGCGATGACCATCGATTTCCTGACCATGGGCATTGCGGGCTTCGCTTGGGGAGCCGCCAGCGACAGGTTTGGCACGCGCCCTGTTGTCCTGAGCGGCGCCCTCCTCCTCGGCCTGGGTCTATTTCTCGCCAGCCGCGCGACATCGCTAATCGAATTCCAGCTCACCTATGGCATTCTCGTTGGGCTTGCCGCAGGTGCTTTCTTCGCGCCGATGATCGCAGCGGCGACGGTGTGGTTCGAGAACAACCGCAGCCTCGCCGTCTCGCTGGTATCTGCAGGCATGGGCGTGGCACCGATGACGATCTCGCCATTCGCGCGCTGGCTGATCTCGACCTATGATTGGCGTACCGCGATGATGATTGTGGGCCTGATGGCGTGGGCCTTGCTGATACCGGCCGCGCTGTTGGTCCGACAGCCCCCGGTGCCGCGCCCATCCGCCTTGCCGGCGACGGGCGCTGGCAGCGATCTGGGCGCGGAATGGTCGGTCGCGGACGCGCTTCGCTCGCCCCAATTCCTGGTGCTGGCGCTGACCTTCTTCGCGTGCTGCGCCGCGCATTCCGGACCGATCTTCCATATGGTCAGCTACGCGATGCTTTGCGGGATCCCGGCAATGACGGCGGTCAGCATCTACAGCGTGGAAGGATTGTCCGGGCTCGGCGGCCGCCTCCTGCTTGGCGTGCTCGCCGATCGCCTGGGCGCGAAGCGCGTCTTGATCGGCGGTCTCCTGGTGCAGGCGCTGGCGATTGGGACTTATCTCTATGTCAGCAAACTCGGCGAGTTCTACGCGCTCGCGATCGTGTTCGGAACGGCTTATGGCGGCGTGATGCCCCTCTATGCCGTGCTGGCGCGCGAATATTTCGGCCCGCGGATCATGGGAACGGTGTTTGGCGCGGCCACCATGGTATCAAGCCTCGGCATGGCGCTTGGACCGTGGGCCGGCGGCATGATCTTCGATACCTTCCACGATTACCGCTGGCTTTACATCGGCGCGTTCAGCGTAGGCCTCGGCGCGATGGCGATTGCGCTGACCTTCCCGCCACTGCCGCCGCGATCGCGCGAGCGGCTGCAGCCGGCTTAAAGGGCGGCCTACAATGAGAGTCCCTGCCTCGACATAGCCCGGATTTTGCGCCTATCCTCAGGGCATGAGCGACCATGATCACGACCACCACGGCCACCACCACGATCACGACCACTCCGAACTATCGGAGACTGAGCTGCGTGTGCGGGCGCTTGAATCGATCTTGACCAAGAAAGGCTATGTCGATCCGGCCTCCCTCGACCTCCTGATCGATCTTTACGAAAAGAAGATCGGACCGCGCAACGGTGTTCGCGTGGTGGCCAAGGCGTGGAGCGATTCCGCCTATCGCGAACGGCTGATGAAAGATGCAACGGCTGCGATTGCCGAGCTCGACTATTCCGGCCGCCAGGGCGAGCATATGGTCGTCGTGGAAAACACGCCCGAACAGCACAACATGGTCGTGTGCACACTATGCTCCTGCTACCCGCACCCCGTGCTGGGGCTTCCGCCGGTCTGGTACAAATCCGCGCCCTATCGCTCCCGTGCCGTCTCCGATCCGCGCGGCGTGCTGAAGGATTTCGGCGTGACGCTGCCGAACACCACCAAAATCCGGGTCTGGGATTCCACAGCCGAAATCCGTTACCTCGTGCTGCCGATGCGGCCTGAGGGTACCGAGGGCTGGAGCGAAGAACAGCTCGCCGAACTCGTCACCCGCGACAGCATGATCGGCACAGGGCTGCCGAAACAACCTAGCGAGATTGGCTGATGGACGGCGCGCATGACATGGGCGGCGCGAAGGGTTTTGGGCCTGTTGTGCCCGAGCCGAACGAGCCGGTGTTTCATGCTGACTGGGAGCGTCGCGCCTTTGCGCTGACAGTTGCTATGGCGCGCCCAGGCGGCTGGAACATCGATATGTCGCGGTTTGCGCGCGAGAACCGGCCGCCCGAGGATTACCTCAGCAAGAGCTACTTCGAGCTTTGGCTGGCCGGGCTGGAAACGCTGATGATCGAGCGCGGGCTGGTGACGCGCGAGGAGATCGAGGCCGGCAAGGTGCTGTCGCCGCCTAAGCCTGGCGTCAAGCCGATCGCTCCAGATGAAGTCACGCCGGCGATCCGCCGCGGCGGCCCGACCGAGCGCGAGCCGAAAGCGCCTGCGATGTTCGCGGTCGGCGAGACCGTGCGGATGAAGGATATCCATCCCGTGACGCATACCCGGCTACCGCAATATGTCCGTGGCCACCTCGGCACCATCGAGCTCAACCACGGTTGCCACGTCTTCCCAGACACCAACTCGCTCGGTCAAGGTGAAGACCCGCAATGGCTCTATACCGTCAGGTTCGATGGGCCGGAATTGTGGGGCAAGGACGGCGACCCGACGCTGAGCGTCTCCGTCGACGCCTGGGAATCCTATCTGGAGCGCCCGTGATGGATTTAACCCCGCAACAGGCGATGCGGGCGGCGGTTGCTGTCCCCGGCGTGCCGCGCGATGAAGACGGCCCGGTGTTTCGCGAGCCGTGGGAGGCGCGCGCCTTCGCCATGGCGCTGGCGTTGCATGAGGCCGGCGTCTTCACCTGGAAGGAATGGGCGGAGACGCTGGGCGCGCAAATCAAGCGCGCGCAGGCTGAAGGCGATCCTGATACCGGCGAAACCTACTACCGGCATTGGCTCGCGACGCTGGAAACGCTCGTCGCCGCCAAAGGCGTCACCACATCGGATGTTCTGCATCGCTACCGCGACGCCTGGGACCATGCCGCCGACCGCACCCCGCACGGCGCGCCGATCGAGTTGAGAGCGGAGGATTTTGGCTAGCGGTCGCTATCGCCCACACTAGGACGTCATCCCCGCGCATGCGGAGAGCCAGTACGCCGCGGCTTCTCGGTTCAATTGCTACTGTCTCTGGAAATACTGGGTCACCCGCCCCAGTGCGCAATTGCGCACAAGGCGGGTAACGACAACTGAGTGTGCGGCGCGTACATTACGCCCCCACATACTCCCGCCAGCCCTTCGCCCGCAGCGCGCAGGCCGGGCATTCACCGCAACCATAGCCCCAATCGTGCTGCGCGCCGCGCTCACCGAGATAGCAGGTGTGAGAGTGTTCGCGGATCAGGTCGACCAGCCCTGCTCCACCGAGGTCGTGCGCGAGCTTCCAGGTCGAAGCCTTGTCGAGCCACATCAGCGGTGTATGCAGCTCAAAGTTCTTGGCCATGCCGAGATTGAGCGCCGATTGCAGCGCCTTGATGGTCTCGTCGCGGCAGTCAGGATAGCCGGAGTAATCCGTCTCGCACATGCCGCCGACGATGTGGCCGATGCCGCGTCGATACGCCAGCGCCGCGGCGAAAGTGAGAAACACCAGGTTACGGCCGGGCACGAACGTATTGGGCAGGCCATCAGCGCCCATGGCAATGGCGACGTTACGCGTCAGCGCGGTATTGGAAATTTCGGCCAGCGTCGGGATTTCCAGCGTGTGGCTCTCGCCGAGCTTTGCCGTCCAATCCGGTCGCAACGATTTCAGGCCGGACAGCAGCCGGTCGCGGCATTCCAGCTCGATCGCGTGGCGCTGGCCGTAGCTGAAGCCGAGCATTTCGACGCGGGCGAAGCGCTGTAAGGCCCAGGCCAGGCAGGTGGTGGAGTCCTGCCCGCCGGAAAACAGCACCAGCGCGGTTTCGGACAATGATTGGTCGCTCATGACGGGCAATTAGCACTCCCGCGGCTTCAGGCCAACCGGTGGAAATTGCCTCGATTTTGGCCTGTTCCGCTGGGATCGGTCGACCGCTTGCGGCATAAAGCGGCCTGCCCCTCCAAGCGACGGAAATCCCATGACCCCTTCCCGCGATATTTCCCGCCTCATCGAGATCATGGCGGCGTTGCGCACGCCGGTCACGGGGTGTCCGTGGGACCTCGAACAGAACTTTGCGACCATCGCGCCCTACACCATCGAAGAAGCCTATGAGGTGGCGGACGCGATCGCACGCGGCGATCTCGATGATCTCCGCGAGGAACTCGGCGATCTCCTGCTGCAGGTCGTCTACCACGCCCGCATGGCGGAAGAGCAAAACGCCTTCGCCTTCGGCGACGTCGTTGAGGCGATCACAGGCAAGCTGATACGCCGTCATCCGCATGTATTCGCCGATAAGGACGGCAACATCGCTCCCGCTGGCGTCAAGAGCGCCTGGGAGCGCATAAAGGCCGAGGAAAAGGCCGAACGCGCGGCACGGCGGCCGACGGAGGACACCACGCACAAATCGCTGCTGTCGAGCATCAAGGCGGGTCAACCGGCGCTGACGCGGGCGATGGAATTGCAGCGCAAGGCGTCGACCGTCGGATTCGACTGGAACGATCCCCGCGCGGTGCTGCACAAGATTCGTGAGGAGGCTGACGAGATCGAAGCAGCCCTGGACAACGGCAAGCCTGACGAACTCGCGGCCGAAACCGGCGATCTCCTGTTCGCGCTGGTCAATCTGGCGCGGCACGTCGGCGCCGATCCCGAAACCGCGCTGCGTGGCACTAACGCTAAATTCGAGCGCCGCTTTGCCTATATCGAGCGCGTGCTGGCGGCCAAAGGCCGCTCGCTTGAGGACGCAACCCTCGCCGAAATGGATGCGTTGTGGGACGAGGCCAAGGAAGCTGAACAGCCGGCCGCATCAGCCTCAGCGCGAAGTGATCGAAGATAGAGTGCGCGTTCGCGCGATAATTACGCGACCCTCGGCACGGCATCAAACCGCGACACCACGATGTCGCGCTTGGTCTCATCGACGCGCACCGTCATGTCGAAGCGTCCGTCGCGGAGCTCTTTGTTTAGCACTTCGGCATTTCGATGCAGCCAACTGATGCCGGCGCCGTCGGAAGCGTCGATGGAGAGGTCGAGCGTCGTGCGCGTCGCCGCCAAGCGGTCCTCGATCGCGGTCAGCAACGCATCGATCCCCTCGCCTGACGCGGCGGAGACCAGGAAACATGGCCGCTCCGGCGGGCGGCGCGCGGCGATGTTGCGCAGGTTCTCGCGTTCTTCGGGATCGAAGCGATCGATCTTATTCCAGACCTCGAGGATACGTGCACCGGCATCCGGATCGATGCCGAGCTGACGCAGCACGGCATCAACGTCGCGCTCCTGCGCCTCCGCGTCTTCATGCGAAATGTCGCGCACGTGGAGAATGATATCGGCCTCCAGCACCTCTTCCAGCGTGGCGCGGAAGGCAGCGACGAGCTGCGTCGGCAGGTTGGAGATGAATCCGACAGTATCGGAGAGCATCGCCTTGCCGCCATGTGGCAGGCTCAGCGCGCGCAAGGTCGGATCCAGCGTCGCAAACAGCATGTCGGCCGCCTGCACGTCGGCACGCGTGAGCCGGTTGAACAGGGTCGATTTGCCGGCATTGGTGTAGCCGACCAGCGCCACCACGCGATATGGCACGCGCTGCCGGCCGGCGCGATGCAGCCGCCGCGTCGCCTGCACCTTCTTCAGTTCATTTTCCAGCCGCGTGATGCGGTCGCCGATCAGGCGGCGGTCGGCCTCGATCTGGGTCTCGCCGGGGCCGCCCATGAAGCCGAAACCGCCGCGCTGGCGCTCCAGATGGGTCCAGGACCGCACCAGACGGCTGCGCTGATAATTCAGGTGCGCAAGCTCGACCTGCAGCGCGCCCTCCTTGGTCTTGGCGCGGCGGCCGAAAATTTCCAAAATCAGTCCGGTGCGGTCGAGCACCTTGGTGTTCCAGGCCTTCTCGAGGTTGCGCTGCTGGATCGGCGACAGCGCGCAATCCATCACGACAAGTTCGATGTCATGGCCCGCGATCAGGCCGGTGATCTCCTCGACCTTGCCCTTGCCGAGGTAAGTCGCTGGACGGATCTGGGTCACTGGCGCAATCAGCGCGTCGGCGATCGTGAGGTCGATGGCGCGCGCCAGACCCGTCGCTTCCTCGAGCCGGGCCTCGAAATCGCGCGCAGCCTCGTTCGCCTGCGCATCAGCATCGCCGCGGCGCATTCGCAGATATGGGCCGATGACGATCACCCGCCCGCTTTGTTTGGCCCCCGCCGACCGCGGACGGTCGGCGCTCCCTTCACGGTCGAAGGGTTCCAATCAGTTCACTCTCAAGCCGGAGCATCCTCGCCGCCCTCGAACAACTGGATCGGAGCGCCAGGCATGATGGTCGAGATCGCATGCTTGTAGACTAGCTGCGAGTGGCCGTCGCGCCGAAGCAGCAAGCAGAAATTGTCGAACCAGGTGACTATCCCCTGCAGCTTTACCCCGTTGACCAGAAAGATCGTCAGTGGCGTTTTTGTTTTACGAACGTGATTTAGGAAGGTGTCTTGTAGGTTTTGTGCGCGGTCTGCCGCCATTGTTTTTGTCCCGCCGTCTTGTGCTTCTTTTTATTAAGCCGGTTGTTGCTCTCTCGCGGAGCCTGCCCCCCGACCTGCCGGCCTACCCTGAGATCCCCCTCCGGTCGGCTTGGCAGCACAATTAGAGGGTACGCGGGGTTAATAGGCAAGCCGGTTCGGGCGCCACCGGCGCGGAACCCAGTGGCCATTCTCCGCAAGTGTCCGGAAAGAGATAAATATTCCCAAGCAGATGCATGGATCGGAGAGACACCATTGCGTTGGGGGCGCGTTCGATTCGTATCGCATAAGAGATTCAATAGAGATTCAATCAGCCTCAGCCAACGCCCAGCGCCTTGAGCTTGCGGTGCAGCGCCGAACGCTCCATGCCGACGAATTCGGCCGTACGCGAAATATTGCCCGAGAACCGGCTGATCTGCGCGATCAGGTAGTCGCGCTCGAACACTTCCCGCGCCTCGCGCAGCGGCAAGCCCATGATGTGCTCGCCATTGTTGCTGGTCGGCATCGCCGGCACCATCGAGCCGACATCCTGAGGCAGCATATCGGCGGTGATGATCGCTTCCGGGCCGCCGCCGGCCAGAATCATGACGCGCTCGACATTATTGCGGAGCTGGCGGACGTTGCCGGGCCAGACGTGGGACTGCAATACCGCCATTGCGTCCTGGCCGATCTGCCGTTTCGGCAAGCCCGTCGCCGCCGATATCTGATCCATGAAATAGTCGATCAGTTCGGGGATGTCCTCGCGGCGTTCCGACAGCGGGGGAACACGGATCGGCACCACGGACAGTCGATGGTAGAGATCCTCGCGGAAACGCCCTTCCGCGATCTCCTCCTCCAGATTGCGCGCGGTCGAGGAGATGATTCGGACGTCAACATGAATCTTGGCGGCGCCTCCTGAGCGTTGGAAGGTCTGATCGACCAGCACGCGCAGGATTTTGTTCTGGGTTTCGCGCGGCATGTCGGCGATCTCGTCGATGAACAGCGTGCCGCCGTGTGCCTCTTCCAACGCACCAGGCTTGCGCGGCTGCTCGCCGTTCGTCTGCTCGATGCCGAACAACTCGACTTCCATCCGTTCCGGGGTGATCGCCGCGGCGTTGATGACGACGAACGGGCCTTCTGCACGGCTCGATGCATTGTGCAGCGTGCGCGCTGCCAGTTCCTTGCCCGAACCGGAAGGGCCGACGATCAGGATACGGCTGTTGGCCTTGGCCGCGCGGTCGATGGTCTGGCGCAATTGGTTCATGCAGGCCGAGCGTCCGGTGAGAACGCTCGCGGTGGGAGCTAGTTGCTTGAGTTCCTTCACCTCGCGCTTGAGGCGCGAGGTCTCCAGCGCCCGCGTCGCTACCAGGATCAGCCGGTCGGACTTGAACGGCTTTTCGATGAAGTCATAGGCGCCGCGCTTGATCGCTGCCACCGCGGTCTCGATGTTGCCGTGGCCGGAGATCATCACGACCGGAACGTCGGCATGCTCCTTCTTGATTTGCTCGAGCAGTTGCAGGCCGTCGAGCTTGGAGCCCTGCAGCCAGATATCGAGAAACACCAGATGCGGGCGGCGGTTGGCGACCTCGGCCAACGCCGAATCGCTGTCGCGTGCGGTGCGGGTATTGAAGCCTTCGTCTTCCAGGATGCCCGCAACGAGGTCACGAATATCGGCTTCGTCGTCGACAATCAGAATGTCACTGGCCATGGGTTACACCTGCCTTGTCAGCTGCCTGTTGCGGCTTCGGTTTTTGTTTCATCATTGGTCGCGGATGCCGCCTTATTGGTTTCATCAATCTGTGGTTTTGCCTCTGCAGCCGGTTGCTTCACGTCGGCCCTCGGCGCATGGCCGGATACGGCGAACCGCAGCCGCATCCAGGCGCCGCGCTGTCCGGGGCGAAAATCGGAAGCGTCTTTGAGCTCGATGCGGCCGCCATGGTCTTCCAAGACGCGGCCGACGATGGCGAGCCCGAGACCGGTGCCCTTCTGGCGCGTAGTCACATAGGGCTCCAGCAACCGCGCGCGGCTCACCTTCGGCAGGCCGATACCATTGTCGATTACGTCGATCACGATGTCGTCGTTCTCGCGCGCGGCGATGACGTCGATGCGTCCCTTGCCGAGTTCTTCCGGCGGCACCTGCTCGATCGCCTCGGTCGCGTTCTTGATGATGTTGGTCAGCGCCTGTGAGATCAGCCGGCGGTCGAACTGCGCACGCATCGGGTCCTGCTTGATATCGGCCTCGATATCGAGATCGGGATGCCCGACTTTCATCAGAAATACCGCCTGCCGCACGGTATCGGCGACGTCCTCGCCTTCCATGACCGGCTTTGGCATGCGCGCGAAGCGGGAGAATTCATCAACCATCCGCCTGATGTCGTCGACCTGCCGCACGATGGTTTCGGTACATTGTTCGAAGATGTTCTTGTCTTCGGTGATGACCTTGCCGAATTTGCGGCGGATGCGTTCTGCAGAAAGCTGGATCGGCGTCAGCGGATTCTTGATCTCATGGGCGATGCGGCGCGCGACGTCGCCCCACGCCGAGGTACGTTGCGCGGAGACGAGCTCCGTGATGTCGTCGAGCGTGATGATGTAGCTATCGCGCGAGTGGCTGGTCTGCTCGGCGCTGACACGGACCGACAGGTTGCGCTCATGGCCGTCGCGCATGATCGTGATCTGGCCCTGCACCAGGCGCTGCGTACCCTCGCGAGCGGTCTTCATCATGTCGTCGAGCTCGGGCAGCACGTCCGACAGCGGATGGTCCAGCGTCTCGGATTCGGCATGGCCGATTAGTTTCTCGGCCGAGCGGTTCAGAATTCCGACGCTACCCGAGGCGTCGACGCCGATAATGCCGGCGCTGGCCGAGGACAGCACCGCCTCGATGAAACGACGGCGGCTGTCGATCAGGTCCGAGGCGCTGACCAGCTCGTCGCGCTGGGTGCGCAATTCGGCAGTCATCTTGTTGAAGGTCTCGCCGAGTTGGGCGAGGTCGCCCTCGGATTTATGGACCGGCACCTGGACATGCAGATCGCCGGTCGAAACGATATTGGCCGCGCTCATCAAGTTGCGAATTGGCGCCACCAGCCAGTTGGCGAAATTCAAGCCGATCAGCACAGATGCGGTCAGGATCGTTAGCGCAATCACAGCGAACATCAGCGCGAAAGTGACTTGGATACCGAGTCTTCGGGATTCGATCGCGGCGTATTCCGCTACGTTGGCCTGGGTCTGCTTGAGTTGGCCGACCACCCGCGGATCGAGCAGACGCGCGACGTAGAGGAACGTGTCGCTGAACGCGCGCAGACGAATGACCGCGGCGACGTAGTTCTCTTCCGGGAAGACTGCGATCTCCGGCTTGTTTTCATCGACGTTGCTGAGGAAGTCCTGCGGCGGCGTCGTGAATTCCTGCCGAATACCGGTCTGTGCGGTCTCCAGGACATTGCGATCCCTGTCGATCAGCATTGCACCTGGCAAATTGCGTGCTGCAGCACTTGCCGTCAGCAATTCGCGAAACGTGCTTCGGTCCTGGTCGAACAGCGGCCGCGCATTGGCGATATCGTTGGCCATCCCCAAAATGTCGCCATTGATCAGGGAGGCGTGCTCATTGACGTAGGCATGGGCAACGTTAAGCGAATTCTCGATCGCCGCTCGCGTCGGTCCCGAAAACAAGCGATCGAGACCGCGATCGAGGGTAACATTGGCGATAATGGCAACCAGCACCGCTGGCAGCACGGCGATGATCGAAAACAGACTGACGATCTGCACATGTAGCCTTGCCGCTGCCCGGCCTCGGCGCCGTGCCTGGATCACCTGCCAGATCTCGCGGATGATGATCCCGACCAGCAACAGGATGGTCGCCGTGTTGATCAGCAGGAACGAATAGACGACGTGGCGGGTCGGCTCGATCGGCGTCAGGCCGCTCAGGACGATGAAGGTCAGGAATGCCGACAGCAGCGCGATCCCGACCGCAAACGGCGCCACCCATTTCCGCAGGATCCCCCCTCCGGATTCGGTACGTGATGGATCGAACGGTGGTGCCGAGGTGTCTGCGGTGGTCATTCCGGCAATCGGTGAGCTGAAAGAGCTTAGGCCCGCCTGTTGCGGACTGATGCATTCATATCACAATGTTGCTGAAATGCGGCATCAGTAAGATGCTCGTCTTTTCAATCGCTTACCGCAATTCTCTTCCGGTAAGTGGTAAAATTGCCAAAATACCGAATCGCCAATGCGGTCCTCACTTTACATGCGATGCCGAGACTGCTCGCAGGCTCGCGGCGAGAAGCGGACTGAGTTCGTGCGAAATGGTGACACATCGGAGAGGCTGCCATCGGCAAGCTTTGTCGCAGAATCGGACAAGGCATGGGGGATTCGGGAAAGACGCCCAAACTGTCCTGCGCAAGAGACGTGCATCGACGTTCGAACCCGAGGTCCCGTCCTGCCCAAGTTCCCGAGCGGCCCTGCCCGCCCCGCATCCATCGTCGCCGCCATGAAGCGGGTAGCCGGTCTTCCGCCAAAGGCACGTGCTAGCTTTACCAGGGGCCGATGCGTTCGCGGCACCTATGCCCCATCGGATCAGGCCAAGGAGATCACGAAATCCTGTAGCTTCACCAAGCCATCGCGCGTGCTGGCGCGCTTCTCGGTGGAGCGAGGCCCGGGCACGACCGACCTGTTGCTGCGCGGCTTCAGCTTCCGGCTCGGCAGTGATGGCCAGCGCTCGGAGATCTTCACGCAGAGCGCCCCGGTTCATTTCGCGAGGACGCTTGACCAGATGCTGGCTTTCCTCCGAGCGCGCATTCCAGGACCGGACGGCAAGCCGGACGTGGAAAAGGTCGAGGCATTCTCAGCTGCTAATCCCGAGACGCTGCATCAAGCAAACTACATCGCCGCGCATCCGCCGCCCGCAAGCTTTGCCTGCACAACCTATTGGGGCGTGCACGCGTTTCCCGCCACGAATTCAAAAGGTGAGACACGGTTCATCAAGTTCAAGGTCACGCCGGTCGGCGAACAGGCGACGCAGCCCGAGGCAGCGGCCGGGGCAAAGCCTGCCGAGTTCCTGCACGACGACCTCGAATCCCGGATCGCGGCTCGCGATATGAGGTTCAGCGTGATGGCGCTGCTGGATCGTCCGGGCGACCCCGTCATGGACGTGACCATCCGATGGCCCGATGAGGCCGGACGCGAGGCGGTGCGGCTGGGAACCATCGTGATCACCGGTGTTGAAGCAAACGATGCGTGCGATGAACCCGTCTTCAACCCGGCAACCCTGGCCGAAGGCATCGGTCATCCGTCAGACGAGATGTTTGCGGCCCGCCGCGCCGCCTACGCTATCTCACAGACACGGCGTCGCTGAGCGGACGAGGCTGTTGCCGTGGCTCCGATCACGCTTCGCTTTCCGGCGCGCCCTGCGTTTCGCGGCGCCACACTCCCGGGCTGACGCCGATCACGGAGGTAAACACCCGCGTGAAGTGGCTCTGATTGGCGAACCCCGCTGACACCGCAATTTCGGACAGCGGCAGGTCGCGAACCGTCATCAGCTGCTTGGCCGCCTTCACACGCTGGCGCAGCAGCCACTGGTGCGGCGGCAGGCCGGTGGAGATGCGAAAGGCGCGCGAGAAGTGACTGACCGAGAGATCGAATTCAGCCGCGATCTGTTGCAACGAAAGTGTCCCGCCGAGGTCGGCCTCCAGTCTTTCGCAGGCGCGCTTCACCTGCCACGGCGCAAGGCCGCCGCGGGCCAGCTCGGTATTGCGCCGCAGTCCGCCATAGGTCTGGGCAACGTGCGCGGTGAGCGCGAGCATCATGTGATCGATGAAAAGCTGGTTGGCCTCGGACGGCCGCCGTAATCCTTCCAGGAACGAGGCGCCGATATGACGGATGACCGTGTCGTCGTGGCCGACGCCGATCTCACACGCAAGATCGCCAATGCGCGGCGCGCCGGACTGTTCAGCGATGCGGTCGAGCGCCGAGCGCGGAAGGTGAAAAAACAGGGAATGAAAGGGCTTGTCGATCACATAACGCGGATCGCGCTTGAGATCGTACAGATAGGTTGCGCCTGCCCGGACATCCCTCTTCATGATGCACTTGCCGCGCTCCCAGAGCTCGCAGTCCGGATAATCGTGAAGCTTCAGGCTGACGAGAAAGGCATCCTCGGATGTCAGCGAGCCGGACAGGCCGGGCACGGGGTTATCGTCGCGGGTTTCGGTGACCGCAAGTTCGACGCCGCGCAGTGAACGCGTGACCAGCGACGGCGGCGCATCCTTCAGGTGCAGGAATTGCCCGAGCCTCGCGCCGAACGCGCCCGCCTGTGCCATATGCGTCGATCTCACTTGTGAAGTCGGAAAGTGCCGCTCATCGCCGTCAGCGAAATGCATGCATATTATCTGCTTTCGCCGCGCGGCCGTCTACGACGTTTGGCGAGGCCGCTACGTCCTCAGTTTTGTGACGCAAAGCTCAACAGCTTGCTCTGGAGTGGCAGCGCTGTTGTCCATTCGCAACACTCCCGCTCAAGTACACGCATTGGTAGCGGCCGATTGCCTCATTCGACGGCAGAGGCCGCCCCTGCGCTTTCGTTGAGCGCGACGCGGGTCACAAACGCTTGATGACCGCTTGCAGCAAGATCAGGCAAAGCACGGCCGCTTTGGGAAAGACCCCGTAGTTCGACGCGCCTAGAACGCGCACCGAAAGCTCACGACGCTTGGCGGCATCAGTACGGGCAGACAGGAAGCAACAGCTTCGCGTCAGCACCGCAAGTCAGGCCCGGCGGCGCGAGCGAAAGACCCCTTCAAGCGAGCAACTGTCATGAGCAAGCCAATCCTGCGCAATTCTTCGCAAAATTCCCACACCGCGTCGGACGCGGATCCTTCGCCGAGCGCCGAGTCCCGTACTGCCGATGCGGAGATGGCACGCGTGCTCCACACCAAACCACTCCGCATGGCTTTGGACCCCTCCGGTGCTGGGATCGCCCACTGGAAACATGAGCCATTGCACGACGTCGTCGAGCCCATGACCCACCACGTCATCATGGCTTACAACGGCTCGGTTCAGCGCATGGAGCGGCGGTCAGGAAGATCGGTTGCCATTGGAACGTTTCGTCCCGGGGTTCTGATAATCATTCCGGAAGGATCAAGCTCCCGATGGGATATCCCGAAGCCTGTCGATGTCATACAGCTCTATCTTCCTCACACAACGCTGAAGCGGGTTGCCGACGAAGCCGACATCGCCACATCGACCAATCTCGTGGAGCGAACGGCGCATCCCGACCCCATTACATCCCGATTACTCCTGAGCGCGGCGGATGTCCTCGAGGGCAATGAGGCCCTGGATGCGCTGTTCAGGCAGCAACTGACAGACCTCCTGGCCACGCGTCTGCTGGCTGCGCACACCGGCTCGCCAACCACGATCCAGCCGGTCATGGGCGGGTTGTCGCCGAAGGTGCTCGGCCGCGCTATCGAGCGTTTGCGTTCGGATGCCGACGCGGATGTCTCGCTCGCGGCGCTCGCTTCCGATGCTGGCCTGTCGCGCTTCCATTTCTGCCGCGCCTTCAAGGAAAGTACGGGGCTTTCGCCGCATGCCTGGCTACGCCAGCACCAACTCGAGCAGGCCATGAACATGCTGCGGGATACGGACGCGTCGGTCGTCTCGGTCGCAGCCGCGCTTGGCTATTCCTCCCAGACCGCCTTCGCTGCGGCATTCAGGAAGCTGACCGGCGAGACGCCGAGCGATTGGCGGCGACGCATTCGGTAACAGCAATCGCTCTACAGGTACGGCAATCGCTCTGGCGCAGTCGCAAAGCTAATTCGCTAAATCAGCGTTACGCCCAACGCCAACACCGGATGGAGACAAACGATGGCCTGGATGAACGTCGTTAACCCCTTTGCAATCGCACCGCGGCGGAGAGTGGTCGCGACCGCACTCATGTACGGACTTTCGTTGAGCGTTCGCTTCACCTCGGCAGCGGGCGAAGAAACGGAAGTTCCGGCACATGCCCTCCAAACCGCCAGCCCCGTCAGTTCGATCATCTTCTACAAGGACTGGCCCGCGAAGCCCGCTCCGTTGATGGCTTTCCAACGCGGCTCGCTTTTGGGGTCCGGAGGCTGTCGAGCGGCATGTGAACGCCCCATGCCAAAGTCGCTAATGCTGGACTGCCCCGCGCCGTAACAGCCGGGATTCGTTTCACATCATCTTTGCATCATCGATCGCAAGAGGTTTACCGCCAATGCAGAGCGGCGGCGATGACGCGCGTACGTTCGAGAAAATTCAACCCACAGGAGCAAACACATGCGACTAGTCATCATTGGCGCCGGCTTCGCCGGCATGTACGCCGCACTTTCCGCTGCCCGCCTGCGCGACATCCGAGGCGTCTCACCCGAGGATCTCGAAATCGCGCTGATCGCACCCGAGCCGACGCTGGTAGTTCGCCCGCGGCTCTATGAATCGAAGCCCGAGACCCTGACGGCGCCGCTGCTCGATGTCCTCAACGCCATCGACGTTGTCTACGTGCAGGGCAGCGCCGAAGCGATCGACACCAAGGCTCGCGTGGTGCAAGTCGCTACGGCCAAAGGCACCCGAAAGACTCTCTCCTATGATCGCTTGGTTGTGGCTACCGGCAGCCGCCTGTTCCGCCCGAATATTCCCGGTCTTGCCGAGCACGGCTTCAGCGTCGACCAGCTCGACGACGCGATTGCCCTCGACCGGCATCTGCAGAGCCTGGCCAATCGTCCGGCAATGAACGGGCGCGACACGGTCGTCGTCGCCGGCGGCGGGTTCACCGGCATCGAAGCGGCAACCGAGATGCCCGCGCGGCTGCGCAAGATCCTCGGCAAAAACGCCAAGCCGCGCGTCATCATCGTCGACCGCAACAGCGCGATCGCTCCCGATATGGGCGAAGGCCCCCGCCCCGTCATTCAGAACGCCCTGCGCAAGCTCGGCGTTGAGACCCGGCTCGGCGCCGGCGTCGCGTCGCTCGACAAATCCGGCGTCACGCTTTCCGATGGCGAGCGCATTGAAGCCGAGACCGTGATCTGGGCGGCGGGCATTCGTGCCGCCCCGTTGACCCAGCAGATTCCCGCCGAGCGCGACAATTTCGGCCGGCTGCTTGTCGACCGGGATTTGCGCGTGCCGTCGGTGGATGGCGTCTTTGCCACCGGTGACGCCGCTCGCGCGGCATGTGACGATATCGGCAATTACGCGCTGATGTCGTGCCAGCACGCCACGCGGATGGGCGCTTTTGCCGGCAACAACGCCGCCGCCGAACTGCTGGGCGTTCCGACCAAGCCATATCACCAGAAGGGCTACGTCACCTGCCTCGATCTCGGCGAAGCCGGCGCGCTGTTCACCGTTGGCTGGGAACGCCAGGTCAAGATGGTCGGCGACGTCGGCAAGAAGACCAAGCAGGAAATCAACACCGTCTGGATCTATCCGCCGCGTGCCGAGCGCGCTGCCGCGCTGGCCTCGGCCGATCCGGAGCGTGTGACTGACGTGAGTGGCTTCTTCTAGACCCGTCACGCGAAACGGGCCGCGCTCAGCGCTGGTTGCGCGGCCTGCTCAACCGAGACCAGCAAGTAGCCTCTACCATGAAACAGGAGACAAACATGAACCTACACAACATGAGCCTGGACAACACCTCACACCCCGGCGGATCGAGATCTGACGAATTGGTTCCATCGCGCTACGCGGTGCGGGTCGGCGACATCGACGTCCTGGTGGTCAGCGATGGCGTGCTACCGCTGCCAACCGCAATGTTGGCACACAACATCGACCCGGCCGTCCGGGCGACCTGGCTGAAAGACATGTTCCTGCCGCCGGACGCTTACGATTGGGCGCTGAACGTGGTCGTGGTGCGTAGCGGCGACCGGACCATCCTCGTCGATGCTGGGCTTGGGCTCGATCCGGACTTGCACTTGCCGCGGGCCGGGCAACTGATCAAGCGACTGGAGGCCGCCGGCATCGATCTTGCGTCCGTGACCGACGTGGTGCTGACCCACCTGCACATGGACCACATTGGCGGGCTGCTCGTCGACGGGGTCAAGGAACGGCTGCGTCCGGACCTGCGGATCCATGTGGCGGCCGCCGAGGTCAAGTTCTGGGAGGCGCCCGATTTCTCCCACGTCTCCATGCCGCCGGGATTCCCGGACGCGCTTCGATCGACCGCCAAGCGGTTCGTGAAAGAGTACCGCAGCCAGCTGCGGCCGTTCGAGGAGGAGTACGAGGTGGCGCCGGGGGTGGTCGTCACTCGCACCGGCGGCCACACCCCCGGACACAGCGTGGTCCGCGTGGCGTCCGGCGGCGACCGGCTGACGTTCGCCGGCGACCTCGTGTTCGCGGTCGGGTTCGAGCACCCCGAATGGTACAACGGCTTCGAACACGACCCCGAGGAGTCGGCCCGCGTTCGTATCAGTCTTTTGCGGGAACTGGCTGAGACCGGTGGGCTGCTGGTGGCCACCCACCTGCCGTTCCCGTCCGTCGGCCACGTGGCAGTCGACGGCGACGCCTTTCGTTGGGTGCCGGTCTTCTGGGACTACTGACCGCACGGTCCGAACGAGAGGCGCCTCGTAAGCGCTTCATTCGATACGGGCCGCGTTACCAGCGCCGGAGCGCGGCCCGCTCACCCAAAACCCTTTTGGAGCTCGACCTCTCGCTCGACTTCGCCTCGCCGGCGCAACTTGGCGGCGCCGTCGCTTTTCTGTGCTCGGCTGCGGCGGAGCAGATCACGGGCACCGCAATCTCGGTCGACGGCGGCTGGACCGCAAGGTAGGCGCGACGAATGAGCGGTCGCTTCAGCGGAAACAACTGTTGCAGGAGGAGTCGTGGTGCATCTTAACAAGAAGAAGGTGGTCGGCTTGTTGCTGTGCCTCAGCGCCGTCGCGGTCGTGGCCGGCGGATGGGTCTATGCCCATTCAAACGAGACGTTCACCGACAACGCCTACATTCGTGGCGACATGACGTCGCTCGCGCCGAAAGTTGCGGGCTACGTCACGGCCGTCGAGGTGCAGGACAATCAGACCGTTCGCGCCGGTGACATTCTTTTCCGGATCGACGATCGCGACTACCGCGCACGCCTTGCGCAAGCCGAGGCCAATGTCGAAGCCGCCCAAGCTCGCCTCACCAATGTCGATGCGGAGACCCAACTCCAGCATGCCCTGATACGGCAGGCCGAAGCTCAAAGACTTGCGAGCGTGGCCGAGATGAATCTGGCCCGCAAGGCCTCCGATCGCCGCCGTGAGCTGATCCGCACCAACGCCGTCAGCCAGGCGCAGGTCGATGAAAGCGATGCGGCGCTATCGAGAACCGAGGCGGGCGTGTCGGCGGCGTCGGCAACGGTGGAGGCCCAGCGGCAACGCATCGCCGTCCTTGCCAGCCAGCGCGAAGCTGCAGTTGCTGCAGTGGCGCAGGCGCACGCCGCACGCGATCTCGCCCAGATCGATCTCGACCACACCGTGGTGCATGCGCCGGTCGACGGCGTTGTCGGCAACCGCCAGGTCCGCGTCGGCCGGCTTGTCGCGCCGGGTACCTCCTTGCTCGACATCGTTCCGGTCAAGGACGTGTGGGTGGTGGCGAACTTCAAGGAAAGCCAGATCGAACATATCCGGCCAGGACAGCGCGCCCGCATCAAAGTGGACGGCTATCCGAACCAGACGATTGAAGGTGTGGTGGACAGCTTTGCGCCCGGCAGCGGGTCTGCGTTCACCCTGCTCCCCACTGACAATGCGACGGGGAACTTCATTCGTGTCGTTCAACGCGTGCCTGTGAAAATCCGCTTTGCCAGAAATCCATTACCCGGCCGCGTCGTGCCCGGCCTGTCCGCGCGTGTCGAGGTAGATCGAGGAAGCGGCACATGACCGCGATCGCCGACGCCACGCCAGGCTACGACAGGCGCGCGGCAGGAAGTATTCTTGTCGCGGGCATCGTGCTCGCTACTCTGACGGAGGCGATCGCAAGCACTGTCCTGTCGTTCGGAGGCAACGATATCATTGGCGACACCCATGCAACTCCCGACGAGTTCGCCTGGCTGGACGTCGGATACACCGCTACGAAGCTGATCGGGTTCATGGCCGCCTCCTGGCTCATGACGCGCACCAGTCCGCGCCGCCTGATCATCGGTTCGACGCTGGTCATGGGCACGGCCTGCGGCATCGCCGCGATCACATATCGGTTAGACCTGCTGGTCGCACTCCGCATGATGCAGGGCTTCTCCGGCGGCACCTTGCTTGTCGCGGGGCAGTCGATCATTTTTCTCGCCTATCCGCGATCCTGCCAGCCAATCCTGCAGGCACTGTTTGCGATGGGATCTGTCGTCGCTCCTGCGACCATCGCCCCGGCGCTCCAGGGATGGTTGATCGACAGCCAGTCCTGGGCATGGATTTTCTTCGGCGTTGTTCCGGTTGCCCTCGCCGCTGTCGGACTTCTGTTGATCGCGGACGCTCCGAGACCCGTTGCGACCTCGCGCCTTCCGTTCGACTGGACCGGCTTCTTGCTGATCTCAGTCACATTCTTCTGCTTCACCTGTGTTCTCAACCAAGGCAGCCGATGGCGGTGGTTCGCATCGTGTGGCTAACCCTGATCGGCGCAGCCACTTTGCTGGCGTTTCTCGGCCGACAGGTGATTGCCAGAGGGCAAGGCCTGGTCGATTTCACCGTGTTCCGGTCGAGCGATTTCTCCTTCGCCTTCATCGTCAGTTTCGTCGCCGGTGCCGCCTTGTTCGGGAGCGCGTTCCTGATCCCGTCATTTGCCGTGTCCGTACTCGCGTTCACGCCTATCGACGCCGGCCAGCTCCTGTTGCCGAGCGGCGCGCTTTTCGTCGGCGCGCTCCTCATTGCTGCCTTTCTCATGCAGGTCAGAGGCGCTCCCCCTATCGCTACGGTGCCGTTCGGAATCCTGATGATCATGGCCGCGATGTGGATGCTGTCCGGCTCGACCAGCGAAAGTGGCGCCGACGATATGATGGCCGCCATCCTGCTACGCGGCTTTGGACTTGGCTTCCTCTTCCTGTCGATCACCCTTATCGCTTTCAGCGACCTCAACAACCGCAATCGAGCGTCCGGCATCGGTCTTTTCAACGCGGGGCGCCAGCTCGGCGGCCTCATGGGGGTAGCCGGGCTCCAGACAATGATCGACCACAATGTCACTGCCAATGCCACGGTGCTCGGCGCTAGTGTCACCGCAGGCCTTCCTGCGGTCAGCGAGCGGCTGACGACGATGAGTGCCATGCTCGCGGCACGAGGGATGGACAGCGTGGCCGCCGGCCGGGCTGCGATGGGTCTGTTGGGTCGAACCCTCACTGGTCAATCCACGGTGATCGCTTTCGACACCGCGTTCGCTGCAGTCGCTCTTTTTTTCATCATCGCTGCGCCAGTGTTGGTCACCATCAAGATCGCTTTCGCCCTGCACGCGAAGAAGCGCGTGGCGCAGTTAGCCCGAACCGAGGAGCCGTACATGACACATCCCGCGCAGAAACCTTCCCGACAAGGCAATGCCGTATCGAGGCTAGACCCTCGCGCCGAGATCGTGCTGGCGGTCAGCGAGGCTCTCGCCAATCCGAACGGCGCGCCCGCTGACCTCGATAGTATCTTGGATCGAAGCGGATACTCGAAGGAAGACATTCTATCGGCATTCGAGAGCGTCGACGATCTCATCGTCGCGATCGCCGAACACAAAGCCTCCCTCATATCGCAGCCTTTGGTGAGGAGAGCGCGCCCCGGCACCGTAGACGATGCACGCGAAACACTCATCGCGTTCGGACGCGTTGCCTGGAAGGAATACTCGACCACCCTGGTCGGGTTCATTCGGATGATGATGACCGAAGGTGCACGCAATCCTGCGCTCAAGAAGCGGGTGCACGAGGCGGGGCAAGCGATTGTCACACTCAAGCTACGGAAGTTTCTGTCCGCAGCAAATGAGAGGGGGATCCTGTCGATATCGGACGCTCAGCTATACGCCGAGCAATTGCTGGGACTGCTGAGGGAACCGCTCTATCAGGCACTGATGCTGACTCCTGCAATGCGCCAGGACGGAGGAGCTGCCGACCGCGTCAGAGCCAGCATCGAAAGCTTCATTCATGGATGCGCGAGCACGAGGAGCATCAAGCGATGAGAGTAGCTAATGATATTGCCCGGTTAAGACGGTCTGGCCCGAGAGAGAGACCTTCAAGACTGAAGGTCGTCGGCGATGTCCCGCCGGACCTGGCGAACAACATCGACGAGAATGGATCCCTGGTGACAGTCGACCCCGCCGACTGGATCGTCTGTTTCGTACCCGGCCTTCGACGGCAATGGTGGCATCGCTTCGTCCATCACAGGCACAAGCATGTCTTTGCCATGCGACCCATAAGCACGGGGAGCTGGCTGCTTGTGGAGCCGTGGTGGACGCGAATGATGGTGACCATCCTGCCGCCGGCTGATGCCGTCAGATTTCTCCGGTGGGGTGCGACGGGCGATATTCTTCGCGTCCGCGAAGCGGTCCCGGGCAAAGCGAGCCAGCTTCGTGGTTGGTCTAACTGCGCGGTTCTCTCGGCGTTCTTGCTGGGCCGACCGAGCTGGACATGGACGCCGCACGGTCTCTACCGGCAGCTACTCCGCGAAAGATCAACGCGGCGCGAGAACGTGCAGCACCTTCTCGTCGACCAATTCACCAAAGTCGTCAGCCATTACTCGTCCAATGCACTGAGTGTCAGTGCCGACCAGCTCTCCTTGCCACTAAGGGAATTGCTCATCATCATTGGACGCAATCTTCTCGAGACGATGATGACACCGCCGTTGCTGGAAGTTTGTTACACAGCCATCCTCGAAGCGGACCGCTACCCAGACGCGACGCAGGCCTATGCGCAACATGGCCCTACGCCGGCAATCGCGGTCCTTACAAAAATTCTCGCGCAAGCGAAGCAGGCCGGCGAAATCGATCTTGCGGATTGCGAAGCCGGCGCCCGCCAGTTCCTTGGAATGCTCCACGGAAACGTCCATCTGGAAGCTGTGCTTCAACTCGGCGAGATACCGACGCTTTCCGAGATCGACAAGCGCGCCCGCACCGCGGTGAAAGTCTTTCTCGACGGCGCCGAGCCTGACGAGACATCAATCCTCGCACGAGGAACCTTAACGGCGTGACGGTCATCGCACAATGCATGCCGCGCGACACTGACGCGTCGGTCGCGACGGCGCTTGGTATGCCTCGCAGAGCCGTCACCACGGCGTCCAGGCGGCTGACCGGCGAAACCCCGCAATTGACGACGGCGCGCGCTAGCAGCGATCGCTCTGTAAGTAGATCAATCGCTCTGGGGCAGCGGCAGTTCTCGTTCGCTAGAATGTTACGGGTGCCCAACGATGGCCTGAAAAAACTTCGTCAACCACCTCGCCATTCGGCCGCGGAGGAAAGTCGTTGTCACCGCAATTGCCATCGATGGCGGACTGGACCCTGCAATGACCACCCGTTGTCATTGCAGCGAGGCGGCCGATGCAATCCCTAGCCGCCGCTGCGGTAGACCTGGATGTCGAGATCCCTGATCTTCTTCCGGAGCGTGTTGCGGTTGAGGCCGAGCAGGTCGGCCGCGCGAATCTGGTTGCCGCGCGTGGCCGCCAGCGCCGCGGTGAGCAGCGGCACCTCGATTTCCTTGAGGATGCGGTGGTAGAGGCCCGGCGGCGGCACGCCGTTCGGAAAGCCCGAGAAATGCGAGGACAGGTAGGCCTCGACCGCGCCTCCGAGGTTTTCCACGCCCATCGGGGCGTTGCTGCCCGAGGTGACCGCCGGCGGTGCCAGCTCGCCATCGATCACCGAGGCCGTAATGACGTCCTGCGGATAAAGCGCGGCCAGTCGGCGCGCGAGGTTTTCGAGCTCGCGCACGTTGCCGGGCCAGCGGTGCTGCTTGAGCCGTTCCAGCGCCAGGGTGTCGAGCTTCTTCGGCGGCAAGCCGTCCTTTTCGGCGAGCGAAAAGAAATGCCGGATAAGATCGGGCAGATCCTCGATCCGCTCACGCAACGGCGGCAGGCGCAGAGGCACCACGTTCAGGCGGAAGAACAAGTCTTCCCGGAACAGGCCCTGCTGAATCAGGATGCGCAGGTCCTTGTTGCTGGCCGCCACGATCCGTACGTCGGTCTTGATCGGGGTACGCCCGCCGACGGTGGTGTATTCGCCCTGCTGCAGCACCCGCAGCAGCCGCGTCTGTGCTTCCATCGGCATGTCGCCGATCTCGTCGAGAAACAGCGTGCCGCCCTCGGCCTGTTCGAACCGGCCGGAAGCGCGGGTGTTGGCGCCGGTGAACGCGCCGCGTTCATGGCCGAACAACTCCGATTCGATCAGGTCGCGCGGGATCGCCGCCATGTTGACGGCGACGAACGGGCCGTTGCGGCGCTTGCCGTAGTCGTGAAGCGCGCGGGCAACCAGTTCCTTGCCGGTGCCGGACTCGCCGGAGATCATCACCGTAAGGTCGGTCTGCATCAGCCGCGCCAGCACGCGATAGATTTCCTGCATCGCCGGCGAACGACCGACCAGCGGAATCGAATCGAACTCACCCTCGTCCGCCGCACTCGTCACCCGCTCCTTCGGCTCGGCCAATGCACGGCCGACGATGGTGATGAGCTCCTTGAGGTCGAACGGCTTCGGCAGATATTCATAGGCGCCGCGTTCGGAGGCCCGGATCGCCGTCATGAAGGTGTTTTGGGCACTCATGACGATGACGGGAAGGTTTGGCCGCATCTTCTTGATGCGCGGCAGGAGATCGAACGCGTTCTCGTCCGGCATCACCACGTCGGTGATGACGAGATCGCCCTCGCCCTGACTCACCCAGCGCCACAGCGTTGCGGCGTTCCCGGTCAGGCGCACTTCATATCCGGCGCGCGAAAGAGCCTGGTTCAGAACCGTGCGGATGGCGGTGTCGTCATCGGCAACGAGTATGCTACCTGCGGGCATTGGTATTCCTCATCTTGCGTCCTGTGAGGCAGGCGGCAGCGTACCCGGAACGCCGTCGCGGTTGCTTTGGTCGAACTGTTTGGCGGGATTGAACATCGGCATCAGCACCCGGAACGTCGTCTTCCGCGGCTGGGATTCGCATTCGATGATGCCGCCGTGATCGCCGACGATTTTGGCAACCAGCGCGAGACCCAGCCCGCTCCCGGTCTGCTTGGTCGTCACAAAGGGATCGAACAGGTTCGGCAGCAGGTCTTCCGGCACGCCGGATCCGTTGTCCTTGACGCAAAACTCCAGCGGCAGCGACACCCGCGATTTCTTGCCCGGCACCGACAGGCGGACGCCAGGACGAAAAGCGGTGGTGAGCTGGATTTCCGCATCGCTGCCGAGATCGGCGACCGCTTCGGCGGCGTTCTTCACGAGATTGAGGAAGACCTGAATGAGCTGGTCCTGATTGGCCAGCACCGGCGGCAACGACGGATCGTACTCCTCGATGAAACGGATGTTGCGGGCGAAGCCGGACTGCGCCAGTCGTTTGACATGGTCGAGCACGGAATGGATGTTGACCGGCCCGCGCGCCACCGGGCGGTCGTCGCCGAACACCTCCATGCGGTCGACCAGAGTGACGATTCGGTCGGCTTCGTCGCAGATCAGCCGCGTCAGCATGCGGTCCTCGGATGAGGCCTGCTGCTCCAGCAATTGAGCCGCGCCGCGGATCCCAGACAACGGGTTCTTGATCTCGTGCGCCAGCATCGCGGCCAGCGCGATTACCGAGCGCGCCGCGCTCCGGTGCGTCAACTGCCGGTCCATCTTGTCGGCGATGGTGCGCTCCTGCAGCATGACAACAATGTGCCCCGGCCGCTCAGTGAGCGGGGCGACGTGCAGGTCGACCTGGCGATCGCCGCCGATACGGGGCGTACCCAGATCGACCTTGTATTCGTTGACGGGCGAGCCGCTCGATCGCACCTGCTCGATCAGCGCCAGCAGCGGGCTGCCGAACGGGACCAGCTCTTTCAGGGATTGCCGGCGCAGGAACTGCGTCGAGATCTCGAAGAAAGATTCAGCGGCGATGTTGGCGTCGACGATGCGGCCGTCCGGCGCCACCAGCAGCACCGGATTGGGCAGTGCATTGAGGATGGCCTCGCTCTCGGAGGGGACGGCGCGGCGATATTCTGCGGCTGAATTCATGCAGCAGCACTCCATGCGAAATCGTCGAACGCGTCCTGCAGCGACCGGTGAACGCGGTGCGGATTCTCCGACGTCAGAATCTTCTGCCGCCAGCCCTTCAGCGTCTCCGCCGGCGCGCGGCTGCACTGCGCCGCGACCTCGAGCGCCCAGCCGAGATGCTTGCGCGCATGCTTGAGCCCGATGCGCAGCCCGTAATGGCTGCAGATTTCGTCGTAGAGTGCGCGCACATGCGCGAGTTGTTCGGCCAGCGACGGCGCAGTCTCCGCCTGTCCGGTTTCAAGCCGACGGCCGATCTGCCCCGGCAGCCAGGGCTGGCCCTGCGCGCCGCGCCCGATCATCACGGCGTCCGCGCCCGACACTTCCAGTGCGCGGACCGCCTGCTCGAATGAGGTGATGTCGCCGTTGACGACGAGCGGCACGGAAACCGCGTGCCTGACCGCGCGCACGGCGGCCCAATCGGCGACGCCCTTGTAAAACTGGCAGCGTGTACGCCCGTGCACGGTGATCATCTGCACCCCAGCGGCTTCCGCGCGGCGCGCCAGCTCGGGTGCGTTGAGCGAGCGATCGTCCCAGCCGAGCCGCATCTTCAGCGTCACCGGCACCTTGACCGCCGCGATCGTGGCTTCGATCAGCTTGAGCGCATGATCGAGATCGCGCATCAGCGCCGAGCCGGACTGGCCGCCGGTGACATGACGCGCCGGGCAGCCCATGTTGATATCGATGATGTCGGCGCCGGCGGCTTCGGCCACCCTTGCCCCCTCCGCCATCCAGTGCGCCTCGCAGCCCGCAAGCTGAACGACATGCGGTCCGACACCGGCCGTCTCGCAGCGCAGAATCGACATCGGCCTGCCGTGCACGAGTTCGTCGCTGGCGGTCATCTCGGAGACGACCAGTCCGGCGCCGAGCGTGGCGGCGAGGCGTCGAAAGGGGGCATCGGTGACGCCGGACATCGGCGCCAGAAGGACCCGGTTGGCGACAGCAATCTCGCCTATTTTCAACGGCTTAGAGCGCGAACTTTCCGGGCCGGTCACGGCGTTCTCTTGGTTAGGGCGGCGGCGTCATTGCAACCGTCGACGCATATTGTGAGCACAAATCTTGGGCAGTCAAGCTTCTTGCCTACACTTTAGACAGATCTATCATTTGCGCAAGTGCACTGCAACAAAAACTGCTTTTCCCACAGGTAGTGGGAATCGCTCTGTTTTTCCCTATTCGGCGTGGTAAGGGCTGTGCGCCAGCGCACCCGCCCCTAATCAACCCCTGATCGTTCGTATTTGAGCACGATGCCCAGACCTGAGCGTACCGCAGCCATTCTCGTCGCCGCCGGACGCGGGCTTCGCGCCGGCGCCGGGGGACCCAAGCAATATCGCGAGATCGGTGGGCAAACGGTGATCTTCCGCGCCATGCAAGCGTTCAGCCGGCATCCAGATATCTTCGCGGTGCAACCGGTGGTGAATCGCGATGACACCGTCATCTTCAACGAAGCCGTCGCAGGACTGCGCCATCAACCTCCCACCAGTGGCGGGGCCACCCGTCAGGCGTCGGTGCATGCCGGGCTCGAGGCGCTGGCTGCGGCGAAGCCCGACATCGTCCTGATCCACGATGCCGCGCGGCCCTTCGTGACCTCCGCGGTGATTTCGCGTGCGATCGATGCCGCCGGTCGAACGGGCGCTGCTATTCCGATAATTCCCGTCACCGATACGATCAAGCAGGTCGGTGATTCCGGTCACGTCGAGGCGACGCCCGAACGCGCATGGTTGCGTATCGCGCAAACGCCGCAAGCGTTTCGCTTCGATGTCATTCTCGATGCCCATCGCCGCGCCGCGCGCGACGGCCGCAGCGATTTCACCGATGATGCGGCGCTCGCGGAGTGGGCGGGATTGACGGTGGCGACCTTTGAAGGCGATCCTGCAAACATGAAACTGACGACGCCTGAAGATTTTATTCGTGAAGAAGCCCGGCTCGCCGCCCAACTCGGCGACATCAGGACCGGCACCGGTTACGACGTGCACGCCTTCGGCGACGGCGATCATCTGATGCTCTGCGGCGTGCGCGTGCCGCACGTCAGAGGCTTTCTCGCTCATTCCGACGGCGACGTCGGCCTGCATGCCCTGGTCGACGCCATCCTCGGCGCGCTCGCCGACGGCGATATCGGCTCGCACTTTCCGCCGAGCGACCCGCAGTGGAAGGGCGCGGCGTCCGACAAGTTTCTCAAATATGCCGTCGATCGCGTCACCGCGCGGGGCGGACGAATCGCCAATCTCGAAGTCACGATGATTTGCGAGCGTCCGAAGATCGGGCCGCTGCGCGATGTCATGCGCGCCCGCATTGCCGAGATCACGGGGCTCAGCATCTCCCGCGTTGCGGTGAAGGCGACGACCAGCGAACGGCTCGGCTTTACCGGCCGCGAGGAAGGCATCGCCGCAACCGCGAGCGCCACGATCCGCCTGCCTTGGAACGATAAGGGTTGGAGCGAGTAAGATGAGCGGCAGCGACGCCCGCGCCCTCGCCCGCTCGCTGCTCGATTTGTGCCGGATGCGCAAGCTGACGATTGCCACCGCGGAGTCCTGCACGGGAGGCCTGGTCGCCGGCGCGCTGACCGATATTCCCGGCTCTTCGGACGTCATCGACCGCGGTTTCGTCACCTATTCCAATGAAGCCAAGCGCGCGATGCTCGGCGTCAAAGCCTCAACGCTGACAACCTTCGGCGCCGTCAGCAAGGAAACCGCGACTGCAATGGCGGTCGGCGCGCTGGAAAAGGCCGGCGTAGATCTTGCGGTATCCATCACCGGCATCGCCGGCCCCGGCGGGGCTACGCCGGGCAAGCCGGTCGGCCTCGTACATTTCGCCGTTGCGTCGCGCGACGGCAAGATCCTGCACCGCGAATTCCGTTTTGGCGCCGTCGGCCGCACCACTGTGCGCCAGCGCTCGGTAGTGGAAGCGCTGCGGATGCTGATGGAACTCGCACGCGGACCGCAGCCGCCGGTCAAACCGCGACGCGAAACGATGAGCCGGCTACGCCCACGGGTGGCCCGTACGGCGCGGCGCAGTGCCGTTAAACGGCGCCGGCCGACGCGACCATAAATCAGTATCAAACCGCCGCGGCCAAAGCCTTAGCACGCGTTTCGCTCAGCGAGCTCACCGGCGTCAACGCCTCTGGGCTGATCGAAAGCTCGATGATGGCCGGAAGTCCGCTTCCGACAGCCTCGTCGAACGCGCGCGCGAAATCCTCGGTACGCTCGACACATGCGCCGAAGCCGCCACAGGCGCGTGCCAGTGCGGCAAAGTCGGGGTTGGCCAGGTCGGTGCCGGAGACACGGCCGGGATACGCCCGCTCCTGGTGCATCCGGATGGTACCGTACATGCCGTTGTTGCAGACGATCACGATCAGCGGCAGCCGGTTTTCGACCGCGGTCATGAACTCCAGCCCGGTCATCTGAAAGCAGCCGTCGCCGGCGAACGCGATCACCGTTCGCTCGGGGTGCAGCAGCTTGGCGGCAACTGCCGCGGGCAAGCCGTACCCCATCGATCCAGACGTTGGCGCCAGTTCGGTGCGATACTGCCGATAGCGCCAGAAGCGATGCACCCAGACGGCATAATTGCCGGCGCCGTTGCAGATGATGGTGTCATGGGGCAAGCGATCGCTCAAACTACGCACGACCTGTGAGAGCTGCACGTCGCCGGGCGAGCGGGTCGGCTCGGTAAAGGCGAGATAGTCGGCATGCGCCGCCTTGACATAGTCGGCGCGCGACTGATGCTTCGGCTCCAGCCGCTTGATGGCGACTGCAAAGGTCGCGCTGCTCGCGACCACGCCGAGCGTCGGCGAATAAACGCGGCCGATCTCTTCCGGATCGGGATAGATGTGAACCAATGGCTGTTTCGGTTTTGGAATATCGAACAGCGTATAGCCGGACGTGGTGGCCTCCCCCAGTCTCGCGCCGAGCGCGATCACCAGATCGCTGGTGCGGATCCGGTCGGCGATTTTTGCGTCGAGACCGATACCGACATGGCCGCCATAGGCCGGATGCAGATTGTCGAAATAGTCCTGGCATCGGAACGACACGCCGACGGGCACTTCATGCGCCGACGCAAATGCTTCGAGATCGCGGCGGGCCTGATCGCTCCATCCGCCGCCGCCGACGATCAGGAACGGCTTCTTCGCCTCCGACAGCAGTGCATGGAATTGCCGCAAGGCGCCGTCATCCGGCGCGACCGGAATCGGATTGTAGGGCGGCGCATCCGCCACCTCGGCGGTATCGGTGAGCATGTCCTCGGGCAGCGCCAGCACGACCGGGCCGGGACGGCCCGAGGTCGCGGTGAAGAAGGCGCGCGAAATGAACTCTGGAATCCGCCGCGCATCGTCGATCTGGGCGACCCATTTCGCCATTGGCCCGAACATCTGGCGGTAATCGATTTCCTGGAACGCCTCGCGTTCCATCATGTCGCGTCCGACCTGGCCAAGCAGCAGGATCAGCGGCGTCGAGTCCTGGAACGCGACATGGACACCGGAGGATGCATTGGTGGCGCCGGGGCCGCGGGTGGCGAATACGATGCCGGGCCGTCCCGTCAGCTTGCCATAGGCATCCGCCATCATGGCAGCGCCGCCTTCGTGCCGGGCATTGATAAACCGCACGCGTTGGCTCTGGTACATGCCGTCGAGGGCAGCCAGGAAGCTCTCGCCGGGCACGCCGAACACGGTGTCGGCGCCGTGCAAGGCCAATTGCTCGATGAGAATATGGCCACCGGTTCGAAGATTTGCGTCCATGCCTTGTCCCTCCGTGTCGGGGATTACGGATTTGCGACCGGCTTAAAGACTGGCGTCGGCACCAGCAACCGGTTTCCTGCGAGATCAGATATGCCGCTGGGCATTATTGTCAGTCTTTCGGTCCTACCCGCGCGGCCACGCCGGTCACGGTCTCATAGGCCTTGATGACGGCGGTGCAGGACTCGCCGTCGTGCCCGAGCAGCGCCGCCTGCCGGTAGGTCTGGTGCACGGCCTCAGCCATGAACCCGGGCAGGCCCGCCTCCTCCAGCCAGCGCGCGTAGTAGCGGACATCCTTGCGGGCGTTCGCCAGCGACATCAGCGGGGTGAAGTCGCCATCGAGCGTGGCCTGGCCGTAGAGGTCGAGCATGCCGCTCTTGGCGCCTGCGGCCGAGATGATGCCGATGAGTTGCGAGAGGTCGAGCCCGTCCTTGGCCGCTAGCGCAAACCCCTCGCACCACGCCGCCACATTGGCGAAGGCGATATAGTTGTGAATAAGCTTGATGCGAATGGCGTGTCCGAGCGGCCCGATGTGGAAGATGTTTTCGGCATAGAGCTCAAAATAGGACCTGAGGTCGTCGAGAAGGTCGCGCTCGCCGCCGAACAGCACGTTGACCTTGCCGATGTCGGCGTGTTTCGGGGTTCGCGTCATCGGCGCTTCGGCATACCGGCCGCCGGCTGCCCGCACCATGCGGTCGAGCTTTGCGACCATCTGCGGGCTGCCGGTGGTATGATCCACGATGATGAATCCCGGCGCCGGACCGGCGAGCAGCCCATCGCCGCAAGTCATCAACGCCTCGACATCCTCGGCTTCGTTGACGCAGATCATGACGATGCGGCAATTGTCCCTGATCTCCTGCAGACTGCCGGCTGCCGTCGCACCAAAGGATGTGGCAACCGCCATAGCGGCGGGATTGAGATCGTAGGCGGTGACCGCCACGCCCTTGGCGACTAGGTTCTTGACCAGGCCGCGTCCCATTCCGCCGAGGCCGATAAAGCCAACGCGTTCGAATGTCGTCATCTCTGGGCTTCCGTCACTGTTGGAGGATTTGTACTGGTGCGATGCTCGGCCGATCCCGCCGACCTTGCTGACGTCTAGCCGGCTTTCGCCGGCCCCGCTCCGGGCTTCCCGTAAATCACGTCCGCCCGCTTTTCGAACGCGGCGGCAAAACGCTGGAAGGCCGTATCGAACATCGTCCCCATGAGCATCGCCAGCATCCGGCTCTTGAATTCATAGGACAGGAAGAACCCGACGTCGCAGTCGGTTTCGGATTTCGGTTCGAACGTCCAGCGGTTTTCCAGATTGCTGAAAGGACCCTTCAAATACTCGACCATGATTTTCAGGTTCGGCCGGTCCAGCGTCACCCGGCTGGTGAAGGACTCCCGCACCAGCTTGAACGATACCGTCATGTCGGCGACGATGACTTCAGTGCCGTCAGCTTTCTGCGTACGCTGCCGTATCCTCAGCGATTGGCACAGCGGCACGAATTCCGGATAGCGCTCGACATCGGCGACCAGATCGAACATGTGCGACGCGGTATGATGAACCCGGCGCTTGCTGGAAAAGCGAGGCATCAGTGGATTCTCGCCCGGCTTTGCTTCACCGTAATTTCCCTCAGGTAGTCGTCCGCCTGCATCCGATCGGTAAAACAGACGAGCGATTGGTCGGCGCGCAGTCCCTGAAAATACTCCAAAAGTTTCGGCCGCTGTTGCCGGCGATAGGTCCAGACGTAGTGAAAGAACTCGAAGTCGATTCTCTCGGGACAGCCCTCGGCCATTTCCGGGCGAACACGGCCGTAGCTGCTGGCGATTCGCTTCATGATGCCGAACATGCAGGTCCTGCGCGGCAAGTCGAACCAGATGACGGTGTCGCTGACTTCGCGGCGCAATTCGCCGGCGCCGTACCTAGTGCAATTGCCATCGATAACCCATTGCGGCTGACGCGCAACCTCGGCCACGCGCTGTCCGAACTCGGCATTGTCGGAAGTGACCCAGCCGGATCTCCAGTACAACGCATCCAGCGAAATGAAGGGAATGCCTGTTATATCCGACAGCCACCTGGCAAATGTCGACTTGCCGGATCCCGACGATCCCATGACGAGAACGCGTTGCATTGATGCAATCCGAGGCTAGCGGGCCCGCGCAATGCGCGCCGCCTGCAGCTTGGCAAAATCCTCACCCGCATGATGCGACGAGCGGGTCAGCGGACTGGCCGACACCATCAGAAAACCCTTGGTATAGGCGACCTTCTCGTAGCCCGCGAATTCGTCCGGCGTCACGTAGCGCATGACGGCGTGGTGCTTGCGCGTTGGCTGCAGATATTGGCCGATGGTCAGGAAATCGACGTCCGCGGAACGCAGATCGTCCATCACCTGCAGCACCTCGTGGCGCTCCTCTCCCAAGCCGACCATGATGCCTGATTTGGTGAAGATCGTGGGATCAATCTCCTTGACCCGCTGCAACAGCCGGATCGAATGGAAGTAGCGCGCGCCCGGCCGCACGGTGAGATAACGCGCCGGCACGGTTTCCAGATTGTGGTTGAATACATCGGGCTTGGCCGCCGCGACCACCTCCAGCGCGCCTTCCTTGCGCAGGAAGTCCGGGGTCAGGATTTCGATGGTCGTGGTCGGGCAGCGTGCGCGGATGGCGCGGATAGTCTGGGCAAAATGCTCCGCACCGCCGTCGGCGAGGTCGTCGCGATCGACCGACGTCACCACGACGTGGGTCAGCCCGAGCTTGAAGGTCGCCTCCGCGACATGTTCCGGCTCATTGGCGTCGAGCGCGCCGGGCATGCCGGTCTTGACGTTGCAGAATGCGCAAGCCCGCGTGCAGGTGTCCCCCATGATCATGAAGGTGGCGTGCTTCTTGTCCCAGCACTCGCCGATATTCGGGCAGCCGGCCTCCTCGCACACCGTGACGAGGCCGTTCTCCTTGACGATCTTTCGTGTGTCGGCATAGCCGCGGGTGTTCGGCGCGCGCACCCTGATCCAGTCCGGCTTCGGCGGCGACAACGCATCAGGCCGGTTCACCTTTTCGGGGTGACGCGGGCGAACCTGGTTCAGGGAAACGGTATCGACGAGCACGACCATGTTAAGTCCGGATATTGCGAGAACACTTAGCTAATCCGTGTTGCAGATGGCTGCAACTCTGTTGCGGAAAACCGCAACCTAGCTCGCGGAACCTAGCAGGAACGTGCAAGATGTTGACGGTTTTCATCTGTTCCGCGAACGATTCTCACCTGGAAATGGCTCAAATCTCGAGGCCGGCCGATGCCGTCCCCCCTCGCCTCGGCAAGCCGCTGAAGCGCTCGTTTTTTAACCGCAGCGTGCATGAGGTCGCGCCCGACCTGATCGGCGCGACGCTGTTGGTCGACGGCGTCGGCGGCATCATCGTCGAGGTCGAGGCCTATCACCATCTGGACCCGGCCGCGCATTCGTTCCGCGGGCCGACGCCGCGCAACCGCGTGATGTTCGGTCCGCCGGGTTTTGCCTATGTCTATCGCTCCTATGGCATCCACTGGTGCGTGAACTTCGTTTCCGAGGCGGAAGGCTCGGCCAGCGCCGTGCTGATCCGCGCGCTGGAGCCGACTCACGGCATAGGAGCGATGCGCCGACGCCGCGGCCTGCAGGAGGAGCGCGCGCTGTGCTCGGGGCCCGGCAAACTCTGCGAGGCGCTCGGCATCACGATCAAGCACAACGAGCTGCCGCTGGACGCTCCGCCGTTCGCGTTGCATGCGCGGCACGCCAAACCCGATATCGCCGCCGGCGTGCGGATCGGCATCACCAAGGCGGTCGAACTGCCGTGGCGTTACGGGTTGAAGGGGTCGAAGTTTCTGAGCAAGCCGTTTTGATGGGTGGCCTGAGTCAACATCACTAGCCGTCATCACCCGCGAAGGCGGGTGGTCCAGTACGCCGCGGCTTATAAATTCTATCATCAACGTCTCTGGAATACTGGGTCGCCCGGTCAAGCCGGGCGATGACGACTGATTACGCGTCCGCGTTCTCGCGACACAATGCGCCCGAGCTTTTGCAAATCATCCGCCCTCGAAATGAGAGGGCGCAGGGAATGCCGGGTGCCGGCTGGCACCCGCGGTCTCGTGTGCAAGATGCACTCAAGAATGCGCACACGAGCATACAGGTACAGCCGGAGCATCCCGGCATTCCCCGCGCAATGGTTTTACGGCTTATGCCGCGCTCTCCCTGGAGACGAATTCCTCTTGCCTCCATCGCTGACGAATTGACGGCTCGCATGACCCGGTTGGGCGCCTGCAAACCTCCGCCAGCTTGACACCAGCCACGGGTGCCAGGACCACACGGTTTTGCCGTACGCAGCTTCCCTCGCCACAGACCTCGACCAGCCAAGTGCGTGCCGGCCGAAGTGATGGCGAAAGCGTTTAAGCGCCGTTCGTCTGCGCGGCCAGTGCTCGCTCACGGAAGACCGCCCTGCAAACACCCTTCGCGCCTGACGCTGCCGCGTCCACCGCAACCCGCCCCAACGTCAGTGACGATGGCCAACGCCCCTCTCTTCGGGACAGGATGGCGGGAGTTTTACGGGTGATTTGGGTCGCCCGAGAAGCGGAATATTTTTGACTCCGGGGCTTGACACGATTTCGGAAAATCCGAATTGATTCGTCCCATCGGTTGATTTGCGGCATCTTCAACGCAAGAACTGACTCCGAGAGACAACTCGTTGAAGCGAACTACGGTGACAGTGCTGGACTGCACTATCACCGTAAATTACGCGGGATGACCGTCAGGATGGACGGCTTAACAGATCAGCGAAGCGCTGTAGGTACAGCGGCCAACCCTGATCACCCGCAACCCCATCGCGCACGCTTTGCCACCCCTCGCCGTGGCGGTCCAGGTGTCGGTGCTCGATCTCAACGCGTGTCCGGTGCGCCGTCTCGGCGGTAAATCGCACTTCCCACTCGCTGGTCTTATTCGGATCGGTCTCGATCTGCCATTGCGGGCTAATGTTCCAGCTCAGGAGCACTCGATTGGGCGGCTCGTAATCCAGCACTCGCGCCCATAGGCACTCGCTGCCGTCAATGCCGCGGTCATACAGATGGCCACCAACTCGAGGCTCGAACACCGTCTCGGCGATCGGCACGCCCAGCAGGTTGTGCTCGGCGGGTTTGAAACGGCCAAAGTCCTCGGTGAAGACCTTGAACGCGCGCTCGAGCGGCGCCTCCACCACGACACAGTGCTTGACGGATGTGATTGCTGCTTGAGTGCTCATTTCCGCTCCTCCGGTGGTTGCTCGATGGCTGTCTTGTAGGCTGCCATCGTCTTGCTCCAGAACAGGTCGAGTTCCGCACGAAGGGCAGCCAACCCGGCGGGATCGACGCGGTAGATCCGCTGTTTGCCGGCCGGCGCGTCGACCACGAGTCCGGCGTCCTTTAAGACCCTCAGGTGCTGCGAGACGGCGGGGCGGCTGACCGGCAGGGCACGCGCAAGTCCACCGACCGAGCTCGGATTATCGACCAGCCGCTCGAATATCGTGCGCCTGGTCGGGTCAGCGAGCGCCGTCCACCCACTCTTCGCGTAAGCCATCGCTAACGCGTAAGGCAATGCTTACGTGTTGTCAAGCCACTTTCCACGCGGGTCGAACCCGAGGGCTCACCCATCGACGTGCGCCACAAACACCGGCCATTTCGGCAGGGGCGTTTCGGATGTGTCGCTCTGGACGACGAGCATCTCGCCGCGGCGCTCAACCCCGTACGCGCCGGTCTCGTCAGCCGCCCGCGCGACTGGGCGCTGATCTGCCGTGCGGGCGCAGCTCGGCGAGCGCGATGACCGCGTGACCACGCTGGCGCCGGTCCGCGACCGCTATCCGGACTTTGCGGTTTTTCTTTCTGAAGACAGAGCACTCAATTGATTTCCTTCGACACCAACGCCGCTCGGCAAGCGGAAGCGTGGATTGCTTCGCTCCGCTCGCAATGACGGAACTGGCGGCTATGACGCCACCACCAGCAAATAACTAGCAATGAAGGATAGATCAGACCCGGATCTCGCTTTGCTCATCCGCGCGACGCTTGCTACAGCGTGAAGGTCTCGAATTTCCTGAGCAAGCCCTTTCGGTTTGAGTCGAGCTATAACGATGCGCTAACAACGAGCATCACCCTTTCCACAATCGCAACATCGACTCAATCTCGTCACGACACGCCCACGTTGAACACGTAAGTGTGGTCTGCTGTTTCGCTTTGCGCGAGTGAAGTGCTCATAGATTGTGCCGCGTCGAATACGTGGAACACGCAGCGTGATGGGTCTGCGCAAACCACGTAGCCACCAAACAGCAGAAACTTCAAAAGAAAAGGAGCTGTACGATGGCCGGCGTGTTTCCTGTTCAGGGATTTGGATTCCTCTCCAACTACAATGGTGCATTCGTCGCCAGTTCCGCGCAGGCCGCCATGCAGGCGATCGCGGGCACCAATGCAAACTCGATCGAGCTCGCTCCGCGGCTGTTTATGCAAACCAGGACGTCGAGTGACGTCTTCGCCGATCCGAATAAGACCGAGAGCGACGCCAATATTCTGCAGGCCATCGCAAATGCGCAGGCGCTCGGCCTTTCGGTGACGCTGAAGCCCATGGTCTCGGCCCTCGATGGCTCGCTTGCATACGTGCTCAATCCGAGCGATCCCGCCGCCTTCTTTGCTTCCTACAAGAACCACATGGTTCGTATGGCTGAAATCGCCGAACAAGCAGGCGTCAGCATGCTTGTGATCGGCAATGAGCTCGGCAAGCTCTCCGGCCCTGAATACCGAAGCTATTGGGTCGACCTCATCGATTCCGTACGCGCCGTGTTCCACGGCGAGATCACCTATGCGGCCGCAACCGACGAGGCCATCAATGTCAGCTTTTGGGACAAGGTTGATGTCATCGGAATCAATGCATATCCGCCGCTGACGACGAAAACGGACCCGACCGTCGAGGAGATGGTCAATGCATGGAACAACATGTCCACCGACGACTACTGGGCGAAGGTGATGAACCACATGTCGCCGGTCGATTTCTTCCATTCCCTTGCCTTGCAGTACGACAAGCAGGTGTTCTTCACCGAAACCGGCTACCGCAGTGTCGACGGAACCAATATCAGTCCCGGTGGCTGGGCCGAGAGCACGACGCAAGATGTCCAGGAGCAATACGATGCCTTCAACGCCTTCTTTCAGGTGTGGGGATCGGAAGGCGGAAGCTGGTTCAGGGGCGCGTCGATCTGGAACTGGGATACGAACAACAAGTATTCGCCGATCGGCTATTCGCCCGAAGGCAAGCCTGCGCAGGGGCTGATTACTGAATGGTACGGAGGTCAGCACCAGCCGCCCGGCCAGACCCTGACGGGTTCTCCCTCCGCCGATTTGATGGATGTCGGCGGCGGCAATGACGTGCTGTCGGGCGAGGTCGGCAATGACACGATCAAGGCAGACGGGGGTGACGACACCATTACCGGCGGCCCCGATACAATTCCGAAACTCACGCAGACATCAGTCACGGTGACGGGCTACAGCTCCGTCGTCGACGGCGTCGGCGCCAAAATGCAGCTCCTGATCAACGGGCAGCAGATCGGCAGCACGGTCGAATTCCATGGCGCGACCGATCCATCGGGTTTCCAGACTTTCACATTCACATTCGCGAACCCGGCAACCGTCTCCAGCCTCGATCTCGCCTTCATCAACGATATCGCCAACGCCAATGGCGACCGCAACCTTTATGTCAAGGACATCACCGTCAACGGCGAGCATCTTGCCGTGTCGGAAGGCGTCAATCCGAGTTCGCCGGGAACGTGGAATCTCTACCAGAACAAGTCCATCCACTATGACATGACTGCTCGCCAGGACCTGTTCTTCGGGTCATCGACGGACAATGACAGCCTTGATGGAGGAATAGGCAAGGACGTGATCAATGGCGGCGCCGGGACGGACATGATCCAGGGCGGCGCGGGCAACGATACCCTCAATGGTGGTCCCGGCGCGGATGTGATCCGCGGTGGGGCGGACGACGACACGATCAACAGCGGCGCCGGCATCACCACGGCCACCGATCAGCTCTACGGCGACGACGGCAACGACATCGTCAAGGCCAGCACCGGTGACACCGGCGCCCTGCTCGACGGCGGCAGCGGCAAGGACCAGCTCTATGGCGGCTGGGTCGCGAACGTCATGAACGGCGGTGACGGCAATGATTATCTCTCCGGCGGCGGCGGACTCGATACGATGCACGGCAACGCCGGCGACGACCAGCTGAAAGGCGGCCCGGCGGCAACCCAAATGTTCGGAGACGACGGCAACGATAGTTTGCAGGGCGGCACCGGCAACGAGTTCCTCTATGGCGGTGGCGGCAACGATCGGCCGACCGGTAACGCAGGGAACGATTATCTGGCCGGCGGCACCGGCAACGACACATTCGTGTTCGCCCCCGGCTTCGGCAAGGACACCGTTGCCGACTTCCAGAACACCGAAGGCGTGCAGGACATCATTCAGTTCGCCAAGACCGTGTTTGCCGACTTTAGCGCGCTGCAATCCCACATGGCCGAGGTTGGCACCAGTGTCGTGATCACGGTCGACGCCAATACTACGATCGAGATTCAGAACAGGACGATGAGCCAGCTCCACGCCAGCGATTTTCTGTTCGTCTGATGCACGACTCCCAGGCAAGCGCTTGATTCTGACAGCCATCGCGCGACTAGAGCATGATGAAATAGGATTTGATTGCGACCACGACGAAGGTGCGCTCCCTCTCCCGCTTGCGGGGGAGGGCTGGGGTGGGGGTGTCGCCGCGGGCGACACTGCCCGAGTGGAGAGAGCCCCCACCCGGCGCTTCGCGCCGACCTCCCCCGCAAGCGGGAGAGGTGAAGCGCGTCTGCGGCCAAATCGATCTTATCAAGAATCATCATGCGCTACTCCGCGCGATGGCACACCCCCTCGACCTTGTTGCCATCAGGGTCGCGCAGAAATGCGCCGTAATAGGCGGCGTGGTAGTGACGCAAGCCGGGTGGCCCATCATCGGTGCCGCCGGCGGCAATGCCGGCGCGCCAGAACGCGTCGACCTCGCTGCGCGATTTCGCCTTGAAGCACCAGTGCCGACCGGAGGCTTCGTCCGGCTCCGCGCCCCGGTAGATCGCGAGGTAGACGCGATCCGGATGTTCGGCGTCAGCCCGTTCGCCATAGCCGAGCCAGCGGTCGCTGCGGCCGACCTTGATGACGTCGAGCGCCGCCATGATCGCGTCGTAGAAGCGTTCGGCGGCGGCGAAATCGGAAACCGTGATGGAGACGTGGTCCAGCATCGATCGATCCTCGATAGTGACGGAGAAACCTCCGCCGTCATTGCGAGCGAAGCGAAGCAATCCATATCGCCGCATAACGGATAGATGGATTGCTTCGTCGCTTTGCTTCTCACAATGACGGGGATGGGTCAGCGCCTCGCTTACGACGCCTTCTTCAACCGCTCCAGCGCTTCCTGCAGTTTTGCCTTGCGCGCCACCGCCGCCTCGCGCTTTTCCTTTTCCTCTTCGACGATCTCTTCGGGCGCGTTGGCCACAAATTTCTCGTTGCCGAGCTTGGCGTCGACGCGCTTGATGTCGGCGTCGGCCTTGACGATTTCCTTGTCCAGCCGGGCCTTTTCGGCCGACAGATCGATCACGCCCTTGAGCGGCAGCGCCACGACCTCGCCGCGCACGAGCAATTGCACCGCGCCTTCCGGCGCGGCATCGGCCAGGGACACGTCTGATAGCCGCGCCATGCGCCTGACAACGTCGTTCCAGCGCTGCGCGCGATCCTTCGTCTCGGCCGACGCGCCCACGATCACCAGCGGCGTCAGTGTCGACGGCTGGATATTCATTTCGGCCCTCACCGAACGAATCGCGGAGACGAGGTCGACCAGCCAGCCAATCTCCGCTTCGGCCTCGGGATCGCTGAATTCCTCCGTCTCCGGCACAAGCAGCGCCGGTGGAATCGGCGGTGCATCCGGAAATGCCATCGACGTCGCGAGTTGCTCAGCCGTAAGCGCGCCGGCCTTGCGCGGCCATGGCGTCAGCACGAGCAGTTGTTGACGCCGGGCTGTCAACGCCCACAATTCCTCGGTGATGAAGGGCATGAAGGGATGCAAGAGTTTCAGGATCTCGTCCCTCACCCACGCGATCATGGCGCGGGTCTCGGCCTTTGCAGGTCCGTCCTCGCCCATCAGCAGCGGCTTCGTCAGCTCGACATACCAGTCGCAGAACACGTTCCAGACGAAACGGTAAATCGCCCCAGCCGCGTCGTTGAACCGGTAGGCCTCGATCGCCTCGGTGACCTCGCGAGTCGCAAGCGCGGTCTCGTGCATGATCCAGCGGTTCAGCGTTTCCTTCACCTTCGTCGGCTCGAAGCCTTCCGTCAGCGCGGCTCCGTTCATCTCGGCGAAGCGAGAGGCATTCCAGAGCTTGGTCGCGAAGCTGCGATAGCCGTCGACCCGGCTCTCGGCGAGCTTGATGTCGCGGCCCTGCGCGGCCATGGCCGACAACGTGAAGCGCAACGCGTCGGCGCCGAATTTATCGACGAGATGGAGGGGATCGATCACGTTGCCTTTCGACTTCGACATTTTGGCGCCCTTCTCGTCCCGGACGAGCGCGTGGATGTAGATCGTCGAGAAAGGCACTTCTTTCATGAAGTGGAGGCCGAACATCATCATCCGCGCAACCCAGAAGAAGATGATGTCGAAACCGGTGACCAGCGTGTTGGTGGGATAGTAGCGCTTCACTTCCGGCGTGTCGTCGGGCCAGCCGAGCGTCGAGAACGGCCAGAGCCCGGATGAGAACCAGGTGTCGAGCACATCCTCGTCACGCGTGATGAAACCCTCGCGCTTGGCGGGGTCCTGCGCCATCTCGCGCCCCTGCTCGGGCGTAATGACTTCCTGCTCGACGTAATAGCCGAGCGCGTTGCCGACGGCTTCCTCTTCCGTCTCGGCGACGAACACCTTGCCGTCAGGCCCGTACCACGCCGGGATCTGGTGGCCCCACCAGAGCTGGCGCGAGATGCACCAGGGCTGTATATTTTCCATCCATTCGAAATAGGTCTTTTCCCAGTTCTTCGGCACGAAGCTGGTAGCGCCCGAGCGCACGGCCGCGATCGCCGGCTGCGCCATCGTCTTGGCGTCAACATACCACTGGTCGGTCAGATAGGGCTCGATGATGACGCCGGAGCGGTCGCCATGCGGCACCATGTGCGTGTTGGGCTCGATCTTCTCCACGAAGCCGAAATCTTCCAGCCGCGCCACGATCTTCTTGCGCGCAGCGAAGCGCTCGACATTGTGCAACTCTTCCGCGAGCATCAGCGCGCCTTCCGGCAATCCGCGCAGATAATCCTCGTTGTCGACGAGCGCCATGCAGCCCTCGCGATCGAACACGTTGATCTGCGGCAGGCCGTGACGCTTGCCGACCTCGAAGTCGTTGAAATCGTGCGCCGGCGTGATCTTGACCGCGCCCGACCCCTTTTCGGGATCGGCGTAGTCGTCGCCGATGATCGGGATGCGGCGGCCGACCAGCGGCAGGATCACGTGCTGCCCGATCAGGTGCCCGATCCGCTCGTTCTCCGGATGAATCGCGACAGCGGTGTCGCCGAGCATCGTCTCGGGCCGTGTGGTCGCGACCGCGATGAAGCTCGTGGGATCGTCGGGGCTAAATGTCTTGCCCGCGATCGGATAGCGCAGGTACCAGAGACTGCCCTTGACCTCGACCTGCTGCACTTCGAGATCAGAGATCGCAGTGAGCAGCTTCGGATCCCAGTTCACCAGCCGTTTGTCTTTATAGATCAGGCCGTCGCGATACAGCTCGACGAACACTTTCACGACCGCGCGCGACAGCCCCTCGTCCATCGTAAAACGTTCGCGCGACCAGTCGCAGGAGGCGCCGAGGCGCTTCAACTGATTGACGATGGTGTCGCCGCTCTCCGCCTTCCACTGCCAGACGCGCTCGAGGAATTTGGCGCGGCCGAGGTCGCGGCGGCCGGGCTCCTGCCGTTCCATCAATTGCCGCTCGACCACCATCTGGGTCGCGATGCCGGCATGGTCGGTGCCGGGCTGCCACAGCACGTCGCGGCCGCGCATGCGCTCGAAGCGGCAGAGAATGTCCTGCAGCGTGTTGTTCAGCGCGTGGCCCATATGCAGCGAGCCCGTCACGTTGGGCGGCGGGATCACGATCGTGAATGGCGCGGCATCTTTCCGTTCCGGGCGGCCGGCCTTGAACGCGCCGCTTTCCTCCCAGATCCGTGACATACGGCTTTCGATATCGGCGGGCTGGTAGTTTTTTTCGATCATGGCACTGCAATTGGGATGTCGGGGGCGTTCTCGAGCAAGCCGTCGCCGGTCTGCTTAGAGAATACGCATCAAATCAACGTGGTAGCGCCCGGTTCTGATGTGATCGGCGCCGGGCCGGCCCCTAGAAAGCCGCCACAGCGCCTCAAGTCAACCTGACAACTCAGTCCGGGGCGGCGGGAGGCCCGCGATAACGCCGGTTTGAATGTCCGAATGGGGATCTCGATCAGCGTCCGCCCGAACCGCCCGGAGCTAGCGTCCGCGCGAAACCCGCTCGATTTCGGCCTTGACGATCCGCTCCACCAATCCCGGCAGATTGTCATCGAGCCAGGATTTCAGCATCGGCCGCAGCATTTCCTTGACCAGATCTTCCAGCGTCCGCGCGTTATTGCTCAGCACGGTATTGGCCAGCGAATTGAAGGCGGATTCGACCGCGGAGACGGTCGAGCGCGACAAGATCGGCTGCTGCGGTGCTTCGAACGACGGCGGCTCGTGGGCTGGCTGCCGACCACTTTTGGACTCGCTGAACTCGATGTCGTCCTCCGGCTCGATCTTGTTGAAGGAGGCTTTCGGTGGCGCCGGATCCGGCACCGCCATCTCGTCGGTAAGTTCGAACACGTCGGCTTCCGGCTGCGCAGGCCTGATTTCCGCCTCGGGCGTTGCTGCGTCCAGGCTCGCCAGCATCGCGTCGATGTCGTCCTGACTGTTGCTAATGGCCGGTTCAGGCGCGGGTGCAGGCGGCGGCGGGGCCGGCGCGGGCTTCGGAGCAGCCGGCTTGGGGGCAATGGCCGACGGCGGAATATCCTTCATCACCGGTTTTGGTGGCGGCGCCGCGGCGGCCTCCGGCTTGGCAGCGGCAGGCTTTGCCTCGTCGTCGGCAATGATGCGACGGATCGACGCCAGAATCTCCTCCATCGAGGGCTCTTGGACCTTTGCAGGTTGCGTCATCTCCGACTCCACATCGAAACCATTTTACACCAAAGCCAAGAGGGAATTGCCGGTTCCGGATATGCAGGCCGGGATTTTCACCGCACAAGCCTGACTTGTCCCCAGATCAAGCCCGCCCGCGACATCGCGCGGGAGGTCTGCTCCCCTCAAAACACAACCCGACGCGCGTCCGTGAGATGCAAAGACGCAGGCCGCGAATCGCTCAGCTCGCCCCGGAAACGGTACGTCATGGCCACAAATGATTGCAAGCAAAGCGCCCGGCGCTTCAGGCGCCGGGCGACGATTTCATCTCGCCTGTGCGGGAATCTACTCGGGTGTCAGCGGCCGTCGGGTGTGCGAACGCCAGCCCAGCTATCGCGCACCTGATGATAGTGAACGCTCGGGTCGTAGATCGTGGTGGGCAGGTTGAGCACCTGCGGCGTCAGCCGTCCAATCTTGTCCAGCACCGAATATGACGCCACCACGCGATCATGCTGGGCAGTGACCAGCGCAACGCGCGCATTGACCAGCGCCTGCTGCGCGTTCAGCACGTCGAGCGTCGTGCGCTGTCCGGCCTTGGCTTCCTCGCGCACGCCGTTGAGCGCGATCTCAGACGCCTGCACCTGCGCCTGGGCGGAAGCGACCTGCGCTTTACCGGCGACGAGCTGCCCCCATGCCGTAACGACGTTGGCGCGGGTCTGGTCCCGGGTCTGATCGAGCACGAGACGTTGTTGCGCCGCCGTTTCCTTGGACTGGCGGATCAGCGAATATTCAGTGCCGCCCTGATAAATGGGCACCGTGAGCTGCGTGGTCACGGATGCGCCGAACGAGCGGTACTGGATCAGGCTCTGCTCATAGGCCTGCTGGACCGAGCCCTGAATCGTGAGCGTCGGCAGCAGCGCGCCTTCGGCGACCTTGACCTGGAGGTAGCTGACGTCGATGCCGAACATCGCCGCGGTGACATTCGGGTTTTGTATCAGTCCGAGCTCGACGGCGGCCGGCAGCGTCGACGGCAGGAAGCGGTCGACCGGCGAGCCCGGCGCCAGCGCTTGCGGTTCGTTGCCGATGATGCGGCGGAAGTTCGAGCGCGTTGTCGTCAGATTGGCTTCCGCGGTCAGGAGCTGCGTCCTGCCGGCGGCGAGTTGCGCTTCCGATTGCGCAACGTCGGTGCGCGTGACTTCGCCGACATTGAAGCGGTCGCGCGTCTGTTTCAGCGTCTGCTCCAGCACGCGAACGTTACTCTTCTGCACCTCGACGATCGCCGAATCGCGCAGATAGTCCATGTAGATGGTCGCGGCACTGAGCAAGACGGTCGACTCAAGTGCCCGCAGGGCCTCGCGCGCGCCGGAAACCTGGCCCTCCGCCGCCCTGGTCCTGTTCGCGGTCTGCTGACCGTTGAACAGCGTCTGCGTGATGGTCCCACCGATGCTCCGCGGCGCATTGGCTCCGGTAATAGGGGTTCTCACGAGATTGGTAGGGGTGCCGCCCTGCGTGCTCAGCGCGTCTATATACTGGACGCCCGCGCTTGCGGTGACCGAAACCCGGGGACGATAGCCCGACAGCGCCTGCGGCACGTTCTCGTCGGTGATGCGCACCTGCGCGCGCTGCGCGTTGAGTTGCGGATTATTCTGATAGGCGCGCACCAAGGCCGCCTCAATCGTGTCGGCCAGGACGGGCATCGGGCCCAAGCACACAAATAGAAAGGCCGAAGCCGCAGCCCCGGTAAATGCCTTCACCCCACGCATCCCAAGCAATCCAATCATTTTGGTCCGCCCGGCCAATGATCATGATCACACATGATTATTAACCGAACGTCGCTTCACTCGAAGTGAGTCCCGGCTCACCTTATTCCGCACGTAGGTCGGACGGAACACCCCAGCAAGCAAACCCCGTCGAAACTCTTCACGTGGGGCAATCGGGCCACACTTCTGATTTCGAAGAGGATTTAGCTGGCCACGGCGGGCGATTATTGGGCCCGGAAACGGCTGAAAGGCTAGAAAACGAAGGCCGGAACAAGTTCCATGCCGGGCAGCACCGGGGCAACGGCATCGAACAGCGTCCGGTGACCGAAATCGCCGTGCCAACAGGTCACCATGGTGGCCCGCGCGGGCAGCGACGTCGCAAAAACGCCTACCAATCGGCCACCATTCTGCAATTGCCCGTAGAGCCGTTCCGGCACGATCTCGGTTGCGCCGTTCAACACGATGACGTCCCAAGCCCCGTTCGCCGGGTCTCCATCGGCCGGCGCCGCGGTCCGAACCGTCACGTTTCCATAGCCATTGGCGGCCAGAATCGCCTGTGCCCTCGCCGCCAGCGCCGAATCGCTCTCCGTCGCGGTCACTTGGGTAACGAATCGGGCGATCACGGCGGCGGCGTAGCCGGTGGCGCAGCCGACCACGAGGACGCGGTCGGTCTGCCTGATCTCGGCCGCCTGCAGCATCTTCGCCAGCACCGCCGGCTTGATCAGGAAGCGCTTGGCTGAGCCCCCTTCGCTGACGTCGAGATCGAGATCCAGATAGGCCAGCGCCTGCTTGTTTTCGGGAACAAAGGCCTCGCGCGGCACCGCCAGCATGGCATCGATAATTCGGATATCGGTCACGTCGCTCGGACGCACCTGACCATCGACCATTTTCTGGCGCGCGGTCGCAAAACCGGACATAGGCGAAGACCCTGAAAGCATGCGGCGTTGCCGCCGGGGAGCTGAAACCGGGGCCATCTTTGGTACAAGCTCCGGCAAAACGCAACATGCGGGCGCCTGTTGCGAGCCACTGCCGCCGGTCCCGGGTAAAGCCGCTGCTCTCGCTACTCTATCGTGACGGCTAATCGGGCGATCAGCCGCGCCACCTCATCCAGATGTTCGTTATCATCCAGATGTTCGTTATCATCCAGATGTTCGTTATCGTGTTCTTCAATGGCTTGCGCGAGCCGAAGCAGGCATTCGTCGTCGCTCATGGCGGGAATGTCGCTCGGAACGATCGGAGGCGCCGCACGTGTCAGTTCGGTCACAATGGGTGGCATCGAATCAGCTCCCCTGAAACCCGGCACCACGGAGGCTCCGGGCCGATTGAGTCGAATTGGCGGCCCGGTCCAGGGGCCCCCTATAGATGACGCAATTGCCCGCGCCCGGTTCCGTCCGCCGTCTGCCCGGAGGACGAAAGCTGCGACAAATCGTTGTAGTGCGGGGACTTTCCGGCCCCGCTTCAAGCGAATGCGCAGCCTGTGATTTGGTCCTTTGCAAGCCCGAAAGGCTTTGTTATACGCTGCCCGCTCGCGAACCTTCTTTCGCCTATTCCTCGGTAGCTCAGCGGTAGAGCATTCGACTGTTAATCGAATGGTCGCTGGTTCGAATCCAGCCCGGGGAGCCAGCCTACGGCTTTTCTATTTTCCGACACGACGGGACATTCGCAATCAGCGCGGCAGAGGCCGGCCGAGGTAAGGCGTTGTCTTCGGGTTCGTTACCGCCGAGGACCCCCTTATGGGCGAATACGGGCCCTCACGCAACCTGGCGGCCCCGTATTTAATTTTTGGAAATTAATTACACCACACTTGACCGCTTATATAATATCTGAGAGAGTTCCATTTAATAAATCGATAAAAATTGGGGTGTCTATTATGGGTAAGATATTTAAATTTTTGGCCGCTGGTTTGCTCGCCGGCATCTTTCATTCGCCGGCAAACGCAGCGCTCGTGAGCTTCACCGGCGACGGCACTTTCTCCAATATCTCTAATTGCAACAACGGTAGCCCTGGCTGCTCCATTTCCCCCGACAAGAACGTGCTCAAAATGTCGGGGTCCGCGTGGCCGACGAACCAGCCGAGCACGCTGACCATCACGGACATCGTCGGCACCAATGTCCCGACCAATCAGAACGACTTCGTCATCGGCAAAATCACCTGGGTGAATCTCGCGACCTACAACACCGATCAGAACTTCAACGTCAATTATGAGTTCAAGCTGAGCTTCACCTCGCCGAGCGTGACGTCCGATGCACAGGTGTTCAACCTGAACATCCGGCAGACGACCAATCCGTCGGCTGACAACATCTTCAACATCGGCCAGACCGCGCTCAGCAATCTTGGTCCATTCACGCTCAACGGCGTTACGGTTTCCGACATTCACTTCGTTGAAGTCGGTGATGGATGGTACAATGGAAGCAAGTGGATCAACCCGGAGTACGGGACGTCGACGCTTTACATCGTGGCAGACTTTACGGCTGCCCCGCCGGTCCCGGAACCCTCGACATGGGCGATGATGATCCTAGGCTTCGCCGGCGTCGGCTTCATGGCCTATCGCCGCAAGCGCGGTGGAAACGCGCTTCCCGCGGCCTGATCTCACTCCCCGAAAACAACGCGAAAGCCGCCCGTGATCCGGGCGGCTTTTGTTTGCCGGCAGCTCCGGCGCCCTACCGCGCCGCAATCGCGGCAATGAACAGCGCACAAGCCGCCGTGGATGCGACCGTCCGCACGTGGTTCCAGCGTGTCCAGTCCGTCAGGTAGCGCGCCCACAGCGAGGCGGCCTCGGGGCTTGCGGGATCAGCCGCGGCAAGCGCGTTGTTCAGCGGCACGTTGAAGACCATTGTCACGACGAACATGCCGAGCACATAGAGCAGACCGCCGGCCAGCATCGCCATCGCGCCGGGCTCACTCCAGCGCAACAGCGCGGTCACTGCCAGCACCGCGCTTGCCGCCGTCGTTCCCAGGAAGATCGGAATGAACAGCGACTGCACGATCGTGGCGTTGATCGCATTCATTGCCGCGATACCGGAGGCCTGCCCGATCCGGCCAAGCGCCGTCATGACGAAGGTCGAAAACGCGAAGTAGAGGCCGGCGAGCAGACCGCAGCCGATGGCGCAAAACCACAGCAGCCCGGTGATCAACACCTGCAGCATGATCATGCCCTCCAGACACCTGTCGCGGCGGTTCGGCGGGCATAATCGGAAAAATCCCGCGCCGGACGCCCGAGCGCCTGCTCGACACCGTGTGCGACAGCCGAATTGCGCCCGTCGAGCAGGACGGTGAACAATTCCAACATCAGTTCGATGACGTCGTCGGGCAGATGGGGCCGCATGCCGGCCGCAAAATCTTCCGCTGCGATCTGCCGGTATCGGACCGGGCGGCCGGCGGCACCGGCGATCTCGGCGACCGCTTGCGCGAACGTCAGCGCGCGCGGTCCCGTCACCTCGTAGACCTTGCCGGCATGGCGCCGATCCGTCAGCGCCGCGACCACGACTTCGGCGATATCGTCGGCGTCGACAAACGGTTCGGGCACGTCGCCGGCCGGCAAAGCGACTTCGCCGGCGAGCACGCCTTCAAGCAGATGACCCTCGGAAAAATTCTGATCGAACCAGCTTGCGCGCACGATGGTCCAGGGGACGCCGGATTGCTGCAGCGCCGCTTCCGCCCGCTGCGCGCCCGGTTCGCCGCGCCCCGACAGCAATACGACGCGCTCGAGCCCATTCTCGCGCGCCAGCCGGCCCACTTCCGCGATCGCATCAGCGGCACCTTCGACCGCAAGGTCCGGCTGGTAAGTGACATAGGCCATCGCGACGCCGGCAAACGCCGCCGGCCACGTCTCGGGCCGGGTCCAGTCGAACGGGACAGGTGTCGAACGTGACGCCAGCCGCGTCGGGATGCCGCTCGCCTTTAGCAGCGCATCGATTCGCGCGCCGGTCTTGCCCGCGCCGCCGACGATCAGGATCGGGAGTTCTGACATGGCTTCCTCCTTTCTGAATGCAATACGAGAATATCTCGCATTTGCCAAATCCGATAAACTCTCGTATTGGTAACGTCAAGTCGCTTTTACGTGAGAGGACCGATGGCAAGGCGAAAAGCCGGACAGAACGTGGCCGCAACGGCTGCGCCCGTGTTCGCGCGACTGGTTCCGACCCAGCAGCGCAGCCGCGAGCGGTTCGAGAAAATCCTGCAATGCGCGGCAGAGCTGATGGCCGAGAAAGGTAGCGAAGCCTTCCGCATGAGTGACGTCGTCGAACGCAGCGGCGTGCCGTTCGGCTCGCTCTATCAATACTTCCCGGACAAGACCGCGATCATCGGCACGCTCGCGGAACGCTACAACGAGATCGGCCGAGATTGCGTCCGGCGCGATCTCGCCGTGGTCAAGACTACCCGCGATCTGCACCCGGCCCTGTGCCGCATTACCGACAGCTACTATCAGATGTTCATGGAAGTGCCGCTCATGCGCGACATCTGGCAAGCGACGCAGGCTGACCGGGCGCTGCAAAAGCTTGACGAGGAGGACGGCGCCTATCTCGCCGGGCTGCTCGGCGACACCCTGCGGCGGATCGCACCCGATGCGCCCGCAACTGCGCTGGCCTCGTTTTCTCGGCTGATGATGACGCTGATTGCGGCGACCGTCCGCCATGCCATCACGCAGGACACAAAGGAGGCTGCCCGCATCCTTACCTTGTTCAAGCGGATGCTGCCGAAGAATCTGGCGGCGCTGGAGATGTGAGAACGTCGGCGGATGCCGTGCCCCGCCCCTACCGCTCGAACACCGCAGCACAAGCGGCTCTCAGGCTCGCCTTCTGCCGGCGCAGGCATGCGGTGATCGCACGCGCGTTCGGGATCTCGCCGGCACAGAGCCGGTAGACGTCGGGCGTGCAGGCCCTGCGCTGTTCGGGTGTGCCTTGTTGGGCATGGGCCGGGCCGCTCGCCATCAGCGTGAGCAGGAAACCGAGCGTCGAAGCCCGGCGAGAACGACAGAGAAGAGCCGCACTTCGCGCAAACCTTGCCTTCATGATTGCGTCTCCCGGACCATGCCCGCCTTGACAAGGCAGGCGCTATCCAGCCGAATACGCGAACTGATTTTTGCAAAATGTGATTTTTCTCACACGCGCCGCGCGTGTGCGGGCCTAGCGTTCGCACAGTAAACTCAACACTTTAGTAACCAGCTTTGCCGCGGGCGCCGAATCGATAAAAATCGAACGATCCGCTCAATCTGAGAACAAAATACTTTTGAGATCATCGCCTCTGGAACCCGGAGAGCGCGATGAGCGAAGTTGAATACGATTTGCTGCTGGAAGCCGTGCAGACGGCCGTTGCGCCAGTCCCGGAGGATGATTTCGTGGTCCAGACCCAGCGCTTTTATCCGTCGCCACGCGCCGCTAACGACAATGGAGCCTCTTGGCCGCTGGTTCCGTTCCCTGAGGGCTGGTACGCCGCTTGCTGACCCGAAGCCGTTTGCCGCGGCCTCTCCTATAATCAGGTCTAAGCCATTGATTATATGGATGGAGGCCACGACCAGAATTGAACTGGTGTACACGGTTTTGCAGCTCGCTAATTCGTGTGCCGGCAAGTGCCGCGCGGTGCCGAATTAACCGTTTCCATTGCTCTTTTGGCCGCGCTTTTGCCTCCCGGTGCTGACTGGTCCCGCCGCGTGCTGCCTAGTTGGGTAGCAAAAGCGGTAGCAGTCGAACCGCGGGGGGTCGAAATGCATACAGCTTTCATTTTGGTCGGAATTTGCATTGCGCTGTACGTCGCCATTCGGTTGACGCTTCGATACTACTTTCCGGCGTGGCCTTTGAATACGAGGTGATCGGCCCAGAATAAAAATGGCCCCAGCGCGCGGCGGTGCGCCGAGGCCATCTAAAGTATTCCCATTTCAGAATGCCAGACGGAGTAGTGGGTACCCATCTGGCGTCCTGATAGAAGCGGGAAAAGGTGGCAACGTCTGCCCAACAGTGAACATAGCGCGGAAAGCCCGCCAGCCCTGTGTCGGCCCGTCCTTGGGAACCTCCAACCTTGCTGAGAGTCGATTCCATCGCTCCCGGCGGATCGTGGAGCCAAGCCGGGAGAAAGTGCGGCCCCAGCTTGCGCTGGAAACCTAGCTGGGGCCGTTTTGCAAGCGGCCCGCCCAGCGTGAACCGGCGGCAGCTTGCATCCGAGCAGAGCAAGGAACGATAATCACGGCGCCAGTTTTACCCGTGCACTCAAGACAACGAGGAGCCGCCATGATGATCCGCTTTGCTTGCGTAGGGGCCTTCTTTGTAGCTTTTGCTCTTGCCGAACCAGCTTTGGCCGGGGGCGGATGTGGAGTCGGGTGCAGCAGCACGTCTGAAGGGGCTTGCGTCCGTGATGGATGGCAGCAAGGTTTGCCCGTTCGGAACGTGTGCCCGGCCACATCCCAGCCATCTCCGCCTTGCGGCCCATATCACCGATGGAGTCGGCAATCCATGTCGTGCGTTGTGCGTTGAATCGATCGGTTAGCGGCCCGGCAATACGCAACGCGGCCGCCAGTCACTGGAGATTGCCCCAGCCGGGGGCGTGAGGAGGGATGCAGCCGGGGCGAGCAGAGACTAGGCCCACGTCCGGCTCCTCGTCTGTCCGGGCCGCTGACAAGGGGTAGGCCCGCCAGCGTGAACGCCGGATGACTGCGCCGATCAACCTACCCTGAGGTTTTCGGCGGATTCCTTTTGCTAAGACTTCGTAGCTCACTTTTGCGCCCTCATTCAGACTGGTCAAACCTGCTCTCTCGACGGCCGAGATATGGACGAACTCGTCCTTGCCGCCATTACTCTGCTTTTCCAAACGCCCCTAAGAAGATGACGTACGTCGATCTCCATGAACTGATCGAAAGCGTTCGTCGTTGGCGCAACCGCATCGCGCATCATCGGGCAATTTTTGATAAGGGCCCGAATCGAAAGCTTCAAGATGCAATCAATTTGATTGGCTGGGTTTGCGGCGACACAAAGAATTGGGTTTCCTCAGTATCCAAGGTTACAGACGCAATAAAACTTAGGCCGTAATGCCGCGACTCAGGCAATCCCAAGCGGCCGATAGCGCAGCGGTCGATTGAAGTCGGACGCGTCGCTTTCCTTACGACTGTAGGGCTTGCCAATGGGCTTGCCGCTCTCGTCGTGCATCGTCAGAACGTCATCCGTCACCGAATAGAATCCCGGCTCTCCGGCGCCTGGATAGTCGGGTAGCCTCTAGCTTCGCCGCCATTCAGGACAGCGAGCCGGGCAAGTATTCTGCTGGAAGGCTTGCCCGGCTCAGCTAGCCCTAGGTGGTGTGGACACTTACCGCATCCATAAGATGATGGCTGCGAGAGTGACGACGGCACGGTAGTTTCGGGCAGTCTTTTCGAAGCGGGTTGCGACGCGGCGGAATTGCTTGAGTTTTGAGAAGCAGCATTCCACGAGATGGCGCTGGGCATAGAGATGCTTGTCGAGCGGATATTTGAGCGCGCGTGACGGATTGTTAGGGATGACGGCGAGCGCGCCTTTGGCAGCGATGGCCTGGCGCAAGTGATCGGCGTCATAGGCCGTATCGGCCATGACGACTTCGGCGGCCAATCCCTCGATCAATGCGGCGGCTTGCGGTGCATCGCCCTTCTGACCTGCGGTAAGGATGAACCGCACGGGACATCCCAAGCCTCGAACGGCCAGATGTATCTTGGTGCTCAGGCCACCGCGCGAGCGGCCGAGCGCCTGATCTTCAGACCCCCTTTTTTGGCCCCGGCAGCGTGCTGGTGGGCTCGGACGATGGTGGAGTCGACGATCAGATATTCGAAATCCGGATCATCGGACATCGCCTCAAAGATGCGCCACCAAACACCCTTGACGCTCCATCTACTGAAGCGACGGAATACACTGTTCCATTCCCCGAACGCTTCCGGAAGATCACGCCAGGGAGAGCCCGTACGCACGATCCACAGCACACCTTCCACAAACATCCGATTGTCGCGGCCCGTCGAACCCTTCTGGTCAGGTCGGCCGATGATCAGCGGCGCCATCCGCTCCCACGCCGCGTCGCTCAAAACCAACCGGTCCATCACACCCAAGGCTGCCTCCCCAAAAGCAGCCTTGAATCTGATTTGCTCCTAAAAAGGAATCCTTAGAGTCCACACCACCTAGCTGTTTAGTCCCGGCATTTTCTGGAGCGGATTAAGTTTGAATCGTTCTGGCTGGGAAGTCCAGCATTTGCAGATGTATTCGTAGGGCGTGAGACCCTTCAGGGTCTTCAGCCGCCGAGCGCAGTTGTAGGCGTTAATGAAGTCGGCAAGGTGTGCTTCGAGCTGATCGTGTCGATCGTAATGGTAGCGTTGGACGGTCGCTTCCTTGATCGTGCGGTTCATGCGCTCGACCTGGCCATTGGTCCAGGGATGCTTGATCTTGGTTAGCCGATGTTCGATGCCATTCTCTTGGCAGCGCATATCGAACATATGTGTCACGTATCTTGCCGTCGGGCCGTCTGCGTAGCGCGGCGGGAAAGTGAACTGGATCCCATTGTCGGTGAGAACCGTGTGGATCTTGTAGGGGACAGCCGCAATCAGAGCTTCGAGGAAGGCCGCGGCGGAGGTCCTTCCCGTCTTCCTGACCAGTTGCACGAAGGCGAACTTGCTGGTGCGATCGATGGCGACGTAGAGGTAGAGCTTGCCTTCAGCGGTCTGGAGCTCAGCAATGTCGATGTGGAAATAACCGATCGGGTAAGCCTTGAACTTTTTCTTCGGAGGCTTGCTGCCTTCGACCTCCGGCAATCGGCTGATGCCGTGGCGCTGGAGACAGCGATGCAGGGATGATCGCGTCAGATGCGGGATGGTCGGCTGGAGCGCATAGAGGCAATCATCGAGCGGCAATAGCGTATGCCGCCGGAAAGCGACGATGATCGCCTCCTCCTCGATGGAAAGCACGGTCGATTTGGCTTCCTTCGGGCCTGTCGGGAGATCGGCGACAGTCTCGCGCTCCTTCCACTTCGCGACGGTCTTCTGGTTGATCCCGTAGCGCTTGGCGAGCGCCCTCAGGCTCTCTTGACTATTCTGTATTGCTCGACGGACTGCCTCCGTCGTGGTGGCGCAGCCGTGTAAAACTTGTCCCATAGCGCATCCTTCGAATCGTGCGATAAGAATGCACCATCAAAGCTCGGGACTAAACACCTAGCCCTCTTCCCGCGCAGCTCTCGCTACCGCCTTCGCCATCTCCAGCGCAGTTTCTCGGTCCAACGTTTCCGGCCTGAGCCGCCGGGAAGGAAGGTCGTCGAAATAAAAGAACTGGCTGGGCCGATCGTCCCGGAATCGAGGCCTCGTGTTAGCTTGCGGACGGCCACGACGTCGAGCTATGGCAACTGGATCGGCAGATGGGGACGGTCAAGGCACAGGGCGAGCGCGATAGCCTCACGCTTGCCGTTCACGCGCCTTGATTTCAGACTCGGCTTGAAGCCAGAACTCCAGGTGGCGGCTTGCGGGGCAACCGTTTTGCTCCCAGAGTTCCCGAGCGCGTGCTTTGATCTCTTCGTGCGTCCGGTGAGTGGCGGACCGTTGCCTCAAACCCTGCCTCAGCTGCTCCACCCAGCCCCGTAGCCGCTCTATGGTCGTTTGGTCAGTGAGAGTCGAGGCGATCCGACTCGCTTGTTCGATCTTGCGTTCTAAGTTCCCGAGGATCTTCGCTCTGGTCCATCGACCATCTCCGTCCAAGTAAGACGTTTCTGGCCAAAACTGGTTCAACTCGCAGCGGATGGAACATGCAGCCCCCACGAAAAATCATTCTCGGCGAAATGCGGTCGTCGGGCAGCCCTACCCCCGATGCTGGGGCCGACGAAACCATTTTTCTAGCTCGACGAAGTCACCCGGAAACGAACCAGTGCTCCCATCGCCCCTGATCAAACAACGGGGTTTGATCATGTATCGGGCGGAAACCGGAGGCTTCCCATGAAGCATCTAATAGTGTCCGCAATTGCAGCCGTTACCCTTCTCATTGCTGCAACCACCATGCTGTGGTCGCAATCACCTTCGACCGAGCGTCATGCCGCCGCTACAGTCATAGGTCATTGCAAGAATTTCCACAGCCTGACCGGAGCAAAAGCTTCCGAACTACTGCCTTACTAAGATGGGGGTTTCGCTTCACTGAAGCGCGGGTCGGACTGCCCTCGCCTTATCTTGGCAGCATAAACCCATCAGCGTGAACCGGCGGGCCTCGATTTCGTGAGGATCAAGCGAACTGATCCCGCAGCATTGCTCCCGGCTCGCCGCCGACACGTTGTTACTGACCCTATGGAAGCGTCCAAGGGATGGCTCTCAAGCGAACTCAAGCCACCTGATGAGCCGAGTCGGAACGATTGTCGGGGAAACACATTGCCGTGGCAACGCTCCAGAGATCCCTCGCATGGATTGCACCTCCCTCGCCCTCACCGCCACCGGATTCGCCCTGCTAATCGTGTCGTGTGCCGCTGCGCTGGCGCTGCATTGAAAGCAAAAATGGCCGCAGATTGCTCTGCGGCCCACCGACTAAAATAATTCTGCCGTGTTGAAATCGCCGCCCTCGGTGCTTGGATACTAAACCTCAGCTCTGTTTCTGTTTCATTTCGTCGCTACCCCGTATGACTACGGGAGCGTTGAATTATGCGCCGGCTCGCCGGGAACGATCGCGGGCGGTGCGCATTGGCCCCACCGCGTGTCCGTGGAAGTAGCGGCACGCGGTTCGGGCGGCCCCAGTCGAGCTTGCCTGGCCCAGGCTGGGGCCATCTTCCAACCGCAATTGGACCTCGGGGGCAGTGAGGCCCGGGACCGAACCGTGCCAGCCCGCTTGGTGGTTGGCGGCCTGATGTAATAAGTTCGGGTCAATTGCACCCGGTAAGGTGGACGACAAAAGTTCATGCAACGAGCGCGTTCCGTTCCTCCGTGATTTTAGCCATTCCGTATTTCTGCTTAGGCCACTGAGCCCGGAAACCGGCACTAGTAGATCGGCTCATTTCGAGAATGCGGCACCACACCGCGTGGGCGTCATCCAAGCAGCCGCACGATCACCGCCGCCTTCACCTCGATTATCTCAACGGGAGCCTGCAGACCAACGGGAGCCTGCAGACCAACGGGAGCCTGCAGACCGCGGCTGCTGGACAAGCGAGTCAAAAGCGGTCACGTATACATCAGTATCATTGAATGGCCGGGCGTGATCGGTTTTATGGTGCCGCAAGGGTCCTTGACGGGCCACCGGGTCTTAGGGCTCGCGCGCTTGTCATCCACCTCGTTTGCTTACCCCTGCCGACTTCACCGGCAGGGGTTTGCGTTTGTGGTCCCTGCATCCAAACCCACGTAGAACCCCGCTGGTGGATCCATGTTCAATCGTGGTCCGCGGGGGATAAAATCGCCATGCCGGCGTGAGCCAGCCGGCTTGAATTCACCCGAGTCTTAGATTTTCCGCGGACGTTTTGCCCCGGTTGCTCATTTCTTCGTAGCTCACCTTGGTACTCCCGCGATCGGTGACGTGAAGGATGGCACTTCGGAAGCCGACATGCTTCGCAAACTTGGCTCCCCTAACAAATCGACGATTGCGGGTGTGACCAAGTCGGTTGAATACAATGACATCGGGGTAGCGCTTAAACTTGAGAAGGAAACCGTCTACTACCTGCTGGTGGGAAAGACGCCAATGCTTTGAAGGAACACGCCGGTCAAGCAGCCCTTGCATGCGAAAAATACGAGTCCCATACTTGGCGCCGTCCGGATAGCCTCCCGGTCGTGAGAGACGGGAGTTTAAGTATGCGTGAATGGCCGTCGATTGTTCCGGGTGCACCGGAAAATTTTTATATTGTCGTCAATCATTATGGCCGGTTCGGCACCGCGTTTGCGGAAACCGACCTCGACCGCGCCAACTATGAATCCACTATTGCCGACCTGATGAGCGGACAGCATTGTGATCCTCTGCGGGTGATCATGTTCAATCCCGAGACCCATCAATCCGAAGATGTTTCGCATGCCGTAGCACAGGATCTGCTGCGCCGCTTCAGTCTTGAAGGGCGCAGCGTGACGCCGTCGCCGAAGGACTTCATCGATCGTCACGCAGGCCGAGATCGTCAGCTGACGCTACGGCTGGCCGTGGCATAGCCTACAACCGCTGGACGTTTCGCGTCGGCAGCGACCTAGTGAAAGTTTCGAACTGCGCTCGGGCTGGCAATCGCGCCGCTGGCCTGCTTTGCGGCGTTCAGCAGTTGCTTCGCGAGCATCGCATTCAACATCGTTTCCAGATCGCTAACGCCGACCTTGCCGTCGATCAGATGTTGATCCGCGGCTTCCAGCGCCTTGTAGTATGGCCCCTTGTCGGCTGCGATCTGTTCCGGGATGGTCGGGCCTTTCATTAATCCGCCCAGCCAGGAGGTTTACGATATGCCTGCGGTGGCAATCCTTTGACGCCACTGAACTGACTCCAGGCGCCGGCTGGCGCGACGTGATAAGACGGATGTGCGTCCGCATTGAAAGGCTCCGGCCGGATGGTCGCGAACGCTTTTGGCGGTTCGCGGTTGGCGCTGACCAGGCGGTCGGTTTCGGCGTCGTAAAGCGCATGACCGTGCCAGATCTCAGTCGTCAGCGCGTTCAAAATTTCCGGCGACAAATTGTTTTTACCATCGAGAAAGTTGTTCAACAGCTGGCTAGAGATGCCGACATCGCGCGCGATGTTGACGGCTCGGGAGTCTTTCGATCGTGCCTTCAATGCTTGCCTGATCGCGTCGGTGCCTGTGATGATTTCGGTCATCGGATATCGTCTCCCTTCATTTTCAGATATCGCGCCAGTGCGGCGAGCTGATCATCGTTCGGCAGAAAGGATCCGCTGACAAACAGGCGGAGTTGATCGAACGTCAGTCCGGCGTGCGCCGCGGTGTGCGGACTGATCGAAAGCTATTGCCGGGACCACAAGTGCAGCCACCACATCGAGGTCAGCGCCGACCGCTGGCCTGATCATGTCCGGCTGTCGGACATTGAGTCAGGTTTCGTCTGCACCGCCTGCGGCAAGCGCGGCGATGTCGCGACGGCAAGAAGCCGTCACCGGTGTCAGGGATACGGCGACGGCTCCTCGTTTCAGCACAGTGTCCAGACAAAGGACGGGCCGATGGTCCACCCAATCGGTTAAGGGAATGTTAACGGCAACGTTAATGGGGCGGAAGTGCGGCCGGCGCTTTCGCGCGCCCGCATGGGCACCGGCTGAATGGCGTGGTTCAAGCGGTTGCTGGTTGCCCGAGCGCGACGGGCCGGAAATGCTGGCGCGGATCGCGGTCATGAAGGCGCTGAACCGGGCCCCGTGAGAGGCCCCGGCCCGGGAGTCGTGGCCATGAGGAAGATCAATCGAGCTCGGCGTGAGGAGACCGCGCGCAGTATTCCATAGAGAACGCGAAAGAGGTACGGCTGGTTTGCTCTGATGCGCGCCGATCTTGCCGCCCTTGGCGGTTTGGGGCCTTGCTGGGCGCGTTCTCAACCTCGCCCGCGATCCGGCTAACCGTTTATGACTCTACGACTTGTCATCTATCTCATTCATCAGGTCGCCAATTCACTGTTCAACTTCGGGTCGTTCCGCAGGTTCAGGAAGAACCTTGCGCAACTCACGCTCCAGAGCGCGCGCGTATACCTCGGTTCCCTCCTCGTTTGGATGCATCGTGCCCTGGAAGTCTCCTTGCATATCGCATGACTGTTCCGCCGCTCTGTAAAAGCTTCGAGAACTGCAATAGCCGTGAGTCGCAAACTGATTGCTGATGCCTTGTACTAGGTTCCAGCCGTTGTTCTTTGCGAGTGATTTGACATCGTCGTTCAGCAAATCTCCCATGGTGTTCATAGCAACTGCATCCCGCTTCTTTACGCTCCAGAATAGCAGAGTCTTGAATACGCCACACCCCCTGGCCGGTTGACCGTCCGTGCGATTGAAGAGCTTCCCCGGATACTCGTTTATTAGTACCTTAGACACATTGAGATTTAGGTCTCCAATTGCTTTGCTGAGTTTTGGGTATTCCTCATTGCGAAGTATTAGGAGCTTCCGATTGAACTGCGACATAGCCCGCTCTGCCCCTCGGTCGATGAAGTCACCCGCCATACCTTTCAATACGTCGGAAAAACCAACGTCGTTACCGCCGGCAGAAATTAGCAAGGCGTCGATCTTATGATCGCCAACCGCGGCTTTAACTTTGCCAAGCTGTCCCACGATGTCCGCGACAGTCGCGCCGGACTTGGCGAAGGTAAGAAACATGATGTAGGGCCAACGATCGAGCAGTTTTCGCGCGGCCAGAGCCGGGCCGGAGCGTAACGAGCGGTGATCTCGATCGTCGTACCAGTTCGCCTGCTTCATCATGTCCGGCTTTTTCTCGAAGTTGATCATGACGGTCGTGTCGTCAAAGCAGTCCCTCTGACTTGT